>NZ_JAOWLE010000010.1 GCF_025751515.1 Actibacterium sp. XHP0104
ACAACAACGTATCTCTCAAAACGATCAATCAAAACATCATCGGCGCGGGGTGGAGCAGCCCGGTAGCTCGTCAGGCTCATAACCTGAAGGTCGCAGGTTCAAATCCTGCCCCCGCAACCAAAATAATTACAACATTACAATAATTTACAAACCTCCCTCGGGAGGTATTCCGCGTCGCGCAATCACCGATGGAAGCAAACTGGAAGCAATAGGCGCGCGCTACAGAGTGTGGCGTTCGTGTTGTAGAGACCCGTGTTACGGCAAGGTTGCTCTGGCCGATCGTAAAGATCACAGTCCAACCGTCCCGCTTTTCGCCCATCTCAAGCCCTTTCCATGTACACAGGCCAAGTGAACGGATTTCTGCGGAAGTGTCCTTATGATTATTCATCCTGTTGAGATATCGAGCGCTCTCGGCCGCTGCCGTGTTAGTGCAACGATCGAGATAGAGACCCCGGGGCGGGTCTTTCCCAAGACCGGCACGCGAACCCAGGAGCTTTGGATTGATTGGCCTGAAAGCTATTTAAAGCCGACCGAGGCCAGGCCCGACGGCTTTGTCATCATGTGCCTGACGCTTGCCATGTGTCTGGGGGAACGCTTGCAGGTTCGGGGCGCGATGTCGCAGTCTCTGGTGCTGAACCTGCTCGAGGCGATGGCGATCTACAAACACTACTTTCTCGGCCTGTGCGAGATCGTCGATCTGGATGCCGAGGGTGAGTTCCGCCCGCGCGGTGCGTCTGCCCGGGTGGGGTCTTTCTATTCGGGTGGTGTTGATTCACTGTACAATATCGCCGAGAGCGCGCGTCTGCACCGCGAGTTCGGAACCCTGCCGATCACTGACCTGTGGCTTATCCAGGGGATGGATATCGCGCTGGATCAAGACGACCTTTGGGAAAAGACAAAATCGACGATATTCGCGCAGCTGCCGGCGGGCCATGACATGATCTGTGCAGACATTCGCACCAATGTTCGGGATCTGCATTACAAGATCGTCGATTGGGAAAAGCTGGGTTTCAGCGTGGTGCTGGGGGGCATTTCAAAGGTTTTTGCCCCGATTGTGCCGAATGTGCTGATCGGCTCATACGCCAAGTATGACAAGATCGTGCCTCATGCCAGCTCGCCCCTGGTCGACCCGATGTGGTCGTGTGACGAGCAGAGCGTGCGGCATTTCTCGTGCCGGGCAAGCCGCCAAGACAAGATCGAGACAGTCGCGACACATGCGCCGTATCTTCTGCAGGGGCTTCGGGTCTGTCACAAGAATACGGGCGGCGCTTATAACTGCGGGGTCTGTGAGAAATGCATGCGGACCCAGGCGCAGCTGATCATTGGCGGCTATCAACAGCTGGCAGATACGTTTGACACCGAACTTTCAAGCAAAACACTTCGGCGGCTGAAGCTGCCGTGGAGATGGGAGAACCGGTTCACCTGGGATTTCTGGCGCGATATTCAGGCCGGGTTTCGCGAGAGGGGCGAGACCGATCTGGATCATGCCTTGTCGCATGTGTTTCGGAAATACACGGTGAAACGCGCCGTAAGACGATGCCTTGGCGGGCGCTAAGGCGCGCTATGGTCGGCGGGCGCTATTTGCGCCTGAAGGTGGTTCCAAGCCGGGTCCAGATCGAATCCGGCGTCACGGTCAGGTTGCGAAGCTCTTCGTAATCCCGTTCGAATGAGACATTCGGAAAATTAGG
This sequence comes from Actibacterium sp. XHP0104, assembly GCF_025751515.1. Taxonomy (GTDB): domain Bacteria; phylum Pseudomonadota; class Alphaproteobacteria; order Rhodobacterales; family Rhodobacteraceae; genus Actibacterium_D. The sequence continues at coordinate 1,689 of NZ_JAOWLE010000010.1, forward strand.
TTTCAACGTGGCCTCAAAGACCAGCTCGTTCTTGAGATAGTCGTTGGGGAAAAGGTGAACCCTGCGCCCCAACAGCGCCCCGCTGATCGAGACATGCAGGCGGTTGGTGTAGATGGTCTCGTATCGTGCAATCTGATCCAGGAAACGTCTTACGGGCGTATGGGCGCGCCCTTCGGCCGAGATGTCGCGGTTTCCCGGCGGAATGGGGGCGTTGGCGGGGCGCTCTCCGTCTTCGCGCATGAACGCCCCGACCTTGCGTGTCGGCGTGCCGGGTTCGGGGGTCAGAAAGAACGCCATGTCGTGACAGAAACGCGCGTCCTCGACGTTTCTCAGACTTTCGCCCTTGTCGCGGGCGTAGAAGATCGCGTCTTTCGGCAGCCCGTCGCGCATGCCGGGGGTAGCTTGCCGGCAGAAACACATTGGCGGAAAACGCGCCGGCCAGTTCGCCCAGAAACGGCAGGCGGCCATAACGCGGATCGTATGAGCCGCCCCCGTTATAGACGGCAACCGGATCAGAGTGGCCAAGCCGCTCTTTCGCCTGGGCAAGGGACACTTTGCCCTTCTTGAGGTCGAGAACCTTGAGCATGTGATAGCGAATGCCATGGCTGGTCAGGAATGCCTCGGCGCCCTCACGAATAAGGCTGTCGCCCCAGTTCCCGTCATTCAGCAAGAATACAACGGGCCGCCCTTGGCAGACGTTCTTCAGCTCGTCCGCCAAAGCGTCAAAGCACGATTTGATCTCTGGTCTCATCAATACTCTTTACCACAGTTCGCCGTTCTCGTTTCACACAGAGGCAGCGCGCCCAAAGTCGTCTTTTGCACATCGCGTCGATATGTCGGCCCCGCGCGTGGCAGTTCTCATCCTGGTTGGACATAGCCCCTCGGATTGGCTCCGTCGAGCAGGAATGCAGGCGATTCGCCCAAGCGCCGGTTTGGTGGTTTTTTGCGGCTGCTTTGGCTGAAAACCGCCGGTGATCAGGCCGTAGCAGCAGCGTGTCGGCAAAATTGTGCCGGTTTTTCGCAACTCTCCCTAGGGGGGAGCTGGTCAATGGTGCCCCTTCATGGTATGGCGACGTAAAAGGACCGATCCATGCTGGCGCCCAGGATTGGGCGGGCGGGGTCGGAGGACACTGGACGGCGGCGAAGAGCCTGAACGCGCCTGCGGCGTATCTTCTTTGGGGATAAAGCCCGTTGGCCGGCCATGCGAGAGAGCTGAGTTTTGACAAAAGTCTTTCTTCACAAGCGGATGAACCTGGCAAAGGCCAAGGTCCTGGCCCCCGTCAGCCGCCGTTATGAACATAAGAAAACCCTTGCCAATCTGCCCTCCAAGCTGGTGCCGATGGCCATCCATTCGTTGCTGTTCCATCAGGGGCGGGCCTTGTTCATCAAGAACTCGAAGGCCGCCAGCACCAGCCTGTGCCACAAGATCTACGAGTGGGAGAAGGGCACCGAATATACGGGAAGCACCGTCCACCGCGACAAGACACTGTCGCAGGGGTTGTGGTCCTATCCCGACATCGTGCGCGCGATCTCCGATCCTGACTGCCTGAAGGTGACGATCCTGCGCGACCCGGTAAGACGCTGTGTCTCGGGCTTTACCGACTTTGCCCTGGACAAGAAGAACAACAATTACGAACGCCACGCGCCGTTTTGGGATGCGATGGGCATGTCCGCGGCACGCGATGATGCGCAGCGGTTCGATATCTACCTCGACTATGTTCAGGCCTGTATCGACAAGGATATAGAGCGGATGGACGAACATTTCCGCCCGCAGTTCTACAACCTGCGCCCCGATCTGATCGATTACGGGTTCGTCGGGCAGGTGGAACATCTGCGCCGCGACATTCACGCGCTGGGGGTGCGGCTGGGGCTGGAAACCGGCGAGGCGCCGCCGGGTGCCCAGCGCAAGAACAGCTCGCGCAGCCAGTACTCGCCGACAGATGCCCAGATCGAGCGCATCAAGGCGCTCTATGCCAAAGACTATGCATGGCTGGCGCAGCTCTTTCCCGAGAGCTATAATGAAACCTTCGAAAAGTGTTAGAACAGTGACCCAGTTTTCCGCATATCTCATCAATCTCGACAGCTCGACCGAGCGTCTGAATGTCGCGACCGCTCAACTGGATCAGGCCGGTATTCCGTTCGAACGCATCTCGGCCTTTGATGGGCGTCAGCTCGATCCGCTGACGCGCCCCGAATATGACGAGGCGCGGGCCTGTTCGTGGTTCGGGCGCAAGCTGTCGGGGGGCGAGCTGGGCTGCTATTTTTCGCATGTCGACGTGGCACGGCGTTTTCTGGAATCTGACGCGCGGTATGGCCTGGCGCTTGAAGACGATCTGACATGTGCGCCCAATGCCCGCGCCGTGCTTGACGAGGTGATGTCTGACCTGACCGCCGGCATCGCGCCGGGCTGGCACATGGTCAATCTGGGCCGTCCGGTAAAGCGGTTCTTCTCTCCGATCAAGGCCCTGAACGCGGACGACGCGCAGCTGTGCCGGGCGCATTATTTCCCCGATACCACGACGGCAATCCTTTGGTCGCGCGCCGGGGCCGAGGCTTTCCTCAAGGCCGCCTATCCGATCTTCATGCCGGTCGATCATTTCTTGCGTTATTGGGGCGTGCAAACCAATGCCGGTGTGGGGCTGACCCAGGTTCCATTCACCCCGTCGGGGGCGGAAAGCGATATCAACACCGCGAAAAAGCCCAAGGATGTGCGCCGCGCCCGGTTCTACCAGCTGCGCAAACAGCGGCGGCTTTACGTGAACAAACTGGCCGCCAAACGCCACCAATGGGCGTTTGATCGCGACCAGGGCCACGACGCAACACCGGTGGCGCAGGCCGCGTCGTGATTGGCACGCGGGGTCAGTCTGGCTGCGGCCGCGACAGCACCAGGTAGTCTGACGGCCGATCGCGATGGGCGCCGGGGGTGTCGCCCGTCCAGCGGCGAAAGGCGCGGTGAAAATTGGTCGCGGACGAAAAGCCCAGATCTTCGGCAATCTGATCGACCGTTTTGCGGGTCTCGCGCAGATCGCGGATCGCGATGTCACGGCGCAGCGCGTCCTTGATGGCCTGAAACGAGGTGCCCTCGGCATCGAGCCGGCGCATCAGGGTTCGGGGGGTCATCCGAAACGCATCGGCGGCATCGACAAGGCGACAGTTCTGCCAGTTCGACCGGAACAGAAACTCGCGCACGCGCAGCGACTGGGCATGTTCGCGATAGGCGGTAAAGATCCAGTCGCGGGGCGCCCGTTTCACGAAATCGACCAGTTCGGATTTGTTACGCGCCACGGGGGTGCCCAGCGTCGAGGCGTCGAACGAGATCTCTGAACAGGGCGCGTCAAAGCCGACGCGGGCCGGGAAGATCACGGTGTAATCCTCGGCATAGGGGGGCTGGGCAAAGGCAAAGTGCACCGAGTGCACCGGCACCTCGTAGCCCGCAAGCCAGGACAGCACGCCATGCGCCAGCTTGAGGATCAGCAGATGCCCGAACCGCTGAACCGGCCCCTCGCCCAGCGGGTGCAGCGACAGGGTCAGGGTCCGGCCCTGATCGGTCAGGTCAAAGCGGAAATCCTCGAGCAGCAGGTTCCAGAAGGTCGAAAACCGGTGCAGCGCCGAGCGCAGCGTATCGGCGGCCAGAACGGTGGTCAGCAGATGCTGCAAGGCGCGCGAGCGGATCGGCCGGCTCCACAGGCCCATCATCTCGTCGCCGCTTTCGACGGCGGCGATCTGGTAGATGGCGACGATCTGTTCCAGCGTCACCCGCGCGTTTGGATGGTCTTGAGAGGCCTCAAGCCCCGCCCGCCGGAGCAGGTCGCGCATCTCGGGGTCAGAGAAACACCGGCGCATGGCCTCTAGCCAATCCGCGATCAGGCCGCGCGAGACGGTGGTAAGGCTGACTGGGTCCGAAGCGTTGATCATGGCGGCAGCTAAACAGCATCGGCCGGCTTGGAAAAGCATAATATCGGCTGTGTCAGGCGTGCCCTGGCGATGACGGCGATTGCCGTGAAGACCGGGCGCCGGCATGGCGGCGCCCGATTTCATGATGGTGTCAGGCCGCGACCCGCGTCACCGATCCGGTGACAGGGATGCCATTCTTGACCGACATGGCGTTGGGGCTAAAGCCGACGGCGGCGGCCTCGACTTCGGCCAGGGTTTCCGCGTCGGCATCGCAATCAACCGAAATCTCGTAGGTCAGGCCAGACATCTCGACCTTTGCGTCATCGCGCAGGTTGAGAAATCCGGCCAGGTCCAGCCCGCCGGTCACTTTTACATCCAGCTTGCGAATTTCGATCCCGCGGACGCTGGCATTGACGACAAAGCCAACCATGATGCACGCGCCCACGCCCGACATCAGATATTCCTGCGGTGTCGGCCCTTTGCTTTCGCCCAGCAGCTGCGGCGGTTCGTCAACGACCCATGTGTAATCGCGGGGAATTTCTTCTCCGCCCACGGTCATGGACAGGGCCGTCACTTCGGCGCGCACGCCACTTTGCCAGGCGAGGTTGACGCCATAGGTGGCCAAGCCGGCCTCGGGGGTTTCCCGGATCTGCTGACGCGCGCCATCAAGGGCGTCGACATCGACATTATTCAACATCGTTTCTTCCATTCATTGATGTGTGAAAAAGCGGCGCCCCCGGGAGAGAGAGGAGGGGGGGCGCCGAGGGGGGAGAGAACGGTCAGACCTTTCCGGTCAGGCGCATGAATTCGTGCAACAGATCACCGACGCGGCCGCTGTATTCCGGGTCTTCCTTGGAATATTCGTCGACGACCTCGAGAGAATGCTTGCGCAGCTGGGCCAGGACGTCGTCGCTTACGGTCGAGACGGTCTTGCCCATCTTGTTGGTGAACTCATCCATGCGGATATAGTCGAGATGGCGGAAATGGGCGCTGGCATTGGTGCTCATCGCGCGCACGGCGCTATGGATGACCCGTTTGTGGTCATCGCCCAGCTTGTTCCATTGATCCATGCCCACGATGAACTCGCCGTTGGAATGGCTGAGGAAATCGGGGGCGATGATGTGGTCGGTGACCTCTTGCAGGTTCATGCCCCAGCCCGTGGACACGCCCCCCCAATGGGCACCATCGACGACGCCGGTCTGAAGGCTCTGGTACAGCTCGCCGCCCGGAATGAACACGGGCGCGGCGCCCATCTTTTCGAACACGCGCGCCGGGGTGCCGGTCGAGCGGATCTTGAACCCTTTGAAATCCTCGGCCGTTTCAATCGGCTTTTTGGCATAAAGGGCAATCCCGGCGAACGAGATCGGGCCCGCCTGGTAGATGCCGAACTTGGCATAGGCTTCGCGGATGATGTCGAGCGCGCCCATGTCGTAAAAGAACATCTGCATCTCTTCGTGGCTGTCCCACGTGGCGAGGTTGCCGTTCAGGTGGCCGGCGACCGGGATCTTGCCGATCCAGTAGCCGGGGAAGATAAAGGCCGCATCCAGCAGGCCCCGGCGCAGCGCGCCCAGAACCTCGCCCGTCGGCGCGACGGTGTCGGCCTGAAGCGCCTCGATCTGCACCTCGCCATCGGTGGCCTCGGTCACCCAGCGGGCAAACTCGACATAGACCGAGTCGTAATATTCCACGCCCGGCGTCCAGTGGCTTTGGATGCGCCACTTGATCTGTTCCTGGGCCAGCACCGCGGGGGCGGACAGCATGGTTGCCCCCGCCGCCAAAGCACCGCCGCTTAGCAGTCGGCGTCGGTTGATAGGTGTGTCAGTCATTTTGGTTTCCTCCGTGTTGAATTTGTGGCGTCGAACGCCGAGGGGGCGTCCGGCCTGGGTCAGGTGGGGATTAGTTCATCATCGCTGTCAGCGAGATCAGGATGCTTGGCACCGCCATCAGAAACGCCCCGGTCGCCAGCATGATTCCCAGAAAGGGCATCACGGCGATGTAGATCTGCGAGATCGGGGTCTGAGGGCTGAGGCTTTTGAGATAGAACAGGTTGTAGCCGAACGGCGGGGTGATGTAGCCGATGCACAGGTTCAGCTGGAAAATCACGCAGAACCAGATCGGGTCAAAGCCCAGCTCGACGACGATCGGAAAGAAGATCGGCAGGGTCAGCAGGATGATCCCGACCGGATCGAGGAACATGCCCATGATCAGCGCCGCGATCTGCATCAGGATGATCAGGGCCCAGGGGCTAAGATCACTGCTGCGCAACAGCTCCAGCATGAACGCGATGCCGCCGCCGCTGGAATAGATCGACACGAATGCGCCCGCGCCAAAGATGATCCACACAACCATGCCCGTGACCGAGGCGGTGTCGTGGCTGACCTCTTTGATAAAGGTGAATGTCAGCTCGCCGCGCAGCCAGACCGAGAACAGCACGGCGGCCACGCCGACGGCCGCGGCTTCGGTCGGTGTTGCGATGCCCATGAAAATGGACACCAGAACCGACAGAACGATCAGCAGCGGCAGCAAGACGGATTTCAGCGCCCGGACTTTCTCTCGGAACGGTGCGGAAACTTCGGCCGAAGGGGCCAGTTCGGGATAGAGATTGGCCTTGATGGCGACATACGCAATGAAGGCGGCAAGAATGAACAGCCCCGCGATCAGTCCGCCAAAGAACAGTTTGCCCACCGACAGGCCGGTCATCATGCCGATGATGATCAGCGTGATCGAAGGCGGGATCAGGATGCCAAGCGTGCCGGAGGCGCCAATCGTGCCCAGAACGAAACGATCATTGTAGCCGTGACGCTTCATTGCCGGAATGCCGACCAGGCCGGTGGTAATGGTCGAGGCAGAGCAGTTACCCGTCATCGCCGACAAGACCGCAGCAAAGCCCGACGTGCCGATCAGCAGCCCCCCGTTCACCTTGCCCGACCAAAGGTAAAAGGCGCGGTACAGGTCGTCGGCGATCTTCGAGCGGCCAAGCGCGATACCGATTGCGATGAACAGCGGGATGGCGGACAGCAGGATGGACCACATGTTGCCGAAAGTGCTGGAAACGACCGAGTACAGCCCCTGGGGCCCGTTCAGGATCAGCGCAAAGATGACCGCGATGCCACCCACGGCGAAAGACAGGGAAACGCCCATCATGATGGCAACGATCAGGCCGCCGAACATGCCGATTGTCAGAAGCTCAGGACTCATGGCGCAGCGCCCCCAGGTTTGATTTCGAGGGGAAAGAAATGGCCACGACAGAGCGGATAAATCCGGCAAAAGCCTGAAGCGCGATCAGGCCCGCGGCCACAACCAGCACAAGTTTTACAGGCCAGAGCGGATGCGCCAGCGCACTGTCGTCGCGCTCGGACCACAGCAGGGCTTCCTGAAAGAAGTTCCAGCCCTCGTATGTCAGGGCCGAGGTCCAGATCAGCAAGAACGCATAGTTCACCGCATCAAAGAACGCCAAGGCGCGCGGCCCCCGGTTCGTCAGCAAAAGATCGACCCGAACATGCCCGCCGCGCAGCAAGGTATAGGCGCCGATCAGAATGAAGTAGGACGCGAATATGCGTTGTGTGTATCCGTGCGCCCAAACGGTTGGGTTGCCGAATGCATAGCGTGACACGACTTCCCAGACGAGAATCGCTGCGCCGATCCAGACGACGTAGCTGACGGCGCGACCTGCCAACAGGTTTAACCTGTCGATCCATAACAGAATATTCATTGCTCCTCCCCGAGCAAAACCGAAACGTCATACGCGTTTTGGCTTTGAAATTTGTATGACGCTTATGGTTTTTGGAAACAAACAACTTGTCAAACATAAAATTTCGATCCAATTTAGATACTGGATTACGAAATTCATTTCTGGAGGTGACGGTGGTTAGTGCTAAACGGGCCGGGTCTTACAACGTAGCCACACGGGGCAACCTGCTTGATGCAGCCGAGCATCTCTTTGCCGAAAGGGGCTATGAAGCGGTCACTCTGAAAGAGATTGCAGAGGTCGCCAGCGCCAATGTCGGTCAGATCGTATATCACTTTGGTCAAAAAGACGAGCTGATCAAAGAGGTCGTGTTGAGGCGCGCGGGTTTGATCAGCGACGAACGTTTGCAGTTGTTGGATTCGTATGAGCGGCTGGTCGGTCTGAATAAGGTCGAGCTAGAACCGGTCGTGCGCGCGTTTCTTGACCCCTACTTTGCCAAGCTGAAAAGCGATGATCCGGGTTGGCGGTGCTATGCCTTGTTCATCGGGCGCAACGTGTGGGATGCAAAGCTGTCGCAAGCGATCAGCGAAGGTTTCAACCCCACGGCGCATCGCTATATCGAAGCGATCCGTCGCGCCGTTCCGACGCTGACCAAGGTTGATGGCGCCCGTGCCTTTCAGTTCCTGCTGGCTGGGCTTTACGGGTCAACAACCAACGACAGTCGGATCAATGGCCTGCTGGGCGATGACAGCCTTTCGGCCGATTATGACGGTTATCAAGAGATCCTGATTCCCTATGTCGTGGGTGGTATAAAATCCATCGGCGACATGCGTGCCGCCGCGGCCTGGGCCTAAGCAGGGGCCGGGGTCGAAACATGGCGCACCTGACGCAAGCACCTGATCTTCATGATGCAATCATGCATGGCACCGGCGGTGGCATCCATGATGACTCGGGTCATGTGCCGATGTCGGTGCTGCAAGACAAGATCGCGCAGGTCAGCCGCCTTCTTGGCCAGAATGGCGTGGCCCCTCATGAGCCCGTTCTGGTGCCGGTACGCGGCTGCGCCGAGGATGTCGCCGGTATTCTGGGCGTGATCGGTGCCGGTGCCGTGGCGGTGCCGGTTCATCATGATTCGAACATGGCGGATCAGGTCCGGGCCGTGACGCGGGCCCGGTTCGTGATTGGCGCAGGCCCTGTCGGCGAGGCCGGTCAAACGGGCCTGACGCGTATATCGGATACCGCCCCGCCCGCTCGGCCGCTGCTTGACGGTGCGGCCATCATCACCTTCACGTCCGGCTCTACCGGCGCGCCCAAGGGGGTCGTGCTTTCGCGCAAGCGGCTGAATGCCAAGCTTTTGGCAATCAGGGCATTCACCCAGATGAAACCCGCCCCAACCGCCATCGTGCCACTGCAACTGCTGTTCAGTTTCGGCCAATGGGCGACGTTCCTGCCGTTGATGCTGGGCGGTACGGTTCATATGACGGGCCGGTTTTCGACGGATTGGGCCGCGCGGGTGATGGGCGCGGCAGATTTCGACTATCTGGCGGCTGTGCCGACCATGCTGCGGCTGATGCTGAATACGATCCGCACGGACCATGCCTTTGATGTTCTGGCGGGCGGCGAGGTTGTGGATGCCACTCTTCGTCAGGCCGTGCTGCGATCCTGGCCGCGGGCAACCATTCAAAGCATCTATGGCCTGACCGAAACGGGCACCTGCGATTTGTTCCGACGCGACATTGCGCCAGATCGCGGGGATGACAGTCTGGGCCATGTTACGCCGGGGGTCGAAGTCTCTGCCGAGCCCGGTACCGGGCAGCTGATGATCCGCAGCCCCTATGCGATGCTGGGGTATCTGGATATGCCCGAGCTGACGGGTTCGACGCTGGTCGATGGCTGGATCAAAACCGGCGATCAGGCAGAGATACTGCCCTCTGGCGAGGTGGTTCTGAAGGGCAGAATCAAAGAACTGATCAACCGCGGGGGCAACAAGATTTCGCCGCTCGAGGTCGAGGCGGCTTTTCGTGAGCACCCGGATGTGGCTGCCGCGCTGGCGGCCTCGGTGCCTGATGACGTATTCGGCGAGGCGATTCACCTGCTGATCATTCGATCGGGCGCTTCGACGGTTTCCGGTCAGGAACTGATCGATTGGGCGCGGTCCAGGCTGGATCGGTTCAAGCTGCCCGATGCGATCCATTTTGCCGAAAGCCTGCCGACCGGGCGCACCGGAAAGGCGGATCGTGCCGCGCTCAGAGAGCTGATCACGGGGGGCGCGGTGTCATGAACCACATAGAGGCGCGCCGCCGCCCGTCGGCTGCGCGGCCATTCACAAACCAGACAAGGCGATCACCAACACGCGAGGTGCTGACATGGGGGTCAATGCGATGACTGACCACTAGCGAGCGAGCAAGTCACCAGATGCAGGGCCAGCAAGATCAGGCCCCAGGGGTGTCGGCAATACGGTTCAAGATACGTGGGTGTTTGGCGTCCGCGGCGGTCTTGGTCGTCTAAGTTCAGGAAATAAAATGAAAAGTACGATGCAAATGGGCGACCTTGGGGTCGCGCGAATCCTTAGGCGTGCCTTGCGCAGCGGTGCAGGCACGCAGGTTGTGCGTAATGCAGAACACGGTGTCGAGTTCGACAACCTGCAAAACTGCGCCCGCCGGGCCGCGCGGTTGGGGCGTGCTTTGCAGGCCCGCGGGCTGCAAGTTGGCGACCGGGTTGCCACCTTTTGCGCGACGACCGGCGGGCATTTCGAGGCCTGCCTGGGTGTTCCGGCCTTTGGGTTCGTTCTGCATCCTCTGAATATCCGAATGTCGGATTCCGATCTTGCCGACATGGTGGTCGAGAATGAAGACAAGGCGCTGATCCTTGATGCCGGGCTGGCCGAGAGGTTCAAGACCCTGGCCCCGCTGCTGGCGGAAACGCGGGTGCGGCTGATCCTTGTGGCGGGCGCGACCAAGCCAAAGCTTGAGCTGCCCAGTGGCATCGAGGTCATGCGCTATGCGGATTTCATCGCGGGCGCGGCTTTGCCCGATCCGGCGGACATTCCCGATATCCAAGAGCATCTGGCCGCCACGATATGCCATACGGGCGGAACAACCGGCCGCCCCAAGGCCGTGGCGTATTCGCATCGTTCCTTGTGGTTGCAGGCTCTCAACCTGTGTCTGGCCGATACCTTGGCGATCGGCCGGTCTGACACTGTGTTGCCGGCTGTGCCTTTCTACCACGTGAACGGCTGGGGGCTTCCTTATGCATGCGCGATGGCGGGGGCGGGCATTGTCTTGCCGGGGGGGTCGTTTCGCTCTGACGTTCTGGTTGAGCTGATCGAAAAGGCCGGGGTGACGATTGCCGCCGGTGTGCCGACAATCTGGACCGATCTCTTGGCCCATATGTCCGAGGCCGAACTGGCGCTGGCCCCTAGCTTGTCTCGCATTGCCACGGGAGGGGCGGCGGTTCCCGCACGTCTGAGCAAGGCGCTGGCAGAGCGCGGCATAGAAACCTTTCAGGCCTGGGGGATGACCGAGACCTCGTCGATGTCGGTCATCGGAGTGGCGCAAGAGACTGCCGCGCATGGTCCGCTGGGGCATCCGGTGCCGGGGCTCGAGATCCGCACGGTGGGTGAAACCGGCGCGGCCTTACCGATGGGCGGTGCCGAGGCCGGAGAGGTGCAGGTGCGCGGGCCGACCGTTATCGCCCGCTATCTTGGCGCGAGCGAAGCTGCGGCGAATGCCAGCGGCTGGGTTGCGACCGGTGATATTGGCACTATCGACCACAACGGGGCTCTGACCCTGACGGACCGCCTGAAGGATGCGATCAAATCGGGTGGCGAGTGGATTCCCGCCGGCCCTCTGGAAGACGCGATCTGTGCCCTTGGATGGGTGCGCGAGGCCGCGGTGATTGCCCGGCCCGACCCCCGCTTTCAAGAACGCCCCTTTGCCGTGATTGCGATTGACCCCGCCCATTCCATGGATGCGGCCGAGCTGGGCAATCATCTGCGCAACACGGTGCCCGGTTGGTGGGTGCCTGACCAATGGTGCGTCGTCGACGCCTTGCCGCGCACGACCCTGGGCAAGCCCGACAAACGCCAACTGCGCGACATGCTGGCCAAGGGGCAGCTGCCAATAACGCACGGCACATAGTGCCGTCGAAAGCACGACAAACCACTGTTTCAAACAAAGGAGAGGAACATGAGCGTTGTAGAGACGAAAATCGAGGATGGTATCGGCTGGATCACGCTGAACCGTCCCAAAAAGCTGAATGCGCTGGCGGCCGAAGTGGTGGCCGGTGCCCGTCAGGCCGTGGCGGATATGGAGAAGAACGACGATGTGAAGGTCATCGTTCTTCGCGGCGCCGAGGGTAATTTCTCGGTCGGCTATGACATTGCGCAAGAGGTCGAAATGGGCCTGGCCCGCCCCGAAGACTGGCATGCCGCCCTGTCGAACAATGTTGGTCTCAGCATGGCCGTCTTTTCCTGCACCAAGCCGACGATCGGTGCGGTCGATGGCTGGTGTCTGGCAGGGGCCTGCGAGCTTGCCATGGCCTGCGACATGATCATCGCGACGGATCGGGCAAAGTTTGGCGAACCCGAGATCCGTTTCGGCTCGGGGCCGGTTACGCTGTTGATGCCGTTCATCCTGGGGCAGAAAAAAACCATGGAGCTGCTTTTGACCGGCGATACCGTGGACGCGGCGACTGCGCTTGAGATCGGTCTGGTGAACCGTGTCGTGGCGCCCGAGGATCTGGAGGCGACCGTCAACACGCTGGCCCAGAAAATCGCCCTGACGCCTTTGGTGATCTTGCGCCTGACCAAGACCGCGCTGGTGCGCGCATACGAGGCCATGGGCCTGCGCACTGCCGTTCATGCCAATCTTGATATCGCGGCGACGCTGAATGCGGCGGAGGCGCCGGAGAAGGCGCAGTTCCAGGAACTGGTTCGCACCAAGGGTCTGCGCGAGGCGTTGAACTTTCGTGATGAGCGATATGGCAAGCTGACGGTGTAGGCGCGCCTTTCGTTCTGATATGCCGCCGCACGGTGCTTTGATGCCATGCGGCGGCATTATACATGTGGAATCCACCGGATTTGTCACTTTATGATATAAAATTGTCCCGCATAGAGATTGTTTCGGCCATAGCTTCGTTCAAAATGGCAGAAAGAGACAAGATCAGGAGCGCATGGGATGATCTATCACCCGCCAGTCAAAGACATTCTGTTCAATATCGAGCATCTGTCGCAATGGTCCGAGGTGTGTTCGGCGCCCTGTTACAGCGACATCGGCACCGAAGATGCGCGCGCCGCGCTGGAAGAGTTTGGCCGGTTCTGCTCCGAGGTGATCGCGCCGCTGGCCATCACCGGGGACGAGACCAGCTCTAAGCTGGTCGATGGCAAGGTGGTGATGCCCGACGGGTACGAGGCCGCCTATGCGCAATTCGTCGAAATGGGCTGGCAAAGCCTGTCGCATTCTCCTGAATTCGGCGGCATGGGTCTGCCCCGCGCCGTTGGGGCCGCCGCCACCGAGATGATGAACGCTGCTGACATGAGCTTTGGCCTCTGCCCGCTGCTGACCGACGGCGCGATCGAGGCGCTGAGCATGAAGGGCAGCGACGAGCAAAAGGCTCTGTATCTCGACAAGATGGTCACCGGCGAATGGACCGGCACCATGAACCTGACCGAGCCGCAGGCCGGCAGCGATCTGGGCCGCGTGCGCACCAAGGCTGTGCGCCAGGATGACGGCAGCTATGCCATCACCGGCACCAAGATCTTTATCACCTATGGCGACCACCCGATGTCGCAGAACGTCATCCACCTGGTGCTGGCGCGCACCCCCGGCGCCCCCGAGGGGCCCAAGGGGCTAAGCCTGTTCGTGGTGCCGAAATTCCTGGTGGCCGAGGACGGCGAGCCGGGCAAGCGCAACGCGGTCAGCTGTGTCAGCCTGGAACACAAGCTGGGTGTGCGGGCCAGCCCGACGGCTGTGCTGGAATTCGACGGGGCCAAGGGGTTTCTGGTCGGAGAGGAAAACAAGGGCCTGGGCTATATGTTCGTCATGATGAGCGCCGCGCGCTTTTCCGTCGGCGTTCAGGGCGTGGCCGTGGCCGAGCGGGCCTATCAGCTGGCCCTGTCGCAGGCGCAAGAGCGGGTGCAAAGCCGCCCGGTCGATGGGTCTGTGAATGATGCGGTTGCCATCATCGCGCATCCTGATGTGCGCCGGATGCTGATGCGCATGCGGGCCCTGGTCGAGGGCGGGCGCGCGCTGGTTGCGGCCACCGCGGGCTGGCTGGACCTGGCTCATAACGGCCCCGAAGAGGCGCGCGCGGATGCCGATGCCATGGCCGAGCTGCTGGTGCCGCTGGTCAAGGGGCATTGCACCGAGCAGGCCGTTCAGGTGGCCTCGCACTGCATTCAGGTGCATGGCGGGATGGGGTTCATCGAGGAAACCGGCGTCGCGCGTCTTTATCGCGATGCGCGAATTCTGCCGATCTACGAAGGCACGACCGCGATCCAGGCCAACGACCTGCTGGGCCGCAAGGTGCTGCGCGATGGCGGTGAAACCGCCCGCCGGTTTGCCGACATGATCGCCGATACCGAGCAGAAGCTGCGCGGGGCCGGCAAGACCGCCACCGCCGTTGCGGCACGCCTGCACGAGGCGCGCGAAGATTTCGAGGCCAGCCTCGAGTATCTGCTTGAAACCGCGCCGACCAACCCCAACGCCGCCTATGCCGGCAGCGTGCCGTTCCTGCTGTTGTCGGGCAATCTGGCCGCCGGCTGGCAGCTGGGCCGGGCGCTCTTGGCTGCGCAAGAGGCGCTGGAGCGTGGCGAAGACACGCAATTCATGCGCGACAAGATCGCCACCGCGTTGTTCTACGCCCATCACATCCTGCCCGACTGCACGGCCGAGCGCACGCGCATCACCCTGGGCGCGGCCAGCCTGATGGCTGCCGAAATCTGACACCCCATTCGGTTTTGAATGGATCACGACATCTGAACGAAAGGCTGAACCATGGCACTGGACAAGAAAGACCTGGAATACGAAAACCTCGCGATCCGCGAGCATGGCGACGGGGTTGCTGTCGTAACCCTGAACCGCCCGACCAAGCGTAACGCTCTGGACGCCGCCACCATCGAAGAGCTGGTGACCTTCTTCAGCTCGGCCCGTCAGATCGGCGTCAAAGCCGTGGTTCTGGCCGGTGAGGGCGAACATTTCTGCGCTGGTCTGGATCTGGTCGAGCACTGGAAGGCCGATCGCAGCCCCGAAGACTTCATGCATGTCTGCCTGCGTTGGCACGAGGCCTTCAACAAGATGGAATATGGTGGTGTGCCGATCATCGCGGCGCTGAAGGGCGCGGTTGTCGGCGGCGGTCTGGAACTGGCCAGCGCGGCGCATGTGCGTGTGATGGATCAGACCACCTATTTCGCCCTGCCCGAAGGCCAGCGCGGCATTTTCACCGGCGGCAGCGCGACGATCCGCGTGTCGGACATGATCGGCAAATACCGCATGATCGACATGATCCTGACCGGTCGTGTCTATCAGGGCCAAGAGGCCGTCGATCTGGGTCTGGCCCAGTATATCACCGAAGGTTCTAGCATGGACAAGGCGCTGGAGCTGGCCGAGAAGGTCGCCGCCAACCTGCCGCTGACCAACTTTGCCATCTGCTCGGCGATCAGCCACATGCAGAACATGTCGGGCCTGGATGCGGCCTATGCGGAATCCTTTGTCGCGGGCATCGTCAACACCCAGCCCGCTGCCCGCGCGCGGCTGGAGGCCTTTGCCGACAAAAGCGCCGCCCGCATCCGCCCCAACAGCTAAGGCGGATCACGTACGCACGATCAAGCAGGGCGCCTTTGGGCGCCCTGTTCGCGTTTCAGGCAGGGGCGCGTTCGGCAAAGCCTTGGGCCAGGGCCGTGAACGGCAACAGGATCGAGCCGTGGCGGGTGGGGAAATCGCGCGCGGCCACAAAGACCGCGTAATCGTGCCAGGGCTCTGCAAAGGTGATGTCGTCGGCGCCCTTCAACAGCCGGGCCACCGCCTCGCCCGTCTGTGCGATCTGTGGGGCGGTCAGGCCGGGGGCGGCGCGTGACACGATGCCCATCGAGGCCATGCCCAGCGTGCAGGCGCGGGCTTTCCAGCCCAGCTCTGTCACGGTGCCGTCGCGCAGGGTCATGTCGAGGGTCAACATCGAGCCGCAGACCGGGCTGCGGCAGGTGACGGTCACATCGGGCGCGCCAAGGCGACGGTCGTTGCGCACCCGGGCCGCAAGTTCCCGGATGCGCGGTTGATATAACGCCGCAAGCGCCGCGTCGGCCTGGGCCACGTTAGGCGTCGTCGGCTTGCGGTGCCGTCTGGCGCCCCAGCACGGCCAGGAACTGCAGCGCGAAATGCAAGCCGCGGCGCACGTCTTCGTCGGCGGCGGCCTTTAGCAGACCCATGCGCGACGGCACCGGCTGCCGCATGGCCTCGTTCGAGGCATAGCGCGCGGCGTTGGACAGCATCCAGAGATTGCTGACCAGATCTTCGTATCCGCCCATCATCTTTTGGATCATGGCGTCATCCGCCATATCCACACCGTCTGCGGCCAGCGACATCAGATCGACGACGTTGTGAAAGCGGCGGCCCTGGATCAGAGGGGCAACCTTGTTGGCCAGGTCAATCAGCCCGGCCTCGGTCGCCGCGTCGGCAAAGGCGCTTTGCTGGCTGATGCGTTCAAGAAGCGGTGTATCCGCCTGGGGTGCTGTGGGGTTCGCCATGGCGTCCTCCTGTTCGTGAATGTTTGAAATCAGACGATGCCGCGAGCGACGGACCAGTAGATGCCGCGATTGAATGCTTTGCGCAGCAGGCCACCGACCTTGGTGGGCGGGGTGGGGTGCACGTCTTCGTCATAGTCGTACCAAAGCGGCATGCCGGCCTCGAGCCCCATCTGGGCCACGGCCTGAACCTTGCCGTCATAGACATCGACCGTGCGGCCAAGGCGGATGTCGCCGGCGATGTTGTTGGCGATCACCGGGCACTGGTTGTGGCACGACCCGCCCGCTTTCGAGATCGGCAGGTCAACCGTGTCGCCCATCACATAGGCGTTGGGATAGCCGTCCAGTTGCAGGGTTGCGCGGTCGGTGGGCAGCCAGCCCTCGTTATTGGGGGCCTGCGACACGCCGCTTTGCAGAACGGCATCAACGGCGCGAATCGGCGGCGTCGACATCAGAATGTCGAAATCCTGCTCTTCGCCCTCGGCCGAATAGGCGATTTTCTTTTCGGCATCGACCTTGTTCAGGGTAAAGCTGCGCTGGAACTTGATGCCGCGCTGTTCAAAGATCGGCGGCAGAACCGAGCACACCTCTTCCTGAAGGAACAGGCAGTTGCGCAGCAGTTGCGACACGGTGGGGTAGGTGTAGACGATCTCGATCTGGTCGCGCACGCCTTTGCGGCGGAGGTATTCGTCCAGCATCAGGGTGGTTTCCAGCGGGGCGATGCCGCACTGGTGCGGGACGTTCGGCGTTTCGGGGAAGTTCACCGTGATAAAGACGCGGCCCTTTTCCAGCTTGCGCAGTTTCTCGGACAGCTGGCGGGCGGGGTCGTATTGGTAGAAATAGTCGCCGCCCTCTTTCAGGCCCTCGATCCGCTCGGGCGCGGGCACGCAACCGGTTGAAACGACGATGTAATCATAGCCGATGGTCTTGCCGCTGGCGGTTTTCACCCTGGACCCGGCGAAATCGAACGACATGACCTTGTCGACCTGAAAGTCGATCTCGGGGCGCAGCAGAGATTGCTGTTTGCGGCGCAGTTCGCCCTCGAAGAACATGTCAAAGGCGACATACATGAAGGCGGGCTTGTAATAGTGCCACGGGCTGTCCGACAGCATGGTGACCTTGACCTTGCCCGCCGAGACCTCTGGGTAGAGTTTGTTGACAATGCTGTTCGCGGTCATCGTGCCTCCGATACCGCCGCCGACAACGAGAATATGCTTTGTCATGGTGTCTCCTCCTAGAGATTTCGATTGGCCGGTGCCGCCCCCTGTGGTTCGCATCGGTGCTGCCTAGATGCGACCACATGTCCCTTGTCGCCAAGAGTTAACCTTTCCACATTGGAAAGGGCGGGTGCTGATCCGCGCGCCAGGGGAGGCATGTGACATGCAGGAGAAGGTGCAGACTGACAGCGCGCATCTTGATGTGCGGGCAGAGGTGCAGGCCCAGATCATCGAGTGTCTGAACCGGTTTTACGCGATGGAAACGGGGATGTGGGGCAAGCCGATCGATTGCCTGATCATTCGCACCGTCGTGCAGGGCAATCTTCAGGGCAAGCTTTACGATCTCTCGGCGCTTTCCGAGGTGCTGGATCTGCCGATCAGCACGCTGCACCGCAAGATCGGCCAACTGGTCGAAGACGGTTTCCTGCGTCGTCACCCGGTGGGAAAATCCATCTACATCGCCCCGACAGACCAGACCTGCATATCGCTCGACAAGTCGTTTGATGCGATGGTCGACACCCTGCGCCGCCTATACAAGGGCGATATTGATTTCGCGGCAGAGCGGTTTTGCGGGGCGAACCAGGCGGCGATCCTATCGGCCTTCCCCGTTCGCCGGGATGCCCGCTAGCGCCAGTTGCGACGGGCGGGCGGGGCCCCTGAGCGGCCCAAGCGGGCGATTGGCGCGTGATCTATGCGAAAAACTGGCCACATCGGCATGAGTTTCGCCGCGATGCCTTGTTCCCGGCTGGGGGGCAATCTACATCCATGGCATGAAACGTTACCTGCCCTTCGTGAAATCCGATCCGCTGGTGGCCGTGTTGCGGCTGCAGGGTGTGATTTCTTCGGGAGGGCGCGGCGGGAGCGGTTTGAACGATGCGGCGCTGGCGCCGATGATCGAGCGCGCGTTCTCGCGGGGCAAGCCCGACGCGGTGGCCTTGGTGATCAACTCGCCAGGTGGCTCGCCGGTACAGTCGTCGTTGATCGCCGCGCGCATTCGCCGGCTGGCCGATGAAAAAGAGATCCCCGTTCATGCTTTTGTCGAGGATGTCGCCGCCTCGGGCGGGTATTGGCTGGCCTGTGCGGCGGATGAGATCTGGGTCGATGCCAGCTCGATCATCGGGTCGATCGGGGTGATCTCGGCCGGGTTCGGATTTCACGAATTCATCGCCCGCCACGGGATCGAGCGCCGGGTGCATACGGCCGGCAAATCGAAAAGCATGCTTGATCCGTTCCAGCCCGAGAAAAAGGCCGACATCACCCGGCTGAAGGCGTTGCAGGATCAGATTCACCAAAGCTTTGTCACCCATGTCACCGATCGCCGCGGCGCGCGTCTGGCCGAGGGCGCGGATCTGTTCACCGGCGATATCTGGGTCGGGCAGGGCGGGGTCGACCTGGGGCTGGCCGACGGCATCGGGCATATGGTGCCGAACATGAAGGCGATATTCGGAGACAAGGTCAAATTCCGCACCTATGACCCCAAGCGGTCACTGTGGCAGCGGCTGGGGGCGCGCGCCGTGTCCGAGCTGGCGGATACGATCGAGGAACGCGCCCTGTGGGCGCAATACGGGTTGTGACATGCTGTTCAAGATCATCTCTTTCTTTCTGATCGGAATGGCAGTGCTGGCAATGTTCGGGCGGCTGCGGCTGCCCGGAGGCGGGCGCATCACCGGGATAGGGAAACCCGGCAAATGCCCCGATTGCGGGCGATACAAGATTGGCAGCGGGCCTTGCCCCTGCAGGAAGGGATAAGACGACATTATGGTCGATCTGATGTATGCGACGCTGGGGCTGGTGATCCTTCTCCTGGCGGGGGACTCGCTGGTCAAGGGCGCGGTGAACATGAGCCTGCGCCTTGGCGTGCCTGCCCTGATCGTCAGCCTGACGATCGTGGCATTCGGCACCTCGGCGCCAGAGCTGCTGATCGCGATCAAGGCCACGCTGGACAATGCGCCGGGCATCGCGCTGGGCAACGTTGTGGGATCGAACACCGCGAACGCGCTGTTGGTGCTGGGCCTGCCGGCGCTGATGGCGGGGCTGCATACGGGCGAATGCGACACGCGGCGCACCTATGTGATGATGCTGCTGGCGTCGGTGGTGTTCATCGCGCTGTGCTTTGTCGGGCCGCTGACATGGTGGCACGGGGTGATCCTGCTGTCTGGGCTGGCCTATCTGCTGACTGACGCGCTGCGCACCGCGCGGGCACATCGGCGCGCCTGTGCGGCCGAAGCCGAGGACGAGGACGATCTCGAAGATCTCGAAGGCGCCGACCCGTCGATGCCGGTGTGGAAGATCGTGATGTTCATGCTGCTGGGCCTGATCGGCCTGCCGTTGGGCGCGGACCTCTTGGTCGACAGTTCGGTCAACCTGGCGCGCGCCTATGGCATCAGCGAGACCGTGATCGGCCTGACGCTGGTTGCCGTTGGCACCTCGCTGCCCGAACTGGCGACAACGGTCATGGCGGCGCTGCGGCGGCAGGCGGATGTGGCGCTGGGCAACGTGATCGGGTCAAACATGTTCAACCTGCTGGCCATCATCGGCATTGCCACCTTCGTCGGCGATCTGGCCGTGCCGCCCGAGATGCTGCGCTATGACCTGTGGGTGATGCTGGCGGCGTCGTTGATCCTGTTTCCGTTCGTCTTTCGCGGCTGGAACATCACAAAATTCTGGGGTGTTGTGCTGACCCTGCTTTATGGTGGATATGTCGTTTCCGTTCTGATCTGAGGTGGCCCCGATGCAAAAAGCGCTTGTGACAGGTGCCGGAAAGCGGCTGGGCCGGGCGATGGCGCTGTGCCTGGCGCGGCGCGGGTATGATGTCGCCGTGCATTACCACGGGTCCGAGGACGAGGCTCAAGGCGTGGTGGCCGAGATCATCGCCATGGGCCGTCGCGCGGTCGCCTTGCGGGCCGATCTGCTGATCGATGCCGAGACCGAGACCCTGATCCCGCGCGCGGCCGAGGCCCTGGGCGGGCCTTTGACGGTGCTGGTGAACAACGCCTCTATCTTTGAATATGACAGTCTGGCCAGCGCCACTCGCGACAGCTGGGACAGGCATATGCAGTCGAACCTGCGCGCGCCGTTCCTGCTGACGCAGGTCTTTGCGGCCCAGGGGCTGCACCCGATCACGGACGAGCACGGAGAGCCGCGCGCCGCCGGCCTGATCGTCAACATGATCGACCAGCGGGTGCACAAGCTGACGCCAGAATTCATGACCTACACGCTGGCCAAGATGGGGCTGTGGGCGATGACGCGCACCACCGCCCAGGCGCTGGCCCCCGCGATCCGGGTCAACGGCATCGGGCCGGGGCCGACGTTGCGCGGGTCGCGCCAAAGCCAGTCCCATTTCGACGCCCAGCGGGCCGCGACCATTCTGGGCCGGGGCGCGAATGCCGAGGATGTGACGGCGGCGCTGGACTACTTATTGGCGGCCCCGTCCGTGACCGGCCAGCTGATCTGTGTGGATGGCGGGCAGCATCTGGGATGGAAAACCCCCGACGTGATCGGAATCGAGTGAAACGCCGTTCAGGTTAACGCGCCGTGCGTTTCCGTCCACACATCACATTTTGATGACAGTAGACCCCGAAATTTCGCTGCAATTTCAACAATTTGTATACGCTCATAATTTTATTTGTTTATTTTCAATATGTTATATTTGCGCCTAAAAAATAGGCAATTCGATGAACGCCCCAAAATACAAGGGAAATTGTTCCTCGCCGGGAACTTTCCCCCAGACTTATCCACAGATTCCGTGGACAGCTTTTCCCTTGCCCCTTCTCTGCTATTTTTGCAGCCAGAGCAGGGAATCATGACGCGGATCAAATGAACGACGAAACCGACCAGAACCCTGTCGAGCGGCCCACCGGATATGCCTGCATCCAGTCCTATCTGCCGGGGCTCGACCATTCGCCCGGCGTCTATCGGATGCTGGATGCGGATAGCCGTGTTCTGTATGTCGGCAAAGCGCGCAGCCTGCGCAAACGGGTGTCGAACTATGCGACGCCCTCGGGCCATAATGCCCGTATCGACCGGATGATCCGCGAAACTGCGTCGATGATGTTTCTGACCACCCGGACGGAAACCGAGGCGCTGTTGCTGGAGCAGAACCTGATCAAGCAGCTCAAGCCGCATTACAACGTGCTGCTGCGCGACGATAAGTCGTTTCCGCATATCCTGGTGTCCAAGGCGCATGCCTATCCGCAGATCAAGAAACACCGCGGTGCCCGGCGCGAAAAGGGCGCCTATTACGGCCCGTTTGCCGGTGCGGGGGCGGTGAACCGCACGCTGAACCAGCTGCAGCGCGTGTTCCTGCTGCGCAACTGCCCGGATTCGACCTTCGAGAGCCGCACGCGGCCCTGCCTGCTCTATCAGATCAAGCGGTGCTCCGCGCCCTGTGTCGGCAAGATCTCCGAGGATGACTATGCCGAGCTGGTGACCGATGCCGAACGGTTCCTGCAAGGCCGCAGCACCCAGATGCAGGAAAAGCTGGCCGCCGAGATGCAAGAGGCCTCTGACGCGATGGAATTCGAGCGCGCCGCCGCCCTGCGCGACCGCATCCGCGCGCTGACCCAGGTGCAATCGTCGCAGGGCATCAACCCGCGCGGCGTGTCCGAGGCCGACGTGATCGCTGTGCATCTCGAGGGCGGGCAGGCCTGCGTGCAGGTGTTCTTTATCCGCGCGCATCAGAACTGGGGCAATCAGGATTACTATCCCAAGGTTGGTGTCGGCGTGGATGAGGCCGAGGTGTTGCAGGCCTTTCTGGGCCAGGTCTACACCCGCCGTCAGCCGCCCCGGATGATCCTTTTGTCGCATGACATCGAAGACCGCGACCTGATGACCGAGATGCTAAGCGACAGGCTGGGCCGCAAGGTGGAAATCGGCGTGCCCCAGCGCGGCGAAAAGATGGAGCTGGTCGCCAATGCCGCGCGCAATGCCCGCGAAAGCCTGGGCCGGCGGCTGTCGGAAACCGTGGCGCAGGGCAAGCTGCTGCGCGGCGTGGCCGAGGCCTTTGGGCTGGACGAACCGCCGCAGCGGATCGAGGTTTACGACAACTCGCATATCCAGGGCGCCCATGCGGTGGGCGCGATGATCGTGGCGGGCCCCGAGGGGTTCATCAAAAGCCAGTATCGCAAGTTCAACATCAAAGAGGGTGCGATCACACCGGGCGACGATTTCGGCATGATGCGCGAGGTGATGACCCGGCGCTTTCAGCGGCTGCTGAAGGAAGACCCCGACCGCCAGACCGACACCTGGCCCGATCTGTTGCTGATCGACGGCGGCGCCGGGCAGGTCAGCGCCGTGGCCGAGATCATGGCCGAGCTCGGCGTGACCGACATCCCGATGGTCGGCGTGGCCAAGGGCATCGACCGCGACCAAGGCAAAGAGGAATTCCACCGCACCGGCCAGCGCCCCTTTGCCCTGCGCCGCAATGACCCTGTGCTGTATTTCATCCAGCGCCTGCGCGACGAGGCCCACCGCTATGCCATCGGCGCGCACCGCCAGAAACGCGCCAAGGCCGTGGGCGCGACCCCGCTGGACGAGATCCCCGGCGTGGGCGCCACCCGCAAGCGCGCGCTGTTGACCCATTTCGGCAGCGCCAA
Source organism: Actibacterium sp. XHP0104 (assembly GCF_025751515.1). GTDB lineage: Bacteria > Pseudomonadota > Alphaproteobacteria > Rhodobacterales > Rhodobacteraceae > Actibacterium_D. The sequence continues at coordinate 24,819 of NZ_JAOWLE010000010.1, forward strand.
GGCCGTCAGCCGCGCCGGTCTGGCCGATCTCAAGGCGGTCGATGGTATTTCCGACAGCCTGGCGGAAACCATCTATGGCTTCTTCCATGAGCGCGGCTGAGGCTGTATGGCTGAAGCCATGACATGGAACATTCCCAATATCCTGACCGTGCTGCGCCTGTTGGCGGCGCCCGGTGTCGCGCTGGCCTTTCTGCTACTGCCCCGGCCCTTTGCCGACTGGGCGGCGCTGATCCTGTTCGTGGGGGCCTCGGTGACCGATTGGTTCGACGGTTATCTGGCGCGTAAGTGGAACCAGACCAGCCGCTTTGGCGCGATGCTGGACCCGATCGCCGACAAGGTGATGGTGGTGATCGCGCTGATGGTGGTGGTGGCCGCGACGGGGATGCCGTTCCTGGTGATGTTGCCGGCCACGGTGATCCTCTTCCGTGAGGTGTTCGTCTCGGGGTTGCGTGAGTTCCTGGGCGAGCAGGCGGGGCTGTTGCAGGTGACCAAGCTGGCCAAGTGGAAGACCACGATCCAGATGGTCGCGATTGCCGTTCTGCTGGCGCATGGCATTTTTGCGCATGAGTTCGGGATGCGCAGCATGGGCATGGATGCGCTGATGACCAGCCGCGTGCTTGAGGGGGTAGAGGCCGATCACGGCAACCTGCGCTATTACTGGATGGCCATGGGCCAAAGCTGGATCGCCGGGGTTGGGTTGATCTGGCTGGCGGCTGTGCTGACATTCGTCACGGGGTGGGATTATTTCATGAAATCAATGCCATTCCTGCGCGATGGGGGCCAAGATGGTTGAAATTCTGTATTTCGCCTGGGTGCGCGAACGCATCGGGTTGCCGCGTGAGCAGGTCGAAACCAATGCCGCGACGGTGGCGGATCTGGTCGAAGAGCTGCGCGCCCGTGAAGAACGCTATGCCGCGGCCTTTGCCGACCTCAGCGCGCTGCGCGTGGCGCTGGATCAGGATCTGGCCGATTTTGATGCCTCGCTGGACGGTGTGCGCGAGGTGGCGTTCTTTCCGCCGATGACCGGGGGGTAGGATGGATATCCGGGTTCAATCCGCGCCGTTCGATTTCGGGGCCGAGGCCGGCGCCTTTGCCACGGGGCATGACAATGCCGGCGCGGTGGTCACGTTTGCCGGCATCGTGCGCGATGACACCGGCAGCCTGCAGCGCATGGTGATCGAGCATTACCCCGGCATGACCGAACGCGCGCTGGAGAAGATCGCGCGTGAGGCGACCGGGCGTTGGGATCTGAAGGATTGTCTGATCATTCATCGCCATGGCGATCTGGCCGTGGGCGAGATGATCATGATGGTCGCCACCGCCGCGCGGCACCGCAAGGCGGCGTTCGAGGCGGCCGAGTATCTGATGGATTTCCTCAAATCGCGCGCCCCGTTCTGGAAGAAAGAGATCACCGGATCGGGCACGGGCTGGGTTGCCAGCAAGGACGAGGACGAGGCCGCTTTGGGGCGCTGGTCGAAAGAGTGAACGCGGCCTTTGGCCGCTTTCTGGCCTCCGGCGGAGGTATTTCAGCCAAGATGAAAGCAGAGGCTCAGGACTGGGCCTTTTTCTCCATGTAGGCGCGCAGGTCTTCGGCCTCGTGGCGGGCTTCGCGCAAGCCTTCCATGGCGGCGCGCAGTTCGGCCTGGGTTTGCGACAGTTTGCTGGTCAGCTCGGCTTCGCGGTGTTCCAGCTGGGTGATGGCGTGGTCGCGGGCCTCTTCGGCCTCGTGCAGTTGCTGGGCCATCTGGTCAAGCTCGCCCATGTCGGATTGGGTGACGCGGGCGACGCGGTGGATGATCCAAGAGGCGAACCAGCCCAGCAGGAAGGCCACGAACAGGATGATCGCGGTGGCGATGACGAATTCAGTTCGGTTCATTGCTGCTGTCCTCTTGGGGGGCGGTTTCGTCCTGGGCGTTCTGCTCTGACTGCATCTTCAGGATAGGTGGCGCGATCCGAAACTCGATCCGGCGGTTGGCCTCGCGGCCCTCTTCGGTGTCGTTCTCGGCGATGGGTGCGACCTCGCCATATCCGCGGGCGGTCAGGTTAGAGGTAAGAATGCGGCGGGCCAGCAGGGCATTCAGCACCGCATCGGCGCGTTGCTGGCTGAGGGTCTGGTTCATTTCCTCGCGTCCCTGGCTGTCGGTGTGGCCGCCGATTTCCATCTCGGCATCCGGGCAGTCGCGCAGGACATCGGCGATCTGGTCGAGGATCTCGCGCGAGGGGCCGTCGATGCGGGCCGAGCCGGGTTCGAACATGATCTGCTGTTCATTGAGGATGGCGTTGACGCGATCGACGCATTGCTGCGGGTCGATCTGGGCCTGCTGGTTTTCGGGGGCAAGCGAGGGCAGGTAGGTGACCTGGATGTTGAAATTCTGCGCGTCGCCCAGTTTCAGCCCGAACAGCCGCGCGATGCGGGCCTTGGCCTCGGGGTCGCCGGTCATGCCGCGCAGTTCGATAAAGTCGGCGCGGACCGTGACGCTGCCATAGTTGACCTCGGCCAGGCCTTCGAGGCCGGTCAAGACGCGCATCGGCCAGCCGTCGGGCAGGGTGTCGTCCTGACGCAGGCCGGTGGCGATATTGGACAGGCCAAAGCGCGAATGGGCATAGCTTTCGGTGGCGGCGCGGGTCAGTTCGTCGGGGACGACGCCGTTGAGGTCGACCTGGCCTTCGGGGCTGCGGGTGGCGACGAATTCGGGCAGGTCGGGGGTGGTGCCGTCGGTTTGGGCGGGCGGTTCGGGCAGCACGGCGTGCAGCGAGAAGACCTCGGGCAGGGTTTTGTCGAGCTGGCCGACGACCTTGTCGAACAGGTCTTGTTCGGTGCCTTGCCGGGCAATCAGTGTCAGGTCGGCGTCAGAGATCGACAGCGAGCCGCCGCCCAGTTCGGCCAGGGCGGTAATGCCGGCGGTGGCGGCGCGGGTCCAGCGCGGGGTGGGGGCGCCCAGGCCGACGGTGCAGGTGGCATCTTGCGGTGCGCCGGCCTGTTGAGCTGCGGCCAGGATCGCGGTGGCGCCTTTGTCGGTGTCGGCCGAGCAGGCATCGAACCGCGCGCCGTCTTCGTCGATGACAAAGCGCAGGGTAAAGGGCGTGATCACCGGGCGCGGGGCCGAGATGTCGATCTTGGCGGTGATTGCCGTGGGGCGGGCGCGGTTAAGCTCGGATTCAAGCTGCCGTTTCTGGGCGCGGCTGTCCGACACGGCGGTGATGGTGACGCTGTCGGCGGTGACCGAGATTTTCGAGCGCGGCAGGCGGCGCAGCGCCTCGAGCCCGAATTTCAGCGCGGCGTCCCAGTTTTCGGGCACGGGATAGTCGGCCACGGTCAGCATGTCGGTGATGCGGTCCTCGCCGGCCATGTTGCGGATGGCGGCGGTGATTTCGCCGCGCTGCCCGTTGGCCGGGATCAGCCCGATCATGGAAATGCCGGCGTCGTTGCGCAGCAGCTCGACCGAGAAATCGGGCGCGTCGACCGGTTTGCTGGGGGTGACCTCCATCGTGTCGATGACGCGGTTGGCGTCGATGACGGTGCCGGAAATGGTGACGACGCGAAAGCGCTGGGCCTCGGTCGGGGCGGTGCCGGTCAGGTGCACCTTTAGCCCGTCGCCGCGCAGGTCGACCCAGGTGATGCCTTCGCGGGCCAGCGCGGTGTTGATAGCCGCGACCGACCGTTTCTCGATCGCGCTGGCGGCCAGAAAGGCGCTGCCGACCGACAGCAGCGCGGCAATGGCCATGGCGGCAAGGGCAATCATGTTCTTGGGCGTCAGGCGCATTGGAAAGGCCAGCGTTTATTTCGGGTTGGCCTGTCTTATCGGGGTCGCGCCGGTGGTGCAATCACACCAGCAGCGCGACGGCCAAAAACAGCGCAGGGATCAGCCCGGTGTCGCGATTGGCGCGGAACAGGAACAGACAGGTATCGGGGTCGTTGGTGTTGAGGCGGCGCAGCTGCCAGCTCATGTGCCAGCCCATCGCCCAGACGCCGGCCACGCCGATCGCCATGCTGATCAGCCCGGCGCCGTCGATCATCGCGGCGACCACGGCCGCGGTCAGCAGGATCATGGTCAGGATCAGGAACAGGCGCAGGATCTGGTGGGTGTCGTCGCCGAACAGGCGGGCGGTCGATTTCACGCCGATCAGGGCGTCGTCTTCCTTGTCTTGGTGGGCGTAGATCGTGTCGTAAAAGATCGTCCAGGCGATGCCGCCGAAATAGAGCAGCACCGGCGCCAGGCTCAGCGCGCCGGTATGGGCCGTCCAGGCCAGCAGCGCGCCCCAGTTGAAGGCCAGCCCCAGAAAGACCTGCGGCCACCAGGTGAAGCGTTTCGCAAACGGATAGATCGCGACCAGCGCCAGCGACAGGATGCCCAGCACGACGGCGTTCCAGTTGAAGGTCATCAGGATGCCGAACGACACCAGCGCCTGAGCGCCCAGCCAGATCATCGCCTGTTTCACCGTCACCTGCCCCGACGGAATCGGGCGCGACCGGGTGCGCGCCACGCGGGCGTCGATGTCGCGGTCGGTGATGTCGTTCCAGGTGCAGCCCGCGCCGCGCATCAGCCAGGCCCCGGCGGCGCAACCGACGATGATCCACAGGTCGAACAGCCGCCAGCCGGTGGCATTCGCCGCCAGCAGCACGCCCCACAGGCAGGGCAGCAGCAGAAGCCAGGTGCCGATCGGGCGGTCGGCGCGGCTGAGGCGCAGGTAGGGGCGGGATTCGGCGGGGGCCAGATGGTCGACCCAGTTGCCTCTCACCGCGTCTGAAACCTGGCCGGAGGGCTCTGGCGTTTTGTTCGTCGCGGTCATATCAATTTCCCCATGAGCAATGTGAAATCATCGGCAAAAGTCAGGCTCTTTGTAGAGCACCCGTTGGGCCAGGGGCAAACCATTCCTCTGGATCGGGACCAGGCACATTACCTTTTCGGTGTGATGCGTCATTCTGTGGGCGATTTTCTGCTGGTGTTCAACGGGCGCGACGGCGAATGGCTGGTCGAGGTGACCGAGGCGTCGAAACGCGGCGGGGCGCTGGGCTGTGTCGAGCAGACCCGGCCGTTGCAGATGCCGCCCGATCTGTGGCTTCTGTTCGCGCCGATCAAGAAGGCGCGCACCGATTTCATCGTCGAAAAGGCGGCCGAGATGGGCGCGGCGCGGATCTGCCCGGTGCAGACCGAGTTCACCAATTCCGAACGCATCCGGCGCGACCGGTTGCAGGCCCATGCCGTCGAGGCGGCCGAGCAATGCGGCGGTACCTTCGTGCCCGAGGTGGCCGAGCTGGAGCGGCTGGACCGGGTGCTGGCCGACTGGCCCGAGGACCGGCAGATCATGTTCTGCGACGAGGCGCTGGTGGGCGCGGCGCAGGCGCTGTCGTCGGGGGGCGGTAAATGGGCCATTCTGATCGGCCCCGAGGGCGGTTTTTCTGACGCCGAGCGCGCCCGCCTGCACGCCATGCCCAACGCCCATGCCGTCAGCCTGGGCCCGCGCATCCTGCGCGCCGACACGGCGGCGGTGGCGGCGATGACCCTGTGGCAAAGCCTGCTGGGAGACTGGGCATGAGCCTGATCCGCCCCGAATTGCGCGCGGTTCTGTGGCGCTGGCGCGAGCCGCTGATCGGGGTGGGGATCGCCGCGCTGGGCCTGTGGATTGTGGCGCATAGTTTCGGGATCACGCGCTATGTGGGCTATGCGGTGATCGCCGCCGGCATGGCGGTGGCGGTGGCGGGCGCACAGCGCGCGCGGTTTTCCCAGGCCGGCGACGGCCCCGGCCTGGTCGAGGTGGATGAGCGCGCGATCCGCTATTTCGGCCCGTTTTCGGGCGGTGTGGCGGCGGTGGATGACCTGACCCGGATCGAGATACTGCCGGCGCCTCGCGACGGGCGCTATTGGCGGATTTCCAGCTTTTCCGAGCCCCCCCTGACCATCCCCGCGGACGCCCAGGGCGCCGAGGCGCTGTTCGATGTGTTCGCCGCGCTTGAGGGGATGAATATCGAGAAACTGCTGCGGCAGCTCAAAACCCCGTGTGCCGGTGCGGTTACGGTCTGGACATGCCCGCGGACCGCATTGCATTGACTTCCCTGTCGAATGGTTCCAACTCTGGGCCTGACACCTGACAGCACCAATCCGAGAAGCTCATGTCCATTCCTCAGTCCGGCGGCGGCCCTATCGAAAGTTTTGAACAGCTGGCGGGGTATCTCGAATCCGGCTGCAAGCCGCGCGAAGCGTGGCGCATCGGCACCGAGCACGAGAAATTCGGCTATTGCAAAGATACGCTGAACCCGCTGCCCTATGCGGGCGAGCGGTCGATCCTGGCGATGCTCGAAGGGCTGCGCGACGGCCACGGCTGGACGCCGATCCTCGAGGCCGGCAACCTGATCGGCCTGGAAAAAGACGGTGCCAATGTCAGCCTGGAACCGGGCGGTCAGCTGGAACTGTCGGGCGCGCCGCTGGAAAGCATTCACCAGACCTGTGACGAGGTGAACCAGCATCTGCGCGACGTAAAGCACATCGCCGACAAGGTTGGCGTGGGGTTCATCGGGCTGGGCGCCGCGCCGATCTGGACGCATGAGCAGATGCCGGTGATGCCCAAGGGGCGCTACAAGCTGATGACCGATTACATGGATCGGGTCGGCACCATGGGCAAGACCATGATGTATCGCACCTGCACGGTTCAGGTGAACCTCGATTTCGCCTCCGAGGCGGACATGGTCAAAAAGTTCCGCGTGGCGCTGGCGTTGCAGCCCGTGGCCACCGCGCTTTTCGCCAATTCGCCCTTCCTTGAGGGCAAGCCCAACGGCATGAAAAGCTGGCGCGCGAACGTGTGGCAGCATCTGGATGACGCGCGCACCGGGATGCTGCCCTTCGTGTTCGAAGATGGCATGGGGTTCGAGCGCTACGTCGATTACGCGCTCGATGTGCCGATGTATTTCGTCTATCGCGACGGCAAATACATCAACGCACTGGGCCAGTCGTTCCGCGATTTCATGAAGGGCCAGTTGCCCGCGCTGCCGGGTGAAACGCCCACCCTGTCGGACTGGGCCGATCACCTGACGACGATCTTCCCCGAGGCGCGGATCAAGAAATACATGGAAATGCGCGGTGCCGATGGCGGGCCGTGGCGGCGCCTGTGTGCGCTGCCGGCATTCTGGGTCGGGCTGATGTATGACCAGGGCGCGCTGGATGCGGCCTGGGATCTGGTCAAGGGCTGGGACGCCGAAACCCGTCAGGCGCTGCGCGTGGCCGCGGCCAAGGACGGTCTGCATGCTCAGGTCGGCAATATCAACATGCGGGCGCTGGCCGAACGGGCGCTGGACATCTCGCGCGCGGGTCTCAAGGCGCGGGCCAAGCCCGGTGCCGGCGGCATGATCCCCGACGAGCGCCATTTCCTGCACGCGCTTGAGGACAGCATCGAAAGCGGCAAGGTGCCGGCTGATGAGCTGTTAGAGAAATACAACGGCGAGTGGCAGGGCGATCTCAGCCGGATTTACGCCGAATATAGTTATTGAAAAGGACAGCCCGGACGCAAAGTCCGGGCCATTTTGTCAGACCGGCACGCCTTCGATGCTGCTGGCCGGTTCCTTTACGGGCTCGGCGGGCCGGCCGGTCACGACCCCGCGCAGGGTGGCCACGGCGTTGGTGAACCCCAGCCCCAGGCACAGCGCCGCCAGTCCCATCGCGATGGGCAGCAGCCCGCCCGCGGCGTTCGGCAGCAGCACCAGCAGCGCCCCCACCAACAGCACCCCGCCGCCGCCAATCGCGGCAAAGCCGGTCGCGACGGATACGGTCGCGACGCGGGTCGCGGGGCCGGTGTCGGGGCAGTCGGCCATCAGCCCCCCGATACGCAGTATCATCGCGGTCAGGATGGCCAGAATGCCAAGGCTGAGAATGGCGTAGGTGATCAGAATTGTCGTCATGGTAGGACTCCTTTCATGTCATGCTTTTGGGTTCGAGCCAGCGATAGATGACGGCTGCGAAATAGCCCCATGCCGGGGCAACGAGGCAGCCAAGCACGAAATAGGAATTGATCGCATCTGGCTTGCCGACGAATTCAGTTAGCAGAGGGGCTCCTGCGGCGGTCAGCTGATAGACCAGCAGCCAGATGCCCAGGTTGGTGATCAGACCCAGTACCGCCGCCTGTCCCGGTTGGGGGCCGTTCTTCGAGAAGGCCCACAACAGGATCGGCGGGGCGGTCAGCAGATATGGCAGCGCGCCAAACGGGACCGCGAAAACCGGGATCAGTAAAACCCAGAAGAACAGGATTGCGACCCAGATCGGCGCCAGAACGATCGCCAAGGCAAAGGATGTCGCGTTGACCGGGTGGAGCGCCGGAGCGCGCGGGGGTGGGTAAAGAACACTTGTTGCGGTCATTTCTGTAATTCCTGAAATTTAAGGGCAAAATTTTTAGCCGGATTTTCCTTTCGGGATCAGGCGCGCGATGCCGCCGCCCAGTTTCAGCAGGGCCTGTTGCGCCGGGCGCGGCAGGCCCGAGACCTGTGCATACCAGTCGTCAAACATCTGCATCGTGGCGCGGGTGTCTTCCATGCGGGCCTGGATTCTGGGGGGCGTACCATCCGATTTCGCGGATTCGGTGACCATGGCCAGCGCCTTGAGCGTGGGCGCGAACTCGCGCTCGCGCCGGCCTTCGACGACGACCTGCACCAGATCGAACATATCGCGCACCGAGGTGAAGTGATCGCGGCGATCGCCCAGTTGCCGGCTGGCCGTGACCAGATCCCAGCTTTGCAGCTCTTTCAGCGCGGTCGACACGTTGGAACGCGCCAGCGACAGGGTTTCGCTGATGTCTTCGGCGGTCATCGGATCGGGTGCGATGTGCAGCAGGGCATGGATCTGCGCGACAGAGCGATTCACTCCCCAGCGGCTGCCCATCTCGCCCCAGTGGAGGATAAAGTCTTCCATGGCGGGGGTGAGAATCATCGGGCTGCTCCTGAAATTTCTGTAATGACAGAAATAACAGAATGGGGCGCAATGTCAACCGGGACGGTGTCGGCCCGTTAGCCCTTTTTGCCGATCTTGGGTTCGGTACCCGCCTTGAGGCGGCGCAGGTTGGGCCAGTGCTTGGCATAGATCAGCACGGTCAGTGCCAGGCAGAGGAACATGAATTCGCCGCGCTCAAAGAACAGCATCCACAGCGGCAGGCTGGCGACTGAGACCAGCGCCGACAGCGACGAATAGCGCGTCAGCACCGCCACGATCAGCCATGTGGCGCAGGCCGCAAGGCCCAGCGGCCAGTAGAGCGCCAGCATCGTGCCCAGATAGGTCGCCACGCCCTTGCCGCCGCGAAAGCCCAGGTAGACCGGGAAGAGATGGCCCAGAAAGGCTGCCAGCCCGGCGATCTGGGCGGCGTCTTCGCCAATGGCTTGGCGCGCGATCAGCACCGCGATGCCGCCTTTGCCCGCATCCAGGATCAGCGTCAGAAAGGCGGCCAGCTTGTTGCCGGTGCGCAGCACGTTGGTCGCGCCGATATTGCCCGACCCGATCTGGCGCAGATCGCCCAGCCCGAAAAGCCGCGCCATGACGATGCCGAACGGCACCGCACCCAGCAGATAGCCCAGCACCGCCGCAAGGCCCAGGATCATTGGGTCAGTTGTGATGGGGGGCATAAGTTAATCTCCGAACACCTGTCGCCCTGACACGAAGGTTGCCAGAACCTTACCCTGCATCCGGGCGCCGTCATAGGGGGTGTTCTTGGATTTTGAACGCAGTTCGTGGCGGTTCATCACGAACGGAGCCTCGGGGTCGAACAGCACCAGATCGGCAGGGGCCCCGGCGCTGAGGCGGCCGGTTTCCAGGCCCAGCCGACGCGACGGGTTCAGAGACAGCGCGCGGAACAGCGTCGGCAGGTCAAGGTCGCCCGAATGATACAGGCGCAGCGCGGCGGGCAGCAGGGTTTCAAGCCCCACGGCGCCGCTGGCGGCCTCTTCAAAGGGCAGGCGTTTAGATTCCTCGTCCTGCGGCGTGTGCATCGAGCAGATCACGTCGATCAGCCCAGAGGCCACGGCCTGCACCAGCGCGACGCGGTCGTCCTCGGACCGCAAGGGCGGCTTGAACTTGAAGAAGGTGCGGTAATCGCCCACGTCGAATTCGTTCAGCGTCAGGTGATGGATCGACACGCCGGCGGTGACGTCCAGCCCGTTGGCCTTGGCGCGTTCCAGCGCGGGCAGGGCGCGGGCGGTGGTGATCTGGTCGGCGTGGTATTTCACGCCGGTCATCTCGACCAGCGCCATGTCGCGGTCCAGCGCCATGCGTTCGGCCATGGGGGTGACGGCGGGCAGGCCGCGCAGGCTGGCGAACTTGCCGCTGGTGACGGCAGCGCCCGATGACAGGCCCGGATCTTGCGGATGCGCGATGATCAGCGCGCCCAGGCTGCGGGCATAGGTCATGCAGCGCGACAGAACCTTGGTGTTCTCGGTCACGCGGTCGACATCGGAAAAGGCTACCGCGCCCGCATCCAGCAGGAACCCGATCTCTACCATTTCGCGGCCCTCGCGGCCCTTGGTCAGGGCGGCCATGGGCTTGATGCGCACCGGGGTGTCCTCGCGCGCACGGCGGGTGACGAACTCCAGAACCTCGGGCGTGTCGATGGCGGGGGCGGTATCGGGGCGGGTGACGATGGTGGTGACGCCGCCGGCTGCGGCCGCACGGCCGGCCGAGCGGAACGATTCCTTGTGCCGATCGCCCGGCTCGCCGATCTTGACGCCGATATCGACGATGCCCGGCGCCAGGCATTTGCCGCGCCCGTCGATCACCGTTTTGGCGGCGGGGGGCGTGCCGGTGCCGGTTTCGGCGATGGTATCGCCCTCGATCCGCAGCCAGCCGGGCGTGTCGGTGCCGGCCTCGGGGTCGATCAGGCGGATGTTAGTTATCAGGGTCATTGCGGGGGTCTCCGGCGGGTCATGCGACCCAGATCATCAGCAAAACGGCAAGGGCAAGAAACAGCAGCGCGAACATGGCGCCCATGCCGCGGGCGCGGGCCGGGCTGAGGGGCGGTTTGCCCTGGCCCAGCTGGCCCTTGGCGCTGTCCGAGCGCAGATCGCTCATCGGCACGTCGGTGGGCGTCAGGCCATAGCTGCCCAGAAAGCGCAGCGGCGGTTTGGGGGCAAAGGCGGTGTCGGCGCCCTTTAGGGCCTGCGAAAACACCAGCAGCACCGGCGCGCTCTGCGCGTTCAGCATCGCGGCATCGGGCGCGACCTCGGAGGCGTCCATGCCGTTGGCCTCGGTCAGGTAGCGGGCAAAGCCATAGTCTTTGAGCGTTGCCGGATCGAAGATCTCGATGAAATCGTGATCGGGGTGGATGCTAAGCCCCAGCGCCTCGGCCAGCGGCCAGTCGACGTGATCGCCGTCATCGGAATAGGTTTCGGTGTTGAAGGCATCGATCTGATCGACCGGAATATCCACGGCAAAGACCCAGACCCGGCGGTGGTGGTCGGTGGGGATATCCAGCCCGCGCATGATCATGCCATCACGCCCTTTTCCTCGCGCGAGGCGCGCAGGTTGCGGGCCAGCAGGTCCATCGCGGCCATGCGCACGGCGACGCCCATTTCGACCTGCTCCTGGATGACGCTGCGGTTGATGTCGTCGGCGATGGTGCCGTCGATTTCTACCCCGCGGTTCATCGGGCCGGGGTGCATGACGATGGCGTCATCCTTGGCATGGGCCAGCTTTTCGGCGTCCAGCCCGTAGCGGTGGTAATATTCGCGTTCCGACGGGATGAACCCGCCATCCATACGCTCGCGCTGAAGGCGCAGCATCATCACCACGTCGACGTCCTTCAGCCCCTCGGCCATGTCGTCATAGACCTCGACCCCGAATTGGTCGATCTGCACGGGCATCAGGGTCGGCGGGCCGACAAGGCGGATGCGGTTTTCCATCTTGCCCAGCAGGATGATGTTGCTGCGGGCCACGCGGCTGTGGGCGATGTCGCCGCAGATGGCGATGTTCAGCCGGTGCAGCCGGCCCTTGGCGCGGCGGATCGTCAGCGCATCCAGCAGCGCCTGCGTGGGGTGTTCGTGCTTGCCGTCACCGGCGTTCAGCACGGCGCAGTTCACCTTTTCCGCCAGCAGGTTCACCGCGCCCGAATGCGGGTGCCGCACCACCAGCAGGTCGGGATGCATCGCGTTCAGCGTCAGCGCCGTGTCGATCAGGGTTTCGCCCTTTTTGATCGAGCTGGCCTGCATCGCCATGTTCATCACATCCGCGCCCAGCCGCTTGCCCGCCAGTTCGAAACTGGCCTGGGTGCGGGTCGAGTTTTCAAAGAACATGTTGATCTGGGTCAGGCCCGCCAGCGTATCCGACCGTTTGTCCGACCGGCGGTTCAGATCGACATAGGTGTCGGCCAGATCCAGAACGGCGGCGATCTCGATGGGGTGCAGCGGCTCGATCCCGAGAAGATGTTTCTGCGTAAACGTCATGGGAGCCCTCGAAAAGATTGCCATGCTTATAGAAAGGGTGGCGCTGCGCGGCAAGCCGGGGATCGGCCCGTCTTTACCTTTGCGGACAGGGGGCCTAGCGTTTGGGCGATGGAATCGCAGCTGGATTATCATACGGCAAAGGCGCTGCTTGAATGGCAGATCGAACTTGGCGCGACCGAGGCGATCTGTGATGCGCCGATCAACCGCTATGAGGCCCCTGCGCCGAAACCGGCCAAGGCACCGGTTCAGGCCGCCGTGGCGCAGCCGGTCAAGGTGGCGCAGGTCGATCCCGTGGACGAGGCCAAGACCGCCGCCGCCGCTGCGGGCAGCCTTGAGGCCCTGCGCGCCGCGATCGAGGCGTTCGATCACTGCGATCTGAAAAAGGGCGCGCGCAGCACGGTGTTTGCAGATGGCGGGGCGCAGGCCCGTGTGATGGTCATAGGCGAGGCCCCCGGCGCCGACGAGGATCGCCAGGGCCGCCCGTTCGTGGGTCGTGCCGGTCAGCTGCTGGATCGCATGTTCGCCGCCATCAGCATGGCGCGCGATGCGACGGATGCGGAAAAGGCGATCTACATCACCAATATCCTGCCCTGGCGCCCGCCCCAGAACCGCGACCCGAAGCCCGACGAGGTGGCGATGATGCTGCCCTTTGTCGAACGGCATATCGAACTGGTTGCGCCGGATGTTCTGGTGCTGATGGGCAATCATTCCTGTCAGGCGCTGCTGGGGATGCGCGGCATCACCCGGCTGCGCGGCAACTGGGCCGAGGCCGCCGGCCTGCCCGCGATGCCGATGTTCCACCCGGCCTACCTGCTGCGCAACCCGCAGGCCAAGCGCGAGGCCTGGCATGATCTCTTGATGCTTCAGGCCCGTTTGCGGGGCGGCTGATGCGGGTTTTGGCGTTCTCTGATCTGCACCTGTCCCGCTCGCGCGCGGCGGTGTTGGTCGAGGCCAGCGCGCAGGCCGATCTGGTGATCGGGGCGGGCGATTTTTGCAACATGCGCAAGGGGTTGGATCAGGCCATGGGCCTTTTGGCCGGGATCGCCGCGCCCATGGTCATCGTGCCCGGCAATGCCGAAAGCCACGCCGAGCTGCGCGCCGCCGCGCCCGATGGGGTGCAGGTGCTGCACGGGTCGGGCTGTTCGGTGGGGGGATTGCGGCTGTTCGGGCTGGGCTACGGCGTGCCGGTCACGCCCTTTGGCAGCTGGTCCTGCGATCTGACCGAGGCGCAGGCACGTGACATGCTGGCGGGCTGTGAGGCGGCCGATATCCTGATCACCCATTCGCCGCCCAAGGGCATTGCCGACCGCACCTCGGGCGGGGTGTCGGTGGGCTCGGTCGCGATTCATGAGGCCATTGGCCGCATCCGCCCCCGCCTTGCGCTTTGCGGGCATATTCACGATAGCTGGGGTGCCGAAGGCATGATTGGGCACAGTCGCGTCGTCAACCTTGGGCCCACGGTCAATTGGTTCGAGGTTCCTGAATGATCGACCCTGTCACTCTGCTTACCTTCGTCCCTGCGGCGCTGGCGCTGAACCTGACGCCAGGGGCCGATATGATGTTCTGCCTCGGGCAAGGTCTGCGCGCCGGACCAAGGGCGGCCTGGGCGGCAAGCGCCGGTATCTCGGCGGGCAGCATGGTGCATGTCGCGATCGCTGGGATGGGATTGGGTGCGGCGGTGCAGGCCATGCCTTGGGTGTTCGACATTATCCGCTGGGCGGGTGTCGCCTATCTGCTGTGGCTGGCCTGGGGCGTGCTGCGGCAGGGGGGCGGCGCATCCGGGGCGCCGATCCAGCCTGCGCGCCATGCCTTTCGGGATGGGATGCTGGTCAATCTCACCAACCCCAAGGTGGTCCTGTTTGTCCTCGCCTTCATCCCACAGTTCATCGAACCTGCCGCAGGGTCGATCCTGATACAATTCCTGTCCTATGGTCTGGTGATCGCGATCGGCGGTTTCATCGTCAATGGCGTGGTGGGCCAGTTCGCCGGAGGTGTGGGGCGCCGCCTGACTGGGGACCAGAGGCTTGGCCGGGTGCTGAGCCGGTTCACCGCCGGAATATTCGCCGCGCTTGCGTTGCGGCTTGCTCTTCTTGAAAGGACCTGATCCCTTGTCCCGCATCGACGAAAGCAAAGACTTCATCCCGGTCCGCATCGCGGTTCTGACCGTGTCGGATACGCGCACAGCCGCCGACGACAAATCGGGCGATACGCTGGTGCAGCGGATCACCGATGCCGGGCATATCCTGGCCACCCGCGCCATCCTGCGCGACGACCGTCCGCAACTGGCCGAGCAACTGCGGATCTGGACTCAAGACCCCGATATCGACGTGATCATCAGCACCGGCGGCACCGGCCTGACCGGGCGCGATGTCACCGTCGAGGCGCATCGCGATGTCTATGAAAAGGAAATCGAGGCCTTCGGCACGGTGTTCACCATGGTCTCGATGCAAAAGATCGGCACCAGCGCGGTGCAAAGCCGCGCAACGGGTGGCGTGGCCAACGGCACCTACCTGTTCGCGCTGCCCGGCAGCCCGGGCGCCTGCAAGGATGCCTGGGACGAAATCCTGGTCTGGCAGCTGGATTACCGCCACCGCCCCTGCAACTTTGTCGAGATCATGCCGCGCCTGGACGAGCACAAGCGCCGGAAATAGCCGCCAGGGCCGTAACAGAGTTGTGCTTGGAGCTGGGCCTGCGCGGCGCTATCCTTGTGTCTGCGCACTGATCAGCGAAAGGGCTGAGTTCTATGGGTTTTCTGCGACGTTCGCTTGCCGGGCTGTTTCTGACGGCGGTGACGCTGGGCTTGCTGGTCTTTGCCGGCTACCTGGTCATGGCCGCGGTGCAGGATCGCATGGCATCCGACCCCGGCGGCCCGCCGGCGCGCGAGCGGGTCTTTGCGGTGAACGTCGTGCAGGCTCAGGCCCGCGACATGCGCCCCGAACTGACCGCCTTTGGCGAGCTGCGCAGCCGCCGCACGCTGGATCTGCGCACCAAGGTGGCGGGCACGGTCGTTGCCCTGCACGAGAATTTCGAAGAGGGCGGGCAGGTGCGCGCCGGTGAGTTGCTGCTGCGGGTCGCGCAAGAGGATGCCGAGGCCGATGTGCTGTCGGCCCGCGCCGATCTGGACGAGGCCGAGGCAGAGCGCCGCGATGCTGCCCGCGCGCTGGAAATCGCGCGCGATGAACTGGCCGCCGCCGAGGAACAGGCCCAGCTGCGGGCGCAGGCGCTGGCGCGTCAGACAGATGTGCGCGATCGCGGCTATGGCTCGGACGCGCTGGTCGAGGGGGCCGAACTGTCGGCCGCCGCCGCCCGCCAGGCGGTATTATCGAACCGTCAGGCCCTGGCCAATGCCGAAAGCCGCGTGGACAGCGCCGAAACCCAGCATACCCGCGCCGGGCTGGCCCTGGCCGAGGCCGAGCGCCGCCTGGCCGACACCGAGATACACGCCGCCTTTGCCGGCACGCTTAGCGGTGTTTCCGTGGTGTCGGGCGGTCTGGTCGCGGTGAATGAACAGGTGGCCCAGCTGATCGCGCCCGATGAGCTTGAGGTGTCGTTCCGTGTCTCGACCGCGCAGTTCGGGCGCCTGTTGGATGATGCGGGCGCGCTGATCACGGCGCCGGTCACGGTCACGCTGGATGGATACGGCGCCGATCTGACGGCCACCGGCACGCTGACCCGCGAAAGCGGCGCGGTGGGCGAGGGGCTGAGCGGGCGCTTGCTGTTCGCGCGGCTGGATACGGCGCCCGGTTTGCGGCCCGGCGATTTCGTCACCGTTCGCCTGCAAGAGCCCGAGCTGCACAACGTGGTGCTGGTGCCCGCGACGGCGCTGGATGCGGGCAATACCGTGCTGGCGCTGGGCGCGGATGACCGGCTAGAGGAAATTCCGACCCGGCTGATCCGGCGTCAGGGCGATGACGTGATCCTAGCGGCCGACGGCCTTGAGGGGCGCGAGATCGTGGCCGAGCGCGCCCCGGTTCTGGGCGCGGGCATCAAGGTGCGGCCGCTGCGGCCCTCGGCCAGTGCCCAGCCCGACACGCCCGAGATGCTGACCCTCGACCCCGAGCGCCGGGCGCGTCTGATCGCCTTTGTCGAAGGCAACAGCCAGATGCCCGCCGAGGTCAAGGAACGGGTTCTGGCGCAGCTGGCGCAGGATCAGGTGCCGGCCCAGACTGTCGAGCGGCTGGAAAGCCGCATGGGGGGCTAGGCGGTGCTGGGCGGCGGCGCGGCGCGCGGGGTTTTGTCCTATTTCACCCGGCATCGCACGGTGGCGAACCTGCTGCTGGTGGTGATGATCGTGGCGGGCCTTGCGGCGATGCCGCGCATGCGCACGCAGTTCTTTCCCGATGTGGTCAATGACGACATCACCGTCGGCGTCGAATGGGAAGGCGCCGGGGCCGAGGATGTGGACGCGGGCATCATCCAGGTGCTGGAGCCCACGCTGCTGGCCGTCGAGGGGGTGGATACGTCGACCGCGCGTTCGGTCGAGGGCAACGCGGTCATCACCCTGACCTTTGAGCCGGGCTGGGACATGAGCCGCGCCGCCGACGAGGTGCAGCAGGCCGTTGATACCATCACAACCCTGCCCGAAGACGCCGAAGAGCCCACCGTGACCCGCGGCATCTGGCGCGACCGGGTGACCGATGTGGTGATCACCGGGCCGGTTGGTGTCGATCAGCTGGGCCGGTTTTCCGATGAGTTCGTGGCGCGCCTGTTCGCGCGCGGGGTGACGCGCACCACGATCCGGGGGCTGGCCGCGCCCGAAACCATTGTCGAGGTGCCCTCGGCCGCGCTGCTCCGCCATGATGTGACCATGGCCGAGATCGCCGCCGCCATTGCCGCCGAGGCCGATACCGCCCCCGCCGGCGACGTGACCGGCGCCAATGCCCGCATTCGCACCGGCGTGGCGAAACGCAGCGCGCCGCAGATTGCGGGGATCGAGCTGCGGTCGAACGCCGATGGGTCAAAGCTGACGATCGGCGATGTGGCCCGCGTGCGGGTCGAGGGCGGCGACCGAGAGCGCAGCTATTTCGTGGGCGACCACCCGGCCATTTCCGTTCGCGTGGACCGGTCGGACAAGGGCGACGCGATCCGCATTCAGGGCATCGTGCAAGAGGTCGCGGATGAACTGAACCAGACCCTGCCCGAGGGCGTCCGGGTCGAGCTGATCCGCACCCGCGCCGAGGCCATCACCGGACGTTTGAACATCCTGCTGGAAAACGGCGCGCTGGGCTTGGGGCTGGTGCTGATATTGCTGTTCCTTTTCCTGAACGCGCGCACCGCATTCTGGGTGGCGGCGGGCATTCCGGTGGCGATGCTGGCCACGATTGCGCTGATGTATCTGACCGGGCTGACGATCAACATGATCTCGCTTTTCGCGCTGATCATCACCACCGGCATCATCGTCGATGACGCCATCGTGGTGGGCGAACATGCCGATTTCCGCGCGCGCCGTCTGGGCGAGCCACCCATCGAGGCCGCCGAGAACGCCGCCCGCCGCATGGCCGCGCCGGTGTTTTCCGCGACGCTGACCACGGTGATCGCCTTTTTCGGGCTGACGGCGATTGGCGGGCGGTTCGGTGACCTGATCACCGACATTCCGTTCACGGTGATCGTGGTGCTGCTGGCGTCACTGGCCGAATGTTTCCTGATTTTGCCGCATCACATGGCCCATGCGCTGACCCATACCGCGCAGCAGCACTGGTATGACTGGCCGTCGCGCAAGGTGAATGACGGCTTTCGCTGGGTGCGTGAGCGGCTGTTCCGGCCGCTGATCACGCAGGTCTTGCGGGTGCGATACCCGGTGCTGGCGTTGGCGCTGGTGCTGCTGGCAGCGCAGGTGTCATCGGTCATTCGTGGCGATGTGCAGTGGCGGTTCTTTAACGCGCCCGAACAGGGGTCGATCTCGGGCAATTTCGCCATGGCCGAGGGCGCCAGCCGCGATGACACGCTGGCGATGATGCGCGAATTGCAGCGCGCCACCGATGCTGTGGCCGCCCGCTATGAGGCGCAATATGGCACCAACCCGCTGGATTACGTGCTGGGCGAGGTCGGCGGAAATACCGGGCGCGGGCTGTCGGGCGTCGAAAGCAAGGACAGTGATCTGCTGGGCTCGATCGCGATCGAGCTGATCGACGCCGACCTGCGGCCCTATTCGTCCTTTGCCTTTCTGGCCGAGTTGCAGGACGAGGTGCGCCAGGGCCCGCTGGTCGAAACGCTTAGCTTTCGCGGCTGGCGCGCGGGGCCGGGGGGCGATGCGCTGGATGTGCAGTTCTTTGGCGCCGATGCAGCCACGCTCAAGGCCGCGGCAGAGCGGCTGAAGGCGGCCGTGGCGCGCTTCCCCGAGGTCTCGGCCGTTGAAGATAACATGGCCTATGACAAGGAAGAGCTGATCCTGGACCTGACCCCGCAGGGCACGGCGCTGGGCTTTGGTATCGACACGCTGGGCACAGTGTTGCGGCACAGGCTGAACGGGATCGAGGCAGCGACCTATCCCGACGGGCCGCGGTCGGCCACGATCCGGGTGGAACTGCCCGCGGGCGAGCTGACCGCCGATTTCCTCGACCGCACGCTGCTGCGGGCCTCGGGCGGTGATTACGTGCCGCTGGCCGATATCGTGACCGTGACGCGCCAGACCGGGTTTTCGACCGTGCGCCGGGTGAACGGCGTGCGGCTGATCGCGGTGACGGGCGACATTTCCGAAGACGACCCGGCCCGCGCCGAAGAGATCATGCAGATCCTGCAACAGGACATTCTGCCCGGTATCGAAAGCGATCTGGGCGTGGGCTGGCAGCTGTCGGGCCTGGCCGAGCAGGAGGACGAATTCCTGTCGGATGCGCTGACCGGGATGACGCTGTGCCTCTTGGGCATTTACCTGACGCTGGCCTGGATCTTTTCCAGCTGGACCCGGCCCATGGTGGTGATGGCGATCATCCCGTTCGGGCTGGTCGGCACGATATTCGGGCACAGCCTGTGGGAGGTGCCCCTGTCGATGTTCACGGTGGTGGGGCTGTTGGGGATGACCGGCATCATCATCAACGATTCGATCGTGCTGGTGGGCACGGTGGATGACTATGCCCGCACGCGCGGGCTGCGCGTGGCGATCATTGACGCGGTGGCCGACCGTCTGAGGCCGGTGTTCCTGACCACGGCGACCACGGTTCTGGGGCTGGCGCCCTTGCTGTATGAAACCTCGCAGCAGGCGCAGTTTCTCAAGCCGACGGTGATCACGCTGGTCTACGGGCTGGGCTTTGGTTTGGTGCTGGTGCTGACGGTGGTGCCCGCGCTGCTGGTGGTGCAGGCCGATTTCGGGCGGCAGGTGGCATCCCTGCGCCGGGCCTTGCGCAAGGGCGCGCATTCGCCGCGCGCGGTGCGACTGTTGGGACCTGTGGCGGCGGGGCTGGGCCTGTGGTTCGTGCTGACGATGGGATGGGCGGTTGTGACGGGCGGATTGCCCGGTCCGCTGGCGGCGATTGCGCCGGCCGGGATGGGCGGGGCGCTGGTTCTGTTCGTGATCGGGGCGGGGGTGATTGCCGGCGCGGGCTGGGCCGCGCTAGAGGCCGGTATCAGCCGTCAGGGCAGCCGATGATCGAGATCGCCTGCTCGCCCGACAGCAGGGTGATCTCTACGCCCTTGCGTTCCAGGTCAAAGGGTTCGCCCGACATCGGCACCAGGTCGGACACGGCGGTCAACGTGTTGCCCGCGCGGCTGACCATGGCCTCGGACACCCAGACATCGGGGTCGCCGGTCTCCATCACCGCAACCTCATCGGCGCCGATCTGCGCGATGTGGATATGGGCGGTCAGGCGCAACCCGTCGTCGATGACCTCGGTCTGGCATGACACGGCGGCGACACCGGCCAGATCGCCGGGCACGGGCCGCGCGGCCAGGGCGGCCTCGATCGGGGCGGGCTGGGCGCTGTCGGGCAGATCGGCCGCCAGCGAAATTTCCATCGGCAGGCAGATATCAAGGCATACGCCCAACTCGACCGCGCCGCGCAGGGCGATGGGCTGGCCGGGTTCGCTGGGGGTCAGCTCTAGCGGCAGAACGACCTCGTCCTTGTAGCCGATCGTGCGCATGTCATTTTGATAGAACACCTCGGGGCGCGGCCAGTGAACGGTCACGCCCGCCAGGTTTTCCGACCCGACCCAGTTAAAGCTGGGCGGAATGCCCGAATCCCCCGGCGCGCGCCAATAGGTCTTCCAGCCCGGGGCCAGCGTCAGCCGCAGCCCGGCCATCTGCCGCCCGTCGCCGGTTTCCCAGCCGGGCAGCACCTCGGCCCGAACCACCCCGGCCAGATCGGCATAGGGATCGCCCGCCAGGGCGGGTGAGGTCATCAGGGCCATCAGGGCAAGGGGCAGCGCGCGCTTTGTCATAGCCTGAACATAAGGCCCTGAGCGCGGTATAGAAATCACAATCCGGCGATGGGATTGTAACCAAAGCACGGGTTTCCCTTGCAATACCGCCGATCAGCCTCATTCTTAATGGTATGGAACCGATTGCTCCGCAGATGGATCTCAGCGGCAAGCTGCTGATCGCGATGCCTGGAATGGGCGACCCCCGTTTCGAGCATAGCGTGGTCTATGTTTGCGTTCATTCCGATGAAGGCGCGATGGGGCTGATCGTCAACAAGATCGCCTCGCAGCTTAGTTTTTCCGAACTTCTCGAACAGCTGGATATCGCCCGCCCGCATGGCGACCGTGATATCCGGGTGCATTTCGGGGGGCCGGTCGAACATGGGCGCGGTTTTGTGCTGCATTCCAGCGACTACCATTCCGAAAAGGCCTCGACGATGGATATCGACGAGGTGTTCGGCCTGACCGCCACTCTGGATATCCTGCAAGACATGGCGCGCGGCACGGGGCCGCGGCAAAGCCTGCTGGCGCTGGGCTATTCGGGCTGGGGGCCGGGGCAGCTTGAGGAAGAGATCGTGCAGAATGGCTGGCTGACCTGCGATGCGTCGCCCGATCTGGTGTTTGATCGCGACAATGGCGGCAAGTGGACTGCGGCGCTGCACCGGATGGGTGTCGACCCCAAGCTGCTGTCATCCGAGGCGGGTCACGCCTGATTCCCCATTCAGGGGCGCGGGGCGGCCGCGCGCGACAGGCGGTCGTTGATCGCCAAGCCCAGCCCGTGCATTGGCACGGGGGCAATGGCGATGGTCTGGCCGAGGGCGGTCATGGTGTCGGCCCGGCGCAGGAAGTGAAAGAGGTTCGCCGCCGCCTCGACCAGGTCGCCGTTGGGCGACAGGTTCAGCGCGGCACCGTCGCAATCACGGCCAAAGCCGATCCATAATTCGGACGCTTCCGGCGCGGTCACGTTCAGCCGCACCGGCGCGCCGGGCGCGTAATGCGACCCAAGCTGGCCCGGCGCGGTGATCGGATCGCCCTCGGCGCGGCGGATCAGCTGTGCACCCAGGCAGGCCTCGATATCCTCGGCGGGCAGGCCGCCCGGGCGCAGCAGCGTCGGCGCGCCGGTCAGGCCGATGATGGTCGATTCAACCCCCACCGCGCAGGCGCCGCCATCCAGCACCGCCTCGATCCGGCCCGACAGGCCGTCCAGCACGTGTTGCGGGCTGGTGGGGCTGACGCGGCCCGAGGGGTTGGCCGAGGGCGCGGCGACCGGCCCGCCGAATTCGGCCAGCAGCGCATGGGCCAGCGGGTGTTCGGGCACGCGGATCGCCACGCTGTCATTGCCCGCCGTCACCAGCGGCGACAGGCCGGCATCGGGGCGCAGCGGCAGCACCAGCGTCATCGGGCCGGGCCAGAACGCGCTGGCCAGCCGTTCGGCCGTGTCGTCGAACCGGGCATAGCGGCGGGCGGTTTTCAGGTCGGGCAGGTGGATGATCAGCGGGTTGAAATGCGGCCGGCCCTTGGCCTGAAAGATGCGCGCCACGGCGGTGTCGTTGCAGGCGTTGCCGCCCAGGCCATAGACCGTCTCGGTCGGCAGCGCGACCAGCCCGCCCGCCCGCAGGATATCCGCCGCGCGGACAATCCCGGCGGCATCGGGGGGCAGAATTGTCGTGTCGATCGGGCCGGTCATCTGACGTTGCGTTTGCCTTGATGGAGCTTTGGCGCTTATTACGCTTAAACGTTGGGGATAGCTACCCGGTCATGCCCGTGACCGGGATCATCCGAATATGAGGGAGAAGATCATGCCGTATCGGTCGCCTGTCGGGGATATCAAGTTCATTTTCGACCATGTGGTCGGCCTGGCCCGCGTCGGCGAGACCGAGCACTATGCCGAGGCGACGGGCGATGTGGTCGATGCCATCCTGACCGAGGCCGGCCGGCTGTGCGACGAGGTGATGGCCCCGCTGCAACGCAATGGCGACCTGACCCCGGCGCGGCTTGAAAACGGCGTTGTGCGCAGCTCTCCGGGTTTTGCCGAGGCCTTTGGCCAGATCTCCGAGGGTGGCTGGATCGGCATTTCGGCGGATCCCGAATATGGCGGCATGGGGCTGCCGGGGGCGCTGAGCATGGCGGTCAGCGACATGATGAGCGGCGCCTGTCTGGCGTTGCAGCTGAACCCGCTGCTGACCCTTGGCCAGATCGACGCGCTGGAGCATCACGCCGATGACGCAATCAAGGCGCTGTATCTGCCCAAGCTGATCTCGGGCGAATGGAACGGCACGATGAACCTGACCGAGCCGCAGGCCGGGTCGGACGTGGGGGCGGTGGCCTCGAAAGCGGTTGATAACGGCGATGGCACCTATGCGGTGACCGGGCAGAAAATCTTTATTTCGTGGGGGGATAGCGATTTCAACAGCAATACCTGCCACCTGGTTCTGGCACGTCTGCCCGACGGGGCGCCGGGCACGCGCGGCATCAGCCTGTTCATGGTGCCCAAGTTCATTCCCGATGAAAACGGCAACCCCGGTGTGGCCAACAGCCTGAAAGTGGTCAGCCTGGAACACAAGATGGGCCTCCACGGGTCGCCCACCTGCGTGATGCAGTTCGACGGGGCGACCGGCTGGATGGTCGGCCAGCCGCACAAGGGCATGGCGGCGATGTTCACGATGATGAACAACGCGCGCCTCAGCGTGGGCCTGCAAGGCGTCGGCGTGGCCGAGGGTGCCTATCAGCACGCGCTGGCCTATGCGCTGGAACGCAAGCAGGGTCAGACCTCGATCGAGAACGGCACCGGCACGATCATCGACTTTGCCGATGTGCGGCGGATGCTGACCACCATGAAGGCCGAGATCTTTGCCGCCCGCGCCATCGCGCTGGACTGTGCGGTCGCGCTGGATCTGGGGCGCGCTACGGGTGACGCCGATCAGGCCGCGCGGGCCGCGCTGCTGACGCCGATCGCCAAGGCCTATGGCACGGATGTCGGCTGCCAGGTGTCCGAGATGGGCGTGCAGGTCTTTGGCGGCATGGGCTTCATCGAGGAATCGGGTGCCGCGCAATATTACCGCGACGTGCGGGTGACGGCGATTTACGAGGGCACCAACGGCATCCAGGCGATGGATCTGGTGGCGCGCAAGATGATGGATGGCGGCGAGGCCGCGTTCCGCCTGCTGCAAGAGGTGCAGGATGCGGCCGAAGACACGCGCGGCATGATGCCCGAGCTGTCGAAACAGGTTTGGGTCGCGGCCGAGACCCTGCGCGAAGCGACCGAGGCCCTGATCGGGACCGAGATGAACGACCGCTTTGCCGGGGCCGTGCCCTATCTGCGCGCCTTTGCGCGGGTGCTGGGGGCGCATTACCACCTGCGTGCCGCCCGGGCCGAGGGCGGCAAGGGCCCGCGCAGCGCGCTGGCCGAATTCCACATCCGCCGTCTGCTGCCTGAACACACGGCGCTGTTGATCCATGCGGCTCAGGGCGCGGCGGGGCTGTATGCGCTAAGCCCCGAGGATCTGTCGGCCTGATGGATGGAACATTGAACCCGATCCGCTATCCTTGGCCCGAGCCGCCCGCCACTGGCGAGGCGGTCGAGGTTGCCGAGGGCGTGCTGTGGATGCGGCTGCCGCTGCCGATGGCGCTGGATCACATCAACGTCTACGCGCTGGATGACGGCGACGGCTGGACGGTGATCGACACCGGCATGGACACCCGCAAAAGCCGCGCGATCTGGGGCGACCTGCTGGCGGGGCCCTTGGGTGGCAAGCCCGTAAACCGGGTGATCGTCACCCATCACCACCCCGATCACGTCGGGCTGGCGGGCTGGTTCCAGTCCGATCATGGCGCCGAGATGATCACCACCCGCACCGCCTGGCTGATGGCGCGGATGCTGGTGCTGGACGAACAGGACCGCCCCACGCCCGAAACGCTGGCCTATTGGCGCAGCGCCGGGATGGCCCCCGAGGTCTATGACCAGCGCCTGAACGAGCGGCCCTATAATTTCGCCGATATCGTCGCGCCTTTGCCGCTGGGCTATTCGCGGATCAAAGAGGGCGACTCGATCCGCATGGGCGGGCGCGACTGGCAGGTGCATATCGGCAATGGCCACGCGCCCGAGCACGCGACATTCTGGTCGCGCGACTGTGCGCTGGTGCTGGCAGGCGATCAGCTGTTGCCGTCGATCTCGTCTAACCTTGGCGTCTACGCGACCGAGCCGGGCGCCGATCCGGTGGGCGAGTGGCTGGAAAGTTGCGAGAAGTTCCGCGCCTTTGCCCGCGAGGACAACCTGGTGCTGCCGGGGCACAAGCTGCCCTATACCGGCCTGCCCGCGCGGCTGATGCAGTTGATCAACAACCATCACCACGCGCTGGATCGCCTGCGCGAACACCTGGATACGCCCCATACGGCGGGCGAATGTTTCCAGCCGCTGTTCGGGCGTCAGATCGGGGGCGGGGAATATGGGCTTGCCCTGGTGGAATCCGTGGGCCATCTCAATCATCTGTTGCATAATGACGAGGTGACACGCACCCGCCGGGCCGATGGCGCCTGGCTGTGGCGCCTCAAGGAGAGCTGATTTGGCCGATACCGACGCCGACGAGACCACCCCGCCGCCCAAGTTCGGAGACTGCCGCGAACCGCGCGCCCGCATTGCCCACGCCGATCCGGGGCCGCCGCTGACCGAAACGCTGCCGCTGCCCGAGGCCGTGACCCGTCGCCCCGTCGAGGAAAAAAGCGAGGCCGAGTGGGCCTATGAGCGGCTGATTCTCTATATCAAGAACTTCGAGGAACAGCTGGACGCCGAGCACGAGGTCGCGATGGGCTTTGCCGGCGGTGATGCCGGGGTGCTGCGGATCGAGGGCGTTGGCTATTTCGACCCCGATATCGTCACGTTTTACGGCAGCGACGAAACCGGCGCGCGCACCCAGCTGGTGCAGCACGTGACCCAGCTGAACGTGATGCTGCGTGCCATGGCCAAGGCGCAGGATGCGCCCGAGGCCCGGCGCATCGGGTTTCAGCTGGTGCAGGATCTGGAACACGAACAGGAACAAGACCGCGACGACGCATAGCCCCCGTGACAGGCGGATCAATATCCGCTATTCGGGGCCGGAACAGGGATCATGGAAAGGGAGACACCCATGGCGCAGCACAAGCACGGTTCGATGGATACCGCCGAACAGGAAAAGACCTTTGAGGGTTTCGTGAAATTCTCGGCAGTGGTCGCAGTTTTGTCGATTCTGGTCATCATCTTCATGGGCCTGGCCAATTCGTGATCTGACCGGCGGGCCCTGCGCCCGCCTTTTGCTGTGGTACCCGTGATGCGCCGGTT
Source organism: Actibacterium sp. XHP0104 (assembly GCF_025751515.1). Taxonomy (GTDB): domain Bacteria; phylum Pseudomonadota; class Alphaproteobacteria; order Rhodobacterales; family Rhodobacteraceae; genus Actibacterium_D. The sequence continues at coordinate 50,887 of NZ_JAOWLE010000010.1, forward strand.
TCTCATTCTCGCCGCGCTGCCGTTGTTTCTGGCAGCCTGCACCGCCGAAAAGACCTGGGCCCCCGAGGAACAGGTTCAGGCCGCGCGCTACCGGCATCCGGGGCCGGCAAAGCTGACGCTGTATACGATGCTGAACAACCGCACGAATGCGGGCGGTCACAGCGGGCTGATGATCAGCGGCAGCCAGCGCGTGATGTTCGACCCCGCCGGCACCTGGTGGCACCGTGCCGCGCCCGAGCGCAACGACGTGCATTTCGGCTTTACCCCGGTGATGGAACATTTCTACGTCGACTACCACGCCCGCGAGACCTATCGCGTTGTGGTGCAGGAACTGGAAGTCTCGCCCGAGGTGGCCGAGGCCGCCTTGCGGCTGGTGCAGGAAAATGGCGCCGTGTCCAAGGCGATGTGCTCGAACGCGACCAGCGGTGTGCTTAGCCGGGTGCCCGGTCTTGGGCCGATGCGCCAGACCTTTGCCCCGCGCAAGCTGATGGATCAGTTCGGTGCGCTGCCCGGGGTCAAGACCCATGTCATTTATGATGATGACGATGACGAAAACGGCGACCTGCTGGTGTCTCAGCAGATCGATCCGGTGAATTAACCCAATCCGAACAGCACCAGGTAAAGCGCCGCAAGGCCGCTGAGAATCGCCAGCAGAACGTTGCGCGACAGGATGCCCACGCCCAGCGTCACCGCCGTGGCGGCCAGGCGCGCGGCGTCGGGCTGCCCCCCGGTTGCGGCGGGCCACAGCACCATCGGCGCGATCAGTCCGGGCAGAACCGCCACCGCCGTATAGCGCAGGTGGCGCAACACCCATTCGGGCAGTTGCCGGTTGCCGATGATCCCCAGAAACGAGAAACGGATCAGGAAGGTGCCGATCCCCAGCGCCACGATCGTGACCCAGGTGATAAAGGTGTCGGGGCCGGTCATGCCTTGCGCCCTTTCGTCCACAGCTCGACCTGGGCGCCCACGATCATCGCGGTCAACGCCGCGATCAAGAGGCCGCTGTTATAGGGCAGAAAGGCCAGCAACAGCGCCCCCGCCACCGACGTGCCCGCAGCCGCCACATGGGCCAGCGTGCGCAGCGCGGGCGCGACCAGAGCCAGGAATGTGATCGGCACGGCGAAATCCAGCGCGAATTCGGGCGGGATAGCCTTGCCCACCAACGCGCCTACCAGCGTCATCAGGTACCAGTTCGGGCAGATCGGCGACACCACGCCAAAGTAATAGGCCACCTTTTGTGGCAGGGTCATCTGCGGCGTGTCCTCGAACCGCGACACGCCCACCGCATAGGACTGATCGACCAGGAAATAGGCCATCACCGCGCGCTGCCACAGCGGTGCGGCGCCCAGATGCGGCACCAGAGCGGCCGAATACATCGCCATGCGCAGGTTCACCGCCAGCGCCGTGACCAGCACGATCAGCGTGGGCGCGTTTTCTGACAGCAGTTGCACCGCCGCGAATTGCGAGGCCCCCGCGATCACCAGCACGGTAAAGCCCATGACCTCGGCGATGTTCAGCCCGGCCTCGGTTCCGACCACGCCGAACAGCAAGCCAAAGGGCCCGACGACCAGCACAAAGGGCGCGCCGTCGCGCACGCCTTTCCAATACCAGGATTTCGCTGTGGCCTCGGACATGTGCCGCCCCTAGACTGTGCTCATCTATTCGGCATTAGGGCAGCAGGGCGCGCGATGCAAACGCTGCCACAGGTGACGCGGCGGAACGGGGATGATGCAGCCATACGGGGTGATTCTGGCGGGCGGGCGGTCGACTCGCATGGGCGGGCAGGACAAGGCCACGCTGCGTCTGGCCGGGCGACCGATGCTGGCCCATGTGCGCGACCGGATCGAGCCGCAGGTCGCCGGGCTGGCGATCAGCGCAGGGCCAGACCCCGCGCGGTTTGCCGATGCCGGGCTGCCGGCGCTGGCAGATGCGGGCGATCAGGGGCCGCTGGCGGGCATTCTGGCCGGGCTGGATTGGGTCGCCGATCAGGGTGGCGCGCATATGGTCAGCGTGGCGGTGGATACACCGTTTTTCCCCTGCGATCTGGTGCCGCGGCTGTTGCTGGCCTCTGAGGGCGCCGCGCCCATCGCCATGGCCGCCAGCGACGGGCGGCTGCACCCGGTGTTCGCGCTGTGGCCGGTGGCGTTGCGCGATGATCTGCGGGCCGCGCTGGGCGAGGGGCAGCGCAAGGTGCGGCACTGGGCGCAGGGCCATGGCATCGCGCAGGCCGATTTCGCGGTGTCAGGGGTGGACCCGTTTTTCAACCTCAACACGCCGCAGGACCTGGCGCGGGCCGAGGCGCTGTTGGCCTAGTCGAACGTGCCCGACACCCGCCCCAGCAACATAAACGCGCGCGCGGTGCGGGTTTCGGCCAGATCGCTCAGTTCCTGATCGCTGGCATTGGGTTCGAATTCGGTCAGCGTGTGATCGAACTGGCGCAGGAAATGATGGGCCGCGTCGCGGAACACGGGGTCTTGGCGCATCCGCCCCGATGTCAGCGCCAGGCTGGACCGGTCGCGCACGCCGCCAAGCGCCGCAATGGCCGGGCCGCGTTCGCCCTGGGCAAATTTACGCCAGACCTCGGGCCGGGCGCGATCGGGGCGCAGGTCATCCATGTAGATGCCGTCCTGGCTAAGGAGGGTCAGCACGTCCTGGGCCGAACGCACCAGCCGCGCGGCCGAGCGATCCTGCAGGGCGCGGCGCAGGGCGCGGAAACCGTCTTTGTCTTCGGCGGTTTCAGGGAAGTTCAGCGCGCGGATGAAGTCGTCAACCGGCAGCGGCGGGGCCATGTCCTCGGCCGTGGTGCCCAGGGCCAGCGACGGCTGATCGGCATCGGCGCCGGTGGCCGGTTTCGGCGGGGCGGGGCGGTCCTGCCGGGCGCGGCTGCTGGCAAAGGTGGCGATCACCGTTTCGGCCTGCCGCGTGGCGGCGGCAATTTCGTCCAGCTTTTTCTCGACGGTCGGGCGCACGCCCATGGTCGCGCTTTGCTGCTGTTGGATATAGGTGTGGCGCATGGCGTCGATCGCCGCCTGCAGGCGCGCTGATTCCTCGCGGATGATCTTGGACGACTTGGCCGCCGAGGCCCCCACCCAGATCAGCGCGATCGGCATCACGATCGCCAGCAGCGTCATCACGAAGGTGCCCGGATCGACCCGCAGCCCGTTCTCGTCGCTGCCGGCGAAAGAAAAGAAAACCACCGTGATCAGCAGCCAGAACACACTAAGCGCAAGCGCGATCATATCCGCCGGGGTGATCCCGGCCGATTTGATCCTGCGGCCGTACACGCCCAGTTCGATCGGTGTCTGCTGTTTTTTATCTTCTGCCATGTCGGACAGCCCCCGGCCCGCGCGTCAGACGTAGCGGATGCTCAGAATCTCATAGCATTTCTCGCCGCCAGGCGTCTTGACCTCAACACTGTCACCTTCATCCTTGCCGATCAAGGCACGCGCCAGAGGCGACCTGATGTTCAGCAGGCCCTTTTCGATATCGGCCTCGGCCTCGCCCACGATCTGAAAGGTCTTTTCCTCGTCGGTGTCCTCGTCGACCAGATCGACCGTGGCGCCGAACTTGATCGCACCCGACAGTTTCGTCGGATCGATCACCTCGGCCAGCGACAGCAGGCCTTCCAGTTCCTTGATCCGGCCCTCGATAAAGCTCTGCTTTTCGCGGGCGGCGTGGTATTCGGCGTTTTCCGACAGGTCGCCATGTTCGCGCGCCTCGGCAATGGCCCTGATCACCGAGGGGCGTTCCACCGATTTCAGGGTTTTCAGTTCGGCCTCAAGCGCGGTCGCACCCGCGCGGGTCATCGGTATCTTTTCCATTGCACTCATCGGATATTAGCAAATGGCGCGACCCAGAGGCGCGCCATTCAAGTTTCTTTCGCTCACCTGACCTCAGAGAGGGGGGGAATGCAAGACTTCGCGTGCCCGATGGGGGCAGATGTGGCTTTTCCTGCCGAAAAAAGCGGTGGTGATGCAATTGACGCTGAATGCTGCGCTGCGGTAACGATGTTGCTGAACGGTTTTGGGGAAAGCAAGAATATAAGCCACTCGAAAAGGGGTAAGGCATGACGGATATTGAACGCGAGTCGATGGAATATGACGTTGTGATTGTTGGGGGCGGGCCTTCTGGTTTGTCTGCGGCGATCCGTCTGAAGCAGCTGGATGCTGATCTGAACGTTGTTGTTCTGGAAAAAGGCTCCGAGGTTGGGGCGCATATTCTGTCTGGTGCGGTTCTTGATCCGTGCGGGCTTGATGCGCTGATTCCCGACTGGAAGGCCAAGGGCGCGCCGCTGAACACCCCGGTGCGCGAGGACAATTTCTACATGCTGGGCGAGGCCGGGGGCATTCGTATCCCGAACTGGCCGATGCCGCCCTTGATGAACAACCACGGCAATTACATCGTCTCGATGGCGAATGTCTGCCGCTGGATGGCCGAGCAGGCCGAGGAACTGGGCGTCGAGGTCTTCCCGGGCATGGCGTGCTCGGAACTGGTCTACGGCGACGCGGGCGAGGTCAAGGGCGTGATCGCGGGCGAGTTCGGCCGCGCCCCCGACGGCACGCCTGGCCCGGGCTACGAGCCGGGGATGATCCTTTACGGCAAATACGTTCTGCTGGGCGAGGGCGTTCGCGGGTCTCTGTCGAAAGAGGTGATCGCGAAATACGACCTGTCGGCCGGTCACTGCCCGCAGAAATTCGGCCTGGGCATGAAAGAGATCTGGGAGATCGACCCGGCCAAGCATCGCGAGGGCACGGTGACCCACACGATGGGCTGGCCCTTGGGCAAGAATGCCGGCGGTGGCTCGTTCATTTACCACCTGGAAAACAATCAGGTTTATGTCGGGTTCGTGGTGCATCTGAACTACGAGAACCCGCATCTCTATCCGTATATGGAATTCCAGCGGTTCAAGCATCACCCGATGGTGGCCGAGCTTTTGAAAGGCGGCAAACGCGTGGCTTACGGCGCGCGGGCGATTTCCGAGGGCGGCTGGCAGTCGCTGCCCAAGCTGACCTTCCCGGGCGGGGCTCTGTTGGGCTGTGCGGCGGGCATGGTCAACGTGCCGCGCATCAAGGGCAACCACAACGCCATGCTGTCGGGCAAGGCGGCGGCCGAGGCGGCGCATGCGGCGCTGGCGGCGGGGCGTGCGGGCGACGAGCTGACGGGCTATGAGGCCGCGGTGCGCAACGGCGCGATCGGCAAGGATCTGAAACGCGTGCGCAACGTGAAACCGCTGTGGTCGAAGTTTGGCATGATGATCAGCCTGGCCCTGGGCGGGTTCGACATGTGGACGAACAACCTGCTGGGCCTGTCGCTCTTGGGCACGATCAAGCACGGCAAGACGGATGCGGCGGCCACGGGCGAGGCGGCCAAGTTCAAGCCGATCGATTACCCGAAACCCGACGGCACGCTGTCGTTCGATCGCCTGACCAACGTCAGCTTCAGCTTTACCAACCACGAGGAAGAACAGCCCTGCCACCTGCGGCTGGCCGACCCCTCGATCCCGATCAAGGTAAACCTGCCCAAATACGCCGAACCCGCACAACGCTATTGCCCGGCCGGCGTCTACGAAGTGCTGCAAGGCGAGGACGGTCCGCGGTTCCAGATCAACTTCCAGAACTGCGTCCACTGCAAAACCTGCGACATCAAGGACCCAAGCCAGAACATCAACTGGACAACGCCCCAGGGCGGCGAGGGGCCGAATTATCCGAATATGTAAGGATTGCGTGAACGGGGCGGCCAATGTGCCGCCCCGCATTGCCTTGGGCAAGGTGCAGGGCTAGGTTGATCTGGCAACGAAACCGGAGAGAGCCCGTGCGCGCAGTAATGATCCGAACGCTGGGAACGGCGGCCCTGGCGGGGCTTGTGGCCGGCGCGGTTCCGGCCGTTGGCCAAGAGGGTGTGTCGGGCCCCTATCTGGCTGCCCGCAGTGCCAGTTACATGAGCGATTACGAGGCCGCGTCGCAATATTACACCCAGGCGCTGACCCGCGACCCGGGCAATGCGCTGTTGCTGGAAAACGCGTTGCTGGCCTTTACCGGCCTGGGAGAGGTCGCCAAGGCCCAGACCGTCGCGCGGCGGATGGCACAGCTGGACCCCGAGAACCAGACCGCGCGGATGCTGTTACTGGCCGAGGCGATCGGGCGCGAGGATTACGCCGCGGTGCTGGGCCGGATCGAACAGGGCGACGGGGTTGGCCCGCTGGTCGATGGGCTGGTCGGTGCCTGGGCCGCCTTTGGCGAGGGCCGCATGTCGGACGCGCTGACGGCCTTTGACGATGCCACCGGTGATGCCGCGCTGCGGGTGTTTGGCACCTATCACAAAATTCTGGCCCTGGCGGGCGCCGGCGATTTCGAGGGCGCGCGCGACCTGTTTACCGAAGGCGGGCGGGGTTTGCGCATTTCGCGGCGCGGGGTTCTGGCCGAGGTGCAGATCCTTAGCCAGCTTGACGAAAACGAGGCTGCGGTCGCGGTGCTGGACGAGGTGTTCGGCTTTGATCTTGATCCCGGTCTGGCCGATCTGCGTGCCCGTCTGGTGGCGGGCGAGACCGTGCCCTTTACCACCGTGCGCAACGCCCGCGATGGCGCGGCCGAGGTGTTTTACACCGTTGCCGGCGCGCTGAAGGGCGAGGCCAACGATACCTATACGCTGCTTTACAGCCGCATCGCCGAACATCTGCGCCCCGATCATGTGGATGCGATCTTGCTCAGCGCGGATCTGCTGGAGGCGCAGGAACAGCATGATCTGGCCACCGCCGCCTATCTGCGGGTGCCGGCGGGCGATCCGGGGCATTTCGCGGCCGAGCTGGGCCGGGCCGGGGCGCTGGAAAAGGCCGGCCGGGACGAGGCGGCGCTGGAGGTTCTGACCCAGCTGTCGAAAACCATGGAAGCCGTGCCGCTGGCGCATGTGTCGCTGGGCGACATGCTCAGCCGGCAAGAGGATTTCGATGGCGCGATCAAGGCCTATGACAAGGCGCTGGCTCAGATCGAAGAGCCCGAGCGCGCGCATTGGATCGTGTTCTATGCCCGTGGCATCGCCTATGAGCGCACCGATGACTGGGAGCGCGCCGAGGCCGATTTCCGCAAGGCGCTGGAGCTGGAACCGGACCAGCCGCGGGTGCTGAACTATCTGGGCTATTCGCTGGTCGAAAAGCGCCGCAACCTTGACGAGGCGCTGGATATGATCCAGCGCGCCGTCGCCGCGCGGCCTGACAGCGGCTATATCGTCGATAGTCTGGGCTGGGTCTATTACCGGCTGGGCCGTTACGCCGAGGCCGTCGAGCCGATGGAACGCGCGGTGGAACTGGTGCCGATCGACCCGGTGGTGAATGACCATCTGGGCGATGTTCTGTGGGCCGTGGGGCGCCGGGTCGAGGCCGAATTCCAATGGCGCCGCGCGCTGTCTTTCATCGACTTTGACAATATCCCCCAGGACGTCGACCCCGACCGCATTCGCCGCAAGCTAGAGGTCGGGCTGGACAAGGTGCTGGAGGAAGAAGGCGCCGATCCGATTTCGGTTGCCAACGGTGATTGAGGTCTTTGCACCGGCCAAGATCAATCTCTCGCTGCATGTGACCGGCCAGCGGGCCGACGGCTATCACCTGCTCGACAGTTTGGTGACCTTTGGCCCGATGGGCGACCGGCTGCTTGTCAGCGATGGCAACACCCTGTCGCTGACCGTTGAGGGCCCCGAGGCCGCCGGCGTGCCTGCCGATATGAACAACCTGATCCTCAAGGCCGCAGAGCTGATCTCTGACGGGCGCGGGGCGGCGTTTACCTTGCAGAAATTCCTGCCCGCCGCGTCGGGTATCGGTGGCGGGTCTGCCGATGCGGCGGCGGCGTTGCGGGGGCTGATGGCGCTATGGCAGATCGGCCGCGACTGGCGTGACGAAACCGACGCGCTGCGGGCCTTTGCGGGCCAGCTTGACGGGCTGGAACAGCTGGGTGCGGATGTGCCCATGTGCCTGATGAACCACCCGGCGCGGGTGCGCGGCATTGGCGAGAGGCTGGATTGGGTGCCGCTGGGCGCGATACCGGCGGTGCTGGTGAACCCACGGGTCGAGGTCAGCACGCCCGCCGTGTTCAAGGCGCTGGCGTCCAAGAACAATGCGCCGATGCCCGACGACATTCCGCGGTTCAGCGGCATTCAGGATTTCGTGCCCTGGCTGGCGCAACAGCGCAATGACCTGCAAGCGCCCGCGATTGCCCTGCAACCGGTGATCGGCGAGGTGTTGACCCGGCTAGAGGCGACCGAGGGCGCCATGCTGGCGCGCATGTCGGGGTCGGGGGCCACCTGTTTCGCGATCTATCCCGATCAGAATCACGCCCGCGCCGCCGCCGAAAAGCTGTACCGCGACCATCCCCGCTGGTGGGTCGCGGGGGGTGTTCTGGGCGATCAGTTCAAACGGGGTTTGCCCGTCAGTTGACCCGCGCCACCACGTAATCGGCAATGTCGATCAGCATGTCGCGGATCGGATCTTCGGGCAGGGTGGCCAGCGCCGCCTTGGCCTTGTCGGCCCATGCCAGCGCCTCGGCGCGGGTGTCTTCCAGCGCGTTGTGCTTGTTCAGCAGGTCCAGCGCATGTTCCAGATCGCCGTCCTGCTGCTTGCCCTTTTCGATGGTGCGCACCCAAAAGGCGCGTTCTTCGTCATCGGCGCGGGCGACGGCCTTGATGACGGGTAGGGTCAGCTTGCGCTCGCGGAAATCGTCGCCGATGTTCTTGCCGGTGGCGTCACCGCCCCAGTAATCCAGCAGGTCATCGACGATCTGAAAACTGATCCCCAACGCGTCGCCATAGGTGTAAAGACCCTGCACCTGATCCTCGGGCGCGCCGGCGATCACGCCGCCGACCTCGGTCGCGGCAGAGAACAGCGCCGCCGTCTTGCCACGCACCACTTGCAGGTAAATGTCTTCGTTGGTGCGCAGATCCTGCGCCGCAGTCAGTTGCAGCACCTCACCCTCGGCGATGGTGGCCGAGGCGTTCGACAGAATATCCAGCACCCGCAGCGACCCGGTTTCGACCATCAGCTGAAAGCTGCGCGAGAACAGGTAGTCACCGACCAGAACGCTGGATTTGTTGTCCCACAGCAGGTTGGCGGTGGGCCGTCCACGACGCTGGCCGCTTTCGTCGACCACGTCGTCATGCAGCAGCGTGGCGGTGTGGATGAATTCGACCGTGGCGGCCAGGTGCACATGATAGGGGCCGTCATAGCCGCACAGCTTTGCCGCGGCCAATGTCAGCATCGGGCGCAGGCGCTTGCCGCCTGCCTCGACCAGATGCGCGGTGACCTCGGGGATGCGGGGCGCGTGTTTCGACGCCATGCGTTCGCGGATCAACGCGTTCACGGCGTTCATTTCCTCCGCCAGATGCGCGCTCAGGCGCTCGTGCGGTTTGGTTGCAGCAATATCCAGCCCCATCACGCTCTCGTCACTTCTCTCGACAAAGGCGGGCCCGTGCCCTTATGTCCCAGATATGAAAGAGCTGCTTCGGACAAATGACCCAACCCAGTTGGCCTTCGCCTCCGCTCTCCTTCAAGGAGAGGGGATAGACTGCTTTGCGATGGATGTCCACATGAGCGTCCTCGAGGGGTCGATCGGGATATTGCCGCGCCGGCTGATGGTGCGCGATGACGACTGGGCCGAGGCGCGGATCGTGCTGACCGATAACGGCATCTCGCTGCCCGAGGCACGGTGATGGATCTGACCTGCGACCAGTTCCTGGGCGGGCGTCTGTCGGTGTGGCAGCCGCGTGACGGCTATCGGGCCGGGGTCGACCCGGTGCTGCTGGCGGCGGCCGTGCCTGCAAAGCCTGGTCAACGGGTGCTGGAACTGGGCTGCGGCGTCGGCGTGGCGTCGCTGTGCCTGGGGGCGCGGGTGCCGGACCTGGCGATCACCGGGGTTGAGTTGCAGCCCGACTATGCAGATCTGGCACGGCGGAATGCCGAAAAGAACGGCGTTCAAATTTCCGTTCTCAACGCCGATCTGCGCCGCCTGCCGACCGAGCTGCGGCAAATCAGCTTTGATCATGTTGTGGCAAACCCGCCCTATTATCTGCCTGCGCAACGCACGGCGGCGACGGATGCGGGGCGCGACCTTGCACAGGCCGGCGAAACCCCGCTGTCAGACTGGTTTGATGCCGCGACGCGGCGGCTGGCCAAGCGAGGTGTTCTGACGATTATCCAGCGGGCCGATCGCCTGCCCGATATGCTGTCGGCGGTCGATGCGCGGTTGGGGTCGATCGAGGTCTTGCCGCTGGTTCCGCGACCGGGGCGCGATGCAAAACTTGTTTTGTTACGGGCAGTTAAGGGCGGTCGCGCGGCGTTTCGCCTGTTGCCGCCGCTGGTGCTGCATGACGGAGAGCGCCACGACGGCGACCGCGAAAGCTATACCCCCGAAATTCGTGCTGCATTGCGGAATGCTGCGCCGATTGCCTGGGCGTCTTAACAAAGTTGCGGCAAGTTACCGCTGGCCAGAACATTGTTTCAAGTTTTTGCTATGACACCGCGTGACACGACTCAAATTCTGTGCTGCTATGTTTCAACAATATGACAACAGAGAGGAGAAGATCATGAATCTGAGTTCGCACTTGCAGGAACTTCGCCGGAAACACGAGACCCTCTCGGAACGGGTAGAGCAAGCTCAGCGCAGCCCCGGCTTTGATGACCTCCGCATTGCAGAACTCAAAAAGCAGAAGCTGCGCCTGAAAGAGGAAATTACCCGTCTGACTCAGGCCTGATGCTTTTTGGCGCTGGCGCGGGCCGCCAGCGCAGCACCAGTCGTAATCAACATAGCCGCCAGAAAGAGGCTTGGGGTCGCGTCGGCAATACCCGACGCGACCAGTATCAATGTTGACAGCAAGGGCGCCGCATAGCTGGCCACGCCAAGCAGCTGAATATCGCCCTGTTTGACCCCGATATCCCACACGTAGAATGCCAGTCCGACCGGGCCCAGGCCCAGTGCGGCAATGGCAGCCCAGCCCATTGGTGCCGTCGGCCAGGCCGTGGTCTCAAAGGCCAGGTGCAGCGGCAGGGACAGCGCCGCCGTGGCCAGGCAGAACACCGTGACCGATGCGGTGGGAATCGCGCCCAGCCTGCGTGACAGCACCGAATAGGTCGCCCAGGTCAGCGCGCACAGGAAGGCCAGCGCATAGCCGGGCAGCGCCGTCTGGCTAAGGCCCGTGCCGCCGCGCAGGACGATCAGCGCCGCGCCGGCCAGCCCCAGAAGCCCGCCCAGCACATGGCCCGGCCGCAGGCGTTCGCCCGGCAGGAACCCTGACAACAGCACGATCAGCAAAGGCCAGAGATAGGCGATCAGCCCGGCCTCGGCCGCCGGGGCCAGGCGCAGAGCCGAGAAATACAGCGCGTGATAGCCAAATAGCCCCGCCGTGCCAAAGGCGTAGACCCGCCAGCCGATCCGCCGCAGTTGGCTCAGCCCGCCGCTGCGCACCGTCCAGACCAGGCCGCACACGCCCCCGATGGAAAAGCAGATCGCGTTCAGTTGCAGGGGCGGCACCGGCGCGCTGCCGACCGTGAACAGCGCGAGCAATGCCCAAAGCAGCACCGCCACAAACCCGATTGCCGTGGCGCGGCCGCGGGTCACGGGCGTATCTCGACGAAATGGCGCCCTTCGGCCAGGTGTTCCATCGCGGCGACCTCGGTTTTGATCCAGTCGAAAAAGGTTTTGATGTCGGGCCGGGTTTCCTGCCCTTTCGCGCACAGGAAACGGCATTCGGTCTGGTTCTGCAAGGCCAGCGGAAAGGGCGCCACCAGCTGCCCCGAGCGCAGCGCGTGCTGGGCCAAAGAGATGCGCCCCAGCACCACCCCGGCGCCACTGATGGCGGCATCGATCGCGTGATCCGACTGCGAAAACCGGGGGCCGCCCGGTGCGGGGGCATGCAGGCCCTGATGGTGCATCCATTGCGCCCAGCCGATATCGGGGTTGGTGAGCACGATATCGTCTTGGTGCAGCAGGATCTCGTTCACCAGCATCTCGGGCGAGGTGCAGCGCGCGGCGATTTCCGGCGACATCATCGGCGTCATCCATTCCCGAAACAGAGTGTGGCAGAACAGGCCCGGGCTGGGATGAGAGGTAAAGCGCAGCGCCACGTCGACCTCGTCGCGGGTCAGGTCGACATAGGTGATGCTGGCCGAAAAGCGCAGCTCGATCTCGGGGTTGGCGCGGGCAAAATCGTAAAGCCGCGCCGCCAGCCATTTCGCCGTAAAGGCCGGTCCGGCGGTCACGATCAGAGGGTGATTGTTGTGCAGGTTGCGGGCGGCGCGCCAGGCGCGCGTCAACGCGGCAAAGCCGTCGGCCGCACCGGGGGCCAGTGTGCGCCCGGCCTCGGTCAGGGAAACGGCGCGATTGAGGCGGTTGAACAGCGGCTGGCCCAGATGTTCCTCTAGCGATTTTATCTGAAAGCTCAGCGCCGCCGGGGTGACGTTCAGCTCTGCGGCGGCCTTGGCAAAGCTCATGTGGCGCGCGGCTGCATCAAAGGCGCGCAAGGCCGTCAGAGGAGGCAGGCGGTCAGGCATATCGGTTAAGTATTATTTAGGTGAAGGTGTCAGAAGTCTCGTTTGTCAGTTGATTTTATATGCCTCAACTTGAGCGCACAAGAAATTCTGATCTATGGAGTTGGCCATGTTCGAGGCGACCGCATCTGCCGATATCAAGCGGGCCCTGCAAGAGGGGCGGCGCCAGCGGGCGGCCGCATTCCGTTTGCTGTTATGCCGAACCTTTCCGAGCCGCGCGCGCAAGGCGCGAGGTTGCGGTCTGGCTGCGGCATAAGAAAAGGGCCGCCCTTGCGGGGCGGCCCTTGGATTTTTCCGGTAAGGCAGATCAGCCGAAGAACTGAGCGCCGTTTGCCGAGATGGTCGAGCCGTTGATGAAGCCGGCGTCGTCGGAGGCCAGGAACACCACGCAGCGGGCGATCTCTTCGGGCTCGCCCAGGCGGCCGGCGGGGATCTGCGGGATGATGTTCTTGTTCAGCACGTCCTCGGGGATGGCACGCACCATTTCGGTGCCGATATAGCCGGGGCAGATGGCGTTGGCGGTGATGCCGGCGCGCGCGCCTTCCTGGGCCAGGCTGCGGACGATGCCGATGTCACCGGCCTTGGTGGCGGCATAGTTGACCTGGCCGGCCTGACCTTTCTGACCGTTGACCGAGCTGATCACGATCACGCGGCCGAACTTGCGTTCACGCATGCCGGGCCAGACGGGGCGCACGGTGTTGAACACGCCGGTCAGGTTGGTGTCGATGACCTTTTGCCACTGCTCGGGCTTCATCTTGTGGAAGAAGCCGTCCCAGGTGATGCCGGCGTTGG
>NZ_JAOWLE010000011.1:0-2500 GCF_025751515.1 Actibacterium sp. XHP0104
ATTATTTTGGTTGCGGGGGCAGGATTTGAACCTGCGACCTTCAGGTTATGAGCCTGACGAGCTACCGGGCTGCTCCACCCCGCGCCGATGATGTTTTGATTGATCGTTTTGAGAGATACGTTGTTGTTCTTTTCTAGGTTTGGCGGTGACCTACTCTCCCACGTCTTAAGACGCAGTACCATTGGCGCGACGGCACTTAACGGCCAGGTTCGGGATGGAGCTGGGTGTTTTGCTCGTGCTATGACCACCAAACCGAGGAAAGAACAACGTCCAAGTCGCGTATTGTTTGTGTATGCTTTTGATTTGTAGAAGTCCTGCTTCTACTGGATCAAATCAAGCCTATCGGGCAATTAGTACCGGTCAACTGAATGCATTGCTGCACTTACATCTCCGGCCTATCGACGTGGTGGTCTTCCACGGCCCTCAGGGATACCTTGTTTTGAGGGGGGCTTCCCGCTTAGATGCCTTCAGCGGTTATCCTGTCCGATCATAGCTACCCAGCACTGCCGTTGGCACGACAACTGGTCCACCAGTGGATCGTTCACCCCGGTCCTCTCGTACTAGGGGCAACTCCTCTCAAGTATCCTACACCCACGGCAGATAGGGACCGAACTGTCTCACGACGTTCTAAACCCAGCTCACGTACCTCTTTAAATGGCGAACAGCCATACCCTTGGGACCTGCTCCAGCCCCAGGATGAGATGAGCCGACATCGAGGTGCCAAACACTGCCGTCGATATGGACTCTTGGGCAGTATCAGCCTGTTATCCCCGGCGTACCTTTTATCCGTTGAGCGATGGCCCTTCCACTCGGGACCACCGGATCACTATGGCCGTCTTTCGACTCTGCTCGACTTGTCAGTCTCGCAGTCAGGCTGGCTTCTGCCATTGCACTCAACGAGCGATTTCCGACCGCTCTGAGCCAACCTTCGCGCGCCTCCGTTACGATTTGGGAGGCGACCGCCCCAGTCAAACTACCCGCCACGCAGGGTCCCGGATCCGGATAACGGACCGCGGTTAGACATCAAGAGTGCGAAGGGTGGTATCTCAAGGGAGGCTCCACGGGAACTTGCGTTCCCGCTTCAAAGCCTACCACCTATCCTGCACATCACAATCCTGATGCCAGTGCGAAGCTGTAGTAAAGGTGCACGGGGTCTTTCCGTCTAACCGCGGGAAGCCTGCATCTTGACAGGCAATTCAATTTCGCTGAGTCGATGTTGGAGACAGCGGGGAAGTCGTTACGCCATTCGTGCAGGTCGGAACTTACCCGACAAGGAATTTCGCTACCTTAGGACCGTTATAGTTACGGCCGCCGTTTACCGGGGCTTCAATTCGGAGCTTGCACTCCTCCTTTTAACCTTCCGGCACCGGGCAGGCGTCAGACCCTATACGTCGTCTTGCGACTTCGCAGAGCCCTGTGTTTTTAGTAAACAGTCGCCACCCCCTGGTTTGTGCCCCCAGCCAATACTTGCGTAGAAACTGGGCCTCCTTCTCGCGAACTTACGGAGGTATTTTGCCGAGTTCCTTCAACATCGTTCTCTCAAGCGCCTTGGTATGCTCTACCAGTCCACCTGTGTCGGTTTAGGGTACGATCTCATGGAGGGCTATTTCCAGGAACCGATTAGCGGCCCACCCAATCCGATAAGGGTGAACAACAGTCTCGATCCGTCACATCCTCCTGGCCCAGGAATATTAACCTGGTTCCCATCGACTACGCCTTTCGGCCTCGCCTTAGGGGTCGGCTTACCCTGCTCAGATTAACTTTAAGCAGGAACCCTTGGACTTTCGGCGACAGGGTCTCTCACCCTGTTTGTCGCTACTCATGTCATCATTCTCACTAGTGATCACTCCACCGGATCGCTCACGCGCCGGCTTCACAGTCAAACCCGAGCCTCCAATGACCCCGAAGGATCTAAGGAGGCGTGGGTTTTGTCACACTACGCTCTGCTACCATGCACTATGTGCATCCTAAGCTTCGGCTCATGGCTTGAGCCCCGTTACATCTTCGCCGCAAGACAACTTATTTAGACCAGTGAGCTGTTACGCTATCTTTAAAGGATGGCTGCTTCTAAGCCAACCTCCTGGTTGTTTTGGTCGTCTCACCTGCTTTCCCACTTAGCCATGAATTAGGGGCCTTAGCTGTAGGTCAGGGTTGTTTCCCTCTCCACGACGGACGTTAGCACCCGCCGTGTGTCTGCCATCTAGTACTCCTCGGTATTCGGAGTTTGGTTAGGATCAGTAAGCCTGTGGGGCCCCATTACCCATCCAGTGCTCTACCCCCGAGGGTATTCGGATGACGCTCTACCTAAATAGATTTCGCAGAGAACCAGCTATCTCCGAGTTTGATTGGCCTTTCACCCCTAGGCACAACTCATCCCGACCTTTTTCAACAGGTGTGGGTTCGGACCTCCAGTTGGTGTTACCCAACCTTCATCCTGGTCATGCCTAGATCACTCGGTTTCGGGTCTGATCCCACGAACTCATTCGCCCATTTAAGACTC
>NZ_JAOWLE010000012.1 GCF_025751515.1 Actibacterium sp. XHP0104
GCCCCATCAAAACTTCAACCTGCCGCAACTTCGAGACAATCTCTTCGGGCTTCGGTCGCTTGTTCGCCATTCTCAGTCCTCCGTTTCCTAAACATAACGGTGGACCAGTTCAGATGGGGAGGCTCACGCCCAGTCCGAGGTCCGGAACAGGGTGACGATGACTCTCGCCTGCCAATAGAACGCGACTCCAAAAGCCAGTAGGGCATTTGCAAACAGAAGGAATACAAGGAGGGAAACAACGAAGGACATGAGCTAATCTTAGTAACCAGCGGCGAACTGTTCAACTCGCACTGCTGACATTGACCTGAGACCCATTTCTATTTCGATATTTGTGATGTCTTGAATCAGTGCGGTATTTTCAGACGTCAGATTGTTTAGCTCAGCAGTTATTATTGGTTCCCCAATCCTAAAAGTGTGGCGTTACCTGTGGTGCGATTAATATCTAGAAATCTACGCGGGATGCTTTCGGAACGTAAGTTGATTGGGTTTAATCGATATCGGAAAACGTCGCTGGTGGTGAGAACCTTGTTACAATTAAAAAGGTGTTCAATGATAAAAATCGGTCGTTCGTCGTGTAGATTTTTGGGGTCGATAAGTACCCCGAACTCAAGCTGATAACTCCCCGATGAAATGGTCGCAAAAGCAGTCAAACAAGATCGATTGGCGTAGGAACTGTCGAAAACCAATGAGGCTGATGACACGCTACTTACTTCACTTCTAAGGACAGTGTTTCCATGTTCGCGAGCAGCTGCATCGGCACCTTCAAGTAGTTCAAGTATGACGTCCTCAGCCAGAAGAAACGATAGAGACGCTTCATAGCTAAAATTGACAATAATCGAACGGTCCAAAATGTGAATGCTGCGTGTTTCTGATCTAATTTCTGCTTGCCCTGAGGTCGCACAGCTTAAGATGATGCCGGACATTATGAAGAGCGCTGTACATCGCCAAGGAAGCATCGCCGATATCTTAAAGTATTTACCAAATAGCGAACTTGATATCATAGTGTCCAATAGCCAGATACGGTTGCTTTTGTCTCGTGCAATCGTAGCGAGAGCGGTCAAGGTCTTTGCTGTTACAAAAACCCATGACAGAACTTTTGGTGTTTTGGAAGGTTTTGATCCCGTAAGCGAAAGCGGTCGTTTGAACTTCACTCAGCATTCGGCAGTCTGAGTTCCTTCCGAATATTCGCCGAGACGGCGCCGGTATATGTTAGGCTGTTGAGCCAACGTCTGGTCAGCGCAGTGGCAGGGTGTGGTGGATCGGAGGAGCACACCAAACTGACCTGCCATACGTGCGTGCCGATCGGCCTGGAGCAACGAGAGAGGATCAAACGAAAGGCGATTGTATACTTGATAAACCCGCAACTGGCCCAAATACTCTGGCGACGAACAGCCTTCCTCGCGGCCCTGGGTGTTTCCTCCAAGGGGCGCTCGGCATTCGCGGACAACAAAACAGAAAAACGCCAAACAGGCCTTAGCCCTGTCTTAGCCTGATCACCTCTTCAACCAGGTGATTGGTATACTGAATGACGGAATGCAAAACGGTGTTCTTGTCGCGCTCGGGGGTGAGGTTCAGCTTGGGCGCGGGGTCAATTGGGTCATCGACCAAGGGCACATCCTGGGACGAAGCGCCGCCGTATTGAACAGCCGCGCGGGTCAGGTCGTCGGGTCCCAATGCGCCTCCGGCAAGTATCAGTTCAGCCATGTCATGCCACTGTCTGGCCTCGCCGCCACGTTTTCCGACGCGGCCGTTGCGATATCGGACGGACCATGATCCGATCAGGGCCTTGGCCATTAGCTGATCCTCTGAACGCAGCGGGAAATGTGCCAGCCGGGCGGTTCGGGATGCGCGGGATTTCACTTTGCTGCCGTCGGCGTCGAACAGCCTGTGCGAGCCCTTCGACAGGCGGGCATTTCCCAGATAGGCTGCGGGGACCGTGACCTTCGAGCGGCCGTTGGGTTCGTGTTCAAGACGGTGCCGAATTCGCTCGATCGGGTTTCGGATCGCGCGATCGTCGGACGCGGTGGGCACGTATGTGACCCAGGGCAGCGACAGAACGGTTGGCCCCTCCATCTCTGTTCTGAAATCCTGAGCATCGGCCAGGATGAATTCGTCTGCATCCAGCGGGAACACGCGAAGGGGGTTTTCGGTTTTCAGTATGGTTTCAAGCGCATCGGTCAGAATTTCATGCTGCCTGTGGTCGACGCCGGGCTTGAACTGCAAGGTGCATGCAAGCCCCTCGAGCTGCAGGTTTTCCACGATTTCCGGGGTCTTGTCCGAGCTGCCATTATCTATGACCAGGATCTTGTCCAGATACCTCAGATTATGGCGCAGCATTGCTTCGATAATGTCTTCTTCGTTTTTGACGACGGAAACACCTACCAGCATTGATCGACCTATCTTGGCGCATAGAGAAAGTTGATGTTCTGCGGGTATCGGCGCCATTCTTCGACTTTGGTGTAATTGAAGGCGGACAGGTATTCATCGACCGCGGCGATATTCTCGTTTTGAACCTCGATAAAGATTTTCGGAGCATAGCGCTCTAGCGTATTCGAAAACCCCTTGAGAACTTCGAGTTCCATACCTTCGACGTCGATCTTCAGAAAGTCGATCTTGTCGCCCGCCAGCAAGGCGTCGCCGGTGCAAATCTGGATAGACCCGCCGCCGTCCGAGATCCGTGAGGCGCCCGTGTTTCGGGCCCTGAACGAAATGCTGGCGTTCTGCCTTTCGTGAGATCCCAGCGCCAGGCCCAGCTTGGACATGTCGCAGATATCATCGAGCCGGTTCAGAAATATGTTGGCGCGCAGCGCTGGAAGCACCTCGGGGTTCGGCTCGATACACATGATGCTTGCCGGCTGCAGAAACAGCCCAAAGAAAATCGTGTGGTTCCCGACATTGGCGCCGATATCGCAGAATGCCATTCCCGGCGTCGTGTGCCTGGCGATGAGTTGCAGTTCTTCCTGCTCGTAAAAGTTACCGGCCTGGTGTTCTTTCTGAATGACGTCATTCAGATGCGTTGAAAGGAAGAACACATCGCGACCGTCGATCGAAGCCCTGGTCGTTCTTGACCGGCCATTAAAGACCTCGACCGTGTTCCCAGTTGCGTCAAACATCATGTCCCCCTTATCCACACCGATTTGATAGCAGCCGGGGCAATGAGGGAACAATCGCAAAAGTGGGGCGCGGGCGGGTTCCCGTTATCGTCTTGGGCGATGCGCTGGGGGTGTGGCCCGGGCCGACGTGAGGGCGCCATGCGGGCCTGAGGGCGATTGAACCGCACCGGTATGTCCGGTGCGGTTACAGATCAAAACAGCAGATTGGGCAGGAACATTGCGATCTGAGGCACGTAGGTGATCAGAAACAACGTCGGCAGCCAGGCGAAGATGATGAAGATCATGGTCGGTTTGATCATGGCCTGAACAGATACCCCGGTGACTCGCGACCCAAGAAAGAGCAAGGGCGCCGTCGGCGGAGTGATGTTGCCCATTCCCATATTCACGCCCAGCACGGCCGCAAAATGGATAGGGTCCATACCCGCGCTTACCGCGATCGGCGTCAGCAGCGACGCGCTGAGGACCAGCCCGCTAAAGTCATCCATCAACATGCCGATCAGGATCATCACCACGTTGATCATCAGCAGGACCGCGACCGGATTGTCCGAGACGGAGTAGATCATTTCGCGCGCGATCGTGGGCACGTCTTCGAAGATCAGGAACTTGCTGACAATCAGCACCATGAAGATCATCACCATCACAACGCCGATCGTGACGCTCGACTCTTTGAGAGTTTCCCAAAAGACCTTCAGGGTCAGGCCCTTGTAGACCCAAAAGCCGACGGGGATCGCGTATATCGCCGCCACGCCCGCGGCTTCGGTCGGGGTCATGATGCCCCCATAGATCCCGCCAAGGATGATGACGGGCATGATGATCGCGGGCACGGCGTTGAACGTGGATTTCCGCAACGCAACGATAGGGCTGCCCTCGATCTTGACCAGCTCGACCCCTTTGACGTTTCGCAGCATCACGAAGTTCACGACGATCAGGAAGAATGTCAAAAGCAGACCCGCGGCCAATGCGGCTAGGAAGCATTTCAGCACAGATTGCTGCGTGAGCCAGGCATAGATCAGCTGGGCGCCGCTTGGCGGGATAAGCAGGCCCAGCGGGCTTGCACATACCAACAGGGCCGCCGAGAAACCCTCGGGATATTTGTTCTTGCGCAGATGCGGGAACATGATGGACCCGATGCAGGTCAACGTGGCCGCACCGCTGCCCGAAATGGCGCCGAACATCGCGCTTGCCAATACGCAGGCGCCGCTGAGGCCGCCTTTGATGCCGCCAAGCAGCAACTCGGCGATCTCGACGATAGGGCCGGCAATTTTCCCCTTTTGCATCAGGTCGCCCGCGACCACGAACAAGGGAATGACCAGAATGATGATGGTGTTCATTTTCCAATGTCCGGTCCCCATAAAGGCCGAGACATTATGATCACCAAGAAATGCAATCAGGATAAGCACGCCGCCGAATGCCATGGGGACAGCAACGCCCGCGACCAGCAGTACGACGACCAACAGGATGGATAGACCCAGCAGCATTAGTTTTCCTCCCCCAGCTCGCGGTTAGCCGCGATTTTGTCTTCAAGAACCTGCGGGCCGAACCGCAAGAGAACATAGACGTGCAGCATTCCGTAAAGGACCATGAAGAGCACACCGACAAAGATGCCGAGATGGGCAACAAAGAAGGGTATCTTCAGCGCGATCGTTTTTTGCCAGAACGGGTATTGGGAAATGCCGTTGGCCAACAAAAGGAACGTCCAATACAGCATGAAGCAGCAGATGGAGGTTTCGATAATGTGCAGCAAAAGATGGCGGATCCATTTGGATCGGATTGACTTGAAGCAGGTCTCAAGCAAATCCGCTCTGATCTGGGTGTCTTGATAGCTTGCGACACCGCTTGCCAGGAAATAGAGCCAGAACGAAATTGGCAAAAGCCATTCTTCGTAGGCAAATAGATCCCAATGCAGAATATACCTGAATATCACGACCAGTAGAAAAGTCGCCGGAAGAATAAGTGTCGCGATGGCGCTGATCGCCAGTTTGATCGCCACCAGTTCCTTGATTAGCCGTCCGATCCCCGAGGGGAGTCTATCTGCAAGTTCCATATCGCCTGCGCTCCTTTTGCAAATAGATCGCGCGCAGGTTCGAGACCCGCGCGCGATCAGGTTTATCTGCTTAGTTGCTCAGACGATCGAGAATGTCCTGGCCGATACCATCCGCGACGGTGGGCCAGATTTGTTCTTTCACGGTGAGCCTCCCCATCTGAACTGGTCCACCGTTATGTTTAGGAAACGGAGGACTGAGAATGGCGAACAAGCGACCGAAGCCCGAAGAGATTGTCTCGAAGTTGCGGCAGGTTGAAGTTTTGATGG
>NZ_JAOWLE010000013.1 GCF_025751515.1 Actibacterium sp. XHP0104
CCCATCAAAACTTCAACCTGCCGCAACTTCGAGACAATCTCTTCGGGCTTCGGTCGCTTGTTCGCCATTCTCAGTCCTCCGTTTCCTAAACATAACGGTGGACCAGTTCAGATGGGGAGGCTCAACCAACGGGCGCTTGCCGCGGTTGGGGCTATCGTGATATCTATATCTATATCTATATCTATATCTATATCTATATCTATATCTGTGGCTAGTGCAGCCGATTGGGTTGATTTTGCGGGAGAGCTAGCTATCCCACTAATATTGAGCTCAACGGAAATGGGCAACGGCAGCCTATATGGCCCTGGCACGCCTTTTGAAACATACGAAGACTATGAAAACTTCGATACTAGATTTAATGAGATGCTCCAGGTGCGTCAGAATAAAGTAGAAGGTTACAATCAAACTTATGAGTGATCGATTTCCACACGGAAAGACGGAACCCAAGAATCTGGAGAGTTTTGAGAAGGCTCTTGGGAAGCCTCTACCCGAATCTTACAAAGCCTATCTGTTCGATTATAATGGGGGGCTTCTGGAAAGATTGTCGTTCTACGATGAGGACAGAACGAAGGACTTCACAATTAGTTCTTTGTTCGGCTTACACCTAGGTCCAAAGGAAAAACGTTTACAGGAGAATTGCAAACCTTGGAATTACTATGACTTGGAAGAGTTCAAGGAGCACTTACAGCCTTATATCTGTATTGGAGATGGATCTACAGGTGCCCTGATTCTCCTTCATTTAGAGAATGGTAGTATCCATATCCTTGTAACGGACATTGCAGGCCAACCCTTTAATATAGTGAATATTGCAGATTCCTTTGATGCATTTCGAAATAGTCTGCTATCTGCTGCCGAATATGCTCAACGGACATCAAATTACGAATTAGAGCAGAGATTGGCAGAAATGAGAGCTATCCGAGCAAGGGATGTTGAGCAATATCTTAAAGGAAAAGGTCCTCTAGTGGATTAAGGTTTGAGTGGGGTATTGTTTATCTTCCGTATTGCCTCGGACGAATATCAATTAGACCTGATCTAGAAAAATCCATGCATCGAGTCATCTCGGGAAAGAAAAAATTGCAGAGTATGTTCCTCGCCATGTATTGCCTGATAGGCCGGGCCTAAAACGACAGGCAGAGAAAATCAGGGGAGTAGCAACTGACGATGCAACAATAACAGAAAATGAGTCTGGTGAAATTGTGTATCAGTCAACTGATGGTTGGTCATTAGCAATCCACGATAGCGAAGCGTCATACATTGAACATCAGCACCGAGTGGTGGCGAATAGAGATAAGGGTTCTGTCAGCGGAACTTGACTTGAGCCGGGTAGGGCG
Organism: Actibacterium sp. XHP0104; assembly: GCF_025751515.1. Taxonomy (GTDB): domain Bacteria; phylum Pseudomonadota; class Alphaproteobacteria; order Rhodobacterales; family Rhodobacteraceae; genus Actibacterium_D. The sequence goes on from NZ_JAOWLE010000013.1 coordinate 1,332, forward strand.
GTCTCTTAGCTTCCGCTCATCGCCAAACCTGATCCATTTCGTTATTTCAAAACGAGCCGAGAAGTAATCTTCCTGGCGGTTATGATGTACGTTCGTTTTCCTCTGTCGCTCCGCAATGTCGAGGATCTGCTGCACGAGCGGCATTATCTATGGCGGGCTGTGGATCATGAAGGCGAAGTCCTGGAAAGCTTTGTGACGAAGACGCGTGACAAGAAAGCCGCGTTGAAATTCTTAAAGAAAGCAATGCGTAAGCATGGCCAGCCGGAAATCATCGTCACGGACCGGCTGCGTTCATATGGTGCCGCGCTGAAAGAGATCGATGCCGAAGGCAGGCAAGAAATTGGCTGCTGGTTGAACAATCGGGTGGAAAACTCGCACCTGCCGTTTCGACGACGAGAGCGGGCGATGCTTCGCTTTAGGCGCATGCGAAGTCTTCAGAAATTCGCCGCCGTCCATGCCTCCGTCTACAATCTCTTCAATCAGGAACGCAGCTTCTCCAGCCGAGACATTTTCAAAGCCAGCCGTACCGCCGCTCTCGCCGAACGGCGCGGTCTTTGTGCCGGGTAGGGGACAGCCTTGCTGTCCTAGTGGAGACTAGCTCGCATTCGTCTGGCAGCACCAGTAAATGAATATCCTCCAAGAGCGTCATATTTTTGAACAACATTTTGAATCGTGGAAAGATTTGTTCCAGATACTCCTTGGTATTCAACGGTTGCGTTAAAGAGTGTTTCCAACTTAATTACCTTCCCAGATCTCAGCGCTGTTTTTGATATCTGTTAGACTAATGATATTTTGAAAAATCGAATTTTCTAAATAGTTGCCACAAAATGACCCATTTTTAATTGTGCGTGCGGGGCTTTCAAGAAAAACCCCACCAAAAGTAATGGGTGTATCAATTGGCAGAGGCGTAGAACACCCAGTTGAGCCGTCTGTAAAGCAAGTGACATTTAGCTGAACCGAAGCGTTTTCAAGCCTGCTGACTTGACCATTAGATATTATGTTCCCAGTAAAGGTGTAAGCCTCAAAAATTGTGATAGTACTGACCCCCAAATAACCATTTATTTCCCGCTCTTGGCTCTGGGCCTGTATCCAAGTGTACTCTGGGCGCAGCTCTAGCTCTCCATAGGCACTCAAGTTTAGCAATCCTGAAAATATTGCGCCGTCAGGTGAGCCGGCCATCAACTTCAAAGATTCTAGGACACGGTCCTTCTGGGAAGGCAGCATCTTGCCTTGTAAGTCCGTTTCTATTGGTGGGGGGCAAGAATTAGCATATGAGACGCTAGTGTGCGCGATAAGAAGTATAGCACCCAACGGCGCAAATTTATGTCTTTTTAGCACAGAAGTAATTCAGCAGAGGACATGTACCATAATAGTTGTCCGAAACGGTGGTTTTTGTCACGCTCAATCTGAGCGTGAGCGGCCAATGGCTTAGCCGTTCCAAAATCCCATGGCAAAACGTCGGTGTTTTGGAAGGTTTTTGGCATGATGCGGCATGATTGTTGGCTATGCTCGTGTATCGACAAACGACCAGAGCTTGAACGCTTAGCATGACGCTTTGGCCCAAGTTAGCGCAGAGCGGGTTTTCTCTGAAACTGTGAGTGGTGCGAAGACCAAGCGGGGTTCTGTCAGAGGAACTTGGCTTGAGGCGGGCAGGGCGGTCTCGACTTTGTCAGAAAGAATTGCCTTGAGCGGGGTAGGGCTGGTTCGTAGCGTCCAGGGATGAGCGAACCAAACCCGTTAGGGCCTCCACAGCAGCCCCGAGATCATCCGCCTGGCGGTGATGATGTACATCCGGTTCCCGTTATCGCTTCGGAACGTCGAAGACCTGCTTCACGAGCGCGGCATCGACATCTGCCACGAGACGGTTCGGTATTGGTGGCAACGGTTTGGCCTTGGGGCCATGGCTTGGGCGGGGGTCGTGATCCCGGTCTTCCCCCGGGCCCTTATCTGGCCCGGGGGTATTGTTTTGTTTACTTCTTTTTCTTCGGGGGGATGAGGTCTGTGATTGTTCCCTCGAACATTTCGGCCGCGAAGTTGACGGTTTCCGACAGGGTCGGGTGGGGGTGGATTGTGTGG
>NZ_JAOWLE010000014.1 GCF_025751515.1 Actibacterium sp. XHP0104
GCGGCGGTGTAGCCGCCCGGGCCCGAGCCCAGCACCACGACCTCGGCATGGATATCGCCGGGGCCCGAGGCGGTGCCGGTGGCGGCCACGGCGGCAGGCGCGGCGGGGGCTGCGGCCGCGGGGGCGGCGGCGGGCGCATCGGCCCCAGCGCCGGCATCGGCGCCTTCCAGCACCAGGATGACCGAGCCTTCCGAGACCCGGTCGCCCTCGGCCACCTTCAGTTCCTTGACCACGCCGGCGGCGGGGCTGGGCACTTCCATCGTGGCCTTGTCGCTTTCCAGTTCGATCAGCGGGTCCTCGGCGGCGACCGTGTCGCCGACCGAGACCAGGATGCTGATCACGGGCACATCGGAGAAATCACCGATATCAGGGACTTTGACTTCCATCGGGTGTTCCTCCTTACCACATCAACTTGCGCATGTCGGACAGCAGCGTCTTGAGCGTCACGCAGAAGCGCGCGGCCAGGGCGCCGTCGATCGCGCGGTGGTCATAGCTGAGGCTCATCGGCTGCATCAGGCGCGGCACGAACTGCTCGCCATCCCAGACCGGCGAGATCTTGGAGCGCGTCAGCCCCAGGATCGCCACTTCGGGCGCGTTGACGATCGGGGTAAAGCTGGTGCCGCCGATCCCGCCCAGCGACGAGATGGTAAAGCTGGCGCCCGACATGTCGGGGCCCTTCAGCTCGCCGGCGCGGGCCTTGGCGCTGAGCTCGCCCAGCTCTTTCGAGATCTCGACCAGGCCTTTGCGGTCGGCATCCTTGATCACCGGCACCACCAGCCCGTTGGGCGTATCGGCGGCAAAGCCGATGTTGTAGTAGTCCTTCTTGATCAGCTTGTCGCCGTCGGGATGGATCGAGCTGTTGACCTCCCAATGCTCTTTCAGCGCGCTGACCGAGGCCTTGATGACAAAGCTCAACAGCGTGACGCGATAGCCCTGGTCCTTGGCCATCGTGTCCATCTCCTTGCGGTACTTGTCCAGCTCGGTGATGTCGGCCTCGTCGTTATGGGTGACATGCGGGATGTTCAGCCAGGCGCGGTGCAGCGCGGGGCCCGAGATCTTCTTGATCCGGGGCATTTCCACATCTTCGACCTTGCCGAACTTGCTGAAATCCACCACCGGGATCGGCGGGATGCCCATGCCGCCCTGAACGGCGCCACCGGCACCCGCGGCGGGTGCGGTCGAGGCCTTGAGGAAGGCGGTCACGTCCTCGCGCAGGATCCGGCCCTTGCGGCCCGAACCGTTGATCTTGGCCAGGTCGATATCCAGCTGGCGGGCAAAGGCGCGCACCGACGGCGAGGCATGCGCCTTGCCAAAGCCGGCATCGGTCACCGCCGCCGCCGGGGCGGGGGCGGCTGCGGGCGCGGCGGCGGCCGGTGCCGCAGCAGGGGCGGCAGCGGGGGCAGCGGCCGGCGCCTCGGCGGCGCCATCGGCCTCGACGATCAGCAGCACCGCGCCCTCGGACACGGTGTCGCCCTCGGCGACCTTGATCTCGACCACCTTGCCGCCATGCGAGGCCGGAACCTCCATCGTGGCCTTGTCGCTTTCCAGCTCGACGATCGGGTCTTCGGCGGCGATCACATCGCCGATCGCGACCAGGATGCTGATCACCGGCACGTCCGAGAAATCACCGATATCGGGGACTTTGATCTCTACAGTCATGGTTTGTCTCCTCTCGTCCCGCTCACACCAGGCGGGGGTTCGGCTTGGCGCCGTCGATGTTGTATTTGTCCAGGGCGGCCTGCAGCGTCTTCTCGTCGATCGCGCCGTCGCGATAGAGATCGACCATCGCCGCCGCGGCGATATGGTTGGCATCCACCTCGAAGAACCGCCGCAGGTTCACCCGGCTGTCCGAGCGGCCGAAACCGTCGGTGCCCAGAACCGTATAGCGCCCCGGCACGCAGGACCGGATCTGCTCGGCATAGTTCTTCATGTAGTCGGTGGCCGCGATGAACGGACCCTTGGCGCCGGCCAGCGCCTCGCTGACATAGGGCACGCGTTCCTCGCCCAGCGGGTTCAGCCGGTTGTGGCGATGCGCATCCTGGCAGTCGCGCGCCAGCTCGTTAAAGCTGGTGGCCGACCAGATATCCGCCGTCACCCCGAAATCGGCCTTGAGCATGTCCGCCGCCTTGATCGCCTGCACCAGGATGGTGCCCGACCCCATGAGGTTGACGTGCTTCTTGCCCGGCCGCGCGGTCTTGCTGAACCGGTAAAGCCCCTTGATGATGCCGTCCTCGACGCCCATCGGCATGTCGGGATGGGCATAGTTCTCGTTCATCAGGGTCAGGTAGAAGAACACGTCCTCTTGGTTGACATACATGCGCTGCAGCCCGTGATGCACCAGAACCGCGACCTCGTAGCTGAAGGTCGGGTCATAGGTGATGCAGTTGGGGATCGTGCCGGCCAGGATATGGCTGTGGCCGTCCTCGTGCTGCAGGCCCTCGCCGTTCAGCGTGGTCCGCCCCGCGGTGCCGCCCAGCATGAAACCGCGGGCGCGGCTGTCGCCGGCGGCCCAGGCCAGGTCACCGATCCGCTGGAAGCCGAACATCGAATAGTAGATGAAGAACGGGATCATCGGCACGCCGTGGTTCGAATAGGCGGTCGCGGCGGCGATCCAGTCGGCCATGGCGCCGGCCTCGTTGATGCCTTCCTGCAGAACCTGGCCATCGACCGATTCCTTGTAGAACATCATCTGGTCGGCATCCTCGGGCGTATAGTTCTGACCCAG
>NZ_JAOWLE010000015.1 GCF_025751515.1 Actibacterium sp. XHP0104
ACAACAACGTATCTCTCAAAACGATCAATCAAAACATCATCGGCGCGGGGTGGAGCAGCCCGGTAGCTCGTCAGGCTCATAACCTGAAGGTCGCAGGTTCAAATCCTGCCCCCGCAACCAAAATAATCACAATATATCAGACAGTTAAATTCCGCCGTCGGGCGGCCGAACGCGTTGTGGATTTGGCGCTGGAAGCAACGTGGAAGCAATAGGGGCGAGGTCCCAGCCCTTGCAAATTAGCAACAGGTCAAGTCTCTTAGGCTCATACAAGCAAAGCGTTGATCCAAACATAAACTAGTGAAAAGCCCCATGACAGCTCCTGAATTCCTAGGCCACATCGACCGCTTCCAGACGATGATAGTCGGCATCGTGGGTTTTCTTGGTGTGATCTGGACGCTGAGTGCGAATGCCCGATACGCTAGATTGGAACATTCCAGGCAACTGAGGATGAGGCGGGCGGTATTACGTCGGATTCTGGCAGCCGAGTTCCGAAACTATTCTGACGCCCTTAAGCGGAATCGTGACGCCATACACTCCAAAGCGGAGGAAGTCTCCGTTGGAAAAATACGGAGGCTTCTGTCCGAGGGCCTCACAGCCGACTTGGGGCTATTGGATCCGGATGAAATTGATATTGTGGTCAACGCACTTATCAGCTTAGACGGCTTTGAACATTGCCTCGAAAGTATTTGTCAGAACAACTTAGGAACTCGGTTCATTATTCCTGCCGAAGCCTTGCCTGCGTTTCGCAACGTCTGTGATAGTACGGCGACTGCGCTCGACTTGGCAGTTGAAGCTATGGAAATGTCCAATGATCGTTAAAGGCGAGCAGTATCTCATTTCCGGCCCTTTGCGGACATCCAGCGGCCAACCCAGATGCTGCGGTCGCAGCCTACATAGCGGACCTTCGCCGCAGGTTCACGAAGTGATGAGTATCGAACTCACGCTTTGCGGGACAAAGTGAGCTTTCGCTGCAAATGCTCCAAGGTCTGCTCTTGTTCTCAGCTCTCGCGGTAATCGACAAAGCTGTCGCCATTCAGCATGAGTTTCCGCCCGGGCAGCGAGTCAAAAAACTCAAGCAATTTGCCGCGCGCTTCGACACTGCGGCCCTTTGAGTGTCGGGAACCCATTGAAGTCCTGAACGCTTTATCGACGCCGTACTCTTCCATGATCTCCTCGTGGAACGGCCCCAAATCATCACGGACCCACCAGTCTTCCCAAAGATTCTGCATACCTTTGGCTGCAATCTCGGCGCGGCGTTTCAGCGTTTCGGCGTCAAGGTCGGTGTAAATGAAGTACTCGATTGCCATCACAGCCTCCCTATGGTGCCGTCAGGGCGAATGATAATCACATCGCCAAGCCCTTCAATGGGCCAGTTTTCAAACTGTTGTCGCAGGGCGTCTTCATCAACGCTGCTATCTTGCAGGCCAATGACGATGTTTGCGGCCTGTCCTTTTTCGACTTTCTCTTGAACTCGTTCCCAAATTCTTCGGGGGTGATCGGTTGACGGTGCATAGTGATCGTAAACCTCGCCGTTTATCAAATAATCTGGACGTTTGAGTCCGTCGACCAGCGGGTTCTGAATGATGTCAAAGCCATTTTGCCCCAGAATCTGCGCGGCTTCATTCTCTCGGCGATGCCCGCGTTGCGTCGCTTCGTCATCGCTCGGGTTGATCGGGGTTGGCTCACCTGGTTGGACTGCAACGATATTCGGCCCGGCTTCTTCTGGGATTGGAGTCGAAATGATGCTGTCGGTCGGATCGCCGGGAATGGGGGAGCCAGTGTTGTTTGGCAAGCCGAGGTCTTCAATTGGGTAGGTTTCAAGCCATTGCTCGATCCGTTCCGGAGTGCAGCCCGGCAGTTGCCCCAAACGGCGCTCGCCTTCCGAAAGTTCCGGGAAAACCTCGACCCAGCCTTGCGCCAGCTCGCCTTCCTGAAGCCGTAAATCTCCGCGTGCGTACGCTTCGCCAACGGCTTCAATGAAATCCTGTAAAGCGCGCTGTTTTGCGGGGCTGCCACCCGCACCCGTGTCAAGAATCGTTCCAGGGTTCAGCAACTCGTAAAGCGCCGCTGCCTCGGCTCCGATGCGCGCGAATTCGGGATTCTTGGGCAGGACTGGATACCCGCCGCTACTGATCCCTTCCTGGACGAGAGCATAGGCTGTCGCCGCCAAGCGACCTTCGACAGTTGTCACATCGACCCCCAGGCGCGCACCTGCCGCATCCACGCGCCGGTCACGCATAGCTTCCGTCCAGGCCTGCAATGCATCAGATGCAAGAAGGGCTGCGCCAATGCTTGTCAGAGCGCGCAAGCCATGTATCGCGTCAGTTGGGTCGAGAGCAGGGACAACACCTGCCGTGGGCGCAAAATCAGCAAGTACCACATTGCTCTGTACGCCCGGCAACACAGGTTCGGCATAGCACCGGCAATTGTGCGCCTCGCCGGGATGCCCGTCTTCCGGCGGATTGTCCCAGCGGAATACGCGGTCATCATAGGCGGCACGGCTGTCACGCACCTTGGCATCGTCCTGCGAGCGCCAAATATACCGCTCAATGCCAAGGTCTTCCTGCCGGAGCTGATTGATCAGCCCTGTGAGCAGCCTCATCTGACTGGTCCAGTTTGATTGTTAGTGCATGATCGTCCTGTGTTCCATCGGGATGATGGATTCCGGGGCCGGTGGGCGATAACCCAATGCACTGTGGGGCCTCTTTGTGTTGTA
>NZ_JAOWLE010000016.1 GCF_025751515.1 Actibacterium sp. XHP0104
ACAACACAAAGAGGCCCCACAGTGCATTGGGTTATCGCCCACCGGCCCCGGAATCCATCATCCCGATGGAACACAGGACGATCATGCACTAACAATCAAACTGGACCAGTCAGATGAGGCTGCTCAGTAAGGATGATCTCGGGGCTGGTCTTGAAATAGCAAAACGGGGATCGTTTGTTCATGGTCAGAGGCTACGCAACCGCCCTGCCCAACTCAAGTCGGTTTACTTTGACAATACCGGTCAATCAGTACCCTTCGACCGTAAGCTCTAAGTCTAAATTCTGGAAAAACTGAGAAGCAGGATATTCAGTTGCAGTCATTGCTTTCTCCATCCTTGACAAAATGCATCCGTCTTCACGGGTACCTTTTTGTGCCAAGTATATCACTTCTACCGGAATGAGACCGCCTTCAGGATCGACCAACAATGCTCCACCCGGGCTTTCTGGACGTGCATATGTATCGCGTGCTGCGTATGCATCTTCCAATGTTTCAGGCATTCGATTGAACGCCGCGTGTACCGGACGTTTTCCGATCATGTCTTCAAAAAAAACTCCGACAGCTCCTAGAACTGCTTCTTTTCGGCTTCCTAACTCTACTCGCTCAACAACATGCGAAATCGGATCGAGTATTTCTTCGAGCTGTTTGGAAGCCAAGCCGGAGCGGCCAGTGAAAAACAAGCCATAGCTCAACGTCAGAATCCTAGAAACACGAACCCAACCGCTAACGCGATCTGTCCCTCTCTGGCAACGGCGGTCAAGCAAACTATACTCAATACTTAAGCGCCACTTCTGCCAGTCAATTGAATCTACGTCCTGTGATGAGCTTTGCCCTTCATGTGCATATATTGCACAAACGCGAGATAGAGCAGGCAAGCCGCCAATGGAATTAGATTTTCCGGATAGAGACCTCTCGACATCATCGCGAACACTTTGATGGCGGGATTCTAAATCATTCCATGCGCGAAGAAGCCTGTGAGCGTGCTTCAGAGATTTTTCGCTTAATGTCACCATGGCGAGACAAATACCTGTTCGTTCAGCAGATCCACCCCAATTGCTGTGGTTGGAAGTGGAATACTCGGATTACTGTTGAGGTAATCAAACTGCTCTGTAGCAAATTGGATCTGATCAGCTGTCATTGGTTGCCCTCTCAAATTGCCATCACCCTCTCGGGGACCGTCGTCGCCCCCCTGAGCAGCCTCATCTGACTGGTCCAGTTTGATTGTTAGTGCATGATCGTCCTGTGTTCCATCGGGATGATGGATTCCGGGGCCGGTGGGCGATAACCCAATGCACTGTGTGAGCAGCCTCATCTGACTGGTCCAGTTTGATTGTTAGTGCATGATCGTCCTGTGTTCCATCGGGATGATGGATTCCGGGGCCGGTGGGCGATAACCCAATGCACTGTGGGGCCTCTTTGTGTTG
>NZ_JAOWLE010000017.1 GCF_025751515.1 Actibacterium sp. XHP0104
TGAGCAGCCTCATCTGACTGGTCCAGTTTGATTGTTAGTGCATGATCGTCCTGTGTTCCATCGGGATGATGGATTCCGGGGCCGGTGGGCGATAACCCAATGCACTGTGGGGCCTCTTTGTGTTGTAGTGTTCCCTCCATTCTTCGATCAGGATTTGTGCTTCTCGCAAGCTGTAGAAGATCTCGCCGTTGAGCAGTTCATCCCTCATCCGCCCATTGAAACTTTCGCAGTATCCGTTTTCCCAAGGAGACCCTGGTTCGATGTAGGCGGTCTTGGCCCCAACGGCAGCGATCCAGTCCCGAACCGCCTGAGCAACGAACTCGGGGCCATTGTCGGAACGTATGAAGACAGGAGCGCCACGCAGGATGAACAGATCCGTTAGAGCATCAATCACATCCGAAGAGTTGAGCCTGCGCTTCACCTTGATCGCCAGGCATTCCCGGCTGTGCTCGTCCAGAATGTTCAAAGTGCGGAACACCTTCCCATCATCTGTCCGACAATGAACGAAGTCATATGACCAGACATGGTTTCGATATTCAGGCCGCAGCCGGACGCATGATCCGTCATTCAGCCAGAGCCGCCCCTTCTTCGGTTGTTTTGCTGGAACCTTCAGCCCCTCTCGTCGCCATAGTCGTTCGACACGACCGTCACTGACCGACCAACCCGCCTCTCTGAGCAGAGCCGCTATCCGACGATAGCCGTAGCGGCCGTACTGCCTGGCTAGTTCGATCATGTCGGCAACCAACCGGTCCTCATCTGCACGGCCTCTCGGAGCGTGCCTCTGTGTCGAACGATGTTGCCCCAATACGCGGCAGGCCCTGCGCTCAGACACTTTGAACTGGCTTCGCACATGATCGATGCAAGCTCGGCGTCGCGCGGGGCTCAGTAGTTTCCCCGTGCAGCTTCCTTCAAGATCAGCTTGTCGAGCGTCAGATCCGACACCGCTCGTCTCAGCCGTTCGTTCTCCTTCTGAAGTCGCTTCAGTTCCTTCAGCTGATCCACGCCCATTCCACCATACTGCTTGCGCCACCGGTAATAGGTCTGTTCAACAACACCTATCTGTCGGATCGCGTCCAGACGGGGCATGCCTTGCCCCATCAAAACTTCAACCTGCCGCAACTTCGAGACAATCTCTTCGGGCTTCGGTCGCTTGTTCGCCATTCTCAGTCCTCCGTTTCCTAAACATAACGGTGGACCAGTTCAGATGGGGAGGCTC
>NZ_JAOWLE010000018.1 GCF_025751515.1 Actibacterium sp. XHP0104
CCGCCCCCGCGGCCGCAGCCCCCGCCGCGCCTGCCGCCGTGGCCGCCACCGGCACCGCCTCGGGCCCCGGCGATATCCATGCCGAGGTCGTGGTGCTGGGCTCGGGCCCGGGCGGCTACACCGCCGCTTTCCGCGCTGCCGACCTGGGCAAGAAGGTCGTGCTGATCGAGAAGGGCGCCACCCTGGGCGGCGTCTGCCTCAACGTGGGCTGCATTCCCTCCAAGGCGCTGCTGCACGCGGCCAAGGTGATCACCGAGGCCGAAGAGATGGGTGAGCACGGCGTCAGCTTTGCCGCGCCCAAGGTCGATATCGACAAGCTGCGCGGCTGGAAGGAAAGCGTGATCAACCAGCTGACCGGGGGCCTGTCGGGCCTGGCCAAGGGCCGCAAGGTGCAGGTGGTCAACGGCTATGGCACCTTCGCCGGGCCGAACATGATCGAGGTGCAGGACGACGAGGGCGTCAAGACCGTCAGTTTTGATCAGTGCATCATCGCCGCCGGGTCCGAGCCGGTGACCCTGCCCTTCATCCCGCATGACGACAGCCGCGTCATCGACAGCACCGGCGCGCTAGAGCTGGCCGACGTGCCCAAGCGCCTGCTGGTGCTGGGCGGCGGCATCATCGGCCTGGAGATGGCCATGGTCTATGACGCGCTGGGGTCCAAGGTCACCATCGTCGAGCTGATGGACCAGATCATCCCCGGCGCCGACAAGGACATCGTCAAGCCGCTGCACAAGCGCATCGAGGGCCGCTACGAGGCGATCAAGCTCAAGACCAAGGTCACCGCGGTCGAGGCCGAGAAGAAGGGGCTCAAGGTCACCTTCGAGGATGACAAGGGCGAGGTCACGACCGACACGTTCGACAAGGTGCTGGTCGCCGTCGGCCGCAAGCCCAACGGCAAGCTGATCGACGCCGAGAAGGCCGGCGTCGCGGTCGACGATCGCGGCTTTATCGCGGTCGACAACCAGCAGCGCACCGGGGTGCCGCATATCTTTGCCATCGGCGATGTGGTCGGCCAGCCGATGCTGGCCCACAAGGCCGTGCACGAGGGCAAGGTCGCGGCCGAGGTCGCCGCGGGGCACAAGCGCTTCTTCGATGCGCGCGTCATCCCCTCGGTCGCCTATACCGACCCCGAGGTCGCATGGGTCGGCCTGACCGAGGCCCAGGCCAAGGCCCAGGGCATCAAGGTCGGCAAGG
>NZ_JAOWLE010000019.1 GCF_025751515.1 Actibacterium sp. XHP0104
ATGAAGGTATTGGTGCCTGTGAAGCGGGTGATTGACTATAACGTCAAGGTACGTGTCAAGGCTGACGGGTCTGGCGTTGATCTTGCGAATGTTAAGATGTCGATGAACCCGTTTGACGAGATTGCGGTTGAAGAGGCGATCCGTCTGAAGGAATCCGGCGCGGCGAGTGAGATTGTCGCGGTTTCGATCGGCGTGAAGCAGGCGGCCGAGACGCTGCGGACGGCGCTGGCGATGGGTGCGGACCGTGCGATCCTGATCGTTGCGGCTGATGACGTTCACACCGATATCGAACCCCTTGCGGTTGCCAAGCTGCTCAAGGCGGTTGTCGACGAGGAACAGCCCGGCCTGGTGATTGCAGGCAAGCAGGCGATCGACAATGACATGAACGCGACCGGCCAGATGCTGGCGGCGCTTCTGGGCTGGGGTCAGGCGACCTTTGCCTCCGAGGTCAAGATCGACGGCGACAATGCCGTTGTGACCCGCGAGGTTGACGGCGGTCTGCAGACGATCAGCGTCAAGCTGCCGGCGATCGTGACGGCCGACCTGCGCCTCAATGAGCCGCGCTATGCCTCGCTGCCGAACATCATGAAGGCCAAGAAGAAGCCGCTGGATGAGAAGACGCCCGCCGATTACGGCGTGGATGTCAGCCCGCGCCTGACGGTCGTTTCGACGGCCGAACCTGCGGCGCGCCAGGCCGGTGAAATCGTTGGCTCGGTGGACGAGCTGGTCGCGAAACTCAAAGCTGCGGGGGCTGTGTAATGGCTGTACTTCTGCTTGCCGAAGTGAATGACGGCGCGCTGGCGCTGGACGCAACCGCCAAGGCCGTTTCGGCCGCTGGCGCCCTGGGCGATGTGACGGTTCTGTGCGCGGGGGCCTCGGCCTCGGCTGCGGCGGC
>NZ_JAOWLE010000001.1 GCF_025751515.1 Actibacterium sp. XHP0104
CCACACAATCCACCCCCACCCGACCCTGTCGGAAACCGTCAACTTCGCGGCCGAAATGTTCGAGGGAACAATCACAGACCTCATCCCCCCGAAGAAAAAGAAGTAAACAAAACAATACCCCCGGGCCGGAAAATGGCCCGGGGGAAGACCGGGACCACGACCCCCGCCCAAGCCATGGCCCCAAGGCCAAACCAGGAGACCACCATGCAGCACCGCAGCACGCCCCCCCGTGTCGGGTTTTTCGTGACATGCATCGTCGATGCGATGCGCCCCAATATCGGCTTTGCCAGTCTCAAGCTGCTAGAGGCCGCCGGCTGCGACGTAGAGGTGCCGCAGGCGCAGACCTGCTGCGGCCAGCCCGCGTTCAACAGCGGCGATGACGCCACCACCCGCGATCTGGCCCGGCAGGTGATCGAGGTGTTCGAGGGCTATGATTACGTGGTCGCGCCGTCGGGGTCGTGCGCCAGCATGATCCGCAGCCATTACGGCGAACTGTTCGCGGATGATCCGGCCTGGGCCGAGCGTCAGCGCGCCCTGTCGGCCAAGACCTGGGAGATCCTCAGCTTTCTGCGCGACGTGATGGATTATCACCCGCAGGGGGCAAGCTATGACGGCGTCGCCACCTATCATGACAGCTGTTCGGGGCTGCGCGATCTGGGGGTGCATGATCAGCCGCGCGCGCTGTTGGGCGATGTCGCGGGGCTGCGGATGGTGCCGTTGCAGGGCAATGACGAATGCTGTGGCTTTGGCGGCACGTTCTGCGTGAAATACCCGTCGGTGTCGAATGCGATCGTCGAGGACAAGGCCGCCAAGATCGAGGCCACCGGCGCCGACACCTTGCTGGGTGGCGACATGGGTTGCCTGATGAACATGGCCGGCAAGCTCAGCCGGCGCGGGTCTGACGTCAAGGTCTATCACACTGTCGAGGTTCTGGCCGGGATGGCTGATGGCCCGGCGATCTGCAAGCCGGAGAAGATGCGATGAAACAGACCTCAGAGCATTTCAAGGCGCATGTAACGGCGGCGTTGGCCGACCCGACGCTAAAGATCGCGCTGAACCGCACCACGACTTTGTTGCGCGAACGCCGGGCGCAGGTGATTGCCGATTTCGGCGAATACGCGGCGGCGCGCGAGGCGGCGCAAAAGATCAAGGATCACACGCTGGACAACCTCGCCCATTACCTGGCGATGTTCGAGGCCAATGCCGTGGCCTCGGGCGCGCAGGTGCATTGGGCGCGCACCCCCAAAGAGGCCACCGATATCGTCACCGCCATCTGCAAGGCCGAGGGCGCGCGCAGCGCGACGCGGGTCAAGTCGATGCTGGGCGAGGAGATCGGTATCGGAGAGGCGCTGGCCGCCGCCGGGGTCGAACGGATCGAGACCGATCTGGCTGAACACATCATCCAGCTGGCCGGCGATCCGCCCAGCCACATCGTGATGCCGGCGATGCACAAGACCCATGAACAGGTGGCCGAGCTGTTTCGCGAGAAACACGCGCAGCCCTCGAACAGCGACGAGATCGCGGCGCTGGTCGAAAGCGCGCGGCGCGAGCTCAGGCCCAAGTTTCTGAATGCGGATATCGGCATTTCGGGGGCGAATTTCCTGATCGCCGATACCGGGTCAATCGTCACCGTCACCAACGAAGGCAACGCCGAGCTGACCACAACCCCGCCCAAGACGCATATCGTCACCGTGGGCATCGAAAAGATCGTGCCCAGCATGGCCCATGCCACGGTGTTTTTGCGGCTGCTGTCGCGCGCGGCGATCGGGGCCGAGATCACGCAATACACCACCTTTTATAACGGCCCTAAACGGGCGGGTGATGCCGATGGCCCCGAGACCATGCATATCGTGCTGGTCGACAATCACCGCACGGAAATGCTGGGTCAGTTTCTGCGGCCGATGCTGCGCTGCATTCGCTGCGGGGCCTGCATGAACCACTGCCCGGTCTATGCGGCGGTGGGCGGGCATGCCTATGGCGCGGTCTATCCGGGGCCGATGGGGTCGGTCCTGACGCCGGCGATGTCCGATCTCAAAAGCACCAAGGATCTGCCCAATGCCTGCACGCTGAACGGGCGCTGCAACGAGGTCTGCCCGGTCAACATTCCGCTGCCCGACATGCTGCGCAGCCTGCGGGCGCGCCAGCATCAGGCGGGGCTGACGTCCGGCATGACGCGGGGCGGGCTGGCGGTTTGGGGCTGGCTGGCGCGGCGGCCGGGGCTTTATCGCCGCGCGACCGGGCTGGCGATGTTCGCGATGCGGGTCTGGTCGATGAACCGTGGCCGCATCCGGCGTTTTCCGATGGCCGGAAACTGGACCCGCCACCGCGACCTGCCGCAGCCCGAGCTGGGCACCTTCATGCAGCAATACAACCGCAGGAGCCGCAAATGAGCACCGCCCGCGACGCTATTTTCCAGGCCATTTCCACCGCCAACGGCGCGCCTCGCGATGCGGATACCATCGCCGCCGAGGCCATGGCCTTGATCGCCACGCCCGACGTGCTGCGCCCCGGTTTCACGGGGCAGGACAATCTTGACCGGTTCATCGAAAAGGCCACGTCCGAGCGCGTGACCGCGACGGTGTCGCACGCCGCGACATTGGCCGAGGTGCCGGGGCAGGTGGCCGATTATCTGACCCGGGTGGGGCTGGGGGCGCAGATCGCCTTGCAACCACGCGCGGCCTTGCGCGATCTCGATTGGGGTTCGGTGTCGGTGCATCACACGGTCGACGCGAATGAGCCTGTCGCCGTGTCGATCGCCGATCTGGCCGTGGCCGAAACCGGATCGGTGGTGTTTTTGTCCGGGCCGGATGCGCCGGTTCTGCTGACCTTTTTACCGCTGCATCACGTCGTCGTGGTGGGGCAGGGTCAGATCCGCCGGCATCTGGAAGACGTGTTCGAATTCGTGGGTGCCGGGCAGGCCAGCCAGCCCCGCAACCTGAACATCGTCACCGGCACCAGCGGCACTGCCGATATCGAGGCCAAGAACATTCGCGGCGCGCATGGGCCGCGGTTCATGCATATCATCTGCGTGGCCGACCTTTAGGCGCGGGCCGAGGTTACCACGCGCGGTGTCACGTTCTGGGCGTCGCGCAGGGCCAGATACCACGGGTCCATCTCCAGCGCCTGGGCGACCAGGGCCTCGACGGTTTCGCGGGGCTCGGGGCTGTCGACGGCGATGGTGACGCGGGTTTGCAACGGCGCGGCGGCACCGCATCCCAGTCCGAACAGGGCCAGGTCGTCGAAATCGGTTTCGACTGTGACCTCGACGCTGTCAAAGACGTGACCGGTGCGCGCGGCCAGCATCTTGACCGCGATCGCGACGCAGCCAGCAATCGCGGTGCGGGCGTAGAAGCCGGGCGAAGGCCCGGCCGCGTCGCCGCCCATGCCCCGGCCCAGATCGGTGGTGGCGGTGAATTTGCCCTGTTGCACGTGGCAGGTCAGGCCCTCGGTCACGCGGCCGACGGTGGTGATGGTGCTGTTGGCATCCGCCGGGGTGGATTGCATCCGGGCGATGGCCTTGATCTGGGCGGCCTGAATGGCGCGGTCGCGATCCGAGGTCTGGGGGGCGAGGGTATCCATCGGGTGTCCTTTCCTATGCGGCGTGACGGTGGCGGCTGGCCACCAAGTGATCGGCCAGCGCCTGTGCATCGCGTCCGACCCCGTCGATCAGGGCCGAGTTGCGGTGCCGCAGGAACGGCAGGCCAAGAACATAAAGCCCGGGCGCGACATGGCCGTTGTCATGGGCCAGCCGCCCCTTGCGATCAAAGACCGGCATATGCAGCCACGAGAAATCGGGGCGGAAACCAGTGGCCCAGATGATGCTGCGGATGCGGCCCTCACTTAGCGGCAGGCCAAGGCGGGGCAGGGTGGCGTGGCGCGTCGGCGCAAAGCGTTCGGGCGCGGGCAGGCCGGTCATGTCGGCGGCATCGGCCCAGTCGTCGATCTCGGCCAGCAGGCGGTTCATCTTGAGGTCGGACAGGGCGCAGTGATTGGCCAGCGCGCCGGAAAACACCGCCTTGCCATCGCGGATCGTGGCCAGGCGGCCGGTGATCTCGACGCCCGCGTCCTGCAGGGCGTTCAGATCCACAAAGCGTTGCGCCGCCGATCCGATCAGTTGCAGCGAGGGCAGGTTGCGGGCGCGGGTGATGTCATCGACCTGGGCGGTGGTCATGTCCAGGATACCGGCGCGATCCATCCACCACTGGATGTCACGGCCCCGGTAATGGCGCGGCATGCGGATGTGCTGCCCGGCGGCAAGGGTGACCTCGTGCCCGGCGGCGCGGATCTCGGAGGCCAGTTGCACGCCCGTGGCCGAGGCACCGACGACCAGCACCCCGCCCTTGGGCAGCTGCCCCGGCGCGCGGTATTTCTGTGGCGTCAGTTGCACGATGTCGTCAGGCACACCGGCGGCGCAGTCAGGCACATGGGCGATGTTGCAGGCACCGGTGGCCAGCACCAGGTTGCGGCAGGTCCATTCGCCCTTGTCCGTCTGCACGCGGTAGCCGACAGCGTCAGCGGTGACCGATTGCACGCAGGTCCATTCCTGCACCGGCACGCGGCTGAGCCCGGCGTAATCCTCAAAGTAACGTATGGTTTGCGGCATGGTCATGAACCCGTCGGGGTCGGGGCCGCGATAGGCAAAGCCGGGCAGGCGGCTTTGCCAGTTGGGGGTTAGCAGGCGCAGGCCCTCCCAGCGCTCGGTGCGCCAGGAATGGGCGACCTGGCCCCGCTCGATGACGACATGCGGCACCGAGCGGTCCGAAAGGCAGCGGCTCATGGCCAGGCCGGCCTGGCCGGCGCCGATGATGATTGTGTCAATCGAAGGCATTGGGCTGCTCCTTTCGGGGGCTGGTGGGTCAGGCGACCGAAACGGTCACGTTGGTGGGGTTGGTCAGCATGTCGAACACGGCCGAACGTTTCTGCGACTGGGCAACCAGGGCGCGGATGTCGTCCTCGCTGGCATCGGCGTCGACCTCAAAGCTGACGCGGATGGCCGAGAACCCGTTGCGGATATCGGCGTCCATCCCAAGGATGCCGCGCACATCGACATCGCCTTCGACCACGGCGCGGGCCGAACGCAGCTGGATGCCGCGATGCTGGGCGACGGCGGCCAGACCGCCGGTCAGACAGCTGGCCAGCGCGGCCAGAACGATCTCGGGCGGGGTGGGGGCGGTGTCGGCGGCGTGGAACACCTCGGGGTGGTCAGCGGCGATGGTAAAGGTCTCTTTGCGGGTATGTTCCTGGCCGAGGCCGAAATAGCCGTTCAGAGTGTTGCGGTTTTGGGTGCCGGTGACCCAGTCGCAGGTGCTGCGAAAGGTGAACTGCGCGGCCTCGGGCATCTGCTCGAAGGCGGTGCGGGCGCCAATCAGGGATTCGGTGTCGACACCGTTGTCGACGGCGGCGGTGATGGTGGTATCAGAGTAGGTCATGGTCTTTGTCCTTTGTTGGGTTTGACAGGTGTCAGGCGGTTTCGGGCGCCCGTGCGGTGATCAGCCACGAAGAGCTGTCCATCCACAGGCCCTCGGGGTTGGTTTCGACCCCGGCAAAGAGATCCGCGAGTGCGGCCTCGATCTGGGGGCGGCGTTCTTCGGCAAGGGGTCCGGCCTCGCGGAAGGTTTCTCCAGCCGGGCCAAGGGCCAGCTGAAAGGCGATGGCGTCTGCGACGGTGCGGCCCACCAGGACCTTGGCGTCGATCCGCCGAAAGGCGATGTCGGTGAACCCGGCCGCGGTCATCTTGGCGCGGGTGGCGGCCTCGTCGGCCATCGAGAACGGGCCGGGGCCGCAGGTGCGGGCGTCTTCGCCCGGGGCGGGCAGGAATTGCAGCACGGTTTCGCGCGCGGCGGCCAGCCACGGATTGTCTTCGCGGTTGCGCCAGACGATATGGGCCATCTGGCCACCGGGTCTCAGCGCCCGGCACATCGCGCGCAGCCCGGCGACCGGGTTGACGAAGAACATCGTGCCAAAGCGCGAGAACACGAAATCATAGGCATGTTCGCCCAGGTCGCGTTCGGCGTCGCCATTGGCAAAGCGCACATTCGGGTTGAACATCCGTTCGGGGCAGCGCCAAGCCAGATCAAGGAAGGCCTGGCAGCAGTCGACGCCCAGGACGGTGCCTTCGGGGCCGGTGCGTTGGGCCAGCGCATAGGCGGTGTCACCAAAGCCACAGCCCACATCCAGCACGTCATCGCCGGGGGCGACGGGCAGTTGGGGCATGACCATCTGGCTGTGCAGCGACAGGCCGTCGACCATGATGTGGCGAAAGCGGATGACCTTGGGGGCCAGGATGTCGTTCCAGAATTCGACGATCGGCGATTGATCGGCGGTTAGCGGGTTGGGGGTCTGGATGGTCATTGTCGTAACTCCTTTGGGGCCGATTGCCCGGTGTTAAGGAAAGTTACGTCCGCTAAGCCCTGCTTGCTTGAGCAGGTGCTGAGTTTTGCTTGTCGGAAATATGAGTTTTTGCTTAGGCTTTGTGGGTGAAATATATTTTCGACTCTTTCGTGCTTGATCTGGACCGGGGCGAGCTGCGCGATGGCGCCGCCGCCGTGGCCGTCGAGCCGCGCGCATTCGGCACGCTGTGCTATCTTGTGTCGAACGGTGAACGGCTGGTGTCCAAGGACGAGTTGGTCGAAAAGATCTGGGATGGCCGCGCGGTGACGGATGCGGCGATCTCGACCGTGATCAAGGGTGTGCGCCGGGCGTTGGGCGACGACGGGCGCGCGCAGAAATACATTCGCACGCTGCATGGGCGGGGGTTCCGCTTTGTGGGCGCGGCTCAGGCCCGGGCCGAACCCGCCGTGGTTCAGGCCCCGGCCCCCGCGCAGGACAGCCCGGCGGACACTCTGGGCGCGCAGCCCACGATTGCCGTTCTGCCGTTTCGTTTGATCGGATCGGCGGGCGCCTATGGCGCGATCTCGGAAGCCGTTCCCAGCGAGCTGATCTCGTCGCTGTCGCGGCTGCGTTGGCTAAGGGTGATCGCGCGCGGGTCGACCTTTCGGTTTCGCGACCACGCGCCCGATATCGACACGATCCGCGACACGCTTGGGGCCAGTTACTGCCTGGCCGGCGATATCGAGCTGTTCGGCCCGCGCCTGGCGATCTCGGTCGAGCTGTCGGATACCCGCACGGGCAACGTGGTCTGGGGTGAACGGCTGACTGGCAAGATCGACGATGTGCACATGATGCGCGACGAATTCGCCAATCTGGTGGTGTCGGCGATGGAGCTGCACATTCCGTTGCACGAATCCGAACAGGCGCGGCTGCGCCCGCCAGAGGCGCTGGATGCCTGGTCGGCCTATCACCTGGGCCTGCAGCACATGTATCGGTTCAATCGCGCCGACAATGCCTATGCTGCCAGCTATTTCAAACGCGCAACCGAGCTGGACCCGAACTTTGCCCGCGCCCATGCGGCGCGATCGTTCACCAGCTTTCAGTCGGCGTTTCTGCGTTATGGGTCCGATCGCGCCGCCCATATTTCCGACGCCCGCCGTTATGCCGAGAAAAGCATCGAGCTGGACCCGATGGACCCGTTCGGGAATTTCAACTTTGGCCGCGCGCATTGGCTGGTGGGCGATACCGATGCCGGGCAGGCCTGGCTCGAGCGCGCCATGAGGCTCAGCCCCAGTTTCGCCCAGGGCTATTACGCCCACGCCTTTGCCGATGTCATGGCCGGGCAGGGGCATTCCGCGCTGGACCATGTTGACAAGGCGCTGTCGCTTAGCCCGCTTGACCCGTTCCTGTATGCGATGCAGTCGGCCAAGGGGTTGGCGAACCTGCATACCGGTGACTTGGCCCAGGCCGCGCATTGGGCCGATCAGGGCGCCCGTAAGCCGGGGGCGCATCACCTGATCGCCGCGATCGCGGCGGCGGCGAACCAGATGGCCGGGAGGGAGGATGTGGCGCGCTATTGGGTCGAGCAAACCCTCGCGCGCAGGCCAGATACCTCGATCAAGCAGTTCTTTACCGCCTTTCCGTTTCAGGACGCGACTGTCCGGCAATCGCTGTACGACGCGCTGCGGGCGCTGGGCTTTCAGGAAAGCTAGGCCCGGCCCGGCGCGGGTGGCATTGTCGAGACCGTTTTTCGGCTATATGAAAGGGCGCAATCTGGCGGGTGGCGGCATCAGGCCGTGTCATTTGCCAAGACCCCAGACACCTGCGGCCCGGCCGCATCTGCCGAATTACAGGAGGCCCCGATGCCCTATTATCGCTCTCGCACGTCCACGCATGGCCGCAACATGGCCGGCGCGCGCGGGTTGTGGCGTGCCACCGGCATGACCGACAGCGACTTTGGCAAGCCGATCATCGCGGTGGTGAACTCTTTCACCCAGTTCGTTCCGGGCCACGTGCACCTGCACGATCTGGGCCAGATGGTCGCGCGCGAGATCGAGGCCGCGGGCGGTATCGCCAAGGAATTCAACACCATCGCCGTGGATGACGGCATCGCCATGGGCCATGACGGCATGCTGTATTCGCTGCCCTCGCGCGAATTGATCGCGGATTCGGTCGAATACATGGTCAACGCCCATTGCGCCGACGCGATGGTCTGTATCTCGAACTGCGACAAGATCACCCCCGGCATGATGATGGCCGCGATGCGCCTGAACATCCCGGTGATCTTTGTGTCGGGCGGCCCGATGGAGGCCGGCAAGGTCACGATCGACGATCTGGAGAAAGCGCTGGATCTGGTCGATGCCATGGTCGTGGCGGCCGATGACAGCTATAGCGACGAAGAGGTCGACGCGATCGAAAAGGCGGCCTGTCCGACCTGCGGGTCGTGCTCGGGCATGTTCACCGCCAACTCGATGAACTGTCTGGCCGAGGCCCTGGGCCTGGCGCTGCCGGGCAATGGCTCGATGCTGGCCACGCATGCCGACCGCAAGGAGCTGTTCCTGCAGGCCGGGCGCACCATCGTCGACATCACCAAGCGCCATTACGAGGGCGAGGAAATGGGCCTGCTGCCGCGCGAGATCGCGACGTTTGAGGCGTTCGAGAACGCCATGTCGCTGGACATCGCCATGGGCGGGTCGACCAACACCGTGCTGCACCTGCTGGCCATCGCCCATGAGGGCGAGGTTGATTTCACCATGGCCGATATGGACCGCCTGTCGCGCAAGGTGCCCTGCCTGTCCAAGGTCGCACCGGCGAAATCCGACGTTCACATGGAGGACGTGCACCGCGCCGGTGGCATCATGGCCATCCTGGGCGAGCTCTATCGCGGCGGGCTGCTGCATGGCGACGTGCGCACCGTGCATTCCGACACCATGGCCGAGGCCGTGGCCAAGTGGGACATCATCACCGCCAATGACGCGTCGGTCGATCAGTTCTATCGCGCCGCGCCGGGTGGTGTGCGCACCACGCAGGCGTTCTCGACCCAGAACCGGTACAAGGAGCTGGACCGCGACCGTAAGGGTGGCGTGATCCGCAACGTCGAGAACGCGTTTTCGAAAGACGGCGGTCTGGCGGTTCTGTTCGGCAATATCGCCGAGGACGGCTGTATCGTGAAAACCGCGGGCGTGGATGAATCGATCCTCACCTTCTCGGGTCCGGCGCGCATCTTTGAAAGCCAGGACGACGCCGTGTCGGGCATTCTGACTGGCAAGGTGCAGGCGGGCGAGGTTGTGCTGATCCGCTATGAGGGGCCGCGCGGCGGGCCGGGCATGCAAGAGATGCTGTATCCGACCTCGTATCTGAAATCGAAGGGGCTGGGCGCGCAATGTGCGCTGCTGACCGACGGGCGGTTCTCGGGGGGCACCTCGGGCCTGTCGATCGGGCATGTCTCGCCCGAGGCGGCCGAAGGCGGCACGATCGGTCTGGCCGAAACCGGCGATATCATCGAGATCGACATCCCCAACCGCCGTATTCATCTGGCGGTGGACGACACCGAACTGGCCAAGCGCCGTGCGGTACGCGACGAAAAGGGCTGGCATCCCGAGGAGCCGCGCAAGCGCAAGGTGTCGACCGCGCTGAAAGCCTATGCCGCGATGACCAGCAGTGCCGCCAAGGGTGCCGTACGTATCCTGTAAGGGCCTGTAAAGGCAAAAATATCCCCGCGCAGCCTTGGGCCGCGCGGGGTTTCTTTTGGGCTGGCCTCAGGCCAGGTCGAACCGGTCGGCGTTCATGACCTTGGTCCAGGCGGCAACAAAGTCGCGCACGAATTTCTCGGCGTTGTCGTCCTGGGCATAGACCTCGGCATAGGCGCGCAGGATCGAGTTCGAGCCGAACACCAGATCGGCACGGGTGGCCGTCCATTTCACCGCGCCCGACTTGCGATCCTGGATTTCATAGGTGCCGTCGGCGACGGGCACCCATTTGTAGGACATGTCGGTCAGGTTGACGAAAAAGTCGGTGGTCAGCGCGCCCGGGCGGTCGGTAAAGACGCCGTGGCCCGTGCCGCCGTGGTTGGTGCCCATCACCCGCATGCCGCCGATCAGGCATGTCATCTCGGGCGCGCTCAGCCCCATCAGCTGGGCGCGATCCAGCATCATTTCCTCGGGCGTGACGACATAGTCTTTCTTGGACCAGTTGCGGAACCCGTCGGCCAGCGGTTCAAGCACATCAAAGCTGGCGGCGTCGGTCATGTCGTCGGTCGCGTCACCGCGGCCCGGCGCAAAGGGCACCACCACGCTGAACCCGGCCGCCTTGATGGCCTGTTCCACGCCGACATTGCCCGCCAGCACGATCACGTCCGCGACCGAGGCGCCGGTTTCCGCCGCGATCGGCTCCAGCACCGACAGGACGCGGGCCAGGCGTTCGGGTTCGTTGCCAGCCCAGTCTTTCTGCGGGGCCAGGCGGATGCGCGCGCCATTGGCGCCGCCGCGCATGTCCGAGCCGCGATAGGTGCGGGCGCTGTCCCATGCGGTGGCGACCATGTCGGCCAGCGACAGGCCGCTGGCGGCGATCTTGGCCTTCACCGCAGCGACATCGTAGCCGGTGTTGCCCGCCGGGATCGGATCTTGCCAGATCAGGTCTTCGGCGGGGGCGTCGGGGCCGACATAGCGGGTGCGAGGGCCCAGGTCGCGGTGGGTCAGCTTGAACCAGGCGCGGGCAAAGCAATCGTCGAAATAGGCCGGGTCGGCCATGAAACGCTCGCAGATCGCACGATAGGTGGGGTCGACCTTCATGGCCATGTCGGCATCGGTCATCATCGGCATGACGGGGGTGGTCAGGTCGGTGGGGTCGACGGGCATGTCCTCGGGCTTGATATCGACCGGGCGCCACTGGTTGGCCCCGGCGGGCGATTTCGTCAGTTCCCAGTCATGACCAAACAGCATGTCGAAATAGCCCATGTCCCACTTGGTGGGGTTCTTGGTCCAGGCGCCCTCGATGCCCGAGGTCACAGCGTTGTGGGCCTTGCCGCCCAGGTTGGGGTTCACCCAGCCAAAGCCCTGGTTCTCGATTGCAGAGGCTTCGGGCTCGGCGCCCAGCGTCGCGGCATCGCCATTACCATGCCCCTTGCCGACGGTGTGGCCACCACAGGTCAGCGCGGCGGTTTCCTCGTCATCCATGGCCATGCGGGCAAAGGTCTCGCGTATCTGCGCGCCGGTTTTCAGCGGATCGGGGTTGCCGTTCACGCCCTCGGGGTTCACGTAGATCAGGCCCATCTGCACGGCGGCCAGCGGGTTTTCCATCGTGTCGGGCTTGGCCACATCGTCATAGCGCGTGTCCGACGGCGCCAGCCATTCCTTTTCGGCGCCCCAATAGGTGTCGATCTCGGGGTGCCAGATATCTTGGCGGCCAAAGGAAAAGCCGAATGTTTTCAGGCCCATATCCTCATAGGCCAAGGTGCCTGCCAGCAGGATCAGGTCGGCCCAGCTCAGGCGGTTGCCGTATTTCTTTTTGACCGGCCACAGCAGGCGCCGCGCCTTATCGAGGTTGCCGTTGTCGGGCCAGCTGTTGATCGGGGCAAAGCGGATGTTGCCCGCGCCGCCGCCGCCACGGCCATCGGCCAGGCGATACGACCCGGCCGAGTGCCAGGCCAGGCGGATCATCAGCCCGCCATAATGGCCCCAGTCAGCGGGCCACCAGTCCTGGCTGTCGGTCAGCAGCGCCTTTACATCGGCCTTAACGGCCTCGAAATCCAGTTTCTGAACCTCGGCGCGATAGTCGAAACCGGCGCCCATCGGGTTGGTCTTGGTGTCGTGCTGGTGCAGGATGTCGAGGTTCAGCGCGCTGGGCCACCAATCCATCACCGAGGTATTCTGCGCGGTCATCCCGCCGTGCATCACCGGACATTTGCCGGCGCGATCCATGTCATTTCCGTCCATTTGTCTCTCCGCTCACTGTTGGGTGCCCGCGCGTGGGCTGTGTTTATGAGGTGATGGTAGAGGCTGCGCGTCATTAATCAAAATTGCATTTTCTAAATCATGTGATAGGAAATTCTTATGAGTAGGATTTCCATGAAACATCTGCGGTATTTCGATGCGTTGGCGCGTCACGGGCATTTCGGCCGGGCGGCGGAAAGCTGTGCAATTTCGCAACCGGCGCTGTCGGTGCAGATTCGCGAACTTGAGGATCTGATCGGCGCGCCCCTGGTCGAACGGGGCGCGCGCCAGACCCATCTGACCCATCTGGGCAGTCAGTTCGCCACCCGCGCCCGCGCCATTCTGGGCGCTGTCGATGAGCTGGAAGACCTGGCGCGGGCCACGCAGGCACAGCTGGCCGGGCGGTTGCGGATCGGGGTGATCCCGACCATCGCGCCCTATGTATTGCCGGGGCTGATCAAGGAGCTGACCCGGCGCTATCCGGGCCTTGATCTGCGCCCGCGCGAGGCGGTGACGCAAAAGCTGATCGAGGATCTGATCGAGGCCCGTCTGGACACGGCGATCGTGGCCCTGCCCATATCCGAACCATCGCTGCACGAGGTGCCATTGTTCGATGAGGAATTCGTGCTGGTGCGCCCGCTGGCGGATGCCGATCAGCCGGTTCCCGATGCCGCCATGTTGCAGGAAATGAAGCTGTTGCTGCTGGAAGAGGGGCATTGCTTTCGCGATCAGGCCCTTTCGTTTTGCAAGATGTCACCCTCGGTCGCGCGTGAGATGATGGAGGGCAGCTCTCTGTCGACGCTGGTGCAGATGGTCGGCGCGGGCATCGGGGTGACGCTGATCCCCGAAATGGCGGCCCCGATCGAAACGCGCTCGGCCCAGGTGTCGCTGGCGCGGATGCGCGCCCCGCGCCCCACGCGCACCATCGGCATGGTCTGGCGCAAGACCAACCCGCTGGCCGGGCAATTCACCCAGATCGCGGATATTCTGCGCGATATGGGTGGGGCTGGTTGATCAGGCGCGCGCCGCGCTGTTTTCAACGGGGTCAGTTATGGCGCGCGCAGCCTGACCCGCACTATTGCGTGTAATCTCGGATTATTGTTATCCTCTGAGGTGTGGGTAAAGGTTTTAGGATTTTGCCCGAAACCTCCACTCGCAGACGGGCCAAACGTCTCTAAAGAAAATTTCAACGTCAAAAAATGGACGAGATATGAATTTGATCAGAAACGGCGTTATGGCTGCTGCCCTGATGCTTGTCAGTGGGTGCTGGCAGGAAGATCCCGAGGCGCGCATTGTTAGGATCCTGGCCGAGAATAGTCCTAGACTTTCGGAGGGTGACATCATTCTTGAAGGATGCGAGTTGAGAGTGTCGTCAACGGGATTGAGTTCCTTGGGCATGCATAGCGGACACACCCTGCGTGCTGATTTGGCGCTGTTCACCTTGAAACGCTATAAATACAGGGCGGTAAAACCGGATCAGATCGTTCTGATATTCGAAAGAAAGCCGTTCAATGACCGGCTGGTTGACCAAGCGGTCCGTATATCAGAGCAGCTTCCTGATACTTTTGAAAGCAGCGAGTCCCGCCTGACCATGCAACAAGGTCAAACGGTTGTGCAGGAAAATCGCATGGCCGTCGAAGCCGGAGAAGGAATTGATCGCGCGCGTATCGAGGATGTGCTGAGAATGGAGAATGGAAACTTTTCCTTCCGCCTCACATCCGTTGCAGTTGATGGCGAGGAGATGAAGCCGCACAAGGATGCGCCCGGCTTCTTTGACTTTGCAAGACGGGTAGGGACGCTTTCGGCACCGCAGACGGTGGTGATCTCGTTGCTTTTCACCGCAGATGGCGTGCAGAGAGAGAACCTGTTGGCAGGGACAGTCACGGTTCCAAGGGAATTGCAGTTCAAAACTGGGTCAGAAGAACAGGCCAAAGAGTTAGCGAATGCTCTCTATAAATACAGCGCCCGTGCTTGCGACTAACGGCGGACAACACCGGCGCCCCGTTTTCATCGGGCTGTATGGAGCGGGAGGGATTGCTGGATCGGGCTTTTCCCGTTGACAGCCAAGCGATGCATTCGGATAGTGCCCTCACGTCAGGGGGGCCCCGCCTAGGGGGCTGAGAGGCTGACAGGGGGCAACCCCGGTGACGCGACCCTTTGAACCTGACCCAGTTGACACTGGCGTAGGAAGACCGAAGGGCAAATCCGTAATCCTTGTGACAAGGGGCGGTCCTTTCGGGCCGCTAGGGCCCATTCGCGCATTGCGTTCGGGCCTGTCGTGGCCCCTTTCTGCCGAACGTTTGGCTTGGGTCTCATCGCAAGAAGAGGCCAAAATGAAAGACACCATTCCCCAGATCACCACCGGCGCGCTGCCCGCATCGCGCAAGATCTACCAGACCGGCGCGATCCATGACATCCGCGTGCCCCTGCGCGAGATCGCCGTCTCGAACGAAGACGCGCTTTGCGTTTATGACAGCTCGGGGCCCTATACCGACCCGGCGGCGTCGATCGACATCGAAAAGGGCCTGCCCGAGGTGCGCGGCGGCTGGTTGCAGGCGCGCGGCGATATTGAGGAATATGACGGCCGCGCCGTGACAGATGCCGATAACGGCTTTGCCACCGGCGAACGCCTGACCCCGGCCTTTCCGGTGCAGCGTCCGCCGCTGCGCGCGGTGGGCGATCGCGCCGTGACCCAGCTGGCCTATGCCCGCGCCGGGATCGTGACACCCGAGATGGAATTCGTCGCCATCCGCGAGAACGAGGGTCGCCTGGCCGCCGCCACCCGCGACGGCGAGGCCTTTGGCGCCGAGCTGCCCGATCTGGTGACGCCCGAATTCGTGCGCGCCGAGATCGCCGCCGGCCGCGCCATCATCCCCGCCAACATCAACCACCGCGAACTGGAGCCGATGATCATCGGCCGCAATTTCAAGGTGAAGATCAACGCCAATATCGGCAACTCGGCCGTGACCTCCAGCATGGAGGAAGAGGTGGAAAAGATGGTCTGGGCGATCCGCTGGGGCGCGGATACGGTGATGGACCTGTCGACCGGGCGTAACATCCACAACATCCGCGACTGGATCATCCGCAACGCCCCGGTGCCGATCGGCACGGTGCCGCTGTATCAAGCGCTGGAAAAGGTCGGCGGCATTGCCGAAGACCTGACATGGGAGGTCTTCCGCGACACGCTGATCGAACAGGCCGAGCAGGGCGTCGACTATTTCACCATCCACGCGGGCGTGCGGCTGCACATGATCCCGATGACCGCGAAACGCGTTACTGGCATCGTGTCGCGTGGTGGCTCGATCATGGCCAAGTGGTGCCTGCATCATCACCGCGAAAGCTTCCTCTATGAGCATTTCGACGAAATCTGCGACATCTGCCGCCGCTATGATGTGTCGTTCAGCCTGGGCGACGGTTTGCGGCCCGGCAGCATCGCCGACGCCAATGACGAGGCCCAGTTCGCCGAGCTGCGCACCCTGGGCGAGCTGACCAAGATCGCCTGGGCCAAGGATTGCCAGGTGATGATCGAAGGCCCCGGCCATGTGCCGATGCACAAGATCAAGGCCAACATGGACGAGCAGTTGAAACATTGCCACGAGGCGCCGTTCTACACGCTGGGGCCGCTCACGACCGATATCGCGCCGGGCTATGATCACATCACCAGCGCCATCGGCGCGGCGATGATCGGATGGTTCGGCACGGCGATGCTGTGCTACGTGACACCCAAGGAGCATCTGGGCCTGCCCGACCGCGACGACGTGAAAACCGGGGTCATCACCTACAAGCTGGCCGCCCATGCCGCCGATCTGGCCAAGGGGCATCCCGGCGCGCAGCGGCGCGATGATGCGCTGTCGCGCGCGCGGTTCGAGTTCCGCTGGGAAGATCAGTTCAACCTCGGTCTAGACCCCGACACCGCGCGCGAAATGCATGACGAGACCATGCCCAAAGAGGCGCATAAGGTGGCGCATTTCTGTTCGATGTGCGGGCCGAAATTCTGCTCGATGCGCATCAGCCACGACATCCGCGCCGAGGCCGCAAAGCAAGAGGGCATGCAGGCCATGGCCGCGAAATTCCGCGAGGGGGGCGAGCTTTATGTGCCGGCCGAGGAACCGGCGGAATGATCTCGGTTCTGGGGTGCGGGGTGGCGGGGCTGTGCGCCGCCACCGTGCTGGCCGAGGCAGGGTTCGCGGTCGAGGTGATCGCCCCCGCTGACGCCCCGCCGCCTGTGTCACATCTGGCGGGCGGCATGCTGGCGCCCTTTTGCGAGGGCGACGGCGCGCCGGATCTGATTGTCGAAAAGGGCCGGGCGGCGGTCGACTGGTGGGCCGCGCATGTGCCGGGTGTCGAGCGCCGGGGCACGCTGGTTCTGGCGCCTGCCCGCGATACGGTCGAGCTGGACCGGTTTGCCCGCGCCACGCGGGGCCATGATTGGGCCGCGCCCGCTGATCTGGAGCCCGACCTGGCGGGCCGGTTCGCGCGCGGGCTGTTCTTTGCCGACGAGGCGCATATGGACCCGCGCGCCGCGCTGGGCGCGCTGCGGGCCGCGTTGGTCGATCAGGGCGTGGTGTTTCACGATGGCCCGCCACGCGGGCGGGTGGTCGATTGCCGCGGGCTGGGTGCCGCCGGGGCGCTAGGCGATCTGCGCGCCGTGCGGGGCGAGATGCTGGAACTTGACGCCCCCGATGTCGCGCTGACGCGGGTGGTGCGGCTGCTGCATCCGCGCTTTCCCTGCTATATCGTGCCGCGCGGGCAGGGGCGCTATATGGTCGGCGCGACGATGGTAGAAAGCGCCCGCGACGGCGCCATCACCGCCCGCGCCGTGATGGAGCTGTTATCCGCCGCCTACACCGTGCATCCCGGTTTTGCCGAGGCGCGGCTGATCGCCACCGGGGCGGGGCTGAGGCCGTCTTTCCCCGACAATATTCCCGCCATTCGCCGGTTGGGCGATGTGATCCATGTGAACGGCATGTATCGCCACGGGTTTCTGATGGCGCCGGTTCTGGCGATGGAGCTGGTGCAGATACTGACGCAGGAGATGGCCCATGCAGATTGATCTGAACGGGGCACAGGTGATCACGCAGGCCCGCACGCTGGCCGCGCTGATCGACGAACAAGGCTTTGCCGCAGAGGTGGTTGCCACGGCGGTGAGGGGTGAATTCGTGCCGCGCTCGGCCCGGGCCGACACGCCTCTGGCGCCGGGCGACCGGGTCGAGGTTCTGTCACCGATGCAGGGGGGCTGAGGGATGTTCTATGGCGTTGATCTGAACAGCCGGCTGATGCTGGGCACCGCGCAATACCCGTCACCGCAGGTGCTGCGCGACGCGATCACGGCCTCGGGGGCCGAGGTCATCACCGTGTCGCTGCGCCGCGAGGGGCCCGAGGGCGCGGGGTTTCGCGACATCCTGCGCGACAGCGGCTGCCGCATCCTGCCCAACACCGCCGGCTGCCATAGCGTGCGCGAGGCCGTCACCACCGCCCATATGGCGCGCGAGCTGTTCGGCACGACCTGGATCAAGCTTGAGGTGATCGGCCATGCCGACACGTTGCAGCCCGACCCGTTTGCGCTGGTCGAGGCGGCGCGGATTCTGTGTGTCGACGGGTTCGAGGTGTTTCCCTACACGACCGAAGACCTGATCGTGGGCGAAAAGCTGATCGAGGCGGGGTGCCGGGTGCTGATGCCCTGGGGCGCGCCGATCGGGTCGGGGCAGGGGCTGCGCCATGTCGAGGCGCTGCGCACGATGCGGGCGCATTTCGCGTCTGTGCCTTTGGTAGTCGACGCGGGGATCGGTGCGCCCAGCCAGGCCATGCTGGCGATGGAGATGGGCTTTGACGCGGTGCTGCTGAACACCGCCGTGGCCCGCGCGCTGGACCCGGTGACTATGGCGCGCGCCTTTGGTCAGGCCGTGGCGGCGGGGCAGGCGGCGTGCCAGGCCGGGCTGATGCCCCGGCGTGACATGGCGCAGGCCTCGACCCCGATCTTTGGCATGGCGGAACTGGCATGAGGGCGCTTGACCCGTTCTACCTGATCGTGGGTGATGCCGATCTTTTGGATCGGCTGGTGCCGCTGGGCGTGCGGCTGGTGCAGCTGCGGATCAAGGACCGCTCGCCGGCCGATATCCGCGCCCAGATCATGCGCGCACAGGCCACTTGTGCCGCGCATGGCGCGCAGCTGGTGGTGAATGACTATTGGGAGATCGCGCTGGAACTGGGCTGCGATTTCGTTCACCTGGGCCAAGAGGACATGGACAGCGCCGATTTCGACGCGCTGCGGCGGGCCGGTATGCGCTTTGGCCTGTCGACCCATGACGAGGCCGAGCTGGATCACGCCCTGGCGCTGAGCCCGGCCTATGTGGCCTTGGGGCCGGTTTATCCGACGCTGTTGAAACAGATGAAATGGGGGGCGCAGGGGCTGGACCGGGTGCGCCAATGGAAGGCGCGCGCCGGGAAGGTGCCGCTGGTGGGGATCGGCGGGCTGGTGCCCGAGCGCCTGCCGGGGCTGTTTGCCGCCGGGGCCGACTGTGCCGCCGTTGTCACCGATATCGCGCAGGCCACCGACCCCGAGGCGCGCTGCCGCGAGTGGATCGCCGCCACGCGGTGCGCGGCGTGACCGCGACAGTCCTTTGCATCGGCGGCATGGATTCCAGCGGCGGTGCGGGGCTGTTGCGCGATGCGGAAGCGGTGGCCAAGGCAGGGGCTGCGGTTCGCGTGGCGGTCACGGCTGTCACCGCGCAGGATGATCGCGCCGTCACGGCCCTTCACCCGGTGCCGCCCGATGTGGTTTCGGTACAGATTGCGGCTGCAGGGCGGGTTAGTGCGGTCAAGACCGGGATGCTGTGTAACGCGGGCATCGTCGAGGCCATCGCCAAGGCCCTGCCGCCCGCGCCGCTGATCATCGACCCGGTGATCGCGGCCAGTTCGGGGCGGGCGTTGCTGGATGACGAGGGTATTGACCGGATGCTGTCGCAGCTGCTGCCGCGCGCCGTGCTGCTGACGCCGAACCTGCCGGAACTGAACCTGTTGGGCCGTCATATAGGTCTGCCCGAGGGGGCCGAGGACGCCTGTGTTGCGGCGCTGATCCGGCGCGGCTGCGGGGCGGTTCTGGTCAAGGGCGGGCATGGCCCCGCGCGGCCCGTGGTCGAAGACCGGCTTTATCTGCCCGATCAGCCGCCGATTGCCTTTCCCAGCCCCCGGATCGCGGTTGCCCTGCGCGGCACGGGTTGTTTCCTCGCCAGCGCCATCGCCGCGCATCTGGCTGCCGGGCGTGATCTGACAGGCGCAGTGGATGCGGCGCGGGCACAGTCGCAGCGCCGTTTCGAGACCGCCGCCGCATAAGAAAACCGCGCCTTTCGGGCTGAAAGGCGCGGTCGATGGTTCTTTATGGGGCGTGTTTACCCCGATGCCTGACCCTTGCGGATCCAGATCTCGACCCGGCGGTTCAGCGCGCGGCCGTCATCTGTGTCATTGCAGGTCGAGGGCGCCAGCGGGCCAAACCCCATCACCTTGAAGTTCAGCCCGTTCAGGCTGCCCTCGGCGGCGGTGTTGATCTCGTTCAGCACCTGGCTGGCGCGGCTGATCGACAGCGACTGGTTCTTGTTGAACAGGCCGACCGAGTCGGTAAAGCCGACCAGCGTCACCTCGGTGCCTTCGGGAAGGTCCTTGAGATACTGAACCAGGCGCGGCAGCTCGTCGCGGGCCTTTTCATCCATCCGGGACGAACCCATGCGGAAGCGGAAGGTCGTCGACAGGCGGTCATGCTGGGCCATCTCGGCCAGCATCTCGCTGATGGCGTTCTGCTCGGCACGGGTGCCGGCCTTGGTGTTTTCCAGGCTGACGGCGCGGGCATCGGTCTCTGACTGGGTGCGGCGCGCCACGTCGAGGTTGATAAAGCCCGATTTGGCGATCATCGCGTCGGCATTTTCCGACACCGCATATTCAAGGAACTGGGCGGCTTCGGCATCCAGGTTGTCGGCGCGGTTGTAAAGATACAGACGGCGGCTGAGCAGGTATTCCTCGGTTTTGGCCGAGAAGGCATCCGGCACCGAGGGGATGCCGCAGGCATTGACCAGCGTCACCGGTTTGGTGCCGGTCTGGAAGGCATAGCCGACATAACCGATGGCATTGGGGTCGGCCTGAACCTGGGCGGCCATATCCGCGTCGCTTTCGACAACCGTCTGACGGTTGTTCTTGCCGGCGCCTTTGCCGTCAAAGATGCGCTCTTCGAAAAAGCTGCGGCTGGCGGTTTCGGGGGCCATGGTCAGCACGTTGATCGGGGCATCGCTGCCGCCAAGCTGTGACCAGTTGGTGATCAGGCCGCTATAGATGCCTTTCAGATCTTCGGTCGAGATCTGGGCGATGGCGTTATCGGGATGGGTGACGATCACCAGGTTGTCCAGCGCGATCACGCGTTCTTGGTCGGCGCCGTCGATGTCACCGGCGCCCGCGTTTTGCAGCAGCTGCACCTCGTAGGGGCGAATGCGGCGCGAGGCCATGGCGATCTGGGCTTCGCCGGCCAGCAGGGCCTGGAAGGCCTGCTCGGTCGAGGTCGAGGCCACAAGATAGGACCCCAGATTGTCGCCATTGCCGTTGTCGCCGATCAGGCTGGCAACCGCTCCGCCCTGTTCAGGCTGGTCGGTCATCTTGACGGCCGCGTTTTTCGAGGCGGCATAGCCGCTCATCAGCAGCGGCATCATGTTCTCGCCGATCAGCTCGGAACCCGAGATGGTATAGTTGATCTCGATCGGGGCGCTGTCATCGGCCTGGGCGGTTTCAAGGATCTCGCCGCCCACGGCGGGGCAGGCGGGGCCTTCGCAGCTGACGGTGCTGGCACTGACGCGCAGTTCACCCAGGTTGGTGCGAATGACGTATTTGCCGTTGGTGATATCGACCAGGTCGCCGACGAATTTCAGGTCGCCGTCAAACGAGGTCAGCGTCACGCGGATATCGTCGACGTCGCGGGGCTTGAGCTCTTCTTCCTGAGCCGGTTCAAGCGAGGCCACGTCGACCTTGGGGCAGGGCTCGCCCTCGCAGGTTACGCTGTTGGTCTGGATTTGCAGGTCGCCCAGCTGGGTGCGGACGATATAGTTGCCGTCGGTGATGGCGATCAGTTCGCCTTCGAATTTCAGCGCGCCATCGAACGATTGCAGCGTCACCGGCCCGCTGACGAATTCGGCCGGGGCGGCGGGTTGCGCGGCGGGCTGGGCCTCGGCCGCGGCCAGGTCGGGGCAGGCGTCGCCCGCACAGGTCACCCCGGCAGAGCCGATGCTGATATTCCCGAGATTGGTCTTGATGATGTAGTGGTCATCCTGGAAGTCGATGAACTCACCGACGAATTTCAGGGTGCCGTCCGTCGATTGGAGCGTGATCTCGGATGCCAGTGCGGCGGAAGGCAGGGACATTGCCCCGAGGATCGTGGTTGTCCTCAAGGCGCGTTTGACGGTGCCAATAGTGACCAATTTCACAGCGGTCTCCTCTTTTTCGATTTCTGCGCTGACACAACTCTTGGATGAACTGGTCGAGGCGCAGACCGCAGCCGGTGATGTTCGATACAAAGTCTTCAAATCCGAAGATGCGCTTGTTGATATGAATGATGTGTGGACAAAATTAGGCAATATTCAGGCATTGTTTCCGGGGCTGCGTTTTGGGCACATTTCGCTGACACAATCCGGCTTTTCAGACCTTTAGGGCGCAACCAAAGCGGGTTTTCTGTTCAAAACGGCGATCAAAACACCCCATAAGTGGTTGTTTCATGGCCAAATGCACAACAATCCGGCCTGGCGGTTCCAAACTGTCCATAATTTGTCATGAAAAATCTCATTTCTGCCATAGAACCACCGGCTTCGAACCTATTCTCGATATCCAAGCACTTCTACCGGTGCGTGTAGTCGCACTTCGTTTCACCGTGTCCTAGGACAATAAAACTGGGAGATCCCCATGCACATTGCGTCGCGTTTCGCTTTCCGTATCGTTGCCGGTCTGGGCCTGGCAGCCAGCCTTTCAATGCCTGCATCGGCCCAGGATGTCTTTATCACCCAGGAACTGCCGTTCTTTGAATTCGACAATGGCGAAGAGTTCCACGTCATCGAGCGCGATCAGAACACCGATGCGGTCATCCCCGAGGCCTTTGCCAAGACCTCGCGCCCGTGCCCGCCGTTCTGTGTGCAGCCGATGGAGGCCGCAGAAGGTGTTGAAACCATCGGCGAGCTGGAGCTGCTGCAATTCCTGGACGAGCATGTCGAGAAGGGCACCGGTGCGCTGATCGATGCGCGGGTGGAATCCTGGTATCGCGGGGGCACGATCCCCGGCTCGATCAACCTGGCCTTCAACCTGTTTGAAAACCCCGAAGAGAACCCGTTCCTGGTGCCCGTGCTGCAACTGCTGGGCGGGGTTCAGGCCGCG
Organism: Actibacterium sp. XHP0104; assembly: GCF_025751515.1. Classification (GTDB taxonomy): domain Bacteria; phylum Pseudomonadota; class Alphaproteobacteria; order Rhodobacterales; family Rhodobacteraceae; genus Actibacterium_D. The sequence goes on from NZ_JAOWLE010000001.1 coordinate 22,656, forward strand.
GACGGCACCTGGGATTTCACCGAGGCGAAAGATCTTGCCCTGTTCTGCAACGGGCCCTGGTGCGGGCAGTCGCCGCGCGCCATTCGCAACCTGATCTCGGTGGGCTATCCGCCCGAGAAGCTGCGCTATTACCGCGGCGGCATGCAGGCCTGGCTGGCCCTTGGTCTGTCGGTTCACGTGCCGGGTAACAGCTAAGGAAGTTGGGAACATGCTGGATACTTTCAGGTTCCTTGCGATTGTCGCGGCCATTGCGGTGCCAATGGCCGGCCACGCCCAGACCCGGATCCAGGTCGGTTTCGTGCCGCAAGATCAGGTCGTGCGGGTCGGCTATGACGATCTCGAGCAGAAAGATCAGCGGCGCCTCGATTTCTACGCGGAAAAGATCGTTGATGCGATCAAGGCGACTGTTGATGCCAACAAGGCCGGGGATGCCGAGGCATTCAACAAACATGGCAATGCGCTTAAATCGACAGCCGACCGGTTTCTTTCCACCGCGCAAGAGGCCGGGCTGTCCGAGGCCGAGGCCGACATGATTTTCCATCGCCATCTGGTGGATGGATATGCCGGCCCGCTGCCCAAGTTCATGGTCACCAGCACCGGTCCGGCCGGGGTGCGTGCCCTGATGTCTCTGATGGTTTTGCCGTCCGAGGCGAAAGAGGATGACTATGTCGACTCGATCCGCGATGCGGGGAATGTGCAGTTCAGCAACTGAACGCAGGTTCACGCGACGCCCGCAACGCGACAAGGCCGCCCGTGATGGGCGGCCTTCTTCGTTCCGACGGGGCGGAAGTGTCAGATGGTCTTGATGATCGCGACCGAGGTGTTGTCCTGGTCGGGCTTGTTCTCATGCATCACAGCGGTGATCAGTGACACGGCGATGGTCGCGGCATCGGCGCCGCGCTGCTGCCAGGCGATATCGCGAATGCGGTCGTCGGGCAGGGTTTGCAGCCCGTCACTGGCCAGGATGTAAAGATCGCCTGCCTCGACGGTCATCGGTTGCACGGGGCAGTCGACCAGCTTCATCGGCAGACCCGTCACCGCTGATTTCAGGCAGTTGCGGTCGGGGTGGTCGCGGCCGCTTTCGGGGCTGATCAGCCCGTTCTTGACCATGAAATCGATCTCGGCCGCCATCGAATGATCCTGGTTGAGGCGGGTCAACTCGCCCTTGCGCAGGCGGTATAGCGGCGAGTCTCCGACCGACACCCAATACAGCCGGTCCTGCGACAGGACGAGGCCCACCAGCGTCGAGCCCATACCCGAAAGCTCGGGGTTCTGGGCGACCGTCTCGCGAATGCCGTCATTGGTGCGCTCGGCGGCGGATTTCAGATAGCCGGGCAGGTGATGCTCGGCGGCCAACAGCTGTGGCGCGTCGGCCTTGAGGTTACCAAAGACGTTGCCCGCGACCAGCTTGCTGGCCACCTGGCCCGAGGTGTGGCCGCCCATCCCATCCGCCAGCACCAGAATGGCGTGGCCGGGATCGGTCGCGAATTTTACTTTCAGAACATCCTCTTGCCGCGCGCGGCGCCCGATCCACAGCTTGCCCGACACGTCGTAGCGCGGGGTCCAGCGGGCGCGCTGCGGCCTGACCTTGGTGCCTGAGAACGCGAAATTCATGGCAGATCAGTTCCCTGCGGTCGCAGCCATCTGCATGGAGACGAACCACAGGTTATCCGCCCGGTTCACCGCAAAGTTAAAGCGCGTGGCCCCGTTCTGGATTTCCCGGCGCAGGATGTCGGCGATCGCGTCGGGGCTGTCGATCGGTTCGTTCGCGGGCATGAAGGCGACGATCCGGTCACCGACCTGCAGGCCGGCAGGATCATCGCTGCCGCCGCTGGCAAGGGTGGTGACCCATTCGCCACCGATTTTCTGCGACTGAAAGCGCATGCCGTTGGGCAGGCTGGTTTCGCGGATCGCGGGCAGGGTGATGTCCTGGGTGGCCGAGCGCCCGGTGGCGCTGTCTTGCAGGGCCAACGTCACGGTCACGGCATCGCCGACGCTGTAATAGGCGGTGTCGCTGATGACTTGCGGCACGTCTTCCAGCGAGGCGATCGCGACCCCGTTCACCGAGGCGATCTTTTGGCCGGGTTTGATCTGTTCGCCCGCCGCGCCGCCGGCCATCAAAACGACGGTCGGGTCGCCAAGGTTGGGCAGGACCGCAAAGTCGACGATATTGGCGGTCGTGACGCCGGCGATGGTTTCAACCTCGTCCGAGGCGGTTTTCTGCGACGCTTGCGGGGCAGGGGTAAAGGCGGCCGCGACCAGTTGTGGCGCGGGTTCCGCAGTTGCCTTGGGCGCCGCCGGGCGGGCCTTGGGGGCCTCGGCGGCCACAGAGCGCGTGACGGGGGTGGGGGCGGGTTCGACGACCACGGGGGCCGCCGCAATGGTTTTGGGCGCGGGGGCGGCCGTGTCTTCGGGGCCCGATCCGGTCATCAGAACCGCGCCAACCCCAAGTGCCGCCGCGACGGCCGCGACAGAGATGCCGATCAGGCCACGGTTGCTGCGCGCTTCGCGCACGGGGGCCGGGGCCTCTGTCGGGCTGTTCTCTGCCCCGGCCTTTACGGCGGGCAGCTGCTTTTGCGGGGCCTTGGCGGCGGGCTGATTCTGTTGGGGCTTGGCGCCCTTGGTGATCGGCAGAACCTTCGAGGCGGCCAACATGCCGCGCCAATCGGCCGCAGACTGAATCCGGTCTTTGGGGAACACGGCCAGCGCCTTGTCGATGCAGGCCAGGAAATCGGCCGAGTAACCCTGAACCAGCCCGGCGATGGGCACATAGGGGTCGGGCTCTCCGCCGGCGATGGCCGACAGCCGTTCCTGTGCATTGGGCGGCAGGGTCTTGGTCATCACGTGATAGAGCGATGCGGCCAGCGAGTAGAGATCACTGGAGGGGAACTGATCGGCGTCGGTGACGTAGAATTCGTTGGGCGAATAGCCGTCCTTGACGGTTTGCAGCGCGCCGATGATCCGGGTGGCGCGCGTGACCGTTTCGCGGGCGGCGCCAAAGTCGATCAGGATCGGTTCGTTCTGCTGGTTCAGCAGGATGTTGTCGGGCGCGATATCGCGGTGCAACAGGCCCTGGGCGTGAATGAAATCAATGGCATCCAGGATCTTCAGAACCATGCGTTCCAGCGCCTCGGGCTGGATCTTCTTGCTGCTTTGGGCGACTTCCAGCAGGTCCTGGCCATCGACATAATCAAGCGCCATATAGGCGGTGTCGAAATCCTCGAACACCTGGTGCACGCCGACGATATTGGGGTGCGACAGGCGGGCCAGCTTGCGGGCCTCTTCGATGAACAGATCGACGATGGTGCGATAGGCCGTGGCATGGGCGCGCGAGCGCGGGTGAACTCGCGACGAGGTGCGGCGGCAGATCGTTTCGGGGTAGCATTCCTTGATCACGACCAGCCGGTCCAGGCTGTCGGTTGCCAGATAGGTGATGCCAAAGCCGCCGCTCGCCAGGAATTTCTTGATCACATACTGCCCGTGCAGCAGCTTGGTTCCTGGCTGGAGTTCGTCAGTGAACTCTTCGTCGGTAAAGTTTTGAGACATCAGTGTAGAGGTCATTCTGCTACCCATCTTGCCCAAGGGATCTACGGCTACGATTTGGAAACTATCTTTGAATAGAGGCAAGAAAGTGATCGTATTGTGTGGATTTGATGTAAATTAGGTTGATCATATCCAGCATGGCGCACGTATTGCGTGCGGGTGGCGGCGCACCTGATGCAGCCATTGGTTGCGCCGCGCAGCCGGTCTTGCCGATGCCACGCGCCACCGCTTTCGCTTCCCCAAATTTGTGTCACATCTGATTTACGTTAATGGCCTAGCCCTCGTGCATCGGGGCAAGGCATTCGGCTGCCCCGGCGATATTTGTTGAAACACACCGTGGGGGAAGTTTCATGAAACATTTCAAGATTAAAGGCGGGCTGCCGCAGGATATTGATGCCCTGGCCGCCGTGATTCAGGCTGTTGAGGCCGCGCAACCAGAGCAGGCCAAAGTGGTCGGGCCGCAAGGCAACGCCGTTCAAACCGAAGTTCTGGATAACCTGGGCGTCGAGCTGGTGACCGCATATGACAGCGGTATCGGCGAAGGCGGGTCCGAAGTGGTATCCTATTTCGAGGGCAAGCTTTACGTCACCAATGGCGAACAAGACCGCATCGACATCATTGATGCCAGCACCGGTCTGCTGCTGAACTCGGTCGATCTGTCGACCATCCCCGGCTATGACGGGCTGAATTCGGTCGCCGTCAGCGCCGCCGGCATCGCCGTCGCGGTCGAGCGCGAGAACACCGAGATCGCATCCGAGCCGATGCTGGTCGGCGAAGAGGGCTGGACCACCGCCCCCATCTTTACCGTGGGCGCGTCGCTGGACAACGGCTATACCCCTCCGGGCATTCTGGACGGGATCGGCGCGATCAAGCTGAACGACGACACCGTGCGGGTGTTCGTCAACCACGAGATGGGTTCGAACGACGGTTATGCCTATGAGGTTGACGGGATCGAGCTGACCGGCGCGCGCATTTCGTATTTCGACATCGATATCGCCACCAAGTCGATCATCGACGGCGGCCCGGCGATCCAGCAGATCGTCGATGCAGCGGGCAATGTCGCGACCGACACCTCGTTCACCTTTGAAAACAAGGCCGGGTTCGAACGTTTCTGTTCCAGCGTGCTGTTCGAGGCCGACACCTTTGGCGAAGGTCAGGGCCTGGTCGACAACATCTATTTCACCGGCGAGGAAACCGGCGGCGCCTTCTCGGGCACTGGCGGCGCCGAATGGGCGCTGGATATCGAGACCGGCACCATCTATGCGCTGCCCGCCTTTGGTCGCGGCGCCTGGGAAAACGTGACCCAGGTCGATACCGGCACCGACACTCACGTGGCCTTTGTGCTGGCCGATGACACCTCGCCCTTTGACGCCGATGGCGACGGCAACCGCGAAGGTGCGCCGGTTTACCTGTATGTCGGTGAAAAGAGCACCGATGCCGACGCCGGGTTCCTGGCTCGCAACGGTCTGGAAGGCGGTAAGCTGTATGTCTGGACGGCCGACAGCGGCGCGCTTGATCCCAGCGATTTCAACGGCACCGGCAACAGTGCTGCGGGCGCTTGGGTCGAGATCGACAACAGCCCGAACCTGGCCCTGGCCGATGAATTCGGTGCCAATGGCTATGACGAGTTCGGCTATCCGACCCAGAAAAACCTGTGGACCCAGGCCAAGGCCGTCGGTGCGTTCCAGATGTCGCGCCCCGAAGACGTGGCGACCAACCCCGCCGATGGCACGCAGATCGTGTTTGCCTCGACCGGCCGTGCCGGTGCGTTTGGCGGCGCCGATGAGGTGGGCACCACCTATATCATCGACCTGGATTTCACCGACATCAACGCGCCCACGGCGACGACCACCATCCTGTATGATGGCGACGACGATCCGGCCCAGGCCCTGCGCAGCCCCGACAACCTGGATTGGGCCGATGACGGCATGATCTATGTGCAAGAGGACCGCGCGAACGGCGATCTGTTCGACGCCGACGCCCCCAACCAGAACGATGCCAGCATCGTGCGCATCGACCCCACCACCGGCGAAGTCACCCGCGTGGCCTTTGTCGATCAGGCGGCGCATTACCCGATCGGTTCGGTGGAAGAGAACTTCTTCTACACCGGTGCCAAGGACAATGGCGATTGGGAAAGCTCGGGCATTCTGGATGTCTCGACCCTGTTCGGCGAGGCCCCCGGTACGCTGTTCCTGGCCGATGTTCAGGCGCATGGCCTGGATGACCAGGACCGGTTCGATGTCGAAGGCCCCGGCGGCCAGATCACCGACGACAACCTGCGTGAAGGCGGGCAGCTGCTGTTCCTGGCCGCGCCCGGCGTCGAGCTGACCGTCGAAAACCCGGTTGATCCGGTCTATGCCCAGAACGGCGTCGTGGCCCTGTTTGATCTGGACGGCACGCCCAAGGGTACCGTCGAGGCGGGTAACCTGCCCGACATGGTGACCTTCTCGAAAGACGGCACCATGATCTTTGTCGCCAACGAGGGCGAAAAGCAGGCCGATCAGGATCCGGCCGGGTCGATCTCGATCATCGACGTGGCGACCATGACCGCCCAGACCTTTGGGTTCGAGCAGTTCAACGCCGATATCGACGCTTTGCGCGAGGCCGGCGTGCGGATCTTCCCCGGTGAAACTCCCGCTACCGATTTCGAGCCGGAATATATCGCCGAGGCCGGTGGCAAGCTGTTCGTGACCCTGCAAGAGGCCAACGCGGTTGCGGTGTTCGACCTGACCACCATGGGCTGGGAAAAGATCGTGCCGCTGGGCACCCAGGATCATTCGGTCGTGGGGCTGGACGCATCCGACAAGGACGGCGCCATCAATATCACCACCTATGACAACCTGGTTGGTCTGCGCATGCCCGATGCCATCGCCGCCGCCGAGATCAACGGTCAGACCTATTTCCTGACCGCGAACGAAGGCGACGACCGTGGTGATTTCGACGAGGGCGGTGATGCGGCCCGCGTGGGCGACATTCTGGATGGTGACGTGGCTGGCCTGTCGATCGACCCCAGCGTCGACACCACCGGGCTGGAGCGCCTGAATGTCTCGATCATCGACGGCGACACCGACGGTGACGGCGATATCGACGTGCTGCACAGCTATGGCTCGCGCTCGTTCACGATCTACGATGCCGATGGCAACCTGGTGTTCGACAGCGGATCGGATTTCGAACAGATCATCGCCGCCACCCGCGTGCCGAACGCGTTCAACAACGACGATTACCCCTCGGGTGATCCCAGCGAGGTTGACGAAAACCGGTCGGACAACAAAGGCCCCGAGCCCGAAGCCATCGCCGTGGGCGTGGTCGAGGGCAAGACCCTGGCCTTTATCGGTCTGGAACGCGACAGCGGCATCATGATCTACGACATCTCGGACCCGGCCAATTCGCAGTTCGTCGATTACATCGAGAGCGGCGCAATGGGCCATATCAGCCCCGAGGTGATCGATTTCATCCCGGCCGAGGAAAGCACCTCGGGCATCGCCCAGATCGCCGTGTCCTACGAGGTTTCGGGCACCACGGCGGTGTTCGACCTGGAGTTCGGCAAAGAGATCACCGGCAGCCGCAAGGCTGACGTGATCAGTGGCACGATCGGCGACGATGAGATCTCGGGCGGCAATGGCCGGGACACCATCGACGGCAATGGCGGCGATGACGTGATCCTGGGCGGCAACGGCAAGGATTGCCTGTCGGGCGGTGCCGGTGACGACACCATCGACGGCGGCAATGGTCGTGACAAGATCATCGGCGGGCTGGGGGATGACCTCTTGACCGGCGGTAACGGCATGGATTGCTTTGTCTTCAACTTTGGCGACGGCAATGACACGATCACCGACCTTCAGCGCAACGACAAGATCGACCTCAGCGGCACCGGGCTGGAGTTCGCGGACCTGACCGTGACCGAGCTGTCGAACAAAGAGGTGCATGTCGCCTATGGCGATCAGGGCGACGCGCTGTCGATCGAACTGACCTTCGCCGCGCATTACTTTGGCGAGGACAGCTTCCTGTTCTGATCAAAGGCGCATCAGCAGATCAAAGACACCGCCCGGCAGATCCTGTCGGGCGGTTTCATGTCGTGGCGCGCGCGGCTGTCAGGTCTTTCAGGACTTCACGGCCGAACAGAAGACCGACGCCAGCGTCGAGACAGCCATTTCTGCGCGTTCAGATGCCGTGCGCGAATACAGGACGATCGGCAGTTTAGGCAGCTGGGGCAGGCCCAGCCGTGGCCCGACATCCAACATGCCAAGAGGAGCCATGCGGCGTGACAGGGCCGCCACCCCCAAGCCCGCCTGAACCGCGGCGGCAACAGCCAACACGCCGCCGCCGACAAAGACCTCATTCCATGCAATACCGGCCTCATCCAGCAACTGACCCGCCAGCAACCGAACGCCACAGGGTTCCGGCATTGTGGCGACAGGAAGAGGCTCGTCCGAGCGGTATTCCCATCCGGGTGCGGCGAACCAGTGGAAGCTTTCCCTGGCGATGACCTTTCCGTCGTCGCGGTCGGCCTGGAACCGGGTCAGGGCCACGTCCAGCCCGCGTTGGTCATAGGCTTGCAGCAGATCGGCGGATGATCCGATCCGCACCTCCATGATCAGATTGCTGTTCTGGGCGTTCATTCTGGCGATCATCTGCGACAATTCGGGGCCGGCGACATGATCACTGATGCCGATGGTCAGTCTCTCTTTTGACGTTCCAAGAGCAGAGAAGGCGCCATCATGCGCCGCGAGCATATTTCGGGCGTGATCCAGGAAAACGCGGCCGTCGGCGGAAAGCTCTACGCGACGAGGCGTTCGAACAACCAATTGGCATCCCAGCGATTTCTCGAGCCGCTGGAGCATCAGGCTGATCGACGCCTGTGTCGTGCCAAGCGCCTCGGCAGCGCGGGTGAAGTTGCGCAATTCGGCAATCAACACGAAGGCGCGCACGGTCGAAAGGTCTAAAGGCCGTTTGATCATTGCAATTTATTATTATTGCTATTCTTTGACATAAGTAACGAATATGAACTCTGATCGGGACGAAGGCAACCACCAGGAAGGAAAATCTATGCCACTCGTCACGATCTCGATGCGGTGCGGCAAGTCGGAAGACTATCGCAGTGCAATCATGGACGGCGTCCATGCGGCCTTGCATGAAACCTTTAGCATGCCGAACGATAACGGGTTCATGGTCATCAATGAAATCGAGGCATCCAACTTTCGCTATAGCCCCGGCTATATGGGTGTTTCCCGCAGCGACGACCTTGTCATCGTTCACATCAGCGCCATCCGGTCGCGAACGGCAGAGCAGAAGAAAGCCCTTTACAGGCGTATGGTCGAGCACCTGACGCGCGCCCCGGGGCTGAGGGCCGAGGATCTGTTCGTGAATATCACCGAAGGCGAAAAAGAGAACTGGTCGCTTGGCCGTGGGCTGGCGCAATACGCGTGAGCGGGCTGTAAAGGTAGGGGGGCTTATCGTGCTTGTCTTTGCCACGCATCGGCGGGCACACAGGCAGATAGATGGCTGGGGTGGTAGGATTCGAACCTACGGTACACGGTACCAAAAACCGCTGCCTTACCACTTGGCTACACCCCAACAGTGGCCGGTTGATTACGCCAGACTCCGGCGCGCTTCAAGACCATTTTCGCGAAAAAATGCAGTTTCTTGAGGCGCGCCCATATGCGGGTCAGACGCGGATCGGGTTTGACTTGGCCAGCGCGTCAAACGCCATCAGCGATGTCACCAGATCGGGCATTTGCGCCAGCGGAATCATGTTGGGCCCGTCAGAGGGGGCGGTGTCGGGCGCCTCGTGCGTTTCGATAAAGACGCCCGCGATGCCCAGCGACACGGCGCAGCGCGCCATGACCGGGGCGAATTCGCGTTGCCCGCCCGAGCTGCCGCCTTGGCCGCCGGGCTGCTGCACCGAATGGGTGGCGTCCATGATCACCGGATAGCCGGTGCGCATCATGGTGGGCAGCCCGCGCATGTCGGCCACCAGGGTGTTATAGCCAAAGCTGGTGCCGCGCTCGGTCAGCAGGATGCGGTTGTTGCCGGTCGATTCGACCTTGGGCACGACATTGGCCATGTCCCAGGGCGCCAGGAACTGACCCTTCTTGATATTGATCACCGCGCCGGTTTCGCCGGCGGCCAGCAACAGGTCGGTCTGGCGGCACAGAAAGGCCGGGATCTGCAGCACATCGACCACCTCGGCCACGGGCTTGCATTGTTCGGCTTCGTGGATGTCGGTCAGCACGGGCACGTTCAGGCGCGATTTGACCTCGCCCAGGATATCCAGCCCGCGTTTCATGCCGACGCCGCGCTTGCCGCCCAGCGAGGTGCGATTGGCCTTGTCGAAGCTGGCCTTGAAGATGAACTGCGCCCCGGCGGCGGCGCAGGTCTCTTGCATCTTGGTCGCGATCATCAGGGCGTGGTCCAGCGTTTCCAGCTGGCAGGGGCCCGCAATCACCGTAAGCGGGCGGTCGTTGCTGACGGTCAAGCCGCCGATCACTACGTCTTTCATTAGGCTGATACCTGTTCCCTGAGAATGGAGGCCGTCATCGACACCATCAGGTATATGCCACCGAAGATCAGGAAGGCCAGCACGGTATTCTCGAAGGCGCGCGGGTAGGTGGGCTCGTCCGGGGCGACGGGGCTGACGCCCATCGACAGGTAACGCACCTGGCGGTTGGCCTCGATCCGGGCGGTTTCCAGCTGTTGCAGCGCCTGTTGCAGCAGCAGCTGCCGGTTGGCCAGGTCGGCCTCGGCGATGCGCAGTTCGGCCGAGACGCGGGCCAGCGAATCCTCGCCCGAGGTGCTGTCGGTCATCGAGGCGCGCAGCTGCGCGACCAGGGCCTCGAGGCGCTGGATGTCGCCGCGCACGCCTTCGACACGGGCCGAGTTGGGGCGCGAGTTGTCGAGCAGCTGTTGCAGTTGCAGGCGCTTTTCCTGCAGCTGGATTTCGAAATTGTTGATCTGGCTCATCAGCGCGCTGGTTTCCGAGGCGGGATCGAGAACGCCAAGGCGTTCCTGCAGTTCCAGCACGCGGCCCTGGGCCTCGGCCACACGGGCCTCGGCGTCGTCATAGCTGGCACGGGCGCCCGACATCTGGTCTTCGCGCAGACGCTGGGTCAGTCCGTCGACCCGTTCCTCGGCATAGGAAATCAGCGCGCGGGAAAAGGCTTCGCTGCTGGCGGGGTCGGCGGCGATGACCTCCATCCGCAGCAGGCCCTCGCTGGGGTCAAAGCCGATCTTCACGTTGCGCTTGTAAAGCTTGTAGGCGGCCTCGTTCGTGGCATCGGCGGGCAGGCGTTGCAGCAGGTCGACCTCGGGGCTGCTGAAATGCGCCTTGAAGCCAAGGTCGGAATCCAGCCGCTGCATGGCCTCGCGCGATTGCAGAAAGTTCTGCACGGCGGTCGAATCCTGCTGCACGGCCAGGCCGGTGCCGGCGAACATGCTGCCGAAGCCCCCCCCGACCTGGGCGTCCGCCTGCTGGATCACAAAGTCGGATTTCGTGGCATACATCGGCGTGGCCACGGCAAAGTAGTAATAGCCCGCGATCAAACCGGGCAGGCCCACGAACATCGCAAGGCGGGTGAACAGCATGGCCAGCTTGCGCTTGCGGCGCCGCGCGATGTCGCGCTGGATCTGCATGACCTGCGACACCGGGTCGTGCTGGGCCAGGGCGGTGCCGGGCAGATTGGCGGAAACAGGCGCGGTCTGCGGCAGTTTCGGCGGTTGCTGGCCGGGTTGCGGTGCGTCGTCATTGGCGACCAGTTCCAGCATGTTGGCGCGCTGGAACGGGTCGATGCCATGTTTGCGCAGCAGGCGCACGGCGTCGAAATCGGATGTGGGGGCCAGGCCGTGTTTCTGGGCAACGCGGCGGGCCATGCGCAGCTGGCGCCCGGTCAGCCCCTCTTTGCGGATCGACACGATGTCATTTTCACCGGTGGCGGCCGGCTGAGCGGGGTGGCGCTCGAAACCTTCTTCGACCGGGTGGCTCTGCTCGGACTGATCGGTCTTGGGGCGGCCAAATCCCAACGGTCCGCTGCGGCGGATGCGGAATTTTCTAGCTCTGGGTTTCGTAGTCATAGAGCCTCTTGGCCTCTTCCAGTGTGTCAAACATATGCAACTGCCCATGAGACAGCACAGCGGCAGAGCGGCAGAACCTTTGCAATGTTTCCGCCTGATGAGAAACCACTACCACGGTGGCCTTTTCAAGTCGTTCACGCAAGATTGCGCCCGCGCGTTTGTTAAAGGCCACATCGGTGGTGGCCGGCATGCCTTCGTCGATCAGATAGATATCAAAGTCCAGCGCCAGCATCAGCGCGAAAGTGAACCGCGCCCGCATGCCCGCGCTGTAAGTGCCCAGCGGCATGTCGAAATATTCCTCGATGTCGGCCATCCAGCGGGCAAAGGCCTCGACATAATCGGGATCAAGCCCGTAGAGCCGCGCGATATAGCGGGCGTTCTCGGTGCCGGTGTGACGATTAACCACCCCGCCCATGAAGCCCAGCGGAAACGAGATACGGCTGGTGCGGGTGATCGTGCCCTCATCGGGTTTTTCCAGCCCCGCCATCATGTTGATCAGCGTCGTCTTGCCGGTGCCGTTGGGGGCCAGCACGCCCAGCGAGCGGCCAAGCTCAACGCGAAATGACACCCGGTCAAGGATCACCTTGCGCTGGGTGCCGGTCCAGAAGGACTTGCTGACATTGGTGAACTCGATCATTCACGGGGGTCCGATGCTGCTTGCCTGCTTAATCTGTGCGCGCGATCCCGATTTTCAACGGGTTATGGGGTTGCCGTAACGGGGACAATACCGGGGCATTTAGGCGGCATTATGTCCAATTCCTTGGCAAATTGACAATGCCCGGCCGCACTGACGGCGCGGCACGAAAACGCCGCCCCGGCCGGGGGCGGCGTGTTGCGCCCGTATCCGGGTCAGCTGTGCTGTTTTTCGACCCGCAACAGCTTGCCCGCCACGATCGAGATGATCGCGGCGACAAAGCTGAACAGGGCGCCCATCTTGGCGGCATCCTGCACGCGCATGCCTTCCAGCTGGACCGAGCTGTCAAAGGCCACCGCGGCAATGAACAGCGACACGGTAAAGCCGATCGCCGCCACACAGCCCACCACGAACAGGTCGATGGTGCGCATGCCAGCCGGCAGGCCCAGCTTCAGCGGATGTGCGGCGATATAGCCGAACAGCATCACGCCGACGGGTTTGCCGATGATCAGGCCCGCCAGTACCAGCCAGGTGGGCGAGCCGATCGAAGAGAACTCGACCCCCGCATTGGCCAGGCCAAAGAAGAACAGGATGATCTCGACCGGGATCTTCAGCGCGTGTTCCATCTCGTTGAGGATGTCATGCAGATACTGCTCGGCCTCGGCAAAGATGCCGAAGGCGCGGTCGGCATGGGGGATGGTGAGCACCACGGGCAGCAGGCCCAGGGCGGGGTGCAGGCCAGCCTCTTGAAAGCCATACCAGCTAAGGCAACCGGCAATCGCATAGGGCCAGAAGGACAGCTTGGTCCGCATCCAGGTCGACCGCTTGCGCAGCTGGTCGCCGCGATCCAGGTAGCGGGGCAGCCAGTTGAAGATGACAAAGGTCGCAACAGCCACCAGAACCGAGAAGCCGAACCATTCCATCGCCAGCTCGCCCGAGGGGTAGAAGATCGCCAGGATGATCAGGCCGGCCGCGTCATCGGCGATGGCCAGCAGCAGCAGAAAGCGCACCGCCGGGTGGCCCGCGCCGAACACGATGCGACCCACCAGGTAGGAAAAGGCGATGTCGGTGGCGGTGGGAATGGCCCAGCCACGGCTGACGGCATCAAAGGTGGTTGAGCCAAGGATGGCGGCGAGGCCCAGATAGACCGTAATCGGGCCCAGCATCCCGCCAAGTGTGGCAAAGAGGGGCGTTGCCGCCTTTTTCCCGCGCAGCGAGCCGTTTTGCAGGATCACCGCCTCCCACACCTCTTTGGCGGCGATGGCAAAGAACAGCGCCATAAGCACGTCGTTGATCAGGTAGTGCAGCGTCAGCGTCCGGTGGATATGCCCGTCGACCTCATGCGCGTGGCCGATGAAGAAATCGTCGATCAGAACGAACTCGACAAAGTCATGATAGGAATGCGGGTCGATATTGGCCCACAGCAGGGCCACAACCGCCCCGGCGATCAGCAGCAATGAGTAGTTTGTGACGAAATTCCAGACGCGATACATTTGCTCTCCCCCGATCTAGCATGGCCGGTATCCATTCGGCATTTGGGTGGGGATAGAATATGCGATCATATGGGGCAACTGCCCGTGGCATTGCCCAAGGCGGATTCCGCGCAAAGAATGGCTTTTCGGGGCGGATTGGCCTAGATCAGGGGCATGTCGGAACAGCTTGATCACCTCAAAGCCCGGCTGCGCGCGTGCAGCCTTTGCGCCACGCGGTTCGCGGCGACGGCCTCTGGGCATCAGCCGCGCCCGGTGGTGTGGTTCGGGCAGGGTGCGCGCATTCTGGTGGCGGGCCAGGCGCCGGGGATGCGGGTGCATGAGGCGGGAAAGCCGTTCCTTGATGCCTCGGGTGACCGGCTGCGCGACTGGATGGGCGTGACGGCCGACCAGTTCTATGACCAGTCCCGCGTGGCGGTCATTCCGATGGCGTTCTGCTTTCCGGGCTATGACGCGCGGGGCAGCGATCTGCCGCCGCCGCCGCTGTGCCGCGACACCTGGCATGACGCGATCATGCAGGCGCTGGGCGGGGTCGATCTGATGCTGGTGATCGGCGGCTATGCCCAGGCCTATCACCTGGGCGCGGCGGCCAAGGGCGGGGTGACGCGCACCGTTCAGGCCTGGCGCGATCACGCGCCGCGCGTCTTTCCCTTGCCCCATCCGTCGTGGCGCAATACGGCATGGCTAAGAAAAAACCCGTGGTTCGAGGCCGAGCTGCTGCCGGCGCTGCGGGCCCGCGTAAAAGAGGTGATCAATGACTGAACTGACCCCGCTGGACATGGCGCATCAGGCGATGGAGGCCGCGCCCGAGAACGATGCCGCGCGGCTCAAGTTCTTTGAGCGGCTGGCCGACAGCGAGATGTTCCTGCTGCTGGCGCGCGAGGCCGAGGGCGACCATGTCGAACCGCGTGTGTTTGACCTGGAGGGCGGGTCGTTCGTTCTGATCTTTGACCGCGAGGCCCGGCTGGCCGAGTTCGTCGGCGATGTCGCCCCCTTTGCGGCGCTGTCGGGCCGGATGATCGCCACGCTGTTGCAGGATCAGGGCATCGGGTTGGGCGTCAACCTGGGCGTGGCGCCCTCGTCGATCCTGATTCCGGCCGAGGCGGTCGACTGGCTGCGCCAGACGCTGGCACAGCGCCCGGCCGAGGTGGTCGCCCAGCCCGTCGAGGTCGCGCCGCCCGCCGGTGTGCCCGATTTCCTGTTGCAGGCGCTGGATACGAAACTGGCCACTGCCGCCGGGCTGGCGCCGCTGGTCTATCTGGTGGGCGTCACCTATGAGGGCGGTCAGGCGGGCCATATGCTGGCCTTTATCGACGCCGCGCCGGGGGCCGAGGATGCGCTGGCCCAGGCCGTGGGCGAGGCGCTGACCTTTAGCGGGGTCGAGGCGGGTGCGATCGACGTGGCGTTCTTCCGGGCCTCGGACGCCATCGCGGCGCGGCTGGCGCGGGTGGGGCTGCGGTTCGACATCCCAGAGCTGCCCGAGCCGGCACTGGGGCCGTCGGCCCCCGGAATGGATCCCGACGCGCCGCCGCGGCTGCGTTAATAGCCGCGGGTGCGATCGACGCGGTAGAGCATCGGCTCGCCCGTCTCGGCGCGGCGGATATTTTCCGCGATCACCCGCGCCGCGCTGTCGGGCCGGGTTTCGGCGGCGATATGCGGGGTGACGGTCACGCGGGGGTGCGCGCGGAACGGGTGGTTCTCGGGTAGGGGCTCGGTTCGGAACACATCCAGCGTGGCATGGGCCAGATGGCCACGGTCAAGCGCTGCCAGCAACGCGTCATCATCGATCAACGTGCCCCGACCGGGGTTGATCAGCGCCGCGCCCGGGCGCATCGCGGCAAGCCGGTCGGCGTTCATCAGGTTCTCGGTGCCGGGCGTGGCGGGCAGGATCAGCACCACGATCTCGGCCTCGGCCAGAAGATGTGTCAGCCCCCCCGGCCCGGTCAGGCAGGTGATGCCGGGCAGGGTCTTTTGGGTCTGGCTCCAGCCCACGACGTGAAACCCGAACCCCGCAAGTGTGCGTGCGCAGGCGCTGCCCAGGGCGCCCAGTCCCAGGATGCCGACCGTGCGGTCGCGCGCCAGCGGCGGCACCTGGCGATCCCAGCCGGGCGGGGTGGCGCAGGTATAGCGGTCCAGCCCCAGATGATAGCGCAGCACATGGCCGGTCACGTATTCGACCATGCCCGCCCGCAACCCTTCATCGACCATGCGGCACAGCGGCTGGGTGAGGGTCGGGTTGGCCACGATGCGTTCCACCCCGGCCCATAGGGACATCACCGCCTTGCAGCCGGTGTAGGGCGAGAAATCGGTCAGCGCGTCATTGGGGGCGTAGATGATGTAATCGACATCCGCCGGGCGGGCGATGGCGCGGCTGAGCACGATCTTTAGCCCGGCCTCGTCAAAGGCACGTTCCAGCGCGGCGTGATACTGGGGCCAGGCCGCCTCGGGGGCAGAGAACAGCGCCCGGATCATAGCCGCCGGGGCCTGTGGATATGCGCGCTTTGCACCAGGCCAAAGGCCGCCATCAGCACCAGCATCGCCGAGCCGCCATAAGACACCAGCGGCAGCGGCACACCCACCACCGGGGCCAGCCCCATCACCATCGACATGTTCAGCGCGAAGAACAGGAAGAAGGTGGTGGCGATGCCCAGTATCAGCAGCGACGAAAAGCGGTCTTTGTTCTTCATCGCCGAGTTGATGCAGAACAGGATGATCAGCGCGTAAAGCACCAGCAAAGAGAACCCGCCGACAAATCCGAACTCCTCGGCCAGGGTGGTAAAGATGAAATCGGTGTGCTTTTCGGGCAGAAAGTTCAGCCGCGATTGCGTGCCTTGCATAAA
Organism: Actibacterium sp. XHP0104; assembly: GCF_025751515.1. Classification (GTDB taxonomy): domain Bacteria; phylum Pseudomonadota; class Alphaproteobacteria; order Rhodobacterales; family Rhodobacteraceae; genus Actibacterium_D. The sequence goes on from NZ_JAOWLE010000001.1 coordinate 39,230, forward strand.
GCCGCGCCCGCTCCAACCGCCTGACCCCAGGGCGATCTTGGACTGGGTGATGTGATAGCCCGCGCCCAGCGGGTCAGAGGCGGGATCAAGAAAGGTGTCGATGCGGCGATACTGATAGTCCTTGAGAAACTGCCAGGGCGTGCCGCGCGACGCGAAGACCCCGGTCACCAGCCCCGCACCAATGGCCACCACCCCGCCGAAATACAGCCAGTGCACGCCCGCGGCCAGCATCACCGCCCCGCCGCCGATCATCAGCAGCAGCGCGGTGCCCAGGTCGGGCTGTTTCAGCACCATCGCCGTGGGCAAGAGGATCAGCGCCAGCGGGATCAGCACGTAAAGCGGTTTCGAGACCTTCTCGATATCCAGCCAGTCGTAATAGGCGGCCAGGATCATCACCACCGCGATCTTGGTGACCTCAGAGGGTTGCAGCATCATAAAGCCCAGGTCGATCCAGCGCTGGGCGCCCATGCCGACAGTGCCAAAGAGTTCGACCGCGACCAGCAGCAAGAGCGAGCCCAGATAGGCCACCGCCGCGACGTTGCGCCAGAACCAGATCGGCACGAAGGCCACGATGAACATCGCCACCAGCCCCAGCACAAAGCGTTTCATCTGGGGTTCGGCCCAGGGGGTGAATGACCCGCCGGCGACCGAATACAGCATCATGAACCCTACGCTGGCCACCGCCGTCAGCAGCAGCACCAGCGCCCAGTTCACATACAGCACCTTGCGCAGCCCGGTGGGCACGGTGCGGAGGTTATGCTCTAGATAGCTCATGCCCGGCTGCGCCCCGTGACGTTTTCCTCGAAACTGCGCAGGTCGAGATCTTGAAAACGTTCCTCGATCTGGTTGCGCTGATAGGCCGGATAGGCCGTCAGCGGCGGCAGGTCGTCATGCAGGGCGCGCAGGGTGATATCGCGCGCAATGGGCGCCGCCGCGGTCGAGCCGCCGCCGCCATGTTCGACGATCACCGAGACCGCGACGCGCGGCTTGTCATAGGGGGCAAAGCAGACGAACAGCGCATGGTCGCGCCGCTCCCACGGCAGGTCAGAGTTGCGGAACACGCCGCGCGCGCGCTCGGCGGCGGTGATGTTGCGCACCTGGCTGGTGCCGGTCTTGCCCGCCAGGATCAGCGCGTCGTCATCGACGCGCGAGGAATAGGCGGTGCCGCGCTTGTTGTTCGACACGTTGAACATGCCGCGCCGGACGTAATCCAGAAAGGTCGGGTTGATATCCAGATCGGGGATCTCGCCGATATCCTGTTCGATGCCGTCGATCGACTTGATCAGGCGCGGGCTGACTGCTTTGCCGCTGGCCAGCCGGGCGGTCATCACCGCCAGTTGCATCGGCGAGGTCAGCACGAAACCCTGGCCGATGGCGGCGTTCAGCGTGTCGCCGACCAGCCATTCCTCGCCCCGGTTCTCGCGTTTCCAGGCCTTGTCGGGGATCAGCCCGCCTGCGACGGCCGACATGGGCAGGTCGTGCCGTTCGCCCAAGCCCAGGCGACGGGCGACCTCGGCCATCTTCTCGATGCCGGCGCGGCGGGCGACCTCGTAGTAATAGACGTCGCAGGATTGTTGCAGGCTGTAATTCAGGTTCACATGGCCGTGGCCGCCCCGTTTCCAGCAATGGAACCGCCGCCCGGCGGTTTCAAAATGACCGGGGCACCAGACGGTTTCCTCGGGCGAGATCACGCCCGCCTCTAGCGCGGCCAGCGCCGTGACCATCTTGAAGGTCGAGCCGGGCGGGTAGGTGCCCTGCACCGTCTTGTTGGCCAGCGGGCGATAGATGTTTTCGGTCAGCTCCCGGTAATCCGAAACTGATATGCCGCGCACGAACTTGTTGGGATCGAAACTGGGGGCCGAGGCGATGCCCAGGATATCGCCGTTCTGCACATCGACGACCACGGCACCGGCGCTTTCGCCCTCCATCCGGGCCTGCATGAAATTCTGCAACCCGGCATCGACGGTCAGCTGGATATCGGTGCCTTCCTGGCCGGGGATGCGGTCCAGCTCGCGGATGACGCGGCCGACGGCGTTGACCTCGATGCGCTTGGTGCCGGCCTTGCCGCGCAGGTCGTGCTCCAGCTTGGTCTCGACGCCGTTCTTGCCGATCTGGAACCGCGGGATCTGCAACACCGGGTCGGGGTCTTCGAGCTTGGACAGGTCATAGTCGCTGACCGGGCCGACGTAGCCGACGACATGGGCGAAATCGCCCTCCATTGGGTAATGGCGCGACAGGCCGACCTCGGGGGTGACGCCGGGCAGGGCGGGGGCGTTGACGGCAATCTCGGCGACCTGCTGCCAGGTCAGCCGCTCGGCCACGGTGACGGGCACAAAGGGGCTGCGGCGCATGATCTCGGTCTTGGCGCGCGCCACCTCGTCAGGGCCAAGCGCCACCAGCCGCGCGATGGCGGCCAGGGTTTCGTCGACGTCGGTGACATCTTCGCGCACCAGCACGACGCGATAGTTCTGTTCGTTGCCGGCGATCACACGGCCGTTGCGGTCAAAGATCAGCCCGCGCGTGGGCGGGATCAGGCGCATGTTGATGCGGTTTTCCTCGGCCAGCAGGCGGAACTGGTCGGCCTGCTCGACCTGCATATAGCGCATCCGCAGCGCCAGCACCGACATCAGCGCCACCTGTGCGCCGCCCAGGAACAGGGCGCGGCGGCTGATGCGGCGGTTACTTTCCTCGATATCGCGGGGGGTCTGTTTCATCGCAGCGCCCCGCGAGGCTGAATGCCGCCGGGCGCCGTGCGGCGCAGGTTCAGCCCGTAATGTAACAGCCCCACCACCAGCGGATAGCAGGCCACGGTCAGCACCGCCTGCACCAGCATCATGCCGCGCGCGGGGGCCGGGGTGCCGGTCATGGCCAGCAGCAGAACGTTCAGCGTATAGACCGCGAAAATCGCCGCGCCGGTCAGCAGCCATTCGGCCGGGAAGGGGACCTCGCCCGAGCCGGCTTGGCGGTTGCGTAGGAACTCGGCGCCCAACAGCACCAGCGCCGTCCACAGGCCCGGCGGACGCATCAGCAGAAAGTCGGACAGCAGGAACACCAGCGTCATCAGCAGCACCGGCGCATAGTCGGGCCGGCGCTGGACATAGCCAAAGGCCAGGCACAACAGCAGGTCGGGGCCGGGAACCCGCGTGGGCGCAGTTTGCAGCGGCAGGATCTGCACGAAGGTCACCAGCCCGGCCAGGGCCACAAAGATCAACCGGTAGACCCAGCGCTGAGATGTGACCGGATCAATCATTGCGTGGGCTCCGCCTGCGACAGCTCATCGGGGATGGGCGGGCCTTCGAACACGGGCGCGATCAGGCTGCCGGGGTCGGTGATGACCTCGCTGCGATGGCTGCGCAGCACGCGCAGGAATTCCAGCCGCTCGAAATCGGCCGACAGGCGGACGCGCAACCGGCGGTCGACATCCAGCGCGACCTGGCCCACCAGCAACCCGGCGGGAAAGACGCCTCCATCGCCAGACGAGACCACCTGATCGCCCGGACGCACCAGGCCGGGATTTTCCAGAAATTCGATCACAGGGGCGTGGCTGTTATCACCCGCCAGAATGGCGTGCTGCCCCGAAGACTGAATGATCACTGGAATGCGGCTGTTGGAATCGGTCAGCAAGATCACCCGTGCAGTAGTCTTTCCCACGCCCGAAATACGGCCAACAAGGCCCAGCCCGTCCGTCGTGGCCCAGCCATCGAGGATACCGTCGCGCGCGCCCACGTTCAGCAGCACCGACTGCCGGAATGGCGATCCGCTGTCGGCCAGAACCACGCCGGTGACATAGGTCAGCTGCGGGTCAAGCCGCACCTTGTTCAGGTCAAGCAGCTTGGCGTTTTCCTGTTCCAACTGCTGTGCGGCCTCTTTCCAGGCCTTCATCTGGCGCAGCTCGCGGCGCAGTTCCTGGTTCTGTTCGTAGATGTTGGTGTAGGACTGAAAGTCCTGGATCATGCCCGACACCTTGTTGACCGGCATCAATGCCCAGCTGAACGAGGGCATCATCCGGTCGACAAGCTGGGCGCGAAACCGTTCCACACGGGGGCTGTCGACGCGCCAGAACACGAACAGCGCGGCAAGGCACAAGATCACCACACCCGTCACCAGGCGGCGAACGGGGCGCACGTAATCGGTCTGGTTATGCCTGTCTCGTGCCACGCCGACCTCTCTTTAGGTCCGGGCTTTCCCGGCTTAGCTGTCGAAATCTATGACATGCTGAAGCTGTTTTTCATACTCCAGCGCCTTGCCCGTTCCAAGGGCAACGCAATTCAGCGGTTCATTCGCGACCGAAATCGCCAGCCCGGTCTGCTCGCGCAGGGCCAGGTCCAGCTCGCCCAGCAGCGCGCCGCCGCCGGTCAGCATCACGCCGCGATCGACGATGTCGGCGGCCAGGTCGGGCGGGGTGGCTTCCAGCGCGGTCATCACGGCCTCGCAGATCTGTTGCACCGGTTCGGCCAGGGCCTCGGCCACCTGGGCCTGGTTGATCTCGATTTCCTTGGGCACCCCGTTCAGCAGGTCGCGACCGCGGATCTGCATCGACGCGCCGCGGCCGTCATCGGGCATGCGGGCGGTGCCGATCGAGGTCTTGATGCGCTCGGCGGTGCTTTCGCCCACCAGCAGGTTCTGCTGGCGGCGCAGGTAGTTGATGATGGCCTCATCCATGCGGTCGCCGCCGACGCGGACCGAACGCGCATAGACGATATCGCCCAGCGACAGAACGGCCACCTCGGTGGTGCCACCGCCGATATCGACGACCATGTTGCCGGTCGGGTCGGTGATCGGCATGCCGGCACCGATGGCGGCGGCGATGGGTTCGGCGATCAGCCCGGCGCGGCGCGCGCCCGCACCCAGAACCGACTGGCGGATTGCGCGCTTTTCAACCGGCGTCGCGCCATGGGGCACGCAGACGATGATCTTGGGCTTGGTGAATGTGGTGCGTTTGTGAACCTTGCGGATGAAATGCTTGATCATCTCTTCGGCCACGTCGAAATCGGCGATCACGCCTTCGCGCATCGGGCGGATGGCCTCGATCGAGCCGGGCGTGCGGCCCAGCATCAGCTTGGCGTCCTCGCCCACGGCCAGAACCTGCTTGCGGCCTTCCTTGACGTGAAAGGCCACGACCGAGGGTTCGTTCAGAATGACGCCCTTGCCCTTGACGTAGACCAGCGTGTTTGCCGTCCCCAGGTCGATCGCCATGTCGGACGAAAACAAACCACCAAACCCTGCCATTGCCTGACCCTTCGCTGTAACCGATGCAGATTCCGCGGATTTCGGAATCGAAACAATTTATAGAACGGCGCGCCACAAAGGGTAAGGGGCCATGCGCCGCGTGCGGCGTGTTTTTGCTGGGCTGCACGAATGCTGCAATTCGATGGGTGGCCCGCGTCGCTTACCCCAGCATTCTATCACATTTGCAACATTTCGTCGATCAGGCGCCCGAAAAGCGGGTCAATGACCGGGCCGTTGCCCGGCACGGGCGCACAGATGGGGCGGCGGATCAGGGGAAGGGTGCGGGCGGATCTGCCCCGCGCGATGGGCGGGGCAGATCGCGATTTGAGCCTTACTCGGCCGGGTCGGTATAAAGGATTTCCTTGCGGTCCGTCCCTGGTGCCGACTTGGTGCGCCGCACCAGCAGGCGGTTCAGCGCGTTGATATAGGCCTTGGCGCTGGCGACCACGGTGTCGGTGTTGGCCGACTGGCCGGTGGCGATGATGCCCTCTTCTTCCAGGCGGACAGACACGGTGGCCTGGGCGTCGGTGCCTTCGGTCACGGCGTGCACCTGATAGAGCTGCAGATGCGCCTTGTTGGGGTGCAGCTCGCGGATCGCCTTGAAGGCGGCATCGACCGGGCCGTCGCCATTGGCGGTGGCGGTCACGTCCTTGCCGTCGATCTCCATCTCGACGGTGGCCTCGGCCGGGCCGCCGGTGCCGCAGACGACCTTCATCGAGACCAGCTGCAGGTGGTCGTTCTCGGCATCCTCGCCCACGCGCATCAGGGCGATGATGTCGTCATCGAACACCTCTTTCTTGCGGTCGGCCAGTTCCTTGAAGCGGACAAAGATATCCTTGAGCTGGTTGTCGCCAACCTCAAAGCCCAGGTGCTCCAGCTTGTCGCGCAGCGCGGCGCGGCCCGAGTGTTTGCCCAGCGGCAGCGAGGTGCCGGACAGGCCGATATCCTCGGGGCGCATGATTTCAAAGTTCTCGCGGTTCTTCAGCATGCCGTCCTGGTGGATGCCGCTTTCATGGGCAAAGGCGTTCTTGCCGACGATGGCCTTGTTGAACTGCACGTTAAAGCCCGACACGGTGGCCACCCGGCGCGAGATCGCCATGATCTTGGTGGTGTCGATGCCGGTGCGCCAGGGCATGATGTCGTTGCGGGTCTTCATCGCCATCACCACCTCTTCGAGGGCGGTGTTGCCGGCGCGTTCGCCCAGGCCGTTGATGGTGCATTCGATCTGGCGCGCACCACCGGCGACGGCGGCCAGCGCGTTGGCCGTGGCCATGCCCAGGTCGTTGTGACAGTGGGTGGCGAACACCACCTCGTCGGCGCCCGGAACGGCTTCGATCAGGCGGCGGATCAGGGTCGCGCTTTCCTCGGGGGCGGTATAGCCCACGGTGTCGGGGATGTTGATCGTGGTGGCGCCGGCCTTGATCGCGATCTCGATCACCCGGCACAGATAGTCCCATTCGGTGCGGGTGGCATCCATGGGCGACCATTGCACGTTTTCGCACAGGTTGCGGGCGTGGCTGACCGTTTCGTGAATCTTGTCGGCCATTTCGTCCATGGTCAGGTTCGGAATGGCGCGGTGCAGCGGCGAGGTGCCGATGAAAGTGTGGATGCGGTTCAGCTTGGCGTGTTTGACGGCCTCCCAGCAGCGATCGATATCGGCGTAGTTGGCGCGGGCCAGGCCGCAGATGCGCGCGTTCTTGGACCGTTTGGCGATGTCGCTGACCGCCTTGAAGTCGCCCTCGGACGCGATCGGGAAACCGGCCTCGATGATGTCGACGCCCATGTCGTCCAGCATCTCGGCGATTTCCAGCTTTTCGTCATGGCTCATGGTTGCGCCGGGGCTTTGCTCGCCGTCACGCAGGGTGGTGTCGAAAATCAGGACGCGGTCCTGTTGGGATTTATCGGTCATGTCATGGTCTTTCGTTCTGGTCTTAGCTGTGATCATACCGGCGCTGGTCACCCCTGAGCGGTCGCGCCGAAGGCACGCTCAGAGGCAGCTAAGAAGAAGCAGGGCACGGGGGCAGAGGGCGCTGAGAGCGGCCCTGGTGCGGTCGGTGATATGGGTATCCCGTGTCATGGGCAGGACTATACGCGTTATGAAACCGAGGAAAAGGCTTTTTTCACGCGGGGGGCGGGCCTATTCGGCGCCGCCCGTGGTTTTCACGTTGTTTTCCCAGATGCCGGTCTCTTGGGTGCCGTCGGCATAGCGCACCGTGCCTTCGCCCTGGCGTTTGCCATTGGCGAACATGCCCTCATAGACATCGCCATTGGCATAGGTCGCCACGCCCTTGCCGTGGAACTCGCCCGACATCCAGCCACCTTCATAGGTAAAGCCGTCGGCCATGGTCATCTTGCCGGTGCCGTCGCGCTGGCCGCCAATAAAGCCGCCCTCGTAGACGGTGCCGTCGGCATAGGTGGCCTTGCCCTGGCCGTCACGCAGGCCGTTTTTCCATTCGCCGGTATAGGCGTAGCCGTCGGTGTAGGTCATCGAGCCCTGGCCGTGGAACAGGGCGTCTTTCCATTCGCCCTCGTAAACCAGGCCGCTGGCATAGCGGGCGGTGCCGGTGCCGTCGATGATGCCGGCTTTCCATTCGCCTACATAGGTCGATCCGTCAGGATAGGTGATCGTGCCGGTGCCGTTCGCCAGGTCGTCGGCGAACTGGCCCTCGTAGATTGACCCGTCGGGATAGACCACGCGGCCCGTGCCCTCGATCCGGCCGGCTTTCCAGTCGCCCTCGTAGAGGTATCCGTCGGCGCCGCGGAATGTGCCCTTGCCCTGACGCTGGTCGTGCTCGAACGCGCCGTCATAGATGTCGCCATTGGCAAATGTCACCGTGCCCGCGCCGTGGCGTTCGCCGTTGACCAGCAGGCCCTCGTAGACATCGCCGTTCAACTGGGTCAGTTTGCCCAGCCCGTTGATCTGATCGCCCTTCCAGGCGCCGGTATAGGTCAGCCCGTCGGCCATGGTCAGCGTGCCCTGACCCGCGCGCAGGCCGTTCGCCATGTCGCCCTGATAGACCGCGCCATCGGGATAGGTGATCGTGCCCTTGCCCTGCTTGATGCCCTGCACCCAGTCGCCGTCATAGGCATAGCCGTTGGCGCTGGTCATCCGGCCCGAGCCGTGATGCAGCGAGTTCTCGAACCCGCCCTCGTAGCGCGACCCGTTGGGGTAGGTGGCCACGCCTTGGCCGGTGATCTTGCCGTCGACCCATTCGCCCTCGTAGGTACCGCCATTGGCGAAGGTGATCTTGCCAAAGCCCGAGGCCATGCCGTTGACGAAATTGCCCTCGTAGACCGACCCGTCGGGATAGCGGGCGATGCCGGTGCCCTGGATCTTGCCGTCTTCCCACTGGCCCGCATATTCATAGCCGTTCGGCAGGCGATAGGTGCCACGGCCGTGCTGCTTGCCGTCCTTGAACGTGCCCTCGTAGATGGCGCCGTTTTCATATTGCTTGGTCGAGACCTTACCCGAATCCTGCGCCAGACCCATGCCGGGCAGGGCGGCCAGAACGCCCGCAAACACCATTCCTGACAGCAACTTGCCTGTCATATGCACCAAAGCCCCCTGTTACGCTGCCCGCTTATACCCTGGAAATGCCGCGAGAGCGTAATGGACCCTCGGGGCGCTTACAATGGTTTTCGCGTCAATCGGCTTTCACTTGCCGGTAACTCTGGTATGAGGGCATTTCGACAAGGGGGTGCATATGGCCGATACCTTTCGCCTGACACTGGCTCAGCTGAACCCAACCGTTGGCGCGCTGGATGCGAATGCCGACAAGGTACGTGCGGCCTGGGCCGAGGGGCGCGACGCCGGGGCGCAGATGGTCGCGCTGCCCGAGATGTTCATCACCGGCTACCAGACGCAAGACCTGGTGATGAAGCCCGCCTTTTACCGCGCCGCCATGGCCGCGATCGACGCGCTGGCGGCCGATTGTGCCGACGGCCCGGCGCTGGGCATTGGCGGCCCCTATTTCGACGGTACCCATCTGTTCAACGCCTATTACGTGTTGCAGGGCGGACAGGTCGTGGCGCGGGTGCTCAAGCAAAAGCTGCCCAACGAGACCGTGTTCGACGAAGAACGCCTGTTCGTGCCCGGCCCCGAGCAGGGGCCTTATTCAATCGGCCCGCTGCGCATTGGCACGCCGATCTGCGAAGACGCCTGGCACCCCGACAGCGTGTGTGAGACCCTGGCCGAAACCGGGGCCGAGATCCTGCTGGTGCCCAACGGGTCACCCTATTACCGCAACAAGCTGGATGTGCGCCTGTCGCATATGGTGGCGCGCACGGTCGAAACCGGGCTGCCGCTGATCTATCTCAACATGGTCGGCGGGCAGGATGACCAGGTGTTTGATGGCGGCACGTTTGTTCTGAACCCCGGCGGCAAGCTGGCGGTGCAGATGCCGGTGTTCGACGAATGTGTCACCCATGTCGATTTCACCCATACCGCTGACGGTTGGCGCGCGGTCGAGGGCGACAAGGCCCCGCAGCCCAATGAGTGGGAACAGGATTACCGCGTCATGGTCGAAAGCCTGCGCGACTATCTGGGCAAGAGCGGGTTCAAGAAGGTGCTGCTGGGCCTGTCGGGCGGGATCGACAGTGCGATCGTGGCCGCCATCGCGGTTGATGCGATCGGGGCCGGGAATGTGCGCTGCGTGATGCTGCCGTCGGAATACACCTCGCAGCATTCGCTTGACGATGCCGAGGCCGTGGCACGGGCGCTGGGCTGTCGCTATGACTATGTGCCGATCAGCGCGGGGCGGGCGGCAATCACCGAAACGCTGGCGCCGTTCTTTGCCGGCACCGCGCCCGACGTGACCGAGGAAAACATCCAGTCGCGTTTGCGCGGGCTGCTGCTGATGGCGCTGTCGAACAAATTCGGCGAGATGCTGTTGACCACCGGCAACAAGTCCGAGGTGGCCGTGGGCTATGCCACGATCTATGGCGACATGGCGGGGGGCTATAACCCGATCAAGGATCTTTACAAGACCCGCGTGTTCGAAACCTGCCGCTGGCGCAATGCCAATCACCGGCCTGACTGGATGATGGGTCCGGCGGGCGAGGTGATCCCGCCGCGTGTGATCGACAAGCCGCCTTCGGCCGAACTGCGCCCCGACCAGAAAGATCAAGACAGCCTGCCGCCCTACGAGGTGCTGGATGCCATTCTGACAGGGCTGGTGGATGACGAGGCCTCGGTCGCTGATCTGGTGGCCGCGGGGTTTGATCGGGATACCGTCAAGCGGGTCGAGCATCTGCTTTACATCAGCGAATACAAGCGCTTCCAGTCCGCTCCTGGTGCGCGGCTGACCCGTCGGTCGTTCTGGCTGGATCGCCGCTATCCGATCGTCAGCCGCTGGCGCGATCCAAGCTGATCTTTAAATATTCTATTTTCATCAGTGTCTTGCACGGTGTTTCTAAAGAATTCTCTAAACGGCTGCGCCTAAAGCTCTGATACCGGGCTGCGAGGCAGCAGGCGTTTCACGTCCGCCAGGTGGCACAGCTCGGTCGCCTCGGTCATCACCGCCGCGCTGGCCGCGGCCGAGCCCCATTGCAGCGCCTCGGCCCAGTCGGCCCCGCGCGCCAATGCCAGCGTCAGCGCGCCCATGAAACTGTCGCCCGCGCCGACCTTGCTAAGCACCGGCACCTGGGCGGCGGCGACATGTAACTGCGTGTCCGCCGTGGCCAGAACCGCGCCATCGGCGCCGCGCGCGATGATCACCGCCCGCGCCGCGCCATGGGCGACCAGATCGGCGGCAAAGCCGGCGCTGTGGGATCGCTCGGGCAAGGGAAGGCCGACCAGCTCTTCGGCCTCGTGCTGATCCATGCGCAGCACCCACAGCCCGGTGCCCTCTGCCAGATGGGTCAGGGCGGCGCCCGACGTGTCGGCCAGCAGCTTGCCGCCGGCCCCGGTGACGGTGGCGATCAGCCGGTCCTGATAGTCGGGCGTCAGACCGGGCGGCAGGCTGCCGCTAAGCACGACCAGCGCGCCGGGCGTGACGGCCTGGGCCAGGGTGGCCAGCGCGCCCTCGGCCTCGGCCACGTCCCATTGCGGGCCGGGCAGCACGAACCGGTATTGCCCGCCGGTGGCCTCATCGGTGACCGAGAGGCTTTCGCGCGTGTCGCCGTCAACGGGGATGGTGATCGTGTCGATCCCGGCATGGGCCAGCAGATGCCCCAGCCGCGCGCCCGTCGGCCCGCCAAGCGCGACCAGCGCGCGCGAGCTGCCGCCCAGTTCGGTGATCACGCGCGACACGTTGATGCCGCCCCCGCCCGGATCGGTGCGCGGCGCGGTGCAGCGCAGCTTGGGGCCGGGCGTCACGGCAGGGGCGCTGGCCGAAAGGTCCAGCGCGGGGTTCAGGGTCACGGTCAGGATCGGGCTATGGGTCATGCCGCCACACTGCCCTCAGGCGCGGCAAAACCCAAGCCCCGATCCGCGCCTCAGCCGCTGGCCATCATCATCTGATACTGACCGGGCAGATAGCGAAACCCATCGCCCTCGGCCTGAACGAAACCGACGGCGGGGAAGGGCATGTGATAGCCGATGAAGGGCACCCCGTCGGCGGCCATCATGCCCAGCATCTTGCGCCGGGTCGCGGCGGCGGCGGGTTTGTCCATGTCGAACTTGACCTCCCAATCGGGATAGCCCAGCGACCAGACATAATGGTTGGCGAAATCGGCGCCCAGCACCAACTGCTTGCCGTCACTTTCCAGCATGTAGGCCATGTGGCCCGGCGTGTGGCCAAAGGCGGCCATGGCGGTGATACCCGAGGCGACGCTGCCGCCATCACCCAGAAAGGCGGTTTTCTCGGCCAGCGGGCGCATCTTGGCGTCGAATGTTTCGTTGCCCATGGCGGCCCAGGCGTCGAATTCGACCTGGCCCGTCAGATAGCGCGCATTGGCGAAAGTCGCGCCGGCCTCGCCGATCAGCCCGCCAACATGGTCGCCATGCATATGGGTGATGACCACCGTGTCCACCTGATCGGGGCTGTATCCTGCCGCCGCAAGGGCTGCGGTGATTCCGGCCGGGTTCAGCCCGGTGTCGAACAGGATCAGCTCGGCCCCGGTGTTGACCAGCGTGGGGGTAAAATAGAACTGGGCCATGTCGGTCGGAATGTGGAACGGGGCCGAGGCCTCGGCAAAGGTCTGATCATCGACATCGAGGCCAAAGATCGTGTGCGGGTCGGGCACCGTGCGGGTGCCGGCCAGCAGGGTTGTTACCTCGAATCCGCCCAGCTTGAACCGGAAATAGGGGGGTATCGACATGCCCGCCATGGGCGCGGCCGCCTGTGCGGCGCGGATCGGCATCGCGGCAAGCGGGGCCGCCGCCCCGGCCAGCAGCAGGCCGCGGCGTGTCAGGGTGGTATGGGTCATGGGTGTCCTCCCGTTGGAATCTCTCCCGCAAAGGTAGCATATCCGCGCCGTTTGCAGCCTCACATAGGCGCGACCGGCCCCTTCCGCCGAGGCGCGGATATGGACAAATGCCGCATCATGTGAAACAGCGTGCCCCGACCCAGGAGACCGCAATGACCGTTACCCGTTTCGCCCCGTCGCCCACCGGCTATATCCATGTTGGCAACCTGCGCACCGCGCTGTTCAACTATCTGATCACCCGCAAGGCCGGCGGCACCTTCATCCTGCGCCTCGACGATACCGATCCCGAGCGATCGAAGCAGGAATATGCCGACGCGATCCAGGAAGATCTGGAATGGCTGGGCCTGACCTGGGACCGTGTGGAAAAACAGTCCGACCGGCTGGACCGCTATGAGCAAGCCGCGCAGGATCTGCGCGACAAGGGCCGGTTCTACGAATGCTTTGAGACCCCGACCGAGCTGGACCTCAAGCGCAAGAAACAGCTGAACATGGGCAAGCCGCCGGTCTATGACCGCGCCGCGCTGGCGCTGTCGGATGTCGACAAGGACAAGCTGCGCGCCGAGCGCGGCGATGGCCACTGGCGCTTCATGCTCGACCAGGAACGGATCGAATGGACCGACGGCATCCTGGGCGACCTGTCTATTGACGCCGCCAGCGTGTCCGACCCGGTGCTGATCCGCGGCGACGGGCAGTTCCTTTATACGCTGGCCTCGGTCTGCGATGACATCGACTTTGGCATCACCCATGTGGTGCGCGGGTCGGATCACGTGACCAATACCGCAACCCAGATCCAGATCATCCAGGCGCTGGGCGGCACGGTGCCCAGCTTTGCCCACCATTCGCTGCTGACCGGCCCCCAGGGCGAGGCGCTGTCGAAACGCCTGGGCACGCTCAGCCTGCGCGACCTGCGCGCCCAGGGTGTCGAACCGATGGCGCTGCTCAGCCTGATGGCGCGGCTTGGCTCCAGCCAACCGGTCGAGCTGTGCTCCAGCATCGACGAGCTGGTCGAAGGGTTCGATATCGCCAATTTCGGCGCCGCGCCGACCAAGTTCGACATGAACGACCTCTTCCCGCTGACCGCGCGTGTGCTCAGCAATCTGCCGTTCGAGGCCGTCGCCGATGACGTGGCCGCGCTGGGCGTGCCCTCTGACCGGGCCCAGGCCTTTTGGGACGTCGTGCGCGAAAACATCACCGTCAAGGCGGACATGGCCGAGTGGTGGTCGTTGTTCCTCAACGGCGCGACCCCGATGATCGACGACGAAGACCGCGATTTCGTGGCCCAGGCCCTGTCGATGCTGCCCGAGCCGCCCTATAGCGCCCAAAGCTGGGCCGATTGGACCGCCGCCGTGAAAGAGGCCACGGGCCGCAAGGGCAAGGGCCTGTTCATGCCGCTGCGCAAGGCGGTGACCGGCCGCGCCCGCGGTCCGGAAATGGCCGACGTTCTGCCGCTGTTGCAGAAAAAACCGGGCTGATTTCTTCTTCGTGAAAATATCCCCGCCGGAGGCATAAAGTTGTCCCCGGCGGCCTCAGGCGCGCCGCAGGATGGTCGCGCCCAGCCGCGCCAGCTGCGCGTCGACATAATCGCGCTCGTCGCCAGTCAGGCGCTGATGGCGCGGATAGATCGGCTCGGCCCGGTCATCCAGAACGGGCGCGTCCCAGCCGTCTGTCGTGGCGATGAACCTGTCGGCGCCCGCAACCCCGTATTCGCGCAGATAGCCCTGCATCACCACGTCGATATAGCTTAGCAAGATCGGGTGGCGAATGTCGGGCGGCTCGGAATGTTCGGGGGCGATGGCATAGATCTGCACTTCGCGCGCCTCGGCATGAACGGGGCCGGCAACCGGGTGGCGCAGATAGGCCCGTTCACGCGCGTCGAGCGCAGCCCAGTCATGGCCCGGCACCGCCGCGATCAGCCCGTCGATCTCGCCCGCCGCATCGGGCACGGCGCTGAGATAGGCCAGCTTGCGCAGCCGGGTGTGCCGCCAGGCCCGCCGCCAGCCGCGCACGGTTGCCGGATAGGCGCGCGCATAATCATGCGTGGCGCGGTTCACCAGCGAACCATATCCAAAGAAGAACGGGTCAGACATGGCCGCAGGATCACCGCGCGCGGATATGATTGCAAGCTCTTGCCCCCGGCCTTGGGCTTGGCTACTGTCCCTTGTGTCTGCTGCGGGAGAATCTGGCCCGCGCCAGTGCCGAAGGAGCAACCGCCCCGGTAAACTCTCAGGCCAAAGGACGGCAGCGGACCAACAAACTCTGGAGAGTGGCGCTTGCGCCCGCCGAAGGGATAACGATCTCAGGCGAAAGGACAGAGGGGGCATCTTTCGGGCGGCTAAAGCCGTCGGTTCACTGGGCCAATGGCCATAACAGGGGGATGCCGCATGACCGCGTTGCAACGCACGGGGCTATTTGATCTGCATGTCGAACTGGGCGCCAAGATGGTGCCTTTCGCGGGCTATGAGATGCCCGTGCAATACAAGCCCGGCGTGATGAAGGAACATCTGCACACCCGCGCCGCCGCCGGGCTGTTCGATGTCAGCCATATGGGGCAGGTCATCTTGCGGCCCAGATCCGGCGATCTGGCCGATGCGGCGCTTGCGCTGGAAACGCTGGTGCCGGTCGACATTCTGGCACTGAAAGAGGGCCGCCAGCGCTATGCGATGTTCACCAATGACGCGGGCGGTATTCTGGATGACCTGATGGTGGCGTCGCGGGGCGATCACCTGTTCCTGGTGGTCAACGCGGCCTGCAAGGCGGATGACATCGCCCATCTGCGCGCCCATCTGTCGGATGCCTGCGAGATCGAGGAAATCTCTGATCGCGCGCTGTTGGCGCTGCAAGGCCCGGCCGCCGAGACGGCGCTGGCGGCCCATGTGCCCGGTGTTGCCGACATGAAATTCATGGATGTTCGCACATTCGACACCGCGTTCGGTGCGCTTTGGGTGTCGCGTTCGGGCTATACGGGCGAGGACGGGTTTGAAATCTCGGTGCCGGCCGATCAGGTCGTTGCGCTGGCCCGCGCCTTGCTGGCGGATGAGGCGGTTGAGCCCATCGGCCTTGGCGCCCGCGATAGCCTGCGGCTGGAGGCCGGGCTGTGCCTTTACGGCCATGACATCGACACTACCACCACGCCGGTCGAGGCCGCGCTGACCTGGGCGATCCAGAAATCACGCCGCACGGGTGGCGCGCGGGCTGGGGGCTTTCCGGGGGCGGCGCAGATTCTGGGCCAGTTCGACACTGGCGCGCCCCGCACACGCGTGGGTCTGCGCCCCGAAGGCCGCGCGCCGATGCGCGAAGGCACGCTGCTGTTTGACGATGCGAATGCCGCCGATCCCATCGGCGCGGTGACCTCGGGCGGGTTCGGCCCGTCGGTCGAGGCGCCGATTTCCATGGGCTATGTCGCGTCCGGGCAAGCATCGGACGGCACCATCATTTATGGCGAGGTCAGGGGCAAACGCCTGCCCGCTGTCATCACGGCGCTGCCGTTCCGGCCCGCCACCTATAAACGTTGAGGGATACACATATGAAATACACCGAAGAACATGAATGGCTGCTGGTCGATGGGGACGTGGTTGTCGTGGGCATCACCGCCCATGCCGCCGAACAGCTGGGCGATATCGTTTTCATCGAACTGCCCGAAGAGGGCGCGACCGTGTCGAAGGATGACGAGATCGTGGTGATCGAAAGCGTCAAGGCCGCGTCTGACATTCTGGCCCCGCTGGACGGCGAGATCGTCGAGGTCAACGAGGCCATCGTCGAGAACCCCGCCATGGTGAATGAAGATGCCGAAGGCGAGGCCTGGTTCTTCAAGATGAAGGTCGAGGATCTGTCAGCCCTGGATGAGCTGATGGACGAGGCCGAATACAAAGACTTTATCGGATAAGCCGGAGCGCACGATGCCCTTTACCCTCACCGATTACGAACCTTACGATTTCGCCAACCGGCGCCATATCGGCCCCTCGCCCGAGGAAATGGCCGAGATGTTCAAGGTGGTGGGGGTGTCGGGGCTGGACGAGCTGATCGACCAGACCGTGCCGCGCAGCATCCGCCAGGCAGCGCCCTTGGCCTATGGCAAGCCCAAGTCCGAGCGCGAGCTGATCTGGCATCTGCGCAACGTGGCGAAAAAGAACCGGGTGTTCACCACCATGATCGGGCAGGGGTTCTTCGGCACCGTCACGCCGCCCGCGATCCAGCGTAACATCCTGGAAAACCCGGCCTGGTATACCGCCTATACGCCCTATCAGCCCGAGATCAGCCAGGGCCGGCTAGAGGCATTGCTGAACTATCAGACCATGGTCAGCGACCTGACCGGGCTGGAGGTGGCGAACGCGTCCTTGCTGGACGAGGCCACCGCCTGTGCCGAGGCGATGACCATGGCGCAGCGCGTGGCGAAATCAAAGGCGCAGGCGTTCTTTGTCGATGAAAACTGCCACCCGCAGAACATCGCCGTGATCCAGACGCGGGCCGAGCCGCTGGATATCGAGGTGATCGTCGGCGCGCCCGAGGATCTGAACCCCGAACAGGTGTTCGGCGCGATCTTCCAGTATCCCGGCACGCATGGCCATGTGCGCGATTTCACCGATCAGATCGCGGCCCTGCACGCGGCCAATGCGCTGGGCATCGTTGTGGCCGATCCGATGGCGCTGACCCTGCTGAAAGAGCCGGGCGCGATGGGCGCCGATATCGCCGTGGGCAGCACCCAGCGGTTCGGCGTGCCGATGGGCTATGGTGGCCCGCACGCGGCCTATATGGCCTGCCGCGACGCCTATAAACGCGCGATGCCGGGCCGGATTGTCGGGGTCAGCATCGACGCGCGCGGCAACAAGGCCTATCGCCTGGCGCTGCAAACCCGCGAGCAGCATATCCGCCGCGAAAAGGCCACCAGCAACGTCTGCACCGCGCAGGCCCTGCTGGCGGTGATGGCCGGGTTTTACGCGGTGTTCCACGGGCCCAAGGGGCTGAAGGCCATCGCGCAGCGCATTCATTCGAAAACCTGCCGTCTGGCCGAGGTGCTGCGCGACCATGGCTTTGCGGTTGAACCCGAGGTGTTTTTCGACACCGTCACCGTCGAGGTCGGCCCGATGCAGGGCGTGATCTTGCGCAATGCTCAGGCGAACCAGATCAACCTGCGCAAGGTGGGCAAGACCAAGGTCGGGATCTCGCTTGATGAAACCACGCGCTGGCAAAGCGTGGTGGATGTCTGGTCGGCCTTTGGCATCGAGGACGTGCCCGAGGATCGCAGCCGCAAGTTCACCATTCCCGCCCCGCATCTGCGCGACAGCGATTACCTGACCCATCCGGTGTTCCAGATGAACCGCGCCGAGACCGAGATGATGCGCTATATGCGCCGTCTGGCCGACCGCGACCTGGCGCTGGACCGCGCGATGATCCCGCTGGGCAGCTGCACGATGAAGCTGAACGCCGCGGTCGAGATGATGCCGATCAGCTGGCCTGAATTTGCCCATCTGCACCCGTTTGCTCCCGCCGATCAGGCGCAGGGCTATGCCGAGGTGGTGCAGGGGCTGGGCGCGATTCTGTGCCAGGCCACCGGCTATGACGCCATGTCGATGCAGCCCAATTCGGGCGCGCAGGGCGAATATGCGGGGCTGCTGACCATTCTGGCCTATCACAAGGCGCGCGGCGACGGGCACCGCAAGATCTGCCTGATCCCGGTCTCGGCCCATGGCACCAACCCAGCCAGCGCCCATATGGCGGGCATGAAGGTGGTGCCGGTGAAATCGTCGGAAAACGGCGATATCGACCTGGCCGATTTCCGCGCCAAGGCCGAGGCCGCCGGCGATAATCTGGCCGCCTGCATGATCACCTATCCCTCGACCCATGGCGTGTTCGAGGAAACCGTGCGCGAGGTCTGCGAGATCACCCACCAGCATGGCGGGCAGGTCTATCTGGACGGCGCCAACCTGAACGCGCTGGTCGGGCTGGTGAAACCCGGCGAGATCGGCGCCGATGTCAGCCATCTCAACCTGCACAAGACATTTGCCATTCCGCATGGCGGCGGTGGCCCCGGCATGGGGCCGATTGGCGTCAAGGCGCATCTAGAGCCCTATCTGCCCGGTCATCCCGAAACCGGCGGGGCCGAGGGGCCGGTGTCGGCCTCGCCCTATGGCTCGGCGTCGATCCTGCTGATTTCCTATGCCTATTGCCTGGCGATGGGCGGTGCGGGGCTGACGCAGGCGACCAAGCTGGCGATCCTCAATGCCAATTACATCGCCAAGCGGCTGGAAGGGGCCTATGACATCCTCTTCAAGGGGCAGGGCGGGCGCGTCGCGCATGAATGCATCCTTGATACCCGGCCCTTTGCTGACAGCGGCGGCATCACCGTCGATGACATCGCCAAGCGCCTGATCGACAACGGGTTTCACGCCCCGACCATGAGCTGGCCGGTGGCGGGCACGCTGATGGTCGAACCGACCGAGTCGGAAACCAAGGCCGAGCTCGACCGGTTCTGCGACGCCATGCTGGCGATCCGCGAGGAAATCCGCGCCGTCGAGGCGGGCGAGATCGACCCTCAGAACAACCCGCTGAAACACGCGCCGCATACGGTCAACGATCTGGTGGCCGACTGGGATCGCCCCTATAGCCGCGAGCAGGGATGCTTTCCGCCGGGGTCGTTCCGCGTCGATAAATACTGGCCGCCGGTGGGCCGGGTCGATAACGTCTTTGGCGACCGCAACCTGGTGTGCATCTGCCCGCCGGTCAGCGACTATGCGGATGCCGCCGAATAGGGCTTGTGCGGGCCGGGGTGGCCCCACATATATTCCGTAACTGGAATTTGAATGAGGGGGCCGCCATGGCCGAGAACGTCAAGCTCGTATGTCTGGAATGCGAAGCCACCAACCGTGTGCCCGCCGCCAAGCTGGGGGCGGGGCCGAAATGCGGCACTTGCGGCGCCAAGCTGGTGGATGGCAAGGTGCGCCCGCTGGATCTGAAAACGCTGCTGAAGGCGGCGAAAAGCGATGACCTGCCGCTGCTGGTCGATTTCTGGGCGCCGTGGTGCGGGCCGTGCCGCCAGATGGCGCCGCAGTTTCAGCAGGCCTCGCAGAACCTGGCGCCCAATGTGCGCTTTGCCAAGATCGATACCCAGTCAAACCCCGATGCCACGGTCCGGTTCAACATCCGCGGCATCCCGCATCTGATCCTGTTCCAGAACGGCCGCGAATTCGCCCGCCTGGCCGGTGCCCGCCCGGCTGCGGCGATCGAGGAGTTCGTGCGGCAGAATGTGCGGATGCCGGCCTAGAACCGCCGGACAGACCGCCCCTTTTTCACCCGTGTTCCGCCGCGCCCAGCGGACGAGCGCCCCAGCGCCTTGTCGGCGGCGGCGTCGATGGCCGATTGGCGGGCCAGCGGGTCGTCGCTGATGGCCAGGTCGACGGCCTCCAGACGCTTGATCTCGTCGCGCATGCGGGCGGCTTCTTCGAATTCCAGGTTCTCGGCGGCTTTGCGCATCTGGGTGCGCAGCCCGTCCAGGTGCGCCTCGAGGTTGGCGCCATGCATCGGTTTGTCGATCGTCGCCGTGATGCGGTTCATGTCGACATCGCCCTTGTAGAGGCCCTGCATGATGTCCTCGACGTTCTTTTTCACCGTCGCGGGGGTGATGCCGTGTTCGAGGTTATAGGCCATCTGTTTTTCGCGGCGGCGGTTGGTCTCGTCCATGGCGCGCTGCATGCTGCCAGTGACACGATCGGCATACATGATCACCCGGCCTTCGGCGTTCCGGGCGGCGCGGCCGATGGTCTGGATCAGTGAGGTCTCGGATCGCAGGAAGCCCTCTTTGTCGGCGTCCAGAATGGCCACCAGACCGCATTCGGGGATGTCCAGACCCTCACGCAGGAGGTTGATGCCGACCAGCACGTCGAAGGCCCCCAGCCGCAGGTCGCGCAAAATCTCGATACGTTCGATTGTGTCAATGTCCGAGTGCATATACCGCACCCGGATCCCCTGTTCATGTAGATATTCTGTAAGGTCTTCGGCCATGCGTTTGGTCAGCGTGGTGACCAAAGTGCGGTAGCCATCGGCGGCCATGCGGCGGGTTTCGTCCAGCAGATCGTCGACCTGGGTCTCGACGGGTCGAATTTCGATCACCGGGTCCAAGAGGCCGGTCGGGCGGATCACCTGTTCGGTGAACACGCCGCCCGATTGTTCCAGTTCCCACGCCGCGGGGGTGGCCGAGACGAACACCGATTGCGGGCGCATCGCGTCCCATTCCTCGAACTTGAGCGGGCGGTTGTCCATGCAGCTGGGCAGGCGGAACCCGTGTTCGGCCAGCGTCGATTTGCGGCGATAGTCGCCCCGATACATGCCGCCGATCTGGGGCACGCTGACATGGCTTTCATCGGCAAAGACGATGGCGTTGTCGGGGATGAATTCGAACAGGGTCGGGGGCGGCTCGCCCGGCGCGCGGCCGGTCAGATAGCGCGAATAGTTTTCGATGCCGTTGCACACGCCGGTGGCCTCGAGCATCTCGAGGTCGAAGTTGGTGCGCTGTTCCAGCCGCTGTGCCTCGAGCAGCTTGCCCTCGGCGACCAGCTGGTCCAGCCGTTTGCGCAGCTCTTGTTTGATGCCGATGATCGCCTGTTTCATCGTCGGTTTCGGGGTGACGTAATGGCTGTTGGCATAGACGCGGATCTGGTCGAACGTGTCGGTCTTTTCACCGGTCAGCGGGTCGAATTCGGTGATGGCTTCCAGCTCTTCGCCAAAGAAGGACAGCCGCCAGGCGCGGTCTTCGAGGTGGGCCGGCCAGATTTCCAGCACATCGCCGCGCACGCGGAAACAGCCGCGCTGAAACGCCTGATCGTTGCGGCGGTATTGCTGGGCCACCAGGTCGGCCATCACCGCGCGCTGGTCGTATTCCTTACCGGTCACCAGGTCCTGGGTCATGGCGCCGTAGGTTTCGACCGAGCCGATGCCGTAGATGCAGCTGACCGAGGCCACGATGATCACGTCGTCGCGTTCCAGCAGCGCCCGCGTGGCCGAGTGGCGCATCCGGTCGATCTGTTCGTTGATCTGGGATTCTTTCTCGATGAACGTGTCACTGCGGGGCACATAGGCCTCGGGCTGGTAATAGTCGTAGTAGCTGACGAAATACTCGACTGCGTTAGAGGGGAAAAATCCGCGAAATTCCCCGTAAAGCTGGGCGGCCAGGGTTTTGTTCGGCGCCAGGATGATCGCGGGGCGCTGGGTTTCCTCGATGACCTTGGCCATCGTAAAGGTCTTGCCGGTGCCGGTTGCGCCCAGCAGCACCTGGTCACGCTCGCCCGCGTTGACGCCCGCGGACAGCTCCGCGATGGCGGTGGGCTGGTCGCCGGCGGCAGAGAAATCGGTGTGCATGACAAAGCGTCTGCCGCCCTCGAGCTTGGGGCGCGATTTCACCTCCGGGGCGGGGGCGTGCATCATGGGCAGGTCGGTCATGGCGATTCCTTTGGCGATGTCCCAGATTTGATCTGTTTTTGTTCCGGTTCAAGAGGCTGGGCAATCTTTCCTGACACTGGTTTCGCTTGCGCTGGGCGCGTGAATTTTCCATAAGGAAACCGGAATCTTGAGGAGAGTCAGCCGATGCGCGCACGTATCTACCGCCCCGCCCGCAACGCGATGCAATCCGGAACGGCGAAAACCCATCACTGGGTTCTGGAATATGCCGCCGACAGTGCGCGCGACCTTGACCCCCTGATGGGCTGGACCGGGTCGTCGGATACCCAGACCCAGGTGCGTCTGCGCTTTGAAAGCAAAGAGGCCGCGCTGGCCTATGCTGCCGACAAGGGCATCGAGGCTACCGTCACCGAGCCGCAGGGCCGCAAGCCCAACATCCGTCCCCGCGGCTATGGCGAAAACTTCGCCACCAACCGCCGCCAGGTCTGGACGCACTAAGCCCGGCAACAGCCTGATTTGATGACGCCGCCCGCATAGCCGAGGCGGCGTTTTTCGTTGTGTCCGGGCGGCGCGGCACAAGCGGACGGCCCTGTCGGGGCGCGGTGATTTTCATGAAGGGGAAAGTGGTAGCGGAGGAGGGACTTGAACCCCCGACACGCGGATTATGATTCCGCTGCTCTAACCAACTGAGCTACTCCGCCACAGGCGAGGGGCTGATTAGGCCGTCGGGGCGGAGGCGTCAAGTGGGAAATTGGCAATTTCCGGCAGCGATTTGAAAACTTTGCCGGTCGTGTTTCGGGCCGCTTTGGCGCGCGGATTGGCGCCAGGGGGGAATATGCGCGCAATATGCCCCTGTTTTGCGGCTTCCGGCCTCTATTCAACTGGAAACCGTGGGGCGTAGTGGTTAGATATGGCCCGATAGATCACGTTGGGGGGCCTGATATTGCTCGATCTTACCAACATTCGCGCCATTCTGGCCGAACATTACGACCTTGCGCCTTCGGTTGAAAAAGCCGAGGCGATGGCGGACATCTACGCCCGCATGGACCGGGTGGTGCCGGCCGCCGACTGGGCGATCTATGCGCCCTATGTCGCGGCGATCAACGCGCTGAAAAAAGAACGCAACGCGGTGATCCTGGCGCATAATTACATGACGCCGGAAATCTATCACGGCATTGCCGATTTCGTGGGCGACAGCCTGCAACTGGCGATCAAGGCGACCGAGGTCGAGGAAGACGTGATCGTGCAATGCGGCGTGCATTTCATGGCCGAAACCTCGAAGGTGTTGAACCCCGGCAAGACGGTGCTGATCCCCGACATGGGGGCGGGCTGTTCGCTGGCGGAATCGATCACCGCCGCAGGCATCGAGGAAATGCGCGCCAAGTATCCCGGCGCCCCGGTGGTCAGCTATGTGAACACCACCGCCGAGGTCAAAGCGGCCTCTGACATCTGCTGCACCTCGTCGAACGCGTTGCAGATCGTCGAGGCGATGGACAGCGACACGGTGATCATGACGCCCGACCAGTATCTGGCGCAGAACGTGGCCAATGAATCGACCAAGAAGGTCGTGTTCTGGCCCGGCTCGTGCATCGTGCATGAACTTTATACCGCCGAAGATCTGCGCGCCTATCGCGAGCTCGACCCCGAGGTCAAGATCATCGCCCACCCCGAATGCACGCCTGCCGTGGTGGCCGAATCTGATTTCACCGGCTCGACCAGCGGCATCATCAAATGGGTGCATGACAACAAGCCCGCCAAGGCAATGCTGGTCACCGAATGCTCGATGGCGTCGAACATCGCTGACGAGCTGCCCGAGGTGGAATTCGCCAAACCGTGCAACATGTGCCCCTACATGAAGAAGATCACGCTCGAGAAGGTGCTGTATTCGCTGCACACGATGACCGAAGAGGTGATCGTTGACCCGGCCGTGGCCGACAAGGCCCGCCAGGCGGTGCAGCGCATGATCGACCTCAGCCAGTCCCTGGCCAAGTAAGGCAGCGCGATTGAGCGGGGCAATTACCACTGATCGCATCGTCATTGTCGGTGCCGGGATGGGCGCGCTTTACGCCGCGCTGAAACTGGCACCGCGGCCCGTTCTGGTGATCTCGCCGGAGCGCGTGGGCGAGGGGGCCAGTTCGGCCTGGGCGCAGGGCGGCGTGGCGGCCGCGATGGATGTCGCAGACAGCCCCGACCAGCATGCCGCCGACACGGTGCGCGCCGGGGCGGGCACCGTCGATGCCACCATCGCCGACAAGGTGACGCGCGACGCCAAGGATTACATCCTTGATCTGACCGAGATGGGCACGCCGTTCGACCGCGATGCCGATGGCAATTACGTGCTCAGCCGCGAGGCCGCGCACAGTCTGGCCCGCGTGGTGCGCGTGCAGGGCGACCAGGCCGGCCGCCAGATCATGGAGGCGCTGATCACCGCCGTGCGCCAGACGCCGTCGGTGCAGGTGCTTGAGGGTGTGATGGCTGCGGGGCTTGAGGTCGACAATGGCGCGGTCACTGGCGTCTGGGTCGAAACCTCGGCGCTGAACCGCTCGAAACCGTCGCTGGTGCGCGGGGCGGCCTATTTGCTGGCCGGGGGCGGCTCGGGAGGGCTTTATGCCCTGACCACCAACCCGCCGCGCATTCGCGGGCAGGTGATCGGCATGGCGGCCCGTGCCGGAGCGGTGATCGCCGATGCCGAATTCGTGCAGTTCCACCCCACCGCAATCGACGCGGGCGAAGATCCCGCGCCGCTGGCGACCGAGGCCCTGCGGGGCGAGGGCGCAACGCTGATCAATCGCCAGGGCGAGCGCTTTATGCTGGCCATTCACCCCGATGCCGAGCTGGCCCCGCGCGACATCGTGGCACGCGCGATCTTTGCCCAGACGCAGGCGGGCAACCGGCCGATGCTGGATACCCGTGCCGCGCTTGGCGCCAAGGTTCTGACCCAGTTTCCCGCCGTGGCCGAGGCCTGCGCCCGCGCCGGGATCAATCCGGCCGTCGACCCGATTCCGGTCGCGGCGGCGGCGCATTACCATATGGGCGGCATCGACACCGCCGAAGACGGGCGCGCCAGCCTGGGCAATCTCTGGGTCTGTGGCGAGGCCAGCTCGACCGGGCTGCATGGCGCCAACCGCCTGGCCTCGAACGGGTTGCTCGAGGCGCTGGTTTTCGCCCGCACCTGTGCCGAGGGCATCGCCGCCACGCTGGGTGCGGCCCCCGCGGATGTGCCCGAGGTCGCGATCGACTTTGCCCCCGGCGGCAGCAGCCCCGATTTCGATCTGGTGCAGCAGCTGCGCCAGACCATGACCAACATGGTCGGCGTGGTGCGCGATGCGGCGGGGTTGAAATCCGCGCTGCGCACGATTGCCACGCTCGAGGCCCGTCAGGCCGACTGCCCTGATTTCGTGAACATGACCGCCACCGCGACGCTGATCGCGGCCTCGGCGCTGATGCGCGAGGAAAGCCGGGGCGGCCATTATCGCAGCGACTATCCCGAAGCCGACCCGGCCATGGCCAGCCGCAGCCGGATCACACTGGCCGAGGCGCTGGCCATCCGCGCCGCCGCCGTGAAGGAGACATCATGACCACCGCTTATGCCACCGTGCCCGACCTGATCCTGGAACCGATGGTGCGTGCCGCGCTGGTCGAGGATCTGGGCCAGTATGGCGACATCACTACCCGCGCCGTGATCCCGGCCGAGACCACCTATAACGCCCGCATCAACGCGCGCGAGCCGGGGGTGGTGTCGGGGATGCAGATCGCCCAGATCGCCTTTCGGCTGGTTGACCCGAACCTGTCGGTCAAGACCCTGCTGCGCGACGGCGATCCGTGCCAGCCGGGCGATACGCTGATGGAGATCTCGGGGCCGGCGGCGTCGATCCTGTCGGCCGAGCGCGTGGCGCTGAATTTCGCGGGCCGCCTGACCGGTATCGCGACGATGACCGCCGCCTTTGTTGCCGAAACCAAGGGCACCCACACCCGCATCACCTGCACCCGCAAGACCACGCCGGGGCTGCGCATCGTTGAAAAGCTGGCCGTGCTGCATGGCGGCGGGTTCAACCACCGCTTTGGCCTGTCCGATGCCATCCTGATCAAGGACAACCACATCGCCGCCGCCGGGGGCGTGAGGGCGGTGCTGGAGGCCGCCAAGGCCGTAGCCTCGCACATGACCCGGGTTGAGATAGAGGTCGACCGTCTGGACCAGCTCGAAGAGGTTCTGGCCACTGGCGGGGCCGATGTGGTGCTGCTGGATAACATGGACACGCCCACGCTGACGCAGGCCGTCAAGCTGGTGAACAAGCGACTGGTGCTAGAGGCGTCGGGCAACATGAAGCTGCCGCGCATCGCCGAAGTGGCGGCGACCGGGGTCGATTATATCTCGTCGGGCGCGCTGACCCATTCGGTGAAAACGCTGGATCTGGGGCTGGATTTCTAAGCCGCCCGCCAGACATGAAAAAGGCCCGGATCGTTGGTGCGATCCGGGCCTTTTTGTTTGTATATCCGTGCCTTAGCCCTGCAGGCTGCGCACGCTGATTTCACCCTCGTTGCGCGACAGCATCGCCTGCGCGGCGGCATGGGCGGCGGCGGCGGTGGTGAAATACGGGATCTTGTCATACAGCGCGACCGAGCGGATCTCGCGGCTGTCCTCAACCGCTTGCGTGCCTTCGGTGGTGTTCATGACCAGCACGATATTACCGTCTTTCAGCATGTCGACCACGTTCGGGCGGCCCTCGTAGACCTTGTTGACCACGTCGCATTCGATGCCGTTGTCACGCAGGAAGGACGCGGTGCCGCGGGTGGCGACGATCTCAAAGCCCAGCTCGCGCAGAATGGCGCCGGTTTCGACCAGTTGCGGGGTCTTGTCGTCATCCTTGATCGAGAAGAACACCTTGCCTTCGGTCGGCAGGGTCACGCCGGCGCCCAGCTGCGCCTTGAGGAAGGCGCGCGGGAAGCTGCGATCCCAGCCCATAACCTCGCCGGTCGAGCGCATCTCGGGGCCAAGGATGGTGTCGACGCCCGGGAAGCGGGCAAAGGGCATCACCGCCTCTTTGACCGAGAACCACGGCGTGCGGTAATCGGCCAGCGCCAGCGGGTCGCCAATCGGGATGGTCACGTCGTCAGACACCGGCGCATGCGGTTTGGCGCGCGGGAAGGCCGACAGTTTTTCACCGGCCATCAGGCGCGCGGCGATCGATGCGATCGCGCTGTCGGTGGCCTTGGCGACGAAGGGCACCGTGCGCGAGGCGCGCGGGTTGACCTCGATCAGGTAGATCACGCCGCCCTTGACGGCGAATTGCACGTTCATCAGGCCAACCACGTTCAGCGCGCGGGCCAGGGCCACGGTCTGGCTTTCCAGTTCGGCGATGATGTCGGCGCTCAGCGTGTGGGGCGGCAGCGAACAGGCGCTGTCGCCCGAGTGCACGCCGGCCTCTTCGATATGCTGCATGATGCCGGCGACATGGACGTTTTCGCCGTCGCACAGGGCGTCGACATCGACCTCGGTCGCGCCCGACAGATAGCTGTCGAGCAGAACCGGGCTGTCGCCCGACACCACCACGGCCTCTTTGATGTAGCGTTCAAGCTGGGCCATGTCGCGCACGATTTCCATCGCGCGGCCACCCAGCACATAAGACGGGCGGATCACCAGCGGAAAGCCGATTTCCTCGGCGATGGCCAGGGCCTCGGCGTCGGTGCTGGCAATGCCGTTCTTGGGCTGTTTCAGGCCCAGACGGTTGACCAGATCCTGGAACCGCTCGCGGTCTTCGGCCAGGTCGATCGCGTCGGGCGAGGTGCCCAGGATCGGAATGCCGGCCTCTTCCAGCGCGTTGGCCAGTTTCAGCGGGGTCTGGCCGCCGAACTGAACGATCACGCCATGCAGCGTGCCGGCCTCTTGTTCCACGCGCATGATCTCCATCACGTGTTCAAAGGTCAGCGGCTCGAAATACAGGCGGTCCGAGGTGTCATAGTCGGTCGACACGGTCTCGGGGTTGCAGTTGATCATGATGGTTTCATAGCCCACGTCAGACAGGGCGAAACAGGCATGACAGCAGCAATAGTCGAACTCGATCCCCTGGCCGATGCGGTTGGGGCCGCCACCCAGAATGACGACCTTTTTCTTGTCGCTGGGGCGGGCTTCGCATTCGACCTCGTCCATGACGGGGGCTTCGTAGGTCGAATACATATAGGGGGTTTGCGCCTCGAATTCGGCGGCGCAGGTGTCGATGCGTTTGAACACGGCGTTGACGCCCAGATTGCGGCGGGCGCGGCGCACGTTGGCCTCGTCGCGGCCGGTCAGCTTGGCAAGGCGGGCATCGGTAAAGCCCAGCATCTTGACCTCGCGCAGGCCTTCCTCGGTGACGGGCAGGCCCTCGGCGCGCAGCTTGGCCTCGGCCTCGATGATTTCGCGGATGCGGGCCAGGAACCACGGGTCATAGGCGGTGGCGGCCTGGATCTCGTCGTTGGTCAGGCCGTGGCGCATCGCCTGGGCGATAGTGCGCAGCCGGTCGGGCGTGGCCTTGGACAGGGCCGAGATCACGGCGGCCTTGTCGGGCGCGCCCTCAATGGCGACCTCGTCGAACCCGGTCAGGCCCGATTCCATCGAGGCCAGCGCCTTTTGCAGCGATTCATGGATCGTGCGGCCGATGGCCATGGCCTCGCCCACCGATTTCATCGCGGTGGTCAGGTAGGGTTTCGAGCCGGGGAATTTCTCGAAGGCGAATTTCGGGATCTTGGTGACGACATAGTCAATGGTCGGCTCGAACGAGGCGGGCGTGACCTTGGTGATGTCGTTGTCCAGCTCATCCAGCGTGTAGCCCACGGCCAGTTTCGCGGCGATCTTGGCGATCGGGAAACCGGTGGCCTTGGAGGCCAGCGCCGACGAGCGTGACACGCGCGGGTTCATTTCAATGACGACCATGCGGCCATCGGCCGGGTTCACCGCCCATTGCACGTTCGAGCCGCCGGTTTCGACGCCGATCTCGCGCAGCACGTTGATCGAATGGGTGCGCATGATCTGGTATTCTTTGTCGGTCAGCGTCAGGGCCGGGGCGACGGTGATACTGTCGCCGGTATGCACACCCATCGGATCGACGTTTTCGATCGAACACACGATGATGGCGTTGTCGGCTTTGTCGCGCACGACCTCCATCTCGTATTCTTTCCAGCCCAGCAGGCTTTCGTCGATCAGGATCTGGCTGACGGGCGAGGCATCGAGGCCGGTGTGGCACAGGTGTTCATAGTCGTCGCGGTTATAGGCGACGCCGCCGCCGGTGCCGCCCAGGGTAAAGGCGGGGCGGATGATCGCGGGCAGGCCGATGTCCTCGAGCGCGGCCATGGCCTGGGCCATGCCGGCCTTGTGGTCATAGGTGCCGTTCTCGCGCTTGGGCGAGCTGACGATGGTGGCCTTGGGGTTCTCGATGCCCAGCCGGTCCATCGCCTCGCGGAACAGTTTCCGGTCTTCGGCCATCTCGATGGCCTCGCGGTTGGCGCCGATCAGCTCGACGTTGAATTTGTCCAGCACGCCCATGTCGGCCAGCGCGAGGCTGGTGTTCAGGCCGGTCTGGCCGCCCATGGTGGGCAGCAGGGCGTCGGGGCGCTCTTTCTCGATGATCTTGGCGACGACCTCGGGGGTGATCGGCTCGATATAGGTGGCGTCGGCCAGTTCGGGGTCGGTCATGATCGTGGCCGGGTTCGAGTTCACCAGGATCACCCGGTATCCCTCTTCGCGCAGGGCCTTGCAGGCCTGGGCGCCGGAATAGTCGAACTCGCAAGCCTGGCCAATGATGATGGGCCCCGCTCCGATGATCATGATAGAATTGATATCGGTTCTCTTCGGCATGGCCCGTCCTCCGGAATGGCAAAATCTCGGGGGTTATAGCCAAGCTCGGACGGGGTGCAAGACCCCGTCGGGACGGAAATGTCAGATTCTCGATAAACCTTGCGTCTGGCGGGCAGGGGGCGGCTTAGCCTTGCCCCTGACGCATGGCTGAGAGCGGGGCATTGACCCTGCGGGGGCAAAGGCCCACTTATGCGCGGACAAGCCGGAAGGAGACCGATGTCGGGCGCATATGTCTATTTCGATCAGGGGCCTCTGGCGGGCGGAACCCTGTTTGAGGCCCCCCGCCGGGTGATCCGCGCGTGGCAGCCCGACGAGGTGCCCGCCGCGCTTGCGGCGATGCATGCCGCGCATGAGGCCGGGCAATGGCTGGCCGGGATGGCGTCGTATGAGCTGGGCTATCTCTATACCGCCAAGCTGCGCGATCTGATGCCCGAGGGGCGCGATACCCCGCTGTTGGAATTCGGCGTGTTCGATGCGCCGCGCCCCGGAGATACGTGGGCGGCGCAGGCCCGCGCGCTGGCGCCCCGCGCCCGGTTTGGCGAGATGGTGCCCGCCTGGCAGCCGCAGGACTACGCCGCCGCGTTCGACCGGCTGCACGCCTATATCGGGGCGGGCGATATCTATCAGGCCAACCTGACCTTTCCGATTCACATGCGCGCCGATGGCCCCGCGCGGGGGCTTTATGCCGCGCTGACCGCCGCTCAGCCGGTGCCGCATGGCGCCTGCCTAGACCTGGGCGGGCCGGTGCTGTTGTCGCGCTCGCCAGAGCTGTTTTTCCGTGTGCGGGGCGGGGTGATCGAAACCCGGCCCATGAAGGGTACCCAGCCGCGCGGTGCCACGCCTAAGGCCGATGCCGATGCCATCGCCTTTCTGGCCGCCGACGAAAAGAACCGGGCCGAGAACCTGATGATCGTCGATCTCTTGCGCAATGATATCAGCCGCGTCTGCCGCCCCGGCACGGTCAAGGTGCCGGAGCTGTTCAAGATCGAAACCTATGCCACCGTGCACCAGATGACATCGCTGGTGCGGGGGGAACTGGTCGGCCGCGTGCCGCTGGCCGATCTGTTCGAGGCGCTCTTTCCCTGCGGCTCGATCACCGGCGCGCCCAAGATCCGCGCGATGCAGATCATCCGCGAGCTGGAACCGGCCCCGCGCGGCGCCTATTGCGGGGCGATGGGCTGGGTTGCGCCGGGTGGGGACATGGCGTTCAACGTGGCGATCCGCACGCTGACCCTGTTGCCGGGTGGCATGGCCAGGCTGAACGTGGGCGGCGGTGTGGTCTGGGACAGCACCGCCGAAACCGAATACGAGGAAGCATTGTGGAAAGCCCGCTACGCGCAACGGCCCCAGGCGGCCTGATCCTGATCGAGACCCTGCGGTTCGAGCCGCGTCTTGGCCCGCTGCGGGGTGACCTGCACCTGGCGCGGATGGCGCGGGGCGCGGCGGCGCTGGGCTGGGGGTTTGACGCGGCGCGGGCGGCCGAGATGATCAATGTCGGGGGCGACGAGCCGCTGCGCCTGCGGCTGACTTTGGATGCGGGCGGTGAGCTGTCGCTGACCA
Organism: Actibacterium sp. XHP0104; assembly: GCF_025751515.1. Lineage (GTDB taxonomy): Bacteria > Pseudomonadota > Alphaproteobacteria > Rhodobacterales > Rhodobacteraceae > Actibacterium_D. The sequence continues at coordinate 70,605 of NZ_JAOWLE010000001.1, forward strand.
CGGGCCCTTATGAAATGGTGCAGGGCGCTTGGCGGCTGGGTCTCGCACCCGAGCGGGTGCAAGCGGATGATCCGTGGCGCGGGGTGAAATCCAGCCACCGCGCGATTTATGACCGGGCGCGCGCCGACCTGCCTGAGGGGCTGGACGAGCTGCTGTTCCTGAATGAGCGCGGCGAGCTGGCCGAGGGCACGATCACCAACGTCTTTATCAAACGCGACCGCGCGTTGCTGACGCCGCCCCTGGCGTCTGGCTGCCTGCCCGGCGTGCTGCGCGAAACCCTGCTGGCCGATGGCACCGCGCGCGAGGCTGTGCTGACCCCCGATGATCTGCATGGGGCCGAGGCGGTGTTTGTCGGCAACTCGCTCAGAGGGCTGATCCCGGCGGTTTGGGCGGCTTAGAGGGGTATTTCGTGGGGTTTTCGCCCGATCCGGCGTGCGCTTCCCTTGACTTTGCCCGCGCGGGCGGGTGTATCGGCGCGACACCGGATTTTACCCAAAGGGACGACCCATGCACGCCTTTCGCAGCCATACCTGCGCCGAACTGAACAAATCCAACGTTGGTCAGACCGTCCGCCTGTCGGGCTGGGTGCACCGCGTGCGCGACCACGGCGGCATCCTGTTCATCGACCTGCGCGACCATTACGGCGTGACGCAGGTGCTGGCCGACCCCGACAGCCCCGCATTCGCCGATGTGGAAAAGGTGCGCAGCGAGTGGTGCATTCGCATCGATGGCGAGGTCAAGGCCCGCGACGAAAGCCTGGTGAACCCCAAGCTGCCCACCGGCGAAGTCGAGGTGTTCGTGCGCGAGCTCGAGGTGCTGGGCGCCGCCGAGGAACTGCCGCTGATGGTGTTCGGCGATCAGGAATACCCCGAGGAAACCCGCCTGCGCTATCGCTATCTCGACCTGCGCCGCGAGGCGATGCAGGACAACATGAAACTGCGCAGCGACGTGGTGGCCAGCATGCGCCGCCGCATGTGGGACAGCGGTTTCCGCGAATTCCAGACCCCGATCATCACCGCCAGCAGCCCCGAGGGCGCGCGCGACTTTCTGGTGCCGTCGCGCCTGCATCCGGGCAAGTTCTACGCCCTGCCGCAGGCCCCGCAGCAGTTCAAGCAGCTGATCATGGTGTCGGGCTTTGACAAGTATTTCCAGATCGCGCCCTGTTTCCGCGACGAAGACCCGCGTGCCGACCGCTCGCCCACCGATTTCTATCAGCTCGACCTCGAGATGAGCTTTGTCACCCAGCAGGATGTGTTCGACACGATCCAGCCGGTGATCGGCGGTATCTTCGAGGAATTCGGCGGCGGCCGTAAGGTTGACCAGACCTGGGAGCAGATTTCCTACAAGGACTCGGCGCTGTGGTATGGCACCGACAAGCCCGACCTGCGCAACCCGATCAAGATGCAGGATTGTTCCGACCATTTCCGCGGCTCGGGCTTTGCGATTTTCGCCAAGCTGCTAGAGCAGGACGGCACCGAGGTGCGCGCCATTCCCGCGCCCACCGGTGGCTCGCGCAAGTTCTGCGACCGGATGAACGCCTTTGCGCAAAAAGAGGGCCTGCCGGGGATGGGCTATATCTTTTGGCGCGATCAGGGCGAAGGCATGGAGGCTGCCGGCCCCCTGGCCAAGAACATCGGCCCCGAGCGCACCGAGGCCATTCGCCAACAGCTGGGCCTAGGCGTGGGCGATGCCGCGTTCTTCCTGGGCGGCAAGCCCTCGGCCTTTGAAAAGGTTGCCGGCAAGGCCCGCACCGTCATCGGCGACGAGCTGGGCCTGACCGAAAAAGACCGCTTTGCCTTTGCCTGGATCGTCGATTTCCCGATGTACGAGGCCGACGAGGAAACCGGCGATATCGACTTTAGCCACAACCCGTTCTCGATGCCGCAGGGCGGGATCGATGCGCTGTCGGGCGATCCGCTGAACGTGCTGGGCTATCAGTATGACCTGGCCTGCAACGGGTATGAGCTGGTGTCGGGCGCGATCCGGAACCACAAGCCCGAGATCATGTTCAAGGCGTTCGAGCTGGCCGGCTATCCCGCTGACGAGGTGATCAAACGCTTTGGCGGCATGGTCAACGCGTTCAAATTCGGCGCCCCGCCGCACGGGGGCTGTGCCGCCGGGATCGACCGGATCGTGATGCTGCTGGCCGATACGGCCAACATCCGCGAGGTCATCATGTTCCCCATGAACCAGCGCGCCGAAGACCTGATGATGAACGCGCCCAGCGAGCCGCTCAACGAACAACTGCGCGAATTGCACCTGCGGGTCATCCCGCAAGACTAAGCCAGCGAATTCCCGCGTATGTGATTGAACCGGGCGGTGCCAGTGCCGCCCGGTTTTGCTATTGTGGCCTCCACATTGTTTTGCAGCCGAGGCCGCACGTGCCCTTTGACCCCCGCATTTCCGCGATCCGTTTCGGCTATGGCCTTGCGCCCTCTGCCGCGCCGCCTGCCAGTGCGGGCGCGATGCTGGCGCGGCTGACGGGGCCCGACCGGATGGCGCAGGCGATGCCCATCGCCCGGTTTGGTGACATGCTGCCCCGCGTGGCGGAGTTTCGCGCGCTCAACCGTCAGCGCAAGGCCATGGGCCGCGACAGCCCGGCGCAAGAGGCGATCAAGGCGCTGCGGCGCGAGATGCGCGGCGACCGGCAGAACGCGCTGGTCACGAACCTTTATCGGGCCGCGCGGGCCGAGGATGCCCTGCGCGAGCGGCTGGTGCGGTTCTGGGCCGATCATTTCACCGCGCTGGGCAAGAACCCGATCCTGCGCGCGCTGGAATTCGGCTATGTCGAAGAGGCGATCCGCCCCAATATCACCGGCACTTTCGCGGGGCTGCTCAAGGCGGCGGTGACCCATCCGATGATGCTGCACTACCTGGATCAGGCGCGTGCGGTGGGGCCGAACGCACCGGAGGCAAAAGGCACGCGGGGGCTGAACGAGAACCTGGCCCGCGAGGTGCTGGAGCTGCACACGCTGGGTGTGGGCGCGCCCTATGGCCAGAACGATGTGCGCGAACTGGCAGAGCTGTTCACCGGCATGACGGTCAATTCTGAACAAGTGTTCAATTTCTATCCGCGCCTGGCCGAACCGGGTGCCGAAGAGGTGCTGGGCCAGCGTTATGGCGGCGCCAATCCGCGCCTTGCAGACATTCACGACGCGCTGGATGATCTGGCCCGCCACCCGGCGACCGCGCGCCATATCGCCTCGAAGCTGGCGGTGCATTTCGTGGCAGATGATCCCGATGCCGGGCTGGTCGATCACATCGCGGCCGCCTATACGCAAACCGGCGGCGATCTGATGGCCTGTTATGGCGCGCTGCTGGATCACCCCGCCGCCTGGGCTGCCGAGGCGCAAAAGGCGCGTCAGCCCTTTGATTTCGTCGCCGCCAGCCTGCGCGCGCTGGACGCGCCAATGCCCGAGGGCGACAAGGCGCCGCTGCGGCTGTTCTCGCGCCCTATGGCCGAGATGGGGCAGCCGATCGAGGGGCCGATCGGGCCCGATGGCTGGCCCGAAGAGGCGCAATACTGGATCACCCCACAAGGCATGGCGGCGCGCATTCAATGGGCCGCGCGGGCGCCGTCGGCGCTGATGCCCGACCTGCCCGATCCGCGCGCCTTTGCCGAGGCTGCGCTGGGCGGCATGGTGCCCGACGATCTGCGCTTTGCCGCTGCCGGGGCCGAAAGTCGGCCGGTGGGGGTGGCGCTGGTGCTGGCTTCGCCGGCCTTTCAAAGGAGATAGCCATGCCGTTCTCGCGCCGCGATATCCTGACGATGGGCTGTTCGGCCGCCGCCGCGCCGTTCCTCACCCCCGTCACCCTGGCCGCCGCCCCGTGGGATCAGCGGCTTGTGGTCATCATCTTGCGCGGCGCGATGGATGGGCTGGACGTGGTGCGGCCCTTGGGCGATCCGCATTTCGCCGCCGCACGGCGCAGTTTGAATAATGGCGTTCAAGGTCATGATCTGGATGGATTTTTTGCGTTGCACCCTGATCTGGGCGGCCTGATGCCGCTGTGGCGTGCGGGGCAGCTGGGGTTCGTGCAGGCGGTCTCGACCCCCTATCGCGACAAGCGCAGCCATTTCGACGGGCAGGATCTGCTTGAGGCTGGCACCGGGTTCGAGGGCGGCACATCGACCATCCGCGACGGCTGGCTGAACCGGATGCTGCAAACCCTGCCGGGCATCACCGCCGAAACCGCCTATGCTGTGGGATCGGGCGGAATGCTCTTGACCTCGGGCGCGGCGCCGGTGGCCAGTTGGGCGCCCGATGCCGATCTCGACCTGTCACCCCAGGCGCGTGATTTGATGAAGCAGGTGGCGCGCGGCGATCCGCTGTTTTCCGGCGCGGTCGAGGGCGCAATCGGCATTGTTGAAAGCCTCGAGGCAGAGGCCGGTGCGGCCGGCGGCCAGCGCGGGCAAAAGCCGCATGTCGCCATCGCGCGCTTTGCCGCCGGGCGGTTGCGGGCCGAAAGCCGGATCGCGACCTTCTCGATCAACGGATGGGATACGCATAACCGTCAGGCGGCGGGGATGCGGCAACCGTTGCAGGCCTTGTCCGATAGTTTGCTGACCCTGCGCGATGAGCTGGGCCCGGTCTGGGATCGCACGGCCGTGGTGGCGATGACCGAGTTCGGCCGCACCCTGCGCGAGAACGGCACTGGCGGCACCGATCACGGCACGGGCGGCGCGATGGTTCTGGCGGGTGGGGCGATTCGCGGCGGGCGGGTCTATGGCGACTGGCCCGGGCTGGACGAGCTGGACCTTTACAAGGGCCGCGACCTGATGCCGACGGCCGATGTGCGGGCCTATGCGGCCATGGCAATGCGGGGGCTGTTCGGGCTGCCGCGCGACGTGCTGGAACGCGTGGTGTTTCCGGGGGTGGAACTGGCCGGGGTGCCCGAGATCATTCTTTAGGGCTTTCGCAGGGGCGGGATCACGGGCAGGCTGCGTGGAAAGCAAAGAGGCCTGACATGACCACGAACCCGCTTGGGGCCCCCGTGCCCGACTGGACTCCGCCGCCCGCGCCCGATCTTGATGTGATCGGCGGGCGCATTGTGCGGCTGGAACGGCTGCGAGCTGATGCCCATGCGGCGGATCTTTATGCGGCCTATCAGGGCCATCATGACCTGTGGGATTACATGCCCATCGGGCCGTTCTTGTCGTTCGACGATTTCCGCGCCTGGGTGCAGCAGGCCGAGGCCGGGCGTGATCCGCTGCTTTATGCGATTGTCGATCAGGCCAGCGGCCGGGCCGTGGGGCAGGCCAGTTTCCTGCGAATCGCGCCGGCGGCCGGATCGATTGAGGTGGGGTTCATCTGCTTTTCTCCGGAACTGAAGCGCGCGCCAGCGGCGACCGAGGCAATGTATCTGATGATGCGTTGGGCCTTTGATGCGGGCTATCGCCGGTATGAATGGAAATGCGATGCGCTGAACCGGCCTTCGCGCCGGGCGGCGCAGCGGTTGGGGTTTAGCTACGAGGGCATTTTCCGGCAGGCGGTCGTGGTTAAGGGCCGCAATCGCGACACGGCCTGGTTCGCGATGATCGACAAGGAATGGCCGGCCCTGCGCCTGGCGTTCGAGACCTGGTTGGCGCCCGAGAATTTCGATGCGGGCGGGCGGCAGATACAGCGCCTGTCGGATCTGACCGCGCCGATCCGGGTTACATCCGACCCGACGCTTGCCGAGTAAAGGTGATCGGGGCGTCGGTGGTGCGGTCGCGCAGCAGTCGCGCCAGCTTGCGGGCCAGAACCTCGGCCCGGGCGCCCTTGCGGCGTTCCTGCGTCAGGTCCGAAGTGACATGTTCCAGCCGGGCATCCTCGGCTGAAGTGGCGAGGGCCGCCAGGAATTGCAGCAGGTAATCAACAGTTTCGGCATCTGCGTGCCCCTCTAGCAGATCGGCGGCATGGCGCAGGTCGTCCAGTTCGGCCAGCGGGTCGGGCTGCACGGTTTCGGTGCTGATCACGAAGGGGCGCTGGGCATTTTCTGTGCGCAGATGGGGCAGGATGGTGTGCTGAAAGGCGGCGACGCTGGTGACGGGTTTGGGCAGAAACCCGTCTGCCCCGGCCTTGATCACCCGCGCCTCGGCGGCGTCATCGCCGCTGGTGCCCAAGATGACGGGGATGCGCGACCTTGCCCCGGCCAGCTGCGCGATCAGGGTTTCGCCGGCACCGTCGGGCAGGCCCAGATCGATGATGACCACATCGGGGCGATAGCAGCGCAGGTGCCTGTCCGCGGCGGCCAGGCAGTCGGCCCGGCGCATCCGCGCGCCCGATCGCAGGCACATCAGGCGCAGCGCCTCTGAGGCATAGCGGCTGTCTTCGACCGCCAGAACCGTTGTGCCGCCCAGCGGCCGCCCCAGCCCCATTCCGAAAGTGTTCGTCAGATCATCCATGCCGGCCTCCTGTCCGTCAGGATCATTGATGACCGCAAAGGATTAAGCCCGCGTAAATCTCACCCGACCCTTGCAGGAGGGCGCGGGAAACCTCATAACCGGCAAAAATGGAGGAAAGGAAACACCCATGATCGGTCGTCTGAATCACGTCGCCATCGCCGTCCCGGATCTTGAAGCCGCCTCGGCGCAATATGCCAACACCCTTGGCGCCACCGTGCGCGCGCCGCAGGATGAGCCCGACCATGGCGTGACCGTGGTGTTCATCGAGCTGCCCAACACCAAGATCGAGCTGCTGTATCCGCTGGGCGAGAACAGCCCGATCGCCGGGTTCCTGGAAAAGAATCCCTCGGGCGGCATTCACCACATCTGCTACGAGGTCGACGACATTCTGGCCGCTCGTGACAAGCTGAAAGAGCAGGGCGCGCGGGTTCTGGGCTCGGGCGAGCCCAAGATCGGCGCTCATGGCAAGCCCGTGCTGTTCCTGCACCCCAAAGATTTCAACGGCTGCCTGGTCGAGCTGGAACAAGTCTGATGACCATTACCGCCGCGCTCGTCCTGTTTGCCGTGATCTGGTTTATGGTGCTGTTCATCGCACTGGCCATGCATCGCGATTTTCAGGGCGATACCGGCGAGGTCGTGCCCGGGACGCATTCCAGCGCCCCGGTCAATTTCCGCCCCAAGCGCACGGCGTTCATGGTTACGGCGATCACCGTCGTGCTGTGGGGAATTGCGGCCGGCGTCATCACCTCGGGGGTGATCTCGGTGCGCGATTTCGACGGGCTTAACCGGCTGACGATTTTGCCAGCCGGTGGAAAAGATGGGTAAAGGTCGCCACGCCCAGTATCGGGATTAGCAGGTTGATCAGCGGCACGCTGAGTGGAATAGCCATCAGCGTGCCGGCCAGCCAGACCTGGGCCCGGTTCTTGCGACGAAACTGCGAGGCCTCGATGCGGCCCATGCGGCGCATGGCGACCATCTGGAAATATTCGCGCCCCAGCAGATAGCCGTTCACCAGCCAGAACATCACCGGTGCCAGCGGCCCGATGAAGACCGCCATCCCCAACGCCAGCGCGTTCACCGCCACCAGCACGCCAAAGAAATTCACGCTGTCGCGAAACGTGTCATAGGCGCCGGTATGCAGGGCGGGGGGAAGGTGCGGGTAATGGGTGTCTTCGACCGCGTCGGCCACTTCTTCGAGGAACAGCCCGGTAAAGGCCGAGGCCACCGGCACCATCAGGAACACCGACATCAGCATCATCACCCCGATCGCGGCGAATGAAAACAGGCTGTCCAGCCCGCGCACTTCGCCGATCAGGGGCAGGGTGATGACGTCGGGGGTGACAAACCCCACCAGCCACAGCACCGCCACCGAGATGCCCACCAGCAAGGCCACCGTCAGGCCCAGGCCCATCACCAGGATCTTGCGAAAGCGCGGGTCGCTCAGCTGTGCCAGCGCCTTGGAGAAATCGTTGAATATCATGCGTCGACCCAGGTGGTGATCGCGGCCAGGTCGGGGCGCGGGCGATCGGGCGGCGCGAATTTCGGCGTGCCCAGGTGGATGATGCCGGCCACCTGTTCGGTCGGGCCAAGGCCCAGCCCGGTCTCGACGAACTCGCGGTCGAACGCGGCCCAGCCGGTGATCCAGTTCGCGCCCCAGCCCGAGGCCAGCGCGGCATTGGTCAGCGCTAGGCAGACCGCGCCGGCGGAATAGATCTGCTCGATCTCGGGCACCTTGTCCGACACCTGCGGGGCTGAGACGACCACGACGGCCAGGCCTGAATCGGCGTAGGTCATGCGTGATTTCTCGATCTTGTCGGGGTCGATCCCCAGGGCCTGCCCGCGAGCCGCCACCAGATCGGCCAGCCGGGTCAGCGCCGCGTCGCCCAGCACGATGAACCGCCAGGGTTCCAGCTTGCCGTGATCGGGGCTGCGGGCGGCGGCGGTCAGGATCGGCGTCAGGTCGTCGCGCGACGGAAAGGGCGCGGTCAGCGTCTTGGCGGGCACCGACCTGCGGGTCAGCAGGAATTCCAGCGCGGCGGGGTTCGGATCGGGCATCGGTGTCTCCTTTGGCTCGCCCTTCATGTCGGCTATCGGGGGCGGGGGTTCAAGAGGGCGGGGGCAATTTGGCGAGGGGGTTGTGATCGGCCTCGGGGTGCCGCAAGACTGGGCAAACGGAGGGGCACATGGCCGGGGCAGAGCTGGCACATCTGGCGCAAGAGGGCGCGGAACTGGCCGTGCGGGTCACGCCCAAGGCCGCGCGCAACATGGTGCGGGCCGAGGATGGGCTGATCCGCGTCTATGTCACCGTGGTGCCCGAGGGCGGCAAGGCCAATGCCGCCGTGCAAAAGCTGTTGGCCAAGGCGCTGGGCGTGCCCAAGTCGCGGCTGGAGTTGCTGCGCGGCGCCACCTCGCGCGACAAGGTGTTTCGGGTGCTGGGCTAGTCTTGGGTGCGCGCCAGGCGATAGACGCCTTCGGGCAGGTCCAGCGCCGCCGCCAACTCGTTCAGCTGGGTCAGCGACAGGGTGATGGTCTTGACCTCATCGGTGCGCGGGTCAAGCTGTTCGATGGTCACGCATTCCTCGAAGGCGTTGATGATGACGTCCTCTTGCAAGGGGGCGTCGCCTTCGTCGACAAGGGTGATGACAGTGGCGTCGAATTCGTGCTCGATGGTAAACATGGGGCCACGCTAGCGCCCTGCGGTCAGGTTGGAAAGAGGTTCTGACCGGGATAAGAATGGCCCGGGCCGGTGTGGCTTGGCAGAGTGAAATATAGGTATCGGAGGTTTCATGCGCAGATTTTCCCTGATGGTTTCGGCCTTGGCCCTGGCGGGCTGTGTCACGACGACGGAGGCTCCGCCCGAGGAGACGCCCCAGATTGATTCTGTGGCCAGCCGCAATTTTCAACTGGTTGTCGCCCAGGTCGAGCCCGTGGCAGAGGCCCTGTGCCGCGAACGGATCAACAAGGTTAAGGGCGGCAATTGTGATTTCCTGATTCAGATCGACCCGCGCGCCGATCAGCCTGCCAACGCCTATCAAAGCGTCGATCGCAGCGGGCGCCCGGTTATCACCTTTACCCAGGCGCTGATCGCCGATGCGCAAAACCGGCACGAACTGGCCTTTGTTCTGGGGCACGAGGCCGCGCATCACATCCGAAACCACATCCCCAAGAAACAGGGCAGCGCGATCGCTGGCGCCCTGATTCTGGGCGTGCTTGCCGCCGCCGGAGGGGCCGGTTCGGCCGGGCAGGATGCCGCCATTCGGGTGGGGGCCGCGATTGGTGGTCAGGTTTTCTCGAAGGATATGGAGCTGGAGGCCGACGAGCTGGGCACGGTCATCACCGCGCGTGCGGGGTTTGATCCGGTCAAAGGGGCCGAGTATTTCGCCCGCATCCCCGATCCCGGCAACGGGGTGCTGAGCTCGCACCCGCCCAATGCCGAACGCCAGAAAATCGTGCGCCAGACCGCTGCGGCGCTTTGACCCGTTTGCGCCCGGTTGCGTTTGACACGTGTCAAGGCGGGGCCGGGCGCGCTCTGGTTTCCTGATCCTGTATTCTACGGGAGAAACCTGATGTTTGGTTTTGCGAAACTGGAAGAGCACGGCAAGCTGGTCGACAAGATGGCCGATGCCGTAGGCGTTGATCTGGACGAGATGGAACAGCGCGGAGAGCTAAGCCTTGAGGCGCGCGAGGATCTGGTCAAGCGCTGTGTCGGTTGCGCCGACACCTGCGACTGCCAGCAATACCTGGCCCAGACGCCCCCCGGCTCGGCCGAGGCCGCGCCGGATTACTGCCTCAACCGCGACGCGTTCGCCGCGATGCGTGGCGCAAAGGGCTAGGCGGATCAAGATGCAGGAAAGCGCCCGCCTGGAACGCCATTTCTGGCTGACACAGGGCATGGCCCGCAGTGTCGGCGTCGACTTGAACGCGGCGCTGAAATCGGGGCGCATGCCGCGGCCCGATTACGACGCAGCAATCGCCGCCTGTTTCATGTGTGGCCGCTCGGACGATTGCGTGGCCTGGATGGCGCGCCAGGGCGCGGGGGCAGAAGCGCCCCCGGCCTATTGCGCGATCCGGCACGAGATCGAGAAGCTGCGCAAACAGTCTCAGCGCGCGTAGGGGTCTTTCAGCGCGGGCAGCAGGGTGCCGGTACAGGCGCCAAAGCCGATGGTATAGCCATCGCCATGACAGGCGCCATGCAGGGTCAGCGTGTCGCCATCCTCGATAAAGCTGCGGGTGTCGCCGCTCTCCAGCGTCATCGGCTCTTTGCCGCCCCAGCTGAGTTCCAGCAGGGATCCGCGGCTGTCCTTGGTCGGCCCCGAGATCGTGCCCGACCCCAGCAGATCGCCCACATTCATCGCGCAGCCCGAGGTGGTGTGATGCGCCAGCTGCTGCGCGGCCGAGTAATACATGACATTGTAATTGGTCTGCACGATCTGGGTCGCGGGCTTGCCCTGCGGCGCCATGGTGACACGCAGGTCGATGTCATACAGCATCGGCCCGGTGTCGCGCAGATGCGGCAACAGCTCTTTCTCGCGCGCGGGGGTGTCGCAGCGGAACGGTTCCAGCGCGGCGCGGGTGACGATCCAGGGGCTGATGGTGGTGGCGGTGGCCTTGGCCTGAAAGGGCCCAAGCGGCTGATATTCCCAGGCCTGAATGTCGCGCGCCGACCAGTCGTTCAGCAGCACATAGCCAAAGATCATCGCATCGGCCTCATCCACCGTGACCGGGCCGTCCGAGGGCTGGCCGACGATGGCGCCCATTTCCAGCTCGATATCGAACCGGGCCGAAGGCGCAAAGCGCGGCGCGTCGTCGTCGGGGCCTTTCAGCTGGCCCCAGGGGCGGCGTACATCGGTGCCCGACACCACCACCGAACTGGCGCGGCCGTTATAGCCGATGGGGATGTGCAGCCAGTTGGGCGGCAGCGCGTTTTCGGCGCCGCGGAACATGGTGCCCACGTTGAAGGCGTGGTTCTTGCCGGCGTAGAAATCGGTGTATTCCGACACGACCATCGGCATTTCCAGCACGGCCTCGGCCATCGGTACCAGCGCGGGTTCGATCCGGGCGCGGGTGTCGGCGTCGGCGCCATCACCCAGCATCGCGATCAGATTGTTGCGAAAGGCGGCCCAGGCGTCGGGGCCCAGATCCATGAAATCGTTCCAATAGGGCACGTCGAACACCGGATGCTCGGCCGGGGCGATCACGCCGTCCTCTTCCAGGCGCGTGACGTCCAGGATCATGTCGCCGATCGCCACGCCACAGCGGGCCTCGGACCCATCGACCGAGAAAACCCCGCAGGGCAGGTTGTTCAGCGGAAACGGGCAATCGGGGGCGTTGGCGCTGTCGATCCAGGATGTCAGCAGGGGCATGGGCGTATCCTTCAGGGCTGTGCGTCGGGTTGGGCTTCGGGGGCGGCGTCGCGAAAGGCGTCAAGCGCCAGGCATTCGGCCTCGATCGCGCAAAGGCGCGGGTAGGGGGCGAGGTCCAGCCCCCAGCGGCGGGCGTTGTAGAACTGTGCGGTCAGGCAGATATCGGCCAGGCCCGGCGCATCACCAAAGCCAAAGCGACTGTCGCCCGCCATCAGCGTTTCCAGCGCGGCGAAACCGGGGGCCATCCAGTGGCGCATCCACTCGGCCTTGTCCTCGGGCGAGGCGCCGAACCGGGTGCCCAGGTGGCTGACCACGCGCAGGTTGTTGACCGGGTGGATATCCATCGCCACCGTATGCGCCGCCGCCAGAACATGGGCGCGGCGCACCGGGTCGGCGGGTAGCAGCGGCGGCGCGGGATGGGTGGCCTCGATCCAGTCGATGATCGCCAGCGACTGGGTCAGAACGGTGCCGTCGTCCAGCTCCAGCGCGGGCACCAGCATCGCCGGGTTCAGCGCCGCATAGCCGGGCGCGCGGTGCTCGCCGCCATTGGCGACCAGGCTGACCGGCCGGGCCTCATAGGCGATGCCCTTGAGGTTCAGCGCGATGCGCACCCGGTAGGCGGCGGTCGAGCGCCAATAGGTGTAAAGCCGGATCATTTCGTCCCCGGCGTGCCGTCGAATTTCTTTTCCAGCCCCGACCAGCAGTCGACATAGTCATCCTGCAAGGGCGCCTCTTGCGCGGCAAAGGGCGTCAGGTGCTGGGGAAAGCGGGTCTCGAACATGAAGGACATGGTGTTGTCGAGGAAATGCGGCTCCATCGGTTCGTTGCTGGCGCCCTCGAACGCGTCGCGGTCGGGGCCGTGGGGCAGCATCATGTTGTGCAGGCTGGTGCCGCCGGGGATAAAGCCGTCGGGCTTGGCGTCGTAGATGCCATAGATGTTGCCCATCAGCTCGGACATGATGTTCTTGTGATACCAGGGCGGGCGAAAGGTGTTTTCGGCCACCATCCAGCGTTCGCGAAATAGCACGAAATCAATATTCGCGGTGCCCTCAACACCCGAAGGAGCGGTCAGAACAGTAAAAATCGAAGGATCGGGGTGATCGAACAGGATCGCGCCCACGGGGCTGAAGGCGCGCAGGTCGTATTTCACCGGCGCGTAGTTTCCGTGCCATGCGACCACGTCCAGCGGCGAGTGGTCGATGAAGGTTTCGTGGAACTGGCCGCACCATTTGATCACCACGCGGCTGCGGGCCTCGCGGTCCTCATAGGCGGCGACGGGGGTCTTGAAATCACGTGGGTTGGCCAGACAGTTTGCGCCGATCGGGCCGCGGCCGGGCAGGTCGAATTTCTGGCCGTAATTCTCGCAGACAAATCCGCGGGCGGGGCCTTCCAGCACCTCGACCCGGTAGACCAGCCCGCGCGGCAGCACGGCGATCTCTTTCGGTTCCAGGTCGATCACACCCAGCTCGGTCGAGAACCGCAGCCGGCCTTCTTGCGGCACGACCAGCAGCTCGCTGTCGGCGGAAAAGAAATATTCGTCCTGCATCGACTGGGTGATCAGGTAGATATGCGCGGCCATGCCGACCTGGGTGTTCACGTCGCCTGCCGTGGTCATGGTGCGCATGCCGGTGATCCAGGTCAGCGGTTCGTCGGAATGGGGCACCGGATCCCAGCGGTACTGACCCAGGCTGATGATGTCGGGGTCGACGCAGGGGGCCGATTTCCAATAGGGCAGGTCGATCTTGGAGAAGCGCCCCACATGTTTGACCGAGGGGCGGATGCGATAGCACCAGGTGCGCTCGTTCTGGCCGCGGGGGGCGGTGAATGCCGTGCCCGACAGTTGCTCGGCATAAAGGCCATAGTTGCATTTCTGCGGGCTGTTCATGCCCTGGGGCAGGGCGCCGGGCAGGGCTTCGGTTTCAAAGTCGTTTCCAAAGCCGGGCATATAGCCCGTCGCGGGCGCGAGGCCCTGCATGGTGGTATTGGCCTGAATGTGGTCGCTCATCGTGCCCTCCCTGAACCTGATCGCCCCCGCATCATATTGTTGCATGTGCAACGATCAAGCAAAACCTGACTTTGATATGCCTGTTTCGTTACGCGAAGGGGTCTTGGGGGTATCCGACGCGGGCGAGGTAAAGGCCCTGCGGCGGGCAGACCGGGCCGCAGGCGGCGCGGTCGCGGGCATCAAGCGCGGTTTTCACGTCATCCGGCGCCCAAGACCCGGCGCCGACCCGTTCCAGCGTGCCGACAAAGCTGCGCACCTGGTTGTGCAGAAAGCTGCGGGCGCGGACGTGAAAGTGGAACTCGCGGCCATGGGGGATGTCAAAGGCCTCGACCCGCAATTCGTCCAGCGATTTGACCGGCGAGGCCGCCTGGCAGATCGACGCGCGGAAGGTGGTGAAATCATGCCGGCCCAGCAGGTGACGGGCGGCCTCTTGCATCGGTTCCAGCTCCAGCGGGTGCTGCACTTGCCAGACCTTGCCGCGCTCATGCGTGACGGGGGCGCGGCGGCTGATCAGGCGAAAGAGATACTGCCGCTCGGTCGCGGAAAACCGGGCGTGAAACGCGTCATCGACCCGTTTCGCGACCAATATCGAAACCGGCAGCGGCTTGAGGTGGAAATTCAGCGCCTCGGACAGGCGAAACGCATCCCAGTCTTTCGCCATGTCGCAATGGGCCACCTGACCCAGCGCATGCACGCCCGCATCCGTGCGGCCCGCGGCAGCGATGGTATGGGGGCCGGGCTCCAGCCGCGCCAAGGCATCCTCGATCGCGCCCTGCACCGAGGGCTGATCAGCCTGTCGCTGCCACCCGGCAAAGGGCGCGCCATCATATTCGACTTTCAGGGCGTATCTGGGCATGGCACCGGGTTAGCGCGGCTGCGACGCTTTGGCAATCATGCGATGGCGGCTGGCGCAATGGCGGGGGCGTGCCTATCTTTATCGTGACCAATCAAGAGGGTGTCGTGGGTATCGGTGATCTGGCAGAGGGTTTGGCGCGCAGCGTGGGCGGCATTGGCGATGCGGTCGGGGATGTGTTTCGCGAGCCGGTGATCCGGCTGGGCGTGACCGGCCTGTCGCGGGCAGGCAAGACGGTGTTCATCACCTCGCTTGTGGCGAACCTGCTGGATCGGGGGCGGATGCCTCAGCTGATTGCGGCGCGGGATGGCACGATCCAGACCGCCTATCTGCGGCCCCAGCCCGACAATACCGTGCCGCGGTTCGATTATGAAACCCACCTTGCCGCCCTGACCGGCGATGTGCCGCATTGGCCCGACAGCACCCGCGCAGTGTCGCAACTGCGCCTGTCGTTCAAAGTGCGACCCGGCGGGTTGCTGGGGCCGGTGACGGGGCCGCGCCGGATTCATCTGGATATCGTCGATTATCCGGGCGAGTGGCTGCTGGATCTGGGGCTGCTGGATAAATCTTATCGCCAATGGTCTGACGAGGTGCTGGCGCGCATCGCGCCGCGCACATCGGCCGACGCGTTTCGCGGGGCCCTGGGTGCGGTCGATCCGGTCGCTGCCTTTGATGAGACCACGACCAAGACCCTGGCCGAGGCCTTTACCGCCTATCTGCATGCCGCGCGGGCCGAGGGCTATTACGATTGCACGCCGGGTCGGTTCCTGCTGCCCGGCGAGATGGCGGGCTCGCCCGTGCTGACATTCGCGCCGCTGCCGGCGACCGAGGGCAAGACCGGCGCGCTGGCCCGCGAGATGGAGCGCCGGTTCGAGGCCTATAAGCGCGAGGTGGTGAAACCGTTTTTCCGCAACCATTTTGCCAAGATCGACCGGCAGGTGGTTCTGGTCGATGCGCTGGGCGCGATTCATTCCGGCCCCCGCGCGGTTGACGACCTGCGCGCCGCGATGGCCGATATTCTGGGGGCGTTCCGGCCGGGACGAAATGCGTTCCTGTCGCAAATCCTGTTGGGCAAGCGGGTGGAAAAGATCCTATTCGCGGCGACCAAGGCCGATCATCTGCACCACGCCCAGCACGCCCGCCTGACCGCGATCATGGAGGCGCTCTTGCGTGACGCCAAGGACCGCGCCGATTACGCGGGCGCGCAGACCGCCGCCATGTCGATTGCTGCCCTGCGCGCCACGGTCGAGGAAACCATCACCCATGACGGGCGCGATCTGGATTGCGTGCGCGGCACCTTGCTGGAAACGGGCAAGCAGGCCGCGTTCTATCCGGGCGAGCTGCCCGAAGACCCGGCGCGCATTCTGTCTCCGGCGCGATCGGGCGGGCAGAAATGGCTGGATGCCGATTACCAGATCATGCGTTTCGCGCCCGCGCGCCTGACGCTGAAACCGGGCGAGGGCCCGCCGCATATCCGGCTGGACAAGGCCGCCGAATTCCTGATCGGAGATCGCCTGAGATGACCAATGGCCCCGTTCTGATTGACCTTGAAGACACCGCGCCCGCGCCCGGCCCTGATGCCGCGCCGCCGGTGCCTGACTTGGCCGAGGTGCCGACGGGCCGCGCGATGCAGACCATGGCGACGCTGGCCGCGCGCAAGCCGTCGCGGCTGGGCCGGTTCTTTTGGTCCGCCGCGCTGGGGCTGATCGGGTTCTGGGCCTCGGTCGCGGCCTGGGATTTCGTCACCGGCCTGATTGATCGCAACCCGATCCTGGGCGGGGTGGCGACGGCGCTGATCGCGGCGGTGCTGCTGGCGGCGCTGCTGATTATCCTGCGCGAACTGGCGGCCTTTGCCCGCCTGCGCCGGGTGGACGCCCTGCACAAATCGGCCGAGGCGGCGATTGTCGCGAATGACCTTAAGGCCGCGCGGGCCGTGGTCGGGCGTTTGAACGGGCTTTATGCCGGGCGCGATGATCTGCAATGGGGCCGTCAGCGGCTGGCCGAACGGCAAGGCGATGTGTTCGATGCCGACGGGTTGCTGGGATTGGCCGAGGTCGAACTGTTGGCCCCGCTCGATGCCGCCGCCCTGCGCGAGGTCGAGGCCGCCGCGCGGCAGGTCGCGACCATCACCGCGCTGGTGCCGCTGGCGCTGGCCGATCTGATCGGGGCGCTGACGGCGAACCTGCGGATGATCCGCCGCATTGCCGAGATTTACGGCGGCCGCTCGGGCACGCTGGGCAGCTGGCGCATCACCCGCGCGGTGCTGACCCATCTGGTGGCCACGGGCGCGGTGGCGGTGGGCGACGACATGCTGGGCAGTTTCGCTGGGGGCGGGGCGCTGGCCAAGATCTCGCGCCGCTTTGGCGAGGGCGTGGTCAACGGCGCGCTGACCGCGCGCGTGGGCGTGGCCGCGCTAGAGGTTTGCCGCCCGCTGCCGTTTCGCGCGACCAAACGGCCCGGCGTGTCGGGCATCGTGTCGCGGGCGCTGAAGGGCCTGTTCGGGCGCGGCGATTAATGCAGCTTGGGCACGCCGCCGGGCAGGGTCTGGCGGTCGACAACGCCCGCGCGCAGCGACCGGCCGATGCGATGCGCCAGCGCCGACCATGCGGCGGCCTGATCGGGCGTCAGCTCGGTCATAAGTGTGGCATCGAACAGCGCCAGCCACGGCCCGAACATGCCGGGCCGCACATTGCCCGCGTTCACATGGGCGGCCATCGGGCTGCCGTCATAGACGCGTTCGTTCAAGATGGCATTGGCCCAGAAATTCGCGATCTTGGCCTCATGCGCGGGCCAGTCCTTTACATGCACCGCAAAGACCGGGCCCAGGCCCGGATGCTCGCGCACCGCGGCGTAGAACCGGGCGACGACGCGCTCGATCTCGGGGCGGGTGATGGGAAATTTCGGGGGCAGGGCGTTTGTCATGCGAAATGCTTGCCAGCCCGCGCGCGCCCGCGCAAGGCGCAAAGCGCCGCACCATCTTGCCCCGGATTGCTGCGCCGCCTATAACGCGGGGCATGATGACCCGTTTCGCCATCATCATTCGAATTAGCAGCCCGGCGCTCTGACACTATGAGCCGCCGGGACAAGGCGTTTGAGACCTCGCGCCGACCCTTCTCAGACATCCGAAATTCTGCAAGGACCACACAAGATGTGCGCCGATACGCCTGACTACAAAGACACGCTGAACCTGCCCCAAACCGATTTCCCGATGCGCGCCGGCCTGCCCAAGCGCGAGCCCGAATGGCTGGCCCGTTGGGAACAGATCGGCATCTATGACCGCCTGCGCGAGAAAGAGGGCCGCAAGCCGTTCATCCTGCATGACGGCCCGCCCTATGCGAACGGCAACCTGCATATCGGCCACGCGCTGAACAAGATCCTCAAGGATTTCATCGTCCGCAGCCAGCAGATGCTGGGCCGTGATGCGCGCTATGTGCCGGGCTGGGATTGCCACGGCCTGCCGATCGAATGGAAGATCGAGGAACAGTATCGCGCCAAGGGCAAGAACAAGGATGACGTGCCGGTCATCGATTTCCGCCAGGAATGCCGCAAGTTCGCCGAGGGCTGGGTGGATATCCAGCGCGAAGAGTTCAAGCGCCTGGGCGTCACCGGCAACTGGCCCGATCCCTATCTGACGATGGATTTCCACGCCGAGGCGGTGATCGCCGACGAGTTCATGAAGTTCCTGATGAACGGCACGCTCTATCAGGGGTCGAAGCCCGTGATGTGGTCGCCGGTCGAGAAAACCGCGCTGGCCGAGGCCGAGATCGAATATCACGACCACCAGTCGCACACGATCTGGGTGCCGTTTGCCTTTGCCGATGCGTCGGGCGATCTGGCCGCGGCGCGCGTGGTGATCTGGACGACCACGCCCTGGACGATCCCGTCGAACAAGGCCGTGGCCTATAATCCGGGCATCGCTTATGGCCTGTATCGCGTTGATGCGACCGAGGATGAAAGCTGGACCACGCCCGGCGATCTTTACATCTTTGCCGATGCCCTGGCCGAGGATGCGCTGACCAAGTCGCGCGTCACTGCCCATACGCGTGTGCGCGATGTCGCGGCGGATGAGCTGGGCGCGCTGACCTGCAAGCACCCGTTCAACGGTCTCGAAGGTGCCGATGGCTTCTGGGATTACGACGTGCCGATGATCGACGGCGACCATGTGACCGACGATGCGGGCACGGGTTTCGTGCATACCGCGCCCAGCCATGGTGCCGATGACTATGACGCCTTTGTCAAACGCAACTGGATGGACCGGATGACCCACAATGTGGGCGAGGAATCCGAGTTCCTGCCGCATGTGCCGTTCTTTGCCGGGCTGCAGGTGTTCGACCGCAAGGGCAAGGAAGGCAAGGCCAACAACGCCGTGATCGCAAAGCTGGTCGAGGCCGGCGGCATCATCGCCCGTGGCCGCGTGAAACACAGCTATCCGCATAGCTGGCGCTCCAAGGCACCGATCATCTTCCGCAACACGCCGCAGTGGTTCGCCAGTGTCGACCGCCAGGTCGGCGACGGGCAGGATGACTATGGCAAGACCATCCGCGAGCGCGCCCTGACCAGCATCGACAAGCTGGTGAAATGGACCCCGCAGACCGGCCGGAACCGCATCTATTCGATGATCGAAACCCGGCCCGACTGGGTGCTGTCGCGCCAGCGCGCCTGGGGCGTGCCGCTGACGTGCTTTACCAAGAAGGGCGCGCTGCCCACGGATGACGATTTCCTGCTGCGTGATCCGGCGATCAACGCGCGCATCAAGGATGCGTTTGAAACCGAGGGCGCCGATTGTTGGTATGCCGAGGGCGCCAAAGAGCGCTTTATTGCGGATGCCGCGAACCCCGATGACTATGAGCAGGTGTTCGACGTGCTGGACGTGTGGTTCGACAGCGGCTCGACCCATGCCTTCGTGCTGCGCGACCGCGCCGATGGCACGCCGGATGGCATTGCCGATCTTTACCTTGAGGGTACCGACCAGCATCGCGGTTGGTTCCATTCGTCGATGTTGCAGGCCTGCGGCACCAAGGGCCGCGCGCCCTATCGCGGGGTGCTGACCCACGGGTTCACCCTGGACGAGAAGGGCAACAAGATGTCCAAGTCCTTGGGCAACACCATCGTGCCCGAAGAGGTCATCAAGCAATACGGCGCGGATATCCTGCGCCTGTGGGTCGCCCAGACCGACTATACCAACGATCAGCGGATTGGCCCCGAGATCTTGAAGGGCGTGGCCGACAGCTATCGCCGCCTGCGCAACACCATGCGGTATATGCTGGGCGCGCTGTCGGGCTATGACGCCGCCGATGCGGTTGCCGCCGATGACATGCCCGAGCTCGAGCGCTGGGTGCTGCATCGTCTGGCCGAGCTGGATCACAAGGTGCGCGTGGGTTACGCCGCCTATGATTTCCAGGGCGTGTTCCAGTCGCTGTTCAACTTCTGCACGGTGGATCTGTCGAGCTTTTACTTCGATATCCGCAAGGATGCGCTGTATTGCGATGGCGCGAGCAGCCTGACCGCCCGGTCGGCGCGGACGGTGATGGATATCCTGTTCCATCGTCTGACCACCTGGCTGGCGCCGATCCTGGTGTTCACCATGGAAGAGGTCTGGCTAGAGCGTTTCCCGGGCGATGACAGCTCGGTGCACCTGACCGACATCCCCGACACGCCCGCCGATTGGCTGGACGAGCCGCTTGCCGCGAAATGGGCCGGTATCCGCCAGGTGCGCCGCGCCGTGACCGCCGCGCTGGAGGTGCAGCGCCGCGACAAGGTGATCGGTGCCAGCCTTGAGGCCGCGCCGGTGGTGCATGTGCAGGATGGTGCGGTGCTGAAGGCGCTGAAATCGGTGAATTTCGCCGATATCTGCATCACCTCGGATATCGCGCTGTCGAATGATCCCAGCCCGTCCGAGGCCTTCCGCCTGCCCGAGGTTCCGGGCGTGGGCGTGGTGTTCGAAACCGCCGAGGGCGAGAAATGCCAGCGCTGCTGGAAGATCCTGCCGGATGTCGGCACGCATAGCCACGCGGGTACCTGCAAGCGCTGCAACGACGCGCTGGGCTGATCAAAGGGGCGCCTTCGGGCGCCCTTTTCACGCCTTGGGATGGGCGCGCATATAGCTTTCCATCAGGTGCGCGGTATCGACGGCGGTATAGGTCTGTGTGGTTGCCAGCGAGGCATGGCCCAGCAGTTCCTGAATGGCGCGCAGGTCGCCGCCGGCCTCTAGCAGATGTGTCGCAAAGCTGTGGCGCAGGGCATGGGGCGTGGCGCTTGAGGGCAGGCCCAGCTGCATGCGGGCGGACTCCATCACCTTGGCGATCAGGCGCGGGTTCAGCGCGCCGCCGCGGGCGCCGCGAAACAGCGGGCCGTCGGGGGTTAGATCGTGCGGGCAGAGGCTGCGGTATGTGTCCACTGCGCGGCGCGCGGCGGGCAGCACCGGCACGATCCGTTCCTTGCCGCCCTTGCCCAGAATGCGCAGCACATCGGCCAGGGGGGCG
This sequence comes from Actibacterium sp. XHP0104, assembly GCF_025751515.1. Classification (GTDB taxonomy): domain Bacteria; phylum Pseudomonadota; class Alphaproteobacteria; order Rhodobacterales; family Rhodobacteraceae; genus Actibacterium_D. The sequence goes on from NZ_JAOWLE010000001.1 coordinate 91,693, forward strand.
TCGCGGCCCTTGAGGCCCATCGCCTCGGAGATCCGCAACCCGCAACCATAAAGCAGCGTCACCACCGCCACGTCGCGCGCGGCGATCCAGGGGTTTTCCGATTGCATCTCGACCGTGTCGATAATCGCGCGGGCGGCATCGGGGGCCAGCGGGCGGGGCAGCTTGCGCTGGAACTTGGGCGCGCGCATCGACAGCACGGCGGTGGCGTCAAAACCCTGGCGCCGCGACAGCCAGCGATAGAAGCCCTTGACCGCCGACAGCGCCCGCGCCAGCGATCGGGGCGCGACGCCGCGCGCGCGCTCATGCGCCATCCAGGCGCGCATATCCGACGGGGTGATTTGCGCCAGCGGCCCCAGCCCCGGCGCGCCGCCCAGGTGCTGGCCCAGAAAGGCCAGAAACCCGGTGACATCGGTTGAATAGGCTTTCAGCGTGTTCTCGGCGGCGGCGTTCAGCGCCTTTTCCTGCGCCAGCCAATCGGCCAGCGCCGCGCGGGCGGCGGGCGAGATCGCCAGGCTCACGAGATCCAGCGGCGCATGGATCGCTCAAACACGCCGGCAAAGAAGGTCAGAAGGTCGGTGCCCTGGTTGGGGGCGAACTGGTGCGGGTCCTCGGACCCCATGGCCAGCATGCCTTTCCCGCGACCGGGGCCGAAATCCAGCCGCAGCAGGGCTTCGGATTGAATCCAGCTGGCGGCCTGGCCGTAGATACGGCCGTTTTCGGGGGCCATCTGGCGCAGGGTGACGGTGCGGCCCGAGGTGTCGCGGCCGCGCGTCAGGTAGGTGTCGATGAAACCGGGCTCGACCACCCGCAGCACCTTGCCCAGCCGGTCCAGCGCGGGGTCTTTGCCTTCGGGCGATTCCAGCACCAGGCGAATGCGATCGACGCGCAGGGTCTCGGCCACCTCGCCGCCCAGCTTGCGCAGGAAGGTTTCGAAATCGAGCGGTTCCAGCAGGGCCAGAACGGCGCGATGCACCTGGTTGGTGCCGGCAAGGTTGTCATAGGCCGCCGCGATCACCGAGCGGTGCGTGTCTTCCAGCCGTTCAAGGCGTGCCTCAAGCCGCTCCATCGCGATGCCGCGCAGGTCGACGATATTCGACCCCATGCTTTTCTCATTGGCCACGATCAGCGCGCGCATCAGGTCGCGGTCCTCGAGTATGACATCGGGGTCCGCGATGATGCGTTCGCGCAGGGTGGTCTCGGTCAGGGCTGTGCTGCTCATTGTGCCTCTTGGTCTTTGCCCCGGATGTTACAGGATCGTCAGAGGATTTTCTGCCCCGTTTTTTCCCAATCCTTCAAAAAAGCCTCAAGACCCTTGTCGGTCAGCACATGGCTGGCCATCGCCTTGATCACCGACGGCGGCGCGGTGGCCACGTCGGCGCCGATCAGGGCGGCGTCTTTCATGTGGTTCACGTTGCGGATCGAGGCGGCCAGGATCTCGGTGGTGAAGCCGTAATTGTCATAGATCGCGCGGATGTCGGCGATCAGCTCCATCCCGTCGAGGTTGATATCGTCGAGGCGGCCGATAAAGGGCGAGATGAAGGTCGCGCCGGCCTTGGCGGCCAGCAGGGCCTGGTTGGCCGAGAAGCAAAGCGTCACGTTCAGCTTGTGGCCCTCGGACGACAGCACCTTGCAGGCCTTGAGGCCATCCCAGGTCAGCGGCACCTTGATGCAGATGTTTTCCGCGATCTCGGCCAGCTTGCGGCCCTCGGCGATCATCGAGTCGGCGTCAAGCGCGACAACCTCGGCCGATACGGGGCCATCGACCATGTCGCAGATCTCTTTGGTGACTTCCAGAATGTCACGACCCGATTTCAGGATGATCGAGGGGTTGGTGGTCACGCCATCGACCATGCCCAGCTCGTTGAGTTCGGCAATGGCGGCGACGTCGGCGGTATCGACAAAGAATTTCATGGTTGCGGCCCCGGGGGTTGCTATGGCTGTTTGCGAACCTGATACCCTAGGACTAGGGTGCCGGAAACCCCTTTGAGGCCGCACTGACGCAATGACCGACTTCTTCAGCGAAGGCATGCCGGTGGGTGTGCTGACTGCCCAACCGCTGGACCGGGTGCTGGATTACACAGCACCCGAGGGCGGCTGTTGGCGCGGGGCCTTTGTCGAGGTGCCTTTGGGCCCGCGCAAGGTGCTGGGCGTGGTCTGGGGCGATGCGCAGGGCGGCTATGACCGGGCCAAGCTGCGCGCCATCAACCGGGTGCTGGACGTGGCGCCCATGCGTGACGAGATGCGCGATTTCCTGATCCGCGCCGCCGATTACACGATCACGCCCATGTCGGCGATGCTGCGGCTGGCCACGCGCGCGCCGGGGCTGGGCGATGGGGTGTCGATGCGCAAGGTTTACCGGCTGGGGCAGGGGGCGCCTGACCGCCAGACCGACGCGCGCAAGCGGGTGCTGGAGGTGCTGGAAAGCTATGGCGGGCTGTCGTTCACCTTGGGCGAGCTGGCCGAGCAGGCGGGCGTATCGGCATCGGTGGTCAAGGGGCTGGTGAAACAGGGCGTCGTGTCCGAAGAGGATGCGCCGCGCGATCTGCCCTATCCCCGGCTTGACCCTGCCATGCCCGGCAAGCCGCTGACCGAGGATCAGGCTGCCGCCGCAGCGCAGTTGCGGGCCGACATGGCCAGCGGGGCCTTTGGCGCGACGCTGCTGAAAGGCGTCACCGGGTCGGGCAAGACCGAGGTTTATCTCGAGGCCGTGGCCGAATGTCTGGCGCAGGGACGGCAGGCGCTGGTGCTGTTGCCCGAGATCGCCCTGACCGCCGAGTTCCTGACCCGGGTCGAGGCGCGCTTTGGCGCGAAACCCGCCGAGTGGCATTCGGGCGTGACGATGACCGAACGCCGCCGGTGCTGGCGCATGGTCGGGCAGGGCGGGGCGCAGCTGGTGGTCGGCGCGCGCTCGGCGCTGTTCCTGCCGTTTCAGGATCTGGGCCTGATCGTCGTCGATGAGGAACATGACACATCCTACAAGCAAGAGGACGGCGCGCTTTATAATGCCCGCGACATGGCTGTGCTACGGGCATCGTTCGCGTCGGCGCAGGTGGTTCTGGCCTCGGCCACGCCCAGCCTTGAAAGCTGGGCCAATGCCGAGGCGGGTAAATACAAGCGCCTTGATCTGACCGCCCGGTTCGGGGCGGCGGTGCTGCCCGAGATGCGGGCCATTGATATGCGCGCCGAGGATCTGCCCGGCAGCCGCTGGATCTCGCCCAGCTTGCAGGCGGCGGTGCGGGCGCGGATCGCGGTGGGTGAACAGTCGCTGCTGTTTCTCAATCGGCGCGGCTATGCGCCGGTGACGATTTGTCGGGCCTGCGGGCATCAGGTGGGCTGTGACCATTGCGACGCGCGCATGGTCGAGCACCGGTTTCAAAAGCGGCTGGTCTGCCATCAATGCGGCGAAACGAAACCGATCCCCGAGGCCTGCCCGTCCTGCAAGGTCGAGGGCAAGCTGGCTCCGGTCGGGCCGGGGGTCGAACGTCTGGCCGAAGAGGTGGCCGAGGTTTTCCCCGAGGCGCGGCTGGCGGTGCTGTCGTCTGATCTGTTCGGCTCGGCCCGGGCGCTGAAGGAACAGATCGAGCTGATCGCGCAGGGCGGGGCGGATATCATCATCGGCACGCAGCTGGTCGCCAAGGGGCACAATTTTCCGCATCTCACGCTGGTGGGGGTGATCGACGCCGATCTGGGGCTGCAAGGGTCCGACCTGCGCGCGGCCGAGCGCACGTTTCAGCTGATGCGCCAGGTGGCGGGCCGGGCTGGGCGGGCCGAAAAGCCGGGGCTGGCGCTGTTGCAGACGTTTCAGCCCGAGCACCCGGTGATCCGGGCCATTCTGTCGGGTGACGAGGAAGGGTTCTGGCGTGCCGAGGCCGATGAGCGCCGCGTGGCGGGCGTGCCGCCCTATGGCCGCATGGCCGGGATCGTGCTGTCATCCCCCGATTTGCAGGCGGTGTTCGATCTGGGCACCGAGATGGCCCGGCGCGATGGGCCCCTGCGCCGGGTGGGCGCGCAGGTCTTTGGCCCGGCGCCCGCGCCGATTGCGCGTATTCGCGGGAGGCACCGGGTGCGTCTGCTGGTCAAGGCCGACAAGGGGGTGCCGCTACAGGCGGCGCTGCGCGATTGGGCCGGGCAGTTTCGCCTGCCCGCCAATCTGCGCCTGCAAATTGATATAGATCCGCAGAGTTTCTATTAGGCCGCCGCGCGGCGCATGGCGGTCTGATCGACAAGAAAGTCGGTAATCATCGCGCCGATCCACATGCAGAACAGAGCCAGCCAGGCCGTGCCGGCAAAGATCGATCCGCCGGTCACGCCCGCGCCGATGGCGCAGCCGCCGGCCAGCATCCCGCCAAAGCCCATGAGGGCCGCGCCCAGCATGGCGCGTTTCATGTTGTCGGCATCCTGAAAGCCCTGGAATTTCAGCTCGCGCCCAAAGGCCGCGGCTAGGAAGGCACCGATGAACACGCCCGGCACCAGGCCGATGTCGAATTCCAGAACCGGGTTGTCGACCAGGAAGAACATCAGCGTATTGGCCGAGGGGCCGGTGAAGGTGGCGCTTTCGATCTGCACCGGCTCAAAGCTGACCTGCGCCAGCCCGAAGGTCAGCACCCAGCCCACCGCGACGGCAAAGCCCACGCCCGAGGCAAAGAACAGCGTGCGCGCGCCGATCTTGTTCTTGTAGGAAAACCACAGCGCCAGCGCGGCCGTGCAGATGCCCATCAGCAGCCCTGCGAAATCGGGCAGATGCGCGGCCTCTAGCAGGTTGAGGTTGCGCCCGCCCTCGGTGATCCACAGCGCCGCCAGCTTGTCGCGCAGGGGCGACAGCCATCCGTGCAGGCTCATCTGGGCGACCACGGCAAAGATCAGCCCCGACACGACCGAGCGCAGGTTGCCCGTGGCCGCCAGCACCAGCAGCCGCCCCGAACAGCCGCGCGCCAGCACCATGCCCGCGCCGAAAACCAGCCCGCCGATGATCGCGCCCGACCAGCTGCCGGTGACGGCCATCATCCGGGCTTCGTCGGTTTGCATCAGGCCCAGCATCTGCGCGCCCTGCACCCAGACAACGGCGGTGGAAAAGGTCAGCAGCCAGACAGAGACCCGCGTGCCGATCTGGCCGCGCGCGAATTCTACCGTTGCCGCGCGCAGGCAGAACGAAGACCGCTGTGCCGCGACGCCAAAGATGATGCCGGTGACCAGCCCGAACAGAGCCGCCGCGCGGGCTTCGCCCACCCATTCCACGATGCCGAGAATATCCATGCCACGCATTCCCAAACTGCAAAATTTGAATGTGTATGCCGGATGCGATGTTTGTGAACATTGATTCAGATCAGTGAATGGCGGGAATCAGCGGGCTTTGTCACGCTCTCGTGTGTTATGAAACGGGCCAGACGGCCCTATATGAAAGCCCAGCACAAAAGGGAGGCACGTATGTTTGGACTTTCGATCCACAAAACCGAGATGGTCCCGGCCGAAAAGGCGTTGCCGGGGCGCGAGAGGGCGATCCCGACCGCGACCGCGCATCACCTGTGGCAGCGACCGCTGAAATCGCCCGTGCCGGATGGCATGGCCGAGGCGGTGTTCGCGATGGGCTGTTTCTGGGGCGTCGAACGCAAGTTCTGGCAACTGCCCGGTGTTTGGCTGACCATGGTGGGCTATGCCGGCGGCTATACCCCCAATCCGACCTACGAAGAGGTCTGTAGCGGCCAGACCGGCCATACCGAGGTGGTGCGGGTGATCTATGACCCGGCCCAGATCAGCTATGACGACCTGCTGCGCACCTTCTGGGAAGGCCACGACCCGACCCAGGGCATGCGCCAGGGCAATGATCGCGGCACGCAGTATCGCTCGGCCATCTATACGTTCAGTGACGATCAGCTTGCCCGCGCCGAGGCCAGCCGCGCGCTGTTTCAGCACCGGCTGATGCGGGCGCGGATGGGCGCGATCACCACCGAGATTGCGCCAGCGGGGCCATTCTATTATGCCGAGGATTATCACCAGCAATATCTGGCGAAGAACCCGAACGGATATTGCGGCATTGGGGGGACGGGCGTGAGCTGTCCCATTGGCACCGGGGTCTAGATCGCGTGACACCAGGCAGGCGCATTCATGTATTGGGGGCCAGCGGCTCTGGCACTTCGACGCTGGCGCGGGCGCTGGCGTCGAAGATGGCGACGCAGGCCTTTGACACCGATGATTTCTACTGGCGCCCCAGTGACCCGGCTTTTCAGAGGAAACGCCCGGTCAAGGATCGGCTGGCGCTGATGGAAGAGATGTTCCTGCCCCGGCGCGACTGGATCTTATCGGGCTCTTTCGCGGGCTGGGGCGATCCGGTGATCCCGCGGCTGACCCATGTGGTATTTCTGACCCTGCCCGCCGGTCAGCGGCTGGCCCGGCTGCGCGCGCGTGAACGCCGCCGCTATGGCAAGGCGATCGAGCCGGGCGGCGAACGCGCCGCCGCTTTCGCCAGCTTTCTGGACTGGGCGATGCAATATGACGACCCCGGTTTCACCGGCCGCACCCGGCACGTTCACGAAGAGTGGCTGTCGCAATTGCCCTGTCCGGTGATCCGCATCGATGCCACGCAAAGCGTCGACCAGATGGTCGCGCAGGCGATGGCAGAGCTTGACCAACCGGTTCCGGCATCCTAGGCGACTGGGGCATCATAGCCCGGAGACAGCCATGCCCACCTTTACCGCCCTGACCACCGTGCCCGGAAAACCCGCCGCCGATGCCCTTGGCGAGGCGATGGAGGAACTGATCCCCGAACCCACCGGTGTCGGCGTGTTCGAGATCGAGGACGGCTCGGGCCTGTGGGAGGTCGGCGGCTATTTCACCGAGACGCCCGACCTGGCCGGGCTGGCGCTGCTGGCGGCGATGCATGGCGCGCGCGACTTTACCATTTCCGAGCTGCCCGAGATCGACTGGGTCGCCAAGGTCAAGCGCGAGCTGTCTCCGGTCGAGGCGGGGCGGTTCTTTGTCTATGGCAGTCACGATGCCGATCAGGTGCCCGAGGGCAAGGTCGCGCTGCTGATCGAGGCGGCAATGGCCTTTGGCACCGGCCATCACGGCACCACGCTGGGCTGCCTGAGGGCGCTGGACCGGCTGGCCAATGACGGGTTCGTGGGGTGCAACGTGGCCGATATCGGCTGTGGCACGGCGGTGCTGGCGATGGCTGCGGCCAGCATCTGGCCCGGCGAGGTTCTGGCCAGCGATATCGACGAGGTCGCCGTGGACGTGGCCGAGGCCAACGTCGCGGGCAACGGGCTGGCCGGGCGGGTAACCTGCCTGGAGGCCGCGGGCTTTGATCATGACCGCCTGCGCGCCGCCGCGCCCTTTGATCTGGTGTTCGCCAATATCCTCAAGGGGCCGCTTATCATGCTTGCCCCCGACATGGCGGCCCATATCGAGTCGGGCGGCTACGCCATATTGTCCGGAATTCTTAACGATCAGGCCGAAGAAGTTGGGCGGGTTTACGCCGAAAACGGCTTTTTGGTCGTTAATAAAGAACAAATTGGAGACTGGACGACGTTTTGTATCCGCAAGTAGCCGGGGTTACGCCCTAGAATTGCCATATTTGGACCGTATTAATGCCTATGTGGTGGGGGCGTGTCAGGAGTTGGTAAAATGTCTGACCCGCTTTATGATGATTTCCAGGGACGCGTGCAGCGTGTTGAGAAAATGCACCGTCGTGGCCGCGCGTTCGAGGCCACTGGGACTGTGGGGCGTTCTGTGTATGTGAGGCCGACTCGGCAAGTGAGCCTGACACGCCCGCTCATGTTGGTTCTGGCTACGGGCCTGATGCTCAAGTCCAGCCTTATGATGTACCTCGGAGAATCCGACTATACCGAACGTGTCTCGCGTCTGAACGATGGCACCAAGGTAGAGGCTATCGGCGCCGTGCTGATGCAGCCCGACGATCTGTCGCGCTGGTTGTCCGAAACCATGTCCAGTTTTCTGGATGATCTGGTCTGATCTGACCTGATTTCACGTCAAGACAAGCGCCCCCGTCGCATCGCCGGCGGGGGCGCTTGGCGTTTGAGGGCGCATTCATGCTGGCGGATGTTCACCATTCGTGCTAGTCAGGGGCAACGAAAACAACAACAGGGGCGCGAGCAGTATGCGTGTCTTGGGCATCGACCCTGGCCTGCGGAACATGGGATGGGGCGTGATCGACGTGAACGGGTCGCGCATCAGCCATGTGGCCAACGGCATCTGCCATTCCTCGGGCGCCGATCTGGCGCGGCGGCTGATGTCGCTGCATGACCAGCTGACCGATGTCATCGCGCGCCACGCGCCGGAAACGGCCGCCGTGGAACAGACTTTCGTGAACAAGGATGCGGTGGCGACGCTGAAACTGGGCCAGGCTCGGGCGATTGCCCTCTTGGTGCCGGCGCAGGCGGGGCTTGAGGTTGGCGAATACGCCCCCAATGCCGTCAAGAAATGCGTGGTCGGCGTGGGTCATGCCGACAAGCGCCAGGTCGATCACATGGTGCGCCTGCAAATGCCGGGTATCGAGATCGCCGGCCCCGACGCCGCCGATGCGCTGGCGATCGCGCTGTGCCATGCCCATCACGCCCAAAGTGCCGGTCGTCTGGCCGCCGCAGTCAGGCGGGCGTCATGATCGGCAAGGTGTCCGGACGGCTTGACTATCGCGGCACCGATCACGTGCTGATCGACGTGCGCGGCGTGGGCTATATTGTTTACGTTTCCGAGCGCACCCTGGCCGCCCTGCCGCCGGTGGGGCAGGCGGTCGCGCTTTATACCGAACTCTTGGTGCGCGAAGATCTGTTACAGCTGTTCGGCTTTCCGACCCTGTTGGAAAAGGAATGGCACCGCCTTTTGGTCAGCGTTCAGGGCATCGGCGCCAAGGCTGCGATGTCGATCCTGGGCACGCTGGGGCCCGATGGCGTCAGCCGCGCGCTAACGCTGGGGGATTGGGCGGCGCTGAAGGCCGCGCCCGGTATTGGCCCCAAGACCGCTCAGCGCGTCGTGATGGAATTGAAAGACAAGGCGCCTGCCGTGATGGCCATGGGGGCGTCGCTGCCCGCTGCGCTGGATGGTCTGCCGGCCGGGGCGGATGATGTGATCGAGGCCGCCAAACCCGCGCCCCGCCCCAACCCTGCTGCATCCAGCACAGCCTCGGCCCAGGCCGAGGCGCTGTCGGCGCTGGGCAATCTGGGCTATGGCCCGTCCGAGGCGGCGCAGGCTGTGGCACAGGCGGCGGGCGAAGCGCCCGACTCTGATACGCCCGCGCTGATCCGGGCCGCGCTGAAACTGCTGGCGCCGAAAGGGTAACCGATGTCCGAACCCGACCCGACCCTGCGCCCCGATCCCCGACCCGAGGATGCCGACCGCGCGCTGCGTCCGCAGGTGCTGGACGACTTTATCGGTCAGGCCGAGGCCCGCGCGAACCTCAAGGTGTTCATTCAAAGCGCCCGCCAGCGTGGCGAGGCGATGGATCACGCGCTGTTCTACGGCCCGCCGGGGCTGGGCAAGACCACGCTGGCCCAGATCATGGCGCGCGAGCTGGGGGTGAATTTCCGCATGACCTCGGGGCCGGTTCTGGCCAAGGCGGGCGATCTGGCGGCGATCCTGACCAACCTGGAGCGCAACGATGTGCTGTTCATCGACGAAATCCACCGCCTGAACCCTGTCGTCGAAGAGGTGCTTTACCCCGCGATGGAGGATTTCGAGCTGGATCTGGTGATCGGCGAGGGGCCTGCCGCACGCACCGTGCGGATCGAGCTGCAGCCCTTTACGCTGGTTGGCGCCACGACCCGGCTGGGCCTGTTGACCACGCCCCTGCGCGACCGGTTCGGCATTCCAACGCGGCTGCAATTCTATACCGTGGATGAGCTGAACGAGATCGTCACCCGCGGTGCGCGCCTGATGGGCGTGCCTGCCGATGATGGCGGCGCGCGCGAGATCGCCAAACGCGCCCGTGGCACGCCGCGTATCGCCGGGCGGCTGCTGCGCCGGGTTGTCGATTTCGCCGTGGTCGAGGGCGATGGCCGTATCACCCATGCCATTGCCGACAATGCGCTGACCCGGCTGGGGGTCGATCACCTGGGGCTTGACGGGGCCGACCGGCGCTATCTGCGCATGATCGCCGAGAATTTCGCCGGTGGGCCGGTGGGGATCGAAACCATGTGTGCCGCCCTGTCGGAAAGCCGCGATGCGCTGGAAGAGGTGATCGAGCCCTTCCTGCTGCAACAGGGGCTGATCCAGCGCACCCCGCGCGGGCGCATGTTGACGACACGCACCTGGGCGCATCTGGGCCTGCCCGCACCGCAACAGCCCGGACAGGGGCAGCTGTTTGACGGATAGGTCGGTTCGGCCTATGCCTGCGGATGAGAACAACGATTAGGCAGTCCCGATGACGTCCGACCAGATTACCCAGATGTTCACCCGCAACGGGGCCTATGCCTTTGCCCGCTGGGGCCGCCCGATCGCGCCCGTTGTTTTCGGCGTGACCGAGGACAGCCTGCAAACGGTCAAGGGCGCCTGCGAGGCGATCGTGTCGCTGGCCGGGCACAAGATGGCCGAGACCGACCCGGAACTGGGCGCCAACCTGATGGTGTTCTTTTTCCGCGAATGGGACGAGTTGCTGGAAACCCCGAACCTGGACAAGCTGGTGCCCGATCTGGCCGGGCAGGTGGTGCGGCTGAAGGCGGCGGGGGCGAACCAGTATCGGTTCTTCCGCTTTGATGACACGGGCGCCATTCAGGCGGCGTTCGTCTTTCTGCGCATGGATGCGGCGCTGTCGGACATGCCGGCCGAGGAGCTGGCGCTGGCGCAGATGGTGCAGATCATCCTGCTGTGGGGCGACCATGCTTTTGCCGCGCGCAGCCCGCTGGCGGTGACGCCCACTGGCGTGACGGTGCTGCGTCCCGAGGTGGCGGATGTGATCCGCGCGGCCTATGACCCGGTGATGCCGGCGGTGGCGAATGATGCCAGCCATGCGCTGCGGCTGGCGGCGCGGGTGGGCGCGGCATGACGCACCGGCTGAACCTGCGGGTCTATTACGAAGACACCGATCTGGCGGGCATCGTCTATTACGCCAATTACCTGAAATTCATCGAGCGCGGCCGCACCGAGTTTGTGCTGTCTCTGGGCATCGACCAGGCCGCCTTGCGGGCCGAACAGGGCATCGTCTTTGCCGTGCGCCGGGTCGAGGCCGACTATCTGCGCCCCGCGCTGTTCCAGGATCAGCTGACCGTGGAAACCGAGATGGCCGAGGTGGGCGGCGCGCGGCTGGTGATGGCGCAACGGGTGATGCGGGGCGAAGAGGTGCTGTTCAAGGCCGATGTCACCCTTGTGGCGCTGTCCGACAGCGGTGCGCCGGCGCGCATTCCGGCGGAACTTCGCCGATTGTTTGCCGATCTTGCGGGGTGACGCGGCGGTAACGCGGATGTGTTGGCAATTCACTTTGAAACACTGTAATGTCGCCCCCAATCAGAGCCGGGTGAATCCGGCCCAACTACGAGCAGGCTAATGGAAACCGAAACCCTTGCGATGGCATCGGAGATTGATTTCTCGATGCTGGCGCTGTTTGCGCGCGCCACCTTTGCCGTCAAGATCGTGATGCTGCTGCTGATCGCGTCGTCGTTCTGGAGCTGGGCGATTATCATCCAGAAGATCATCAACTATCGCGCCGCCCGCGCGCAGGCCGATGCCTTTGACCAGGCCTTTTGGTCGGGCGAGCCTCTGGACGAGCTGTATGACCAGATCGAGGCCAACCCGCAGGGCGGGTCTCAGCGCATCTTTGCCGCCGGCATGACCGAATGGCGCCGCAGCCATCGCCAGGATGGCGGGTTCATCGCCGGCGCCGCGCCGCGCATTGACCGGTCGATGGATGTGGCCATCGCCAAGGAAACCGAATTTTTGAACGGCGGGCTGTCGTTCCTGGCGACCGTGGGGTCGACCGCGCCTTTCGTGGGGCTGTTCGGCACGGTCTGGGGTATCATGCACGCGTTCGAACAGATCGCTTTGCAGCAGAATACCAGCCTTGCCGTTGTCGCCCCCGGTATCGCCGAGGCGCTGCTGGCGACCGCTTTGGGCCTGTTGGCCGCGATCCCGGCGGTGGTGTTCTACAACAAGCTGTCGGCCGACAGTGACCGCATCATCGGCGGCTACGAGGCCTTTGCCGACGAGTTTTCCACCATCCTGTCGCGCCAGCTGGACGCCTAGGCGATGGGCGCGGGGGTGATGCAACGCAAAAGCGGGGGCAAGGGCCGCCGCAGCCGGGGGCGCAGCCGTGCCGCCGCCATGTCGGAAATCAACGTCACGCCCTTTGTCGACGTGATGCTGGTGCTGCTGATCATCTTCATGGTCGCCGCTCCGTTGTTGACCGTTGGCGTGCCGGTCGAGCTGCCGAAAACCGCGGCCGAGGCCCTGCCCAGCGAGCAAGAGGAACCGCTGACCATCACGCTGACCGCCGATGGCGGCATCCAGATCCAGACGACCGAAACCGCCCCGAACGAGCTGATCGCCAAGCTGCGCGCGGTGTCGGCCGAACGCGACAGCGACAAGATCTTTCTGCGTGCCGACGGGGCCATCCCCTATGAGCGGGTGATGCAGGTCATGGGCGCGCTCAATGCGGCGGGGTTCAGCAATATCGGTCTGGTGACCGATACCGGCGGTCCGACGCTGGACGGGCAGGGGAATTAAGGCAGCGCCCATGAAAACGGGCTATACCATCTCGGCAATCGGACACGGCGCCCTCATCCTGTGGGTGCTGCTGGGCGGGTTTTTCCCGTCGCGCCAGCATGACCCGATCGAGGTGGCGCAGGTGTCGCTGGTCTCGGCCGAGGAATTTGCCGCGATGACCGCGCCCGCTTCGGCCCCGCGCGCGGTGGACCAGGCGCCCGAGCAGCCCGCGCCCGATCAGCCGGCCGCCGCCCCCGAAGCGCCGCAGCCGCTGACGCGGCCCACGCCGCCCAAGCCCGCCGAGCGGCCCGAGCCCGCAACCGCGCCCGACCCGGCCCCCGAACCCGACGAACCCCAGCCCACGGCCGAGGTCGAAGACACCCCGCCGACGCCGCCCGCGCCGCCGTCCGAGACCGAGGGCGAAACCCTGCTGGCCGAGCCGTCGCCGCCGCGCGCCTCGCCGCACATTGCGCCGGTGCCGTCGCTGACGCCCGATCCGGCCGCCGTGCCCGACGAGGTTACGGCCGAGGTGACCGCGCCCAGCCCCGATGCGGAAAAGCCCGCCCCCGAGGTGACCGAGAACACCGCCCCGCAAGAGGCCAGCACCCAGATCGTCACCGAGGCCGAAGAGCAGGATACCGAAACCCCGGCGCTGACCTCGTCGCTGCGGCCGCGTTCGCGCCCGAACCGGCCTGCGCCGCAGCCTCAGGCCCAGCCCGAGCCGACGCCCGAACCCGCCCAGCCGCAAAATGACGCCATTGCCGATGCGGTGGCTCAGGCCGTGGCCAGCGGCAGTGCGCCCGCCACCAACGGCAGCGGCACCGCCCGCGTCGGCCCGCCGCTGACGCAGGGCGAAAAGGATGCGCTGCGCGTTGCCGTGCAAAGCTGCTGGATCGTCGACCCCGGCTCTCCGGCCGCGCGGGTCACGGTGACGGTCAGCATGTCGATGAGCGAAGACGGCAAGGTGGACGGCAATTCGTTGAAATTGCTGTCGGACAGCGGCGGAGACCCGGCGGCAATCCGCTCGGCCTTTGACGCTGCGCGCCGGGCCATTTTGCGTTGCCAGAAAGGCGGCTATGATCTGCCGAAAGACAAATACGAGCAGTGGCGAGACATCGAGATTACCTTCGATCCGTCGAAAATGAGGAAATGACCATGCTGAGAGTTATGATCCTGTTTCTGGCCCTTCTGGGGCTGGCCGCGCCGCCTGCGCTGGCGCAGAACGGGCCGTTGCGGATCGTGATCGATCAGGGTGTGATCGAGCCGATGCCCTTTGCGGTGCCCGATTTCGTGGCCGAGAACCGCGAGGCCACGCAGCTGGCGCGCGATATCAGCCGGGTGATTTCATCCGACCTGACCAGCACCGGCCTGTTCCGCGAGATCCCCAACTCGGCCTATATTTCGGGTATCACCAGCTTTGCCAGCCCGGTGCAATATGCCGACTGGAAAGCGATCAATGCCCAGGCGCTGATCACCGGCGCGGTGTCGGTCGGGCCGGGCGGCCGGATCACGGTCAAGTTCCGCCTGTTCGACGTGTTCTCGAACGCGCCGTTGGGCGAGGGGCTGCAATTCACCGGCACCACCGACAGCTGGCGCCGCATGGCCCACAAGGTGGCCGATCAGGTCTACGCCCGCATCACCGGCGAGAGCGGTTATTTCGACAGCCGCGTGGTGTTCGTGTCGGAAAGCGGGCCCAAGAACAACCGCCAGAAACGGCTGGCGATCATGGATTCCGACGGGGCCGGGCTGCAATACCTGACGCAGGGCGGCGCGCTGGTTCTGGCGCCGCGGTTCTCGCCCAATGGCGACCGGGTGCTTTATACCAGCTTTGAAAGCGGCTTTCCCCGGATCACGGTGATGGATGTGAACAGCCTGGCGCGCCGGTCGCTGGACGATCAGCGCGGCACCATGACCTTTGCGCCGCGTTTCGCGCCCGATGGCACGTCGGTGGTCTACTCGCTGGAACAGGGCGGCAATACCGATATCTACACGATGAACCTGCGCACCGGCGCGCGGTCGCGGCTGACCTCGGCCCCGTCGATCGAGACCGGGCCCAGCTATTCGCCCGATGGCAAGAGCATCGTCTTTACCTCGGACCGCTCGGGCACGCCGCAGCTTTACGTGATGTCCGCCGGGGGCGGCGAGGCGCGGCGGGTCAGTTTCGGCCAGGGTCGCTATTCGACCCCGGTCTGGTCGCCGCGCGGTGACATGATCGCCTTTACCAAGCAAAGCCAGGGCCGGTTCCATATCGGCGTGATGCGCACCGATGGCTCCGAAGAGCGCCTGCTGACCGCCTCGTTCCTCGATGAAGGCCCGACCTGGTCGCCCAACGGACGGGTGATCATGTTCGGCCGCGAGACCTCGGGGGCGGGCGGGCAAAGCGCGCTTTACTCGGTCGATGTTTCGGGCCGCAACCTGCGCCGGATGCCGATCCAGGGCGCGGGCTCCGACCCGGCCTGGTCGCCGCTCTTGCCGTAAGCACAACGATTTCCAAACCTTGGTCCGGCTGCTAGACTGGCAGCAATCGGGCCAAGAACGATAACAAGGACACGAACATGAACCTTCTCACGAAATCCGCTCTTGTGGTGGCCATGCTGGGGCTGGCCGCCTGTACTGATCCGGGCCGCTTTGGCGGCTCTGCCGATGGCGCCGGCGGGTTTGGCGCCGCCGGTCTGGGCAGCGCCTCTGATCCGGCCTCGCCGGCCTATTTCCAAGAGGCGATCGGTGACCGCGTCTGGTTTGCCGTCGATCAAAGCACCCTGTCGGATTCCGCCGTGGTCACGCTGGACGGGCAGGCGGGCTGGCTGAACACCAACACCGACTACAGCATCCTGATCGAAGGCCATGCCGACGAGCAGGGCACCCGCGAATACAACCTTGCCCTGGGCGCGCGTCGCGCCAGCGCGGTGCAGGAATACCTGATTTCGCGCGGTGTCTCGCCGAACCGCGTGCGCACCGTCAGCTATGGCAAGGAACGTCCGATCGAGATCTGCTCGGAAGAGAGCTGCTATGCCCAGAACCGCCGTGCCGTGACCGTCGTGGGCACGGGCGCGGGCTCGTAAGGGCGCCGGTTGATGCGGGGCATTACAGCGGCGATCGTGCTGGGGGTGGTCGTGGGCGTCAGCGCCCCGGCCCTTGCCCAGTCGCGTGAGGAAACCCTGGCCGATATCCGTCAGCAGCTGTCGATTGTCTATGTCGATGTGCAGCGGCTAAAACGCGAGCTGTCCACAACCGGCGCCGCGCCGGGTGTGGCGGCGGCCGGCACGCCGCTGCAACGCATTGATGCCATCGAGGCCGAATTGCAGCGCCTGACCGCCAAGGCAGAGCAGCTGGAGTATCGCATCAATCAGGTGGTCACGGACGGCACCAACCGTATCGGCGACCTGGAATTCCGCCTGTGCGAGCTGGAAAAGGGCTGTGATATTAGCCAGTTGGGCGAAACATCGACCCTTGGCGGTATCGCTGTCACCACCCCGCCCAGCACGCCGGCACAGCCCGTCAGCACCGAGCTGGCGGTCAGCGAGCAGGCCGATTTCGACCGCGCCGCGCAGGCGCTGGCCGATGGCGATTACCATGGTGCGGCCAATCAGTTCGCGGCCTTTGCCCAGACCTATCCGGGCGGCCCGCTGAGCGGCGAGGCGCATTACCTGCGGGGCGAGGCTCTGGCGCAGCTGGGCCAGACGACCAATGCCGCCCGCGCTTTCCTTGAGAGCTTCTCTGGCGCGCCGGACGGCCCGCGCGCGCCTGATGCGCTGTATCAGCTGGGGATGCAGCTGGCGGCGCTGGGACAGACGCAAGAGGCTTGCGTGACGCTGGGCGAGGTTGGGGCGCGGTTCCCGTCTTCGGCGGTGGTGCTGGATGCGCAGGCCGCACGTCAAAGCCTCGGGTGCAGTTGACCCCGGCCCCCGGCGATCCGGCCGCGTGTTTCGCGGCGTTTTTCAACGATGACATGCCCGCGCGGCTGGGCGTGGCGGTTTCGGGCGGCGGGGATTCCGTCGCCCTTTTGCATCTGGCGCATCGGTGGGCGGCGGGTCGCGACGTGGCGCTAGAGACCGTGACCGTCAATCATGGCCTGCGGCCCGAAGCGGCGGAAGAGGCGGCGTTCGTGGCGCGGCTGTGCGCCGATCTGGGTATTCCGCATCAAACCCTTCGCTGGGGCGGCTGGGACGGGCAGGGCAACCTGATGGATCGCGCCCGCGACGCGCGTCAGGAGCTGATCGCCGATTGGGCGGCGGCACGGGGCGTCGGCCATGTGGCGCTGGGCCATACGCTGGACGATCAGGCCGAAACGGTGTTGATGCGGCTGGCGCGCGGGTCGGGTGTGGACGGGCTGTCGGGCATGGCGGCGCGCAGTGTGGCGCGCGGGCTGGTCTGGCTGAGGCCCTTGCTGGATGTGCGCCGCGAGGCGCTGCGCGATGTTTTGCGGGGCGCGGGGCAAGACTGGATCGAAGACCCCAGCAATGACGATATGCGCTTTCAGCGAGTCAAGGCGCGGCAGGCGTTGGCGCAGCTCGCCGATCTGGGCATTGATCCCGCCGGGCTGGCCGATACCGCCGACCGCATGACCATGGCGCGCGAGGTGCTGGAAGGCGCGGCGCTGAGCGCGGCCCGCACGATGGCGAGGGTCGAGGCGGGCGACGTGGTGTTCGATGCCGCCGCCCTGGCCGATCTGCCCGACGAGACCCGGCTGCGACTGATGGCGGGGGCGGTGTGCTGGGTTGGGTCCAGCCCCTATCGGCCGCGCCTGTCGGCCTTGCGCGACGCGCTGTCCGAGGCGCTGGCCGGGCGCAGCCGCACTTTGCAGGGCGCGCTGCTGTTTCCCCATCGCGGCACGTTGCGTGTCACGCGCGAGCTGAACGCTGTTTCTGGGCAGCGATGCGCGCCGGCTGACAGGTGGGACGGGCGCTGGCGCGTGACCGGCCCCGACCTGCCCGGCGCCGAATTACGGGCCCTGGGCGAGGCCGGGCTAGCGCAATGCGGCCCCTGGCGCGACACGGGTTTGCCACGGGTAACATTGCTTGCATCGGTGTCGATTTGGCAGGGCGAGGCCCTGATTGCCGCGCCGCTGGCCGGTTTCGGGGCGAAATGGCGCGCTGAATTGGCGCAGAGCGGCGAAAGCTGGCCCGAAACGCTGATATCGCATTGAACCCCGATCTTATATCTCTATTTTAGTGAGGTGGCCTGCCCGCTGGGGCGGCAGTGCTGGTTTTCAAGGAGTCTACCGTGGGCAACGCGCGCAACATCGCCTTTTGGGTCGTTCTGTTTCTGCTGATCCTGGCCTTGTTCAATCTTTTCAGCGGCGGTCAGACGACCATGTCGTCGCAACAGCTGAGCTATACCCAGTTCCTTGAACGGGTCGAGGCGGGCGAGGTGACGGCCGTGAAACTGGATGGCGAAAAGGCGCTGATCCGGGCAACCGATGGCACCACCTATTCGACCGTCGTGCCGCAGGGCGTGGACCTGACCGACCGGCTGATCGACAAGAATGTCGATGTCACCGCCGAGCCGCAGGAACAAAACGGCCTGTTGGCCTATATCGGCACGCTGCTGCCGTTCATCCTGCTGATCGGTATCTGGATCTTCCTGATGAACCGCATGCAGGGCGGCGGCAAGGGCGGTGCGATGGGCTTTGGCAAATCGCGGGCCAAGCTGCTGACCGAAAAGCATGGCCGGGTGACGTTCGATGACGTGGCCGGCATCGACGAGGCCAAGGAAGAGCTGGAAGAGATCGTCGAATTCCTGCGCAACCCGCAGAAATTCAGCCGTCTGGGCGGCAAGATCCCCAAAGGCGCGCTGCTGGTTGGCCCTCCGGGCACCGGTAAGACGCTGCTGGCCCGCGCCATTGCGGGTGAGGCGGGCGTGCCGTTCTTTACCATCTCGGGTTCGGATTTCGTCGAGATGTTCGTGGGTGTCGGTGCCAGCCGCGTGCGCGACATGTTTGAACAGGCCAAGAAAAACGCCCCTTGTATCGTCTTCATCGATGAGATCGACGCCGTGGGCCGGTCGCGTGGCGTTGGCTATGGCGGCGGCAATGACGAGCGCGAGCAGACGCTGAACCAGCTGCTGGTGGAAATGGACGGGTTCGAGGCGAACGAGGGCATCATCATCGTGGCCGCGACCAACCGCCCCGACGTTCTTGACCCCGCGCTGCTGCGCCCCGGCCGTTTCGACCGCCAGGTGCAGGTGCCGAACCCCGATATCAAGGGCCGCGAGAAGATTTTGGGCGTTCACGCCCGCAAGGTGCCGCTGGGGCCTGATGTCGATCTGCGCATCATCGCGCGCGGCACGCCGGGTTTCTCGGGTGCCGACCTGGCCAACCTGGTGAACGAGGCCGCTCTGATGGCGGCGCGTGTTGGTCGCCGGTTCGTCACGATGGAAGATTTCGAGAACGCCAAGGACAAGGTCATGATGGGCGCCGAGCGCCGCAGCATGGTCATGTCCGAGGACGAAAAAAAGCTGACCGCCTATCACGAGGCGGGCCATGCGATCGTCGGCCTGAACGTGCCGCAGCATGACCCGATCCACAAGGCGACGATCATTCCGCGCGGTCGTGCGCTGGGTCTGGTTCTGTCGCTGCCCGAGCGTGACCAGCTGAGCGTGAGCTATACGAAATACACCTCGAAAATCGCCATGGCGATGGGCGGGCGCGTGGCCGAAGAGCTGATCTTTGGCAAGGAAAACGTGACCTCGGGTGCGGCCAGCGACATTCAGCAGGCGTCGCGCATTGCGCGGGCCATGGTGACCCAGTTCGGCTTTGCCGAAGAGTTGGGCTATGTCGATTACGCCAATGAACAGCAGTCGTATCTGGGCAGCTATGGTGGCGGGTCGAACCATTCGGGCATCACCCAGAAGACCATCGACGACAAGGTCAAGGAAATCATCGACACCGGCTATGAGACCGCGCGCCGTATCCTGACCGAGAAACACGATGATCTGGAACGTCTGGCCCAGGGTTTGCTGGAGTATGAAACCCTGACCGGGGCCGAGATCACCCGCGTGATTGCCGGCGAACCGCCGCGCCCCGAAGGCGGGGACGATGGCGCCGACAGCGGGAATGCCGGGTCGGTGACGGCCATTCCCAAGACCAAGCCCAAGGCCTCGCCCGATGGCGGGTTCGAGCCGGAGCCCTCGGCCTAATCATCGCGATATCTGACGCAAGACGGCCGGGGATCAGCCCCGGCCGTTTTCATTTGTGTGGCGCATCAATTTACGGTATGCAATTGTATACAATAAAGGTGCGAGCCATGAATTCAGCCGACTGGAACCCGTCATCCTATGCCCAATTTGCCGGCCTGCGCCTTCGTCCGGCGCTGGATCTGTTGGCGCAGATTCCAAATTTGCCAAAAGGCGATATCGTCGATTTGGGGTGTGGTGCGGGGGCCGTTGCGCCAGACTTGGCGCTACGGTTTGCGGGCCGGGGGCTGATCGGTGTCGATACATCCCCTGAAATGCTGGCACAGGCAGAGGCTGGCCAGATTTATCATCAGCTTTACACAGCCGATGCCGGGTTATGGGCGCCGCATGACCCTACCGCGCTGATCTATTCCAACGCGCTGTGCCACTGGCTGCCTGATCACGACCGGCTGTTCGCGCGGCTGGCGGGCATGCTGGTGCCCGGTGGGGTGCTGGCGGTGCAGATGCCGCGGCAGTATGGCCAGCCCTCGCATGCCCTGATGCGCGAGATCGCGCCGCTGCTGTTTCCCGACCGGTTCGATTTCTCGGACTGGCAGGCGCCGGTGCATGAGCCGGCAATCTATCACCGGATGCTGGCTCCGCTCGGGGCGGTTTCGGTTTGGCAGACAGAATATCTGCAACCACTGGATGCCGTGCCTGACGGCCACCCGGTGCGCCATTTCACCCAGTCCACCGCGCTGCGCCCCTTTGCGGCAAAGCTGTCCGGCGCCGAGCTGACCAGCTTTGTCGCGGCCTATGACGATGCGCTGCGCATCGCCTACCCGCCAGCACCCGATGGCAGCGTTCTGTTCCCGTTTCAGAGGCTGTTTTTCACGCTGGTCATCTGAGAGGCGATTTCGCCCTGTGATGGGTCGCAATTGATCCTGTGTCGTGTCGGAAACTCTGACTAGAGTTGGGAAAAGACATGAAACCCGCATCACCACAGGGAACCGAAATGACCGCAACCGACATCGAAATCGCCCGCGCGGCGAGCAAGTTGCCCATGGCCGAGATCGGCGCAAAGCTGGATATTCCGGCCGAAGCGCTGCTGCCTTATGGCCATGACAAGGCCAAGATCAGCGCCGATTTCATCGCCGGGCTGAACGGGCGCAAGCCGGGCAAACTGATCCTGGTGACGGCGGTGAACCCGACCCCGGCGGGCGAGGGCAAGACCACCACCACCGTGGGGCTGGGCGACGGGCTGACGCGTATCGGCAAAAAGGCGGCGGTCTGTATCCGCGAGGCCTCGCTGGGCCCGTGTTTCGGGATGAAGGGCGGGGCCGCGGGCGGCGGCTATGCGCAGGTCGTGCCGATGGAAGACATGAACCTGCATTTCACCGGCGATTTCCACGCCATCACCAGCGCGCATAACCTGCTGAGCGCGATGATCGACAACCATATCTACTGGGGCAACGCGCTGGGTATCGACGAGCGCCGCGTGACCTGGCGCCGGGTGATGGACATGAACGACCGCGCGCTGCGCGACATCGTCACCAGCCTGGGCGGCGTGGCCAACGGCTTTCCGCGCCAGACCGGGTTCGACATCACCGTCGCCTCCGAGGTCATGGCGATCTTGTGCCTGGCGCGCGATCTGGATGACCTCGAGCATCGGCTGGGCAATATCATCGTCGCCTATACCCGCGACCGAGAGCCGATCACCTGCCGCGATCTCAAGGCCGATGGGGCGATGACGGTGCTGTTGCGCGACGCGATGCAGCCCAACCTGGTGCAGACGCTGGAACATACCCCGGCCTTTGTGCATGGCGGCCCGTTCGCCAATATCGCGCATGGCTGCAACTCGGTCATTGCCACCACCACGGCGCTGAAGCTGGCCGATTACGTGGTGACCGAGGCGGGGTTCGGTGCCGATCTGGGGGCCGAGAAATTCATGGATATCAAGTGCCGCAAGGCCGGGCTGGCGCCGTCGGTGGCGGTGCTGGTGGCCACGGTGCGGGCGCTGAAGATGAACGGCGGCGTCGCGCGCGCCGATCTGGGGGCCGAGAACGTGGCGGCCGTGCAAAAGGGCTGTGCCAACCTGGGCCGCCATATCGAGAACCTGAAATCCTTTGGCGTGCCGGTGGTGGTGGCGATCAACCATTTCACTGGCGACTCTGAGGCTGAACTGGCCGCCGTGCAGGCCTATGCCACGACCAAGGGGTCCGAGGCGATCTTGTGCACCCACTGGGCCGATGGCGGTGCCGGGACCGAGGCCCTGGCCCGGCGGGTGGCGCAGATTGCCGATGCCGATCTGGCCAGTTTCGCCCCGCTTTATGCTGACGACATGCCGCTGTTCGAGAAAATCGAAACCATCGCCAAGCGCATCTATCGCGCCGATGAGGTGCTGGCCGACATGAAGGTGCGCAAGCAGCTGCGCGAGTGGGAGGCCGCCGGTTATGGCAACCTGCCGATCTGCATGGCCAAGACCCAGTACAGTTTCTCGACCGATCCCAACCTGCGCGGTGCGCCCACCGGCCATTCCGTGCCGATCCGCGAGGTGCGGCTAAGCGCGGGCGCCGGGTTCGTGGTGGTGATCTGCGGAGAGATCATGACCATGCCGGGCCTGCCGCGCGTGCCCTCGGCCGAGGCGATCGGGCTGAACGACGCCGGGCTGGTCGAGGGGCTTTTCTGACACGTGATGGCGAAAAGGGCGGCTGGTGCATGGAAACTCGGGCCGAGATGCTGTTAATGGGCGCCAACGACTCGGGCATGACTATCGGAGGCCTTGGCATGGCATCAGCGCAAATCATCGACGGTAAGGCATTTGCTGCAAATGTGCGGGAAAAGGTGGCGGCCCATGTCGCCCGCCTGAAAGAGGTGCATCACATCACCCCCGGCCTGGCCGTGGTGCTGGTGGGCGAAGACCCGGCCAGCGAGGTTTACGTGCGCTCGAAGGGCAAGCAGACGGTCGAGGTGGGGATGAAGTCGGTCGAGCACAAGCTGCCCGAGCAGACCTCGGAGACCGAGCTGCTGGCGCTGCTGGATCAGCTGAATGCCGATCCGTCGATCCATGGGATCCTGGTACAGCTGCCGCTGCCCAAGCATCTGAACGAAGACCTGGTGATCAACCGCATCGACCCGGCCAAGGATGTCGACGGGTTCCATATCTCGAATGTGGGCCGTCTGGCGACCGGGCAAAAGGCGATGGTGCCTTGCACGCCGTTGGGTTGCCTGATGATGCTGCGCGAACAGCACGGGTCGTTGGCGGGGCTGAATGCCGTTGTGGTGGGCCGCAGCAACATCGTGGGCAAGCCGATGGCGCAGCTGCTGCTGCGCGACAGTTGCACCGTTACGATCGCCCATTCGCGCACCAAGGACATTGAAGAGATCTGCCGCCGCGCCGATATCGTCGTGGCCGCCGTGGGGCGCCCGCAGATGGTGCACGGCGACTGGATCAAGCCGGGCGCGACGGTGATCGACGTGGGCATCAACCGCATCGACGCGCCCGAAAAGGGTGCTGGCAAGACCCGTCTTGTGGGTGATGTCGATTTCGACAGCGCCGCGCAGGTGGCCGGGGCGATCACGCCCGTGCCGGGCGGGGTGGGGCCGATGACCATCGCCTGCCTGCTGGCCAATACGCTGACCGCCTGTTGCCGGTCGCATGGCCTGCCCGAACCCGACGGGCTGACCGCCTGATACCGCTTATTTCAGCCGCATCGGAATGATGGTGCCCAAAAGGGTCGCGACATGGGTTTCGCGGCCTTCGGCGTCGCGCGCGTGAACATCGGCGCGGGTGATGATCAGCCGGCGGCCCGGGCGGATGACCTCTCCGCGTGACACCAGCTCGACGCCTTGCGCGGGGGCCAGCAGGTGAATCTTCATCTCGCTGGTCAGCACATCATGCTGATCGTCCAGCAGGCTGAGCGCCGCGTAGCCACAGGCGTTGTCGCCCAAGGCGAATGTCGCGGCGGCATGGGCAAAGCCGTGCTGCTGGCTGAATGCGGGCTGCACCGGCGCCGCCAGAGAGCAGTGGCCGGGCGCCAGATTCTCTAGCCGCGCCGACATGCTTTGCATCAGCCCCTGGGCGGCAAAGCTTTGCTCGATCCGTTGTCGCGTGGACGGGGTCAGCGTCTGTTCGGTCATCTCAAGTTCCTTCCCCTTTTGTTTCCACCATGGCATAAATGTATGGGAAAGATGTGTAATTTCTTCGGCTGCGGTTGCATGGCCGACTGAACGAGTGAACCGGGACGGGAATGACTGAACTGAAAGAGGCGCTTTGGGCGGCGTTTTTCTCGCGCAAGCCATGGCTGATATGGGCGGTCTTATCCGTCATTGTCACGTTTCTGGGGCCTTTCGGCACCTATACGGACATGCCGCTGGTACCGCGATTCATCTATTGGTTTGTCGTGGTCGGTGTGTCGGTTGTGATCGGCATGACCGTTCGCATCACCCTGTCACATCTGATGAAGGGCTTTCCGTACTGGCAACTCACACTGGTGACGGCGGCGGCGGTTTCGGTGATTCTGTCGGGGCCGCTTTACTGGTTCAGCCAGTTCTATCTGTCCATGAACCGCAGTGCTGCGCCAGTGCTGCAAGAGCTGATGTTCATCGTGTTCAATGTGTCGGTCATGGTGGGCACCGTGCGTTGGCTGCTGCGCGAGGCGCCTTGGCGGGCAAGTAGCGCCACCACGCCCGAGATCAGAAGCGTGCGCCTGATCGAGAGGCTGGAGCCCGAGATGCAGGGGCCGATCCTGCGTTGCTCGGCCGTGGGGCACCTGGTCGAGGTGCAGACCGACAAGGGCGTATCCAAGCTGCGGATGCGGTTCTCGGATGCCTTGGCAGAGCTGGATGGTATTGCAGGAATGCAGGTTCACCGGTCTCATTGGGTGTCGCGTCATGCAGTTTCTGGACATCTGCTCGAGAAAGGTCGGGTGTTTCTCAAGCTACAGGATGGCAGCCTGATCCCGGTCAGCCGGAATTTCCGCGATAATGTCGCGGAGAACGGCCTGCTTGGCGGCTCTGAATAGGTATATGCGCAAAGCAACCAGGGGATTTCCCGTCGTCGCTTTGCGAAATTTTGCCTGCGATCAGTGGATGATCTCTTCGTCGCTGACGAACATGTTGGCCCAGGCGCGGTCGATCAGGTCGGGGTTCATCTGGTAGGGGATGCCCTCGAATTCGCAGATCGACATCATCTGGTCGATCAGGAAGACCGGCTGATAGTTGGCATATTCGTTGTTGATGGTCGGGTATTTCTCTTTCAGCAGATAGATCAGCGTGCGCTCGTCCAGCGGCATCTTTTTCTTGCGCGCGACCATGGCAAAGATTTTCAGGTAATCGTCCTGGCAGGGGCCGTCGATCTTGATCTTGAAGAAGATCCGGCGCAGCGCGGCGCGGTCGAAGATCTCGTTCGGGTGGAAGTTGGTCGAGAAGATCACCAGCGTGTCGAACGGCACCTCGAATTTCTCACCCGATTGCAGGGCCAGAATATCGCGGTTTTCTTCCAGCGGAACGATCCAGCGGTTGACCAGCGACTGCGGCGGTTCGGTCTGGCGGCCAAGGTCGTCGACGATGAACACGCCACCGGTCGATTTCATCTGCAACGGCGCCTGATAGGTGCGGGCCGTGGGGTTGTAGACCAGGTCCAGCATCGACAGCGACAGTTCACCGCCGGTGATCACGGTGGGGCGGTCGCACAGCACATAGCGCGTGTCATAGCGCCCCGAACTGCGGCGCAGCGAGGTCGGGTCATCCTCTTGCTCTTGCGCGGCGGTATGGACGATCGGGTCATAGACGGTGATCACCTGACCGGCATATTCGACGGCGCGGGGGATATAGATCTTGTCGCCCAGGGCGTCGCGGATACCGTTCGAGATCGACGATTTACCGTTGCCCGGCGGGCCATACATCAGGATCGAGCGCCCGGCCGACACGGCGGGGCCCAGGTGGCTGAGCAGCTCGTTCGGCAGGATCAGATGCCCCATCGCGCCGGTCAGCTGGTCGCGGGTGACCTGGATGTTGCGGATCGACTGGCGTTTGACCTGTTCCGAGTAGACCTCCATCGGAACGGGCATGGCGCCGTAATATTCGGACTGCGCCAACGCATCCAGCGCGCGGGCCTTGCCGGCATCGGTCAGCTGATAGCCCATCTCGTTGCCAGAGTTGGCGTGCAGGGTGCCGGTGGCCTCGATCAGCTTTTGGCCGCGGGCCATGTCGATCAGTTCCTGCGTTACCGGAATGGGCAGGCAGATCGCCCGGGCGATGGCCGAGACGTTTTCGACGTTCTTGCGAAAGATGGTTTTCAGAACGATGTCACGCATCATCACGATCGGCAGGCGCATCTCTTCGATGGTGCGCGGGGCCGGGGGCGCGATGACGTTGTTGACCTGCATATTCATGACGGTGCCTCAATCCGGTTTTTGTTCCGGATCGTGATACCGTGCCGGTATGGCAAATTTTTGGCGCCTAACGGAGGAGTTTGCGGCGCCTCAGATCAGTGGCAGGGCAAGATGCAGGAACAGCGACACCCCTAGCGCCAGGCCCATGGGGAAATCCTTGCGCTCCCACGACTCCCAGCCGGGCGCGGTGTTGCGCAGGGCGGGGACGCGCCGCGCGACGCGGTGCAGCAGGAAGGTCGCCACCAGGACAACGGCGAAAAGCGTAGCGAAATCAGGTAGATCTGCGATTGCGATGAAGGGGGCCATGACGGCCGCGAACTTGGCATCACCGGCGCCGATCGCACCGATCATGTTCAAGATAAAGCCCACGATCAGCACGACAACCAGGTGGGCATAGCGCCACAGATAGGCGTCAAAGGGCAGGGCGATCAGGCCGACCACGGCAAAGACCACGAACAGGGCCAGCACGGCCTTGTTGGGGATCAGCATGGTTTTCATGTCGCTCCAGGCAACCCAAAGCGCGATCGGGGTAACAAAGGGAAGGAACCACATGGCGGTGGAGATTGTGGTGCTCATGTCAGGCCCGTTTGGTTAGTTGCCGATATTGGATTCAAGCGCTTTCAGCGCGCGTGCTGCCGCTTCGAAATGCTGCGGATGGGTGTCGATCGCGTCTTCCAGCAGGCCCTGGCCGATCGCCACATCGCCTTGCTTGATCGCGGTCAGCGCCATCGTATAGAGCAGTTGCGCCCGCTCGGTCTGGCTGACCTCGATCACCGGCATCTGATAGTTGCGCTGCGCGCCGCGGGCCAGGATCAGGTTGTTCTTGGCGGTGAACAGCGTGTCATCATAGGTGATTGCCTCGATGAACAGGCGCTCGGCCTCTTTGTAGTCGCCGCGGCTAAGTTTCGAATAACCCCAGTTGTTCAGAACGCCCGAGGGTTTCGTGGTCAGACCGATGGCGATTTCATAGAAACTGTCGGCCTTTTTCCATTCCTTGTTGGCGTCAGCCACCATCGCCTCGAGGCGATAACGCCGGTAGGTCTCGTAGGTGGGCGGGGTGTTGTCGAGAACCGTTTCGGCCTTGTCCCAGTTGCCGGCGCGGATCAGCGCATCGGCATATTCGACGCGGTCGTCATTGGTGGCCTCGGGGTGTTCGATGACGCGGCCCCAGGTCGCGGAGGCCTCGGTGTATTGCTTGGCGCGGACCAAAGCGCGGCCCAAACCACGTTGAAAATCAATGCGTTCCGGCTGGCTGGCATGGGCGCTTCTGAAATAGGCGACAGCTTCGGACGGGTCGGCGACCGCCAGCATCAGCTCGTTCATGCTGTTTTCGTCCGAGGCGATCACGTCCTGGATCGCGCGCTCGACGTCTTCCTGGCTTTGCTTGGTGGCACAGCCCGCAACCGTCAGCGCGGTGCCGACGCACAGGGAAATAAGGGTAAGATGGCGCATTTTTGCGTCCTACTTGCTGCTCTGTCCTCACGGTGTCGAGAGAAGAAGGTATCGCCCGTCGCCCCTCCGCACCAACTCGAAATTATCTTTATTGCCGTCATCATAGGCAGAAATTTCGGTTTTAGCGATAGCTAAGCGCAGATTGTCACGGATTTGGTCCGAATTGCCACTATCCAGCGCAAAGGCCACTTCGAAGACGCGACGAGCCTCGCCGGTCTTGCCCTGTTCCATCAGGGCGGCGCCCAGATTGTTCCAGGCGGGCACGAATTTCTCGTCCTTTTCGATGGCGCGGCGCAGCAGGGCCTCGGCCTGGCCAAGGCGGCCCAGTCGCAGGTTGGCCGACCCCAGCGCCGACAGCACATCCGCCGTCAGCCCCTGGTCGCTGCCCGCGCGCAGATAGGCGCGCAGGGCCAGCTCGTATTCGCCCGCCGCCATCAGGCGATGCCCCACGATCAGGCCATCGACGGCCTCGTCAACGGCGGGGGTGCCGGGGGGCGGTTCAAGACCCTCGTAAATGGGATCAAGGCCGCCCGTCGATTGACAGGCGGCCAGTAAGACAAACAGGGCCGGGGCCGTAAAACGTATCAGCATAAAAGCCTTATCGTGACATCATGTCGCCCATCTGGGCCACACGGTAAACCGCAGGTCCGATCAGAATAACAAGCAATGGCGGCACCGTGAACAGCATCGTGCCCAAAGTCAGCTTTGTCGGCAGTTTGTTGGCCTTTTCCTCGGCACGCATGACGCGTTTGTCACGCATCTCGGCGGCGTAGACGCGCAGCGACTCGGCGATCGAGGTGCCGAAGGTGGCCGATTGCACCAGCACGGTCACAAAGGCCGACACGTCGTTCACGCCGCAGCGTTCGCCCATGTCTTTCAGCACCTGCACCTTGTCCTTACCGGCCTTCATCTCATGGCTGACCATTTCATATTCCTCGGCCAGGGCCGGGAAGCCGGCGCGCATTTCGCGGGCCACGCGGACGATGGCCTGATCCAGCGACTGGCCGGCCTCGACGCAGACCAGCATCATGTCGAGACTGTCGGGAAAGCCGTTGACGATTTCCTCTTGGCGCGACTGCAGGCGGCGTTCGACCCAGTATTTGGGCAGGTAGTAACCCACGCCGCCCGGGATCAGGATCGACAGGATCATGGCCTGGGTTTCCATGCCGCCCTTGGAAATCGAGGTCAAAATGGCATAAAGCACGCCCAGCATGAGGAAGCCGATGCCAAGCGCGAACTGGGCAAAGTGAAAGGCCCGAACCGCCGATTTCGAGCGATAGCCGGCACGCATCAGCCGCAGGCGGGCGGCCGACATTTCCTCTTCGTCCTTGGGTTCAAGGAAGTTGGCGTATTTGTCCAGCTTCTGCGCCGATTTCGATTTCTGGCGCAGGGTTCTCTCGTTCTTCTCGCCCTTGGTGGGTTTGGCGACCTTTTGCTTGGTGCGTGCCTCGCCCTTGAGGCGGTCCAGCGGATCGACGCGTTTGCGCAGAAAGATCGGCAGGGTCACCGCGATGAAGGCCACGCCCAGCAGGCCCATCGCATAAAGCGGCCCCAGTTCGCCGAAACGGGCGGTGAGGGCATCGTTCAGGGGTTGCATAATGCTCATGACAAATGCCTCAGACTTTGATGTTGACCATGATCTTCATGAAAATGAAGTTGATCGCCAGACAGACCCCCACGGCCAGGGCCAGCGGGATGAACAGCGAGGTCTCTTTGACCTCGTCGTAATAGTCGGGTTTCAGGATGCTCAGGCCGATCACCACGATCACCGGGAAGGCCGACAGGAAGTTGCCCGACCATTTCGATTCAGCGGTGATCGCCTTGACGCGGCGGAACAGCTTGAACCGGGCACGGATCACACGGGCCAGGCCTTCGAGGATCTCGGCCAGGTTACCACCCGATTGCTGTTGGATGGTCACGGCCACGGCCAGAAAGCGCAAATCCTGCATGTCCATGCGTTCGGCCAGGTCTTTCAGGCTGTCGGAAATATCGCGGCCATAGGCGGCCTCGTCCGAGATCATGCCGAATTCCGAACCCAGCGGGTCGGCCACCTCTTTGGCGACGATGGCCACGGCCGACGAGAACGGGTGCCCCACGCGCAGCGAGCGCACCATCAGTTCGATCGCCTCGGGCAGTTGCTCTTCGATCAGCGCCAGACGCTTGCGCGCCTTGTTCGACACCCAAAAGAACACGCCGCCCACGCCCATGGCCACGGCCACCAGCGTGCGCACGGGTGCGCTGGCCTGTGTGCCCACGGTCATGCCCATAAAGGCAATGGCCGTCAGCAGGATCATCACCATGATCAGCTGTTTGGGGCTGAAGGCGATGTTGGCCTTTTGCGCCTTGTCGGCCAAAAGCGAGTAGAGCGGAATGCCCTTGGCATTCATGTGCTGCGACATTTCCTTGCGCAGCTGTTCCAGAACCTCTTCGCGTGCGGCGCCTTTTTCCAGCATGTCCAGGCGGCGGTTGACGCGGCTGTTCAGGCTGATCGACTTGCCGAAAACCGTCAGATACAGGCCCTCGACCAGGGCCAGCACGCCCAGGAAGATCAGAAGATAGATGATTGGTTCGGCGCTCAGTTCCATGTCTCGTTACTCCGCTGCGACCGGTTCAAACAGGCTGGCCGGCAGGTCGTAACCCCACTGGCGGAACCGTTCCGAATAATGGGACCGCACGCCCGTGGCGTTGAAACGGCCGATGATCTTGTTGTCGGGGGTGATGCCGAGGCGCTCGTACCGGAAGATTTCCTGCATCGAGATCACTTCGCCCTCCATGCCGGTGATTTCGGTGATCGACACCATTCGGCGTGAGCCATCTTGCAGACGGCTGGCCTGCACGATCAGGTTCACGGCCGAGGCGATCTGGCTGCGCACCGCTTTCAGGGGCATCTCGATCCCGGCCATGGCGACCATGTTTTCCAGACGGCTGACACCGTCGCGGGCGCTGTTGGCGTGGATCGTGGTCATCGAGCCGTCGTGGCCGGTGTTCATGGCCTGCAACATGTCGATGACTTCCTCGCCGCGGGTCTCACCCACGATGATGCGGTCGGGGCGCATCCGCAGGGCGTTGCGCAGACAGTCGCGCTGGGTCACGGCGCCCTTGCCCTCGACGTTGGCGGGGCGGCTTTCCATCCGGCCCACATGGGTCTGTTGCAGCTGCAATTCGGCCGTGTCCTCGATGGTGAGGATGCGTTCCGAGTTGTCGATGAAAGACGACAGCGCGTTCAGCGTGGTGGTCTTACCCGAGCCCGTCCCGCCCGATACGATCACGTTTAGCCGGCAGGCCACGGCGGCTTGCAGGTAAACGGCCATTTCCTCGGTAAAGGCGCCGAATTTCACCAGGTCATCAATGCCCAGCTTTTCCTTTTTGAACTTACGAATCGACACCAGCGAGCCATCGACCGCGATCGGCGGCACCATGGCGTTGAAACGCGAGCCATCAGCCAGGCGGGCGTCGACATAGGGGTTCGATTCATCGACGCGGCGGCCCACGGCGGTCACGATCTTGTCGATGATCCGCAGCAGGTGCCGTTCATCCTTGAAGGTGATGTCGGTAATTTCCAGCTTGCCGGCGCGCTCGACAAAGATCTGCTGCGGGCCGTTGACCAGAATATCGTTGACGCTGTCGTCTTTCAGCAGCGCCTCGAGCGGGCCAAGGCCCATCACCTCGTCGAACAGATCCTGGTGCAGCGCGGCGCGTTCGTCCTTGTTCAGGACGATGCCCATTTCCTGCAAGGCCTCGCCCGAGATCGACTGGATCTCGGCCTTGAGGTCGGTCTCGCTGGCATGTTCCAGCGCGGCGAGGTTCAGGTTTTCCAGCAGGCGCTTGTGCAGTTCGACCTTGATTTCGGCCATGCGTTCCTTGCGCTTGCGCTCTTTGTCCATCGGCGCGGGCGCGGCTGCCACCTTGGGGGTGACGGGCGCGCGTTTGATCGTGGCGCGGGGCTTGGACGCGGTGGCGGTGGCAGACTGAGCGGCAGCAGGGGCGCCGCCGGTCTCAGAGGGCTTTTTGTAGCGTGAAAACATGGTCGGTTCCCGGGCGAATTAAGCTGTTTCGGCATGCGAGCGCGCATGCTCGTACAGCGACTGGGCCAGTTTCTGAATTTCCTTGCGCAGCGGCAGCTTGCCGGCGGTTTCCGACAGCGGCAGGCCATGGTCGGCGGCCTGGACGACCGCCTTGCCGCCCTCGGGCAGTTGCAGTTCGATCTCGATGTCGAGGTTCTCGGCCAGACGCTTGACGCGGCTCTTGCCGGTCAGGTCGGTGAAGCGCGGGGCGCGGTTCAGGGCGAATCGCAGCTTTTCATAGGGCAGGTCTTCGCTTTTCAGCGCGCGGATCAGGCGCAGGGCGTTCTGGGCCGAGCGCATGTCCAGCTCGAGCACCGCGAAATAGACCTGCGACAGGCCCAGCACGGTTTCGGTCCACTGAACGAGGGTCTTGGGCATGTCGACGATCACGAAATCGAACTGCCGGCGGGCGGTTTCGATAATGGTGGTGACGTCGTCGGGGCCCAGCATATCCAGCGGCAGCATGTCGGCCGGGGCCGTCAGCACATGGAGCTTGTCGTTAAAGGTCATCAGGGCCTGCTGAAAGCTGGAATCATCCATCGACGCGGTGTCGGACAGCAGTTCATACACGACCTCACGGCGCGGCAGGTCGAGATAGGTCGAGGCCGAGCCGAATTGCAGGTCGAGATCCAGCAGGCAGACACGCGGGCCGCCTTCTTTTTCCAGCGTGGCCAATTCCCAGGCCAGGTTCACCGCCAGCGTCGAAGAGCCGACGCCCCCCGCCAGGCCATGCACCGGCAGCACGACGCCTTCGCGATCGCGGCCGCCCAGCATGGCAGATGCGCCACCCTGCGGCGCCATCGCGGCAGCGGGTGCAGGTTTGCGCAGGTTCTCGATGGCCTCGTGCAGCGCGTTCTCGGGCAGGGGGTAGGGCACAAAAGTGTCGGCCCCCATCCGCAGCAGCTGGTGCAGCGCCATCGGGCTGACTTCTTCGGCGATCAGGATCACATGGATGCGGGCCTTTTTCGCGGTGCGGATCAGGTCGCCGATTGCTGGCAGCTGATCCTCGTCGCGGTCATCCACCGCGATCGCGATGAATTCCAGCTCGGCGGCGTCGGGCTGTGACAGAAAGGCGGCGGCGTCGTCGAAGGACAGATCGCCCCAGGCCTCGCCCAGCTCGTTCTCCATGTCTTCGATCAGCAGATCAAAGTTCTGAACATCCCGCGAGACCGTGCAGGCAATGATTCTTGCCGGTTCTGGCTGCAATGCTGCGCTGCTCGTCATTCCCCAATTCCTTCCAAGTTCGTTGGGCCCTGAAATTCACGCCCTGAAATCAGGGGTTTGGTCCGGGGCCATGGCACCGCACATGGCGATGCCTCTGCTACCTCAAGGGAAAAGATGAATAGAAATCTGGGCAACATTACGGCTGAAATTCCGTAATTGTTTGGATTTCAGAGAAAAGGGCGGGCCGTTATGGCCCGCCCTTTCCCAGCGTAGATATAAGATTCGCGGTTTAACGCTCTTCCGAATTGGCCTCGGGATCGTTCTCGGCCGAGTAGCCCGGGATCTCTTCGTAGGCGCTGCGGACATATTCATCGTAGATGAACAGCCCGTATTTGCCGTCAAGGCGCTGTTCGCGCGGCTTGATGAAGCCCGACACCTCGGTCACGGTGCGGCGGTTGGCGCGTTCGCGGCCCTCGGTCACGATCAGAGGCTGTGTCTCGCCATACGAGACGACCGCTTCGAGGCGTTCACGCTCAATGCCTTGCGACACCAGGAAGTTCACCGCAGCACGGGCGCGGCGCATGCCCAGGGCCTTGTTGTAGGCATCCGAGCCGACCAGGTCGGTGTGACCATAGACGCGGAACTTGACCTGCGGGTATTGCGCGATCCAGGCGGCCTGCTGGCGCAGGGCCTCTTCGGCGGCGGCGTCGAGATTTGCCTTGTTGAACTCGAAGTTCACGGTGCTGGGCACCTCGTCGGCAAAGCGGTTCGACAGGTTCACGATGGCACGACGTTCACCAGTCATCACCTGGATGTTGTTCATCGTCGCGTTGCCAAAGTTGCCGTCGTCGATCGAATCGCCGGCGGGCGAGTAGAAATCGACGACACCGCTGGGGGTACAAGCGCCAAGTCCGATCAGGGATGCGGCCGTGAGGAATGCAATCTTGGTTTTCATGGTGCTTACTCCATCACATAGCCGTAGGAGCCCGAGAAGTCCTGACGGGCGACTTCACCGGCGGCGCCGGTTTTCGGGCGACGCTGCTCGGCGACCTTACCACCAAGGAACAGCTCGCTTTCGGTCGGCGGGCGAATGCGGTCGGTCGGCAGGGCATAGGCCTCGCCGGTGGTCGGCGTCACCAGATGGGCCGAGATGATGATCACCAGCTCGGTCTGGTTGCGCTGATAGCTAGAGCTGCGGAACAGCGCGCCGATGATCGGGATGTCGCCCAGCCAGGGGATCTGGCCGATATCGGCGTTGAAGTCATCCTTGAGCAGGCCGGCGATGGCGAAGCTTTCGCCATCATGCATCTCGACGGTGGTTTCCGTGGAGCGGGTCGAGAAGCCCGAGATCGACAGGCCGCCGTTCTGGTAGGAAACGGTCGGGTCGATGCCGCTGACTTCGGCCATGAGGTTCAGGTTGATGTTCTTGCCAACCACGCGCGGGGTAAAGTCGAGGCTGATGCCGAATTCCTTGAACTCGACCGACACGTTGCCGCTGTCGTCAACCACCGGCACGGGGTATTCGCCGCCGGCCAGGAAATGTGCGCGCTGACCGGACAGGGCGGTCAGGTTCGGCTCTGCCAGGGTGCGGACAAAACCTTTGGTTTCAAGAGCTTCGAGAAGCATATTGAATTGCAGGCTGCCCGAGCCAAAGCCCAGCGACAGAACGCCGGCGGATTCATCGCCCAGCGTGACGTTGGTCGTCGGGTCGCCGTCGAACAGGTTCACCAGGTTGTCGCCGTCGATGTAGGTGCCCGATCCGCCCAGAGCGCCCCATTTGCCCGAGCTGCCACTGATGGCGATGCTCGACGACAGGCTCTTGCGCACGGCGCGGTTCATTTCGGCAAAGCGGACCTTGAGCATGACCTGCTGGCTGCCGCCGACGGTCATCAGGTTCGACACCCGCGAGGGGGCGTAACGCTGGGCCAGGTCCAGAGCGCGGTCAACGACGGTGACCGACGAGACCAGCCCCGACAGCACGATGCCGTCATTGGCCGGACGCACCTCGATTGCCTCGCCGGGCAGAACCTCGCGCAGACGTTCTTTCAGCTCGGTGACATCGGCGGTGACGCGGACATCGACGTTGGTGATCAGGCGACCATCAGGCCCCAGCAGGGTCAGAGTGGTCAGGCCGGGCTGTTTGCCCAGCACATAGATCGTGCGATCCGACAGGGTGGAAATGTCTGCGATCGAGGGGTTTGCAATCGACAGTTCCGAAAACACGACGTCGCTTTCGATCACGACTGCCCGGTTCATCGGTACGTTCAACTGCGAGTTCGTCCCCCCCTCCATCACGCGAAGGGTTTCGGCAGCAGCCCCGCCAAGGGTTGCTGTCGCTACAACGACGCCAAGCAGCGCCGCCTTGAAAAGCGTTCCAATTTTCATGTGATCTTGCCTCTCTGATCACGCCTCGTTCGTGGGTCTGAATGCCCTTATGCGGGTGAGGATGCGCCAGTTCCCCTTTTTTTGCAATAATCAAGCGCTTGCACGGGGGTGCTTATGTGGAGAACCTGCAACGGATGCAGGTGCAGAAAATAACGATGGCGCGCCGTCCGGTCGGGATGCGGCGCGCCATCTTCATGATTTTTCTGGCTCAGTTGGTGCAGGGAATCTTGATCTCTACAACATCTGCCCCTTTCCGGGTGCGGATTACGCAATCCTCTTTTTCGGGGGCAGAGGCCACTTCTTCGATGCCCAACAGCTCGCGCTGGTCGACCTCGACATCGCCGGAAACGGTTTGATCCAGCGCGCCGACCAGCGAAAGCGACAGCTTGCCGCTGGATTGGGCCTGCGCCAGGGCGGCGGCCTGTTCGGCGGTCGCTTCGGCGGTTACGGTGCGGGCGATGGTGGGTTCGCCACGCTCCAGGTCGGTCGATTGGTCGACGGCGACCAGGTAAACATTCGCCTCGATCAGCTTGGTGACCTGCTTGCGGTCACGGCCATTGCCGACGATGCCGGTCCAGTAGACATCAACGCGGTCACCGGGGCGCAGGAAGCCCGAGACACCCGAGGTGGCATCGACGTTGATCGTGAAGGCGCGCTTGCCAGAGCTGAGGCGCGAGGTGATGCCCGCATCCTTGCCCGGTTCGGACACCTTGTTCGCCAGCAGGGGCTCGTTCGCCTTCATCGCGGTCATCACCGTGCGGAAGATCGGCGACCCCTCGGGGAACAGATCCTCGGCCTTGAAGAAATTGCCCTCGGGCAGAGAGTCGGCGGGCCATTTCATCAGCTTGGCGTTTTCCAGGGTAAGCCGCTGGCCAAAGTTCAGATCTTCTTTCGCGACATAGATGTCGACCAGTTTGATCTGCTCTTCCTTGGCCGCGTTCGCTTTCGCCAGTTGCACCTGATAGTTCGAGAACAGGCCCTGGGCCATATAGACGGCAAAACCCGCAAGCCCCAGCCCGACGATGAGAACCACCCCAAAGATCAATCGCATGACGTTTCCTTTCACTGCTCGCCCGGCCGTTTCCCGGCACGGGCGCACCCATCTTGAGGATCATCATTCCCTGCAATTGAGGCAAAATATGGAACGAAGCGCGGCGATTAGGCGGATTTTTTCCATTCCGTCAACGCTGCGAGTTGTATCGTGCCTCAGTTGCCTGCATCAGGAGTGATCGCAGCCACCTTGCCCGACATGGAGTCGGCCAGCGTGGTGTTGCCATCGGCGAAGATATAGACCAGCGAGAACGCCAGTCCGACCACCGCAGCGGTGAGCACGACCCAGTCGACGGTTACCGCGCCGGTCTGATCATGCAAAAAGTTTTTCAACATAACGCGCATGGCGTCCCTCTTCCCAAAATGCGCCCCGATTCGTCTGGTCTGGCAGGCAGGCAGACTTCACCACGATCAGTATGCTGCACGATTGTGGAGATTCTGAGGCGGGTCGCGGTATGGCCCGTGATTGGGCGGAAACCCGCAAGGAAAACGCCGCGCCCGGTTTGGGCGCGGCGTCAATGGCTTGGCGTATCGCCGATGCGGGCTTAGTTGCCGGCGTCGGGGGTGATGCCGCTCAGCTCGGTGGTGATGGCGGTGGCCAGGGTGGTCATGCCGTCGTCGGCGGCATAGATCACTGCAAAGCCCAGGCCAACCACGGCTGCGGTCAGAACGACCCAGTCAACGGTCACGGCGCCGGATTCGTCATTGTGGAATTTCTTGATCATGTCGAACAGTTTCATTTCAGGTCCCTTTCCAGGATTTCAGGTCAAAGTCTCTTACCGCGACGGACCTTGCTCCAACCTGAGTTTGTGGTCGGTCACCGCCTTGGTATGAGGCTATTTAGCCGCGACTTTGAGGCGGGATTTGGGCAGGTCAACGAAAGTTTTCGTATTATTTTACGGAAAATTTACGCAATCAGGCCCGGATTCAGGGTTTGTTAACTCAGAGTAAACAACCGGGGGCGCACGAGGGATCGGGCAAAAGAAAACGCCGCGCCCGGTTGGGGCGCGGCGTCAATGGCTTGGCGTATCGCCGATGCGGGCTTAGTTGCCGGCGTCGGGGGTGATGCCGCTCAGCTCGGTGGTGATGGCGGTGGCCAGGGTGGTCATGCCATCGTCGGCGGCATAGATCACTGCAAAGCCCAGGCCAACCACGGCTGCGGTCAGAACGACCCAGTCAACGGTCACGGCGCCGGATTCGTCGTTGTGGAATTTCTTGATCATGTCGAACAGTTTCATTTCAGGTCCCTTTCCAGGATTTCAGGTCAAAGTCTCTTACCGCGACGGACCTTGCTCCAACCTGAGTTTGTGGTCGGTCACCGCCTTGGTATGAGGCTATTTAGCCGCGACTTTGAGGCGGGATTTGGGCAGGTCAACGAAAGTTTTCGTATTATTTTACGGAAAATTTACGCAATCAGGCCCGGATTCAGGGTTTGTTAACTCAGAGTAAACAACCGGGGGCGCACGAGGGATCGGGCAAAAGAAAACGCCGCGCCCGGTTTGGGCGCGGCGTCAATGGCTTGGCGTATCGCCGATGCGGGCTTAGTTGCCGGCGTCGGGGGTGATGCCGCTCAGCTCGGTGGTGATGGCGGTGGCCAGGGTGGTCATGCCGTCGTCGGCGGCATAGATCACGGCAAAGCCCAGGCCAACCACGGCTGCGGTCAGAACGACCCAGTCAACGGTCACGGCGCCGGATTCGTCGTTGTGGAATTTCTTGATCATGTCGAACAGTTTCATTTCAGGTCCCTTTCCAGATTAAGACACGTCTAGATCCTCGACCCCATTCCTTGTTCGAGGTCTGTCGACATTTGGCTCTGGCTTTGTGGCCGGAATTTGGCGCGCTCGGGACAATTTGAAAGCGAGTGCTGAAATTCACTAATATCTTGATAATGATGTGAAAAAATATGTGCGCTTGCATCGTTTCCCGCCTGAGATCGGCGCCAAACACGCCTGACGTGTGGGTTTTGGGGCGATTCCGCCGTTGGGGATGGCTTTTCAACAGTGATTCTGCGACTCTGTGCGAAAGTCACAACGAGGGCCGGGCAGGGCGCATGAAGCAGGTGGCAGCAACAGCCGCAATCGCGGCGGTGATCATCACGGCAGGGGCGGCGCTGGCCGAGACCCCGCCGCCTTATCCCGATTTCACCTTTCGGCGGGTCAAGCCGCCCGCCTCGCAGGCGGAAAAGCGGATTACCGTTCAGATCGCGCCGCAGGTCGTGGTGCCCGATCTGCCGCCGGTGGTGCATATCCCCGACACGCCGTTTACCCCGGGCGGGCCGGTCGGATCGCTGGCCTGGTATTGGGATGTGGTGTCGCCTGCGATGACCGATAGCGGGCCGGGGCGTCTGGCACCCGCGGTCGAGGCGTTGCGCAATGGCCCCGGTGGCAGCAATGTGCCCGCGCCGCGTTTGCAGATGATGCAGAACCTGGCCACCGCCTATCGCGCCGAGATTCTCAAGGCCACGATCGGCACGCGGGTGTCGCCGGCGTTGGTGCTGGCGGTGATGGGGGTGGAAAGCGGCGGGCGTGCCAATGCGGTTAGCCCCAAGGGCGCCACCGGCCTGATGCAGCTGATGCCAGCCACGGCCGAGCGGTTCGGCGTGACCGATATATCGGACCCGGCCCAGAACATCCGCGGCGGCGTGGCCTATCTGGATTGGCTGATGAAGGAATTCGAGCGCGACCCGATTCTGGTGCTGGCCGGGTATAATGCGGGCGAGGGGGCGGTGAAGGGCAACAATGGCGTGCCGCCCTATGCCGAAACCCGTGATTACGTGCCCAAGGTTCTGGCCGCCTGGGCCGTGGCGCGCAGCCTGTGCGCGACCCCGCCCGAGCTGATCACCGACGGCTGTGCGCTGAACATTCCGGGGCAGTGAAACGCGAACGGGGGCCCGAAGGCCCCCGCTGTCAGCCATATCGGGCCCAGATCAGTTGACGATGGTCGCCTCGGTCGAGGCGCGCAGCTCGTCCTCGGTGACGCCATCGGCGCATTGGACGATCTTCAGCCCACCTTCGACCACGTCGAACACGCCCAGGTTGGTGATGATGCGATCGACCACCGCCTTGCCGGTCAGCGGCAGCGTGCATTCACGCAGCACCTTGCTTTCGCCATGCTTGTTGGTGTGGTCCATTACGACGACCACGCGGCCGACGCCGGCCACCAGGTCCATCGCGCCGCCCATGCCCTTGACCAGCTTGCCGGGGATCATCCAGTTCGCCAGGTCGCCGTTCTCGGCCACTTCCATCGCGCCCAGGATGGCCATGGCGATCTTGCCGCCACGGATCATCGCAAAGCTTTGCGAGCTGTCGAAATAGGCCGAATGCGGCAGTTCGGTGATGGTTTGCTTGCCGGCGTTGATCAGGTCGGGATCCTCTTCGCCCTCATAGGGGAAGGGGCCGATGCCCAGCATGCCGTTTTCCGATTGCAGCGTCACGTGCACGCCATCGGGGATGTGGTTGGCCACCAGCGTCGGGATGCCAATCCCGAGGTTCACATACCAGCCGTCTTGCAGTTCTTGTGCCGCCCGCGCGGCCATCTGATTGCGGTCCCATGCCATGATGAGGTCTCCTTAGGCTGCCGGGCGCGTGGTGCGCTGTTCGATGCGTTTCTCGTGCTCGCCCTGGATCAGGCGGTGCACATAGATGCCGGGCAGGTGGATGTGATCGGGATCCAGCGAGCCGGTGGGCACGATTTCCTCGACCTCGACGACGCAGATCTTGCCACAGGTCGCCGCCGGCGGGTTGAAGTTGCGCGCGGTCTTGCGGAAGATCAGGTTACCGGTTTCATCGGCTTTCCAGGCCTTCACGATCGACAGGTCGGCAAAGATGCCCTCTTCGAGGATGTATTCCTTGCCGTTGAAGATCTTGCTTTCCTTGCCCTCGGCAATGACGGTGCCCACGCCGGTCTGGGTGTAGAAACCGGGGATGCCGGCGCCGCCGGCGCGCATGCGCTCGGCCAGGGTGCCCTGCGGGTTGAATTCCAGCTCCAGCTCGCCCGACAGATACTGGCGCATGAACTCGGCATTCTCGCCCACATAGGACGACATCATTTTCTTGATCTGCTTGGTGTCCAGCAGCTTGCCCAGGCCAAAGCCGTCAACGCCGCAGTTGTTCGACGCGATGGTCAGATCCTTGACGCCGCTGTCGACGACCGCGTCGATCAGCAGTTCGGGAATACCGCACAGGCCAAAGCCGCCAGCGGCGATGAGCATGCCGTCGAACAAAAGCCCGTCGAGGGCCTCGCTCGCGCTGCCGTAAATCTTCTTCATGGATATCTCCCCAGTTCCTTTCGGCGAAGTTGTGACGCGGCTGTCGGGCAGAGTCAAATATTTGTCGTCCGAGAGGTCAGACAATGGCGCTTTGCCGGTCCGACCCTGCCAGATGCCTATGATTTCTTCTTGCGGCCACCCTTTTTGGTGGCTTTTTCCGCGATCAGCTGCAGGGCCATTTCCATGGTCACATCCGCGGGCTCTGTGCCCTTGGGCAGTGTCGCGTTGACCTTGTCCCATTTCACGTAGGGGCCATAGCGCCCGTCCATCACGTTGACGGGGCCGCCCTTTTCGGGGTGCTCGCCCAGCTCGCGCAGCGGCGCGGCTGCGGCGGCGCGGCCCCTGCGGCCCGGATTGGCGCGCTTCTCGGCCAACAGCTCGACCGCGCGGTTCATGCCCAGTTCGAACACGTCGTTGGGGTCTTTCAGGTTGGCATAGACCGGTTTTGCCTCGTCGGGCAGCTGATGCATCACATAGGGGCCGTAGCGGCCGAAATTGGTCGACATCATGCCGCCCTCGGGATGCATCCCGATCTCGCGCGGCAGGGTCAGCAGCATCTGCGCCTTGTCGAAATCCATCGCCTCGGGCTCCCAGCCCTTGGGCAGGCTGGCGCGGGGCGGTTTGGGGGTGTCTTCGGTGGCTTCGCCCTTTTGCACATAGGGGCCAAAGCGGCCCATGCGCAGGGTGATCTCATCCTCGCCGTCATGGCCCAGAACCTTGCCGTCCAGCTCGGCGGCGGCCTCGTCGACCTGGGTCGAGAGCGCGCGGGTATAGCGGCATTCGGGATAGTTCGAACAGCCGATGAATGCGCCACCAGAGCGCGCGGTTTTCAGGTTCAGACGACCGGCGCCGCATTTCGGGCAGACGCGCGGGTCGCTGCCATCGGCCGTGGGCGGGAAGAGGTGGGGCGCAAGCACCTCGTCGATCTTGTCCAGCACCTCGGTGATGCGCAGATCGGCGGTTTCGGCCAGCGCGGCCGAGAAATCGCGCCAGAACCGGTCGAGCACGTCGATATAATCACGCTCGCCGGCCGAGATATCGTCCAACTCGTCCTCGAGGTTGGCGGTGAATTCGTAGCCCACGTAGCGCTTGAAATAGTTGCTGAGGAACGCCGTGACCAGGCGGCCCTTGTCTTCGGGGATCAGACGGTTCTGATCCTTGTTTACATAGCCGCGATCCTGGATCGTGGTGACGATCGAGGCATAGGTCGAGGGTCGGCCGATGCCCAGTTCCTCCATCCGTTTCACCAGCGTGGCCTCGGTATAGCGCGGCGGCGGCTGGGTGAAATGCTGTTCGGGGGTCACGCTGCGCTTGTCGGTGGGCTCGCCCTCGGACATCTGCGGCAGGCGCTTGTCGTCGTCATCGACGACCACGTCGTCGCGGCCTTCCTCGTAGATCTTGAGGAAACCGTCGAACAGCACCACCTGGCCGGTGGCGCGCATCTCGATCTGGGCGTCCTTGCTGGCGATATCGACGG
The DNA here is from genome assembly GCF_025751515.1 of Actibacterium sp. XHP0104. Classification (GTDB taxonomy): domain Bacteria; phylum Pseudomonadota; class Alphaproteobacteria; order Rhodobacterales; family Rhodobacteraceae; genus Actibacterium_D. The sequence goes on from NZ_JAOWLE010000001.1 coordinate 133,705, forward strand.
TGGTGCGCTCCATCCGGGCGGCTTCCATCTGGCTGGCCAGGGTGCGTTTCCAGATCAGGTCATACAGCTTGCGCTGATCGGCGTCGCTGATCTTGAGGCTGGCGGCATCCATCGTCATGTCGGTCGGGCGGATACATTCGTGCGCCTCTTGCGCGTTTTTGGCCTTGTTCTTGTAGATGCGCGGGCTGGCGGGCACGTAATCGGCGCCATAGCGATCCTTGATCGCGTCGCGGGCGGCGGTCACGGCCTCGGGCGCCATGTCGATGCCGTCGGTTCGCATATAGGTGATGTGCCCGGCCTCATAGAGGCGTTGCGCGGCGCTCATGGTGTGGCGGGCGCCAAAGCCGAACTTGCGGCTGGCCTCTTGTTGCAGGGTCGAGGTCATGAACGGCGCGCTGGGGTTGCGGTTGGCGGGCTTGGCCTCGACCGATTTGACTGACAGGTCGCGGCTGTTGATCGCCTGCACGGCCAGTTCGGCCGAGGTGGTGTTCTCGAGGTCGAACTTGTCCAGCTTCTTGCCGCCCAGAACGGTCAGGCGGGCCTCGAATTCCTGCCCGCGCGGAGTGCCGAGCAGGGCCTTGACCGTCCAGTATTCACGCGGCTTGAAGGCCTCGATCTCCATCTCGCGTTCGACGATCAGGCGCAGGCAGACCGATTGCACCCGGCCGGCCGATTTCGCGCCGGGCAGTTTGCGCCACAGAACCGGCGACAGGTTGAAGCCCACCAGGTAATCCAGCGCGCGGCGCGCCAGATAGGCATGCACCAGCGGTTGGTCGACCTGGCGCGGGTTCTTCATCGCCTCGGTCACGGCCGATTTCGTGATGGCGTTGAACACCACGCGGCTGACGGCGGTGTCTTTCTTGATGGCCCGGCGCTTGCGCAGGGCCTCTTCCAGGTGCCAGCTGATCGCCTCGCCCTCGCGATCGGGGTCGGTTGCGAGGATCAGTTCGTTGTCGTCCTTCAGCGCGTCGGCGATGGCCTTGACGTGCTTGCGCGAGTCGTTGGCGATCTCCCATTTCATGTCGAAATCGTTGTCTGTGTCGACCGAGCCATCCTTGGGCGGCAGGTCGCGGACATGACCATACGAGGCCAGAACAGTGTAGTCGCTGCCCAGATACTTGTTGATCGTTTTGGCTTTGGCAGGGGACTCAACAACGACGACCGGCATGAAAATCCTTTCGAGTCGGGCAATGCAATCGGCGGGGATAGATGTGCGGGTGTCGCGGCGGTTGTCAATGCGCCGGGGAACATTGCCGCGCGCCGCCCCTACGGGGCGAATAATTTTCGCCCGATCGCGCCGCTTAGGACAGGCGGGTCTTGGTGGCGGGGATGGCGGCCAGCATGCCGCCGGGCTGGCGCGCGATGCGTCCGTCCAGTTCCAGGGTGACAAGTTCGGGCGCGACCTGCCGTGCGGGCAGGTTCAGATCGCGGATCAGCTGGTCCTCTGCCAGGGGGCTGGGGCCCAGCCGGTTGAGGATCTGCGCATGCAGGGCCGGGATGTCGGCCACGCGGGTCGAGCGGCGCGGCGGGCCTTCGGGGATGTCTTGGAACAGCGTTCGCTGCGGCTCGGGCTGGGGTTCGGGCCGGGGCGCGATCGGGGTCAGCGCCTCTAGCACGTCATCTGTGCCCCGCACCAGCGTGGCGCCATCGCGGATCAGCATATTGCAGCCCGAGGCGCGCGCATCCATCGGGTGGCCCGGCACGGCCAGCACCTCGCGCCCCTGGTCCAGGGCGTTGCGCGCGGTGATCAGGCTGCCCGATCGGGCGGCGGCCTCGATCACGATGACCGCTTGCGCGAGGCCCGAGATGATCCGGTTGCGGGCGGGGAAATGGCGGGCCTGCGGGGTGGTGCCTGGGGGCTGTTCGCTGAGCAGCAACCCGCGTTCGGCGATTTGTCGGGCCAGATCGGTGTTCTCGGCCGGGTATATAATGTCGATGCCCCCGGCCAGCACGGCGATGGTGCCGGTGTCCAGCGCAGCCGTATGGGCGGCGGTGTCGATGCCGCGCGCCAGGCCCGAGGTGCAGACCAGCCCGGCCTTGCCCAGCCCTGCCGCCAGGCTGCGCGCCATCCGCGTGCCCAGCGACGACGCGTTGCGCGCGCCCACCAGCGCGATTTGCGGGCGCATCAGCAGTGACAGGTCGCCCCGCGCCCAGATCAGCGGCGGCGCGTCCGAGATTTCGGCAAGGCGGGCGGGGTAGGCGGCAGACCTGAATGCCACCAGCCGCGCGCCGGCCTCGCGGCCCGCCTCGATCTCGCGCAGGGCCAGATCACGGGGGCAGGGAGAGTAATCCTTGACGCCGGCGGCCCGGGCAATGTCGGGCAGGGCGTCCAGTGCCGCCTCGGCCGACCCGTGTTCGCCCATCAGGCGGTGAAAGGTCGTGCTGCCGACGCGGCGAGACCGGATGAGACGGAGCCAGGCCACCAGGTGGTCTTCCTGGGTGGGTGGTGCGAGGGGGTGGGTGGAAGAATTAATGTCCACTGGTCGCTAGGCTCCGCTCATCCGTGGGGCCACACTGAACCGGGGAAGGTTAACGGCGGGTGAACAGCCGCAAATTTTTTTCAAATCCGACGATTTTTTTGTCAGGTGGCCGAACCGCCCACCGTCAGCCCGCCGATCATCAGCGTCGGTTGCCCCACGCCGACCGGCACCCACTGACCCGCCTTGCCGCAATTGCCGATGCCGGGGTCCAGCGCCAGGTCGTTGCCGATGGCGCGGATCTGGTTCATCGCGGTGGCGCCGTCGCCGATCAGGGTCGCGCCCTTGACCGCCGCGCCGACCTTGCCGTTCTGAACGCGGTAGGCCTCGGTGCAGCTGAAAACGAACTTGCCATTGGTGATGTCGACCTGCCCGCCGCCAAAGCCCACGGCATAGATGCCATCCTTGAGGTCGGCCAGAATGTCGGCGGGGTTAGCATTGCCCGCTTCCATGATGGTGTTGGTCATGCGCGGCATCGGCGCGTGGGCATAGCTTTCGCGGCGGCCATTGCCGGTGGGGGCGACGCCCATTAGGCGGGCATTCTGGCGGTCTTGCATATAGCCGACCAGGATGCCGTCTTCGATCAGCACGGTGCGCGAACTGGGCGTGCCTTCGTCGTCGAAACTGAGGCTGCCGCGCCGGTCGGGGATGGTGCCGTCATCGACCACCGTCACCCCGGGCGAGGCCACGCGTTCGCCCATACGGCCGGCAAAGGCCGAGCTGCCCTTGCGGTTGAAATCGCCTTCCAGCCCGTGGCCCACGGCTTCGTGCAGCAGGATGCCGGGCCAGCCGGAGCCAAGAACAACGTCCATCTGCCCGGCGGGGGCGGGCTGGGCGCCAAGGTTGACCAGCGCGATGCGCAGGGCCTCGCGGGTGGTGGCCTGCCAATGCGCGGGGTCGATCAGCCCGGTCAGGCCAGCGCGCCCGCCGCCGCCATGGCTGCCGGATTCGCGGCGGCCCTGGTCTTCGACGATGACCGAGACATTCAGCCGGGTCATCGGGCGGCTGTCTTGCAGCAGGGTGCCGTCAGGGCGCAGGATGACCACCTCTTGCAGCGAGGCCGCCAGCGTGGCCGAGACCTGCACAATTCGCGGGTCAAGGTCGCGGGCAAAGGCGTCGATCTCGCGCAGGGTCTCGATCTTGACCGGAAACTCGGCATCGGCCATCGGGTCGGCGTCGCTGTAAAGCCGCCGGTTGGTGGATTGCGGGGGCGGGGCCATGGTGCCGCCGCCATCGCCCACGGCCAGACGCGCCGTTTCGCTGGCCCGCGCCAGGGCCGCGTTGCTGATTTCCGACGAATGGGCATAGCCCGCGGTTTCGCCTTTGACCGCGCGCAGGCCGAATCCCTCGGTTGCGTCGTAGCTGGCGGTCTTGATTCGCCCGTCATCGAACACCAGAGCCTCGGATCGGCGGCGTTCGAGGAACAGCTCGCCATCATCGGCCCCATCGGTGGCCTGTCGCAAGGTCAGCAGGGCGCGATCCAGATCAAGCGCGTCATTGAAAGGGCTGAAACGGCCGTTCGGCATGGATTGGTCCCGGTTTTATGGGGCATTCGAGGGCGCCAGAGGCCTTCGCATGCACAGAATATCTTGTCTCATCCGGCCTAATATGGTTTTTGGGGGCCGGGAACTCAACGGCTAACCTACTGGAAGGCCGTTCAGCGGCCGTTGGGCCGTACATTGGACAGGGAATGACAATGCGGATTTTTAACAAGCTTTCCGGCCTTTGGGCCGCAGGTGCGGCTACCGTTTCGGCCTCGGCGGCCTATGCTCAGAATCTTGAGGTGATCGGCAAGCCGCTGCCCGGCCTGACCGGGTTCCAGCCCCCCGCGACCGAACTGGCGCGTGATATCCAGGGCCTGGACGACATGATCAACCTTATCATCGCGGCCATCGTGGTCTTTGTGATGGTGCTGATGCTGATCGTGATCGTGCGCTACAACCGTCGCGTCAACAAGACGCCGGCAACCTTTACCCACAACACCCCGGTCGAGGTGGTCTGGACCATCGTTCCGATCCTGATCCTGGTGTTCATCGGCGCGTTCTCGCTGCCGGTTCTGTTCAAGCAGCTCGAGATCCCCGAGGCTGACGTGACCGTCAAGATCACCGGCTACCAGTGGTACTGGGGCTATGAATATGTCGACCACGAATTCGCCTTCGACAGCTTCATGCTGCCGCGCGAAGAGCTGGCTGAAAACGGCTATACCGATGACCTGTATCTGCTGGCCACCGACACCGCCATGGTGGTGCCGACCGGCAAGAACATCGTGATCCAGGTGACCGGCGCCGACGTGATCCATTCGTGGGCGATCCCTGCATTCGGTGTGAAACAGGATGCCGTTCCGGGTCGCCTGGCCGAGCTGTGGTTCAATGTCGACGAAGGCATGGAAGGCATCTACTTTGGTCAGTGCTCGGAACTGTGCGGCAAGGACCACGCCTATATGCCGATCACCGTCAAGGCCGTTACCCCGGCCGAGTACGAGCGCTGGCTGGCCGGCGCCATCGAGGAATATGCGGGCAAGCCGCGTGACCTGACCGTGGCTGCGGCCAACTGAGCAACCGTTGTAAGGGCAGGGGCCGTGCGTCCGCACGCGGCCCCGTTCCCGTTTCGGAGCAAGTGATGACCGACGCGACCAACATCTATGATCATGCTGGCGAGCCCAGCTTTGGCGACTATGTCGCGCTGCTCAAGCCGCGTGTCATGTCGCTGGTCGTGTTCACCGCGCTGGCCGGGCTGATCGTGGCCCCGGTCGCGGTGCATCCGTTCATCGCCTTCATGTCGATCCTGTGCATTGCCGTGGGCGGCGGCGCCTCGGGCGCGCTGAACATGTGGTGGGACAGCGATATCGACGCGGTGATGAAACGCACCAAGGGCCGTCCGGTGCCCTCGGGCCGCGTGACCCGCCAAGAGGCGTTGGCCGTCGGCCTGGCCCTGTCGGGCTTTGCCGTTGTCATGCTGGGGCTGGCCGCCAACTGGGTGGCGGCGGGCCTTTTGGCCTTTACCATCTTCTTCTATGCCGTGGTCTATACGATCTGGCTGAAACGCTCGACCCCGCAGAACATCGTGATCGGTGGCGCGGCGGGCGCGTTTCCTCCGATGATCGGCTGGGCCGTGGCCACCGGCGGCGTCAGCATCGAAAGCGTGCTGATGTTCGTGTTGATCTTCATGTGGACCCCGCCGCATTTCTGGGCGCTGGCCCTGTTCATGAACGATGACTACACCAAGGCCGGCGTGCCGATGCTGACCGTGACCCACGGCCGCAAGGCGACGCGCGTGCATATCCTGGTCTATACGCTGCTGCTGGCCCCGATGGCGCTGGCGCTGGCGGCGACCTCGATCGGCGGGCCGGTCTACCTGGCGACCTCGCTGGTGCTGAACGCGCTGTTCATCCTCGGGGCGATCCGCCTGTGGCGCCGTGACGAGGATCAGGCCGGCGCCGACAAATACGCTGCGGAAAAGAAATTCTTCCGCTTCTCGCTGCTCTACCTGTTCCTGCATTTCGTCGCGCTGATGGTGCAGTCCTGGATCGCGCCCTTTGGCCTGGGGGGCTGGTAAGATGTCGTTCCACCCCGAGCATGAACTGCACAAGCGCCGTTTCGGCCGTAACCTTGGGCTGCTGGCGGTTCTGTGCGGCTTTGTCGCGCTGGTCTTTGTGCTGACCATCGTCAAGGTGTCCGAGGGCGGCAAGATGGAGGCGTTCGATCACAGCGTGCGCCCGTCGCTGACCACGCCGGAGGCCGGGCAATGACCGGCGCCAAGAACAAGACGCTGATCCGCCTGCTGGCGGTGGTGGTGATCATGGGCGGCCTGTCCTGGGCGGCGGTGCCGATGTACGACCTGTTTTGCAAGGTGACCGGGTTCGGCGGCACGACCGTGCAGGCCGATGCCGGGTCGGACGTGGTGCTGGATGAAACCGTGACCGTGCGGTTCGACGCCTCGAAAGAGGCCGGGTTTGAATGGGAGTTCAAACCGATGCAGCGCACGATGGAACTGAAGCTGGGCGAAACCGGTCTGGCCTTTTACGAGGCCTACAACCCCACCGACCGCGTGATCGCGGGATCGGCCAGCTATAACGTCACCCCCTTTGCGGCGGGTGGCTATTTCACCAAGATCGACTGTTTTTGCTTTACCATGCAGGTGCTGCAACCGGGCGAACGGGTGCAGATGCCTGTGACCTTTTACGTCGATCCGGAAATTTTGCAGGATCGTGAAGCAAAGTATGTGCATACGATCACTTTGAGCTATACGTTCCATGAGGCCGATCTTCCGGCCGAAGAGGGACAGGAACAGGCGGCGCTGGATCAGGGAAAATCCAGCACCGTGAAACGTTGACGGCACGTCAGGACGAGGGAGCGTAACGGAATGGCGCACGAAAAGAACCACGATTATCATATTATCAACCCGTCGATCTGGCCCCTTCTGGGTTCGGTCGCGGCTCTGGTCATGCTGTATGGCGCGGTCCAGATGTTCCATGACAACGGCCCCTGGATGTTCCTGATCGGCCTTGTCGGCGTTCTGTACGTCATGTTTGCCTGGTGGTCCGAGGTTGTGGCCGAAAGCCATGCGGGCGATCACACTCCGGTGGTGGTCATCGGCCTGCGCTATGGCTTCATCCTGTTCATCATGTCCGAGGTGATGTTCTTCTCGGCCTGGTTCTGGAGCTTTTTCAAGCACGCCATCTACCCGATGGGCCCCGACAGCCCTGGCATTGACGGCCAGTTCCCCCCGGCGGGTATCGAGACCTTCGACCCCTGGCACCTGCCGCTGATCAACACCCTGATCCTGCTGTGCTCGGGCGCCGCGGCCACCTGGGCGCACCACGCCCTGGTGCATGAGAACAACCGCAAAGACCTGCGCAACGGCCTGATCCTGGCGATCCTGCTGGGCCTGGTTTTCACCTATTTCCAGGCTTACGAATACAGCCACGCCGCCTTTGGCTTCTCGGGCAACATCTATGGCGCCAACTTCTTCATGGCCACCGGCTTTCACGGTGCGCATGTGATCATCGGCACCATCTTCCTGTTCATCTGCCTGCTGCGGGTGCTGCGGGGCCATTTCACCCCCGAGCGTCACGTCGGTTTCGAGGCCGCCGCCTGGTACTGGCACTTTGTTGACGTCGTGTGGCTGTTCCTGTTCGCCGCCGTCTACGTCTGGGGCCAGTAAGGCCGTTCTGCCCGGCCGCCACGGCAGGGCAGGGACAACATTCAAGGCGCGGGGGGAAACCCTCGCGCTTTTTCACATCGGGGAACGAGCATGAACAAACGGATGATCCTACCGCTGATCTTTGGGCTGGTGGGCGCGGCGATCCTGGTATCGCTGGGCACATGGCAGTTGCGGCGGCTGGACTGGAAGGAAACCGTGCTGGCCGAGATCGACGCCCGCATCACCGCCGCCCCCGTCGCGCTGCCCGCGCAACCTGACCCTGAACAGGACCGGTTTCTGCCGGTGACGGCCACCGGCACGCTGTTGCCAGGCATTCAGGTGCTGTCCAGCGTCAAGAAGGTCGGCGCCGGGTTTCGGGTGATCGACGTGCTGGACAGTGACGGCCGGCGGGTGCTGGTCGATCGCGGGTTCCTCAAGGTGCAGGACGACCCCGGCCCGCGCCCTGATGGCCCGGTGACGATTATCGGCAACCTGCACTGGCCCGATGAGGTCGACAAATACACCCCCGCGCCCGATATCGAAAAGGGCGACTGGTTTGCCCGTGACCTGCCGGTCATGGCCGATCACCTGGGCGCCGAGCCCGTTCTGATCGTTGCGCGCGACATCACCCCCGCCAGCCCCGCCATCCGGCCGCTGCCGGTCGACAGTTCGGGCATTCCCAATGATCATCTGCAATACGCGATCACGTGGTTTTCGCTGGCTTGTGTCTGGCTGGGGATGACAGCGCTGTTTCTGTGGCGTATCAGGCGTGGAACCGAGTGAAGGCAGACGAATACAATGCGCTATGTGTCGACCCGGGGGCAGGCCCCGGTACTGAGTTTCGAAGAGGCAATGCTGACGGGTCTGGCCCGTGATGGCGGGCTGTACCTGCCCGAAACCATCCCCACCCTCAGCTCTGACGAGATCGCCGCGCTGGCGGGCAAAACCTATGAAGAGGTGGCGTTCACCATCATGCGCCCCTTCATCGGCGACACGTTCACCGATGATGAATTCCGCGCCATCATCGCCCGCGCCTATGAGGGCTTTGGCCATGACGCCCGCGCGCCCCTGGTGCAGCTGGGCGCGAACCATTTCCTGCTGGAACTGTTCCACGGCCCCACGCTGGCCTTCAAGGATTTCGCCATGCAGCTGATCGGTCAGCTGTTCCAGGCGGCCCTGTCGCGCTCGGGCAAGAAGGTCACGATCGTGGGGGCCACCTCGGGCGATACCGGCTCGGCGGCGATCGAGGCCTTCAAGGGCCTCGACAACGTCGATGTCTTCATCATGTTCCCGCATGGCCGCGTGTCCGAGGTGCAGCGCCGCCAGATGACCACGCCGCCGGAAAGCAACGTGCATGCGCTGGCGCTGGATGGCGATTTCGACGATTGCCAGGCGCGCGTCAAAGACATGTTCAACGATTTCGATTTCCGCGATGGCGTGGGCCTGGCGGGTGTCAACTCGATCAACTGGGCGCGGGTGCTGGCACAGGTGGTCTACTATTTCACCTCGGCCGTCAGCCTGGGCGCGCCGCAGCGCAAGATCAGCTTTACCGTGCCCACGGGCAATTTCGGTGACGTGTTCGCCGGCTATATCGCCCAGCGGATGGGCCTGCCGATCGAGCAGCTGATCGTTGCCACAAACCAGAACGACATCCTGCACCGCGCGCTTAGCACCGGCGGCTATGTGACCAGCGGCGTGACGCCCTCGATCAGCCCGTCGATGGATATCCAGGTCAGCTCGAATTTCGAGCGGGCGCTGTTCTATGCCTATGGCGGTGACGGCAAGGCCGTGGCCCAGCTGATGGACGAGCTGAAAACCAAGGGCGGGTTCCAGATCAGCCAGGGCGCGTTGCAGGCCCTGCGCGAGATCTTTGCGTCGGGCCGCGCCTCTGAGGACGAAACCAGCGCCACCATCACCGGCATGTTCGCCCATACCGGCGAGATCATGTGCCCGCATACCGCCGTGGCCGTGAAGGTCGCCAACGAACAGCCCGTGACCGCGACGCCGATGATCTCGCTGTCGACCGCGCATCCGGCCAAGTTCCCCGACGCGGTCGAGGCCGCCACCGGGCAACGCCCGCCGCTGCCCGCGCGCATGGCCGATCTGATGGATCGCCCCGAACGCGTGACCCGCATCGCCAATGACCTGGCCGCCATCGAGGCGCTGATCCACGAAAGGCGCCGTGCGTGAGCGTAGAACTGCATCGCCTGTCCAACGGGTTTCGCATCGTCACTGAAAACATGCCGGGGCTGCAATCGGCCTCGCTGGGCATCTGGGTGACGGCGGGCGGCCGGCACGAACGGATCGAACAGAACGGCATCGCGCATTTCCTTGAACATATGGCGTTCAAGGGCACGCGCCGTCGCAGCGCGCTGGAAATCGCCGAGGCGATCGAGGATGTGGGCGGCTATATCAACGCCTATACCGGCCGCGAGATGACCGCCTATTACGCCCGCGTGCTAGAGGCCGACGTGCCGCTGGCGCTGGATGTGATCTCTGACATCGTGCTGAACCCGGTCTTTGACCCTGCCGAGATCGAGGTCGAGCGCGGCGTGATCCTGCAAGAGATCGGCCAGGTTCTCGATACGCCCGATGACGTGGTCTTCGACTGGCTGCAAGAGGCGGCTTTCCCCGAGCAGGCGCTGGGCCGCACCATTCTTGGCCCGGCCGAGCGCGTCAGCGCCTTTTCGCGCGACGATCTGGCCGGGTTCGTGCGCGAACGTTACGCGCCGGGCCAGATGATCCTGGCCGCGGCCGGCGCGGTCGATCACGATGAAATCGTGCGCCTGGCCGAGGCGCTATTCGGCCATCTGCCCGCGCAGGATGTCGATCAGGCCAGCCCCGCCCTGTTCACCGGTGGCGAGCGCCGCGAGACCCGCGCGCTGGAACAGGCGCATTTCGCGCTGGCGTTCGAGGGGCCGGGCTATCGTGATGACGCGATCTATGCCGCGCAGATCTATGCCAGTATCATCGGCGGCGGCATGTCCTCGCGGCTGTTTCAGGAGATCCGCGAAAAGCGCGGCCTGTGCTATTCGATCTTTGCCCAGGCTGGCGCCTATGCCGATACCGGCCTCTTGACGCTTTATGCCGGCACAAGCGAGGCCCAGCTGGGCGAGCTGGCCGAACTCAGCGTCGTTGAAATGGCGCGCGCCGCGCAGGATCTGACCCCGGTCGAGGTCAGCCGTGCCCGCGCGCAGATGAAGGCCGGTTTGCTGATGGGGCTGGAAAGCCCGTCGTCGCGCGCCGAGCGCCTGGCGCGGCTGATGGCGATCTGGGATCGTGTGCCCGAGGTCGAGGAAACCGTCGCGCGCATCGATTCTGTCACCACCGATGACGTGCGCGCCTTTGGGGCCGGGCTGATCACCGGTGGCAAGGCGGCGATGGCGCTATATGGGCCGGTGGCCAATGCGCCCCTGCTGGCCGATCTCAAGGGGCGTCTGGCGGCCTGATGCTGACACGAAAGCGTAAAGTCCGGATCGAGACCGAGCGCATGTCGCTGCGCCTGCCGCAGCAGGGCGACTATCACGCCTGGACCGGGCTGCGCGCCGAAAGCCGCGAGTTTCTAAAGCCGTGGGAGCCGATCTGGGCCGATGATCATCTGGCGCGGCGGGCCTTTACCAACCGCGTCTACTGGGCGCAGCGGGCGGTGGGCAACGGCTCGGCCCTGCCGCTGTTCCTGATCCGGCGCGACGACCAGGCGCTTTTGGGCGCGATCACGCTGGACAATATCCGCCGCGGCCCGTCGCAGGCCGGGATGCTGGGCTATTGGATCGGCGAACGCTTTGCCCGTCACGGCTATATGCGCGAGGCGATCAAGGCCGTCGTGCATTACAGTTTCACCCAGCTCGACCTCAGCCGGATCGAGGCCGCCTGCCTGCCCGAAAACCAGGCCTCGCGCGGGGTGCTGGAAAGCTGTGGCTTCAAGTATGAGGGCGTGGCGCAAAGCTATCTGCAAATCAACGGGCGCTGGCGCAATCATGTGCTCTATGCCAACCTGCGGACCGACCGGCGGGGCCGCACCGAGATCGGGCCCGCCTGAGCTATCCGAAAGGCATCCGATGCCCCTGAACGCCGCCGATGACGCTTTTGCCGCCCGTTTGCGGGCTGCGCTGCCGGATGTGATCCGCCCGCTGACGCCTGCCTATCTGCAAGAGCCGCGCGGCCGGTTTGCCGGGCAGGGCGGGGTGCTGGTTGCGCCGCGTTCGACCCAAGAGGTGGCGCAGGTGGTGCGCCTTTGCGCCGAGGCCGGCGTGGGCGTCGTGCCCTATGGCGGCGGCACGGGGCTGGTCGGCGGGCAGGTCATGCCCGATGGCCCCGCACCGGTGATCGTGTCGCTAGAGCGGATGCGCGCGGTGCGTGCGGTGCACCCGACCGAGAACGTGATCGTGGCCGAGGCGGGGGTGATCCTGGCCGATCTTCAGGCCGCCGCGTTTGATGCCGACCGGCTGTTCCCGCTGTCGCTGGCGTCCGAGGGATCGGCGCGGGTGGGGGGTGTTTTGGCCACCAATGCGGGCGGGGTGAATGTGCTGCGCTATGGCAATGCGCGCGATCTGTGCCTAGGCATCGAGGCGGTGCTGCCCGATGGCTCGGTGCTGAATACGCTGGGCCGTTTGCGCAAGGACAACACCGGCTATGATCTGCGTAATCTGCTGATCGGGTCAGAGGGCTCGTTGGGCATCATCACCGCCGCTGCGCTGAAACTGTATCCGCGCCCCGCGGTCGAGGGCGCGGCGCTGTTCGTGACGCGCGACCCGCAGGCGGCGGTTGACCTGCTGGCCATGGCGGGGCGACGGCTGGGCGGGGTGATCTCGGCGTTTGAGCTGATCTCGGGCGTCAGTTTGCAGTTTTTGGCCGAAACCATGCCCGATATCCGCCAGCCCTTTGCGAAAATGCCCGACTGGATGGTGCTGATCGACCTTGGGATGGGCGCGGGCGCCGATGCGCAGGTGGCGCTAGAGGGCCTGTTTGCCGAGGCCGTGCAGGCCGGGCTGACCGACGACGGCGTCATCGCGCAATCGGGTCAGCAGCGGGCCGAGTTCTGGGCGCTGCGCGAACATATTCCGCTGGCCAACCGGGCGATCGGCGCGATCGGGTCGCATGACGTGTCGGTGCCGATCAGCCTGATCCCCGAATTCATCACGCGCGGCGGCACGGCCCTGGCGGCGCTGGGTGACATGCGGGTCAATTGCTTTGGCCATCTGGGCGACGGCAACCTGCATTACAACGTCTTCCCCGCCCGCGGAAAAACCCGTGACGACTATGATGCGCAGCGCAGTGCCATCAAGACCTGCGTGCATGATCTGGTGCATCAGATGGGCGGATCTGTCAGTGCCGAGCACGGGGTGGGACGGCTGAAGGTCGATGACCTTGAACGCTATGGCGACCCGGCGAAACTGGCCGCGATGCGCGCGATAAAGGCGGCGCTTGATCCGCGCGGCATCATGAACCCCGGCGTGATCTTGCGCGCGGGTTAAAGGATATCCAGCACCGCCTCGGGCGGGCGGCCAAGCGCGGCCTTGCCATTGGCGATCACGATCGGGCGTTCGATCAGTCGCGGCGTGGCGGCCATGGCGGCCAGCAGCGTGGCGTCGTCATCGGTTTTCGACAGGCCGGCCTCGGCGAATTCCTTGTCGTTGACCCGGCAGAATGCGGCGGCGGGCAGGCCAAGGGCCTGTTGCACCGCTTGCAGCTCGGCCAGGCTGGGCCCGTCGGTCAGGTAAACCCGCACGTCGGGCTGGATGCCATTTTCTTCAAGCAGGGCAAGAGTTTGCCGCGATTTGCTGCAGCGCGGGTTGTGCCAGATGGTGACGGTGCTCATAGCCAGTCCTCTCGTTTGCTGCCGACCGCATCGGCGACAGTGGCGTGGCCGTCGCGGGCCAGCAGATCTTCCAGCCCGTGCACGATGCGCGGCACCAGCGACAGGCCCTGATAGACCATGGCCGAGTAAAGCTGCACCGCGCTGGCCCCGGCACAGATCTTGGCATAGGCCTGTTCGGCCGAGCCAACGCCCCCCACGCCGATCAGGGGCAGCTTGCCCTCGGTCAGGCGCGACAGCTGTGCCAGAACGCGGGTGGATTTCTCGAACAAAGGCGCGCCCGACAGGCCGCCGGCCTCGCCCTTATGGGCGCTGGCCAGCCCGTCGCGCGAGAGGGTGGTGTTGGTGGCGATGATCGCGTCCAGCCCCGAGTCCAGCGCGACTTCGGCGATTTCGGCCAGCTCATCGGCGTTGAGATCCGGTGCGATTTTCAGGAAGACCGGGATCGGGCGCGCCAGTTCGGCGCGGGTGTTCATAACACCGGCCAGCAGGGCCGAGAGCGCCGCCTTGCCCTGTAATTCGCGCAGTTTTTCGGTGTTGGGCGAGCTGACATTGACCGTGGCAAAATCGATATGCGGGCCGCAATGGGCCAGCACGCGGGCGAAATCGGCGGCGCGGTCGTCGCTGTCTTTGTTGGCGCCCAGGTTCAGCCCGACGATCGGGCCGGGCTGGCGGGCGGCAAGGCGGGTGGCGATGGCCTCCATGCCTTCGTTGTTGAAGCCGAACCGGTTGATGACGGCGCGGTCCTCGGTCAGGCGAAAGAGGCGGGGGCGCGGGTTGCCCGGTTGCGGGCGCGGGGTGGCGGCGCCGACCTCGATGAAACCGAACCCGGCGCGGGCCAGCGGCGCCAGCGCGACGGCGTTCTTGTCATAGCCCGCCGCCAGACCCAGCGGGTTGGGCAGGGCCAGACCGGCCACATTGGTCGCCAGCCGGGCCGAGCTGTGCACGCCCGGCAGCGGCACCAGCCCCGTGTTCAACGCGTTCAGCGACAGGCCATGCGCGCGCTCGGGGTCGCATTTGTGCAGTAGCGACAGGCCCAGTTTTTCGATCAAGCTCATACGACACCCATCGGGAAAATATGGCCGGTGGCCCCCAGCGGCAGGGATTTGTCCCACACAACATCCTTGATGCTAAGCGCCCGGTAAAGATGCGGGAACAGCGCCCCTCCGCGCGAGGGTTCCCACCGCAGCTGCGGGCCCATGACATCGGCCTCGCAGGCGACCAGAACCAGGTCGCTTTCGTCAGCGAAATGCTTGGCGGCGGTCTCGGCCACCTGCTGGGCGGTCGAGAAATGGATATAGCCGTCAGCCAGGTCGACCGGCGCGCCCAGCGTGTTGCCGTTCTGACGAAGCTCGTCCCATTCGGGGCGGCGGAGGATCTTGAAAATCAGCATGTGCCTGACATGCCCTGTGGCGCGCGCACCGTCAATGCCGCGACGTTACTGCGCGGGCGTCAGGACGAAGGTTTTGACAGCTTTGCCGCAAGGGCGCAGCCTTGGCGCATAACAGCGAAAACCAACCCGGAGAGTTCCCATGTTCGCACGCGTTCTGGCTGCGACAACCGCAACGCTGGCCCTGACGGCTGGCATGGCGGTGGCCGATTACCAACTGACCATTCTGCACACCAATGATTTCCACGCCCGGTTCGAGCCGATCTCGAAATACGACTCCGGCTGCTCGGCCGAAGACAATGCCGAGGGCAAATGTTTCGGCGGCACCGCGCGGCTGGTGACGGCAATCGCCGATGCTCGTACGCGCAGCAACAACGTGATCCTTGTCGATGGCGGTGATCAGTTTCAGGGCACGCTGTTCTACACCTATTACAAGGGCAAGGTCGCGGCCGAGTTCATGAACAAGCTGGGCTATGACGCGATGACCGTGGGCAACCACGAATTCGACGACGGCCCCGAGGTGTTGCGCGGCTTTATGGATGCGGTCAGCTTTCCGGTGCTGATGTCGAATGCCGATGTGTCGGGCGAACCGGCGCTGGCCGATGTGCTGATGAAATCGACGGTGATCGAACGGGGCGGAGACCGGCTGGGTCTGATCGGCCTGACGCCGCAGGACACGCCCGAACTGTCCAGCCCGGGCGCGAATATCGTCTTTACCGATCCCTCTGATGCCGTGCAGGCCGAGGTCGACAAGCTGACGGCGGACGGGGTGAACAAGATCATCGTGCTGTCGCACTCGGGCTATGGGGTCGATCAGGTGGTGGCGGCCAATACCACCGGCGTCGATGTCATCGTGGGCGGGCATACCAACACCTACCTGTCCAACAGTTCCGACCGGGCCGAGGGGCCATATCCAACCATGGTGGGCAGCACCGCGATCGTGTCGGCCTATGCCTATGGCAAGTTTCTGGGCGAGTTGAATGTGACGTTTGATGATGCCGGCAACGTGACCGCCGCCAGTGGCGAGCCGCTGATCATGGACGGCGCCGTTGCCGAGGATATGCCCACCAAGGACCGCATCGCCGAGTTGGCCGTACCGCTGGACGAGATCCGCAACAAGGTCGTGGCGCAGGCGGCGGACGCCATTGATGGTCAGCGCGAAAACTGCCGGGTCAAGGAATGCGCGATGGGTAATCTGGTGGCCGATGCGATGCTGGCACGGGTGGCCGATCAGGGTGTCCAGATCGCCATTCAGAACGGCGGCGGGCTGCGTGCCAGTATTGACGCCGGCGAGGTGACGATGGGCGAGGTCTATACCGTTCTGCCCTTCCAGAACACGCTGGCCACGTTCCAGACCAGCGGCCAGACGGTGATCGACGCGCTTGAAAACGGGGTCAGCCAAGTCGAAGAGAGCGGTGGGCGGTTTCCGCAGGTGGCGGGGCTGAGCTTTGTGTTCGATCCGGCGGCCCAACCCGGCAGCCGGGTGTCGCAGGTGATGGTCGGCGGCGCGCCGATCGACCCGGCGGCGACCTATGGCGTGGTGACCAACAACTTTGTCCGCAATGGTGGGGATGGCTATAAGATGTTCACCGCAGACGCGATGAATGTCTATGATTTCGGCCCCGATCTGGCTGATGTGGTGGTGGCCTATATGGCGGAAAACGCACCCTATTCGCCCTATCTGGATGGGCGGATCGCGGCAAAGTAGGCCTGAGAAAATGAAAAGGCCCGGATCAGTGTCCGGGCCTTTTTCAATGCGGTGCGATCAGGCTGCGCGCAGATCGTGTAGGTCGTCGATGCCGATGCGCGGCAGGGTCATCGGCCCGAAATCATGCAGGCAGCGCGCATGCGGGAACATGGTCAGGAACAGCTCCCAGCTTTGCGGCACCATCTCCAGGTCGGCGGTGCGGCCGGGGTGAAAGCTTTCAACCTCTAGCCCGTTGGCGCGGATGATGTGCTGGCCGTGCAGCGCCAGGTGATAGACGCGCACCGGGGACATCGGGCGGATCGACAGGGCGGTAAACCCGTCCTCGAACCCTTGCGCGGGGGTAAAGGCGGCCTGGGTGCCCAGGCGATCGGCCAGGCCGGAATTGCGATAAAGCAGCCGGGCGCCGGGGCCCAGCATCAGGTCGGACATCGGGCGCGACAGGCCAAAGGCATCGGCGGTGACGCGGGTCAGATGGGTGCGCGAGCTGTCGAGGCCCGGCATGTCGGGAAACAGCATCATCGACCCCGACCACAGCAGCATCTTGGGGCCGGCATCGACGGTTTCGATCATCATGCCCGGTTCAAGATCCTGAACGGCCACCGGGCCGCTGTCGGTGTTGATCAGCGTGCCATGGGCAAAGCTGCTGCTGGTTTCCTCGAAGGCAGGGGTGGCAGGGGCAACGATCCCGAATTCGGCGATCTGGCCGTCGCGCGTCAGGCCGCGCACCTCATAGCGGCGGGTGATCGGCGTCGCAAGCGGCGCCTTGCCCGGCCGGTGGGTCGGGTTCGGATTGACAGATCCAACGCTCTTGCCCTTCGCGATCTGCGTCGCGGGCAGGTGGGGATACGACATGTGCTCAGTCCCTTCAGGTCTGGTCACATCTGCAACGGCCCCCACCGTGCAAGCAGAATGACTGTCCCAATATTGCCTTAATTTCCTTCAAACTGTCAAAATTCCCCGGCTATTGGACGGTGGCTTGTGACCAGTTCCCGCGAGGCGAAGATACTGTTTCGCGAATCTTGGGAAACGCTGCCACATTTCACCGACCCGGATATTCGAATCGATCAGCCCGGCCTGCGAATGCGGCCTAGGCTGCCTTCTTTGCCTGTGCGCGTTGCGGGCGATTGCTGCGGGTCCAGGGCATTGCGGGGGTTTGCTTGGCGCTTTCTTCCAGCACCCAGGTCATCCAGCGGCGTTTGGCTTTCATTGTCGTTCTCCTGCTCGGTTTCCGGCCTGATCGGGCCAGAGGGCGTAATCCCATGGGATCAATATCCATGCGATTCTGGGCAGGTTCGTGGCCGCGAATGTGTCGTTTCTGGGTGAGTTTGCGGTCGAATTGGGGCGCGGGTTACAGTCGGATGACCGAAATTAGACGTCCGTAATCGGCCTCGCCGGCATGGGTGGTGCGACGATAGGAATAGAACCGGGCGGGGTCGGCATAGGTGCAGTAGCGAATCCACTGGGCCTGTCCGATACCGGCGGTGCGCAGCCGGTGCAGCCCGTAGGCGGGCAGGTCGAACTGTTTCTTGTCGGGGCTGGCCCCGTTGGCGAAAAACCGTTGGTTGTCAGAGTCGTCGGCCATGAAGTTCTCGAAGAATTCCTGGCTGACCTCGTAGGCCTCTTGGCTGATGCAGGGGCCGATGACGGCGGTGATGTCCTGGCGGCGGGCGCCCAGGCCCTCCATCGCGTCCAGCGTGGCCTCAAGCACCCCGTCCATCGCCCCGCGCCAGCCCGCATGGGCCGCGCCGATCACGCCCGCCTGGTGGTCGGCGAACAGCACCGGCTGACAGTCGGCGGTCAGGATGGCCAGCGCCACGCCCGGCGTTGCGGTCACCAGCGCATCGGCCACGGGCGGCGCGCCGTCTTGCGGGCCGTCGATGACGGCGACATCGGCGGAATGCACCTGATGCACATGCGCCAGATGCGGCAGGTCGACCTCCATCGCCTTGGCGACGCGGCTGCGGTTGATCTGCACCACTTCGGACAGGTCGGATGACCCCTGACCGCAGTTCAGCCCCTCGAACACGCCAGACGATGCGCCGCCGCGACGGGTAAAGAACCCGTGGCGGATCGGGTCCAAGGCGTCGGCGGTCAGAATCTCTAGGGTCATGCGGCGAATCCCGGTGGCATGGGGGTATCATGCGGCACAAGCGCCAGCGATTTAAAGAGGCTTCCCATCTCATCGGCATGGATCAGGCGGCGATGCGCCGCGATATGGCTGTCCAGCGCGGGCCCCGACAGGTTGCGGGCCAGGGCTTGGGCGCGCTGGGTGATGCCGAGGCGTTCAAGAAACACGCCTTGCGGTGTCATTGGCGTGACCTGAACGCCCTGGGCGGCGCGGGCGAGGGCCTCGAAATCGACATGGGCGGTCAGGTCGGCCTCGCCGCAATGGGTCAGCGGGTCGACCATCTGATGCGCCTTGAGCGCCTGCAACGTGTCGCCCAGCGAGTGCCAGCCGCCATAGTCAATGAACAGCGCCGCGCCGCCATGGGCCGCGATGCGGGTGGCGATCTGGTCGACGATGGGCGCGGCGGCGGGGCAAATTTCCACCAGGTCGCCGGGGCTTGTGTCGTCCAGCCGGTGATCCAGCAGCGCGATGGGCGCGGGGGCAGACAGGCCCATGGCCAGCACCCCGCCCGATTGCGTGACCTGCACCTCGCGCCAGCCGGCGGCATCGCGCTGAAACTGGCGGATGGGCAGGGCGTCGAAAAATTCATTCGCCACCAGAAACAGCGGCGCGTCGGGCAGGGCGCCGGCGCTGTCCAGCCATGTCACCGGGTGATCGCCCAGCGTCTGGCGCTGCACCTGCCGCAAGGTGGCCGAGGCCTCGACCAGGTGCACCTGAGCGGCATCAAGGAACCCCGGCGCCGCGCGGCCCACCCGCAGGATATCGGCCATCAACGTGCCGCGGCCGGGGCCGATTTCCGCCAGGGTAAAGGGCGCGGGGCGGCCCTGGTCCATCCAGACCTGCGCCAGCCACAGGCCCAGCATTTCACCGAACATCTGGCTGATCTCGGGGGCGGTGGTGAAATCGCCCGCCGCGCCGAAGGGATCGCGGGTGGCGTAATAGCCGTGCTCGGGGTGCAGCAGGCAGTCGGCCATATAGTCGGCCAGGCTGATCGGCCCGGTCTTGGCGATGCGCCGCAGGATGATCTCGGTCAGCGGGGTCATGCGGGGTTGCGTCGCGCGACCAGCCACAAGATTACCCCCAGCCCGATCATCGGCAGAGACAGAACCTGGCCCATGGTGATGCCCATGCCGCCGGCTTGGATGACCCAGCCGGCCGGGTTCTCGGCGGAGATGTAATGCGCGTCGGGCTGGCGAAAGAATTCGACGATGAACCGCGATAGGCCATAGCCCACAAAGAACGTGCCCGCCGTCATGCCGGGGCGTTTCAGCAGCCCATGCCGATAGACCAGATAGAGCAGCACCGCGCCCAGCAGCAGGCCCTCTAACCCCGCCTCATACAATTGCGAGGGGTGGCGGGGCAGGCCCAGCGGATCGGTGGGAAACACCATCGCCCAAGGCGCGTCCGTGGGGCGGCCCCAGAGCTCGGCGTTGATGAAGTTGGCCAGCCGCCCGAACAGCAGCCCCGGCGGGGTGGCCAGCGCCAGCGCATCGGCGGCGGGCAGCAGCGCGATGGAATGCTTGCGG
The DNA here is from genome assembly GCF_025751515.1 of Actibacterium sp. XHP0104. Taxonomy (GTDB): domain Bacteria; phylum Pseudomonadota; class Alphaproteobacteria; order Rhodobacterales; family Rhodobacteraceae; genus Actibacterium_D. The sequence continues at coordinate 153,891 of NZ_JAOWLE010000001.1, forward strand.
GCGAACAGCAGCAGCGCCACCATCACCCCGACCAGCCCGCCGTGAAAGGCCATGCCGCCCTGCCACAGCATCGGGATCTCGGCCGGGTTCGACAGGTAATAGCCGGGCTTGTAGACCAGCACATAGCCCAGGCGCCCGCCCAGGATGATGCCGAAAATCACCCAGGTCAGCAGTTCCTCGACCTGGTCGGGTGTCATGGGGGGGCGATTTTGCGGCCACAGCCCGTCATTGCGCACCAGCCGCACCACCAGCCGCCAACCGATCAGGATGCCGGCGATATAGGCCAGCGCATACCAGCGCAGCGCCAGGTCAATGCCAAACAGCGAGATCGAGAAGATCTCGGAGCCGATATCGGGATAGGTAATGATTGCCTGCATGGGGGCCTCTTGCCTGTTGAAACGGGGGCAAGTCAACCTTGAGCTTGCCCCCTGTTACGCCCATATAGGCATGGAGCGAAACACCGGAGGCGGCAATGCAGACGCGCAACAAATTTTTCGAAGATATGTCCCAGCTGATGACCAATGCCATGGGCGTGGCTCAGGGCGCGCGGGAAGAGGCCGAGAGCGCATTCAACAGCATGATCGAGCGCTGGCTGGCCGATCGCGATTTCGTCACCCGCGAGGAATTTGACGCCGTGCGCACCATGGCGCAGAAGGCGCGCGAGGAAAACGAGGCGCTGAAGGCCCGTATCGAGGCGCTGGAAGGCGCCGCCAAGGGCTAATCGCCCCGGCCCGGTGCAGGGCGGCTGAGGGCCGACAGGCCCACCCCGCGCCGCATGGCCTGTAACTGCATGAACATTTTGTCCAGCATCCGGGCGTATCGTACGGCGGCGATATCGCGTGCCTGCGGGTCTGTGGTGTTGCGCATGACGTATTGCGCCAGTTCCGCCGCGCGCAGGGTCTGATCCAGCGCGCCCAGGTCTTGTGGCGGGGGGCTGTTGGGTGGCTGTGTCATGACTATGCGTCTTAACCTCGTGTTCATGGCGGCCGCGCAAACTGCCCGAAAGAGAATTTTCCAGCTTGCCGCACAACTCAAGGCATATTTATCTTGTATCATCAAGATAAATATGCCTTATATGCGTTGTCCGATTTATTTGTCGTGCGCGCCGTGCCATTCTGCGCCGCGATGATGCTGAATTCGATGCGCACTGCGGCCATGGCCGCCAGGGTTCGTGAGCTTGTGGAAGACGGGCTTGCGCGGAAAGGTGTGTCCGCACGCCGCGCGTCGATGGATGTGGTCGGGCATGATGGGTTGGTTCGCGATATTCGCGCCGGGCGTATGCCCAGTTTCGACCGGCTGATCGCATTGTTCGAGTATCTCTCTGTGCCTTTCGACTTTGGCGAGGTCACAGAGCCCAAGGTTGCTGGTATGGCCGAAGGCGAAACTTCCTCTCATCACAGCGATTTCTCGCGGCCCGAAGGGCTGAGGGCGGGGTTTTTGCCTTTTCCCTGGCACCCTGCGCTGATGCGCCGCGGGGTGGGGCCGGTGGCCCTGTCGGCCGAATGGCTGGCCTCGCGCAATCTGGCGCCCGACAGCCTGGCCGTGGTCGAGGCCCGGCATGACGGCGCTCAGATTCTGGCGCTGGTGGACGGCGCCGCTTCGCGCCAGGGGCAATCCGATCTCTGGGCGACGCTGGAAAACGGTGTGTGCGCCCTTTGTCGCGTCAACTGGCAGGCACCGCAGGTGGTGGTTCTGGCCGGTGACCGCGATCACCCGGCCCGCGCCCTGACCGGGGCCGACCACGGTGTGCGTTTCCTGGGCCGCGTGGTCTGGATGGGCGGGGCCCCGTCGCAGATCTAGCGCCCGGCCCGGCGATTTCCCTGATCCTCTCTGTTGTGGTGTTAACTTTTTCATCCACAACTTGCTGTGGTTATCCACAAAATAATGCTTTACAGCTGCGCCCTTTCATCACACCATATCTTGTAAGGACGGGGTGCAAAGCATCTGTCCCTTGAGCAGGCACCAAGGCGTTGTGGGGCTGCCACCCCGCTGAGCTATAATGAATGAGGCCGGGCATGTCACTTTCCGAAGATTTCCTTCACACCGAGGAATTGCATCCGATCGATATCGTCGAGCATCTTGCCGAACACCACGACTGGGAGTTCGACCGCGTTGCCGATGATCAGATCGCCATGGCGGTCGAAGGGCAGTGGCGGACCTATTCGCTGACGCTGGCCTGGTCGGGCTATGACGAGACGCTGCGGCTGATCTGCACCTTTGAAATGGAGCCGCCGCAGGACAAGCTGCCGGCGCTTTACGAGACCCTGAACCGCACCAATGACATGTGCTGGTCCGGCACCTTCACCTATTGGAACGAGCAGCGGCTGATGGTCTTTCGCTATGGTTTGGTTCTGGCGGGCGGGCAGCTGGCCAGCGCCGAACAGATCGACCGGCTGATCGGGGCCGCCGTGGTGAATTGCGAACGGTTCTACCCGGCGTTCCAGCTGGTGTCCTGGGCCGATCAAAGCCCCGAAGAGGCGCTGAATGTAGCCATTGCAGAGGCCTACGGTCGCGCCTAACCTGCCCCCGAGGCAATATCGGGGGTCACCATGGATATCAACGAACGCGGGCTTGTGCTGCTGGGCTGTGGCAAGATGGGGTCCGCCATGCTGACCGGCTGGCTGGCGCAGGGCGTGCGTCCCGATGCGGTCTGGGTGGTCGATCCCTATCCGTCCGACTGGCTGCGCGATCTGGCGGCTCAGGGGTTGCGGCTGAATGTCGGTCTGCCCGCCAGCCCCGCCATCGTTCTGGTCGCGGTCAAGCCGCAGATGATGGCCGAGGCTCTACCGCAGCTGGTGGCGCTGGGCAATGGTGACACGCTGTTCCTGTCGGTCGCCGCAGGCACGCCGATTTCCTATTACGAGGGCGTTCTGGGCGCCGATACGCCGGTGATCCGCGCCATGCCCAACACGCCCGCCGCCGTGGGCCGGGGCATCACCGCGATCATCGGCAATGACCGCGCCTCTGACGCGCATCTGCGCGCGGCCGAAACCCTGCTGGGCGCGGTCGGGCAGGTGGTGCGGCTGGACGACGAGGGGCAGATGGATGCGGTGACGGCCGTGTCGGGCTCTGGCCCGGCCTATGTGTTCCACCTGATCGAAACCCTGGCCGCCGCTGGCGAGGCCGAGGGGCTGCCCGCCGATCTGGCGATGGCGCTGGCCAAGGCGACGGTGGGCGGGGCCGGGCAGTTGGCCGAAGATGCCTCTGACGACCCCGCGCAACTGCGGGTCAACGTGACCTCGCCCGGTGGCACGACGGCCGCCGCGCTGGGCGTTCTGATGGATGCCGACACCGGCTTTCCGGCCCTGCTGCGCCGCGCGGTCAAGGCCGCCGCCGATCGCAGCCGGGAGCTGGGCCAATGACCATCACATTCGACGATTTCCTCAAGGTCGATATCCGCGCCGGCCGCGTGACCCGGGCCGAGCCTTATCCAGAGGCGCGCAAGCCCGCGATCAAGCTGTGGGTCGATTTCGGCCCTGACCTGGGAGAGCGCAAGTCCTCGGCACAGATCACCCGGCATTATGCGCCAGACGAACTGGTCGGCCGCATGGTCATGGGGGTGGTGAACTTTCCGCCGCGCCAGATCGGCAAGTTCATGTCCGAGGTTCTGGTGCTGGGCGTGCCTGATGACGACGGCGAGGTGGTGCTGCTGGTGCCCGATCAGACCGTCACCCCCGGCGCAAGGATGTTCTGATGACCCGTATTCTGATCACCCGCCCGCTGCCCGAGGCGATTTGCGAGGCCGCGCGCCTGTTGCCCGGTGTCGAGGTCGAGGTGCGGCAGATGACCACCCCGATGAAGCCGGGAGAGATGCGCGGCGCGCTGGTCATCTTTGATGTCATTCTGCCGACGCTGGGCGATCTGTTTGCCGCCGATATCTTTGCCGATGTGCCCGAGCCACGCACCAAGCTGCTGGCCAATTTCGGGGTTGGCTATAACCATATCGATGTTGCCGCGGCCCGCGAGGCGGGGGTGGCGGTGACCAACACGCCCGGCGCGGTGACCGATGCGACGGCCGATATCGCCATGACCCTGATGCTGATGACCTGCCGCCGCGCGGGCGAGGGCGAGCGTCTGGTGCGCGCTGGCAACTGGCAGGGCTGGCACCCGGCGCAGATGCTGGGCACCCATGTGACGGGCAAGACCGTCGGCATCATCGGCATGGGCCGCATTGGCAAGGCCGTGGCGCGGCGCTGTCATTATGGGTTTGGCATGGATGTGGTGTTCTTTAACCGCTCGGCTGTGGCTGATCCGGGGATGCCCGCCGAACAGATGGACTCGATCGAGGCCGTGGCCCGCCGCGCCGATATCCTGGTGATTGCCGTGCCCGGAGGGGCCGAGACCCGCCACCTGATCGGGGCGCCGGTCTTTGCTGCGATGAAACGCTCGGGCATTCTGGTCAATATCTCGCGCGGCGATGTGGTGCATGAATCCGCGCTGGTCAAGGCGTTGCAGGCCAACCGGATCGCCGGTGCGGGGCTGGATGTCTACGAGTTCGAGCCGCAGGTGCCCGAGGCGCTGAAGCTGATGGAAAACGTCACCCTGCTGCCGCATCTGGGGACTGCCGCACAGGATGTGCGCGAAGCCATGGGCCTGATGGCGGTGGAAAACATCCGCGCCCATCTGGCGGGCCAGCCGTTGCCCAACGCGGTTTAAGCCGGGCTGTCGCCGACCGCTTGTCGCCAGTGACGCCGGCAAAGCGAGACGTAGGTCTCGTTGCCGCCGATCTGCACCTGCGCCCCGTCGCGCAGCGCCGTGCCGTCGGCGCCCTTGCGCATCACCATCGTGGCCTTTTTCCCGCAATGGCAGATGGTGCGCACCTCGCGCATTTCATCCGCCAGCGCCAGAAGGGCGGCAGAGCCGGGGAAAAGTTCGCCCCTGAAATCGACGCGCAGCCCATAGCACATCACGGGTATGCCCAGGTCATCGACCGCGCGGGCCAGTTGCCAGACCTGGCCGTGGCTCAGGAACTGGGCCTCGTCGATAAAGACGCAGGCGCAGGGCGCTTGCGACAACCGGTCGCGGATCATGTCGAAGAGGTTCGTAGTCGCGTCAAAGGTCTGGGCGTCTTCACCGATGCCGATGCGCGATTCAATGCGCCCCGGCCCGGCCCGGTCATCCAGGCGCGCGGTGATCAGCAGGGGCTGCATCCCGCGTTCGCGATAGTTATGCGCGGCCTGCAACAGGATCGTCGACTTGCCGGCATTCATGGTGGAGTAGTGGAAGTATAGCTTGGCCATGGCCGCTTATCCCGCCGGTGACGCGATCAATCAAGCGGCAAACCGAGATGCCCGGACCCCGGCAAATGGGGATGAGACCAAAGGCCCGGACATCTCGTAATAAATACTGTCACCAATACTGAATGGGTAGGACCGCCGCCCATGCCGATACCGGCTGGAGCATCCCCCCTAGATGCTGAACGACGCTCCCCAACCTCAATACCAGCGGCGGGGTCGCTGGACACTCGCACCGATCTTCATCTCCTGAAGACCTATTTCTATATGACAAATCCTTCGCGGGCGATTAATGGGAAAAGGGGGGCGAGTTTCCCCGTAGCGGTAACAATGTTGAATTGGATGAGGTAGATGGCTGGTATCGGGAGTTACCTGAAGAAGCACACCGAGGCGTTGGTCAAGGATGTCGGCATCGAGACAGCGTGCCGTCTGACCGGGCGATCCAAGGCGACCCTTGGTCGTTACTATTCGGATTCCGAGGAACATACCGACCGTTTCATGCCCATTGATGCCGTTGCCTCATTGGAAAAAGAGGCGCGTTTCCCCCATGTCACCACCGCCCTGGCCGAGCTGCAGGGCATCACGCTGTCGTATAACGAGGGCGCCAAGAAGAACACCGAAACGGGTGGGGTGAACTCGGATGTGGTGGCGCTGTCGCAGCGGTTTGCAATGCTGATGGCCGAATACAACCAGTCGATCGAGGATGGCATCATCACCATCAACGAGGCCAAGCGCCTGCTGCGCGAAACCAACGCGTTGCAGCATGTTTTGCTGGATATGAAGCTGCATCTCGAGGAAGAGGCGACCTGATTGCGGGCATGTGACGCAACGAAATCTGTCTGGAAAGGCGCTGCGGCGCCTTTTTTCTTGGCTGATTGTTGATTTGTAAACTTTACCGCCTAATATTACACATGTAGACAATTCTAGGGGTGATCATGCAATCTGCCGTCCTCCGACCCGCGCCCGATCCGGTTGCCGTGCTGACCAAGGCGGTTTGGCGCGCCTCGCGTATCCTGCGTCTGTCGCAAAGCGATCTGGCCGCCGTTCTGGGCGTGTCGCGATCGGCCGTGTCGAACGTGGCGACCAAGGGCGCGCTCTTGCCGCGCGATCGCAACACCCAGGAACTGGCCAAGACCTTTCTGCGTATCTTTCGGTCGCTGGATGCGATCGTGGGGGGCGATGAACGGGTCGCGGGCGACTGGCTGCGCAACCACAATACCGTGCTGGGCCGGCCGCCGCTTGAGGCGATGAAAACCATCGCCGGTATCGTGCATGTGATGGATTATCTCGACCAGCGCCGTGCCCCGCTTTGAGTTAAGCGCCGCCTCCGGGCGGGTGGCCCGTTTCGCCGAGGCGCAGCACCGCGTCGCCACGATGAAGCTGGTCGATGATCTGGACGAACAGGCGCTGCTCGAGGATCTGCTGGATGACAGCAAGCCGCCGGTGCCGCGCGACTGTGCACATCTGCACTATCTGTTCTACACGCCGTTCCGTTACGTTCCACACAGCGCCTCGCGGTTTCGCGGGGCGGGGGATGCGCGTGGGGTGCTTTATGCCGCCGAAACCCTGCGCACTGCCGCGGCCGAGGCCGCGTTTCATCTGTTGCGATTCTATATCGAAAGCCCCGACACGGGCTTTCCGTCGGGGCCAACGGAAAAGACCGCGTTCCGGCTGGGCTATGAAACGGCGGCGCGGTTCGATCTGACCGGCACGACCGACCCGGCGCTGACCGACCCGGTTGATTACACCGCCACCGTCGCCCTGGCCGAGGCGCTGCGGGCCGAGGGGGCCGAGGTGATCCGGTATCGGTCGGTGCGCGACCCGGATGCGGGGGCGAATATCGCCATCCTGACCTGCGCCGCCATCACCAGCACCGCGCCCGAAGACCGCGCGATCTGGCATTTCTGGCTGAAATCCGACCGGGTGATCGCGCGCGAACATGCGGGTGGCGGCGAAAGCCACGAGTTTTCGCACACCGCGTTTGACGGTGACCCGCGCGTGCGCGACTGGCTTAGTCGTCGGGACGCGTCAGGGTAAAGGTCTCGGTAATCGTGGCATAGTCGCGATAGCCCAGCCGGGCCAGCGCGCCGAATGTGGTGATGTCGAACTTGCCGTCGCGCAGGCAGTCGTCACGCAGATGCACGCCGGTGACCTGGCCAAAGATCACGTTGTTCGACTTGCCCTCAAGCTGCACGATCTGGGTCAGCTTGCATTCCAGGCTGGCGGGCGCGCCGGCGATGCGCGGGCAGGGGATGGTTTCGCAGTCGGCCTTGGCGATGCCGGCCTTGTCAAACTCGTCGACCTCGCGCGGCCAGCCGCCCGAGCTTTCGTTCATCGGGTGCATCATCGCGTATTCGACCATGTTCACGCAGAACACGCCGGTGGCGCGGATATGGGCCAGCGTGTCTTTCTCGGGGGTGCCATCGGGCTTGGTGCCGGTGGTGGCGAACATGATCTGCGGCGGCGAATAGGCCGCGCCGTTGAAGAACGAGAACGGGGCCAGGTTATCCTGCCCGTCGGCGCCGCGGGTCGACACCCAGGCGATCGGGCGCGGGGCGATGATGGCGTTGAACGGGTTATGGGGCAGGCCGTGGCCGTCTTGCGGGCGATAGAACATCGGGTTTCCTTTGCGCGTCCTGTTTGCCCAAGACCTAGCCCCGTGATAGGCCGGATTCCAGAAGGAATGTGAACGGGGCAGGGCGTGATCCGTCTTGAGCAGGAAACACCCGCCGACTGGTGGGAGGTCGAGGCACTTTATGACCTGTGCTTTGCGCCCGGGCGCGAGGCGCTGTCGTCCTATCGTCTGCGCGACAATGTGGCGCCGGTGCCCGAGCTGTGCGTCGTGGCGCGTGACGAACATGAGATCGTCGCGGGGGCCATCCGCTATTGGCCGGTGCTGGTGGGCGGACAAAAGGTGCTGTTGCTGGGCCCGGTCGCCGTGCACCCCACCCATCAGGGCGAGGGGCTGGGCGCGTTCCTGATCCAGGATTCGCTGGATCGCGCGGGGCGCGCGGGCTGGGCACGGGTGATGCTGGTGGGCGATGCCCCCTATTACAGCCGCTTTGGGTTCTCTCGGCTAAGCGAGGTCGAGATGCCGCCCCCCACCAACCCCGACCGGGTGCTGGGATACGAGCTGGTCGACGGCGCCTGGGATGGTGTGACCGGCACGGTCACCCGCTTTGAGGCGCCATAGCAGGCTTGCAGCACCGGCCACGCGGCCCCATCTTGGGCGCATGAGCAACCTAGTTCCCCATAACCCGATTCCCGATGTCGATGCGGCGCTGGATGCGCTGGCCCGGCGCTATCGCCAAGCCGGCGGGTTCGGGATAGAGGCGCTGAACATGGTCGGCGGGCAGGCCGAAAACCTGCTGGAACGCCTGCCGGCCCCGGTCAGGTCGCGGCTGGACACGGCCACCGCGCAAGCCTTGCGCGCGGCCTTTGACGTGGCGCATCTGTCGCGCGGCGGGCGCATTCCCGATGGCACGGGCTGGCAAAACACGCTGGTGACGGGCGCGATGGGCGCGGCGGGTGGTCTGGGTGGGTTGCCCACGGCGCTGGCAGAGCTGCCGGTCACGGTGACCGTTCTGTTGCGCGCGATTCAGGGGATCGCCGCCAGCCACGGCTTCGACCCGGCCGACCCGGCGGTGCGCGCGGCCTCGGTGCAGGTATTCGCAGCGGCGGGGCCGCTGGCGCGCGATGACGGGGCTGATCTGGGGTTTGTTGCCACGCGGGTTACGCTGACCGGCCCGGCGCTGAACGGGCTGATCGCGCGGGTTGCGCCCCGGTTGGCGGCGGCGCTGGGGCAAAAGCTGGCGGCGCAGACCGTGCCGGTGCTGGGCGCGGTGGCGGGTGCGGCGACCAACATGGCCTATACGCGCTATTACCAGCAGATCGCGCATGTGCAGTTCGGGTTGATGAACCTCAGCCGCGACAGCAACATCCCGCTAGAAGAGCTGAACGAGCGCCTGCGTCGCAGGTTGGAACGCCGGATCCCGCTGCGCTCGTAAAGCTGCGATTAAGGTCGCAAATGACAAATGGCTATTGGATTTCGCTATGCAGCTGCACCGTTGAGGCAGTGAATGGATTTCTTGTCGGCAACCTTTTTGACTAGTTGGGCAGTGTACGGCGTGAAGCGCTCGTCTCTTACAACCCGCTTCCCTAAGGCGTTACGGATCAGGAATCTAGCGAACAAATTCTTGTTCGAGACAAAGAGAACCCAACCATGAACTAGATCAGTGAATACCTTTTCCAGCTCAGTTCTCATGGGCTTTGATTGTAGAGGTGACGGACGGTGTCGGGTGTTGTTTCCGTCCTGCAAGGAAGCAGCAAGTATGAACTCGATGCCTTTGATATTAACACTTTTTATCATCCATGATGCTAGTACCAAGATCTCATCGGGAACATCCTGAGACCTTTTGGACTTCGCTTCGATTAGAGTGTTAAGGTTTTTAAACATTACTTCTATCGCATCGCCCTTATGGGCTTCGGCGCGAAGCTTCTGCTCGTTTCGCTTCTGGAGCAAGATGGCCAGAACAACAGCGATCAAGGTGCAGATAAGAAGTTCACTCATAGATGCTTCCCGTATTCTGAATCGAGGCTGCCATTCCCCTTAAATTTGGATTTTCGTTCCAGTTTCTCTTCCATCAGTTTGAGCTTATGATCGGTCTTCTTGTCAAGATTGTTATATTTACGCTTGGTTTCGTATTTCTGAACATGAATCTGATAAATCCCCTTTGCGTTCATCAGTAGAACGATACCCAACATCAGGAATATTAGTTGCCAGGGTGTAAAGTCTGCGTTCTTAACGGCTTCGGCAAGGGACTTGGATACCTCATCGAGCGTGCTCGCAGATACATCTGTGGAAGTAGAAGCCTTCGACAATACTTGCTCTCTAAGTTGTGAGTTCTGGGGTTGTACTAATAGCAGGGTTCACAATTACGTCGATAGTGAACTTTAGAATCTCTGGCGCCGCGCCTAAAGCGCCCAGCCGCCCTTGCTGAGATGTTCGATCACCGCGCCGCGGGCCGAGGCCTGACCCAGCCGCCCGGCATCGTCGATCACCGCTTTCAGCTCGCCCAGATGAACCTTGCGCAGCAGGTGCTTGACCGGCCCGATCGAGGCCGGGCGCATCGACAGAATACGGAACCCGATCGCCGCAAGGCACAGAGCCTCGACGGGGCGGCCGGCATCCTCGCCACAGAAAGACAGCGCCGTGCCCGTGGCGTTGCAGCGCTCGACGATCTGTTCAAGGAATTGCAGGAAGCTGACATTCAGCGTGTCATAGCGCCGCCGTACCAGCTCGTTTTCGCGGTCGGCGGCGAAAAAGAACTGTTTCAGGTCATTGCCGCCGATCGAGATGAAATCGACCGACTCGAAGAAACGGTCGGGCGCGTAGGCCAGGCTGGGGGTTTCCAGCATTGCGCCGATCTCGATCTTTTCGGGCACCGGGCGGCCCAATTTCTGCTCCTGTTTCAGAACATGGTCGAGATGACCCTTGGCCTCGTAGAATTCCGACGCCTCGGCGACAAAGGGGAACATGATGGTCAGCGGTCGCGTGCCTGCCGCGCGCACCAGCGCCTGCAACTGCATCCGCATCACGCCGGGCTTGTCCAGGCCGACCCGGATCGCGCGCCAACCCAGGGCGGGGTTGGGTTCCTCTTCGCGCTTCATATAGGGCAGCACCTTGTCCGACCCGATGTCGAGCGTGCGAAAGGCCACGCGTTTGCCGCCCGCCGCGTCCAGCACCCGCGAATAGAGCGCGGCCAGCTCGGCCCGCTGGGGCATCTGGCTGCGGACCAGGAATTGCAGCTCGGTTCGGAACAGGCCCACGCCCTCGGCGCCTGAGCCCGACAGCGACGGCAGATCGGCCATCAGCCCGGCATTCATATGCAGCGCGATGGTCTGGCCATCGAGTGTGAGCGCAGGCTTGCGCCGGATCGAGACATAGCGTTGCAGCGCCTTGGCATGCATGGCCATCTTGTCGTGAAAGGCGGCCGCGACGCTTTCCTCGGGGCGCAGATGCACCACGCCCTGTTCGCCGTCCAGCAGCACATAGTCGCCGTTCAGCGCCTCGGTGGTGATGCGCTCGGCGTGGATGATCAGCGGAATGGCCAGCGCGCGCGCCACGATGGCGGCGTGGCTGCCGACCGAGCCCTCTTCGAGGATGATGCCCTTCAGCTTGCGGCCATAGGACAGCAATTCGCCGGGGCCGATGTTGCGGGCGATCAGAACCGGGTCTTTGGGCAGGCTGGCGCCGGTGTCATGGCCCTGGCCGGTCAGGATGCGCAGCAGGCGGTTCGACAGGTCGTCGAGATCTTGCAGGCGCTCGCGCAGATAGGGATCGGGCACGGTTTCCATGCGGGCGCGGGCGGCGGATTGTTCCTTTTCCACGGCCGCTTCGGCCGACAGGCCGCGGGCGATGTCCTCTTCCATGCGGCGCATCCAGCCGCGGGAATTGGCGAACATGCGATAGGCCTCGAGCACCTCAAGCTGCTCGGCATCGCCCGATCCGGCGATCGACAGCATGTCATCGACCGACAGGCGCAGCTGATCGACGGCGGCGTGCAGGCGGATGCTTTCGGCCTCGGGGTCGTCGGCCACAAGGTTGGTGATGACCACGCGCGGCTCGTGCAGCCAGACATGGCCGGCGGCCACACCTTCCTGGCCGACGCCGCCGCGGAACATGACGGGCTGTTGGTGCAGGGCGGCCATGGCGGGGTCGTCGCCGACAAAGGCGCCCAGCTCGGTCATCTCGGCCACGACCATGGCCACGACTTCCAGGGCATAGACCTCGTCTTCGGAATATTGCCGGGCCTCTTTCGACTGCACGACCAGCACGCCCAGCCGTTCGCCAAGGCGCTGGATCGGCACGCCCAGGAACGAGGAATAAATCTCTTCCCCGGTTTCCGGCATATAGCGGAAACCCTTTTCGGCGGGGGCGTTGCCCGAGTTGATTGGACGCTGTTCACGCGCAACGCGGCCGACCAGGCCTTCGCCCACGCGCATCCGGGTCTTGTGCACGGCTTCGGGCTTGAGGCCCTCGGTCGCGCACAGTTCCAAAGTATCGGCGTCGCGGAACAGGTAGATCGAGCACACCTCGGTGCGCATCGAGTCGGCGATGATATGTGTGATGCGGTCAAGCCGTTCCTGCCCCTTGCCCGGTTCGGCAAGGGTGTCCCGCAAACGGCGTAGCAGTTTGCGGCTCTCGCTTTCACTGTCCGTGCGTTCGGACATTCACTCCGTCACTCAGGCTGTTTTTTCCAGTCCGAACGCATCATGAAGGGCTTGGACGGCAAGTTCCATATATTTCCGGTCGATCAGCACGGAAATCTTGATTTCCGAGGTCGAGATGACCTTGATGTTCACGCCTTCGGCAGAAAGCGATTCAAACATCTTGGCGGCAACGCCGGTATGGCTGCGCATGCCGATGCCCACCACCGAAACCTTGGCGACATCCTTGTCGGCGACCAGGCCGTGGAAATTGATCTCGCCGTCATCCTTGGCCTTCAGAACGGCCTGTTCGGCGCGGGCGACCTGGTTGACCGGGCACGAGAAGGTGATGTTGGTGCGGCCTTCTTCGCTGATGTCCTGAACGATCATATCGACGTTCACGCCGGCCTCGGCCAGCGGGCCAAAGATCGCCGCGGCGACGCCGGGGCGGTCGGCGACCGAGATCAGGGTCATTTTGGCCTCGTCGCGCGAGTAGGCGACACCGGAGACTACATTGCTTTCCATGATTTCCTCCTCCGAGCAGACCAGAGTGCCGGATGTTTCATCGTTGTCTTCAAAGCTCGACAGCACGCGCAGGCGCACGTTGAACCGCATCGCCAGCTCGACCGAGCGGGTTTGCAGAACCTTGGCGCCGAGGCTGGCCAGTTCCAGCATTTCCTCGAACGCGATCTTGTCCAGCTTGCGGGCCTTGTCGGTGATGCGCGGATCGGTGGTATAGACCCCGTCCACGTCGGTATAGATGTCGCAGCGCTCGGCGTCGAATGCGGCGGCAAAGGCCACGGCGGTGGTATCGCTGCCGCCCCGGCCCAGCGTGGTGATGCGGCCCTCGGGGCTGATGCCCTGGAACCCGGCGACCACGGCCACCTTCATGCCTTCGGCGAACTTGGCGTCGATATTGTCGCGCGGAATTTCTTCGATGCGGGCGGCGGCGTGGGCGCTGGTGGTTTTCAGCGGCACCTGCCAGCCCTGCCAGCTGCGGGCGGGTACGTCCATTTCCTGCAGGGTCAGCGCCATCAGGCCGGCGGTGATATTCTCGCCCGAGCTGACCACCGCATCATATTCGCGCGCGTCATACAGGGGCGAGGTGGTCTCGACCCAGTTCACCAGCTCGTTGGTCTTGCCCGACATGGCCGATACGATGACGATCACGTCATAGCCGCGCTCGACCTCGCGTTTGACCTTTTCGGCCGCGTTCTTGATGCGGTCGAGGTCGGCAACCGAGGTGCCCCCGAATTTCATAACTAGAAGCGGCATCACTTGCCCCTGTGCTTTTCCGTCGGGCGCTCTCTAGGTCAAGAGGGGCCTCAGGGCAAGTGGGCACAGGGGGGATTCGCGCCGCGGGGGGCCGAAAATCAGGGCCTAGTTGGTCTTGCGGCCCGACATGAAGGGCAGGGGGGCGATCGGCACGCCTTCTTCGATCAGGGCGCGGGCCTCGTCCAGCCTGGCCTCGCCGTGAATCACGCGTTCCGGCGCGTCGCCGGAATGGATGCGCCGGGCCTCGTCGGCAAAGTTGTCGCCCACGTAATCCGAGTTTTCCTCGATCTTGCGGCGCAGTTCGGCCAGGGCCTGTTCGGCGGGGCTGGCGGGGGCACTGAGCGGGCGATCGGGGGTGTCGTCGCGCGATTGCGACAGGCGCGGCGCCATCAGGCCCTTGGTCACCTCGGTGCCGCCGCAGACCGCGCAAGACACCATCCCCGCCGCCAGCAGCTTGTCAAAGGCGTCGGCGGACTGGAACCAGCTGTCAAAGCTGTGGCCCTTGTCGCAATTCAGCGCGTAACGGATCATCGGTCTTCCCGGTTTGGTGCGGACTCTTAAAATAAGCATTCCGCGGGCGCGATCAATCCGTCAGGCGCGTAGTGGACAATCGGCGCACGCGGGCTAGCATGCCCGGCAGGAGGCGCGGATGCCGGAACAGAGCAGCGATATTCCCCGGTTCATCGGGTCCGAGATCTATCGGAATTCGAGCTATGGCAAGTGGCATCCGCTGCGGGTGCCGCGGGTATCGACGGTGATGGATCTGGCGCGCGCCATGGGCTGGCTGGCGCCGGGGCAGTTCGTGCAAAGCCCGCGCGCCAAGCCCGAGGCGCTGGCGCTGTGGCATGACCCTGATTACCTGGCGGCGCTGGTCCGAGCCGAGGACCGGCAAGAGGTCACCGAGGCGGATAGGGCGCGGTATGGTCTGGGCACGGCCTCGAACCCGGTCTTTGCCGAGATGTACCGCCGTCCGGCCACCGGGGCGGGCGGGTCGCTGCTGGCGGGCGAGATGCTGGCCGGGGGCGGGGTGGTCTATCACCCGGCCGGGGGCACGCATCACGGGCTGCGCGGGCGGGCCAACGGGTTTTGCTACCTCAACGATCCGGTGCTGGCGATCCTGTCCCTGCGGCGCAACGGCGCCCGGCGGGTGGCCTATGTCGATATTGATGCCCACCACCCCGACGGCGTCGAAGAGGCCTTTGCCGATGACGGCGACGTGCTGATGATCAGCGTTCACGAAGAACACCGCTGGCCCTTTACCGGCGCGCTTGAGGATCAGGGGGTGGGCAACCTCTTTAACCTGCCGGTGCCGCGCGGGCTGAATGATACCGAGTTCGCGGCCATTCTCGATCAGCTGATCTTGCCGTGCGTGGCCGCGTTCAGGGCCGATGCGGTGGTGCTGCAATGCGGGGCTGACGCCGTGGACGAAGACCCGCTGTCGCGGCTGGCCCTGTCGAACAACGCGCATTGGGCGGCCGTTGCGGCGCTGCGGCCCATGGCGCCACGGTATCTGGTGCTGGGCGGGGGCGGCTATAACCCGTGGTCGGTGGGGCGGCTTTGGGCCGGTGTCTGGGCGACGCTGGCGGGGCATGACATTCCCGACCGTCTGCCCCCTTTGGCTGAGGCGGTGCTGCGTGGCCTGACATTCGAGGGCAACAGCCGCGGCCGCAACCCGCCCGATCATCTGTTCACAACCCTGCGCGACACACCGCGCCCGGGCCCGCTGCGTGACGAGATCCGCACCCGGCTGGCCCGGCTTGGCGAAAGGCCCGCCCCATGATCCGCAGCTTTGTTGCCCTTGCTATCCCCGATCCGGCCACTGACGCGCTGGCCGATCTGCAACGGCATCTGCCCGCGCCGCGCCTTGTGCCGCCCGAGAACATGCACCTGACGCTGGTGTTTCTGGGTGATCTGAATGACGGCCAGCTGGACGAGCTGCATATGCAGCTGTCGGCCATCCGCGCCAAACGGTTCGATCTGTGCGTAGCCGGGCTGGACGTGTTCGGCGGCGACCGGCCCCGGCAGGTGCATGCGGTGCCGCATCGCTGCGAGGCGCTGGATATGTTGCAGGCGGCGGTGACGCGGGCCGCGCGGCGCGCCGGTCTGACGCCCGAGCGGCGCCGGTTTCGCCCGCATATCACCTTGGCGCGGCTGAACCTGCAGGCCGATTTTGCTGCGATCGGGCGGTTCGTGGCCACGCGGGCGGTGCTGCCGGGGCCGCAATTCGGGGTGGATGCGTTTCATCTTTATTCATCGCACCTGTCACCCAAGGGGCCGCGCTATGACGTGATGGCTAGTTATCCGCTGAGTGAATGACGTTCAAAATGCGGTCGGCCAGATCGCCCAGGGCCTCGGTGCCGCGCATCGGGTCGATCACGGCACGGGCGCGGTCGGGCAGGGGATCGGTGCGGGCCGGGTCGCGCAGGATGTCGGCCAGATCGACCGCGTCACGCACCAGTAGGCTGGCCCCGGCCTGTTGCAGGGCCGCGTAGGCGTCGGCGAAATTGTCCAGATGCGGGCCATGCACGATGGCACTGTCATAGGCGGCGGGCTCGAACGGGGTGTGGCCGCCGCGCGGCACCAGCGAGCCGCCGACGAATGTCACCCCGGCCAGCGCATACCACAGAGGCATCTCGCCCATCGTGTCGGCCAGATGCACGGGCTGATCGGGCATTTGCCCCGCCGATTGACGTGAACATCCCAGCCCGCCCTCGGTGATCATCGTGGCCAGATCATCGCCCCGTCGCGGGTGGCGCGGGGCCAGGATCAGCCTTAGCTCGGGCCGGTCGTGGCGGGCGCGGACAAAGGCGCTGAGGATGATCTCGTCCTCGCCCTCGTGGGTCGAGGCCGCCAGCACCGTCGCCGCGCGTGGCAGCAGCGGGCGCAACCGCGCCAGCGTGTCGGCCGGGGGGGCGGGGATGTCCTGGGTCAGCTTGAGGTTCACCACAGGCGCGATGCGGTCAGGTGTCAGGCCCAGCTGGGCAAAGCGGCGTTGCGACGCGGTATCTTGTGCCGACAGCAGAGTGATCGCCGACATGATGCGCTCAGCCATCGCCGGGCGGCGGGCCCAGCCGCGGGCGCTGCGCTGTGACATCCGGGCCGAGGCCACGATCACGGGCTTGCCAGCGGCCTGCATCATGGTCAGGCGGTTGGGCCAAAGTTCGTTCTCGATCACGATCAGCGCTTGCGGGCGCAGGTTTGCCATGAACCGGCGCAGCGCCCAGCGGAAATCCAGCGGCGCCAACCGGGCCGCGACACCGGGCAGCCCCCAACCCGCGACCAGATCACGCCCGGTGGTGGTGTTGCAGGTGACGGTGATGGTCAGGTCGGGGGCCTTGGCCAGCATCGCCTCGATCAGAGGGCGGGCGGCCATGGCCTCTCCGTTCGAGGCGGCGTGCAGCCAGACCGTCGGGGCGGGTTCCCGGTCGCCGCCGCCCAGCCGTTGCGACAGCCCGCCTGCCCGCGCCGCGCGGATCAGCAGGGCGGGTGCCAGAAAGCAAAGCAGAAGGCGGTAGAAAAGCACGTCGGGCCCCGGAACAGTTCGTCCCCAGCACTAAGCCCAGCCACCGGGCCATGCAAGCGATGCGGTGCCCGTGTTCGAATCGAGATTTCCGCTCAATGGGTTCGCGCCGAGGATGAAGGTGCGGAGCTTTGATCGGGTTTTGCGTGGGATTTGCCCGCCCGCCGGTCCGGCGCGGGAAACTATCTGTCGTGTCGCCGCAGTAAAGTTTCGTTGTATTTCAAGGAGAATTTGAAAGGATGTGAAGAAATTTACACAAATTTTCAGGTAAGCGGTAAGTAAATTCACAAAATACTGTAAGAAATTCAGAGCCTAATTCCTTGCGGGGGGTGTGTTTGGTAAAGTGACCGTGATTTTTTGCTGTGCAATTGGCGAAAATTGGCCGATTGTGGGCCGGCATGCGCCGATTTCGAGGGGGAAGCTTTATCCGAGCGATCCGATAGGCATGAGTAGGCGGGCTGCCGTTTGCTTGTCTGTCGTGATGCGGACCTGAAAACGGCAATTCACCTGCGGTCCGCGACCCGATGATCGGGCGGCGCCGCAAAAGAAAAGAATACCTGGCGCAAACGCGCCTCGACGGGAGGACAGACCGGCATGAGTGCCACCGACACCGCTACCAACGTGATTCTTTTGGGCCCCCCGGGGGCCGGCAAGGGCACCCAGGCCCGTATTCTGATGGACAAGTTTGGTCTTGTTCAGCTGTCGACGGGCGATCTGCTGCGTGGCGCCGTTGCCGCCGGCACCGATGCCGGCAAGGCGGCCAAGGCGGTGATGGAAGCGGGCGGCCTTGTGTCCGACGACATCGTCATCGCCATCGTGAACGACCGCCTGGACGAGCCGGATGTCGCCAGCGGTGTGATCTTTGACGGCTTTCCGCGCACCGTTGCCCAGGCCGGCGCGCTGGACAAGCTGCTGACCGACAAGGGCATGAGCCTGGACGTGGTGATCTCGATGGAAGTCGACGATGCCGCGATGGTCGAACGTATTTCCGGTCGTTACACCTGCGCCAAATGCGGCGAAGGCTATCACGACACGCACAAGAAGCCCGCGAAAGAGGGTGTGTGCGACAGCTGTGGCGGCACAGAGTTCAAACGCCGCGCCGATGACAATGCCGAAACGGTGGCAGAGCGTCTCAAGGCCTATCACGCCGAGACCGCCCCGTTGATCGCCTACTACAGCGATTCCGGCAAACTGAAGGCCATTGATGCAATGGCCGATATCAACCTGGTTTCTCAGTCCATGGCCGACGCGCTCGGGAATGGCTGAAACGTCCTGATCGTCGCGGCAGGAGGGCTGCGGCTTCAGATCAAAAGTAAGGGAGACTTTCATGGCAGAAACATCCGCTAGCGATAAGGCCTATTGGGCTGCCAACATCCGCATTGTGAAGTGGTGTATGGTGCTCTGGCTTATCGTTCCGTTCGGATTCGGTATTCTCCTGCGGCCGATGCTTTCGGGCATCTCCGTGGGTGGTTCGGATCTTGGCTTCTGGGTTGCTCAGCAGGGTTCGATCCTGCTGTTCCTGGGAATCATCTTTTTCTACGCCTGGCGTATGAACAAGCTCGACGCCGAATACGGCGTTGAGGAATAAGAGGGACAGCAACGATGAGTCAGTTTGCAATTAACTTGATCTTTGTGGGGGCGTCGTTCGCGCTCTACATCGGGATCGCAATCTGGGCCCGCGCGGGCTCGACCTCTGAATTCTACGCCGCTGGTCGTGGCGTTCACCCCGTCGTCAACGGTATGGCGACTGGCGCTGACTGGATGTCGGCGGCGTCGTTCATCTCGATGGCGGGTCTGATCGCCTTCGTCGGTTACGACAACTCGACCTTCCTGATGGGCTGGACCGGTGGTTACGTGCTGCTTGCACTGCTGCTTGCCCCCTATCTGCGCAAGTTCGGCAAATTCACCGTGCCGGAGTTCATCGGCGACCGCTTCTACAGCCCGACCGCGCGCCTTGTGGCCGTGATCTGTCTGATCGTGGCGTCGGTGACCTATGTTATCGGTCAGATGACCGGTGTTGGCGTGGCCTTCGGTCGCTTCCTGGAAGTGTCCAACACCACCGGTCTGCTGATCGGTGCCTGCGTGGTGTTCGCCTACGCTGTGTTCGGCGGCATGAAGGGTGTGACCTACACCCAGGTGGCCCAGTACTGCGTGCTGATCACCGCCTACACCATCCCGGCGATCTTCATCTCGCTGCAGCTGACCGGCAACCCGATCCCGGCCCTGGGCCTGTTCGGCGATCACGCTGCTTCGGGTGAACCGCTGCTGGCCAAACTGGACGCCGTCCTGCTGGAGCTTGGCTTTGCCGAGTATACCGTGCACAGCGCCGATACTCTGAACATGGTGCTCTTCACCCTGTCGCTGATGATCGGTACCGCTGGTCTGCCCCACGTTATCATGCGCTTCTTCACCGTGCCGCGCGTGGCTGACGCCCGTTGGTCGGCTGGCTGGGCGCTGGTGTTCATCGCGCTGCTGTATCTGACTGCCCCGGCTGTTGGTGCAATGGCTCGCCTGAACATCGTCGACCAAATGTGGCCGAACGGTACCCAGGGTGAACCCGTCTCGCTGGCCCAGATCGAAAGCGATCCGGCCTACCAGTGGATGGAAAACTGGGAAAAGACCGGCCTGCTGGGTTGGGAAGACAAGAACGGCGACGGCAAGATCCAGTTCTACAACGACGCTTCGCCCGCTATGGCTGAACGCGCCGCTGCGAACGGTTGGACCGGTAACGAACTGACCAAGTTCAACCGCGACATCCTGGTTCTGGCCAACCCCGAAATCGCCAACCTGCCCGGCTGGGTTATCGGTCTGGTGGCTGCGGGTGGTCTGGCTGCTGCTCTGTCGACGGCTGCCGGCCTGCTGCTGGCGATCTCGTCGGCCGTGTCTCACGACCTGATGAAGGGTCAGCTGACCCCGAACATGTCGGAGAAAAACGAGCTGCTGTCGGCACGTATCGCCATGGCCGTTGCCATCGGTGTTGCGACCTACCTGGGTCTGAACCCCCCGGGCTTCGCCGCTCAGACCGTGGCTCTGGCCTTTGGTCTGGCTGCTGCGTCGATCTTCCCGGCTCTGATGATGGGTATCTTCAGCAAGCGCGTGAACAACAAGGGTGCCGTTGCCGGTATGCTGGTTGGTCTGGGCGTGACCATCGTCTACATCTTCCTGCACAAGGGCTGGTTCTTTGTGCCGGGCACCAACAGCTTTGACGACAGCGACCCGCTGCTGCTGTCGATCAAGTCGACCTCGTTCGGCGCTGTTGGCGCGGCTCTTAACTTCCTGGTTGCGATCGTTATTTCGAACGCCACCGAAGAGCCGCCGGCAGAGATCCAGGAGCTGGTCGAAAGCGTCCGCATCCCGCGTGGTGCCGGTGCCGCTGTCGATCACTAAGGTTCGATAAAAAGCCGGAGAGGACATTCTGTCCTCTCCACCTTTCCGGCGGTGTGGGCTAGACTCATGCCGCCGGAATGCCCTCTAGCCCCTGGTTGGTCTGGGCCGCCGCGATGGCCCGGCAGACGCACACGCGACCCCACAAGTGCAGGAGGATGTCCGTGCAGGACGATCAAAGCCGAATTCTCGCCAATCTGTTGCAATATGCGCCCTTCGACGCCCTTCCGCGCGAACTGGGTGCGGACCTGGCGCCCAAGCTGGAATGCCGTGATGTCGATCAGGGCAACGTTCTGTTCGCCAAGGGTGATGCGCTGAGCGGCCTTTTCCTGGTCACGACCGGCCGTTTCGACGTCATCGGCGATGGCGATGAGGTCGTGTCGCATCGCGGCCCGGGTGATATCACCGGCGAACGCGGGCTGCTGCGCGATGGCAAGGCCATCCTGACCGTGCGCGCCGCGGTCAAGTCGCGGGTCATCCTCATCCCGTCGACCTCTTTCCACGATCTTCTCAAGCGCGACGACGGTTTTGCCGCCTGGTTCGAACGCTCGGCCCCCACTGCGGTGGTCGAACCCGACACCGCCGCCACCGGTCTGACCGCGCTGCATGTGTCCGACCTGATGGTCAACACGCCGATCACCTGTTCGCAAAACAGCACCATCACTGAGGTCGCGCGGATCATGCGCGATAACGGCATTTCGTCCGTGATGGTCACCGAGGGCGATGCCCTGAGCGGGATCATCACCAAGCACGACCTGACCAACAAGGTGCTGGCCGAGGGCCTGAGCGGCGACACGCCGGTCTCGCAGGTGATGACCGCCAACCCGATCACCGTATCGCCCGCCGCGCTGGGGCTGGATGCGCTGATGATCCTGGCCGAGAAAAAGATCAATCACCTGCCGGTGCAGGACCACGGCCGCCTGGTGGGCCTGATCGGCACCACCGACCTGGTGCGCCAGCAGGCCACCACGGCCAGCCATATGGTGGCAGAGATCGCCCGCTGCGACAGCGCCGAGGACATGGCGCGGCACATGAAGAACGTGCCCCAGTTGCTGGTGCAGCTTGTCGGCTCGGGCACCCGGCACGAGGCGATCACCCGCCGCATCACCGATATCACCGACGCCATCACCCGGCGACTGCTGACGCTGGCCGAACAGAAATTCGGCCCCGCGCCCGTGCCCTATCTGTGGGCCGCCTGTGGCAGCCAGGGCCGGCGCGAACAGACCGGGGTGTCGGATCAGGACAACTGCCTGATCATCGACGACAGCATGTCGCCCGGCGACGACGCCTATTTCAAGGAGATGGCGAGTTTCGTGTCCGACGGGCTGGATACCTGCGGGTTCGTCTATTGCCCCGGCGACATGATGGCCACCGCCGACCGCTGGCGCCAGCCGATGCGGGTGTGGCGTGACTATTTCTCGAAATGGATCGGGCAACCCGACAACGAGGCGCAGATGCTGGCCTCGGTCATGTTCGATCTGCGACCGATCGGCGGCAACGGTGCGCTGTTCGATGCGTTGCAGGACGAGACCCTGCACATGGCGCGCGGCAACTCGATCTTTGTTGCGCATATGATCGCGAACTCGCTGAAACATACGCCGCCGCTCAGCCTGTTCCGGGGGTTCTCGCTGATCCGCTCGGGTGAGCATAAGAACATGGTCGATCTGAAACATAACGGCGTGGTGCCGGTGGTCGATCTGGGCCGGGTCTATGCGTTGCAGGGTGGGCTAGAGGCCGTGAACACCCGTGACCGGCTAGAGGCCGCCCGTGATGCGGGCGTGGTATCGGCCTCGGGCGCGCAGGATCTGCTGTCGGCCTATGACCTGATCGCCGAAACCCGGCTGCGCCATCAGGCCGCGCAAATCCGTGCGGGCGCCAAGCCCGACAACTTCATGGCGCCCGATGCGCTTTCAGACCTTGACCGAAGCCACCTTCGCGATGCCTTTATGGTGGTCAAGACAATGCAATCGGCGCTGGGCCAAAGCCGCGGCGCCTAAGAAAAAGACGGGACAGGGATGTTTATTGAACTGATTGCCACCGTGGCCGCGGGGCTGGGCGCTGCGGGCATTATTCTGCTGCTCAACAAGATTCTGCGCGGGATGCTGCCGCGCTGGTTTCTGCCTGCGGGCGCGGGCCTGGCAATGATCGGTTTTTCGGTCTGGTCGGAATACACTTGGGCCGAGCGCACCATCAACCAACTGCCCGAAGGGGTGGTGGTCGTGCGCGAGATCGAACAGACCGCCGCGTGGAAGCCCTGGTCCTATGCCAAGCCGCAGATCACGCGGGTGATCGCGGTTGATCTGGCCGGGGTGCAACGCCGCGACGACATGCCCGATCTGAGGCTTTTCACCATGCTGCTATACGGGCGGTGGCTGGCTCCCAGCCAGGTTCCGCAGCTGTTTGACTGTTCCGCGCCCGCACGCGCGGATGTGACCGACGCCGCCTTGGCCAATCCGATGGAGGATGCGAATTGGCAACCGGTGCCGGCTGATGACGAGTTGTATGAGGTGCTGTGCAACGCCTGAGGAAAGAGGAGGTTCCGAATGGCGCAGAAAAAAGTTCTTCTGGTAGAAGACGAAGACAATATCGCCCTGGCTTTGGGCTATCTGATCGGCAAACAAGGCTATGAGATGCACCGCGTCGCTGATGGCGATGCCGCGCTGACCGCAGTCGAAGAACACAAGCCCGATCTGGTGGTTCTGGACGTGATGCTGCCCGGGCGGTCGGGATACGAGGTGTGCCAGGTCATTCGCCGCGACCCGGCGTTGAACAACATGCGTATCCTGATGATGACCGCGCGCGGAGGAGAGGTCGAACGCCGCAAGGGGCTGGCGCTGGGGGCGGATGCCTTCATGACCAAGCCGTTCTCGGCCAAGGATCTGGCCGCCAAGATCGACGAGTTGCTGTCGGGAGGGGTTGCCGATGGCTGAGAAACTGGGGCTGCGCGCCCGGTTCGCGCTGTTCTTTGCAGCGCTGGCGCTGGGCGGGACGGTGGCGATTGCCGCTGGCCTGTGGTGGGGGCACAGCCGCTCGGGCGGGGCCGCGCCGATCGACAGCTACATCATTGCCGGCGTGGCCGCGGTGGCGGGGTTGATCGGGCTGACCGTCTGGGTCGCCTTTCTGTTCGATGAAAACGTGGCCAAGCCCATTCTGGGGCTTGCCTCTGACCTGCACACCCGGGCGCAGGCCGATGTCTCGATAGAGATCGACCAGGCCCAGGGTCGCTATCTGGGCGCGCTAGCACCGGCGGCCAATGCCATTCACCACGCCCTGGCCGAGACCCGCGCCGCACAAGAACGTCTGATCGCCGAGGAGACCGCGCGGCTGAACAGCGAAAAGGCGCTGTTCGCGGTGCTGTTGCGTGACCTTGCCGAAGGCGTTGTCGTGGCCACGCCCGACCTGCGGGTGATGCTGTATAACCGCGAGGCCCACGGCCTGTTGGGCAATCTGGGGCTGGGGCGGCCGGTCAAGGCGTTCTTGCGGCCCGAGCCGCTGCTGCACGCGCTGGACCGGCTCGAGGCGCAGCTGGCGCGCGGGGTGGAAGAGGCCGAAAAGTTCCTGACCGCCAGCGCCGACGGATCGCGCATGTTGCTGGCCCGGGTCAGCCCGGTGATCAGCGAGGGCGAGCGCAAGGGCTATGTGCTGATGTTCCACGATGCCACCGAGGATCTGGAATCCCATGCCGAGCGCGACCACCTGTTTAACACGCTGCTGGAACGCGTGCGCCGGCGCACGGCGGCGCTGAACATGGTGCTGGACGTGGTGGATGCCGAACCCGACATGGCCGCCGAGGCGCGCGGCGTGTTCCGCACCGCGATGATGGACGAAGTGGCCGAGATGACCGACACGCTCAGCGAGATGAGCGCCCGCCACGAAGAGGCGCTGGCGCGGCACTGGCCGATGTCGTCTGTGGCCTCGAGCGACATTTTCGACGCGCTCAAGGCGCGGCACGACCGGGTGTTCACCATCGAGGGCGACGAGCAGTTCCTGAAATGCGACGGCTTTGCCGTGCTGGAAATGATGGACATGATCGTGCGCGGGCTACGGTCCGAGGACGGGCGCGAGGGCTTTACCCTGCGGGCCGAGCCGCAGGGCAAAGAGGTTTGGCTGATCCTGGAATGGGCCGGGGCCGAGGCCAGCGACGGCATGATCGACCGCTGGCTTAGGGCGCCCTTGTCCGAGGGCTATGGCCAGTATTCGGGGCGTGACGCCCTGGAAGGGCACCGCACCGAGATCTGGCCCGAACGCGGCAGTGACAGCAACAGCCACCGCATCGTTCTGCCGCTGCATTCGGCGCAGGTGCGCGAGCTGACGCCGGTGGATGCGCGGCCCGAGTTCTATGATTTCAACCTGTCGCAGGTTGAGATCGATTCCGACTGGGCCGATCAGAAGCTGTCGGAAATGAGCTTTGTCGTGTTCGACACCGAAACCACCGGTCTGACGCCCCGCCAGGGCGACGAGATCGTGCAGATCGCCGGGGTGCGGATCGTCAACGGGCGGATGCTGAAGGGCGAGGAATTCGACACGCTGGTCGATCCCAAGCGCAACATTCCGGCCGCCTCGACCGCAGTGCATCACATCAGCAATGACATGATCAAGGGCGCGCCCGATATCGCTACGGCGGGGCGCGAGTTCCATGATTTCTGTCATGGCTCGGTTCTGGTCGCGCATAACGCGCCCTTCGACATGACCTTCCTGAACCTCAAGGAAGAGGTGATCGGCCGCAAGTTCGATCAGCCGGTTCTGTGTACGGTTCTGCTGTCGGCGCTGCTGTTCGACCACTCGTCCCAGCATACGCTCGACGCGCTGGCCGAACGGTTCGGCGTGGTGATCCCGCCAGAGCTGCGGCACACGGCGATGGGCGACACCCGGGCCACGGCCGAGGTGTTCCTGCAGCTGATCCGCCTGCTTGAGGCTGACGGGATCACCACGCTGGGCGAGGCGATCAACGCGGCCAACCGCATGGCGCAAATCCGCAAGATGCAGAACTACTAGGTCAGACCGAGACCGCCGCCAGCAACCTTTCCTCAGCGACGTCAGCCTTGGCGCCGCTGAGGGTCACACGGCCCTGGTTCAGCACGTAGAACTCGTCAGCCAGCCCATAGGCGAATTTGAAGAACTGCTCGACCAGCACGATGGCCATCGTGTTCTGGTCGCGCAGATATTCGATCACGCGCCCGATCTGCTGCATGATATTGGGCTGGATGCCTTCGGTCGGCTCGTCCAGCAACAAGAGCTTGGGCTTGGTGATCATCGCGCGGGCGATGGCCAGCTGTTGCTGTTGGCCGCCTGACAGATCGCCACCCCGGCGGTTCTGCATTTCCTTCAGCACCGGGAACAGCTCGTAGATCTCATCAGGGATCATGTGTTCGCCACGGGGCAGGCAGGCATAGGCGGTTTCCATGTTTTCCCTGACGGTCAGCAGCGGAAAGATCATCCGCCCCTGCGGCACGTATCCCACGCCCTTGTGTGCCAGGTGATGGGCGGGCGGCCTGGCCAGGGTTTCGCCGTTCAGTACGATGTCGCCGCCTGATCGGTGATGTGTGCCCGACAGCGCCTTAAGCAGGCTGGTCTTGCCCACGCCATTGGTGCCCATGACGCAGGTGATCTTGCCGGTCTCGGCCACCATGTCGATATCATAGAGGATCTGGCTGCCGCCGTAATGCAGGGTCAGGGTCTTGGTTTCCAGCATGGTTCAGCGTCCCAGGTAAACGTCGATGACGTGTTGATTGGCGGTCACGTGGTCCAGGCTGCCTTCGGCCAGAACCGAGCCTTCGTGAAAGACCGTGACCTTGCAGTTCAGCCGGCGCACGAATTCCATGTCATGTTCCACCACGACAACCGCGCGGGTCTTGGCGGCCTCGACCAGCAGGGCGGTGGTGTGCTCGCGCTCGGCCGGGCTCATGCCGGCGGCGGGTTCGTCGACCAGCAAAAGGCGCGGTTCCTGGGCCAGCAGCATGCCGATTTCCAGCCACTGCTTTTGCCCGTGCGCCAGCTCGCCCGATTTGCGCGGCAGCTCGGCGCGCAGGCCGATCTCATCCGCCAGGGCTTCGACCCGGTCGATATCGTCACTGCTGCGGCGATAGCCCAGAACCGACAGCGGGGTGCGGGTCTTTTTCAGCGCCATCACCAGGTTTTCAAGAACGGTCTGATCCTCGAACACGGTGGGGCGCTGGAACTTGCGGCCGATCCCCGCGCGGGCGATCTGGCTTTCGTTCATTTTCAGCAGGTTGATGGATTTTTCGCCCCAGATCACCCGGCCCTCGTCGGGGCGGGTCTTGCCGGTGACGATATCCATGAAGGTGGTCTTGCCCGCGCCGTTCGGCCCGATGATCGCCCGCATCTCGGCCGTGCCGATGCGGAACGACAGGTTGTTGATGGCGCGGAACCCGTCAAAGGTGACAGAGATGCCGGAGACTTCGAGAAGGGTGCTCATTTCTCGGCCTCCTGTTCGCGCAGCGATCCCATGCCGGGCCCCAGATCGGCGCCGTGGCGGTTGGGTGCGATGCGGCCCGAGATCAGGTCAAAGAGGCCGCCGATGCCCTTGGGCGCGAAAAGCGTGACCAGCACAAAGCTGAGCCCCAGCAGAACCAGCCACCAGTCGACCCATTTGACCGTGTAGAACCCCAGCGGGATGTCGGGGGCCTGACCGCCGGTGAACCAGGTCGACACCAGCGACACGAACCCCGCGCCGATCACCGCGCCATAAAGCCGCCCACGCCCGCCGATCGCCACCCAGACAGCCAGGTAGATGCTGGCGATGGGGGCCATTTCGGCCGGGTTGATGATGCCGGCCTGCGGGTAATACAGCGCACCCGCGATGGCTGCGATGATGGCGGTGACGGTAAAGATGAACAGCTTGTAGCTTTCGACGTGATAGCCAAGAAAGCGCACGCGGGCCTCGTCATCGCGGATGCCGCGGATCACGCTGCCGAACTTGCCGCCGACGATCCAGGCCGCCAGAACATAGCCCAGCCCCAGCGCCAAAGCCGACGCCCAGAGGAAATAGACCGACAGTTCCGATTGCGGCACGCCCTCGGCTCCGGGGATGTTTTGCAGCCCCGACAACCCGTTGTTGCCGCGCAGCCCGCTGTCGTTCTGGAACAGGTAGAGTGCCAGCGCCAGCGTCATCGCCTGGGTCAGGATCGACAGGTAGACGCCGGTCACGCGCGAGCGGAAGGCCAGCCAGCCAAAGACAAAGGCCAGGATGCCGGGGATCAGCACCACCAGCGCCAGCTGCATGGTCAGGCTGTCGGCAAAGACCCAGATCGGCGGGATCTCGGCGCCGCCCACCACACCAAAGATTTGGGTGCCGATGCCTTCGCGGATCTCGTTCGGGGTCGGGGGCAGGGGCGCCTCGGCCAGCGAGTTGACGACGATGGCCTTGGTGCGCTCATACATCAGCCACATGCCGACCATGTAGCCGCCCAGCCCGAAAAAGGCGAAATGGCCCAGCGACAGGATGCCGGTGTACCCCCAGACCAGATCCATCGCGAGGGCGATCAGGCACAGGCAGAGCGTCTTGCCCAGCGTCTTGACCATCGAGGTCGAGATCACGTCGATGCCAAAGCCTTGGCTAAGGATGGTCACGCCGATGGTAAAGGCGGCCAGCAGGGCGACAAAGATCATCACCGACGGGTTGCGGATAAAGAAGGGTTTCTGCATGGCTCAATCCCCCGCCGCGCGGCCCTTGAGGGCGATGATGCCCTTGGGGCGGAACTGGATGAAGATGATGATGAAGATGATCATGTAGGTCTGGGCGGCCAGCGTGTTGCTGGGGTTCAGCCACTCGATGCCCTTTTGCAGGAAGCCGATCATCGTGGCGCCCAAGAGGGTGCCCCAGATGTTGCCCACGCCGCCCACGACCACGGTCATAAAGCTTTGGACGATATAGTCGGCGCCCAGCTCGGATGTGACCTTGGCATAAAGGCCGATGGCCACGCCGGCGATGCCCGCGATGCCCGAGCCCAGGCCAAAGGTCAGCATGTTCACCTTGTCGGGGTTGATGCCCATGCTGGCCGCCATGCGCGGGTTCTGCGTGACCGCGCGGGTTTCAAGGCCCAGGCGGGTCTTGTTCAGCACGAACAGCAGCAGCACCAGGAAGATCAGGCTGAGCCCGAAAATCGCGATGCGGATATAGCTGATCGACACGACATCGTTCAGCACCAGCGCGCCGTCCAGCCAGCCGGGGCTGGTCAGCGGGCGGGCCTGGGTGCCAAAGATGTTCTTGGCGATCTGTTGCAGGGCAATAGAGATGCCAAAGGTCGCCAGCAGGGTTTCCAGCGGCCGGTTATACAGCCAGCGGATCACCAGACGCTCCATCGCGACACCGGCGGCAAAGGTCACCGCAAAGGCCAGAGGCAGCGCGACGATGATCGACACGGTGTAGTTCGGGATGAACTGCTGAACCACATAGCCGGTATAGGCGCCCATCATGATGAACTCGCCATGGGCCATGTTGATCACGCCCATCACGCCAAAGGTGATGGCAAGGCCGATGGCGGCCAGGAAATAGATCGAGGCCAGCGACAGCCCGTCCAGCGCGAGGTCCAGCGCCTGGTTCAGGCCGACGCGGGTCTTGATCGAGGTCAGCGCCTTTTCGGCGGCATCGGTCACGGCGCTGTCGGGTTCGGTGTAGAGGTCGTAGAACACATGGCGGGCCAGCGCGGCGTCGATATCGGCCTCGGTCACGGTCGGGGGCGCCAGCCCTTGACCCGCGAGTGTGGCATAGGCGCGGGCGCGGGCCGCGTCATTGTCCAGTTGCCGTAGTTTAATACCCCCCACCTGGCCATTTTCGATATTTGCGATCAGCGCGGCCTTT
Organism: Actibacterium sp. XHP0104; assembly: GCF_025751515.1. GTDB lineage: Bacteria > Pseudomonadota > Alphaproteobacteria > Rhodobacterales > Rhodobacteraceae > Actibacterium_D. The sequence goes on from NZ_JAOWLE010000001.1 coordinate 183,334, forward strand.
TGCTCGGAAAGCGGCACCAGAGGCGGGGCCAGCCTGGCCTCGACCAACAGGTCATAGGCGGCGCTGCGGCTAAGGTCGTCCGAGCCGGGTTTCAGCGTCTTGGCCACGTTCTGGCCCTGCGGCAGGCCGGGTGCGGCCTTGCGGGTGGTGGCCAGCAGAGGGTTCAGCGCGGCGCGGGCATCGACGCCCAGATCGGTTGAAAAGCTTTCAATCGCGGCCACGCGCGCGGCGCTGTCTGTGTCATAGGAAATCGTCAGGATACGTTCCAGCCGCTGTTTGCGGGCCAGCAGGGTGGGGTCGTCCTCGCCGTCGATCGAGGCGCGCAGGGCCTTCAGGTGCGAGGGCTCGGCGTTGCGTTCAATGGCTTGCAGACCCCTGGCACGTTTGATCGGGTCGGGATCGGTCAGTTGAAACTGGACCAGCGCGTTGGCGATCACACCGCGCACGCCCGCGTTCGGCTTTAGCTGGGTGACGGCCTTCCTGTCATACTCGCCGACGCTCTGCCCGGTGGCGATGTCGATCAGGCGGTAGCTGTCATTGCCGGCATCTTCGGCGAAAAAGAACAGGCCGTCCTCGTTGCGCTGAAACAGATCCTTGTTCTGCCACTTGAACAGCACTTGCCGGGTTTCCGGCAGGCCGGACGCGATCAGCGCGTCAACGACGGTGTCGATCGACTTGCGCGACGGTTTTGCAACCTCGGTCTGATAGGTTTGCAAAAGGTCCTGAATGGGCGTTTGCGCCAGCGCGACCAATGCGGTCATCATCCAGAACAGGGCCGCCCGAAGCCCGATGAGTATGAGTTTGGTCATGCTGCCCGAACCGGAGGGGGCCGTGACGCCCCCTCCTAACTTGACGTGATTGGCTAAGCCGGGGATCGGCTTAGTAGTTCGATTTCAGCTGCACGCAGCTTTCGGTCTCGGTGTTGTACATACCGCAGCCCAGATCCTTCCAATCGGACTTGAGCACCGCCGATTCCGGCAGGAAGTCGGTCCAGGCATCGCCCGGCACTTCGGCAGTCTGGCTGATGATATCGAACTGGCCATCCGCGAGGATCTCACCGATCAGAACCGGTTTCGCCAGGTGGTGGTTCGGCAGCATCACGGCGGTGCCGCCGGTCAGGTTCGGCACTTCAAGCCCGTACATCGCGCTGCGCACCGCATCGACATCGGTGGTGCCTGCGGCCTCGACCGCCTTCACCCACATGTTGAAGCCGATATAGGTGGCTTCCATCGGGTCGTTGGTCACGCGCTCTTCGCCGGCAAAGGCTTTCCACGCGGCGATGAAGTCATCGTTGGCCTCGGATTCGGCCGACTGGAAATAGTTCCACGCGGCCAGGTGGCCGACCAGGTTAGCGGTATCCAGGCCCGACAGTTCCTCTTCGCCGACCGAGAAGGCCACGACGGGGATGTCCTCTGCCGAGACGCCAGCGGCGGCCAGTTCCTTGTAGAAACCGATGTTGGCGTCGCCGTTGATGGTCGAGATCACGCCGACCTTTTTGCCGTCGGCACCCAGGGCCACGACGTCAGCCACGATTTTCGACCAGTCCGAGTGGCCGAACGGGGTGTAGTTCACAAAGATATCTTCCTCGGCGATGCCTTTGTCTTTCAGGTACTGTTCGAGGATCTTGTTAGTGGTGCGGGGATAGACATAGTCGGTGCCCAGCAGCGCGAATTTCTCGACGCCCAGCTCTTCGAGGTAATAGTCGGTGGCCGGGATGGCCTGCTGGTTGGGGGCGGCGCCGGTGTAAAAGACGTTTTTCGAGCTCTCCTCGCCCTCGTACTGAACAGGGTAGAACAGCAGGCCGTTCAGTTCTTCGATCACGGGCAGAACCGATTTGCGCGATACGCTGGTCCAGCAGCCAAAGATCACGTCGACCTCTTGGTCCGAGATCAGCTCGCGCGCTTTTTCGGCAAAGAGCGGCCAGTCGGATGCCGGGTCGACCACCACCGGCACCAGCATCTCGCCGTTGATGCCGCCCTTGGCGTTCTGCTGTTCGATCATCATCAGAACAGTGTCTTTCAGCGTGGTCTCGGAGATGGCCATCGTGCCCGACAGCGAGTGCAGCACGCCCACCTTGATGTCGGCTTGGGCGGCGCCGGCCAGGGTGGCGGTCAGGGCGGTTGCGGTAAGAAGGTGTTTGATCATCGGTTTCGTGTCCCTCGTGTCAGATCGCGGGGAAGGCCCCCGTCGCCGCATCACCCTGTTAAGAATTCGGGGTTGCCGTCTTGTTCATAATTTGCGTAATCCTGTTGCAATAATTGCAACACTTAAGGGGCAGACCATGCGACATCTGGCATTGTATCGGGCGATACGCGAGGTTGTTCGTGAGGGATCAATCCGAAAAGCCTCTGAAAAACTTGCAATTTCTCCGTCCGCCCTGAACCGGCAGATCCTCGCGCTAGAGGCCGAGATCGGCGCGCCGTTTTTCGACCGATTGCCGGTGGGGGTGCGGCTCTCGACTGTCGGAGAGATCTACTACCGCCAATTTATTGAGCATCTTGCCGATATCGACCGCGTTCTTGAAACGGTTGCCGACCTGTCGGGCACCAGAATCGGGCATGTGCGCATCGCCATGAGCCGGGTGTTTGAGCAGGGGATGCTGCCGGCGCATGTGATGGCCTTTCGGGCCGATCACCCGAATGTGGTGTTTTCGCTGTTGCCCGCAGGGCCCGAAGAATTCGCCGAATTGCTGGCCGAGGACGAGGCCGACCTGGCGCTGATCGCCCAGCCGCAATACCGCGACGGTATCGAGACCCTGCAATCAGAGGAGCTGCCGGTTCAGGTGCTGATGGCCGATCAGGGCGTTTCGGGCCCGGTTGGCCTGGCCGAGCTGATCGACCTGGATATGGTGCTGCCGCCGGGGGCGTCGGGCCTGCGGGCGCATCTGGACATGAACTTCAAACTGCAGCGCCTGCCGCTGCGCCCGGCGGTGGAAAGCGCCTATCTGTTGCCGCCTTGGGGGGCGGGGGCGGGGGGGCTGGCGCCTAGCGCGCAGTTCTGCCTGGGCCCGTCCATCGATCCGCGCTGGCTGGGCGCGATCGGTGGCGTGGTGCGCCCGGTCGCGCGGTTCCGCCCGGCGCGCGTCGCCCTATGCAAGCGCGAGGGGCGGATCTTGCCGGTTGCGGCCGAGAAATTCGCCATGCAACTGGGTGCGGCTTTGGCCGATGCAGCGACCGCGCCGCGCGCCTAGAGGTCGATCCACAGCGTTACAGGCCCGTCATTGACCAGTGACACGGCCATATCGGCGCCGAACTCTCCGGTCTGGGTCGGAATGCCCAAGGCGGCCAGGTCGGCCGCGAATTGTTCATACAGCGCCTTGCCCTGATCGGGCGGGGCGGCGGTCGAAAAGCCGGGGCGGTTGCCGCGCGAGGTGTCTCCAGCCAGGGTGAACTGGCTGACCACCAGCGCGCTGCCGCCGATATCCAGGACCGAGCGATTCATCTTGCCGGCCTCGTCCTTGAAGATCCGCAGTTTCGAGATCTTGGCCGCCATGGCGCGCGCCTGGTCGGGGCTGTCGCCCTGCATGGCGCAGATCAGGATCATCAGCCCCGGCCCGCATTCTCCGATCTTTTGACCTGCGACGTGAACTTGGGCCTGGCTTACACGTTGGACGACGGCGCGCATTGGGGGCTCCTGCCTTGGGGTGGTTTCCCTATTTGTCTTAGATCAATGACCGGGGAATGAAAAATGCTCAGAAGGGAAACGTTATTCGTGGTATCATGAACAATTGATCATGGAACAAGCACCCGGCGCAGGGAGGAGAACCGGCGCTTTCATTCGTGAACAGGGTGCTGCGCGGCCCCGGGGCAACCCGGGGTCGCAGCAGTTAGGGCTATTGGTTCTGGGCGATGATATAGCCGACGATCCCCGCAACAATGGCCCCCGCCACCACGGCCAGCGCGATCTTCCAGGCCGACCAGGGCCGTTCGCCCTGCACGCGACCGGTGCGGCCGTTGACGACAAAGCGATAGGTTTTGCCGCGGTATTTATAGGCGGCCAGCCAGACCGGCAGCAGGATATGCTTGAAGGTCACGTCCGAAATCGCGGTATCGAGCGAATGAATGCGCTGCCGGTCGCCGCCGATGTCGAATTTCACATCACGCTCGATCACCCGGTCCATCTGGGCGCGGGCTTCGGTATAGCCGTCGGTCAGTGCGACCGTATAGCCCTCGGCCTGAAAGCCTGCCAGGTATTCTGGGGTATAGGGTTCCAGCGCCGACAGATCCCAGGGCTCCAGCGCGTCGGTGAACCTTTTGGGCAGGCTGCGTGAGGCCAGAACCAGCACATCGTCGAACCAGCGCGCGACGCGGCCCGAGGCCGGGCGCCAGCGGATTTTCTGAACCTGCACTCGTTGGGGTTTGCCGTCGCGCATCACGGTGTGGGTCTCATAGTAGACCGTTCCGCGCTCGCCGCGATAGGCGGTGCGGGTGTCGGCGTCAAATGTCCAGTAAGGCACATAGATTCCCTGCATCCGCCGGCCCTTGCGGGCATAGTCCTGCAATCCGTTCGGCGCGAACCACAGCCGGCCCAGCCAGTTGGTCATCGCCTGGCGCGCGGCGGGTTCGTCCAGGGCAAAGGGCAACAGGCCCTTGGGCTTGATATGCCGGTGCGTGCCCGTATCGGTGACGATGGGTGTGGCGCAGAAGGGGCATTCGCTGGCGTGCCGGTCTTCGGTGAACTCGATCTGGGCGCCGCAGTTGGGGCATTGCGAGACGCGGGTTTCCTCGATCTCGGCCTCGGGCAGGCGGGCCTCGATCGCGGCACGGAAATCCAGCTCGCGGATGGCGCGGGGCGCGCGGGGGGCGGTGACCGGGTGTTCGTTGCCGCAATGGTCGCAAACCAGCGTGCCGCCGCCGGGCGAAAACCGCATATCCGCGCCGCATTGGTCGCAGGGAAAGCGGTGTTCCTCGATCACCCCGTTGGCAGGGGCAGGGGGCGGCATCTGGGGCATGGGCGGAGGTTACGCGCCGGGCGGCGGGGGCGGCAGGATGGTGAAGAGCTGGGCCAGCTCGGCCACCTCGCTTGCGCGTTTCCAGCCGTCCTGGCCCGGCGTCCAGACATGGCTGTCGCGGGTCAGGCTGCCATCTGCGGCCATGCGGCCCATGGCGGCCTTGGAATAGGGCCCGCGCGTTTCGCCGTTTTCGGCGATATGCCAGACATGTTCGACGGGCGGCGGCGGGGGCGGTGCGGGGTGTGCGGCTGCGGCCGGGACTGCGCCCCAGGGGCCCATCTGATGCGCCATGGCCATGCCCATACCGGCGCCGATGCCTGCGCCCATCGCGCCTGCGCCGCCGGGGTTACGGGCGGCGGCGGTCATGGCCTCGGCAGCGGAATACTGGGTGAACCGGCCCAGGTCACCCGCCATGCCCATCGAGGTGCGCTTGTCCAGTGCCTGTTCAACAGCGGGCGGCAGGCTGATGTTTTCAATATAGAATTCCGGCATGCTGAGGCCGTATTCGGCCAGCACGGGCGCCACCTGCGCGACGATCAGCTTGCCCAGATCGGCGGTGTTCGCGGCCATGTCCAGCACCGGGATGCCGGCGCTGGCGATGACGCGGCTGAACTCTTGCACGATGATGTTGCGGATCTGATAGCTGATCTCGTCCATGGTGAATTCGCCGTCGGTGCCGACGATCTCGGTCAGGAAGCGGGCGGGGTCGGTCACGCGCGTGCTGTAGGTGCCAAAGGCGCGGATGCGCACCGGGCCGAATTCGGGGTCGCGGCAGATGATCGGGTTCTTGGTGCCCCATTTCAGATCGTTGAACCGGGTGGTGTTGACGAAATAGATCTCTGACTTGAACGGGCTTTTGAACCCGTGATCCCAATGCTGGATCGTTGTCAGGATCGGCATGTTGTTGGTTTCCAGCATGTAGAGGCCGGGGGTGAAGACATCGGCCAGCTGGCCCTCATGCACGAACACGGCCGCCTGGCCCTCGCGCACGGTCAGCTTGGCGCCGTATTTGATCTCATGGTCTTCGCGCTCGAACCGCCAGACCATCGTGTCGCGGCTGTCGTCCGTCCAATGGATGACGTCGATGAATTCGCCGGACAGAAAATCGAAAATACCCATGGTCAGGTCCTCATACTTGGCGTGGCACGGTCAGCTTTCGCCGCCCATCAGGTCGGCGGCAATCTCTGGCAGGATCGGGCGCGCCTGGGCCGGGGTCATGCCGGGGGTCAGGCGCGGGTCGTATAGCATTTGCAGCAGCAATTCATCCTGGCGCGTCAACAGGGCGAATTCCTCGTCGTCATTGAAAATCGACGGGCGCGCGCTGGGGCTGTCATTGGCCAGGCCCATGCCTTGGGCCAGTTCCTCGTGGATGCAGGTCTGGCGCAGCAGGTCGGGCTGTTCGGCGCGGATGATGGCGATGGCGCGGTAATAGGTCGAGGCATTGTCGATCGAGAAGGCATAGACCGTGCAGAAGGTCGAGCGCGACATGTCGGTGATCGACCGCACCAGCCCGTCGGTCAGCCCCGGCACCAGTTCCTTGAGCGTGGGGCCAAGCGCGCGGCGCTCGTCCTCGTGCACGAAGAACACATGGAAATTGGCGGCGGTGGGTGTGGACAGCGTGACCGGGGTGCCGGTCAGGTGAGACAGTCGGCGGGCAAAGGATGTCACCTCGGCCTGATCCTTGCGGCGCTTCTCGGCCGGGACGGTTTCGCCGTAGCTGACATTCAGGCGCACCGGGCTTTCCCAGCGGCGCAGGCGGCTTTCCGAGCGGCGCGCGACCAGAAAGCCCGAGCTGACGTCATATTCGTTATACAGCGCGATCTGGACGAAATTCTCGATCAGGTGGCGACGCGAGAACGGCGTGTCGGGGCCGCCGCCATCGGTGCGGGCCAGGCCGCGATCGACCAGATCGGCCTCGACGCGGGCGTAATAGGCCTCGAGCGCCTTGCTCTCGGCCGATTGCATCGGCGGGGCCTCGGGCCGGGCCGGGGGAATGGGGGTGGGCGTGACCATCTGGCAGGCCGACAGCCCCAGCGCAAGCGCCAGGGCGGTCAGACCGCGAAAGGGGGGTACGCCCGGCTTCATGGCCTAGGCCTTGGGTACGGCGGTGCCGGCATTGTCGCCGATCCCGTCGCGGCGCGACTTGGCGGCGGCCAGGGTGTCGCGCAGCTCGGCCTCCATCTTTTTCAGCTCGATCTCGGCGGCGGCGCGGCGGGCCTTGCCTTCGTCGGCGATGGCCAGGCTTTCGTTGATCGTGTCGATCAGCGTGGCATTGGCCTGCTTGACCGCCTCGATGTCGAACACGCCACGTTCCATTTCCTCGCGCACGATGCGGTTGGCCTGTTGCAGGTTCTCGGCGTTCGAGGTCAGCAGCTCGTTCGTCAGGTCGTTGGCGGCGCGCACAGCCTCGGCCGCCTCGCGCGAACGTTGGATCGTAACCGACTGGGCCAGCTGGGTTTCCCACAGCGGCACGGTGTTCACCAGGGTCGAGTTGATCTTGTTGACCAGCGACTTGTCGTTTTCCTGCACCAGCCGGATCGAGGGCAGCGACTGCATCGTCACCTGGCGGGTCAGTTTCAGGTCATGCACCCGGCGTTCCAGGTCATCGCGCGCGGCGCGCAGGTCGCGCAGCTCCTGCGCTTTGATCACCTGCTGGTCCTCGGGTGCCTTGGCCAGCACAGCCTCAAGCGCGGGGATGTCGGTGCTGTCGAGCTCTTTCAGCTTTTCCTCGCCGGCGGCGATGTAAAGCGCCAGCTCGTCATAGAAAGTGAGAGTCTTTTCATAGAGTTTGTCGAGGGACTTGATGTCTTTCAGCAGCTTGTGCTCATGCGTCAGCAGGTTGTCAGTGATCTTGTCGATCTGGTCCTGCACCTCTTCATAGCGGGCGACGAATTTGGCGAAAGGCGCGGCGCGGCCCAGCAGTTTTTCCCACCAGCTGCGTTCGCGGCGCACGTCCAGCTCAGAGATCGAGAAGCCGCGGATCGTGGTGACGATATTGCGCAGGCTGTCACCGGCGGGGCCGACATCCTTGTTGCGCACGTCCGCCAGCATCGACTGGCTGATCTCTTGCAGCTCGGCCTGGGCGCTGGACCCGAATTCGATGATCGAGGTGGTGTTGCCCATGTCGATCTCGTTCATGCGGGCGCGGATCTCGGCGGCGACGGGGGCCTTGGCGGTGGCCAGCGGCACGATCTCGCCGGCGGGTTCGGGCAGGATCACGGCGGTGACTTCTTGAACCTCGGCCAGGGCCTGGGTGGCTTTTTGACGAATGGTGTCGGACATGGGTTACTCTCCACTCTGCGGGCGCAGGCCCTCACGCTGCAATCTTTCGCGCAGCAGTTCAATCTCGACATCGAGATCAGATTTGTCTTCCAATAGCATTTGCCGGGTGCGGGCGGCGAAATTCTGCTCAAGATCGGTCAGCAGGGCCTCGTAATCGGCACGCGCCTGCGGGTCGCGGGTGCGGCCATAGACATCGGCGAACTTGATCGTCGCGTCGCGCGCGCCCAGCAGATAGACCACCAGGAACTTGCGCGCCGAGGTCAGGTCGCGCGGGTCTTCCTCGACGCTGCGGAACATGTCGCGGGCGGTTGTTTGAAAGCCTTCGACCCGCGCGGCCAGCTGTCGGTCGCCCGCGCGGGTGATGGCGTCGCGCATGGCGGTCAGGTGTTTCTCGGCCTCGTCGATCACGCGGGCGACGCGATCTTGCTGAAAGGTATCGACGCCCTCCATCCCCTTGTCGCGCATCGGGTCCAGGCCAAAGGCAAAGCCGTGCAGCACCGTGCCCAGCACCGCCAGGATCACCGGCGCGATTGACCCGCCACCGGCGGCATAGCTGGCGACGAACAGCCCGGTACCCGTCAGCACCGCGCCAAACAGCTTGCGCGGGATGGCGGGGCGGCGGGCGATCTTGCGGGCGTGATAGGCGTCTTCGGCCTTTAGCCCCTCACGGGTCAGCCATGCGGCCAGAACAAGCAGGCCAAAGGCCCCCAGATTGGCGGCCAGCCCCACGGCATCGGATGTAAAGGCCCGCACCAACAGGGGGAAGGGCGCGAAGAACAGGAAATTCACCCGCCCGCCCGCGCGGCTGCGGCGCTTGCCGTGATAGGGGTGGGCCCGGTCGGGGCTGAACTGTCCGCCGAAACGCTGGGCCATCACATGCCCCCCGTCGCGGCGACGTAAAAGATCAGCGCCAGCAACAGGAAGAACGCCAGCTTTTGCAGGCCTGTCTCACTCATGCATACCCCCGATCCTTTCGGTCATTAGGCCCCCGCCGCAGCTGTGTGGCAAGGGTCAGCGGTGCGTCTGTTCGGCGCGGCGTTCGGCATTCAGCTTGCGCTGATATCCCGATTGCAGGAATTCCACCGCGAACAGCACCACCACAGCAAAGTAGAAGGTGGTTTTCGACATGGGAATCAAGTCGTAGCCAAAGATTTTAAGCTGCAACGTGTCGTCATGCATGGCATGTGCCGCCGCCGGGCCAGCCTCGCCCAACAGCACGACGCCGACGATCAGCAGGATGAACAGGCCCAGAACCTCGTACATGCGGTTCTTTTGAATGAAGGCCGTCACCCCGTCGGCCATCGCGATCATCGCCGCGCCGGACAACAGGATTGCCGTCGCAAGCACCGGAAAGACATCGGTGATCGCCAGCGCCGACAGGATCGAGTCGAAGCTGAAGATCAGGTTCATCGTCACGATCAGCGCAATCACCTGCAAGCCGCTCTTGCCGCTCTTGCCCTCGATGTCGTGGTCCAGATGCTCGACCGACAGCATGTGCGAAATCTCTTTCACCGCCGTGTAGATGATGAAGATGCCCCCGATGATGAACACGATCGTGGAAAAGTTCACCCCGCCCTCAAGAATACCGGGCCAGTTCAGCACGAAGAAGGGCTCTGACAGCGCCGAGATCAGCCGGATCATCACGAACAGCAGAACGACACGCAGCGCGACCGCGATGATGATGCCCCAGAACCGCACCGCCTTTTGCTGGGCCAGCGGCGCGCGCTGGCTTTCGATGCTGATGTAAAGCAGGTTGTCAAACCCAAGAACCGCCTGCAGGAAACACAGCATCACCAGGTTTCCGAGGTTCTCTAAGGTCAGTAGATCGGCCATCGTCACGCCCTCATGAATTCGTTTTCCTAACAAAGACATGATGGGCGGTGGGCGGCAAGGTGCCTATCGGCGGGGTTTTCCCCGTTGCGGCCGGGTGACGCGGGGTTTCGGGTTGGGGGCAGGTTTGAATTCGGTGTCCAGGCCCAGCTGGTCGCGCATCACCCGCGATCTGACTTCCTCAACCTCGCCCGCTTTCAGCTCGCCCAGGCGGAACGGCCCGTAAGAGACCCGCAACAGCCGGTTCACCACCAGGCCCACGGCCTCCATCGCGCGGCGGATCTCGCGGTTGCGGCCCTCGCGGATGCCGATGGTCAGCCAGGCATTGGCGCCCTGCTGACGGTCCAGCACGACCTCCATCGGCTGGAACCGCTCGCCCTCGATGGTGATGCCCTTGCGCAGCGGGTCCAGCGTGGCATCCTCGGGCGTGCCCTTGACGCGCACCCGGTACTTGCGCAGCCAGCCGGTCGAGGGCAGCTCGAGCCGCCGCTTGATTTCGCCGTCGTTGGTCAGCAGCAACAACCCCTCGGAATTGAGGTCAAGCCGCCCCACCGACATCACCCGCGGCATGCCTTCGGGCAGGTTCTCGAACACGGTCGGGCGGCCCTTTTCGTCGCGCTCGGTGGTCACCAGGCCGGTAGGCTTGTGATAGAGCCACAGCCGGGGCGGTTCGGCCTCGGCGATGGGCTTGCCATCCACGGCGATGCGGTCGCGCGCCGTGACGTTCAGCGCGGGGCTGTCGATAACCTTGCCGTTCACGCTGACACGGCCGATCTGAATCATACGCTCGGCCTCGCGGCGGCTGGCGACGCCGGCCCGGGCCAGAACCTTGGCGATGCGATCGCCCGGAGGGGTATTTGTGCTCATAGGCCCCCTTTACGCCTTTGCGCGGCCAAGCGAAAGCGCCTTGCGCAAGGCGCGGGCAGGGGGCAAGAACGACACATGACGCGCTTTACCAGCCATATGGATATCGCCTTGGCCGAGGCCCGCGCCGCTGCCGCACGCGGCGAGGTGCCCGTGGGCGCGGTGATCGTGGCGCCCGATGGCAGCGTGCTGGCCCAAGCCGGCAACCGCACGCGCGAACTGAACGACCCCACCGCCCATGCCGAAATCCTTGCCATTCGCGCCGCCTGCACGGCGCTGGGGTCGGAACGGCTGCCGGGCTGCGATCTCTATGTCACGCTCGAACCCTGCCCGATGTGCGCCAGCGCCATCAGCCAGGCCCGCATTCGCCGTCTTTATTACGGCGCGGCCGATCCCAAATCGGGCGGCGTGGCGCATGGCCCCCGCGTGCTGTCCCACCCGCAAAGTCACCACCGCCCCGAAATCTACGACGGCATCGACAGCGCCCAGGCCGAGGCCCTGCTGAAAACCTTCTTCGCCACCCGCCGCTAACCCGCCTGGCTTCTTCTTCGCGAAAATATCCCGGGGTGAATTGGCCGCAGGCCAAGAGGGGCGGCGCCCCTAAAGCTCGATTGCCTCCAGCACCTGCGGTTCGATCACATCCACCCCCGGCAGGCTGTCCTTCAGCACCTCGGCCGATTGTGCCAAAATCGGGAAGGTGCGGTAGTGGCAGGGGATGACGGTCTTGAAATCAAAGAACTCGCGCGCGGCATAGGCGGCGCGGCGCATGTCCATGGTGAAATGCCCGCCCGCGCACAGGATGCCGATATCGGGGGCGTGCAGGTCGTTGAGGATCTTCATGTCGGCCATCACGTCGGTGTCGCCCGAGAAGTAGATCGTGCGATCCTCGCCCGCGATCATGAACCCGGCCTCGGCACCGGCATAGACCGGACCCTGCGGCGAACTGATCGAGGACGAATGCACCGCGTTCACCATGGTGATGCGCAGGTCGCCCAGTTGAATCGTGCCGCCCTTGTTGAAGCCCACGGTCGCGATGCCCTCGGCCTCTTCCCAATGCGACATCAGGTCGTAGATACCGACCACCGGCACATCCAGCTCGCGCGCCAGCGCCAGCGTGTCGGCGGAATGGTCGCCATGCCCGTGGCTGAGCAGAATGGCGGTGGTGCCGGCGATTGCCTCGGCGCGGCGGTCCATGGGGAACATCGGGTTGCCGGTCAGCCAGGGGTCAACCAATAGCACCTGGTTCCCGATCTCGATGCGAAAGCCGGAATGGCCCAACCATGTGATTTTCATCTTTGCCTCCTGTTTTTCGCGCATATCGTATCATTCGCGCGGCGTCTGTCACCCGTGATTGCGGGGCGGGGCGGCCTTGCCCTTGCGGCCTGCGGATTGCGGCGCTAAACCCGTCGCGATCTCTTGGACGGAGCCTGAAACATGTCGATCGACATTGATACCGCCCGGCGCGTGGCCCATCTGGCCCGCATTGCCGTGGATGAAAAAGACCTGCCGGCGCTGGCGGGCGAGCTGTCGAACATTCTGGACTTCATGGAGCAGCTGAACGAGGTCGATGTCGAGGGCATCGAGCCGATGACCAGCGTCACCCCGATGCGGCTGAAACGGCGCGCGGATGTGGTGACCGACGGCGGCATGCAAGACAAGATCCTGTCGAACGCGCCCGACGCGCGCGAGGGCTTTTTCGCGGTTCCGAAGGTGGTTGAATAATGTCCGAGCTGTCCAAACTGACGATTGCCGAGGCCCGCGATGCGATGCGCAAGGGCGATGTGACCTCGGTCGAGATCACCGAGGCCTGCCTGGCCGAGGTCAACGCCGCCGACGCGCTGGGCGCGTTTGTGCACAAGACGCCCGAGATCGCTCTGGATCAGGCCCGCGCCGCCGATGCGCGGATCAAGGCGGGCGATGCGCCGGGCATGTGCGGCATTCCGCTGGGCATCAAGGATCTCTTTTGCACCAAGGGCGTCGACAGCCAGGCCGCGTCGAACATCCTCAAAGGCTTCAAGCCCGAATATGAATCGACCGTGACCAGCCAGCTGTTTGGCGCCGGCGCGGTGATGCTGGGCAAGCTGAACATGGACGAATTCGCCATGGGCAGCTCGAACGAGACCAGCGCCTATGGCAATGCCGTCAACCCGTGGAAGATCGACGATCGCCAGCTGACCCCGGGCGGCAGCTCGGGCGGGTCGGCTTCGGCCGTGGCCGCCGATCTGTGCCTGGCCGCGACCGGCACCGATACCGGCGGCTCGATCCGTCAGCCCGCCGCCTTTACCGGCATCGTCGGGCTGAAACCGACCTATGGCCGCGTGTCGCGCTGGGGCACGATCGCCTTCGCCAGCTCGCTGGACCAGGCCGGGCCGATGACCAAGACCGTGCGCGATGCGGCGATCATGCTGCAGGCCATGTCGGGCCATGACCCCAAGGACAGCACCAGCGCCGATCTGCCGCTGCCCGATTTCGAGGCCGCGCTGACCGGCGACATCAAGGGCAAGAAGATCGGCATTCCGCGCGAATACCGCATGGATGGCATGCCCGAAGAGATCGAAACCCTGTGGCACGAGGGTGCCGAGATGCTGCGCGCCGCGGGGGCCGAGATCGTCGATATCTCGCTGCCGCATACGAAATACGCGCTGCCCGCCTATTATGTGATCGCGCCCGCCGAGGCGTCGTCGAACCTGGCGCGCTATGACGGGGTGCGCTATGGCCACCGCGCCAAGCTGGCCGCCGGTGACGGCATCGTGCAGATGTACGAAAAAACCCGCGCCGAGGGTTTCGGCCACGAGGTGCAGCGCCGCGTGATGATCGGCACCTATGTGCTGTCGGCCGGTTTCTACGACGCCTATTACAACCGCGCCCGCAAGGTGCGCGCGCTGATCAAGCGCGACTTTGACCAGGCCTTTGCGGCCGGTGTCGACGCGATCCTCACGCCCGCCACGCCGTCGTCGGCATTCGGTCTGGGCGAGATGGCCGAGGCCGATCCGGTGCAGATGTATCTGAACGACGTGTTCACGGTGACGGTCAACCTGGCCGGCCTGCCGGGGATCTCGGTTCCGGCCGGGCTGGACAGCCAGGGCCTGCCGCTGGGCCTTCAGCTGATCGGGCGCCCCTGGGCCGAGGATGATCTGCTGAACACCGCCTATGCGCTTGAGAGTGCCGCCGGGTTTGTTTCCAAGCCCGCGAAATGGTGGTAAACCGGGCAAAACGACAAAGAGCAGGTCACTGATGCGTTATCCCGTTGCGATCCTTGCCGTTCTGGCCGCCGCCGCTTGTGAGCCCGAGATCCCGGATTCGGGCCGGGGCGTGGGTTTTGGCGATTATGACAGCTATGAGGCCCAGCGCGAGGCCCGCCTGCAAGGCGACACCACGCTGGACGAGGTGAACGTTCTGCCGCCCGAGACCATGGGCACCGCCGACGCGACCCCGGTGCAAGAGCCGCTGCCGGCCCGCACCGCTGTGGTCGATGTCAACAATCCCGGTATCTCGGACGAGCAGGATTTCAGCGCCGTGTCGGCCCGCGAAAGCATCGAAAGCGATGCCGCGCGGCTTGAGGCGCAGCGCGAGCAATATGTGGTGATCGAACCCACCGCGCTGCCGTCGCGTGTGTCGACCGGGCCGAACGTGGTGGAATATGCGCTGAGCACCTCGAACCAGGTGGGGCAGAAGGTCTATCGCCGTCTGAACCTGCTGGGCGGCTCGCAACTGGCGCGGAACTGTTCGAAATACGCCTCGGCCGATCTGGCGCAGCAGGCGTTTCTCAAGGCCGGCGGCCCCGAGCGTGACCGGCTGAACCTTGATCCCGATGGCGACGGCTTTGCCTGCACCTGGGATCCGACCCCGTTCCGCAGGGTGGCGAACTAGGGCCCATGCCGGGCCTGACGCATCCGTCGCCCAATTTCGGCCCCCGGCGCGACGGCGCCCGGCCCGATCTGATCGTTCTGCATTACACGGCCATGACCAGCGCGAGGGCGGCGCTGGAACGGCTGTGCGACCCGCTGAGCGAGGTTTCGGCCCATTACCTGATAGACGAGCGCGGGGCGCTAGCGTCGCTGGTGGATGAGGCCGAGCGCGCCTGGCATGCCGGGGCCGGGGCCTGGGGGCCGGTCAGCGACGTGAATTCACGCTCGATCGGGATCGAGCTGGCCAATACCGGCGCGCATCCTTTCCCTCAGCCGCAGATGGCGGCGCTAGAGCGCCTGTTGGCCGATGTCATGGGGCGTTGGGCGATTCCGCCCGAGCGGGTAATCGGCCATTCCGACATGGCGCCCGGGCGCAAGGGTGACCCCGGCGCGCGGTTCGACTGGAGACGCCTGGCACGGACCGGTCTGTCGGTCTGGCCCATTGCGGGAATGCCCGGTGATTTCGCGCAGGATGCGCGGGTGTTTGGTTACGCGGCGGACGTGCCGCTTGATCTGCTGTTGCAGGTGTTCCGGCTGCGGTTCCGGCCCTGGGCCGAGGGCCCGCTGGACGACACCGACCGGGCGCTGATGGCCGATCTGGCGGCGCGCTATCCGGTGGCGGGTTATCTGACGGTGTAGGTAAAGCTGCCGCCGCGGCCCTGGTCACGGGTGACGTAGAACTGGGTGTGGCGGCCATTGACCATCCACAGCTGACAGTCGGTATTGGTGGCCGGGATGATCAGCGAGCGGCACAGGTAGCCCTCGCGCCATTCCCAGGCGCCTTTCAGCTTGATGCCATCCCACTGGCCGGCGATGCGGCCGTTTTCCCGCAGGAAGATGTGGTTGTTTCCGCTCCACAGGTATTTGCCCACGGCGGCCTGGCGAAACCCGGCCTCGGACGCGATGCGGGTGAACTTGTCGGCGGCCATGGCGGCGACGGGCAGTAGGGCGGCCAGGGCGAGGGCGATCAGGAAACGGGGCTTGGGCATCGGTCGGGTCTCTTGCTGGTGGTGGGGGCCCAGTATCGTGATCTTGATGGCAATCTTATGGCGCGGTTGCCTTTGCGCCCGCGCGGGCCTAGATAGGCCGGGCGCGGATGGCCGGATGACCGCGGGGCAACTCGAGGAAAGTCCGGACTCCACGAAGCAAGGGTGCCGGGTAACGCCCGGCCGGGGAAACCCGAGGGAAAGCGCCACAGAGAAGAAACCGCCCGCGGAAAGGTCGGCCTGGCCGATACCGCCGCAGGTAAGGGTGAAACGGTGGGGTAAGAGCCCACCGCGGCCCTGGTAACAGGGACGGCACGGCAAGCCCCACCCGGAGCAATGCCGAATAGGGGTCTCACGCGGTTCGCCGCAGGGTCGCTTCGGCCCCGAGACCCGGGTTGGCAGCTAGAGCGCGTCGGCAACGGCGGGCCCAGAGGAATGGTCATCCAAGGGGGCAACCCCTGGACAGAATCCGGCTTACAGGCCATCCGCGCATATGATTTGGGGTTTTTCGCTGTTGCGGCAGGAAAACCCCGCGATAGCAGTTGACTCGGCGCGCCGGACCAGTAAAAGGCGGGCTTCAAGGATTTACCGGGCAGATTGCTGCCCGCGCGACGGAGACATGAAATGGCGAAACCCACCACGATCAAGATCCGCCTGAACTCGACCGCGGGTACCGGCCACTTTTACGTGACCAAGAAAAACGCCCGCACCATGACCGAGAAGATGGTGGTGAACAAATACGATCCGGTTGTGCGCAAGCACGTCGAATACAAGGAAGGCAAGATCAAGTAAGATCGCCCCTTTCCGGATTATGACTGAGGCCGCGCTTTGCGCGGCCTTTTTCGTTTGGGCGGTGCGCGCGTGCCGCGCGCAAGAGGGGCCTCGGCACCTGCGGTGCCTCAGGGGCCTCCGGCGGGGATATTTGTGCGAAGAAGAAGGCCGGAATCAAAAAGGGCCGGCGCTGGGCCGGCCCTTGGGATTTGTCTGGTGCGGGCGGGTTACTCGCGATTGCCGAGGAACTGCAGCAGGAACATGAACAGGTTCACGAAGTCCAGGTACAGGTTCAGCGCGCCCATGATTGCCGATTTGGCCAGCCATTCTTCGTCCATCGCGTGGGCGTGGCTGATGTAGTCGGTCTTGATGCGCTGGGTGTCATAGGCGGTAAGGCCGGCAAACAGCAGCACACCGATCACCGAGATCGCGAAGTGGATCGCGGGCGAGCCCAGGAAGATGTTCACGATCGAGGCGACCAGGATGCCGATCACACCCATGATCAGGAACGAACCCCAGCCCGAGATGTCTTTCTTGGTGGTATAGCCCCACAGCGACAGACCGGCGAAGGCGATCGAGGTGATCACGAAGGTCTGGGCGATCGAGATGCCGGTAAAGGCGATGAAGATCCAGCTGAGCGACAGGCCCATGACAGCGGCATAGACATAGAAGAACAGCTGTGCGCCGGCCGCCGACAGGCGGTTGATCACGGCGCCAAAGGCAAAGACCATGACCAGCGGCGCGAACATGGCGGCCCAGCCCAGAATGGTCATCTGGCCGGTCTGCACATTGCGGAAGATGCTGAGCAGCGCGTCGTTCGAGCCAACGGCCCAGGCCACCAGCGCGGTCATCAGCAGGCCGACGGACATGGTGCCGTAGACCTTGTTCATGTGGGCGCGCAGCCCCTGGTCAATCTGCGCGGCACGGGTGCCGGCCTGGCCTGCGCGGATCGTGTTGTAGTCAGCCATCTAAGCCTCCGAGTTGAAGTCACCACCCCGTGCGCGGCTGGCACACAGGTCATTGCCTTGGAATATCGGCAAGGGGGGCGGGTATTTCAAGGCTTTGCGCGCCGATTTCCGACGATCTTTCAGCGGGTCCAGGCGTCGGGGGCGTTCCAGCTTTGATGATGGGGGCGCGTGCGGGGCTGCGGGGGCTTTGCGGGGCTGGGTCGGCGCAGCCGCCGCAGCCAGGCCAAGGGGCGACGCAGCGGGGCGTGTCGGGGGATTCGGAGGGTGCTCATGGCGTTCTTTCCATTCCTGTATGGAATACAATGTGGGGATTTGATGGTAATGCTTGATATATTCTGCAATGTCGTGCTTGATGTATCAAACGAATGATTGTCATCCCGCCCATAAGGAAACGTGATATGCCCAGAAACCTTGACCTGACCGCGCTGCGGTCTTTCGTGGCGGTGTCCGAGGCGGGCGGCGTGACGCGGGCGGCGGGATTTCTGAACCTGACGCAATCGGCGGTGTCGATGCAGATCAAGCGGCTGGAAGAGGCGCTGGATCTACAGTTGCTGGATCGCTCTGCCCGGCAGATCGCGCTGACGGCCTCGGGCGAGCAATTGCTGGGCTATGCCAAGCGGATGCTGGCGCTGAACGACGAGATTTATGCCCGGCTGACCGCGCAGGAGTACGAGGGTGAGATCATGCTGGGGGTGCCGCATGACATTGTCTACCCGTCGATTCCGCAGGTGATGCAGAGGTTTCATGCCGATTATCCGCGCATGAAGGTGCATCTGCTGTCGTCTTTTACCAAAGAGCTGAAAGCGCAGTTCGCGCGGGGCGAGGTCGATGCGATCCTGACCACCGAGGGCCTGCCGGACGAGGGCGGAGAGACCTTGATCGAACTGCCGCTGGTCTGGGTCGGTGCGCAGAACGGGCAGGCCTGGCGGGGGCGGCCGCTGCGGCTGGCCTATGAATACAACTGCCGGTTCCGCGCCCCGGTGCAGCAGGCGCTGGATGCGGCGGGCATTCCCTGGGAGATGGCGGTGGAGAGCAATTCCAGCCGCACGGTCGAGGCCACCGTGACGGCCGATCTGGCGGTGCATACGGTGATGGAGGGGGCCGAACCGCCCCATCTGGAGCGGATCAATCATAACGGCGCCTTGCCCGACCTGCCGACCTTCAAGGTCAATCTGTATGTGGCGGGCATTGGCACCAAGGGGCCGTTGCAGGATCTGGCGGAACTGATCCGCCAGACCTATCGCAACGGGTGGTCGGCGCGCGGGCTTAGCCGGTCGTGACCACGACCTTGCCGGTCGACCGGCGGCTGCGCAGGAACTCGATCGCCTCGCCGGCCTGATCCAGCGGGAAGGTCTGGCTGATGTGGGGTTTCAGCGCGCCCTGGTCATACCAGGCGAACAGCTGTTTCATGCTGTCGGTCAGAACCGAAGGCCGGAAATTCAGGTAGCCGCCCCAATACAGGCCCAGCACCGCGATATTCTTGACCAGCAGGTGGTTGGCCGGAATTTGCGGCACGTCGCCGCTGGCAAAGCCGATGGCAAGGATGCGGGCCTCGGGGTTGCAGGCGCGGAAGGCGGCGCGGAACAGATCGCCGCCCACGGCGTCATAGACCACATCGGCGCCGCCCAGGGCCTTGAGCTGCTCGCGGATATCGGGGGCGTCGGCGTCGATCAGGTGCGTGGCACCGGCGGCGCGCGCGACCTCCAGCTTGTCGGCGCCTCGGGCGATGGCGATGACGGTGGCGCCCATGCGCGCGCCGATCTCGACGGCGGTCAGGCCAACACCGCCGGCCGCGCCCAGTACCACCAGGTTTTCGCCTGCCTGCAGATGGGCGCGATGGTCCAGCGCGACGTGGCTGGTGCCATAGGCGATCTGAAAGGCGGCGGCGTCCTCAAAGCTCATGCTGTCGGGCAGGACGGTGCAGCGATCGGCGGGAAAGGCGCCGTAATCGGCCAGGCCGCCCGATCCGGCAAAAACCGCCACCCGCTTGCCCAGCAGATCGGCCGGTGCGTCGGGGCCGACGGCGGTGACGGTGCCGGCAATCTCCATCCCCAGGGTAAAGGGGTAGGGCGGGGTGTCCTGGTACTTGCCTTGAATCATCAGCATGTCGGCAAAATTCAGCCCACAAGCGGCGATTTGCACCTGAACCATATCGCCCACGGGTTGAGGTGTGGCACACTCTGTCAGTGTTGGGGTTCCACCGGCTTCGGCAATCTGAAACGCGCGCATCCTTGTCTCCGTCTGTCGTGTCGGGCTGAACCTAGTCGGCCCGGGCGCGGTTGACCAGACAGGCAATTGGTATTCGTAAAGGTTGGGCGCTCGGGTTGTTGCAAAATGCATTGCAAAATGCAAAACACGCCTAGGGTGAAATTGCAATGTGCGTCACGCGTTAGCTGGTTAAGGTTAACCTTGTAGGCGAAATTGTGACGGCCAAAAAATAAACTTAACAAAAACATGAACGTAGTGTATTTTCGATTGATAGCACCTGTGATTTGGCACGGTTGGCATGAAACTTGCTTTAATACAGGGTAAAGACAGGAGACCGTCCATGAAGCACCCAGTAGACGTCCATGTAGGCAAGCGAGTCCGCCACCGCCGTTGGATGGTTGGCATGACCCAGCAGCAGCTGGCCGAGCGTGTCGGCATCAAGTTCCAGCAGATTCAGAAATACGAAACCGGCATGAATCGCGTCAGTGCGTCCCGTCTGTGGGATATCGCCGATGCGCTTGAAGTGCCGGTCAGCTTTTTCTTTGAAGGGCTGGATGCCAAGCAGGCCGAGCGCGAAGTGCCCGAGGGCGTTCCCGCCGATATCCTGTCGGACAAAGAGGCGCTGGAGCTGGTGCGGTCTTACTACGCCATTCCGGAAAACCAACGCCGCCGCCTGTTCGAGCTGGCCCGCGTTCTCAGCGACGCGGCCTAAGCCTATGCCTTGACGTGCCGCCCGGCGGGGGCTACCGCCAAAGGGCGGCACGGGGCTCTCCCGGCCGGATGCCGGGGTGTTTTCCATGATTGATCAAGACCGTGACCAGCTGATCGCCACCGCTCGCGCGCTGGCCGATGTCGCGCGCACCGAGACCCTGGCGCATTTCCGGGGCGGGGCGCTGGGCATCGAAAGCAAGCTGTCGGGCGGGTTCGATCCGGTCACAGTGGCCGATCGCGGGGCCGAGGCCGCCATGCGCGCCATCCTGGCCGAGGCGCGGCCGCAAGATGCCATCCTGGGCGAAGAATTCGGTACGCAGGCGGGCACGTCGGGCCTGACCTGGGTGATTGATCCCATCGACGGCACGCGCGGCTACATGTCGGGCACGCCCACATGGGGCGTTCTGATCGCCGTATCCGACGATACCGGCCCGCGACTGGGCATCATCGACCAACCCTATATCGGCGAGCGGTTGATCGGCGGCCTTGGCCTTGCCGAATTCACCGGCCCGCATGGTGCGCGCGCGCTGAAAACCATGGCGCCGCGTGCGCTGGACCAGGCGGTAATCTTTACCACCTTCCCCGAGGTCGGCACCGAGGCCGAAGGTGCGGCCTTTCACGAGCTGGCCCGCCACTGCCGCCTGACGCGCTATGGGATGGATTGCTATGCCTATGCGCTGTTGGCGCTGGGGCAGATCGACCTTGTGGTCGAGGCTGGCCTCAACCCCTATGACATTCACGCCCCCATCGCGGTGATCGAGGCCGCGGGCGGCATTGTCACCGACTGGCGCGGGCGGCCTGCTCATGCGGGCGGGCGGGTGCTGGCGGCGGCGAACCCGGACATCCACGCAGCGGCGCTGGAGTTTCTTTCACAAGCCGGCGAATAAGCCATGACACACATCCTGATCCGCGGCGCCGACACGATCCTGACCATGGACGACGCGCGGCGTGAGCTGTCGGGTGCCGACATCCGGCTGCAAGGCGGGGTGATCACCGAGATCGGGCAGGGCTTGCATCCCGGCGATGCCGAGCTGGTGCATGCGCAGGGCTGTGTCGTCACGCCGGGATTGGTGAACACCCATCACCACCTCTATCAGACGCTGACCCGCGCGGTGCCGGGCGGGCAGGATGCGCTGTTGTTTGGCTGGCTGAAAACGCTCTATCCGATCTGGGCGCGGTTCGGGCCCGATGAGATGTTCACCTCGGCGCAGGTCGGGCTGGCAGAGCTGGCCTTGTCTGGCTGCTCGATGACGTCCGATCACCTCTATCTTTACCCCAATGGCGCGCGGCTTGATGACACGATCCATGCCGCGGCCGAGGTGGGGCTGCGGTTTCACCCGACGCGCGGGGCCATGAGCATCGGCGAAAGCGCGGGCGGGTTGCCGCCCGACAGTCTGGTCGAGCGCGAGGCGGATATCCTGAGTGATTGCATCCGCGTGATCGACGCCTTTCACGATGCGCGCGAGGGCGCGATGGTGCGGGTGGGCGTGGCGCCCTGTTCGCCGTTCTCCGTCAGCCGAGAGCTGATGCGCGATGCCGCGTTGCTGGCGCGCGACAAGGGGGTGATGCTGCACACCCACCTGGCCGAGAATGACGAGGATATCGCCTATAGCCAGGCGCAGTTCGGCTGTCGGCCCGGCCAATATGCCGAAGATCTGGGTTGGACCGGCGCCGATGTCTGGCATGCCCATTGCGTCAAGTTGGACGGGCAAGAGCTTGACCTGTTTTCGAAATCTGGCACCGGAGTCGCTCATTGCCCCTGTTCGAACTGCCGCCTTGGCAGCGGTATTGCGCCGGTGCGTGCAATGCGGGATGCGGGTGTCAAGGTGGGGCTGGGCGTTGATGGCTCGGCCAGCAATGACGCGGGTAACCTGGTGCTGGAGGCGCGGCAGGCCATGCTGTTGCAGCGGGTCGCCAATGGCGCCGTTGCCATGAGCGCGCGCGAGGCGTTAGAGATCGCCACGCGCGGCGGGGCGCAGGTTCTGGGCCGCGATGATTGCGGGCAGATCGCGGTTGGCAAGCGCGCCGATATCGCGCTTTGGGATGTCAGCGGCATCGACAGCGCCGGCAGCTGGGACAAGGCGGCGCTGTTGCTGGCAGGCCCGACCCGTGTGCGCGATCTGTTTGTCGAAGGCCGCCAAGTGGTGCGCGGCGGGCAGATGGCAACGATCGACCTGCCGCGCGTGATCGAGCGGCAGAATGCGCTTGCCGAAGCTTTGGCTTGTTAGTCCCTGATACCTAACGGGAAACCCGTTTTCCATTCACCCAGACATCGGCAATCGCGCGGTCGTCGCCCATCATGATCGTTGGGAACAGCGCCTCCCACAGGTCATTGGCCTGGGCCGCGCGCTGGGCGATGGCGGGGGTCGAGGACAGGTTCAGCACGATCAGGTCGGCCTCTAGCCCCTCGGCTAGGTTGCCGATCAGGTGATCCAGGTGCAGCGACCGTGCGGCGCCCTGTGTGGCTAGCCAATACAGCTGGGACGGATGCAGAGGGTTGTGGCGCAGCTGGGCGATCTCATAGGCGGCGGCCATGGTGCGCAGCATCGAAAAGGACGACCCGCCCCCGGTATCGGTGGCCAGCCCGATGCGGTGGCCCTCGGCCATCAGCCCGCCCATGTCGAACAGGCCCGACCCGATGAACGTGTTCGAGGTGGGGCAGTGGATCAGGCTGGCATCGGCCTCTTTCAGGCGGTCGCGCTCGCGGTCTTCGAGATAGATCGCGTGGCCAAACAACGCGCCGCGCCCCAGCAGCCCGTGCTGTTCGTAGGTGTCCAGATAGTCGCGCGCGTCGGGGAAGAGGCCGCGCACCCAGGCGACCTCATCGACCTGCTCGCTAAGGTGGGTCTGCATCAGGCAGTCGGGGTATTCGGCCCATAGCGCGCCCAGCGCGGCCAGTTGTTCCGGGGTTGAGGTCGGCGAAAAACGAGGGGTAATAACGTAATGATTACGGTTATATCCGTGCCATTGTTCAAGTAATGCCTTAGATTGATCATAGGCGATTTGCGGCGTGTCGCGCAGGCCTTCGGGCGCGTTGCGGTCCATGCAGGTCTTGCCGCCCAGCACCCGCATCCCGCGCGCGCTGGCGGCGGTGAAATAGGCATCGACGCTGGCCGGGTGGATCGTGCAATAGCTGCATACGGTGGTGGTGCCATTGGCCAGCAAAAGGTCGAGATAGCGGTTGGCGATCTCGGTCGCATAGGCGGGATCGGCGAATTTCATCTCTTGCGGAAAGGTGTAATCGTTCAGCCAGTCGATCAGCCGCTTGCCCCAACTGGCGATCATCGCGGTCTGGGGGTAATGCGCGTGTGCATCGACAAAGCCCGCCGTGATCAGCGCGTCGCCGTAATCGTGCAGGGTGGCGTCGGGGTGCGCGGTGCGCAGGGTGGCGCCATCGGCCACGGCCTGAACCCGTCCGTTTTCGATCAGCACGCCGCCATGGGCCATGTGCCGGGCCGCGTCGGGGCCCTCGGCAAACGGGTCGGCCTGATAGGCCAGCGTCTGGCCAAGTAGCAGGGTTTTTCCGGTCATCTCGCACCTCTTGTCGGAAACAGCCTAGGGGGCTGCCGCCGCAAGGTAAATCTGCTTTCGGGCCTGTTGTTGCGTCAAAGCTTTCGCTAATGTTCGGGCAAATCAGCGGGGGCCGGTCATGGCGGATGGCATCGAGGACATCGAGGAACGCGAAGACGACAGCTATGCGCTGAACAGTCGTGTTGTGTCTGCGATCCGCCTGGCCATTGCGGCCGGTGATCGTGACCGGCTGGGCGAGCTGCTGGACGAGCTGCATGCCGCCGACATCGCCGACCTTCTGGAACAGATCGACAGCGCGCAGCGGCGCGAGATCCTGCTGCTGGGCGCGGGCCATATCGACGGCGAGGTTCTGACCGAACTGGATGACGCGATCCGCGAAGAGGTGATCGAGTTTCTGCCCAAGGAGCTGCTGTCCGAGGCGGTGCGGGATCTGGATTCGGATGACGTTGTCGATCTGGTCGAGGATCTGGAAGAGCCGCAGCAGGCCGCGATTCTGGAGGTTCTGGAAGATGCCGACCGTGTGGCGGTCGAGCGGGCGCTGAGCTACCCGGAATACTCGGCCGGCCGTCTGATGCAGCGCGAGGTCGTTGCCGCGCCCGAGCATTGGAACGTGGGCGAGGCGATTGATTACCTGCGCAAGAACAAGGCCGATCTGCCCGATCAGTTCTACCACCTGATCGTGGTCGATCCGCGGATGCGGCCGGTGGGATATGTCACGCTGGGCAAGCTGTTGTCTTCGTCCCGCAAGGTGACGCTGCTTGAGATCCTGGAAGACAGTTTCCGCACCATCCCGGTGATGCAGCCCGAATCCGAGGTCGCCTATGCGTTCAACCAGTATCACCTGATCTCGGCCCCGGTGGTCGACGACGACGGGCGGCTGGTGGGTGTCATCACCATCGACGACGCGATGATCGTTCTGGATGAAGAGCACGAAGAAGACATCATGCGCCTGGCCGGTGTCGGTGAAAGCAGCCTGTCGGACCGCGTGATCGAAACCACCAAGCGGCGCCTACCCTGGCTGGGGGTCAACCTGGTGACGGCGATCCTGGCGTCGCTGGTGATTGACCAGTTCGAAGACACCATCGCCCAGCTGGTGGCGCTGGCGGTCTTGATGCCGATCGTGGCCTCGATGGGCGGCAATGCCGGCACGCAAAGCCTGACCGTGGCGGTGCGCGCGATTGCGACCAAGGACTTGACCGGCTCGAACCTGTGGCGCGTCGTTCGACGCGAGGTTCTGGTGGGCGCGGTGAACGGGGTGATCTTTGCGGTGGTCATGGGGCTGGTCGGGCTGTTGTGGTTCAGCTCGCCCATGCTGGGCGCGGTGATCGGGATCGCGATGGTGGTGAACCTGGTGATCGCCGGGCTGGCCGGGATCGTGATCCCGGTGACGCTGGAAAAAGCGGGGGTCGACCCGGCGCTGGCCTCGGGGGCGTTTGTGACGACAGTGACCGATGTGGTGGGCTTTTTCGCCTTCCTTGGTCTTGCGTCTGTGATGCTGCTGTGACCGACGCGGCCGCGCAGAAGGCGCAGCTGCGCAAGACCTGTCTGGCCGCGCGCGGGGCGCTGAACACGCCCGAACGCGCGGCGGCTGCGGCAGAGCATCTCTATCAGGCTTTGTTGCCCCATCAGGGCAAGGTGATCTCGGGCTATGCCGCCATGCGGTCCGAGGTTGACCCGATGCCGGCGCTGGCGCGGCTCGATGCGCAGATCTGTCTGCCGGTGGTGGTGGGCAAGGCGCAGCCGCTGGCCTTTCGCGAATGGCGCCCCGGCACCGAGATGGTCGAGGGTGCCTTTGGCGCGATGATCCCGGCCCATGGCGCCGAGCTGGAGCCGCAGGTGCTGGTCGTGCCGCTGGCCGCCTTTGACGGGCGCGGTCTGCGGCTGGGCTATGGCGGCGGGTTCTACGACCGCACGCTGGAAAAGCTGCGCGCCGCCGGGCCGGTGCTGGCGGTGGGGTTTGCCTTTGCCGGGCAGAGGGTTGCGGCCCTGCCGCCCGACCCGCATGATCAACCGCTTGACCTGATCGTCACCGAGGACGGTCTGCACCGGTTCTAGTCTTGCCCTTGGGCCGTTCAGGCCCTAGGCATGGGGCATGAAGATCCTGTTTCTGGGCGATGTGATGGGCCGGGCCGGGCGCAAGGCCATCACCGAACGCCTTCCCAAGCTGCGGGCCGATTGGGGCCTCGATTTCGTTGTCGTCAACGCCGAGAACGCGACCTCGGGCGCGGGCGTCAGTGCGGAGCATGCCAAGGCTCTGCTGGATGCGGGGGCCGATTGCCTGACGCTGGGCGATCATGCCTTTGACCAAAAGGACATGCTGAGCTTCATCAACCAGGAGCCGCGCATCATCCGCCCGCTGAACTACGCCACCGAGGCCCCTGGTAAGGGCGCCCGGCTGTTCACCGCGGCTGGCGGGCGCAAGGTTCTGGTGGCGCAGGTGCTGGGCCAGGTCTTTATGAAACGCCCCTTTGCCGATCCGTTTTCGGCCATCGATGCCGAACTGCGCCGCCATCCGCTGGGCGGGCTGGCGCAGGCCACGCTGGTCGACATGCATTGCGAGGCCACGTCGGAAAAGATGGCCATGGGTCATTGGTGCGACGGGCGGGCCAGTGTGGTGGTGGGAACCCATACCCATGTGCCCACGGGCGACGCGATGATCCTGCCGGGCGGCACGGCCTATCAGACCGATGCCGGCATGTGCGGCGATTACAACTCGATCATCGGGATGGACAAGGCCGAGCCGATGCGCCGGTTCATCACCGGCATGGCCAAGTCGCGCTTTACCCCCGCCAATGGCGAGGCCACGCTGTCGGGTCTTTATGTCGAGACCGACGATCGCACCGGTAAGGCAAAACGCCTGGAAATGGTGCGCCAGGGCGGGCTGTTGCAGGCGTCAAACCCCTGAGGGCGCGGGCCATGCAGTCTGTACTTGTGTGGGGACGGGGCCACGCTAAAGTGGGCGTGATGCGGAGCAGGGCCCTCACAGAATGATCAATCTTTCCATTTCGGCGACCTCCAGTGCGATTCTGGCGCTGACCGTCGTGGCGGTGATGTTCGTTCTGTTCGTGCGCGAACGCTACCCCGCCGAGGTGATCGCGGTGTCGGGCGCGGCGGTGATGCTGTTCCTGGGAATTCTGCCTTATGACAACGCGCTAGAGGTGCTGTCGAACCCCGCGCCGTGGACTATTGCCGCCATGTTCGTGGTGATGGGGGCGCTGACGCGGACCGGGGCGTTGGAGGGCGTGATCGGCTACGCCGAACAGGCCACCGACAAGGCGCCGATGCTGGGTATCGCGGGGCTGCTGGGCTTTGTGGTCATGGCCTCGGCCTTCATGAACAACACGCCGGTCGTGGTCATGATGATCCCGATTTTCGTCAAGCTGGCACGGCGGATCAACCGCCCGGTCAGCAAGCTTCTGATCCCGCTCAGCTATGCCTCGATCCTGGGCGGCATGACCACGCTGATCGGCACCTCGACCAACCTGCTGGTGGATGGCGTGGCGCGCAACGCGGGGCTAGAGCCGTTCACCATTTTCGAGGTCACGCCGCTGGCGCTGATCCTGGTGCTGTGGGGGATGCTTTATATCGCGCTGATCGGGCGCAAGCTGTTGCCGCGGCGCGATTCCATGGCCGATCTGCTGTCGGATCGCAGCCGGATGAAGTTTTTCACCGAGGTCGCCGTGCCCGAGGATTCCGAGCTGATCGGTGAACCCGTGCGCGGGATTGATCTGTTCAAGCGCGACGGGGTGCGGCTGGTCGACGTGCTGCGCGGTGACGCTTCGCTGCGCCGTGACCTGAGCAATGTGAGGCTGGAGGCCGGCGACCGCGTCGTTCTGCGCACCGAGATGTCGGAGCTGCTGGGCCTGCAGAAATCGAAAAGCCTGCGCCTGGTCGACAAGCTGTCCTCGGTGCAGACGACGACGGTCGAGGCGCTGATCTCGCCCGGATGCCGGATGATCGGCCGATCGCTGGGCGAGCTGCGCCTGCGCCGCCGCTATGGCGTCTATCCGCTGGCCGTGCACCGCCGGAACCAGAATATCGGGCGCAAGCTGGATGACCTTGTGGTGCGCGTGGGCGATACGCTGCTGCTGGAAGGCGCGCCCGAGGATATCCGCCGCCTGTCCTCGGACATGGAACTGGTCGACATCACCGAACCCACCGCGCGCGCCTATCGCCGCAGCCATGCGCCGGTGGCGCTGGTCTGCCTGGCGGCGATCGTGCTGCTGGCGGCGCTGGGTGTGGCGCCGATCCTGTTCCTGGCGGTGATGGCGGTGGCGGTTCTGTTGCTGACCCGCTGTATCGACAGCGAAGAGGCGTTCTCGGTCGTCGATGCGCGTCTGTTGGTGCTGATCTTCTCGATGCTGGCCGTCGGCGCGGGGCTAGAGGCCTCGGGCGCGGTGGCGATGCTGGTGGGTGCTGTCAGCCCGTTCCTGGCCACGCTGCCGCCCTTCCTGTTGATCTGGGCGATCTACCTGATGACCTCGATCCTGACCGAAACGGTGACCAACAACGCCGTTGCGGTTGTGGTCACCCCGATCGCGATCAGCCTGGCCCAGGCGCTGGGCGTCGATCCGCGGCCGCTGGTGGTGGCGGTGATGCTGTCGGCCTCGACCTCGTTCGCCACGCCGATCGGCTATCAGACCAACACGCTGGTCTACGGCCCCGGCGGCTATCGGTTCACCGACTTTATGAAAGTCGGTATCCCGCTGAACCTGTCGATCGGGCTGTTGGCCTCGGTGCTGATCCCGTTTTTCTGGCCGCTATAGGCGGGCTGGTTACTTGCAGGCATGGGGCGCGCTGATCTATAGAGGCGCGAACAGATTTTCCGAGCGTGGAGCGTGTCATGGCAGGCCATTCAAAATGGGCGAACATTCAACACCGCAAGGGCCGGCAGGATGCCGCCCGGTCGAAGTTGTTTTCAAAGCTGTCAAAGGAAATCACCGTCGCCGCCAAGATGGGCGACCCCGACCCCGACAAGAACCCGCGCCTGCGTCTGGCGGTGAAAGAGGCCAAGTCGGTTTCGGTGCCCAAGGACGTGATCGACCGCGCGATCAAGAAAAGCCAGGGCGGCGATGCCGAGAACTATGACGAGATCCGCTATGAGGGCTACGGCCCCAACGGCGTGGCCGTCATTGTCGAGGCCATGACCGACAACCGCAACCGCACCGCGTCGAACGTGCGCTCGACCTTTGGCAAGCATGGCGGCAACCTGGGCGAGACCGGGTCTGTCGCGTTCATGTTCGACCGCATGGGTCAGGTCACCTATCCGGCCAGCGTGGGCGATGCCGACACGGTGATGATGGCCGCGATCGAGGCCGGCGCCGAGGATGTCGAAAGCAGCGAAGACGGCCACATCATCTGGTGCGCCGATACCGACCTCAGCGAGGTCAGCATCGCGCTGGAGGCCGAACTGGGTGAATCGGATTCGACCAAGCTGGTCTGGCGCCCGCAAACCACCACCGAGCTGGATCTGGACGGCGCGCAAAAGCTGATGAAACTGATCGAGGCGCTGGAAGATGACGATGACGTGCAGAACGTCACCGCCAACTTTGAAATCTCGGACGAGGTGATGGCCCAGCTCTAAGCCGCGCCACCCGCGTTTGATCACAGGCCCTGCGGGGCCTGTTTTCGTTTCCGGCTTGCGCTGGCGGGCGGCATCGGGTCAGGTCGCGCCATGACCGATACGCAGACCACGACCCATCGACCGCTGACCGGCATCCTGTGGATGCTGGTGACGGGGGCGTGTTTCGTCTGTGTGACGGCGATCGTCAAACATGTGGGCAGCGACGTGCCCGCGGCGCAATCGGCCTTTCTGCGCTATGTGTTCGGGCTGGTGGCGTTTCTGCCGGTGCTGCCGCAGATCTTGCGCCACAGGCTGACGGGGCGGCAGGCGCTGATGTTCTCGGCGCGGGGCGGGGTGCATACGCTGGGGGTGTTGTGCTGGTTCTATGCCATGACCCAAATCCCGATCGCCGAGGTCACGGCGATGAATTACCTCAGCCCGATCTATGTCACCATCGGCGCGGCGCTGTTTCTGGGCGAACGCCTGGCCGCGCGCCGGATCGCTGCCATCGCGGTGGCCTTCCTGGGGGCGATGGTCATTCTGCGCCCCGGTTTTCGCGAGGTCACACCGGGTCATCTGGCGATGCTGGTCACGGCGCTGATGTTCGGGGTGTCCTACCTGATCGCCGGCCGGATGAGCGCGCAGGTCAGCGCCGCGACGGTGGTGGCGATGCTGTCGCTGACGGTGACGGTGGGGCTGGCGCCCTTCGCCTGGGCTGTGTGGGTGCCGCCGACCCTGGCGCAGCTGGGCTGGCTGGCGCTGGTGGCGGGCTTTGCCACGGCGGGGCATTTCAGCATGACGCTGGCCTTTCGCGCAGCCCCGATGACGGTGACACAGCCGGTGACCTTCCTGCAACTGGTCTGGGCCACGGCTTTGGGCTGGGCGGCGTTCGATGAGGCGGTCGATATCTGGGTCATCGCGGGCGGCGGGCTGATCCTGGCCTCGGTCAGTTTCATCACCTGGCGCGAGGCGCGGTTGCGCCGCCGGGCGATCACGCCGGCGCCCGAGGCCACGAAAAGCTAGGCAGTTTGATCCGGGTCAAGGTTGGCGCCGGGGCGCTGCTCTAGCGTGAGACAAACGTCACAGGAAGGAGACTGAAAATGTCGCATACCCCCCATGAACTGGCTGAAGAATTCCCCGATCAGGCCGAGGCCATCCATGCGCTGAAAACCAGCGACAGCCACTTTGCCCGGCTGGTGGAGGAATATCACGAGATCAACCGCGCCATTCACCGCGCCGAGACCAATGTCGAGCCCACCGAAGAGCTGCACGAGGTCGAAATGCGCAAGAAACGCATGGCGCTGAAGGATGAGATCGCCCGCGCCCTGTCAGCGGCCGCAGGCGCCTGATACATGTGGCCCCGTCCGCCGGGCGGGCGGGGCTATTCGGCAACCTCGTAGGGCAGGATGCCGCGTTTGTTCGGGTCGATGGTCAGGCGTCGCTCTAGCGGCGGAACCGACCGCTGGGCGCAGTTGCGGCGCTCGCAGATCCGGCAGGAAATCCCGATCGGCTCGAACGCTGAGGCGCGGGTGATGTCCATATCATCGGCATAGACGATCTGGCTGGCGTGCTGCACCTCGCAGCCCAGCCCGATGGCAAAGCGCCGGATCGGTGCGCCCCAGGCGCCGCCGCGCTTGGTCACGTCATGGGCCAGACAGAAATAGCGCGCGCCGTCCGAGGTTTCGGCCAGCTGCCGCAGGAACCGGCCCGGCGCTTCGAACGCATGGTGGGCGTTCCACAGCGGGCAGGCGCCGCCAAAGCGCGCGAATTGCAACCGCGTGGCCGAGTGGCGCTTGGTGATCGTGCCGGCCTGATCGACGCGGGCAAAGAAGAACGGCACGCCCTTGGCGCCGGGGCGCTGCATGGTCGACAGGCGATGCGCCACCTGTTCCAGCGAGGCGCCGAACAGGTCGATCAGGCGTTCCAGATCGTGGCGGGTGCTTTGCGCGGCATCCAGGAACCGTTGATAGGGCAGCAGCGCGGCGCCGGCGAAATAGTTGGCCAGGCCGACGCGGGCGATGGCGCGGGCCTCTTCGCTTTGGAACCGGGCCATGTCCAGCGTCGCATCCAGCAGGTCGGGATATTTCATGATCGCGACCTGGTGCAGCAGCTGGAACCGCTGCGTCGCGGGGGTAGAGCGCGAGTTCAGCGTCAGGACGTTGTGTTCGAAATCAAAGCGCCGCAGCCCGGCATTGTGATCGTTGCGGACGGTAATCCCGATATCTTCCAGGGCTTTACGTGCCAGCGCCATCGGGTCGCCCCGGTTGCCGCCCGGACAGGCAAAGCGTTCGGCGGCGCGGTCGACCGCGTCGATGTAGTTGTCGCAATAGTGGAAGAAATCGCGCACCTCTTCCCAGGGGCTGGGGCGCACGCGGGCGTCGTCGCGGCCCAGCGCCTCGTCCAGCTGGGCCAGGCGTTCATGGGTCTGGCGATAGGCGCGATGCAGGTCGAGAAAGGCCCGCGCCAGTGCCGGCGCGTTCGAGGCCGTCAGCCGCAGATCGGCCAGCGGCGGCGCGGCATCGGCAAAGACCGGATCGGCCAGAGCCTCGCGCATGTCGGTGATGATGCGCTCGGCATCGCCGGCCGACAGTTCGGTTACGTCAAAGCCGAACTCCTGTGCCAGCGCCAGCACCACCCCGGTGGAAACGGGGCGGTTGTTGTTCTCCATCTGGTTCAGGTAGGGCAGGCTGATGCCCAGCTTGGCGGCAAAGTCCTTTTGCGTGATCCCCAGGCGTGTCCGCGTCTCGCGCAGCTTGACCCCGGCATAGAGTTTCTGATTGGCCATCGACACACCTTTGCATTTTGCTGAAGGCATCGTGCCGTTTGCAAATCGACCGCGCAAGGGGGCTTATTGGCCGGGCAGGGGGCCTTGGGCGCGATTGATGTGCTGGACATAGAGGGTAAAACCGATTCCCGCGGCCGCGGTCAGCAGCATGATTGCCAGCAACGGGTAGACCCCCCAGCCGGGTTTCAGGAGCGCGCCCGCCGCCGCCGACAGGGCCGCCCCGCCGCCGATCATGATCGCGCCGCTCAGCCCGCTGGCGGTGCCCGCCAGCCGGGGCCGCACCGACAGCGCGCCCGCCGTCGCGTTCGGCAGCACCATGCCATTGCCCAGGCCCACCATGCTGGTCAGGCCGAAAAATGCCAGCGGATGCGTGGCGCCGCCGAGGAACAGCGCCAGAGACACCGCCAGCCCGGCAAAGACGATGATCGCGCCCGTCAGCATCATCCAGGTGATGCCCATGCGGGTCGAGAACCGGGCAGAGATGAAATTGCCCGCAATATATCCGAATGCCGGCGCGCCGAGATAAAGGCCCAGCAGGGTCGGGCCCAGCGCGAACACCGCCGAGCCCACCAGGGGCGCGCCGCCCAGAAAGGCAAAGAAGGTGCCCGAGGACATGGCCGCGGCCAGCGTATAGCCCCAGAACCGGCGCGAGGTCAGCAGCTCGGGGTATTCGCCGAACTGGGCAAGCAGCGTGATATCGCTGGGTTTCCCGGTTTCTCCGAGGTCGAACCAGGTCAGCGCCATCACCGCCAGCCCGGCCACCAGCAGGGCGACAAAGCTGGCCTGCCAGCCGAACTGGTCATCAAGAACGCCGCCCAGCATAGGGCCCAGCATCGGGACAAGCGCCATGCCCATGGTGACATAGCTGATCATCGAGGCGGCCTCTTCATCGGGGACGATGTCGCGCACCACCGCGCGTGACAGCACCATGGCTGCCGCGATGATGGCCTGGGCCATGCGGCAGGCCAGGAAGATTTCGATGTTGGGGGCGAAAAGACAGCCCAAAGTGGCCAGCAAAAACGCCCCGCAAGCCCAGAGAATCACCGGCCTGCGACCGTATTTGTCGGCCACCGGACCGATGAAAATCTGCAAAACACCGTTCATGCCGAGGTAGAGCGCGACCGACAGTTGCATGAGCCTGTAATCGGTATGAAAAAATTCTGTCATCCGCGGCAGGGATGGCAGAAAAATGTTCATTGATAGCGCCGAAATACCGGCTAATAGCACCAAGGTGACGATATGCGGCGGGGTGGCGCGATCGAGAAAGAGGATCGCGGGTTTCTGTGACATTTCTATGACTTAGGCTGTTGTGGTGAGCTTGTCCATATGTTCATATGGGGAGGCGATTTGCAGATTTTGCAATTCGCAACTCGACGCCTGACAAAACTTTGCAAATACGCTCAAATTTCCTTTGTAGAGTGC
Source organism: Actibacterium sp. XHP0104 (assembly GCF_025751515.1). GTDB lineage: Bacteria > Pseudomonadota > Alphaproteobacteria > Rhodobacterales > Rhodobacteraceae > Actibacterium_D. The sequence continues at coordinate 217,114 of NZ_JAOWLE010000001.1, forward strand.
GTCAGAGGCTGTAGGGTGTTGTGAATTCGGCATGGGAAGGGTCAAAATGAAAGATATCCTGCAAGAACTAGAAGACCGCCGTTCCGCTGCCCGCTTGGGAGGTGGACAGAAGCGGATCGACAGCCAGCACGCCAAGGGCAAGCTGACGGCGCGTGAACGTGTCGAGCTGCTGCTCGACGAGGGCTCGTTTGAAGAGTTCGATATGTTCAAGGCGCATCGTTGCACCGACTTCGGCATGGAAGAAGACAAACCCGCCGGCGACGGCGTGATCACTGGCTGGGGTACGATCAACGGTCGTATGGTCTATGTGTTCTCTCAGGACTTCACGGTTCTGGGCGGGTCGGTTTCGGCGACCCACGCACAGAAGATCTGCAAGATCATGGACATGGCCGTGCAGAACGGCGCGCCGGTCATCGGTCTGAATGACTCGGGCGGTGCCCGTATCCAGGAGGGCGTCGATGCTCTGGCCGGTTATGCCGAGATCTTCCAGCGCAACATCATGGCCTCGGGCGTGGTGCCGCAGATCAGCGTGATCATGGGCCCCTGCGCCGGTGGTGCGGTGTATTCGCCGGCGATGACCGACTTCATCTTCATGGTCAAGGACACGTCCTACATGTTCGTGACCGGCCCCGACGTTGTGAAGACCGTCACCAACGAGGTCGTCACCGCCGAGGAACTGGGCGGTGCCAGCACCCACACCAAGAAATCCTCGGTTGCCGATGGCGCCTTCGACAACGATGTCGAAGCCCTGGCCGAAGTGCGCCGTCTGGTGGACTTCCTGCCGCTGAACAACCGTGAAAAGCCGCCGGTGCGTCCGTTCTTTGACAAGCCGTCGCGCCTGGAAGACAGCCTCGACACGCTGATCCCCGACAACCCGAACCAGCCCTACGACATGAAAGAGCTGATCCTGAAGGTTGCCGACGAGGGCGATTTCTACGAGATCCAGGAAGATTACGCCAAGAACATCATCACCGGTTTCATGCGCCTCGAAGGCCAGACCGTGGGTGTTGTCGCCAACCAGCCGATGGTGCTGGCCGGCTGTCTCGACATCGACAGCTCGCGCAAGGCGGCCCGTTTCGTGCGCTTCTGTGACGCGTTCGAAATTCCGATCCTGACCCTGGTCGACGTGCCCGGCTTCCTGCCCGGTACCAGCCAGGAATATGGCGGCGTCATCAAGCACGGTGCCAAGCTGCTGTTCGCCTATGGCGAAGCCACCGTGCCGAAGGTGACCGTGATCACCCGCAAGGCCTATGGCGGTGCCTATGACGTTATGGCGTCCAAGCATCTGCGCGGCGACTTCAACTATGCCTGGCCGACCGCTCAGATCGCGGTGATGGGTGCCAAGGGCGCGACCGAGATCCTGTATCGCTCGGAACTGGGTGATGCGGACAAGATCGCCAAGCGCACCGAGGATTACGAAGGCCGCTTTGCCAACCCGTTTGTCGCGGCCGAGCGTGGCTTTATCGACGAGGTCATCATGCCCCATTCCACCCGGAAACGGGTTGCGCGCGCCTTTGCGTCGCTGCGGGGCAAACAGCTGACCAACCCGTGGAAAAAGCACGATAACATCCCGCTTTAATCAAGCGTGACAGGGAGGAGCCCCATGCGTGACGCGTGGCAGAACATCCGGAAGGACGGCGTGAGCACGTGTGCCCGCCATCTGGCCTGGCAAAGTGCCGGGGCAGCCGGGATGGCGCTGCCGGGTGCCGGGGTGTGGGGCTTTTCCAACAACGAGATCCGTCTGGGATCTGTGGCGCACTCTCCGGCGCCTGAGCAGGTTCTGGGCGGTGATGCGGATCAAGGAGGAGGGTTCGCATCACAAGGTCCGGGCGGGGGGTCGTGTTCACGCCCGGACCTTACCCTTATTTCCCAGCGCCATGCGGTTGAGTCTTTCCCGCAACAGCGCAACCGGTCGCGAAAAGCGGCATGTGACAACGCTTCTGTTTGGGCTATCATTAGGGGTGTGCCCCTTATTCGGGCCCTTAACAGTAACAGGAGTGAACTATGTCGAATCCGGTCAAAACCCTCGTCGCCCTTTGCCTGGTCGCCTTTGCGGCAGCCTGCGCAGCCGAGGAAGAAACCGTGTATGTCGAGCCCGAGCCCGTCATGTCGGAACCGGCCTACACCAAATACTGAGTTTTCTGCGGGGCAGGGCCTGCGTCCTGCCCCGACCAGACGCCCCCTTCGGGTCGCGGAGGGCGCGTCATGCTAAAGCACAAAGGCTTTCCCGGCCGTTTGCCGGGCACTGATTTCCAGTTCACGATCCGTCGTGGCAACAAGGATGGCGCCACGCCCCTGATTGCCCGCGAACGCTTTGCCGACCGCCGTCCGGCCGACCGCCGGGCCGATGCGGGGTTCATGCAGGCGCTGTGGGAACAGTTCGGCGACGCCCCGTTCGAGCGCGGCAACCTGGACGCCGGCCGGCTGAGCTGGCTGTTCGGCCGCGAGGTCGTGGCCGCCGAAGACCCGTTTGATCCGACAAGCTATGAGGCGCTGCTGCAAATCGACGTGGCCCGCGCCCAAGCCAGCTTTCCCGAGGTGTTCAACGGGGAGTTTTCGGCATGATCTTGCTTGCGGGTGGCGATTTTGGGCAAGAAATGGCCCAGCTTCAGGGGCGTGCGGATCCGTGCTTTGACGCGGGCCGAGTCTGGGTCAGTGTGGATGTCAGAGAGGGGTTCCGCCCTGTTTGCGGCGCAGCTCTCTGTGCAAACCGTTACCCTTCCCCTTCCAGCTGGTCTGACCCTTTCGGGGTCAGGCCAGACCTTTTTGCCGCCGCCGATCGGCGCCGCATTGCCGATGCCCCGGACGCGCCGCGTTCGTGCTTGGCAAATGAACGCGCGCGGTCGCATAGTGAGGGTATCAAAACCCTTCAACGAAAAGGCGGAGCAGAATGCGTAAACTCAAACTTCTCGCTGCACCGGCGCTGGTTCTGGCGCTGGCAGGCTGTCTGGAATCCGACGGCGAGCGTGCCGTCGCAGGCGCGCTGGGCGGGGCGCTCATCGCTGATGCAACCGGCGGCAGCGCGATCACTGGTGCGGCCATCGGTGCGGCCGGCGGCGCCCTGTGCGACGACGCAGGCGTGTGCAACTGATCTGAAAAACCGAGCCGTCCGTCGGGCGGGTCGTAACTCAATGCGCGCCATCGGGGCTAAAGCCCCCGGTGGCGTTTGTCGTGTTTCGGCAGGGGCCATTCGGTCTCTGCCCACTGCAGGAAGGGACTGACGATGTTTAACAAGATCCTGATCGCAAACCGTGGCGAAATCGCCTGCCGGGTCATCAAGACCGCGCGCAAGATGGGCATTTCGACGGTGGCGATCTATTCGGACGCTGACAAGAACGCACTTCACGTGCAAATGGCGGATGAGGCCGTTCATATCGGCCCGCCGCCGGCGAACCAGTCGTATATCGTCATCGACAAGGTGATGGACGCCATTCGAAAGACCGGCGCGCAGGCCGTGCACCCGGGCTATGGCTTCCTGTCGGAAAACAGCAAATTCGCCGAGGCGCTGGCCGCCGAGGGCGTTGCCTTTGTTGGCCCCCCCAAGGGTGCCATCGACGCGATGGGTGACAAGATCACCTCGAAGAAGATCGCCCAAGAGGCCAATGTCAGCACCGTGCCCGGTTACATGGGTCTGATTGCCGACGCCGATGAGGCCGTGAAGATCTCGAACGAGATCGGCTATCCGGTGATGATCAAGGCATCGGCCGGCGGTGGCGGCAAGGGCATGCGGATTGCCTGGAACGACGAAGAAGCGCGCGAGGGCTTCCAGTCGTCCAAGAACGAGGCTGCCAGCTCTTTCGGTGACGACCGGATCTTTATCGAAAAGTTCGTAACCCAGCCGCGCCACATCGAAATTCAGGTTCTGTGCGACAGCCACGGCAATGGCGTCTACCTGGGCGAGCGTGAATGCTCGATCCAGCGCCGCAACCAGAAAGTGGTCGAAGAGGCGCCGTCGCCCTTCCTGGACCAGGCCACCCGCAAGGCAATGGGCGAACAGGCCGTCGCCCTGGCCAAGGCCGTGGGCTATAGCAGCGCCGGCACCGTCGAGTTCATCGTCGATGGCCAAAAGAACTTCTACTTCCTCGAGATGAACACCCGTCTGCAGGTGGAACACCCCGTGACCGAACTGATCACCGGCGTCGACCTGGTCGAGCAGATGATCCGTGTCGCCAATGGCGAACCGCTGTCGATCACCCAGGACGATGTCAAGCTGACCGGTTGGTCGGTTGAATCGCGCCTCTACGCCGAAGACCCCTATCGCGGCTTCCTGCCGTCGATCGGTCGTCTGAGCGTCTATCGCCCGCCGGCAGAGGTTGCCGCCGGTCCGATGCGGATCAACGGCAAATGGGCTGACAAGGCGATCGAAGGCGAGACCGCCGTGCGTAACGATACCGGCGTCTACGAGGGCGGCGAGATCAGCATGTATTACGACCCGATGATCGCCAAGCTCTGCACCTGGGCCCCGACCCGCGAAGAGGCGATCGAGGGCATGCGGATCGCGCTGGACAGCTTTGAGATCGAAGGCATCGGCCACAACCTACCGTTCCTGTCGGCGGTGATGGATCACCCGATCTTTATCGCGGGCGACATGACCACTGCCTTTATCGAAGAGCAGTATCCCGACGGGTTCGAAGGCGTGACCCTGCCGGCCGCCGCTCTGCGCAAGGTGGCTGCCGCGGCTGCTGCCATGTATCGCGTGGCCGAAATCCGCCGCACCCGCGTGTCGGGCCGGATGGACAACCACGAGCGCAAGGTTGGCAATGACTGGGTTGTGGTGCTTCAGGGCGAAAGCTTCCCGGTGACGATCGAGGCCGATCATGACGGTTCGACCGTGCGCTTTGCCGATGGCAGCAGCCATCGCGTGGCGTCGGACTGGGCTCCGGGCGACAGCCTGGCGAACCTCGATGTCGACGGCGACCCGCTGGTTCTGAAGGTTGGCAAGGTCACCAGCGGTTTCCGCATCCGCACCCGCGGCGCGGACCTGGCGGTCAAGCTGTATACCCCGCGTCAGGCCGAGCTGGCCGCGCTGATGCCCGAGAAACTGCCGCCCGATACCTCGAAGATGCTGCTTTGCCCGATGCCCGGCCTGATCGTGAAGGTCAGTGTCGAGGTCGGCGACGAGGTTCAGGAAGGCCAGGCGCTGTGCACCGTCGAGGCGATGAAGATGGAAAACATCCTTCGCGCCGAGAGAAAGGGCACCGTTTCCAAGATCAACGCCGTGGCAGGCGACAGCCTTGCCGTGGACGAAGTGATCATGGAGTTCGAATAAGCCATGGGCTTTGCCGTCACCCTGATTGCTACGCCGGCCGGGCAGCGCGATGCGCTGCTTGGCACGGCGCGGGCAACGGTGACGGGCACCAATGATGCAGAGCTTTCCAGCCCGGTCTCGGCCGGGCTGGTGGGCGACCACTTTGTGATCTGGCGCAACATGCGCGCGTTCAAAGGCTATGACCTGCCCGACGGGCGGGCCTTGTCGCGGGGCGGGGCGGATGTGCTGGTGTTGCATGTGGTCGATACGGCCGGGGCGCAGGAACTGGGGTTCTATCGCGACGGTCAAGAGGTCTGGACCGTGACCTATTCCGAACAGAACCCCGATTTTCTGGCCAGCACCGGCACGCCCCCGCATGATCCGCAGGCGATCGTGGCGGAATTGCAGGCTGCGGATGACCAGGCCGACGACGATGTCGATGCCACGGTCTATTACGGCGGCGAAGTGCCCGGCCTGATCTTTCAGCGCATCGTGGGCGCCAACCACGAAACGATTGATGCCGACGGGTTTTGCGCGCTGTCGGGCGACCTGCCGCTGACCGGCGCGCAGATCACGCCCATGCCGGCGCCCTCGTCGCGCAAGCCATGGTGGAAATTCTGGTGAGCGGGCTGGGCGGATATCCCTTGGGTTATGCGAGCGATGGCTATTCGGCCGCGCGCCTGTCGCGGACCTCTTGCTGGCGCAGCGGCATCTTGTCGATGGCGCGGGTCAGTTCGCGCACGTCCCACGGGAACGGTTTGCGCAGCGCCACGGTGCCGTCCTTGGCCAGCACCGCCAGCATGAACCCGCGCGGGCGCAGCTGTTTGCGGATCTCGGACATGGTGCCGGGGTCGGCGTCGGTCAGGATGACCACGTCGCGCTCGGCCAGATCGGCGGCGCGGGCCTGCAACAATTCGATCTGCTGGCGAAAGCGCGGATCGGCCGAGGTATCGGCGAACACCACCACGGGCCGCGCGAGCCACTGGAAATCTGCCAGTGTGACCTCTTGCGCGGTGAAAACGGTTTCGGGTGCGGCCTGCCACAGTGCTACCGGATCTTGCGAGGCGGCATCGGTCGCCAACGCGGGCAGGGGCAGCAGCACGGCAACGGCGAAAATTGCGAGTGATTTCATGACACCTCCGATCCTGTCTCATATAGGCGGTGATCAAGGAATTTCGAAGGCCGGGAGGATGAAAACTATCCCCGCGCCCAAAGAGAGGAAAGGAACGATCCGATGACGGACAAGAAACAAGCCTGGTCTGATCTGGCCGCAAAGGAATTGCGCGGCAAGCCCTTGGACGATCTGAACTGGGAAACCCGCGAGGGGATCACGGTCAAGCCGCTCTATACCGAGGACGACACCCAGAACCTGGAACATATGGGGTCGATGCCGGGCATGGCGCCGTTCACCCGTGGCCCCAAGGCCACCATGTATGCCGGTCGTCCCTGGACGATCCGTCAATATGCCGGGTTCTCGACGGCCGAGGAATCGAACGCCTTTTACCGCCGCGCGCTGAATGCCGGTCAGCAGGGCGTGTCGGTCGCCTTCGACCTGGCCACGCACCGCGGCTATGACTCGGATCACCCGCGCGTTGTCGGTGACGTCGGCAAGGCCGGCGTGGCCATCGACAGCGTCGAGGACATGAAGATCCTGTTCGACGGCATCCCGCTGGACAAGGTGTCGGTCTCGATGACGATGAACGGCGCGGTGATCCCGATCCTGGCGAACTTTATCGTCGTGGGCGAAGAACAGGGCCATGACCGCAGCCTGCTGTCGGGCACCATTCAGAATGACATTCTGAAAGAGTTCATGGTGCGCAACACCTATATCTACCCGCCCGAGCCGTCGATGAAGATCATTTCGGACATCATCGAGTATACCTCGACCGATATGCCGAAATTCAACTCGATCTCGATCTCTGGCTATCACATGCAAGAGGCGGGCGCGAACCTGGTGCAAGAGCTGGCCTTTACCCTGGCCGATGGTCGCGAATACGTGCGTGCCGCTCTGAACGCTGGCATGGATGTCGACGCCTTTGCGGGCCGTCTGTCGTTCTTCTTTGCGATCGGCACCAACTTCTTCATGGAAATCGCCAAGCTGCGCGCCGCGCGCTTCCTGTGGCACCGCATCATGAGCGAGTTCAACCCGAAGAACCCCAAGTCGCTGATGCTGCGCACCCACTGCCAGACCTCGGGCGTGTCGCTGCAAGAGCAGGACCCCTATAACAACGTGGTCCGCACCGCCTACGAGGCCATGTCGGCCGTGCTGGGCGGCACCCAGTCGCTGCACACCAACGCCTTTGACGAGGCCATCGCGCTGCCCACCGATTTCTCGGCCCGGATCGCGCGTAACACCCAGCTGATCCTGCAAAACGAGACCAAGGTGACCAAGGTCGTCGATCCGCTGGCAGGGTCGTATTACGTCGAGAAACTGACCGCCGACCTGGCCGAAGAGGCCTGGAAGATCATTCAGGAAGTCGACGAAATGGGCGGCATGACCAAGGCCGTGGCCACCGGCATGCCCAAGCTGCGCATCGAAGAGGCCGCTGCCCGTTACCAGGCCGCTGTCGACCGCGGCGAAGAGGTCATCGTGGGCGTGAACAAATTCCGCCTGGCCAAGGAAGATCCGATCGACATTCTGGAAATCGACAACCAGAAGGTCCGCGACTCCCAGATCGCCCGGATCGAGAAAACCCGCGCCAACCGCGATCAGGCTGCCTGTGATGCCGCCCTGGGCGCGCTGGAACAGGCCGCTGCCAGCGGCAAAGGCAACCTGCTGCGCTTGGCGGTCGAGGCTGCCCGCGCCCGTGCAACCGTTGGGGAAATCAGCATGGCAATGGAAAAATCGTTCGGCCGCCACCGCGCCGAGGTGAAAACGCTGGCCGGCGTCTATGGCGCCGCCTACGAGGGTGACGAAGGCTTTGCCGCGATCCAGAAATCGGTCGAGGACTTTGCCGAGGTCGAAGGCCGCCGTCCGCGGATGCTGGTCGTCAAGATGGGCCAGGACGGTCACGATCGCGGCGCCAAGGTGATCGCCACCGCATTCGCCGATATCGGCTTTGACGTGGACGTTGGCCCGCTGTTCCAGACCCCCGAAGAGGCCGCTCAGGATGCCGTCGACAACGACGTGCACGTGGTCGGCATCTCGTCGCAGGCCGCCGGTCACAAAACGCTGGCGCCGAAACTGGTCGAGGCTCTGAAAGCGGCCGGTGCGGACGATGTTATCGTGGTCTGTGGCGGCGTGATCCCGCAGCAGGATTACGATTATCTCTATGAGCGCGGTGTGGCGGCCATCTTTGGCCCGGGCACCAACATCCCGCAGGCTGCCGAGAACATCCTGAATCTGATCCGCGACTCTCGCAAATAACGGGTGACCACTCACGGTGAAAGGCCCGCGCCGATTGGCGCGGGCCTTTTTCGTTTGGGCTGCTGGCTATGGGGTCGCCAAACCGTTCGGGACAAGTTCCGCTTTGGTCCAATGTGTCTCGGTTTGCACGTGCCCTTCCCGGACATATTTGCCGATGCATTCGGACATCTTTGTTTCGGGAAATGCCCCAGCGATCCGCGCCACGAACCCTTCTTGTTTGTTCAGATCAAGCTCTGAGGCAATTCTTGGAAAGAGGTCGTCCGAATAGGGACCACGATAGAGCGTTGGAACGGGCAGAACACCCAGTTCCTTAAAGCGGATCAAAGTCTGGTCCCAAGGCTGAAACGTGTCGCCGACGATATATCCGAAACCCAGAAAGTAAGAGGGCAGCGCGTCATACCCGAGGGCATGCCTGGCATAGAGGTTTTCGCCCACGATGCGCTCGTCCGGCGACAGGTGGATCGAGACCCCGGCCGCGAAGGCCTTTAGCCAATCGCGCGAAGGGTGATAGCGGCTGTCGGGGCTGCGCGCATGGGTGCCGCCGGCATGAATGGTTGTGTTTTCACCATCCATCTTTTCGGTCACGACAAGGTCTTGGACCATCAACCCGTCCAGGGAGCTCATGATTTTGTCATCGCTTGTCGCGCCCGGTGATATGGGCAGATGAAAGGTGCGGCCGTATTTCTTCATGTCGATCTATCGTTCTTAGACTTGCAAAGTGAAGGCCGCGCGGAGGTGTCCACACGGCTGAATGCATCTTATGCGGGTATCCTAGTTTTATTCGCTTATCATGTCACGCCATCGCCAAGGGCGTCTGTTCGTCGTCAGACGCGCAGCCATGGTCAGGTCAAGAGTGGGTCAGCTGCTTTTCCCCTTTTGCTGCGCCTGCGTGGTGGGCGCAGAAAATACTGTGCAATTGCGGCAACACATCCTAGGGTGCGGGCATGTCGTTGTGGTCGCGCATATCTGATGCCATTGCGGCCCTCGCCAAGGGCGAGGGGTTGTCAGCCGTGTTCGATCGTCTGCGCACCCCGCCCGAGCGCAGCGTGGCCTTTACCATCGCCGTGATCGCGCTGGGGGCCAAGATGGCCAAGGCCGACGGGCGCGTCACGCGCGACGAGGTCACCGCCTTTCGCGAGGTGTTCACCATTCCGCCCTCCGAGACCGAGAACGCGGCGCGGGTGTTCAACCTGGCGCGTCAGGACGTGGCCGGTTTCGAAGAATACGCCCAGCGCATCGCCCGGATGTTCAACGAGGATGACGCGCCGCTGACCGACCTGCTCGAAGGGCTGTTTCACATCGCCATCGCCGATGGCGAATACCACCCCGCCGAAGACCTGTTCCTGGCCCGCGTGGCCGAGATTTTCGGCCTGTCCAGCCGCTGCTTCACGGCGATGCGGGCGCGGTTCGTGGCCGATGCGCATCCCGATCCCTATGACGTTCTGGGCGTGTCGCACGAGGCCGAGACCGCCGATATCCGCAAGGCATGGCGCGCGGCGGTGCGCGAGACGCATCCCGACCGGATGATCGCCCGCGGCCTGCCCGAAGAGGCGGTGAAACTGGCCGAGAAGCGCCTGATCGCGCTGAACCGCGCCTGGGAGGAAATCTCGATGGAGCGCGCCGGCTGATGCGGATCGCCACCTACAACGTCGAGTGGTTCAACAACCTGTTCGATGATCAGGGCCATCTGATGGACGACAATCGCTGGTCGGGCCGGCAGGATGTCAAACGGGGTGAACAGCTGGCGGCGTTGGGCATCGTGTTCACGGCGCTGGATGCCGATGCGGTGATGATCATCGAGGCGCCCGACCAGAATTCGCGCCGCTCGACGGTGCGGGCGCTGGAAAATTTCGCTGGCGTGATGGGGCTGCGGGCGCGCCGCGCGATCATCGGGTTCGAGAACGAGACCCAGCAGGAAATCGCGCTGCTTTATGACCCCGATGCTTTGACGCCCCGGCATGATCCGCGCGGGGACGAGACCGGCAAGAAGGGATCAAATGATGCGCCCCGGTTCGACGGGGTGTTCCGCTGGGATCTGGATATCGATACCGCGCCGGAACTGATCCGCTATTCCAAGCCGCCGCTCGAGCTCGAGGCCGTCAGCGCCGCCGGCAACCGCTTTCGCATGATCGGCGTGCATGTCAAATCCAAGGCCCCGCATGGCGCCAAGGGCCGCGAAGAGATCATGCGCGTGTCGATTCAGAACCGGCGCAAGCAGTTGGCCCAGTGCATCTGGCTGCGCCAGCGGGTCGAGGCCCATCTGCGCCAGGGCGATCCGATGATCGTGATGGGCGATTTCAACGACGGCCCCGGTCTGGATGGCTATGAAAAGCTGTTCGGCCATTCGGGGGTCGAGATCGTGCTGGGGCTGGATGGCGATCATGCCACCGACGAGGCGTTGCGCATGTATGACCCGCATGCGCGCGCCGCCTTGCAGGGGCCGCTTTGCGCGAAACCCGCGACCGCGCGGTTCATGCTGCCGGGGGCGCAGCAATACATGTCGGCGCTGCTTGACTACATCATGGTGTCGCCCGACCTGGTGGCGCGTGCCCCGCAATGGCGGATATGGCATCCGTTCGATGATCCGGCCTGCTATGCCATCCCCGAGTTGCGCGAGGCGTTGCTGATGGCGTCGGACCATTTCCCTGTGACGATTGATCTCGATCTGTGATCTTCAACCGGGGCGGGGGGCGCCCTATATTGGGGGCATGAAACAGATTGCGATCCTCTGTGTTGCGGCGATTCTCGCGCTGTCTCCGGCCCAGGCCGAAACGGTCGACGGCAAGGGCGACATGGACGAGGGCCTGAGCCTCTTGGAAGAGGGGGCGCGGCTGCTGCTTAAGGGGCTGGCCGAAGAGATGGAGCCGGCGCTTGAGGATCTGACGCAAAAGCTGCAACCGGCCGTGGTCGAGCTGTTGCGCCTGATCGACGATTTCGACGCCTATCACATGCCCGAACGTCTGCCGAATGGTGACATCATCATCCGCCGGAAAGATCCGCTGCCATTGCCCGAGCCCGGTGAGGGCGGCGAGATCGAGATCTGACCTCCCTCAGGCGTCGCCCTTTTCGAACACCACCCGCGTTTCCACGCCCAGCGCCTTGGCCAGCGAGGCCAGCCTTGCCTCGGCCACTTCGCCATAGAGGCCCTGCGCGCGCGGGGCCAGGTGCAGCTCGAGCCGTTTCTTGATTGGGAAATAGCGCAGCGTCACCAGCTCTTCGGGGCCCTCGGTCGAGAACATCGCGCCAAAGCGCATGGCCTTGCCCAGAACCTCGGCATCGCGGGTCTGCTTGTCGTCAAGCAGGCTGAACAGCGGTTCGAACCGGCTGCCGGACCGGCTGTTCTTGTAGCGGTGCAGCAGCGCCAGCCCAAGGAAGACCCGGCCCGGATGATCCAGCCCGCCCAGGTTGGCGCGGGTGGCGTTGTCGAAACAGACCTCGTGGCGGTAATCGGGATGGGCGCGCCAGGCGGTGTCATGCAGCAGGCAGGCGGCCTTGACCAGGCGCTTGCGCTCGTAGGGGGCGTTCTTGAACAGCGGCTGCACGAAATCGTAAAGCTGTGCGCCAAAGCCCGGAATGCGGGCCTGGCTGACCTCGGCAAAGCGGCAGGCCTCGATCAGCGGGTCGCGGTCGCGCAGGTGCCCGGGCATTTCCTCATACAGCAGGCCCTCGCGGATGCCATAGCTGGACACATAGATCTCGGCCGGATGAAAGGTGTTCAAAAGCTGCCGCAGCACCTTGGTCGCGGTCGGTACCAGGGCGATGCGTTCGGCGGATGTGCCGGTCAGGGCGCGCAGCTCGTCCAGGCTGTGCTCGTCGATCCATTTCAGCGTCGCGCTGACATTCTTGCGGGTCAGCTTGTATTCGTGCTGCACCAGCAGCGGATAGTTGCGCCGCACCATGTCCATCCGGGCAATGGCGCGCCACGAGCCGCCGACCAGGAACAGGCGCTTGTGATCGGTGCCCATCTGCGCGGCCAGATCGTCGATCACGGTTTTTATGTGCTTTTTCAGGCCCTTCTTGCCGCCCGGCACGTCGCGCAGTTTCAGCGGACCCAGGGGCGAGGTGACGCGGTTGCCGACCTGTCCATCCTTCAACTCGGCCAGTTCCATCGAAGAGCCGCCGATGTCGCAGACCAGCCCCTCGGCGCCGGGCCAGCCCAGCAGCACGCCCTGGGCTGACAGGCGCGCCTCTTCGCGGCCGTCGATGACGTGGATTTTCAGGCCGGTTTCGCGCTCGACCTCGGTGCGAAACTCGGGGCCGTCCTCGGCATCGCGCACGGCGGCGGTGGCGACCACGGTCAGCGGGGCGGCGCCCATGCCCTCGGCCAGCAGGGCAAAGCGGCGCAGGGCGGAAAGCGCGCGTTTGCGGCCCTCGGGGTTCAGCCGGCCGGTCTGGCCCAGCCCGGCGCCCAGGCCGCACATCAGCTTTTCGTTGTAGAAATAGGCCGGGCTGCGGGCGGCGCCGTCAAACACCACCATCCGCACCGAGTTCGACCCCACGTCGACAACGCCCACGCGCGACAAGGCCAGGGCAGAGGGGTCATTGAAAATAGGGCGGCCGAACGGGCCCCAGTCGTCATGTGCTGGTTCGGTCGTGCCGTCCATCGGCCTCCCCCTGTTTGCGCCGGTCGAGTTTGCCCGCATCGGGTCTGCCGGGTCAATCATCGGATGCGCCCAGAATTTCCGCGGCCAGGCGGTCGCTGATCTTGCGGCCTGTCGCCAGGGCGCGGCGGTCGAGTTCGGCCACGATATGCTGGGCGGCGGCGAAGGATCGCTCCATCCGGGGCAGCAGATAGGGCAGCAACCGCGGCGGAATGGCCAGTTGGCGGTCAGCAAAGAGCTTGACCAGCAGAGCGGTCAGCAGCGCGTCGTCGGGCGCATCCAGCGTGGCGGTGGCGGTGCCCTCCATCCGGCTTTGCAGGTCGGGCAGGGTCAGCGGCCAGAGATTGGGCGCGCTGCGCGCCGTCAGCAGCAGGCTGCCGCCTTCGGCCAGGATCAGGTTGTGCAGGTGAAACAGCGCGGGCTCGGCCTCGGGCGGAATGCGGTCGGCATCTTCGATCACCACGGCGCCGCTGGTTGCCAGGGCAGGGATGTCGGCGTCGGGCAGGTCGCGCGCGGCGATGATCTCGGCCCCGGACTGGGCGGCCCAGACATGGGCCAGGTGGGTCTTGCCCGCGCCCTTTGGCCCCACCAGCACCAGCTTGCGCTGCGGCCAGTTTTGCCAGTCGTCGATCTGCGCCACGGCCAGCGCATTGGCCGGAGTGACGAAAAAGTCGTCGCGCCCCCGTGCCGCGCGCTGGGGCAGGTCGAATACCAGCTGTTCGGCCAAGTCAGAGATCCTCGCGCCCGGAGATACCCTTGTAAAGGCGGCTGTCCTTGTATTGCGCGGTGGCCCAGCGGGCCACGACCCCGATCGAGGCTGACACAGGCACCGCGATCAGCATGCCGACAAAGCCGAAGAGGCTGCCAAAGGCCGACAGCGCAAAGATCAGCCAGACCGGGTGCAGCCCAACCGAGCCGCCCACCAGTTTCGGCGTCAGGATGTTGCCCTCGACCACCTGGCCGATGGCAAAGACCGCGCCCACGGCGCCGATCATCCACCATTCGCCCCAGAACTGGAACAGCGCCAGGCCCAGAGCCAGCGCGCCGCCGATGATCGCCCCGACATAGGGGATGAACGAGATCAGCCCCGCCAGCGCACCCACGATCAGGCCGAATTGCAGCCCCGTCAGCATCAGCCCGATGGCGTAATAGACCCCCAAGATCAGGCAGACCGTGCCCTGGCCGCGGATGAACGAGGCCAGCGTGGCGTCGATCTCGCGTGCCAGGCGGCGGATCACCGGGGCCGGGTCGCGCGGCAAGAGCTTGTCAATCTCGGCGACCATGCGGTCCCAGTCGAGCAGCAGGTAGAAGGTCACAACCGGAACCAGCACGATCAGCGCGACCACGTTGATCAGCGACAGCGCCGAGGCCAGCACGCCGTTCAGCAGCTCGCCGCCCTTGGATTTGATGGTCTCGCTGATGCCTTGCAGCGACTCGTTCAGGGTGGAACCCTCGACCATCACCGAGGGGAAACGCTCTTGCAGGAAGGTCTGAAAATTGCGGATCAGTTCGGGCATCACGTTGATCAGCGCCCCGGCCTGACGGGTCAGTTCGGGCACGACCAGCAACACCATCAGCGTAAAGACCACCGCTGCGATCAGGGTGATCGTCACCGTGGCCCAGGCGCGGGTGAAACCGTGCTCTTCCAGCCAGTCGGCGACCGGGTCAAGGAAATAGGCAATCGCGGCCCCGACGACAAAGGGCAACAGCACCCCGCTGAGCAGCCACAGCAACAGCAGGAAGACCACCGCGGCGATCCCCCAATATTTCAACTGATCCCGGACTGGCAGGGCCATGATCGCTCCTTGTTCTCTGGGCACAGTCTTGGCCGATGGTTGGGCCGGTTGCAAGGCCGCTCGGCGCTTGTCTGCATCGCGCCAATCGCATAGACGCTAGGGCCAAAGGTTCAACTCAAGAGGCCCGCCCGCATGCGCCTGTCCCGTTATTTCCTGCCCGTTCTCAAGGAAAACCCCGCCGACGCCCAGATTGTCAGCCACCGGCTGATGCTGCGGGCCGGCATGATCAAGCAGCAGGCGGCGGGTATCTATTCCTGGCTGCCGATGGGCTTCAAGGTGCTGCGCAAGCTGGAAAACATCGTGCACGAGGAACAGGTGCGCGCCGGTCACATCCCGATGCTGATGCCGACGCTGCAATCGGCCGATCTGTGGCGCGAAAGCGGGCGCTATGACGATTACGGCGAGGAAATGCTGCGGATCAGCGACCGCCACGGGCGCGACATGCTGTATGGGCCGACCAACGAGGAAATGATCACCGACATTTTCCGCAGCCATGTCAGCAGCTACAAGGATCTGCCGCTGACGCTGTATCACATCCAGTGGAAATTCCGCGACGAGATCCGCCCCCGGTTCGGCGTGATGCGCGGGCGCGAGTTCCTGATGAAGGATGGCTACAATTTCGACCTGACGGTCGAGGATGCGCTGCATGCCTATAACCGCCATCTGGTCAGCTATCTGCGCAGCTATGAGCGCATGGGCCTGCAGGCCATTCCGATGCGCGCCGATGGCGGCCCGATTGGCGGCGACTATACCCATGAATTCCTGGTGCTGGCTGAAACCGGCGAATCCGAGGTGTTCTATGACAGCGCTGTCACCGACCTGACCTTTGGCGACCGCGAGATTGATTATGACGATGTCGCGCAATGCCAGTCGATCCTCGAAGAGTTCACCTCGAAATACGCGCGCACCGATGAGACCCATGACGAGGCGCTGTTCAACCAGATCCCCGAAGAGCGCCGCCGCGTTGCGCGCGGGATCGAGGTTGGACAGATCTTCTATTTCGGCACCAAGTATTCCGAGGCCATGGGCGCCACGGTGCAGGGCCCCGATGGCAAGCCGGTGCCGGTGCAGATGGGCAGCCACGGCATTGGCGTGTCCCGTCTGGTGGGCGCGCTGATCGAGGCCAACCACGACGACAAGGGCATCATCTGGCCCGAGGGCGTGACGCCCTTCCATGTCGGTATCGTGAACCTGAAACAGGGCGACGACGAGGCCGACGCCGCCTGCGACGCGCTGTACAAGAGCTTTACCGCGCTGGGGCTTGATCCGCTTTATGACGACCGCAATGAGCGTGCTGGCGGCAAGTTCGCGACGATGGATCTGATCGGCCTGCCGTGGCGCATCACCGTCGGCCCGCGCGGGCTGAAGAACGGGGTGGTCGAACTGACCTGCCGCCGCAGCGGTGTCAGCGAGGAACTGCCGCCCGAACAGGCCGTGGCCAAGGTCGCAGCTATTTACGCGGCGCTGTAGGCGTCAGGCTTGTTCCGCACGGGAGGGTTGTGTTAGCCTTTCACCAAGCACCGAACCGGCGTCAGATCGGTCGGGCGAGGCGGTGAAAGAGCAGACACATGCCCTCTAGAAACGGTAATGGCAACGGACCTGGGTCCGGTAATCCTGTTGGTAATGGCGGCGGCAACGGCGGCAATAACAACGCCACGACCTATACCGATACGTTTTACCTGTTAGATCCGATGGCGCCGCCTGCGCCCGGGTCTACCCTGACGGCGATCACTCTGACGCTGTCCGATCACCGCAGCGACAACCTGTTCGGGCTGCAAGGCCAGGATAAAATCGACGGCGTGGATATCCGCTCTACCTATGTGGGCGATACGATCACGGTCGAATATCCCGATGGCTCGACCCAGACGATCACCGGCGTGACCTTTTACCTGGCCGACGGGCGCGAGCTGTTCACCCCCATTGACGGCACAGATCTGACCGACGCGGTTCTGGTTTCGACCAGCTATTCCACCACCACCGACAAGGTCACCACCCAGCAGCTGGGCATCACCTGTTTCACCCCCGGTGTGCGCATCCGCACGCCCTCGGGCACCTGCGAGATCGAAAAGCTGCAGGTGGGCGATCTGGTCGTGACCAAGGATCGCGGCGCCCGTCCGGTGCGTTGGATCGGCAAGCGCACGATTGATGCCTCGGGCGATCACGCGCCGATCTGTTTCGCCAAGGGGGCGATCGGCAACCGGCGTGAATTGCTGGTCTCGCCGCAACACCGGATGCTGGTGCGCGACTGGCGGGCACAGGTCTATTTCGGTCAGCGCGAGATGCTGATCGCGGCCAAGCATCTGATCAATGACACCACCATCACCCGCAGCCCGCGCGACAGCATCACCTATATCCACCTGCTGTTCGACCAGCACGAGATCATCTATGCCGAGGGCGTTGCGACCGAGAGCTTTCACCCCGGCGACTACATCCTCGACACCGATGCGGGCATCCGGGCCGAATTGCAGGCGCTGTTCCCCGAACTGTCGCAGGACAAGGGCGGCGTTTTTCCCGTGGCGCGGCCGGTGCTGCGCGGGGCGGACAGCCAGCTTTTCGCCTGAGCGCCCGCGCGCGCGTTCACCCGCCCATGCGTCGGCCATCGGCTTGACGCCGCCCGCCGCGCGCCGCACTGTCGCGCAAAATGACAGGAGCAGTCTTGGCCAATCGAACAGCCCCCTTTGCCGCCTATGAATGGATGATCGCCTGGCGATACCTGCGCGCGCGCCGGTCCGAAGGTGGCGTCAGCGTGATGACATGGATCTCGCTGATCGGCATCACCCTGGCCGTGGCCGCGCTGATCATCACGCTGGCCGTGCGCGCCGGGTTCCGGGCCGAATTCGTCGATACGATCCTGGGCGCCAACGCCCATGTCACCGTCTATTCGGGCGCCTATGTCGATGAGAACGGTCAATCCACCCGCGTTATCCCCGACTATGCCGAGATGACCCAGCGCATCGCCGCCATTCCCGGCGTCACCCGCGCCGCGCCTCTGGTCAAGGGGCAGGTGATGGCGAACATGCGCTCGAGCAATGCCGGGGTCGAGGTGTTCGGTATTTCGGCCGCCGATCTGATGACCATTCCCCGCGTCGCCAACCCCGAGGAATCCTTGGGCGATATCGCGCGCTTTGACGAGGGTATCGCCATCGGCAATGGCGTGGCGCGCGCGCTGGGGGTGCAGGTCGGCGACCGGATCAAGCTGATCTCGCCCAACGGGGTCAAAACCGCCTTTGGCACCTCGCCGCGCGTGAATGCCTATGAGGTGGTCTATATCTTCCAGGCCGGCCGGTACGAGGTCGACCGCACCCGCGTCTACATGCCCTTTGCCGATGCGCAGTCCTATTTCGACCGCGAGGGCGTGGCCGACGAGATCGAGATCTTTGTCGAGAACCCCGAGCAGATCGAGGATTACACCATCCCGCTGTTGCGGGCGGCGGGCGACAGGGCGCTGGTCTGGACATGGCGTGACAGCGCCTCGGCCTTTCTGAGGGCGCTGGATGTCGAAGACACGGTGATGTTCGTGCTGATGTCGGTGTTGGTGCTGATCGCTTCGATGAACATCATCTCGGGGCTGGTGATGCTGGTGAAAAACAAGGGCCGCGACATCGGCATCCTGCGCACCATCGGCCTCAGCGAGGGCGCGGTGCTGCGGGTGTTCTTTCTGTGCGGGGCGCTGGTGGGGTTGGTCGGCACGGCGATGGGTGTGGTTCTGGGCTGTCTTTTCGCCATCTATTTCGACCCGATCCTGGCCTTCCTGAATGGTGCCTCGAATGGCGGTGTGTGGGATCCGTCCATTCGCGGCATCTACAAGCTGCCCGCCAAGCTGATGCTGGGCGATGTGCTGGCGGCGGTGGGGCTGTCGCTGTTTTTGTCCTTTGTCATCACGATCTTTCCGGCCCGCCGCGCGGCGCGGATGAACCCTGTCGAGGCGCTGCGCTATGAGTGAACCGGTTCTTGTGCTCGACCAGATCGAGAAAACCTATAACCGCGGCAAGGCCAATGCCGTGCCGGTGCTGCGCGGGGCCTCGGTCACGTTGCAGCCGGGCGAGGTCGTCGCGCTGGTGGCGCCGTCGGGGGCGGGCAAGTCGACGCTGCTGCATATCGCCGGGCTGCTGGACACGGCCGATGCAGGCGAGGTGCGGATCGCCGGGCAGGGGGCAAGCGCGCTGTCTGACCGCCGGCGCACCGCGATCCGGCGCGACCGGGTGGGGTTCGTCTATCAGTTTCACCACCTTTTGCCGGAGTTCACCGCGCTCGAGAACATCGTTCTGCCGCAGCTCGCCAATGGTGCCAGCCGCGCCGATGCCGAGGCGCAGGCCCGCGATCTTTTGGCCCGTGTCGGGCTGACGGGGCGGGCCGATCACCGCCCGGCGGCCCTGTCGGGGGGCGAGCAACAGCGGGTGGCCTTTTGCCGGGCGCTGGCCAACCGGCCGGCTTTGCTGTTGGCGGATGAACCCACGGGCAACCTTGACCCCGCGACATCCGACACGGTGTTCGCGGCAATGATGGAGCTGGTGCAGGAAACCGGCCTGGCGGCGTTGATCGCGACGCACAATCCCGACCTGGCCGCGCGCATGGATCGCACCGTGCGGCTGGATAACGGGGTGCTGGTCTGATTTGATCGGCGTCAAAGCCGGGGGCCGGGCTGGCCCCTAGTCTGAATACAGGGGCAACAGCCGGAGGCCATGCCATGACCGCACGCAAAACATTCCTGACCCTCGCCGCCTGTCTTGCAGCGCTGCCCGCCCTTGCCGAAGAGATGGACCCGGGCCAGGCGCTGTTTTTGGACAATTGCGCCACCTGCCACGGTGCGGGGGCGCGGGGCGACGGGCCGATGGCCGAGTTCATGACCCTGCCGGTGCCCGACCTGACCGGGCTGACCGAACGCTATGGCGGGCAGTTCCCGCTGCTAGAGGTGATTCACGTGATCGACGGGCGCCAACTGCTGCGTGGCCATGGCGGGCCGATGCCGATCTTCGGACTCGAGCTGGGCGGCGACAGTGTCGCGCTGGACGGCCCCGAGGGCACGGTGACAGAAAGCCCGGCCGAGATCGTCGCCATTGTCCGGTGGCTTGAAACGATCCAGCGCTGATCGCGTGCGGGCGGTCGGGCGGCCATGATCCACGAGATCGCCATAAGCACGGTTCTGATCCTGATGACCGTTCTCTTGGCCGGGCTGGCCTTTTGGGCGGCCGAGTCCCTGGTGACGCTGGTCAGCCCCTGGCTGGTGCGGCGCCCGCATCCACCCAAGATCGCGCTGGTGCTGGTGGGGATCGTGCTGGTGGTTCTGGCGGTGCTCAGCGCCTCGGTCTGGATCTGGGCCGCCGCGTTCAAGATGCTTGAGCTGTTTCCAACATGGGAGGCGGCGGTGTATTTCTCGATTGTCGTCTTCACCACGCTGGGGTTCGGCGATGTGCTGCTGCCCGAGGGCTGGCGCATTCTGGGCGGGCTGGCGGCGGCGAACGGGCTTTTGAACATGGGGCTTTATACGGCGATGATGGTCGAGATCCTGCGCCGCGTGCGCCAAGAACAGATCGCGGGGCGCAGTGATGACGGATGATCTGCCGCCGCTGCGCATTCGGCTGACCCTGCCGGGCAATGTGCCGTTCGGGCCGGGCAAGGCCGATCTGTTGCAGGGCATTTCCGAGACCGGGTCAATCTCGGCGGCGGGGCGGCAGATGGGCATGAGCTATCGCCGGGCCTGGTCGCTGGTCGAGGCGATGAACAACGCCTTTGCCGATCCGCTGGTGGAAACCAGCAGGGGCGGGGCCGAGGGCGGCGGCGCGCGGCTGACACGGGCCGGGCTGGCGGTGCTGGCGCTTTATCGCCGGATGCAGCGCGAGGCCGAGGCCGCCACGGTCGATCTGCGTGGCGGTGTGGCCGGGATGCTGCGCGATATATCTGACGAAACATAACGCTTGAGCACGCCGGTGGTTTCGTTATGTTCGGGTGAACATAACGAGGTGCCTGCCGTGTTTCGCCCCCTGCTGTTGATCCTTTTGCTGGCGACATCCGCCACCGCCCAGGGGCGGCCCGAGGTGCTGGTCGCCGTCGCCGCCAATTTCGCCGGCACGCTGGAGCGGCTGGAGCCCGCTTTCGAGGCCGCCCATCCCTATGACCTGCGCATCGCTGTCGGCTCGACGGGCCAAGCCTATGCCCAGATCCGGGCCGGGGCGCCCTATGACGCCTGGCTGGCCGCCGATCAGGACCGCCCCGCGCGGCTGGAGGCCGAGGGCGGCATCGTGGAAGGCAGCCGCTTCACCTATGCCACGGGGCGGCTGGTGGCCTGGTCTGCGCGCGATGATCTGCCCGCCGATCTGGCCCATGCGCTGGCCGATCCGTCGGTGCGCTTTATCGCCATCGCCAACCCCGACCTAGCCCCCTATGGCGCGGCGGCGCAGGCGGTGCTGGCAGCGCTGGGGGTCGATCCCGGCGGGCGTCTGGTGCAGGGGCAGAACGTCGGGCAGGCCCATGCGATGGTTGCCACCGGCAGTGCCGATATCGGGTTTGTCGCCGCCGCGTCCGTGCAGGGCGGGCAGGTCTGGGCCATTGATCCGGCGCTTTACCCGCCGATCCGGCAAGATGCGGTGCGGCTGCGCGACACCCCCGGCGCGGCGGCCTTTATAGCATTCCTGCGCAGCGACGCGGCACGCGTTGTGATCGCGGCCGATGGCTATGAGGGCGCGGATGATTGATCTGGCGCCTTTGTGGCTGACACTGAAACTGGCGGGGCTGACGACGCTGATCCTGGTGGTGATCGGCACGCCGCTGGCCTGGGTGCTGGCGCGCGGGCGGGGCTGGTGGAAACCGGTGCTCGAGGCCGTGACCGCGCTGCCGCTGGTGCTGCCGCCGACGGTGATCGGGTTTTACCTGCTGGTCACGCTCAGCCCCTCGGCGCCGCTGGGCGCGGTGTGGCGCGATGTGACCGGCGAGGCGCTGACCTTTTCGTTCAGCGGGTTGGTGCTGGCCTCCTGCCTCTATTCGCTGCCTTTCATGGTGCAGCCCCTGCAAGCCGCGTTCGAGGGCCTGGGCCGCGCCCCGCTTGAGGCTGCCGCCAGCCTGCGCGCGGGCCCGTGGGACGCGTTCTTTTCGGTGGTTCTGCCGCTGTCGGCGCGGGGCTATCTGACCGCGCTGGTGCTGAGCTTTGCCCATACGGTGGGCGAGTTCGGCGTGGTGTTGATGGTGGGCGGCAATATTCCGGGCCGCACCAAGGTGATCTCGATCGCGATCTATGAACATGTCGAGACGCTGAACTATGCGCAGGCGCATCTGTGGTCGGGCGGGATGCTGGTGTTTTCCTTTGTGATCCTACTGCTGGTCTATGGGTTGAACCGGCGCTTTCCGGTGCATGTGTCATGACGCTGTTGTCGCTGGATATCACCGCGCAGGCGGGTGGGTTCGACCTGGCCGCGCGGGTTCAGGCCGAGCTGAGCGGCGTGACGGCCCTCTTCGGCCCGTCGGGTGCGGGCAAGTCGACGCTGCTGCGCGCGATTGCCGGGTTTGAACCGGTGCAGGGGCGCATCGTCTTTGACGGGCAGGTCTGGCAGGACGGCGCGCAGTCGTTGCCGCCGCATCGGCGCGGGGTGGGCATGGTGTTTCAGGATACGCGGCTGTTTCCGCATCTCAGCGTCGCGGGCAACCTGCGCTACGCGGCCCGGCGCGCGCAGGGGGCGATCCATCAGGATGATGTGATTTCGGCGCTGGATCTGGGGCCGCTGTTGGCGCGCCGGCCCGGTGGCCTGTCGGGGGGCGAGCGGCAGCGCGTGGCGATTGGACGGGCCTTGCTGGCACAGCCGCGGCTGATGCTGATGGACGAACCCTTGGCCGCGCTGGATGCGGCGCGCAAGGCGCAGATCCTGCCGCTTATCGCGCGTCTGCCGCAGGTGTTCGGCATTCCGGTCATCCATGTGACGCACTCGATCGAAGAGGTGACCCAGATCGCCGACCGGCTGATCGCGATGCAGGACGGGCGCATCGTGGCCTCGGGGCCGCTGGCGGAAACCTTTGCCCGGCTCGACCTGGGCGCGGGTGGCAGCCGGTTCGAGGGCGGGGTGATCCTGCGCGGGCGGGTCAGCGGCGGGGATGCGCGTTATCACCTGACGCGGTTGCAGGTCGCCGGGCATGAGCTGATCATGCCCGAGGCCGGTTTGCACGCGGGCGATGAGGTGCAACTGCGTATCCGGGCGCGGGACGTGATGCTGGCGACGGTGCGGCCCGAGGGGCTGAGCGCGCAGAATGTGCTGCCGTGCCGGATAACGGAAATCGTGTCCGAGGCCGAGACCGCCTTTGCTGAGGTGTTCCTGGACGTGGACGGGCAGGTGCTGCGCGCGCGGGTGACGCGGGCGGCGGTCGATCAGATGGGCCTGGCCGTGGGCGGGCAGGTTTTCGCGGTGCTCAAGGCGATCTCGTTCGACCGGCGGCTGGCGGCCTAGGGCAGCGTGACCAGCGCGCCACCGGCGGCGCGGGCATCCTCGGCGTCATGGGTGACCATCAGCACCGGCAGGCCGCGCGCGCGGGCGCGGGAAAATACCATGTCGCGCATCTGGTCGCGCAGGGCGGCGTCGAGCCGTGAAAAGGGTTCGTCCAGCAACAGCGCCTGCGGCTCTGACAGCAGCATCCGCATCAGCGCCACACGGGCCTTTTGCCCGCCCGACAGGGTGGCGGGGTCGCGGTCGGCAAAGCCCTCGAGGCCGATCTCGGCCAGCGCGGCGTCGATGGCGGCCTTGCGGTCGCGCGCGCCCGACGGCAGGCCAAAGCCCAGGTTGCCGCCCACCGACAGATGGGGGAACAGCAGGTCGTCTTGGAACAGGATGCCCACGCGGCGCCCCTGGGGCGGCAGGCCGGTCAGGTCGCGCCCGTTCAGCGCGATGCGCCCGGTGCAACGAAAGGCTGGGGCCAGCGTGCCGGTGATCGCCGCCAGCAGTGTCGACTTGCCCGACCCCGACGGCCCCATCACCGTCAGCACCTCGCCCGGTGCCACGGTCGCCGTCAGCGATACCAGCGGCGCGTCGCCCAGGTGGATGGTCAGGTGGTCGAGGATCAGTCCGCTCATGCTGCCCCCCTTAGCCCGCGGCGGTTGGCCCAGACAAGGCGCGGCAGCCCGATCGCGGCGGCAAAGCCCAGCACCACCACCCCGGTCTGGGCCAGCGCATAGATGCCGATCACGCGGCGGTCGCCGCCGGCGGCAAGGGCCACGGCCTCGGTCGTCAGGGTCTGCACCCGCCCGCCGCCGATCAGCAGGGTCGGCAGGTATTGCCCGACCGACACGGCAAAGCCCACGGCGGCGGCGGTCAGCGCGGGCGCCAGCAGCATCGACAGCCGCAGCCGCCAAAAGATGCGCCGGGGCGAGGCGCCAAGGGCGGCGGCGACGGTGGCCTGGCGCGCATCCCAGCCGTGATAGGGGTCGGCCAGCGACAGCATCACATAGGGCAGCACGAAAACCAGATGCACCAGGGTCACCGCCACTCGTCCCATATCGGCGCCCCAGTTCAGCGCCAGCGTTTGCAGCCCCGGCAGAAAGGCGATCTGCGGGATGATCAGCGGCAGGTACAGCAACCACAACGCCCGCCCTTCGAGGCGCAGCCTCAGGCGGATTTCGGTCTCGAGGCAGGCGATGACCAGCACCAGAGCGGCCAGCGTGGCACTTGCCGCGATCAGCACCGTATCGGCCAGCGTCGGCAGCACCATCGGCCCGTGCCGTGCCCAGTGGCTTAGCGTCAGCGCGTCGGGCAGGGCCTGAGGAAAGCGCCAGACGCTGGTGATCGACCACAGGCCCAGCCCCGCCAGCCCGGCAAAGATCGCCGCGGCCGACAGTGCGGCCAGCGCCATGGCCAGCACCCGCAGCGCCGGGTCGCCATTGCTGCGCGCGCCGCCCGTGGCCCAGCGGCGCCCGGCGCGGGCCAGGGCCATTTCGGCCAAACGCCAGGTGATCAGCGCGCCGACCACCAGCCCGGTTTGCAGCAAGGCCCCGGCGGCCGCGGTCAGGCGCAGGGTCAGGTCGGGCTGGCTCATCCAGCGCACCACCTGCACCGACAGGGGCGGCGGCGTGTTGGGGCCAAGGATGATCGCCACATCGACCACCGACATCGAATAAGCGAGCACCGCGTAGACCGGCAGGCGGATCAGCGGGTAGAGCCGCGGCAGCACGGCCTTGAGCCACCCGGTGACCCGGCCATAGCCCATCGACTGCGCCACGGTCAGGCTGCGGCTGGGCTGGCATTGCGGCAGGGCGGCCAGCGCCATCAACAGCAGGAACGGCACCTCTTTCGCGACCAGCCCCAGCACCATGGCGATGCCCAATGGGTCTTGCAGGATCAACAGGTCGGGCGGGCGGGTCCAGCCGGTCAGCCAGGGTGAAATGGCGCGTACGATCCAGCCCGAGGGCGCGATCAGAAAGGCGATGCCAAAGGCGGCGGCGGCATGGGGGACGGAGAGCAGGGGCGAGAGGGCGCGCTCGATCCAGCGAAAGGTGCGGGTGCCCGACCAGGCCGCCAGGATCAGCACCGTCACCGCCAGGGCTATGGCCGTGGCGGCCAGGCCGGTGGTGACGCTGAGGCGGATCGCGGTGCTGATGCCGGGCCAGTCAAAGAGCGCGCGAAATGCGCCAAGGCCCCAGTCATTCGCCCCGATGGCGGGGAAATATCCCAGCGCCGGTGCCACCACCCCTGCCAGCCCGGCCAGGACAGGCCCGGCCAGAAACAAGAGGGTCAGCAGCGGCGCCAGGCGCATCTTACTGGGCCACGCCGTAGCGGGCGGTCCAGTCTTCGGCCAGTTTCACCGCCCAGCTGGGATGCGGCTCGGGCAGGGCGGCGCCCAGCTCGGCCGGGGTCAGCGTGGCGATGCCAAGATCAAGCGCATCAAAGGCGGCGCGTTGGTCGTCGGTCAGCGTGGCCATGTCCAGGACCGTGCCATAGCCCAGCACATTGGGGTCCTGCGCGCGGGTCTGGGCCTCGGGCGAGAGCAGGAAATCGGCCAGAACCATCGCGCCGGCCTTGGCATTGGCGTTGTAGGGAATGGCGACAAAGCTGGCATTGCCGATGGTCCCGCCGTCCAGCACAAAGCTGCGCACGCTGTCGGGCAGCTGGCCGTTGGCGATGGCGGTCGAGGCCTCGCCGGGGCTGAAGGAAATGGCCAGGTCGATCTCGCCGTCGGACATCAGCTGTAGCTGGCGCGGGCCGGTCTGCGGATAGGCGCGGCCCTCGCGCCACAGGTTGGGGGTAAGGTCATCAAGCCAGGCCCAAAGCGGCGCGGTGACGGCATCGTAATCGACCGCGTCAACGGGCTGTTGCAGCAAGGCCGGGTCTGCGGCCAGATCGTAAAGCGCCTGTTTCAGGAAGGTCGTGCCCAGGAAATCGGGCGGCTGCGGAAAGGTGAACCGGCCCGGATTGGCGGCGGCCCAGTCGGCCAGCGCGGCGGCCGATTTCGGAGGCTCGGGCAGATGCGCGGTGTCGTGGTAGAACACCACCTGCGCCATGGCCCAGGGGCTTTCAAGGCCCTCGGTCGGCACGGTGAAATCGCTGGTCACGGCCGGTTTTCCGGCCACGTCGACATAGCGCCAGTTGGGCAGATCCTGCGCCCAGGGGCCGAACAGCAGGCCGGCCTCTTTCATCGCGGCGAAATTGGCGCCGTTGATCCAGATCAGGTCGATCGCGCCGCCCTCATCCTTGCCGGCGGTTTTCTCGGCCAGCACGCGGCTGACCGCATCGGCGGTGTCCGACAGTTTCACATGTTCGACGGTGACGCCGTAGCGATCCTGCACCTGCTGACCGGCCCAGGCGATGAAATCATTGGTCGCGGTCGCGCCGCCCCAGGCGTTCCAGTAAACGGTCTGTCCACGGGCCTGTTCCAGAACCGCGTTCCAGTCGGACGGGTCGGGATCGGCAAGGGCGGGGGTGGTCAGGGCGAGGGCGGCGGCGCCAAGGGCGGCGGTCCAACGAAACATTTCTGGCATTCCTCCGGGTTTTGTCGGCTTTCTTGAAACCGTATTACGCGGGCGGGTGCCACACAAAAAATCGTGTAATCCTGCAACTCTATCGCAAGATTTTGCTGTGATCTTGCGGTTGCGCGGCCAAGCCGTGCGCCGCAGGGCCTTGCAGCCGCCCGGACGCGGCCCTAAGACTCTTTTCAGGTTTCCTATCCCTATCATGGGCAAATCCAACAGGCGGGCGAGAATGAACGATCCTATTGATACATACATGAACACCCTGGTTCCGATGGTGGTCGAGCAGACCTCGCGCGGGGAACGGGCATATGACATCTTTTCGCGCCTGCTGAAGGAGCGGATCA
The DNA here is from genome assembly GCF_025751515.1 of Actibacterium sp. XHP0104. Taxonomy (GTDB): domain Bacteria; phylum Pseudomonadota; class Alphaproteobacteria; order Rhodobacterales; family Rhodobacteraceae; genus Actibacterium_D. Next base: position 244,408 of record NZ_JAOWLE010000001.1, read on the forward strand.
TTTTCCTGTCGGGCCCGGTGCATGACGGCATGTCCAGCCTGATCGTGGCGCAGCTGCTGCACCTTGAGGCCGAGAACCCCAGCAAGGAAATCAGCATGTATATCAACAGCCCCGGCGGTGTCGTGACCTCGGGCCTGTCGATCTATGACACCATGCAATACATCAAGCCCAAGGTCAGCACGCTGGTCGTGGGGCAGGCGGCCTCGATGGGGTCGCTGCTGCTGGCGGCGGGCGAGCCGGGGATGCGGTTCTCGCTGCCCAACTCGCGCATCATGGTGCACCAGCCCTCGGGCGGCTATCAGGGCCAGGCGACGGATATCATGATCCACGCGCAAGAGACCCAAAAGCTGAAGGACCGGCTGAACAGCATTTATGTCAAGCATACCGGCCGCAAGATGAAAGAGGTCGTGGATGCGCTGGAACGCGACAATTTCATGGATGCCGAGCAGGCCAAGGAATGGGGCCTGATCGACGAGATCGTGGAAAACCGCGCCCGGGGCACCGAAGGCGACAGCTGATCCCCGGATCATTCATCGGGCGCAGCGCGGATTTTTGGCGTTGTGCCCGGAAAATCTCTGGCCTAGGCTGACAGGGTAAACAGTTGGCCGGGCCATCCGCGGATCGCCGCGACACGTGCAAAGCCTCAGAGGAAGACCATGGCGAATAATTCAGGCAGCGACTCGAAAAACACGCTCTACTGCTCGTTTTGCGGCAAGAGCCAGCACGAGGTTCGCAAGCTGATCGCCGGGCCGACGGTGTTCATCTGTGATGAATGCGTCGAACTGTGCATGGACATCATCCGCGAAGAAACCAAATCTTCGGGGCTGAAATCCACCGACGGCGTGCCCACGCCCAAGGAAATCTGCGCGGTTCTCGATGATTACGTGATCGGTCAGATCCACGCCAAGCGCGTGCTGTCGGTCGCCGTTCACAACCATTACAAACGCCTCAACAACGCCGGCAAGACCGGCGAGATTGAACTGGCGAAATCGAACATCCTGCTGATCGGCCCGACGGGCTGTGGCAAGACGCTGCTGGCGCAGACGCTGGCGCGCATTCTGGATGTGCCCTTTACCATGGCCGATGCCACCACGCTGACCGAGGCCGGTTACGTGGGCGAGGATGTGGAAAACATCATCCTCAAGCTGTTGCAGGCCAGCGAATACAATGTCGAACGCGCGCAGCGCGGCATCGTCTATATCGACGAGGTCGACAAGATCACGCGCAAGTCGGACAACCCCTCGATCACCCGCGACGTGTCGGGCGAGGGCGTGCAGCAGGCGCTGTTGAAGATCATGGAAGGCACCGTGGCCTCTGTGCCGCCGCAGGGCGGGCGCAAGCATCCGCAGCAGGAATTCCTGCAGGTGGATACCACCAACATCCTGTTCATCTGCGGTGGTGCGTTTGCCGGTCTCGACAAGATCATCGCGCAGCGCGGCAAGGGCTCGGCCATGGGCTTTGGTGCCGATGTGCGCGATGACAGCAAAAAGACCGTGGGCGAGCATTTCAAGGAGCTCGAGCCCGAGGATCTGTTGAAATTCGGCCTGATCCCCGAATTCGTCGGCCGCCTGCCGGTGATCGCCACGCTTGAGGATCTGGACGAAGAGGCCCTGGTCACCATCCTGACCGAGCCCAAGAACGCCCTGGTCAAGCAGTACCAGCGCCTGTTCGAGCTGGAGGATACCCAGCTGACCTTTACCGAGGATGCGCTGAAAGCCATCGCCAAGCGCGCCATCGAGCGCAAGACCGGCGCGCGCGGCCTGCGCTCGATCATGGAGGATATCCTGCTGGATACCATGTTCGACCTGCCGGGCATGGACGAGGTGACCGAGGTGGTCGTCAACGAAGAGGCCGTTATTCACTCGGAGGCCAAGCCGCTGATGATCTATGCCGAGAGCAAGAAAGAAGGCGCCAGCGCCGGCTAGGCGCGGCCGACATGAGACAACGGAAAGGGTGGCTTTGGCCGCCCTTTTTCTTTGGCGGATGGGGCTTGCCCGGCGGCCAAGGTTTGAGTATCCGGCGGATCATCTGCTGCGGCGGATCTGGCCGCCGCGGCCTATCATTCAGAGGAAGAATTCATGTCACGCGAACTGATTTCGTCGGGGTCCCCTTTCGAGGCCGAGATCGGCTATTCCCGCGCCGTGGTCTGTGACGGCTGGGTGTTCGTATCGGGCACCACCGGCTATGACTATGCCACCATGTCGATGCCCGAAGACGTGGCCGACCAGTGCCGCAACGCGCTGAACACCATTGCCGGGGCGCTGGCCAAGGCCGGCACCGAGATGACCGATGTGGTGCGCGTGCGCTATATCCTGCCCGACGGACAGGACTTTCAGAAATGCTGGCCCGTGCTCAAAGAGTTCTTTGGCGAGGTGCGCCCGGCCGCAACGATGATCTCGTGCCCGCTGATGGAACCCGAGATGAAAATCGAAATCGAAGTCACCGCGCGGCAGCCGCAACAGGCGTGATCATGCCATAGGCACTGGACCTCGGCGCGCACATGGTCCATATGAATAGGAACGACTGCCGGAGGTTTTCATGGGCATTATCAGAACCGCTCTTCGTCTTGTGACCTGGTGGAACGACCAGACGCTGGGAACCCAGCTGTTCACCTCGCGCAAGGGGGTGAAAGTGGGCGAGGATAACCAGGGCAACGTCTATTATGAAACCCGTGACGGCAAGCGCCGCTGGGTGATCTATAACGGCGAGGTCGAGGCCAGCCGCGTAGGCCCCGAATGGCATGGCTGGCTGCATTTCACCTTTGCCGAGCCGCCCACCAAGGCCCCTTTCGTGCACAAGACCTGGGAAAAGCCGCATCAGGAAAACCTGACCGGCACCGCGCTGGCCTATGCGCCCTCCGGGTCGATCCGTCAGGCCTCGCCTGCCGCGCGTGCCGATTACGAGGCATGGCAGCCGGAATAGGCTAAGATGTCTGAAAACAAAGCAGAAATTCTGGTTGGTGGCGCTGTTCTCGCGGTTGCGGCGGGGTTTCTGTATTACCTGACCAGCACCACCGGTATCGGTGGCCAAGGGGCCGACAGCTACGAGCTGACGGCCTCGTTCCGGTCGATTCAGGGCGTGTCAGTGGGCACCGATGTGATGATGGCCGGCGTCAAGGTCGGCACGGTCACCTCGCTCGAGCTGAACCCCCAGACCTTTCGCGCCGATGCCCGGTTCTCCGTGCCGCAAGAGCTGGAACTGCCCGATGACAGCGCGATCCTGATTTCGTCCGAGGGGCTGTTGGGTGGCAATTTCGTCGAGATCGTTCCCGGCGGGTCGCCTTTCAACCTGGAACCCGGCGCCGAGATCGAAGACACCCAGGGCGCGGTCAGCCTTGTGACCCTGCTGATGAAATTCGCAGCCGGCGGAGGCGAGGGCGAGTCGGAGACGGTGGAATGACCCGTCTTGCGGCCCTGTTCTGGGTGATGCTGGGCCTGCCGGCGCTGGCGCAACAGGGGGCGATTGAGGTCGCGCCGCTGGAAGAGCCCGCAGCCGAGACCGAGCCCTTTGTCCCCGATTACTCTGCTCCCGGTTTCGTGCCGGCCGATCGTGGCGATATCGGCTTTCGTGGCGAGGTCATCATTCCCAATATCGAGGAAGAGCGCGCCGAGACCGCCTCTGGGGGCATTGTGCGCGTGCTGGATCGTGTGTCGGGGCGGCTGAGCGATCTGGAACTGGCGAATGGCCAGACCACCACGATGGGACGGATCGAGATTTCGCTTAGTGAATGCCGCTATCCGGCCGATAACCCGGCGTCGGATGCCTATGCCTATCTGACGATCCGCAATGCCGGCGAGGCGGCGCAGGTGTTCGAGGGGTGGATGATCGCCTCTAGTCCCGCGCTGAACGCGCTGGACCATTCGCGCTATGACGTCTGGGTCATGCGCTGCACCAGCTCCTGAGGTGAGGGCGTCGCGGGGCGGTTGAAATGCCCCGCCACCCGTAGCGCATTGGCCAGCATGGTGCGATAGTGCGCGCGCGGGATTTCGACCCCGCCAAGGCTGGCCAGATGCGGCGTCAGGAATTGCGTGTCGAGCAGGCGATAGCCGCCCTGGCGCAGCCGGTCGACCAGATAGGCCAGCGCGATCTTTGACGCGTCGCGGCGGCGCGAGAACATGCTTTCCCCGAAAAACGCCCCCATCAGCGCCACGCCATAGCAGCCGCCGATCAGCTCGTCGCCGTCCCAGATCTCGATCGAATGGGCGTATCCCATCTGGTGCAGTTGCATGTAGAGGTCATAGATCGTGTCGTTGATCCAGGTTTCGTCGCGTGCGGCGCAGGCCTGCACGACCGCCGCGAAATCGCGGTCGACATAAACCTGGTGGGGGCTTTGACGGATGGTCTTGCGCAGGGATCGCGACAGGTGGAACCCGTCAAGCGGCAGGATGCCCCGCTCGCGCGGATCGACCCAGAAGATCTCCGGGTCGTCGCGCGAGTCGGACATCGGGAAAATCCCGGCCGCGTAGGCATTGAGCAACAGGTCTGGAGTCAGCTCCAGATCGCTCATCCGGGGTTACCCCTGCAGGTTGGTTTCCAGCCAGTGTTCCAGCCAGTGGATGTCGTAATTGCCCGAATGGATATCGGGCTCGTCCAGCAGGGCGTGGAACAGCGGCAGCGTGGTGTCGATGCCGTCGATGATCAGCTCGCTGAGCGCACGTTTAAGGCGCGACAGCGCCTCGGGGCGGTCGCGCCCGTGCACGATCAGCTTGCCGATCAGGCTGTCGTAATAGGGCGGGATCGAATAGCCGGTATAAAGCGCCGAATCCATCCGCACACCCAGACCGCCCGGCGCGTGGAACGCGGTGATCTTGCCCGGGCAGGGGGTGAATTTCGGCAGTTTCTCGGCGTTGATCCGCACCTCGATGGCGTGGCCGTTCAGTTCCAGATCGTCCTGGGAAAAGGACAGCGAGTGCCCTTCGGCCACACGGATCTGTTCACGCACCAGGTCGACGCCAAAGATACCTTCGGTGACCGGGTGTTCGACCTGAAGGCGGGTGTTCATCTCGATGAAATAGAACTCGCCATTCTCATACAGAAACTCGATCGTGCCGGCGCCGATATAGTTGATCTGGGCCACGGCGTCGGCGCAGATCTGGCCGATGCGGGCGCGGGTTTCGGCGTCGATGGCGGGGCCGGGGGCCTCTTCAAAGACTTTCTGGTGGCGGCGCTGCAGAGAGCAGTCGCGTTCGCCCAGATGCACGGCCTTGCCCTTGCCGTCGCCAAAGACCTGGATCTCGATATGACGGGGCTTGCCGAGATATTTCTCGATATAGACCTCGTCATTGCCGAAGGCGGCCTTGGATTCCGAACGCGCGGTCTGGAATGCGGTGTCGATATCCTTGGCGGTCTTGGCCAGCTTCATGCCGCGGCCGCCACCACCGGCGGTGGCCTTGACGATGACCGGATAGCCGATTTCCTCGGCGACCTTGCGGGCCTCTTCAAGGGTGGGCACGCCGCCGTCCGAGCCGGGCACACAGGGCACGCCCAGGTTCTTCATGGTGTCCTTGGCGGTGATCTTGTCGCCCATCATGCGGATATGTTCGGCGGTGGGGCCGATAAAGGCGATATCGTGATCCTCGAGCACCTGAACGAAATTGGCGTTCTCGGACAAGAAGCCATAGCCCGGATGGATCGCATCCGCGCCGGTGATCTCGCAGGCCGAGATGATGGCGGGTACGGACAGGTAGCTTTGGTTGCCGGGGGCGGGGCCGATGCACACGGCCTCGTCGGCCATGCGCACATGCATCGCGTCGGCATCGGCGGTGGAATGCACCGCGACCGACTTGATCCCCATCTCGCGGCAGGCGCGGATCACCCGCAGTGCGATTTCCCCACGGTTGGCGATCAGGATTTTCTCGAACATGATCGTCGCCTTATTCGATGATCATCAGGGGCGCGCCGTACTCGACCGGGGTGCCGTCTTCGACCAGGATGCGCTTGACGGTGCCGGCACGCGGCGAGGGGATCTGGTTCATCGTCTTCATCGCCTCGATGATCAGCACGGTCTGGCCTTCGCTGACGGTATCACCGACCGCGACAAAGGATTTCGCGCCGGGTTCGGGCTGAAGATAGGCGGTGCCGACCATCGGAGAGGTCACAGCGCCCGGATGCTGGGCGGGATCACCCGAAGAGGGGGCGGCGTCGGCTGCGGGGGCCGCGGGCGCGGCGGGGGCCGCTGCGGCGACAGGCGCCGGGGCCGCGGCGATGGTGGTTACCACCTGCTGCTGGCGGGCGACGCGCACGTCCAGGCTGTCGTCTTCGCCGTATTCACGTTTCACCTGCAGCTCGGTCAGGTCGTTGTCACGCAGCAATTCTGCGAGTGCCTGAACGAAAGCCACATCCGCTTCGTGGGAGTGTTTAGTCATGCCGTCCTCGATCGGTGATCATTGGCCCGCTGGATGCGGGTCTGCATTCGTATGTGGGCCGCTTATACGCCAGCGCAAGGCCAAGGAAAAGCGTTCCAACCCGATTTATGGCCCGCTTCGCCGCCCTGCGCCAGAGGGGACATGCCCGGAAACCGATGAAAAGCGGGAGAAATCGCGCGTTCAGGGGTTCAGCAGCCGGGTGAAAAGCGTTGTCAGATAGGTTTCGGCCTCGGGAAAGGGGTCTTGGTCGGCGCCCCCCAGCGTGGCCCGCACCTGGGTGTCGAAATCGGCGTAATGCTGGGTCATGGCCCAGATCGAAAAGATCAGGTGATAGGGGTGCAAGGGCGGAATACGGCCCTGATCGGCCCAGTCGGCGATGACGGCGGCCTTTTCATCGACCAGCGTTTTCATCTCGGTCTGGATCATCTCGCCGATATGGGGCGCGCCTTGCAGAACCTCATTGGCGAAAAGCCGGCTTTCGCGGGGGTATTCGCGGCTCATCTCCAGCTTGCGGCGCACATAGGTCAGGATTTCCTCGACCGGGTCGCCATCGGGATTCATGGACCGCAGGGGGGCCGTCCAGTGGCCCAGCAGGCCGCTCAGCAATGCCGAGTGGATGGCCTCTTTGGTGGGGAAGTAATACAGCAGGTTCGGTTTCGACAGCCCGGCCGACTGGGCGATCTGATCCAGCGTGGCGCCGCGAAACCCGTATTGCGAAAAGACATCCAGCGCGGCCTCGAGAATGGCCTGGCGGTTCTTTCGCTGGATGCGTGTGCGCTGTTGGTCATGCGGCATCTGTTCGCTCCGTCCTGGCGCGGCGGCGGCCCGCCGCATGGCGCTTTCAGCACAGCGTTGGTCGGACCTGCGCTTGACTGCCCCTCTAGCTCTGCTAGCGTGATCCTGACCAATTGGTCAAACAAAAACGATATGCTGGCCCGCCGAGGGCCGATCCCTTTGACTGTCGGAGACCCTAGATGGCGCTTGATCGCAAACCCGTGCCCAATGACCTGTCGGCATTCTGGATGCCGTTCACCGCGAACCGGCAGTTCAAGAAGGCGCCGCGGATGTTCGTTTCGGCCGACCGGATGACCTATAAGACATCCGATGGCCGCGATGTTCTGGATGGCACGGCCGGGCTGTGGTGCTGTAACGCGGGCCACAACCGCCCCAAGATCGTCGAGGCGATCCGCCAGCAGGCCGGAGAGCTGGACTATGCCCCCGCCTTCCAGATGGGCCACCCCAAGGCGTTCGAACTGGCCACCGCGCTGCGCGACATGTCGCCCGACGGGATGGAACATGTGTTCTTTACCAACTCGGGGTCTGAATCGGTTGAAACCGCGCTGAAGATCGCGCTGGCCTATCACCGCGCCCGCGGCGACGGGGCGCGCACCCGCCTGATCGGGCGCGAGCGCGGCTATCACGGCGTCAATTTCGGCGGCATTTCGGTGGGCGGCATCGTCAACAACCGCAAGGTTTTCGGCAGCCTGCTGACCGGGGTCGATCACCTGCCGCATACCCATCTGCCCGAGAACGCCTTTACCCGCGGCCAGCCCGAACACGGCGCCCATCTGGCCGACGACCTGGAACGCATCGTCGCCCTGCACGGGGCCGAGACCATCGCCGCCGTCATCGTCGAACCCATGGCCGGATCGACGGGCGTGCTGCTGCCGCCCAAGGGCTATCTGGAAAAGCTGCGCGAGATCTGCACCCGCCACGGCATCCTGCTGATTTTTGACGAGGTGATCACCGGGTTTGGCCGGCTGGGGTCGTCCTTTGCGGCCGAACATTTCGGCGTTATGCCCGACATGATCACCACGGCCAAGGGCCTGACCAACGGGGTGATCCCGATGGGCGCGGTGCTGACCACTGCGGCGATTCACGATGCCTTCATGCAGGGCCCGGAACACATGATCGAGCTGTTCCACGGCTATACCTATTCGGGCAGCCCGATCGCGGCTGCCGCCGGCCTTGCGACGCTGGAAACCTATCGCGAAGAGGGTCTGTTCGAGCGCGCCGCCGAGCTAGCCCCCTATTGGGAGGACGCGCTGCATTCGCTGAAAGGCGTGCGCCACGTGATCGACATTCGCAACATGGGCCTGATCGGCGCGATCGAATTGCAGCCGATCGCCGGAGAGCCGACCAAGCGCGCCTTCCAGGCCTTCCTCGATTGTTACGATCGCGGCGTGCTGATCCGCACCACCGGCGACATCATCGCCATGTCGCCGCCGCTGATCATCGAGAAATCGCATATCGACCAGCTGATCGGCACGTTGCGGGATGTGTTGCAGAACCTCGATTAACCAATCGGGATGGGGGCAGACCAAGAAGGCAGACCATGACGACAAGAATGATACCACTGATGCTCGCTGGCCTGGTGCTGGCGGGCTGCATGTCCACCCAGCCCACGCCCTATATTTCCGAAAAGGCGCGCGCGGCGTTGAAACCGGGCACCGATCTTTCCACCGTGTGGCGGCGAGATGACGGGTGCTATTTCATCCAGACCCGGGACGAGCTGACCGGCTATCTGATCATGGTCAGGGATGAGACCGGCAGGCAGGTTTGCGACGACGTGTAACGCGATGGAAATGAACGGAAAAGGGCGCCTTAAGGCGCCCTTTTTCATGGCCGGTGGCCCGAAAAAAACGGGCCGGTACAAGACCGGCCCGAGGGTGAGGCTGGCGGAAACCAGCCCCAGGGGAAATTTATTCGCTGCGGTTCATGCGGTTCTCGATCAGATCGTCGACAACCGAAGGATCCGCCAGGGTCGAGGTGTCGCCCAGTGCGCCATAGTCGTTTTCGGCGATCTTGCGCAGGATGCGGCGCATGATCTTGCCCGACCGGGTTTTCGGCAGGCCGGGGGCCCACTGAATGAGGTCGGGGCTGGCGATCGGGCCGATCTCGGTGCGGACCCAGGTGCGCAGCTCTTTCTTGAGCTCGTCGGTGGGCTCGACCCCGTTCATCAGGGTGACGTAGCAATAGATGCCCTGGCCCTTGATGTCGTGCGGATAGCCAACCACGGCGGCCTCGGCGACCATGGCGTGGGCGACCAGGGCGCTTTCCACCTCGGCGGTGCCCATGCGGTGGCCCGACACGTTGATCACGTCATCGACGCGGCCGGTGATCCAATAGTCGCCATCGGCGTCGCGGCGGCAGCCGTCACCGGCAAAGTAGTAGCCCTTGTAATCCGAGAAATAGGTTTTCTCGAACCGCTCGTGGTCTTGCCAGACGGTGCGCATCTGCGACGGCCAGCTGTCTTTCATGCACAGCACGCCCTCGGTCGGGTAGGAGTGGATTTCCTCGCCCGACTGCGGGTCCAGAACCACCGGCTGCACGCCAAAGAACGGCTTCATCGCCGAGCCGGGTTTCAGCGCATGGGCGCCCGGCAGCGGGGTCAGCAGGTGGCCGCCGGTTTCGGTCTGCCACCAGGTGTCGACGATAGGGCAGTTCCCTTTGCCGATGACCTCGTTATACCAGTTCCAGGCTTCGGGGTTGATCGGCTCGCCCACGGTGCCCAGCACGCGCAGCGACGACAGATCACATTTTTCCACAAAGCTGTTGCCCTGGCCCATCAGCGCGCGCAGCGCGGTGGGGGCGGTGTAGAACTGGTTGACCTTGTGCTTTTCGCAGACTTCCCAGAAGCGCGATGCGTCGGGGTAGGTCGGCACACCTTCGAACATCAGCGTGGTCGCGCCGTTGGCCAGCGGGCCGTAGACGATATAGCTGTGGCCGGTGACCCAACCCACGTCGGCGGTACACCAGTAGATGTCGCCCTCGTGGTAATCGAAGACATATTCATGGGTGATGGCCGCATAAAGCAGATAGCCGCCCGAGCAATGCACAACACCCTTGGGCTGTCCGGTCGAGCCCGAGGTGTAGAGGATGAACAGCGGGTCTTCGGCGTTCATCTCGGCGGGGGCGCAATAGTCGTCGGCCTCAAGCGCCATTTCGTTATAGTCGTAGTCACGGCCGTCGACCCAGGTGGTCTGACCGCCGGTGCGTTTCACGACCAGGCATTTGACCGTGTCCTTGCAATGCAGCAGGGCGGCGTCGGCGTTCGATTTCAGCGGGGTCTTGCGGCCGCCGCGCGGGGCATAGTCGGCGGTGATCACGACCTTGGCGTCCGAGCCGTTGATACGGGCGGCCAGCGCGTCAGGCGAGAAGCCGGCGAACACGATCGAGTGGATCGCGCCGATACGGGCACAGGCCAGCATGGCATAGGCGGCTTCGGGGATCATCGGCAGATAGATGACAACGCGGTCGCCCTTGCGCACACCCATGCTTTCGAAGATGTTCGCCATCTTGCAGACGCTGCTGTGCAGCTGCTTGTAGGTGATGTGCTGGGCGGCTTCGTTCGGATCATCGGGTTCAAAGATGATCGCGGTCTGGTCGCCGCGGGTTTCAAGGTGACGGTCGATACAGTTGGCCGAAACGTTCAGCGTGCCGTCTTCGAACCATTTGATCGAAACATTGCCCGGTGCGAACGATGTGTTCTTCACCTTCGTGTAGGGCTTTATCCAGTCCAGGCGCTTGCCGTGTTCACCCCAGAAAGCATCCGGGTCGGCGATCGAAGCCGCATACATTTCCTCGTATTTCTCGGAATTGATGTGGGCCTTTTTCACCATTTCGGCACTGGGCGGATAAGTCGTGTCACTCATGGGTTATCTCCCCCGATACATGAGATATTATGTTTTTAGGTCTTCCCGGGCCGGACCCCGGGAAGACCTGATTAGATTGCCAAGTACTCGGCGCGCAGCGCCTCGTTCTCCAGCACTTCGGCAGCCGTACCGTCAAACACGATCTGCCCGGTGTCAAGGATAACCGCCCGATCCGACAGTTCGAGCGCACGAACGGCGTTTTGCTCGACAATCACGGTAGTTATGCCTTGCTCCTTGATGTGGATGAGGGTCTTTTCGATCTCGTCCACGATCACCGGCGCCAGCCCTTCATACGGCTCATCAAGGAGGAGGACCTTGATATCCCGAGCCAGGGCCCGGGCGATGGCCAGCATCTGCTGCTCGCCGCCCGAGAGGGTGACACCTTCCTGCTTGCGGCGCTCGCCCAGACGCGGGAACAGCTCGTAGAGCCGCTCCAGCGACCAGCCGATCGGCGGTGCGATCTGCGCCAGTTGCAGGTTTTCCTCGACGGTGAGGCCGGGAATGATCCGACGGTCTTCGGGCACCAGGCCCATGCCGACGGATGCGGCCTCGTACGAGGTCATGCGGTGAAGCGGCTGGTGATCCAGCCAGATCTCACCATGGGTCGCCTGCGGGCTGTCGAGACGGGCGATGGCCCGCAGGGTCGAGGTCTTGCCGGCGCCGTTGCGGCCCAGAAGCGCGAGGATCTCGCCTTCGTGGACGTTAAACGACACGCCCTGCACGATATAGCTTTCGCCGTAATAGGCGTGCAGGTCCCACACCGACAGAAATGCCGGTGCGGTGGTTGCCTGGTTGGCGTTCTTGGAAAAGTCGGGTTTGACGTTCATTTCGTTTCCTTTCCCTACGCCTTAGTGGGCTTCGCCCAGATAGGCTTCGCGCACCTTGGGATGGCCTTTGATGTTTTCCGGCGTGTCCTCGACCAAGGGCGTGCCCTGGGCCAGAACGGTGATCCGGTCGGCCAACGAGAACACGACGTGCATGTCGTGCTCGATGATCGCCATGGTGATGTCGCGCTTCTCCTTGATCTCCTTCAGCAGGTCGATCGTGTTGTTGGTGTCGGCGCGGGCCATGCCGGCGGTGGGCTCGTCCAGCAACAGCAGCTTGGGCTCTTGCACAAGGCACATCGCCATTTCCAGACGCCGCTTGTCACCGCGTGACATCGAGGATGCGATCATGCCCTTCTTGTCGGCCATGTTCACGTCCTCCAGCATGGTCATGGCCTTTTCGATCATGTCCTTGTTGCTGCCCACCGACTGGATGCCGTTCATCTTGAACGAGCCGTTCTTGCGGGCAAAGCAGGGGATAAGCACGTTTTCCAGCACCGTGAGATCACCAAAGATCTCGGGGGTCTGGAACACGCGGCTGATACCCATCTGGTTGATCTCGAAGGGCTTGCGACCCAGCACCGACTGGCCGTCGAACATGACGGATCCGGTGTCGGGGATAAGCTTGCCCACGAGGCAGTTCAGAAGGGTGGATTTACCGGCCCCGTTGGGGCCGATGATGGCGTGCACCGTGTTCTGCTCGACCGAGAGGTTCACGTCGCCCAGGGCTTGCAGGCCGCCGAAGCGTTTGCCGACACCTTTGACTTCAAGGATTCCCATGTTCAGTTCTCCTTATTCGGCCACATGCGGCGCTTCTTTGGGGTGATGCTCGGCGTCTTTGCCGCCACCACCGCCCTTTTTCTTGCCAAAGCGTTCGCGGATGCGTTGACCGCCTTCCATCAGACCGCCGGGCAGGAAGATCACCACCAGCATGAACAGCAGGCCCAGCGTCAGGTGCCAGCCCTTGCCCACGAAGGGGTGGATGATGCCGACAAGCAGGTTCTCCAGCCCGTCGGGCAGGAAGCTGAACCAGCCATGCAGGACGTTGTCGTTGATCTTCGAGAAGATGTTCTCGAAGTATTTGATGAAGCCCGCGCCCAGCACCGGACCCAAAAGGGTGCCGACACCGCCGAGGATGGTCATCAGAACGACTTCGCCCGATGCGGTCCACTGCATGCGCTCGGCGCCTGCAAGCGGGTCCATCGCGGCCATCAGGCCACCAGCCAGGCCGGCATACATGCCCGAGATCACAAACGCCGCCAGCGTGTAGGGGCGCGAGTTCAGGCCGGTATAGTTCATCCGGGTCTGGTTGGTTTTCACCGCGCGCAGCATCATGCCAAAGGGCGAGCGGAAGATGCGGATCGACAGGTAGAACACGATCAGCAGGATCACGGCGCAGAAGTAGTAGCCGTTGTTGAAGGTGAAGTCCCAGCCGGCAATGCTGAGGTTGGCCGACTTGTTCATCACGATGCCGAACAGATGCGGGCTGGTCGGGTCACCGGCGCTCATCAGGATCTGCTTGTCGTTGTTATAGACCTGCAGACCGGTTTCCCCGTTGGTGATCGGGGTCAGCACCGAATAGGCCAGGTTGAACGACATCTGCGCAAAGGCCAGCGTCAGGATCGAGAAGTAGATCCCCGATCGCCGCAGCGAGACAAAGCCGATCAGCAGGGCAAAGATACCCGCGGTGATGACGGCCAGCACAAGGCCGGGCAGGATGTTGTAATCCAGCAGCTTGTACATCCAGACCACCGAATACGATCCCACACCCAGGAATGCGGCATGGCCGAAGGACAGGTAGCCGGTCAGGCCGAACAGAATGTTGAAACCGATGGCGAAGATGCCAAAGATCACGAACCGCTGCATCAGGTCGGGATAGCCCGCGTTGAACTGGGCCAGACCGCTTTCGGTGGGGAAGGGGTTCAGGATGAACGGGGCGAACAGGGCCAGAATGGCCACGATCACCAGAAGCGAGGTGTCTTTCTTTTCGAGACCAAACATTGATTAATCCTCCATCACGCCCTTGCGACCCATCAGGCCACGCGGCCGGGTCAGCAGGATGACAATCGCGATCACGTAGATGATGATCTGGTCGATACCCGGGATCAGGCTCTTGATGGCGTTCATCGACGCAAAGCTTTCCAGGATGCCCAGCATGAAGCCGGCCAGAACGGCGCCGGGCAGCGAGCCCATGCCGCCGACCACGACCACGACGAAGCTGAGAACCAGGAAGTCCATCCCCATGTGGTAGTTGGGCGAGTTGATCGGCGTGTACATCACGCCCGCCAGGCCCGCCACGGCGGCGGCGATTCCGAACATGATGGTAAAGCGGCGGTCGATGTTGATGCCCAGCAGGCCCACGGTTTCACGGTCGGCCATGCCGGCACGCACAACCATCCCGAAGGTGGTGAACTGCAGGAACGAGAAGACCGCGCCGATGATGGCGGCAGCGAAGAAGAAATAGACCATGCGCCAGACCGGGTAGATGACCACGTTCGGGTCCATCCCGATCAGCACGCCCAGATCCGCCGACCCGCGAAACGCCATGGGGGCGGGGGTGGGGATGGGGTTGGCGCCAAAGAAGTATTTCACCACCTCTTGCAGCACGATCGCCAGGCCGAAGGTCACCAGGATCTGGTCGGCGTGCGGGCGCTTGTAGAAGTGCTTGATCAGGCCGCGCTCCATGGCAAAGCCGATGAAGATCATGACCGGAATGGCAAAGATGATCGATAGCGGAACCGCCCAGTCGATCAACGTGCCGCCCAGTTCGGGGCCGAACCAGCCTTCGAGATACGGGGTTTTGACTTTCAGGGGGTTGCCCAGAAAGTCTTTCTTCGTCGGGTCCAGCGTCTCGTATGAGAGGCTGAACAGACGGCTGAAGGTGACCGCGCAGAATGCGCCGATCATGAAAAGCGCGCCGTGGGCAAAGTTTACCACGCCCAGCGTGCCGAAAATAAGTGTCAGCCCCAGCGCGATCAGCGCATAGGCCGAGCCTTTATCAAGCCCGTTGAGGGTTTGCAGAAGGATTGCGTCCATCGTCCCCACCCTGTCCTTTTTTATGGATGAACGCCCGGCGCCGTTGTGGCCCGAGCGATGGATAACCGGCCGCGCATTGCTGCGCGACCGGCGGGAGATGCCTTATCAGGCGCCCGGATTGCAGGTGCCCAGATCGCCACCGGCGAACATCGGGTGGTCGGGGGCGTACTCGACCTGAGCGCGCGGGGTGACTTCCACGATTTCCAGGGTGTCGTATTCCGAGGTCGGGTTGTCCGAGCCCTTCATGACCAGCACGTCTTTGAAGCACTGGTGGTCTTCGGCGCGGTACAGGGTCGGACCGTTGCCCAGACCGTCGAATTCAAAGCCTTCCAGGGCCTCGACGACGGCGCAGGGGTTGAACGAACCGGCGCGCTCGACGGCGTCTGCATAGAGCAGGGTCTGTGCATAGGACGTCTGGGCGGCGTTCGACGGCGGGAAGCCGTATTTCTGGCCGAACGACTGAACGAAAGCCTTGGTGCCTTCGTCACCCAGCTGCCAGTTCCAGTTCATCGAACCGTACACGCCCTTGATGTTCTCGCCGGCGCCCTTGGCCATCAGCTCCGAGTACAGCGGAACGACGATCTCGAACTGCTTGCCGTTGACCATCTTGTCGCGCAGGCCGAACTGAACGGCGTTGGTCAGCGAGTTCACCATGTTTCCGCCGTAGTGGTTCAGAACCAGAACGTCGGCGCCCGAGTTCAGCACGGGGGCGATGTAGGACGAGAAGTCGGTGGTCGCCAGCGGGGTCAGCACGTTGTTGACAGTCTGCCAGCCCATGGCCTCGGTTGCGGCCTGAACCGACTCTTGCTGGGTCCAGCCCCAGGTGTAGTCGGCGGTCAGGTGATAGGCGCGGCGCTCGGCACCATAGGCGTTTTTCAGCACCGGAGCCAGGGCAGCGCCCGACATGTAGGCGTTAAAGAAGTGGCGGAAGCCGTTGGCTTTCTTGTCTTTACCGGTGGTGTCGTTCGAGTGGGTCAGAGCGGCCATGAAGATCACGCCGGCCTCTTGGCACAGGCCCTGAACGGCCACGGCCACGCCCGAGGACGAACCGCCGGTGATCATGATGGCGCCGTCTTTTTCGATCATCGACTTGGCCGATGCGCGGGCTGCGTCCGATTTGGTCTGGGTGTCGCCGGTGACGTATTCGACTTTCTTGCCCAGGATGCCGTTGCCCTTGAGGGCCTTGGACGAGAAGGTGTTCAGCATGCCGCCGTCGCCTTCGCCGTTCAGATGTTCGACTGCCAGCTGATAGGCGCGCAGTTCGTCCGCGCCTTCTTCGGCATAGGGGCCGGTCTGGGGCACGTTGAAGCCCAGGGTGACCGAGCTGCCGGTGGGTTCGTTGGTAAAGGCCGAGGCCGAACCGGCGGTAAAGATCGTCGGCACGGCCAGGCTGCCGCCCGCGATCGCACCGGTTTTCAGCACGCCGCGGCGTGTGAAGTTCGAATTGGACATGAAATCCTCCCGTATTGTGATTTGCGGCTTCACGCCTCCTCTGCGCGTACCGCTTTCCCTTTTACAAGGTGGGGATATTATCGGTGAGAGACCGAAAATTGCGCAACAACTGCTTTTCGTAAAACATTTTTTTTGTAAATTGTTACACAGGGTGTTAATCGTTCTTGTAAAGTAATTGTCACGCGGGCGCAGAAAGCCCTTGTAAAGACCGAGGTTTTCCACATGGCCAGCAGCCATATGACCGGCAGTCGTATCCGCGAGAGGCGCCTTGTGCTGGGGATGCGTCAATCCGATCTGGCCAAGGCGGTCGGTATTTCGCCGTCCTACCTCAATTTGATCGAACATAACCGCCGCAGAATCGGGGGAAAGTTGCTGGTTGACCTGGCGCGCACCCTCGAAGTCGAGGCCTCTTTGCTGACCGAGGGCGCCGAGGCCGCGCTGCTGGAAGAGCTGCGCGAGGCGGCCGCCGGCAATGCCGAGGCGCGCGACGAACTGGCCCGGATCGACGAGTTCGCCGGGCGCTTTCCGGGCTGGGCGCAGCTTTTGGCCGAAAAGCACCGCCGCGTCGGAGAGCTGGAGCGCATTGTCGAGACCCTGACCGACCGGATGACTCATGACCCGTTCTTGTCGGCATCGCTGCACGAGGTGCTGTCGACCGTCACCGCGATCCGCTCGACCGCGGCCATTCTGGCCGATACCGAGGATCTGGATCGCGACTGGCAGATCCGGTTTCACCGCAACCTGCGCGACGAAAGCCAGCGCCTGGCCGAGGGCGCGCAGGCGCTGGTGTCGTATCTTGATGACAACTCTGCCGATGCCAGCCAGCAGCAATCGCCCCGCGAAGAGGTCGAGGCCTTCTTGCAGCGGCACGAGTTCCATTTTGCCGAGCTTGAGGGCCGTCCGGGCAATGTCGAGGCGATCCTGGCGGGCGGGGTCGAATTGACCACACCCGCCGCGCGCGACATGGCGCGGCGGCATCTGGAACGCTATGTGCAGGACGCGCAGATCCTGCCGCTGGAGACCTTTGCCGAGGCCGCACAGCAGATGCAGCTTGATCCGGGCCGGCTGGCGCAGCATTTCGCCACCGATCCGGGCATGGTGTTCCGCCGGCTTGCGGCATTGCCAGAGGACAAGCTGCCGGTGCGGGTCGGTCTGGTGATCTGCGACGGGTCGGGCGCGCTGACGTTCCGGCGTCCGCTGCCGGGGTTCGCGCTGCCACGGTTCGGCGCGGCCTGTCCGCTGTGGCCGCTCTATCAGGCGCTGTCGCGGCCGATGGCCCCGATCCGCGCGGTAATCGAACAGCCCGCGCGCCCGCCGCAGCGTTTTCTGACCTTTGCCTTGTGCCAGCCCGTGCGGATGTCGGGTTTCGGCGGGCCCCAGGTGCTGGAAGCGGCGATGCTGATCCTGCCCGATCTGTCCGAGGGCGCCGAGCAGACCCAGCTGGTGGGCACCAGTTGCCGCATCTGCCCGCGCGAAAGCTGCCCGGCGCGGCGTGAGCCGTCGATCCTAAGTGCGGGAATCTGACGGCCGATTGCCTGTGCCTCTTGGCCTTTGCAGAGTTTCGGCAGTATACATGGGTTAAACCGCTGCACCGGAAGGGGAGACGGATGGGGCGCAACGTTCTGCTCATAGAGGACGAACCGAATATCATCGAGGCGATCCGGTTCATCCTGTCGCGTGACGGATGGTCGGTCATGACCCATTCGGACGGGCGCAATGCCTATCAGGCCGTATGCCAGCGCAAGCCCGATCTGGTGATCCTCGACGTGATGCTGCCGGGGCGCAGCGGGTTCGACATCCTGCAGGATATCCGCGCCGACGAGGCGCTGGCCGGTGTGCCGGTTCTGATGCTGACCGCCAAGGGCCAGAGCAAGGATCGCGACATGGCCGGACTGTTGGGGGCCAGCAAGTTCATGACCAAGCCGTTCTCGAATGCCGAGGTTCTGGCGGCGGTCAGGGAACTGGCGGGATCATGAAGCCGCCGGGCCGCCCTCTGTTCCTGGCGCGCCGAAACTACAGCGCGCGGCGGGCGACGGATGCGGCCAGGCTGCTGCCCCTGGTGGGGCTGTTCCTGTTCCTCATGCCCCTGCTGTGGCAGGCCGATGGCGGCGCGCGCAGCCTGACCGGGCAGTTGATCTACATTTTCGGGCTGTGGGCCTTGCTGATCCTGGGGGCGTTCCTGCTGACCAAGCGGCTGTCGCGCGCGGCGGATGGTCAGGATGCCGCCGCCGGGCGCCCCGTCAGCACAGGGGGCAGCGATGATCAGCTTTGACGTTCTGGTCGCAGTCTGTCTGGCCTATGTGGTGCTGCTGTTCATCGTGGCCTTTATCGCCGAGCGGCGGGCGGGCAAGGGGCAGATCGGCTGGCTGCGCAGCCCGCTGATCTATACCTTGTCGCTGTCGGTCTATTGCACCGCCTGGACGTTTTACGGCGCGGTCGGATACGCCGCGCGGTCGGGGCTGGAATTCGTGACCATCTATCTGGGGCCGACGCTGATGTTGGTTGGCTGGTGGTGGGCGCTGCGCAAGCTGGTGCGTATCGGCAAGACCCAGCGTATCACCTCAATCGCCGATCTGATCTCGTCGCGCTATGGCAAGTCGAACCTGCTGGGCGTGCTGGTCACGCTGATGGCCGTGATCGGCACCACGCCTTATATCGCGCTTCAGCTTCAGTCCGTAACCCTTTCATTTTCAGTGTTTTCCACAGCCAACAGCCGGGGCTGGGATCTGCCTGACCAGAACGCCACCGCGCTGTGGGTTGCGGCCGGGCTGGCGCTGTTCACGGTGCTGTTCGGCACCCGCAACCTGGATGCGAACGAGCGTCACCACGGCGTTGTCACCGCTATCGCGCTCGAGGCCGTGGTCAAGCTGGTGGCGCTGTTGACGGTGGGTATCTTCGTCGTCTGGGGCGTGGCCGGCGGCATTGGCGAGATGGCCGAACGCATCGCCGCTTCGCCCATCGCCGAGACCGCGTTCCGGCCCGGTCGCTGGGTTGGGCTGATGGCGATTTCCGCTATGGCGATCATCGCCTTGCCGCGCATGTTTCAGGTGTTGGTGGTGGAAAATGCCGACGAGCATCACCTGGCCACCGCGTCCTGGGCCTTTCCGCTTTATCTGTTCCTCATGAGCCTCTTTGTCGTGCCGATCGCGGTGATCGGCCTGTCGACCCAGCCGGCGGGCTCGAACCCGGATTTCTTTGTGCTGTCGGTGCCGCTGAGCCATGGGCGTGAGGGGATTGCGATGCTGTCGTTCCTCGGTGGGTTCTCGTCGGCGACCTCGATGGTGATCGTGGCCGCGATCGCGCTGTCGACCATGGTGTCGAACCATATCGTCATGCCGCTGTGGCTAAGCTGGCAGTCGAAGGGCGCGGCCAGCGTGTCGGGCGATGTGCGCAACCTGGTGCTGCGGTCTCGGCGGTTCTCTATCGCGGGCGTGCTGGCGCTGGGCTATTTCTATTTCCGCATCACTGGCGGGTCCGAGGCTCTGGCCAAGATCGGCCTGATCTCGTTCACCGGCGTGGCGCAGGTGATGCCGGCGCTGTTGGGCGGGATCTTTTGGCGCGGCGCGACCCGGCGCGGGGCGGCGGTCGGTCTGGTGCTGGGCTTTGTGGTCTGGGCCTATACGCTGTTCCTGCCCAGTTTCGGCCCCGACGCGATCATGAGCGCGGCGCTCTTGTCCGAGGGGCCGTTCGGCATCGGCTGGCTGCGGCCCGAGGCGCTGTTCGGCGTGGGCGGGATGGACCCGCTGGTGCATGCGATGTTCTGGTCGCTCAGCCTGAACGCGTTTGCGTTCTTCGCGCTGTCCCTGACCGGGTTCCCGTCGCCGCTGGAACGCTTGCAAGGCGCGCAGTTCGTCAATGTGTTCGAACATTCCGCCGCCGCCCGCGGCTGGACCCAGGGCGCGGCCGAGGCCGAGGACCTGCTGGTCATGTCGCAGCGTATTCTTGGCCCCGACGAGGCGCAGCAGCTGTTCCATCAGGCCGCCGAAAAGCAGGGCAAGAAAAGCTTTCTGCCCGACACCACGCCCGATTTCCTGGCCCATCTCGAACGCGAGCTGTCGGGCTCGGTCGGGGGTGCCACGGCCCATGCGATGATCGGCCAGATCGTCGGGCGCAGCTCGGTCTCGGTCGAGGATCTGATGGCGGTGGCCGATGAGACCGCGCAGATGCTGGAATATTCCAACCAGCTCGAGGCCAAGTCCGAAGAGCTGTCGCGCACCGCCCGCCAGCTGCGCGAGGCCAATGACAAGCTGACCGAGCTGTCGATCCAGAAAGACACGTTCCTTAGCCAGGTCAGCCACGAATTGCGCACGCCGATGACCTCGATCCGCGCGTTTTCCGAGATCTTGATGGAGGGCGGCAGCGAGATGTCGCCCGAGGAACTGACCCGCTATTCGGGCATCATCCACGAAGAGGCGATCCGCCTGACCCGTCTGCTGGACGATCTGCTGGATCTGTCGGTGATGGAAAACGGGCAGGTCACGATCAATGCGCAGGACGGCAATCTGCGGTCGCTGCTTGATCGGGCCGTCGCGGCAACCGGGTCTTTGGACGGGCGTGGGCGCATTCGCATCCTGCGCGACAAGATGCACGAGGACGTGGCCCTTTACACCGACACCGACCGGCTGAGCCAGGTGTTCATCAACCTGATCACCAATGCGCAGAAATACTGCGATGCGTCAGTGCCCGAGTTGCGCATCCGCGCCCGGCGCTCGGGCGGAATGGTGGCGATTGATTTCATCGACAATGGCAGTGGCATCCCCGAGAAAAGCCAGGCGGTGATCTTCGAGAAATTCGCCCGGCTCTCGGATCGCAACTCGGCCGGCAGCGCCGGGCTGGGCCTTGCGATCTGCCGCGAGATCATGGCCCGGCTGGGCGGCGACATCAGCTATTTGCCGGGGCAGGGCGGGGCGGCCTTTCGCGTGACATTGCCGGTGGCCGAGGCGGCGAAAGCGGCGGAATAGCGGCGCGGCTAACGATTTGTGAACCATCGCCGGGTCATGGTGGGGCAAAGGATTCTGAATTTCTGCCCCATGTCACAGGATACCCCTGAACCCAACGTCTTGCGCCGCATGCTTGCGGCCTCGTCTTCGCCCCCGCCGCGGCGCGAGGGCGGGGGCGGTGTGCTGCGGCGGCTGGCGCTTGCGCTCTGCCGCGCCATGCAAGAGGTGGCGGGCCTGGCCATCACCATCTCGGGCCAACAGCAGGGCGTGCATGATCTGGACGGGGTCGAGAAAGAGGCGCAGGCGCCGGAACACGCACTGATCACGCTGGTCGAGGCGCCGGGCGGTGCGGCCGGGCTGGTCGTCGTGTCGGCGCCGGTTGTGGGCGCGGTGGTCGCGCGGCGGATGACTGGGCGGGTGCCTGCGGCCTTGCCTGCGTCCCGCGCGCCCACCCGCACTGACGGAGAAATGCTGCGCGATGTGATCGACGGGTTCCTGGCCCATGCGGCCGAGGCCGGCCCGTGGCTGGCGGGCTATGGCTATCGCGGTATGCTGTCAGATGCGCGCCTGGCGCGGTTCACGCTGACGGATGGGCTGTATCATTCTGTGCGGCTGGATGTGGCGCTGCCCGGCGGATTGGGAGAGGGCGAGATCTTGCTGCTCTTGCCCCAGCACGAGGCGCGCCAGCCTGTGACCGAGGCCGGGCAGGGCTGGTCGCGGGCAGTGTCGGACAGGGTGATGGGCGCGGCGATGCCGTTGCAGGCAGTGCTGACGCGGTTGCAGGTGCCCTATGCGCGGGCGCTGCGGCTGGCTCCGGGTGACGTGTTGACCATCCCCGTTGCGGCGATTGATTCGCTGTCGCTTGAAGGTGCGGGCGGGGCTGTTGTGGCGACCGGGCGGCTGGGGCAATCGCGCGGCGACCGGGCGGTCAGGATTTCGCAGGCGGGGCTGTCGGGCAAAAGAACTGCGCCCCCGGCGATGGCTGGGGGCGCAGAGGAGGAGGGCTTTGATTCACCCCAGAATACACCGCCGCCGGCCTTGGAAGCTTAGGTCGTGTTAAGGCGCGAACGAAACGGTGCAGCCGCCACCATACCTGCTATCATAGCGATAAGAAACAACCAATGCCCCGATCCGCCATAGCTGAGAGATGCCAGCGCAGGGCCTGGGCACAGGCCCGCCAAGCCCCATCCCGCCCCGAACAGGACCGAGCCCAAAACCAGGTTGCGGCCCAGTTTCTGATCGGCGGGGCGGGGGAAATCTCCGCCCAGGACCGGGCGGCGCCCGCGGGTCAATTGCCAGGCGATGGCCATCGGGATCAGCGCCCCGCCCATCACAAAGGCCAGCGTCGGATCCCAGTCGCCAAACACGTCAAGCCAGCCCTGCACCTTGGTGGTGTCGGTCATGCCCGAAATGAACAGGCCCGCGCCGAACAGCGCGCCGGCGAGAAAGGCAAAGAGGGCGCGCATCAGATCACCCCCAGCATATGGCGGAACAGGGCGATGGTGACGCCGCCCGCCAGAATGTAGAACACGGTCGCCGCGATGCCGCGCAGCGACAGGCGCGAGATGCCGCAGACCCCGTGCCCCGAAGTGCAGCCATTGGCCAGCCGGGTGCCGAACCCGACCAGCAGGCCGGCCGCGATGATCACCAGCCAGTTGCCGGTGATATGGGTGTCGACCTCTCGGTAAAGGGGGTAAAGCGGGATGGGCATCAGGATCACCCCGGCCAGAAAGGCCAGGCGTTCGCCCATGGTGCGCAGCCCGGTGCCATCGACCAGCGCACCCAGAATGCCACTGGCACCCATGATCCGCCCGTTCACCAGCAGATAGAGCGCACCGCCGGTGCCGATCATCAGGCCTCCGACAAAGCCCCAGATCCAGTCTTGTTCCATCATCGGTTCCCCGCCGCCCGTTACAGCTTGTTGATCGGCACTTTCAGGTAGACGGTGCCGTTGTCCTCGGCCTTGGGCATCTGGCCCGCGCGCATGTTGACCTGCAAAGACGGCACGATCAGCCGCGGCATGTCGAGCGTGGCATCGCGCTCGGTGCGCATGCGGACGAAATCGTCCTTCTTGTTGGTGCCGCCGACATGGACATTCTTGGCGCGCTGCTCGCCCACGGTGCTTTCCCAGGCATAGACCTCGCGGCCGGGGGCCTTGTAGTCGTGGCCGACAAAGATGCGGGTCTGGTCGGGCAGGGTCAGAATCTTTTGCACCGATTCATACAGCATTTCGGCCGATCCACCGGGGAAGTCACAGCGCGCCGTGCCGAAATCGGGCATGAACAGCGTGTCGCCGACGAATGCCGCGTCACCGATCACATAGGTCAGGCAGGCCGGGGTGTGGCCAGGCGTATGCAGCACGTCGCCGCGCAGCTGGCCGATGTGAAAGCTGTCGCCTTCGCGGAACAGCTGGTCGAACTGGCTGCCGTCACGCTGGAACTCGGTGCCTTCGTTGAAGACCTTGCCGAAGGTGTCCTGCACGACGGTGATTTTCTCGCCGATGCCGATCTTGCCGCCCAGGTGTTGCTGCAGATAGGGCGCGGCCGACAGGTGGTCGGCATGGACATGGGTTTCCAGCAGCCACTCGATCTCTAGGCCTTCGGCGCGCACCCAGGCGATGATCTCGTCGGCCGAACGGGTATCGGTGTGCCCCGACGCGTAATCGAAATCGAGAACGGAATCGATGATCGCCGCCTTGTTCGACATCGGGTCGCGCACAACGTAAGATACGGTATTCGTGGCCTCGTCGAAAAAGGCCTGCACTGCGGGTGACATATCTTTGTTCTCCATCAGGGTTCCGAATACATATGCGTTTTTGCTTATGTGTTTCAACATATTCCTGATCCGCAGTTGACGTGTGTCAATGTGGGGCAGTGGCCAGAGTGTAACATCCGATGAAATGAGTCAGGGAAGGAAATGCCAATGACAACGATAGCCGAGCGCAAACAGGTGCTTGAGGCCCGTCTGGCCGAGCTTGACCAGCGGCTGCATGTGATCGACGAGGAATTGGATGCACATCAGTCGAAAGACTGGGAAGAGCTGGCCGTCGAGCGGGAAGAGGATGAGGTGCTGGAAAGCATGGGCACCTCTGGCTTGCACGAAATCGAACAGATTCGCGCGGCTTTGGCGCGGATTGAGGCCGGCGAATACGGCTATTGCGTCAAATGCGGCGAAGAGGTCGAGCCCAAGCGCCTTGATCTGCTGCCCGCCACGCCGTTTTGCAGCCGCTGCGCTATCTGACCGCGAAACAAGCCTCAGGAGGAAATCATGGCTTTTGAACAAATCAAGGCAGGCATCGCGCTGCTGATGGATGAAATCGAAAAGCGCCCCGAGGATCGGCATGTGCTGCTGGAGGAGCTGCGCGAGAAGCTGGCCGAGATGCGCGGCCTTGGCTTGCCGGTGCCCGAGGATCTTGAGCTGCTGATCGACCGTCTGGACGATGACGATGCGGACGATCTGTTCGACAACATGCCGGTCTGATCCGGCAGGATAGCCGAATACAATCAAATTCTTGCGTTTCGCCCTGTCGCCGATACAAATGGTGGCAGGGCGTTGTGTATGACGGGGCGGTGATGCCCCCGGTGCCGAACAGGGGTTGGCGGCGATGACAGAGCAGGTGCGGGTGATCTCGGGCAGGGCGGGTGTTGCGCGGATCGTGCTATGTAATCCGCCGCTGAATGCGATCACGGGCGCGATGCGCGCCGGGATCATGCAGGCCCTCAATATGGTTTTGTCCAACCCCGCCACGCGCGCGGTTCTGCTGCTGGCCGAGGGGCGCACCTTTCCCAGCGGCGCCGAGATGTCGGATGCCGATGCCACGCCCACATTGGGCGAGGTCTGCGCCGCGCTTGAGGGCGCGCCGGTGCCGGTGATTGCTGTTGTGCATGGCACCGCGCTGGGCGCGGGTTGCGCGCTGACGCTGGGCGCGCATTTCCGGATTTGCGGGGCGCAGGCGGCGTTCGGCTTCCCCGAGGTGACTTTGGGCCGGGTGCCCGATGCGGGCGCGACACAGCGCCTGCCGCGTCTGGTCGGGGCGCAGGCGGCGCTGGAGCTGATGTTGGCCGGGCGGCCCGTCGCGGCGCCCGAGGCGGCGCGGCTGGGTCTGGTCGATCAGGTCATCGAGGGTGATCCGCGCGGTGCGGCGCAAGACTATGCCGAGGCGCTGATCGCGCAGGGGCAGGGGCCGCGCCCGATCGCGCCGCGTATCGACCATCTGACCGACGGGCGCAGTTTTCAGTCGGCGGTTTCGGCGGCGCGGCTGCGGCTGCGTGGCGCGGCGGTGCCCGCGATGGGGCGGATTGTCGACTGCATCGAGGGCGCGCAGCTGCTGCCATTCGAGACTGGTGTTGAATATGAACGTGCCGCCGCCGCCGAATGTGCGGCCAGCCCGGCTGCGGCCGGTCTGTTCCATATGTATCAGTGCGAGCGCCGCCTGACCCGCCTGCCCGAGGTTTCGGGCGATGATCCGGGCCGGATCGAGCGGGTCGAGCTGCGCGGGCGCGGGGCCATCGTGGCGGGTTGGGCGGTGATCACCGCCGATAGCGGCACGCCGGTTCTGGTGCCCGATGCCGAGGATCGCGCCGATATCCTGGCGCGGATGCGGGCGATTTATGACGAGGCCGTCGGGCGCGGCCGTCTGGCCGAGGCTCAGCGCGACACGCGACTGGCGCTGGTGGCGGATGATGTCGCCGGGGCCGATGACCTGGTGATCGATTTTACCGGCAAGACCCCGGCGCAGGCCGCGGCCGGGCTGGCCGACGGGGCGCTGCTGGCGCTGCATGGGCAGGGCGATCTGGTGGCCGAGCTTGACCCTGACACGCCCGATATGGTGGCGCTGGCCGGATCGGGCGCGCCGCATCTGTCACGTCTGACCGAGATGTTAGAGCCCGAAGGTTTGGAACCCGGCGCGCGGCTGCGGCTGTTGCGGTTCATGAAACGGGTGGGGCGCATTACCGTGCCCGGCCCGGTCGATGGCGGCGGTCTGGGTGGTGCCTTGTGGGGCGCGTGCATCTGGGCCGCGAATGAAATGGCCCTGCGCGGTGCCGATCCGGCGCGGATCGACGAGGCGCTGCGGGCCTATGGCCTGAACCGGTCTCCGTTCCAGGGCCGGAAGGCCCCGGCGGCGCAATCGGACGAGGATGCGATGCTGCGCCCCGAGGAAATCGCCCTGCGCTGCGAGGCGGCAATGGCCAATACCGGTGCGCTGCTGATCGAGGCGGGCATGGCGCGGGTGCCGGGGCAGATCGACCTGGTGATGGTGCACGGCTATGGCTTTCCGCGCTGGCGTGGTGGGCCGATGCTGGCCGCCGATCAGCGCGGGCTGTTGGCGATGCGCAAGCGGCTGCGGGCGCTGGCCCAGGGCGGCGATGCCGATTTCTGGGCGCCCTCGGCGCTGTTCGACAGGTTGATCAAGAATGGTCTGCGGTTCGATGACCTGAACACGGGGGATGTGCGGGCCTAGCCCAGCATGATCCCCAGCACGACCAGCATCAGCCCCACGGCCGACACCGCCAGCGCGCCCATGTTCAGGGCCACGATCTTTTGCAGGCGCGCGCGCATTTCCGCGTCAGGCAGGCCCGCGCGTTTGGCCTTGAGCGCCAGCATGATACAGCGCATCAGCCCTGCCAGCCCGATCAGCGATACCGCCGCGCCGCCCCAGATCAGTGCCTCCATCGGGTGTCCTCCTGCATTCCGTTGCCAAGGCTGCTAGCCGATCATCTGGCGCGGTGCAAGCGGGCAGGGGCTTGCAGCGGGGCGGACCCGACGCTATCCGGGGGGCAACCCAACCGAACACCAAGAGGCAGAGATGGAAGACATCGTCACCGACAGCACCTATCGCGTTACCGCCGACGAGCTGCGCCAGTTCATCGAGCGTGTCGAGCGACTGGAAGCCGAGAAGAAGGACATCGCCGAGCAGATCAAGGAAGTGATGGCCGAGGCCAAGGGCCGGGGCTATGACACCAAGGTCATGCGCAAGGTGATCGCGCTGCGCAAGCGCGACCAGAACGACATCGCCGAGGAAGAGGCGGTGCTGGAGATGTATAAAGAGGCGCTGGGCATGTGACCCGCTGCCCCGGTGCCTGACGCGCCGGGTGTCCGCCCATCGCGACATGAAAGACCCGTCCCGGCCAACCGGGGCGGGTCTTTCGCGTTGCGTAAAACCTGTTGACCCGACTCACCTTTCTGCATTAACTGAACAAGTGTTCAATAAATTCGCGGGGAGGAGAGCATATGTTCAACGCGGTGATGAAGTTCGATCTGGGTGAGGATGTCGATGCGCTGCGGGACATGGTTCATCGCTGGGCCCAGGACCGGGTGAAACCCCTGGCCGAGCAGGCTGACAAGACCAACGAATTCCCCAACGAGCTGTGGACCGAGATGGGCGAGCTGGGCCTGCTGGGCATTACCGTGCCCGAGGAATACGGCGGCGCCGGCATGGGCTATCTGGCGCATGTGATCGCGGTCGAGGAAATCGCCCGCGCCAGTGCTTCGATCAGCCTCAGCTATGGTGCGCATTCCAACCTGTGCGTCAACCAGATCAAGCGCAACGCGTCTGAAGAGCAAAAGCAGAAATACCTGCCCAAGCTGATCTCGGGCGAGCATGTCGGCGCGCTGGCCATGTCCGAAGCGGGCGCCGGTTCGGATGTCGTCAGCATGAAGCTGCGCGCCGAAAAGCGGAACGGCTATTATGTGCTGAACGGCACCAAATTCTGGATCACCAACGGCCCCGATGCCGATGTTCTGGTGGTTTACGCCAAGACCGACCCGGAGGCCGGCCCCAAGGGGATCACCACCTTCATCATCGAGAAGGACATGAAGGGTTTCTCGACCAGCCCCCACTTTGACAAGCTGGGTATGCGCGGGTCGAACACCGCCGAGCTGATCTTTGAAGATGTCGAAGTGCCGTTCGAAAACATCCTGGGCGAAGAAGGCAAGGGCGTGCGCGTTCTGATGTCGGGCCTCGATTACGAGCGCGTGGTGCTGTCGGGCATCGGCGCCGGGATCATGGCCAACTGCATGGACGAGGTGATGCCCTATATCTCCGAGCGCAAGCAGTTCGGCGAGCCGATCGGGAACTTCCAGCTGATGCAGGCCAAGATCGCGGACATGTATACCGCGATGAACTCGACCCGCGCCTATATCTACGAGGTGGCGAAATCCTGTGACCGTGGTGAAGTGACCCGTCAGGATGCGGCGGCTTGCGTGCTTTATGCCAGCGAGCAGGCCATGGTTCAGGCGCATCAGGCCGTTCAGGCGATGGGTGGCACCGGTTTCATGAACGAAACCCCGGTCAGCCGTCTGTTCCGCGATGCCAAGCTGATGGAAATCGGCGCCGGCACTTCGGAAATCCGCCGGATGCTGATCGGCCGCGAGCTGATGGGATCGATGCGGTGATACGCATCCCAAATGAAAGGCGCCCCGCTAGGGGGCGCCTGACATTCTCTGATTTCAGATCAGAACTTGTGGATATACGACACGCCGACGACCACCGGGTCGATCTTGGCGGTTCCGATGGCGCTGCCGTTCAGGCTGACATCGGTGTCGATGTCCATCCAGCGCACATCGGTGCGCAGCGCGCCGTTGTCCGAGATGGCGTAGTCAAAGCCGGCATGCACGGCCAGGCCGAACGAGTCCTTCATCTTGACGGTGCCCAGGGCCGATTTTTCCTGGAAGAACGTGGTGTAGTTCAGGCCCGCGCCCAGGAAGGGCGTGACCTTCGAGCTGTTCGCGAAGTGATAGTTCAGCGTCAGGGTCGGCGGCAGGTGTTTGGTCGTCGCGGTGCCGACGCCGGAAACGGTCGCGGTGTGCTCGAACGGGGTCGCGGCCAGCAGCTCGATGCCCAGGTTGTCGCGGATAAAGTATTCAACGGTGAGGGTCGGGCGCAGGTCATCATTGACCGAGGTCGCCGCGCCGGCCAGCAGGCCGTTATTCGATTTGGGGGCCACGTAGCCGATACCGACACCGACGGTCAGATCGCCAGCCGACTGGGCCAGCGCGGCAGTGCCCGTCAGGGCCATGGCGGATGCGGTGAGCAGGGCGAGGATATTGCGTTTCATTGTTTTTCCTTTGTCTTCGTCGCGCCGGATCGTTCTATGCCTGCCCCTTCGGGCTGCTTTGATGTGCATCAATCCGCGCATGTTCGCGGGTGCGACATCTTGTCGACCGGGGTTGAATGCCGGGGGATGAGCACATGAAGCGGCTTTTCATTGCCACCGCCATGGCGGTTTGCGCGGGCGCTGCGGCTCAGGCGCAGGATATCCGCTTTGATATCGCGTTGACCCAGGCCTGCCTGGCCGGTCTGCCTGAGGGCGCGGCGCCTGACGCCTGTATCGGCGTTTCGGCGAATGCCTGTATCGAGGCGACGCCGGATGGCTATACCACCGTGGGCATGGGCATCTGCCACGGGCAGGAGCTGGGCTATTGGGATACCCGGTTGAACGCCGCCTACGGGCAGTTGCGCGACCGCCACCAGGCCGCGGATGCCGAACTGGACCAGCTGGGATCGGCCGCGCCGCGCCGCGCGCCCGCCCTGCAAGAGATGCAGCGGGCGTGGATCGCCTATCGCGATGCGACCTGTGACTATGAACGCAGCTATTGGGGCGGCGGCACGGGCGGTGGCCCGGCCACCGTGGCCTGCCATATGCGGCTGACCGCCGGGCAGGCGCTCTATCTTGAAACCGAACTTTTGGCCGACTGATTGCGAGGCAGAAACGATGACCAAACTCCAATCCAAGATCATCACCGGCTCCGAGGACTTCCTGGCCAACCGCCGGGGGCATCTCGAGATGCTGGATACGATTGCGCAGGCCGCCGGGGCCGCCGCGATGGGCGGTGGCACCAAGGCGCGCGATCGCCACGTGAGCCGGGGCAAGATGCTGCCGCGCGACCGTGTTGCGAACCTGCTTGATCCGGGTTCACCCTTCCTCGAGGTTGGCGCGACCGCCGCGCATGGCATGTATGACGGCGCCGCGCCCTGTGCCGGTGTCGTGGCCGGGATCGGCCGCGTGCATGGCCAAGAGGTGATGGTGGTCTGCAACGACGCCACCGTCAAAGGCGGCACCTATTACCCGATGACGGTGAAAAAGCACCTGCGCGCGCAGGAAATCGCCGAGGAATGCCATCTGCCCTGCGTCTATCTGGTCGATAGCGGCGGCGCCAACCTGCCCAACCAGGACGAGGTGTTCCCCGACCGCGACCATTTCGGCCGCATCTTCTACAACCAGGCCCGCATGTCGGCCAAGGGCATCCCTCAGATCGCTGTGGTGATGGGTTCGTGCACCGCGGGTGGCGCCTATGTGCCGGCCATGTCGGACGTGACCATCATCGTCAAGGAACAGGGCACGATCTTCCTGGCCGGCCCGCCGCTGGTCAAGGCCGCCACCGGCGAGGTGGTGACTGCTGAGGATCTGGGCGGCGGTGACGTGCATACCCGCCTGTCGGGTGTGGCCGATTACCTGGCCGAGGACGATGCCCACGCCCTGGCGCTGGCCCGCCGCGCGGTG
The DNA here is from genome assembly GCF_025751515.1 of Actibacterium sp. XHP0104. Classification (GTDB taxonomy): domain Bacteria; phylum Pseudomonadota; class Alphaproteobacteria; order Rhodobacterales; family Rhodobacteraceae; genus Actibacterium_D. The sequence continues at coordinate 275,183 of NZ_JAOWLE010000001.1, forward strand.
AGCAACCTGAACCGCGGCAAGCCCTCGACCGTGCAATGGCAGACGCCCGAAGATCCGGCCTATGACCCTGACGAGCTGTTCGGTGTCGTGCCCGCCGATCTGCGCACGCCCTATGACATCCGCGAAGTGATCGCGCGCATCGTCGATGGCTCGCGTTTTGATGAGTTCAAGCCGCGCTTTGGCGAAACGCTGGTCACCGGCTTTGCCCATGTGATGGGCTGCCCGATCGGGATCGTGGCCAACAATGGCGTGCTGTTCTCGGAGGCCGCGCAAAAGGGCGCGCATTTCGTCGAGCTGTGCAGCCAGCGCAATATCCCGCTGGTTTTCCTGCAAAATATCACCGGCTTCATGGTCGGCCGCAAATACGAGAACGAAGGCATCGCGCGCCATGGCGCCAAGATGGTGACCGCCGTGGCCACCACCAATGTGCCCAAGATCACCATGCTGGTGGGCGGCTCTTTCGGGGCCGGCAACTATGGCATGTCGGGTCGCGCCTATCAGCCGCGTTTCCTGTGGACCTGGCCCAATTCGCGCATCAGCGTGATGGGCGGCGAACAGGCGGCGGGCGTGCTGGCCACCGTGAAACGTGACGCGATCGAACGTTCGGGCGGCAGCTGGAGCCCCGAGGAAGAGGCCGAGTTCAAGCGCCCCACCATCGAGATGTTCGACCACCAGTCGCACCCGCTTTATGCCTCGGCACGGCTGTGGGATGACGGCATCATCGACCCGCGCAAATCGCGCGAGGTTCTGGCGATGTCGCTGTCGGCGGCGCTGTGTGCCCCGATCGAGCCGACGAAGTTCGGCGTGTTCCGGATGTAACGGGGGGCATCATGCCGATCGAGTTCGTCCGGGCTGACATCACCACGCTGAACGTGGATGCGATCGTCAACGCCGCCAACCGCTCTTTGCGCGGGGGTGGCGGGGTCGATGGTGCGATCCATCGTGCGGCGGGGCCGGGTCTGCTGGACGAATGCCGAACCCTGGGCGGTTGCGAGACCGGCCAGGCCAAGATTACCGGCGGTTACGACCTGCCCGCGCGCCACGTGATCCATGTGGTCGGGCCGGTCTGGCAAGGCGGCGGGGCCGACGAGGACTCGCTGCTGGCCAGCTGCTATCGAAACGCGCTGGGCCTTGCGGAACGCAACGGTTGCCGGTCGATCGCCTTTCCGGCGGTTTCGACCGGAATATTCGGCTTTCCGCCGGATCAGGCCGCCCGCATTGCCCTGCGAGAAGTCAAGAAAACTGAACTGCGCTGCCTGATGGTCTCGTTCGATGAACTGACCGAGTATCACCTGCAAGTCGCCGCAAAAGAGGAAGGATTGCGCGATGTTTAACAAGATCCTGATTGCCAACCGGGGCGAGATCGCCTGCCGCGTGATCGAGAGCGCCCGCAAGCTGGGTGTGCAGACCGTGGCGGTGTATTCCGACGCCGATGCGGGCGCCAAGCATGTGGCGCTGGCCGATGAGGCGGTGCATATCGGCGCGCCCGCGCCTGCCGACAGCTATCTGCGCGGCGATGCGATCATCAATGCGGCCCGTGTGACCGGGGCGCAGGCGATCCATCCGGGGTATGGCTTTCTGTCGGAAAACCCCGATTTCGTGGATGCGGTCGAGGCCGCGGGCCTGGTCTTTATCGGCCCCTCGGCCAGCGCCATTCGCGCCATGGGTCTGAAGGATGCCGCGAAAAAGCTGATGGAAGAGGCCGGCGTGCCGGTCGTGCCGGGCTATCACGGCGCCAACCAAGACCCCGAACACCTGTCGGGCGCGGCCGATGCGATCGGCTATCCGGTGCTGATCAAGGCTGTCGCCGGTGGCGGCGGCAAGGGGATGCGCCTGGTGACCAAGGCGTCCGAGTTCGCCGACGCTCTGGCCAGTGCCCGCGGCGAGGCCAAGACCGCCTTTGGCAACGAGGCCGTGCTGATCGAGAAATACATCGAAAAGCCGCGCCATATCGAATTGCAGGTCTTTGGCGATGGCGAGGATGCGGTACATCTGTTCGAACGCGACTGCTCGCTTCAGCGCCGCCACCAGAAGGTCATCGAAGAGGCCCCCGCGCCGGGCATGACCACCGAGATGCGCAATGCCATGGGCGAGGCCGCCGTGCGTGCCGCCAAGGCCATCGGCTATAAGGGTGCGGGCACGGTCGAGTTCATCGTCGACGGATCCGAGGGTCTGCGCCCCGACCGGTTCTGGTTCATGGAAATGAACACCCGCCTTCAGGTCGAACATCCGGTGACCGAGGCGATCACCAATGTCGACCTGGTGGAATGGCAGCTGCGCGTGGCCTCGGGTGAGGCGCTGCCGGCGGCCCAGGATCAGATCAAGCTGACCGGCCACGCCTTTGAGGCCCGTCTTTATGCCGAGGACGTTCCGGCGGGCTTCCTGCCCTCGACCGGCACGCTGAGCCATCTGGAATTCAGCCCGATGGCCCGCAACGACAGCGGCGTGCGCGCAGGCGATACGATCAGCCCCTGGTATGACCCGATGATCGCCAAGATCATCACCCATGGGCCCACCCGCGAGATTGCGCTGGCGCGTCTGGCGCGGGCGCTGGACGAAACCCGCGTGGCCGGCTCGGTCACCAACCTGGCCTTCCTGGGCGCGCTGACGCGTCACAAGGGCTTTGCCGTGGGTGATGTCGATACCGGCCTGATCGCGCGCGATATCGACGGGCTGACCGCGCAGGCCGGGGCGACCCCGCGCCAGATGGCGCTGGCCGCTCTGGTTGCCACCGATCTGGTCGGCAACCGGCCCGCTATGTCGGGCTTTACCCTGTGGGATGCGCTGAACCGCACCGTCATGCTGGACCATGCGGGCGAACGCTTTGACGCCGTCATCAGGGCGCATAGCGCCGATTATTGCTCTGTCTGGGCGGGCGAGACCGAGGTCGAGGCCAAGCGCATCAACGGCAGCTGGCTGCTGGATGGCGAGCCCGCACCGGCATTCTCGCGCAATGGCGACACGATCACCGTGTTTGCCGATGCCGGGCATATCTTCCACGTCATCGACCCGATCAATCAGGATGCGGGCGCCGGCGCGGCGGGCAATGTCATCGAGGCGCCGATGCCGGGCCTGGTCAAGGCGGTCTTCGTGGCCGAGGGCGATGTAGTCGAGGCCGGTCAGCGCCTGGCCATCCTCGAAGCCATGAAGATGGAGCACACCCTGACCGCCGGCCGTGACGGCACCGTGGCCGAGCTGTTGACCTCGGCCGGGGCGCAGGTCGAGGCCGGTGCGGCGCTGATCCGCCTGGCCGACGAAGACGAGGGCGAGGAGGCCGCATGATCCGTCTGCATCATGTGCCGTTCTCGCGCTCGTTCCGGGTGCTGTGGCTGCTCGAGGCGCTGGGCCTTGATTTCGAGATCGTCGAATACAGCATCCGCGACGGGTCGTTGCGGGCGCCGGGCTATCTGTCGCATTCTCCGGCGGGGCGCGTGCCCGCGCTGGAAATCGACGGCATGGTGCTGAATGAAAGCGGGGCGATCGTGCAGTATCTGTGCGAACGCCACCCCGAATCCGGCTTTGGTCGCCCCGCCGGCCACCCGGAACGGGCGCGGTTTCTCGAGGCGATTCATTTCTCGGAAACCATGGGGACGCTGCTGGAGCAGCTGAACCTCAACCACATCTTCCTGCGCCCGCCGGCCAAGCCCAGCCCGGCGGTGGTCAAGCTGAACACGCGGCGGCTGGAACAGACGCTGCGCGCCTTCCAGACGATGCTGGGTGATCAGGATTTCATATTGCCGTCAGGGTTTTCCGCGGCAGACATGATGATGGGCTTTAACATTTTCGAGGCCCCCTATTACGTGCGTTTCGACGATCTGCCCGGCCTTGTGGCCTATCGCGCCCGGCTTGAGGCGCAGCCGTCCTATGCTCCGGCGCGGGCGCGCGACGGTCAGCAGGATTTCTTTACGCAGGATTTCTACCCGATACCGGAAGAGGGCTGAGACATGGGTGAATATGTCGAGATTTTCGAAGTAGGGCCGCGCGACGGGCTGCAGAATGAGAAACGCCTGATCCCGGCGGCGGAAAAGATCGCGCTGATCGACACGCTGTCGGGTGCGGGGTTCCGCCGGATCGAGGTCGCCAGTTTCGTCAGCCCCAAATGGGTGCCGCAGATGGCCGACGGGGCCGAAGTGCTGGCCGGGATCACCCGCGCGGCGGGCGTATCCTACGCGGCGCTGACGCCGAACCTGCAAGGGTTCCAGCGCGCGGTTCAGGCCCGTGCCGACGAGATCGCGATTTTCGGCTCGGCGTCTGAGGGCTTCAGCCGCGCCAATATCAACGCCACGATCGAGGAAAGCCTGGAACGCTTTGCCCCGGTGGCCGAGGCGGCGGTCGAAGAGGGCATTCCGGTGCGCGGTTATATCAGCTGCGTCACCGATTGCCCCTATGACGGCGCGACCGATCCGGCGCAGGTGGCCCGCGTGGCCGAACGGCTGCTGGCACTGGGCTGCTACGAGATCAGCCTGGGCGACACGATCGGCAAGGGCACGCCCGAAACCATCACCGCCATGCTGCGCGCCGTGCTGGACGTGGTGCCGGCAGAGCGCATCGCCGGGCATTACCACGACACCGGCGGCCGGGCGCTGGACAATATCGAGGCCTCTCTGGCGCAGGGCGTGCGGGTGTTCGATGCCGCCGTCGGCGGGCTGGGCGGCTGCCCCTATGCCAAGGGCGCGACCGGGAACGTTGCGACCGAAGCCGTGGCCGCGCGGCTGGCCGAGCTGGGCTATGAGACCGGGCTGAACGCCGGCGTGATCGCGCGTGCGGCCGAAATGGCGCGGATGATGCGCGCCCCCGCCGCAGACGAATAAGGGACAAGGATACCAGGCCATGAGCGACATTCTGACTATCGAGACCGATTCCCGCGGCGTCGCGGTGATGACCCTGAACCGCGCCGACCGGCACAACGCGCTGTCGTCGGACCTGATGGATGCCCTGACGCAGGCCGCGGCCGATCTGGGTGCCGACCCGTCGGTGCGCGTGGTCGTTCTGGCCGGGGCAGGGGAAAGCTTTTGCGCTGGCGGCGATCTGCGCTGGATGGCGCAGCAGTTCGAGGCCGGCCCTGATCAGCGTGACGCCGCCGCGCGCAAGCTGGCCAACATGCTTTATGCGCTGAACACCATGCCCAAGCCGCTGATCGGCCGCGTGCATGGCCAGGCCTTTGGCGGTGGCGTCGGCATGATGTGCGTCTGTGACATTGCCATCGGTGTCGAGGGCGCCAAGTTCGGCCTGACCGAGACCAAGCTGGGCCTGATCCCGGCCACGATCGGCCCCTATGTCATGGCCCGCATGGGCGAGGCGCGGGCGCGCCGGGTGTTCATGTCGGCCCGGCTGTTCGATGCCGCCGAGGCGCGCGAGCTGGACCTGCTGGCGCGGGTCGTGCCGGCTGAGGAACTGGACGCCGCCATCGAGGCCGAAGTGCGCCCCTATCTGTCGGTTGCGCCGGGGGCGGTGGCTGCGGCCAAGGCCCAGCTGCGCGGCCTGGGCATGCCGATCGACAGTACTGTCATCGACCGTTCGGTGGCGCAGCTGACCGAGCGCTGGGCCAGCGCCGAGGCGCAAGAGGGCATCAAGGCCTTTTTCGACCGCAGCAAGCCCTCCTGGGTCTCGAAATAGGCTGATCGGCCACTGCATCTGGTGAATCACTCGCCCTTTGCGGGGCGCGCCCGCAATATTTTGCAATGTTTCGGCATACATTCGTGTGCCGAAAACGCATTTTCATGAAAACTAAGCGTCCTGTTAGCGCCGCCTTCGGTTGACCCGGCCATGTGCGGAGAGTAAACCGGCAACAAGATGACAGGCGCCGCGCGAGTCCGGCCAAAGAGGGAGACCAGCCTTGGAAGATCTGCTGCGAGAGTATCTGCCAATCATCATTTTCCTTGCTATGGCTGTTGCGTTGGGGCTGGTTCTGCTGCTGGCCGCCTTCGTTCTGGCCGTGCGCAACCCCGACCCCGAAAAGACTTCGGCCTATGAGTGCGGGTTCAACGCCTTTGATGACGCGCGGATGAAGTTCGACGTGCGCTTCTACCTGGTGTCGATCCTGTTCATCATCTTCGACCTTGAAATCGCGTTTCTTTTCCCCTGGTCGGTGTCGTTCGGCGACATGAGCGACGTGGGGTTCTGGTCGATGATGGTTTTCCTGGCCGTGCTGACCATCGGCTTTGCCTATGAGTGGAAAAAAGGAGCCCTGGAATGGGAGTGAGCACCAACGCCAATACTGCTGGCGCTGACCGCGAACATGGTGTGCAGCTTCTTAACAAAGAGCTGCAGGACAAGGGTTTCATCCTTACCTCGACCGAAGACATCATCAACTGGGCGCGCACCGGCTCGCTGCACTGGATGACCTTTGGTCTGGCTTGCTGCGCCGTCGAGATGATGCACACCTCGATGCCGCGCTACGATCTCGAACGCTGGGGCACCGCCCCGCGCGCCAGCCCGCGTCAGTCGGACCTGATGATCGTGGCCGGCACGCTGACCAACAAGATGGCCCCCGCGCTGCGTAAGGTTTACGACCAGATGCCCGAGCCGCGCTACGTGATCTCGATGGGCTCGTGCGCCAATGGCGGCGGCTATTACCACTATTCCTATTCCGTTGTGCGTGGCTGCGACCGGGTTGTGCCGGTTGATGTCTATGTGCCGGGCTGCCCCCCGACCGCCGAGGCGCTGGTTTACGGCATCCTGCAACTGGCGCGCAAAATCCGCCGCACCGGCACGATTGCGAGGTAAGCGATGACCGAGGCCCTGAACGAGCTTGGCGCCCATATCAGCCTGAAACGCCCCGATGCGGTGGTCGGCTATGAGATCGCCTTTGGCGAGCTGAATGTCGATGTCACCCTGGCCGGCCTGGTCGAGCTGATCGATTTCCTGAAGACCGACGCCACCTGCCGGTTCTCGACCTTGGTCGACATCACCGCGGTGGACTACCCCCAGCGCGAGGCGCGCTTTGACGTGGTGTATCACTTCCTGTCGATGTACCAGAACCACCGCATCCGCCTGCGGGTCGCGGTGCGCGAGGACGACATGGTGCCGTCGATCGTCGATGTGCACCCCGCCGCCAACTGGTTCGAGCGCGAAGTCTTCGACATGTTCGGGATCATCTTCACCGGCCACCCGGATCTGCGCCGCCTGCTGACCGATTACGGTTTCCGCGGCCATCCGCTGCGCAAGGATTTCCCGACCACCGGCTATATCGAAGTTCGCTATGACGAAGAGCAAAAGCGCGTCGTCTACGAACCGGTCAGCCTGGTGCAGGAATACCGCCAGTTCGATTTCATGAGCCCGTGGGAAGGGGCCGAATACATCCTTCCCGGCGATGAAAAGACCGGCGCCTGAGGACGGAACATAAATGATGGGCAAGACACGCAAGATGATGATCACCGACCGGCAAGACGATGCCGGCCTTGATCATGCCTGCGTGGCCGTGGCCGCGGGCCGCACCTGCCTTAATGCTGACATAACTGAAACCTATGATGTGCGGGATGAGGGGCGTCTGGAACGGATGGCCAAGATGGCTGTTTGCAAGCGCTTTACGACCGTGCTGCGTGACCTGATGGTGCGCAGCCATTCCCGCGTCGGCACCTGTGCGGCCGACGTGCAGGGCGCGCTTATCCGCATCACCCAAGGGTTTCACCTGCTTTACAACTGCAAGGCCGACCTGGGCCGTATCCCCGCCATGCGGGGCGAATACAGGGTAGGGGTGTAAGGATGATGGACGGAAATTTCGACGACGCTCTGACTGGCGAGCAGAAGATCCGCAACTTCAACATCAACTTCGGGCCGCAGCACCCTGCGGCGCACGGCGTGCTGCGGATGGTTCTCGAGCTGGACGGTGAAATCGTCGAGCGTGCCGACCCGCATATCGGCCTGCTGCATCGCGGCACCGAAAAGCTGATGGAAAGCCGCACCTATCTGCAGAACCTGCCCTATCTCGACCGTCTGGATTACGTGGCCCCGATGAACCAGGAACATGCCTGGTGCCTGGCCATCGAAAAGCTGACCGGCGTGGAAATCCCGCGCCGCGCGTCGCTGATCCGAGTTCTGTATTCGGAAATCGGCCGTATCCTAAACCACCTGCTGAACGTGACCACCCAGGCCATGGACGTGGGCGCGCTGACCCCGCCGCTGTGGGGCTTTGAAGAGCGTGAAAAGCTGATGGTGTTCTACGAGCGCGCCTGTGGCGCCCGTCTGCACGCCGCCTATTTCCGCCCCGGCGGTGTTCACCAGGATCTGCCGCCCGAGTTGCTGAACGACATCGAGGAATGGTGCGATCCCTTCCTGGGCGTGCTGGATGACCTGGACGGCCTGCTGACCGAGAACCGGATCTTCAAGCAGCGCAACGCCGATATCGGCATCATCACCGAAGAAGATATCCTGAACTGGGGTTATTCGGGCGTCATGGTGCGTGGTTCGGGCCTGGCCTGGGACCTGCGTCGTTCGCAGCCCTATGAATGCTATGACGAATTCGATTTCCAGATCCCGATCGGCAAGAACGGCGACTGCTATGATCGCTACCTGTGCCGCATGGAAGAAATGCGCCAGTCGGTTCGCATCATCCGCCAGGCCATCGACAAGCTGCGTGCCCCCGAAGGGCAGGGCGACGTTCTGGCCCGCGGCAAGCTGACACCGCCGAAGCGCGCGGACATGAAGACCTCGATGGAGGCTCTGATCCACCACTTCAAACTGTATACCGAAGGCTTCCATGTGCCTGCCGGCGAGGTTTACGCCGCCGTCGAGGCGCCCAAGGGCGAGTTCGGCGTCTACATGGTGGCCGATGGCACCAACAAGCCCTACCGCGCCAAGCTGCGCGCGCCGGGCTTCCCGCATCTTCAGTCGATGGATTACGTGGCCAAGGGCCACCAGCTGGCCGACGTGTCGGCGATCATCGGCACAATGGACATCGTGTTCGGAGAGATCGACCGTTGATCAATCGCGCCGGACATAAACGGAATGTTGGGTGGGGACCCACTGGGCAGGGGCGTTTCGCGCCGCTGGCCCGCAATCTGTGCGTCGGTATGACCGTGCGCGCAAAGGAGATGGACCCATGAAACTCAAGACCATTCCCAGTGTTCTGGCGCTGTCGGCTCTTCTGGCCGCCCCTGCCTTTGCCCAGGATACCTCGGCCAGCCAATATGTTCCCACCGAGGACGAGCTGGACGTTGTGCGCGTTGCGCTGACCAAGATCGGCTGCACCGTCGAAACCGAAGACCAGGCTGCCCTGGTCGAAGAATACACCGGCTATGATGCGGCGTCGCTTGAGGCGATCGTCGATCTGCTGCGGATTTATCAGGAAGTCGTGGATGCCACCAATGACACGGGTGGGATCACGCTAGTCTCGGGAGATTGTGCCGTCTAATGCTGCGCCGTTTGCACCATGAACAACCCGACAGCTTCGAGTTTACCCCGGCCAACCTGGCCTGGGCCGAAGCTTGGATAAGCAAATACCCCGAAGGCCGCCAGGCCAGCGCGATCATTCCGCTGCTTTGGCGTGCTCAGGAACAGGAAGGGTGGCTGACCCGTCCGGCAATCGAATACGTGGCCGACATGCTTGGCATGGCCTATATTCGTGCGCTCGAGGTGGCCACCTTTTACTTCATGTTCCAGCTTACCCCTACGGGGTCGGTTGCTCATGTGCAGATTTGCGGCACGACGTCCTGCATGATCTGCGGCGCCGAAGATCTGATCGCGGTGTGCCGCGAAAAGATCGCGGACAAGCCCTTTACGGTGTCTGCCGATGGCAAGTTCACCTGGGAAGAGGTGGAATGCCTGGGTGCCTGCACCAACGCGCCGATGGCGCAGATCGGCAAGGATTTCTACGAGGATCTCACCGCCGCCAAGCTGGCCGAGATCCTGGACAAGATGGCATCGGGCGAAGTGCCGGTGCCGGGTCCGCAGAATGGACGCTATTCGTGTGAACCGATTGGCGGCCTGACCGCCCTGAAGGAATTCACCAGCGGCCAGACCCAGTATAACGCCTCGGTGCAGCGCGCCGTGGATCTGGGCGATACGGTCAAGCGCATCGACGGCACCGAAGTGCCGATCCTGACGCCCTGGCGTCGCGATGGCGGTGCTGCCGTGGCCACGAAACCCGCCGCAGCCAAACCCGCCCCTGCCAAAGCTGCCCCCGCGGCCGCCGCGGAAGGTGTGCGCCCGGCTGCGCTGGCAGAGGCCCGCGAGGGCGGCGCCGACGATCTGAAACAGATCAAGGGTGTCGGCCCCGCGCTGGAGCAGCAGCTCAACGAGCTGGGCTTTTACCATTTCGATCAGATCGCCGCATGGACCGCCGCAGAAGTGGCCTGGGTTGATGAGAACCTGATCAAGTTCAAAGGCCGGGTCAGCCGCGATGGCTGGGTCGATCAGGCGAAGATTCTGGCTGCCGGTGGGCAGACCGAGTTTTCGAAGAAAGTGAAAGAAGGCGACGTATACTGAGCTGAAAACAGCCAGGGTCTGGGGGACAGAAACGTGACAGTCGTTTGGGGGCAACGGGGCAACCCGATTTGCAAGGCCAAAGCCGCAACCGGCACTTTGGCCCCCATGCTGTCGTCCAAGACCTGTGCAGGGATCGGCCGATGACGGGTGTGGGAGCTATGAACCGCGACGAGGAACAGCAACAGGCGTTCGCACGCAAGGGCCGCATGGTGGCCCTGGTGATGGCGGGCGCGGTTCTGCTCTGGCTGGCGGCTCAGTGGTTGGGCGGCTATTTCGGTCTGCCACCGCGCTATGTCTTCCTGTTCGATTTTGCCGCGCTGGCGGCGCTGTTTTGGGCGCTGGTGGTGACTAATCAGATCTGGCGCGACAGCCGGAAGAAGTGAGGGTAAGCTGATGCTGAAGGACGAAGATCGTATCTTCACCAATCTCTACGGGATGGATGACCGCACCCTGGCCGGAGCGCGGCGCCGTGGCCACTGGGATGGCACTGCCGATATCATCGGCAAGGGGCGCGACTGGATCATCAACGAGATGAAAGCCTCGGGCCTGCGTGGCCGTGGCGGCGCGGGTTTCCCGACCGGTCTGAAATGGTCGTTCATGCCCAAGGAAAGCGACGGTCGCCCGCATTACCTGGTCATCAACGCCGACGAATCCGAACCGGCGACCTGTAAAGACCGCGAAATCATGCGTCATGACCCGCATACGCTGATCGAGGGCGCGCTGATCGCCTCGTTCGCGATGGGGGCACATGCGTCCTACATCTATATCCGTGGCGAATTCATCCGCGAGCGCGAGGCCCTGCAGGCCGCGATCGACGAATGCTATGACGCCGGGCTGCTGGGCAAGAATGCTGCCGGCACGGGCTGGGATTTCGACCTCTACCTGCACCACGGTGCTGGCGCCTATATCTGTGGCGAGGAAACCGCGCTGTTGGAAAGCCTCGAGGGTCGCAAGGGCATGCCCCGCATGAAGCCGCCGTTCCCGGCGGGCGCGGGTCTTTATGGCTGCCCGACCACGGTGAACAACGTTGAATCGATCGCCGTTGCGCCGACCATCCTGCGCCGTGGCGCCTCGTGGTTCTCGTCGTTCGGCCGCCCCAACAACGTGGGCACCAAGCTGTTCGCCATGACCGGCCATGTGAACACCCCCTGCGTCATCGAGGAATCGATGTCGATGTCGATGCGCGAGATGATCGAAAAGCACGGCGGCGGCGTTCGCGGCGGCTGGGACAACCTCAAGGCCGTGATCCCCGGCGGGGCGTCCTGCCCGGTGCTGCCCAAGCATATGTGCGAAGAGGCGATCATGGATTTCGACTGGATGCGCGAGAACCGCTCGTCCATGGGCACCGGCTGCATGATCGTGATGGATCAGTCGACCGACGTGATCAAGGCGATCTGGCGTCTGGCCAAGTTCTTCAAGCATGAAAGCTGCGGCCAGTGCACCCCGTGCCGCGAGGGCACCGGCTGGATGATGCGGGTGATGGAGCGCCTGGTGACCGGCGAGGCCGAGGTCGAGGAAATCGACATGCTGCTGTCGGTGACCAAGCAGGTCGAAGGCCACACCATCTGTGCGCTGGGTGACGCGGCCGCATGGCCGATCCAGGGCCTGATCCGCCACTTCCGTGACGAGATCGAGGATCGCATCAAATACACCAAGACGGGCCGGGTTTCGGCAGCCGTGGCAGCAGAGTAATCATGCGTTTGACGGGGGCATATCATCTGACAGACCGGCGGCTCTCCGCCGGGTCAGAGGCGTGCTATTGCATAGCGGCGGCCCCCGCCGATCTCCTTTCGATGAAAGGAGATCCGTCATGACCATTCTGAAAGCACTGCCCGTTATCGCCGGTATCGCGATGGTTGTCACAGCCGGGCCCAGCCTGGCCATCGCCGGCAGCCTGCGCGACGTCAAAGAGGTGGAACAGGGCCTGTTCGTCATCGCCGCCGGTGACATGATCGCTGACAACTGCGCGACGATCGAGCCGCGCATGTTCAAGGCCTATACCTTTGCCAAGGGGCTGGAGCGCGTCGCGAACAAAGCGGGCTACAGCTACAAAGAGATCGAAGCCTATGTCACTGACAAGGAAGAGAAAAAGCGCGTGAAAGCGATTGCGCGCAACTATCTTGTCGGGCAGGGCGTCAACTTGGATGATCCGCAAAGCTATTGCACTGCGGGCATCGCGGAAATTGAGAGAAACAGCCAGATCGGCGTTTTGCTGAGAGTGAAGTGAGAGCATATGTCGGACCTTCGGAAAATCATCATTGACGGGAACGAGGTCGAGGTCGAAGGGGCCATGACCATCCTTCAGGCCTGCGAAGTGGCCGGCATCGAGGTGCCGCGGTTTTGCTACCATGAACGTCTGTCGATTGCCGGCAACTGCCGCATGTGCCTGGTCGAGGTCGTCGGCGGCCCGCCGAAGCCCGCCGCCTCTTGCGCGATGCAGGTTCGCGACCTGCGCCCCGGCCCCGAAGGCCAGCCGCCCGTGGTGAAAACCAACAGCCCGATGGTCAAGAAGGCCCGCGAGGGCGTGATGGAATTCCTGCTGATCAACCACCCGCTGGATTGCCCGATCTGCGACCAGGGCGGCGAATGCGATCTGCAAGACCAGGCCATGGCGTATGGCGTTGATTTCTCGCGCTATCGCGAACCCAAGCGCGCCTCGGAAGATCTGAACCTCGGCCCGCTTGTGGCCACGACCATGACCCGCTGCATCAGCTGCACCCGCTGCGTGCGCTTTACCACCGAGGTCGCGGGCCTGACCCAGATGGGCCAGACCGGTCGCGGCGAGGATTCCGAGATCACCAGCTATCTGAACGAGACGCTGGCCTCGAACATGCAGGGCAACATCATCGACCTGTGCCCGGTCGGCGCGCTGACCAGCAAACCCTATGCCTTTAGCGCCCGCCCGTGGGAGCTGACCAAGACCGAAACCATCGACGTGATGGATGCGCTGGGGTCGAACATCCGCGTTGATACCAAGGGCCGTGAGGTCAAGCGTATCCTGCCGCGCAACCATGACGGCGTGAACGAGGAATGGATCTCTGACAAGACCCGTTTCGTGTGGGACGGCCTGCGCCGTCAGCGTCTGGACACCCCCTATATCCGCCAGAACGGCAAGCTGCGCAAAGCCAGCTGGGGCGAGGCCCTGGTTGCCGCCGCCGCCGCGATCAAGGGCAAGAAGGTTGCCGGCCTGATCGGCGATCTGGCCCCGGTCGAGGCCGCCTTCGCATTGAAGCAGCTTGTTCAAGGGCTTGGCGGCAATGTTGAATGCCGCACCGACGGCGCGAAACTGCCGGCCGACAACCGCTCGGCCTATGTGGGCTCGGCTGCGGTCGAGGATATCGACAGCGCCAAGGTGATCTATCTGATCGGCACCAACCCGCGCGACGAAGCGCCCGTGCTGAACGCCCGCATCCGCAAGGCCTGGCTGTCCGGCGCCGAGGTGCATGTGGTCGGCGCTGTCGGCGATCTGACCTATGACGTTACCGCTCATGGCACGGGCCGCGAGGCGCTGAACGGCCTGGTCTCGGATGCCAAGGCCTCTGACGGGGCGCTGGTCATCATCGGCCAGGGCGCTATTTCCGAAGGCGATGGCGAGGCTGTTCTGGGCCAGGCCATGCAACTGGCCGACAAGATGGGCGCGGGCTTTATGGTTCTGCATTCGGCCGCGGGCCGCGTGGGTGCCATGGATATCGGCGCCGTGACCGCTGGCGGCATTGATGCCGCCGTGGACGGGGCCGAGGTTGTCTATAACCTGGGCGCCGACGAGGTGGATATCGCCGCCGGTGCGTTCGTGATCTATCAGGGCAGCCATGGTGACCGCGGTGCGCATCGCGCCGACATCATCCTGCCGGGCGCCGCCTATACCGAGGAATCGGGCCTGTTCGTCAACACCGAGGGCCGTCCGCAGCTGGCACAGCGCGCCAGCTTCCCGCCGGGCGACGCCAAGGAAAACTGGGCGATCCTGCGGGCCCTGTCGGCCGAGCTGGGGGCCCAGCTGCCCTATGACAGCCTGGCCCAGCTGCGCCAGGCGCTGGTCGCCGAGGTGCCGCATCTGGGCGCGCTTGACGCGGTTCCGGCCAACGAGTGGCAACCGCTGCCGGGCGCCGAGCTGAAAAACGGCCAGTTCCGCATGGCGGTGCAGGATTTCTATCTGACCAACCCGATCGCGCGCGCCTCGAGCCTGATGGCCGAGCTGAGCGCCGGCGCCAAGGCCCGCGCGAACGCGCCGGTCGCGGCAGAGTAAGGGTAGGGCGGATGCAGGCAGCTCTCTCTCCGATCATCTCGCTGGCCCTTCTGGCCGGCGCGACGGGCTGTGCCCCGACCGGAGAAGGCGTGTCTGCGCAAGACGACTATCGGCCCAGCTATATGGGGGTCGAAACGCGGCTTTTGGACAGCGATCTGGTGAATTTCGTTGTTCAGATGCAGGGCGCACGCACGCAAGACGATGTGGCGGCCTATGCGGAATGTGCGGCAGCAGGTTACACGCTGATCCGGGGTTACGGATTTGCGCGTCACGTGCGGACAAATGTCGCAGAAGAGGGTGGCCTTTGGCGGGCAGATGCTGTTTACACCATCTCGCCGGCACTGCCACGCGGCGTACAGACGATCGACGCAGAAGTCGTTGTCGATCACTGTGCCAATGAAGGGATACCGACGGTCTGAGGGTATGAGGCAAAATGGCTGAATTTCTAAATACTGGCTTGGGAACACTCGTGCTGATCGCGGCGCAAGGGCTGCTGATCATTGCGTTTGTCATGCTTTCGCTTCTGTTCCTCGTTTACGGCGACCGGAAGATCTGGGCGGCTGTGCAGATGCGCAAAGGCCCCAACATCGTGGGCGCGTTCGGCCTGCTGCAATCTGTGGCGGACGCGTTGAAATATGTGGTGAAAGAGGTTGTCGTGCCCGCGGGCGCCGACAAACCGGTCTTTTTCCTGGCGCCGATGCTGTCTTTCGTTCTGGCGGTTCTGGCCTGGGCGGTGATCCCGTTCGGAGACACCTGGGTTCTGGCCGATATCAACGTGGCGATCCTGTTCGTCTTTGCCGTGTCCTCGCTTGAGGTTTACGGCGTGATCATGGGCGGCTGGGCGTCGAACTCGAAATACCCGTTCCTGGGCTCGCTGCGCTCTGCCGCGCAGATGATTTCCTACGAGGTGTCGATCGGCCTGATCATCATCGGGGTGATCCTGACGACCGGCTCGCTGAACTTTGGCGATATCGTGCGCGCGCAGGATGGCGATCTGGGCCTGTTCAACTGGTACTGGCTGCCGCACCTGCCGATGGTGGTGCTGTTCTTTGTCTCGGCCCTGGCCGAAACCAACCGCCCGCCGTTCGACCTGCCCGAGGCTGAATCGGAACTGGTTGCGGGTTTCATGGTTGAATATTCCTCGACCGCCTACCTGCTGTTCATGGCCGGCGAATACATCGCCATCTTCCTGATGTGCGCCCTGATGAGCCTGCTGTTCTTTGGTGGCTGGCTGTCGCCCATTCCCGGCCTGCCCGACGGCGCGCTGTGGATGGTTGGCAAGATGTGGATCTTCTTCTTCTTCTTCGCCATGGTGAAGGCCATCGTGCCGCGCTATCGCTATGACCAGCTGATGCGTATTGGTTGGAAAGTGTTCCTGCCGATGTCGCTGGGCTGGGTCGTTCTGGTGTCGTTCTTCGCTCATTTTGAACTGTTCGGCGGGGCCTATGCCCGCTGGGCGATCGGAGGCTGATCATGGCAATCGACTATACCCGCGCTGCCAAGTATTTCCTGCTGGCCGACTTCATCAAGGGCTTCAAGCTGGGGATGAAATATTTCGTCCAGCCGGCGGCGACGCTGAACTACCCGCATGAAAAGGGGCCGCTGTCGCCCCGTTTCCGCGGCGAACACGCGTTGCGCCGTTATCCCAATGGCGAAGAGCGCTGCATCGCCTGCAAACTGTGCGAGGCCATCTGCCCCGCACAGGCGATCACCATCGACGCCGAGCCGCGCGAGGATGGCAGCCGCCGCACCACGCGCTATGACATCGACATGACCAAGTGCATCTACTGCGGTTTCTGCCAAGAGGCCTGCCCGGTCGATGCCATCGTCGAAGGCCCGAACTTCGAATTCTCGACCGAAACCCGCGAAGAGCTGTTCTATGACAAGCAGAAGCTGCTTGATAACGGCGCCCGCTGGGAGGCCGAGATTGCGCGCAACCTCGAACTGGATGCGCCCTACCGATGACCGATCTGAGCAAAATCTTCGAGCGCATGTTGGAACAAAGCCACGCCATGGCGAAGGCTTTCAATCCGGCGTTGGAAAGCTTTCAGGTCACCGGTTTTGACAAGCTGATGCCCACCATGCCCAAGGATTTCATGGACATGATGTGGGGCAACGCCTTCAACAAGGACGGGCTGGATGCCAAGACGCGGCTTTTGGTCGTGCTGGCGGGCCTGACCGTTCTGGGCGCCCAGGCCGAGCCGCAGTTCAAGCTGACGGTGCGCCATGCCCTCGAGGCGGGTGCCACGCAGAAGGAAGTGGCCGAGGTCATCTATCAGATGTCCATGTTGGGCGGCATCCCCGCAATGACTCACGCTTTGCGCCTGGCGCAGGAAGTGTTCAAGGAAACCCAGGAGGACGACGCATGAGCGTGGCCGATTTTGTCTTCTATCTGTTTGCCATCACCACGGTGACGGCGGGCTTTTTCGTGGTTGTCTCGCGCAACCCGGTTCACTCGGTGCTGTGGCTGATCCTGGCATTCCTGTCTTCGGCCGGCCTCTTCGTGCTGCTGGGGGCGGAATTCGTCGCGATGCTGCTGATCATCGTCTATGTGGGCGCGGTCGCGGTGCTGTTCCTGTTCGTGGTGATGATGCTGGATGTCGACTTTGCCGAGCTCAAGGGCGAGATGGCGCGCTATGTGCCGCTGGCCGGCCTGATCGGCGCGATCCTGCTGCTAGAGCTGGGCATGGTCTTTGGCGTCTGGGAATTCGGTGACCAGGCCATGGCAATGCGCGGCGCGGTCGCTCCCGAGGTGACCGAGGTCGAGAACACCCGCGCGCTGGGGAACCTGATCTACGACCAGTATATCTACCTGTTCCAGGCCGCCGGGATGATCCTGCTGGTCGCCATGATCGGCGCCATCGTTCTGACCGTGCGCCATCGCAAGGACATCAAGCGTCAGGACATCCTGGCCCAGATGTATCGCGACCCGGCCAAGGCGATGGAACTGAAAGACGTGAAACCGGGGCAGGGGCTGTAAGCCCCCCGGTACAAGAATGACAGGCTCCGGCATGGTCGGGGCTACGACAGGAAAGACGGAAAATCGGGCATAAGCCCGGAGGGACGACATGATCGGATTGCACCATTACCTGACAGTCGCCGCGGCGCTTTTCGTCATCGGGATTTTTGGCATCTTCCTGAACCGGAAGAACGTCATCGTGATCCTGATGTCGATCGAACTCATGCTGCTGGCGGTCAATATCAACTTCGTCGCCTTCTCGTCCTATCTGGGCGATCTGGTGGGGCAGGTGTTCACCCTGTTCATTCTGACCGTCGCTGCCGCCGAGGCCGCGATTGGCCTGGCGATCCTGGTCTGCTTCTTCCGGACCCGCGGCTCGATCGCGGTCGAAGATGTCAACGTGATGAAGGGGTAATCGAGCATGGAAAGCATCATTCTCTTTGCCCCGCTGGTGGGCGCCATCATCGGCGGCTTTGGCTGGCGCATCATCGGTGAAAAGGGCGCGATGGTCCTGACCACCGGCCTGCTGTTCCTGGCCTGTGCGCTGAGCTGGATCGTCTTCCTGGGTTTTGATGGCGAAACCCAGCACATCCAGATCCTGCGCTGGATCGAATCCGGCACGCTGGCCACCGACTGGTCGATCCGTCTGGACCGCCTGACCGCGATCATGCTGATCGTGGTGACCACCGTTTCGGCGCTGGTGCACCTCTACAGCTTTGGCTACATGGATCACGACCCGCAATGGGGCGAGGGCGAGACCTACAAGCCGCGCTTCTTTGCCTATCTGTCGTTCTTTACCTTCGCCATGCTGGCGCTGGTGACCGCCGACAACCTGGTGCAGATGTTCTTTGGCTGGGAAGGCGTGGGCGTTGCCTCGTATCTGCTGATCGGTTTCTACTGGAAGAAACCCTCGGCCGGTGCTGCCGCCATGAAGGCCTTTATCGTCAACCGCGTGGGTGACTTTGGCTTTGCCCTGGGCATCTTTGGCCTGTTCTTCCTGACCGACAGCATCGACTTCGACAATGTCTTCGCCGCCGCCCCGATGCTGGCCGAGACCAATCTCAGCTTCCTCTGGACTGACTGGAACGCCGCCAACCTGCTGGCCTTCCTGCTGTTCATTGGTGCGATGGGTAAATCGGCGCAGCTGCTGCTGCACACCTGGCTGCCCGACGCGATGGAAGGCCCGACCCCGGTGTCGGCGCTGATCCACGCCGCGACCATGGTGACCGCGGGCGTGTTCCTGGTCTGCCGCATGTCGCCGCTGATGGAATATGCGCCCGCCGCGATGAACTTCATCATCATCATCGGCGCCACGACCGCGTTCTTTGCCGCGACCGTGGGCCTGGTGCAGAACGACATCAAGCGCGTGATCGCCTATTCGACCTGTTCGCAGCTGGGCTATATGTTCGTGGCCGCTGGCGCCGGTGTCTACTCGGCCGCCATGTTCCACCTGCTGACCCACGCCTTCTTCAAGGCGATGCTGTTCCTTGGCGCCGGTTCGGTGATCCACGCGATGCATCACGAGCAGGACATGCGCAACTACGGTGGTCTGCGCAAAAAGATCCCGCTGACCTTCTGGGCGATGATGATCGGTACGCTGGCCATCACCGGTGTCGGCATCCCGCTGACCACGATCGGTTTCGCCGGCTTCCTGTCGAAAGACGCGATTATTGAAAGCGCCTATGCCTCTGGCTCGGGCTATGCCTTCTGGCTGCTGGTCGTGGCCGCGTGTTTTACCAGCTTCTACAGCTGGCGCCTGATGTTCCTGACCTTCTACGGCAAGCCGCGTGGCGACAAGCATACCCATGATCATGCGCATGAAAGCCCCTCGGTCATGACGATCCCGCTGGGCGTGCTGGCCATCGGCGCGATCTTCTCGGGCATGGTCTGGTATGGCTCGTTCTTTGGCGATCATGACCAGGTGAACAAATTCTTTGGCATTCCGACGCATCACGCCGAGGAAACTCATGGCGAGGCCCCGGCCGACAGCCATGCCGCAGCGGACACCCATGCCGCCACCGAAGAGCATGCGGCCGCTCCGGCAGAGCAGCCCGCCTCGGCGCTGGAGCAAGAAGCCGGGCATGAGATCGTTGAGGCTGCCAAGCAACTGGCCGGTCACGCCGAAGAGGCTGCCGATGCCGCCCATGGCGCCGTTGCCGAGGCTGCCGAGCATGTGGCCGAAGCCGCCGATCATGCCGCTGCCATGGTCACCGGCGACCACGCCGCGACCGAAGAGCACGCCGCCGCTGCCGGTGACCACGCCCCCGCGGCGATGGCCGAGGCTGCGCATGGTGATGACGCCGCCGCCCATGGCGAAGATGTGGCCCATGCCGCCGCGCCGCAGGGTGCGATCTTCATGCATCCCGACAACCACACCATGGACGAGGCCCACCACGCTCCGACCTGGGTCAAGGTATCGCCCTTCATCGCGATGCTGATCGGGTTCGTGACGGCCTATCTCTTCTACATCGTCAACCCGTCGATCCCCGGCCGTCTGGCAGAACAGCAGCGCCCGCTGTACCAGTTCCTGCTGAACAAATGGTATTTCGACGAGATCTACGATTTCATCTTCGTTCGTCCGGCGAAATGGCTGGGGGCCTTCCTGTGGAAGCGCGGTGACGGCAACGTCATCGACGGCACCATCAACGGTGTCGCCATGGGGATCGTGCCGTTCTTTACCCGGCTCGCGGGCCGGGCCCAGTCTGGCTATCTGTTCCACTATGCATTCGCCATGGTGCTCGGGATCGTGGTCCTGGTGACCTGGATGACTATTACCGGCGGGGGAGCCCACTGATGGGAAACAATCTTCTTTCCATGATCACCTTCATCCCGCTGATCGCAGCGGTGGTGCTGGCCCTGTTCCTGCGCGGTGAAGACGCCGCCGCGCAGCGGAATGCAAAATGGGTGGCCCTGCTGGCCACCGGCACGACCTTCCTGGTGTCGCTGTTCCTGCTGGCAGGGTTCGATCCGTCGAACACCGGCTTCCAGTTCGTGGAAGAGCGCGACTGGCTGATGGGCCTGACCTACAAGATGGGCGTGGACGGTATCTCGATCCTGTTCGTGATGCTGACCACCTTCCTGATGCCGATCACCATCGCCGCCTGCTGGGGTGTCGAGCACCGCACCAAGGAATACATGATCGCGTTCCTGCTGCTGGAAACTCTGATGCTGGGCGTGTTCTGTGCGCTGGACCTGGTGCTGTTCTACGTCTTCTTCGAGGCTGGCCTGATCCCGATGTTCCTGATCATCGGCATCTGGGGCGGTGCCAACCGCATCTATGCCTCGTTCAAGTTCTTCCTCTATACCTTCCTCGGCTCGGTGCTGATGCTGGTCGCCATGATCGCCATGTATATGGACGCGGGCACCACCGACATCGCCCAGCTCTTGACGCATGAGTTCAGCTCTGGCCCGATCAACCTGCTGGGCTGGCAGATCATGGGCGGGTTGCAGACGCTGCTATGGCTGGCCTTCTTTGCCTCGTTCGCGGTGAAAATGCCGATGTGGCCGGTGCACACCTGGCTGCCCGACGCGCACGTTCAGGCGCCGACCGCGGGTTCGGTCATCCTGGCCGCCGTGCTGCTGAAGATGGGCGGCTATGGCTTCCTGCGCTTCTCGCTGCCGATGTTCCCGGTGGCCTCAGATATCCTGGCGCCGCTGGTGCTGTGGATGTCGGCCATCGCCATCGTCTATACCTCGCTGGTCGCGCTGGCGCAGTCGGACATGAAAAAGCTGATCGCCTATTCGTCGGTGGCGCACATGGGCTACGTGACCATGGGCATCTTTGCCGCCAACCAGCAGGGCATCGACGGCGCCATCTTCCAGATGCTGTCGCACGGCTTTATCTCGGGCGCGCTCTTCCTTTGCGTCGGCGTGATCTATGACCGCATGCATACCCGCGAGATCGACGCCTATGGCGGCCTCGTGAACCGCATGCCGGCCTATGCGCTGATCTTCATGTTCTTCACCATGGCTAACGTGGGCCTGCCGGGCACCTCGGGCTTTATCGGTGAATTCCTGACCCTGATGGGTATCTTCCAGGTCAACACCTGGGTGGCCGCCGTGGCGACCTCGGGCGTGATCCTGTCGGCCGGTTACGCGCTGTGGCTGTATCGCCGCGTCGTGTTCGGTGACCTGATCAAGGAAAGCCTGAAGTCCATCACCGACATGACCACCCGCGAGCGCGTGATCTTTGCGCCGCTGGTGGCGATGACCCTGCTTTTGGGCGTCTACCCGTCGCTGGTGACCGATATCATCGGCCCCTCGGTCGAGGCGCTTGTTTCCAACCATCAGATGGCGGTGCTGAATAGCGACTCCGCCGTCCAGATCGCACAACAGCACTGAAGGGGAGAGCGATGATCTCTGCCGATATCTCCACCGTTCTGCCGGAAATCCTGCTGGCCGTTTACGCCATGGCAGCGCTGATCTTTGCGGTTTACACCGGCAAGGACAAAACCACGCCGCTGCTGACCTGGGCGACCGCCGCCGTGTTCGTCGTGCTGGCCCTGTGGATCGGCCTGTCGGGTGACACCGGTGCGACCGCCTTCAACGGTGCCTTTATCGCCGACGGGTTCGCCCGGTTCGCCAAGGTCGTGATCCTGATCTCGGCCGCTGCCGTGCTGATCATGAGCCAGGGCTACATGGCCCGCATGAACCTGGGCCGGTTCGAATATCCGGTGCTGATCGCCCTGTCGGTTCTGGGCATGATGATGATGGTTTCGGCCGGCGACCTGATGGCGCTGTATATGGGGCTGGAGCTGCAGTCGCTGGCGCTTTACGTCGTGGCCTCGCTGCGCCGTGACAGCGTGAAATCGACCGAGGCCGGCCTGAAGTATTTCGTGCTGGGCGCGCTCAGCTCGGGGATGCTGCTTTACGGCGCGTCGCTGATCTATGGCTATACCGGCACCACGCTGTTCTCGGGCATCATTGAGGCCGCTCATGCTGGCCTGCCGCTGGGGCTGCTGGTGGGTCTGGTCTTCCTGATCACCGGCCTGGCGTTCAAAGTGTCGGCCGTGCCGTTCCACATGTGGACGCCCGATGTCTACGAGGGCTCGCCCACCCCGGTCACCGCTTTCTTTGCCACCGCGCCGAAAATGGCCGCGATGGGCCTCTTTGCCCGCGTGCTGCATGACGCCTTTGGCCATGCCGCCCAGGACTGGGGCCAGGTCGTCGCGCTGATCGCGCTGCTGTCGATGTTCGTCGGCGCCATCGCCGCGATCGGCCAGCGCAACATCAAGCGACTGATGGCCTATTCGTCGATCGCCCATATGGGCTTTGCCCTGATGGGCCTGGCTTCGGGCACCGAGGCCGGCGTGCAGGCGATGCTGATCTACATGACCATCTATGTCACCATGAACATCGGCACCTTTGCCTTCATCCTGTCGATGGAGAAGGACGGCAAGCCGGTGGTCAGCATCGACGCGCTGCACATGTATTCGCGCCGCGAGCCGATCAAGGCGCTGGCCATGCTGGTGCTGCTGTTCAGCCTGGCGGGCGTGCCGCCGATGGTGGGCTTCTTCGGAAAGCTGGCCGTTCTGACCGCCGCTGTTGACGCCGGTATGACCTGGCTGGCAATCGGCGGTGTGGTCGCCTCGGTGATCGGCGCGTTCTACTACCTGCGCATCGTGTTCTACATGTATTTCGGCGACGAGAACAAAGCCGGCCTGGACGGCACCATGAACCCGGTGCAGTGGGCCATGCTGATGGCCTCGGCGCTGATCATGATCGTCGGTGTCGTGAACCTGTTCGGTGTCGAAGGCCTGGCAGCTGCGGCGGCCCAGACCCTTGTCCACTAAGATCGACTGGTCGGGATGGCCGGCGGCCTATGACCGCGTCATCCTGGACGAGATTGACAGCACAATGACCGAGGCGGCGCGTCGCGCGCCGTCTCTGACCCGCCCCACCTGGATCCTGGCGCTGCGCCAGACCGAGGCCCGCGGCCGACGCGGGCGGGCCTGGTCGAACCCTGACGGGAATTTCTCGGCAACATTGGTGATGCGCCCGAACGGGCCGCCCGACCAGGCGGCGCTGCGGTCATTCGTGGCCTCGATGGCGCTGTATGAAACGCTGGCCAAGGTGGTCGACCCGGCCAAGCTGTCGCTGAAATGGCCCAATGACGTGCTGCTGAACGGCGGCAAGGTGGCGGGCATTTTGCTCGAGGCTTCGGGGCAGGGCACGGGCACTGACTGGCTGTCGGTGGGGGTGGGGATCAACCTGCAAACCGCGCCGCGACCGGCCGAGGTCGAGGCGCGCGCGCTGCCGCCGGTCGCGCTGGCCGATCATACGCCCGCGCAGCTGCCGCCCGAGGGTGTTTTGTTCGAACTGGCTTGTGCCTTCGAACGCTGGGAGACCAGCTTTCGCACCTACGGGTTCGACCCGCTGCGCCAAAGCTGGCTGCGCCACGCCGCGCGTCTGGGCCAGCCCATCATCGCGCGCACGGGCAACTCGCAGGTCGAGGGCATCTTTGATACGGTCGACATTGCGGGCAATCTGATTTTGACCACGGCGCAGGGCCGACAGGCGATCGCCGCGGCGGATGTCTATTTTCAAGGGGAGGGCTGAATGCTTCTCTGTATCGACTGCGGCAACACGAACACGGTGTTTTCGGTCTGGGACGGGCAGAAATTCCTGTGCACCCTGCGCACCGCCACCGAGCATCAGCGCACGGCCGACCAGTATTTCACCTGGTTCTCGACGCTGGTCCGTCATTACGGCATCGACGCCGACATCACCGATGTGATCATCTCGTCGACCGTGCCGCGCGTGGTGTTCAACCTGCGTGTCTTTACCGACCGCTATTTCAACACCCGCCCCATGGTCGTGGGCAAGCCCGAATGCCTGCTGCCCCATGCACCGCGTGTGGACGAGGGCACCCAGGTCGGGCCCGACCGTCTGGTCAACTCCGAGGGCGCCTATGACCGCCATGGCGGCGATATCATCGTTGTCGATTTCGGCACGGCCACCACGTTCGACGTCGTGGCCGAGGATGGCGCCTATGTCGGCGGGGTGATCGCGCCGGGGGTGAACCTTAGCCTCGAGGCCCTGCACATGGCCGCCGCGGCGCTGCCGCACGTCGATGTGACAAAGCCCACCCAAGTGATCGGCACCAATACGGTGGCCTGTATGCAATCGGGTATCTTTTGGGGCTATGTCGGGCTGGTGCGTGGTATCTGTGACCAGATCCGCGCTGAATACAACAAACCGATGCAGATCATCGGCACGGGCGGCCTGGCATCGTTGTTTGCCCAGGGCGACGGCCTTTTCGATTTCCTCGAAGACGATCTGACCATGCACGGCCTGACCGTGATCCACGCATATAACAAGGAACACGGAACCCAATGAGCAGCAAGAACAACCGGCTGATTTACCTGCCCCTCGGCGGCGCGGGTGAAATTGGCATGAACGCCTATGTCTATGGCTATGGTCCGCAGGGCAAAGAGCGATTCATTCTGGTCGATATCGGCGTGACCTTTCCCGATATGGATGGTTCGCCCGGCGTTGACCTGATCTTTGCCGATATTTCCTGGCTGGTGGAACGGGCCGACCGGCTTGAGGCGATTTTCATCACCCATGGCCACGAAGACCATCTGGGCGCGCTGGCCATGGCGTTGCCGATGCTGAAGGTGCCGGTCTATACCCGCGCCTTTACCGGCAATCTGGCGGTGCGCAAGCTGGAAGAAAAGGGCATGAACCCCGATGTGGTGCAGGTCGTCGCGCCCTATCCCCATCATGTCGAGGCGGGGCCGTTCAAGGTGTCGTTCCTGCCGGTGTCGCATTCGATTCCCGAAAGTTCGGGCCTGGTGATCGACACGGCCGCAGGTCGCATCGTGCATACGGGTGATTTCAAGATCGATGAGACCCCCGTGGTGGGCGAGGCCTTTGACCACGCGCTGTGGGGCCAGGTGGCCAAGGGCGGGGTCAAGGCGCTGATTTGCGATTCCACCAACGTGTTCTCGCCGGCGGCGGGCCGGTCCGAGGCCACGCTGGCCCCAGCCATTCAGCAGCTGGTGCAAAAAGCGCCCAAGATGGTGGTGGCCACCACATTCGCTTCGAACGTGGCGCGGGTGAAAACCCTGGCCGAGGCCGGGCGCGCGGCGGGGCGGCAGATCGTGCTGCTGGGCCGGGCGATGCGGCGCATGGTCGAGGCGGCGGTGCAGTCGGGCGTGCTGGTCGATTTCCCGTCGACGATCAGCCCCGAAGAGGCCGCGACCCTGCCGCGTGAGCGCGTGATGCTGATCGTGACCGGCAGCCAGGGCGAACGCCGGGCGGCCTCGGCGGCGTTGTCGCGGGGGAAATACCTGGGAATGGAACTGGAAGAGGGCGATCTGTTCCTGTTCTCGTCCAAGACCATTCCGGGCAATGAAAAAGAGGTGATCCGCATCGTCAACGCGCTGTCAGAGCGCGGCGTCGACGTGGTTGATGACGGGGCTGATCTGTATCACGTGTCGGGCCATGCCAACCGGCCCGACCTGCTGCGCATGCATCGCCTGATGCAGCCGCAGATCCTGATTCCGATGCATGGTGAACACCGCCATCTGCGCGCCCATGCCAATCTGGCGCGGGAAAACGGCATCGCTTCAGAGATTGTCGTGAACGGCACCATGATCGACCTGACCGGCGACGAGCCGCGTGTTGTCGAACATATCGAGGCAGGGCGCACCTACAAGGATGGCAGCGTGCTGATCGGGGCGCTGGATGGCATCGTGCGCGACCGTATCCGCCTGGCGCTGAACGGCCTGATCATCGTGACGCTGATCATCGACGAAGAGGACGAGCCCCTGGGCGAGCCCTGGATCGAGCTGCGCGGCCTGGCCGAGACCGGCGTGTCGGGTACCGGTTTTGCCGATCTGGTTGAGGATGACCTGGGCCAACTGCTGAACCGCGCCGATGACAAGACCCTGGCCAATGACGACAAGCTGGAAGACGCGCTGCGCCGCCGTGTGCGCCAGATGGCGGTCGAGGAACTGGGCCGCAAGCCCGAGGTGCAGGTGATCATCAGCCGCCTGATGTCCTAACATCAGGCGGGCGACCACTTACAAAGGGCAGGGGGCGGCTTAGGCCGGCTTGAACGACCGCAGGATAAAGGCGGGCACGTGATCGCCCATGCCGACAACCTGGTCGTCGCGGCCACGGCCCGAACGGCCACGCGACGATTTCGACCGCGACGAGGATTTCGTGCTTTCGCTGGCGCTGGGGGCCGTTGCGGCCACTGGCTGCGGGGCCTCGACCTGGGGCTGCTCGTCCTTGGGGGCGGGCTTGCTGCGCGAGCGCGAGCTGCTTTTGGCCTTGGGCTTGGGCTGCTCGTCCTTGGCCGTGTCCGTCGCCTTGGGGGCCGCCGTTTTCAGCGGGTTCTCAAGGCGCGGGATTTCTTTTTTCACCAGATTTTCGATATCGGCGAAATTCTTTTCGTCATGGGGCACGCAGATCATCATCGCCTTGCCCTTGCGCCCGGCGCGGCCGGTGCGGCCGATGCGGTGAACATAGTCCTCGGCATGGCTGGGCACGTCGTAGTTGAACACGTGGCTGACGGCGGGCACATCCAGGCCGCGCGCGGCCACATCGGATGCGCACAGGAAGCGCAGCTTGCCTTCGCGGAAGGCGTCAAGGGTTCTCATCCGCTGGCTCTGATCCAGGTCGCCATGGATGGGCGCCGCGTCATAGCCGTATTTGTTCAGCGATTTCGCAACGATATCGACCTCGGTCTTGCGGTTGCAAAAGATGATCGCGTTGGTGCAGGCCTCGCCCTCGCCATCGATCAGTGCGCGCAGCAGGGCGCGTTTTTCGCTGGCCTGCTTGTCCTTGCGCGAGGCTTTGAACATCACCACGCCCTGTTCGATATTCTCGCCCGTGGTCGCGGCGCGGGCCACTTCGATCTTTTCGGGGTTCGACAGGAAGGTGTTGGTGATGCGCTCGATCTCGGGGGCCATGGTGGCCGAGAAGAACAGCGTCTGGCGGGTAAAGGGCGTCATCTGGAAGATGCGCTCGATATCGGGGATGAAGCCCATGTCGAGCATCCGGTCGGCCTCGTCGACCACCATGATCTGCACGCCGGTCAACAGCAGCTTGCCACGCTCGAAATGGTCAAGCAGGCGGCCGGGGGTGGCGATCAGAACGTCGACACCGCGATCGATCAGGGCGTCTTGCTCCTTGAACGACACGCCGCCGATCAGCAGCGCCTTGGTCAGCTTGGTGTTCTTGGCATAGATGTCAAAGTTTTCAGCCACCTGCGCGGCCAGTTCCCGCGTCGGGCACAGCACCAGGCTGCGCGGCATACGGGCGCGGGCGCGGCCCTTGGCCAGCAGAGTGATCATCGGCAGGGTAAAGCTGGCGGTCTTGCCAGTGCCGGTCTGCGCGATCCCCAGCACGTCACGGCCACGCAGCGCATGGGGAATCGCACCTGCCTGAATGGGGGTCGGGGTTTCATAGCCGGCGTCGGAAACAGCGGCGAGAACTTTGGGATCAAGTCCCAAGTCGGAGAATTTGGTCATAAAGGCCCTTTTGGGGTTAGCGGCGAGTTGAATGGCCGCAAGTCCGCGCGGCCCGACCGGCCGTATTGCCGATCTTTCTGACTGGGCGTTCCATAGGCCAAGCAGCGGCGACAGTCAAGTTTGTGCCGCCGCGGTCCGTGCAGGTCAGACCTGCATCTCCTTGGTGGCCGACAATTTCAGGTCGGGATAGTCGCGCGCGACGCGGTCGATATCCCATTGCAGGCGGGTCATGAACACGATGTCGCCGTCATGGTCATGGGAAATATGCTGCTTGTTGGCGTTGACGAATTTGTCGACGGCATCGCGCGGGCCGGTGACCCAGCGGGCGCTGGTGAACTGGGTGGGCTCGAACCGCACGGGCAGGCCGTATTCCAGCTCGATCCGGCTGGCCAGAACCTCGAATTGCAGCTGGCCGACAACGCCCACCACAAAGCCCGCGCCCATCATCGGCTTGAACACCTTGGCGGCGCCTTCCTCGGCGAATTGCATCAGCGCCTTGTCTAGGTGCTTGGCCTTCATCGGGTCGCCCGCGCGGCAGTTTTGCAGCAGCTCGGGCGCGAAGGACGGGATGCCGGTGACGCGCAGGGCCTCGCCCTCGGTCAGGGTGTCGCCGATGCGCAGCTGGCCATGGTTGGGGATGCCGATGATATCGCCGGCCCAGGCCTCTTCGGCTAGTTCGCGGTCAGAGGCCAGGAACAGCACCGGGTTCGAGATTGCCATGGGTTTCTTTGACCGCACATGGGTCAGTTTCATGCCGCGCTGAAAATGCCCCGAGGCGAGGCGCACAAAGGCCACGCGGTCGCGGTGTTTGGGGTCCATGTTGGCCTGAACCTTGAACACGAAACCGGCGACTTTCTTTTCCTCAGGGGCGATCTTGCGCGGCTCGGCGGCCTGCACCTGCGGCTCGGGGCCATAGGCGGCGATGCCGTCCATCAGTTCCTTGACGCCGAAACTGTTGATCGCGCTGCCGAACCAGATCGGGGTCATGTGGCCCTCGAGCACCGATTGCGGGTTCAGCGCGGGCAGCAGCTCGCGCGCCATCTCGACCTCTTCGCGCAGCTGTTCCAGCAGATGCGCCGGGATGTGCTGTTCCAGCGCGGGGTCGTCCAGGCCTTCGATCTTGATGCTTTCGGCCACCTTGTTGCGGTCGGCGCGGTCCATCAGCTCCAGCCGGTTGCGCAGCATGTCGTAACAGCCCAGGAACTCGCGCCCCATGCCGATCGGCCAGCTGGCGGGGGTGACGTCGATGGCCAGGTTTTCCTGGATCTCGTCGATGATCTCGAACGTGTCGCGGCTTTCGCGGTCCATCTTGTTACAGAAGGTCAGGATCGGCAGATCGCGCAGGCGGCAGACCTCGAACAGCTTTTGCGTCTGGCTTTCCACACCCTTGGCGCCGTCGATCACCATGATCGCGGCATCCACCGCCGTCAGCGTGCGGTAGGTGTCTTCGGAGAAATCGCTGTGGCCGGGGGTGTCGACCAGGTTGAACCGGTAGTTGCCGAAATCGAACGACATGGCCGAGGCCGAGACCGAAATGCCCCGGTCCTGTTCCATCTTCATAAAGTCCGAGCGCGTGCGCCGCGCCTCGCCCTTGGCACGCACCTGACCGGCCATCTGAATGGCACCCCCGTAAAGCAGGAATTTTTCGGTCAAGGTCGTCTTGCCCGCATCGGGGTGCGAGATGATCGCAAAGGTGCGGCGCCGCGCGATTTCAGGCGGCAATTCGGGGCGGTTCTGGGTGCTGTCCAACATGCGCGCGATATAGGGCAGGGCGGGGCAAAGGGCAATCGGGATGATCAGATTGATGTCGTAGGGGGCAGCGTCGGTGGGGGTGGTGCTGGCGGCAGTCCGCTTGTTGTTAACACGTCCCAGATTTTTGAAACCAGCTCGGCACCGTCTGGCCCGAAAAGATACCCGCAAGTGCCGACAAGGGCGGTCGCTCCTGCGCTACCTAGAGCGGCGATGAGTATTTGACGGCGAGCGGAGGGCTGGTTGGCCAGCAGCCCGACCAACCGTTCAATCTCGTCCTTTTGCTGGGCAACGATTGCCTCCAGCTCTGCAATCCGCAGGTCCTTGGCGTCGGCCTGTTTCAATGCGCCCGCAACCGATCGTAAGGCTGTGGCGAACCCAAGCAGCAGCTCTGGGTCTTCGGGAGAGTTTATCCGGGCGTCGCAAACGGCCTGTTCGATCTGGGCAGCAACATGTTCCGCAGTACCCGCCGATGCCGGGGCTGTTTTGAGAAGAAAGGCAACATGCGCGCGCAGTTCCGGAGTCGCGGAGGCGGGCGATGGTGCAATGCCATTTTCTTTGCCTGTCAGGACTGGCGATTGATCCAGCGGTTCGTTGGCACCGTTGGGTGCGGCACTTTCCGGATCATCCGCGTTGGTCTCGTCGAGTTCCTCTGGCACATGGGGATCAGGCCAATGGGGGGGATGTTCCAGACCCTCGGGCAGAATGGTGCCGGTATCACCGTCCATCATATCGACCTGTTCTTGGGTGAGGCCGATGGAAGCGGATAAGTCTGTGTAGGTTGGCGTTCCACCATCCGTCGGCCCTAACTTTGTGTAAATTGTTGTTACCTTGACACCAGTTAGGTCAGCCTCTCTCAGGTTTGTTTCCCCAAGGCGGCATATTCGTAGGTCCGCGTTTGTGAGGTTAGCCATCATTATGCTGGCGTCCTCGAGGTTCGCCCCGCTGAGGTCAGCCGCCGTGAGGTTAGCTCCTTTGAACTCTGCCTCTGTAAGTTTTGCTCTTACTAAGAGCACTCGATGGAGGTTGGCCTGTTCGAGGTTGGCCCTGACAAGATCTGCGGTTCTGAAGCGGGCATAACTAAGGTCTGCCCATCTTAGATCGGCCCCAGTGAGAATTGCATCCTCAAGGTTTGCATGTCGAAGGTTTACCCCTTTTAGTGGAATTCGAACGTTCGCAGGCCGTATTCCAGCCTCGTAATATGCGCCACGAATATCAAACCCCGACAAATCCGGCTCAAAATCCTCCCATTCCCGCCGCGCGTTCCAAGCCTCGACGCCTTCCAGCAGCCATTCCAGATGTTGTGGGTTGCCCATCTTTGCCCCTTGCCTGACGGGAAAAGATTAGGCGGGGTGCGGCGGGCTGTAAATGTCTGATGGCTCAGGTTTTCTTGCCCTTCAGCCGTTCCAGCGCGCTGCGGTCGGCCTCGGTGCCGAAATGGGGTTGCTGGTTGCGACTGGGCAGGGTGCTGGTGACGTCGCGGGCCATGTCTTCGGGCAGGCGGGCCAGGTTGGCGGCGTTGACCAGCAGGCTCTCGGTCGGGATGTATTCGGCATAGATGATCTCGTGCCGGTCAAAGGCCAGGTGGAAATATTCGACGAACCCGCCGCGGCGGATGAACACCGTGTCGTCATCCACCAGGTCGCGGGCCTTGATCAGGGTTTCGGGGGTTTCCGACAGTCTTAGCGGGCCGCGCCGGTAGATGAACACGCGCTGGTTCTGGCTGACGATCAGGTCGGATTCGTTCGACAGCGTGCCTTTCGAGATCACCACCGGGGCGCAGGCGCCCACGGCGCGCATGGTGCGGCGGCCGATCCAGCGGACGGGCTGGGGGCCGTTGTCGCGGGTCAGGACGGTATCGCCGGGGGACAGGTCCTCGACCGTGCGCTGGGTGCCGTCGGCCAGGGTGATCTTGGTGCCGCGGGTAAAGGCGACGGGTGTGGTGTCGGTCAGGCGCACCTCGCCCGCGTCGGGGGCGGCGGCCAGCAGCGTGTAGGGCACGCGCGGCTCGATCGGGGTCAGGGGCAGGACATAGAGGCTGGCCTCGGACCCGTCGGCGGGGCTGTGGCCGATCAGGATCAGGTCGATCTTGTCGCCATCGGGCGCCAGCAGGGTCAGCCGCCCCTCGAGCAGCAGCGCATCGCCCGGCGCGCCGACCTCTGATCCGGCGGCGACCTGGTGGCCCGCGGTGCGGTCCATGAAGCGGTTGCCGGGGTGATCGGCGTGGCCGGTGGTGTCGTGCACGGTCAGGTCCAGCGCGCGGCGGTCATCATAGAGCGTGTAGACATCGCCCAGGCAAAGCTCATCAACCAGCCCAAGCGGATCGCCCAGGTTCGCGCCAGAGGTGACCTCGAAATCGGCGGCGGAAAAGATCAGGGCGGAATAGCTGGCCGCGATGCCTGTGCCGCTGGTTCCTGCCACTTGTTACACCTCCCGCCGGGATGGGCCTGTTGCCCGATCCTCGTTTGGCGGATCATAGAAACAGGTGACGCGGCGGTCAACGCGCTGGCAGGGGTTTTCCCAGTTGGGGCAGGGTGATAACCATGGGAAAACGCAGGATCGGGAGGTTTGCAATGGATCTGGGGATTGCAGGAAAACGGGCGCTGGTCTGCGCGTCATCCAAGGGTCTGGGGCTGGCTTGCGCACGGGCGCTGGCCGAGGCCGGTGTCGCGCTGGTGATGAACGCGCGCGGGGCCGAGGCGCTGGAAGCGGCGGCCGAGGCCATTCGTGATGAGTTCGGCGTGCCGGTCACCACGGTGGCGGCGGACGTTACCTCGGATGCGGGGCGCGCGCAGGTTCTGGCCGCGGCGGGGCAGGTTGATATCCTGGTGACCAACGCCGGCGGGCCGCCGCCCGGCATGTGGACGGATTGGGAGCGCGAGGATTTCATCAAGGCGCTGGATGGCAACATGCTAACCCCGATCGCGCTGATCAAGGCGCTGGTGCCGGGGATGATCGATCGCGGCTGGGGCCGGGTGGTCAACATCACCTCGCAGGCGGTCAAGGCGCCGATCCCGGTGCTGGGGCTGTCAAACTCGGCACGGGCCGGGCTGACGGGCTATGTGGCGGGCACGGCGCGGCAGGTGGCGCCGCACGGCGTGACGATCAACAATCTGCTGCCCGGCATTCACGCGACCGCGCGGTCCGAGGGGCTGGATGCGGGTGCGGCGCGTGATCAGGGCATTACCCCCGACGAGGCGCGCGCCCAGCGGCAGGCGACCATCCCGGCCCGCCGCTATGGACGCCCCGAGGAATTCGGCGCCACCTGCGCGTTTCTGTGTTCACAACACGCCGGGTTCATCGTCGGGCAGAACATCCTGCTGGATGGCGGCGCGATCAATACGACGCTCTGAGGCGGGCTTGCCGGGGCGGGCGCGGGGTGCTATGCCCGGCCCAATCCCGACAGGTTCGCTCGGGTATGAGGGCCGCACGTGACCGAAACCAAACCCCGGCTGGAAATCCGCAACATCATGCGTCGCTTTGGCGGTCGCACGGTGGTGGATGACGTGTCGCTGCGGGTGATGCCGGGGCAGGTGACCTGCCTGCTGGGGCCGTCGGGCTGCGGCAAGTCGACGACGCTGCGCATCATCGCCGGTGTCGACATGCAGGACAGCGGCGAGATCTATATCGACGGCAAGCTGGTCTGCGACACCGTGTTCCGCATCCCGCCCGAACGGCGTTCGGTGGGCCTGATGTTCCAGGATTTCGCGCTGTTCCCGCATCTGACTGTCGGTGAAAACGTGGCCTTTGGCCTGACCGGCCCCAAGGATCAGAAACGCGCTCGCGCCGAAGAGATGCTGGCCCGCGTCGATCTGATGCGCTTTATCGACAACTATCCGCACCACCTGTCGGGCGGCGAGCAACAGCGCGTGGCCCTGGCCCGCGCCCTGGCGCCCCGGCCCGGCGTGATGCTGATGGACGAGCCCTTTTCCGGCCTCGACAACCGGCTGCGCGACGATATCCGCGATGAAACACTGGGCCTGCTGAAAGAAGAGGGCGCGGCCGTGCTGTTGGTGACGCATGAGCCCGAAGAGGCGATGCGCATGGCAGATGAAATCGCCCTGATGCGCGGCGGCAAGATCGTTCAGGATGGCGCGCCCTATAACATCTACAACGCCCCTGTTGACCGGGCGGCAGCGGCGTTCTTTTCCGACGTCAACGTGATCAGCAGCTGTGTTCAGGGGCTGCTGACCGACACCGCCTTTGGCCAGTTCATGACCCCCGCCATCCCCGATGGC
Organism: Actibacterium sp. XHP0104; assembly: GCF_025751515.1. Lineage (GTDB taxonomy): Bacteria > Pseudomonadota > Alphaproteobacteria > Rhodobacterales > Rhodobacteraceae > Actibacterium_D. The sequence goes on from NZ_JAOWLE010000001.1 coordinate 309,281, forward strand.
ACCGAGGTCGACATCATCATCCGCCCCCAGCACGTCAAGATCGAGTTCGACCGCAACGGCAACCCGCCCGCGCCGACGCCCGAAAACGGCGTGCCGGCCCGCGCGCGGGTGGAACGGGCGCGGTTCATGGGGTCCGAAAGCCTGGTCGAGTTCCGGTTGGAGTATGACGGCTCGATGATGAAGGCGACGGTGCCGGGCGTTTTCCTGCCCAAACCCGACACGCCGATGTGGCTGATGATCCGCCGCGATCGCTGTTTCGTCTTCCCGCATGGGACGTGATTTGCGCCGGGGGCAAGAGATATGCAAAATATTGCAAGAAAAGTGTCTGACCGTGCGGAATCGGGCTTTGATCTGCCGCCCAGACTTCATAAATGTGTCAGGCAGAAAGAATAACACGGCGCGGGGCCGATCGCCCGCGCTTTTGGGAGAACTGAAATGCTCAACAATATCGGCCTTCCCGGCCTGCTGCTGATCGCCGTTGTCGTGCTGGTGCTGTTTGGCCGTGGCAAGATTTCGTCGCTGATGGGCGAGGTTGGCAAAGGCATCACCGCCTTCAAGAAGGGCGTCAAGGATGGCACCGAAGAGCTGAACAGCGTCGAGAATGCCAAGGACGTGACCCCGGAAACCGACAAGGACAAGGTCTGATCCAGACCGTCCGATCCTTTCGCGGGTGAAACATGTTTGATCTCGGCTGGTCCGAACTTCTTGTCATCGGGGTTGTGGCGCTGATCGTGGTGGGTCCGAAAGACCTGCCCGGCATGTTCCGCACGCTTGGCCGGTTCACCGCCAAGGCCAAGCGCCTGGCGCGCGATTTCCAGCGCGCCATGGACGAGGCCGCGGACGAGGCCGGGGTCAAGGATGTGGCCACCGATCTGCGCACCCTGTCGAACCCGCGCAAGATGGGCATGGACGCGCTGAAAGACGCCACCGCCGAATTCGAGAAGTGGGAGCCCAAGTTCAAGGACGAGGGCCTGTCGGACGACCGCGCCGAGGCCGCGCGCAAGATCAGCGAGGCCGCCGCCAAGAAAGCCTCGGACCGCAAATCCGCCGAGGCCGCAGCCGCCGAGGCCGAAACCGACGCCGCGCCACAGCCCGACGTGCCGCCCGCGCCCAAGAAAGCGCCCGCCAAGAAGGCCCCCGCGAAAAAGGCCACGGCAAAAAAGGCGCCCGCCAAGAAGGCCGCTCCGAAAAAGACCGCCGCCAAGGCCGGCCCAAAATCCGCCAAGAAGAGTGACGCATGAGCGAAGCCGACAACCTGGATGATTCCAGCGCCCCGCTGATCGAGCATCTGGCCGAGCTGCGCACGCGGCTCATCCGGTCTGTTCTGGCCTTTGTCGTGGGCATGGTGATCTGCTTTTCCTTTGGTGGCACCATCCTCGATTTCCTGCTGGTCCCGATCGAGAACACCATGCGCGCGCTGGGCAACCCGAACCCGGTGATGCAATACACCGCGCCGCAGGAATATTTCTTTACCCTGATCCGCATCTCGATGGTGGGCGGCCTGGCGATTTCCTTCCCGGTGATCGGTTATCAGCTGTGGCGCTTTGTGGCGCCGGGGCTTTACCGGTCGGAAAAAGACGCGTTCCTGCCCTTCCTGCTGGCCTCGCCGCTGCTGTTCCTGCTGGGGGCATCCTTCGCGCAGTTCGTGGTCGTTCCGCTGGCGATGCAATTCTTCCTGGGCTTTGCCGACCTGCCGTCGATGGTCGCGGCCATGGTGACGGGCGCCGAGGCAACTTCGGACACGCCCGATCGCGGCATCGACATCGTGTTCAACGGTAAGGTCAACGAAACCCTTGATATCACGCTGAAAATGATCGTGGCCTTTGGGCTGTGCTTTCAGCTGCCGGTGCTGCTGACGCTGATGGGCAAGGCCGGGCTGGCTTCGGCCAACGGGCTGCGCACCACGCGCAAATACGCCGTGGTGGGCATTCTGGCCGTTGCCGCTTTGGTGACGCCGCCCGATGTCACCACCCAGATCATCCTGTTCGCCGTGGTCTACGGCCTGTACGAAATCTCGATCTTCCTGGTCGCCCATGTCGAGAAAAAGCGCGAGGCCGACCTGCGCGCCCAGGGCCTGTGGGATGACGACGAGGACGAAGACGACGAAGAGGCCGCCGACGAGGTCAACGCCGCCTTTACGCCCACCAAGGACGACCCTCTGCTGGATGAATTCGACGACGACGAGCCGAAAAAATGACCGAGCACGAGGCGCTGACCCGGATTGCCGAGGCGCTGGAACGCCTCAGCCCGCCGCCCTCTGACGCGCCCGATATTGCCGCCGCAGATGCCTTCGTGTGGCATGTCGCGCCCGACCGCCTGACGCCGGTGCCCCGGGTCAACCGGGTGGACCTGTCGCTGCTCTTGGGCATCAACCGCGTCCGCGACATCCTGCTCGAGAACACCGCGCAGTTCGCCCGCGGCCTGCCCGCCAACAACGCCCTTCTGTGGGGCGCGCGGGGGATGGGAAAATCCTCTCTGGTCAAGGCCGTGCATGCCGAAGTGCGCGCAAGGGGCCTGCCGCTGAAACTGGTCGAGATCCAGCGCGAAGACCTGCCCTCGGTCGCGCGCCTGCTCAACCACCTTCGGGCCTCTGACGCGCGGTTCATCCTGTTCTGCGATGACCTGTCGTTCAGCCATGACGACCAGCATTACAAATCGCTCAAGGCGGTGCTGGACGGCGGCATCGAAGGTCGGCCCGACAATGTGGTTTTCTACGCCACCTCGAACCGCCGCCACCTGATGCCACGCGACATGATCGAAAATGAACGCTCCAGCGCCATCAACCCGTCCGAGGCGGTCGAAGAAAAGGTCTCGCTCTCCGACCGGTTCGGCCTCTGGCTGGGCTTCCACCCCTGCAGCCAGGACGAATACCTCGCCATGATCCGCGGCTATTGCAACGCCTATGGCGTGACAATCGACGACGAGACCCTGCGGGCCGAGGCGATCGAATGGCAGGCCACCCGTGGCAGCCGTTCGGGCCGCGTCGCCTGGCAATATTTCACCGACCTAGCCGGGCGCCGGGGCGTGAGAATCTGACCTCTTTCATCTTGGCGAAAATACCTCTGCCAGAGGCACCTGAGCGGCCCCCGAAGGGGCCGCGAGGCATGAACATGACCGGCCGACAGGCCGGTCTCAGTTCAGATAGGGCATCGGATCGACACTGTCGAACCCTTCGCGCACCTCGAAATGCAGGAAGGGCGCCGCGCCGCCGCGAACGGCCGCGATGGTCTGGCCACGGCTGACCTTGTCGCCCTTGGACACGGTGATGTTGTCAATATTGGCATAGACGGTCAGCAGGCTGTCGTCGTGGCGAATGACCAGGATCGGCACCTGCTCGGTGTCGCGGGTGATCGCGGCCACGGTGCCCGAGGCGGCCGCCTTGACTGGGCTGCCGGCGCTGGCGGCGATGTCGATGCCTTCGTTCTTTTTCGCCTCGAATGCCCGGATGATCGACCCGTTCACCGGCATGGTCATGCGGCCATCGTCGGATTTGTCCTCGGACAGATCGGTCTGCGGCACGGCCACGGGGGCGGTGCGGGGGGCCTCGTCGCGGGGCAGGGGGCGCGCGGCGCTGGGCGGGGTCGGCACCGGGCTAGTGCCTCCGGGCGGCGTTGCTGCGGCAGTGTCAAAGCCGCCCTCGGTGCCGGTCGGGATCAGCAGATACTGGCCCTCGCGCACGGCATAGCCCGGCCCCAGCGCGTTCCATTCGGCCAGGCTGCGCACGGTCACGTCATAGCGGCGGGCGATGGAATAGGCGGATTCGCCGCGTTCCACGCGGTGGCGGATCGGCTCTGGCCCGACGGCGACCATGGTGCCGTCGGTGGTGGTGGCAACGCCGGTCTGGCCGCCATCGGCGCGTTCGATCGCGCCACCGGCCAGGGTGGTGATATCAATCGAGTCAGCCGACTGGATCGGCCCGGTGGTGATCGAACCGGTCAGCGGCGAGGGTTCCTCGACGCGGTTGGGCAGGGCCAGCAGCTCGCCCTCACGCAAGGGCGCGCCGCGGTTGATGCCGTTATAGCGGCTCAGCTCTTCGGGCGAGAGCCCAAGCCGCATGGCCACATCGTCAACCGTGTCGCCACGCTGGGCGACGGCCACCTGATAGGTGGGATAGGAGATCACGCCGCGGGCGTCGGGCTCGGGGCGGGCCATGCGGGTTTCGCGGGCGGCCGCTGCGGTGCTGGCACCGCCCGGGCGCAGGTCGATGTCGAAATCATTGCACGCCGTCAGCGCCATCAGCGCGACAAGCGGCAGGGTCATACGCGGGGAAAACGCCATAGCTCTGTCCTCAATCCGGCCGCCCCGCGTTGATCCGGGGTTCGGCTGTTCACTCTTGCCCGATGCCTTCGACCAGCGGCACGAACCGCACGGGGCGCAACTCTTCATACTCTAGCCCGGTTTCGCTGCGCGTGACCTTGATCAGGTGCTGCACGGCGTCCGACTGCCCGACGGGCACCACCATGATACCGCCTATGCGCAACTGCGCCAAGAGGGGGCCGGGCGGGTCTTCGGCGGCGGCCGTCACGATGATGCGATCAAAGGGTGCCTGATCGGGCAATCCGAACGATCCGTCGCCCAGCATGGCGGTGACATTGGTCAGCCCCAGCGCATCGAACCGGTCCTGCGCCTCGCGCACAAGGCGGCGGTGGCGCTCAACCGTATAGACCCTGCGCGCCAGCTGGCTGAGGATCGCGGCCTGATAGCCCGACCCGGTGCCCACCTCGAGAACCTTGTCGCGCGGCTGCACCCGCAGGGCCTGGGTCATCAGCCCCACGACCGAGGGCTGGCTGATCGTCTGGCCGCAGGAAATCGGCAGGGGCATGTCTTCGTAGGCGCGCGGCTCAAACAGGCCGCGCACAAAGGCGCCGCGATCGATCTTTTCCATGGCGGTCAGAACGCGGCTGTCTGTCACCCCGCGCGAGCGCAGCGCGAACAGGAATTGCATCTTGCGTTCTGCGGCGTCGCTCATTCCAGGCGGTCTTTCAGTGCGGCCAGCGTGTCATGGGCGGTCAGATCGGCGCGCATCGGCGTGACGGCGATATAGCCCTCGAGGTTGTTGGCGACGTCGGTGCCGGGCAGGGTGGGGGTACGCTGGCTGCCGCCCTTGATCCACAGGAACCGCCGCCCCGAGGGCGAGATATGCGGCTCGACCGCGAAGAATGAATCGCGGCGATAGCCCTGCGGGCTGACGCGCAGGCCCTTTGTCTGGCCCTTGCGCACCGGCGGAAAGTTCACGTTGTAGAACACGCGGTAATCCTCGGCCTGCCAATGGCCGTGATCCAGCAGTTTCCGCACGGTTTCGGCGCCATGTTCGATTGCTGATTCAAAATGCAGGTCGCGCAGGTGGTTATCGGGGCCTAGATATTGGGAAAGTGCAATCGCCGGCAGGCCCTGCAGAGCCGCCTCGAGCGCCGCGCCCAGCGTGCCAGAGTAAAGCGCGTTCTCGCCGGCGTTGTTGCCGCGGTTAACGCCCGACAAAACCAGGTCGGGCCGGCGGTCGGACAGCACGTCATAGATGCCCGCCATCACGCAATCGGCGGGAGAGCCCTCGGCGGCAAAGCGGCGCTCGCCCAGCTGGGCGATCATCATCGGATGGGTATAGGAAATCTTGTGCGCGACGCCCGATTGTTCAAAGGCGGGGGCCACGGTCCAGACCTCGCCGGTGGGGCCGGCAAGCTGGTTCGCGATGTCTTCCAGAACCTTCAGCCCGGGGGCGTTGATGCCGTCGTCATTGGTGATCAGAATGCGCATATCGCCGCCCCGGGTTGCCTGCCTGTTTCCTCAATAAGCGAGCAGACCCATGGCGGCAAGCGATGCGTCAGCCCAGCTCGGCCAGCAGGCGCTGTGCCTCATCGGCGGGCTGGGTCAGAGGGCTGCGGTCTTCGCCGGGATAGAACCGGGCGCGGGTCGCGGTGGGCATCGGTGCGGGGGCAAAACGATGCACGCGCATCTGACCGGTTTTCGCGGTTTCCTGCGCCCAGGCGTCAAACAGCGCACGCTGTGCCGATTTCGCGGCAGCATAGGCGCCCAGGAATTTGCCCGCGTTGGGATCGTCGACAAAGACGGCCGTGCCGGCGCCCGAGGCGATCAGCAGCGGCGACACGAACGGGATCAGCACGCCGGTCGCCTGCACGCCGGTGGTGACGACCTTGGTCCAGTCCTTGACGTCGAGGTGATCGGCCGGGGTCAGCGGCGGCACATGGATGGCCGTGTGCACCCACAGGTCCAGCTTGCCCCAGCGGTCATGAACCGAGCGGCACAGGTGGCGCATGGCGTCGGGGTCGGTGACATCCATCGGGGCCAGGGTCGGCTGTTCGCCGCCGCGGGCCTTGATGCGGTCGTCCAGTTCCTCGAGCGCGCCGGTGGTGCGCGCCACGGCGATGACATGCCAGCCATTGACGGCCAGCTCTTCGGCAACCGCCGCGCCAAAGCCGCGCGAGGCACCGGTGACAAGGGCAAGTTTCTGTTCACTCATGCGGGCGGTTTGCTGTGCTTTGGGCTAGAGGTCAAGGCCCAAGCGCGCTAGACCCGACAATAGGCAAGAGGCAGAAAGACGCAGCATGGTCGAGATCACCTTTGTCCGGCATGGACAGGCCCAGACCGGGGCCCCCGACGAACACAGCTATGACCATCTCAGTGACCTGGGGCGGCAACAGGCCGACTGGCTGGGCCAGTATATGGCCGAGTGCGGGCATGGGTTCGACCATGTGATCTCGGGCACGCTGAACCGCCAGCGCGACACGGCGCAAATCGTGGCCGGGCATCTGGGGCTGGACGTCAGCCAGGATGCGCGTCTGAACGAGATGGATTATTTCGGCCTGTCCAATTCGCTGAAGGAAACTCACGCGCTGGATATTCCCGACAGCCGCGAGACGTTCGTTGCCCATGTGCCCCAGGTTCTCAGCGCCTGGCAGCAGGGCCAGATTCACAGCCACCTGGAACGGTTCGACCAGTTCCAGACCCGCGTGCACGAGATGATCGCGGTGTCAGAGGATCTGGGCGGGCGGGTGATGCTGGTGACTTCGGGCGGGGTGATCAGCATGGCGATGCGGCTGCTGTTGCAGTTCGAGGTGCAGGTGCATGCGAATATCCTGCTGCAGATCTTCAACACCTCGATCCATCGGTATGTGAAAACCGACGGGATGCTGGCGCTAGAGACCTTCAACGCGGTGCCGCATCTGGATCTGCCGTCGCGCCAGGAGGCGCGCACACGCATCTAGCGGCAGGATGCGCGCACCCGGATCTAGGCTTATTCGGCGGCTTTCAGTTCAAACCCCTTGGCGATCATGTCGCGCGGGGCCACGGGGTATTCGCCCGAGAAACACGCATCGCAATATTGCGGGCAGGCGGCGTTGCGGCCCTTGGTTTCGCCCACGGCGCGGTAAAGGCCATCAAGCGAGATGAATTTCAGGCTGTCCACGGCCAGGTGGTCGCGCATTTCCTCTTCGGACATGGTCGCGGCCAATAGCTTGTCGCGCTGCGGGGTATCGACGCCGTAGAAGCACGGCCAGGCGGTCGGCGGGCTGGCGATGCGGAAATGCACCTCGGCGGCGCCTGCGTCCAGGATCATTTCCTTGATCTTGCGGCTGGTGGTGCCGCGCACCACGCTGTCATCGACCAGGATGACGCGCTTGTCCTTGATCAGGGCGCGGTTGACGTTCAGTTTCAGGCGCACGCCCATGTTGCGGATCTGTTCGGTCGGCTCGATGAAAGTGCGGCCCATGTACTGGTTGCGCACGATACCCATCGCAAAGGGAATGCCGCTTTGCTGGCTGAACCCGATGGCCGCCGGGGTGCCGCTGTCGGGTACGGGGCAGACCAGATCGGCCTCGACCGGGCTTTCCTTGGCCAGTTCCACGCCGATCTGGCGGCGGGTTTCATAGACCGAGCGCCCGCCCAGAATGCTGTCAGGGCGCGAGAAATAGACATGTTCGAAGATGCAGAACCGCGGCTGGGCGCGCTCGAACGGGTGAAAGCTTTGCACCCCTTCCTTTTCCGAGATCACGACCATCTCACCCGGCGCCACTTCGCGCACGAATTCGGCGCCGATGATGTCCAGGCCGCAGGTTTCCGACGACAGCACCCAGCCCTGACCCAGGCGGCCCAGAACCAGCGGGCGCACGCCCATCGGGTCGCGCACGCCGATCAGTTTCGTGCGGGTCATGGCGACGACGCTAAAGGCGCCCTCGACCCGGCGCAGCGCGTCCTTCATCCGCTCGGGGATGTTGGTTTGCAGGCTGCGGGCCATCAGGTGGATGATGCATTCGCTGTCAGAGGACGACTGGAAGATCGAGCCACGCCCGATCAGTTCCTTGCGCAGCGCATCGGCGTTGGTGATGTTGCCGTTATGGGCAATCGCCGCGCCGCCCATCGAGAATTCGCCAAAGAACGGCTGCACGTCGCGGATCTGGGTGTTGCCCTTGGACCCGGCGGTGGAATAGCGCACATGGCCGATCGACAGGGCCCCGGGCAGGGTCTCCATCAGCGAGGCCTTGGTGAAATTGTCGCGCACATAGCCGAAGCGGCGTGCCGAGCTGAAGCCAAAGGCGGGGTCATGGGCGACGATGCCACCGGCCTCTTGGCCGCGGTGCTGAAGGGCATGCATGCCGAGGGCAACAAAGTTCGCCGCGTCGGCAACGCCGATCACGCCGAATACGCCGCATTCCTCTTTCAGCTTGTCATCGTCGAACGGGTGACTGGGGGGCATCTCGCGCATCTCAGCGGGGCTCCGAATCCGTTTCAGGTCAGGTTGGGCCTTACTTAGTCGGTTGTGCCGCCGGTGTCACGAAAGGATCACAAAACAATTCGTGCCACCTGTGCGGCGATCAACTGGCGCCGCAGGTGCCCACCAGGATGTCATAGCGGTTGGTCAGCCAGCCAAGGGCCTGCGCGGGGTCGCGTTCCTGGATCTTGTCGGTCAGCAGGGCGAACACCTGGGCCGACCGGCTGTCGTCGATCTCGGCAATCGGGTCGCCGACCAGAACGGCCTCGTAGATGAAAAAGGCGACAGCGACCAGCAGGATGCCACGCGCAACGCCAAAGAGCATGCCCAGCCCCTGATCGACGCCACCAATGGCCGAGCGCTGCACCGCCGAGGACAAAAGCGGCGTGAACAGCGACACCAGGATCAGGGCGGCGGCAAACACGGCGGCAAAGGCGGCCAGAATGCTCAGCTCGCAGCTGTCGCCGATGATTTTATCGATGACCGGCACCTGCTTGATTAGCGGTTGTGCCTGGGGGGCGAACATAAAGGCCAGAATCGCGGCGGCGATCCACCCGGCGATGGCCATGCCTTCGCGCACAAGGCCGCGCGAGTAGGCCAATAGCGCAGAGAGAATGATGACGGCAGCCACCACCCCGTCCACAATGGTGAAACCTTCCATGCCTGCTCCTTCCGTGGCGCCCTACCCAGCCCCGAATGTCTCTCCAACAAAGGCCGTGAGGTCCGCCATCTGGCGCAGTTTCAGGCCCGCCCCGTCGCCGGTCTTGCCGCGCGCGGGGGTTATAGCATTGGTGAAACCAAGTTTTTGCGCTTCTTTCAACCTGTTTTCGGTCTGGCCGACGGGGCGTAATGCCCCCGACAGGCTTATCTCGCCGAAAATGACGGTGTCGGCGGGCAGGGCGATGTCCTCGCGCGCGCTGAGCAGGGCGGCGGCAACGGCAAGGTCGGCGGCGGGTTCGGTGACTTTCATGCCGCCCGCGACATTCAGGAAAACGTCGAGCCCGGCAAAGGGGATGCCGCAGCGCGCCTCGAGCACGGCCAGCGTGGTCGACAGGCGGCCGCTGTCCAGCCCCACCACCGTGCGGCGCGGGGTGCCAAGGGGCGAGGGCGCGACAAGGGCCTGGATCTCGGTCAGCACGGGGCGGGTGCCCTCGATGCCGGCAAAGACCACCGAGCCGGGGGCGGGGGTGTCGCGGTCGCTGAGGAACAGGGCCGAGGGGTTGGGCACCTCAGAGAGGCCCTCGCCGGTCATTTCGAACACGCCGATCTCATCAGCCGGGCCAAAGCGGTTTTTGACCGCGCGCAGGATGCGGAACTGGTGGCCGCGCTCGCCCTCGAAATAGAGGACCGTGTCGACCATGTGTTCGACGACGCGGGGGCCGGCGATCTGGCCTTCCTTGGTGACATGGCCCACCAGGATGACGGCGATGCCGGTGCGCTTGGCGAATGTCACAAGCTCATGCGCGGCGGCGCGCACCTGGGCGACGCTGCCCGGCGCGCTGTCGACATTGTCGGCCCACATGGTCTGAATCGAGTCGATGATGGCCAGCTGCGGGCGCTCGGCCTCAAGCGTGGTCAGGATATCGCGCAGGTTGGTCTCAGCCCCCAGCTTGACCGGCGCATCGGCCAGTCCCAGCCTTTGAGCGCGCATGCGCACCTGGGCGCTGGCCTCTTCGCCCGAGATATAGATGCATTTGAGGCCCGCGCAGGCAAAGCGCGCGGCGGCCTGCAACAGCAGGGTGGATTTGCCGATGCCCGGATCGCCGCCCACCAGAATGGCCGAGGCCGGCACCAGCCCGCCGCCTAGCACGCGGTCGAGCTCGCCCAGGCCGGACTGGCTGCGCGGCGGCGGGGCCTCGTGCCCCGACAGATCGGACAGGGCCATGGCGCGGCCCCGGCTGGCGCCAAGGGATTTCGCGGCCGGGCCAGAGGACAGCGGGGCCTCTTCGATGATGCAGTTCCATTCGCCACAGGCGTCGCAGCGGCCGGCCCATTTCTTGTGCGCGGCGCCGCAGGAGGTGCAGGTAAAGGCATTTGCGAGTTTAACCATGTTGCATTTGTGCATGGTTTGTTCTTATTTGTCCAGCGCGGAAAATGGGCGCCGCGCGGTCTCTGATGCGTCGGTCAAGCCGGATCGTCAGTTCCCCGATGCCCGAGATTTCGCAAGCGCGTTCCACAGCTGTTCAGCGGCGGGGTTCAGGCGGCGCTCGGGGTTCGAGATCATGCGCAGCTCGCGGCGCGCAACGGGTGTTTCAGGGCTGAGATACCCGATGTCTTGACGGTTCAGCATCAGGCTGTCGGGCAGCACCGTCGCGCCAAGCCCCTCGCGGACAAAGGCGATCAGGGCGGTGGTGTTGCGGGCCTCAAGGTTGCACGAGTCCACGAGGTCACGCACGACAGGGTGGGGGACGAGGTCGCACAGGGGGTTGCCGATGAGCGGCTCCAGGCCAAGAAGCGTCCAGTCGGGCGCGGCCCCGTCAGCGATGGCCTGGGCGATCTTGCCGCGCGGAGAAAACGCGATTCCCAGTTTGTCGCGCAGGATGGCAACGCCGTCGGTATCGTCATCAATCGCGCCCGTAACGATGCCGATATCCGCCTCTTCCAGCCGCACGCGCCGGCGCACCGATGCACTGTCGACATCGCTGATTTCGAGCCTCACGCCGGGATGGGTCTGGCGGAACGCGGCCAGGGCTTGTGGCAACAGCGCCGCCGTCGCAGAGGGGACGGCGGCAATCCGGACCGTGCCCGCGATCGAGGTCGTCAACCGGCGGATGGCGTCGGTGCTGGTCTGAAAGACATCGGTGGCGCGGATGGCCTCGGCCAGGACCATCTCGCCCAGCAGGGTGAGCTGGTTCTTGCGATCTCCCTCGAACAGGGGCGCGCCGATATTGGCCTCGAGCTGCGCAAGCGTCATCGACACGGCCGAGGGCGTTCGCCCCAGCACAGCCGCGGCCTGTGAGAGCGCGCCCTTTTCGGCCACCACGCGAAAGGTGCGCAACATTTCGAGTTTGATTGCCATTTCAAAAATCCTGAAAAAACGTTCAATAGTTCAAGATTGCCTGAAATGAACCATCGCGTCTAGGGTCTCTCTGACAAAGGGAGTTCAGCATGATTCACAACACGGGCATTCATATCGCAGGGCGTTGGGAGCAAGGCGCATCACTGGTCGAGAACCGCAATCCCTCGGATCTGGCGGATGTGATCGGCGAGTATGGTCAGGCTGACGCCGCGAAACTGGATGAGGCTCTGGCCGCGGCGCGCAAGGCGCAGGTCGTCTGGTGGCGTGCCGGCGTTCAGAAACGCCATGACGTTCTGATGGCGATCGGCACCGAGCTGATGGCGCGGGCCGATGAGATCGGCCAGATGGTATCGCGCGAAGAGGGCAAGCCGCTGGCCGAAGGCCGTGGCGAGGTCTATCGCGCCGGGCAGTTCTTTACCTATTATGCCGCCGAGGCCCTGCGCGGCCATGGCGACCTGGCCGAAAGCGTGCGCCCGGGCGTCGAGATCGATGTGCGCCGCGAGCCGGTCGGCGTTGTGGCGATCATCAGCCCCTGGAACTTTCCCGTGGCCACTCCGGCCTGGAAAATCGCCCCCGCGCTGGCCTTCGGAAACGCCGTTGTGTGGAAGCCCGCGAACCTGACGCCCGCATCCGCCTGTGCGCTGACCGAGATCATCGTGCGCCAGGACATTCCCGCGGGCCTGTTCAACCTGGTGACCGGTCCGGGCCGCGAAGTCGGTCAGCGGCTGGTCGAAAGCCGGGAAGTCGACGCAATCAGCTTTACAGGGTCGGTTTCGGTCGGGCGCGGCATCGCTGCCAGTGCGATTGCGAACATGACGAAGATCCAGATGGAGATGGGTTCCAAGAACCCCATGCTGATCATGGACGATGCCGACCTCGATCTTGCTGTGTCGCACGCGGCCAACGCGGCGTTCGGCGGCACCGGGCAGAAATGCACCGCGGCCTCGCGCCTGATCGTGCACGAGGCGGTGCATGATACGTTTGTCGAGAAACTGACCGCGGCAGCCAGGGCCTTTACGGTCGGTCACGCGCTGGCTCAGGGCACTCAGATCGGGCCGGTCGTGTCCGAGGGGCAGCTTGCGCAGAACCTCGGATTTGTTGAACTGGGCAAGTCCGAAGGGGCAGAGCTGCTGTGCGGCGGCGACCGCGTTCAGCGCGAGACCGAGGGCTATTTCCAGGCCCCCGCCGTCTTTGCGAACACCCGCAACGACATGCGGATCAACCGCGAGGAAATGTTCGCGCCGATCACCTGCGTCATCAAGGCGGGCAGCTATGACGAAGCGCTTGCGCTAGCCAATGACAGCGAGTTCGGCCTGACCGCCGGGATCATGACCCGCTCGCTTTCGCGCGCCAGCCATTTCCGCGCCAACATGCGCGCGGGCTGTGTGATGGTGAACCTGCCGACTGCCGGAACGGATTATCACGTTCCCTTTGGCGGGCGCGGGGCTTCGTCTTACGGACCGCGCGAACAGGGCCGCTATGCCGCCGAGTTCTACACCACCGTCAAGACCGCCTATGTCGCGGCGGGGGTGCCGGAATGACCCCGCTGATTGATGGTCTGCAATATGCGAACTGGTCGGAAAAGATCTTTCGCCAGATGCGCGATGGCGGCGTTGATGCCGTCCATGTGACGATCACCTATCACGAGACCTTTCGCGAAACGGTGCTGAACATCGAACGCTGGAACCGTTGGTTCGAGCAATTTCCCCACCTGATCTTTCTCGGACGCACGGCGGCGGATGTCGCCCGGGCGCGCGAAACCGGGCGCACGGCGATCTTCTTTGGCTCGCAAAACCCGTCATGCATGGAAGACGATATCGGGCTGATCGAGGTGCTGCACACGCTGGGTCTGCGGTTCATGCAGCTGACCTATAACAACCAGTCGCTTCTGGCGTCGGGCTGTTACGAGGCCGATGACACCGGCCTGACCCGGATGGGCCGCGAGGTCGTGGCCGAGATGAACCGCGTGGGTCTTGTCGTGGATATGAGCCATTCGGGCGAGCGCTCGACCCTGGAGGCGATCGAGCATTCGACCCGTCCGATCGCGATCACCCATGCCAATCCACATGACTGGCATCCGGCGCTGCGCAACAAATCCGAGACCGTGCTGCGTGCCCTGGGGCAAAGCGGCGGGATGCTGGGCTTTTCGGTCTATCCGCATCACCTCAGGGGCGGCAGCGCCTGCGACGTGACCGACTATTGCGAGATGATCGCGCGCACCGCCGATCTGATGGGTATCGACCATGTCGGGATCGGCACTGACCTGTGCCAGGATCAGCCTGACAGCATCGTCGAATGGATGCGTGTCGGCCGCTGGACCAAGGTCATCGACTATGGCGAGGGCAGCGCCGCCGCCCCGGGCTTTCCGCCGATGCCCGAGTGGTTCGCCGACAACCGCGATTTCGGCCGCATAGCCGCCGGCCTTCGGGCCACGGGGATGGCCGAGGCCGATGTCGCCGCCGTGATGGGCGGCAACTGGCTTCGTTTCTTCGAAAAGAGTTTCGCACCGAAGACCAAGGAGGGGTCGACGCTGCATCGCGCCGCCGAGTGACGGCCCGAACCTAACGATCTTTAAGGGAGGAGATCATGACTGACACCACCGAGACCCGCACCCGAGGTGCGTGGCTGGGCCGCGTGGACAAACCGCTTTTCGCGGTTACCGGAGGCTTTATCCTGCTGTTCTGCGCGCTTGCGCTGATCAGCATCGACACCCTGTCGGCCATGGTCGACTGGGGGTTCAATTTCGCGGCCACTTATTTTGGCCTTTACTGGCAGATCCTGCTGTTGGCGACCTTCGTCATCGGTATCGCGATCTGTTTCCTGCCGGGCAGCCGTTCTGTTCTGGGCCGTATGGAGCGCCCGGAATTCACCACCTTCCAATGGGCGGCGATGATCATGTGCACGCTGCTGGCCGGGGGCGGGGTCTTTTGGGCCGCGGGCGAGCCGATCGCGCATTACCTGTCGACCCCGCCGCTGTTCGGAGATCTGAGCAGCGACCCGCAGGCGCAGGCCAATGCCGCGCTGGCGCAGTCCTACCTGCACTGGGGTTTCCTGGCCTGGGCGATCCTTGGGTCGCTGACCACGATCATGCTGATGCATTATCACTATGACAAAGGTCTGCCTCTGGCGCCGCGCACGCTGCTTTACCCGGTGTTCGGGGATCGCGCGATCAATGGCCCGATCGGGCTGATCGCGGATGCGTCCTGCATCATCGCCGTGGTTGCGGGGACGGTGGGGCCGATCGGTTTCCTGGGGCTTCAGATGTCTTACGGGCTGAACGCGCTGTTCGGCATTCCCGATGGCTTTACCACCCAGGCCGTGATGATCCTGGCGCTGGCCGGCATCTACACGATCTCGGCGATCTCGGGCCTGGAAAAGGGTATCCAGTTCCTGTCCAAGGCCAACGTGATCCTGGCATTTGCGCTGCTGGCCTTCATGCTGATTGCCGGGCCGACCGTGTTCATCTTCAAGGGCTTTTTCGGAGGCTTGGGCACCTATGTGTCGAACTTCGTCGACATGGCGATGTATCGTGGCGATGCGGGGATGTTCGGCGCGCCCGGCTGGCTGGGCTGGTGGACCGTGTTTTTCTGGGGCTGGTTCCTGGGCTACGGGCCGCTGATGGCGATCTTTATCGCCCGTGTCAGCCGTGGCCGTTCGATCCGCTCGATCATCATCATGCTGTCGATCATCGCGCCGCTGATCACCAACTTCTGGTTCACGATCATCGGAGGGTCGGGCATCGCGCTTGAGCAGATGACCCCGGGCATCATCTCGGGGCCGTTCGAAGGGTTCAACCTGCCCGCCGGTCTGCTTGCAATCACCCAGGCCATGCCGCTTGGATTTATCCTGTCGGCGCTGTTCCTGGTGCTGACGATGATCTTCGTGGCCACCACCAGCGACTCGATGAGCTTTGTCATCGCGACCGCGATGTCCAGCGACAACCCCTCGACGCCGCTGCGCGCCTTCTGGGGGATCGCGATGGGGGTCATGGCCCTGATCCTGATCTCGACAGGGGCGGGCGGTATCGGCAAGCTGCAAAGCTTTATCGTCGTGACCGCGGTGCCGGTGTCGCTGGTGTTGCTGCCTTCGATCTGGGACGCGCTGCGCATCACGCTGGCGCTGGGCCGCAAGTAAGTGAAGCGCCGGGCGGGGTTCGCCTTGCCCGGCAGCATCTTCCGCTCAATGAAAGGCATCCGAGCCATGCAAGCCGGAAACACTCTTGCCACTGATGGCGGCACCCCGCAGCCCCGGTCCCCGCAGGTCGTCATGCGCCTGGAGCGGATGGGATCTGCGCATCCGACCCGCCTGTCATTCCTGCGCGTGCTGCTTCGGCGGATGGCCAACGAGGGCTGGCGGTTTGATCGCCCGGTCTGGGAGATCGACGATCATGGGGTTGGTCGGGCGGTTTATCGCGCCGCCGGTCCGAAACGCAGCTACAGCCTTGTTGCCTTTGCGCATGACCTGCCCGCCGAAATGCGGTCGGATCGCGTGATCGCTACGGCCTGGGATGCCACGTTTGCCCTGTTCGACGGCACGCCAAGCGCGGCCGATCTTGACCGCTTGCAGGCCAATGTGCCCCTGCAAGAGGCCGGCCGGGTGTCGTCGCAAGAGCTGTCGCTCAGCCGCGCGAACCGCTCGGTCCGGCTGTGGGCGCATGTGGTTGACCGGCTGGCGGCCGGGCAGCAGCCCGACCCCGAAGAGATCGCGGCCGTCGGCTATCTGATGCGCACCACGGCCGTCTATGGGTCGGGCAAGTTCGGTGCCGCCGACCGACGGGATATCGCCGACCGGCCCGAGCTGGCAGAGCCGTTTCAGCCCGAGATGCTCTCGGTCTGGCTGACGCGCCAGTTCACGGTCGATATCGTCGAACACCTGGCAATGGTCAAAGGCGGGGCGAATGCCGTGCGCCTGGAGCCCGCGATCAAGGCGGCCTTTGGTGTCGGAAACTCTACCGGGCTTGGCATGGCGCCGTATCTGGTGCGGCACCCGTTGCTGCTGAACAACTGGTCGGCGGCACGGGAAGAGGCCCTTACACGGGTGCGCGGTGTCGCGGGGGCGGCGCCCGAGGCCGTGCGCTGCCTGCGCCAGACCTATCAAGAGGCCCGCCGCAATGCCGCCGATTGGCGGTCGGAGCATCCGATCCAGGTCGCCAAGCTGGCCGATCTTTGTGCGGATCTCGACCGGATCGGGGCGCGGCTTGATCAGTTTCCGGGCACGGCGGCGTTCCCGTGGGATGAGCTGTGGCGCTGGGGCGAGGCAACCCTGTCGGTCGAGGGGCAAGAGCAGCTTCTTGCGCTGCTGATCGAGCCCCACGGCGATCTTGTCGATGATCTGTCGGCCTGCATGAGCGCCGATGAGACCGTCGCCGCCCCCCTGAACGGGTCAATGACGGTCGGGCGCCTGCGCGAAATCCTGCGCCAGCGTTACAGTTGGGCCCTGGCAACGGATTTCACGCAGCCCGAAAACATGGCGCGGTTCTGGTATGTTTCGGAAGAAAAGCTGGAGCCCCGGCTGGGAGAGCGTGCATCCGACGAGGGCGCAGAGCTTGAACAGCCCCTGTGTATCGCCCGTTTCGCCTGGGAGCTGGATGCTGACCTGGCGCAAAGCCCCGCGACCGAGACCGTGGCGGCATTCGTCATGCGCCACCCCCGGCACCGCTATATCGTGCGCCGCGCCCAGATCGCCGAGACCCATCCCTATGCCGAAGTGCATGACAACCTGATCGCCGCCGACATGCTGCCCATCGACCTGATGCGCTGCAAGCTGGCCTTTTTCGGCGCGACCCACTTCGACCCGCGCTCGGACAAATGGGTGCGTATCAGCCTGTTTCAGGGCGCGCCTTATCCGCTGGATCCAGAGGGAGGGTCCCTGTCATGATGACTGAACCGAATGATCCGACGCAGTCCGGGCCCGACCTGTCGGGCCTGGCCACCCGGACCCGGCTGTCGCGCAACGAGATCGAAGGCGCCTGCACCAAGGCCGCTCGCGGCGCCGGCCTAAGCTGGGGCCACGCCGAAGAGGCGGGGTTTGCCGCCGGGTGGCTGCATGCGCATGGTATCGATGGCGCGGCGGCGCTGTTGGCGCATCTTGAAAAGGCCGCGGGTAAGCCCTGGGACGAGCTGTGCCCCAAGGTCGCCGCCGGGCTTTGGCTGCCCGCGGGCAAGGGGGCGATCTGCCCCTTGATCCTTGGATCGTCACTCAGCGACTACGGCAGCCTTCCCGAGGGCTCGCTGGACGCGGGTCTCGCGATCGGGCCGGTCAGCCAGCCCGTCCTTGTGGTGCCGTTCCTTGCGCGCCTGGCACGCAGCAGCGGGCACCCCATCGCCATGCGTTTCGCCACCGGCACGGTTTACGTGGGGGGCGACCATATTTCAGGTGATATCAAGGTCTTGGTCGATCTGGCCGAGACCCGCGCCGACCTAAGCGCCGCCGACACCGTGCCCGAAACCGCACCCTGCCAGGCCGACTATGAATGCGACGCTGCGACCCTGGCCGCGCTGGGCGTGTTTGCGATGCGCACAACTGTTCCCCCGTCCGAACGCTCGCGCAGCGATGCGGGGGCGGGCACCGATGACAATGACTGAACAACAAGGATCCAAGATGACCATTTCCCGCCTTAACCCCGGCCCGCGCATGAGCGAAGCCGTCCGCGCAGGCAATATCGTTTTCCTCGCAGGGCAGATCCCCGACGATCTGAGCGCCGATATCGAAACCCAGACCCGTCAGGTTCTGGACGGTATCGATCAGGTGATGGCCGAACTGGGTGGCAGCAAATCGGATGTCGTGTCGGTGCAGGTCTGGCTGACCGATATGGCGGATTTTCCGGGCATGAATGCGGTGTGGGACGCCTGGGTCGACAAGGGCAATCCGCCGGCTCGCGCGACCTGTGGCGTGGCATTGGCGCGCCCCGGAATGCGGGTCGAAATGGTCGCCGTGGCGGCCCTGTCGCAGGACTAGTGCAGGTTGAAACGGGTCGCGCAGCCGCGGCCCGTACCCCGGGCGTCATTCGAAGGGGCTAGCGGGGCCGTGATTTCTCGAGCCGAGAGATGGTCAACGAGACCAGCACGCAGGCCGTGAAGAGGTAGAGCCCCCAGGCGGTTTCGACCTTGCCCACGCCCACGCCCTTGGCGATCACCACGTAAAGCGCGATCAGAAAGACATCGGCCATGGCCAGCCGCCCCAGCGCCGAGATGGCGGGCAGCCAGCGGTGCGAGGCGTGGCCGAACTGGATCAGCGCCAGGCCGATGGTTTTGGCCATGGGCGCGATGATGGCAAAGAGGGTGACGATCAGGGCAAGGAAGATGTCGCTTTGCCAAAGGCTGATCAGGCCCGAGACCACGCTGATTTCATCAAGCCCAAAGAAGGGCAGCCCCAGCCCCGCACGCATCAGGGGGGCGATCCAGGCGATGGGGAAGAGGATCAGCAGGGCGAGATTGGTGTATTTGGCTGCGCTATTACTCAAACCTCACCTCCGAAGTGGGATGTCAGATACTCTGACTTTGAGATGGGGGTCGGTCACGCCGGCATTTCCAAGCGAGATGATAAGGGCCTCACGCATTGGCTGAGGGTTATCGGTTGGGCCGATGAGGATCTCTTCAATAAGGTCGGGAATTGTCGCGCCTGTGAACCCTTCTTCGGGATAATCCTTCAGGGGAAGGACAAACACTTTTTGCGGGACCCCGTTTATAATTTCGATCTTTGGGATAAGCTTGTCAGAGGGCCAGATGCTGGGCGAGTAGCATACACGCCATTCACGTTCTTCTTTAAATCCCGGGTGTTTGGCTGAAAGAACGGCGAAATGACATGCTGCAAATAACATGTTTGAGAAAAACTGGGGATTTATAGACTGAACGAGCCCAATATTCGTTTCCAAGCCTGTAACAACCTCATCAAACAGCACGGAAAACTCTGCCGGTGTGCCATATGAGACGGGAGAGGTGAACGCATTCAGCGTATTTGTATCAGACATGAAAGGCCTATTGTTCAGGACCAAGGCGACGTTCGTAGTGCCGCCATATGCCCTCCACATCGACAACCTGCCGAATTTGTCTTCGTGGTTTTCTACATCACCGTGTTCAGACAATGAGAGCAAAAAGGTCTGAGTGAACTGCTCAGACAGTCTTGTATTGAAATGCTCTACGAACTCCTGAGATTTTCCTTTTTGGACTTGGTCCAAGACTACCTTTAGTCTTTCGCCCGCGTTACTGTTGTTCCACGCGTGAAGGAGGCATTGGTGGCCGTATCGAACCTCGGAGAGGTCGTTCATTACGCTTGCGCTGCGGAGCCATACAGAGTTGCTTGCGATGATGTTCATCGCCGCTTCGGCGCTAGTGTAATGAACAAATCTAGTATGTTTGTCCTTGACGTCCTGTGCGCGCCGCAGCGCGTATGGAAAAAGCAGCTCTGATATTTTTCTGTGTGTTTCAGGCGTCATCCAGTTTTGCTTTCAGCTAGCCTAGCGCACCGCCTCGATCGGGCCTTCGGCGCGGCCGTGGATGAACTGGTCGAGGTAGGGGTCGCCCGAGTTGTCCATCTGGGCGACGGGGCCCGTCCATTTGATCACACCGTCATGCAGCATGGCGACCTTGTCGGCGATGGCGCGCACGCTGGTCATGTCATGGGTGATGGTCATGGCGGTGGCGCCCATTTCGACGACGATCTCGCGGATCAGCTCGTTGATGACGCCGGCCATGATCGGGTCAAGCCCGGTGGTGGGTTCGTCGAAGAAGATGATCTGCGGGTCGGCGGCGATGGCGCGGGCCAGGCCCACGCGCTTTTGCATGCCGCCCGACAGTTCGGCCGGGAAGAGATCGGCCACATCGGGTTTCAGGCCGACGCGGCGCAGTTTCTCGATGGCGATCTCGCGGGCCTCGGGTTTGGGGCGTTTGAGGCGGCCGCGCAGCAGGCGGAAGGCGACGTTCTGCCAGACGGGCAGGCTGTCGAACAGGGCGCCGCCCTGGAACAGCATGCCGAAATGCGACAGGAACTCGTCGCGCTCGGCCTTTTCGACGTTCTGGCCGTCAACCAGGATCTGGCCCTGGTCGGGTTTCACCAGCCCCAGCACGCATTTCAGCGTGACCGATTTGCCGGTGCCGGAACCGCCGATGATGACCATGCTTTCGCCCTTGGGCACCACTAGGTCGACGCCTTGCAGCACCCGTTTGGGGCCGAATGATTTATGAACGTCGCGCAGCTCGATCATTGGTTAAAGAAGGCCTCGGTCAGGATGTAGTTCGAGGCCAGGATCAGCACCGAGGCCGTCACCACCGCCGATTTGGTGGCGCGGCCCACGCCCTGGGCGCCGCGGCCCGAATTCATGCCGAAATAGCAGCCCACCAGCGCGATGATGGCACCGAACACGGCGCCTTTGACCATGCCGGATGCGACGTCCCAGAATTCAAGAAAGTCAGTGGTGTTCTTGAGATAGGCGGCAGAGTTGAAGCCCAGCCGGCCGATGCCGACCGAATAGCCGCCCAGAATGCCGATCGCGTCGCCCACGCCCACCAGCACCGGCAGGGCCAGCACGGCGGCCAGCACGCGCGGTACGGTCAGATAGCGCATGGGGTCGGTCGAGAGGGTGACAAGCGCGTCGATCTGCTCGGTCACTTTCATCGTGCCGATCTCGGCCGCGATCGAGCTGGCGACACGGGCCGCGACCATCAGCCCGCCCAGAACCGGGCCCAGTTCGCGGGTCATGCCGATGGCGACGATCGAGGGCACCACGGCCTCGGCCTGAAAGCGCGAGCCGCCCGCATAGATCTGCAGGGCCAGCGCGGCACCGGTGAAAATAGCCGTCAGCCCGACAACAGGCAGGCTGAGATATCCAATGTGCAGAATGGCTTGCAGGAATTCTTTGATGTAGAATGGCGGGCGCAGGGCGGCCGAGATCGTGGCCAGCACGAACATGGTGCCGCGCCCGATACCCGCCAACAGGCCCAGCGTGCCGCGCCCGATACCCGCCGTCGCCCGGACGATCATCAGCCCATATCCCCGATGTAGCGGCGCTTGTAGCGGTTGCCCAGCGAGGTCAGGATTTCATAGCCGATGGTACCGGCGGCATCGGCCAGGTCATCGACCGTCTGTTCGGGGCCGAGGATATCCAGAGCGCGGGGCACGGTGTTCAGATGGGTGACGTCGACGGTGATCAGATCCATCGACACGCGGCCGACGATCGGGCAGGGAATGCCCTCGAAAAACAGGTGACCGCGCCCACTCATCGCACGGATGAGGCCATCAGCGTAACCGCCTGACATAGTTGCGATAACCGAATTCTCTTCGGCGATCCATGTGGCGCTGTAGCCCACGCTTTCGCCCTGTTCAAGCTCGCGGCTTTGCACCACTGGCAGGGCCAGGTTCACCACCGGCTCGGCGGCCTCGAACGGCAGGCCGCCGTAAAGGCCCACGCCGGGGCGGGTGACGTCGAAATGATAGTCGGGGCCCAGCAGGATGCCGCCGGTGGCCGACAGGCTGCGCGGCGCGCCGATACCGTCGGTCATGGCGTGAAAGGCGTCGAGCTGTTGCTGGTTCTGCGGGTGGCCGGGCTCGTCGGCGCAGGCCAGGTGGCTCATGACCAGGCGCGGGCCGGCTGCCAGGGCGATCTCGGCCACGGCGGCCCATTCGGCCATTTCCATGCCCAGACGGTTCATGCCGGTATCCAGCTGAATGCCGAACCCGGCGCCGGGCAGGGCCTCGAAGTGACGGGTCAGCTGATCGACCGAGTTCAGCATCGGGATCAGGTCAAGGTCGTTGATCATGTCGGTGTCGCCCGACATGTGGCCGCTGAAGACGAAGATCTCGGGGCCGCGGCCCAGAACCTCGCGCACGGCGGCGCCTTCCTCGGCGGTGGCGACAAAGAACTTGCGCGCGCCAGCCTCGGCCAGGGCGCGGGCGACGCGGCCCGATCCCAGCCCATAGCCATTGGCCTTGACCACGGCACCGGTTTCAACACCGCTGCCGGATTTCGCGTCCAGAGCCGCCCAGTTGCGCTTGAGCGCGTCGAGATTGATATTCAGAGATCCTGTAGCCATGCCTAGGGTTTCCGTCGCACGCGGCGCAACGTCAAGGGGAAAGGCGGGGGGCGATCAGAAATCGCCCGCGCCCTGTTGCCACGGTTTCACGAGGTTGCCAAAACGGGTGAACTGCGCCTCGAAGCTAAGCTCGACGGTGCCGATCGGGCCGTGACGCTGTTTGCCGATGATGACCTCGGCCTTGCCGTGCAGGCGGTCCATTTCCTCGGCCCATTTGGCCATGGCCTCGAGGTTCTCGTCGCCGGGTTTTTCGCGCTCTTTGTAGTATTCGCCGCGATAGACGAACATCACCACGTCGGCGTCCTGCTCGATCGAACCCGATTCACGCAGGTCCGACAGCTGCGGGCGCTTGTCTTCGCGGCTTTCGACGGCCCGGCTGAGCTGTGACAGGGCGATGACGGGGATGTCCAGTTCCTTGGCGATGGCCTTCAGGCCCTGGGTGATCTCTGACACCTCGTTCACGCGGCTGTCCTTGGCCGATGCCGGGCGCACCAGTTGCAGATAGTCGACGATCAGCACGTCCAGCCCGTGGGTGCGTTTCAGGCGGCGGGCGCGCGCGGCCAGCTGGCTGATCGGCAGGGCTGGGGTGTCGTCGATGAATAGCGGGCAGGATTCCAGCCGTTTGGCGGCCTCGACGAAACGGCGGAATTCCTCTTCGGTCATGTCGCCTTGCCGAATTTTATGCGAGGAAATCTCGGACGCCTCGGCCAGAATCCTGCCTGCCAACTGCTCGGCGCTCATCTCAAGACTGTAAAAACCCACGACGCCGCCCTCGAGCGCGCCCTCGGTGCCGTCGGGGCGCTGGCCTTTGCGATAGGCCTTGGCGATGTTGTAGGCGATGTTGGTGGCCAGCGAGGTTTTACCCATCGACGGACGACCGGCCAGGATCAACAGGTCGGACTTGTGCAGCCCGCCCAGCTTGCCATCCATGTCGATCAGCCCGGTCGAGATGCCCGCCAGCCCGCCGTCGCGCTGATAGGCGGCGTTGGCGACGTTCACCGCATCGGTGACGGCACGCAGGAAGGACTGGAACCCGGTTTCCGACTGACCCTGTTCGCCCAGCTTGTAGAGCGCCTGTTCGGCCTCGACGATCTGGCTTTTGGGGTCGCTGTCGATCGACACGCGTGCGGCCTTGTCGGAAATGTCGCTGCCAAGGCGCATCAGCTCACGGCGGATCGCGAAATCATAGATCATCTGCGCATAGTCGCGCGCGGCAAAGGATGAAATGGCGGCCCCGGCAAGTCGTGCCAGATAGGCGGGGCCGCCCAGCTCTTTCAGCCCTTCATCGTCTTCCAGGAACGCCTTTAGCGTGACCGGCGAGGCCAGGGCGTTCTTCTGGATGCGCGAGGCGGCGACCTCGTAGATGCGGGCGTGCACGGGTTCGTAGAAATGATGCGGCTGGATGACCGACGCGATGCGGTCATAGACATCATTATTCGTCAGAATCGCGCCCAAGAGCTGCTGCTCGGCCTCGATGTTATGCGGCAGCGTGCCCGACGCGGCGTCCTCGTCCGCGTCCTGCCGGATCGTTGTGATCTCGTTCATTTTTGGTCCCTGTCTCCGAGCGGTGTCATAGCGCCAGGCCCGGGCAAAAGGCAAAATGTATGTTTCTGTGGATCGCCTTGTGGATAAGTTGCACCCTACCTCATTTCGAGGTCGGGTGCGAGCTTGTGTCCACATGTGGGGGCGAATGGCCGTGGCCGGGTCGCCCGGATGTGCGGGTTTCCGCCGTGTCAGGTCAGCTTTTCTGACGTGCCTCTTGCCAGGCGCGGGGCGCCTTGAGGAAGGCCTCGACCTCGGCCAGGGTGTTCGAATCGAAGGCGCCCTGGGCGCGGGCCTCGGCCAGCACGTCCCACCAGGTGCACAGATAGTGCAGTTTCACACCGTGATCGCCCAGGCGCTGTTCGGTGTCGGGGAAGATGCCATAGTAGAAAATCACCGCCGTATGGCCGCAGGTGGCGCCGGTGTCGCGGATCGCATCGACAAAGGATAGCTTGCTGCCGCCATCGGTGGTCAGATCCTCGACCAGCAGCACGCGCTCGCCTTCGGACATGGCGCCCTCGATGCGGGCGTTGCGGCCGTACCCCTTGGGTTTCTTGCGCACATAGGTCATGGGCAGGGCCAGACGCTCGGCCACCATGGCGGCAAAGGGGATGCCCGCGGTTTCGCCGCCGGCGATGTTGTCAAACGCCTCGAACCCCGCGTCGCGCATGACGGTGACGGCCATGAAATCCATCAGGGTGCTGCGGATGCGCGGATAGCTGATCAGCTTGCGGCAGTCGATATAGGTGGGCGAGGGCAGGCCCGAGGCCAGGGTGAAGGGCTCGTCCGCATTGAAATGCACGGCCTTGATTTCCAGCAGCATCCGCGCGGTCAGGCGGGCGATTTCTTCCTTGGCGGGAAACGAGGTGGGGATCATGGCGTGTCTCGATGTCTGTGATGCGTTTCAGATGGGCGGGCGGCGGTCAGGCGACGCGCCAGTGCAGCGGAAAGCCGGGGTCGAACACCGTGACCGGCCCGGCGCCGGTCTCCAGCTTGGCCGGATAGGTGACCGGATCGCCCTTGGTCAGGGTGATCGTGGCGTCATTGGCGGGCAGGCCGTAAAAGGCGGGGCCATTTAGGCTAGTAAAGGCCTCGAGCTTGTCCAGCGCGTTCGCGGCCTCGAACACCTCGGCCAGGCACGACATGGTGTTGGTCGCGGTGAAACAGCCGGCGCAGCCGCAGGCATGTTCCTTGAGCGCGTCGATATGGGGCGCGCTGTCGGTGCCCAGGAAGAACCGCGCGTCGCCCGAGGTGGCGGCCTGCACCAGCGCCTGGCGATGGCTTTCGCGCTTGGCCACGGGCAGGCAGTAGTAATGCGGCTTGATCCCGCCAACCAGGATGTGGTTGCGGTTGATGATCAGGTGATGGGTGGTGATCGTGGCGCCCAGGTCGCGGTCATTGGCCTGCACATAGGCCACGCCGTCGGCGGTGGTGATATGCTCCATCACCACGCGCAGGCCGGGGGTGGCGCGGCGGATCGGATCAAGCACGCGGTCGATGAACACCGCCTCGCGGTCGAAAATGTCGATCTCGGCATCGACGACCTCGCCGTGCACACACAAGGGGCAGCCGATCTCGGCCATGCGTTCCAGCACCGGGCGGACCTTGTCGAAATTCTTGACGCCCGAGGCCGAGTTCGTGGTCGCGCCTGCCGGGTACAGCTTGACCGCCGTGATCAGCCCCGAAGCGTGCGCCGCGGCCAGATCGTCGGCATTGGTGTCCTCGGTCAGGTACAGGGTCATCAGCGGCGTGAAATCCATGCCCTCGGGCAGGGCGGCCATGATGCGATCGCGATAGGCGGCGGCATCGGCGCCGGTGACGACGGGCGGCACCAGGTTGGGCATGATGATTGCACGGCCGAAATGGCGCGCGGTTTCGGGCAGAACGCCCTGCAACATGGCGCCGTCGCGCAGGTGCAGGTGCCAGTCGTCGGGGCGGCGGATGGTCAAGCTTTGGGTCATGAGGCAGGCGTTACACAATTGGACGCCCGGTTTCCAGTGTTCTTCGCGTCTTGGGCGCGGGTTGGGGGCGATTCAACGCTGCGCAATTCTTGGGCGCGGGCGCCCAAGCGTTGGGCGGAAGCGGCGCGACGGCGGTTTGGGCGGGCCAAAGCGGCCGAACTCGCTTCGCGCCGGTGCGGTCTGCGTTACACCGAGGGCATGTTGGACACGACCCAGACCCATATGCAGATGCAACGCACCCGCGGGCGCGCCGTGGTCGAGCTGCTTGCCGCGGCGCAGGGCGCGCGGTTGGGGCGGCTGCATCAGTCGGGGTCGGCCAAGGCGATGCTGCCGCGCACCCATGGGCCGGTGCCCGAGGTGGTGTTTCTGAACACGGCCGGCGGGCTGACGGGCGGCGATCATCTGACCTATGAATTGCGGCTGGCCGATGGCGCGCGCGCCGTTGCCGCCACCCAGACGGCCGAGCGCGCCTATGCCTCGTGCGGGGGCGTGGCGCGGCTGGATGTCGATATCGATCTGGGCGCGGGCGCGGCGCTGGACTGGCTGCCGCAAGAGACCATCCTGTTTCAGCATTCGGCACTGAGCCGCCGCAGCCGGGTCCGCATGGCGGGCGATGCGCGGTTCCTGATGTGCGAAACCCTTGTGTTGGGCCGTGCCGCGATGGGCGAGGTGCTGGCTGACATATCCCTGTCAGACAGGCGCGAGATACTGCGCGACGGGCGGCCGATTCTGGTCGAGCCGCTGGCGCTGGACGCCGCCAGCCTGGCCCGGCGCGACTCGGGCGCTGGGCTGAGCGGGGCGCGCGCCTTTGCCACCGTGGCGCTGATCGCGCGCGGGGCCGAGGATGCGGTCGCGCCGCTTCGGCGGGTTCTTGCCGGGTGCACGGGCATCAGTGCCGGTGTGTCGGGCTGGGACGGGAAATGCGTCGCGCGGCTGATGGCCGCCGACGGGCTGCCGCTGCGCCGGGCGCTGGCGGCCGCATTGACGACATTGCGCGGGGCGCCCTTGCCCCGTGTCTGGCAGATCTGAGGGGGGCGCATGCACCTGACGCCACGGGAA
Organism: Actibacterium sp. XHP0104; assembly: GCF_025751515.1. GTDB lineage: Bacteria > Pseudomonadota > Alphaproteobacteria > Rhodobacterales > Rhodobacteraceae > Actibacterium_D. The sequence continues at coordinate 336,611 of NZ_JAOWLE010000001.1, forward strand.
AAAGACAAGCTGCTGATCAGCCTTGCGGCCATGGTCGCGCGCGGGCGCCTGGCGCGCGGCGTCAAGCTGAACCACCCAGAAGCCATTGCGCTGATTACCGATTTCGTTGTCGAGGGTGCGCGCGACGGACGCTCGGTTGCCGATCTGATGGAGGCGGGCGGCCATGTGATCGCCGCCGATCAGTGCATGTCGGGCATCCCCGAGATGATCCATGAGGTGCAGGTCGAGGCGACCTTTCCCGACGGCACCAAGCTTGTCACCGTTCACCACCCGATCCGCTGAGGAGAGAGCCATGAAGACCATCCTGATCATTCTGGCAGCCCTGGCCCCGTCTGGCCCCGCCTTTGCCCATGCCGGCGCGCATCTGCATCCCCATGCCGATCACACCGGCCTGATGCTGGGGGTTTTGGCCGCTCTGGTTGTGTTTGCAGGTGCAGCAACTGTTGTGATCCGGGGGCACAAGTGATACCGGGAGAGCTGTTTCCGCTAGAGGGTGAGGTCACCCTCAATGCTGACAGAGAGGTGCTGAATCTCACCGTTTCCAATACCGGCGATCGACCGGTTCAGGTGGGCAGCCATTATCACTTTGCAGAAACCAATTCTGCGCTGGAATTTGACCGCACTGCCGCACGCGGCATGCGTCTGGACATCGCGGCGGGCACTGCCGTGCGGTTCGAACCCGGTCAAAGCCGCGAGGTGGCGCTGGTGCCACTGTCGGGCGCGCGCAGGGTTTTTGGTTTCAACCACGAGGTAATGGGCGTTCTCGACGCCTGATCGAAAGGAAAAGACCGATGGTCTGTGTTACCCCTTACGCAATGAAACACCCGTATTCCGACTATATCCATGTCTGGGCGTCAGCCGTGAACATGCAGATGTCGATGACCAACGCCTGGTTCGACCTGGCGCGCCGTTTCAACCCGATGATGCCGGTGATCGACATCCGTGCCGTCAGCCGTGGCTATACGCCCCCCGTACGCGCGGAAGAGCTGAAGGACGTCACCCCGCTGGTCCAGGCTGTGGCCGAGGTGATCGAGGTCAAGCCGGCCGCAAAGCCTGCTCCGGCCAAGGCCGCCGAACCCGCCGTTGCGCCCAAGCCCGCTGCCAAGAAAGCCGCGCCCAAGCCCGCCGCCAAGCCTGTGGCCAAAACGGCCGCGCCCGCTCCGAAACCGGCCGCCCCGAAGGCTGCGCCCGTTGCCGAGGCTGCGACGCCCGCGGCCCCCAAGCCCGCTGAGGCTGCCAAGCCTGTTGAGGCCGTCAAGACCGCTGAGGCCGTCAAGACCGCTGAGGTTGCCAAGACCGTTGAGGTTGCCAAGACCGTTGAGGCCGCCAAACCCGTTGAGGCTGCCCAGCCCGTTGAGGCCGTGAAACCGGCCGTGGCGCCCAAACCTGCGGCGGCTCAGGCCGAGGCCGTGAACTCTGCGGTTGCAAAGGCCGATACCCCCAAGCCCGCCACCCGCAAGCGCCGTCAGCCTTCGGCCCCCAAGCAGCCCTTCTCTGAATGAAGCCGCTGAACAATTTGGGTGCTCCGGGTCCGCTGGATATCTGGCGGGCCTGGCTGGAGGTCGGCCATCTGGCGGTCGAGTCGCATATGGTCGTCTCGATGCGCGTGCTGGGCCTGATGGGTCTGTGGCCCGTCAGCAATGGCGAAAACCAGCGCATGGTGGGCGAAAAGCTGCGCGCCATGGCCGAGGTGTTCGAGGCCTCGCAACGCTCGATCTGGCGCGGGGATCGCCCCGACGAAATGGCCACCGCCGCGCTGCGTCCGATCCGTCGGCGCACCTATGTCAATTCGCGTCGCCTGACCCGGCGAAGCGCCAAAACAGCCAGCCCCACGGGGTAACACAACAGGAGACACCGCCCCATGCCCGCCAGAATTTCCCGCGCCGCCTATGCCGACATGTATGGTCCGACCACAGGCGACAGGGTGCGACTGGCGGATACCGATCTGATCATCGAAGTCGAGCGCGACCTCACCGCCTATGGCGAAGAGGTCAAGTTCGGTGGCGGCAAGGTGATCCGTGACGGCATGGGGCAGTCGCAGGTTTCGCGCGCGGGCGGGGCGGTCGATACCGTCATCACCAACGCGCTGATCCTGGATGTGACGGGCATCTACAAGGCCGATATCGGCCTGCGCGACGGGCGTATTCATGCCATCGGCAAGGCCGGCAACCCCGACACCCAGCCCGGCGTCGATATCATCATCGGCCCTGGCACCGAGGTGATCGCGGGCGAGGGCAAGATCGTCACCGCCGGCGGGTTCGACAGCCATATCCATTTCATCTGCCCGCAACAGGTCGAGGATGCGCTGCATTCGGGCCTGACCACGATGCTGGGGGGCGGCACCGGCCCTGCGCATGGCACGCTGGCCACCACCTGCACGCCGGGGCCCTGGCATATCGGGCGGATGCTGCAGGCGCTGGATGGGCTGCCGATGAATTTCGGCCTGGCGGGCAAGGGCAATGCCAGCCAGCCCGAGGCGCTGGTCGAGATGGTGAATGCCGGCGCCTGCGCGATGAAGCTGCACGAGGATTGGGGCACAACGCCCGCCGCCATTGATTGCTGCCTGTCGGTGGCCGACGCGATGGATGTGCAGGTGATGATCCATACCGACACGCTGAACGAAAGCGGCTTCGTCGAGAACACCGTCAAGGCGCTTAAGGGCCGCACGATCCACGCGTTCCACACCGAGGGCGCGGGCGGGGGCCACGCGCCCGACATCATCAAGGTCGTGGGCGAGCAGCACGTTCTGCCCAGCTCGACCAACCCGACCCGGCCCTACACGGTGAACACGCTGGAAGAGCATCTGGATATGCTGATGGTCTGCCACCACCTGGACAAGGCCATCCCCGAAGACGTGGCCTTTGCCGAAAGCCGGATCCGCAAGGAAACCATCGCCGCCGAGGACATCCTGCACGACATGGGTGCGTTCTCGATCATCGCGTCCGATAGCCAGGCCATGGGCCGGGTGGGCGAGGTGATCATCCGCACCTGGCAGACCGCGCACAAGATGAAGGTTCAGCGCGGGCGGCTGGACGAGGAAACCGGCGCCAATGACAACGTGCGTGTCAAACGCTATGTGGCGAAATACACGATCAACCCCGCGATCGCCCATGGCATCGCGCATGAGATCGGCAGCATCCAGCCCGGCAAGCGCGCCGATCTGGTGCTGTGGAGCCCGGCATTCTTTGGTGTAAAGCCCGAGATGGTGCTGTTGGGCGGGTCGATCGTCGTGGCGCAGATGGGCGATCCGAATGCCTCTATCCCGACGCCGCAGCCGGTCTATTCGCGCCAGATGTTCGGCGCGCTGGGCCGCGCGGTGGAACGCTCGGCGGTGCTGTTCGTTAGCGAGGCGGCGCGGGCGAACGGCATCGGCGATACGCTGGGCCTGGCTAAGTCGACCGTGGCGGTACGGGGCACCCGCAGCATCGGCAAGTCCGACATGGTGATGAATGACGCGACCCCGCAGATCGAGGTGAACCCCGAAACCTACGAGGTGCGCGCGAATGGCGAACTCTTGACCTGTGCGCCTGCGACCGAGCTGCCGATGGCGCAGCGTTACTTTATGTTCTAGCCGGGTCGCGGTGTGGAAAGGCGGGCTTATCTGTTTGCCGCAAAAGGAAAATACCAGCTCTTCGCGCCGCGCAATCCCGTTATGCGGCTTTGGGGGTAACAAAGCCCGGTCAGATCGTCGATATGGCGCACAGGGAGGAAACCAGAGACGACGAGGTTTCCTGATGAACGATGCAGATCACAACGTGGACGATATCGTTCCGCTGATTCAGCTGGATATGATGCTTGCCGAGATGGGGCAGGGTTTTAACGCCTATCTCGAACGCCGCGCCGCGCAGGACCTGCTGCGCCGTCTGCAGGCCATGAGCGACGCCGATCTGGCGCGCATGGGCCTGGCCCGCACCCAGATCGTATCGCATGTGGCCTGCCAGCTGGGCGCCGGCACCCTGGCAGCTTAGGCGCTAACGCCGCAATGCAGAAATCGCAGGGCAGCCATGCAAATACGTTGGTTGTCAGCGGCTTCGGGGCATATCAAGTCTATGCACAGGGAGGAAACCTCTGTGTGAAGGAGTTTCCGATGGAACTGGTTAACACAACTCATGGCTTCAACATTTCCGCCCTCTTTGCAGGCGTGGGACGCCTGTTCGTGAAGATGGGCGAAGCCAGCCCGGCATACAAACGCGTAGAACAGCTGAACAAGCTTTCTGACGCTGAACTGGCCGAGATCGGCCTGACCCGCGAAGAAGCCGTCATGCGCCTGTTCAACGGCCGCTGCTTTTTCTGAGGCGAATGTTTCGAATTGACCCGCCGCTGTCGCTGCCCGTTGGGGCAGGGGCGGCGGGTTTCAAATCAGTCCTGCGGGCGCGTGCATGCCCCAGCAAATGGGCGCAGGCGTCGTTGCCCCGGCATAACGACAGAGGCCTTTCATGACCGACACCACCCCCAAACCCGCATCGTTCCTGCAGCGTATCAAGGCATTGCTCAGCCGTTTCCGCACCGGGAACGAGGTCAGCCTTCAGGCGGCTGCTGAAAAAATGTGCTATCGCACGACCGAACGGCTCTGACGGTCGGTAAAAACTTTTATCGCCTTGCCGCGCCTCATATTCTGCACCTGCAAACAGGCGGAGAAGCAGATGATGACGGTGCCCTGTGCATATCGGGTTGCGCGGCAAGGCGACTGGCAAACGGCCGATGACAGCCTGACGCTGGATTATCAGGCGCGTTTTTTGCGCCGAAGAAAGCTGACAACTGATGGCGGGCAGGACATTCGTGTCGATCTGCCCGAGACCACCAGCCTGGATGCGGGCGATGCGCTGATCCTTGATGACGGTCGCACCATCGCCATTCGGGCCGCCCCCGAGACCCTGTTGCGAGTGCGGGGCGAGAACCTTTCGCGGCTGGCCTGGCATATCGGCAACCGCCACACCCCCTGCCAGATTGCGGACGACCACCTTTTGATCGCGCATGACCATGTGCTGGCCGGCATGCTGGCCGGTCTGGGCGCGCAGGTCGATCATGTGACTGCGCCCTTTACCCCCGAAGGCGGCGCCTATGGCCATGGTCGCGCGATGGGCCATGATCATGCCCATTGAGACCGGGGCGAATGCTGATCTGCTGACGCTGGTGCAATGGCTGTCGCCCGCCTTTCCGCTGGGCAGCTTCGCCTATAGCCACGGGCTGGAACACGCGATTTCGGTCGGGCTGGTGCGGGATGCGGCAGCGTTGGGCGACTGGCTGGCGACCGTGCTGCAAGAGGGCAGCGGCGCGGTGGACGCAACGCTTTTGTGCCTTGCGCAAAAGGGTGGCGATGCCGATCATTTGGCCGATATGGCGCGGGCCTTGGCCGCCTCGCGCGAGCGGCTGGAGGAATCCCAGGCCCAGGGCCGCGCCTTTGTCAGCACTGTGAACCAGATTACCGGATCAGATCATCCCGCCCGCCCGTTGCCTGTCGCCGTGGGCGTTGCGGCGCGGCGGCTGGGCCTGCCCCCGGCGCAGGTTGCGGCGTTGTATCTGCATGCCTTCGCGTCGAACCTGGTGTCGGCGGCGGTGCGGTTCGTGCCGCTGGGCCAGACCGAGGGCCAACGGGTGTTGGCGCAACTGCACCAGCCCATTCAGGCCGTGGCCAGCCGGGCTGCCACTGCCGGGTTGCCCGATCTAACCTCTGCCGCCTTGGGCGCCGATCTGTCGGCCATGCGGCACGAGGATATGGATGTAAGGATTTTCAGAACATGACCAGCCCCAACGGCCCGCTTCGCATCGGCATCGGAGGCCCGGTGGGCGCCGGCAAAACCACGCTGACCGAGCAGCTGTGCCGCGCCCTGGCGCCCGATCATTCGATCGCCGTCATCACCAACGACATCTACACATCCGAGGATGCCGAATACCTGATGCGGGTGCAGGCCTTGCCGCTGGAACGCATTCGCGGGGTCGAGACCGGTGGCTGCCCGCATACCGCCATCCGCGAGGATGCCAGCATCAACCTCGCCGCCGTGGCCGATCTGCGTGCCGATTTCCCCGATCTGGAAATGATCCTGATCGAAAGCGGCGGCGACAATCTTGCCGCCACTTTCAGCCCCGAACTGGCGGATGTGACGCTCTATGTGATCGACACGGCTGCCGGGCAGGATATTCCGCGCAAAAAGGGGCCGGGGGTCACGCGGTCTGATCTGCTGGTCATCAACAAGACCGACCTGGCGCCCTATGTGGGCGTCGATCCCGACCTTTTGGAACGTGATGCGCGCGCGGCGCGGGGTGGGCTGCCATTCGTGATGGCCGCGCTGAAATCGGGCAAGGGCGTCGATCAGATCGTCGCCTTCATCCGCGAACAGGGCGGTTTCTGATCACTGGTCGGCCATGGCCTCGGGGTTGATCCAGCCGGGCACCTCGCCGGCCTGGGCCAGCTTGGTTACCGCGATGCGGAACCGTTTGCGGAACAGCGGGGCGCGCAGGCGTTCCGCCACGCTTTGGCACAGCAGGGCCGTCAGATAGGGGCGCTCTTCGTCTTCGAGCGTTTCCATCAGGCGGCGCAGATAGGGTTTGTAATCGCGCCGCGCGCGATAGAGCTGGTGAAAGACCTCTTCGGTCAGGTGGCCTTCGCAGGCGGCATCCAGCATCTCGGACAGCACGCCCATCTTGATCAGGTCGGCCTCGACGGTGCCGTTCAGCCAGCGGCAGCGCAGCTTGGTCACGTTGGGGCGGGTAAAGAGCGCGGCGTGCACCGAATCCAGCGACACGTCGGGATCATAGAGGATAAAGGCGCGCTCGGCGGCCTCGAGCATGTCGGGCGCATAGCCGTAGCGGTCGGTGAACGACAGCCGGCGGAACTGGGCAAAGCGCGGGTCCCATTCGGTGACGCGCGGATCAAGCGTGGCCTGCGGGCAGATCGCGATCACGGTTGCGCCGGGGGCGGCCACCGAAAAGGCGGTGGCGGCATAGCCGCACATGCCCGAGCCATAGAACACCACGCGGTCGAAATCTTCGAAAAAGCCGTCATCGACCAGGCGATCGAAATAGCCGAAGACGCGCCGGTCGCGGAACCAGGTGTCGCCGTCGCACAGCACGCTCAGCAGCGACCAGCCCGCATCCTCGGCCAGGTCATAGGCCAGCGGCATGGCGCCGTCGGCGTCACCGATGCTGTCGGCGGTTTCGAAACTGACCAGCAGCGTGGGGGTTTCGTCGATGAACAGCGCGGCATGGCTGTCGCCCAGGCGCTCAAAGCTGCCACGTTCCAGGCCCATAGCGTCCAGCTTGCCGTACCAGGGGCGTTCGCTGATTGGTTTTCCGACGCTATCAAGCTGCATGTATCGCCTCGTTATCTCGTGGACGGGTCAGTTCTGCCCACGGTTGTTTATGTGTCGCTCTACATTCTGTTTTGACTGAACAATTGGGCAGAAATTGGCGAGGGGCAGGGCATTTTTACGAGATCAAGCGGGCGTAGTGACGGCGCGTCATGCCGGGGGCTTTGATACGGGTCAATTTCCGCCGATCCGCAAGCAGCGATAGTATCGTCTGAGGATCCCAGACAGGAGGCCGCGATGGGCGCCCCGCGTGAAAAGATCGAGAAAACACTGCAAATCGGGCGGCACCGCCGGCGCTGGCCGGTATGGCTGCGCTGGGGTTTGGGGGTGGGCGCGCTGGGTCTTGTGGCGTTGGTCATGCTGGGGCGCGGGGGCGAGGATGCCGTGCGCTATCTGACCGAAGAGGCGCGGCGCGGCCCCCTTTCGGTCACGGTTTCGGCCACGGGCACGGTCGAGCCGACCAATCTGGTCGAGGTGTCGTCGGAATTGTCAGGCACGCTGGCCGAGGTTCTGGTCGATCACAATGACCCGGTGGCGGTGGGGCAGGTGCTGGCCCGGCTGGATACGCGCAAGCTGCAGGCCGAGGTCGATGTGCGGCGCGCGGCGCTGATCGCCGCCGAGGCGCGGGTCGAACAGGCTCAGACCACGCTGGACGAGGCCTATGACAATTTCGCCACCGCCGAAGAGCTGGAGACCCGCGGCGTGACCTCGCATCAGGCGCTGGTGGCGGCGCGGGCGGCCTATCTGCGCGCCAATGCGGCCTTGCAGATCGCCGATGCCGACCGGGCTCTTGCCGAGGCGACGCTGGATCTGACGCGGGCCGATCTGGAAAAGGCGGTGATCCTGTCGCCGATCAAGGGCGTGATCCTGGAACGTGACGCCGATGCGGGGCAGATCGTGGCCTCGGCCCTGTCGGCGCCGACGCTCTTTACCATCGCCGAGGATCTGGCCAGCATGGAGCTGCGCGTCGATGTCGACGAGGCCGATATCGGGCTGGTGGGCGTTGGCAACCGGGCGGTGTTCACGGTCGACGCCTATGACGATGAAAGCTTTCCCGCCCGCATCACGCTGATCCGCTATGCCCCCGAAAGCACCGAGGGAGTGGTGACCTACAAGGCGGTTCTCAGCATCGACAACAGCCATCTGCGGCTGCGCCCCGGCATGACCGCGACCGCCGATATCATCGTGCAGGAACTGGATGATGTGCTGATGGTGCCCAACGCGGCACTGCGGTTCGTGCCGCCGGCAAGTGCCTCGGGCGAGGGCGGCGAAAAGGGCAGCGGGCTATTGGGTCTGCTGGTGCCCGACCCGCCCGGTGGCGATACCCCCGAGGGCGGCTATGGCAACAGCCTGTGGGTCTTGCGCGACGGGCAGCCGGTGCTGGTCAAGGTCACGACGGGCCTTAGCGACGGGCGGTATACGGTGGTGCTGAGCGGCGAGCTGGCCGAGGGTGACCTGGTTATCACCGACCAGGCCGAGGACGAGTGATGTCTGACGGCGCCCCCCAGATCCAGCTGCGCGGCATCTGTCGCTATTACGGCGCCGGCGAAACCGAGGTGCGGGCGCTGGACGATGTCGATCTGACCATCCGAAGCGGCGAGTTCGTGGCGATCATGGGGCCCTCGGGGTCAGGCAAGTCGACGGCGATGAACGTGATCGGCTGCCTCGATACGCCGACCGCGGGCAGCTATCATTTCGAAGGGGTCGAGGTGGGCGATCTGGACCAGGACCAGCGCGCGCTGTTGCGGCGGCATTATCTGGGCTTTGTGTTCCAGGGCTATAACCTGCTGGCGCGCAGCACGGCGCTGGAAAATGTCGAGCTGCCGCTGATCTACAAGGGCATGGCGCGTGACGAAAGGATCGCGCGGGCGCGCGAGGCGCTGAGCCGGGTCGGGCTGGCCGATCGCTGGCACCATGACCCGTCGGAACTGTCGGGCGGCCAGCAACAGCGCGTGGCGATCGCGCGGGCGCTGGCGGGGCGGCCCGATGTGCTGTTGGCGGATGAACCCACGGGCAACCTCGACAGTGCGAAATCGCGCGAGATCATGGAGCTGCTCAGCGATCTGAACCGGCAGGACGGGCTGACCATCGTCATGGTCACGCATGAGGAAGACATGGCCGCCTATGCCGGGCGGCTGGTGACGTTTCTGGACGGGCGCATTGCCAGCGACGCGCCGACCCGGCGGGCGGGGGGCTAGGATATGCTGAGGGAAACCATCCGCCTGGCGCTAAGCGCGATCTTTCGCAACACGATGCGGTCATTCCTGACGGTGCTGGGCATCGTGATCGGCGTGGCGGCGGTGATCGCCATGGTGACGGTCGGGCAGGGCTCACAGCAGCAGGTCACAAAGGACATCGAGAAACTGGGCACCAACACGCTGATGGTGATGCCGGGGCAGGGCGGGATGCGGTCGGGCGGGTTCACCTCTGACCGGGCGTTTACCCGTCGCGACGCCGAGGCGATCGAGTCTGAACTGTCCAGCGTGCGCATCGCCGCGCCCTATTCGACCTCGATGATCACCGCCATCTATGGCAGCGAGAACCACCTGACCGGGCTGGCCGGCGCCGATACCAGCCTGCTGGATGCGATGGATTGGCCGGTGCGGCTGGGCCGGCGGTTCACCGGTGCCGAGGAACGCGCGGGCCGGGCGGTGTGCCTGATCGGGGAAACCGTGCGCGGCAAGCTCTTTGGAAATGTCGATCCGCTGGGCCATTCGATCCGGCTAAAGGCGCTGTCTTGCGAGGTGATCGGGGTTCTGGACGCCAAGGGCGTGTCGAGTTTCGGCGAGGATCAGGACGATCTGGTTCTGCTGCCGCTGCGCAGCTATCAGCGCCGGATTGCCGGGAATGACGAGGTTGCGCTGATCTATGTCTCGGTGCGCGAGGGCGTGTCGACCGACCGCGCCGCGCGCGAGATCCAGGCCCTGATGCGTGAGCGCCGTCGGATCTCGTTGGGCGAAGAGGATGATTTCAGCGTCATGGACATGAAACAGATCGCCTCGATCCTGTCGGGGATCACGGCGGTGCTGACGGGGCTGTTGTCGTCTGTTGCGGCGGTCAGCCTGGTGGTGGGGGGCATCGGCATCATGAACATCATGCTGGTCTCGGTGACCGAGCGCACCCGCGAAATTGGCATCCGTCTGGCGGTGGGCGCGCAGGCGGGGCAGGTGCTGATGCAATTTCTGGTCGAGGCGATCGTGCTGTCACTGATGGGCGGGGCGCTGGGCATCGCGCTGGGGCTGGGGCTGGCGGCGCTGGCGGCACGGCTGTTGTCGATACCCTTTACGCCCGATCCGCTGGTCGTGCTGCTGGCGGTGGGATTCTCGGGCGGGGTCGGGGTGATCTTCGGCTATTTCCCGGCTCGCCGCGCCGCGCGGATGGACCCGATCCAGGCGCTGCGCCACGAATGAGCCCGAAAAAAAGATCGCCGGAGGCGCAGAAATCCGCATGGCTTGACTTGGATCAAGGATGCATGCCGCGTTGCCGCGTACATAGAATCTGCACATGGCCGAACCTGGTGAGTAGGGTAAGGCGATTGCAGCTTCGACCGTGGTATTTCCCTGCACGGAATGGGTGTGCCGGCCCTCCCTCTGGCACAATCCGTCGAAGTTCCCCCAGGCGCTGCGGGCCTTCCCTCCTGCGGCGCCTCAAATTTTTCAGGCCTCCTGAAACGAAAAAGCCCCCGTCACTGCGGGGGCTTTTCTTCATGCGCCTGGCGCCGGGGTCACTTGGGCAGCGGCCCGATCATCATGATCATCTGGCGGCCTTCCATCTTGGGCATGTTCTCGACCTTGCCGATCTCTTTCACGTCTTCGGCGACACGCTCCAGCAGCTCGCGGCCCAGGTTCTGGTGCGCCATCTCGCGGCCACGAAAGCGCAGGGTAATCTTAACCTTGTCGCCTTTTTCGAGGAACTTGATCACGTTACGCATCTTGACTTCGTAGTCATGCGTATCGGTCCCGGGACGGAACTTGACCTCTTTGACCTCGATGATCTTCTGCTTCTTGCGAGCCTCGGATTCGCGCTTTTGCTGTTCGTATTTGAACTTGCCGAAATCCATGATCTTGCAGACAGGGGGCGTGGCATTGGGAGAAATCTCAACCAGATCCAGCCCGGCCTGTTCGGCCAACGCCATTCCGCGTTCCGGCGTGACAACGCCGATATTCTCGCCTTCGGCACCGATCAGTCGGATTTCGGGCGACCGGATACGTCCGTTGATGCGGGGGCCGGTGTCGCGCGTCGGGGGCGCGTTGTGAGGTCTGCGGGCTATGACGTTGTTCCTTCTGTCATTGAACTTGCGTGGCGCGCAAAATAGTCGCGGTGCCCGGGTCTTTCAACCAGTTATTCTGGGCAAAAAACGGGCGATTTGCCGCCGATTTGCCGAATAGCTGTTTTCTTTCCCCGCGCACGGTGCCACATCGTTGGATATTCAATATCGGTACGAGTCCGAAAAGGAAGACGAGTATGAACAAATCGGTAATCACTGTAGCCATCCTGGTCGCCATCGCGGCTGGTGGATATGTTTTCATGCAGAAACAAGGTGGCGAGGCCGAAGCGCCCGTGACCCAGGCCGCCGAGCCGGCCGTGCAAGAGTCGGCCGCTGACGCCGCAGCCACCGCCGTGGAAGAGGCCAAAGAGGCCGTTGACGCCGCCAAGGATGCCGCCGGCGCCGCCGTTGAAGAGGCCAAAGAGGCTGTTGCTGACACGGCTGCCGCCGTCGAAGAAGCCGCCGATGCTGCCAAAGAGGCCATGACCGAGGCCGCCAATGGTGCCGTTGAAGAGGCCAAGGAAATGGTGCAGGGCGCAGCTGACGCCACTGCCGACACCGCCGGCGCGGCTGCCGAGGCCACCGACGGCGCGATCGACGGTCTGCTGACCGCCGACACGTTCGATGCAGACAAGATCGTGGCCTATATCGAGGGCTCGGATCTGGGCGAGGTTGAAAAGCAGGCCCTGGTCGCGACCGTCAAGAAGGCTGCCGAAAGCCCCGAGCTGGTTGACGCTGCCATCGCGTCGGTCAAATCCGCGCTGAACATGTAAGCGTCGGATACCCGAAACAAGCGGCGCGCATGGCATAGGCTGTGCGCGCCGTTTTTTTGCCTACCCCACGAAAGCCTTTTCAACGACGAACTCGGCGGGTTCGGAATTGGCGCCTTCGCGCAGGCCAAAGCCTTCCAGAATCGCCATGATGTCCTTGTTGAAGGCCAGCGATCCGCAGACCATGCCGCGGTCGTGTTCGGGGTCCATGGGCGGCAGGCCCAGGTCGGCGAACACCTTGCCCGAGGTCAGGTTGTCGGTGATCCGGCCCATACGCGGGCTCTGTTCGCGGGTGGTGGTCGGGTAATAGCGCACCTTGTCGCCCACCAGCTCGCCGATCAGCGGGTCCTCGGCCAGGCCCTCGACCAGTTGCCGGCCGTATTCCAGCTCACCGACCTCGCGGCAGGTGTGCATGACCACGACCTCGTCGTAGCGCTCATAGGTGTCGGGGTCGCGCAGCAGCGAGGCAAAGGGCGCGATGCCGGTGCCGGTGGCGAACATCCACAGCCGCTTGCCGGGCAGCAGCGCATCCAGCACCAGCGTGCCGACGGGCTTGGGCCGCAGGATGATCTGGTCGCCCACCTCGATATGCTGCAGGCGGCTGGTCAGCGGGCCGTCGGGCACCTTGATCGAGTAGAATTCCAGCTCTTCGTCCCAGCTGGGCGAGGCGATGGAATAGGCGCGCAGAATGGGCTTCTGCTTGCCGGTCTTGGGGTCAGGGTCGCCCATCAGGCCGATCATCACGAACTCGCCCGAGCGAAACCGCAGCGACTGCGGCCGCGTCACCCGAAAGGAAAACAGACGGTCCGTCCAGTGCTGAACAGACGTCACGGTTTGCGCGTCGGGAAGGGTGGCGGGCTTGGGAAGGGGCGATGTCTGGTCCACGGGGCTTGCTCGATCTGATCAAAGGGCGTGTGCGTTACTAGCGCGCCTGCGGGCGCGGTGAAACCCCGCCTGCCTGCGCCATATGGTCGGGGCATAGCGCGGAAGCGCAGAAAACATCCATGACATATGTCAAATTGAATATGTGCGCGCCCTCTGGATTGTGGGAAAATATTCTGCTATGGGCGGGCGCATCTGCTGAGTTTGGAAAAATATTCCAAGGAGGGCATATGTCGACCACGCTTGATAAGATTGATCGGAAAATTCTGGCAGAGCTGCAGCGCGATGCCGGAAAATCGCTGGACGAGATCGCCAAGGCGGTCGGTTCGTCGAAAACGCCGGTCTGGAACCGTATCCGCAAGATGCGCGACGGCGGTGTGATCACCGGGCACACGATGCTGGTCGATCCCGAGGCGCTGGGGCTTGAGGCCTGTTTCTTCGTGCTGATCCGCACCTCCGAGCATGATTCCGACTGGCAGCAGAAATTCCTTTACGCGTTGCAGGCCCGGCCCGAGGTTCTCGAGGCGCACCGGCTGGCGGGGGATATCGATTATATCCTCAAGGTAAGGGTTCCCAATGCCCGCGCCTATGACCAGTTTTACCAGGCTTTGATCGCCGAAGTGAAGATTCACAACGTCACCGCGCTGTTGTCGATGGAAGAGATCAAGGCGACCACCGTGCTACCCGTCTGAGGGCTGGTCAAGCTCAGGCGCGCTTTCTAGAGTGTTCCCAAGGGAGGACATATGAAGCGGCTGTGGTCGATTGCGATCTATCTTGGACTCGCGACCGCGTTCACCGCGGGCGTGTGGTGGTTCGCCTATAGTTCGGCGCTGGATCAGATGGCCGAGCGCGGCCGGTCCGACCTGTCGCTGGCCTCTGATCGCCTGGTCAGCCAGTTGCAGCAATATCGCGAGCTTGTCGTGTTGATGGCCGATCATCCGGTGGTGGCGGCGGTTCTCAACGGCCAGGCCGCGCCCGAAGAGGCGGGCGAGCTGTTGCTGAAAGTGTCGGACCAGACCGGCGCGCTGAACCTGCATCTCAGCGATGCGACGGGCGCGGTGATCGCCAGTTCGAACCGCAAGAATGGCGCTCTGCCCCCCAACCAGGCGGGTAAGCCGTCTTTCGTGCGCGCGATGCAAGGCGCACTGGGGTCGCATCACGAACGCACGTCTGAAACGCTGGGGCGGTCTTACATCTTTGCCGCGCCGGTCTTTGCCGGGCAGGCGGTGCCGCAGGGGGTGATCACGGTCGATGTGAATATCTGGGCGATCGAATCCGCCTGGAGCGGCGATCCCCATGCGGTGTTCTTTACCGATGATGCGGGCGTGGTGTTCGTCACCAACCGGTCAGAGCTGTTGCTGACCCAGCGGGCGCCGGCCCCGGATGAGCGTCTGGCGCGCTACAATTACCACACCCATCCCCTGAACGATTTCCCGCCGGTCCAGCCGAGCGATGTGGCCGGGCACGAGGTCTGGGCGGTGAATGGCGGGCCCTACCTGCCGGCGCGGGCCTTGCATCTGTCGATGCCGCTGCCGGTGATCGGCATCACCGGAGAGATCATGATGGACGTGGCCCCGGCGGCGCGGCTGGCCCGCTTGCAGGCCATCGTGGCGGCGGCGGTGGCGCTGGTCTTTGGGGCGGTTCTGGTGCTGCTGCAACAGCGGCGGGATGCGCTGAGCCATCGCCTGCAGGTCGAGGAAGAGGCCAAGGCGCAGCTTGAGGTGCGCGTGGCCGAACGCACGCGCGAGCTGTCCGAGGCCAACCGCGCGCTGCGCCACGAGGTGACCGAACGCACCGAGGCCGAGGCCGCGCTGAAACGCGCGCAGGATGAGCTGGTGCAGGCGGGCAAGCTGTCGGCCCTGGGCAAGATGTCGGCGGGCCTCAGTCACGAGTTGAACCAGCCGCTGATGGCGATTCAGACATTCGCCGACAATGCCACGCAATTCATGGATATGGGCGCCCCGGACAAGGCTGCCAGCAATCTGGGCCGGATTTCCGAGATGGCCCGGCGCATGGGGCGGATCATCCGCAACCTGCGCGCATTCGCCCGCCAGGAAAGCGAGCCGATGACCAATGTCGATCTGGTCGCGGTGGTCGAGGCGGTGCTGGACCTCAGCGAAACCCGGCTGACCCAATCTGGGGTCGAGCTGACCTGGCGGCGACCGCCCGCGCCGGTCTGGGTGCGGGGCGGCGAGGTGCGGTTGCAGCAGGTGCTGCTGAACCTGGTGTCGAACGGGCTGGACGCGATGGCGGGGCAGGCGGTGCCGCGCATCGGCATCGCGATCGAGCCGGGCCAAGGCGTGGTGCGGCTGATCGTGCGCGACCACGGCCCCGGCATCGCCGAGCCGGAAAAGATCTTTGATCCGTTCTACACCACCAAAGAGGTGGGCCAGTCCGAGGGCATGGGGCTGGGCCTGTCGATTTCCTACGGCCTGGTGCAAAGCTTCGGCGGGGCGATCCGTGGCCGCAACCACCCTGATGGCGGGGCCGAATTCACGGTTGAACTGACCGCCGCCCAACTGGAGGACGCCGCATGATCCGCAAGGTTCTGCTGGTCGATGACGAACCCGCCGTGCGCGAGGCGCTGGGCCAGACGCTGGAGCTGGCCGGGCTGCGGCCGATCACCGCCGGCAGCTATATCGAGGCCAAGGATCACATCACCGACCGGTTCGCCGGGGTCGTGGTCAGCGATATCCGGATGCCGGGCAAGGATGGCTATGCGCTGTTGGAGTATGCCCACAAGGTCGATCCAGAGCTGCCGGTGATCCTGCTGACGGGCGAGGGTGATATTCCGATGGCGGTGCGGGGCATGGCGTCGGGGGCGTTTGATTTCCTGGAAAAGCCGTGCCCGACCCGGGCGCTGCTGGATGTGGTCGAACGGGCGATGAAGACCCGTAACCTGGTGCTGGAGAACCGCCGGCTGAAGCTGCAGCTCGAGGCGGGGGATGCGGCCTCGCGGCTGCTGCGCGGGCAATCGGCGCAGGCCGAGGCGATGCGCCAGCAGGCGCGCATCTTTGCCCGCAGCCAGACCGATGTGCTGATCACCGGAGAGCCGGGCACGGGCACCTCGAAGATCGCAGAGGTGGTGCATCTGTTATCGGCGGATTCGCACAAGCCTTTTCTGAAATTCGCCGCCGCCTCGCAGACGCCCGAAAGCCTGTCCGACGCGTTCGAGAGGGCCGAGGGCGGGTCGATCTTTCTGGACGAGATCGCCGCGATGGGGGCCGCAGCTCAATTCGCGCTGTTGGGGCTGATCGAGAGGCCCGGAGGCACGCGCTTCATCGTCGGCACGGCGCGGGACCTGGGGGCCGAGGTCGAGGCGGGGCGGTTCAACGCCGATCTGTTCTACCGGCTCGAGGCGGCGCAGATCCGCATTCCGCCCCTGCGCGAACGCCCCGAGGATATCCCCGTGCTGTTTCGCCATTACGTCTCGCTGGCCTGCGAACAGGCGGCGTTACCCGAACCCGACGTGTCGCCCGAGGTGGTGGCGCGGTTGTTGGCGCAGGACTGGCCGGGCAACTCGCGCGCGCTGATGAATGCGGCGATGCGCTTTGCCATGGGGCTAGCCGACGTGGACGCGGCCGAGGAAGAGGCGATGGGCCTGGCCGAGCAATTGGCGCGGGTCGAGCATTCGCTGCTGATCGACGCGCTGCGCCGCGCCGAGGGCAACGCGACCGAGGCCGCACGCATTCTGAAACTGCCGCGCAAGACCTTTTACGACAAGCTGGCGCGCCACGGCATCCGCCCCGAGCTGTATCGCGACCACGCCTGAGGGGCCCGAGTCGCACTGTGTGGAAAACCGCACAGACCCGTATTTGCGTTGTGCGGAAATTCGCCCAGCCTGATTGGCGCAGATTTCAGGGTGGGTCGAAAATTGCGCTTAAGCATTTGTAACAAAACGGTAAATAATTAGTTTTCCGTAACGTCATTTTCCTTTTGGAGGGCCGGTATCGCTGCTGGCTAAATGTTGAGTGAGCGCCATTGAGGAGGCGCGATCACTCAACTGAGACTTCTGGGAGGAGACTCGATGAAACTCATTACCGCTGCCGCAGCAACTGCCGTTGCCCTGACCATGACCTCGGGCGTTGCCTTGGCCGCCTGTGACGAGGGCGAAATCGTCATCAAGTTCAGCCACGTGACCAACAGCGACCGTCACCCCAAGGGTCTGGCCGCCTCGCTGCTGCAAGAGCGTGTGAATGCCGAGATGAACGGCAAGGCCTGTATGGAGGTCTATCCGAACTCGACCCTCTACAACGATGACCAGGTTCTGGAAGCGATGCTGCAGGGCGACGTGCAACTGGCCGCGCCCTCGCTGTCGAAATTCGAAGCTTTCACCAAGCAGTTCCGCATTTTCGACCTGCCGTTCATGTTCAAGAACATCGAATCCGTCGATGCTTTCCAGGCATCCGAGACCGGTCAGGCCATGAAGGAATCGATGGCCCGCCGCGGGCTGATGGGGCTGGATTTCTGGCATAACGGTATGAAGCAGTTCTCGGCCAACAAGCCGCTGCTGACCCCCGAGGATGCTGCCGGCCTGAAATTCCGGGTTCAGACCTCGGACGTTCTGGTTGCCCAGATGAAGGCGCTGAACGCCTCGCCGCAGCCGATGGCGTTCTCTGAGGTCTACGGCGCCCTGCAGACCGGCGTTGTGGATGGGCAGGAAAACACCTGGTCGAACATCTATGGCCAGAAATTCTTTGAGGTTCAGGACGGCACCACCGAAACCAACCACGGTGTGCTGGACTATCTGGTCGTGACCAGCGTCGATTGGTGGGACAGCCTGCCCGCCGACGTGAGTGACCAGCTGCGCACCATCATTGCCGAAGTCAGCGCCGAGCGTAACGCCGCCGTTGGCCAGGTCGATATGGAAGCTCGCCAGGCGATCCTGGATGCGGGCGGTGTGATCCGCGAGCTGACGGACGAACAACGTCAGGCCTGGCTGGAAGCGATGAAGCCCGTATGGGCCGAGTTCGAAGCCGATGTGGGGGCCGATAACATCGCCGCTGCCCAGGAAATCAACGCCGCGCACTAACGCCTCACCGGGCGTCTGGTAAGTCCGGCCCGGTGCGACCAACGCGCCGGGCCGTTTTGCGAACATTGAACGGCTGGAAGGGAACCGAGCGATGAGCAAGGAAACACATACCTCCACCCGCAGCCCGCTTGGGCGTTTCATCGACCAAATCGAAGAAACCCTGATCGCGACCCTGCTGGGTTTCATGACACTGATCACCTTTATCAACGTCGTTTTGCGCTATGGGTTCGGCGACTCGCTGATCTGGGGGCTGGAACTGGTGTTGATCCTGTTTGCCTGGCTGGTGCTGCTGGGCATCAGCTATGGGTTCAAGCACACCACCCATCTGGGCGTCGATGCGCTGTTGAACATCGTGCCCAGCCGCGGACGCCGGATCATGGTGCTGCTGTCGGCGGTGGCCTGCGTGATCTACGCGGCTCTGCTGATGAAAGGGGCCTGGGATTACTGGGCGCCGTTCGCCGGGTTTGACGCGACCTCGGGGCGCTGGTTCCCGACCGGGTTCGAAAACTCGCGCGATCAGGCCTGGTACGAGACCGAGCAGGTGCCGATGCTCAGCTGGCTGCGCTGGATGGAAGACGTGTTCAACCAGGGCGAGGCCTATGACAAGATGCCCCGCTTTATCCCGTATTTCGTTCTGCCCTTCGGGTCGGCGCTGATCCTGCTGCGCGTGGTTCAGGCCACGATCCGCATCGTCACCGGCCAGCAGGACAGCCTGATCGTCAGCCACGAAGCCGAGGATGCGGTCGAAGAAGCCGCCGCCCTGTCCGAGGAGAAATAAGCCATGAGCGTTCTGATCCTTTTCCTCATGATCGTCGGCCTGCTGCTGATCGGTGTTCCGATCGCGGTCAGCCTCGGTCTCAGCTCGATGATCTTCCTGCTGCTGTTCTCGGATACCTCGCTGGGCTCGATCGCGCAGTCGATGTATCAGGCGATGGCGGGTCACTATACCCTGCTGGCCATTCCGTTCTTCATCCTGGCGTCCAGCTTCATGTCGACGGGCGGCGTGGCCAAGCGGATCATCCGCTTCTCGATCGCCTGCGTGGGTCATATGCGTGGCGGTCTGGCGATCGCGGGCGTCTTTGCCTGTATGCTGTTCGCGGCGCTGTCGGGCAGCTCGCCCGCAACTGTTGTGGCCATCGGCACGATCGTGATCGCGGCCATGCAGAAGGCGGGCTATTCCAAGGATTTCGCCGCTGGCGTCATCTGTAACGCGGGCACGCTGGGCATCCTGATCCCGCCGTCGATCGTGATGGTGGTCTATGCCTCGGCGACCGACGTGTCGGTTGGGCGGATGTTCCTGGCCGGGGTCTTCCCTGGCCTGCTGGCGGGTTTCCTGCTGATGGTGACCATCTATGTGATGGCGCGTATCCGCAACATGCCCAAGGGCGAATGGCTGGGGTGGGGCGAGGTGCGTTCCAGCTTTGGCGAGGCGTTCTGGGGCCTGATGCTGATCGTCATCATCATGGTCGGTATCTACGGCATCCCCGGCATCACCGGCGCGATCTTTACCCCGACCGAGGCGGCCGCCGTGGCATCGGTCTATGCCTTCCTGATCGCGGTTTTCGTCTATCGCGACATGGGGCCGCTGGCCGCACGTGGCCCGGACGAAAAGCCGATCTCGCTGCTGCGCAAGCCGCAGGCGCTGTTGACCGCCTTTGTCCACCCCGACACCAAGCACACGCTGCTTGAGGCCGGCAAGCTGACGATCATGCTGATGTTCATCATCGCCAACGCGCTGATCCTGAAACATGTGCTGACCGACGAGCAGATCCCGCAGCATATCGCTGGGGCAATGCTTGAGGCCGGGTTTGGCAAGATCATGTTCCTGATCGTGGTCAACGTGATCCTGCTGATCGGTGGTCAGTTCATGGAGCCCTCGGGCCTGATCGTGATCGTCGCGCCGCTGGTGTTCCCGATCGCCATCGAGCTGGGCGTCGATCCGATCCACCTGGGTATCATCATGGTGGTGAACATGGAGATCGGGATGATCACCCCGCCGGTTGGTCTCAACCTCTTTGTGACCTCGGGCGTGGCGGGGATGCCGATGATGCGCGTCGTGAAAGCGGCACTGCCCTTCCTGGCTGTCCTGTTCGCGTTCCTCATCCTGGTGACTTACGTCCCGGTGCTGTCGACATGGCTGCCGATCACCTTGATGGGACCCGAAATCATCACGAACTAGGCAACACTCACGGAAGAAGAGGCGGCCCCGCAGAAATGTGGGGCCGTTTCACGTTCAGGCGGCGTCGAGCGCGGAGATGATGGCCGAGAAATCCGCAGCCTTTAGCGAGGCCCCGCCCACCAGCGCGCCATCGACATTGCCGACGGCAAAGATCTGCGCGGCATTGTCGGGTTTGACCGAGCCGCCGTAAAGCAGGCTGAAATCCTGCCCGGCAAAGCGGTCGTTCAGCCGGGCGCGGATGAAATCATGCACTTCGGTGATCTGGTCGAGCGAGGGCACGCGGCCGGTGCCGATGGCCCAGACCGGCTCATAGGCGATCACGGTATTGGCGGCGGTGCAGCCCTGCGGCAGCGACCCGTCCAGCTGCGCGCCGATCACCGCCAGCGTGTCGCCTGCGTCGCGCTGGGCCTCGGTTTCGCCGATACAGACCACGGCGATCAGACCGGCGCCATGGGCGGCAAGGGTCTTGGCGGCCACCTCGGCATCGGTCTCATTGTGATCGGTGCGGCGCTCGGAATGGCCAAGGATGACATGGCTGGCGCCCGCGTCGGCCAGCATCGCCGCCGCGATGTCGCCCGTGTGTGCGCCCGATGCATTGGCGTGGCAATCCTGCCCGCCGGTCTGTACGGCGCTGCCCTGCGCAGTGTCCGACAGGCGCGACAGCAGCGTCGCGGGCGGGCAGATCAGGATGTCGCAGGCGGGGGCAGGGTGGGCCGCGATCAGCGCGGAGACCTCGGCCAGATCGGCGGAGGTTCCGTTCATCTTCCAATTGCCGGCGGCCAGTTTCTTACCCATGTTCCCTCGTCCTTTTTGATTTCGGGCGAGAAAACCCCAAACGGGCGGGGCAGGCAAGGGCCGGGGGGCGGAAAAGCCTAGCTTTCGGCGAACTTGATCGACTCGCCGCAGCCGCAGGCCTCGACCACATTGGGGTTGCGGAACCGAAAGCCGCTTTCCAGCAGCGAGGTCTCATAGTCGATCTCGGTGCCAAAGAGGAACATCTGCGCCATCGGCGCGATCATCACGCGCGCGCCGGCCTGTTCGACCACCTCGTCCAGGGGGTCGATCTCGGACACGTAGTCCATCGTGTATTCCATGCCTGCACAGCCGCCTTTCTTGACGCCGATACGCAGGCCCTGGCTGTCTTTCTGGGCCATCAGCCGGGCGATCTGCTTGGCGGCGGCGTCGGTCATGGTGACGGCCTGTTTGCCGGGGATCGAGAACATGCGCGTTTCTCCTTTCCCCTGAATTTAAGGGCTCGGGCGGGGCGGCTCAAGGGGCGTTCGTCGATTAGAGCCGCCCCGCCCGTATCAGGCCTAAAGACCCATGCAGTTGGCGTAGAAGGTCACGGTGGCCGGCCAGTCCGAGAACACGCCCTTCACGCCGACATCCTGGGCCAGAACGTCGAGCAGTTCGAAGTAGACGCCGTCATTGTCGGTGACGTCCTTGATCGACTGAAAGTACCAGCCCCCGCCACCGTTCAGCGGGCCCGAGCGTTCCAGCGTCCAGGTGATGATGTTCAGGTCGGCCTCGCGGGCGGCGCGGGCAAGGGTCGAGGGCACGATGCGGCCGTCCTCGACCGTGACCAGCATCCACATCGGCGGTGCGATATAGTTGATGCCCATGGCCTTGAGCTCGGGCATGGTGTTGGGCCAGGTCGCCGCATCATGGGGCGAATAGCCCTCGATGTCATACTCATCCATCAGATACACGGCCTGAGCGCCAAACTCGGGCTCGTTCTTGATCCAATAGCGGATCACATCCAGGTTGAAGCTTTGCGCCCAGACCTGCGAGGCGGGCACCCCGGCGGCCTTGTATTCGTCGATCATCTTTTGCGCGTAGTCGTCCATCGTGAACCCGTCAAAGGGCATGTCCACGGCGGGGTCTTTCAGCTCGGGCGTGAATTTCGCCCCAAGCGCGCGGAACAGCTCGATCGACTGGGCGTGGGTCATCGTCTGGGCACCGGCCGTGTAGAGATCGGTGCGGAACCCCGCGATGCCGCCCTGATAGGCCTGGGGCGTCGTGGCAGACCCGTCGGCCGCATCCATCTTGGGGCTCAGCGTCTTGAACTGGGCCAGGGTGATGTCTGAGGTGCGGCACTCGGCCTTGGCCTTGTCTTCGCCCATGGCGGGCTGAAAGGGCATCACGCAGGTGTCGGCCAGATCGGTCAGCAGAATGTTGGTGGTGGTGTGCAGATCGTTCTGGGCGTGGCGGCAGACCAGTTCCTTGTCCTTGGTAAAGGTCACGTCGCATTCAAGAATGCCGGCCCCCATGCGGGCAGCGGCCCGGTTCGATTCGACGGTATGTTCGGGGAACATCAGCGGCGCGCCGCGGTGGCCGATCGAAAAGTCGGTGCGTTTGGGGGTTTGACCGATGCAGGATTGCAGCTTGTCCTTCAGCGGGCTGCTGTCCATCTTGTCGATCAGGTAAGAGGGGCGCGGGCCGTAGTCGAGACCGGTTTCGGCAGCGGCGGGCAGGGCGCAAACCGTGGCAAGCGCCAGGGCGGCGAGACGGGCGTGGGGCATTGTCATCCTCCGTTGAGACATCCGCGAACCTGATGCCCGATGGGAATGACAGCCGCACGTCACGCCTGTAACGGCGCGGTAAAGCTTACATGAAGCCCAGTTCTAGCCGGGCCTCGTCGCTCATCATGTCCATACCCCAAGGCGGGTCCCAGGTGATGTCGACAGTGACATGTTTCACGCCCGGCACCGGGCTGATGGCGTCGACCAGCCAGCCGGGCATGTCGCCCGCAACCGGGCAGCCCGGCGCGGTCAGGGTCATGATGATGTGCACCTCGTTTTCGCCGCTGATCTCGATCGTGTAGATCAGGCCCAGGTCATAGATGTTCACCGGGATCTCGGGGTCGAACACGCTGCGGCAGGCGTCAACCACGGCGTCGAACAGCGGGTGTTCGTAGTTTGACGGCTTGATGAGGGGGGCGCCCTCGATCTGATTGCTGGCGTCGGTCATGCGCGGAATCCTAATTGTTGAGTGATCATATAAGGATTATGTCGCGGGCCGTAAAGTGGCTGCCTCTCAGGCTGCCGATTTGCCGCGCTTTCGCACCGGGGCGGGGCGGACGCGTTTCTCGATGTCATCATACAGCAGCCGCGCCACGTTCTTGCCGCTGGCCTGCTCGATACCTTCCAGGCCGGGGCTGGAATTGACCTCCAGCACCTTTGGCCCATCACTGCTGCGCAGCAGGTCGACGCCGGCCATGTTCAGCTTGAACGCCTTGGCCGCACGAATTGCGGTTTCGCGCTCGGCCTTGGAAATGCGCACAGGCTCGGCGCTGCCGCCCTGGTGCAGGTTCGAACGGAACTCGCCCGCCGCCGCGACCCGCCGCATCGAGGCCACGACCTTGCCGCCGATCACCATGCAGCGGATGTCTTCGCCGGCGGCCTCTTTGACGAAATGCTGCACCAGAAAGCTGGCCTTGAGGCCGCGAAAGGCCGAGATCACCGATTGCGCGGCCTTCTTGGTTTCGGCCAGCACCACGCCCTTGCCCTGGGTGCTTTCCAGCAGCTTGACGATCAGCGGCGCGCCTTCGACCAGCTCGATCAGGCTGTCATTGTCCTGGGGCGAGGCGGCAAAGGCGGTGGTGGGCATGCCGATGCGGTGACGCGCCAGGATCTGATGGGCGTGCAGCTTGTCGCGGCTGGCGGTGATGCCTTCAGAGCCGTTCACGCAAAACGTGCCGATGGTTTCGAACTGGCGGATCACGGCGGTGCCATAGGCGGTGATCGAGCTGCCGATCCGAGGGATCACGGCGTCATAGCGCGGCAGGCGCTGGCCGTCGTAATAGATCTCGGGCGAGAGGGCATTCAGAGCCATGTAACAGCGGGTGGTGTCGATCACCTCGACCACATGGCCGCGTTTCTCGCCCTCGATCACCATGCGCCGGGTGGAATAGTTGTTCCCCTCGCGCGACAGAACGGCGATGCGCAGGGCGCGGGCGGGGGCCTCGGCGCGCATGGCGGTGGAATGATAGACATCGTAGTCCAGGATCGGCTGGCAAAAGCTTTCGCCGGGGCTGATGACGATATCGTCGCCAAAGGCCTGACGGCCCAGCAACATGCGATAGGCCATCGACCCGCGATCGGTCAGGGTCATCTCGATCGGCCATTGCCGGTCGCCCATCATGATCTCGGTGCGGATGACATAGCGCAGCTCTGTCTCGCCGTTCGAGCTGGTGACTTCGCGGCGGTCGACGATTTCGGCCGAGCACGGGATCGACAGGTCGTTGCGGCCCGGAATCGGGTGAATGGCAAAGCGCACGCGCGGGCGGTTGGCGGGGCCGAAGGGCTCGATGTCGAAGGCATGCAGGGCCGAGGTCTTGGCCCCCGTATCGACCTTGACCTTAAGCGCGGGCAGGCCCAGCCCGGGCAGGGCGGCCCATTCCTCCCACCCCAGGCGGAAACCGGGGATAATCGGCTGTGCAGTCATCGTCGAACCTTTCGAGAAGATGGCCCCGAGTCAGCCCCGGAAAACCAGACGTGCCCAGTGTCATTGTGCGGGCGGTATGGCAAGAGGGTATGAGAGTTTCGTGACGGCCCGTGCCGCCATGGCATGGCAACTGGCCCCCGGCGCGGCTTCGCGCTATTTCCTGCCTTATGACACAGCGATTCTCGTTCTCTTTGCATGCCACCGACGGCAAGGCCCGTCTGGGCACGATCTCCACACCGCGCGGCGATATCCGCACCCCGGCCTTCATGCCGGTGGGCACGGCGGCGACCGTCAAGGCGATGCTGCCCGAAAGCGTGGCGGCCACGGGTGCCGATATCCTGCTGGGCAATACCTATCACCTGATGCTGCGCCCCACCGCCGAGCGGATCGACCGGCTGGGCGGCTTGCACAGGTTCATGAACTGGGAGCGCCCGATCCTAACCGACAGTGGCGGGTTCCAGGTGATGTCGTTGGCCGGGCTGCGCAAGCTGACCGAAAAGGGCGTGACGTTCAAATCGCATATCGACGGGTCACGCCACGAGCTGACGCCGGAACGCAGCATGGAGATCCAGCGCCTGTTGGGCAGCGATATCGTGATGTGTTTCGACGAATGCCCCGCTTTGCCCGCCGACCGCGACCGCATCGCGGACAGCATGCGCCTGTCGATGCGCTGGGCCGCGCGGTCGAAAGAGGCGTTCGGTGACCGTCCCGGTCATGCGCTGTTCGGCATCATGCAGGGCGGGCTGGAACGCGATTTTCGCGAGGAAAGCGCTGCCGCGCTACGCGAGATCGGCTTTGATGGCTATGCTATCGGCGGCTTGGCCGTGGGCGAGGGCCAAGAGGCGATGTTCGACACGCTGAATTATGCGCCCGATCTGCTGCCGCAGGACAAGCCGCGTTACCTGATGGGCGTGGGCAAGCCCGATGATATCGTGGGCGCGGTCAAGCGCGGCGTGGACATGATGGATTGCGTGCTGCCGTCCCGATCAGGCCGGACGGGGCAGGTGTTCACGCGCCGGGGGGTGGTGAATATCAAGAACGCCCGCCATGCCGATGACCCGCGCCCGCTGGACGAGGCTTGCACCTGCCCGGCCTGCCGCAGCTATAGCCGCGCCTATCTGCATCACGTGTTCCGCGCGAACGAGATGATCTCGGGCATGCTGCTGACCTGGCACAACCTGCATTATTTTCAGGAAATCATGCAGGGCATGCGCGACGCGATTGCCGAGGCGCGCTTTGATGCCTGGGAGGCCGATTTTCACGCCACCCGCGCGCTGGGCGATATCGAGCCGGTTTAACGGGCCAGGGCGTAGATCGGGGCCGGGGGAGTCAAATAGGGCTCTTCCAGCCATGCGCGAAAGCCGTGCCAGGCGGGCAGGCGCTGCAACAGCAGGGCGCCCGCGACAACCAGCGTGGCATTCAGCACCGGGGCGGCCATGACCGCGTGGCCAATATCGGGGAACTGCACCACCATCAGCGCCAGCGCGATGCGCGTGACGGCCGCGCCCTCAGAGAGGGTGACCAGCGAGGGCGCGAACAGCCCCATCACAAGGCAGGCCCCACCGACACCAGCCGCGTAAAGCAGCCCGGCAAAGACCGGCACCGGCAGACCAAAGGCCAGGCCGGGATAGTCGGCGTAAAGGATGACACCCGCCAGAAAGGCCAGCGGCGTGACAAAGGCCAGCCTGCGGCGTTCCTCAACCAATCGTGCGAGCATGTGTTCCATCCGGTCCCCATTCGTGGCAGTCAGGCCTGTCTAGCCGCCAAAATGGCCAAAAATAGGTTGCGAATGGGTAAAGCCCCGCCACATTTCACGGGCTGCCGCGAAAATAGCCGGGGCGGGTCAGAGTTTTAGCCAAATTCTATGGAAACGCTTTGTGATCGCTCTTGTTCAGGCGGCGCGGCGCGGGCATGCTGACGCAAATGCCGTAACAGGTCGTGGTTGAAAATCCGGGTGGATCCCCCAGATATAGAGGCCGAGACCGGAGATGGACGAGAGCTGCCGATAGTCGGGGCCGGGACATCTTGCCAAGAGCCAAGGAACAAGTATGAACGAGCAACTCAGCCAAACCTATCCAGTTCTGCCACTGCGCGATATCGTGGTGTTTCCGCATATGATCGTGCCGCTGTTTGTTGGGCGCGAGAAATCGGTGCGTGCGCTGGAAGAGGTGATGGCCGATGACAAGCAGATCTTGCTGTCCAGCCAGATCGACCCGGCGGTCGATGACCCGACCACCGACGGGATCTACCGCACCGGCGTGCTGGCCAATGTTCTGCAACTGCTGAAACTGCCCGACGGCACCGTCAAGGTGCTGGTTGAGGGGCGGTCGCGCGTGGGCATCACCGAATTCCTGCCCAATGACGATTTTTTCGAGGCCCAGGCCGAATTCCTGCCCGAGGAAGAGGGCGAGCCCGACACGATCGAGGCCTTGCTGCGCACCGTCGGCAAGGAATTCGAGCGCTATGCCAAGGTCAAGAAGAACATCCCCGAAGAGGCCCTGTCGGCGATCGCCGAAACCCAGGATCCGGCCAAGCTGGCCGACCTGATTTCGGGCCATCTGGGCATTGATGTCGACCAGAAGCAGGAGCTGCTGGAAACCCTCAACGTCGCCGAGCGTCTGGAAAAGATCTATGGGCTGATGCAGGGCGAGATGTCGGTTCTGCAGGTCGAGAAAAAGATCAAGACCCGCGTCAAAAGCCAGATGGAGCGCACCCAGCGCGAGTATTATCTGAATGAGCAGATGAAGGCCATTCAGAAGGAGCTGGGCGATGGCGACGAGGGCCAGAACGAGATCGCCGAGCTGGAAGAGCGCATCGCCGACACCAAGCTGTCGAAAGAGGCGCGCGAAAAGGTCGATGCCGAGGTCAAGAAACTGAAATCCATGTCGCCCATGTCGGCCGAGGCGACCGTGGTGCGCAATTATCTCGACTGGATCCTGTCGATCCCGTGGGGCGTCAGGTCGCGGGTCAAGAAAGACCTGCACCGTGCCCAGGACGTGCTGGATGCCGATCACTATGGCCTGGAGAAGGTCAAGGAGCGCATCGTCGAATACCTGGCCGTGCAACAGCGCAGCAAAAAGCTGAAAGGCCCGATCCTGTGCCTTGTCGGCCCGCCGGGCGTGGGCAAGACCAGCCTTGGCAAATCGGTGGCCCGCGCCACCGGGCGCGAATTCATTCGCATCAGCCTTGGCGGCGTGCGTGATGAAAGCGAAATCCGCGGCCACCGCCGGACCTATATCGGCTCGATGCCCGGCAAGATCATCCAGGCGCTGAAAAAGGCCAAGACCACCAATCCGCTGATCCTGCTGGATGAGATCGACAAGATGGGCCAGGATTTCCGGGGCGACCCGGCGAGCGCGATGCTTGAGGTGCTGGACCCGGAACAGAACTCGACCTTTGTCGATCACTATCTCGAGGTCGAATATGACCTCTCGAACGTGATGTTCCTGACCACGGCCAACAGCTATAACATGCCGGGCCCGCTTCTGGACCGGATGGAGATTATCCCTCTGGCCGGTTACACCGAGGACGAAAAGCGCGAGATCGCGCGTCAGCACTTGATCGCTAAGCAGGTCAAGAACCACGGCCTGCGCAAGGGCGAGTTCGAGCTGACCGATGAGGCGCTGACCGACATCATCCGCCTTTACACCCGCGAGGCGGGCGTGCGGAACCTTGAGCGTGAGATCGCGAAACTGGCCCGCAAGGCGGTGACGCAGATCATCAAGGGTGATGTCAAGAAAGTCACGGTAGGCCCTGAAAACCTTGAGGAATTCCTGGGCGTCGAACGGTTCCGCTATGGGTTGGCCGAAAAGGATGACCAGGTGGGTGTCGTGACCGGGCTGGCCTGGACCAGCGTCGGTGGCGACCTGCTGTCGATTGAGGCGCTCAAGCTGCCCGGCAAAGGCCGGATGAAAACCACCGGCAAGCTGGGCGATGTGATGAAGGAATCGATCGAGGCTGCCTCGAGCTTTGTGCGCTCGATCTCGCCCGAGATCGGGGTCAAGCCGCCCAAGTTCGAAAAGGTCGATATCCACGTGCACGTGCCCGAGGGCGCCACGCCCAAGGATGGCCCCTCGGCCGGGGTTGCCATGGTGACCTCGATCGTGTCGGTGCTGACCGGCATTCCGGTGCGCAAGGATATCGCCATGACCGGCGAGGTCACGCTGCGCGGCAATGTGCTGGCCATTGGCGGGCTCAAGGAAAAGCTGCTGGCGGCCCTGCGGGGCGGCATCAAGACCGTGCTGATCCCCGAGGAAAACGCCAAGGACCTGCCCGAGATCCCCGACAACGTCAAAGAGGGTCTGGATATCATCCCGGTCAGCCATGTGCGCGAGGTGCTGAAACAGGCGCTGGTGCGGACGCCAGAGCCGGTGGAATGGGACGAAGAAGCCGAAGAGGCCGCCGCTCAGGCCGCTCTGGCCGCCAAGGGCGAAGGGCACGGCGCCACGGCGCATTGACCGCCTGATCCGACCAAGACAAAGGCGCGCCCCGGTGGCGCGCCTTTTTCGTCTTGGGCGTGCAAGACCAGTGGCGGCAGGCCGAAAAACAGGGTAGCCTTTTCCCACGAGCAGCCCGGGGAGAGGCCCTGCCACCCCCATTTACAGGATAAGAACATGGCAACAGAAAAACCCAAGCAGACGACCCTGCGCACAGTGCCCGAAAGCGGCGAGGGTGACACTGCCGAGAAAACCGTCTTCGTGCAAAAGAAAGACCTGATCGAACGGGTCGTGCAGGAAAGCGGCCTGAAGAAAAGCCAGGTCAAGCCGGTGGTCGAGGCCACGCTGGCGGTGCTGGGCAAGGCCCTGTCCAACGGCGAGGCGCTGAACATCCGCCCGCTGGGCAAGGTGCAGGTCAACCGCCGCAAGGATATGGCCAAGGGGCATGTGCTGACCACCCGGATCCGCCGCGCCGAACCGGGCGATATTCCTGCGCAAGACCCCCTTGCAGAACCTGCGGAGTGACGCTATTACGCCCGTCACCGGGTGATTAGCTCAGTGGTAGAGCGCTTCGTTCACATCGAAGATGTCAGGAGTTCGAATCTCTTATCACCCACCATGAATCAATGTGGAAAAGGCGTTTAAGATCAATATTTTGGTCTCGCGCCTTTTTTGCTTTTCATGGTAACGGACCGAGAAATCCATAGTAATCAACGATCTAGATTTATCAGGATTCGTATCTAGCGCCGCCGTATCCTGACCGGTCGGGTCGACGGGTGCTCAGTGCAACCGTGGTTCCGCCGTCCGCTCAGGCAATACTGTCAGGTGACTACTCAAGTTTGATGACGCGTTCCGCGCGCGAAATCTTTCGTAGACAGCTGGATATGGACGGTGATTGAGAATGGGTTCAGCCAGAACCTGTTTGGCGTGGGTCCCCGACTTTCCGACCGCTATCACGCACAGCTCGTCGTATTTGTCGCGGGCGCCAAACAAGTGTTGGTTTGAACTTAGCGAAAAAAATCATCTGATTAGGATTGTCCAGCATCTGTGATCTGCCTCCAGCTACCGGGAATTCGATGATTGGGAGGGCAACCGAGATGGACTATCGGTCGTCTTTAAGTATTCTTCACACGTATAAGGTGGTGGGGTGATTTGGTATGCAATCATCCGGTGTCGATATTGTTGGGTTGAGTTGTGCTGATAATGCCATGGTTCATATGGCTCCGTTTGCGGGCTCTCGTTTTCCAAATGAATGGAGGCTGGGCGTGATGTGTGTCCTGTGCGCAAGGTCGGTTGCAGGGGGGGAGCGATGACTGAGGTCCCAGACTGGACAAACAGGCCCATGGGGATGCGAGTTATTAGCTGGATCTGTGCTGGCTATTGGGGGGTGGCCCTACTCGTACATTTGGCTGGGTTCTCCATTTTAAAATATTTCGACAGCGGGTTTACCTCTCAGGAGATCAGCCAGATGTCTGCGCCAGCCAAAAGCTTCCTTTCATATTTCCTCATGATGCAAGCGATGTGGTGGGTTGGTTCTGTGGCGACTTCGATTTTGGTTCTGCGGCGTTTGCTAAAAATCGTGTTATGGCGAATTCAGGCTGAATCTCTGCTATTTTTGGCAGGAGGTATTTACTTCGGGTTTTTGACGTATAAAGGCTTATTTTGGGATGATCTTGTGCAACAGGCTATTGCTCAAGGGCCGGCATGGGTTTGGGGAGGTGTGATGGGATTTGCGACCATGGCGTATATGTTAGGGTCCATCTTGGCGATTCTATACCCACGCTTCTGTTCAGTAAGTCGTAAAGAAATGCGCGATCTTAATCTTCGCCGCCTTAAAGGTGAATAGGGCGCACAGTTGCGCCGCAGGTGAAAAATTTCTGGAATTGAGCTTTAGGCTCTGACGGGTGTTCGGGGGCTAAGCTGATCTCTGGCAGATAATTTCTATAGTCCAAAAGTTCCAACCTTTACCGCGAATTGACCCCGCCGCGGGGCAGGCGACTTGCCAGCGCGGCCCATGCCTGCGAACCTGATCAAAAGGCCGGGGGTGATCATGCAGGACCTGTCAAAACTCATCGATCAGGGCGCCGGGCGCGAGCCGGCCGATCTGGTGCTGCGCGGCGGGCAGGTGTTCGACCTGGTGACCGGCGCGATGATCCCGGGCGATGTGGCGATCTGCGGCGACACGATCGTCGGCGTGGGCGAGGAGTATGAGGGCCGCCGTGTCATCGACGTGACCGGCCTGACGCTGGTGCCGGGGTTCATCGACACGCATCTGCATATCGAAAGCTCGCTGGTCACGCCCTATGAGTTCGATCGCTGCGTGCTGCCGCGCGGGGTGACGACGGCGATCTGCGACCCGCATGAGATTGCCAATGTGGTGGGCGTGCCGGGGATCGAATATTTCCTAAACGCCTCGGCCCGCACGGTGATGGATATCCGCGTGCAGCTGTCATCCTGCGTGCCCTCGACCGACATGGAAACCGCCGGCGCCCGGATCGAGGCGGATGAACTGGCCGCGCTCAAGGACCATCCGCGGGTGATCGGGCTGGCCGAGTTCATGAACTACCCCGGCGTGATCCACAAAGACCCGGGCGCCATGGCCAAGCTCGATGCCTTTCGCGGGCGCCATATCGACGGCCATTGCCCGCAGCTGTCGGGCCGCGACCTCAACGCCTATATCAGCGCCGGTATCCGCACCGAACACGAGGCCACGACCGCCGCCGAGGCGCTGGAAAAGCTGCGCAAGGGGATGCGGGTGCTGATCCGCGAGGGCTCGGTTTCAAAGGATATGCTGGCGCTGCAGCCGGTGCTGACCGACACCACCGCGCCCTACATGTGCCTGTGCACCGATGACCGCAACCCGCTGGATATCGCCGAGCACGGCCATCTTGATTTCATGATCCGCAGCCTGATCGCCCTGGGCTGTTCGCCCCTGGCCGTCTATCGCGCGGCCAGCCTGTCGGCGGCCGAGGCCTTTGGCCTCAAGGATCGCGGCCAGATTGCGCCGGGCAAACGCGCCGATATCGTCGCGCTGCGCTCGCTGGCCGACTGCCAGGCCGAGATGGTGTTTTCCGGCGGCGTGCTGGCCGAGGATGCGGCCTTTGCCGCGCGCGAGGTGATCGCGCCGGTCGCGCGCCATTCGGTCAAGGCGCCGCGCCTGAGCGCCGCCCATTTCCGCAGCACCGCCAACCGGGCCGAAACCGATGTAATCGGCATCTTGCCCGGCAAGATCATCACCGAACATCTGCACGAGGTGATCGCGGTGGAAGAGGGGGATAAACGCCCCGATATCACCCGCGACCTGGTGAAAATCGCCGTTGTCGAACGGCACGGCAAAAACGGCAACATCGCTACCGGGTTCGTCAAAGGGTTCGGTCTGAAACAGGGGGCGATTGCCTCGACCGTCTGCCATGACCATCACAATATCGCCTGCGTGGGGGCCGACTACGCCGACATGGCGCTGGCCGCCAACCGGCTGGGCGAGATCGAGGGCGGCTTTGTTGTCACTCAGGGCGGCAAGGTTCTGGCCGAACTGGCGCTGCCCGTGGCGGGCTTGATGAGTCTCAAGTCTTTCGAAGAGGTCGAAACCGACCTGCGCGCCCTGCGTACGGCGGCGCGCAATCTCGGCGTGACGTTGGAAGAGCCGTTCCTGCAACTGGCCTTTCTGGCCCTGCCGGTCATCCCGGCGCTGAAGATCACCGACCGGGGCATGGTCGACGTCACCCGGTTCGAGATCATCGCCTGACCTGTGCATCTGCGCAGGGCCCCTGTCCGGCTATGGGTCTTTGACGGGGCACCGAGGGGCGCTAGATTCCGGTCAGGAGGCCCAAGATGAGCTGGAACCCGCTTCTCGATCCGCAAACGCCTATCGGCGACCAGGTCGACAGTATCGAAACCGTCATCATCCCGCGCGCCAGTGATATCGGCGGCTTCGAGGTGCGCCGCGCTCTGCCGGTGGCGCGCCGCAAGATGGTCGGCCCGTTCATCTTCTTCGACGCCTTCGGCCCGGTCGAATTGCTGACGGGGCAGGGGATCGACGTGCGCCCGCACCCGCATATCGGTCTGGCGACCGTGACCTACCTGTTCCAGGGGCGGCTGCATCACCGCGACAGCCTGGGCACCGATCGCTGGATCGAGCCGGGCGCGGTGAACTGGATGGTGGCGGGCAATGGCATTACCCATTCGGAACGCACTGATACGCCAGACCGCCCGCTGACCATGTCGGGGCTGCAAACTTGGGTCGCCCTGCCAAAATCGCACGAAGACACTGCCCCGCGCTTTGACCACGCCGCCAAGGCAGACCTGCCCCTTCTGGAGGGCGAGGGCAAAAAGCTGCGGCTGATCCTTGGCACGGCTTACGGCGAACGCGCGCCTGTGCCCGTCTACTCCGACACTGTCTATGCCGATGCCCTGCTTGATCCCCGCGCGACGCTGCCCTTGCCCGATGATCACGAAGAACGCGCGGTCTATATCCTGTCGGGCGAAGTGACGACCGCCGGCCAGACATGGCAAGCGGGGCGGATGCTGGTGTTCCGACCGGGTGATGCGATCACCTTGCGGGCGGGCGCGACTGGCGCCCGGCTGATGATCCTGGGCGGCGCAGCGATGGATGGGCGGCGCTATATCTGGTGGAACTTTGTCGCCTCAAGCAAAGATCGGATTGACGCCGCCAAAGAGGCGTGGCGCGCGGGTGACTGGGCGCATGGGCGGTTTCAGCTGCCGCCGGGTGATGGTCAACACTTTGTTCCTGCGCCTGAAGTTTAAGCCAGCCGGGGCTCTGCCCCGGACCCCGGGATATTTATGCGAAAAAGAAATGGGCTTCTTCTTCGTGAAAATATCCCCGCCGGAGGCCGCCTGACGCGCCGCAGGCGCGGAGGTGAAAAACATGCGCGCGAAGCGCGCGCAATTTGATTGCAAGAAAGCGCATATCGCCGCTTGACGCCAGTGGGCGCCGCGCCTAAAACCCCCCTCACGCCGGGCCAAGCCCGGGGCAAGCAGAGCGGTTGTAGCTCAGTTGGTTAGAGTACCGGCCTGTCACGCCGGGGGTCGCGGGTTCGAGCCCCGTCAACCGCGCCACTGCTTCCCCGAGATGCCCGCCGAGATGCGCGGTTGTAGCTCAGTTGGTTAGAGTACCGGCCTGTCACGCCGGGGGTCGCGGGTTCGAGCCCCGTCAACCGCGCCACTTCTCCACGGAATGCCCATGACAAAGATCGATGACATCCCGCTGAGTCTTGCGGTTCTGGCGGCGTTGACGCTGGGGCTGGCGCCGTTTTTCCCCGAGCCGCATATCTGGCAGAAGCTGAAGATGCTGGCCGCGGGGCAGCTGGTGCGCCCCATCGACATTTTCGATTTGTTGCTGCACGCCGCGCCTTGGGGGCTGTTGGTGGTCAAGCTGGCGCGCGGCGCGCGCGGTTAGGACAGTGCCGCCAGGATTCGCGCCCAACTGCGAATGCCTTTGTGAAAGCTTTCGATGTCGTATTTCTCGTTCGGGCTGTGGATGGCGTCGTCATCCTTGCCGAACCCGATCAGCATGGCATCGACGCCGAGGATATCCTTGAAATAGCCCGCGATCGGGATTGATCCGCCGCAGCCGACATAGGCGGCCTCAATCCCCCATTCGTCCGACAGGGCACCGCGTGCGGCCTCGAAGGCCGGGTCTTCGGTCGACATTTGGGCCGCCGGCGAGGCGCCGTGTTCGTGGAACTCGACCGAGCAGTCGGCGGGCAGTTGCGCGCGCACCAGCGCACGAAAGTTTTCGCGGATCTTGTCGGGGTTTTGCTGGCCGACCAGGCGAAAGCTGATCTTGGCGCTGGCTTTCGAGGGCAGCACGGTCTTGAACCCGTCGCCGGTATAGCCGCCCCAGATGCCGTTGACCTCGCAGGTGGGGCGCGACCACAGCATCTCCAGCGGGGTGTGGCCGGTTTCACCGGCGGGCTGCGACAGGCCTACTGCGTGCAGGAAATCGCCGTGATCGAACTTGAGCGCCTGCCATTGCGCCGCCAGTTCGGGCGGCAGGTCGGGCACGCCGTCGTAAAAACCGGGGATGGTCACGCGGCCCTGGTCGTCATGCAGGCCCGCGATGATGCGGGTCAGCACGCGGATCGGGTTCATCGCGGCGCCGCCATACATGCCCGAATGCAGGTCCTTGCTGGGGCCGGTAATGGTGATTTCCTCGCCCACCAGCCCGCGCAGCATGGTGACGATCGCCGGGGTGCGGCTGTCGAAGAGGCCGGTGTCGCAGATCAGCGCGATGTCGGACTTCAGCTCTTCTGCGTTGTCGCGCATGAAGGGGATCAGCGAGGGCGATCCGGATTCCTCTTCGCCTTCGAAGAAAAAGCTGATGCGGGCGGGCAGGGTGCCGTGCACGGCTTTCCAGGCGCGGCAGGCTTCGACAAAGGTCATCAGCTGGCCCTTGTCGTCGCTGGCGCCGCGGGCATAGATCTTGCCGTCGTCGATCACCGGTTTGAACGGGTCGCTGGTCCACAGGTTCAGCGGGTCGACGGGCTGAACGTCATAATGGCCGTAGAACATGATATGCGGGCCGGGGCCTTTGCCATGGGCCACGACCATCGGGTGACCCGGCGTGGGGCGCTTGGTGGCGTCAAAGCCGATCGAGGCCAGATCGGCCACCAGCCAGTCGGCGGCGGTGTCGCAGTCGCCCTTGTAGGCGGGGTCGGTCGAGATCGAGGGGATGCGCAGCAGTTTCTGCAGGCGTTCCAGCGCCTGGGGCAGGTCGGCATCGATTCGGGCGAGAACGGGCTCGAGGGTCATGGTGGCCTCTGATCAGATAGGGTTCGTCGTAGCGTAACAGGCGTGGGGCGGCTGTCCAGAGGGTGGCGGGCCAAGGCGGCAAAGGGTAGCCTGAAGAGGTGTGTTTCAGGAGGTTCAGGATGCGTATCACCCCCGTTTGCTTGATGGCCGCGATGGCCGCCCTGCCGGCCGTGGCTGAACCGGTGGATGGCAAGGCCGCCAAGGCGGCGCTGTTCAAGCCCGCCCCGGCAGAGGCGGTTTTGGTGCCTCAGGATGTGCTGGACGAAAAAGAGGGGCAGATCGCGGTGCAGGTGGCCGGGCAACAGCCCTATTACGGTGCCATGGCGGTGGCGCCCGAAGACGGGTTGCTGAGCGATGCGACGGTTGCCGCGACCAACTATCACGACGTGGATGCCGCCCGCGAGGCGGCGCTAGAGGGTTGCAATGCGCGGCGAAAAGGGGCCGCGGCCTGTGTGATCGTGGCCGAAATCCGCCCCATGGGTCATGAGGCGCGGCCGCTGCAATTGTCGTCCGCCGCGACCGAGGCGTTCCACGGCTATTATCGCAAGCAGCGCGGTGCCAAGGCGATGGCGATCTCGCTGTCGACGGGCAAATGGGCCGTGGCCACGGGCGAGGGGGCCGAGGCCCAGGCGCTGGCCGATTGCGCGCTGGCCGCCCGTGCCGAGGACTGTTTGGTGGCGATTCTGGACGACTGAGAGGTGTGGAATTTGACCGAAATCAAAGTGGCGCGGGCGGGCTGCGCCTAAAGCAAAAGGGCAAGGCCCGCATTGGTTGAAATTCAGGACGCAGGGGCGCGACAAAAACGCGCGAACAGTTTTTGTTTTCTGAATGTGAAAAATGTGCATAAAGGACATGCCTTAGGGCGACGGGAGGGCTTTTGCACAGATCAGGTGGTCTAAAGGCTGCTTTGTGGCCAGACCAAGCCTTGCCGCAACGGGGTGAGGGGGGTAAACCGTTTTGGTCCCCGCGCCCATGTCGGTGCGATGCTCTGGCACGGCCCGTTCGGGCCGGACGCAGAATGAAGGAGAGATAGAGTGGATTATACCGCTGGTTTGGACAAAGCCCTGAACAGCCTTCACGAGGAAGGCCGCTATCGCACCTTTATCGATATCGAGCGTCGCAAGGGCAATTTCCCCCATGCGGTCTGGAAACGCCCTGACGGCACCGAACAGGACATCACCGTCTGGTGCGGCAATGACTATCTGGGCATGGGCCAGCACCCCGCCGTTCTGGCCGCCATGCACGAGGCCATCGACGCCACCGGCGCCGGCTCGGGCGGCACGCGCAACATTTCGGGCACCACGGTCTATCACAAGCGCCTCGAGGCCGAGCTGGCCGATCTGCACCAGAAAGAGGCCGCGCTGGTCTTTACCTCGGCCTATATCGCCAATGACGCCACGCTGAGCACGCTGCCCAAGCTGTTTCCGGGGCTGATCATCTATTCGGATGTGCTGAACCATGCCTCGATGATCGAGGGCATCCGCCGCAACGGCGGCGCCAAGCGCATCTTCCGCCACAACGACGTCGCCCATCTGCGCGAGCTGCTGGAAGCCGACGACCCGAACGCGCCGAAACTGATCGCGTTTGAATCGGTCTATTCGATGGATGGCGATTTCGGCCCGATCGAGGAACTGCTTGATCTTGCTGACGAATTCAACGCGCTGACCTATATCGACGAGGTCCATGCCGTGGGCATGTACGGCCCCCGCGGTGCCGGTGTGGCCGAGCGTGACGGCCTGATGCATCGCATCGACATCATCAACGGCACCCTGGCCAAGGCCTATGGTGTGATGGGCGGTTACATCGCCGCTTCGGCCAAGATGTGCGACGCGATCCGGTCTTATGCGCCGGGCTTTATCTTTACCACCTCGCTGCCGCCGGCGGTTGCCGCCGCTGCTGCCGCGTCGGTGCATCATCTCAAGACCGATCAGACCCTGCGCGATCAGCACCAGCTGCAAGCCAAGATCCTCAAGATGCGCCTGAAAGGGCTGGGCCTGCCGATCATCGATCATGGCAGCCATATCGTGCCGGTCATCGTTGGCGACCCGGTGCACACCAAGAAACTGTCGGACATGCTGCTGGAACGCTTTGGCATTTACGTGCAGCCGATCAACTATCCGACGGTGCCGCGCGGCACCGAACGGCTGCGGTTCACGCCCTCGCCGGTGCATGGTCCCAAAGAGATGGACAAGCTGGTCAAGGCCATGGACGAGCTGTGGAGCCATTGTGCGCTGAATCGTGCCGAACTGAGCGCGTAATCGTTTCTGCGGATGCAACCCGCCTTGTTCTGTGCTAAAAAAAGCCTAAGAGAGGCATGATACTACGGAATCGTAGGAATCGTGACCATAAGGCAACAGGCATGGGACAGGGCAGATGATCAGGCGCAAGCGTCCGCCGGTCGAAACACTCACGGATGAACCGCGTGGTTTTGATTCGTACGAGCTAAAGCTCGGCGACATCATGCGTGGTGAACGTGCGACCATGGGCAAATCGCTCTTGGATGTTCAGCGCGAGCTGAAGATCCGTGCCACCTATATCGCCGCCATCGAAAATGCCGATCCGACCGCGTTCGAGACGCCCGGCTTCATCGCCGGTTATGTTCGGTCTTATGCACGATATCTAGAGTTGGACCCCGAGTGGGCCTACAAGAAATTCTGTGCCGAGGGCAATTTCGCCGTCGCGCACGGGTTGGACAAGGCCGCATCCAGCGCCCGCGTGTCCACCGAGAAAACTGCCAAGAAACCGCGCAATGCCGACCCGCTGGCCAACCCGAACGCCAGCTTCGTGCCGCGCTCTCCGGCCACCTTTGGCCATGTCGAGCCGGGGGCTATCGGCTCGGTTCTGGTGCTGGTGGCGCTGGTCTCGGCGCTGGGTTTTGGCGGCTGGTCGGTGCTTAAGGAAATTCAAAAAGTGCGCCTGACCCCGGTTGAGAATGCCCCGGGACTGCTGGCGCAGGTCGATCCGCTGAACGACATGGCAATTGTGGCAGAGGCCGCCCCCGTGGTCGAAGGCCAAGAGCAGCCCGGCGCCGATGCGCTGGCGCGGCTTTACCGTCCGCGCCCGCTGGACGTGCCGGTCATGGTGGCCCGCGACGGCCCGATCTCGACGCTTGAACCGGGTCAGCTGAGCGCGCTGGACGAGCAGCCGCAAATGGCCGCCGCCCTTCCGCCCGCGTCCGACATTCTGGATGCCCCGGTGCAGGTGGTCGATGCCGACGTGCCCGAGGTGGTTCTGTTCGCCGTGCGCCCGGCCTGGGTGCGCGTTGCCGCCGCTGACGGCACGGTGGTGTTCGAAAAGATTCTGGATGCGGGCGAGACATACGTTCTGCCCGCCACCGAAGAGCCGCCCGTGCTGCGCACCGGCAAT
Source organism: Actibacterium sp. XHP0104 (assembly GCF_025751515.1). GTDB lineage: Bacteria > Pseudomonadota > Alphaproteobacteria > Rhodobacterales > Rhodobacteraceae > Actibacterium_D. The sequence continues at coordinate 376,067 of NZ_JAOWLE010000001.1, forward strand.
GGCGGGGCGGTCTATTTCGCGGTCAATGGCCAAACCTACGGTCCGGCGGGTGTCGGGGGCGAGGTGGTCAAGAACGTGGTCATGGCCGCCGATGCGCTGACCGGGCAGTATCAGGTTGCCGATGTGACCGAGAATGCCGAGCTGGCGCGCGTTGTGGCGCAGCTGTCGCAGCCCGCCGGCCAATAGCGCCGTTGCGCGTGCGGCCCGGCGGGTCTATCTAACACCATAACAGCATTGACCGGGAGAGGGCGGATGTCGCTCAACCAGGTGCGCCCCTGGCGCAATATCTATCGCCGCAAATCGCGCATGATCCACGTGGGCCCGGTGCCCGTGGGGGGCGATGCGCCGATTTCGGTTCAGACCATGACCAATACGATCACGTCGGATGCCAAGGCGACGATCGAACAGGTTCTGCGCTGTGCCGAGGCGGGGGCGGATATCGTGCGGGTGTCGGTGCCCGATCAGGACAGCGCGCGCGCACTGCACGAGATCGTGCGCGAAAGCCCGGTGCCGATCGTGGCGGATATTCATTTCCACTATAAGCGCGCGATTGAATCGGCCGAGGCGGGCGCGGCCTGTCTGCGGATCAATCCGGGCAATATCGGCGACGAGACCCGCGTCAAGGAAGTGATCCGCGCGGCGCGCGATCATGGCTGCTCGATCCGGATCGGGGTGAATGCCGGGTCGCTGGAAAAGCACCTGCTGGAGAAATACGGCGAACCTTGCCCCGAGGCGATGGTCGAAAGCGGGCTTGAGCATATCAAGATCCTGGAAGACAACGATTTTCATGAATTCAAGATCAGCGTAAAGGCCAGCGACGTGTTCCTGTCGGCCGCCGCCTATCAGGCCCTGGCCGAGGCGACGGATGCGCCGATTCACCTTGGGATCACCGAGGCGGGTGGCCTGACCAGCGGCACGATCAAATCGGCGATCGGGCTGGGCAACCTGTTGTGGATGGGCATTGGTGATACGCTGCGCGTGTCGCTGTCGGCCGACCCGGTCGAAGAGGTCAAGGTCGGTTACGAGATCCTGAAATCGCTGGGCCTGCGCCATCGTGGCGTGAATATCATCAGCTGTCCGTCCTGCGCGCGGCAGGGGTTCGACGTCATCAAGACCGTCGAGGCGCTGGAAAAGCGGCTGGAACACATCAAGACCCCGATGAGCCTGTCGATCATCGGCTGTGTGGTGAACGGCCCCGGCGAGGCGCTGATGACCGATGTCGGGTTCACCGGCGGCGGGGCAGGCAGCGGCATGGTTTATCTGGCGGGCAAGCAAAGCCACAAGCTGTCGAATGACCAGATGATCGACCATATCGTCGAGCAGGTTGAAAAACGCGCCGCCCAGATCGAAGAGGGCGAGGTCAAGGCGGCCGAGTGATCAGCCGCGCCAGCGGGCCTCATTCGTCTCGATGGCCTTGATGCGCTCGGCGGTCTTTGGGTGGCTCATCAGCCAGGCGGGCACGGGGCCGTGGCCACCGGTCAGGGCCTCTAGCTTTTCGAACAGCGATTTTTGCGGCGCGGTGCCGATCCCGGCCTTGACCAGCAGGGCGCTGGCATAGGCGTCGGCCTCGTATTCATCCTTGCGCGACAGTTTAGCCGCCAAGAGCGAGGTCAGAATATTGGCGATGTAGACGCCCAATCCGGGGATCAGCCGCGACAGCACCATCCCCAGCGCGGCGCGCATGGCATTCTGGCCGGAAAAGTCGATCATCCGCCGCCGTGTATGGCCCAGGGCGACATGGCCCAGCTCATGCGCGATGACGCTGGCCAGCTCTTCGGCGCTGACCTCGCCCGCGCGATATTTGTCGTAAAACCCGCGGGTTATAAAGATGCGCCCATCCGGCGCGGCCAATCCGTTCACCGGCGCGATGTCGTAAAGATGCACCCGGATGCGCGGCAGATCAAGCGCACGGGCCAGGCGGTCGGTGGTGGCCTTGAGGCCGGCATCGGCCAGTTCGGCTGACCGCGCGTCGAGCTCGCGCGCGGTGCGCCAGACCGAGAACCGGTACATGACGAACCCGTAGGCCAGCGCCAGAAGGATTGGGGTCAGCTTGAGCATGGGGTGAATATGGGGGCTGGTCGCGCGCAAGGCCAGCGGCGTCGCGCAGATTTTAGCGCCCCAGTTCCTTCATCCCGCGCTCGATACCCTCTAGCGTCATGGGCACCATGCGGTTTTCAAAGATTTCCTGGATCATGCGGATCGACTGGGTGTAGTCCCAATAGCGTTCGGGCACCGGGTTCAGCCACATGTGGTTGGGCCATTTCTCGCGGGCGCGTTGCAGCCAGACCTGCCCGGCCTCTTCGTTCCAGTGTTCATTCGCGCCGCCGGGATAGGCGACCTCGTAGGGGCTCATGGATGCGTCGCCCACGAAGATGCATTTGTAGTCAGAGCCGTAGGTGTTCAGCACCTCCCACGTGGGGGTCTGCGCGTTCCAGCGGCGGCGGTTGTCGCGCCACACGCCCTCATAGAGGCAGTTGTGGAAATAGTAATATTCCAGGTGCTTGAACTCGGACCGGGCGGCCGAGAACAGCTCTTCGACCAGCTTGATATGCGGGTCCATGCTGCCGCCCACATCAAGGAACAACAGCACCTTGACGGCGTTGCGGCGCTCGGGGCGGGTTTTCACGTCGAGATAGCCGTGATCGGCGGTGGCCTTGATGGTTCCGTCCAGGTCCAGCTCTTCGTGGGCGCCGTCGCGGGCCCATTGCCGCACGCGTTTCAGCGCGACCTTGATGTTGCGGGTGCCCAGCTCGACGCTGTCGTCGAGGTTCTTGAATTCGCGCTTGTCCCAGACCTTGACGGCGCGGCGGTGGCGGCTTTCCTTTTGGCCGATGCGCACGCCTTCGGGGTTATAGCCATAGGCGCCGAAGGGCGAGGTGCCGGCGGTGCCGATCCACTTGTTGCCGCCCTGGTGGCGGCCTTTCTGTTCCTCAAGCCGTTTTTTCAGCGTTTCCATCAGCTTGTCGAACCCGCCCAGGGCCTCGATCTCGGCCTTTTCCTCGGGGCTGAGATGCTTTTCGGCCATCTTGGTCAGCCAGTCGGCGGGCAGCTCGACCGCCTCCAGCACATCTTCGAAGGCCACGTTTTCAAGCCCCGAAAAGGCCGTGGCAAAGGCGCGGTCGAACCGGTCGAGGTTGCGCTCGTCTTTGACCATCGCGGTGCGGGCCAGATAGTAGAACCCTTCGATGTCGTAGATGACGATGCCTTTTTTCATCCCTTCCAGAAAGGCCAGGTATTCGCGCAGGGAAACCGGCACCCCGGTGTCGCGCAATGTCTGGAAAAAGGGGATGAACATGGGATCAGGCCAGTTTCTCGATGATGATGGTGATGATCAGCCCCAGCAGCGAAAAGGCCAGAGCATAGCCGATGGCGTATTGGGCGATGTCAAAGCCCTTGCCGCCGCGGCGTTTGGCGGTCAGGCCGCCCAGAATGGCGCCCAGGGTGAATCCGGCGATCACGATCATTGTTGCTGCCTCCGTGGCGCAAGCGCCGCGATTTCATTCAACCGCGCGCGCACTTCCTTGTCCGAGCCGAAGCCATAACGCGCCCAGCCCAGACTGTCGAGCCGCACCGCCCGCGCCTCGGCCGGTCGGTTCATCGCATCCAGCGCCTCGGCCTTGACCATCAGCATCGAGGCCATAAGCGCGGCGTTCTGGGCTTGGGTCGCGGCGGGCAGGGCGCTGTTGATCAGCGAAAGGGCCTTGTCGGCATGGCCGCCCGACAGGGCAAAGGCGGCCAGGTGCAGGCTGACATGGGCGTCCTGCACGCGGGTCAGGCTAGAGGCGGTGTAGATGCTTCTCGCCTCGAGGAACGAGGCCAGCGCCAGGGCGGGATCTTGGGCCAGCATCAGGCGGCCCTGCGCGAACAGGGCAAAGCCCAGCCGCGTGTCCTGCCAGCCCGCATTGCGAGCGATCGAAACTGCGCGGGCGGCCTCGAAGCGGCGGCGGGAATTGCTGGTGTTGGGGCCATAGGCGGTTTCGATCGCGTCGATCCAGGCCCGCGGCGTGGTGTTGGGCGTCGATCCACCCCCGGCGCGCTGGCCGCGCGGGTTCAGCCGGGCCAGCACGCGGGGCAGGCGGGCGGCCGCCTGGTCGCGGGTCAGGCCGTTGGTCATTTCGGGCGCGTAATAGGCGCGCAGGATCAGCATGTCGAACCCGGTCAGCACGGTATGGAAATTGTCGTCGTTAAACACGCTGTCGGGCAGGCTGTAGAGATCGTTGAGCGGCCCCAATGCCTGGGCCAGTTCCTCGTGCAGGCAATCGCGGATTTCCTGCGGGCTGACGTCCGAGGGCAGAAAGATCGCCGCCGTGTCGCGGCGGGTCAGTGCGGCCCAGTTCACCCGATCGCCGCGGCGGTGGCGTTGATAGTCGGTCCAACTGCTGACGCCGGGCACCACGAAACAGGCGGCCTGGGGCACCAGACGTTGAATGCTGGCGTGGGGCAGGGCCTGAATGGTGATCTGGGCGGGTTCATCGCCCTGGACCTGGGTGATATTGATCCCTGCTTCGCGCCGCAGCCGGTGCAGCAGCGCCGCCAGGTCGGGGGCCAGCGTCGAGGGCGCGCCGGGCACGACGCGCACGCGGATCGGGCCTTCGAACCGGGTCATCATGTCCAGGCGGCGGCCGCTTTCCATCTCGAAGGCGAGGCTGAGAAAATCGTTGGCGATCTGCGCGTTGGGGCGTTGCGGGGCCGTGACGGCAGGCGCGGCGAACCGTTTCATCGGCGGCAGGTCCAACGCGGGCGCGGATGACTGCACCGGTGCGGTGCCGCAGGCCGCAAGGGCACCCAGGCATAGGGTCAGGGCCAGTTTTCGCAGCACACTCAACTCCGCTGATACTTGATAAAGGGCGTCACCTTGGCCACCTGATCATAAAGCCCGCGCGCTGTCTTGTTGAAATCCTGCGTCAGCCAATAGAGGCCCGGCGCACCGGCGGCGTCGGCCTCGGCATAGACGGCCTCGATCAGGGCGCGGGCCACCCCGGCGCGGCGCACGGCCGGGTCGACATAGAGATCCTGCAGATAGCAGACATTCTCGATTTTCCAGCCGTGGCGGTGAAACAGGAAATGCACCAGCCCGACCGGTTCGCCATCCAGAATCGCCAGCCGGCCCTGAAATTCGTTCGGGGCGCCGGACAGCATCCGGGCAAAGCTGCTCTCGTAAATGTGATCGGGCAGCGTGGTCTCGTAATAGGCGAGATAGCCCTGCCAGAGCCGCGCCCAGGCCTGTCGATCCGAAGAGTGCAGCGGTCGGATGATGAGATCGGGCATCTTGGCTCCTGTGGGGCTAGTGAGATTCCGATCTGACTGTTCGCAATATGGAAACAGTCAGATCGAAAAATTGCACAATTGCGACTTCCCGGCCCTAACGCTGGGCGCGCCGCGCCATGAAGGCCAGACGCTCGAACAGGTGCACGTCCTGCTCGTTTTTCAGCAATGCGCCATGCAGTTTCGGTAGGGCATTCACGCCGTCGCGCTTCAGGTCTTCGGGGTTCAGATCCTCGGCCAGCAGCAGCTTGAGCCAATCCAGCACTTCGCTGGTCGAAGGCTTTTTCTTGAGCCCCTGCGTGTCGCGGATTTCATAGAATTGCGTCAGCGCCTCGGTCAGCAGCTTGGCCTTGATGCCGGGGTGATGCACTTCGACGATCTGGCGCATCGTGTCGATGTCGGGGAAGCGGATGTAGTGAAAGAAGCAACGGCGCAGAAACGCGTCGGGCAGCTCTTTTTCGTTGTTTGACGTGATGATGACCACCGGACGGACCTTGGCGCGGACGGTTTCGCCGGTCTCGTAGACGTGGAATTCCATCTTGTCCAACTCTTGAAGCAGGTCGTTGGGGAATTCGATATCGGCCTTGTCGATCTCGTCGATCAGCAGCACGACTTTCTGGTCGGCCTCAAAGGCCTGCCACAGCTTGCCCTTGCGGATATAGTTGCGCACGTCATGCACGCGCTCGTCGCCCAGCTGGCTGTCGCGCAGGCGGCTGACGGCGTCGTATTCATAAAGGCCCTGCTGGGCGCGGGTGGTCGATTTGATGTGCCATTCGATGATCGGCAGGCCCAGGCTGGCGGCGACCTGCTTGGCCAGTTCGGTCTTGCCGGTGCCGGGCTCGCCCTTGACCAGCAGCGGGCGCTCCAGCGCGACGGCGGCGTTCACGGCGACGGTCAGATCCTCGGTGGCGACATAGGAATCGGTAGAGGTGAATTTCATTGGGTTTCCTGTCTAAAAGGCGTGTCTTGGCTGCGTGTTTAGCGCAACTCCCGGCAGACTTCAAAAAGCCATAAAGCGGCACTATATGCTAGTGACAACCCCCCAGCATTGGGGTAAGCCAACCCGCGAGGAGTGCCGGGTGACTGACGTTGCGACAACATTCGGGCCCGGCCTGCGAAAGGGAGCAGGTATGAAGGCCGAATCTTTCTTGCCAGACGATTATCGTCCCGCAGAGGACGAACCGTTCATGAACGAGCGCCAGCTCGAATATTTCCGACGCAAATTGCTAAGCCTCAAGGCCGAGTTGCTGGATGAAAGCAAATCGACCATCGAAGGTCTGCAGGATGGTGCGCGCAACATCCCCGATCTGGCCGACCGCGCCAGCGAGGAAACCGATCGCGCGCTTGAGCTGCGTATCCGTGACCGCCAGCGCAAGCTGGTGTCCAAGATCGACGGGGCGCTGCGCCGCATCGACGAAGGCGAATACGGCTATTGCCAGGAAACCGGCGAGCCGATCTCGCTGCGTCGCCTGGATGCGCGTCCGACCACGACCCTCAGCCTCGAGGCGCAGGAACGTCACGAACGCCGCGAAAAGGTGCATCGCGACGACTGATCGCGACATGCGGTTCTGAACGTTTTCGCACCGGGGCCACCGCGCCCCGGTGTCGTTTTCTGGGGGCAGGTATGCTGATCGGGCAAAAGATTTCCGTCATCGGGGCCGGGGTGTCCGGTCTGGCCGTGGCCACGCTGCTGGCGCAGCGCGGGGCGCAGGTGACCGTTCTGGAACAGGCCGAGGCCATTCGCGAGGTTGGCGCGGGGTTGCAGATTTCCCCCAACGGCGCGGCGGTTCTTCGGGCCATGGGGCAGGGGGATCAGCTAGAGACCCTTGGCCAGCGCGGCCGCATGGTCGAGCTGCGCGATGGCGCCAGCGGGCAGCGGGTGTTGCAACTGGATCTGACCCGTGGCGGGCAGGGCTATTACTTTTTCCACCGCGCCGATCTGATCGAGATGCTGGCCGAGGCCGCGCGCGAGGCGGGGGTGCGCATTCGCCTGCTGCAACAGATCTCGGATCTGCAATTCGATACTGACGGCGCGCATCTGACCACCGCGCAGGGCGCGCAGATGCAGGCCGATCTGGTGCTGGGCGCCGACGGGCTGCACTCGGTGGTGCGGGCCCAGCTGAACGGTGCGGCCCGGCCCGCCTTTACCGGCCAGGTGGCCTGGCGCGCGACCGTGCCCATGGAAAAGGCCCCCGATCCGCTGGTGCGGGTCTATATGGGGCCGGGGCGGCACCTGGTGCGTTACCCGCTGCGTGGCGGCAAGCTGATGAATATCGTCGCCGTCGAAGAGCGTGACGCCTGGGCGGTTGAAAGCTGGTCGCATACCGACAATCCCGACAACCTGCGCGCGGCTTTCGCCGGGTTCGCGCCCGAGGTGCGGCAGCTGCTGGATCAGGTGAATGACGTGTTCCTGTGGGGGCTGTTCCGCCACCCGGTCGCGCCGGTCTGGCACAATGATCACGCCGCCATTCTGGGCGATGCCGCGCATCCGACGCTGCCCTTCATGGCGCAGGGTGCGAATATGGCGCTTGAGGATGCCTGGGTTCTGGCGGCGGCGCTGGCGGGGCATGACGACCGTGCCGAGGCGCTGAGCAATTATCAGATCGCCCGGCGTGAACGCTGTATCGACATCGTCGATGCGGCCTCAAAGAACGCCCGCAACTACCACCTGACCGGATCGAAACGCACGTTGGGGCATCTGGCGCTGCGGGTGGCGGGGGCGGTTGCGCCCGATATGATGCTGAAACGGTTCGACTGGATCTATGGCTATGACGTGACCCGGCTTTATCCCTAGTCTGGCCATGCCGCCGGATTTGCCGCTAAGCTTGACCATCACAGCAGACGGAGCGCCGCACATGGCCCTGGAAGACGCCGCCAAACAGATCGACACCGCCTTTACCCGCGAGGGCTATCGCGGGCTGGCCTTTGAGAACACATTCGGGGGCGCGACCTCGTTCCTGCGCCGCAGCTATACCAAGGATCTGACCGGCGTCGATCTGGCGGTCACCGGGGTGCCGTTCGATCAGGCGGTGACCAACCGCCCCGGCACCCGCCTGGGCCCCCGTGCCATCCGCGAGGCCAGCGCGTTGCAGGCCTTTGATCCGCCCTATGGCTGGGGGTTCAACCCGGTCGACGAGTTCAACGTCGCCGATTACGGCGATCTGGCCTTTGACTATGCCGATACGCGCAAGTTTCCCGCCGCGCTGACCGCCCATATCGCCGGTATTCTGGATGCAGGCGCGGGCAGTCTGACGCTGGGCGGCGATCATTATATCTCGTTCCCGATCCTGCGGGCCTATGCGCGCAAGTTCGGGCCGCTGTCGCTCTTGCATTTCGATGCGCATTCCGACACCTGGGCCGATGATGATTTCGACCGCATCGACCACGGCACCATGTTCTACAAGGCGGTCAAAGAGGGGCTGATCGACCCGGCGCGCAGCGTGCAGGTCGGCATTCGCACCGAAAACCCCGACACGATGGGCGTCAATATCATCGACGCCCGTGAGGTGCATGAGGGCGGCACGGCGGCGGCAGTGGCGCGGATCAAGTCGATCCTGGGCGATCACCCCACTTATGTGACCTTTGACATCGACGCGCTTGACCCGGCCTATGCGCCCGGCACCGGCACGCCCGTTTGGGGCGGGCTGACCAGCGCCCAGGCCGCGCATATGCTGCGTGACCTGGCCGGCATCAACATGGTCGGCGGCGATGTGGTCGAGGTCTCTCCGCCCTTTGATACCACCGGTGCCACGGCGATTGCCGGTGCCCATGTCGCGGTGGAACTGATGTGCCTTTACTGCTGGAACAAGCGGGGTTGACCGCGCCGCACGGCTGGGCAAGACAAGCGCATGGTTCCCTTTGATAAACTTGATCAGATCACCCAACGGTTCGAATTCCTCGAGGCCCAGATGGCCCAGGGGGCGACCGGCGATTTCGCCCGCATCAGCCGCGAATATTCCGAGCTAAAGCCCGTGGCCGACCAGATCGCCGCCTATCGTCAGGCGCTGGATGATCTGGCCGAGGCGCAGCTGATGCTGAAAGACCCCGAGATGCGCGAGTTGGCCGAAGAGGAACTGCCTGCGCTCAAGGCCCGCATTCCCGAGATGGAAGAGGCGCTGCAACTGGCGCTGTTGCCCAAGGATGTCGCCGATGCGCGCCCCGCCATCATCGAGATCCGCCCCGGCACCGGCGGCGACGAGGCCGCGCTGTTCGCCGGCGATCTGCTGCGCATGTATCAGCGCTATGCCGAGGCGCGGGGCTGGCGGTTCGAGATCATCGAAGAATCGCAAAGCGAGCTGGGCGGGATCAAGGAAGTCATTGCAAACGTGCAGGGCGAGGGCGTGTTTGCCCGGCTGAAATACGAATCCGGCGTGCATCGGGTGCAGCGCGTGCCCACTACCGAAAGCGGCGGGCGCATTCATACCTCGGCCGCCACCGTGGCGGTGCTGCCCGAGGCCGAAGAGGTCGATATCGACATCCCGACGACCGACATCCGCATCGATACGATGCGCGCCTCGGGTGCGGGCGGCCAGCACGTCAACACCACCGACAGCGCTGTGCGGATCACCCACATCCCGACTGGCATCGTGGTTACCAGCAGCGAGAAATCGCAGCACCGAAACCGCGAGATCGCCATGCAGGTGCTGCGCACCCGGCTATATGATCTCGAGCGGCAAAAGCTGCATGATGAGCGCTCGGAAACCCGCAAAAGCCAGGTCGGCTCGGGCGACCGGTCGGAACGCATCCGCACCTATAATTTTCCGCAGGGCCGCATGACCGATCATCGCATCAACCTGACGCTTTATAAGCTGGATCAGGTGATGCAGGGCGATCTGGACGAGGTGATCGACGCGCTGATCTCGGACGATCAAGCCCGCAAGCTGGCCGAGATGAACGGATGACGACCGGCGCCCAGGCGCTGGCGGCGGCGGTGGTGCGGCTGCGCGCGGCGGATGTGCCCGATGCCCCACGCGATGCGCGCCGCCTGCTGGCCCATGCAATGGGGATCGCGCCGGGGCGCCTGACGCTGGCGCTGCATGATCCGATGTCCTCGCAGGCCCTGGCGGATTTCGAGGCCGCCATTGCCCGCCGCGCATCGCGCGAGCCGGTATCGCATATCACCGGCACGCGCGCCTTCTACGGGCGTGACTTCTCTGTGACATCCGACGTCTTGGACCCGCGCCCCGAAACCGAAACCCTGATCGCGCTGGCGCTGGAAGAGCCGTTTGACAGCGTTCTGGACTTGGGCACGGGCTCGGGCTGTATCCTGCTGACGCTGCTGGCCGAACGGCCAGAGGCGCGCGGGCTGGGGGCCGATCTGTCGGATGCGGCGCTTGCCGTGGCGCAGCAAAACGCCCGGCGGTTGGGTGTCGAGGCCGATTTCATCCGCTCGGACTGGTTTGCGGCGATCGACGGCCAGTTCGATCTGATCGTGTCGAACCCGCCCTATATCACCGAGGCCGAGATGGCCGATCTGTCGCCCGAGGTGCTGCACGAGCCGCGCATGGCGCTGACGCCCGGCGGTGACGGGCTGGATGCTTACCGCGCGATTGCGGCGGGGGCGGGGGCGTATTTGCGGCCCGGCGGGCGCCTGATGGTGGAAATCGGCGCGGCCCAGGGGCCAGACGTGGCGGGGCTGTTTAAGGCGGCGGGCCTTGGCGAGGTGCAGGTGCATCCTGATCTTGATGGGCGTGACCGCGTGGTCAGCGCCCGCGCGCGAACCGCAAAAACCTGAGAAAACTGCAATTTTCGGGACGCTAACACGGGAAATAGTGTGTTTTCTGCACATTTTTCGCTTGTTTGGGGGGGCGGGCAAGGTTATCTCAGAAAGGCGAGGGGCGGGACGTGCAAGTCCCCCTCGACAGCAAGCCAGAAAGATATCGGATCAAAATTGCGGCTGGAAACGCTATCCGGTCAGGGTCCGAAAAGCCAAAACAAGGCTGGAAAAAAACAAACATGAGATCATCTAAGTCACGTTCGCGGTCGAAATCGAACCGTTCGCGCTCGGTCGGCAACATCGTCAACCGCGTGTTCGACAGCTCGGGCCCCGAGGGCAAGGTGCGCGGCACTCCGCAGCAGATCATCGAGAAATACAACCAGCTGGCACGCGATGCCCAACTGGCCAATGATCGCGTTGCCGCCGAGAACTTTCAGCAGCATGCCGAACATTACACCCGCCTTCTGGGCGAGGCGCAGCGCGAGATGGACGCCCGCCGCGAACAGCAAGAGGCCCAGCAGAACCGTGACCGCCCGAACCAGGGCGATGACGGCAACCAGCGGGCCGATATGGGTGAACAGCCCAAGGGCGATGCATTGGATGTCGCCGATACCGGGTCGGATTCGGGTGACAGCGGGCTGGTCGAAACGCCCGAGCAAAAGCCCGTCGAAAAGCCCGCTCCGCGCCGTCGCGCCCGCAAGCCCAAGGCGCAAGGCGGTGACGATCAGGCCGAGAAACCGGCCGGCGAACCGCAGGCCCCGGCCGCGGAATAACGCGGCCTAGCCCTCGGCCACGGCACGGGCGAGGGCGCAGAATTCTTCGATTGATAGCTGTTCGGCGCGCTCGGTGGGGGCAATCCCTGCCGTGCGCAGGCGGTCCTCGATATCGGGGGCCACGCCTTTCAGGCTGGCGCGCAGCATCTTGCGGCGCTGGTTAAAGGCGGCGGCCACGACGCGGCTAAGCACCGCAGGATCGGCGGGGAACAGCGGTTCGGGCCGGGCCACAAGATGCACCACGGATGAATGGATCTTCGGCGGCGGGGTAAAGGCCTCGGGCGGCAGAGACATGACGATTTTCGCGTCCGAACGCCATTGCGCCAGGATCGCCAGCCGGCCATAGGCCTTGCCGCCGGGCTGGGCGGTGATGCGCTCGGCCACTTCTTTCTGGAACATCAGCGTCAGGCTTTGCCAGACGGGCGGCCATTGCGGCGGCGTCAGCCAGCGCACCAGCAGTTCCGTGCCCACGTTATAGGGCAGGTTGGCGACGATGCGGATCGGCGGCGTCAGGTGTTCCAGCGGGTTCAGCGTCAGCGCGTCGGCGTTGATGACCTCTAGCCGGCCCGGATAGGCGGCGGCGACCTCGGCCAGCGCGGGCAGGCAGCGGGCGTCTTTTTCAACGGCCAGCACCCGGCGCGCGCCTTCGGCCAGCAGGCCACGGGTCAGCCCGCCCGGGCCGGGCCCGATTTCCAGCACGTCGCATTGCGACAGATCTCCGGCCTGACGCGCGATCTTGGCGGTCAGGTTCAGGTCGAGCAGAAAGTTCTGCCCCAGCGATTTCTTGGCCGATAGCCCGTGCGTGGCGATCACCTCGCGCAGGGGGGGAAGGCCGTCGATGGCTGCCATGGTCGGTCTCCTTCAGCCGCGCGCCTGCGCCATGCGGTCGGCCATGCGCAGCGCCGAGATCAGGCTGGTGGGGTCGGCCTTGCCCTGGCCGGCGATATCGAACGCGGTGCCGTGATCGGGCGAGGTGCGGATGAAGGGCAGGCCCAGCGTCACGTTCACGCCGCCCGCGAAATCCAGCGTCTTGATCGGGATCAGCGCCTGATCGTGATACATCGCCACCGCCACGTCATAGCGCGCGCGGGCTCCGGCATGGAACATCGTGTCGGCGGGCAGGGGGCCAAAGACGTTCATGCCGTCGGCGCGCAGCCGCGCGATCAGGGGGGCGATCATGTCGATTTCCTGATGCCCCATCTTGCCGCCTTCACCCGCGTGCGGGTTCAGACCTGCGACGGCGATGCGCGGCGTGTCGATGCCGAAATCGCGGATCAGCGCGTCGCGGGTGATGCGCAGGGTGGTTTCCAGCAACTCGGGGGTCAGGGCGGCGGGCACATCGGCCAGCGGGATGTGAATCGTGGTGGGCACCACCCGCAGCGCGTCGCAAGCCAGCATCATCACCACACGATCCACCCCGGCCAATGACGCCAGGTATTCGGTGTGGCCCGGATAGGCGAACCCGGCGCCGTCTTGCAGGGCCTGCTTGCTGATCGGGTTGGTGCAGACGGCGCTGGCGCGGCCTTCCTGCACCAACTCGACGGCGCGGGCGATGCTGGAGATCACTCCGGCGGCATGGTCCGGGTTGGGTTGGCCGGGGGTCAGGCGGCCGGGCAGGTCATGGCGCAGCACCGGCAGGGCGCGGGCCGAGACATGCAGCGCGTCCTCGGGCGCGTGAATCTCCACATGCGGGGTGCCGGCGGGCAGGTGGCCGGGATCACCGATCCAGAAAAACGGCAGCCGCGCGCCCAGCGTATCCCAGGCTCGGGCGGTGATTTCGGGGCCGATGCCCGCGGGCTCGCCGCAGGTCAGCGCGATGGGCGGTCGGGTCATGGTTCGCGGATGATGGCGTCGGCGCGCAGCTCGGCCAGATAGCTGTCGGCGTAGCTGCCCATGCGCTGGCTGACCAGGCGCTGGCGCAGCGCGCCGCGGTCGAATTCCTGATCCAGCGCCGGAGTGCGGCCGCACAGCATCAACAGCTCTGTCGCGCCGTTCCGGGCAAGGATCGTGGTCTCGCCGTCATCCATGCCGGCCAGCTGCGTGGCCAGATCGCCCGGCACATCGGCAACCGACTGGGCCTCGCGCAGCAATTGCTCGGGGGGCAGTTTTTCGTCCAGCGCGATCCCGTAAAGATCGTCGCAGACATCGACCTCCAGGGCCAGATCCGCAGCGCGCTGGGTGGCGCCCTCGGGCAGCAGCAGGCGGGCGTATTCGACGGCCAGGGTCTCGGGTTCGCGCGGATCCTCCTCTTCGATCGCGCGCAGCTGGAACAGGCCGATGGCGTTGTTCAATGGGATCGGGTCGGTCACCTCGCCGGGGCCAAGCGACAGCACCTGTGCCGCGATGGCAGGCGGCAGGCGCGACAGGTCAAGCCAGTCGACACGGCCGCCACGACCGGCCGATTGCGATACCGAATACTGGCGCGCGGCGGCGGCGAATTCGACGTCGCTGTCGATGTTGCGGGCCAGCTGCTGCGACAGTTCCTGCGCCTGAGCCTTGTATTCGGGCGTGTCGGCGCGAAGGATGATTTCCGACATCAGGATGCGGGCGCTGCCGGCGCGGGTGGTCAGCGCGATGGCGCGGTCGATTTCCTGTTCGGTGATTTGGGCGCGCGGGCCAAAGCGGGTTTGCACCACCTGGCGCCAGGCCAGGCCGGCCTCGACGAAATCGCGGAAACTTTCCGTGGCGACGCCGTTCTGGGCCAGAAAGCCCGCGAACTGTTCGGCGCTCAGCCCGCCACGGGCGGCGAATTCTTCCATCCCGGCGTCAACGGCCTCGGGGGTGACTTCCAGCCCCATGGCGCGCGCGGCGTCCATGCGCAGGCGGTCTTCGACCAGCCCTTCCAGCGCCTCGGTTTCCAGGTCGCCGGGGCTGTTGAGCGCCACCATCATGCGGATGCGCTGATCGACCTCCCAGTTGGTGATGGCGCGGTCATTGACGATCAGCCGTGGCGCGTAGGGGCCACCCTGTTGGGCCAGGCCAAGCGCGGGCGCGACGGCGGCAAGGGTCAACGCGATGAGAAAGCGGGTCAGTCGGGTCATGTCACCTGTCCGTTCTGCTCGGTTCTATAGGCCGCAGGTGCGGCGATGGGTTGATCCTTTGGCACCCCCGCCCACACCGATCAGCGAAATCCTGAGACCAAAGTCGGTTGTTGGTCTCACACTAGTCGATGAGGTGAAGCGGCGCGAGAGGGAAAGATCGACGCTGACGCATTCATTGGCGTATTCCAGCCCGACCCCGGCCTCGGCGGCGCGGTCGGCGGTCAGGTCATAGCGCCAGCTGGCGCGGCCGGTCCAGCCGGGGGCGACCTCATAGCCGGCATCCATCAGCCATTCATGGCTGGCCTCGAACCTCATCTCGGTCGGGTCGGCCTCTTGCCAGATATAGCTTGACCCCAGGTCGAACGTATCGCGCGACCAGTCCAGCCGCAGCTCGTTGCGGGTAAAGGTCAGGTTGTCGTCGAACAGGGCGCGGTTGGTGATGGTGAAATCATCCGAAGTGTTCAGCGAGGCCGCCACCAGCCAGTCGCTGGTGTCGCCGCTCAGGCCCGAAGGGGCGGAAAACTGGTTCGCGTCGTCAAAGCGGATGATCCGGCCCAGCGTGGCCGAGGCCGACCAGCCCTGTGGGTCATAGCGTGTCCAGCTGAGGCCCAGGTTGGCGCGCAGCCCCTCTTCGCGGACATCGGCGCCGGGAAAGCGGCTGAGCGAGAACAGGTTGCCCTCGTCAAAGGCGGTCGAAAGGCTGTCTTCGTTGGGCAGGCTGTCGGTGTTGGATTTGCTCCAGACCAGCTGGGCCATGGGTTCCAGCACCTGCACGGCGCCGCCGGTTTCGGTGCGCGACATGGGCCAGCGCAGTTCGGCGGCCAGAAACGGGGTGCTGCGCAGCACGCCATCGGGGGTGGCCGCGTCATCCGAGACGTTGACGTAATCCAGCGCCAGCGCGCTTTGCAGGCCGAACAGCATGCCGTTGCGCAGGGTCCAGTCGCGCTGCCAGTCGGCCTCGACCGTCAGCCGCGCCAGGTCGCGCCCGATCACATCGGCGCCCGAACGGCGATTGAAGGCAAAGGCCTCGGCGCCCAGGGTTGCGATGCCGCCGATGCCACCCGGCTCGTAACGGCGCTCGATCAGGGCCTGCGCGACCGTCGAGGGAATGGTGCGGTTCGATTCGGAGGCGCGCAGCGTATGCAGGTAGGTCAGCCCGCCCTGCACATATTCGTCGCGCCGGGTGCGGCTGATGGTGATGCCGCTGCGCAGGCGGTCAGCCCCGGAATAGTCGTAATCCGACAGGTATTTCGGGTCTTCGACCCCTTGCAGCTGGAACCGCAGCTCATAGTCGCGCGGCAGGTCGAACTGGCCCTGGGCAAAGATATAGGCGCGGGTTTGGTCGGGCAGAAGGTCATCGCGCGAGACTGCGCCCTTCACCTCGATCTCGCCATTCACAAAGGCCTTGCGCAGGCGCAGCTCTAGCGTGCGGGTGAAGTCATGGGCCAGGTAGGGCGTCACGGTGATGTCGGCATGGGGGCCAAGCGTCAGGAAATACGGGATCTTGATGCCGACGCCCAGGCGGTTGGTCGCCCGGATCGAAGGGGTCAGGAACCCGCTGCTGCGTTCCAGCGTCGGGTCGGGCAGGCGTAGGCGCGGGGCGTAAAAGATCGGCAGGCCAACCACCTCGAAGCGGGCCTGGTCGAAATACAGCTGGCGCGCCTCGGTGTCATGGATCACCCGGCGGGCGCGGATTTGCCACAGCGGCACGGGCTCGCCCACGCAGATGCGGCAGGACGAGGCGACGGTTTTGTTCAGAACGGTATAGCGGCCCTCGATCCGCAGCATTTCCGAGGCGGCCAGTTGCAGGCGCGAATCCAGCACCATCCGGGCCGAGCGCAGCAAGCCGTCGCGCATGTCGGCCGACAGGCGGGCGCTGTCGGCGGTGATCACCGAGCCGGTGTCGAGAATGATGCGCATCGGGCCCTCGATCGACAGCTGGTCGCTGGGCCGGTCATAGGTCACACGGCTGGCCATCAGGCGATAGCCGTCGAACAGCACCTCGACATTGCCCTCGGCCACCAGCGTGCCGCCGGGCGCGACAAGCACGCGGTCGGCGATCAGCGTCGCCAGTCGGGGATCGTCCGCGGTTTCGGCGCGGGCCGTCGGGGTCAGGCCGATGACCAGGCCGACGAACGCGGCTATGATCCAGGAAGTCACCCGCAGGGTCATCATCCATCCTCCAGGTGCAGGAGCAGCCCGACCGCCAGCAGCATCGCGACCAGGGGCGGGGACCAGGCGGCCAGCTCGGGCGGGATCTGACCGTTTTCGCCCATGACCTGCGCAAAGTCGCGCAGGAAGAACAGCCCCAGCCCCAGCCCGAAGGCCATCAGAACCATCGGCCCGGTGCGGCCGAACCGGGTGTGGCGCATGGTAAAGACCGCCGCCAGCAGCACCATCGCCACGAACATCAGCGGCAGCGCCAGTTCCATGTGGAACCAGACCTTGTGACGCCGGGCGGAAAAGCCGGCGGCCTCGAGATCGTTGATAAAGGCCGGCAGCGCCCAGATCGGCACCGCATCGGGCGATCCGAAACTGTCGCGGATGCGTTCGCGCGTCAGGTCCGAGGGCAGCGACAGCGTGTCATGCCGGGTGGCGGTGCGTTCGGGGTTGCGCGTTTCGGGCGCCAGATCCCATTGCTTGGCATTGGTCAGCGCCCAGGCGCCATCGCCCAGCTCGGCGCGCGCGGCCTCGATGCGGCTGACGGGGCCGTCCTGGGCAGAGAAGGTGATGAAGGTGACATCGAACAGCACCGTGCCGTCCTGGTTGGCGCGCGGGGCGCGGATCACGGTCTGGCCATTGGCGCTGCTTTGGCGCAGCCACAGGCCTTCGACGGTGATCGACAACGCGCTGCTGGTGCCGCTGCGATAGGTCTCGAGGCGTTCTTCGTAGATTTTGCCGGTGGCCGCGACCAGCGGGTTGAACACCGCCACCGCCAGACCGCCCGCAAGCAGCGCGGTGGTGATCGGAGCCAGCAGCGATTGCAACGCCGAGCGCCCGGAGGCGCGCGTCACCACCAGCTCGGACGAGCGGGCCAGACGCAGATACAGCGTCAGCGTCGCCAGCATCACGATCAGCGGCAGAATGCCATAAAGCGCCTCGGGCGTGTTCAGCAGCGACAGGCCAAAGAGCTGGGTAAAGGTCACGGTGCCGATCTCGAAGCGGCGCACCTGCTCGACCACGTCCAGCATCAGCACGATCATCGCGAAGGCGGCCAGAACGGCCAGCAGGCTGACCGCGAATTTGCGCGCGAAATAGAGGTGCAGCTTCATGCCGGGGCCTCCGTCGCGGGGGGGCGGGGGCGGCGCATGGGTGGGCGGCTGGCGATCCACAGCAGCAGCATCGCCCCGCAAATGCCGATCAGCGGCGACAGATAATGCGCCCACCACATCCGTTCGTCGCTGCGCGCCAGGTCTGTACAGGCGTTGTCCAGCAGATGGCCCGCGATCAGCAGCCCGATCGCGAAGGCGATCTGCCGCCACAGGCCGAACCGGCTGAACCCGCCCAGCATCAGCGCGCTGAAGCCCAGCAACACCGAGGACAGCGCCGTAAAGGGCTGGGCGAACCGCGAATGCCCCTCGCTAAGCAGGTCGGCGCGGGTCTTGCGCGTGGCCTCGATCGTTTCGGGCGTAGCGGCCAGCAGGGCGGCGGTCGACAGCTCGTCGATCTTGGTGCGCCGGGCGTTCTTGGTGCCGATGATCCCGCCGATATCGAAAACCGCGTTCTCGAAATGGGTGACGGCCAGGCTTTGATCGGCCAGGCGCAGGGTCTGGGCCAGGCCCTCGAACATCACCAGTTTGGGCGTGCCGTCATCGCCGGGCACCAGCAGGGCCCGCTTGGCCGAATAGGTGGTGCGTCGCGCCGCATCGCGGGCGTCCGACAGGAAGATGTCGCGTAATTCGCCCAGGCTGGTGATCTCGCCGATATAAAAGGTGACGCCCTTGGTCGGGTGCAGGAACCGGCCCTCGGTCAGCAGCCGCGCCGTGACGTTTTCGGACACTTCGGCCTGGCGCTCGGTCATGCGCTCGCGGCTGATGGGCACCAGCACATGCGCCAGGATCAGCAGCAGAACGCTGATCAACAGCCCGAATAGCGCCACCGGCCGCGCCATGCGAAAGGGCGACAGCCCGCTGGCCTGCGCCACAACCAGCTCGCTTTCCGACATCAGCCGGTTCACCGCGTAAACGGTTGCCGCGAAAGCGGAAATCGGCAGTACCAGTTTGATGACATAGGGCAGCGACAACAGGGTGATTTGCAGGAAGACGCCCGCGCTTTGGCCGTCACCGATCAGCTGGTCGAACAGCCGCACGGCCCGGTTCAGCCAGTAGACGGCCACCAGCACCAGGGAAAAGAACCCAAACAAGACCATCAGCTGAGACAGCAGATAGCGATCGAAACGCGGCACGAGCACCCCCAAAGGCCCCAGGAATTGCCGGCGACACTAGACCAATTGCCGGGCGGGTAAAACTGCTATCTGGTCAAGCGGCGGGTCACAGCTTAGGTATTTGGGGAACCAACCAGGAGAGCACCATGACAACCCCGCCCGAGATCAATTTCCGTGACACCGATCTGGATGCCATCGACCGCGCCGCGGGCCGGGTGGCGGTGCTGATTGGCGCGGGGGGCAAGCTGGATGCCGCCGGGCGCCGGGTGAACAAGCTGACGCGCGGGGCGCTGCTGCGCTTTGCCGAGTCAGAGGCGTTCGAGAAGATGAAGCCGGGCGAGGTGCGCTCGCTGGCGTGGCCGTCGGGCATGGGGGCCGAGGCCATCGATCTGGTGCGCCTGGACGCGCGCGCCGATATCGAACAGGCCCGCAAGGCCGGCGCCGCGCTGGCCAAGCTGCGCAATGCCGCCGACATGCTGGTTGCGGCGGGCAATCATAAACATGCCGATCAGATCGCCTTTGGGCTGGCGCTGCGGTCCTACGGGTTCGACACCTACAAGACCGATGCCAAACCCGCCAAGGGCGCGGTCAGCGTCATGTGCGCGAAGCCCGAAGAGGTCGCCGCCGCCTCGGCCGCCCATGCCGCCGTGGCCGAAGGCGTGTTCTTTACCCGCGATCTGGTCAATGAGCCCGCCAACGTGCTGACCACCAGCGATTTCGCCGCCCGGCTGGCCGCGATGCAGGAACTTGGGCTCGAGGTCGAGATCCTCGAAGAGGACGCGCTGCAAAAGCTGGGCATGCGGATGCTGCTGTCGGTGGGGCAGGGCTCTGTCAGCCCGTCCAAGGTGGTGGTGATGCACTGGAACGGCGGCAAAAAGGGCGACGCCCCGCTGGCGCTGGTCGGCAAGGGCGTGGTGTTCGACACTGGCGGTATCAGCCTGAAACCCGCCGCCGGCATGGAAGACATGACCATGGACATGGGCGGCGCGGGCGTCGTGGCGGGCGTGATGCGCACGCTGGCCCTGCGCAAGGCCAAGGCCAATGTCGTGGGCCTGGTGGGTCTGGTCGAAAACATGCCCTCGGGCGAGGCCACGCGCCCCGGCGATGTGGTCAAATCGATGAAGGGCGACACGGTCGAGATCATCAACACCGATGCCGAAGGGCGCCTGGTGCTGGGCGATGTGCTCTGGTACGCGCAAGAGCGGTTCAAACCGGCGGGCATGATCAACCTCGCGACGCTGACCGGGGCGATCATTATCGGCTTGGGCCATGAAAACGCAGGCGTCTTTTCGAACGATGACGCGATCTGCGGCCAGTTCCTCAAGGCCGCCGAGGCCGAGCAAGAGGGCGCCTGGCGCATGCCGCTGTCGCCCGCCTATGACAAGCTGATCGAAAGCCGCATCGCCGATATCAAGAACACCGGCGGCCGCCCGGCCGGCTCGATCACCGCCGCGGCTTTCCTCAAGCGCTTTGTCAAAGATGATACCCCCTGGATTCACCTCGACATCGCCGGGGTCGCCAGCGTCAAATCCGACACCGCCTATGCGCCCAAGGGCGCCACGGGCTGGGGTGTGATGGCGCTGAATCGCATGATCCGCGACAATTTCGAGACCTGATGGGACAGGTCTATTTCTATCACCTGACCCGAAACCCGCTCGAGGTCACGCTGCCGCTGCTGCTCGAGAAATCCCTGGCGGCAGGCTGGCGCGTGGCCGTGCGCGGCACCCGCCCCGACCGGATCAAATGGCTCAACGACCGTCTCTGGCTGATCGGTGATGGCAGCTTCCTGCCCCATGGCGTCGCGGGCGGCCCCTATGACGCCGACCAGCCGATCCTGCTGACCACGGCCCACACCGCGCCCAACGCCGCGCAATGCCTGATGGCAATCGACGGCGCCGATGTCACCGCGCCTGAAATCGCCAGCCATGAACGCACTTGCATCCTGTTCGACGGCAACGACCCCGATGCCGTCGCCCATGCCCGGCAGCAATGGAAATCGCTCACCGATGCCGGCGCGGCGGCGCAATACTGGTCCGAGGAAAGCGGCCGCTGGGAGAAAAAGGCCGAAAGCGGCTGATCTTTCATCTTGGCGAAAATACCTCCGCCGGAGGCACCCGAGCGGCCCCTGGGCCGCGAGACATGACCGCGCGCGCGGCACGCGCGCACCGCTTTACCGCGACAGGATCAGCTCTGACCCGGTGATCTCGATACGCTCGAACAGGTTGAGATACCCCATTCCCATCAACGACATATCCATCTCGCCGCCATTGACCCAGGCGCGCTGGTTGCGGTCGGTGAAGGGGCCAAAACGCACCTCGTCCAGCTTGACCGGGGCCGTGGCCACGGTGCCGTTGGCGGTGCGGGCCTGCCCGAAATAGCGTAGCTCATCGGGCTTCAGCCCCGCCCGCGCGGCATCTTGGCGCGTCAGAACCATCTCGCCCGCGCCGGTATCGACCACAAAGGGCACGGTGACCCCGTTGACCTGCGCGGTGACATAGTAATGCCCGTCAGGGGCGCGGGGCACGATGATGCGGCCCTCTTCGGCGATCACGGTCTGGCGCGGCGCGACGGTGTGGCGGATATCGCCCCACAGCCCATAGGCCGCGATCACCCCCAGAAAGATCAGCCCCCAGATCGCCGCTTGCTGGGCCATCTGGGTTTTGCGGCGGCGGTTATGGGCAATGAAATACCCGCCCACCGCAGCGGCAAGCAGGACAAGATAGATCAGGCTGGCATAGTCGTTGCTGCTCATGCGGCCCCCGAAACGGTTACGGGTTCAATATAGGGCAGGCGCGGCAGAGTTTGAGGTGTCAAACTGGCGCAAGGCCAAAATCGCGCAGCCCGTCGAGGACGAACTGCACCGACAGCGCCGCCAGCAGCATGCCCAACAGGCGCGTCACCACGTTGATGCCGGTCTTGCCCAGAACCCGCTCTAGCAGGCCCGATGACACGAACATCAGCGCCATGATCGTCAGCACCCCAAGCATCACCAGATGCACGCCAACCAGCATCGGCAGATTGCCCTCGGCCTCGCCCGCCAGCAGGATCATCGTCGCCATCGAGCCGGGCCCGGCGATCAGCGGCGTGGCCAGTGGAAAGACAGACGGGTCGGGGCGGTCTTCGTGGGTCTGGTCTTCGCGGCGCTTGGTGCGGCGCTCGAACAGCATTTCCAGCGCGGTCAGGAACAGCAGGATGCCACCCGCGATGCGGAAGGCGGCCATCGAGATGCCGACAAAGCCCAGAACGGCCTCGCCTAACAGGCCGAACATCGTCAGCAAGATCGCCGCCGTCAGCGTTGCGCGCAGGGTGATGGCGCGGCGTTCGCGTGGGGTCATGCCCTGGGTGATCGCCACGAACAGCGGCGTCAGGCCGACAGGGTCGATGATCACGAAAAGCGTGACAAAGGCGCTGATGTAGAATGTCAGGTCCAAGCGGTTATCCCCCGGCGGCGTCCAGCCGCTCCATGGCATCCATCCACAATGCCTCGGCGCGGGCCAGCCCGTCCATCACCTCGGCATGTTTCTGCTGCCACTTGGCAATCTCGTCGGATTTGCCGGGCTCGTAAAGGGCGGGATCGGCCAGCTTGGCATCCAGCTTTTCGCGCATCTCGGTCAGCTTGCCGACGCGGTCTTCGCATTTGCGCAGATCGGCGCGCAGGGCCTGCATGATGTCACGATCGGCGCGCTTGGGTTTGTCGGGGGCGGGTTCGGCGCGTTTGGCGGGCTTGTCGCTGGCCAGCAGCAGCGCGCGGTAACTGTCGAGATCGTCTTCATAGGGCGTGACCAGCCCGTCTTTGACCAGCCACAGCCGGTCGGCCACCATCGACAGCAGGTGCATGTCGTGGCTGACCAGAATGACCGCGCCCGAATAGGCGGTCAGGGCTTCGACCAGGGCTTCGCGGCTTTCGATATCCAGGTGGTTGGTGGGTTCGTCAAGGATCAGCAGGTGCGGCGCGTCAAGCGTGGCCAAGAGCAGCGACAGCCGCGCCTTTTGCCCGCCCGACAGGCGGCCGACCTCGGTTTCGGCCTGATCGGCGCCCAGGCCGAACCCGGCCAGCTGGGCGCGCAGTTTCGATTGCTGCACCTCGGGGCGTTCGCGTTGCAGGTGCTGCAGCGGCGTTTCGTCGATATGCAGCTCGTCCACCTGGTGCTGGGCGAAAAAGCCGATCCGCAGCTTGTTCGCCCGCGTCATCCGCCCGCCCATCAGCGGCAGCCGGTCGGACAAGAGCTTTGACAGGGTCGATTTGCCCTGACCGTTCTTGCCCAACAGCGCGATGCGGTCGTCCTGGTCGATGCGCAGGTTCATCTTGCGCAGCACGACCGTGTCGCCATAGCCGCAGGACGCGCTTTCCAGTGCGATGATCGGGGGGCTCAGCTCCTCGGGGTTGGGAAAGGTGAACACGGTGCGCGCCGCCTCTTCGGGGGCGGTGATCGGTTCCATCTTTTCCAGCATCTTGACGCGGGCCTGCGCCTGTTTGGCCTTGCTGGCCTTGGCCTTGAAGCGATCAACGAATTTTTGCAGATGGGCGCGGTGGTCGGCCTGTTTCTTGGCCTGCGCGGCCTGCACGGCGCGCTGTTCGGCGCGGGTGCGGGCAAAGGTATCATAGCCGCCCTGATAAAGCGTCAGCTTACGCTCATCGAGATGCAGGATCGCCCCCACGGCCCGGTTCAGCAAGCCGCGGTCGTGGCTGATGATGATGACCGTATGCGGATAGCGCGCCAGATAGTTTTCCAGCCACAGCGCGCCCTCGAGGTCGAGATAGTTGGTCGGTTCGTCCAGCAGCAGCAGGTCGGGCTGCGCGAACAGCACGGCGGCCAGAGCGACGCGCATCCGCCAGCCGCCCGAAAACGCAGAGCAGGGCATGCGCTGATCGTCATCGTCAAAGCCCAGGCCCTTGAGGATGCTTGCGGCGCGGGCCTCGGCCGACCAGGCGTCGATATCGGCCAGGCGGGTCTGGATCTCGGCGATGCGGGCGGGGTCGGTGGCGGTGCCGGCCTCGGCCATCAGGGCCGCGCGTTCGGTATCGGCGGCCAGAACGGTATCAATCAGGCTGACATCCGATCCGGGCACTTCCTGGCTGACGCCGCCGATGCGGGCGCGGGAGGGCAGGGTGATGCTGCCGCTTTCAAGCGAAAGCTCGCCCCGGATCAGGCGGAACAGCGTGGTCTTGCCCGCGCCGTTGCGGCCCACAAGCCCCACCTTGTGACCGGTTGGAATAGTGGCGCTGGCGCCCGTGAAAAGGGGACGTCCAGAGATGGAATAGTGAAGGTCGTCGATCCTGAGCATGGGCGTGCTGTGGACCAGCGCCGAGGACAAGTCAATCAGGCAAAGGGGTTTTCAGCAGGCTGTGCAGATCCGAGGCATCATAGCTTTGGAATGCCACCAGTGGCGTGTCGCCCGCGTCGTCAAAGGCGAACACGTTCAGCGCATCAAGGTGCAGCGTCGCGCGGCAAAAGCGGTTCTCGCCGGCCAGTTCGGGCGGGCATTCGGCCAGGTCGGCATGAGTGACCGCGCTTTCGAACATCTCGTAGGTAAAGGTCAGAGGCTCGGTGCCATACGCGGGGGTGGCAAGCAATGCGACCAGCGGCAGAACACGTTTCATGGCGGAAAATCCCCTTGTTGGTGAAATCGGCTTATTTCTGATTAAAATAGTCAGAAATGTCAAGAGCGGTTTCCGACCCGCCGCGACTCCGCTCTTTATCCTGTCTGGTCCCCGTGTTAGAGGCGGGCCAGCGAAACCCACCAACAGGAGCGAGCCCGATGGCCATTCAACGCACCTTCTCGATCATCAAGCCCGACGCGACCAAGCGCAACCTGACTGGCGCCATCAACGCCAAGCTCGAGGCCGCCGGCCTGCGCATCATCGCGCAGAAACGCATTCACCTGACCCCGGCCCAGGCCGGCGTGTTCTATGCCGTTCACAAAGAGCGCCCCTTCTACGGCGAACTGTGCGAGTTCATGGCATCCGAGCCGATCGTCGTTCAGGTGCTGGAAGGTGAAGACGCCATCGCCAAGAACCGCGAAGTGATGGGCGCCACCAACCCGTCTGAGGCCGCCGAAGGCACCATCCGCAAGGAATTCGCCCTGTCGATCGGTGAGAACTCGATCCACGGCTCAGACGGCGAAGACACCGCCGCCACCGAGATCGCCTATTTCTTCTCGGGTCTCGAACTGGTCGGCTGATCGGTTCACCCTGGCTGAAACGTGAAACGCCCGCCATTTCGGCGGGCGTTTTCGTTAGCCCCAGTTCCAGATTGCCGGGACGAACCTGAAGGCGTCGCCGTCGCGCATGACGTGACCCACGCCGGGGAAGGGGAAGTGATAGCCCAGCACCGCCATGCCGTCGGCGGCAGCCATGTCCAGCAGGCGGTGGCGGGTTGCGGCGGCCATGGGGCCGTCCTGGTCGAAACCGCCATGCCAGTCGGGGCGTTCAAAGCTGGCATAGGCGTGGGTCATCGCGTCGCCCAGCGCGATCAGCTGTTTGCCCTCGCTTTCGACCACGACCGACAGGTGGTTCAGCGTGTGGCCTGGCGTCGCGATCATGCGCACGCCCGGCACAACCTCGAACCCGTCCTCGGCGCGGGTCCAGTCGACGCCATCGGTGCCCAGCGCGTTGACCGCGCCGACCACGAATTGCTGCATCTCAAGCGGCACGGTATTGGCCAGCCCGTCCTGCATCCACCAGTCATACTCGGCCCCGCCGATGACATATTGCGCGTCGGGAAAGAGCGGCTCGTCGAAGTCGTCGCGGATGCCCCAGACATGATCGGGGTGGGCATGGGTGATCACCACATGGGTGATGCTGGCCGGGTCGATGCCGGCGGCATCGAGATTAGCCATCAAGCGCCCCGCGGTGGGCAGGAACCGGCTGCCAGAGCCCACGTCGATCAGCACCACGGCCTCGCCGGTGTCGATCACCAGGTGGTTGGTGTGGGAATAGTTGTTGTCGACCGACAGCTGATGCGACTTGAGAAAGGCGATGACATCGTCTTGTGACGCGTTCGGGAAACTGCCGGCGGGCAGGTCGAGATAGCCGTCGGACACGACCGTCAGCCGGGTCGTGCCGATCGAAAAGCGGAAATAGGGCGCGTTGCCTGCCGCACCCGGCCCCCCGACATTGGCCAAAAGGGGTGCGGCAGGCAGTGCAAGCGCAGGGGCCGCCGCGGCCAGTTTCAACAGACGGCGACGGGTCGGGTCAAAATGGGGCATCGTTTCCTCCCAGAACGGATGCGAACTCTATCCGCTTAGTTAAACGCGGTTCCGGGCTTTACGCCAAGCTTTTTGAAGATGTTGGCCGCGGGGCAGAAGCCGGTGATCGAGGCCTGGAACATGTTCACGCCGATGAATGCGGTGAACAGGTGCCACAGGGGCGACACGAAATAGGCCAGTGCCACCGAGATCAGGATCATCACGCCGGCAAACATCATCACAGCACGGTCAAGGGTCATGGGATACTCCATCAGCAGGCCACGGGGATCGGGCCTTTGGGCGCAATATGCCCGCTGGCGAAGATAAATTCAAGTATGCGAATGTGACTGGGAAACGATTTCCGCGTCAGGCGAGGGGCTGGCGCAGGGGCGCACGGCTTAGCTTGTTACCGGCCTCGGCGGCCTTGCGCATCAGTTGCAACAGGGTCTCTTGTTCCTCGGGGGTGAGGCCCGACAGAACCTCGCGTTGCAGCGACTGCACCACGACCTTGACCTGCTCGAACTCGTCCAGGCCGATCTCGGTCAGATGCAGCACCTTCGCCCGGCGGTCGCGTTCCGAGATCTCGCGCCGCACCAGGCCCTTTTGTTCCAACCGGTCGATCACGCCGCCGATGGTGACGCGGTCATAGGCGATCAGCCCGGACAGGGTGGCCTGGTCGATGCCGGGATTGCTGGCGATGGCCGAGATGGCGGCGAATTGCACCGGCGTCAGGGCGTGACCCGCGCGGGCCACGCGGTCGGCAAAGACCGAGACGGAAATCTGGTGCAGCCGACGGATGTAATGCCCGGGCATGTTATAGATTTCAGGTGCTTCCATGATGACCCCCATTCTTTTTTCCCGATACTAGGCGAGATTTCGGATGCCGGTCGATCCGAATTTGCCTGAGGCGGGAAAAAAGGACAGCGGGGGGATATCGGCCGGGGAGATGAGAACCCCGGCCCATGGAAAGGCTGCGCGCGGGTTACTGCGCCCGCACCTCGGCCACGATCTGTTGCATCGCCGCCAGCGGCACATAGCCGCGCAGCATCTGTTCCTCGAGCACGAAGGTGGGCGTGCCGCTGATCCCAAGGCGCTGGGCCAGGGCGTGGTTGGCGGCGATCACCTGGTCAACCTCGGGCGAGGTCATGCGGGCGATGACGGCATCGGCGTCCAGGTTCAGCTTTTCGGCCAGATTGGCCAGGCTCTTGACCGAGACCTTGCCGCGAAAGGTGATCAGCTCGTCATGGGCCTTTTCATAGGCCTCGTCGCCCGCGATCTGCTGGGCGGCGATGGCAAAGCGCGATGACAGGTCGGATTCTTCGCCCAGGATCGGGAATTCCTTGACCACGAAACGGATGTTGCCGTCGGTCTTGATCAGGGTATTCACGTCGTCATAGGCCTTGCGGCAATAGCCACAGCGGTAATCCATGAATTCAACCAGGGTGATGTCGCCGTCGGGGTTGCCGCCGACCCAGGAATAGCCGTCGTTGTAGATCTCGTCGGAATTGGTGGCCACCAGGGCCACATCCGCCGCGACTTGCTGATGGGCCTGGCGTTCCTCAAGAACGGCGATGGCCTCCATCAGCACTTCGGGGTTGTCCAGCAGATAGGCCCGCACCTCGGCGCGAAAGGCCTCGCGCTCGGACTGGGACATCGAGGCAAGGTCGGTTGCACCGGCAGGGGCGGCCAGGGTCAGGGCCGCCAGGGCGCCGGCAAGCAGAAAGCGGGTCATCGGGTCTCTCCGTGGTTTCGGTCGGGACAGCTATTTCATAGGCCGGGACGGGGGGCAACGGCTATGCACAATGACGTTATGTGCCTGCGTCACTGTGCCTGTTTGGCGGCGCGCAGGATGTCCTGGGCCCGGCGCCAGCCCGGAGATCCGTTGGGCAACAGCCCGGCTGCGCGGCTGGCATGGATCGCGGCATCCCTCAGCTGACCCATCACCGCATAGCGTTCCGCCGTCGACAGCGAGGCCATGCCGTTATTGCCCGCGCGCGCATAGGCCACGGCCAGGTCGCGCAGCATCCGCGGGTCATATGGGTCGCGCGCGCGGGCCTTTTCCAGCGCGGCCAGCGCCTTGCGGTTGCCGTCGGCGGTATCCAGCGCCAGCAGCGACCTGCCATAGCCCGCCAGGATCAGCGCATCGCCGGGCCGCAGGTTCACCGCGCGGGCATAAGCATTCACGGCAGGCGCGAAATTGCGCGATTCCAGCAAGATCTGCCCGCGCAGCTCATGCGCAAAGGCGTCTTCGTGGCGCATCTGCACCAGACGGTCGGCCTCGCGCAGGGCAGCCTTTGGGTCGGGCTTGCGGTGATAGGCGATGGCGCGGCGCATCACGGCAATATCTGAATTGTCGCCCTTGGCCACCTTGCGCAGCGTGTAGGACGGCGCCTGTGTAAAGGCGCCCAGCTTGCCCTGGGCGCGGGCGAACCAGTAATCGGCCTGCGGGTTGGGTCGGGCCTTGTCGCCATAGGCGGCGGCGAAACCGGTGAGGGCGCGGATGCGATCTTGCGATAGCGGGTGGGTCAGCACGTAAGGGTCCTGCCGCGCGGGGCCCAGGGCCGCCTGACCGCGAAACAGTTCCAGCACGTCCAGCATGGCGCCGGGGTCGATACCCGCCCCGGCCATATAGCGCGCGCCTGCCTGGTCGGCCGAGCTTTCCTCGGCCCTGGTATGGGCCAGGAACAGCCGCTGCGCGGTCGAGGTCGACCCGATCGCCAGCCCGCTGACCGCGCGCCCGTCGGCCCCGCCTATGGCCGCCGCCGCCGACAGGATCAGCGCCATCTTGGCGATGTTGTTGGTGCTGCGTAGATTGGCGATGCGGCGCGAAAGATGACCGTTGGCGATATGGGCCAGCTCGTGTGACAGCACGGCCTGCACCTCTTGCGCGGTCTTCAGGCGCAGCAGCAGGCCGGAATGCATGACGATGGTCTGGTTGTCTCCGACGAAGGCGTTCATCGAGCTGTCATTCACCACCAGCACCCGCATCTGCCCGCCGCCCATGCCCGCCGCCCCGGCCAGCGGGGTCAAAAGCTGGTTCAGCGCGTATTCGATTTCGGAATCGCGGATCAGCCCCTGGGCCGAGGCCGCCAGCGGATGCAGCAGCATCAACAGGCCGCACAGCAGGGCCGCGACCGGGCGGCGCACAGAGATCTGGGGGAGGGCTGGCATTGACTGTCCGCTTGCGCACTGAAAAAAGGTCACCATGTGCGCAGTCTGAGAGGGTTCCATGCGAAGTTCAAGCCGGGGCGATGTTGATCCCTTTATCGTGATGGATGTGCTGGAGGCCGCTCGTCAGGCCGAGGCCACGGGCCGCCACATCATCCATATGGAGGTCGGCCAGCCCAGCACGCCCGCGCCTGCCGGCGCCCGCTCGGCGCTGACCGACGCGCTGGGGCGTGATCCATTGGGCTATACCGTTTCGCTGGGCATCCCAGAACTGCGGGAACGGATCGCAAAGCTTTATAAAGACTGGTATAATGTCGATCTTTCGCCCGATCGGGTGATTGTCACCTCGGGGTCGTCTGGGGCGTTCTTGCTGGCCTTTACGGCGCTCTTTGACACCGGCGACAAGGTGGGCATCGGCGCGCCCGGATATCCGTCCTACCGGCAGATCCTCAAGGCGCTTGGCATCACGCCGGTGATGATCGAGACCGCGGCGGAAAACCGCCTGCAACCGGTGCCCAGCGAACTGCCGCCTGATCTGGCGGGGCTGATGGTGGCTTCGCCCGCCAACCCGTCGGGCACGATGCTGGGGCGCGATGAACTGGCCGCCCTGATCAAGGCCTGCGCCAAGAATGGAACGGCGTTCATCAGTGACGAGATCTATCACGGCATCGAATATGACAAAAAGGCCGTCACCGCGCTGGAGATCAGCGACGATGTCTATGTGATCAATTCCTTCTCGAAATATTTCTCGATGACCGGCTGGCGCGTGGGCTGGATGGTGGTGCCGCCCGATCATGTGCGCCGGGTCGAACGGCTGGCGCAGAACATGTTCATCTGCGCCCCCCATGCGGCGCAGGTTGTCGCGCTGCATGCGATGGATTGCGACGATGAATTGCAGGCCAACATGGATGTTTACCGCGCCAACCGCCAGCTGATGATGGAGGGCCTGCCGCGCGCGGGCTTTGACCGGATCGCGCCGCCCGACGGGGCGTTCTATGTCTATGCCGATGTCAGCCACCTGACCGATGACAGCCGCGCATTCGCGGCCGAGATCCTGGACAAGGCGGGTGTGGCGGTGACGCCGGGGCTGGATTTCGACCCCGATCGCGGGGCAGGGACGCTGCGCTTTTCCTATGCGCGCGCGACCGAGGATATCCGCGAGGGGCTGCGCCGTCTGGGCGATTTCATGCGTGACCGGCAGGTATGATCCGCCTGGCCGCCATAGGCGCCGCGCTGTGGCTGGCGCTGGCGGGGGGCGCTGCGGCGCAGGATCTTTCCGCGCTGGCGCGGGTCGATGCCGGGGCCTCGGCGGTGATGGATGCGGGCGAGGGCGTCGATCTGACGCTGACCCTTAGCCAGCCCGTGCCCTATGCCATTCGCCTGTTGGATCAGCCCGTGCGGCTGGTCGTCGATTTCCGCGAGGTCGACTGGGCAGGGTTTGACGGGGCGGTGTTTGATCGTTCTGATCGGGTAACCGGTGTGCGCACCGGCCCGGTGCGGCCGGGCTGGTCGCGCATGGTGATCGAGCTGGATCAGCCGCTGGGCCTGCGCCGCGCCGAGCTGAGCCGCGACGCTGACAGCGGGCGCGGGGTGCTGACACTGCGCCTGGAGCCGGTCACGCCAGAGGTCTTTGCCGCGCAGGTTACGGTGGCGCAGTCGGCGCTGTGGGGCCTGCCCGAACCCGTGCGGATGGACCCGCCGCATCGCCGTCAGGATGGCTCGCGGCCGGTGCGGGTGGTGCTGGACCCGGGCCATGGTGGCATCGATCCGGGCGCCGAGCGCGACGGGGTGATCGAGGCCGACCTGATGCTGACCTTCGCGCGCGAGCTGCGCGACGAGCTGCGCCGCGCCGGGTTCGAGGTGGTGCTGACGCGCGAGGATGACAGTTTCGTGCCGCTTGAGGCGCGGGTGTCGATCGCGCGGGCGGCGGGGGCGGATGTGTTCCTGTCGCTGCATGCCGATATCGTGACCGAAGGGCGCGCCAGCGGGGCCACGATTTATACGCTGGCCGATAGCGCGTCGGATCGCGCGTCCGAACTGTTGGCCGAACGCCATGACCGCGCCGATCTGCTGGCGGGGGTCGATCTCAGCCACCAGGATGACGTGATCGCCGGGGTGTTGATGGATCTGGCCCGCACCGAGGCGGCGCCACGGTCGCAGGCGCTGGCGCAGGCGCTGGTGGCGGGGCTGAAGCAGCATATCGGGCGCATGCACAAGCGCCCGCATCAAGAGGCGGGGTTCTCGGTGCTCAAGGCGCCCGACATCCCGTCGGTGCTGGTTGAAATCGGGTTCATGTCATCGCCGCGCGACCTGGAAAACCTGACCGACGCCGAGTGGCGCGCCAAGGCGGCACAGGGCATCCGCGCCGCCTTGCAGGACTGGGCGCAAAGTGATGCCGCGCAGGGCGCGTTGCTTAGGCAGTAAGGCGTGCCAGCCAGACCGAATGGCCCCGGCAATCGGGGTCTTCGGGCACGAATTTGACCACTTCGAACCCGTGTTCGGCCAGCAGCTTGCGGTATTCGCGCGGGGCGAGGCTGGCGTGATAGACCGGCTCTCCCTCGACCTCGCCGATGGCCTCGCCGGCGGCTTGCCCCGAGGTGAACATCAGCACGGCCTTGGGTGCGGCATGGGCGGCAAAGACCGCGAACATCGCGCGCTGATCTTCGGCCGAGAGGTGGAAAAAGCTGTTCCAGGCCAGGATCGCATCGAACTGTTCGCCCAGGTCCAGCCCGCGCATATCGGCATGCACCGCATTGGCGTGGGGCAGGTTGGCCTGAAACATCTCGATCATCTCGGCCGCGCCATCGACGCCGGTGATGTCGGCGCGGCGATCGGCCAGGTAGGTCGCGATCGGCTTGCCGGTGCCACAGCCCAGGTCCAGCACCTTGCGGCCGGGGGCATGGGCCAGCATCCGGTCAAGCCAGCGCCGTTCGAACAATGATTTATCGCGGCTACGGGCAAAGCCCTGCGCGACTCGGGAATAGGTGGAAAGGATATCTTCTGCTCGCATGGTGCCGGGCTAGGGTTTTGTGCGGCGATACACAAGGGCCTCGCGCATCCGTGAGCGCGACGCGGCGTTTTTTGGCCGATGGGCGGGGCGGTTGTTTTTGACCCTGACCCCTGACGCGCCTATATAACCGGGGTCAAGTTTGGGAGCGCGCAGTGATCCGGTTCATCCTGTCCTTTTTCGGGGCTGTCTTCACCTTTGTGACGGTGGGGGTGGTTGTTGGCGCGCTGATGCTGGGCGCGATCTTCTGGATGTATGCGCGCGATCTGCCCAATCACGAGGAACTGGCCAATTACGCGCCCAAGACCATCAGCCGAATCTATTCGGGCGAGGGCCGCCTGATTGACGAATTCGCGCATGAGCGCCGCCTGTTCGCGCCGGCCGATGAAATCCCCGATGTGGTCAAGGCCGCGTTCATCTCGGCCGAGGACAAGAACTTCTTTGTGCATCCGGGCTATGACCTGCGGGGGATCGTTGCTGCCGGTGTCGAGGCCGTGCGCACCCGTGGCCAGCGCGTTCGCGGTGCGTCGACCATCACCCAGCAGGTGGCCAAGAACTTTCTGCTCAGCAGTGATCGCACCGCCGAGCGCAAGATCAAGGAGCTGATCCTGGCCTCGCGCATCGACGATGCGCTGTCAAAGGACCAGATCCTGGAGCTGTATCTCAACGAGATCTACCTGGGTCAGAACTCTTATGGCGTGGCCGCCGCCGCGCAGACCTATTTCAACAAGTCTCTTGAGGAACTGAGCGTCGCCGAGGCGGCATTCCTGGGCGCGCTGCCGCAAAAGCCGGCCCATACCCACCCGGTGCGGGACCGCGAGTTTGCCGTCTCGCGGCGCAACTACGTGCTGCGCGAGATGTTCGAGAACGGCTATATCGACGCCGCCACCCGCGATGCCGCGCAGGCCGCGCCGCTGCTGAGCGTGCAGAATGGCGATTTCCCCGCCTTCCGCGACAGCCTGCCCGACCGCGACTATTTCACCGACGAGATCCGCCGGCAGCTGAGCCAGAACTTTGGCGAGGGAGAGTTCTTTGGCGGTGGCCTGACCATTCGCGCCACCATCGACCCCGAGATGCAGGGGCATGCCGCTGCGGCCCTGCGCGCCGGGCTGGAAGGCTATGACCGCGAACGTGGCGTCTGGCGCGGCACGGGGCTGACCGTTGCCGCCGATCAGTTGGGCAGCGAAGAGGCCTGGCGCGCGGCGCTGGCCGCCATTGACGTGCCCCGCGACATCGAGGGCTGGTATCCGGCGGTGGTGCTTGAGCTGGGCAAGACCTCGGCCCGCATCGGCATCGAGCGCATCGCCGAGGATGACGACGGCCACTGGATTCCGGCCGAAGACGTGTCCTGGGCGCGCAAGCTGCGCGCCGACGGCAGCCTTGGCCCCAAGGCATCAAAAGTGGCCGATCTGGTCTCGGTGGGCGACGTGGTTCTGGTGCGGCAGATGACCAAGGACGCGGATGGCTCGTTCATTCGCTGGACGCTGCGGCAGGTGCCCGAGGTGCAGGGCGGCTTTGTCGCGATGGATGTGAATACCGGCCGCGTTCTGGCGATGCAGGGCGGGTTCAGCTATCAGGCCTCGGTCTTCAACCGCGCCACCCAGGCGACGCGCCAGCCTGGTTCCAGCTTCAAGCCCTTCGTCTATGCGGCGGCGCTTGATTCCGGTTTCACCCCGGCGACGATCGTCATCGACGCGCCGATCGAGGTGGAAACCGCCGCCGGTATCTGGCGTCCCAAGAATGCCACCAACAAATTCTACGGCCCCACGCCGCTGCGCACGGGTATCGAATGGTCGCGAAACCTGATGACGGTGCGGCTGGCGCAGGAGATCGGTATGGAAACCGTCGCCGGCTATGCCGAGCGGTTCGGCGTCTATGACCGGCTGGATCCGTTCCTGGCCAACGCGCTGGGCAGCCAGGAAACCACGCTTTACAAGATGGTCTCGGCCTATGCGATGTTTGCCAATGGCGGCGAGCGGGTTGAGCCCACGCTGGTTGACCGGGTGCAGGATCGCTGGGGCAAGACCATCTATCGCCACGACCCGCGCGATTGCGTCGATTGCGGCGTGGCCGATCTGGTCGACGGCAAGTCGCCCACCATCCGGTCGTCGCGCCAGCGGGTGATCAACGCCATCACCGCCTATCAGCTGACCTCGATGATGCGGGGCGTGGTGGATCGCGGCACGGCCTCGGGCACGGTCAACCTGCCGGTGCCCACCGCCGGCAAGACCGGCACCACCAACGAGGCCAAGGACGTGTGGTTCGTGGGCTTTACCTCGAATATCGTCGCGGGCTGCTACATCGGCTACGACACGCCGCGGCCGCTGGGGCGCGGGGCAGGGGGCGGCACCATGTGCGGCCCGGTCTTCAACGATTTCATGCTGCACGCGGTCGAGAAATACGGCGGCGGCAAGTTCAAGGTGCCCCCGGGTGGCCATTTCATCAAGATCGACCGCTATACCGGCGCGCGCCTGCCCAATGACGTCGAGGGCGAGTTCGTGGTGGCGGAATATTTCCGTGACGGCGAAGAGCCGCTCTTTGGTCTGGCGGCGCTGGTCGATGGCGGCTTTGCCATGGGATCGAACCTGCCGCTGTTCGAGCCGGGCGAATTCGACAATGGCGAGGTGGTGACCACCTCGACCGGGAAAAAGGCCACCGTGGGGCCCAAGGCCAGCTTTGGCACGGTCAGCTCGGGCGGGCTGTACTAGCCCCTCGGGCCTTGCCCGTGCCTGCCCAAGCCGCTATCAACCCGCTCTGAACACCAACCAAGTCGAAGGTCATTCCCATGCGCGCCGAGACGCAAAACACGGTCGAGGATATCCGCAAGTCGCTCAAGCTGCTGGCGCAGCGGCTGGATTGGGAAACGGCGGAATACCGGCTGGAAGAATTCAACGCCCGCGTCGAAGACCCCGACCTGTGGAACGACCCCGATGCCGCGCAAAAGCTGATGCGCGAACGGCAGGCGCTGGTCGATGCGATCGATACCTACAAGTCCATCACCCAGGACATGGAAGACAATATCGAGCTGATCGAACTGGGCGAGATGGAGGATGACGCCGAGGTCATCAAAGAGGCCGAGGCGTCGCTGAAATCGCTGCGCGAGAAGGCGGCCGCGAAAGAGCTGGAGGCCCTGCTGGACGGCGAGGCCGATGCCAATGACACCTTCCTTGAAATCAACTCGGGCGCAGGCGGCACCGAAAGCTGTGACTGGGCCTCGATGCTGGCGCGGATGTATGTGCGCTGGGCCGAAAAGAAGGGCTATAAGGTCGAGCTGCAATCGGAAAGCGCGGGCGAAGAGGCGGGGATCAAGTCCGCCGCCTACAAGATTTCGGGTCACAACGCCTATGGCTGGCTCAAGTCGGAATCGGGCGTGCATCGCCTGGTGCGGATTTCGCCCTATGACAGCGCGGCGCGGCGGCATACCTCGTTCAGCTCGGTCTGGGTCTACCCGGTGGTGGACGACAATATCGAGATCGAGGTGAACCCGGCCGACATCCGTGTCGATACCTACCGGTCGTCGGGCGCGGGCGGGCAGCACGTCAACACCACCGACTCGGCGGTGCGGATCACCCACATGCCGACCGGCATCGTGGTGACCAGCTCGGAAAAATCGCAGCACCAGAACCGCGACATTGCCATGAAGGCGCTGAAATCGCGCCTTTACCAGATGGAGCTGGACCGGCGGAACGAGGCCATCAACGCCGCGCATGAGGCCAAGGGCGAGGCGGGCTGGGGCAACCAGATCCGGTCTTACGTGTTGCAGCCCTACCAGATGGTCAAGGACTTGCGCACCGGGGTCGAGACCTCGGACACCCAGGGCGTGCTGGATGGCGACCTCGATCAGTTCATGGCCGCCACGCTGGCGCTGAAGGTCGCCGGCAAGAGCCGCGCCGAGGCCAATGCCGAAGACTAGGCCCGGTCTATAAAAACCTGCGTCTAACATTCCGTTTTAGTTGATTGATCGGCATTTGCCCGGCATTCTCGGCCTGCCCACAGGGCAAGGGAGGAGACTGACATGACGATGACCGATGCCCCGCATCCTTCGGCACCGCCAAAGATCCAGGTGATCGAGGGCAAGGACCTGCGCAAGGCGCTGGCCGCGGGCTGGCGCGACTTTCTGGCCGCGCCGGGCTATGGGGTGTTTTTTGGCGGATTCTACGTGATTTGCGGGATGTTTCTGTTCTGGCTGACCCGCGCCACCGGCCAGACCTATTGGCTGGCGCTGGCGGCGTTCGGTTTTCCGCTGCTGGGGCCCTTCGCGGCCGTTGGCCTATATGAGGTCAGCCACCGGCTGGATATCGGTCAGCCGCTGAACTGGCGCGAGATCCTGGGCGTGATCTGGCGGCAAAAGGACCGTCAGCTGCCGTCGATCAGCGCGATCATCATCCTGATCTTCCTGTTTTGGACCTTTATCGGCCACATGATCTTTGCCCTGTTCCTGGGCTTGTCGACGATGACCAATATTTCCAGCTCGTACGAGGTGTTCCTGACGCCGAACGGCATGATGATGCTGGCGGTGGGGTCGGTCGTGGGCGGTATCATCGCGGCGCTGCTGTTTGCCATCACGGTGGTCGGGCTGCCGCTGCTGCTGGATCGCGAGATCGACTTTGTGACGGCGATGATCGTCAGCTATCAGGCCTGCCTGCGCAACATGGGCGTGATGGCGGTATGGGGCGTGCTGGTGACGGTGCTGCTGTTCATCGGGATGCTGCCGATGTTCATGGGGCTGCTGCTGGTGCTGCCGGTGCTGGGCCATGCGACCTGGCATCTTTACCGGCGCACGATCCGCTAGATGCTTTGATCAAATAAAAGAAAACGGGCGCCCCAGGGGCGCCCGTTTTGATTCCGGATGGCCGGAAAGGGGTGCTTAGTCGGCCTTGGGCGCAGCAGCGGCCGGTTTCTTGACCGGGGCGCCCTGGGTCGACAGCGGGTCTTCCTGGCGCTGGACCGAACCCTCGAAATGGGCGCCGCTTTCGATGGCGATGGTCTTGTGGATGATGTCGCCTTCGACGCGGGCGGTCGAGGTCAGGCGCACCTTGAGGCCGCGCACGCGGCCGATCACGCGGCCATTGACCACGACGTCATCGGCCATGATTTCACCGCGGATGGTGGCGCCTTCGCCGACGGTCAGCATATGGGCGCGGATGTCGCCTTCGACGGTGCCTTCGACCTGGATATCGCCGGTGGTGCGCAGGTTGCCCTTGACCGTCAGGTCCGAGGACAACACCGACGCCGGCGGTTTGGGCTTGGCGGCGGGCATTGCGGGTTTCTCGCTGATCGGGGCCGCGGGGGCCGCCGGAGCCGCAGCTTCGGGTGCTTTGGCTTTGTCAGCTTCATTGGCCTGCTTGGGGCCGGGCTCGTTGATCCTGCTTTTAGAAAACATCTCTGGCTGCCTTGATGTAGGTCATGGGATTGACGGATTTGCCTCCGACGCGCACCTCATAATGCAAATGAGTGCCAGTGGAGCGGCCGGAGTTCCCCATATCACCGATCCGCTCTCCGCGCGAGACCCTTTGGCCGACCTTCACGCGGATTTTGGACATATGGGCATATCGGGTCTCGATGCCGAAGTCGTGTTGGATCTTTACCAGGCGACCGTAACCGGAGGACCAGTCGGCGTGAATCACCACGCCATCGGCCGTGGAATAGATCGGGGTGCCGTGGGCGGCGGCAAAATCTGTGCCCTCGTGCATGCGGCCCCAGCGCTGGCCGTAACCGCTGGTATAGCGGAAGGCCGATTTGAGCGGCAGGGCAAAGGGGGCCTTTTCGGCCGCCATGCGATACATGTTCAGCCGGTCGAGATCGCGCAGGATCTCGTTCGCGCGCAGGCTGTCGGGATCGGTCGCATCCTCGCCGCGGGTCGACAGCGCGATCGGGGTAAGCGGGCCGCCCTGGCCGGAATAGCCGCGGCGCACCTGTTCCAGCAGGTCATCGGTATCGTGACCGGCAGCGCGGAACATCTTGTCCAGGGGTTCAACCGTGATGGCCATCGCGTCTTCGAGCTGGCCAAAGATGCGGTCGTTGCGGTCTTGCTGCAGCTGGCGGTCGTAATCCAGCGCGCTGGCCAGCTCATAGGCCTGGGCGGCCTCGGCGGCGATGGCGTCACGCTCGGTGGCGGTCAGGTTCAGCGCCTCGGACAGGAAGGTCACGGTCTGGCGCATGTCTTCGACACGGCCCTCGCCGGTGCGGTCGGACCCGGACTTGCTGGCCAGCGCCAGTTCCAGATCACCGGCCTTGGCCAGCGCGTCGTCGCGTTCGCTCATGGTGCGGCGCAGGGTCGACTGGATCACCTCGATGCCGGTTTCCAGCTCGCGGCGGCGATCCTCGGAGGCCAGCAGTTCGGACTGCATCTTCGACACTTCGGTCAGAGCCAGGCTGAATCGTTTCTGCGCCCGTTCTGCCTCAAGCGCGCGCTGATCGCGTTCTTCGGCCAGGGTGTTGAGGCGTTCTTCGTAATGGGCCTGTTCACGCTGGGCCTGGTCACGCAGGCTGCCCGCGCCGATATTGTCCATCAGCAGAACGGCGGTGGCGATGATGGTCCAGGCAACGGTCAGCGAGCTGCCCACGAAGATGGCCAGCTGGGTCTCGGAACGCAGGCGGATAAACCGGGTCTCGTCATCGGACCGCAGGAACATGCGCTGTTCCGGCAAGTAACGTTCCAAGGCTGCGTGCAGCCGCATCATCAGAGAAGTTCTCAATCGTCTCGTGCCCCGTCTGTCTCATCCCCATGGCGATGATGTCATCGCCGCCCCAGTCGTGGTTCGGGATTGAATAGGCCAAACTGCGGCATGGCTGCAACATTTTTGGCCGATTTTCTTTGGCGAATAGGGCCTTAGGGGGCGCTAACAGGCGAGATTTCGCCTATCCGTCGGCGGGATTCCGGCGCGAGGGCGGGGTTTCGGCGGCCAGCGGCCAGTAAAAATCGGGCGGAATTCCGGCCTCGGCGCGCTTTTCCTCGTTGAAGGGCGGCTTGAGATCGCCGTGGAAATAGCGCCGCACCAGCGCGTGAAACGCGTCCTTGGGGTCGGTGTTTTCGCGCCCGCACAGAAAGTGAAACCACTTGGACCCATAGGCCACGTGGCCCACTTCCTCGGCATAGATCACGTTCAGAGCCTCGACGGTCCTGTCTTCGCCGGCTTTCTCGAACAGGGCGATCATGCCGGGGGTCACGTCCAGCCCGCGCGCCTCGAGCACCATCGGCACCACGGCCAACCGGCCCATCAGATCATCGGCGGTATCCTCGGCCGCGCGCCACATGCCGGCATGGGCGTCCAACGCGCCATAGTGGCTGTCCATCGCATCAAGACAGTCGCATATCAGGTTGAAATGCTTTGATTCCTCGTCGGCAGCCTTGACCCAGTCGTCATAGAATCCGGGCGGCATTTCGATATGGCCGAACCGGGCGATGATATCCCAGTGCAGGTCAACGGCGTTCAGTTCGATATGGGCAACGGCGTGCAGGATCGCCATGCGCCCGGCGCGGGTGCCGGGGCGACGGCGCGGCACGTCGCGCGGATCGAGCAGGGCGGGCTTGTCGGGCCTTGCGGGGTGGTCGGGCGGCGAGGCGGTGCCCACGGGCAGGGGCGTGCCCGCCTGACGCGCGGCGAACCATGCGGCGGCATGGCGGCGCGACAGGGCGGTTTTTTCCTGCGGGTCGGCGGTGCGCAGCACCTGGTCGGCCATCTGGGCCAGGGTCAGATCGGTCATAGGGCGCGCACGGCCTCGAGCACCTCTTCGGCGTGGCCGGTGACCTTGACCTTGGGCCAGATGCGGGCGATGCGGCCCTCGGCGTCGATCAGGAAAGTGGCGCGGGTGATGCCCATGTAGGTGCGGCCATACATGTTCTTTTCGCCCCAGACGCCGTAGCTTTCGCAGACCGTGCCGTTTTCATCGGACAAGAGCGGAATGCCCAACCCGTGCTTGACGCAGAACTTTTCGTGCTTGGCGACGCTGTCTTTCGAGATGCCAAAAACCTGCGCGCCGGCGGCGGCGAACTGGTCTTTGAGGGCCGTGAAATCCAGCGCCTCGGTGGTGCAGCCGGGGGTGTCGTCCTTGGGGTAGAAATACAGCACCACGGGGGCCGGGCGCAGGGCCGACAAGGTGACATCCTGGCCACCATCACGGGGCAGGGTGAAATCGGGCGCGATCTGGCCGGTCTCGGGCATTGGTCGTCCTTTCCTCTTTGGCAAAGCCGTTGAGATGATTTAGGCTTTGAGGCGCGAGGATAGAGCGGCGGCCCACAGAGGCAAGAGCAACAGGCGCCCTTTCGGCACATGACAGAGCACAAGACCCAGCCACCCCAAACTGCCCCGCCGCGCGGGCCGCGTCCGCGCGGGCGGTTTGTCATATGGCTGATGATGGCGCTGGCGGTGATGGCTTGCGTGTTTCTGGTGGCGGTGATGTCGCTGACGGGGCGGGTGGTGATCCTGCCCGACTGGATGAGCGCGCGGATCGAGTCGCGGCTGGATGCGGCGCTGGCCCCGGCCGATCTGACGATTGGCCGCACACGGGTCGAGTTTTCGCGCCGCGGCGTGCCGGGGGTCTATTTCAGCGATGTTTCGGTGATGGATGGCGCTGGCCGCCCGCTGGCGCAGTTGCCCGAGGTCAGCATCACCCTGGCCGGCAAGGCGCTGCTTGAGGGCCGGATCGAATTGCGGCGCGTGGCGCTGAACGGGGCCTCGATCGTGTTGCGGCGCAGTGCAAGCGGCCAGTTCGACCTGGCCATGGGCGACACGATGCGCCCGGTGCAGGCGCAGTCGCTGGGCCGGGCGCTGGATCAGATCGACCAGGCCTTTGCCCAGCCGATGCTGGCGGGGGTCGAAACGGTCACCGTCGAGGCGCTGCATGTCAGTTACACCGATGCGCGCGCCGGGCGGTTCTGGCAGGTGCGTGACGGGCTGATGACGCTGGACCAGACCGACGAGAACCTGTCGGCGCAGCTGTTCTTTGCGCTTCGCAGCGATGTGGGCGTGCCGTCCGAGGTGGCGATGAGTTTCGAGACGGTCAAGGGATCGCCCGAGTCGCGGATCTCGGCCAATTTCAGCGATGTTCCAGCGGCCGATATTGCCACGCAATCGCCGGCGCTGGCGTTTCTGGGGGTGTTGCAGGCGCCGATTTCGGGGGCGATGCGGGGGGGCGTTGCGGCCGATGGCACGCTGGCGCCGCTGAACGCGGCCTTGCAGATCGGGGCAGGCGCGCTGCGCCCCGAGGCCGACGCCGCGCCGATCCGGTTTGAGCGGGGCCGCGCGTATTTCAGCTATGACCCCGCGCAGGGGCGGATCAACCTTAGCGAGGTTTCGGTGAAATCGGATGCGCTGAGCCTGACCGCCGAGGGGCATGCCTATCTGAAAGACCATGAAAACGGCTGGCCCAGCAGCCTGACCACCCAGATCCGCATGCGCCAGGTCGAGCTGACGCCCAAGGGTGTCTTTGCCGAACCGGCGCGGTTTTCCAGCGGGGCGGCCGATTTCAAGCTGACGCTTGACCCGTTCTCCGCCACCATCGGCCAGGCGGTTCTCAGCGATGAGAACGGCGCCGATTACCGTGGTTCGGGTAAGGTGTCGGTGTCGGATGCGGGCTGGGCGGTGGCGCTGGATCTGGCGCTGAACCAGATCGAGGATCAGGCGCTGTTGCAGCTTTGGCCGGTGGATGTGGTGCCCAACACGCGCGAGTGGGTTGCGAATAACGTCAATGACGGGCTGATCTATGATGTGCGCGGCGCGCTGCGGCTGATACCGGAGGCCGAGCCGGTCGCCAGCCTGACATGGGAATTCCGCGATGCCTCGGTGCGGTTCCTCAAAACCATGCCGCCGGTGGAAAACGGGTTCGGCTATTCTTCGATCAGCGATAACGCCTTTACGATGGTTCTGGAAAGCGGTTCCGTCACCGCGCCCAGCGGGGGCCAGGTCGATCCGGCCGGCACGGTGGTGCGGGTGCCCGATATCCGCCAGCGCCCGGCGGTGGGCCATATCACGCTACGCACCGACAGTTCGATCGAGGCCATGTTGTCGCTGTTGGATCTGCCGCCGCTGAATGTCATGTCGCGCGCCGGCCAGCCGGTGACGCTGGCCAAGGGGCGTGCCCGGGTCGAGGTCGATCTGCGGCTGCCTTTGCTCAAGAAGGTTCAGACCAAGGACGTCACCTATGATATGCGCGGCACGCTGACCGGGGTGCGCTCGGAAACCCTGGTCAAGGGCCGGGTGCTGACCGCCAGCCAGCTAGAGCTGCACGCCGACAACCAGGTGCTGACGATCGGCGGTCAGGCGGCGCTGGACGGGGTGCCGGTGCAGGGCAGCTGGACCCAGAAGATGGGCCCCGAGCATCGCGGCATCAGCCAGGTCGACGGCGTGGTGATGCTGTCGCAACAGGCGTCGGATGCGTTCCGGCTGGGCCTGCCGCCGGGCAGTCTCAGTGGTCAGGCCGAAGGCCGGGTCACGCTGTCGATGACCAAGGGGCAGCCGCCCGAGTTCACGCTAAGCTCTGATCTAGAGCGGCTGGGGATCTCGCTGGCCGGGGTGGGCTGGACCAAACCCCCGGCCGAAAAGGGAACGCTTGAGGTGGCGGGCCAGCTGTCGCAGCCGGCGGTGATCAACCGGTTTGACCTGTCGGCGGCCGGTATGACCGCCAGCGAGGGCCGCGCGGTGATGCATGCCGATGGCTCGCTGGACCGGCTGAGTTTCGGCCGGGTTTTGATGGGCGGCTGGCTGGATGCGCCGGTCAGCCTGGTCGGACGCGGCGCCGGTGTGCCGCCCGAAATTCAGGTCACCGGTGGCGCGCTGGACCTGCGGGCCAGCCCGATGCTGAAAGGCGGCGGTGGCGGCGCGGGCGGTCAAAGCCCGATCCGGCTGGCGCTGGATCAGTTGACCGTCTCGCGCTCGATCGAGCTGTTGGGGGTCGAGGGGGTGCTGGAGCCGGGAGGTGGGCTGCAGGGTAAGCTAAGCGCCGTTCTGCGCGGCGGTGGGCCGGTTGCCATCACTTTGGCGCCAACCAAACGCGGCACCGCGATCCGGGTGCGCTCGAACGATGCGGGCGGGGTGCTGCGCGGGGCGGGGATCTTTGAGAAATCGACCGGCGGCTCGATGGATCTGTTGCTGGCGCCGCTGGGCAAGCCGGGCCATTACGATGGTCAGATTCGCATCGAACGCACACGCGTGCAGGGCGCCCCGGCCTTGGCCGAATTGCTGAGCGCGGTCTCGGTCGTGGGCTTGCTGGATGGCGAGGGGCTGGTCTTCACCACGGTCGATGGCCGCTTTCGCTTGACCCCCGCCGGGCTAGAGGTCAAACGGAGCAGCGCTGTCGGTCCGTCGCTGGGAATTTCGATGGCAGGGGTGATGGATTTCGGAACCGGAAAGATGCACATGCAGGGCGTGATTTCGCCGGTCTACATGATCAACGGCATCGGCCAGATCTTCAGCCGCCGGGGCGAGGGGCTGTTCGGGTTCAACTATGCGCTGCGCGGCGACGCCAAGGCGCCCGAGGTCAAGGTCAACCCGCTGTCGATCCTGACGCCGGGCATGTTCCGCGAGATTTTCCGCAGTGCCCCGCCGGAGTTGCCCGAATGAAGCTGTCCGATTTCGATTTCCACCTGCCGGATGAGCTGATTGCCACCCGGCCGGCCAAGCCGCGCCCCTCGGCGCGTTTGCTGGTGGCGCAGGGCGATACGATCACTGACAAGCATGTCTATGACCTGCCCGAATTCTTGCGCCCGGGCGACCGGCTGATCCTGAACAACACCAAGGTCATCCCCGCGCGGCTGTTCGGCCGCCGCCCGCGCATGACCCCGCAGGGCCCGGTTGAGGCCAAGGTCGAGATCACCCTGATCGAGCCGCGCCCCGGCGGGCAATGGGCGGCGCTGGCGAAACCGCTGCGCAAGCTGCAAGAGGGCGAAGAGATCCTGTTCTCGGACGCGCTAAGCGCCCGTGTGGCCGAGCGCGGCACGGATGGCGTTGTGCTGTCGTTCAACCTGACGGGCGATGATTTCGACGCGGCGCTGGCCGAGG
Source organism: Actibacterium sp. XHP0104 (assembly GCF_025751515.1). GTDB lineage: Bacteria > Pseudomonadota > Alphaproteobacteria > Rhodobacterales > Rhodobacteraceae > Actibacterium_D. The sequence continues at coordinate 420,608 of NZ_JAOWLE010000001.1, forward strand.
CCGGCGCGATGCCGCTGCCGCCCTATATCGCCGCCAAACGCCCCGCTGACGCGCAGGACAAGGACGATTACCAGACGGTCTTTGCCCGCCATTCCGGCGCGGTGGCGGCGCCCACGGCCAGCCTGCACTTTGATCAGGCCCTGCTGGCCACGCTGCGCGAGCGCGGCGTCGAATTCACCGAGGTGACGCTGCATGTGGGGGCGGGGACCTTCCTGCCGGTCAAGGTCGATGACGTCAGCCAGCACAAGATGCATGCTGAATGGGGCGAGGTCACCGCCGAGGCCGCCGCGCAGATCAACGCCACCCGCGCGGCCGGTGGGCGGATCATCCCGGTGGGCACCACCGCGCTGCGCCTGATCGAAAGCGCGGCCCAGGCTGATGGTACCATGCAGCCCTGGCAGGGCGAGACCGACATCTTTATCACGCCGGGCTACGGGTTCCGGGTGACCGATGCATTGATGACCAATTTCCACCTGCCCAAATCGACGCTGATGATGCTGGTCTCGGCGCTGATGGGCCCCGACCGTATCCGGGCGATCTATGCCCATGCGGTTGACCGGGGGTACCGGTTCTTTTCTTATGGGGATGCGTCGCTGCTGATCCCCTAGCGGCGCGTTTGGACGACAGGATGTCGTGCGTGGCCCTTGATGGGGGCCGCGACGCTGCTAGATCGTGCCGCATGTGATTGGAGTATGCCGTGATCAAGGTGTTGGGCTCTTCGTGGGCGTTGCTGCTGGGCGTGCTGTTGCTGATGATCGGCAACGGCCTGCAAGGCACGTTGCTGGGCCTGCGCGGCGAGATCGAGGGCTTTTCCACCTTCGAGATCTCGCTGGTGATGTCGGGCTATTTCCTGGGCTTCCTCGGCGGTTCGCGCCTGGCGCCCGAGATGATCCGGCGGGTGGGGCATGTGCGGGTGTTCGCCGCGCTGGCCTCATTCATCTCGGCGGCGCTGATCCTGTTTCCGGTGGTTGCCGATCCGTGGGTCTGGATCGGGCTGCGGATTATCGTCGGGTTCTGCTTTTCGGGCGTTTACGTGACCTCGGAAAGCTGGCTGAACAACTCGGCCAGCAATGAAACGCGGGGCCAGGCGCTGTCGGCCTATATGATCGTGCAGATGCTGGGGCTTGTGGCGGCGCAGGCGATCCTGACGCTGGGCGATCCGTCGGGGTTCGTGCTGTTCATCATTCCCTCGGTGCTGGTGTCGATCGCCTTTGCGCCGATCCTGCTGTCGGCCCAGCCGATGCCGGCCTTTGGGCGCACACAGCCGCTAAGCATCGCGCGGCTCTATCGCATCTCGCCCTTGGGCTGCGTCGGCATGTTTCTGGTCGGCGGCATCTATTCGGCCCTGCTGGGCATGGCCTCGGTCTATGGGGTCAAGGCCGGGCTGAGCGTGCCCGAGATCTCCACCTTTATCGGCGCGATGTTCGTGGGCGGGCTGTTGTTGCAATACCCGATCGGCTGGTTGTCGGACCGGATGGACCGGCGGCACCTGATCTTTGGCGCAGCCGTGATCGGGGCCCTGGGGGCGCTGGCGGGGCTTGCTATGGGCGGGGTTTTGCCTGCGCTGGTCGTTGCTTCGGCGGTGATCGGGGGGATGACCAACCCGCTTTACGCGCTGCTGATTGCCCATACCAACGATTTCATCGAGCACGAGGACATGGCCGCCGCATCGGGCGGGCTGATCTTTCTGAACGGTATGGGGGCCGTCGCTGGCCCGCTGATCACCGGCTGGATCATGGGGCAGCTTGGGCCGGGCGGGTTTTTCGTGTTCATTGCCGCGCTGATGGGCGCGCTGGCCGCCTATGCCGCCTGGCGGATGACCCGGCGCCCGGCGCCTGACACAGACCATACCGGCGCCTATGCGCATGTCATGGCGGCCTCTTCGCCGGTCGCGGTCGAGCTGGCGCAAGAGGTGTTCCAGGATGGGCTGGATGAGGCCGCCGAAGAGCGAAACCATTAATTTCCTTGCGGGATTGCCCGAGTTCTGAAACGCTGATTTCAGCGAACAGGCACGGGAGGTGCAGATGACCACAGCGCAAGAGGTCAGGGATTTCTGGCTGGGCGAGGTCGGGCCAGAAGGGTGGTATGCTGGCGGCGACGAATTGGACGCGCGCATCCGGGACCGGTTCGAGGATCTGTGGCTTCAGGCGCGCAAGGGCGGGCTGCATGATTGGCTGGCCAACCCGGCCGATACGCTGTCCTATCTGCTGCTGACCGACCAGTTTCCGCGCAACATGTTCCGGGGCGACGCGCAGGCTTTTGCCACCGATGCCATGGCGCGCACCGCAGCCAAGAATGCCATCGCCAAAGAGTTCGACATGCGCATTCCCACGCCTGAAAGACAGTTCTTTTACCTGCCGCTGATGCATTCGGAAACCATGACCGATCAGGACCGGTGCGTTCGGCTGATGATGCTGAGCATGCCCGGCGATGACGGCGAAAACCTGCTGCATGCGCGTGCCCATCGCGAGATCATTCGGCGCTTTGGGCGTTTCCCCTACCGCAATGCCGCCTTGTCCAGAGAGACTAGCCCGGCCGAGCAGGATTTCCTTGATAAGGGCGGATATGCCAAGATTGTCGCCCGTCTAAAAGGGTGATTATGGCTGGCATCTTGCCGATAATAGTCTGAAAACAAGTCATAAATATAGAGTATAGAAATATAATTTAATGATTAAGTTAATTTTTTGATAACCTTGCCGTGATGGCGCTGATGGCGGTGGATCTGGGCGGTTTTGCCCGAGATCTGGGTACCATCCTCAGCAGCGGCGTTGAGTGTTGTTCAGAAATAGTTTAATGGCACAACAGTTTCAGGCTTGAGGAGGGGCTGATGGCTGCCAAGGAATATGATCTGATCGTGATCGGCGCAGGGCCGGGCGGATATGTCGCCGCGATCCGTGGCGCTCAGCTGGGGCTGAAGGTCGCGATCGTCGAGCGCGAGCATCTGGGCGGGATCTGCCTGAACTGGGGATGCATACCGACCAAGGCGCTGCTGCGCAGTTCCGAAGTTTTTCACCTGATGCACCGGGCCAAGGAATTTGGTCTCAAGGCCGACAATCTGGGCTATGATCTGGATGCCGTGGTCAAGCGGTCGCGCGATGTGGCCGCGCAGCTGTCGGGCGGCATCGGCCATCTGATGAAGAAGAACAAGATCGATGTGGTCATGGGCGCGGCGACCCTTCCCGCCAGGGGCAAGGTCTCGGTCAAGACCGACAAGGGCGCCCAGGATCTGGCCGCCAAACACATCATTCTGGCCACCGGCGCCCGCGCGCGCGAGTTGCCGGGGCTTGAGGCCGACGGCGATCTGGTCTGGACCTACAAACACGCGCTGAAACCGGTACGGATGCCGAAAAAGCTGCTGGTCATCGGCTCGGGCGCGATCGGGATCGAGTTCGCCAGTTTCTACAACACGCTGGGCGCCGACACGACCGTGGTCGAGGTGCTGGACCGCGTGCTGCCCGTCGAAGACGCCGAGATCAGCGCCTTTGCCAAGAAGCAATTCACCAAGCAGGGCATGAAGATCATGGAGAAATCCGCGGTCAAGAAGCTGGATCGCGGCAAGGGCAAGGTGACCGCCCATATCGAAACCGGCGGCAAGGTGATCACGCAGGACTTCGACACGGTGATTTCGGCCGTGGGGATCGTGGGCAATGTCGAGGGTCTGGGGCTAGAGGCCCTGGGCGTCAAAATCGACCGCACCCATGTGGTGACCGACGAATATTGCCGCACCGGTGTCGATGGCCTTTATGCCATTGGCGACATCGCCGGCGCGCCCTGGCTGGCGCACAAGGCCAGCCACGAGGGCGTCATGGTGGCCGAGCTGATCGCGGGCGGCAAGCCGCATCCGGTCAAACCCGAAAGCATCGCCGGCTGCACCTATTGCCATCCGCAGGTGGCAAGCGTCGGCTATACCGAGGCCAAGGCCAAGGAGCTGGGCTATGAGGTCAAGGTCGGGCGCTTTCCGTTCATGGGCAACGGCAAGGCGATTGCATTGGGCGAACCCGAGGGCATGGTGAAAACCGTGTTCGATGCAAAGACCGGCGAGTTGCTGGGCGCCCATATGGTCGGCGCCGAGGTGACCGAGATGATCCAGGGCTATATCGTCGGCCGCACGCTGGAAACCACCGAGGCCGAGCTGATGGAAACCGTTTTCCCGCATCCGACGCTGAGCGAGATGATGCATGAAAGCGTGTTGGACGCCTATGGCCGCGTGATCCACATGTGATCGGGCCGAAACGGCAGATCAGAACGGCGCCCCCAAGAGGGGCGCCGTTTTTCGTTACATCGGGTCGAGCAGGGTGATGGTGGTCTGTGCCCCGGCGCGACGCAGCGCGTGGGTGTCGGCCAGCTCGGGGTCGTTGATCCAGTCGCGCGCGGCCTGGGCGTCGGGAAAGCTGAGGATGACATGCGCCTGCGCGCCGCCGCCGTTTGATTCAAGGATCTCACGGCTGCCGCCGGCCAGGGCCTTGCCGCCGTGCTTTTTCACGGCCGCGCCGCCGACCTTGAAATAGGCGGCAAGGGTGTCGGGATCGGTGGGGGCAAGGTTTACGACGACGAAATGTGGCATGGCGCGCTCCGCTGAGATGTAGGGCTTTCAGCTTATGTTTGGTCGGGCTGTGGGAAAATTGTATAAGCCTGCAATACACCTGATCGAAAATAGGGGTAGTCATGCAGGATTGGGACGGGTTGCGATACGTTCTGGCGGTCACGCGTGAGGGCGGGCTAAGTGGCGCCGCGCGGGCCTTGGGTGTGACACATGCGACGGTGTCGCGGCAGGTGGCGCGGGCCGAGCAGGCGGCGGGCACGCCGTTCTTTACCCGGCTGGCGACCGGGCTGGTGCCGACCGAGGCCGGGGCCGAGGCCGCCGCCCGTGCCGCCCGGATCGAGGCCGAGATATTGGCGCTGGATCTGGCGCTGGCGGCGCGGGACGACCGCGCCACGGGTGATCTGACCGTGACGGTGCCGCCTTTGCTGATGCTGTCGGGGCTGGCCGAGGACCTGACCGAGTTTCGGCAGATGTTCCCCGGCATCTCGCTGTCTGTTCTGGGGGGGAATGCGCCGCTGAACCTGCATCGGCGCGAGGCCGACATCGCCATCCGCGTTGCCCGAGACCCGACCGATAGCCTCTGGGGCAGGGTGATCGCCCGTCAGCGCGCGGGCTGGTTCGCCACCCCGGGTTTTCTGCGCGATCACAGCGCGGCCATGGCGTCGGGCGGGGCGGTGCCGGTGGTATCGTTCACGGCCTATTCCGACCCGCTGCCGCCCAGCCTGGTGCAGCACCTGCCGGGCGCCGAGGTCGTGGTGGTCAGCGATGACATGGTCGGCGCCGCGGCGTTGGCGCGGGCGGGTATGGGGCTGGTTCGGATGCCCTGGTTTCTGGGCGAGGGCGACCCCGACCTGGTTCCGGTGCCCGGCGTGCCGCTGATCGACTACATGCCGATCTGGGTGCTGACGCATCCCGACCTGCGCCGCCTGCCGCGGGTGGTTGAATTCATGCGTTTCGTCGCGGGGCGGTTTGCCGGGCGGGCCGATCGCTATTACGGGCCGCCCGAGGTGCCTTAGGCGTGACTAAGCGCGCCGCCGGCCACCTGCCAGTGGTGCAGCCCGCCGATGTTGTAGACCTGCTCATAGCCCATCTGCATCATCATCTGCGCCGCCATCTGCGACCGCCCGCCCGACGCGCAATAGAGCGCGATGGGCCGGTCCAGGGTCAGCTCGGGCAGGTGCTCGGGGCTGCGCGGATCGACCTTCATCTGCAACACCGGCAGCGGAATATGCAGCGCGCCTGCCGCATGGCCCGTGGCCCGCAGCTCGGCCGCGTCGCGCACGTCGATCAGGGTCATCTCGCCGGCGGCGACTTTCTGCACCGCCTCGGCCGCATCCAGAACGGCGACGCGCGGGCCAGAGAACATCGAAAACATGGTCGGTTCCTTGTCTGGTTGGTCCCGCGGGGGCGGGGGTGGCGGTGATATATATTCATGTTGGCGAATGTGAAGAGTCGCGCAAGGCTTGTCTCACGATTTCGGGAAGAAATAGCGGGATGGCGCGCGAAATGGCAGTAGAAAAGGGGCGCAGGCGGAAAAGTTCTTGCAATGTTCCTGCTTTTCGGTTGGAGACTCGCCTGCGGTAAACTATTTCTTAATCACCGTGGGTCCGGGGGTGGTGTATGGCCGAGTTGAAACAGATCGAGGTGCGCGGCGCGCGCGAGCATAACCTCAAGAATATCGACGTGGACATTCCCCGCGATCAGCTGGTGGTGATCACCGGTCTGTCGGGCTCGGGCAAGTCGTCGCTGGCGTTCGACACGATCTATGCCGAGGGCCAGCGCCGTTATGTCGAGAGCCTGTCGGCCTATGCGCGGCAGTTCCTCGACATGATGGAAAAGCCCGATGTCGATCACATCAGTGGCCTGTCGCCCGCCATTTCCATCGAGCAGAAAACCACCAGCAAGAACCCGCGCTCGACCGTCGGCACCGTGACCGAGATCTACGACTATATGCGCCTGCTGTTCGCGCGGGTCGGCACCCCCTATAGCCCCGCCACCGGCAAGCCGATCGAGGCGCAGCAGGTGCAGGACATGGTCGACCGGATCATGGCGATGGAGGAGGGCACGCGCGCCTATCTGCTGGCCCCGATTGTGCGTGACCGCAAGGGAGAGTATCGCAAGGAATTCCTGGAACTGCGCAAGCAGGGCTTTCAGCGGGTCAAGGTGGATGGCGCCTTTCACGAACTCGAAGAGCCGCCCGTGCTGGACAAGAAATTCCGCCATGACATCGACGTTGTGGTCGACCGGATCGTCGTGCGCGAGGGGCTGGAAACCCGTCTGGCCGACAGTCTGCGCACCGCGCTGGATCTGGCCGACGGCATCGCCATTCTGGAAACCGCACCCAAAGAGGGCGACCCCGAGCGCATCACATTCAGCGAAAATTTCGCCTGCCCGGTGTCGGGCTTCACCATCCCCGAGATCGAGCCGCGGCTGTTCTCGTTCAACGCGCCCTTCGGGGCCTGCCCCGATTGCGACGGGCTGGGGATGGAGTTGTTCTTTGACGAACGCCTGGTCGTGCCCGATCAGGCGCTGCGCCTTTATGACGGGGCGCTGGCGCCCTGGCGCAAGGGCAAGTCGCCCTATTTTCTGCAAACGATCGAAGCCATCGCCCGCCATTACGAGTTCGAGAAGAATACCCCGTGGAAGGATCTGCCCGCGCATGTGCAGCAGGTATTCCTCTATGGGTCTGGCGAGGAAGAGATCGATTTCCGCTATGACGAGGGCGGCCGCGTCTACCAGATCAAGCGCAACTTCGAGGGCGTGATCCCGAACATGGAGCGCCGCTATCGCGAGACCGATTCAAACTGGGTGCGCGAGGAATTCGAGCGGTTCCAGAACAACCGCCCCTGTCACACCTGCGAGGGCTATCGCCTGCGGGCCGAGGCGCTGGCGGTGAAAATTGCCGGGCTGCATGTCGGGCAGGTGGTGCAGATGTCGATCCGCGAGGCCTATGACTGGTGCCTGACGGTGCCCGATCACCTGACCGCGCAGCGCAATGAAATCGCCCGCGCGATCCTGAAAGAGATCCGCGAGCGGCTGGGATTCCTGAACAATGTCGGGCTGGAATATCTGACGCTGTCGCGCAGTTCGGGCACCTTGTCGGGCGGCGAAAGCCAGCGTATCCGCCTGGCCAGCCAGATCGGGTCGGGCCTGACCGGGGTGCTTTATGTGCTCGACGAACCGTCGATCGGGCTGCATCAACGCGACAACGGGCGGCTGTTGCAGACGCTCAAGAACCTGCGCGATCAGGGCAACACGGTGATCGTGGTCGAACATGACGAAGAGGCGATCCGCGAGGCCGATTTCGTGCTGGATATCGGCCCCGGCGCCGGTGTGCATGGCGGGCAGATCGTGTCGCAGGGCACGCCAGCGGAAATCGCCGCCGATGCGGCCTCGGTCACCGGACAGTATCTGTCGGGCACGCGCGAGATCCCCGTTCCGGCCAAGCGCCGCAAGGGCAAGAAGGGCAAGGCTGTGACGGTCGTGCGCGCCACCGGCAACAACCTGCGCGATGTGACGGTCGATTTCCCGCTGGGCAAGTTCGTCTGCGTCACCGGCGTGTCAGGCGGGGGCAAGTCGACGCTGACGATTGAAACGCTGTTCAAAACGGCCTCGATGCGGCTGAACGGCGCGCGCCAGACCCCCGCGCCGTGCGAGACCATCAAGGGGCTAGAGGCGCTGGACAAGGTGATCGACATCGACCAGCGCCCGATCGGGCGGACCCCGCGATCGAACCCCGCCACCTATACCGGGGCCTTCACGCCCATCCGCGACTGGTTCGCCGGTCTGCCCGAGGCCAAGGCCCGCGGCTATAAGCCGGGGCGGTTCAGTTTCAACGTCAAGGGCGGCCGCTGCGAGGCCTGCCAGGGCGATGGTGTCATCAAGATCGAGATGCATTTCCTGCCCGATGTTTATGTCACTTGCGAGACCTGCAAGGGCGCGCGATATAATCGCGAGACTTTGGAAATTAAGTTCAAAGGCAAAAGCATAGCTGACGTTCTTGATATGACGGTTGAAGATGCGCAAGAGTTCTTCAAGGCCGTTCCCAGCATCCGCGACAAGATGGATGCGCTGATGCGTGTGGGGCTGGGTTATATCAAGGTCGGGCAACAGGCGACCACCCTGTCGGGCGGCGAGGCGCAGCGGGTCAAGCTGTCGAAAGAGCTGGCCAAACGGGCCACGGGCCGCACGCTTTATATCCTCGACGAGCCCACGACAGGTCTGCATTTCGAGGATGTACGCAAGCTGCTTGAGGTGCTGCACGAGCTGGTGGATCAGGGCAACTCGGTCGTGGTGATCGAGCATAACCTTGATGTCATCAAGACCGCAGACCACATCATCGATATCGGCCCCGAGGGCGGCGATGGCGGTGGAATGGTGGTTGCGACTGGCACGCCCGAAGAGGTGGCCGAGGTCGAGGCCAGCCATACCGGGCGTTATCTCAAGGACATTCTGAACGCGCGAAAAGTGGCGGCGGAATAGGCGCCGCACATTGCCTTGCCCAAGGTCGGGCATGTGGTCGACGGCCACGGATGTTATAGCCGTGGACCGCGTTCATTGCCCGTAAGGCGGCTGCCCGAGGCAGTTACCGTAGAGGTATGTGCCTATTCCATCAGGTCGGCAATCGCGCCGATCAGGTTCAGAACCTTGCGTGTCTCGGGATCGACCCGCAGCACATAGCCATCGCGGTGATAGTAGGTGCCACGCGGATCCAGACCATAGCGGTCGGGGTAGAGGATGCGCACATAGTCGTCATCTTCGAAATGGTCACCGGGGTGATAGTCGACGCCCTTTTTCGCCTGCCCCGGCGGCACGCAGGGTGGGTTTTTCTTGGCCAGTCCGGGCGGGCAATGGCCCGGCCCGGCGAGGGACACGACAGGTGTCATGGCAAGGGCGGTGGCGGCGATCAGGGCGGGCAAAAGGCGCATGGGTGTCTCCATTGGTTGCCCATAAAGAAAGGGCCGGCGCTGGAATTGTCCAGTGCCGGCCCCGGTCTTGCGCGGAAACCCGCGCGAGCGTCAGTTTTTCTTCATCGGGCAGCTGTTGAGGCCCAGGATCGAATAGACCGGGCAGCTCGACATCAGGCCGGTGGCCAGCGGCACGATCCCGATCAGATAGAGCCAGCGCATGCCGGCGTCGGCGTTCAGGAAGAACCCGACCAGCAGAGCAAGGCCAACGACGATACGCAGAATGCGGTCGATGCCGCCAACGTTTTTCTTAAGCATTTCCATTCTCCTGTCATTCCTAACGACTCGGTGTCGCGCGGTATGTCCAGGATTATGCCGCAACTGCATTGCCGCGTCTGTGACTAGGTCACGAAAGGCGCATCTATTTCGGAAAGGGCGATCAGGGCAGGGCGGTTGACGATGGTCACGATGCCGCGATCAAGCTGCACCAGCCCGCGTTTGGCCATCGCGTCCAACCGGCGCGAGACCACCTCGCGGGCCGATCCGATGCGGGTGGCCAGCTCGGCATGGGTGGCGCGCACGATGTCGTCCTGGGACTGATCCAGCAGGGCGGCGGCCAGGCGGCTTTCGACCTTTTGAAAGGCGACCTTTTCCAGCAGGGTCATCATGCTTTGCATGCGGGTGGCGAAGGCGCCAAAGACGAAATGGCGAAATGCGGCAGAGCTGTCCATCAGCGCCAGGAACATGTCGCGCGGCACAAAGACCAGCTCGACCTCGGAGGTGGTCAGCGCCTCGCCGGTATAATCGGCGCCGCCCAGCAGGCCCAGCGTCGACTGGACGCAGGATTGGCCGGGCTCGACGGCATAAAGCAGGATGTCGCGACCGGTGGGGCCGGTCAGATAGACCTCGACCCGGCCGCGCAGCACGATGGCAAAGCCACGCGCGGCCTCGCCGGGGTGAAACAGGGCCTGGCCCTTGGGCAGGGTGGCCGCTGGCAGGGTATCAAGCGTGGCGCGCGCGGGCGCTTCGAGCTGTTCCAGCCCTTCGGCCCGCGCCGCCCATCCCATCAGCCGCGACCGCGCTTTTCGAACCGGGGCAGCATGGCGCTAAAGTCGCGGCCCTTGCCGTCTTCGGTCTCGACAAAGGTGGTGTAGAGCGCGGCGGCCAGCTGACCCATCGGCGTGTCGGCATCGGCCGATTCCGCCGCCTGCTGCGACAAGCGCAGGTCTTTCAGCATCAGCTCGGCGGCAAAGCCGGGCTTATAACCGTTGTCGGCGGGGCTTTGCGGGCCGACGCCGGGGGCGGGGCAATAGGCGTTCATGGACCAGCTATAGCCCGAACTGGTGGAAACGACATCAAACATTTTCGCGCGGTCCAGGCCCAGCTTGTCGGCCAGGGCAAAGGCCTCGCAGGTGGCGATCATGGTGACGCCCAGGATCATGTTGTTACAGATCTTGGCGGCCTGGCCCGCGCCCGAGGCGCCGCAATGCACGGCCTTTTGGCCCATGATGTCGAACAGGGGCTTGGCGATCTCGAACGCCGCGTCCGAGCCGCCCGCCATGAAGGTCAGCGTGCCCGCGGCGGCGCCGCCGACACCGCCCGACACGGGCGCGTCCATGCCCAACACGCCTGCGGCCTCGGCCTGGGTGGCCACGGCGCGGGCGCTGTCGACATCGACGGTCGAGCAGTCGAGGAACACCGCGCCCTGATCCATCACCGGGATGATCTGGTCGGCCACCGCGCGCAGGATCGCACCGTTGGGCAGCATGGTCACGACGACCTGTTGGCCCTTTGCGGCGGCTTCGGCGCTGTCGGCCTTGGTGACGCCCTCGGGGCAGGGGGCGGTGAGGTCAAAGCCCGTCACCTCGTGGCCAGCCGCGGCCAGGTTGGTGGCCATCGGCCCGCCCATGTTGCCCAGTCCGATAAATCCGATTTTCATGCCAGCTCCTCCTCAAGCTTGAGTCCTTGTGCCCCCAGTGGCATCAGCATCCGGCTGACGTCGATGCCCAGCACCGTTTCCATGTCGGAATGCTGCCAGCGGGGGGATTTGTCCTTGTCGATAATGGCCGCGCGGATGCCTTCGATAAAGTCACCCTCTTCGGCCGAGCGATAGGTAAAGCGATATTCCTGCCGCAAGGCGGCGCGAATGGTGTCCTTGCCGCGCAGCCGGTGCAGCATCTCGATGGTGCAGGCCATCGAAAGCGGGCTGTTGCGGCCCAGCATTTTCAGCGTGGCGGCGGCGAAATCACTGTCTTCGGCGCGCAGCGACCGGGCGATGTCGCCCATGGTCTCGCCGCCGAAATGCGCGTCGATCTGCGGGCGCAGGGCGGCCAGCGGGGCCTGGGGGGCGGGCTGAGCCGCGCGGTCGACGGCCGAGGGATCGCCGGTCTTTTCCAGCTCTGCGATCAGGGCGGGCCAGCTGGCCTCGGGGATATAATAGTCGGCGAACCCCACAAGGATCGCGTCACCCGGCCCCATGCGGCCCGCGGTGGTGCCCAGGTATTCGCCCAGGCGCCCCGGTGCGCGCGACAGGATCAGCATACCGCCCACGTCGGGCACCAGGCCGATGCCGCATTCGGGCATGGCAACCTGGCTGGTGTCGCCGACGATACGGTGGCTGCCGTGACAGCCTACACCGACGCCCCCGCCCATGGTAAAGCCCTGCATCAGGCTGACCACGGGTTTGGGATATTCGAACAGCTTGGCGTTCATGCGGTATTCGTCGCGCCAGTATTTGCGGCCATATTCATAGTCGCCCGCCTTGGCGGTTTCATACATGACTGCGATGTCGCCGCCGGCGCAAAAGGCGCGCTCGCCCACGGCGTCGATGACGATCAGCGCGACATCGTCGTCGTCGCGCCAATCGTCCAATGCGGCTTCGATCGCCAGGCACATGTCATAGGTCAGGGCGTTGAGCGCCTCTGGCCTGGTCAATGTGATCCGCCCGGCCCGTGCGACCTTGCGAATATCGATGTCTGGCATCAGCCGCGATCCTCCAGCAACGAGCGCGCGACGATCAGGCGCATGATCTCGTTGGTGCCTTCCAGGATCTGGTGCACGCGCAGGTCGCGCACGATTTTCTCGATGCCGTAATCGGCCAGGTAGCCGTAACCGCCATGCAGCTGCAGACAGTCATTGGCCACGTCAAAGGACACGTCCGTGACGTATTGCTTGGCCATGGCGCAGAACTTGGTCGCGTCAGCGGTTTTCTGGTCCAGCTTCCAGGCGGCCTGACGCAGGAAGGTGCGGGCCGATTGCAGCTTGACCTCGTTGTCGGCCAGGCGGAATTGCAGCGCCTGGAACTGGTCGAGGGTTTTGCCAAAGGCCTTGCGCTCGCCCATATAGGTCACGGCAGCATCCAGCGCAGCCTGTGCGCCGCCTAGGGCCGAGGCCGCGATATTCAGGCGGCCGCCGTCGAGGCCGGCCATGGCATAGCTAAAGCCGCGGCCTTCTTCGCCGACCAGGTTTTCGGCGGGAATGGCGCAATCGTCGAACTGCACCTGCGCCGTGGGCTGCGATTTCCAGCCCATCTTGTGTTCCAGCGCGCCAAAGCTGAGGCCGGGGGTGCCGTCCTCGACCACCACGGTCGAGATGCCCTTGGGGCCGTCCTGACCGGTGCGGCACATCACGACATAGGCGTCGGAATAGCTGCCGCCCGAGATGAACGCCTTGGTGCCGTTCAGCACATAGCCGTCATTGGTCTTGGCGGCGCGGGTGCGCAGCGAGGCCGCATCACTGCCCGAGCCGGGCTCGGTCAGGCAGTAGGAAAAGATCTTGGTCATCGAGCAGAGATCAGGCAGCCATTTCTGCTTGGTCTCGTGCGAGCCGAACTTGTCGATCATGCCGCCGCACATGTTGTGGATCGACAGCAGTGACCCGACCGAGGGGCAGGACATGGCCAGAGCCTCGAACACCAGAGTGGCATCCAGCCGGTTCAGGCCAGATCCGCCATACTCCTCAGAGACATAGACGCCGCCCAGGCCCAGCTCGGCCACTTTCGACCACAGCTCTTTGGGGATGGTGCCCTGATTTTCCCATTCGCGGGCATTTGGCGCGATATGTTCGGCCCCGAAATCGCGGGCCATTTCAAAAATCGCTTCCTGCTCTTCGCTGAGTGCAAAATCCATGTGATCCTCCGCTGGCGTCAAAAATTGAACGGATGTTAATTTAAGACTGTTGCACAAGTTTTGCAGGCCGAAACATGCAAAGGCAAGTGGAGGATTTTCAAAGCCGTTTTGCTAAATTACCCGAACCTGTGCGCCGACGGGCACCAGGTCGAACAATTCGGCGATTTTGTCGTTGTAAAGACCGATACAGCCCGAGGACGACCGGCGCCCGATCTTGCGCGTGTCATGGGTGCCGTGGATCAGGTAGGCGGGCCAGCTGAGATAGAGCGCATGTGTGCCCAGCGGGTTGCCGGGGCCTGCGGGCATGAATTCGGGCAGGCTGGGGTCGCGCTCGCGCATGCTGGTGGTTGGGGTCCAGGTCGGGCCGACCTTCTTGCGCACGACCTCGGTGTAGCCGCGCTTGGTCAGGTCTTCGCTCATCGGCACCGAGGTGGGGTAGAGGCGATAGTCCGCCCCATCGGCCGACCAGAAATGCAGCGCCCGCGAGGTGGTATCGGCCAGCAGGGTCACGCGGCCAAGGCTGTCGAAATGGTCTTGCCAGTTCTGGGTGGCAAAGCTGGACACGTTATGGCGGGTGGGGGCCGGCTCGTCGGGGCCTGCGGTCAGCGCCTGGGCGCGCAGGATCGACGGCGCGGCGATCAGGCCGGCGCTTGCGGTCAGGAAATGGCGGCGGGAAAGGGTCATCGGGCTGCTCCTTTTCTTTTGCGCCTGACTGTCAGGTCAGCGCATCCGGGTCCACTCAAATCCCCGTGTGTGGCGGGTTACAGCCCGTTCTGGAACTCGTCGATCAACAGGCGCACCACGTCGCGCAGCGCCTCGCGATCCTCTTTGCCATCGGCCAGCGCGGCCTCGTAGGTGCGGCGCTGGCGGTCGGCGCTGGTGCCATGGGCGATGATGTCGCGGGTGGCCTGCAATTCGGACAGGCATCCCAGCGCGGCGGCATCCTCGGACAAAAGCTCGATCATTTCCTCGACCAGTGCGGCCATCGGCGTGATGCAGCCCTGGCCCAGGTCGATCAGCCCCTCGGTGATGCCGTAACGCTGGGCGCGCCAGCGGTTTTCGGCGATCAGGAACGGATCATAGAGGCGCCATTGCTGGTTGCGCTGTTTCAGCCGGTACAGCATCCGTGCCATGCATTGCGCCAGCGCCGCCAGCGACAGGGCGTGTTCCAGCTTGGGGCTGACGTCGCAGATCCGCACCTCGAGCGTGGGGAACCGGGCCGAGGGGCGCAGGTCCCACCAGATCTTGCTGCTGTCCTCGATCAGGTTCAGGTCGATCAGCGTGTCGACCATCTGGCGATAATGGTCCCAGCTTTGGGCGCGCGGCGGCAGGCCGGTGCGGGGCAGGTTGTCGAACACGGTCAGGCGATACGAGGCCAGGCCGGTGTCGATGCCCTGCCAGAACGGCGACGAGGTGCTGAGCGCCAGCAAGTGCGGCAGGAAATACGACATCTGGTTCATCAGGTCGATGCGGTCGGATTCGTCGTCGATGCCGATATGAACATGCATGCCGCAGATCAGCATCCGCCGCGCGACGCCGGCCAGCAGCTTGCTCAGCTCGTTATAGCGCTGCTTGTCGGTATGGTGCTGCTGTTTCCAGTCGGCAAAGGGGTGGCACGAGGCGGCGATCGGGGCCAGGCCGTGTTTGTCGGCGATGCGGGCGACGGTGCGGCGCAGGTGGCGCAGGTCGTCGCGGGCCTCGGACACGGTCTTGCAGACATGAGTGCCGATCTCGACCTGGCATTGCAGGAACTCGGGGCTGAACTGGCCGGCCAGTTCGGCGGTGCATTCCTCCATCAGCTCGGCCGGCGCCATGGCCAGGGCGCAGGTCTCTTTGTCGACCAGCAGGTATTCCTCTTCGACGCCGATGGTGAAGGCGGGCATTGTTTTGGCCATGGGTGTGTCCCCCTGTTTTTGGCAGGTAAGCAAAGCCTTGGCCGCAGGTCCAGCGTTTAACCGTCGCAGGGACGGAAAATGGCGGCCTCTCGCGGGCTCTTGCGCGACTCGCGGCGGCGCAGTAATGGCGCGCGTGTTGCATCGTCCGGCGGCGCAGGGTCCGTCCGGACCGGCACCTTTCCGACAGTGTGATGATGGCTCTGACAGAGTTTGACTGCACCCAATGTGGCGCCTGCTGTTTTGGTGGGCATGACCGCTATATCGTTCTGCTTGAACAGGACACCAACCGTAACATTCCGCCCGCACTGACCAATGAGATCGACGGCCGGCGCTATATGAAGATGCAGAACGGGCATTGCGCGCAGCTTTGCGCGGCGCCCGGCGGCCAGCTGAACTGTGGCGTTTACGACCAGCGGCCCGAGGCGTGTCGGGCGTTCCGTTCGGGCAGTTTCGAATGCACCCGCGCCAGGATGCATCGGATGGCGCAGGCGGATGCCATGCGCATTGTTGCCGGATCAGGGATTATGCCTGGGGCAGAGGTGGCATAGCGCAAATAGCGCGAACAATGCCCATGTGCCGCTGCGGAATGTGGCGAAAATTTGTCTTTCTTAGTGATCAGTAAACTGCGTAAATATTCGCGCTTATGTTCCCGTCATGCCATTTCGTATGCGCGGGAGGTATCTAGTATTAACGGATGGGGGTTTAGATGAACCGAATTGCACTTAAATCCGCGATTGCGGCGCCGTTTGTCGCTGCGGTTGCCATGGCTGGCGCGAGCGCCGCCTCGGCTGCGGAAATCACGTTTGACCTGGCTGGCGGCGGTGGCTGGACCGCCGGGTCGTATTCCTGGACGGATATCGGCAGCGGAGTTTCGCTGACCGCGACCGGGCATCTGGAAAATGCAGATGGCAGTTTTGGCAATCAGGTCTGGCTGGGCCAGTGGGGCAACGGTCTGGGCGTCGGGGTTGACTCGAACGACCAGCATTTCGTTGACAGCACGGGCCCGGATGAGCTGATCAAGCTGTCGTTCTCGGCTGCCGTATCGATCGTGTCGGCGACCTTTTCCTATTGGGACGGTGACGATGATTTCTCGTTCGGACGCTACACCGATGTCGGCGGCGTTCTGGGCTATACGCTGACGCTGTTTTCCAGCTGTGACGTGGTGTCCTGCGTGGGCGACGGGGGCAGCTTTGCGACCTCGGACAACCTGACCAGCTATGGCACGCATTCGCTGTTCTCGATCGGTGCGTCGGGCGATGGTGATGAATTCAAGCTCAAGTCGATCACCGTGTCCTACATGCCGCCGTCGATCGTTCCGCTGCCGGCCGGTGCGCCGCTGCTGCTGGGCGGGCTGGGTGTGCTGGCGGCCCTGCGGCGCCGCAAAAAGGCCTGAGCCAGATCTGAAAACGAAAAAAGGCGCCGTTTCCGGCGCCTTTTCTCTTTTGGGCGGGGGGTCGTTAGTCCATCGCTTTGAAGTGGAATTCGCCGCCTTCCTTGATACCCGAGAACCAGCGCGCCGTGACGGTTTTGGTTTTCGTGTAGAAACGGAATGCGTCGGGGCCGTACTGGTTGAGATCGCCAAAGCCCGATTTCTTCCAGCCGCCAAAGGTGAAGTACGACAGCGGAACCGGGATCGGGAAGTTGATCCCCACCATGCCGACATTCACGCGGCTGGCAAAGTCGCGCGCGGTGTCGCCATCGGCGGTGTAGATCGAGGTGCCGTTGCCGTATTCGTTGCCCGACACCAGGTCCAGCGCTTCCTCGTACGATTCAGCGCGGACGGTCGACAGGACGGGGCCAAAGATTTCCTCTTTGTAGATGTCCATGTCGGGGGTGACGCGGTCGAACAGGCTGGGGCCGACAAAGAAGCCGTCTTCATAGCCCTGCAGGCTGAAGTCGCGGCCGTCGATGACCAGCTCGGCGCCTTGCTTGACACCCGAGTCGACCAGGCCGTTGATGCGCTGCTTGGCGGCGGCGGTGATGACCGGGCCGAAATCGACGCCTTCACCAGCGGTGTAGGGGCCAACTTTCAGCTTTTCGATACGGGGCACCAGTGCCTCGATCAGGCGGTCGGCGGTTTCCTCGCCCACCGGCACGGCAACCGAGATCGCCATGCAGCGTTCGCCGGCCGCGCCGAAACCGGCACCCACCAGCGCGTCGGCGGCCTTGTCGAGGTCGGCGTCGGGCATGATGATCATGTGGTTCTTGGCACCGCCAAAGCACTGGGCGCGTTTGCCGTTCGCGGTGGCGCGGCTATAGATATACTGCGCGATCGAGGTCGAGCCGACAAAAGCCACGGCCTGGATGGTTTCGTTGTCCAGCAGCGCATCGACCGACTCTTTGTCGCCGTGCACAACCTGCAGCACACCCTCGGGCAGGCCGGCTTCGATGATCATCTCGGCCAGCATCATGGCGGTGGTGGGCACACGCTCGGACGGCTTGAGGATCATGGCGTTGCCACAGACCAGCGCGCCGGCCAGTTTCCACAGCGGGATCATCGCGGGGAAGTTGAACGGGGTGATGCCGGCGACCACGCCCAGGGGCTGGCGCATCGAGTAGAGGTCGATGCCGGGGCCGCCATTGTCGACGAACTCACCCTTCAGCAGGTGCGGGGCACCCATGCAGAATTCGACCACTTCCAGGCCGCGCTGAACGTCGCCGCGGGCGTCGGGCAGGGTTTTGCCGTGTTCGCGGCTGACGGCCTCGGCCAGCTTGTCCATGTCGCGGTTGATGAGGTCAGCGAACTTCATCATCACGCGGGCGCGGCGCTGGGGGTTGGTGGCGGCCCAGGCCTTCTGGGCCTCGGCGGCCTTGGCGACGGCGGCGTCGACTTCGGCTTTGGTGGCCAGCGGCACCTTGGCCTGCACTTCGCCGGTGGCGGGGTTGAAGACGTCGGCAAAGCGACCCGAGGTGCCGGCCACGTGCTGACCGTCGATGAAATGGCAGAGTTCTTGCATGGAATCCTCCTGAATATCCTGAAGACGAGAATAGCCTTGCAATTTTCAATGCAAAAGAAGCAGTATTCCAAAAAGGTTTTGCAATAATAGGGGTACGACGGGATGGAACCCAACTGGGACGATATGCGGGTCTTTCTGGCCGTGGCACGGGCCGAAAGCCTGTCGGGCGCCGGAAAAACGCTGAAACTCGACCCCGCGACCGTGGGGCGGCGCATCCAGCGGCTGGAAGAGGGGCTGGGCGTGCCGCTCTTTGCCAAGTCGCCGCAGGGCTATACCCTCAGCGCCGAGGGCGAGCGGATGCTGACCCGCGCCGAACAGGCCGAACAGGCCATCGCCCTGGCCGCCGACGAGATCACCGGGCAAGAGGGCCATATCAGGGGCGCCATCCGCATCGGGGCGCCCGATGGCTGTGCCAGCTATGTGTTGCCGCAGGTCTGTGCGCGGATCTGTGACCGCCATCCCGGGCTTGAGGTGCAGATCCTGTCCTTGCCGCGGGTCGTCAACCTGTCGCGGCGCGAGGCCGACATGGCGATCACCGTCAGCCCGCCCAATGCCGGACGTCTGACCGTTCAGAAGATCACGGATTACAAGCTGCACCTGGCCGCCAGCCGTCGCTATCTGAAACGCAGCCCGCCGATCGAAACCCTGGCGGATCTGCGCGGCCACCGCACCGTCGGCTATATTCAGGACATGATCTTTGACAAGGAACTGGACTATCTGTCAGAGGTTCCCATCGACCCGCCGCTGCTGGTGTCGAACTCTATCACCGTTCAGATGAACTATATCCGCCAGCATGCCGGGCTTGGCATCGTGCATGACTTTGCCCTGCCGACGGTGCGCAATGTGCTGCGGATTCTGACCGATCAGCTGTCGCTGACCCGGTCGTTCTATCTGGTTCGTCATGCTGATGACCGCAAGGTCGAGCGTCTGAACCGCTTTGCCGCCGAGCTGGTGGACGAGGTGCGGCGTGAAGTCGCGCGGCTTGAGCAGATCAATGATCGTGAAGACATGACAGTTACTTGACAGAACCTCGCCGTTAAGGCGAGGGTTGAGGAAAGCACAGGGAGGCTCGCTTACATGCAAGTTCAGCACATTCTCAAATCCAAACCCGAAGGTGGCATCATCACCATCGCTCCTGGCACGACCGTGGCGGATGCCGCTGCGATTCTGTCGCAAAAGCGGATCGGTTCGTTGGTGGTTTCGGCGGATGGTGAGACTGTCACGGGTATCATTTCCGAGCGCGACATCGTTCGCGAGTTGGGGCGCCGTGGCCCGGCCTGCATGTCGGACAAAGTCGATGACCTGATGACCAAAGAGGTGATCGGCTGCCGCATGGATCAGGACGCCCAAAGCGTTCTGCAACAGATGTCCGATGGCCGTTTCCGCCACATGCCGGTGATGGATGGCGACAAGATGGTCGGCCTGATCTCGATCGGTGACGTGGTCAAGGCCCGCCTGTCGGAACTGACGATGGAAAAAGACGCCCTGCAAGACATGATCATGGGCCGCTGAACAGCGGCCCTTGCAAAGTCTGACGTAATATTGTTGCCTTCGAGAAAACAGAACGAGGGGAACACATATGCGGATCGGCCTTTATCCCGGCACATTCGACCCGATTACACTGGGCCATATCGATATCATCAAGCGCGCGTCCACGCTGGTTGACCGCTTGGTGGTCGGTGTGGCCATCAACCGCGACAAGGGGCCGCTTTTCTCGCTGGAAGAGCGCGTTGCCATGGTCGAGGCCGAATGCGCCAAGATGACCGTGCCCGGCGGGCCGGAATTCGTTGTGCATCCGTTCGAGAACCTGCTGATCGACTGTGCCCATGACGTGGGTGCGTCGATGATCATCCGCGGCCTGCGCGCGGTGGCCGATTTCGAATATGAATTCCAGATGGTCGGGATGAACCGCGCGCTGGATTCCAGCGTCGAGACGGTGTTCCTGATGGCCGATGCGCGCCGGCAGGCGATCGCATCCAAGCTGGTCAAGGAAATCTGCCGGCTGGGGGGTGATGTGTCGAAATTCGTGCCCGACGAGGTCAACACCGCCCTGATGGAGCGGCTGCACGGCAAGGCTTAGCGCCAGAACGCCAGGTAGTCGATCAGATCGACCATCTTGCGGGCCAGGAACATGCTGGCCTGCCCATCATTTGCAACCTGATCGGCGATCAGGCCGACTGCTATCAGCAGCGCAAGGATGAGGGCGGACCGGTTGCTCATGTCAGGGCAGGGCGCGCCGGGGCGCGCCCTATGCGATCTTACTTGTTGGCCATCAGCACGGCCAGGTCGGCCATGCGGCAGCTAAAGCCCCATTCGTTGTCATACCAGGCCAGCACGCGCACCAGGCGGCCGCCGATGACCTTGGTCTGGTCGGCGGCGAAATACGAGCTTTCGGTGGTGTGGTTGAAATCGACCGACACCAGCTTTTCCTCGGTATAGCCCAGGATGCCTTTCATGGCGCCCTCGGAGGCCTCTTTGATGATGGCGTTCACGTCGGCTTCGGTCACGTCTTTCTGAGCGATGAAGGTCAGGTCAACGGCCGACACGTTCGGCGTGGGCACGCGCACGGCCGAGCCGTCGAGCTTGCCTTTCAGGGCGGGCAGCACTTCGCCCAGGGCCTTGGCGGCGCCGGTCGAGGTGGGGATCATCGACATGGCGGCGGCGCGGGCGCGATACAGGTCCTTGTGGCGGCGGTCCAGCGTCGGCTGGTCGCCGGTATAGGCGTGGATCGTGGTCATGATGCCCGATTCAATGCCGATGGCGTTGTGCAGCGCCTTGGCCACCGGGGCCAGGCAGTTGGTGGTGCACGACCCGTTCGACACCATCGTGTCGGCGGCGGTCAGCTCGTCATCGTTGACGCCCACGACCACGGTGCGGTCGACGTTCTTGGCAGGGGCCGAGATCAGCACCTTTTTCGCGCCCTGGCCCAGGTGCACCTTGGCCTTTTCGCCATCGTTGAACTTGCCGGTGCATTCCAGAACCACGTCGCAGCCCGACCAGTCCAGTTCGGTCGGCTCGTAGGTCGAGAAGACCTTCATCGGGCCGGCGCCCATATCCATCGTGTCGCCGTCGACGGTGATCTTGTTGGGGAAGCGGCCATGCACGCTGTCATAGCGCATCAGGTGGGCGGCGGTCTCGATCGGGCCGGTGGCGTTGATCTTGACGACCTTCACGTCCTCGCGGCCGGACTCGACGATATGGGCCAGGGTGCAGCGGCCGATACGGCCATAGCCATTGATGCCAACAGTGATGGTCATGTTCACAAACTCCGTGTTCGCTGATGTCGCGTTGGGGGCTGAATACCCCCGTTGCGCCGTATTAGAAAGGCGCAAAGGCGTTCGGGTGCGGGCTGTTAGCGCAAATTTCCGTGGGGTGCGGCGTGGTGGCGCTAACGCCACGGGGTGCGACCGCTAACGACTTTCTGCATTCGCAGCATGGGGAATCAATAGGGGCGCCCCGGCAGATGCGGGACGCCCCTGAATGTGGTTCACGGCCGCGATCAGAGCAGCGACTTGACCTTTTCGGCCACGGCCTCGGCGGTGATGCCGAACATTTCGTACAGCTCTTCGGCCGGGGCCGAGGCGCCAAAGCCCTGCATGCCGACGAAACCGGCCTTGGCTTCGCGGCCACGCTCGCCCAGCAGCCACTGATCCCAGCCAAAGCGCACACCGGCCTCGACGGCCACGCGCACGGGGCCCGCGGGCAGGACACGCTTGCGATAGGCCTCGGGCTGGGCCGCGAAAAGCTCCCAGCAGGGCATGGACACGACGCGGGTGCCGATGCCCTCGGCCTGCAGGATGTCGCGCGCCTTCATGGCGATCTCGACCTCAGAGCCGGTGGCCATCAGGATGGCCTGGCGCTTGCCCTCGGCCTCGGCCAGGACATAGGCGCCCTGGGCGGTCAGGTTCTTGGTGGTGTGCTGGGTGCGCACGGTCGGCAGGTTCTGGCGCGACAGGGCCAGCGTGCTGGGCGTGGTTTTCGAGGTCAGGGCGATTTCCCAGGCCTCGGCGGTTTCCACGGTGTCGGCGGGGCGGAACACGTTCATGTTCGGCGTCGCGCGCAGCATGGCGACATGTTCCACCGGCTGGTGGGTCGGGCCGTCTTCGCCCAGGCCGATGCTGTCATGGGTCATGACATAGGTCACCGGAATGCCCATCAGCGCCGACAGGCGGACCGAGCCGCGCGCATAGTCGGTAAAGCACAGGAAGGTGCCGCCATAGGGGCGCACGCCGCCATGCAGGGCCATGCCGTTCATCGCGGCGGCCATGCCGTGTTCGCGGATGCCGTAATAGACGTAACGGCCGCCCCGGTTATCGGGCATGAACACGCCCAGATCGCCGGTCTTGGTGTTGTTCGATCCGGTCAGGTCGGCCGAGCCGCCCACGGTTTCCTGCATGATCGGGTTGATCACTTCCAGCACCATCTCGCTGGATTTGCGGGTGGCGACCTTGGGGGCCTCGTCGCTGATCTGTTTCTTCAGCGCCTTGATGGTGGCCGACAGTTTCTTGGGGGCGTCCATGTCATAGGCGCGCAGGAAGTCGTTGCGCTTGGTCTGCGACAGGGTTTGCAGGCGGGCCTCCCAGGCGGCGCGCTCGGATGCGCCACGGGCGCCGATGGCCTCCCACTGGGCCTTGATGTCGGCGGGGATGTCAAAGGGGGCGTGGGTCCAGCCATAGGCGGCCTTGGTGTCGGCCACGACCTTGGCGTCGGTCAGGGCGCCGTGGCCCTTGGGCGTGTCCTGCGCGGCCGAGCCCAGGGCGATATGGGTCTTGCAGGCGACCAGCGTCGGGGTCTTGGTGCCCTTGGCGGCGGTGATGGCGCGGTGAATGTCGTCGGGGTCATGCCCGTCGCATTCGAACACCGACCAGCCCGAGGCCTCGAACCGTTTCAGCTGATCGGTCTTGTCGGCCAGATCAACGGTGCCGTCGATGGTGATGTTGTTGTTGTCCCACAGCACGATCAGCTTGCTCAGCTCGTGCTTGCCGGCAAGGCCGATGGCCTCTTGGCTGATGCCTTCCATCAGGCAGCCGTCGCCGGCGATAACATAGGTGTGGTGATCGACGATCTTCTTGCCGTAGCGCGCACGCTGGATCTCCTCGGCCATGGCGAAACCGACGGCATTCGAGATGCCCTGACCCAGCGGGCCGGTGGTGGTTTCAACGCCGGTGGCATGGCCATATTCGGGGTGGCCCGCGGTGATCGCGCCTTTCTGGCGGAAGTTCTTGATCTGCTCGATCGTCATGTCGGCATAGCCGGTCAGGTGCAGCAGCGAATAGATCAGCATCGAGCCATGCCCCGCCGACAGAATGAACCGGTCGCGGTCGGGCCAGTTGGGGGTCGAGGCATCGAATTTCAGGTGTTTCTCGAACAGAACCGTCGCAACATCGGCCATGCCCATCGGCATGCCGGAATGGCCGGAATTCGCGGCGGCGATGGCGTCAAGCGTCAGGGCGCGGATCGCGCAGGCCTTGGACCAGTGTTCGGGATGTGCTTTGGCAAGGGCTTGGATGTCCACCTGAGTGATCCTTCGATGAATACTGTTTGCGGGGTCATAGGCAGCGCGCGCCACAAGATCAAGCAATAGCCGCGCGGACGTGACGGGAAAGGGGGGCGCATTTCCCCAAGGCATTGGGTAAGATCGCCAAAACCGGTGCCCACCCGCGATTCGTGCGGGGCATCAGACAAAAACCAAGACCTGGACAGGCAGAGATGAGCGATATCAACGATTTTGAGCACCGCATCACCGCCGCGCTAGAGCGAATCGGAAAAGGCATTGCCACCATCGCCCCCGGTGGGGCCGGTGGCGATCAGGTGGCACAGCTGACGGCCGCGCTGGCCGATGAGAAAAACGCCAATGCCCAACTGGAAGAGCGCGTGCGCGCAATCCAGGAAAAGCAGGACAAGCACCTTGCCCAGCTCGAGGCCCGGCTGACCAAGCTGAGCGCCCGTGCCGAGGCCGCCGAGCGCGAGATCGACCGCATGCGCCGCGTCAACGCCGAGTTGCGCGCCAGCAATGCCGCCCTGCGCGAGGCCAATGCCGGCGGGCTGGGCGACGACAGCCTGATCAATCAGGCCATGCAGGCCGAACTGGACGCCCTGCGCGCCGTGCGCGACAGCGACCGCGCCGAGCTGGACCAGATCCTGGCCGAACTGACCCCCCTTGTTCAGGGAGAGACCCATGCCTGACGTTCAGATTCACATTGGCGGCCGCACCTTCGAGGTGTCGTGCCAGCCCGGCGAAGAGGCTTATCTGCGCTCGGCCGCGGGGCTGTTGGATGCCGAGGCCTCGGTTCTGGTCGAACAGATCGGGCGTCTGCCCGAGGCGCGGATGCTGTTGATGGCAGGGCTGATGCTGGCCGACCGCACCGCCGGGCTTGAGGAAAAGCTGCGCCGCTCCGACGAGGAAAAGCAGGCGCTTGAGGCACAGCTGTCTGCGCTGCAATCGGCCCCGGCCGAGCGCGTCGAGGTGCCGGTCATTCCGCAGGCCGTGCGTGAAACCATGGCCGAGCTGGCCGCCCGCGCCGAGGCGCTGGCCGATGCGGTCGAGGACAAGCTGAGCGCCTGACGCCGCTGCCCCCCGAAAAACACAAAGCCCGCCCCGGATGACCGGCGCGGGCTTTTTCATGCGGTGAGGGGCGCGATCAGGCGTTCGCTTGGCGAATCTTGTCGGCCGCTTCCTTGTTGTAGGCAATGCCGTTGTCATCAAACAGCTGGTCCAGCTCGCCCGAGAGGGTCATCTCGGTAACGATGTCGCAGCCGCCGACGAATTCGCCTTTGACGTAAAGCTGCGGGATGGTCGGCCAGTCGCTGAATTCCTTGATGCCCTGACGGACCGCCTCATCGGCCAGAACGTTCACATCGGCAAAGTTCACGCCCATGTAGTTCAGCACGCCAGCCACGCGCGAGGAAAACCCGCACTGCGGCATTTCCTTGGTGCCCTTCATGTAGAGGACGACGTCATTGCTGGTGATCGTGTCCTGAATAATGTCTTTAGCATCAGCCATGTGCGGCTCCTTTTTGATGTTTCAGCCGGGCGCCTTGGTGGTCAGGGCCAGGGCATGGATTTCGCCCTGGGCGCCGTCCATCTTGCCTTTCAGCGCCTTCATTACCGCCCGCTGCTGCTGCACCCGGTTCATACCGCGAAAGCTTTCGTCGATGACCATGGCCGAGAAATGCACGCCGTCATCGCCCTGCACCTCGATCTGTGCATCGGGAAAGGATTGACGGATCAGGTGTTCGATCTCGGTGGCGGTCATTGGCATGTCGGGTGATCCCTGTGTTGGTCTTGGCCTAAATCTAGGTGAGCCACGCCCGGCGCACAAGCACCGGGCGCAAGTGGCCTTAGGCGATGGCTGCGGCAAAAGCGCCGCGATAGGTGTCACGCAGCTGGGCCAGCGGCGCCTCGGAGGCGCCATAGCGTATCGCGTCACCGCCGAACTTGCCCACGGTCGTGACCGGCACACCGGCCTGACCGGCGGCGGCGATCAGCGCCTCGGCTTGATCAAAGTTGCAGGCCAGCAGGTAGCGCGCCTGGTCTTCGCCAAACAGGGTGGGGGTGTCGTCGGCATCCAGCGTGACGCCCACGTTGCCGGCCTCGGCCATCTCGAAGGCGGCCAGTGCCAGCCCGCCATCGCCCAGGTCGGTGCAGGCGCCGATCAGCGCGGCATTGGCGCGGATGAAATCACCGTTGCGGCGTTCCACGTCCAGATCGACATGCGGGGCGTCGCCGTCTTCGCGGCCGAACATCTCGGCCAGCAGGGCCGACTGGCCCAGGTGACCGGCGGTGTCACCGACCAGCAGCGCGATCTGGCCGTCCTGCGCCACGCCGGCGATCAGGTCGTCCTGGCTGGCCAGCAGGCCCACGGCGCCGATGGTGGGGGTGGGCAGGATGCCCTTGCCGTCGGTTTCGTTATACAGCGACACGTTGCCCGACACGATCGGCATGTCCAGCGCGGCCACGGCGGCGCCGATGCCTTTGATGGCGCCGACGAACTGGCCCATGATCTCGGGCTTTTCGGGGTTGCCGAAGTTCAGGTTGTCGGTGGTGGCCAGCGGCTTGGCGCCGACGGCGGTCAGGTTGCGATAGGCCTCGGCCACGGCCTGTTTGCCGCCCTCGAAGGGGTTGGCTTTGACGTAGCGCGGGGTGACGTCGCTGGTAAAGGCCACGGCCTTGTCGGTGCCATGCACGCGCACGACGCCGGCGCCCAGGCCGGGGGTGCGGATCGTGTCGGCCATCACCTGGGTGTCGTATTGCTCATAGACCCACTGTTTCGCGCCGTAGTTCGGGCTGCCGATCAGGGCGCGCAGGCCCTCAATGGCGTCGATGGCGGGCACGTCGGCCAGCGGCGCGGCGGCCGGGGTTTCCACCCAGGGACGGTCATACTCGGGGGCCGAGGACGACAGTTTCGACAGCGGCAGGTCGGCCTTGCAGTCGCCGTTATGCATGATCAGGAAGCGGTCTTCGGCGATGGTTTCGCCGACGATGGCGAAATCGAGATCCCATTTGTCAAAGATCGCGCGGGCCTCGGCCTCTTTCTCGGGCTTGAGCACCATGAGCATGCGCTCCTGGCTTTCCGAGAGCATCATCTCATAGGCGGTCATGTGGGTTTCGCGCTGGGGCACGTTTTCCAGGTCAAGCCGGATGCCCAGGTGGCCCTTGTCGCCCATTTCTACGGCCGAACAGGTCAGGCCCGCGGCGCCCATATCCTGAATCGAGATCACCGCGCCCGAGGCCATCAGCTCAAGCGTGGCTTCCATCAGGCGTTTTTCGGTGAAAGGGTCGCCGACCTGAACGGTGGGGCGCTTTTCCTCGATCGTGTCGTCGAATTCGGCGCTGGCCATGGTGGCGCCGCCGACGCCGTCGCGGCCGGTCTTGGCACCCAGATAGACAACGGGCATGCCGACGCCCGAGGCGGCGCAGTAGAAGATGCTGTCGGTATTGATCAGGCCCGCCGCAAAGGCGTTGACCAGGCAGTTGCCGTTATAGGCCGGGTGGAACCGCACCTCGCCGCCCACGGTGGGCACGCCGAAACAGTTGCCATAGCCGCCGATGCCCTCGACCACACCGTTGACCAGCTGGCGGGTCTTGGGGTGGGAGGTTTCGCCGAACGACAGCGAGTTCATCGCCGCGATCGGGCGGGCGCCCATGGTGAACACGTCGCGCAGGATGCCGCCGACGCCGGTGGCCGCGCCCTGGTAGGGCTCGATATACGAGGGGTGGTTGTGGCTTTCCATCTTGAACACCACCGCCTGACCGTCGCCGATATCGACGATGCCGGCGTTTTCACCGGGGCCACAGATGACCTGCGGGCCCTCGGTGGGCAGGGTGCGCAGCCATTTCTTGGACGACTTGTAGGAACAGTGTTCGTTCCACATCGCCGAGAAGATGCCCAGTTCGGTAAAGGTGGGTTCGCGGTTCAGCAGCCGCAGGATCTCGGCATATTCATCGGGCTTGAGGCCGTGTGCGGCAATCAGCTCTTCGGTGATCTGCGGTTCTTCCATGTTGTCCCCCTGGGCCGAAAACTGGCGTTCTCATAGGACATGGCGGCGCGATGGGAAAGGGGGCGCGCGGGTCAAACGGGCGGTTCGGGGCGATTTGTTTGTAATTTCATGCAGGCCGGCCGGTTCGAGCCGGAAATGTTGCAGTTGCAATAACACGCAATAATTGTGCGGCGGGGTGGGGCCAGCGCCTGCATTTTGCGCATCATGCGGTGGTGGGGCGATTTCTTGCGTGTCGTCGCTTGAAGAAACCTGACAGGAAAACAAAGATTTACGGGCAGGGGATGCGCGAAAAAAAAGGCCGAGACAAAGCTCGGCCAAAGTCCAACAGGGAGGTAAAGACCAGCGGGTCAACCGCTGCCTTCACAGCCCAAATAAGTTGCGCAGAGATTCCCTTCAAGAAAAAAATGCCGCAAGTGCAGCATGGCCGCTATGCCTGTTGCGCATATCTCACATCTTGGCTGCTTCTTTTTTGCGGCGGCGGTGCTCGAAGATCTCTTCGGTGACGAAATCGCGGAAGGCGGCAATGCGCTTGGAATGGCGCAGTTCCTCGGGATAGGCGAGGAAGGCGGGCACCTCGTTGCTTTCGATCTCGGGCAGGACGCGCACCAGATCGGGGAAGTCCTCGGTCAGATAGTCGGGCAGCACCCCGATGCCGAGATTGTTGATCACGCCCTGAAGGATGCCAAAGTAGTTGTTCACCGACAGAACCGAAGCAACCTCATGGCTCATCAGTTCCTGCGCCAGGGCGGCACCGGCGGCGACCTGGGCGGCGCGCGGGTTCTGGCAGATCAGACGGTGGGCCTTGAGATCCTCGACCGTGGTGGGTGTGCCATGGGTCTCCAGGTAGGACCGCGAGGCATAAAGCCGGATCCGCACCGTCATCAGGCGCTTGCGGATCAGGTCGGCCTGGCTGGGCTCTTTCATGCGGATGGCGACATCGGCCTCGCGCATGGGCAGGTCAAGCAGGCGTTCCTCAAGCATCAGGTCGATTTTCAGATCGGGGTATTTCTCGTAGAACTTGGGCAGGCGCGGGGCCAGCCACAGCGTGCCAAAGCCCAGCGTGGTGGTGACGCGCAGCTCGCCCACCATTTCCTCTTCGCTGTCACGGATGCGGGCCTCGGCGGCCTCGAGGCATTTGGTCATGGCGACGGTGGCGTCGAACAGCAATTCGCCCTGTTCGGTGAGAATCAGTCCGCGGGCATGGCGGTGGAAAAGGGTGGTGTTCAGGCTTTCTTCGAGCGCGCGAATCTGGCGGGACACCGCCGATTGCGACAGGTGCAGCACGTCGCCCGCATGGGTCAGACTGCCGGCATCCGCCACCGCGTGAAATATTCTGAGCTTATCCCAGTCCATGTTGCAATACTCGCAATGCTGCCATGCGTTTACGGTAAGATAACTAGGTGCCCAAATACTCGTTTGCAAATGAAGACTTATCAAAAATTGATTTTGTAGGTCAGGTTTTTTGACCTATTATGGGACAAAGTCACATTGGCATGGGGAGATGCGCGATGAGCAGGCAGGACGTCACACTACACGACAAGTACGATCTGGATAAGGATCGGGTGCTGCTGAACGGCACTCAGGCCTTGGTGCGATTGATGCTGATGCAAAAGGCCCGCGACCGCGCGGCGGGGCTGAACACGGCGGGCTATGTGTCGGGCTATCGCGGCTCGCCGCTGGGGGCTGTCGATATCCAGATGACCAAGGCCCGCTCTGATCTCGAGGCCAATGACATCATCTTTCAGCCCGGCATGAACGAGGATCTGGCCGCCACCGCGATCTGGGGCACCCAGCAGGCCGAGCTGCGCGGCGAGGGCAAGTTCGATGGCGTATTCGGCCTGTGGTATGGCAAGGGGCCGGGCGTCGACCGCACCGGCGACGTGATGCGCCATGCCAACATGGCCGGCACCTCGCAATATGGCGGCGTGCTGATGGCGATGGGGGATGACCATACCGGCGAAAGCTCGACCACATGCCATCAGTCCGACTGGGCGCTGGTCGATGTCTACATGCCGGTGCTGTCGCCGGCGGGGGTGCAAGAGATCCTCGATTACGGGCTCTATGGCTTTGCCCTGTCGCGCTATGCCGGGGTCTGGGCCGGGCTGAAGGTGATGAAAGACACGATCGAGGTGACATCGGTCGTCAATGCCCGCGTGCCGGACACGCCCTTTGTCATTCCCGATCTCAAACTGCCCGCCGACGGGCTGAACATCCGGCTGGGGGATCACTGGATTCCGCAAGAGGCGCGGCTGCATGATTACAAGAGGTTCGCCGCAGAAGCCTTTGCAAGAGCTAATAAAATCGACAAACGTGTCTGGGGGCGTTCGGGCGCCAAGATCGGCCTTGTGGCTGCCGGAAAGAACTGGCTCGATCTGACCCATGCGCTGGCGCTGATGGGCATCGACGCGGCCGAGGCCGAGCGCCTGGGCCTGACCACCTACAAGGTCGGGCAGACCTGGCCGCTGGACATGACCAGCTTTCACGACTGGGCCGAGGGTCTGGATCTGATCATCGTGGTCGAGGAAAAGCGCAAGCTGATCGAGGTTCAGGTCAAAGAGGCCATCTTTGACGACCGGCAGGGCCGGCGTGTCTATGGCTGGAAAGACGGCGAGGGCAACGACCTGTTCCCGACCCGTTTCGCGCTGAACCCGGTGATGATCGCGCGCAAGTTGGGCGATATCCTGATTCAAGAGGGCCGCGGCACCGAGGCGGTCAAGGCCGCGATGCAGCGGCTAGAGGCCGCCGAGAAGGCCGAGAACGCCGAGGAAGTGGCGGCGCGGATTCCGTATTTCTGTTCGGGCTGCCCGCATAACACCTCGACCAAGCTGCCGCAGGGCTCGCGCGCCTATGCCGGTATCGGCTGTCACATCATGGCGCTGTGGATGGATCGCGAGACCTCGGGCTATACCCATATGGGGGGCGAGGGGGCGAACTGGATCGGCGAGGGAGTGTTCTCGAACACCGATCACGTGTTCCAGAACCTGGGCGATGGCACCTATAACCACTCGGGCCTGATGGCGATCCGGGCGGCCCATGCCGCGGGCACCAACATCACCTACAAGATCCTGTTCAACGATGCCGTCGCCATGACCGGCGGTCAGGAAAACGAGGGCGATCTCAGCGCCGACCGCATCGCGCGGGAATTGCTGGCGATGGGCCTCAAGGACGTGTTCGTCGTCTACGACCCCAAGGAAGAGCCCGAGCGCAAGATGTTTCCGCAGGGCCTGTCCTGGCATGAGCGCGATCAGCTGATGAGTGTTCAGGAAAAGTGTAAAAAGATCAAAGGTGTATCGGCTATTATTTACATCCAGACCTGCGCCGCCGAGAAACGCCGCCGGCGCAAGCGCGGCACCTTCCCCGATATCGACAAACGGGTGTTCATCAACACCGATGTCTGTGAGGGCTGCGGCGATTGCGGGGTGCAGTCGAACTGCGTGTCGATCATTCCGGTCGAGACCGAACTGGGCCGCAAACGCGCGATCGACCAGTCGAGCTGCAACAAGGATTTTTCCTGCGTGAACGGGTTCTGCCCGTCCTTTGTCACGCTCAAGGGCGCCGAGATCCGCAAAGAGGCCAGCGCCGAGATCGACCTTCCTCATCTGCCCGATCCGGTGTTGCCGGCCATCGACGGCACCTGGAACATCGTCGCCACCGGCGTAGGTGGCACGGGCGTTGTGACCGTGGGGGCCATTCTGGCCATGGCCGCGCATCTGGATGGCAAGGGCGTAGGCATGATGGAGATGGCCGGGCTGGCGCAAAAGGGCGGCGCGGTTCTGATCCATTGCCGCATCGCCAATGACCCCGCCGATATCAGCGCCATTCGCGTCGCCACGGGCGAGGCCGACGCGGTGATTGGCGGCGACCTGGTGGTCAGCGCCGGGGCGAAATCGCTGGGGCTGATGACCACGGGGCGCACCGGCGCGGTGGTCAACAGCCACGAAATCATCACCGGCGCCTTTACCCGCGACCCCGAGTTCCGCCTGCCGACGGGCCGGATGCACCTGGCGCTCGAGGCGCGGCTGAAGGACGGGTTAAGCCTGTTCGACGCGTCCGAACTGTCGCGCGTGCTGATGGGCGACACGATCTATTCCAACATGATGGTGCTGGGCGCGGCCTGGCAGCGGGGTCTGGTGCCGCTGGGCCATGACGCGCTGATCCGCGCGATTGAGCTGAACGGCGCCGCCGCCGAGCGCAACAAGCGCGCGTTTGAAATCGGCCGCTGGGCGATCGCTCACCCGACCGAGGCCGCGCGCCTGATCGACGGGCCGGGGCAAGAGGCGCCGCTTAGCCTGGACGAACGCATCAGCATCCGCGCCGATCACCTGACCGCCTATCAGGGCCGGGGGCTGGCGCGCAAATACCTACGCCTGGTCGAGCGGGCCGAGGACGAGGAACTGCGCGAGGCGATCGCCAAGGGCTATCACAAGCTCTTGGCTTATAAGGATGAATACGAGGTCGCGCGGCTGCATCTGGAAACCCATGCCAAGGCGCAAGAGGAATTCGGCGGCGATTTCGAGATGACCTTTCACCTGGCGCCGCCGATCTGGTCGAAAACCGGCGCCGATGGCCGGCCGCAAAAGCGCGAGTTCGGGCCTTGGGTGCTGCGGCTCTTTCGGGGGCTGGCGCGGCTCAAGCGGCTGCGCGGCACGCCGCTGGATGTGTTCGGCTATAGCGCCGAGCGCAAGATGGAACGCGGCCTGATCAAGCAGTATGAGCGCGACATCGAACGGGTGCTGCTGGCGCCAGCGGGGGCGCGCGAGGCGGCGCTGGCGCTGGCCGAGCTGCCGCTGTCGATCCGGGGCTTTGGGCCGGTCAAAGAGGCGAATGCCGACAAGGCCGCGAAACGGCGCGAGGAACTGTTGGCGGTGATCGCCGCCGGTGGCCCCGAGATACGCAAGGCCGCCGAATAGCGCAGATGGCTTATGGATTTCCGCCCTAAAGCACCGTAAAGGTTTGCCTTACCGCCCGGCTGGCGCAAGAATGGCCACCGGGGGCAGGAGGCAGGCTATGGCAGTTGGTGTATTCGATTCTGGTTTGGGCGGGCTGACCGTTCTGGATGCCGTGTCCAAGCGGCTGCCGGACGTGCCATTTGTCTATTTCGGGGATAACGCCCATGCGCCTTACGGGGTGCGGGATGCCGATGACGTGTACAACCTGACCACGGCGGCCGTTGAACGGCTGTGGGAGGCGGGCTGTGATCTGGTGATTCTGGCCTGTAACACCGCCTCGGCCGCCGCGCTGAAGCGGATGCAGGAAAGCTGGGTGCCCAAGGACAAGCGGGTGCTGGGCGTGTTCGTGCCGCTGATCGAGGCCCTGACCGAACGCCACTGGGGCGACAACAGCCCTCCGCGCGAGGTTGCCGCGAAACATGTGGCGCTGTTCGCCACGCCCGCGACCGTGGCCAGTCGCGCGTTTCAGCGTGAACTGGCGTTTCGGGCCGTGGGCGTCGATGTCGAGGCACAGCCCTGTGGCGGCGTGGTCGACGCGATCGAGCAGGGCGACGAAATTCTGGCCGAAGCCATGGTGCGCAGCCATGTCGAGGCGCTGCTGCGCCGCATGCCGCACCCGGATGCCGCCATTCTGGGCTGCACCCATTACCCGCTGATGCAGCATATCTTTCAGGATGCGCTGGGGGACGGGGTCAAGGTGTTCTCGCAGGCCAATCTGGTGGCCGAAAGCCTGGCCGACTATCTGGAGCGCCACCCCGACATGCTGGGCAGTGGCACGGACTCGATGTTCCTGACCACGGGCGACCCCAAGAAAGTGTCGAACAAGGCCACGCAGTTCCTGAAGCGACGCATCGAATTTCAGGCCGCCTGATTGCAGGCGGGGCCGTGATGGCCTAAATCCCAGTTAAACCACCGCAAAGGGCATGACATGACCCATAAAATCGCCGTTCTTGGCGCTTCGGGCTATACCGGGGCCGAACTTGTCAGGCTGATCGCCACCCATCCGTCGATGGAAATCGTCGCGCTGTCGGCTGACCGAAAGGCCGGGATGGAGATGGGTGATGTGTTCCCGCATCTGCGTCATATGAAATTGCCGAAACTGGCGACGATCGAGGATATCGATTTCGCGGGCGTCGATCTGGTGTTCTGCGCGCTGCCGCACGGGCTGAGCCAGGCCATCGTCAAGGACCTGCCCAAGACCGTCAAGGTCGTCGATATGGGCGCCGATTTCCGGCTGCGCGACCCGGCGGATTACGAGAAATGGTATGGCCGCCCGCATGACGCGCCCGAGATCCAGCCCGAGGCCGTCTATGGCCTGTCCGAGTTTTATCGCGACGACATCCGTAAGGCGCGGCTGGTTGCGGGCACGGGCTGTAACGCGGCGACGGTGCAGTTTGCGCTGCGCCCGGTGATCGAGGCCGGGTTGATCGACCTTGATCAGATCGTCTGCGATCTGAAGAACGGCATTTCCGGCGCGGGCCGCAGCCTGAAGGAAAACATGCTTTATGCCGAGCGCTCGCAGGATGTGCTGGGCTATTCGGCAGGCGGCAAGCACCGGCATCTGGGCGAGTTCGACCAGGAATTCAGCCTGCTGGCGGGCCGCAAGGTGGAAATCATCTTTACCCCGCATCTGGTACCGGCCAACCGGGGCATTCTGGCGACCTGCTATGTGCAGGGCGACGCGCAGGCTATCCATGCCGCGCTGGCCGCGCGTTATGCGGATGAGCCGTTCATCGTGACGCTGCCCTTTGGCGAGCTGCCCGGAATGTCGCATGTTCAGGGCTCGAATTTCTGCCATATTGGCGTGGTTGGCGACCGGGTGTCGGGGCGCGCGATCATCGTGTCGACGCTGGACAACCTGAACAAGGGCTCGTCGGGCCAGGCGATGCAGAACGCCAACCTGATGCTGGGCGAGGATGAAACCGCGGGGCTGATGCTGGCCCCGGTCTTCCCGTAAGGAGTGGGCGCATGCGCGGGCTGAAGAAACAGCGGCGAATTCAGATCATCATCGTGGCCTTCGTGGCCCTGGCGATCAGCACCGGGCTGATCGGTTATGCCATGCGCGATGGGATCAACTTTTTCCGCTCGCCCACGCAAGTCGTCGAAGAGCCGCCCGCGCCCAGCGAGACCTTTCGCATCGGCGGGTTGGTCGAAGAGGGCAGCCTGATCCGCGGCCAGGGCGAGACCGTGCGCTTTTCGGTGACCGATGGCGGTGCTTCGGTGCCGGTGACCTATACCGGCGTTCTGCCCGACCTGTTTGGCGAAAACCAGGGCATGATCGGCACCGGCAAGCTGGTCGACGGGGTGTTCGTCGCCAACGAGATCCTGGCCAAGCATGACGAGACCTATATGCCGAAAGAGGTCGTCGACGCGCTGAAAGAGCAGGGCATCTACCAAGAGCCCGGCGATAGCTGACCGCCTGCGCACGCTCGGCCCCGACAATTTTAACAAAATGCCCAGCAGTATCCCCCGTGATCCAACAGTCACGGGGGTTTGCTTATGGTATCGGTTCAAGACATCGCCAAACAGATCGTCGCCCGCGAAGGCGGTTATGTGAATGACCCGGATGATCCGGGCGGGCCGACGAAATACGGGGTGACGCTGGCCACCCTGCGCCGTCTGGGGCTGGATATCACCGGTAATGGGCGCGTTGATACGCATGACCTGCGCCGGCTGACCCGCGACAAGGCAGCCGAGATATTCGTGCAGCACTACTTTCACCGTCCCGGTCTCGATGCTCTGCCCGAGATGCTGCAACCGCCGGTTTTCGACATGTATGTCAATGCGGGTGCCAATGCGGTGCGGGTGCTGCAACGGCTGCTCAATGACATGGGGCAGGGGCTGGTGGTGGATGGGGTGATCGGCCCGCGCACCGCCGCCGCCGCCCATTCGGCCGCCGAGGCCGCGCCGGGTCATCTTGTTGACGCCTATGGGATCGCCCGGCGAAATTATTACTATGCCCTCGGCGACCAGCGCCCGGCCAGCCGCAAATACGCAAAGCGCCGCGATGGCGGCAAGGGCGGCTGGATCACCCGGGCCGAGGAATTCATCGCGCCGCGCTATCATTTGTCGGCGGCCCAACATGCGGAACGGGTGGCGTCATGGGGTTGATCACACAGGTGATGGGGCTGTTGTTCGGCCCCGGCGGCAACATGGTGCGCGAGACGGCCGAGGTGTTTCGCGTGAATGCCGAGGCCTCGGACATGCGGGCGGCCGAGGTGCAGCAGGCGGTGCTGAAACAGTTCGCGGCCGAGTTCGCGCAGATGCGGCCGGGCCTCTTTGACCGGCTGATCGACGCGCTGAACCGCCTGCCGCGCCCGATGCTGGCGCTGGGCACGCTGGGGCTGTTCGTCTCGGCCATGTTCGACCCGATCTGGTTTGCCGCGCGAATGCAGGGCATCGCGCTGGTGCCCGAGCCGCTTTGGTGGCTGCTGGGCGCGATCATCAGCTTCTATTTCGGCGCGCGTCATCAGGCCAAGGGGCAGGAATTTCAGCGATCAGTCATGGAAACCATGGCCCGGGTGCCGGTGATGACGGGCAACCTGCGAACCCTGCGCCAGTTCGACTGGCAGGCCGAAAACGATCTGCCCGCGCCCCAGACCGGCCCCAACCCGGCGCTTGAGGATTGGAGGGCGGGCGCATGATGGCGATGATTCCGGCCATGGCGGCGCTGGTGTCGGGCCTTAGCGCGGTCACGCTGTTCGATATCGCCCAGCGGCGTAAACAGCGCGATGCGCTGTCGCTGGCGGTGCTGGCGGCGGGGGCGATGCTGGTGCTGCTGGCGCTTTAGCCACTTCACGCAAGCGTCACCGCGTCGCATTCGAAACCGGTGATTTGACCGTTGGCCTTGGCGCGGGTTCGCCATAGTATCCGCGCCATGATTGTAGAGCTTGGCCACTTTGCCCTTATCCTCGCCTTTGCCACTGCCATTGTGCAGATGGTGATCCCCTTGATCGGTGCCCATAAGGGCTGGCCGGGCTGGATGGCCGTGGCCGAGCCCGCCGCCAGCGCGCAATTCGTTCTGACTGCGGCCAGTTTCGCGGCGCTGACCTATGCGTTCGTAACCTCGGATTTCTCGTTGCAAATCGTGGTGGCGAACTCGCATACCGCGAAACCGATGCTCTACAAGGTGTCGGGCGTGTGGGGGAACCACGAGGGCTCGATGCTGTTGTGGGTGCTGATCCTGGCGCTGTTCGGGGCGATGGCCGCGTGGTTCGGCGGCAACCTGCCGCCTAGCCTGCGCGCGCGCGTTCTGGGGGTGCAGGCGGCGGTGGGTGTCGCGTTTTTCGCGTTCATCCTCTTCACCTCGAACCCGTTCACCCGCCTGGCGGTGCCGCCTTTTGACGGCAAGGATCTGAACCCGCTGCTGCAAGACCCCGGATTGGCCTTTCACCCGCCGTTCCTCTACCTGGGCTATGTTGGTCTAAGTCTTTGTTTTTCCTTCGCTGTTGCTGCGCTGATCGAGGGGCGGATTGATGCCGCCTGGGGGCGCTGGGTGCGGCCCTGGACGCTGCTCAGCTGGCTGTTTCTGTCGATCGGCATCGGGCTGGGGTCGTGGTGGGCCTATTACGAGCTGGGCTGGGGCGGTTTCTGGTTCTGGGATCCAGTTGAAAACGCGTCGTTCATGCCCTGGCTTTTGGCGGCGGCGCTGCTGCATTCGGCCATCGTCGTGGAAAAGCGCGAGTCGCTGAAAAGCTGGACGATCCTGCTGGCGATCATGGCGTTCAGCTTCTCGCTGATCGGCACGTTCATCGTGCGCTCGGGCGTGATCACCAGCGTGCATGCCTTTGCATCCGACCCCACGCGCGGGGTGTTCATCCTGGGCATTCTGGCGCTGTTCACGGGCGGGGCGCTGACGCTGTTTGCCGCACGGGCCGGCGCGATGCAGGCCAAGGGTGTGTTCGGCATGGTCAGCCGCGAAAGCGCGCTGGTGCTGAACAACATCCTGCTGGCGGTTGCGGCGCTTGTGGTTTTTGTCGGCACGATCTGGCCGCTGGTGGCCGAGATGGCCTTTGGCCGCAAGCTGTCGGTTGGCGCGCCGT
Source organism: Actibacterium sp. XHP0104 (assembly GCF_025751515.1). Taxonomy (GTDB): domain Bacteria; phylum Pseudomonadota; class Alphaproteobacteria; order Rhodobacterales; family Rhodobacteraceae; genus Actibacterium_D. The sequence goes on from NZ_JAOWLE010000001.1 coordinate 458,529, forward strand.
TCTTTGACATGGCGTTCACGCCCTTCATGGTCATGCTGGCGCTGGTCCTGCCGATCGGGGCGATCATTCCGTGGAAGCGCGCGCGGCTGGGCCGTGCCGTGAAACAGCTGGCCCCGGCGCTGATGCTGGCGCTGGCGGTCGGGGCGCTGGTCTGGGCGATGCAGACCGGGCGTTCGGCGCTTGGGCCGGTGGGCATGTTCCTTGGCACCTGGCTGGTGACCGGGGCGGCGGTCGATCTGTTCACCCGCTCGGGGCGCGGCGCCTTTGGGGCGCGTCTGGGGCGCATCTGGCGCCTGCCGCGGGCCGACTGGGGCAAGGCCGTGGCCCATTCGGGGCTGGGCATCACCATGATGGGCATTGCCGGGCTGACCGCCTGGGAAGAAGAAGACATCCGCGTCACCCAACTGGGCGAGCGGTTCGAGGTCGGCGCCTGGGGCATCAGCCTGGATGAGGTCAACCGCGTGCAGGGGCCGAACTATTTCTCGACCACCGGCACCATGACCATCTGGAAGGGTGAGAATGCGCTTTACACCCTGCACCCGGAAAAACGCACCTATCCCGTGGCCAAGATGCCGACGACCGAGGCGGCGATTCACAACGGGTTCTGGCGCGATATCTACGTGGTGATCGGCGATCCGCAGGATGGCGGCGGCTGGGCCGTACGCACCTATATCAAGCCGCTGGCCAACTGGATCTGGGCCGGTACCATCATCATGGCCCTGGGCGGCTTGCTCAGCCTGTCGGACCGCCGCTACCGCGTGGCGGCCGGGGCGCGCAAATCGGCCCCCGATGCCGTGCCTGCGGAGTGACGCGATGAAACGCCTGATCCTAACCCTGTGCCTGATCCTGACCGCGCCGATGGCGCAGGCGGTTCTGCCCGATGAAATCCTGCCCGACCCGGCGATGGAGTCGCGGGCGCGCGAGATTTCGAAAGATCTGCGCTGTCTGGTCTGCCGGAATGAGAGCATCGACGATTCAAACGCCGAACTGGCGCGCGATCTGCGCCTTCTGGTGCGCGAACGGCTTGTGGCCGGTGACAGCAACGATCAGGTCGTTGATTTCGTGGTCGATCGCTACGGCGAATATGTGCTGCTCAAACCCACCGCCTCGGGGGCCAACCTGGTGCTGTGGATCGCGGGGCCGGCGATGCTGATCATCGCGCTGGGGATCGGGTTCGTCTATCTGCGCGGCCGTCGCCGGGCCGATGATAGCGCGCCCCAGGCCCTGTCGGATGACGAGGCCGCGCGGCTGAAGGAAATCATGGGCGAGTGACCCGGCGTTGCGCTTTCTGACGCAGCGCCGCCCGCCTATTCTGCCCGCAGGATCACCCAAGGAGACACCGTCATGGATTATGAGGCAATCACCTATGCGCTGACCGACGGTGTCGCGGTTCTGACGCTGAACCGCCCCGACAAGATGAATGCGCTGAACACCCAGATGCGCGCCGAGATTGCCCATGCGATGCGTGTCGCGGGCGACGAGGCGCGGGTGGTGGTGATCACCGGGGCCGGGCGGGCCTTTTGCGCGGGTCAGGATCTGGGCGATGGCGGCAATGCCGCGACGCTGAACATGGAACGCACCCTGCGCGACGAATACGAACCCATGCTGCGCCGGATCATGGATTGCCCGGTGCCCACCATCGCCGCCGTCAACGGCGCGGCGGCGGGGGCAGGGGCCAACCTGGCGCTGGCGGCGGATGTGGTCATCGCCTCCGAGGCCGCCAGTTTCACCCAGGCCTTTACCCGCATTGGCCTGATCCCCGATGCCGGTGGCACCTATTGGCTGCCGCGCCAGGTGGGCTTTGCCCGCGCCATGGGGGCCGCGCTATTCGCCGAGCCCGTCAGCGCCCATCAGGCGGTCGAATGGGGCATGATCTGGGAGGCCGTCGCGCCTGACGCCTTTGACGCCCATTGGCGCGCGCGCGCGGCCAAGCTGGCGCAGGGGCCAACCGTGGCCTATTCCAAGGTCAAAGAGGCCCTGCGCGCCAGCGGACAAAACGATCTGGAACAACAGCTTGCGCTCGAGGCGCGCCTGCAGGGCCATTGCGGCGCGACCCGCGATTTCAAAGAGGGTGTTCTGGCCTTTCTGGAAAAGCGCGCCGCGCAGTTCGAGGGCCGCTAGTCTCACGTCAAAATGACACGCGCCGCGCCGCTTTCGCCCTATACTGGGTGAAAGGAGGCCGCCGATGCGCGCGTTGACACTTGCGATCTTGCTGACTTGGTACGGCCTGTCCGCATGGGCCGCGCCCCGGCAGTATGTGCTGGACGCGCCGCGGTCGCTGGTCGTCTTCACCTGGTTTCTGGGCGATGACCCGGTGCGCGGGTCAATGTCGGTGCGCCAGGCCGATCTGCAGATCGATTTTGACCAGGTTGCCAATTCGACGATCGATGTGGCTCTGGATGCGACGCAGGCGCAGGCCGGGTTTGCCTTTGCCACCCAGGCGATGAAGGGCCCCAAGATCCTGCGCGTGGCCGATTACCCCGATATCACCTTTCGCAGCACCCGCATCCGCCCCGAAGGGCAGGGCGCCGTGGTCGAGGGCGAGCTGACCATCCGTGGCATCAGCCGCCCGGTTACCTTTACCGCCCAGCTCTACCGCCAGCGCGATACCCAGCCGGGCGATCTCAGTCGGCTCAGCGTGTTGCTGAAAGGCGCGGTCAGCCGGTCCGAATTCGGCGCGACCGGTTGGAGCGACATGGCCGGCGACCGCGTGGAATTCGAGGTTCTGGCCCGTATCGAGCGGGCCCGCTGAGATGGGCGTGCGCAACAGGGCCGACGGGTTTGGCTGGGTCAGCCGCACGATCCACTGGCTGATGGCGGCGGGCATCATCGGGGCGCTGATCCTGGGCACGGTGATTGCCGACATGAAGGTCAACCTCTCCAACCTGTGGCTGTTCGGCCTGCATAAAAGCGCTGGCATCGCCTTGCTGGCGCTGTTCGTGCTGCGGCTGGGCTGGCATCGACTGACGCCGCCACCTGCGCCCATCGCCGAGGGCACGCCTGAGTGGCAGCTTGCGCTGGCGGCGGGGGTGCATCGGGGGCTGTATCTGCTGATGGGGCTGGTGCCCCTGACCGGCTGGGCGGCCAGCGGGGCAAGCGGTCTGGATGTGGTCGTGTTCGGGGGCGTGACCCTGCCGCCGCTGGCCCCGGTGTCAGAGGCCTGGGAAAAGGGTCTGTTCGCGCTGCACTGGGGGCTGACACGCCTGTTGATCGGGTTGCTTGCGTTGCATGTGGCCGGGGCGCTTTACCGGCATTTCATCAAACGCGACCGCAGCCTGCGCCGGATCATCGGCGGCTGAGGCGCATGAAAAAGGCCACCCCGCGGGGTGGCCTGATCCTGTTGCGATCCGGGATGCGGATCAGCGGGTCTCGATTTCGGTGTAATCGCGCATGGCGTGACCGGTATAAAGCTGACGCGGACGGCCGATTTTCAGGCCCGGCTCCGAGATCATCTCTTTCCACTGGCTGACCCAGCCGACGGTGCGCGACAGCGCAAAGATCGGGGTGAACATCGAGGTCGGGAAGCCCATGGCCTCGAGGATGATGCCCGAATAGAAGTCGACGTTCGGGAACAGCTTCTTCTCGGCGAAATACGGATCTTCCAGCGCCTGGCGCTCCAGCTCCTTGGCGACTTGCAGGGTCGGGTTGTTCTCGACGCCCAGCAGGTCCAGCACTTCGTCGGCCGACTGTTTCATCACCTTGGCGCGCGGGTCAAAGTTCTTGTACACGCGGTGGCCAAAGCCCATCAGGCGGAACGGATCGTTCTTGTCCTTGGCGCGGGCGATGAACTCGGGAATGCGATCAACACTGCCGATGGTGCGCAGCATTTCCAGGCAGGCCTGGTTGGCGCCGCCATGGGCCGGACCCCACAGGCAGGCGATGCCGGCGGCGATCGACGCGAACGGGTTGGCACCCGAGGACGAGGCCAGGCGAACGGTCGAGGTCGAGGCGTTCTGCTCGTGGTCGGCATGCAGGGTAAAGATGCGATCCATGGCGCGGCTGAGGATCGGGTCGACCTTGTATTCCTCGCAGGGCACGGCGAAGCACATGCTGAGGAAGTTCGAGGCGTAATCCAGATCGTTGCGCGGATACACGAAGGGCTGACCGACGGTGTATTTATAGGCCATCGCGGCGATGGTCGGCATCTTGGCGATCAGGCGGATCGTGGCGACCTCGCGCTGCCAGGGGTCCGAAATATCGGTCGAGTCGTGATAGAAGGCCGACATCGCGCCGACCACGCCGACCATGACGGCCATCGGGTGCGCGTCGCGGCGGAAGCCCGAGAAGAACTTGTGGATCTGCTCGTGCACCATGGTGTGGCGGGTGATACGGCTTTCGAAATCTTCGAGTTGCGCGGCGGACGGCAGTTCCCCGTAAAGCAGCAGGTAGCAGACTTCCAGGTAGTGCGACTTTTCGGCCAGTTGGTCGATCGGATAGCCGCGGTGCAGCAGCTCGCCTTTTTCACCGTCGATGAAGGTGATGGTCGATTCACAGGACGAAGTCGAGGTAAAGCCCGGGTCGTGGGTAAACACACCGCCTTGACCATACAGTTTGCTGATGTCGATCACGTCAGGCCCCGCGGTGGGGGTGTACATCGGCAGCTCAAGCGTTTTATCGCCGATGGTCAGCGTGGCGGTCTTGGTGCTTTCAGGCATTCTCGTCCCTCTCTGAGAGACCGGCAGCGCGCCGGTCGGTGACTAGCAGCTTTGCGGGGGGGCCCGCTTATGGCTTTACATCGGCGATCCGGGCCAAAGTCTCCTCCCGGCCGATGAGCAGCATCATATCGAATACGCTTGGCGATACTGTGCGTCCCGCCAAGGCGGCGCGCAAGGGTTGAGCGAGTTTTCCCAGCTTTACTCCCCGAGCTTCGGCAAACCCAGCAACCGTCTCTTCCAGCGCCTCACGCGACCAGCTAGCATTTTGCAATTCATGCGTCAATTCGTTCAGTATACCACGGGATACATTATCCAGCGCCTTGGCGGACTTTTCATCCGGTTCAAAGGGTCGCGAAGCCAGAATAAAGTGCGCTTTTTCAATAAGTTGAAAGAAAGATCGACTGCCCTGTTTGACCAGCGGCAGCGCCTTGGTCAAATCTTCTTTTTGACGCTCTGTCAGCGGGTTCAGCCCGGCAGAGGGCAGGAAAGCCTGCAATTCGGTCATCAGCAGAGAATCCTCTGCGGCGGCGATGTGCTGGCCCGACAGGTTTTCCAGTTTCTTGAAATCGAAACGCGCAGGTGATTTGCCGATTCCATCCAGCCCGAACCATTCGCGGGCCTGGGCATCGGTAAAGAATTCATCGTCGCCATGGCTCCAGCCCAGGCGGGCCAGGTAGTTGCGCATCGCGGCGGCCGGATAGCCCATGGCCTGGTATTCATCGACCCCCAGCGCGCCGTGGCGTTTCGACAGTTTCTTGCCGTCGGGGCCGTGGATCAGCGGGATATGCGCCCAGACCGGCACGTCCCAGCCCATCGCGTCATAGACCAGCTGCTGGCGCGCGGCATTGTTCAGGTGGTCATCGCCACGGATGGCGTGGGTCACGCCCATGTCATGGTCATCTACAACGACTGCCAGCATGTAGACCGGGGTGCCATCCGAACGTAACAGGATCATGTCGTCCAGCTGATCGTTTCGGATCGTGACATTGCCCTGCACCTGGTCGCGGATCACGGTCTCGCCGTCTTGCGGGGCCTTGATGCGGATCACATAGGGCGCGTCGGGATGGGTGGCCGGGTCGGCGTCGCGCCAGGGGCTGCGATAAAGGGTCGAGCGTTTCTCGGCCTGGGCGGCGTCGCGAAAGGCCTGGATTTCCTCTTGGGTCGCGAAACATTTATAGGCCTTGCCCTCGGCCAGCAGCTGATGCGCCACCTCGGCATGGCGGTCGGCGCGGGCGAACTGGCTGATCGGTTCGCCGTCCCAGTCAAGGCCCAGCCAGGTCAGGCCCTTCAGGATCGCCTCGGTCGCCTCGGGGGTAGACCGGGCGCGGTCGGTGTCCTCGATCCGCAGCAGGAACTTGCCGCCACGCCCGCGCGCGAACAGCCAGTTGAACAGCGCCGTGCGCGCCCCGCCGATATGCAGATAGCCGGTGGGCGAGGGGGCGAAGCGGGTGACGACCGGCGTGTCGGACATGGGGCGTTAACCTTCTGGAAACCAATTGCGGAATAGCGTTGGGGCCTGAGTAATCAATCGGGCGGGAGAGAACAAGCATGGCCCGCGCGCTAGAGGCCATCGAGGCGCAGAGAGGGCACCTTTTCCCGTGGGTTCCGGTTGGGCTTGCGCTGGGGATCGGGGCCTATTTCGCTTTGCCCTCCGAACCGGGCGGGGCGGCATGGGCCGTGCTGGCCTGTGCCTTGGCGGTCGGGATGCTGATCTGGCTGCGGGTGCCCGATAGCTGGGCGCCGCCGGTGCTGATGCTGGTGTTGATGCTGGCGGGGCTGGGGTTGGCGGGGTTGCGCACGGCGCAGGTGGGCGCGCCGGTGCTGCCTTACCGTATCCATGGCCCGGTCGAGGGGCGGATCGTCGCGATCGACCGGTCGCAATCCCACGCGCTGCGGCTGACGCTTGACCGGGTCTGGATCGGGCGCGTTGCCCCCGCAAAGACCCCGGCGCGCATCCGGGTGTCGCTGCACGCGCCGCCGGCGGGGTTCGACCCGGCGCCGGGGCAGGTGATCGGCCTGACCGCGATGCTGTCGCCGCCCCCCGGCCCGGCAGAGCCGGGCGGCTTCAGCTTTCGCCGCATGGCCTATTTCGACCGCCTGGGGGCGGTGGGTTATGCGCGGGTGCCGCCGGTTTTGCTGGACCGGGCCGAAGGCGGCGTGATCGTCGCGCTGCACCGGGCGCGGCTGGGGCTGTCAAAGGCGATCCGGGCGCGCCTGCCGGGCGATAAGGGTGCGTTTGCCGCGGCGATCCTGACCGGCGACCGGTCGGCCATCACTCAAGACACCGTGCAGGCGCTGCGCGACGCCAACATGGCGCATCTGTTGGCGATCTCGGGCCTGCATATGGGGCTGTTGACGGGGGTGGTCTTTTCCGGGCTTCGGATGCTGATGGCGTTGGTTCCGCCGCTGGCGCTGCACTGGCCAACGCGCAAGATCGCGGCCATCGGTGCGCTGGCGGCGGCGGTGGTCTACCTGGCGCTGTCGGGGGGCAACGTGGCGACACAACGCGCGTTCATCATGGTGGCGGTGATGCTGGGCGCCGTGCTGGCCGACCGCCGCGCGCTGACGCTGCGGGCGGTGGCGCTGGCGGCGGTGATCGTTCTGTGCCTGCAACCCGAAAGCCTGACCGAGCCCGGTTTTCAGATGTCCTTTGCCGCGACCACCGCGCTGGTGGCAGTGTTCGGTGCCCTGCGCGGCTGGCCCGAGGGGCGCTGGCAGCCGCCCCGCTGGATGCGGCCCGTTCTGGCGGTGGTGCTGTCCTCGGCCGTGGCCGGGGCGGCGACGGGGCCGATCGGGGCCGCGCATTTTAACCAGGTGGCGCAATACGGGCTGCTGGCCAACGTGGTCAGCGTGCCCTTGATGGGACTGTGGGTCATCCCGCTGGCGCTGATCGCCGGGCTGGTGGCGCCGCTTGGCCTGTCGGGGGTGGCGCTGACGGCGATGGGCTGGGGCATCGGCTGGATCCTGGGCGTGGCGCGCTGGGTTGCGGGGCTGGACGGCGCGACCTGGCCGGTTGTGGCGCCGGGGGGCTGGGTTCTGCCGCTGATGGCGCTGGGGGCGCTTTGGCTTATCCTGTGGCGCGGGTGGGCGCGTTGGTCAGGTCTGGCACCGGTTCTGGTGGCCGCCGCGCTTTGGCCCCTCGCCGAGCGCCCGGCCTTGCTGATCGCGGAAAGCGGCGGGCTGATGGGGGTGATGACGTCTGAGGGCCGGGCGCTCAGCAAGCCGCGTGGCGACGGGTTTGTCGCCGGTGTCTGGTTGGAAAATGACGGCGATGCGGCGGGGCAAGAGGCGGCATTCACGCGATACGCGCCGGAGCAGCCCTGGCACACCACGGTTGCGGGGCAAATATTCGTGCATCTGGGCGGGAGGGGCTGGCGCGACCAGGTGGCCCAGGCCTGCGCGTTAGGTGTGGTCGTCGCCCGCGCGACGCCCGAACAACCGTTGCCCGAGGGCTGTCAGTTCTGGGGGCCGCGCCAGATGGCGGCCAGCGGCGCGGTGGCAGTCTATCCGGGCGCCGATGGCCCCCGGATTGTCACGGCGCGGCAGCGCGAGGGCCGCCGGCCCTGGGTTCAATAGCTGCGGATCAGCCCCACAAGCCGGCCCTGCACCTTGACCTGGTCGGCGGGCAGAACACGGTCTTCATAGGCGGCATTCGCGGCCTCAAGCGCGATCATGTCGCCCCGGCGGCGAAACCGTTTCAGCGTCGCCTCATAGCCTTCGACCAGCGCGACGACGATATCGCCATTGTCGGCGGTGCCCTGTTCGCGGATCACCACGACGTCGCCGTCATTGATACCGGCCTCGATCATCGAGTCGCCCTTGACCTCAAGCGCATAGTGCCGGCCCTTGCCCGACAGCATGCTGCCCGGCACGGCAACCGTGTGCGAGACCTCGGAAATCGCCTCGATCGGGACACCGGCGGCGATACGGCCCATCACGGGCAGCTCCAGCGCATGCACCGCGTCGACCGGCATGGCCGAGGGCGGCGGCGGCGGGGGCGCGTCGCCTTCGATCACGCGCAGGGTCATACCCTTTTTCTCAAGCGCGTCGGGCAGCTTGACGATCTCGATCGCACGGGCGCGGTGGGCCAGGCGGCGGATAAAGCCGCGCTCTTCCAGCGCCGTGATCAGCCGGTGGATGCCCGATTTCGAGCGCAGATCCAGCGCCTCTTTCATTTCGTCGAACGAGGGCGGCACGCCGTCCTTTTGCAGCCGTCTATGAATGAACTCCAGCAATTCCAGTTGCTTACGGGTAAGCATCAACGCCTCCTGCATAGGTGGCCCCGGAACAAAACAGGGGCATCGTTCGCCCTTGTTCTTATCATGTTCCTGTTTTGTGTCAACCGTCGCGATCAGATCGGCAGGTAATCCACCACGTCGCCGGTGCGGCGGGGGCCGTCATTGGGGGGGCGGACGATCAGCGCATTGGCCTCGGACAGGATGGTCAGCAAGGCGCTGTCCTGGCTGTCGAAGGGCGTGACCCGGCCATCGCAGAGCCGGGCGCGCATGTAATGTTCGCGCGGGCCGTTCTCGCGCAGATCGGCGGCCAGGGTCGCCTGGGCGCGCGGGGCGGGCCGGGCATGCAGGCCCAGCATGGCGCGGATCGCTGGCAGCACGAAGATATGCCCGCAAACCATTGAGGAAACGGGATTACCTGGCAGGCCAACCATCACTGCGCCACCCATCTGCCCCGCCATCAGCGGTTTGCCGGGGCGCATCGCGACCTTGTAGAACGCCTGTTCCATGCCTAGCTCGGCCGCGACCGGGGCCACGATGTCATGATCGCCCACCGACGCGCCGCCGATAGTCAGGATCATGTCCGCGCCCTCGGCCAGCTTGAACACGGCGCGCAGCGCGGCCTCGGTGTCGCGGGCGATGGGCAGCAGGCGAGCCTCGGCCCCGGCCTGTTCCACCAGCGCCTTTAGGCCAAAGCCGTTCGAGGCGATGATCTGAGCGGGGCCGGGTTCCTCGCCCGGCATGACCAGCTCGTCGCCGGTGGCGATGATCGCCACGACGGGGCGGCGGCGCACCGGCACATCTGCGATGTTCATCGAGGCCAGCAGGGCCAGGTCGGCGGGGGTCAGCAGGCGCGGAGCCTTGAGCTGATCGCCCACGCGGAAATCGGCGCCGGCGGGGCGCACATGCGGGCCGACATCCAGCCCATGGTTCAGCGTGATGATGCTGCCCGAGACGGTGACGTCTTCCTGAAGGATCACGCGGTCGGCGCCTTGCGGCATCGGTGCGCCGGTAAAGATGCGCACTGTCTGGCCGGGGCCGATCTTGCCGTCAAAGCCGTGACCCGCGGCCGAGGTGCCGATGACCATAAGCTGCGCATCCACCTCGGCCTCGACCGAGTTCAGCGCATAGCCATCCATGGCCGAGGCGGCAAACGGCGGCTGATCGCGGCGGGCGGTGACGGGTTCGGCCAATACGCGGCCTGCGGCCTGGGCCAGCGGCACGGTTTCAACGCCGGTCGGTGTGACCAGATCAAAGATGCGCGTCAGGGCGTCGTTGACGGAGATCATGCCTCGTACCGGCCCGATTTGCCGCCGTCCTTGAGGCGCAGGCGGATGTCGGTGATTTCCATGTCTTTCTGGGCAGCCTTGAGCATGTCATAGATCGTCAGAGCGGCGACGTTGACGGCGGTCAGGGCCTCCATCTCGACGCCGGTCTGGCCGGTGGTTTTCACCGTGGCCTCGATCCGCACGCCGGGCAGGGTTTCGTCCGGGGTCAGTTCGATCGCGACCTTGGTGATCGGCAGCGGATGGCACAGCGGGATCAGGCTGGCGGTCTGTTTCGCGCCCATGATCCCGGCCAGGCGCGCGACGCCCAGAACATCGCCTTTCTTGGCGGTGCCGGATGTGACAAGGGCCAGCGTCTCGGCCGACATGCGCACCACGCCTTCGGCCACGGCGATGCGCGATGTGACCTCTTTGCCCGACACATCGACCATATGGGCGCGGCCTTCGCCGTCGAAATGGGTCAGATCGGCCATCAGGCGGGCACCGGGTTGGCCAGCAGGTCGCGGGTGGCGGCGGCCACGTCGTTCTGGCGCATCAGGCTTTCGCCGATCAGGAAACAGCGCGCGCCGTATTCGGCCATGTCGGCCAGATCGGCGGGGGTGAAAAGGCCGCTTTCCGAGATCACCATCCGGTCGCCGGGGATGCGCTGTGCCAGTTCCCGCGTGGTATCCAGCGTGGTCTCAAACGTCTTGAGGTTGCGGTTGTTGATGCCCACCAGCGGCGATTTCAGCTCTAGCGCGCGGTCCAGTTCGGCGCCGTCATGCACTTCGATCAGCACATCCATGCCCCAGCCAAAGGCCGCGTCTTCCAGCTCGGCCGCCTGGGCGTCGGACACGGATGCCATGATGATCAGGATGCAATCTGCCCCCAGCGCGCGGGCCTCGGCCACCTGGTAGGTGTCATACATGAAATCCTTGCGCAGCGCGGGCAGGGTGGTTGCCTCGCGCGCTTGCACCAGAAATTCCTTGGCGCCCTGAAAGCTGGGCGTGTCGGTCAGCACCGACAGGCAACTCGCGCCGCCCTGCTCATAGGCCTGGGCCAGCAGGGGCGGGTTGAAATCGGCGCGGATCAGGCCCTTCGACGGGCTGGCCTTTTTCACCTCGGCAATCAGGCCGTATCCGCTGGCCGTCGCGCGTTTCAGCGCCTCGGCAAAGCCGCGGACGGGGCTGGCGGCGCGGGCCTCGGCCTCGACGGCAGAGAGCGGTTTTGCGGCCTTGTCGGCGGCGACCTCTTCCAGCTTGTAGGCCTTGATCTTGTCGAGGATGGTGCTCATGCGGTGGCGGCCTCCGAGGTGATGCGGGCAAGGCCCTTGATCTTGTCCAATGCGGCGCCGCTGTCCAGCGCCTGCGCGGCCATTGCGACACCATCGCGCAGGTCGGTGACCTTGCCCGCGATCAGCAGCGCGGCGGCGGCATTCAGCAGCACCGCGTCGCGATAGGCGCCGGTTTCGCCCGACAGGACCGCGCGCAGGGCCGCGCCGTTTTCCTGCGGGGTGCCGCCGGTGATCGCCTCGAAGGGATGGACGGGCAGGCCGGCCTCTTCGGGGTGCAGCTCGCGGTCGGTGACCGTGCCGTTCTCGACGGCGGCGATCCAGCTGGTGCCGGTGATGGTCAGCTCATCCGTGCCGTCCGAGCCATGCACCAGCCAGGCCTTTTCCGACCCCAGCGCCAGCAGGGTTTCGGCCATCGGGCGGATCATCGCGCGCGAGAATGCGCCGGTCAGCTGGCGCTTGACCCCGGCGGGGTTGGTCAGCGGGCCAAGGATGTTGAAGACGGTGCGGGTGCCCAGTTCAAGCCGCGTCGGCATCACGTGGCGGATGGCGGGGTGATGCATCGGCGCCATCATGAAGGCGATGCCGATCTCGGCCAGGGCGCGTTCCACGACCTGCGCGTCGACCATGACGTTGACGCCCATCTGGCCCAAGGCATCCGCCGCGCCCGACAGGGACGAGGCCGCCTTGTTGCCGTGCTTGGCCACCGGCACGCCGCAGGCGGCGACGGTAAAGGCCGTGGCGGTAGAGATGTTCAGCGTCTTTTTCCCCGAGCCGCCGGTGCCGACGATGTCGATCGCGCCGGCGGGGGCTTTGACGGGGTTGCATTTGGCGCGCATCGCCTGGGCGGCGCCGGTGATTTCATCCACGGTTTCGCCACGGGTGCGCAGCGCCATCAGGAACCCGCCGATCTGGCTGGGCGTCGCGGAGCCGTCGAACAGGATCTCAAAGGCGGCTGCTGCCTCGGCGCGGGTCAGGGGCCGGTCGGCGGCGGCGGCGATCAGGGGTTTGAGGGCATCGCTCATGCGGGCACCTTTACCAGGTCGAGGAAATTCTTGAGCAGGGCGTGGCCATGTTCCGAGGCAATTGATTCCGGGTGGAACTGCACGCCGTGAATGGGCAGCGTCTTGTGGCGCAGGCCCATGATCAGCCCGTCATCCAGCCAGGCGTTGACTTCCAGGCAATCGGGCAGGGTTTCGCGCTCGACGATCAGCGAGTGATAGCGGGTGGCGTCAAAGGGCGAGGGCAGGCCGGCAAAAACGCCGGTGCCGTCGTGATGCATCGTGCCCATCTTGCCATGCACGATCTGCGGCGCGCGCACGACCTTGCCGCCAAAGGCCTCGCCGATGGTCTGGTGGCCCAGGCATACGCCCAGCAGGGGGGTGCGGGTCTCGGCCGCGGCGGCGGTCAGCGCCAGGCAAATGCCCGCCTGGGCGGGATCACAGGGGCCGGGCGACAGCAAGATCGCCTCGGGTTTCAGTGCCATCGCCTGTTGCACATCCATCGCGTCATTGCGCACCACTTTGACGTCCGACCCCAGCTCGCCCAGGTAATGCACCAGGTTGTAGGTAAAACTGTCATAGTTATCGATCAGAAGTAGCATCTTCGGCGGCCTTCGTGTGAAATGGGGGTGAACCCGGCGCGTGGTCGGGCTATACATGTTCAGAGCCGCAAGCCGGGGTCAAGGGCAAGAGCGGCCAACAGGTCTGAAAGGCCGGGGCAGTCGGAGGCAAATGATCGCATGTCGAGCGTGGTGAAAGGTCTTATCTGGGGGTCGGTCGCAACCGCGGCCGGGCTGACGGTTTTGTCGCTGGCCGGGCCAGTGGTTCGGGTTGCGCCCCAGCAGGTTGCGGCCCCGGTTGAACAGCCGGTGGAAACGCCCGTCGAGAAACCCGCAGAGCAGGTTGCCGAAACGCCCGCGCCACTGACACCGGCGCCGCAGCCCGATGCCACCCCCGCCGCGCCCGAGGCCGCGCCGTCGGCCCCGGCTGAGCAGGCCGGCCCCGCGCCGCAGACCGGCAATATCATCGTATCCCCCGGCTCTGAATTCGTGCGCCCGCCCGCCGATGGCCCGGCGCAGTTGCCAGGCGAGACCGCGCCCGCGCCCGCCGTGGTGGCCACGCCGCCCGTACCGCCGCAATCGGCACCCGATGCATCCGCGGGCGAGGGCGACACCGCCGCCGCGCCCAGCCCGGCCGTGGCGACCGCCATGCCCGAACAGATTGCCCAGCCCGAAACCGCTGCGGTCGAACAGCCCGCCCCGGTCGAGGAAGAGCCCGTGCTGCCCAGCCCCGCCGTGCCCGTGCCCGAGCCCGAGGCGCCCAAGGCCGACAGCACCCCGGTTGTGCCGCGCCCGGCCACCGGTATCGGCGTACCCGTACCGCCGATCAATGGCGACGCGTCCGGCGTCACCACCGGCCGCCTGCCGACCGTGACCGACCCCGCCGCCCAGCAGCCCGACACCGCCGAGGTTCAGGGCGAACCCGCCGACCTGGGCGCGATGGCGCGCAATTCGGTGCCGTTCCTGCGCGAAGAGGGCAAGCCGCTGTTCTCGGTCATCCTGATCGATGATGGCGCGGCCGGTCTTGACCGCGCCACCCTGTCGACCTTTACCTTCCCGGTGACCTTCGCCATCGACGCCAGCCGCCCCGACGCGGCCGAGGCCGCCGCCGAATTTCGCCGCGCCGGGTTCGAGGTGGTGCTGATGCCCGCCGCGCTGCCCGAAGGCGCTACGGCCAAGGATATCGAAACCAGCCTGGCCGCCAGCCTGGCCGCCGTGCCCGATGCCGTCGCGATCATGGAGCCCGAGACCCGCGCCCTGCCGTCCGACCGTGTGCAGCTGCGCCAGATGGTGCAGATCCTGGGCGACAGCGGCCACGGGCTGATCAGCTTTGACCGCGGCCTCAACAGCGCCCGCCAGATCGCCGAGGGCGCCGACGTGCCCGCCGGTCTGATCTTTCGCACGCTGGATGCCGATGACGAAAGCGCGCCGGTTATCCGCCGCTATCTCGACCGCGCGGCCTTCAAGGCGGGGCAGGATGGCCAGGTGATCATGCTGGGCCATTCACGGTCGGAAACGGTGAAGGCGCTGTTCGCCTGGACGCTGGAGAGCAAGAGCCCCGATATCCAGATGGCACCCGCCTCGGCGGTATTGCGCGAGCAGTAAGAGGCGCCCTTTGGGGGCAAGTATTATGCCAGAAGTGTTGCTGATCCTGTTTGGGACGGGCGGCGATAAGCAACGGGGTTGTGTCCATTTCGACAAATGCGACAAAGTCGATGAACGTCCGTTCGTAGAGTTTTGGTATCAAGTAGAGCGTTCCAGAAATGACAATTCACGTCATCCCATTCCTGATCGGCGTATGCGGATTTTCCTATCTGATTTTGGCGCTACAGGTCGAGAGCGGCTTCCCGCCATTCTATAGAAAGGGAAATGATGAGTATGAACCGAGTGTTGAGTTTCATTTCATGCTCGCTGTCTTGTTGCTCTTGGCCGTATCCGTCGTAGTCCCCCATCTCTTTATCCTTTTTGGCGCAGTGTCGGCGTGGGGCGGTATAGGTGCTAGGCGACGGGTTAAAAAGCGGACGAATGGCCCGCTCCCATGGCTTCTGACTCCACTTACTATCGGTGTGATGAATCGCTGGCCAATGCTTCTGTTTGATGCTTGGACTATCGGATTTGCTGCGCTGATGGGCCTTTCTCTGCTTGCCGGATAACCGCTGCCAGCTCATGACTGTAAGCGCCGGTCGCGCCCGGCGTTGTGACAAAGGCCCGACACTTCTGGTAAGCGGTATGCCCTCAGCGCGCTTTCTCGGCCCGGCGCGCGTCTAGCTGTTGCCGTTGCGCACGAACAGGCCGGCGTCTTCTGCGGCGCGGCGGATGGCCTTGGATTTGTTGACGGTTTCCTGGAACTCCGACTCGGGGTTGCTGTCGTAGACAACGCCGCCACCGGCCTGGATATACAGCTTTTCGTCCTTCAGCACGGCGGTGCGTAGGGCGATGCACATGTCCATGTCGCCATTGGCGGCGAAATAGCCGACACCGCCGCCATAGACGCCGCGCTTTTCGGGTTCCAGCTCGTCGATGATCTGCATCGCGCGGACCTTGGGCGCGCCCGACACGGTGCCTGCGGGCAGGCCGGCCAAGAGGGCCGACAGGGCGTCGTGATCGTCCGACAGCTCGCCCACCACGTTCGACACGATATGCATCACGTGGCTGTAGCGTTCGATGATGAATTCCTCGGTCGGGCGCACGGTGCCGATCCTGGCCACGCGGCCCACGTCGTTGCGGCCCAGATCCAGCAGCATCAGGTGCTCGGCCAGTTCTTTCTTGTCAGCCAGCAGGTCGGCCTCTAGCGCGCGGTCTTCCTCGGGGGTGGCGCCGCGCGGGCGGGTGCCGGCGATGGGGCGGATCGTGACCTCGTTGTCAAAGACCCGCACCAAGATCTCGGGGCTGGCGCCGATCACCTGGAAGCCGCCGAAATTGAAGAAGAACATGAAGGGCGACGGGTTGGTGCGCCGCAGCGAGCGATAGAGCGCGAAGGGCGGCAGTTTGAAATCCTGCGTCCAGCGCTGCGCCGGGACGACCTGAAAGATGTCGCCCGCGCGGATGTATTCCTTGGCCTTCTCGACCGCGTCCAGATAGCCCTGATGGGTAAAGTTCGACACCGGCGCGCCGACCTGGGCGGCCTCTCCCAGATCGCGGCTGGCCGAGGGGACAGAGCGCTCCAGCTCTCGCACGGCATCCATCACGCGCTCGGCGGCCTGGGCATAGGCGGCGCGCGCCGACAGGCCCGAATTGGTAAAGGCGGGCGACACCACGATGACCTCGCCCTTGACGCCGTCCAGCACGGCCACGACCGAGGGGCGCATCAGCACCGCATCGGGCAGGCCCAGCGGGTCGGGGTTCACGTCGGGCAGATGTTCCACGAGGCGGATCATGTCATAGCCCAGATAGCCGAACAGCCCCGCCGCGATCGGCGGCAGGCCCTCGGGCAGGTCGATCCGGCTTTCGGCGATCAGGGCGCGCAGGTTGGTCAGCGGGTCGCCATCCTGGGGGGCAAAGGCCTCGGCGTCGATGCGGGCCTGACGGTTGATGCGGCTTTCGGTGCCGTGGCACTGCCAGACCAGATCGGGTTTCATGCCGACGACCGAATAGCGGCCGCGCACCTCGCCGCCGGTGACCGATTCCAGCATGAAGCTGTCCTTGCGGGCATCGGCGAGCTTCAGCATCAGGCTGACGGGCGTGTCCAGATCGGCGGCCAGGCGGGCATAGACGACCTGGTTGCGGCCAGCGTCATAGGCGGCCTCGAAGGCCTCGTAATCGGGGAAGAGCGCGGCCATGTCGTCGTGCCTTATGGAAGTTGTGCATGCACCGCGTTGATCGCGGCCTGGTCAAGGGTCAGCCCGGCCTCGTTCAGGCGCGACTGGGTGAAATAGATCATCAGATCCTGCGCCACGGCCTGGGCCGACTGCGCCTCGAGCGCGCTGAGCGTATAGCGGATCGCGTCGTCCTGGGTGTCGGCCGGTTCGATCGCGTCGAGGCTGATCACATAGACCGCGCCGTCCTCGGCCGCGACCACGGCACTGGCGCCGGGCTGGGGCAGGGCAAAGAGCGGCTCGGTCAGGGCGCGGGGCGCGATGGCGCCGCGGGTGGCGGGGGCGAGGGTCTGCACCGGCAGGCCCAGATCGGCGATCGGGGTGCCCTGATCCAGCTGGGTTTTCAGCGCCTCGGCGCGGGCGCTCAGCTGACGGCGGGTTTCCTCGGCCTGCCAGCCGGCGATGGCCTGATCGCGCACTTCGTCCAGCGGGCGCAGATGGGCGTCGGTGATTGCATCGACGCGCAGGGCCATGATGCCGCCATCGTCCAGCTCGATCACCTCGGGGAAGTCGCCGGGCTGGGCGGCATCGGCGGCGGCGCGGAAGGCGTCATAGCCGGTGATCGTGGCATCTTGCGCCGGGAAATAGGATACGGTGCCCAGTTCCATGTCGGTGTCGCGGTCCAGCTCTTCCAGCGTGGCGCCGGCGGCCAGCAGGTCATCGACCTGGGTGATACGATCGGTGATGTCGCGGCGGGCGGCGTCCTGGGCCAGTTCGTCGCGCAGATCGGGCTGGGCGTCCTCAAAGCTGGTTTCCTGCGCCTCGAGCACGGCATTCATGCGGATCAGCGCGGGGCCGAGGTCGGTTTCGAGCGGGCCGGCGATGCCGGGACCGGCCAGGGCAAAGACCGCCTCTCCGGCGGCGCCCAGATCGGCCTTGGCCACATCGCCCATGTCGATATCCGACAGTTCCAGCCCGCGCTCGGCCACCAGATCTTCGAAGCTGGCGGTGCCGGCGTCCAGACGGGCGCGGGCCGCCTGGGCGGCCGCGGCATCGGGATAGACCAGGCGTTCGACAATGCGGCGCTCGGGCTGGACGTATTCGTCGATGCGCTCGTCATAGAGCGCGCGCAGGCTGGCCTCGTCGATCGCGACCTTGTCCAGCAGCATGTCGGGCGTCAGCAGCGCATAGGTGATTTCCTTGGTCACAGGCGCGGTGAACGTGTCGGCATTGGCGTTGTAATAGGCGGTCAGGGCGGTCTCGTCGGGGGTGCCGACCGGCGCGTCCAGCGCGGCCTCATCCAGCATCACGGCGCTATAGCCGCGGCGTTCGCCCAGATAGGTGGTGATCACCTTGCCGTAAGAGGCGGGCAGGGCGCGGCCCGACATGACGGCGCCCTGCAGCAGGGCACGGGAGGTATCGGCGCGCAGCTGTTCCTCGAACTCGGCCTCGGTCAGGCCGTTCTGTTGCAGGGTAAAGCGATAGGTCTCGCGGTCGAACTTGCCGTCAGTGCCCTGGAAGGCGGCATATTCCTTCAGCGCGCGCGCAACCTCGGCGTCGCCCACCGACAGGCCGACGCGGGCCAGTTCGTTATCCAGCGCGGTGTCGGAAATGGAGCGGGCGCGGGCGTTGAACACCAGGCCGAATTCCTGCGCCTCGGCCAGGGTCAGGCGGCGGTCAAGCTGGGCCTCGGCGGCGCGGATTTCCTGCATCAAGGCGCGGTAATAGCGATCGGTGGAAATAGGCGTGTCGCCCACATTGCCGACGCTGCGCACCGAGCCGCCGAAATTGGTGACACCAAAGCCCGTGAGGCCAATCATCAAAAGGCCCAGGATCCCCCAGACGAAGATGTTGCCGGTTTTCTTGGCTGCGCTCATTGGGGGTGCCTTTCCCTTGGCCGAAACGGTTGTTGCGGGTTGTGTAAGCCCTTGGCCGCAGGGCCGCAAGCATCATGCCCGCGCGTCAGTCCTTGCCGCGATAGGGCTCGACATATTGCAGGGCCATGTCCCAGGGGAAGAAGATCCACGTGTCCTGGCTGACCTCGGTGATATAGGTGTCGACCATCGGGCGGCCCTGGGGCTTGGCATAGACGGTGGCGAAATGCGCCTTGGGATAGATCTGGCGCACCAGCTCCAGCGTCTTGCCGCTGTCGACCAGATCGTCGATCACCAGAATGCCCTCGCCGTTGCCCATCAGCTCGGCGTCGGGCGATTTGATCACCTGGGCCTCGCGGCGCTGATCGGCCTTGCCGCCGCCCGAGTGGTAGGATTTGACCGAGATCGTATCGACGGTGCGGATGTCCAGCTCGCGGCTGACGATCATCGCGGGGGCCATGCCGCCGCGGGTGATGGCGACGACGGCTTTCCAGTCGCCATTGTCGGGGCCTTGCCCGTCCAGCCGCCATGCCAGTGCGCGACTGTCGCGATGCAGCTGGTCCCAGCTGACATGAAAGCCTTTTTCATGGGGCAAACGATCGCTCATCGGGGCGCTCCTCAGGTTAGTGCAAGTTTCAGACCCAGCAGCGCGAGCAGGCTGCCAAAGGTCCGGTCAATGACGGTTTTCAGGTTCAGATAGCCCCGGCGCGTGCGGTCGAGCGAGAATATCCGGCTGACAATGATGTTCCAACCGGTGTCGTTGAACAGGATCATGCCCAGCAGCACCGGGTAGACCCAGGTCTCGGTCTCGGGGGGGACAAAGGTCAGAAAGATCGTGCCGAAGAACACGGCCGGTTTCGGGTTGGCCAGCTGCGTCGCGATGCCCAGCCAGATCAGGGCCAGCGGCGAGCGGGCTCGCGCGGTTTCGGTCAGATCGGCCTGCAACGGGTCGGGCGCGTGTTTCCACATCTTCCAGGCCAGATACAGCAGATAGCCCGCGCCCGCGATTTTCATCACACTCAGCAGGGCGGGGGCGACCTCGAACAGCAGCGCCAGACCAAACAGCGCCGCGAGCGCCCAGATGCAGGCGCCCAGACCGATGCCCACGGACAGCCAGGCGCCGCGGGCCATGCCCTCGCGCAGGCTGGTGCGCGCGGCCAGCAACACGGCTGGCCCCGGCGACATGGCCGCCGCCAGATGCACCACGTAGAAAGCAGCAAGGGCGGCCAGCGTCATGGCGGTGTTACTTGCGTCCGGTGACGGCGTCGATATCGGGCGCGTCCACGGCCTTCATGCCGACCACGTGATAGCCCGCATCCACATGCAGGTTCTCGCCGGTGACGCCCGAGCCCAGATCGGACAGCAGGTAGACGGCGGATTTGCCGACCTCATCCTGGGTCACGTTGCGGCGCAGGGGCGAGTTCAGCTCGTTCCACTTCATGATATAGCGGAAGTCGCCGATGCCGCTGGCCGCCAGGGTCTTGATCGGACCGGCCGAGATGGCGTTGACGCGGATGTTCTGTTTGCCCAGATCCTCGGCCAGGTATTTCACGCTGGCCTCAAGCGCGGCCTTGGCCACGCCCATGACGTTGTAATGCGGCATGACCTGTTCGGCGCCGTAATAGGTCAGCGTCAGGCACGACCCGCCATCGGTCATCATCTTTTCCGCCCGGCGCACGACCGAGGTGAAGGAATAGACCGAAATGTCCATCGTCATGCGGAAGTTCTCGGGGCTGGTGTCGACATAGCGACCGCGCAGCTCGTTCTTGTCGGAAAAACCGATGGCGTGGACGATGAAATCCAGCTTGCCCCATTTTTCCTGAAGGGCGGCGAACAGCCCGTCGATCGAGGCCTCGTCGCTGACATCGCATTCCAGCACGATATCCGAGCCCACCTGGTTGGCCAGCGGCTCGACCCGCTTTTTCAGCGCATCGCCCTGGTAGGAAAAGGCCAGTTCGGCCCCGTGATCGGCACAGGCCTTGGCAATGCCCCAGGCGATGGACTTGTCATTGGCAAGCCCCATGATCAGGCCGCGCTGGCCCTGCATCAGTTTGGTTGACATCAGGTATCCCTCGACATCTTTTGAATTTCACTTGGGCAAAGGTGTAGGGCAATCGCCGGGGGCCATCAAGGCCAAGGAAAACGCTGCTTGGCAGTCACTGACGCAGCGGCAGAATTGATCAAGTGGTAAAATCTGCGCATAGGCTGCACCGCTGAAGGAGATGCAACATGACCGACCGGACGGGACTATTTGCCGGCGATGATCCGTTCGCGATCGCGCGCAGCTGGCTGGCCGAGGCCGAAAAGACCGAACCCAACGACGCGAACGCCATTGCGCTGGCGACGGTCGATGCCGGCGGGCTGCCCAATGTGCGCATGGTTCTGCTCAAGGATATCGAGGACGCCGCCTTTGTTTTCTACACCAATTACGAAAGTGCCAAGGCTGGCGAAATAGACACGGGCAGCAAGGCCGCTTTTGTGCTACATTGGAAATCACTGCGGCGGCAGATCCGTGTCCGGGGGGTGACCGAACGCGAAGACGGGCCGCAGGCGGATGCGTATTACGCGTCGCGATCCCTGAAAAGCCGGCTGGGGGCATGGGCCTCGAAACAGTCGCGCCCATTGGCGTCGCGCGCCACGCTTATGGCAGAGGTGGCCAGGGTCACCGCCGACAAGGGACTGAACCCTGACCGCCCGCCCTTTTGGGGAGGTTATAGAATTCACCCTCTGGAAATAGAGTTCTGGGCCGATGGCGCATTCCGGTTGCATGATCGTTTCGTCTGGCGGCGCCAGACATTGGGCGATCCGTGGCAAATTCAGCGGCTGAACCCGTGATATTCGTGTAGCGTGAAATGCAAATGCCCGAAAATATTGGGTAAATTTGTCTTGCAGATTGCGCCGGGTCTGTCACAACGGTCTAGGGACACTCACGAACTTTTTATGCGTAACCAAAATGAACAAACAGGACGACACCACCATCTGCATTATTACAGGGCGGGTGAAATGGTTTGACCCCGGCAAGGGGTTCGGATTCGTGCTGGCCGATGACGGCGGGCCCGATATCCTTTTGCACGCCAACGTGCTGCGCAATTTCGGACAAAGCTCGGTTGCCGATGGGGCGGCGATCGATGTGCAAGTCCAGACGACCGAGCGCGGCATGCAGGCAGTACAGGTGCTGAAGATTGAACCGCCTGCCGGCAGTGACATGCCGCCGCTCGAGGATCTGGCCACGGTCGATGCCGAGGCTCTGGCCTCTGCGCCGCTGTTGCCGGCGCGGGTCAAATGGTTCGACAAGGGCAAGGGGTTCGGCTTTGCCAATCTCTTTGGCAGTGCTGACGACGTGTTCGTGCATGTCGAGGTTCTGCGCCGGTCGGGCCTGGCGGATCTGCAACCGGGCGAGGCGATCAGCCTGCGCGTGGTCGAAGGCAAGCGCGGTCAGATGGCGACGATGGTCTGCTCATGGGAAAGCGCGATTTCCTCCGAGCCCTCTTCCTCGGATTAAGCCTGGCGCTGGCGGCTACGGCCGCCGGGGCGATGTGCGAGGCCGATGAAATCACCCTGCGCGGGGCGCGGGGTGAGATGCGTTTTCATGTCGAACTTGCCGATAGCCACGAGACACGCGCGCGCGGGCTGATGTTCGTCGAGAACCTGCCGATGGGGCAGGGGATGCTGTTCGTCTATCCGGCGCCGCAGCGGGCCACCTTCTGGATGAAGAACACGCTGATCCCGCTGGACATGGTGTTCATGGATGCGCAGGGCCGTGTCACGCGGGTGCATGAGAACGCGGTGCCGCATGATCTGACCCCGATCGACGGCGGCGAGGGCGTGCGCGCGGTTCTCGAGATCAATGGCGGGCTGGCACGGGCGGCGGGGATCGAACCCGGTGCGGTGGCGCGTCACCCGGCATTCGGCGCGGGCGCGCTCTGGCCCTGCGCGACGCCTTAGGGCTTTTCATCGGACGCGCGCGCCTGTAATCAGGCGCCATCGGGGCGTAGCGCAGCCTGGTAGCGCGTCTGTTTTGGGTACAGAAGGTCGTGAGTTCGAATCTCGCCGCCCCGACCATTTGCCGCCTTTGATGCGCGGCAGCAAAAAAAACCCAAAAAAACCGGATCTTAACCTTCTGCGCCGCAGCGAATGCTGAAGCTTTGTGGCCGGTTGGGTGCGTAACCCCATATATTGTGTGGTCTTTTCCAGATCGCCCCCAGATTTACCCACAGGTGGGGCGGTAAGCGTGAATCACCCCATGCAGGACGCGGTTCAAAACCGGCGTGTCCGGTCAATCACAAAAAGCCGGGGTTAGCTCAAATTTTTCCGTTGACCTGCCCCCGTCCTATACGCCAGTTTGTGTGAGCGGTCGGGGATAGCCACTAGATGTAGTGGCCGCGCCGCAGACAGAAGGATCACCAGACATTCCGGATACAAATCCGGGTTTCGCCCATGGCTTCATGTGGCGGGGGGTGTTGTTTTGTCTGCGAAACGTCCCGGCCGCACGAAACAAGGGGCAGGGCGTAACATCGTTCAAAGCCTCGGGGACGGCACAGTGAAACGGGGCGGACAATGAAGATCGAACGCAAATTTACCACCGACAAGACCGGCGCTTATGGCGCGCTGGAATTCAAGATGACCTCGTCCGAGATTCGCAATCCGGATGGCAAGATCGTGTTCGGTCTGGACAATGTCGAGGTGCCGCAGGGCTGGAGCCAGGTGGCCAGCGACGTGATCGCGCAGAAATATTTCCGCAAGGCCGGCGTGCCCGCGCGTCTGAAGAAGGTGCGCGAAAAGGATGTGCCGGAATTCCTGTGGCGCTCGGTCGCGGATGAAAAGGCCCTGGCAGAGCTGCCCGAAGATCAGCGCGTCGGCGGCGAGACCTCGGCCAAGCAGGTGTTCGATCGTCTGGCCGGCGCCTGGGCCTATTGGGGCTGGAAGGGCGGCTATTTCACCACCGAGGCCGACGCCCGCGCCTATTACGACGAGATGCGCCACATGCTGGCCACCCAGCGCGCCGCGCCCAACAGCCCGCAGTGGTTCAACACCGGCCTGCACTGGGCCTATGGCATCGATGGCCCCGGCCAAGGCCACTATTACGTCGATCACAAGTCGGGCAAGCTGACCAAATCGACCTCGGCCTATGAGCACCCGCAGCCCCATGCCTGTTTCATCCAGTCCGTGGGTGACGATCTGGTGGGCGATGGCGGCATCATGGATCTGTGGGTGCGCGAGGCACGGCTGTTCAAATACGGCTCGGGCACCGGCACCAACTTCAGCTCGCTGCGCGCGGCCAACGAGCCGCTGTCGGGCGGCGGCAAATCCTCGGGCCTGATGGGCTTTTTGCGGATCGGTGACCGGGCTGCCGGCGCGATCAAGTCGGGCGGCACCACCCGCCGCGCCGCCAAGATGGTGATCTGCGATGTCGATCACCCCGATATCGAGGAATTCATCAACTGGAAGGTCAAGGAAGAGCAGAAGGTTGCCAGCCTTGTCGCCGGCTCCAAGATGCACGAGGCCCGTCTGAACGACATCTTCGCGGCGATCCGTAGCTGGGATGGCGCCGAGGCCGATGCCTATGACCCGGCCAAGAACGACAGCCTGAAATCGGCCATTCGTGCGGCCAAGAAACAGGCGATCCCCGAGGCCTATGTCAAACGCGTGCTGGATTACGCCAAGCAGGGCTATGCCAGCATCGAATTCCCGACCTATGACACCGACTGGGATTCCGAGGCCTATGCCACCGTTTCGGGGCAGAACTCGAACAACTCGGTCCGGGTGACCGACGCCTTCCTCAAGGCGGTCAAGGATGACGGCGAATGGGAGCTGCTGCGCCGCACCGACGGCAAGGTCGCCAAGACCATCAAGGCGCGCGAGCTGTGGGATCAGATCGGCCACGCCGCATGGTCCTGCGCCGATCCGGGCATCCAGTTCCACGACACCGTCAACGCCTGGCACACCTGCCCCGAAGACGGCCCGATCCGCGGCTCGAACCCGTGCTCGGAATACATGTTCCTCGATGACACGGCCTGTAACCTGGCCTCGATGAACCTGCTGACCTTCTTCCAGGATGGCGAATTCCAGGCCGAGGACTATATGCATGCCTCGCGTCTGTGGACCGTGACGCTGGAAATCAGCGTGATGATGGCGCAGTTCCCGTCCAAGGAAATCGCGCAGCTGTCCTATGACTTCCGCACGCTGGGGCTGGGCTATGCCAACATCGGCGGCCTGCTGATGAACATGGGCCTGGGCTATGACAGCGACGAGGGCCGGGCGCTGACCGGCGCGCTGACCGCGATCATGACCGGCGTGGCCTATGCCACCTCGGCCGAGATGGCGGGCGAGCTGGGCGCCTTCCCGGGCTATGCCCGCAACGCCGACCACATGCTGCGCGTCATCCGTAACCACCGCACCGCCGCCTATGGCAAGACCGAGGGCTATGAGGACCTGGCCGTCAAACCGGTGGCGCTGGATCTCAAGAACTGCCCCGATGCGCGTCTGGTTGAACTGGCGCAGTCGTCTTGGGACGAGGCTCTGGCCCTGGGTGAAAAGCACGGCTATCGCAACGCCCAGACCAGCGTGATCGCGCCCACCGGTACGATCGGCCTGGTGATGGATTGCGACACCACCGGCATCGAGCCCGATTTCGCGCTGGTGAAGTTCAAGAAACTGGCCGGTGGCGGCTATTTCAAGATCATCAACCGCTCGGTGCCTGCAGCCCTTGAAAAGCTGGGCTATGGCAGCGCGCAGATCGAGGAAATCATCGGCTATGCCGTCGGTCACGCCAGCCTGGGTAACTGCCCCGGCATCAACACCACCTCGTTGATCGGCCATGGCTTTGGCCCGCGCGAGCTGGAAAAGATCGAGGGCGCGCTGGCCTCGGCCTTTGACATCCGGTTCGTGTTCAACCAGTGGACCCTGGGCGAAGAGTTCTGCACCAAGACGCTGGGCATTCCGGCCGAAAAGCTGAACGATCCGTCCTTTGACCTGCTGCGCCACCTGGGCTTTACCCGCGCCCAGATCGAGGCCGCCAACGACCATGTCTGCGGCACCATGACCCTTGAGGGCGCGCCGCATCTGAAGGACGAGCACCTGTCGATCTTTGACTGCGCCAACCCCTGCGGCAAGAAGGGCACGCGCTATCTGTCGGTCAACAGCCACATCACCATGATGGCCGCCGCGCAGTCGTTCATCTCGGGCGCGATCTCGAAAACGATCAACATGCCCAACGATGCCACGATCGAGGAAACTCTGGCCGCCTATGAGCTGAGCTGGAGCTTGGGCATCAAGGCGAACGCGCTGTATCGCGACGGCTCGAAACTGTCGCAGCCGCTGGCCGCCGCGCTGGTCGAGGATGACGAAGAGGCCGAGGAAATCCTGGCCTCGGGCAGCCAGCAGGAAAAGGCCGCCGTTCTGGCCGAGAAGATCATCGAAAAGATCGTGGTCAAGGAAGTGGCCCGTGGCCGCGAAAAGATGCCCGAGCGCCGCAAGGGCTATACCCAAAAGGCGATCGTGGGTGGCCACAAGGTCTATCTGCGGACCGGCGAATATCAGGACGGGTCGCTGGGCGAGATCTTTATCGACATGCATAAAGAGGGCGCCGGCTTCCGCGCGATGATGAACAACTTTGCCATCGCGGTATCGGTCGGCCTGCAGTACGGCGTGCCGCTGGAAGAGTTCGTCGATGCCTTTACCTTTACCAAGTTCGAACCGGCCGGGATGGTGCAGGGCAATGACAGCATCAAGAACGCCACGTCGATCCTGGATTACATCTTCCGCGAACTGGCGGTCAGCTACCTTGACCGCACCGATCTGGCCCATGTGAAACCCCAGGGCGCGACCTTCGACGATCTGGGTCGCGGCGAGGAAGAGGGCGTGTCGAACGTCAAGGAACTGTCGGAAACCGCCGCTTCGCGCAGCCTTGAGGTGCTGAAACAGATCAGCTCGACCGGCTATCTGCGCAAGCGGGTGCCGCAGGAACTGGTGGTGCTGAACGGCGGCATGGGTGCCACGGCGTTCACCGGCACCGGCGATCCGGTGGCGGCGCTGCAGACGCTGGTGCCCGAAACCGGGCAGGCCAGCGTGGCCAAGTCGGGCAGCACCGCGCTGGCCAGCGGTTCGGTCACGATGGATGCCCGCACCAAGGCCAAGATGCAGGGCTACGAGGGCGATCCCTGCGGCGATTGCGGCAACTACACGCTGGTGCGCAACGGCACCTGCATGAAATGCAACACCTGCGGCGCAACCAGCGGGTGTAGCTGACGGGGTCCGCCCGCTGCCGACCCCAAGCGGCGGCGGGCGGGACACTGTACCGGGGCGGGTGCGCTCGCCCCTGACGCGGATAAGGCCGCAGGCAACAAACCGAGCGGTAATAATGAGTGAGCCTTATCAGCAAAACTGGGGTGCCTTCGGGCGCCCCTTTTTCTTTGCCGTAACCGACTGCGAATAAGGAAATTTTCCCGGGGGGTCCCCCATTGCGCGACTCGCGGCACAGGCATATCTGCCGCGCGACGGCGACATGTGCCGTTTACCATCTGAATGCAGGAGTTTTTCAGATATGACTTCGAAATTTGCAGTTTTCGCCGCCGCTCTCGCTCTGGCCGGCACCGCCGCTTTCGCATCGACCGATGTGGCCGCGCTGGACGCCAACGCTGACGGCGTTCTGAGCATGGAAGAGCTGGCTGTGGCTTACCCCGCCCTGACCGCCGACGATTTCGCCGCTGTTGACACCGACGCCGATGGCTTTGCCTCGGCCGAAGAAGTTGCCGCTGCCGATGAGGCTGGCGTTCTGCACGCCGAATAACCCGCGATCCGCACGTTCTGACAGCGCCCCGGCCTAGTGCCGGGGCGTTTTCATTTGGCCAGCAGGGCGCCCATCTGGCGCATGGCCAGCACATAACCATGGGTGCCACAGCCCGCGATCACCGCGTCGGCGCGGTGGCTGACATAGGAATGGTGGCGGAAGGCCTCGCGCTTGTGGACCTGGCTGATATGCACCTCGATGACGGGGCCGTCGAAAGTATTCAGCGCATCCAGAATCGCGACCGAGGTGTGGGTATAGGCGGCGGGGTTGATGATGATCCCGGCGGCCTGGTCGCGGGCCGCGTGGATCTGCTCGACAATCTCGCCTTCATGGTTCGATTGCATCAGCGCGCAGTCGAGGCCCAGCTCGGCCGCAACCGCACTGCACTCGGCCTGAACATCGGCCAGCGTGGCGGCGCCGTAGATCTCGGGCTGCCGTTTGCCTAGCAGGTTCAGGTTGGGGCCGTTCAGAATGTGGATCATCTGTGCCATGTCGCGGTCCTTTGGTCGCTGTGCCAAAGGTTTACCGCGATTGGCGCCCTACGCCTAGCCTTGCGATTTGATGAAGGTGCCGTTGTTGAGTTCCTGCATCGCCTGTATCAGCTCGGCGCGGGTGTTCATCACGATCGGGCCGTGCCAGGCGACGGGTTCCTGAATGGGTCGGCCCGCCACCAGCAGAAAGCGCACGCCCTCAGAGCCGGCCTGCACGGTGATCTCGTCGCCATTGCCAAAGCGCACCAGCGTGCGGTTGCCGGTCATGTCGCGGATGTTCAGCTCTTGGCCGGCGAATTCCTTTTCGACGCGCACGCCCTGGGGCGCGGCGGCGTCGGTGAATGATCCGGCCCCGGCAAAGACATAGGCAAAGGCATTGGCGCGGGTGTCGATGGGCAGGGTCTTGCGGGTGTTGGGCGGCACCGAGACATCCAGATACAGCGGCTCGGCCGCGATGCCGTCGACGGGGCCGGTCTTGCCCCAGAATGTGCCGGTGATGATTTTCACGCGCGTGCCGTCGTCGTCGATGATTTCCTCGATATCGCTGGCCTGAATGTCCTGATAGCGCGGGGCGGTCATCTTCAGGCTTGATGGCAGGTTGGCCCAGAGCTGAAATCCGTGCATCTGGCCGGCGGTGTTCCCCTTGGGCATCTCCTGATGCATGATGCCCGACCCGGCGGTCATCCACTGCACCGATCCCGCGCCCAGCGTGCCCTGGTTGCCCAGGCTGTCGCCATGCTCGACCGTGCCGGCCAGCACATAGGTGATGGTCTCGATGCCGCGGTGGGGGTGCCATGGAAAGCCGCGCTGATAGAAGCGCGGGTCGTCGTTGCGGAAATCATCCAGCAGCAGGAAAGGGTCGGTCTCGGCCGTGTCGCCAAAGCCGAAGACGCGGTGCAGATGAACGCCGGCGCCCTCCATGGTGGGCTGGGCCTTGGTCTGGGCGGCGATGGGGCGGAATGTCATGGCGAGTCTCCCTGTTGCATCCCCAGTATATGGGGTGTTCGGCCAATCGGGGGAGGCCGATCGACGAACATCACATGTGCGCGAATGCGAACCTGCTGCGAAAAGGCGCCGGTTTTGCGGTTTTGCCTGTGCGAAACGCCGCCTGCGCCGGTTAGGGCCTGTTTTTGCGCAAGAAACCGCACAGGCTGGCGGGCGGTTTTGGCGGTGCCCAGCGCATGGCGGAAAGCCCCGGCGGTGTGCTCTTTTCCTTTCGCGACGGGGGGCGCATCTGTCTCGTCGATGGCCGACGCGCCATCAGGTTCAACAGAAAGGAAACCTGAAAATGAATAAGATGATCGCCATGTTCGCCGCCGCCCTGACCGTTGCCGGTGCCGCCACTGCCAGCGAAGAGGGTGTTGTGCAAATCGACTCTGATGCCGATGGCGTGTTCTCGATCGAAGAACTGACCGTCGCCTATCCCGAGCTCAGCGCCGAAACCTTTGCCGCGCTGGATGCCAATGCCGATGGCTCGGTCGACGAGGCAGAGCTGGCCGCCGGTCAGGAAGCAGGCCTGCTGCCTGATGCGGCAATGAAAGAATAATCTGTCGAGCAAAGCGCCCCGGCCCGTTTACGCGGGCCGGGGCAATCTCATACGGCGCCGCGGGACAGGGCCGCCACGCCGGTACGGGCAACCTCGGACAGGCCGAGGGGGCGCATCAGTTCGGCAAAGGCGTCGATCTTGCCGGGGGTGCCGGTCATCTCGAAGACAAAGCTTTCCAGCGTGCTGTCGACCACATTGGCGCGGAAAATCTCGGCCAGGCGCAGCGCCTCGATGCGCTTGTCACCCTGACCTGCCACCTTGAACAACGCCAGTTCGCGCTCGACGGCGGGGCCTTCGACGGTCAGGTCGTGGACCTCGTGCACGGGCACGATGCGGCCCAGCTGGGCCTTGATCTGTTCGATCACCGAGGGCGTGCCACGGGTGACGATGGTGATGCGCGAGGTGTGGCCGGTGTGGTCCACCTCGGCGACGGTCAGGCTATCTATATTGTAGCCGCGCCCCGAGAAAAGGCCGATCACCCGCGCCAGGACACCCGGTTCGTTATCGACGATCACCGCCAGGGTATGGGGTTCATCGACATCGGCATTGGGGTCGCGCAGGTCGTAGGCAGAATGTTTCGACACGCCTTTTTTTAGTTTTAGAGCAGACATTTGCAGATCTTCCTTAAACCATAACCGCGCCTTTGGCGCCGATCGCGTTGGTGGCGTTGGCGTCGCCCAGCAGCATTTCGTTATGCGGCGAGCCCGACGGGATCATCGGGAAGCAGTTCTCGTGCTTTTCGACCAGGCAGTCGAAGATCACCGGACCGTCATATTTGATCATCTCCATGATCGCGTCATCCAGATCCTTGGGGTCGGTGCACAGGATACCCTTGGCGCCAAAGGCCTCGGCCAGCTTGACGAAATCGGGCAGCGATTCCGACCACGAATGGCTGTAGCGCTCGCCATGCAGCAGCTGCTGCCACTGGCGCACCATGCCCAGGCGTTCGTTGTTCAGGATGAACTGTTTCACCGGCAGGCGATACTGTGTGGCGGTACCCATTTCCTGCATGTTCATCAGCCACGAGGCTTCGCCCGCGACGTTGATGACCAGGCTTTCGGGATGTGCCAGTTGCACGCCGATCGATGCCGGGAAGCCATAGCCCATCGTGCCCAGGCCGCCCGAGGTCATCCAGCGCTTGGGCTCGTCAAAGGTCAGGAACTGGGCGGCCCACATCTGGTGCTGGCCCACCTCGGTGGTGATGTAGCGATCCATGCCCTTGGTCAGCTCTTCGAGGCGCTGCAGGGCGTATTGCGGTTTGATGACGGTGTCGCTGTTGCGATAGGTCAGGCAGCTGACGGCCTTCCAGTCGTCGATCTTTTTCCACCACTTGGCCAGACCTTCCTTGTTGGTCTTGCGGCCGCGCGATTTCCAGACCCGCAGCAGGTCTTCCAGCACATGCGCCACGTCGCCGACGATCGGCAGGTCGACGTGGATGATCTTGTTGATCGAGCTGGGGTCGATATCGATATGGGCCTTCAGCGACTTGGGGCTGAAGTCAGCGACGCGGCCGGTGATACGGTCGTCAAAGCGGGCGCCGATGTTGATCATCAGGTCGCAGCCATGCATTGCCATGTTGGCCTCGTAGAGACCGTGCATGCCCAGCATGCCCAGCCAGCCCTTGCCGCTGGCGGGGTAGGCGCCCAGGCCCATCAGGGTCGAGGTGATCGGAAAGCCGGTGGCGTCGACCAGTTCACGCAGCAGCTGCGAGGCCGCATCGCCCGAGTTGATCACGCCGCCGCCGGTGTAGAACACGGGGCGCTCGGCGCTTTCCATGGCGTCGACCAGCTGGGTGATCAGCTCGATATCGCCCTTCATGCGGGGCTGGTAATGCGAGGTCACGGTCTTGCGCGGCTCGACATATTTGCTGCTGGCGAACTGCACGTCCTTGGGGATGTCGATCAGCACCGGGCCGGGGCGGCCCGAGGTGGCGACGTGAAAGGCCTCGTGGATCGTGCCGGCCAGGTTGGCGGTGTCCTTGACCAGCCAGTTGTGCTTGGTGCAGGGGCGGGTGATGCCCACGGTGTCGGCTTCCTGGAAGCCGTCGGTGCCGATCATGAAGGTCGGCACCTGGCCGGTCAGCACGACCAGCGGGATCGAGTCCATCAGCGCGTCGGTCAGGCCGGTCACGGCGTTGGTCGCGCCGGGGCCAGAGGTCACCAGCACCACGCCGGGCTTGCCGGTCGAGCGGGCATAGCCTTCGGCCGAGTGCACGGCGGCCTGTTCATGCCGAACCAGAATGTGACGAATGTCATTCTGCTGGAAAATCTCGTCATAGATCGGCAGGACGGCGCCGCCGGGGTAGCCGAACACCACCTCGACGCCCTGATCCTTCAGGGCCTGAACCACCATCTTTGCGCCGGTCATTGTCTGTGCCATCGTTTCATCCTTCACGCCACGTCTTGCGAACAAAAAAGCCCCCGGGGCTATCCGGGGGCGCATGGGGTACCATTATGGTGTCCGTTACCGGCCCATGCGCCTGTCTCCTACCAGTACGAGTACGGGGGTCATTCCCTTACGGCCTTTCTTTCGCGTGCGCGGCGACATTATGAGCGGGGGCTGGGGGCGTCAACCGTGAAAACGCTGAATTTTGTGTCGTCGGGCCAGATTTTTCTTTTCGAATGTTGCGCAAAAGCCCGGTTGCGCGACATATGGCGGAACAGATGCCACCCAGGGGCCGGATCTGCGCGCTTATGCCGCGCTGCGGCGGGCTTAGGCGCCATGGGCCGCGCGGCTGTCGGCGGGGGCCTGGTCGCGCTCATTCATGCCATAGTCGCGCAGCACATGCGCCACGCGCAGGCGATAGCCGGCAAAGACACCGCCGCGCCCGGCCTGTTGCGCGGCGCGGTGATGGGTCGTTTCGCGCCAGCGCTTCACGGCCTCTTCGTCCTCG
Source organism: Actibacterium sp. XHP0104 (assembly GCF_025751515.1). Lineage (GTDB taxonomy): Bacteria > Pseudomonadota > Alphaproteobacteria > Rhodobacterales > Rhodobacteraceae > Actibacterium_D. The sequence continues at coordinate 490,883 of NZ_JAOWLE010000001.1, forward strand.
AAAAACGACAATGACAGCACCTTGCCGGGGGTGGTCAGGCTTTGGAACCGTTCGACCGAGATGAACCCCTCGATCTTTTCCAGCTCGGGGCGCAGGGTGGCGGCAATGTCGAGATAGTGGTCGCGCTGGCCCTCGGCGGGGGTGACTTCGAAGATAACGGCGATCATGCGGGGGTCTCCTTGAGGCGGGTCAGCAATGCGGGCAGCTGCGCCTGGGCGCGCAGCGGGTTTCGGGGCCACAGGTGCAGCAGGTTCAGCGCCAGAGCGGCGGCGGTTTCGGCGTCTGACAGCGATGTGCCCAGCGCCGCCCGGTCGATCAGGGCCAAGTCGCGCCGAGCCTGTGCCCATCCGGTCAGAACGGGCGCGGCACCCGCGCGCAGCAAGACCCGCGTGCCGCGCAGGTCGCCATGGATCACGGTCAGGCGGCGGGCGCGAAACGGGGCCAGGGCGCGGGCGATTGCCCCGGCCATCGTGTCGGGCATGTCGGCGGGGGTGGGCTGGTCAAGGGCCGCGGTCATGCCGGGGCGCTGGGGCAGGGCCTCGGCAAAGCTGTGGAACCGGCCCAAAGGGATGTCGATCTCGTGCAGCAGGTTGGCCGGGCAGGGCCGGGCGTCGAGATAGGTCTCGAGCGACCACCCCCCCGCCACCAGCGCCCCCGATTGCGCAGGGATCATCGGCGCCATGGCCAGCCCGGCGCGGGTCAGCTGCGGCGCCAGGTCGGCCAGCCAGGCCATGGCGGGCGCGTCATGAGGGCAGGGGCGGGCCACGGCGCAGGCCGCGCCCTGTTGCACCAGCCAGACCGTGCCGTCCGAGCCGTCGCGCAGGGGGCGCAGCAGTGTCCAGTCGCCAAAGCCCGACAGGTCGGGTTTCACAGGTTGACCCCGGTGCCCTGCAAGACCCCGTGTTCCAGCGCGTAACGGGTCAGCCCCGCGGTCGAGCTGATGCCCAGCTTGCGCTTGATGTTCTTGCGGTGGGTCTCGACGGTGCGGACCGAGATATCCAGCTCTGCCGCCACCTCTTTGTTGGATTTGCCCTGCGCCAGTTGCAGCAGGATCGTCTGTTCGCGGTTGGTCAGCTGTTCGCGCCCGTCCTCGGTGACCGGGGTAAGCTGCGCGGTGGCGCCGGTGCACAGATAGCGTTCGCCCGCCATCACCGCGTCGATGGCGCGCTTGATCTCGTCGGTGGGCACGTCCTTGAGGATATAGCCCATGGCGCCATGGTTCAGCGCCGTGCTGATATATTCGCCGCTGTCATGCATCGACAGGATGACGATCCGGGTGCCGGGGCGGCGTTCAAGGATGATCTCGGTCGCGCTAAGGCCGTTGACCCGCGGCATGTTCAGATCCAGCAGGATCACGTCGGGGGCCAGGTGCTCGACCTGGTCGATGATTTCCTGCCCGTTCGACAGGGTGCCGACAACGACCAGATCGTCATAGGTTTCAAGGATGGCCTGAATGCCCTCGGCCACCATCGGGTGGTCATCGACGATTGCCACTTTGATCGGATCAGTCATGCGTTTGCTTTCGTTTGTCCTTCGGGGGGCAGCATGTGTGTCAGCGGGACCTGAGCCTCGATCACGGTGCCGTCGCGAGTGCTGAGAATGCGGAGCGAGCCGTTCAGGCGCTCCATGCGTTCCTGCATGTTGCGCAGGCCCAGACCGGCGCCGCCCGCGCGCTCTGAGATGCCGCGCCCGTTATCCTCGATCCGCATGATCGCGCCTTTGCGGTTGCCGCGCAACAGCATGCGAACCCGGGTCGCGCCCGAATGGCGCTCGATATTGGTCAGGGCCTCTTGGGCGATGCGATAAAGCGCGATCTTGGCGTCCTGGTCCAGGCGGTTGCGGAAGACCACGGTCTTGTAGTCGATCTCGATACCCGAGCGCGCCGCGAATTCCTCGGTCAGCGACTGGATCGCGGGGCCAAGGCCCAAGTCATCCAGAACGCCGGGGCGCAGGTCGCGGCTGATGCGGCGGACCTCTTGAATGGCGCCGTTCAGGCCCGCGATGGATTTCTCGACGCTTTCGCCGGCGCGGGCGTCGCCGGTCGTCAGCCGCCGGCGCGCCAGTTCCAGCATATAGCGCACACCCACCAGCATCTGGCTGATACTGTCGTGCAACTCGCGGGCGACGCGGCTGCGCTCTTCTTCCTGGGTTTCAAAGATACGTTGCGTCAACTCTTTCAGCTTGACGTCGGCCAGACGGCGTTCGCGAATATTCAGCATGAGGCCCGACCCAAAGACCAGCATCAGCGCCCCCAGGGTGATGGCGCTGATCCACAGAAAGGTGGTGGCCACACGGCGCTCGGTCTCGGCGCGGGCGGCGGCGACGGTGTCGAGGATGTCGTCGATGAAGATGGCCGTGCCGACTGCCCAGCGCCAGTCTTGCAGCCCGACCACATAAGAGATCACCTGTGCGTCTTCGCCGGTCGAGGGCTTGCGCCATTTATAGCTGTGATAGCCGCCGCCACTGCGCGCGATGCGGATCAACTCATCCACCACCGGGGTGCCGTCGCTGTCCTTGAGACCGGCCCAGTTTCGGTTGATAAAGGCGGTCTGTCGCGGGCTGACAAGGTTTGTTCCATCATATTGATAAACAAAGAAATACCCGTCCTGACCATAGAGCATCGCCGCCAGGATCTGCTTGACCTTTTCCTTGGCGATCTCGTCATCGGGCAGGGCGTTGCCATAGATCGCGCCAAAGGCCGTGCGGGCCAGCGACAGGTAGTTGCGCAGCTCGTCCTTCTTGGCCTCGATCAGCTGGGCCTGAAGCGCCGCGATCTCGCGCTCGGCCAGCTGCCGCGACTGGTGAACGACCAGAACAGAGATCGCCGCGACCGCCAGCAACAGCGGGATCGTCGCCAGAAGAAACAGCTTCTGGGCATAGGTCGTGCGGGTCTGGTTGCGCTGCGATGCGCGGGGCTGAAACACGCTGCCGGTTGTCCTTTTGGGCCGAGTCGGATCGCGGGTGGGCGTCAGGATGGGCGCTGGATCAGCCCGCGTCAATTCCGCGGCATTGCGTCGCGATAGTTAAAACTTGAACGGGATTCAGGCAAAAACCGCGCGCTCTACGTAGTTGCGGGTATTTATCCGTTCACCTCTGCTGGCTAGGCTCCGGCCACGAACAATCAAGAGCCGCCACAGGGGCGGACATCCTATCGGGAGGAGATAGAGACCATGGATCGTCGTTCTTTTCTGAGAACTTCCGCGCTGGGCGGGGCCGCTGCCGCCACCACAACCGCGCTGGCCGCCCCGGCCTATGCCCAGGGCAAGCGCACCCTGACGCTGGTCACCACCTGGGGTCGCGGCCTGGCGGGGGTGCATGACAGCGCCCAGCGCTGTGCGGATTCGATCACCGCGATGACCGACGGCCAGCTGACCGTCGAACTCAAGGCCGCTGGCGAACTGGTCGGCGCGTTCGAAGTATTCGATGCCGTGACCTCGGGTCAGGCCGACATGTATCACGGCGCCGACTATTACTTTGTGGGCCAGCATCCGGGCTATGCGTTCTTTACCGCCGTGCCCTTTGGCATGACCGCCCAGGAACTGGTCAACTGGTACTATCAGGATGGCGGCCACGAGCTGCATGACGAGCTGGGTCAGATCTTTGGCCTGAAATCGTTCCTGGCCGGCAATACCGGCGCGCAGGCCGGTGGCTGGTACAGCCGCGAAATCAACAGCCCCGAAGACTTCAAGGGCCTCAAGTTCCGCATGCCGGGCCTTGGCGGCAAGGCGCTGGGCAAGCTGGGCGCCTCGGTTCAGAACCTGCCGGGCGGCGAAGTGTATCAGGCCCTGGCCTCGGGCGCGATCGACGGCACCGAGTGGATCGGCCCCTGGGCCGACGAGAAGGCCGGCTTCCAGGAGATCACCAAGATCTACTACACCGCCGGTTTCCACGAGCCGGGCGCCGGCCTGTCGCTGGCCACCAACCGCGATGTCTATGACAGCCTCTCGCCCGCCCATCAGAAGGTGATCGAGATCGCCGCCGGCGAGGCGCATCAGTGGAACCTAGCCCAGTTCCTGGCCAATAACGGTGCCGCTCTGCAGCGTCTGCAGGCCTCGGGCGTCAAGCTGATGGAATTCCCCGACAGCGTTTGGGATGCCTTCGGCGCCGCCTCGATGGAGGTGCATGCCGAGAACATGGGCGACGAGCTGTACAAGAAGATCCACGACAGCGCGATGGCGTCGATGAAATCGTCGTCGGCCTGGCTGGAAAAATCCTCGGGCGCCTATACCAAGCAGCGCGACCGCGTGCTGGGCTAAACCCGCCAAAACCTGCTATTATCTCCCGGCCTTCGGGCCGGGGGATGACCGCGTGGCCGTTTGGCGCGCGCGGGGTGGCCCAGAATGGGGAGGCTGGCCATGGAACTGTCCGAAAAGCAGCAAATCATGTGGATCGTCTATCACGGCGGATCGTCGGCCTTGCTGGCGGTCGTGCTGGGGATATTCGTCGCGCTGACGGTCATCGGCATATTCCGGCGTGAAATCATGTGGGCCTATGTGCGCGTGCTCGAGGGCTTTGCGAACACGGTCGGGCGCTTCTTTGCCTGGGCGGGCCTGTTGATGGTGTTGCAGCAGATCGTGATCGTGTTCCTGCAACGTATCTTCCGGGTCTCGGAAATCTCGCTTGGGCCGCTGGGCTATGCCTTTACCAAGGATCTCAGCTGGTGGTCCGAGGAACTGAAACTTTACAACGCCATGATCGTCGCGCTCTGCGCCACCTACACTTTCGTGCAGGGCGGGCATGTGCGGGTTGATCTGGTCTATTCCGGCGTGTCGCACCGTACCAAGCGGATGATCGACATGGCCGGGTCGCTGCTGTTCATGATGCCGGTCGCGATCCTGACGTGGAAATACGCCTGGTTCTTCATGTGGCGCAGCCTGATCACGCCGGCGACCTCGGCCTCTGACACGCTGGAACGGCTGATGCTCAAGGCGCGGGCCGTGCGTTGGAACGTCGAGACCATCGGGTTCTCGCCCAACGGGTTCAACGCCTACATCCTGTTCAAGGTGCTGCTGGTGGCCTATTGCGCGATGATTTTCCTGCAGGCGATGGCGTTCTTCTGGCGATCATACCTGGAACTTGTCGAGGGCGAGGCTTCGGCCGGCAAATATCTCGACAAAGACACCCTCGGCGAGGGTGAAGAAGCCTTTGAAGGCACGCATTAAGGGGCAGGGCAATGTTTGGACTTGATGGCGTAGAGATCGGCCTGATCATCGTATTCCTCTGCCTTTTCGGGGGGATCCTGTCGGGCTTTCCGGTGGCCTTTGCCATCGGCGGCGCGGGGGTGATCTCTTTCGCGATCATCGCCGGGCTGGATAGTGCGGGCCTGTTGATCCATCAGGCGGTGGATACCGGCAGCCAGGCCTATAACGCGCTGATTGCGCAGGGTATTCACCCCGAGGCGATATCAACCTTCCGATACCCAGAGCTGCCACGGGTAGCCGAGGCGGTATTCCCCAGTGGTTGGGAACAGGCGATGGACCGCAATATCGCCTTTGTCGTCAACCGCATGAACGAGCGCGTGCTGGCCGGTCAGTCGATCGAGACCCTGCTGGCAGTGCTGATGTTCGTGCTGATGGGCATCACGCTGGAACGGTCGAAAATCGCGAACGACCTGCTGACCACGATGGCGCGGGTGTTCGGCCCGCTGCCGGGCGGTCTGGCCGTGTCGGTCGTGGTGGTGGGCGCGTTCCTGGCGGCCTCGACCGGGATCGTGGGCGCCACCGTGGTGACCATGGGCCTGCTCAGCCTGCCGACCATGCTGCGCAACCGCTATTCGCCGGAACTGGCGACGGGGGTGATCGCGGCCTCGGGCACGCTGGGGCAGATCATTCCGCCCTCGATCGTGATCGTGCTGCTGGGCACGCTGGCGGGCGATATCTATGCCACTGCACAGGAAACACGGGCCCAACTGGCCGGCTGTTCCGATGCGCTGACCTATCTGGGACAAGCGGCGGTGGTATCGGTGGGCACGCTGTTCCAGGCGGCCATTCTGCCGGGCGTGATGCTGGCGGTGCTTTATGGCGGCTATGCCTTCGGCTATGCGCTGTTGCGGCCCGAGCATGCGCCGCCCGTGGCGGTCGAAGGGGGCGCGCGCGGCACTGCGTCGCGCGGGCAGACGCTGACCTGGTTCCTGTTCGTGCCGCTGGGGCTGATCGCGGCCGTTGTTCTGGCCACCAGCGTCAATATCGTTGGCAGCCAGGATATCTCGGTCAGCAGCTATTCGGATGCGGGCAAGACCGCGGTGCTGCGCACCAATGTATCCGAGCAGTGCCAGGCCTCGATGATCGACCTGCACGGCCAGGAGAAATGGGATGCCGCCCTGGACGAGCAGCGCGCGATTGACGCCGCCGGCGGTGTGGCGACCAGCCATCAGCTGAGCGATGAGGAAATGCAGGCCGCGATCGCCGACAAGGTGGCCGCCGCGGCGCCCCTGTCGACGCCGATCACGGTGGGCTTTTTGCTGCTGGCGCTGGTGCTGGCCTGGGCGCGCGGCCAGGCACCCACCGCCGATATGCGGCCCATCCTGATCGGGGTCGGCGGCATTGTTCTGGCGCTGATTGTCGATGCGCTGTTCCTGCCGCCCACGGCCAGCCCGGGGCAGGTGGTTGTGCGGCTGGCCATTCCGCTGCTGATGGCGCTTTACGGCGTGCGCTATGCGATGGGGCTGCTGTCGCGCAACGATCTGCTGCGCGTGGTCTTCCCGCCGCTGGTGCTGATCGTTGCGGTGCTGGGCTCGATCCTGGGCGGGATCACCAACCCCACGCCGGCGGCGGCGCTGGGTGCGGGCGGGGCGATCATGCTGGCCGCCTATCGCAAGCTGCAGGATGAGCAGAAATCCGGCAAGATCATCATCTGGTCATCGCTGGCGGTGCTGATCATGATCCTGGCCGGCACCGGGTTCGACCTGCGGATCGGGGTTGAAACCGCCCGGTTCGAGGATTGGGTCGCCTTCATCGTTGCACAGGGTGCCTATCACTTTGCCATCTTCGGGCTGCTATATGCCTGCTGGGTGCTGTGGCGTACCGGCGTGCTGAAGGTGGTGGTGCGCGAAACCGCCAAGGTCACCTCGATGGTGTTTACCATCCTGATCGGGTCGCAGCTGTTGAACTTGGTGGTGATCTCGTTCGGGGGCGAACATTACATCCAGGGCTTCCTGCGCAGTTTCGACAACGAATTCACCGTGTTCCTGTTGGTGATGCTGGTGCTGTTCGTGCTGGGCTTTGTTCTGGATTTCCTCGAAATCATCTACATCGTCGTGCCGATCGTGGGGCCGGTGATCTATGGCGGCACCTTTGACCCGAAATGGGTGACGATCATGATCGCGGTGAACCTGCAGACCAGCTTTCTGACGCCGCCCTTCGGGTTCGCACTGTTCTACCTGCGCGGGGTCGCGCCGCCAGAGGTGACGACCGGCCATATCTATCGCGGGATCGTGCCCTTCGTGCTGATCCAGGTGCTGGGGCTGGCGGTGCTGTGGTTCTTCCCGTCGATCGTGACGATCGTGCCGAACCTGCTGGCGAACTGAAACGAAAGCGGGGGCCGAAAGGCCCCCGTTTGCGTCTGGCGGTCGCGTCTCAGGCGCGGGTGTCGGGCAGGGTGATGCGGGCCACCTGTTCGGCGATGGGCGGCACCGACAGGGGGTGGGTTTCCTCTTCGTGGCCATCGGGGTCACCGATCGGCTGCCATTCACCGCCCTTGAAAATTTCCAGCCCCGAGAAATTGGACTTGTAGCCCATCTTCTGGCTGCCCGGCACCCAATAGCCCAGATAGACAAAGGGCAGCCCGGCCTCGCGCGCGATATCGACATGGTCGAGAATGGCCCAGGTGCCCAGCGAGCGCGCGGTCTGATCGGGGTCGTAAAAGGAATAGACCATGCTGAGGCCGTCATCGAGCACATCGGTCAGGCTGACGGCGATCAGATCGCTTTCGCGCCGGTCCGATTGCGAGGGCGCGGTATATTCCACCACGCGGGTGCGTACCGGCGTTTCCTCGATCATGGCGGCGAATTCAAAGATATCCATGTCGGCCATGCCGCCATCGGCATGCCGGCTTTCCAGATAGCGGCGGAACAGCGCGTATTGATCCTCGGTCGCCCAGGGCGAGGTGGCGTTGCGCCGCAGATCGGTATTGCGCCGCGCGGTTTTGCGTTGGCTGCGGTTGGGCTCGAACTCTGAAACCCGGATGCGTGCCGACATGCAGGCGCAGCAATCGGCGCAAGACGGGCGATACAGCACGTTCTGCGACCGGCGAAAGCCCTGTTTGCTAAGGGAATCGTTCAGCTTTTCCGAATGCTCGCCCTGCAGCGCCGTGAACAGCTTGCGCTCCATCCGCCCGCTCAGATAGGGGCAGGGTTGCGGAGCCGTCACATAGAATTGCGGCGCTAGGGGCAGTGTGTGGCGCATTGAGAGGCATAACCTTTGCTGTCACACAAACGCTAGCAAAGCTTCCCGCGCTCGCCAAGCCCCTCGCGCTTATTGCCCCGCAGCACGGTTAACGGCGGCACTGCCCAGCAGCAGGTCGGGCAGGCCCTGACGGCGCGGGCCGGTCAGCATCAGCATCACAGAGGCCAGGTGCAACAGGATCGTGCCGAAGAAAAAGGTAAAGAGCGCGGTGTGCCAAAAGGCCTGTGACAGGTCGAACCGACGGCCGCGCGCGTCGCGAAACTCGATCGCGGCCAGGCGCATGCCCCAGGTGGCAGACCGCCCGGTCAGCGTGGCCACGCGATAGACAAAGCCGACCATCAGCATCAGCAGCGGAAAGAAGAACAGGCCCGTGAAGGCGGTGAAGGGCACCACCAACAGCGACAGCAGCACGATCACGATCGTATCGACGACAAAGGCGATCAGCCGTTTGGTCGGCACGTCGTCATAGAATTCGGCATGCAGGTCGGGGTCAGGCAGGCCCCAGTATGGATCGGTCATGTGGCTCATCTAGGTGCTCTGGGTCGCGTGGTAAAGGCCCGCCATGGGGCGGGCCGTTGGTGTTATCAGGCCTCGACGGTGGCGTCAGGGGCGGTGTCGCGGGCCTTGCGGGCGCGTTCGTCCATGAAGTCGTCGAACTCGGATTTGTCCTTGGCATCGCGCAGCCGCTGCAAGAAGGTCTCAAAGGCCTCTTGTTCCTCTTCGAGGCGGCGCAACGTGTCGGCCTTGTAGGCGTCAAAGGCGGTGTTGCCCGACGAGGCAAAGCCGTGGGCCCGACGGTGATGGGCCCGGTTCTTGTGCATTCTGCAACCAGTAAACATGCGTTTGCTCCAGATCATGTAGGCCAGGATGGCCAGGCCGACGGGCCAGAAAAAGACGAAACCGAGAACCATGGCCGCGATCCAGGCGCCCTTGCCGCGCTGATCAAGCCAGGTTTCGGCCTGCGAGGGCCAAGTGGCGACGGTGCTCATATGTGGTTTCTCCCGTATCGAAGGTTAATGTGAATGTCTTTCACATTGCATAGATTGGGATTGGGGGTGCCTGGGTCAAGAGCTAATGTAAACAAAATTTACATTAGCTTTCATTCCTCAATGAAATCAGATAATTGCGCGCCGGTCAGGGCGTGAATTCTTGCCGGATTGGCCGGAAAGATGTGCCGGGGCGTGCCGGCGGCGGCCCAGATCTGATCGAAGTCCAACAGGCGCGGGTCGAAAAAGGCCCGTGGCGGGGTCAGGTGGCCGATGGGGGCCACGCCGCCGATGGCAAATCCGGTCTGGGCGCGGATCAGTGCCGCATCGGCCTTGCCCAAGGGTTCCCCGGCCAGGGCCGAGGCCTTGGCGGCGCAGACCCGGTTGCCGCCAGCCGTCAGAAACAGGATTGTCTGCCCGCTGTTCTGGCCACGAAAGATGATGGATTTCATGATCTGGTCCACCTCGCAGCCCGCCGCGCTGGCGGCCTCGGCGGCGGTGCGGGCCTGTCCGACCTCGATGATGTCGTCGGCCATGCCGGCCTCTTGCAGAGTGCGACGCACGCGGTTCAGGCTTTTGCTCATGTTCCACTCCTTTGCTGCGACTATTGGTGTTCATACCGGACGCTGCAACCCCGTTGACCACGGCGCGCGGGCGCGGCATCACTGAGCCATGAACTTCCAATCCCGCATCACCCGCGCCCCCATTCCCTATGACCTTGATCGCGCCGCCGAATTGCCCGAGCGGCTGCAAAGCCTTGCGCCCGAGATGCGCGAGGTGTTGCAGGGCACGTTAGGGTGCAGCCCCTATCTGAAAGGGCTGACCGAGAAAGAGGATGAATGGCTGGAAGGCGCGCTGGCGCGGGCGCCCGAAGACGCATTCGCAGCGATTCTGGCCGATATGCGCGCGCTGGAACTGGACCAGCTGTCCTCGGGCCTGCGCCAAGCCAAGCGGCGCGCGGCGCTGTTGATCGGCTTGGCCGATGTGGCTGGTGTCTGGCCGCTAGAGGACGTGACCCGCGCGCTGACCGATCTGGCCGATACGGCGGTCGATTGCGCCTTTCGCCGGCTGGTCGCGGCCGAGATCAAGCGCGGCAAGCTGCCCGGCGCCCAGCCCGAAGATGCCGAGACCGCCGGCGGCATGGTGGCCCTGTCGATGGGCAAGCAGGGCGCGCATGAGCTGAACTATTCGTCCGATATCGACCTGATCTGCCTGTTCGATCAGGACCGGTTCGAGCCCGACGACTATCACGATGCCCGCGCCAGTTTCATTCGGGTCACGCGCAAGATGACCTCGCTGTTGTCGGATCAGACCGGCGAGGGCTATGTGTTCCGCACCGACCTGCGCCTGCGCCCCGACGCTGCCGTCACCCCCGTCTGCATGGCGATGGAGGCGGCCGAGCGATACTATGAAAGCCTGGGCCGCACATGGGAACGCGCCGCGCACATCAAGGCGCGCCCCGGTGCCGGTGATATTCAGGCGGGCTGGGATTATCTGGAACGGCTGCGCCCCTTCGTGTGGCGAAAGCATCTCGATTTCGCCGCCATCCAGGATGCCCATGACATGCGTATGGCGATCCGCGACCACAAGGGCCTGCATGGCAAGCTGGTGCTGGAAGGCCATGACATGAAGTTGGGCATGGGCGGCATCCGCGAGATCGAATTCTTTACCCAGACCCGGCAGCTGATTGCCGGCGGGCGCGACCCCGATCTGCGGGTGCGTGGCACGGTCGAAGGGCTTGCGCGGCTGGCCGAGAAGGACTGGGTGCCGCAGGCGGTGGCCGAACAGTTGACCGCCGATTACCGCGCCCATCGCGAGGTCGAGCACCGTTTGCAGATGGTGGCCGACGCCCAGACCCATCGCCTGCCCAAGAGCGACGAGAACATGGACCGAATCGCCCGCTTCATGGGCTTTGGCGATACCGCCGTGTTCCGCGCCGAACTGACCGAGCGCCTGCGCCGGGTGGATGAGCTGACCGAGGGGTTCTTTGCGCCGGGTCAGCCCTCGGGCAAGCCCGACATGCCGACGCTCAGCGAGACCTCGGCCCAGGTGGTCGAGCGCTGGCATACCTATCCGGCGCTGCGCTCGCAGCGCGCGGTCGAGATCTTTGCACGGCTCAAACCCGAGATCCTGACCCGTCTGCAAAAGGCCGCCAAACCGGATGAGGCCCTGGCCGCCTTTGACGGGTTCCTCGAGGGGCTGCCGGCGGGGGTGCAGATTTTCTCGCTGTTCCAGGCCAATCCGCAACTGATTGATCTGATTGTGAATATCGCCGCCACCGCGCCTGAGCTGGCGCGGTATCTGTCGCGCAATGCGGGGGTGCTGGATGCGGTGATCGGCGGCGATTTCTTTGCCGACTGGCCCGGTGTCGAGGCGCTGACCGAGGATCTGACCGGGCAGTTGTCGGTGTTGGGCGATTATGAAAAAGAGCTGGACGCCGCGCGGCGCTGGAACAAGGAATGGCATTTCCGCATCGGCGTGCATTTCCTGCGCGGGCTGATTTCGGCGGATGAGGCCAGCGGCCAGTATGCCGATCTGGCGCAGGCCGTTCTGGCCGCGGTCTGGCCCTGCGTGGCCGCCAATTTCACCACCAAGCACGGCACGCCACCGGGCAAGGGCGCGGTGGTGATGGGCATGGGCTCGCTTGGGGCGGGGCGGCTGACGGGGCGGTCCGATCTTGATCTGATCGTGATTTATGACGCCGACGGGGTCGAGGAATCGGATGGCCGCCGCCCGCTGGCCTCGCGCGCCTATTACGCCCGGCTGACGCAGGCGCTGGTCACGGCGCTAAGCGCGCCGATGGCCGAGGGCAAGCTGTATGAGGTCGACATGCGGCTGCGGCCGTCGGGCAACCAGGGGCCGGTGGCGACGTCCTTTGCCGCCTTCCAAAGCTATCAGCGCGACGAGGCCTGGGTGTGGGAACACCTGGCGCTGACGCGGGCGCGCGCGGTGGCGGGTGCCGCCGATCTGGCGCAGGAGATCGAGGATTTTCGGCGGCAGCTGTTGGTGGAAAAGGGCGATAAAAACAAGATCGTAGACGGTATTGTTGATATGCGTGCCCGGTTGGCTGAGGCCAAGCCATCAAAGGGGGACTGGGATGCGAAACAGGGTGCGGGCGGCGGGCAGGATATCGAGCTGATCGCCTCGGCGGCGGCGTTGATGGTGGCCAGCCCGGCAACCCGCGTCGTAACCCAGCTGCGCGATGGTGCGGCGGGCTCGGGCTGGATTGGGGCCGAGGATGCCGAGGCGCTGAGCGCGGCCTATGAGCTGTTCCGCAAGGTCGAGATCGCGGCCAAGCTGCTGACCGCCAAGCCCTTTGATCCCGAGGCCATGGATGAGGGCGCGCGCGCGTTCTTTCTGTCGGCCACCGGGGCTGAACGGGTGCGCGATCTGCATGACCAGATGCGGGCCGCGCTGGCCGATAGTGCGGCGCGGATCAATGCCTTGCTGGGCGGAGCTGCGCCATGACCCCGGGCGAGGCCGATCAGCGCGGCCTGATCCGCGAGGCCTATCGCATCGAGGGCATCACCGAGGATCAGTGCCGGTCGATTTTCGTCGACTGGGCGATCAGCGTGCCGGGTGACATGAAGGCGGCGGTGCTGGTGTTGTTGCAGGTTTATGGCGGCGAGATGCCCGATCATCCGATGACCGGCGTGTTGCGCGCCGCCGTTCAGGACGCGCCCGCGCCCAGGCGGCGGGGCGGTCGGCGTGGCCGGATGGACAGCTAGCGCCCCAGCGCGGCCGCGGCGCGGGCCAGGTCGGTGATCGCGCCCCAATCACCCGCCTCGACCAATGCCTTGGGCGCCACCCATGACCCGCCCACGCAGGCCACGTTGGGCAGCGCCAGGTAATCGGGCGCATTGGTCGCGCTGACCCCGCCCGTGGGGCAGAATGTCACCTGCGGCATGGGCGCGCCGATGGCCTTTAGCGCCGCGATGCCGCCGTTGATCTCGGCGGGAAAGAATTTCTGCACGCTATAGCCCTGTTCCAGCAGCGACAGCACCTCGGACGGGGTGGCGGCGCCGGGCAGGGTGGGCAGGCCCGCGTCCTCGACCGCGTCGAGCAGGCGCGAGGTGCAGCCGGGGGTGACGGCGAACCGGGCGCCAGCGTCCTTGGCCGCATAGGCGTCATCGGGGCACAGCACGGTGCCCGCGCCGACGATCCCGCCCTTGACGGTGGCCATCTCGGCGATGACCTCCAGCGCGGCGGGGGTGCGCAGCGTGACCTCGAGCACCGGCAAGCCGCCCGCCACCAGCGCTTCGGCCAGCGGGCGGGCATGGGCCGGGTCCTCGACCACCAGCACCGGGATGACCGGGGCCATCCGGCACAGCTCGGCGGTTTTCTTGCTGGCTTGAAAGGGTGTCATGGCTGCTCCCTCTGTTCGAGTTCGGGTTCAGGCTAGAGCAACGCGCGGCTTGCGAATAGGGGGAAGCGTGAAAACTCAGCCCCTTTCAGGGGGCTGGGCCTGTTGCGCATGTCTGAGCGCCAGGAAAACGATCCCGCCCGCTGCCAGCCCGGCCACAGCCGCAACCAGGGGGGCGCCGGGCAGGTTGGCCACCACCACCGCGACCAGCGCCCAGATCAGCGCCGCCGCATAGCCGACCGCGGGCAGGGTGCTTACGATATAGGCGCCGGTGGCGAATGCCCCCGACAGCGCGAACAGCGCCCAGCCGGTTTCGCCCGGCCCAATGCCCCAGCCCGCGCCGATCAGCCCGACCGACACCCAGGATGCCGCCGTCAGCCACCCGGCATAAAGCCCCACGGGGAATCGCAGCCACAGCCAGTCGTCGTCTGGCGTTTCCGCCAGCGCCCAAAGCGCGGTCAGCAGCATCCACCAGATCAGCACCGTGGCCCAGATCGGGCTAAGCTGCGCCACGCCGATCCAGGCCGCGCCGGGCGCCAGCGACAGGATCAGCGGCAGGCGCGCGCTTTCCCATGCGGGATCCTTGGCGCGCTTGAACAGGCCGAACCCGGCCGAGACCATCAGCCAGGCATAGATCAGCCCCCAGATCGCAAAGGCATAGCCAGCGGGCTGCACCGGCGGTCGGTCTTGCGGCACCGGAAACTGATCGGGTGTGAACCCGGCAAATCCCGTTGTCACCAGCGGCGACAGCACAAAGAACAGCGCGGCGCAAAAGGTGAAAATTGCGCGGATCGGGTCGATCTGGGTGTCTTCGGTGTCCATGCCCTTAAGATGGTGCAGGCATGGGAAAAATCCAGCCCTAGGCCAGCACGCCCTCGGCGGTGATGCGGGTCTTGCCGCCCAGATAGGGGTGCAGAACCTCGGGCAGGGTGACCGAGCCATCCTCTTGCTGGCCGTTTTCCAGCACCGCGATCAGGCAGCGGCCCACGGCCAGGCCCGACCCGTTGAGCGTATGCACATATTGCGGCTTGCCGCCCTCGCCGGGCTTGAACCGCGCGTTCATGCGCCGCGCCTGGAAATCGCCGCAGGTCGAGACCGAGCTGATCTCGCGATAGGTGTCCTGACCGGGCAGCCAGACCTCGATGTCATGGGTGCGGCGCGCGCCAAAGCCCATGTCGCCGGTGCACAGAACCACGGTGCGATAGGGCAGGCCCAGCTTTTCCAGGATGCCCTGCGCGCAATCGGTCATGCGCTGATGTTCGGCGTCGCTGTCCTCGGGGCGGGTGATCGAGACCATTTCGACCTTTTCGAACTGGTGCTGACGCAGCATGCCCGAGGTGTCGCGGCCCGCGCTGCCGGCCTCGGAGCGGAAGCACTGCGTATGCGCCACGTAGCGGCGGGGCATGTAATCCTCGGCCACGGTGACGTTGTTGACGATGTTGGTCAGCGTCACCTCGGCGGTGGGGATCAGCCACCAGCCGTCATTGGTCTGATAGCTGTCTTCGCCGAATTTCGGCAGCTGCCCGGTGCCATACATCATTTCCTCGCGCACCAGCACGGGGGTGATCGCTTCGGTCAGGCCGTTTTCATCGACATGGGTGTTGATCATGAACTGCGCCAGCGCCCGGTGCACGCGCGCCACGGCGCCCGACAGCAGCACAAAGCGCGAGCCGGACAGTTTGGCGGCGGTCTCGAAATCCATGCCGTCCTGCACGGCGGGCAATTCGTAATGCTCGCGCGGCTTGAATGTGAACTCACGCGGAGTGCCCCAGCGGCGGATTTCCACGTTGTCGGCCTCGTCCGCGCCTTGGGGGACGTCATCGGCGGGCAGGTTCGGGATGGTCAACAGCAGGTCATTCAGCGCCGCATCCATCGCCTTGGCCTCTTCGGTCAGGGCGGCGACCTCGGCCTTTTTCTCGGCCACAAGGGCGCGCAGGCGCTCGAACTCGGCCTCGTCGCCGCTGGCCTTGGCGGCGCCCACGGATTTCGAGGCCTTGTTCTGCTCGGCCTGCGCGGTTTCGGCGGCCAGGATCTTGGCGCGGCGTTCCTCGTCCAGCGTCAGCACCGCGCCCGACATCGGATCATCCCCGCGACGGGCAAGCGCCGCGTCAAAGGCGGCAGGGTTCTCGCGGATGGCTTTGATGTCATGCATGGGCTGCGTCCCGTTGGT
Organism: Actibacterium sp. XHP0104; assembly: GCF_025751515.1. GTDB lineage: Bacteria > Pseudomonadota > Alphaproteobacteria > Rhodobacterales > Rhodobacteraceae > Actibacterium_D. Next base: position 506,804 of record NZ_JAOWLE010000001.1, read on the forward strand.
GATTCACTTGGGGGGATGCTTTATCGTAAATGTTTCCCGATCAAAACCGATCTCATCCTGCCATGCACGCCAGGCCTTGTGGAATTCGGATTCGGATTCGTCTGGGTGCCAATAGAGATCCTCTTTTGGCCAATGTGCGGGCCAGTCGTCGCTGTCCGGGCCTTTGCCGCCGGGCCATGTGACAGACGCATCGCCAAACATCTGTGCCAATCGCGCGGGTTTAATGCTACAGTTTGTAAAATCTACCTCCTTCACAGCCACACCTTGGAAAGTAGCGGCAGTGAAGGTGGTGAGATTGTCGAACTTCGCCACGCTCAGGTCCGCCCCCTGCATCTCCGCCCCACTCAGGTCCGCTCCCTGCATCTCCGCCCAGCGCGGGCGCGCCCCCTGCATCTTCGCCATGCTCAGGTTCGCCCCCTGCATCTTCGCCTCGATCAGGTGCGCCCCCTGCATCTTCGCCCAGCTCAGGTGCGCCCCCTGCATCTGCGCCCCGCTCAGGTTCGCCCCCTGCATCTTCGCGTCCATCAGGTCCATCCCCTGCATCTCCGCAAAGCGCAGGTCCGCCCCCTGCATCTTCGCCCTACTCAGGTCCGCCCCTTGCATCTTCGCCCAGCGCAGGTCCGCTTTGTTCAGGTCACGGGCTGACAGGTTCAGGCCGCGGAAATCGGCATAGCGGAAGTTCAGGCGGAATTTTTCCGCCTCTTCGATTTGCCGCAGGGTTTCGCCGCGTCGATCGATCACGTCAAAGGCCGTTACCAGATCATCGCGCAAGGTGATGGCTTGATATGCCTTGTTTATGGGGATGCCGTCGTCATCCAATTCCACCTCCTGCGCCACCTGCTGCCGAGCGTTCTCGCGGATATAGGCGCAGAGGATTTCCATGATCTGCACGTGATCGTCGTGGCTGGATTTGCTGATCCGCTCCAGGGCCAGGATACCGCCGATGCGGACCTCGAGGTTGGGCACGTGCCGCTCATTCCCGTTGGCATCTTTCAGGGTGCGGGTCGCGCCAAGGTTCTCGACCGCCTTGTTGATCTGGTCGGTGATGTGGCCTTGTTCGGCGGTGCGGGTCTGGCGCTCGGTTGTGAAGACCCGGATCAATGCCAGCGGTGTGCCGACCAGCCCGGCAAGCGCAGTCATCAGCCCTACGATGGCAAGGTAATGCACGCGGTAGGCCAGCGCGCCGTCGGTATCGGTGACTTCGGGCGGGTTTGCGAATAGCCCGAACAGATTGAAGATCGTCAACAGTAAAAGCGCCAGCCAGATCGGGGACAGAACGATCGCGAACCAGGCAAGGCTGTTCAGCCCGCGTTTGGGGTGGAGTTGCAGGCGTTTTAGCCACTCGGGTTGGGCGGTCCACGCGTTGAAGGCCCACACGACAAGGGCAAATGCCGCCCCCATGCCAAACAGCATGACAAAGACCAGCAAGCCCTGCGTGAATGGAATGCTCAGCTCTAGCTGGCTGTCTTGATATCGAAACATGTTCTGGCCCCGCGCGCCCCTCAACCCACGGGTGCAACATGGGCGATATTTCAGCGTGTGAGAAGGGGGAATGGCCGGGGTGGTCTTGCCTGTTTGGCGCGTCGCCCCATATCGGTCTCATCGCCTTGCCAAGCCTTTGGGGCGCGGATAGGGTGCGCGCCAATCTTTCCGGGGTCTGTGCGCCCCTTTCAACACGGGAACAACCATATGTTTGCTACGCCTGCTTACGCTCAGGCCGCCGGGGGTGCCGGCGGTGCGCTGACCAGCTTTGCACCTTTGCTGCTGATTTTCGCGATCATGTATTTCCTCATGATCCGTCCGCAGCAGAAAAAGATGAAGGAACACAAGGCCATGGTCGAGGCTCTGCGTCGCGGCGACCAGATCGTGACCGCGGGTGGCCTGATCGGCAAGGTGTCGAAGGTCAAGGACGACACCGAGGTCGAGGTCGAGCTGGCCGAAGGCGTCAAGGTGCGGGTCGTGCGCTCGACCATCGCGCAGGTGATGAACAAGACCGAACCGGCCGAAGCTGCCTGAGCCTGACTGATGCTTGATATCCCCCTCTGGAAACGGCTGCTGATCGTGGCAGCCTGCCTGTTGGGTCTGGCCTCGGCCATGCCCAACCTGTTTTACACCCGCGTCGAGGGCCACAACGACGCGGTCAAGGCGATCGAGGTGTCGGGGTCCAACCCGGTGCTGGACGCCGCCAGGGGGGCGTGGCCGGAATGGCTGCCGTCGGGTCTGGTCAATCTGGGGCTGGATCTGCGCGGCGGCGCGCATCTGCTGGCCGAGGTTCAGGTCGAGGATGTCTATGCCGACCGTCTGGACGGGATGTGGCCCGATGTGCGCGATGCGCTGCGCGAAGTGCGCAACAGCGTCGGCACCATCCGCCTTCAGGACGGCGCGCCCGATGAGCTGCGCGTGCGGATCTCGCGCCCCGAGGGCATGGCCGATGCGCTGGCCGCGGTGCGCGAACTGGCGCGGCCGGTTGTGTCACTGACCGGGGTGGGCTCGAATGATATCGAGGTCACGGGCGACGGGCCGGATGTGGTCGTGCGCCTATCCGAGGCCGAACAGCAGGCCACTGATGACCGCACCATCCAGCAGTCGCTGGAGATCATCCGCCGCCGTGTGGATGAGGTCGGCACACGCGAACCCACCATCCAGCGCCAGGGCGAGGATCGCATCCTGATCCAGGTGCCGGGCCTCGGCTCTGCCGCCGAGCTGAAGGCGCTGATTGGGACCACCGCGCGGCTGACTTTTAACCCTGTTGTCGGACGCACCTCGAACCCCGACCAGGCGCCGGGCGCGCGCAATATCATTCTGCCCTCGCTGGATGAAGAGGGGGTGTTCTACATCATCGAGCAGACCCCGGTCGTAACGGGCGAGGACCTGACCGATGCCCAGCCGGGTTTTGACCAAAACGGCCAACCGGTGGTGACCTTCCGCTTCAACCCCTCAGGGGCGCGCAAGTTCGGGGATTACACGGTCGAAAACGTCGGCTCGCCCTTTGCCATCGTTCTGGATGACGAGGTTGTCTCGGCCCCGGTGATCCGCGAGGCGATCCGGGGTGGCTCGGGCCAGATCTCGGGCAATTTCACCGTTGATGAAAGTAACCGGCTGGCGATCCTGTTGCGTGCAGGTGCGCTGCCGGCCGAGTTGACCTTCCTCGAAGAACGCACCATCGGCCCCGAACTGGGCGCCGACAGTATCGAGGCCGGCAAGATCGCCTGTATCGTTGCCGGTATCGCGGTGCTGGTGTTCATGGTACTTAGCTACGGCCTGTTCGGGGTGATCGCCAATATCGCGCTGATCATCAACGTGGGCCTGATCTTTGGCATCCTGTCCGCCATTGGCGCCACGCTGACCCTGCCGGGGATCGCGGGTATCGTGCTGACCATCGGCATGGCGGTCGATGCCAATGTTCTGGTGTTCGAGCGCATCCGCGAAGAGCTGAAAACCGCCAAGGGCCCGGCGCGGGCGATTGATCTGGGCTATGAACGCGCGCTGAGCGCCATCATCGACGCCAACATCACCACGCTGATCACCGCCGCGATCCTGTTCATGCTGGGCTCGGGCCCGGTGCGGGGCTTTGCGGTGACGCTGGGCGTGGGGATCATGACCTCGGTCTTTACCGCGATCTTCGTCACCCGCCTGCTGATCGTGTGGTGGATGGAACGCCGCCGCCCGAAATCCATCGAGGTTTGAGGAGAGAAAGATGCGACTGAAACTTGTCCCTTCTGAAACCAACTGGGATTTCTTCCGCTTTGCGCGCTTTACCTTTGGCGCATCGGTTCTGGCGGTCGTGCTGTCGATCGTGGCCTTCTTTGCCTTCGGGCTGAATTTCGGCATCGACTTTCGCGGCGGCACGACGATCCGGACCGAAAGCACGCAATCGGTGGACGTGGCGGCCTATCGCGCCGCGCTGACGCCGCTGGGGCTGGGCGACGTGTCGATCTCTGAGGTGTTCGACCCGACTTTCGGCGAAGACAAGCACGTGACCCAGATCCGCATCCAGGCCCAGGACGACCAAGAGGCGATCACCTCGGACACCGTCACCGCCGTGCAAGAGGCGCTCAAGGTCAACGACCCGAGCATCCGCTTTACCTCGGTCGAAAGTGTGGGCCCGAAAGTATCTGGCGAGCTGATCCTGACCGCGGTCAAGGCGGTGGTTCTGGCGATGTGCGCGGTGCTGATCTATATCTGGCTGCGGTTCGAATGGCAGTTCGCGCTGGGCGCGGTTGCGGCGCTGATCCACGATGTGATCGTGACGATCGGCGTCTTCGCGGCGTTCCAGATCCGGTTCGACCTGGCGATCATCGCGGCGCTGCTGACCATCGTCGGCTATTCGATCAACGACACGGTCGTGGTGTTCGACCGTCTGCGCGAGAACCTGATCAAGTACAAAAAGATGGAACTGCGGCAGGTGATGAACCTGGCCGTAAACGAGACCCTGTCGCGCACGGTGATGACCTCGGGCACCACGCTGATTGCGCTGATCGCGCTTTTGGTGCTGGGCGGCGACGTGATCCGCGGGTTCGTCTTTGCGATGACCTGGGGCGTGATCGTCGGCACCTATTCGTCGGTTTTCGTGGCCAAGAACATCGTGCTGTTCCTGGGCGTCAAGCGCGACTGGTCGAAACCGTCGGGCGACGCGGGGACGCAGTTCGGCAATATTGATGCCTGAGGCCCTTGCCGCGGCGCTGAGCGCGCCCGGCCTGGTCTGGCTTGTCCTGACATTCCTGATCGCGGGCGTGGTGCGCGGCTTTACCGGCTTTGGCACGGGGCTGATCTTTATGCCTGTCGCGGCGCGGTTCATCCCGCTGGCCGATGCGATCGTGGTGCTGAACGTTACCGGCATTCTCAGCCTCCTGGTCCTGATGCCCCGTGCCTGGCGCGAGGCCGACCGGGGGCAGGTCGGTGTGCTGGCGCTGGCGGCGCTGGCGACGGCGCCCTTGGGGGTGATGCTGCTGACCTGGCTGGATGGCGGCACGGTGCGTTGGGCGCTGTCGCTTGCGGCCCTTGTCACACTGGTGGCGCTGATGGCGGGGTGGCGTCACGCGCGCCGCCTGGGTTGGCCCGGCCTGGGGGCGGTGGGCGGCGCGGCCGGGGTGCTGGGTGGCATGACCGGGCTCAGCGGGCCGCCGGTGATCCTGTTCTACCTGTCCGGGCCGGGGCGCGTGGCGCAGGTGCGGGCCAATACGGTGCTGTTCCTCAGCGTGCTCGATGCCGGGATCATCGCCAATCTTTTCGCGCGCGGGCTGGTTGGGATGCATGCCATTGGGCTGGGCCTTTTGCTGTCGGTGCCCTATCTTGTCAGCGTGTTCATCGGGCAGGCGCTGTTCCGGCCCGAACGAGAGCGCGCCTATCGCCATGCCGCCTATGCGGTGATCGGGTTGGCCATCGCCACGGGCCTGCCGCTTTTTGACTGAGGACAACCATGCGTCTGAACCAGGTAAACTTTTCGAATGCCAAGCCCGTCGATGGCTATGGCCCCGGTTTCTTTCGGATCGGGGGGGCGGTCGTGACCGGCGCGGTTCTGGTGTCCGAGGCAGGGTTTGCGCCCTGGGGCGGCTATGACGATGCCAAGGCCCTGCTGGCGCTGGCGGGTCAGATCGATGTGATCCTGGTTGGCACCGGGGCCGAGATCGCGCCGCTGCCCGCAGACCTGCGCCGCGCGCTGGAAGAGGCGGGCCTGGGCGTCGAGATCATGAACAGCCCCGCCGCGGCGCGCACCTATAACGTGCTGATGGCCGAGGGCCGTCGTGTGGCCGCGGCGATGCTGCCGGTCTGAAACCGGCCCCTGCGCCTGATTGCCGCTTTCTTGGGGCGGGGGAATGGGTTAAGCGAAATCCATGGTGTTGCGTGTCAGCGATCTAGCCTGCGCCCGAGGCGGCGTGCCGGTTCTGGAAGGGGTCAGTTTCGAACTGACGCCCGGGCAGGCGCTGTTTCTGCGCGGGCCGAACGGGATCGGGAAAACCACGCTGTTGCGCACGGTTGCCGGGTTGCAGCCCGCGCTGGCGGGGCAGGTCGAGGCCGCGCCCGACGCGATTGCCTATGCCGCCCATGCCGATGGCCTCAAGGCCACGCTAAGCGTGTGCGAGAACCTGACTTTCTGGTCGCAGATCTTTGGCGGGCCCGGCATCGAGGGCGCGCTGGATGCGTTCAACCTGCGCGATCTGGCCGACCGGCAGGCGCAGAACCTGTCGGCCGGGCAAAAGCGCCGGCTGGGGCTGGCGCGGCTGTTGGTGACGGGACGCCCGGTGTGGATGCTGGACGAGCCGACGGTGTCGCTTGACCGGGCCTCGGTCACGCTGTTCGCCGAGGCGGTGCAGGCGCATTTGGCCAATGGCGGCGCGGCGCTGATCGCCACCCATATCGATCTGGGCTTTGACGCCGCCGTGCTGGACCTGTCGCCGTTCAAGGCGCGGCCCGAAACGGCGGTGGATCACTTTGACGAGGCCTTTCTATGATCGCGCTGCTCAAACGCGACCTGGCGCTGGCGGTGCGCGCGGGCGGGGGCTTTGGCCTGGGGTTGGCGTTTTTCCTGATCGTCACGATCCTGGTGCCGTTCGGCGTGGGGCCCGACAGCGGTGTGCTAGAGATCATCGCGCCGGGCATTCTGTGGGTGGGCGCGCTGCTGGCCTGCCTGTTGTCGCTTGATCGGATCTTTGCGCTCGATTTCGAGGATGGCTCGCTTGACCTCTTGGCCACGGCGCCGATCCCGCTGGAAGGCGTGGTGGCGATGAAGGCGGTGGCGCATTGGCTGACCACGGGCCTGCCGCTGGTTCTGGCTGCGCCAGTGCTGGGTACGCTCTTGCACCTGCCGCTACCGGCCTATGTCTGGCTGATGGCCAGCCTGGCGATCGGCACGCCGGCGCTGTCGATGATCGGCGCGTTTGGCGCGGCGCTGACCGTGGGGCTGAAGCGCGGCGGGCTGCTGTTGTCGCTGCTGGTGCTGCCGCTTTACGTGCCGACGCTGATCTTTGGCGCCGAAACCGTGAAACGCGGGGCCGAGGGGCTGGCGACCGGCACACCGGCCCTGATGCTGGCGGGGATCACGCTGGCCAGCTGCGCGCTGCTGCCCTTCGCCGCAGCCGGGGCGTTGCGGGTGAACTTGCGTTGAGGCGATCACGCGCTATTCAGTTGAGCGGCACGATTTGAGGAATTAAAGACAGGCCCATGGCATCGATCTGGCAATATGCGAACCCGCGCAAGTTCATGGAAACCACCGACAAGGTGCTGCCCGCGCTGACCGTGCTGGCGGCGGCGGTTGTCGTGGTGGGTCTGGTCTGGGGGTTCTTTTTCACGCCCGATGATTACAAGCAGGGCTCGACCGTCAAGATCATCTTTATCCATGTGCCCGCCGCGATCATGGCGACGGGGGCGTGGTTCATGATGCTGGCGGCCTCGCTGATCTGGCTGATCCGGCGCCACCACGTGTCGGCGCTGGCGGCGCGGGCGGCGGCGCCCGTGGGGATGACATTCACGCTGATCGGCCTCTTTACCGGCGCGATCTGGGGCCAGCCGATGTGGGGCACTTGGTGGGAGTGGGATCCGCGGCTGACCTCGTTCCTGGTGCTGTTCCTGTTCTACATTGGCTATATCGCCCTGTGGGAGGCGATCGAGAACCCCGACGCGGCCGCCGATCTGACCAGCGTGCTGTGCCTTGTGGGGTCGGTCTTTGCCTTTCTCAGCCGCTATGCCGTCTATTTCTGGAACCAGGGCTTGCACCAGGGGTCGTCCATTTCGATGGATAAAGAGGAACACCTGGCCGACGCCTATTCCAACCCGCTGTGGGTCTGCCTGATCGGCTTTGGCCTGTTGTTCGTGGTGCTGGTTCTAGGCCGTACCCGCACCGAGATCCGCGCCCGCCGTATCAAGGCGCTGGAAGCGCGCGAAAGGATGGCCTGATGCCCGATCTGGGGAAATATGCGGGGGCCGTTCTGGGCTCTTACGCGGTGTCGCTGGGCCTGCTGGCGGGGCTGATCATTCTGACATTGTGGCGCGGCGCGCGGATCAAGCGCCAGCTGGCGGCCATGGAAAACCGGCGGGGCGACGATGGCCAAGCGTAAGTTTCCGATCCTGATGATGTTGCCGCCCGTGCTGTTCATCGGGCTGGCGGTTCTGTTCTTTCTTGGGATGGAGCGCGAGAACCCGAACGAGCTGCCCTCGGCCTTTGTTGGTCGCGCGGCGCCGGCAGTGCAGCTGACGCCGCTGGGTGAAGGCGCGACGATCACCGATGCCGATATCGCCGCCGAGGGTGTCAAGCTGGTGAATTTCTGGGCCTCGTGGTGCGCGCCGTGCCGGGCCGAGCATCCGATGCTGGAAGATCTGGCCGCCGAGGGCGTGACCATCTATGGCATCAACTACAAGGACGAGCCCGCGAACGCACTGGGGTTTCTTGACGAGCTGGGCAACCCCTATACCGCCATCGCCGCCGATGCCCAGGGGCGCACCGCGCTGGAATGGGGCGTTTACGGCGTGCCCGAGACCTATGTGATCGACGGGCAGGGCCGCATTCTGCACCGCACCGCCGGGCCGCTGACCCGCCAGATCGTCGAGCGCGACATCCGCCCGTTGCTGACCGGCACCCGCTGAGCGGACAAAAAACAAGCCGCCGCGGCAGGGCCGGGCGGCTTGTCGAGTTTGACCTGAAAATTAAACCCTACTGCGAGCCGAAGAGCAGCAGCAGGAATGCCGTCGCGGCCATGGCCTCGAACACCGGCATCGATAACGCGAATCTGTTAACTTGTTCCAACATGCCTACAACCATAGCGGATGACCTCCACATTTTCGCCCAATTTCTGCCACAGGGCCTTTGAGACGCTTTGTTTCGAGACAATCCGGGGCGATGGCCGGTTTTGTGGCCAAAGGGGCAATGAACAGGCGCAAACCGGTTTGCTTTCATGACAGATGACGTTGCGACTCACTGTGCCAGCCCTGTGGTGAATGTGGGGTAAACGGGGAACAAAGAAAGGCGGCCGATCGGGGCGCCGAACCATCACGGCCTGGGGGACGACCGGACCAGTTCGCCCGAAACGGGAGGGTGCTCGCGGCATGGTCGCGCATGATGGCGGGCACCGCGTCGGCGCTTTTGAGAAAATGCTCGCGCGTGTCTCTCGAAACCTTGATTGGCATGGCGGGATGCTGTGATCTAGGTAGGGAGTGCGACCAAACCGATATGGAAAACCACATGACCCTGTTTGCCCGGGCACGATACATTCTCAGCGCCAGCTTTCTGGCGGGTGGCCTGGCCCTTGGGGCGGTGCCGGTGATGGCGGCGGATGTGTCCAACCCGGTTGTGGTCGAGCTTTACACCTCGCAAGGGTGCAGCTCTTGCCCGCCGGCCGATGCGCTGCTGAATGACCTGGCCGCAAGGGACGATGTGATCGCCCTGTCGCTGCATGTGGATTACTGGGATTACATCGGCTGGAAGGATGTCTTTGCAGACCCCGCCTATACCAAGCGGCAAAAGGCCTATGCCCGCGCCGTGGGCAGCCGTACGGTCTATACTCCGCAGATGATCATCGCCGGCGATGAACACGTCGTCGGCGTGCGCCCGATGGAGGTGATCGAGCTGATCCAGCAGCACAAGGCACGCCCCGGCTCGGTGGCGATGAGCCTGCGCCGCGAGGGCGGCAAGGTGGTGGTTTCGGCCCGCGCCCTGCGCCCCCTGCGCGGCGAGGCGGTATTACAGCTGGTCAGCTATGAGCCACAGGCCGTGGTCGAGATCACCCGCGGCGAGAATGCCGGCCGCACCATCCGCTATTCGAATATCGTCCGCAGCTGGACACCGGTGGCGCGCTGGACGGGCGAGGATGCCTTGAACATGAGCTTTGACGTGCCGGCCGATCAGCCGATCGTGGCGATCCTGCAGGAAAAGGGCCCGGGCGCGATCCTGGCGGCTGCGCGGCTGCGCTAGTCCGTCTCGCGCGCGGCCCGCGCGCGTTCGATCTTGGCCAGCTTTTCGGGCTTCCAGCGGCGGTGAATCCAGAACCACTGATCCATATGCGCGCGCGTGATGGCCTCGAGGCTGTCGTTCAGTGCCTGGGTCATCTGTGTCGGGTCGGTATGGGGGATGGGCGGTTCGACCACGATCTCGAACCCGATGCCGTCGGGCTGGCGCACGCCATAGATCGGGATCAGCAGAGCATCGTATTTCATCGCCATCTCGGCCGCGGATAGCGCGGTCAGGGCCGGTTTGCCGAAAAAGTTCAGCGGCTCGCCCCGTTTCATGAACTGATCGACCAGGATGCCGACGGTGCCGCCTTCGGACAAAAAGCGCAGCATCTGCGCCAGCCCCTTGCGCCCGCGCGGGAACATCGGCTTGCCGATTTCCTCCATCGCGTCGGTGTAATGGCGGTTGAAAAAGGGGTTGCGCATCGGGTTATACAGCGCGCCCACCGGGTGGCCGCGCGCAAACAGCGCGGCGCGTGGCACCATGTAATTGCCGAAATGGCCAGTCACCAGCATGATCGGGCGTTTCTCGGCCATGGCGGTTTCCAGCGTTTGCGCGCCGGGGCCGGTCAGGGGCAGCGGGCGCACGCGGTCCATGAATTGCGGGCCGGAATAGATCTCGATCAGGGTGCGGCCGACATTGTCGGGCACGGCGCGCACAATGCGGCGGACCTCGGCATCGGGCAGGTCGGGCATCACATGGCGCAGGTTCTCGCGGATGCGGCGGTCATAGCCCGCGATCGGCGAGATGATGCGCGCGGTGATCCATCCCATCAGTCGCACGCGCGTGTTCCACGGCAGCGCCAGCATCAGCGCGAACACGCCCCGGATCAACCGGTCTGTCAGCCAGAGAGAGGCCTTCTGGCCGGTCGTGAATTGTTTGGGCATGGGGCCTTCGCGGGTCAGCTGGTGGCGCGGGTTTCTCGATACCACACATAAATCCCGGCCAGAATGATCACAAGGCCCCCCGTCAGCGTCAGCACATCGGGGTATTCGCCAAAGAACAGCACGCCCCAGAGCGTGGCGAAGATCAGCCCCGAATAGATGAAGGGCGCGACCTGGCTGGCCTCGGCCCGCATCAGTGCCGAGATCATCAGGAACTGGCCGATCGCGCCGCTGAATGCCAGCGCCAGCATCAGCAGCATGACCGACCCCGAGGGCGTGACCCAAAAGAACGGCTGTATCGCCGTCAGCAGCGTCGAGCTGATCAGCCCGGTATACAGCATCGAGGTCCAGATGCTTTCCGAGGTGCCGAGATAGCGCGAGGTCAGGGCAAAGCCGCTAAGGCAGACCGCGCCGATCAGGGGCAGGATGGCGAAGGCGGTGAACACGTCCGAGCCGGGCTTGATCACCAACAGCGCGCCGACCAGCGCCGCCGCGATGCCAAAGAGCCGCCGCCGGCCCAATGTTTCGCCCAGGATCAGCGCAGCGCCCAAGGTCATGAAGACCGGGTTGAGGCTGATGATGGCGGTCGCCTCGGCCAGACCGATATGGGCGAGGCCGGTAAAGAACATCGCCGTGGCGATCAGGATGAAGGCCGTGCGCAAAAGGTGCAGCCCGACCCGTTTGGTGCGCAGCTCGGCCGGGACGCGGCGGTTGAGAAACAGCAGCACCAGCGTGGTCTGGCCGGCATATCGGGCCCACAGGATCTGTGGAATGGGCAGGCTGTCGGACAGTTCCTTGGCGCAGGCATCCATCAGGCTGAAGCACAAGATCGCGCCCAGCATCAGCATGATCCCCTGCGAGGCAGGGTTGGCAGTGCCGGGGCCGGTCATGGCCGACGCAATTGATCAGTGTGCGACATGAGTCTGCTTTAGGCGCGTTGTCTGGCGCTGACAAGCGTTATCAGGTGAACGTCAGGTCGGTTCCTCCTCTGGCTGGATCAGGGTCAGCTCGCCCGAGGTTTCCAGAGTGCGGATAGCGGCGATGACCTGGGTCATGGCGGCCTCGGTATCGGCGGGGCGCGGGGTGCCGCGCTCGGCCATTTCCTCGCGCAGCTGGTCTGCCATGCGGCGCGACATGTTCGACAGGATGAACTCGGCCGTTTCCGTCAGGCCCGCGGCCTGGGCGCCGGCCAGCGCGGTGATCAGGTCGTTGGGGTCGACGCCACGGGTGACATTGGGCACATCGCGCGGCTCGATCCGCGAGGGGATGTCGGCAAAGGTAAAGATCGCGCGGCGCACGGTTTCGGCAAAGGCGCTGTCGTCCTCATCAAGCCCGGCCAGCAGGCCGTCGCGGGTGGCGGCGGGCGCCAGGTTCAGGATCGCGCCCATGCGCGCGCCGGGGGGCGTGTCAAAGGCGCGGGGCGGGGCGGCGTCCATCTGCTCGGCCAGAACGCGGCCGATACGGGCGACCATCTCGGGCGGCACGGTTGCCGTTTGCGAGACGGCGCAGGCGATCCGCCGGGCCTGATCGCCGGGCAGCAGGCCCAGCAATTCGGCGGCCTTGGCGGTTGGCAGTTTCGACAGCAGGATCGCGGCGACCTCGGTGCTTTCGGCATCCAGCAGTGGCACCAGCGCGGCGGTATCCTGGGCCGAGATCCGCGCCCATGGGTCGGGCGCGGCGCGCGCGTCCGACCGGCGCAGCCCCGAGGCGGCGGTGGTGCTGATATGGCCCTCGAGCAGTTCCAGCGCGCCTTCGATCCCGCCGGGAAAGCTGAGGCCGATGCGTTCCAGCTCTTCGAGAAACTCGGCCACGACGGCGCGCAGCGTGTCGCCGTCGATATAGCGCATGGCGCCGATCTCGGCGGTCAGGGCGGCCTGCATGTCCTCGGGCATATCGCCCAGCGGCAGGCTGGCGCCTTCGCCCAAGAGCAGGCGGACGATGATCGCAGCCTTGCGGCGGCGGCTGAAGGGCGCACGGGCCGGCAGGCCGCGGGTGGCGGGCGGGCTGGTGAGGGGCTGGGCGGTCACGCGACTCTCCGTAATCAGATACGGACAGGGTGCGCCCTGGTGGTTAATCCGCGGTTAGCGTCAGCTGGAATTCGGCACGCATTGGCGGGTTTCCTCGTTCATCTGCGTGCCCTCGGGGCATGTGGGATGATCGCTGCATTGGGCCGATGCCCCAAGGGCCGACAGCAACAGGACACAGGCGGTAAGGATGGGTTTAAGGGTCATGGCGGATCTCCGGCATATGGGGTGATCCTAGCATGAAAGGGCCGGCGCACGAAGTCCCGCGCGCCGGCCTTGCACGTCAGCTGTCGCCGAAGACGCGCTTGAAGATCGTGTCGACATGTTTGGTGTGATAATCCATGTCGAATTTCTCGTTGATCTGGTCGACGCCCAGGGCGGCAACCACATCGGCATCGGCCAAGAGCTGCTCGCGGAAATCGACGCGCTCTTCCCAGACTTTCAGCGCGTTGCGCTGCACCATGGAATAGGCGTCCTCGCGCGACACGCCAGCCTGGGTCAGGGCCAGCAGCACGCGCTGCGACATCACCAGACCGGGGAATTTGTTCATGTTATCAAGCATGTTCTCGGGGAAGATCAGCATCTTGTCGACGACGCCGGCCAGACGGTGCAGGGCGAAGTCCAGCGTGACGGTGGCGTCGGGGCCGATGCCGCGCTCGACCGAGCTGTGGCTGATGTCGCGTTCATGCCAGAGGGCCACGTTTTCCATCGCGGGGATCACGGTCATGCGCACCAGGCGCGCGAGGCCGGTCAGGTTTTCGGTCAGCACCGGGTTCTTCTTGTGCGGCATGGCCGACGAGCCCTTTTGGCCCATCGAGAAGAATTCGGCGCCTTCCAGCACTTCGGTGCGCTGCATGTGGCGAATCTCGATCGCGATGTTCTCGATCGAGCTGGCGATGACGCCCAGCGTGGCAAAGAACATGGCGTGGCGGTCGCGCGGGATGACCTGGGTGCTGATCGGCTCGGGACGCAGGCCCAGTTTCTCGCAAACATGTTCCTCGACGCGCGGGTCGATGTTGGCGAAGGTGCCGACCGCGCCCGAGATCGCGCCGGTGGCCACTTCCCAGCGGGCCTTTTCCAGACGGTTCTTGTTGCGGTCCATCTCGGCATAGAAGCGGGCAAAGGTCAGGCCCATGGTGGTGGGCTCGGCGTGGATGCCGTGGCTGCGGCCGACGCGCACGGTCATCTTGTGTTCCGTCGCGCGTTTCTTGAGCGCGGCCAGAACCTTGTCCATGCCATCCAGCAGGATGTCGGCGGCGCGCACCAGCTGCACGTTCAGGCAGGTATCGAGCACATCCGACGAGGTCATGCCCTGATGAACGAAACGCGCCTCTTCCGAGCCGACATGTTCGGCCAGATGGGTGAGAAAGGCGATGACGTCGTGCTTGGTCACGGCCTCGATCTCGTCGATGCGGGCCACGTCGAATTCCACGTCCTTGGCCTTCCAGACGGCCTCGGCGTTCTCGCGCGGGATCACGCCCAGATCGGCCATGGCGTCACAGGCGTGGGCCTCGATCTCGTACCAGATCTTGAACTTGGTCTCGGGCGACCAGATGGCAACCATGTCGGGGCGGGCGTAACGAGGGATCATGTGGCAGACCTTGGATTGTGAGGTTTGCCGGTCTCATAAACCCTGACCGCCCGGGCGGCAAGCAGGTGGGGGCTAGTCGTCGTCAACCAGGCGCGTTTCGACGATGCTGCTTTGGGTCAGCGTGTGGTGCACCGGGCATTTGTCGGCGATCTGCAACAGGCGGTCGCGCTGGTCGGGGGTCAGGTCGCCCTCCAGCACGATCTCGCGGGTAAAGCGGTCGGCCTTGGCGTCGCCGCTGGTGTGGCAGGCATCCTGCGCGTGCACCTTGTCATGGCTGACATCGACACGCACATGGGTCAGCGGCCAGCCCTTGCGCCGGGCATACATGCGCACGGTCATCGAGGTGCAGGCGCCCAGCCCCGCGGCCAGATAGCCATAGGGCGACATGCCCTTGTTGGTGCCGCCATAGGCCAGGGGTTCATCGGCCAGCATGTGGTGCCAGGGGCCATGCTGGACATCTTGCAAGAAGCCGGCGGGGTCGGATTCAGACACGCGCACGATGCCCTCGGGCGCGCCGGGGGGCGGTGGCGGAGGGGTCATGGGCAGATAGCGCCCGGCCCAGGCGGCGATCACCTCGGCGGCATAGTCGGCATCCTCGCGCGTTGAAATCAGGTGATCGGCGTCATCGAGGGTGACAAAGCTTTTGGGGTGCTTTGCGGCGGCAAAGATCTGGGTGGCATTGTCGATGCCGACGATCTCGTCTCGGGGGGCGTGCATGATCAGCAGCGCCCGGTCCAGATCGGTGATGGCCTGTTCGAGGCTGGCCTCGGTCACATCACGGATGAACTCGCGCCCGATGGTGACGGTGCGCCCGCCCAGTTCGACCAACATGCTGCCGTCGCCGCGCAGGCGGGGATGGGCCACGGCAAAGTTGCGGGTGACATGGGCCGGATCGAAGGGCGCGCCCAGCGTCACCACCGCGCGGGCCGAGGGGATGTCGGCGGCGGCGCGCAGGATGGCGGCTCCGCCCAGGCTGTGCCCGATCAACAGGCCCGGCGCCATGCCGCGATCCGTGAGGTGCCCGGCGGCGGCGACCAGATCCGCGACATTGGTGGAAAAGCTGGTGTTCTCGAACTCGCCGCCTGAATGGCCCAGCCCGGTGAAGTCGAAGCGCAGCACCGCGATGCCCATCGCCGCCAGCCGTTGCGAGATGCGGCGCGCGGCGTGGATATCCTTACCGCAGGTAAAGCAATGCGCGAACAGGGCGGTGGCTAGGTGCGGGCCTTCGGGCAGGTCAAGGCGCGCGGCCAGCCGGTCGCCGGAATGGCCCGGAAAGGTGATCTTTTGCATCGGCATATCGGTCCCCGTGATGTTCCCCAAAAGGTGACCGTTGGCGCCGCGGTGGACAAGCCATGCGCCGCGCAGGTCACGGGCTGTTGACCGGGCGCGAGCAACCGGCAAGAGAAAACCCCGCGCTTTGGGGCGCGGGGTCTTGTCTGCTCGGGTCTGTGTGGCTGGTCAGACCAGCTGCATCAGGGCCTGTGTAAATGCCGGAGAGGTGCAACCGACGCCGATACCGGTCAGGGCCATGGCGCGGGCGGTCATGTTCAGATTCTCGCCGCGAAGCACGGTATAGACCAGCATCGCGAACCCGGCCGGGAAGGACAGGATCATGATGGTCACGGTCATCAGATAGACGGCCAGCTGCTCCATCAGGCCGATCTCTTCGCGCGGGGGCGGGCGGCGGCTGTCGCGGCTGCGGATCAGGTCATCGGCGAACAGGTTGTTGCGGCTGCTGCGCAGGCGCGCTTCGTGCTGGTCGCTGTCCTCGTAGGTTTCGCGCAGGCGCTGGCGGGTGGCCTCGCCGGCATCGCGCATGTTCACGGCGTTGACAAAGCTGCGGTCAAGCCGCGCATGGGTGGCGTCGACCTCGAGATCGGCACCGGCAAAGGCGGTGCGGGCGGCCGCGCTGAAGCCGTCAAGCGCGGGGCGCGCGGCGCTGCGCACGGCAGAGCGGCGGGTGCGGCGCGCCTGGGCGATTTCGCCGGCGTCCTGCTGCTGCATCATCGCGGTCGGGTTTTCGAATTCTTCGGTGGTGAACAGCGTGTCGCTGAGATCCCAGTGCACCAGGCTGGCCTGATGGTTGCGCAGCAGGTGGCGCACGACATGATAGCAGGCGGCGATCCGGGTGCGCGGAGACACGGTGCGCGACGGGCCGTCCTCGATGGTGACCTCGATCGCGGAATGCACATCCTCGAGCAGGGTCGAGATCATCGCGGCCGAGACCTTGCCCTGGCTGGGGCGTTTGGCCTTGGCGAATTTCTGCGACCATTCGGTCTTGGCGGCGTGGCCCACGCGCACGACCATGGATTCGCTGATAAACATGACGTGGCTGTCTTCGGCCACGGCGGTTTGCTCGAATTCAAGGGCGATGTTGCGGAAGGGGCGCTGCAGTTCGGTGGCGAGTTCAACGAAATCGAGGCGTGGCAGGCCATCGAACATGATCGTCGCGCGGTTGCAGCTCTTTTGTTCCGACATTTCTTGTCTCCAGCTCGTCACCGATTCCCTTTCATGGATCGGTTCCTAGCGTCGAACATCCCAAGGAAATGGGGAGACAGTTTGACGAATTCACACTTTGTTTACCTCATCAGCGCCACAAAGTTCCAATTGTTGCCACAAACATGAATGGGGCGCCAAGCGGCGCCCCATTGTAGAAATTTGCATCTGCCAGTTGAATTAGCAGCTGTAATACATCTGGTATTCGATCGGGTGGGGGGTGTGCTCGTAGGCATAGACCTCTTCCCACTTCAGGTTCGCATAGCCCTGGATCTGGCTCTTGGTGAACACGTCACCGGCCAGCAGGAACTCGTGATCCTTCTCCAGTTCGTCCAGGGCTTCGCGCAGCGAGCCGCAGACGGTGGGGATGCCGGCCAGTTCTTCGGGCGGCAGATCGTAGAGGTTCTTGTCCATGGCTTCGCCCGGATCGATCTTGTTCTTGATGCCGTCCAGGCCGGCCATCAGCAGGGCGGCAAAGCACAGGTAGGGGTTCGCTGCCGGATCGGGGAAGCGGGCCTCGACGCGCTTGGCTTTCGGGCTTTCGGTCCACGGAATACGGACGCAGCCCGAGCGGTTGCGGGCCGAATAGGCGCGCAGAACGGGGGCTTCAAAGCCCGGGATCAGACGCTTGTAGCTGTTGGTCGACGGGTTGGTGAAGGCGTTCAGGGCCTTGGCATGTTTCAGGATGCCACCGATGAAATACAGCGCTTCCTGCGACAGGTCGGCGTATTTGTCGCCAGCAAAGAGCGGCTTGCCGTCTTTCCAGATCGACATGTTCACGTGCATGCCCGAGCCGTTGTCGCCCTTCATCGGCTTCGGCATGAAGGTCGCCGTTTTGCCATAGGCGTGGGCCACGTTGTGGATCACGTACTTGTATTTCTGCAGGTGGTCGGCCTGGGTGGTCAGGGTCCCGAAAATCAGGCCCAGTTCGTGCTGACAGGTCGCCACTTCGTGGTGGTGCTTGTCGACCTTCATGCCCATGTGCTTCATCGTCGACAGCATCTCGGCGCGGATGTCCTGTGCTTCGTCAACGGGGTTGACCGGGAAATAGCCGCCCTTGTGCTCGGCGCGGTGGCCCAGGTTGCCGGTTTCGAATTCGGCGTCGGTGTTCCACGAGGCCGCTTCGGCGTCGATCTGGAACGACACTTTCGACGGTTTGACCGAATAGCGCACGTCATCGAACAGGAAGAATTCGGCCTCGGGGCCGAAATAGGCCACATCGCCGATGCCCGACGAGATCAGATAGGCCTCGGCCTTCTGGGCGGTGCCGCGCGGATCGCGGTCATAGGCTTCGCCGGTGTCGGGTTCGACGACCGAGCAATGGATGGCCATGGTTTTCTCGGCGTAGA
Source organism: Actibacterium sp. XHP0104 (assembly GCF_025751515.1). Classification (GTDB taxonomy): domain Bacteria; phylum Pseudomonadota; class Alphaproteobacteria; order Rhodobacterales; family Rhodobacteraceae; genus Actibacterium_D. The sequence goes on from NZ_JAOWLE010000001.1 coordinate 525,088, forward strand.
ACGGGTCGATGTAGACACTGTCGGTGTCGGGCATCAGTTTCATGTCCGAGGCTTCGATCGATTTCCAGCCGGCGATCGACGAACCGTCGAACATAAAGCCTTCTTCGAGGAAATCTTCGTCAACCAGGTCGGCGATGACGGTGACGTGCTGCAACTTGCCGCGCGGATCGGTGAAACGGATGTCGACGTATTCGACACCATCTTCCGCGATGGCCTTGAGAACTGCGTCCTTGCTCATATGACCTTTTCCCTTCTCTGAATTGGTCGCTGTCAGGCCGGGGCGGCTGCCCGGCCGGGTTGTGATGTGTCGGATCAGAGGGCGTCTTCGCCCGATTCTCCGGTACGGATACGAATGGCCTGCTCGACGGGCGAGACAAAGATCTTGCCGTCGCCGATCTTGTCGGTCTTGGCGGCGTTGATGATGGCCTCGATGGCGGCATCCACCTGGTCGTCGGACAGAACCACCTCGATCTTCACCTTGGGCAGGAAGTCGACGACATATTCGGCGCCGCGATACAGCTCGGTGTGGCCTTTCTGGCGGCCAAAGCCTTTCACCTCGATGACGCTCAGACCCTGAACGCCGATTTCCTGGAGGGCTTCCTTCACCTCGTCAAGCTTGAAGGGCTTGATGATCGCTTCGATCTTTTTCAACGGACTCGACTCCCTGGACAGTTGCGAATTTGAATGGTGTCAGACCACTTTCGCCGGGCGGCTACAATTGACTAAGGTGACGCAAGCGGGCGGTCTGGCGGGAAACCGAGTGTGGTGATTAAATTTTGTGCATGTTGATCAAAAAACATGCGATCTGAAAATTTCAAGGGGCGGTCCGATGGCTGAACTTCTGACATCTGCACAAATGCGCGCCATCGAGGGTGCGGCGATTGCATCGGGTGCCGTGACCGGGCTGGAGCTGATGGAGCGCGCGGGCAGGGGTGTCGTCGAGGCCATTTTCGAGACCTGGCCCGACCTGCAAATCGTGCCGCATCGGGCGGTTATCCTGTGCGGCCCCGGCAACAATGGCGGCGACGGGTTCGTCATCGCGCGGCTGTTGCGTGATTGGGGCTGGCGGGTCGAGACATATCTTTACGGCGACCCCGACAAGCTGCCGCCGGATGCGCGGGCGAACTATCTGCGCTGGTGCGAGCGCGGGCCGGTCGAGCGGATCGGGTCGGGCGAGGACGCGCTGCCTCGGGGCGCCGATCTGTTCGTGGACGCCGCCTTTGGTACCGGCCTGACGCGGGCCACTCCCCCCGAGGTCAGCGCCTTTCTGGCCAGTGCGAACCACTCGGATCTGGCCGGGTTGCAGGTGGCGGTCGACATGCCCTCGGGCCTGTGCAGCGACAGCGGCCGGCCGTTGCTGGCGGATGAGGACGATACGGTCGATCCGGTGGTTTCGGGCCAGGTCGGGGCGCCTGATCTGGTGGTGACGTTTCACCGGATGAAGCTGGGCCATGTGCTGGGCGAAGCCTATCGTCTGGTGCCGCGGGTGGTGATCAAGGATATCGGCCTGGATGGGCCCTTGCCGTCTGAGACGCAAACGGTCGTGGCGCGGGTGGCGACGGGTGGTGCCGGCGATTTCCGCAAGGGGGCCGGGGCGCATAAATACGCGCATGGCCATGCAGTGGTTCTGTCGGGGCCGCAGGGGCGTTCGGGTGCGGCGCGGCTGGCGGCGCGGGCGGCGTTGCGCGTGGGCGCGGGGCTGGTGACGGTTGGCGCGCCGCCCTCGGCCATGGATGAATGCGCGTCCCAGCTGACGGCGGTGATGCTGCGGCAGGTGCGCGACGCCATGGCGCTGGACGAGTTGCTGCAAGATCAGCGGCTGAACGCGCTCTGCCTGGGGCCGGGAATGGGCGTGTGCCGCGACACCCGCGAGATGGTCGAGGTGGCGTTGGCGTCCGGTCGTGCTTCCGTGCTGGATGCCGATGCGCTGACCGTTTTTGCCGATGATCCCGAGGCCTTGTTCGGGATGCTGCACGGCAATTGTGTGCTGACACCCCATGCGGGCGAGTTCGCGCGTCTGTTCCCCGATCTGGCGGAAAAGCTGGCCGGTGCTGCGGTGCAGGGGCCGGCCTGGTCCAAGGTCGATGCGGCACGCGAGGCGGCGGCGCGGGCCGGGTGCGTCGTGCTGTTCAAGGGGGTCGATACGGTCATAGCGGCGCCCGATGGCGGGTGCCGTGTCAATGCCGCGACAGGAGACCGCGCGGCGCCGTGGCTGGCCACGGCCGGGTCGGGCGATGTGCTGGCCGGGTTGATCACCGGCCTCTTGGCGCGCGGAAAGATGGCGCCCGATGCGGCGGCGCTGGCGGCCTGGCTGCATGTGGAATGCGCGCTGGAATTCGGTCCCGGCCTGATTGCCGAGGATCTGCCCGAGATGCTGCCGCAGGTGTTTCGGCGGCTTGGCGTCTAGTGCAGCCGCACCTGTCGCGTCGCCATCGGTTTGCACGCCAGGTAGAACCCGTCGCCCAAGACCACCTCGTCAATATCGAAATGCAGCGCGAACAGACGGGCGCGGGGCGGAAAGCCGTCGCGCTGATCGACCCGCACGCTGACCCGGCGCAGGATGCGCGCGCCGTTGCGGGTAATGACCTGATCACCGGGCGAAAGATATTCGATCGGCAAGGTGCCATCGAGCGTATGGATCAACGTGCCGCTTGGCACGGCGCCGCGCAAAACGGAATCGGGCCGGAACGACGCCTGCCGCGTCGCGCGTCCCTGGGACATTCTGGTCATGTGAAACCTGCTCGTTTCATTTTATCGTTTTGCGACAGGCTACGTTAAAAAACCCTTTCGGGCGAGCGTTTTCTTGTCGCTTTTGCTCTCGCCAGCGTGGGCGGGCTTTGCTAGAAGGGCGCGGTTTCGGGCCAGCGCCCGACGGATGCGGGTGTGGCGAAATTGGTAGACGCACCAGATTTAGGTTCTGGCGCCGCAAGGCGTGGGGGTTCAAGTCCCTCCACCCGCACCATCTCATATCAGCTAGAACTATTTTTCTGCGCAGAACTGATGGTGGGTCGTTGTGGGCATTATTGAAGATGAGTTTTTAAAGACGATTGAAAAAGAAATCGAAGAGGCGCTGGAAAGACACACAGAGCTTATACCTGATGACCTAGACAAGGTGACGGAAGAAACAATCCAGTCATCTCTTTCCGAACTTATCGATGTCTTTCCAGACGCGCTGGAAAGATCATCCACAAAGATCGTTCAAAGGGGTAGACGGGACCAACTCGGTTTCGAAAAAAGGTGCTACCGAAGATGGCGTGGAGCTTTTGAACTTTACGACATCATCCTTGGGGTTGCCACGGAAGTGGGTGAAAAGCACGCGCAAGAGCATTTTGAAGAAAGCCAAGTGGGGCCGGATTATATATTTGGGGCGCTTACTTTTCTGCATCCTCGAATGCTGCTTGTTGCGAGTGAGATCGGAGCGCTGCTTAGAGCAGGATTTCCAGATGGTGCTCTCGCTCGGTGGAGAACCCTCCACGAGATTTCGGTTGTTGCGATGTTCATATCGCAGAACGATCAGGACACTGCGAAGCGCTACTTGGCGAGCTTCCAGTTCAACGATCACCGCGCGGCACTTCAGGTCAACGAATACGCGGACCGTGCAAACCTAACGCCGTTTTCTCCTGAAGAGATAGCGGAGATGAGGGCAGTATGCTCAGCCATTGAGGGTGATTTGGGACGGGCCATTGGTAAAGATTATGACTGGGCAAAGGAAGCATTGGACACGAAGCACGTAACGCTTTTTGATCTGGAGAAAGCAACTGGGTTGGATCACTGGAGGCCCCGCTACCGATGGGCCTCTCAGCACACACACGCGGGCCATCGTCCACTTGATCGACTGCTTGGAATGGTAGAAGCAAAGCGACCGGTAAACCTTGTTGGCTCCTCGAACTCAGGGTTTGTCGACCCGCTCTCGATGGCTGGGATTTCAATTGCGATATGTTGCACGGCCTTCTTCGGCACAAAACCCACAATGGACAGCGTTGTGGCGATGAAGTCTGTCGAAGTCTTGGGAGACAGGTTGGGGCAAGTCGCTCTCAGATTGGAGGCAGAAACTTTGGAACCTCACGAGCAGCGACGGGCAATCTTTGGTCTTCCTAAACGGCTATTGGATTGGTTGGGAGCGCTCGTTTCGAGAGGTTTTTCCTAGGTGCCACCTGCGCGATTTCTCATTGCCGCGCCAAAACCGATGATACTGTAAAACCCGTGGCGCACTCAGACACCCTGTCTGTGGACATCGCAAGTGCAAATCACAGTGATATAGTTGGTAACGTGGTGGGTAACGCAGTGACTCGTGAAACCCTTCAAATTCAAAAAGTTACGTGGTGAGTGCCAGACTTAGATTCTGGTGCCTCAAGGCGTGGGGGTTCAAGTCCCTCCACCCGCACCAAGCTGAATTCAACGGAAATGTAAGCGCCGGAATGATGGCAGTGGGTTGGCTGCAGGGATCTGGTATTGCCCTGTGCCCGATATGCGCGGATCTCAACACCAAAGACCGCCAGTGGCGGCCTTGATACGTAGCTTATCCATTTGGGATTTTTGGCTCCGGCGGTAGGGATCGAACCTACGACCAATTGATTAACAGTCAACTGCTCTACCGCTGAGCTACGCCGGAACACGGGGGGCGATATAGCAAGCTGGTTTCGTGGCGTCCAGAGGGTTTGCCAGAAAAAGTCGAAGAAAGTTCACCTGAGCGAGTAATGCGTTTCCAGCCCGTGTTCTCCTTCGGGTTCGGCCAGGTTTCTGTCTGTCAAATCAATGAGATGCGCCAGCACGTTCCGGGTGGCGGCGCCGATCAGGCCGGTGGGGATGTCGGTATAGATGCGTTGGGCCAGGGCGCGGGGGGTGGCGGCGTCGCGGCCCAGGGTGGCGCGGATTTCCGCTTCGCGGCCCTGACGGTGGGTCAGCAGTTCGCGCACCCGGTCCTGGGGCGCATTGATCGGGTCTCCGTGGGCGGAATAGAACACGCGGTCAGTGCGCGGTTCAAGTTTGCGCAGCGAGTCCATAAAGGCGCCCAGGTCGCCATCGGGGGGCGAGACCATCGAGGTGGCCCAGCCCATGACGTGGTCGCCCGAGAACAGCGCGTCGCCCCAGGCCAGGCAGATATGATTGCCCATATGGCCCGGCGTCCAGATCGCGTTCAGAGACCAGCCATCGCCGTGCAGCGTGTCGCCGTCGCCCAGCAGCTCGTGCGGGGCGAAGTCGCGGTGTACGCCTTCGCCGCCGCCCAGCCCCTGCAGTCCGACCAGGTCTTCGCGCCGGCCGGCGGTGCTGTCGCCAAAGGCCACCAACGGCGCGCCGGTGGCCTGATGCAGCGCCGGCGCCAGCGCGGTGTGATCGATGTGGGAATGGGTGCAGACGATGTGGCTGATCGTTTCGCCGGGCGCCAGGGCGCCCAGAATCGCCGCCATATGGGCCGGATCATCGGGGCCCGGGTCGATCAGCGCCACGCGGCCTTCGCCGACGATATAGGTGTTGGTGCCCAGATAGGTCATGGGTGAGGGATTCGGCGCCAGGATGCGGCGCAGACCCTCTTCGGGCCGGTCCACGCGCCCCGGCTGCGGATCATTCTTGTCGGTCGCATTCATGTTCCGCTTCCTTCTGCTGCGGTGGCCCGATACGCTTGTAGCCGATGTCGACCGGATGGATCAAACGCACCTTGCCGCGCAGCCTATATGGCCGCGCCGCATTGATTCTGATCGTGCCGGTGCTGACGATTCAGCTGGTCGTGTCGGTCGTGTTCATCCAGCGCCATTTCGAGGATGTCACGCGGCAGATGTCAAACAATGTCGCGCTTGAGGTGCGGCATGTTCTGGCGCGGATCGACGCCGCAACAGGCATCGAGGACGCGCTGCTGGCCAATGCTGATCTGGCGCAGGGGCTGGATCTGGGGCTGGACCGCGTGCCGGCAGGCGAGGTGCCGCGCGACCGGCGCCGGCTGTTCGATCTGTCGGGCCGCGTTGTCATCGAAACGCTGCGCAGGCAGGTGCCGCAGATCATGGCGATCGACCTTGTGGGCCAAGAGGGCTGGTTCTCGGTGGCGCGGCGGTTCGACGTGGCGGCCGACACCCGGCACGGGCCGGTGCGGCTGACAATCGACCGGCGGCGGGTCTCTGCCTCGAATCCGCATCAGCTGTTGGTGCTGATGGTGGCCACGGGCCTGTTGATGACGCTGATCGCGTTTATCTTTCTGCGCAACCAGCTGCGCCCGATCAAGCGTATGGCCGCCGCGGCCGAGGCCTTTGGCCGCGGGCGGATCAAGCCCTACAAGCCTTCGGGCGCCACAGAGGTGCGCGCGGCGGGCAATGCCTTTCTCGACATGCGCAACCGGATCGAACGCCATATCGAGCAGCGCACGCTGATGCTGTCTGGCGTCAGCCATGACCTGCGCACGCCGCTGACCCGACTGCGGCTGTCGCTGTCTTTGATCGATGACACCGAGGATACCCGCGCCATGCTGCGCGACGTGGCGGATATGGAGAGGATGCTGGACGCCTTCCTCGATTTCGCGCGCGGCGATTTCATGGATGATCCCGAAGAGGTCGACCCGGCCACGCTGCTGCGCAATCTGGTGGCGAAATCCGAACGGTTCTCGCTGGGCGTTACCTTGGGCGACATGCCCGAGGGGGTAAAGGTGATGATGCGCCCTCTGGCGGTCGAGCGCGCGGTGCAGAACCTTGTGAACAACGCGCTGAACTATGGCACCAAGGCCCGCGTCGGGCTGGAGGTGGGCGAGCGCATGATCCGCATTTCGGTCGAGGATGACGGCCCCGGCATTCCGCCCGCCCGGCGCGAGGCCGCGATGCAGCCCTTTACCCGGTTGGATGCCGCCCGCAACCAGAACAACGCGGCCGGGGTGGGGCTGGGCCTGGCCATCGCCAGCGACATCGCCCGCAGCCATGGCGGTATTCTGCGGCTGGGCGAAAGCGAGGCCCTGGGCGGTCTCAAGGCCGAACTGGTGCTGGCGCGGTAGGAAATTGGTAGGCCCGGCAGGATTCGAACCTGCAACCAAAGCGTTATGAGCGCTCTGCTCTAACCGTTGAGCTACAGGCCCGCCTGTTGCAGATCACTATCAGACAGCACCAGCAGGTCAAGTATCGCGCGCGCCCCGTGGACTCGGGGCGGGCAATCGTCTATCCGCTGCGCAAACGAACAGAGGACCGACCATGACCAACGGCAAGAACGGGCTGACCTACGCGGATGCGGGTGTGGATATCGATGCGGGCAATGCGCTGGTGGACCGGATCAAACCGGCCGCGAAACGCACGGCGCGCCCTGGCGTGATGTCGGGGCTGGGCGGGTTCGGCGCGCTGTTCGACCTTAAGGGCGCGGGCTATACCGACCCGGTTCTGGTTGCCGCCACCGATGGCGTGGGCACCAAGCTGCGGATCGCGATTGATACCGGCAATGTCTCGACCATCGGCATCGACCTTGTCGCCATGTGCGTCAACGATCTGGTCTGCCAGGGTGCCGAGCCGCTGTTCTTTCTCGATTACTTTGCCACCGGCAAGCTGGAGCTGGACAGCGCCACCGCCATCATCGAGGGCATCGCCAAGGGCTGCGAGCTGTCGGGCTGTGCGCTGATCGGTGGCGAGACCGCCGAGATGCCGGGCATGTATCACGATGGCGATTTCGATCTGGCAGGCTTTGCCGTCGGCGCGATGGAGCGCGGCGCCGATCTGCCCGCCGATGTGGCCGAGGGCGACGTGCTGCTGGGCCTTGGCTCGAACGGGGTGCATTCGAACGGCTATTCGCTGGTGCGCAAGGTGGTCGAGGTCTCGGGCCTGGGCTGGGACGCCGATTGCCCGTTTGGCGAGGGCACGCTGGGCGAGGCCCTGCTGGCCCCCACGCGGCTTTATGTCACCCAGGCGCTGGCCGCGGTGCGGGCAGGGGGCGTGCATGCGCTGGCCCATATCACCGGCGGCGGCCTGACCGAAAACCTGCCGCGCGTGTTGCCCGAGGGGCTGGGCGCCACCATCGACCTGTCGTCCTGGGATCTGCCGCCGGTGTTCCGCTGGCTGGCCGAAACCGCCAAGATGGAAGAGGCCGAGCTGCTGAAGACCTTCAATTCGGGCATCGGCATGATCGTTGTCGTGGCCGCCGACCGCGCCGACGCGCTGGCCGAGCTGCTGACCGCCGAGGGTGAAACCGTCACCCGCATTGGCACCGTGACCAAGGGGCAGGGCGTTGCCTACGAGGGCGCGCTTCTGTGACGCGCGTCGCGATCCTGATTTCCGGGGGCGGCTCGAACATGGTCGCCCTTGCCCAAAGCATGACCGGCGATCACCCGGCGCGGCCCTGTCTGGTCTTGTCGAACGTGCCCGGCGCGGGCGGTCTGGCCAAGGCAGCGGCTATGGGCATCGCCACCGCCACGGTCGATCACAAACCCTTTGCCAAGGATCGCGAGGCCTTTGAGGGCGCGCTGATCGAGGCCATCGACGCCCATCAGCCCGATTTCCTGGCACTGGCCGGGTTCATGCGGATCCTGACGCCCAAGTTCATCAACCATTACGCGGGCCGGATGCTGAACATCCATCCCTCGCTCTTGCCCAAATACAAGGGCCTGCACACCCATGCCCGCGCGATCGAGGCTGGCGACACGCAGGCCGGGTGCAGCGTGCACGAGGTCACGGCCGAGCTGGATGGCGGCCCGATCCTGGGGCAGGCGCATGTGCCGATCCTGCCCGGCGACACGTCCGACGATCTGGCCGCGCGTGTCCTGCCGATGGAGCATCAGCTATACCCCGCCGTCCTGCGCCGCTTTGTTATCGGCGACCGCACGCCGGTCATCTTGCCGTGACCCTTTTCATTTCCCCCGGATTTGCGTAGACCTGCGCAAATTTTACAAAAACATCACACTCGTATGCGCACACTCACCACGACCCAAGAACTTGCCGACTTTTGCAAGGCCGCTCATGACGGCCCTTATGTGACGATCGATACCGAGTTTCTGCGAGAACGGACCTATTACGCCAAGCTCTGCCTGGTGCAGCTGGCGCTGCCCGGCGATGGCGAGGCGGTGCTGGTCGACCCGCTGGCGGGCGACATGTCGATGGAGCCTCTCTACGAGCTCTTTCGCGACACCAGCGTGGTCAAGGTGTTCCACGCCGCGCGGCAGGATCTGGAAATCTTTTTCGTCGAGGGCAAGGTCTTTCCCGACCCGCTGTTCGACACCCAGGTCGCCGCGATGGTCTGTGGCTTTGGCGAACAGGTCGGATACGAGACCCTGGTGCGCAAGATCGCCAAGGCGCCGCTCGACAAGACCTCGCGCTTTACCGACTGGTCGCGCCGCCCGCTGTCCGAGGCGCAGAAAACCTATGCGCTGGCCGATGTGACCCATCTGCGGGTTATCTATGAATTCCTCGCGCGCGAGCTGGAAAAATCTGGCCGTGACAAGTGGTTGCGCGAAGAGCTGGGCGTGCTGACCGACCCCGAAACCTATATCGTGCGCCCCTCCGAGGCGTGGCAGCGTGTGAAAACCCGCACCCATTCCGGCAAGTTCATGGCCGCCGTGCAGGAGCTTGCGCGCTTTCGCGAGGGCTATGCCCAGTCGCGCAACATCCCGCGCAACCGGGTGTTCAAGGATGACGCCCTGCTGGAGCTGGCTTCGACCAAGCCCAAGACCCTTCAGGATCTGGGCCGCTCGCGCCTGCTGCTCCGCGAGGCCCGCAAGGGCGAGATCGCCGATGGCATTCTGGCCGCGCTGCAAGTCGCCGCCGATATGAACCCCGACGCCTATCCCAAGCCCGACAAGATCAATGACAAGCTGCAGGTGAACCCGGCGCTGGCCGACCTGCTGCGGGTGTTGCTGAAATCCAAGGCCGAGAACGAGGGCGTGGCGCAAAAGCTGATCGCCACGTCCAGCGAGCTGGACCAGATCGCGGCCGGGCAACGTGATGTCAAGGCGCTGACTGGGTGGCGGGCCGAGGTGTTCGGCAATGACGCCATGCGCCTGTGCCGGGGCGAGCTGGCGCTGGCCGCCAAGGGCAGCACCGTCAAGGTGGTCGAGCTGTAAAGCGCCCTAGCGGCGGCTGGACCGCTGGTTCGAGGCGCCCTTGACCACGATGCTGCGCACACCCTCAAGGGTTTGATCCGACACGAAATGCGCCGCGGTCAGTTCGCGCGTGCGCGGGCTGCCTTCGGGCAGGCGGGCCAGCGGCGGATAGGTGCGGAACTGATAGCTCAGCACGCCGTCGACGGGCTTTTCATCATATTCGGCCACCAGTTCGGCATCCCAATAGCCCTGGGTGCGGGCAAGGCCCGTGGCGGTGATGATCGCGCCGCCGGGCATCTTGTCGATGCGCAGGCTGACGACCTCGGCCACCATCGGGCGGCTGTCGATCACGCCGTCTTCGGGGATGACGATCTCGACCGCTTCTTCGCGGTCCTTGCCGAACCAGTTGAACGGGTTGATGCGCGACTCGCGCACCTTGCCGCAGGAACTCAGCAGGGTGGCGGCCAACAGGGCGACAAGCAGCGGTTTTTTCATCGTGATCCCCTCGGGTTGCCCTTACGGGTTAGCCGAAACCGGCCTCGAAGGAAAGCCGTCTCGCGCCTCGGGCTGGACCTTTGAGCGCGGGCGTCGTAGGGAAAGGCCGTTGCAGCAAGGGAACGCAGCCATGGCCACCGAAGCGTTTGAAGAGATCGTCGACACGTTCGAGTTTCTCGAGGACTGGGAAGAGCGCTATCGCCACGTGATCGATATGGGCAAGGCGATGCCGCCGCTGGACGAGGCCGTCAAGGTGCCCGCCACCAAGGTCGAGGGCTGCGCCAGCCAGGTCTGGCTGTTGCCGCGGATCGACGGCACGGGCGCGGGGGCGGTGTTCCATTTCGAGGGCGAAAGCGACGCGATGATCGTGCGCGGGCTGATCGCGGTTCTGCATGCGCTTTATGACGGGCTGAGCGTGGCCGAGGTGCTGAAGGTCGATGCGCTGGCCGAGATGGGCCGGTTGGGGCTGAATGATCACCTGTCGGCGCAGCGATCGAACGGGCTGCGCGCCATGGTCGAGCGTATCCGCAAGCTGGCCGGAGAAACCGCCGCCGCCTAGGTGTCGGCCTTGGCCATGTAATGGCCCAGCACGAACAGCCGGATCGCCGTGGCCAGCCCGGTTTCCATGTCGCGCTCTGCATCAATTTCAGCCGCCAAGGCGTTGACAGCCTTTTCTTTTTCGCGCGCGATCTTTCGGAATGCCTGCCAGAATTCATCCTCCAGCGACACGCTGGTTCGATGGCCGCGCAGGGTCAGCGAGCGTTTGACGGGCCGCGTGTTCATTCCTTGAGGTGCCCGTCGAGGTCGCGCTCGGCCTTGTCGTTGCGCAGTTTCTCCAGGGCCTTCTCCATCTTGGTGCGGCCGTATTTCACCGCGTTCACATCCGCCTCGGCGCGCTTGGTGTCGCGCGTGGCCTGTTTGCGAAACTGGTTAAGATTGATGATCTTGGCGTTCACGAAACGGGCCTCAATGGTTACTGGCGCAAGGGTTTGGCGCAACCCCCTACGGTTCTTCGGGCCACAGGCGGTTACGCGTGCATAAAGTCTATCCGACCAATTGATTCCCTTCAATGCGAGGGGAGGAACGCCGCCTTCGAGGTCGGCTCTGGCATTCGCATCTTCAGGTTAGTTCCCGCATACCTTCTGGCGTCTGGATGACGGCGGAGATCTTCATCTCTGGCCCCCGTCGGAAGGTGATCAGATCTCGGTTGATATGATGTCCGAACAGGCTTTCAAGCTCGGCGACTTGCGGATGTTCGATGGTCAGAGAAATCAAGCGGCATCCCAGATCTGTCATTCGTGATGCCGGGTGTGGGCCCACGGGCCATTGGATCAACGCTGGGCAAGCCCCGTCAAGCGGCATCGTTCCGTCATCAGAGATCGAGATAAGCCACTTCAGATCACCGCGAGTGATCTCTGTTGCGCGTCCGCTGCCCGGATGCGCCTCGCGCAGCGATGCCTGAATGTCATCCGTTCCCAGAACCCATGTGCCCAACCGTGGGGCCTTGTCAAAGGCATCCAGGTTGAACCATCTTGGCCGGTCTGGCGCGCTAGCGGCCGGATCAATCGCGATCAACTCAAGAAAACTGTCATCCCCCAGCGACAGAAGCCGGTTATGCGTCCCCATCCTTGGATGCGCGCCACCGTCGGGCATGTCTATGCCAAGCGTGTCTTTGATGTGTTTGCACCCTTCTTCAAGGGTGCGCGCGACAACCGTAATGTGATCTAATTTCAGCATTGTACGCACTCTTGTTCTCTGCTTGTCGCAAGGTTTCGTGATGTCCGCGTGACCTTGATGATCATGTAGCACAGTGCAGCAACTATGAATGATCAAAAGGCCTGGTTCTTGTGCGCCTGCCACACATTGGCATGAATGCGCGCGCCGGCAAAGAAAAACCCCCGCCGGTGGCGGGGGTTTGCGATTGGTATGTGTCGGCGCTTATTTCGGGCCGATCATGTCTTCGGGGCGCACGACGCGGTCAAAGGTTTCCTCGTCCACGAGGCCCAGGTTGATCGCCTCTTCCTTCAGCGTGGTGCCGTTCTTGTGCGCGGTCTTGGCGACCTTGGTGGCGTTGTCATAGCCGATGGTCGGGGCCAGCGCGGTGACCAGCATCAGGCTTTCCTTCATCAGCTTGTCGATGCGGGCCACGTTGGCCTGGGTGCCGACGACCATGTTGTCGGTAAAGGCCGAGGCCGAGTCGCCCAGCAGCTGCATCGACTGCAGCACGTTATACGACATCATCGGGTTATAGACGTTCAGTTCAAAGTGGCCCTGGCTGCCGGCCATGCCGACGGCGGCGTCATTGCCCATGACATGGGCGCAGACCATGGTCAGCGCCTCGGCCTGGGTCGGGTTCACCTTGCCCGGCATGATCGACGAGCCGGGCTCGTTTTCGGGCAGGATCAGCTCGCCCAGACCCGAACGCGGGCCCGAGCCCAGCAGGCGCAGGTCGTTCGCGATCTTGAACAGCGAGGCGGCGACGGTTTTCAGCGCGCCCGAGAACATCACCATCGCGTCATGGGCGGCCAGCGCCTCGAACTTGTTCGGCGCGGTCACGAAGGGCAGGCCGGTGATTTCGGCGATCTGGGCCGCGACGCGGGTATCCCAGCCCACACGGGTGTTCAGGCCAGTGCCGACGGCGGTGCCGCCCTGGGCTAGTTCGTAGATATGCGGCAGGCACATTTTCACCCGCTCGATGCCGCGCTCGACCTGCTTGGCGTAGCCCGAGAATTCCTGGCCCAGCGTCAGCGGTGTGGCGTCCTGGGTGTGGGTGCGGCCGATCTTGATGATATCCTTGAATTCCTCGGCCTTCGCGGCGAGGGCGGCGTGCAGTTTCTCGAGGCCCGGCAGCAGCACGTCACGCGCCTGCATGCCGATGGCGACGTGCATCGCGGTCGGGAAGGTGTCGTTCGACGACTGGCCCATGTTGCAATGGTCGTTCGGGTGCACGGGCTTTTTCGACGCCATGACCCCGCCCAGCATCTCGATCGCGCGGTTCGAGATCACCTCGTTGGCGTTCATGTTCGACTGGGTGCCCGAGCCGGTCTGCCAGACGACCAGCGGGAAGTTGTCGTCGAACTTGCCGTCGATGACCTCGGTCGCGGCGGCGGCGATGGCGTCGGCGATTTCGGGGGCCATGTCGCCCTGAGCCTTGTTGACCAGCGCACAGGCCTTTTTGATCACACCGAGCGCGCGGATGATCGGAACCGGCTGACGCTCCCAGCCGATCGGGAAGTTCATGATCGAGCGTTGGGTCTGGGCGCCCCAATACTTGTCGGCGGGAACTTCGAGCGGGCCAAAGCTGTCGGTTTCGGTGCGGGTCTGGGTCATTGAGTGCTCCTCCGGCATAAGACGCTCACGGTTTATCCTTGCCGTGGCGTCAAGACAATCTCTCTGGCGGCGCCGTTAGCGCTATTTGCGGAAACTATCGAGGCTGACGATCTCGGCATCCTTGTGGGCCGAGGCATCGTCATCGTCCTCTGCGATATCCAGCAGGTCTTCGTCATCCTCGTCTTCGTCGTCATCATCGGCATGCGTCTCGAAACGCAGGCCGAATTCGACCGAGGGGTCGACGAAAGTGCGGATCGCATCAAAGGGGATATACAACGGTTCGGGGCTGTTGCCGAAGTTCAGCGTGATGCCGAACCCGTCTTCGCTGACATCGAGGTTTTCATACCAGTGCTGGATGACCACGGTCATCTCTTCGGGATAGCGTTCGCACAGCCATTCGGCCAGTTGCGCATCGGGGTGACGGGTGTCGAAGGTGACAAAGAAATGGTGCTCGCCCGGCAGGCCGTGATCGGCCACTTCGCCCAGGACGTGGCGGATCAGACCACGCATGGCGTCATGCATCAGATTTCCGTAATCAATCCCGCGCGACATGCAAAACCTCTGGTGTCTTTATCGGCAGCATAGGGGATTCGACGGTTAATGAAAGGGGGTCGCGGGCCGAATTTTCCGGCCCTCAGATCAGCCCCGCGGCCAGCGCGGTAAAGGCCAGCGCGGCGGGCAGCGGCCAGCGCCGCCAGATCAGCAGCAGGCTGGCCAGCGCCGCCAGACCCAGGGCCGGAACCGACAGGCTGGACAGCAGCGGCGCGGGCAGGGTGATGGCCCCGGCCGAGACCTGGCCCACCTCGCCGAAAAAGACGTGGATGGCGAACCACAGCGACAGGTTGGCGATCACGCCCACCACCGCCGCCGTCACGGCCGCCAGAGCGCCCGACAGGCGCGGCGCGCGGGCCAGCCGGTCGATATGGGGCGCGCCGGCAAAGATCCACAGAAAGCAGGGCGTGAAGGTGACCCACAGCGTCACCAGCGCCGCCGCGACGCCCATTCGCCACCCGCCCGCGCCGTGGCCGGCCAGAAAGCCCACGAACTCGGTCACCAGGATCAGCGGGCCCGGTGTGGTTTCGGCCAGCCCCAGCGCATCCAGCATCTGGCCCGTGCTCAGCCAGCCATGGGTGGTGACGACCTCTTGGGTCATGTAGGCCAGCACCGCATAGGCGCCGCCAAAGGTCACCACCGCCAGTTTCGAGAAGAACAGCGCCACCTGCGCCAGGATGGGCGGCCCCCACAGCCACAGCGCGCCTACGGGCAACAGCCACAGCGCCAGCCAGGTCGCGATCGTTGCGACGTTCCTGGTGCGCGGGGGGGCGGGGGTGTCATCGGGGACGGGTTTGCCGCGGGTCACGGCAAAGCCCCAGGCCGCCGCCGCCGCCACGATCAGCGGAAAGGGCAGCCCCAGCGCAAAGATCGCGATAAAGGAGGCCACCGCCACCCACAGCGCGCCGGGCCCGCCCAGCGCCTTGCGCGACAACCGCCACAAGGCCTGCGCCACGATCACCACCACCGTGGCCTTGATGCCCAGGAACATCGCCTGAACCATCGGCAGATTGCCCCAGGTCACATAGGCCAGCGCCAGCGCCAGCACGGTCGCCGCGCCCGGCAGCACGAACAAAAGCCCCGCGATCAGCCCGCCCGGAATGCCTCGCAGCCGCCAGCCCGCGTAGGTGGCCAGTTGCATCGCCTCGGGGCCGGGCAGCAGCATGCAGAAGGACAGCGCGCGCAGGAATTGCTCTTCGCTTAGCCAGGGGCGCTGTTCGACCAGTTCGCGATGCATCAGCGCGATCTGCGCCGCCGGGCCGCCAAATGACAGCAGACCGATGCGGCCAAAGACGCGAAACAGGTCGACAAGGGAATATGCGGGCATGCGGGGCGCGTCCGATCATCAGGCTTTGCCACAGCTCTAGCGGCTTGCGCGCAGGGCGCAACCCCGGCGCGGTGCAAAAGGCTATTCGAGGACTGGTAGAGGAAAGTGCAGGCTTCTGTTGCCAGGTGCCTGCGAACCCCGCCAGACGCTGCTAGGCGACTGGACTTAAGAAATCGGCTTTTGGCACTGCATTAAGCAGCGACAGCAACCGGAGCATGATTGTTATTGGCAATTATGCATAGCGAACCGATAACGGTGGTATCTCACCGGGACAAAGCTAACACCTTTAGACGTTCGTCGATCCTGTTTCGGCCCCAAGATCCGCCAATAACGGATGTTTGGTGGAGCCGCCGGGTACCGCCCCCGGGTCCGATCCGCTTATTACGAGCGCGTTTATGTCCATAGTTCCGAAGAACACTAAAGAGATAGGCCATGCGCGGGGCCGTTTCAAGGGATCTGTTGCGCCGTGTTCAACCGGTAATGGCCTGTGATCGGGTAGGCAAAGAGAAACCTCTGCTCGCGCGTGCCAGCCCCGGCATTGTGCAGGATCAGCGGCTCGCCGGTCAGGGCCGACACCCGGTCGGACACGATGCCGATATGGGGTTGTCCGGGGGCGAACATCCAGGTGACCAGATCGCCGGGCAGGTAATCTTGCGCCTCGTCGCTGACCGGCAGCGATTGGGCGTGGCGCTCGAAATAGCGGCGCAGATTGGGCACGCGGCGGTGGTCGATATTGCGGTCGGGGCGGGTCAGCCCCCATTTGGCCGGATAGGCCGAAAACGCGCCGCGCATGTCCTGATGCACCAGGGCCTGCAGGTCGATCCCATGCGCATCGCGTAGCGCGCGGATCACCACGTCGGTGCAAACGCCGGTCTGGCGCGGCACGTCGCCCATCGGATAGGCCAGCGATGCATAGGCCCCGTCATATCCGGTGGTCACCCCGATCTGGGCGCGGGCGGCGGTGATCAGAGCGGCCTGCCACGGCGAAACCGGATGCGCCGAACGGGGCGGCGCGACGAGGCCGGCATCGCCAATCTGCGGCACGGTGTCGGACAGACGCGCCTGAACATAGGCGCGATCGCCGGGCGACAGCGCGGCATAGACCGCTGCCGCAGCAAGGCACAGGCCAATACACCCAAAGACAAATCGTTTCATGGTTGGATTTTACGTGGCCGGGCCATGGGGTCGAGCCGAAAGATGTGCAGATTTCCCGCATGCGCGGGAGCTTGCGCAGGCGGGGCATCCCCTTGCGTGCCGCCAAAAGAAACCGCCCCGTCATTGCTGAGGGGCGGCATCATGTTCAGCTGGTCAGAGGCCGTGGCCTCAGAAGCCCGCCTTGATCTTTTCGAACTCGGCCGACTGCTTTTCACGCAGCTCACCGCTCATCGGCAGCTGGGCCAGAACCGGCGCGCTGATCGGGCCAAGGCCGACGGCGGTCAGGGCCTCGTCGCCAAAGGCGGCCATGGCGGTGGCGTTCGACTGGCCGTAACCGGCATCCAGCAGGGCCTCGGTCGAGCTGGGGTCGAGCATGGCGTTCAGGAAGTCATAGGCCTTGTCTTCCACGCCGTCGCTGTCCTTGAGGTTCACATAGCCGCACAGCCACAGCGACGAACCCTCGGATGCTTCGCGCTGAAAGCCGATCGGGAAGCCTTCTTCGACCATGGTGGGCAGGGTTTCGTTCCAGGCCCAGCCGGCCAGAACCTCGCCAGTGGCCAACAGCTGAGCCAGTTCGGCCGGGTCGGTCCAGTAGGTGCGCAGGTTCGGGTGCACCTGGCGCAGCCAGTCGGATGCGGCGGCGAATTGCTCGTCGGTGGCGTTGGTCCAGTTGGTCACGCCGGTGGCCAGATAGGCCAGCGCATAGGCGTCATCGACGTTGTCGGGCAGGGTCAGCCGGCCCTCGTATTTCGGGTTGAGGTAGATATTCAGCGAGGCCACGTCCTCGGCCGGCACCTCGTTGGTGTTATAGGCCGTCGCGGTCGAGCCGAAATCGGTGGGGATGAAGTAGACATCCGCCGCCGCCGCGGCCACGTCGGTGCCCACGAGATCGGCGTTAAGATCCTTGAACGCGGTGATCTTGGCGGTATCCCAGGGCTCCAGGATGCCCGATTCAACCCATTTGGTCACCGAGCCCGCACAGACATGGCTGACATCGGCCTTGAACCCCGAGCGCAGCTTTTGAAACGCTTCTTCCTCGTCACCGAAAAACGCAAAGCGCGGGCTGTCGCCGTGCTTGGCGACATAGGTGCTGTGGAAGGCCGGATCTTCAAAACCGGAATAGTCGAAAACCAGCAGATCGCCGTCTTCAGCGAAAGCGGCCGTGGCCAGGGCGCTGAGAGCGATGCCGCCCAGCAGAGACTTGGTGAGTGTCATATACATCCCTCCTTTGGGGTGCGGTTAAAGCACCAAGACGCTAGGGCCAGACGGTTGCGCTCACAAGAGGGGAAATGATGACGCTGGGTCAGAAAATTACGCGGTTCCCGGGCGTTGCTGACGGGCTTCCTTGACCTGCTCGGCCATCTGCTTGGTTTCCTGGCAGAGCGCGTCCAGCGCGGTCTCGATCCCAGAGGCATTGCGGGCCTCGAGCGCGTCGGTCAGCTTGGCGTGCAGATCGATGATCCGGGCCCGGTCGCGCGCCGAGAAGGTGATCATGTTCATCAGGGGCTGCATGCCCTCGATCGCGCCGGCCAGGTGCCACGACAGAACCGGGTTTCCGGCCCCGTCCACCAGTGCCCGGTGAAAGGCCACGTCCGAGGCGCAAAAGCTTTCGTCGCTCAGGCCCGGCTGAGCCTGCCGGTGAATTTCGGCCCGCATCGCGGCCAGGTGATCGGCGCTGCGGCGTTCCGAGGACAGGGCGGCGGCGCTGCGTTCCAGGGCGAATCGCGCGTCGCAGGCGGTTTCGAAATCGACCTCGTTCATCGACAACAGCAAGGTCGCGGTGCTGACCTGCTGGCCATAGGCGTCGTCATAGCTGATGCGGTTGACAAAGGCGCCGCCGGACGCGCCGCGCTGGGTGCGGATCAGGCTTTGCGCGGCCAGCCGTTTTAGCGCCTCGCGCACTGTCGGGCGGGAAACACCATAAGAATCAGCCAGTTCGGCCTCGGACGGCAGGCGTTCGTCGATCAAAAGACGCCCTTCGATGATGGCATTTCTAAGCACATCGGCAATCTGAGCCGACAGGTCGCGATCTTGTCTGAGTTCTGTTTTCATAACTTTTCATTTGTCAGACATTTAAAAGTCTGACATTTGTATTCCTCGAATCCTAGGGGAGGTTTAGCATGCAGGTGGGTTCCAGGATACGGGCAATGCGCGGGGGGCACTGGCTGGGCACCTACGGCCTGATCCTCGTGGCCTGGGCTGTGCTTTATGCGATGGCGCTGCCTGCCGATCTGCAACGGGCGGGTGCGCGATTCGGGGCCGAGTTCTGGGCCGGGCTGTGCATCGTGACGCCTGACGGGGCCGGGCTGGCGAAACTCTTCCTGATGTGGGTCGCGATGTCGGCGGCGATGATGCTGCCCACGGCGTTGCCGGCGCTGGCCACCTATGAAGACCTGGCCTGGACCGGCGCGGGCGGCGGACGCCGGACCGTGCTGCTGATGGCGGGGTATCTGGCGATCTGGTTCGGCTTTTCGGCGCTTGCTGCCATGGCGCAGATGACGCTGACCCAGAGCGCGCTGGTCTCGCCCGCGGGCCGCAGCCTGTCCGACGTGATGTCGGCGCTGCTGCTGCTGGTGGCGGGCGGGTACCAGTTCTCTACCCTCAAAGAGGCCTGCCTGTCCAAGTGCCGCCGCCCGATCAGCTTTTTCATGCAGTATTGGCAGCCGGGCAACTGGAACCCGGTCGCGCTGGGCCTGCGGCTGGGCGCCTATTGCCTGGGCTGCTGTTGGGCGCTGATGCTGCTGGGCTTTGTCGGCGGCACGATGAACCTGGCTTGGATGGGCCTGGCGACCATCATCATGATTACCGAAAAGCTGCCGCAGATCGGCGCATATGTCACCCGCCCTCTGGGTGTGATGCTGCTGTGCGGTGCTGTCTATTTCACTGCACGGGCCGCCGGGCTTGTGCCAATCCTGTAAGGAAAGGGAGAAACCATGAGCGATATGACTCCATGGACCATTAAGGGAGAACTGCTTCTGAACTGTAACTGCACGGTGTTTTGTCCCTGTGTGGTCAGCCTGGGAGCGCATCCGCCCACCGAGGGCCATTGCCAGACCTGGGGCGCCGTGCGCATCGATCAGGGCGCCTATGGCGATATCGACCTGTCCGGCCTGAACCTGGGCCTGATGATCGAGATCCCCGGCAATATGGGTCGCGGCAACTGGAAAGTCGCGCTGTTCATCGATGATCGCGCCAGCGACGAGGCCTATGACGCGCTGGTCACGGTCTTTTCGGGTGCCGCCAAGGGCACGACCGGCCTGTTCCAGCTGCTGGTCGGCGAGTTCCTGGGCGCCGAGCGTCAGCCCATCACCTATGAAACCGAGGGCAAGACGCGTCACATCACCGTGGGGCGCCGGATTCAGGGCGCGATCTATCCGGTCGCGGGTGCGGATGGCGACAAGGATATTGTCATCAGCAACACCCAGTACTGGATGGGCCCCGATATCACCGTTGCGACGGCGTCGAAAGGCAAGCTGCGCGCATACGGACGGGTCTGGGATTTCGACGGCCGTTCGGCCGAGATCTGCCAGATCGACTGGAAAGGTCCGGGCAAGTAAGGCCGGATCTCTTCCGCAAGGATCGATGGGGATCCGAGGGGTTCGATCCTTGCGGAGCCGGCTTGCCGGCGTGAAAGCTGGCCGCCTCCCATATCGGCCAGCTTTCATTTGTCAGACAATTTATTCTGTGACAGTCTGCTTAAACCCCCAATAGGGTAAGCGGATGAGAGCGGGAAAGAACGACGTGGATCACATCGCTATCGCAGACAAAAGCATCGCGCTGCGCCGGGCGGGGCTGCAAGGGCCGCCGGTGATCTGTCTGCACAGCTCGGCCAGCCATAGCGGCCAGTACCGGGCTCTGCTGCAAGAGCTTGGATCGCGCTATCGCGTGGTTGCGCCTGATCTGCACGGCTATGGCCGCAGCGAGGCGTTTACGCGGGATGGGCGGCCGTGGTTCGAGCACGATACCGCGGTGGTCAAGGCCTTGCTTGACGAGTTCGATGGCGAACAGGTGCATCTGGTCGGCCATTCGCTGGGCGGTGCAGCGGCGGTGTTTTCCGCCTGCCGCTGGCCCGGGCGGATCGCCAGCCTGACCCTGTATGAACCGGCTCTGTTTGGTCTGTTGCCTCAGCATGGTCATCCCGCTGCGGCCGAGGCCGACATGGTTTCGGCTGCGGTGCATGGCTATCTGGTGCTGGGGCAGCCCGAGCAGGCGGGCCGGTCGTTCGTCGATCACTGGGCCGGCACGGGCACGTTCGATGCGCTGGATGCGCGCAGCCGCGACTATATCGCCCGCACCATTGGCCGGGTGGCCGATGACTGGGCGGGCACGTTGCCTGATCTGCCGGGGCAGTTCCGGCTGGGCGATTGCGCCGGGTTCGAGATGCCCGTTCAGGTGCTCAGGGGTGCCGAGACCCGTCCCTCGACCGGCGCCATCGCCGATCTGTTGTCTGACACCATTCCGGGGGCGGTGACGCATGTCGTGCCCTCGGCCGATCACATGGGTCCGGTCACGCGGCCGGACCTGGTTAACCCATTGATCGTCCGGTTTCTGGACGAGTTGACACAACGCGCCGGACTGTCGGCGTAAGAAAGGAAGAGAAGATCATGTTCAACGCTCTGATCGTGGAAAAGGACGAAGACGGCAGCACCCGCGCCGCCGTGCGTCAGATCAACACCGGCGAGCTGCCCGAGGGTAACGTGACCGTCGCGGTCGAATACTCCACGGTGAACTACAAGGACGGCCTGTGCATCGGTCCCGGTGGCGGTCTTGTGCGCAGCTACCCGCATGTGCCCGGCATCGATTTCGCCGGCACGGTCGAGACCTCGGATGATCCGCGCTATTCGCCTGGCGACAAGGTCGTTCTGACCGGCTGGCGCGTGGGTGAAAACCGCTGGGGCGGCTATGCGCAAAAGGCACGCGTGCCGGCCGATTTCCTGGTGCCGCTACCCGAGGGCATGAGCACCCGCACCGCCATGGCCGTGGGCACGGCGGGCCTGACCGCGATGCTGGCGATCATGGCGCTGGAAGATCACGGGCTGAAACCCGGCGATGGCCCGGTGCTGGTCACCGGCGCCGCCGGTGGCGTGGGCTCGGTCGCCGTTGCGGTTCTGGCCAGCCTTGGCCATGAGGTCGCCGCCGTGACCGGTCGTCCCGATCAGGCGGATTACCTCAAATCTCTGGGCGCGACCGAGATCGTGGCGCGCGAAGAGCTGACCGAGGTCACCCGCAAGCCGCTGGAAGGCGAGCGCTGGGCCGGCTGTGTCGACGCGGTTGCCGGCGCGATGCTGGGCCGTGTGCTGAAACAGATGAAATACGGCACCTCGGTTGCCGCGATCGGTCTGGCCGGTGGCGCCGCGATCGACGGCGCGCTGATCACGCCGTTTATCCTGCGCGGGGTCAACCTGCTGGGCATCGACAGCGTCATGCAGCCGTTTGAGAACCGCCTGCGCGCCTGGAAGCGCCTGGCCGCCGATCTGCCGCTGGACAAGCTCGAGGCGATGATCCAGCCCGCGACGCTGAATGATTTGCCGGGCCTGGGGGCCGATATCCTCAAGGGGCAGATCAAGGGCCGTGTGGTTGTTGACGTGAACGCCTGACGAAACGCAGATAGCCGAATGCGACATGCCTTTGTCGCTTTTGGCGCATAAGTGTGCGCTGGTGGCAACCCGGCGCATTCTGAGGCCGCTACCCTGAAAACGGGTCGCGGCCTTTTCATTGCGCCCGTCCCGTCGGAACGCGCGGTCTGCCCTGCGCCTTGCGGTTGCGCAGACCCGCGAAACATAAGGGAGGGCATTTGGTGTTCACGAAAATCATGGCTCCGGTCGATCTGTCGCATGTCGACCGGCTGGGGCGCGCGCTGGGGGTGGCGGCCGATCTGGCGTGTCACTACGACATCGCGGTTGTCTACGTGGCGGTCACCGCTCCGACACCGGGGCCGCATGGCCATACCCCCGAGGAATTCGCACAGACCCTGGCGGCCTTTGCTGCCGATCAGGCCGCACAGCACGGGCATCGGGCCGAGGCGCACGCGATGGTCACACCCGACCCGGCGATCGACCTTGACGGCACGCTGTTAGAGGCGCGGCACCAGATCGGGGCCGATCTGGTCGTCGTGGCCAGTCATGTGCCGGGGGCGACGGGATATCTGTTCCCCTCGCATGGCGGCAAGCTGGCCTCGCATTCGAAAGTCTCGGTGATGGTGGTGCGCGAAGAGGGCTGAGGCCCCCCGCGCATCCGCAACCACAAACAGGGAAAGCACCACTATGACGGAACAACAAACACAGGGAATCCCCGAACCAGAGGGGCATTCCGAGCTTATCGAGACCGACTATGAGATCGGTCAGGACAATGTCGAAGGCAATGTCGGGCCCTTCGGCTTTGACATTCACAACCCGGTCTTTCTGATCTCGGGCCTGTCGATCATGGCCTTCGTGTTCTACGCGCTGGCGTTGCCCGAACAGGCGGGCGATCTGTTCGGCAAGATGCGGCCCTGGCTGACATCGACATTCGATTGGTTCTTTCTGGGCGCGGCTAATATCTTTGTGCTGTTCTGCCTGGCGCTGATCGTGCTGCCGGTGGGCAAGGTGCGGCTGGGCGGCAAGGATGCGACGCCCGACTATAGCTATATCGGCTGGTTCGCGATGCTGTTCGCGGCGGGCATGGGCATCGGGCTGATGTTCTTTGGCGTGCTGGAACCGGTCTATCACATGGCCATATCCGAGCCCCTGGGCGTGCCATCGCCCATTGCCGAGGACGGCAGCATCATCGCCGCCAATGTCGATGCCGCCAAGAGAATGGGCTTGGCCGCGACGATCTATCACTGGGGGCTGCACCCCTGGGCGATCTATGCGGTTGTGGCGCTGGCGCTGGCGCTGTTCTCGTTCAACAAGGGCCTGCCGCTGACCATCCGTTCGGCCTTCTACCCGATTTTTGGCGAGCGCGTCTGGGGCTGGACGGGCCATATCATCGACACGCTGGCGGTGTTTGCCACGCTCTTTGGCCTGGCCACCTCGCTGGGGTTCGGCGCGCAGCAGGCCAATGCGGGGCTGAACCATGTGTTCGGCGTGCCGGTGGGTATCACGACGCAGGTTCTGCTGATCACCGGCATTACCGGTGTGGCGCTGATCTCGGTACTGCGCGGGCTGGACGGCGGGGTCAAGATCCTGTCGGAAGTCAACATGGGGCTGGCGGCGCTGTTGCTGCTGTTCGTGCTGATTGCCGGGCCGACGGCGCTGATCTTTTCGGATTTCGGGGCGGGGCTCGCGACCTATGTGGCCGAGATCATTCCGCTGTCGAACCCGATCGGGCGTGAAGACACCGGATACATGCAGGGCTGGACGTCGTTCTACTGGGCCTGGTGGATCAGCTGGTCACCGTTTGTGGGCATGTTCATCGCCCGCGTCAGCCGCGGCCGCACGGTGCGCGAATTCGTGACCTGCGTGCTGATCATCCCGTCGCTGGTCTGCGTGCTGTGGATGGCGGTGTTCGGCGGCGTGGCCATCGACCAGGTTCTGTCCTCGCCCGAAACCAGCGCGGTCAAGGCGCAGGTGATCGACAGCTACAACCCGCCGCTGTCGCTGTTCGCGATGCTCGAGGGCCTGCCGCTGTCGTCGATCACCTCGGTGCTGGGGATCATCCTGGTCATCGTGTTCTTCGTCACCTCGTCGGACTCGGGCTCGCTGGTGATCGACACGATCACGGCGGGCGGCAAGGTCGACGCGCCGGTGCCGCAGCGGGTGTTCTGGTGCACGTTTGAGGGCGCCGTGGCGATCGTGCTGCTGATCGGCGGCGGCTTGGGGGCGTTGCAGGCGATGGTGATTTCCACCGGTCTGCCGTTCACGGTCGTGCTGTTGTTGATGTGCTGGGCGATCTATAGCGGCCTGCGGTCGGAACCGCGCTAAGCCAAAATGATCTGCCGCGGGGCTTGACCTGCGGCAGATCCCCCTAGATCGCTGGTGAGGATGTCTGACACCACCCCGATCATTTTGTGGCTCCGCCGAGACCTGCGTCTAAGCGACCACCCGGCACTGACCGCCGCCTGCCGGACGGGCCGGCCGGTCATTCCGGTTTTCGTCCATGATGATCAGGTGCAATCGCTGCCCGCCGCACCGAAATGGCGGTTGGGGCTGGCGCTGGATCATTTTGCGCGGGTTCTGGCGGATAAGGGCAGCCACCTGATCCTGCGTCGCGGCCCCGCGGTTGAGGTGCTGCGCGATCTGATTGCCGAAACAGGGGCGGGCGCGGTTTACTGGCTGCGCGCCTATGATGCGGATGCAATCGCACGGGACACCGACGTTAAATCCGCCCTCATGGATAGGGGCGTCGAGCCCCGCAGTTTTGCAGGCAACTTGTTGTTCGAGCCCTGGACGGTGCAGACCGGGCAGGGCGGGTATTACAAGGTCTACACCCCCTATTGGAACGCGGTGCGGGGGCGCGATGTGGATGTGCCCCTTATAGCCCCTGACGTTATCCCCGCCCCGCAAAACTGGCCGCGCAGTGATGACCTAAGCGACTGGCAGATGGGCGCGGCCATGGATCGGGGCGCGGCTGTGGTCGCGCCCTATGTGGTGGTGGGCGAGCGGGCCGCGCAGGGGCGGCTGGGCGCGTTCATTTCGCATCGGATCGAGACCTATAAATTGCAGCGCGACATGCTGGCCGAACCGGCCACATCGGGCCTGTCGGAAAACCTGACCTATGGCGAGATCAGCCCGCGCACCATCTGGCACGCGGGCCAGCGCGCCCGCGCCGAGGGCGCCGCAGGGGCCGAACATTTCCTCAAGGAACTGACCTGGCGCGAGTTCGCCTGGCACCTGATGTATCATTGCCCCGATCTGGGCGCCGAGAACTGGCGCGCGGGCTGGGATGCCTTTCCGTGGAACGCCGACGCCGACCGCCCCGAGGTGATCGCCTGGAAACAGGGCCGCACCGGCGTGGCCGTGGTCGATGCCGCCATGCGCCAGATGTACGTGACCGGCACGATGCATAACCGGGCGCGGATGATCGTGGCCTCTTACCTGACGAAACACCTGCTGACCGACTGGCGGGTGGGGCTGCGGTGGTTTGCTGACTGTCTGATCGACTGGGACCCGGCCGCCAATGCCATGGGATGGCAATGGGTGGCGGGTTGCGGGCCGGATGCCGCGCCCTATTTCCGGGTGTTCAACCCCGACACCCAGTCCGCGAAGTTCGACCCCGACGGCGCCTATCGTGACCATTGGCTGGGGCAGGGCGCGGCGGCGCGCAGCTATTATGACGCCATCCCGCGCGCCTGGGCCCTGTCGCCCGATGACGCCCCGCCGCAGCCGCTGATCGGGTTGAAACAGGGCCGCGATCGGGCGTTAGAGGCCTATCAGGGCCTCAAACCCTGATTGTTGACGGGATTGGGGCTTGTCTAATCGGGCCTGCTTGCTGAAACTGTTAAGCAGAAAAAATGCAGTTACAGGCCCCGACATGCCCACAGCAGCCCGCCTTGTTGCCTTTGTGACATTCGCGATCGTGACCTATATCGCGACCGATTACTACATCATGGAACTGCCCGAGGGCACCAAGGTCAAATGGTTCCGCGAGATGAACGCGGTCATCGGCGGGATCGCCGCGTGGCGGTCAATGGGTGTGCTGGCGGGCCAAGGGTACAGCCGCGCCCTGACTTCGGGGTTTCGCGCGATCTGCACCATCTTGTTCTACCTGCTGCTGACCCACGGCATCATCCAGATGATCAAGAAGGCGATGAAGCTGCTTTATGACGGCCCCGGCGACGCGCTGATTGGTCTGGGCGAGTTGATCCTGAAATACGGTCTGCTGATCGTCGATTCCGGGCCGGTGATGATCGTCCTTGGGGTGGGCGGGGCGTTGGCGGCGCTGATCACCGAGTGGACAAGCCACCGCTGGAACTGATGCCATGAACCTGTTTCTCTGGGGGCCTCTGGCCGGGGGCGATTTGCTGACCCGTGTGGTGGGCGGGCCGGTCGAGACGGGTGCAGGGGCGCTGCGGGGTTATGGGCTGCGCGTGGCGGGTAACGGGCCGTGGCCCATGCCGTGGCCCGATGCGGCCGCGACGCTATGCGGGCTTGTCTGGTGCGATCCTTCTGCGCAAGGGCTGGCCCGGCTTGATTACTACATGCGCGGCCATGGCTTTGACCGGGTGGCGCTGGGGCAGGGGCAGGAAACCTACCTGGCCGATGCTTCGGTCGTGGCGGGCGCGGCCTGGGATGCCGATCACTGGCGCGCCAACTGGGCCGAGACCACCGCGCTGGCGGCGGGTGAGGTGATGCGCCACTATCCGGCGCGGCCCGTAGAGCAGACCATGGCGCGTTACCCTTCGATCCTGTCGGCGGCGGCCTCGCGGGTGATGGCGCGTGACGGCGGGCCCACCACGCTGCGCCGTCACGCGGGCGCGGCCGATGTCGAGGTGATCGCGCAGGATCAGCCCTATGCCGGGTTCTTTTCCATCGAGGATTACACCCTGCGCCACATCCGTTTCGATGGCCGCATGAGCAGCCCGATCCGCCGCACGGCGTTCCTGTCAACGGATGTGGTGACCGTGCTGCCCTATGACCCGGTGCGCGACCGGGTGCTGCTGGTCGAACAGTTTCGCATGGGGCCGTTCGCGCGCGGTGATCGCCAATGCTGGAGCCTGGAGGCCATCGCCGGTCGCTGTGAACCGGGCGAGCCGCCCGAGATCACCGCCCGCCGTGAGGCCGAGGAAGAGGCGGGCCTGACCCTGGCGCGCCTGATCAAGGTGGGGCGCTATTACCCCACGCCGGGCGCGAAAACCGAATATGTGCACGCCTATCTGGGTCTCGCCGATCTGCCCGATGACATCACCGGGATTGCCGGGCTTGATGCCGAGGGCGAGGATATCCGCTCGCATCTGGTCGCCTATGACGCGGTTGCCGCGCTGCTGGAAAGCGGCGAGATCGAGAACGCGCCGCTGATCCTGTCGCTGCACTGGCTGTCACAACAACGCGAAAGCCTTCGCGCGGGTGCTTGAGTTCCGCCGGATCGCCGGATAGTCAGGGACAGCAAAGAGCGGAGGGAAACCATGAACATGCGCAGCGACCTGGCCGATCTGATCGGCAACACCCCCCTGGTCAAGCTGAACGGCCCGTCCGAGGCTACCGGCTGCACCATCCTGGGCAAATGCGAGTTCATGAACCCCGGCCAGTCGGTCAAGGACCGCGCCGCGCTGTATATTATCCGCGATGCGGTAGAAAAGGGCCTGCTGCGCCCCGGTGGCACCATCGTCGAGGGCACGGCCGGCAATACTGGCATCGGCCTGGCGCTGGTCGGCGCCTCGATGGGCTTTCGCACCGTGATCGTCATCCCCGAGACCCAGAGCCAGGAAAAGAAGGACATGATCCGCCTGGCCGGGGCCGAGCTGGTGCAGGTGCCCGCGAACCCCTATCGCAACCCCAACAACTATGTGCGCTATTCCGGCCGTCTGGCCGAGGAACTGGCCAAGACCGAGCCCAACGGCGCGATCTGGGCCAACCAGTTCGACAATGTGGCCAACCGGCAGGCTCATGTGGAAACCACCGGCCCCGAGATCTGGGAGCAGACCGGCGGCAAGGTTGACGGCTTTATCTGCGCGGTTGGTTCGGGTGGCACGCTGGCCGGTGTTGGCATGGCGCTACAGCCCAAGGGCGTCAAGATCGGCCTGGCCGATCCCGATGGCGCCACGCTGCACAGCTATTACACCACCGGCGAACATGCGGCCGAGGGCAGCTCGATCACCGAAGGCATTGGGCAGGGGCGGATCACCGCCAACCTCGAGGGCTTTACCCCCGACATGTCCTACAACATCCCCGATGCAGAGGCGCTGCCGGTGCTGTTCGATCTGGCCGCGCAAGAAGGCCTGTGCCTGGGCGGCTCGTCCGGCATCAACATCGCCGGCGCGATGCGCATGGCGCGTGAGATGGGCCCGGGGCATACGATCGTGACGGTGCTGTGCGACTATGGCACGCGCTATCAGTCGAAACTGTTCAACCCCGCATTCCTGCGCGAAAAAGAGCTGCCCGTGCCGGCCTGGCTGGCCGACGCGCCGCGTGCGTTGCCGGAAGTCTACGAAAACTGATCCTGCCCCGCGCTGGCCCCTTGCACAGGGCCCGCGATCCACGCTAAAGCGGGCAGACCGGAGAGGTGGCCGAGTGGTCGAAGGCGCACGCCTGGAAAGTGTGTAGGCGGGAAACCGTCTCCAGGGTTCGAATCCCTGTCTCTCCGCCATCCTGCCCTATCTCTGTCAGCACAGTCTTTCTTTCCCTGTTTTCTCCCCTTTTCCCGGGCGCTTGGGCTATGCCATCTGTCTGAGAGACGGCCGTAGTTCACCACACGCTGGGCCGACACACCTTGAGGAGCCACAGCTTTGTCGATGGGGCTCAGCGATGAAAGCGAGTGAAGCGGCTTAAATCGTCGTGCGCTCGCCAGCCTGGTCCCCAGAAAGTGGCCATGTCGGGTTTCCGGGTGTGACCGTATTCACGGCGCTTATCGGCACTGTCTGGCCGAAGGGTCTTTGGCGGGGCAGATCACCATCCTGCCGAACATCGGCAATGATCCAAAGCTGGAAAGCTTGGTTTGCCAGCCTGACACCCCCACCGAAAACCATTTCGAGGTATACAGCCTGACCGCAAAGGTTTATGGGGCGAGGCTTGTTTCTGCCCGGTGGCAGGACACTCACGCCCAGGCGCCTCTTGAACTGAGACAATATCCAGAATGATCCAGACCCTATCCGATGCGCTCAAAGAGCGTGGCTATGACACTCTGACCGCCGTGCAAGAGGCTGTCTGTGACCCCGAACTGCACGACTCCGACCTGCTGGTTTCGGCGCAGACCGGCTCGGGCAAGACCGTGGGCTTTGGGTTGGCGATCGCGCCGACGTTGCTGGGCGATGCCGAGGTTCTGGGTTTTGCCGCTGCGCCGCTGGCGTTGATCGTGGCGCCCACGCGCGAGCTGGCGTTCCAGGTGATGCGTGAAATCCAATGGCTGTATGCCAAGGCCGGCGCCCGTGTGACGACCTGTATCGGCGGTATGGACATTCGCGATGAACGCCGCGCTCTGGACCGGGGCGCGCATATCGTGGTCGGCACGCCCGGTCGTCTGCGCGACCATATCCAGCGCGGCTCTCTGGATATGAGCAGTCTGCGCGTGGTCGTTCTGGACGAGGCAGACGAGATGCTGGATCTGGGGTTTCGCGAGGATCTCGAGTTTCTGCTGAGCGAAGCGCCCGACGACCGGCGGACCTTGATGTTTTCGGCGACCGTGCCGCCGATGATCGCCAAGCTGGCGCAGCAATTCCAGCGTGACGCCGTTCGCGTGACAACGCTGACCGGCCAGGACCAGCACGCCGACATCAGCTATCAGGTCTTGCGGGTTGCCCAACAGGATATCGAAAACGCGATCATCAACGTGCTGCGCTATCATGACGCGCAGAATGCGATCGTTTTCACCAACACACGCGCAGCGGTGAACCGGCTGACCGCGCGGCTGTCGAACCGCGCCTTTCCTGTCGTGGCCTTGTCGGGCGAGCTGAGCCAGACCGAGCGGACCCATGCGTTGCAGGCGATGCGAGATGGCCGGGCGCGGGTCTGCGTGGCTACGGATGTCGCGGCCCGCGGGATCGACCTGCCGAACCTTGACCTGGTGATCCATGCCGAGCTGCCGTCTAACGCCGAAGGGTTGCTGCACCGGTCGGGCCGGACGGGCAGGGCAGGGCGCAAGGGCATTTCCGCCCTGATCGTGCCGCCGAAGATTGCGAAAAAGGCCGAGCGCCTGCTTAAATTCGCCAAGATCGAGGCCGAGTGGATGGTTCCGCCCTCGGCCGACGACGTTTTGCGCAAGGATGAGGAACGCCTGCTGGCCGATCCCGTCTGGAGCGAAAAGCCGACGCCCGAGCAGGAAGAATTCGCGGCCAAGCTTCTGGCGCTGCACAGCCCCGAGCAGATCGCCGCTGCCTATATCGCCATGTACCGCGCCCGCCAGTCCGCGCCGGAAGACCTGGCTGCGCCCGACGCCCCGCCCGCGCGCAAAGAGCGCAAGCCCTTTGGCCCAAGCGAGTGGTTTTCGCTGTCGGTCGGTCATGACGACCGCGCCGATCCGCGCTGGCTTTTGCCGCTGTTGTGCCGCGCCGGAAATCTTGAAAAAGGTGCGATCGGGGCGATCCGCATCCGGCAATCCGAGAGCTTTGTTGAACTGGCAAAGGACAGTGTCGGGGGGTTCCTTCAGGCTATCGGTGAGGGGGCTGAACTTGAAGAGGGTGTGAAGGTTCGGCAGCTCGACGCGGCCCCTGATCTGGGACCGGCGCCCCGCAAGCATGAGCCAAAGCCGCGCAAGCCCGAGTACGCGAAGGGTCCGGCAAAAGACGGACCCCGGGCCAAGCCGCGCGACCGGGCGCCGAAGCGGCCGAGCAAGATGGAAGAGGCAATCGCGGAAGGTGTGGTGAAACCCTACCGCAAATCCAGAGGCGAGGAACACGCGACGCCCAAGGCCAAACCGCCCGTCGGACAGAAACCTGCGCCGAAACCGCATCGCAAGTCGCCCGAGAAAGCGCCGGGATCGCCCTCCGGCAAGCCCGGCCCCAAAGCTGCGACCCAAAAGGACAAGCGGGCCGCGCCCGCCACGACCGGTGCGCGTAAACCCGGTGGCAAGCCTGCGGCGCCCCGGCGGGCTCATGCCCTGGATAGCTCGAAACGGGTTACCCCAACGGGTGCGGTTGCCAAGCCGCGCAAATCAAAGACGGATGGCCGTAAGAGCGGCCCGGGAAAGCCGCATCCGGGGCGCGGAGGGGGCGAGCCTCCGAGGCGGCGCTGACGGCGGGCCCACCGGGCCTGCCCGTCGCCATAACTGGCCTAGGCCGCCACCTGTTCGTGGCAGATCTGGGTTGTGTCTTGCGGCGACAGGGGCACGGACAAAAGCGTGCAGTAGGCGCCGGTTGCGTCAGTGCGGTGATAGGCGCAGTCTTTGCAGATGCCGAAGGCGCGGCCGCCATTCGCCTTTAGCCGGCTGGCCAGCAGGGCGGACAGCCCGGTGCGCAGCTGCTCTTGATCGCGGGGCGGGATAGACGTGATCGCCTCGGCAAAGGCGGTCTGGCGGCTGGTCAGGGCCAGGCCTTCGGGCGTCAGGTCATAGCTGATCGAGCGTTTGTCGATCTGCGAGCGGTGCTCGGTCACATAACCTTTGCGTACAAGCGATTTCAGCGTCTGCGACATGGTTCCGCGCGTGGTGCCGAGATATTCGGCCACATGCGAGGGTGCGCGCGAGAACCGGTTGGCGCGGGCCAGGTAATCAAGCGCCGCGATCTGGGCCGGGTTCAGGTCGATCTCCCAGGTTTCGGCGGCATCCAGGCGGGCCAGCCGATTGATCAGGGCGCGAATTTGAGCGGTCGTATCCATGGCTATTTAATATCGAGTCAAAATCAATATTGCAAGACTGTCGATCAAATGGTATCGAGTCGATATTAGATAGAGGAGAACCCCATGAAACATTTCATTTTGCCAAGCGCCCTTGCGGTGGTGCTGACGGGTGGCGCCTATGC
Organism: Actibacterium sp. XHP0104; assembly: GCF_025751515.1. Classification (GTDB taxonomy): domain Bacteria; phylum Pseudomonadota; class Alphaproteobacteria; order Rhodobacterales; family Rhodobacteraceae; genus Actibacterium_D. Next base: position 557,464 of record NZ_JAOWLE010000001.1, read on the forward strand.
GGCCGAAAATCATGCCATCAACCAGCCGGGCGCCATCGTTTCGGCGGCCGATGAGGCGCGGGTGGCGTCGTTTGACATTCTGGCGGCCCATGTTCACCGCGACGGCGCGCAGGTGACGTTCCACATGACGCTCAATGGCGTTGCGGGCGCCACCCAGCCCGAGCCGGTGGGCGCCCTGGCGGGTGCACCGGTTCTGTCCTATGTCTGGCCGACCTCGCTTGACCCGTCGGTTGTCGGGTTCGAAGGGGGGACGGGCATCCTGGCGCTTGCGGCCACCAGCCATCCCGATTTCGACGACACCCCGCTTTATGACGAAAACAACGATGGCGATCCGGGCAATGACGGCTTGCTGTGGCACAGCCACTGGGTTGTGCTGACCCCGACCGAGGCCTGCGGCGCCGGAGCGCTGGGGGTGCGCGACATCCCCGAGGGCACAACGCCCGCGATGCCGGCGACCTGGCCGGGCCTGCCGATCTTTATCGACAGCCCGGGCCATACGCCGCAGTTCGACGGCCCCGAGATTGCGCTGACGGTGCCTTTTGCCGACCCGGATGCGGTGGCGGGCGCGGCCTATGACGGGGTGACATCGGCCTTGCGGGTGAATGAAAACATTCATGCACCGCTGCTATGCGTGACGGATGTGTTCGACATTGCCTCGGGTGACCTTACACTGCCTGGCAAGATCAACTGACCTTTCGCCGTGCCCACCGGGCACGGCCCTTTACCGGAGACTGACATGACCGACACCTGGCTGCCCACCCTGCGTACCGTAACCCCGCAAGAAGGCTATGAACTGGCCGTCAAGCTGTCTCGGGTTGCGGTGAAGATGACCCAGCCCGACGCATCCGTGCGCGAGACCTTGCGCGCTGTCTATGAAAAGGATGCCGATGCGCTGATCGCGGTGTCGTCGGTCGTGGCGACGCATTTTCAGACCATCGCCGCTGCGAATAATTATTGGAGGGATTGATGACCGCCACTCGCCCGGAACTGCCCGATTGGTCGGTGGATCAATGGTTCAATACGCTAGGGCCGCTGTCTCTGGCGGATCTGCGCGGCAAGGTCGTGGTGATCGAGGCCTTTCAGATGCTGTGCCCCGGCTGCGTATCGCATGGGCTGCCGCTGGCGCAGCAGGTGCATGATGTCTTTTCCAAAGAGGATGTGGCCGTGATCGGTCTGCATACGGTGTTCGAGCATCACGCCGCGATGACGCCTGTGTCATTGCAGGCCTTCCTGCACGAATATCGCATCACGTTTCCGGTGGGGGTGGATACGCCCGGCAAGGGCGATCTGCCCCTCACGATGGAGCGTTATGGCTTACGTGGCACGCCGTCGTTGCTGGTGGTTGACCGGAACGGGGGGCTGGCGGCGCATCATTTCGGGCAGGTCAGCGCGTTGCGCCTGGGGGCCGAGATCGCGTCGGTGATCTGTGAGGCCCCGCCGCAGGCCGCGTCGGCCACCGGAACGGGTGCCGCCGGATGCGACGAGGACGGCTGCGTCATCTGACGATCCGGGCGCGCCTGCCAAAGACGCCATGGCGCCCATTGGCATGATCCTGTCCTCTATTTTGCCGAAAGCCCCGGTTTATCGCCTGAATCTGCCCCTTTGGCGCGATCGCCACTTGCATCGGGGTGGTGCCAAAACTAGAAGGGCGACTGATTAATCCCGCCGCGGCCGGTACTGCGGCTCTTATGCTATGGATGAGGACGAAATGCAGGTTACCGAAACCCTGAACGAAGGTCTGAAGCGCGGCTATCAGATCACCGTTGCCGCGGCCGAACTGGACGCCAAGGTGAATGAAAAGCTGACCGAGGCGCAGCCCGAAATCGAGATGAAGGGCTTTCGCAAGGGCAAGGTGCCGATGGCGCTGCTGAAAAAGCAGTTCGGCCAGCGTCTGCTGGGCGAAGCCATGCAGGAAGCCATCGACGGTGCGATGAACGAGCACTTTGAGAAATCGGGCGATCGTCCGGCGCTGCAGCCCGAAGTGAAAATGGAAGGCGGCGAAGACTGGAAAGAGGGCGACGACGTGGTTGTCTCGATGACCTACGAAGCGCTGCCCGAGATCCCCGAGGTCGACCTGTCGGGCGTCAAGCTGGACAAGCTGGTGGTCAAGGCCGCCGATGCCGATATCCAGGAAGCCCTGGAAAACCTGGCCGGCACCGCCCAGAACTTTGCTGACCGCCGCAAGGGCAGCAAGGCCAAGGACGGCGATCAGGTCGTGATCGATTTCGTCGGCAAGGTCGACGGCGAGGCCTTTGATGGCGGCTCGGCCGAAGATTACCCGCTGGTTCTGGGTTCGAACAGCTTCATCCCCGGTTTCGAGGATCAGCTGGTCGGCGCCAAGGCCGGCGAAGAGGTTGAGGTCAAGGTGTCGTTCCCGGCCGAATACGGTGCAGAGAACCTGGCCGGCAAGGACGCCGTGTTCGAATGCACCGTCAAGGCGGTCAAGGAACCCAAGCCCGCCGAGATCGACGACGAGCTGGCCAAGCAGTTCGGCGCCGAGAGCCTGGACGCCCTGAAGGGCCAGGTTGCCGAGCGTCTGGAAGCCGAATTCGGCGGCGCCTCGCGCGCGGTCATGAAGCGTGCGCTGCTGGACGCGCTGGACGGCATGGTGTCGTTCGAGCTGCCCGCCACCCTGCTGGACGCCGAGGCCAAGCAGATCGCGCATCAGCTGTGGCACGAGGAAAACCCCGATGTGCACGATCATAACCACGGCGCGATCGAGCCCACCGACGAGCACAACAAGCTGGCCGCCCGCCGCGTGCGCCTGGGCCTGCTGCTGGCCGAGATCGGCCGCAAGGCCGAGGTCGAGGTGTCGGATGCCGAGATGACCCAGGCGATCCTGAACCAGGCTCGTCAGTATCCGGGCCAGGAACGCGCTTTCTTTGAGTTCGTCCAGCAGAACCAGCAGATGCAGCAGCAGCTGCGCGCGCCGCTGTTCGAAGACAAGGTTGTCGACCTGCTGTTCGCCCAGGCCGAAGTCAGCGAGAAAGAAGTCTCGAAAGACGACCTGCAGAAAGCGATCGATAAGCTGGAAGAAGAATAATCGGTTTCACATCGGACCGACGAAAAGCCGCCTTCGGGCGGCTTTTTTGTTTTCGAGGGCGCTGTTGCGTCGACTCGGGCAGGGGCGCAGGATGGCTGTGGCGCGCCGGCACGGGCCGCGCGCGCCAAGGGAGGATACTCACATGACTATCAACGGGATTGTGCGTATGAGTTTGGCTGTCTTTGTGGCCACGAGCCTGCCCGCACTGGCCGAGGATTACGACCTCGACTCCCTGCGAGCCGCCAACGAGAAATACATGGATGTCAATGTCGCGCTGGCCGAGGGGTACATTCCGGACCCGTCCGGCATGTGCGTAACGGCCGCGATGGAGGGCCTGCCGGCCGACTGGGGGGGCATGGGCATTCACTATCTGCGCCCCGACCTGTTGCAGCTGGCCCCGCCCGAGGGCCGCGTCGACGGCGGCAGCACCCATACCGATTTCATGCAGCCGGCGATCCTGCTTTACGAGCCGCAGGCCGATGGGTCGATGGAACTGGTCGGGATCGAGAACCTGGTGTTCGAAGCCGCCTGGAAGGGGGCAGGGCATGACGGGCCGCCGATGCTGAACGGCCGGTCCTGGGATCACATGACCGATGACCCCGCCACGCCCGGCGACGAGGCGCATGGGTTCATGCCGCATTTCGATCAGCATGTCTGGCTTTATCGTGACAACCCGGCGGGGACGCTGATGCCGTTCAACCCGAATGTCACCTGCGAGCATCACAAGGGCTGACAAGAAAAACGGGCCGCATCAGGTGATGCGGCCCGTGTTGTCTTGCAGATCGGTTGACGATCAGGCTTCCTCGTCGATGCCTTCGTCGTCCGAGGTGGCCGCACCGATTTCGTCGAACAGCTCGGCGATCTCGAATTCGGCTTCGGCCTCGGCCTCGGCAGCCAGTTCCTGGATCGATTTGCCCGAAGCTTGCAGCTGGGCCTCTTCGTCGGAACGGGCGACGTTGATCTGGATGGTCACCGCAACCTCGGGGTGCAGCGTGACGGTGAGGTCATGCAGGCCCAGTTCCTTGATCGGAGCGGTGAGCGAAACCTGTTTCTTGTCGACCGAGAAACCGGCGGCGGTTGCGGCCTCGGCGGCGTCACGCGGGGTGACCGAGCCGTAGAGCGCGCCCGAATCCGATGCCGAGCGAATCACGATGAACTGCTGGCCATCCAGCTTTTCACCCAGGGCGTCGGCCTCTTTCTTGGTTTCCAGGTTGCGGGCTTCCAGCTGGGCTTTCTGGGCTTCGAACGACGCGATGTTGGCGTTCGAGGCGCGCAGGGCCTTGCCTTGCGGCAGCAGGAAGTTGCGGGCGTAGCCGTCCTTGACGGCGACGACGTCGCCCATCTGACCCAGTTTGGCAACGCGTTCGAGAAGGATAACTTGCATCAGGTCTCTCCTTACTTCACGGCGTAGGGCAGCAGGGCAAGGAAGCGGGCGCGTTTGATGGCACGGGCCAGTTCACGCTGCTTCTTGGCCGAGACGGCGGTGATGCGCGACGGCACGATCTTGCCACGCTCGGAAATGTAGCGCTGCAGCAGGCGGGTGTCTTTGTAGTCGATCTTGGGCGAGTTCTCACCCGAGAAAGGGCACACCTTGCGGCGACGGAAAAACGGTTTAGCGGCCATATCTTATGATCCTTTCCTAATGCTGCGCTTAGCGGCGTTCGCGGCGGTTGTCGCGCTCGTCGCGCTTTTGCATCTGCACCGACGGGCCTTCGGCGTGCTCGTCGACCTTGATGGTCAGAACGCGCATCACGTCGTCATGCAGGCGCATCAGGCGTTCCATTTCCTGCACGGCGCCGGCGGGGGCGTCGGTGCGCAGGAAGGCATAGTGGCCCTTGCGGTTCTTGTTGATCTTGTAGGCCATCGTCTTGACGCCCCAGTATTCGCTGTCGACGACTTTGCCGCCGTTGTCAGCCAGTACGGTGGAGAAATGTTCGACAAGGCTTTCGGCCTGCGCGTTGGAAAGGTCCTGACGCGAGATGAAGACATGCTCGTAAAGCGGCATGTGTGCTCCAGTTCTGTTCACGGGCGCATTTCATAGAGTGGCTCGAACCTTCCGCTGCCACTCACGAGAGACTGCGCCGGGTTCAAGTCCTGCGCGGAAGGATGCGCCGTTATACATAGGGGGGCGTGTGATGCAAGGGGGCAGGGCGCGGTTTTCACCCTGTCCGGGCGTTTGGTGCCCTGGGGGTCCGGGGCCCACAACCCTGCCGCGAAATGGGGCCGCGGTTGTCTTATTTTTAACACTTTTGGCCAACAGGGTTAAGGAAACCAGTTGAGGAGAGGCGCCATGAACGCGCAATCGGATTTCAGCAACTTTGGTGCCTCGGGGGCCAAATCGTCGGGGCCTTGGGTTAGTTTGTGTGAGACGAACTGGGGCTATATCATCCGCTCCGATACGCAGTGGAGCAACCGCGCCGCGCTGATCGAGCGCGTTTGTGCGGCTGCGGGTCTGGCTTGCCTGACCGCAGCGGCGCTGCAATGGCTGTTCCCGCCGGCGGCGGCCGGGGTCAGCATGGACTCGACCGAATTCCGCATCATGTCCAGCATGGGTATGGCCATGCCGGCGCTGATGTTCCTGTGGATCTCGGATCGCGGCATGGGGCAGGAAATTCATGTCGACATTCACAAGGGCGAGCTGCGCCAGGGGGTTGTGAACCGCAAGGGCAAGTTCCGTCCGCAGCGCGTGGTGCCCTTTGCCGATGTGGCCAGCGCCTATATCAAGCGGGTCGAAGGTGCCGGCGATCTGTCGCAGCTCTTTGTGCGGATGCGCGATGGCAAGAAGGTGCTGCACCTGGCATCTGGCCGCGAGAACACCCTGCGCCTGCTGCATCAGCGCCTGATCAACGAGATGAAACCCTCCGAGGCCGCCTCGGACGGGTGGGAGCTGGTGGGTCGTCGCCTGCTGCCGGCTGGCCGCACGGCTTGATCTGACAGACTGTACCGATTGTGTTTCCCTCGTGATTGCCTGCCCTGCCTGGCGGGGCGGGCAATCCACGTGCTTACGTGTTGCGGTGAAGACTCAGGGATGGGCTAATCCCGAAATCTTGCAAATCGTGACGTGATCTTGTCGTCATCATCTATTAGTATGCATCTTAGAGAGGTCGGTAAGGTCTCCGCAGATACCGAGGATGAGCAAATGCACAGGAAAGCTGCCGCGTGGGCGAAGCGCTTTCTCTTCTCCGAAGACGGGGCAACCACCAGCGATTTTGTCGTTTTGGCTGCGGCAGTCGTGGGGCTGGGTTTCGCCATGGTCATGACCGTGTCGACCGGCGCCAGCCGCCAAGGCAGTTCGATCAGCCGCGAGCTGAGCGGGATCACCGTCGATGCCTTTGGCAAGCCGCGTGGCGAAGAGGCCACCAGCCTGGGCGGGAACTCGGGGTCGAACTAAGAGCGCCTGCGCAGGGCCTCTGACGCGTGCGCCGGTTCGCCGGGCGCGCCTTTCTCTTGTGAATAAAGTTCCGACCCATTAGACCCTTTGCCAAGAAACCAATGAGAGGGCGGTATGACGCGGGCATTTGTATTTCCGGGCCAGGGGGCACAGACGATCGGCATGGGCAAGGCGCTGGCCGAGGCCTATCCCGAAGCGAAAGCGGTTTTCGATGAGGTCGACGAGGCGCTGGGTGAAAGCCTGAGCAGCCTGATCTGGGAGGGAGAGCAGGACGCGCTGACCCTGACCCAGAACGCGCAGCCCGCGCTGATGGCGACCTCTCTTGCGGCGATGCGCGCGTTGCAGGCCGAGGGCGTGACGATCTCGGCCGCGGCCTATGTGGCGGGGCATTCGCTGGGCGAATACTCTGCCCTGGCCGCCTCTGGCGCGCTGAGCGTTGCCGATGCGGCGCGGCTCTTGCGCACCCGTGGTCTTGCGATGCAGCAGGCCGTTCCGGTCGGTGTCGGCGCCATGGCGGCCCTGCTGGGGCTGGATTTTGCCACCGCTGACACGCTTGCCCAACGGGCGGCGAAAGATACCCAGAAAGTGTGCCAGGCGGCCAATGACAACGATCCTGCGCAGGTGGTGATCTCGGGTCATGCCGAGGCTGTGCAGCACGCGGTCGAGCTGGCGCGCGAAGCGGGCGCCAAGCGGGCGGTGATGCTGCCCGTGTCTGCCCCGTTCCATTGCAAGCTGATGGAACCCGCCGCCGCCGCCATGGCCGAGGCGCTGAGCCATGTGGATATCAATGAACCTGCCGTGCCGCTGGTCGCGAACGTGCTGGCGCATGATGTGGTTCAGCCGGACACGATCCGCTCGTTGCTGGTGGACCAGGTGACCGGTTCGGTGCGCTGGCGTGAATCGGTGGAATGGATGGTGCATCACGGTGTGACCGAGTTCTGGGAAATCGGGGCCGGCAAGGCGCTGTCGGGCATGATCCGGCGTATCGAGAAATCGTCGGCGACCCGTGCCGTGGGCACGCCCGAAGAGGTCAAGGCCGCAGCGGAAAGCCTGGCCTGAGCCGGCACGACAATCGAGGAAAGACAAGAATGTTCGATCTGACGGGAAAATGCGCGCTGGTGACCGGCGCGTCGGGTGGCATTGGCGGGGCGATCGCACGCGCGCTGCACGCGCAGGGCGCGACGGTGGGTCTGTCGGGCACGCGTGAGGCGCCCTTGCAGGCGCTGGCGGCCGAGCTGGGCGAGCGCGCCCATGTGCTGGTGTGCAACCTGGCCGATGACGAGGCGCTGGCCGGTCTGCCGAAACAGGCGGCCGATGCGATGGGCGGGCTGGATATCCTGGTGAACAATGCCGGTATCACCCGCGACAACATCTTCATGCGCATGTCGGCCGAGGAATGGCAGCAGGTGCTGGATGTAAACCTGACCGCGCCGCAAAAGCTGTCGAAGGCCGTGATCCGCAGCATGATGAAGGCCCGCTGGGGCCGGATCATCAACATCACTTCGGTGGTGGGGCGCACGGGCAATGGCGGCCAGGCCAACTATGCCGCCGCCAAGGCCGGCCTGGTGGCCATGTCGAAATCGCTGGCGCAAGAGGTTGCCAGCCGCGGCATCACCGTCAACTGCGTGGCCCCCGGCTTTATCGCCACGGCCATGACGGACGAGCTGACCGACGATCAGAAATCCAAGATCCTGGGCGCGGTTCCGGCCGGGCGCATGGGTACCCCTGAAGAGATCGGCGCCGCCGTGGCCTATCTGGCCAGCGACGAGGCTGCCTATGTCACCGGGGCCACGCTGCACGTCAATGGCGGCATGGATATGGTGTAAACCCGCGCAAGGCAGGTGCCGAAAGCGTTTGCCTTGTGTTTCCTTTGTGCTATAGCGGCGCAGATTTCGCCATTGGCGCATAGCGCCTGCTGGCAACGAGCGGTCCCATGGGGCCAAGTGAAAGAACTGGGCATATGCCCGCGACCTATGAGGAATTGATATGAGCGACATCGCAGATCGCGTGAAAAAGATCGTTGTCGAGCACCTGAGCGTGGAAGAAGACAAGGTCACCGAGAACGCCTCTTTCATCGACGACCTGGGCGCTGACAGCCTGGACACCGTCGAACTGGTCATGGCCTTCGAGGAAGAATTCGGCATCGAGATCCCCGATGACGCCGCCGAGACCATCCAGACCTTTGGCGATGCGGTGAAGTTCATCACCGAAGCTTCGTAATCACACCCTTCGGGACAGTGATTGAACGGCGTCCTGAACGGGCGCCGTTTTCCTTTTGCAGGTGCGCGAATCCATGCCGGTTTGCGCGATGCTCTTGCCCCTGCGGATGAAAGCGCGGTATCAGGGCGATAGATCAACCAAGAGGGTGTAAAGGCATGCGTCGAGTAGTTGTCACCGGGCTGGGAATGGTTTCACCGCTGGCTTGCGGTGTTGAGGAAAGTTGGAAGCGGCTGTTGGCTGGGCAATCGGGCGCGGGCCTGATCACCCGGTTTGATGCCTCTAATGTCACCACCAAATACGCCTGCGAAATCCCCTTGGGGGATGGCAGCGACGGCACGTTCAACCCCGACGACTGGATGGAGCCGAAAGAGCGCCGCAAGGTCGACGATTTCATTCTTTATGGCATGGCCGCCGCCGTGCAGGCGGTCGAGGATTCGGGCTGGAAGCCCGAGGACACCGAAAGCCGCGAGCGCACCGGTGTCATGATCGGGTCGGGTATTGGCGGGCTGTCGTCGATTGCCGATACGGCCGTTCTGATCAAGGAACGCGGGCCGCGCCGGGTGTCGCCCTTCTTTATTCCGGGCGCGCTGATCAACCTGATCTCGGGCCATGTGTCGATCCGTTACGGGTTCAAGGGCCCCAACCACGCGGTTGTGACTGCCTGTTCGACCGGGGCCCATGCCATTGGTGATGCGGCCCGTCTGATCATGTGGGGCGATGCCGATGTGATGGTGGCCGGCGGCGCAGAAAGCCCGATCAGCGAGATCGGGATTGCCGGGTTCAACGCCTGCAAGGCGCTGTCGACCAAGCGCGAGCATGAGCCCCAGAAAGCCAGCCGTCCCTATGATTCTGATCGTGACGGGTTTGTCATGGGCGAGGGCGCGGGTGTCGTCGTGCTGGAGGAATACGAGCACGCCAAGGCGCGCGGCGCCAAGATCTATGCCGAGATCCTGGGCTATGGCCTGTCGGGCGACGCCTATCACATCACTGCCCCCTCCGAGGATGGCGAAGGTGGCGAGCGCGCGATGCGCAACGCCATCAAGAGCGCCGGAATCGACGCGGGCGATATCGATTATATCAACGCGCATGGCACCTCGACCATGGCCGACACGATCGAGCTGGGCGCCGTTGAACGAGTGCTGGGCAATGCTGCGGCCAAGGCGACCATGTCGTCGACCAAGTCGTCGATCGGGCACCTGTTGGGGGCTGCTGGGGCGGTCGAGGCAATCTTCTCGATCCTGGCGCTGCGCGACCAGATCGCGCCGCCGACGATCAACCTGGATAACCCCGCCGTCGAGCCCAAGCTGAACCTGGCGCCCAACGAGGCCCAGCCGCGTGAGATCAACATCGCGCTGAGCAACTCTTTCGGCTTTGGCGGCACCAACGCCTCGCTTGTCATGGGCAAGGTCTAGGTCGGTATGTGGCGGTCAATTGCCTCGAATGCGCTGACGCTGTTCGTCGTCGGCCTGGTTCTGCTGGGCGGCGTGATCCTGTGGGGCAAGGGCCAGTATACTGGCGCCGGCCCGCTGGAACAGGCGATCTGTTTGCAGGTCAAACCCGGCAGCACCATGCGGCGCGTGTCGGAAGACCTGGCCGCGCAGGGGGCGATCTCGGATGCGCGCATTCTGCGGATCGGGGCCGATTACTCGGAGAAGGCCGGGCAGCTTAAGGCGGGCAGTTTCCTGATCGCGCCGGGCGCGTCGATGCAGCAGATCGTCGATCAGGTCACCACGTCGGGGCGCTCGACCTGCGGGACCGAGGTGAATTTCCGCATCGGTGTGTTGCAGGCCGAGTTGCAGGTGCGCGAGCTGGACCCCGAAACCAACGCCTATGTCGAGGTTATGGCCTTTGATCCGGGCGAGGGGGCCGCGCCGGCGGACTATGCCGCGCTGACCCAAGAGGCAGACGTGCGCTATCGCGTGGTGCTGGCCGAGGGTGTGACCAGTTGGCAGGTGGTGAACGAGCTGATGCAGGCCGAGTTCCTGACCGGCGAGGTGGCGGATCTGCCTGCAGAGGGTGCGATGGCGCCCGACAGCTATGAGGTGGTGCGCGGCGCCGACCGGGCCGAGCTGATCGCGCGGATGGAGGCCTCGCAGGCGGCAACGCTGGCCGAGCTGTGGGAGGGGCGTGCCGAGGGTCTGCCGCTGAACAGCCCCGAGGAAGCATTGATTCTGGCGTCGATCGTCGAGAAGGAAACCGGTGTGGCCGAAGAGCGCCCGCAGGTGGCCAGCGTGTTCATCAACCGGCTGAACAAGGGCATTGCCTTGCAGACCGATCCGACGGTGATTTATGGCCTGACCCTGGGCAAGGGCGCCTTGGGGCGCGGGTTGCGGCGCAGTGAGCTGCGGAAAGAGACGCCCTATAACACCTATGTCATCAACGGCCTGCCGCCCACGCCGATTGCCAATCCGGGCCGTGCCTCGATCGAGGCGGCGCTGAACCCGGCCGAGACAGAGTTCATCTATTTCGTGGCTGATGGCACCGGTGGGCATGCTTTTGCGACGACGCTGAAAGAGCATAACGCCAATGTTGCGAAATGGCGCAAGATCGAGGCGGAGCGATCCAATCAATGAGATAAGGCCGGCCCGGTGGGCCGGTTTTTCTGGCCTCCGGCAGAGGTATTTGGGCCAAGATGAAGGGCGCTGGCTGGTTATTCATCTGTTAACCTATTGTTAATAATAAACTTCTTGACTTTGCGCGCGGCCCAAAGTATACCTTGTGACAAGCTGGAAGAAGTGGGTAAGCGGCACGGGGGTGACCCCGGCGCCGCTTTTTCATTTCGCTCGTGCGGAGCGGCATGAGGGGCGGTTTAGACCATATGACAATGTTTTCTCCTATCGGGGGCGAGATTGCCGCGCAGGCAGTGCTTGAGGCGGCAGAGGCGCATTACGCACGCACGATCGCGATGCTTGATTCCCTGATTTCAGAAATTGCAGCGGGCCGGTCGGCCCGGGCGAAAGAGCTGAGCAAGGCTCTGGGCGATCTGAGCAAGGCCGCCCAGACCGCGTTTGACGAAAGGTCGAAAGTTGAAAAGCGGATCCGAAATGAAACCGGGGCAGGGGATGGCTATGCCCTTGACCTTGCCGAGGCACGGGCTGAGATCGGGCGCCGACTGGATTGCCTGCGCGACGCCCGAGGACCAGGCGGAATTTCTGGCGGGGCTGAGTGAGGGGGCGCTGTTGGCGCTGCCCTATCTGTTCGAGTTCTGGGCCTTGCCGCATCAGTTGCCCCCGGGGGGTGACTGGCGCAGCTGGGTGATCCTGGGCGGGCGCGGCGCGGGCAAGACGCGTGCCGGGGCCGAGTGGGTGCGCGCCCAGGTCGAAGGGGCGCGGCCGATGGATGCGGGTGCGGCGCGGCGGGTGGCGCTGGTGGGCGAGACGCTGGACCAGGTGCGCGAGGTGATGGTGTTTGGCGATAGCGGCATTCTGGCCTGCTCGCCGCCCGATCGCCGCCCGAAATGGGAGGCCACGCGCCGTCGGCTGGTCTGGCCCAATGGCGCGGTGGCCCAGGCGTTTTCGGCGCATGAGCCAGAGAGTTTGCGCGGGCCGCAGTTCGACGCGGCGTGGGTGGATGAGCTGGCCAAGTGGAAGCGCGCGGAAGAGGCGTGGGACATGTTGCAGTTCGGTCTGCGTCTGGGGCCGTCGCCACGGCAGTGCGTGACCACGACGCCGCGCAACGTGCCCGTGCTGCGGGCCATTCTGGACAGCCCGTCGACGGTTACAACCCATGCCCCGACCGAGGCGAACCGGGCCTATCTGGCGGCCTCGTTCCTTGAAGAGGTTCGGGCGCGCTATGCGGGCACGCGGTTGGGTCGGCAAGAGCTGGATGGTGTGATGCTGGATGCGGTCGAGGGCGCGCTGTGGACGACAGCGATGTTCGAGGCCGGGCGGCTGGATCAGGCGCCGGCGCTTGATCGGATCGTGGTTGCGGTCGACCCGCCGGTCACGGGCCATGGCGGATCGGATGAATGCGGCATTCTGGTGGTGGGCGCGCGGGTTCAAGGTGACCCGCAGGATTGGCGGGCGGTCGTGCTGGAGGATGCCAGCGTGACCGCCGCATCGCCCACCACCTGGGCCGAGGCAGCGATTGCCGCGATGGAGCGGCACGGGGCCGAGCGGTTGGTGGCCGAGGTGAACCAGGGCGGTGATCTGGTCGAGACCGTCTTGCGGCAGATTGATCCGCTGGTGCCTTATCGCAGCCTGCGGGCAACGCGGGGCAAGGCCGCGCGGGCCGAGCCGGTGGCGGCGCTGTACGAGCAGGGGCGCGTGGCGCATCTGCGCGGGCTGGGCGCGCTGGAGGATCAGATGTGCCTGATGACGCCGCAGGGCTATCGTGGCAAGGGCAGCCCGGACCGTGTAGATGCGCTGGTCTGGGCGATACATGAGCTGTTGATCGAGCCGGCTGCCCATTGGCGGCGGCCACGGGTGCGCAGCCTGTAACACAACCAAACTTGGACGATCGCGGCCTTTCGGCCGTGCAGCCTGCCCGATCGGTGCGGGCTTTTTTCATTGCGGAACGGGGCAGCAAGGAGAGATGAGATGGGTTTCAACATGTTCCGGCGGGCGGCGCCGGAGGTGCCAGAGAAAAAGGCCAGCGCCACGGGGCCGGTGATGGCCTGGGGGGCGGCGGGCCGGGTGGCCTGGACGCCGCGCGATACGGTGTCGCTGACGAAATCGGGCTTTGCGGGCAATCCGGTCGGGTTTCGCTCGGTCAAGCTGATTGCCGAGGCGGCGGCGGCGCTGCCGCTGGTGTGTCAGGACCGCGAGCGCCGCTATGAGGTGCATCCGGTGATCGACCTGATGCGCCGCCCGAACGGGGCGCAGGGCCGGGCCGAGCTGTTCGAGGCGCTTTACGGCCAGATCCTGCTGTCGGGCAATGGTTATGTCGAGGCCGTGGCCAGCGAGGCGGGCCTGCCGCTGGAGCTGCATGTGCTGCGCTCGGACCGGATGCGGGTGGTGCCGGGGGCCGATGGCTGGCCGGTGGCCTATGAATATGCGGTGGGCAACCGTAAGCACCGGTTCGACATGACGGCGGGCATGGCGCCCATCTGTCATATCAAGAGCTTTCATCCGCAGGATGACCATTACGGGCTGTCTCCGATGCAGGCGGCGGCGACGGCGGTGGATGTGCACAACTCGGCCTCGCGCTGGTCAAAAGCGCTGTTGGACAATGCAGCGCGGCCGTCGGGGGCGATTGTCTATCGCGGCGCAGACGGGCAGGGCAGCATGACCGAAGAGCAATACCTGCGCCTGCAGGACGAGATGGCCAGCTATCACCAGGGCGCGGCCAATGCCGGGCGTCCGATGCTGCTGGAAGGCGGGCTGGACTGGAAACCGATGGGGTTCAGCCCTTCGGACATGGAATTCCAGAAGACCAAGGAAGCCGCCGCGCGCGAGATTGCCGTGGCCTTTGGCGTGCCGCCGATGCTGTTGGGTATTCCCGGCGACGCGACCTACGCGAATTACCAAGAGGCCAACCGCGCCTTTTACCGCCTGACGGTGCTGCCGCTGGCGGCGCGGGTGACGGCGGCGGTGTCCGAGTTCCTTAGCGGGTTCGCGGGCGAGGTGGTCGAGCTGCGCCCCGATCTGGACCAGGTGCCCGCGCTGGCCACCGAGCGCGATGCGCAATGGCGCCGGATCGCCGATGCCGGGTTCCTGACGGATGCGGAAAAGCGGGCGTTGCTGGGGCTGCCACGGCTGGCAGATGACGCATGAGCACCCACCCCGAGCGCAGCGGGTCAAAGTTTCTGTATGCGCCCTTTGAGGTGGCCAATGCCCGCATAGAGGCCAACGAGCGCGTGGCCCAGGAACGCTGGGCGGCGCTGGAATACCGGCTGGGCCGGATCGAGGCCAGCCAGGAGCGCGTCGAGCGCCGGCTGTGGCTGGCGGTTTACGGGGTTGTGGCGGTGATCCTGGCGCAGGGCGTCAGCTCGCTTTTGTCGATAACGCCATGAAAGAGGACATTCGAATGGAGTTGGAACACAAGTTTTGCCGCAGCGAGAGCCTGCTGACGGTGACCGATGGCACGCTGGTCGAGGGCTATGCCAGCCTCTTTGGCAAGACCGATCAGGGCGGCGACGTGGTGCAGCGCGGTGCCTATGGCAAGTCGCTGGCGGCGCTGATGGCGGCGGGGCGGCGGGTCAAGATGCTGTGGCAGCACGACCCGGCCCAGCCGATCGGGATCTGGGACGAGGTGCGCGAGGATGAGGTCGGGCTGTACGTCAAGGGCCGCCTGCTGACCGAGGTCGAGCGCGGGCGCGAGGCCGCCGCGCTGATCGAGGCGGGCGCGATTGACGGGCTGTCGATCGGCTATCGCACCAAGCGGGCCGAAAAGGATGCCAGCGGGCGCCGCCTGCTGAGCGAGCTGGAGCTGTGGGAGGTGTCGCTGGTGACCTTCCCCATGCTTCCCGATGCGCGGGTCGGCGCCAAGGCGGGTGATCCCGCCGACGCGGTGCTGCGCGAACTGGCGCAGGCGTTCGACGGCGCGCGCCGCGAGATGCTTGGGCGCTAGGCGCCCGGGCCAAAGGCAACATCTCAGGATCAGGAAAAGCCATGACCGAGACCAAATCGGGCGCGTCCGACGCGCCGGTAGCGCAGGTGAAATCCGCGATTGCGGGTTTCATGAGCGAATTCAAGTCGTTCCAGGACGACATCACCATCAAGCTGAACAAACAGGAAGAGCGACTGACCATGCTGGATCGGAAATCCCTTATCACCGGGCGTCCCGCCCTTTCCTCGGCCACCCTGGTCGAGGCCCCGCACAAGAAGGCCTTTGAGGCCTATCTGCGTTCGGGCGACGATGATGCGCTGCGCGGCCTCGAGCTGGAGGGCAAGGCCCTGTCGACCGCTGTTGCCGCCGAGGGCGGTTACCTGGTCGATCCGCAGACCTCGGAGACGATCAAATCGGTGCTGAAATCGACCGCCTCGATCCGTTCGGTGGCCCAGGTCGTGACCGTCGAGGCGACCTCGTTCGACGTGCTGGTGGATCACACCGAATTCGGGTCGGGCTGGGCGTCGGAAACCGGCACCATGACCGAGACCGCCACCCCCCAGATCGAGCGCGTGACCATTCCGCTGCATGAACTCAGCGCCATGCCCAAGGCCAGCCAGCGCCTGCTGGATGACAGCGCCTTTGACATCGAGGGCTGGCTGGCCGGCCGCATCGCCGACCGTTTCGCCCGCGCCGAGGCCGCCGCCTTCATCAACGGCGATGGCGTCGACAAGCCGACCGGCATTCTGACCCATACCCAGGCGCCCGAAGCGTCGTGGGCCTGGGGCAGCCTGGGTTATATTGCCACCGGCACCGATGGCGATTTCGATGCCGTTTCGCCGTCGGATGCCATTCTGGATCTGGTCTATTCGCTGGGCGCCGAATACCGCGCCAACGCGACCTTCGTGATGAACTCGAAGACCGCCGGCGTGGTGCGCAAGATGAAGGATGCCGATGGCCGCTTCCTGTGGACCGACGGCCTGCAGGCGGGCGAGCCTGCGCGCCTGCTGGGCTATCCGGTGCTGGTGGCCGAGGACATGCCCGATATCGCGTCCAACACCACCGCGATCGCATTCGGCGATTTCGATGCCGGTTACACCGTCGCCGAACGCCCCGATCTGCGTGTGCTGCGTGACCCGTTCTCGGCCAAGCCGCATGTGCTGTTCTATGCCACCAAGCGCGTGGGCGGTGATGTCAGCGACTTTGCCGCGATCAAACTGCTGAAATTCTCGCTGGCCTAAGGCCCGGGATAGGCCGCTCCCGCAAACGGGGGCGGTTCAGGCGCGCGTCTCGCCGGGGTGGTCCGGGGCGTTGTCCAGCTGCTCCCTCCGTATGAGCAACGCCGGGGCGCGCGCCTGTTTTTGCCGGGGGGCAAACAGGAGAATTTACGCATGATGCTGATCGAGCAGACAACCGTGCCCGCCAATGCCCTGCCGGTGGCACAGTTGCGGGACCATTTGCGCCTGGGCACCGGGTTTGCGGATGACGGGGCCGAGAATGCGCTGCTGGAGGCGCTGCTGCGCGCGGCCATGGCGGCGGTTGAGGGGCGCACCGGCAAGGTATTGCTGAGCCGGTCGTTCACCTGGCAGCTGATGGCCTGGCGCGATGGCGAACGCCAGCCGCTGCCGGTGGCGCCGGTGAATGCGCTGAACGCGCTGCGGGTGGTCGACCGGCACGGCATTGTGGCCGTGGTCGATGCAGGCGCCTATCGGCTGGAACGCGACACCCATCGCCCGCGCCTGGCGGCGGATGGGCTGACGCTGCCGACCATTCCCTATGGCGGGCAGGCCGAGGTGGATTTCGATGCGGGCTTTGGCACCCAATGGGATGCGGTGCCCGAGGATCTGGCCCAGGCGGTCATGTTGCTGGCCGCGCATTACTACGAACATCGGTCCGAGGCGGCCTTTGCCGAGGGCGGTATGCCCTTTGGCGTGCTGGCCCTGTTGGAACGCTGGCGCACGGTGCGCATGCTGGGCGGGGGTGCGATATGAGCCGCCTGCCGAGACTGAGCCGCCGCCTGGTGCTGGAGGCGCCGCAGCGCGTGGCTGATGGGGCCGGCGGCTGGAGCGAGGCGTGGCAGGTGCTGGGCACCTTGCCGGCCGAGGTGATCGCAGGCGCGGGCCGGGAACGCGCCGGGCAGGGCGCGGCGCTGTCGCGCATGGCCTATCGCATCACCGTGCGCGGGGCGCCGGTGGGGGCTTCGTTCCGCCCGCAGGCGGGGCAGCGGTTTCGCGAGGGTGGCCGGGTGTTTCACATCCAGGCCGTGGCCGAACGCGACCCTCGCGGCGCCTATCTGATCTGTTTCGCAGAAGAGGAGAACGCGGCATGAGCTATGGCGCGGCGGCCGCCCTGCAGGCGGCGGTGTTTCAACGGCTGGCGGCGGATGCGCCGCTGGCGGGCGTGGTCGGCGGCGCGATCTATGACGCGGTGCCGCCGGGCGAATTGCCCGAGACCTATGTCAGCCTCGGCCCCGAAGAGGCCCGCGACCGATCGGATGCGACGGGCGGCGGGGCTTTGCATTTTTTCACCATCAGCGTGGTCACCACGGCGGCCGGCTTTGCAAATGCCAAGGCGGCTGCGGCGGCTGTGTCGGATGCCTTGGTGGATGCGCCGCTGGTGCTGAGCCGGGGCGTGCTGGTGGGGCTGGGTTTTGAGAAAGCGCGGGCGCGGCGGGTGCAGGAGGGCGACACGCGTCGCATCGACCTGACCTTTCGCGCGCGGATCGACGACAACTGAGACAATCTGGAGAGTGACAAATGGCGGCCCAGAACGGCAAAGACCTTTTGATCAAGATCGACCTGACCGGCGGCGGCCAGTTCGAAACCATCGCGGGCCTGCGCGCCACGCGTATCGCCTTTAACGCCGAGCAGGTGGATGTGACCAGCCTGGAATCGACCGGTGGCTGGCGCGAGTTGCTGGCGGGTGCCGGTGTGAAATCGGCCGCGATCTCGGGCTCGGGCGTGTTTCGCGACGCGGCCTCGGACGAGCGCGCGCGGCAGATTTTCTTTGACGGCGAAGTGCCCGGATTTCAGGTGATCATCCCCGATTTCGGCGTGGTCGAGGGGCCGTTCCAGATCACCTCGGTTGAATATTCGGGCAGCTATAACGGCGAGGCCACCTATGAGCTGAGCCTTGCCTCGGCTGGCGTGCTGACCTTTACGGCGCTGTGATGGTGAACCCTTACGCGGGCGAGGTCGCGCTGGTGCTGGATGGGCAGCGGCATGTGCTGAAGCTGACGCTGGGCGCCTTGGCCGAGCTGGAAACCGCGCTGGAGGCGGACACGCTGATCGGGTTGATCGAGCGGTTCGAGGGCGGCGCGTTTTCCACTCGCGACGTGCTGGCGTTGCTGCTTGCGGGGCTGCGGGGCGGGGGCTGGCAGGGGTCTGCCGCCTCTCTGGCGCAGGCCGAAATCGGTGGCGGGCCGGTCGAGGCGGCCCGTGTGGCCGGTGCGCTGATCACCCGTGCCTTCAGCATTCCGCGGTCCGATGACGCGGTTTGATTGGCCGGGCCTGATGCGGGCCGGGCTGCTTGGGCTGCGGCTGCGGCCCGAGCAGTTCTGGGCGCTGACCCCGGCAGAGCTGCTGATGATGCTGGGGCATGGCCAGGGGCCAGCGCCCATGGGACGCGCGCGGCTGGATCAGCTGGCGCGCGCCTTTCCCGATAGCTGTGAGAGGTCAGAGACATGAAGGAACTGGACACGTTCGACGACAAGGTCGCCGCGCTGGAGGAAAACCTGGCGCAGGGCTCTGCGCAGGCCCGGCAATTCGAGGCTGAGCTGACCCGGATGCGGGAAAGCGTGACGCTGACCAGCCGCGAGGTGGCCACCCTGTCGGGCGCCATTGGGCGCGGGCTGCGCGGGGCGTTCGAGGGGCTGGTTTTCGACGGGATGAAACTGTCGGATGCGCTGCGCGATGTGGCGCAGTCGATTTCAGCGGCGGCCTATAACGCGGCGATCACGCCCATTCAAAAGGAACTGGGCGGCTGGATCGCCTCGGGCGTCGAGGGGATCGTCGGCAGCATGGTGCCTTTTGCCAAGGGCGGGGCGTTCACCCTGGGGCGCGTGACGCCCTTTGCCACCGGCGGCGTGGTCAGCGGCCCGACCTATTTTCCGATGCGGGGCGGCACCGGCCTGATGGGCGAGGCCGGGCCCGAGGCGATCATGCCGCTGACCCGCGGCCCTGACGGGCGTCTGGGCGTTCAGTCCCAGGGTGGCGGCCAGCCGGTGCATGTGACGATGAATATCTCGACCCCCGATGTGCGCGGGTTCGAGCGCAGCCAAAGCCAGATCGCCGCCGCCATGAGCCGCGCGATCAGCCGTGGCCGCCGCAACAGCTAGGAGGAAGCAATGGCTTTTCACGAGGTGAGGTTTCCCGCCAATCTGAGCTTTGGCTCGGTGGGCGGGCCCGAACGGCGCACCGAGATCGTGGCGCTGGCCAACGGGTTCGAGGAACGCAACACGCCCTGGGAACATGCGCGCCGGCGCTATGACGCGGGGGTTGGGCTGCGGTCGCTGGATGACGTGGATGACCTGATCGCCTTTTTCGAGGCGCGGCGCGGCCCGCTTTACGGGTTTCGCTGGAAGGACTGGTCGGATTTCAAATCGTGCAAGCCTTTGTCGGAGGTCGGGCCGCTGGATCAGGTGATCGCGGTGGGTGATGGTGTCACGACCGAGTTTCAGCTGACCAAGACCTATGCCTCGGGCGGGGCGAGCTATGTGCGCGATATCCGCAAGCCCGTTGGTGGCACGGTGATGGTCGCTGTCGACGGGCAGCCGCTGGTCGAAAGCATCGGGTTCACGGTGGATACGGCCTCGGGCGTGCTGTCGCTGGACTATCCGCCCGATATCGGGGTCGACGTGACCGCAGGCTATGAGTTCGACGTGCCGGTGCGGTTCGACACCGAGGTGATCCAGACCTCGGCGTCAAGCTTTCGCGCCGGTGACGTGCCGCGGGTTCCGATCGTGGAGGTGCGGCTGTGAACGGTGTTTCGGAAAGCTTGCAGGCGCATCTGGATACGGGCGCCACGACGCTGTGCCGGGCCTGGGCGCTGACGCGGCGTGACGGGGTGGTGATGGGGTTCACCGATCATGACGGTACGCTTGAGTTTGACGGGCTGACCTTTCGCCCGCAAACCGGCATGAGCGCGAAGGCCCTAGTGCAGACCACCGGCCTGTCGGTCGACAACACCGAGGCCATCGGTGCGCTGAGCGACGCGGCGGTGCGCGAGGCCGATATTCTGGCCGGGCGCTATGACGGGGCGCGGATCTCGGCCTGGCTGGTGAACTGGGCCGAACCCGAACAGCGGATTTTGCAGTTTGCGGGCGAGATCGGGGAAATGGTGCGCGCGGGCGGCGCGTTTCGGGCCGAACTGCGCGGGTTGACCGAGATGCTGAACCTGCCGCACGGCCGTGTTTATCAGCATGCCTGCTCGGCGGTTCTGGGCGATGCGGCTTGCGGTTTTGACATCAATAATGCCGGTTATAGCACTGAAGTTTCGTGTGAAAACGTGACCGATGGTCGGGTGTTCCTGTTTTCGGATCTTGGTGGGTTTGACGCACGCTGGTTCGAGGCTGGCACGCTGCATGTGCTGGACGGGTACGGGGCGGGTCTGATCGGCGTGATCAAGAATGACCGCCAGGACGGCGACACGCGCAGGATCGAGCTGTGGGAAAGCCTGCGGGTGGATGTGCGGCCCGGTGATCAGCTGCGGCTGGTGGCGGGTTGCGACAAACGCGCCGAAACCTGTCGTGTGAAATTCAACAATTTCATGAACTTCCGTGGCTTTCCGCATATCCCTGGAGAGGACTGGCTGGTCAGCTATCCGGTGTCGGGTGGGGCCAATGATGGCGGCAGCCTGAACCGATGACGGCCATCGGCGATAAGGTGGCAGTGCTGGCGCGTGATTGGCTGGGCACCCCCTATCGGCATCAGGCTGCGGTTAAAGGTATTGGATCTGATTGTCTTGGACTTGTCAGAGGCTTGTGGGCCGAAGCTTATGCATGCGATCTGCCAATGACGCCGCCATATTCCCAAGATTGGGCCGAAACCGGCCGTGACGAGGTGTTGCGCATTGCGCTCGAGCAAATGCTGATCGCGCGGCCTTTGGGCAGCGCCGGTTCGGGTGATGTCTTGCTGTTCCGCGTCAAGTCGGGCGCGCTGGCCAAGCATCTGGGGGTGCAAAGCGCCGTTGGCGCGCAGCCCCGGTTCATTCACGCCTATTGGGGGCATGGGGTTGTCGAAAGCCCGCTGAGCCCCCCCTGGGCGCGCCGGATCGTGGCGCGCTTTGCATTTCCTGAGGTGGAGTAGACGAAATGGCGACGATAGTTCTGTCGGCCGCGGGCGCGGCTGTCGGCTCGGCAATTGGGGGCTCGGTGCTGGGCCTGTCGAGCGTGGTGATCGGCCGGGCCATCGGGGCCACCATCGGGCAATACTTGGATCAGACCCTGCTGGGTGCCGGATCGGCGCCGGTCGAGACAGGCAGAATGAACCGGTTCCGTCTGAGCGGTGCCAGCGAAGGCCGGGCCGTGGGGCAGCTCTACGGGCGCAACCGGCTGGGCGGGCAGGTGATCTGGGCGTCGCGCTTTCGCGAGACCCGCAAGACCTCGGGTGGCGGGAAAAGCTCGGGGCCTGAGGTCACGCGCTATTCGTACTCGGTGAGCCTGGCCATCGCGATCTGCGAAGGTGAGATTCAGCGCCTGGGCCGGATCTGGGCCGATGGGGTTGAGATCGCCAAGGATGACCTGACGATCCGCCTGTATCACGGCACCGAGGATCAGATGCCCGACCCCAAGATCGAGGCGGTCGAGGGCGCGGGCATGGTGCCGTCGTATCGCGGCATCGCCTATGTGGTGATCGAGGATCTTCAACTGGGCCGGTTCGGCAACCGGGTGCCGCATTTCTCGTTCGAGGTGGTGCGCAGCCTGCCGTCCGACGACATTGATCGGGCTGCCTTG
Organism: Actibacterium sp. XHP0104; assembly: GCF_025751515.1. Taxonomy (GTDB): domain Bacteria; phylum Pseudomonadota; class Alphaproteobacteria; order Rhodobacterales; family Rhodobacteraceae; genus Actibacterium_D. The sequence continues at coordinate 579,559 of NZ_JAOWLE010000001.1, forward strand.
TCCGATGTGGTGCCGGGTGTGGCGCTGATCCCGGGCTCGGGGGAATACGCGCTGGCGGTCACGCCGGTCTATTACGGCGGGCGCCCGGGTGACGCGGCCTCGGCCAATATCAACTCGCCCTCGGGCAAGAGTGATTTCGAGACTTCGCTGGAGACCTTGAACGAAGAGGTGCCGGCCTGCGGGTCGACCTTGCTGGTGGCCAGCTGGTTTGGCGACGACCTGCGGGCAGGGCATTGCACCGTGCGGCCCAAGGTGAACCAGACCGCTGTGGATGCCGCGCCGATGCGGTGGCGCGTCTCGGGTCTGAACCGCGCCGGGGCAGAGGTGGTGCCCGAGCAGGACAGCAAGCCGGTATATGGCGGCACGCCTGCCGATCATTCCATCGTCGAGGCGATCACGGCGCTCAAGGCGTCGGGCAAGGCGGTGACGTTTTATCCGTTCATGCTGATGGACCAGGTCGCGGGAAATATGCTGCCCGATCCCTATAGTGATGCGGTCGGGCAGGCGGTCTTGCCGTGGCGCGGACGTATCACGACGCAATGGGCGCCGGGTGTGCCGGGGTCGACCGACGGCACGGTTGCGGCCGAGGCCGAGGTGGCGGCGTTTTTCGGCTCCGCGCAGCCCGGCGATTTCAGTGTTAATCTTGACCCGGCCTATACCGCGCTGACCGAGGTGCCGCAGGGCCTGCCGCTGCCGCCTGCGCTGATCGGGGGCAACTCTACGGTCAGTTATAGCGGCCCGGCGGAATGGTCGTATCGCCGGTTCATTCTGCACTACGCGCATCTTTGCGCTGCTGTTGGCGGCGTCGAGGCGTTCTGCATCGGGTCCGAAATGCGTGGTCTGACACGGATTCGCGGCGCTGCGGGTGGTTTTCCGGCAGTTCAGGCGCTGCGTGATCTGGCGGCGGATGTGCGGGGTATTCTGGGCCCTGAGGTCAAGATTGGCTATGCGGCGGACTGGTCGGAGTATTTCGGTTATCACCCCCAGGATGGATCGGGCGATCTGCTGTTTCATCTCGATCCGCTGTGGGCGGATCCGAATATCGATTTCATCGGTATCGACAATTACATGCCCCTGTCAGATTGGCGCGATGGTGACGACCATGCCGATGCTGATTGGGGGTCGATTTACAACCTCGATTACCTGCGTGCCAATATCGAGGGTGGCGAGGGTTATGACTGGTATTACCCGTCGCAGGCAGCCGCGGCTGTGCAGCGGCGCGAGCCGATCACCGATGGCGCGTATGACGAGGCCTGGGTCTATCGCTATAAGGACATTCGCAACTGGTGGCTGAACCCGCATCATGAACGGCTCGGCGGGGTCAGGCAGGCCGTGCCGACCGATTGGGTGCCGCAGTCCAAACCGATCTGGTTTACCGAATTCGGCTGTGCGGCGATCGACAAGGGTACCAACCAGCCCAACAAGTTTCTCGATCCGAAATCGTCGGAATCGGCGCTGCCGGCCTGGTCGACGGGAATGCGCGACGATTTCTTGCAGCAGCAATATCTGCGGGCGATGGTGGGCTATTGGGTCGATCCGGCGATCAACCCGGTGTCGGATGTCTATGGCGGGCCGATGGTCGACGTGGGGCGCAGCAATGTTTGGGCCTGGGATGTGAGGCCCTATCCGCATTTCCCGACCAATACCGCGCTGTGGGGTGATGGCGCGAATTATCATCGTGGGCATTGGCTGAATGGCCGTGTGTCGGCCCAGACGCTGGCGGCGGTGGTGGCCGAGATCTGTGCGCGTTCGGGCGTGGTCGAGGTCGAGACCGGGCAGCTTTACGGCCTGGTGCGTGGCTATGCGATCGAGGATGTGCAGGACGCGCGCGCCAGTCTGCAACCCCTGATGCTGGCGCATGGGTTCGACGCGGTCGAGCGTGGCGGGCGGCTGGTGTTTCAAAGCCGGGGCGCGGGTTCTGATATTCATGTGATGCCTGAGGATTTGGCTGTAACAGCCGATATGCAAGGCGATATCGAGATGATACGGGCGCCAGAAGCCGAGACCGCCGGACGAGTGCGACTGAACTTTGTCGAGGCTGAGGGCGATTTCGAGGCGCGGGCGGTCGAGGCGATACTGCCCGATGAGGAAACCCGCGCGGTTTCGGTGTCGGAACTGCCGCTGGTGCTGACGCGCAGCGAAGGGCGCGCGATTGCAGAGCGTTGGCTGGCCGAGGCACGGGTGGCGCGCGATCGCACGCGCTTTGCCCTGCCACCGTCGCGTATGTCTGTGGGCGCCGGTGATGTGGTAGGGGTTGAAACGGCTGTCGGAAACAGCCTCTATCGTATTGATCGTGTGGAACAATCCGGCGTTATGCTGGTAGAGGCCGTGCGATGCGAGCCGGCGGTATATCTGCCCTCGGATGCGGTCGAGACGCCGGTGTCACTAAGCCCGTTCAGCGTGCCTGTGCCGGTGTTGCCGCTGTTTCTGGATCTGCCTCTGATCACCGGAAGTGAGGTTGAACATGCCCCGCATCTGGCTGTGGCTGCGACGCCGTGGCCGGGGCGTGTGGCGCTGTTTGGTTCCGCGCAGGACGCCGATTATCAGCTGAATACCATGCTGGACAGCCCGGCGATGATCGGCGTGACCGAGACCCCTCTGTTTCGGGCGGCCTCGTCTGAATGGGATCGCGGGCCGGCCTTGCGGGTGCGTATGTCGGCCGGGGCCGAGCTGGGCTCGGTCGATGTGAACTCTGTTCTGAATGGGGCCAACAGAGTGGTGATCGGCGACGGCTCTGCCGCCAATTGGGAGGTGTTCCAGTTCGCCGAGGCGCAGCTGGTGGCCGAGGATACCTACGAGCTGCGGATGCGGCTGCGGGGTCAGGCGGGCACCGAGGGTGTGATGCCCGACGCATGGCCGGTTGGCAGCTACGTGGTGGTGCTGGACAGCGCGTCGGTTCAGATCGGGCTGAGCGCGGCAGAGCGTGGTCTGGCCCGGCACTATCGGGTGGGGCCGGCGGGGCGTAGCTATGAAGACCCATCCTACAGCCATCTGGTCGAGGCCTTCGATGGGATCGGCTTGCGGCCCTATGCGCCCTGCCATCTGCGGGCGCGGCGCGTGTCCGGGGGCGATTTGACGGTCGGCTGGGTGCGCCGGACACGGGTTGATGGCGACAGCTGGGCCTCGTTCGAGGTGCCTTTGGGCGAGGCGCAGGAGCTGTACCAGATACGGGTGCGAGACGGGGCAGACGCGATTGCGCGCGAGGCCTATGTGACCGCGCCCATCTGGACCTACACGGCGGCCGAGCAGGCGGTGGATGGGGTCAGTGCCCCATTCGCCATCGAGGTGGCCCAGATTTCCGACCGCTTTGGCGCGGGGCTTTTTGAGAGGATCGAGATCAATGAATGAGACCACGATTTTGCAGCTGCCGCTGGTGCAGGCAGCCCAGGCGCAGAAACATGTGACGGTGAATGAGGGGCTGCGGCGGCTGGACGGGTTGGTGCAGCTGAGGCTGTTGACCCTGGCCGAGACCACGCCCCCCGTCACGGCGGCCGAGGGCGATTGTCACTGGGTGCCGGCGGGTGGCGTCAACGATTGGGCGGGCCATGCGGGTGAGATTGCTATGTTCCAGGGCGGGGGCTGGGTCTTTGCGGTGCCGCAGGTCGGCTGGCGTGGCTGGAGCGTCGAGGACGCCGCCGAGGTGGTGTTTGATGGCGCCGCCTGGCAGCCGGGCGTCGCGGCGATATCGCCTTTTGGCGCGGCCCTGCGGTTTCGGCTGATGGAGTTCGATCACGTCATCGCAGCCGGGGCGGTCAGCTCTACGGTGCAGAGCATCCCGTCGCATGCGATGGTGTTCGGGGTGACGGGGCGCGTGGTGGATACGATCACGGGCACGCTGACCTCTTGGCGCCTGGGTGCGGACGGGTCGGACAACCGGTTCGGCAGCGGGCTGGGGTTGGCGATGGGGTCGTTTGCCAAGGGGGTGCTGGGGGCGCCGCTGACCGGCTATGCCCCCATGCCGCTGGACCTGACAGCCGAGGGCGGCAGCTTTGCCGGCGGCACGGTTCGGCTGGCGGTGCATTATGCCGAACTGACGCTGCCGTCGTTGTGATGCGGCCGGTTCTGCATGGCGATGTGGTTTCGGCGGCGCGGGCATTGATGGGCTTGCCCGAGGCCGCGCGCCGGGCTGCCTTTCAGGGCATGCTGGTGCGGGCCAGTGCGGCCGACGCCTATCGGAAACGGTTCGGCAAGGCGCATCCCGAGTGGGGGAACGGGTCGCTGATGGCGGTGGCCTTGCCGGGCGTCAAAGGCCCCGAGCCATTTTTGGATGCGCCCGACTATTGCCGGTGCCTGTCGTTGGTGTTCGACATGCTGGTCGAATGGCGGGCGGCGCGGCAGACTTAGCCGCGGGCGCAGGCGATACAGGTTGGCACTGTCGGATCAAGCGTTAGCCTTGCGAGGGCGATTTCGTCGCCGCATTCGGTGCAATAGCCGTATTCGCCCTGGCCGATCCGGGCCAGGGCGGCGCGGATGCGGTTGGCCTGGCTGTCGCGGCGGCTTTGCTGGGCGCGGGCCATGGCCTGTTGTTGCAGGGCGTCCATGCGCGACAGTCGGCCGACGGACTGTTGGTCAAGCGTCACGGTGCGGGTGCCATCCTGGCCCAGCTCTTTGTCGGTCTCGACCTGATCCAGCATCTGTCTGAGTTTGCGGGAGAATTCCGCGATCTCTGCATCGATCATGATCACAAATCCGTTTCAGCGCTGTAAAAATTGCCCTTGTTGAGATATCTGTTATAGAGCCATCTCGCAACGAAAGGGCAGTTCAATGGCGAAGACACACGTGCAAGTGGCCTCGATCGATCCGATCTGGCAGAGGCTGTGCAACGAGGCCGAGCAAGCGATTGTCGACGAGCCGCTCTTGGGGGGGCTGGTTCATTCCAGCATCTTGCATCACCGCACGCTTGAAGCGGCGCTGGCGTACCGGATTTCGCTGAAACTGTCTTCGGGCGAGATGTCGGACCAGATGCTGCGCGAGATCTGCGATGCAGCCTATCAGTCCGACCCGGCGCTATCCGAGGCGGCGCGCGCCGATCTGGTGGCCGTTTATGAGCGCGATCCGGCCTGCCATCGGTATTTGCAGCCGCTGCTGTATTTCAAGGGGTTCCAGGCGGTGCAGGCCTATCGGGTCGGTCATTGGCTGTGGACCGAGGGTCGGCATGATCTGGCCTATTTCATCCAGATGCGCGTGTCCGAGGAATTCGGCGTCGACATTCACCCGGCGGCCCGGATCGGCAAGGGGATCATGATCGACCACGCCCATTCGATCGTGATCGGTGAAACGGCCGTGGTCGGCGATAACGTGTCGATGCTGCATTCGGTGACGCTGGGCGGGACCGGCAAGGAAGAAGAGGACCGCCATCCCAAGATCGGCGACGGCGTCATGATTGGTGCCGGGGCCAAGGTTCTGGGCAATATCAAGGTTGGTTGCTGCTCGCGTATCGCGGCGGGGTCGGTGGTGCTGGAAGAGGTGCCCGAGGCGACCACGGTTGCCGGTGTGCCTGCACGGATCGTGGGCAAGGCGGGCTGCGCGCAGCCCAGCGTGACCATGGATCAGCTGCTGCCTTGACACGATATCTGAAACTATCGCACCCGATGAAAAAGCCCTCGCCGGTGATGCTGGCGGGGGCTTTTTCAGTTTTGGTGGCCTTAAGCCAGCATTGAGATCGGATTTTCCAGCGCGTCGACCAGCACCTGCAGGAACTGGGCGCCCAAGGCGCCGTCGATGACCCGGTGATCGACGGACATGGTAACCGACATGATGGTTGCAGTGGTGACCTGGCCATCATCGCCGACGACTGGTTTTTTGACACCCGCGCCGACGGCAAGGATGCCGCCATGTGGCGGGTTGATAACCGCGTCGAAATTGTCGATGCCGAACATGCCAAGGTTCGAGATCGCAAAGCTGCCGCCCTGGTATTCATGCGGGGCAAGTTTGCGATCGCGGGCGCGGGCGGCCAGGTCTTTCATCTCGGTCGAGAGGGCCGATAGTGACTTGGTGTCGGCATCGCGCAGCACCGGGGTAAAGAGCCCGCCGTCAATTGCCACGGCAACCGCCACGTCCGAGGGTTTCAACCGCAGCACCCGATCACCGGCCCAGACGGCGTTGCAATCCGGCACCTGTTGCAGGGCGATGGCGGCGGCCTTGATGATGAAATCATTCACCGAAAGCTTTACGCCGCGCGATTCCAGTGCCTTGTTCATCTGCGCGCGGAAGGCCAGCAGCGTATCCAGCCGGATGTCGCGGCGCAGGTAGAAATGCGGGATGGTTTGCTTGGCCTCGGTCAGGCGGGCAGCGATGGTCTTGCGCATCCCGTCGAGCTGCACCTCTTCGTAGTCGCGATCGGCATACATCTTGAGGATGGTATCGGTCGCGGGGCCGGCGGGCATCGCGACAGGGGCCGCGGCGGCGGAAGGTGCGGCTGGCGTCGGGGCGGCCTGCGGGCTGGCAGAGGCCTTGATCACGTCGGATTTCAGGATGCGGCCCTTGGGGCCAGAGCCCTGGATCTGGGTCAGGTCGAGGCCCTTTTCGGCGGCGATGCGGCGGGCCACGGGTGTGGCAAAGATGCGGTCGCCAGCGGCGCCTTTAGGTGCGGGCGGGGCAGTTGACGCGGCCAGCGCCGGCGCAGTTGCGGTGTCGGTTGCGGCGACCTCTGCGGCGGCGGTGGGCTGGGTGATGTCATCTGCGCTTTCGCCATCGGCCAGCAGCACGGCGATGGGCGTGTTGACCTTGACGCCCTGGCTGCCCTCGTCGATCAGCAGCTTTCCGATCACGCCTTCATCGACGGCCTCGAATTCCATCGTGGCCTTGTCGGTTTCGATCTCGGCCAGCAGGTCGCCGGCGGCAACGGTATCGCCCTCTTTCACCAGCCACTTGGCCAGAGTGCCTTCCTCCATCGTCGGGGACAGCGCGGGCATCAGGATTTCTGTGGGCATCGCGGGCTCCTTAACGGTAGGTCACGGCTTTGACGGCATCGATGACCTCTTGCGTGGTCATCAGGGCGTGTTTTTCCAGGTTGGCCGCATAGGGCATGGGCACGTCCTTGCCGGTGCAGGTAATGACCGGTGCGTCGAGATAGTCGAATGCCTGCTGCATGACAACCGAGCCGATATAGCTGCCGATCGAGCCGACGGGCCAGCCCTCTTCGACAGTGACGCAGCGGTTGGTTTTCATCACTGAGCGCACGATCGTGTCGGTATCCATCGGGCGCAGGGTGCGCAGGTCGATGACCTCGGCGCTGATGCCTTCCTTGGCCAGCTCATCGGCGGCCTCCAGCGCATAGGTCATGCCGATGCCAAAGCTGACGATGGTCACGTCGGTGCCTTCGCGCCAGATCCGGGCCTTGCCCAGCGGCACGGTGAAATCCTCCATCACCGGCACGTCGAAGGATTTGCCGTAGAGGATCTCGTTTTCCAGGAACACAACCGGGTTGGGATCGCGGATCGCCGATTTCAGCAGGCCCTTGGCGTCTGAGGCCGAGTAGGGCATCACCACCTTGAGGCCCGGGATCTGCGCATACCAGGCGGCATAGTCCTGGCTGTGCTGCGCGGCGACGCGGGCGGCGGCGCCGTTGGGACCGCGGAACACCATCGGCGCGCCCATCTGGCCGCCCGACATGTACAGCGTCTTGGCGGCCGAGTTGATGATGTGGTCGATGGCCTGCATGGCAAAGTTGAAGGTCATGAATTCGACGATCGGGCGCAGGCCGCCAAAGGCCGCGCCCGTGGCGATGCCGGCAAAGCCGTGTTCGGTGATCGGCGTGTCAATCACGCGCTTGCCACTGAATTCTTCCAGCAGGCCCTGGCTGATCTTGTAGGCGCCCTGGTATTCGGCAACCTCTTCGCCCATCAGGAACACGGTGTCGTCGCGGCGCATTTCCTCGGCCATGGCATCGCGCAGGGCCTCGCGCACGGTGGTGCTGCGCATCTCGGTGCCTTCGGGAATTTCGGGTTCTGCCACCACGACGGGGGCCACCGGGGCGGCGGCCGCGGCAGGCGCGGGGGCAGGGGTGTCGGATGCCGGGGCCTCGGTCACAGGGGCCGCCGTTGCGACGGCATCGGCATCTTCGCCTTCCTCGATCAGAATCGCGATCGGGGTGTTCACCTTGACGTTCTGGGTGCCCTCGGCCACCAGGATCTTGCCCATGACGCCCTCGTCGACGGCCTCGAATTCCATCGTGGCCTTGTCGGTTTCGATCTCGGCGATGATATCGCCCGAAGAGATGGTATCGCCCTCTTTCACCAGCCATTTGGCCAGGGTGCCTTCCTCCATCGTCGGAGACAGCGCGGGCATCAGCAGTTCGGTTGCCATGATCTCTCTCCCTCAGGTCTCGGCGTAGATGTCGGTCCACAGCTCGTCGAGCGCGGGCTCGGGGCTGATGCGGGCGAATTCGGCGGATTCATTGACCACCGCCTTGATATCCTTGTCGATCTGCTTCAGCTCGTCCTCGGTGACGTGCTCGCCTTGCAGCAGCAGCGCGCGGACGTTTTCGATCGGGTCGCGTTCCTCGCGCATTTTCTGCACCTCTTCGCGGGTGCGGTATTTCGCCGGGTCGGACATCGAGTGGCCGCGATAGCGATAGGTTTTCACCTCGAGGATATAGGGCCCGTTGCCGGCGCGGCAGTGGGCCACGGCCTTTTCGCCGGCCTCTTTCACCGCCAGCACGTTCATGCCGTCAACCGGCTCGCCCGGGATGCCAAAGGCCTGACCGCGGGTATAAAGCTCTGGCGTCGAGGTCGAGCGGTTCTGCGCGGTGCCCATAGCATACTGGTTGTTCTCGATCACGAAGATCACCGGCAGTTTCCAAAGGGCCGCCATGTTGAAAGTCTCGTAGACCTGGCCCTGGTTGGCAGCGCCGTCACCGAAATAGGTGAAGGTCACGCGGCCGTTTTCCAGGTATTTGTCGGCGAATGCCAGCCCCGCGCCCAGCGGCACCTGCGCCCCGACGATGCCATGGCCGCCGTAGAAATGCTTTTCCTTGCTGAACATGTGCATCGAGCCGCCCTTGCCGCGCGAATAGCCGCCTTCGCGCCCGGTCAGCTCGGCCATGACCCCGTTCGGGTCCATGCCGCAGGCCAGCATATGGCCGTGGTCGCGATACGAGGTGATGCGCTTGTCGCCTTCCTCGGTCGCGGCTTCCAGGCCGACCACAACGGCCTCTTGCCCGATGTAGAGATGGCAGAACCCGCCGATCAGCCCCATACCATAGAGCTGCCCCGCCTTTTCCTCGAATCGCCGGATCAACAGCATGTCGCGGTAGTAGGACAGCAGTTCTTCCTTGGATGTATTTGATTTCTTGGTGGTTTTTCGCGCGGCCATGCGAAGCGCCTCCCCGGACTAAGAAATATAGTTTAACGTTAAACTATTAAATATCAGACGGGGCGGAAAAATTCGAGCCTGAAAATCCAAAATTATCGTTTGATTTCGCTGCGTTGCGGAATGTTCTTCAACGAACGACCAGCTCATCAGGACGCATCAGGCCCAGCACATCGCGGGCCCGCTCATCCAGCAGATCGAGATCAAGATAATCATCAGATAGGCGTCGTGTCTTGTTCGACAAGAGCGCAATTTCCTGTTCAAGGGAAGCTTTTTCTGCCCGCAGCGTGTCGGCCTCGGCCTCGGCCTGGATGCGCCGAAACAGCCCATAGTCGCCCTGAACGGCGGCAAAGGTGAAATAGCTGCCAAGCGCGAACATGACTGTTGCGTAGATCGCGCCGCCAAGCATGGGACGTTTGCGGGTGTTGCTCATCTGTCTGCCTCTGGGTCGCCTCTTGTCGGGCGATAGGGTCACAATGGCATATTCGAATGGTCGTGTGAATCCCAAAAGAGCAACAAAATATGGGATTTTCGCGGTTTTTCGGCTTAGTTCTTCTTGATCGGAACGCCGTAGAGTTCCAGCTTGTGCCCAAGCAGGCGATAGCCCAGCCGTTGGGCGATCTTTTCCTGCAATACCTCGATCTCGGGGTCGACGAATTCGATCACCTCGCCGCTGTTCATGTCGAACAGGTGGTCGTGGTGTTCGCGCTCGGCATCCTCATATCGGGCGCGACCGTCCCCGAATTCCAGCTTGTCCAGAATACCGGCCTCTTCGAACAGCTTGACCGTGCGATAGACCGTGGCGATCGAGATCTTGGGATCGATCGCGCTGGCGCGGGCATAGAGGGTTTCGGCATCGGGGTGGTCGTCGCTGTCTTGCAGCACCTGCGCGATTACCCGGCGCTGGCCGGTCATGCGCAGGCCCTTGGCCTCGCAACGGGTCAGGATGGTGTCGGTCATAAGCGGCGCCCCGGGTTGTCGCACAGGGGTTTAGTCAAAATACCGCCCCGGCGCCAGTCGTTTGCGCAACCATCCCCGCAGTTTACGCAGGATTCAGGTGCCGCAAAAGGTGCGGGTCACGGTTTCCTCGGGCCGTGGCGGGAGGGCATAGGCGGCTTGCTTGGGCTGATCGTCGAAAGGCCGGGCCAAAACGGCGTTCAGCGCGTGAAACGGCGTCAGGTCGCCGGTCAGCGCCGCCTGAATCGCCTGTTCGATGCGATGGTTGCGCGGGATATAGGCCGGGCTGGCGGCGCGCAGGCGGGCCTGATGGTCGGGCAGGTCACGCGCCAGCCGCGCCTGCCAGGCCGTGGCCCATTGGTCAAAGGCCTCGGCCTGGGTGAACTGATCGCGGGCGCTGTCATCTGCAAGCCCGCGAAACGTGTTGGTGAAATCGGCGCGGGCAAAGGCCATGCGGTCAAGCAACCCGCTGATCAGGTCGGCGTCCTCGGGTTCGGCCGTGGTCAGGCCCAGCTTGGCGCGGAACACCGACAGCCATTCCGCGCGGAACAGGTCACCAAAACCCCGCAGCGCGGCGGTGGCGGTCTCGACCGCGGCCTCGTCATTGTCATTGATCAGCGGCAGCAGCGACGATGCCAGCTGCGCCAGGTTCCAGACCGCGATATCGGGCTGGCGGGAAAAGGCATAGCGGCCGTGCTGGTCGATCGAGCTGAACACCTTGTCGGGGTGATAGGTATCCATGAAGGCGCAGGGGCCATAGTCGATGGTTTCGCCCGATATGGTCATGTTGTCGGTGTTCATCACCCCATGGATAAAGCCCACACCCATCCAGCGCGCGATCAGCCGGGCCTGAGCCGCGATCACGCCGTTCAGCAGGTCCAGCGCGGTTTCGGCCTGCGGATAGTGGCGGGCAATGGCGTGGTCGGTCAGCAGGCGCAGGGCTTCGGTATCGCCGCGGGCGGCGAAGTACTGAAACGTGCCGACGCGGATATGGCTGGCGGCGACGCGGGTCAAAACGGCGCCGGGCAGGGGGCGTTCGCGCAGCACGGCCTCGCCGGTGGTGACGGCGGCCAGCGCGCGGCTCGTCGGGATGCCAAGCGCGTGCATGGCCTCGGAGACAATATATTCGCGCAGAACCGGGCCGATCGCCGCGCGCCCGTCGCCCCGGCGTGAAAACGGGGTGGGGCCCGCGCCTTTCAGCTGGATATCGCGGCGGGTGCCGTTGGTGTCGATGACCTCGCCCAGCAAGATCGCGCGCCCGTCGCCCAGCTGCGGCACCCAGCCGCCGAACTGGTGCCCGGCATAGGCCTGGGCCAGCGGCGCGGCGCCCTCGGGCACGGCGTTTCCGGCCAGCATCTGCACCCCCGAGGCGCTGCGCAGCGTCTGGGGGGCAAGCCCCAGCTCTTGCGCCAGTGTGTCATTCACCGCGATCAGGCCGGGGCTGGCGACCGGTGTCGGGTCCAGCCGGGCGTGAAACCGGCCGGGCAGGCGGGCATAGGAATTGTCAAAGGGCAGGGACAGGGGCATGGAGCATCCTTTCGGTGTAAATCTAGTATCCGGGATGCAGCTTTGCCAGTGGCCATGAAAAAGGCGCCAGGCATGGCCCGGCGCCCCATATCAGATTGAGCGCAGATCAGCCGTCGAAATCGACGGTTTCCACCAGCCGCAGCGCATCGGCGCGCAGCGGGGCCAGTTCCATCAGGTTGACTGTGTCGGGCGCGCATTCCCCCCAGCTTTGCACCAGCTCCGAGGCCTCGGTGCCCGGAACGACCGGGTATTCGTGGTTGATCTCGGCATAGATTTCCTGCGCCTCTTGCGAGGTCAGGAATTCCATCAGCTTGACGGCCTCGTCGCGGTTGGGGGCGGCCTTGGTCAGGGCCACGCCGGACACGTTCATATGGGTGCCGGCGCCCTCGAACACGGGGAACAGCACGTTGACCGCATCGGCCCATGCCTTTTGTTCGGGGTCGGCGACCATCTGGCCCATGTAATAGGTGTTACCCAGGCTGATGTCGCATTCGCCGGCCCAGATCGCCTTGACCTGCGCGCGGTCATTGCCCTGCGGCTTGCGGGCGAGGTTGGCCTTGACGCCTTCGAGCCAGGTCTTGGTGTAGTCTTCGCCGTGGTGCTTGATCATCGCCGCGACCAGCGCCAGCGTATAGCCATGCGCGCCCGAGCGGGTACAGATGCGGCCCTGCCATTTCGGGTCGGCCAGATCTTCGTAAGAGGTGACATCGGCCGGATCGACACGATCCTTGCTGGCATAGACGATGCGGGCGCGGGTGGTGACGCCGAACCACTGGTTGTCGGGGTCGCGGAACTCGGCGGGGATGTTGGCGGTCAGAACTTCGCTTTCAACCGGCTGGGTGACGCCACCGGCGACGGCCTCGGCCAGGCGCGAGATATCGACCGTCAGGATCAGGTCGGCGGGCGAGCGGTCGCCTTCGGCCTGCAGGCGCTCGACCAGGCCCTTGTCGATGAAGGACACGTTGGTCTTGATGCCGGTCTCGGCCGTAAAGGCGTCGAGGATCGGCTGGATCAGCTCGGGCTGGCGGTAGGAATAGATGTTCACATCGGCCAGCGCGGGCAGGGCCGTGGCCATCACGGCAAAGCTGAGCGCGGCGGTGCGCAGGGTACGGGTCATGGGTTCGCTCCACGTTGAAATCATGGGCGCCTTAAACCCGACTCTTTTGGTCGGGTCAATACCTGAATTAATTTGTCGGCTTTATTCCGCCGCGCGCTCGGCCGCCTTCACCGCATCCCACAGCGCATCCATCTCGGCCAGGTCGCTGTCTTCGGGGCGCTTGCCCATTTCGGCCAGCCGGGCCTCGATGCCTTCGAACCGGCGGGTGAACTTGGCGTTGGCGGCGCGCAGGGCGTCCTCGGGGTCAATATCAAGGTGGCGCGCAAGGTTTGCGATCACGAACAACAGGTCGCCGAACTCCTCTTTCTGATGCTCGGGGTCTGTGGCCTCGCGCAGCTCTTGCGCCTCTTCGACGATCTTGTCGATCACATGACCCGCATCGGGCCAGTCAAACCCGACCCGTGCCGCGCGTTTTTGCAGTTTGACCGCGCGCAGCAGGGCGGGCAGGCCAACGGCCACCCCGTCCAGCGTGCCGCGCAGTTCCTTGCCCGCGCGTTCAGCTGCCTTGATGGTTTCCCAATCGACGGTCTGCTGCTCGGCCGATTTGTCACGGCTTTCATCGCCAAAGACATGCGGGTGGCGGGCGACCATCTTGTCCGACATGGTGTCGGCCACCTGATCAAAGGTGAACAGCCCCGCCTCGGCCGCCATCTGCGCGTGAAAGACCGACTGGAACAGCAGATCGCCCAGCTCACCCTTCAGGTCATCCCAATCCTGCCGGTCGATCGCGTCGGCGACCTCATAGGCCTCTTCGATCGTGTAGGGCGCGATGGTGGCAAAGGTCTGCTCGATATCCCACGGGCAGCCGGTTTCTGGGTCACGCAGCCGGCGCATGATTTCCAAAAGGCGCGGCATGCCGCCATGGGGGTTGTGGATCAGGTCGTCGGTCATGGTGTCGGGTCCGTCTTGCATTGGGGTGACCCTGACGGGGGCTGTCAGGAATGTCCAGTGCCGGGGCTTTACCCGCGCACCCCGCCGCGTATCCTGCCCAAAAGCAGGAGTGCGCATGACAAGACTGTTCCATGGGGCCGACGGCCAGCCGCGGTGTTTCTGGTGCGACGGCGCCGAAGATTACGTCGCCTATCACGATACCGAATGGGGCTTTCCGGTGGGCGACGACCGGCGGCTGTTTGAAAAGATCTGCCTCGAGGGTTTTCAGTCCGGCCTCAGCTGGCGCACCATCCTGACCAAGCGCGAGAATTTCCGCGCCGCCTTTGCGGGCTTTGATTTCCACAAGGTGGCGCAGTTCGACGCGCAGGATGTCGAGCGCCTGTTGCAGGATGCGGGCATCGTGCGCCATCGCGGCAAGATCGAGGCCACGATCAACAACGCCCGGCGCGCCATCGAGTTGGTCGAGGAAAAGGGATCGCTGGCCGCCTATTTCTGGTCGTTCGAACCCGCGCCCGATGAACACGGCGCGCCGCTGTCGGCCTCGGTTTCGGATACCTCAAAACGGCTGTCGAAAGACCTGAAGAAGCGCGGCTGGAAATTCGTGGGGCCGACGACTGTCTTTGCCTTCATGCAGGCCATGGGGCTGATCAACGACCACGCACCCGGATGCGTCACCCGCGATCAGGTCGCCGCCGCACGCCGCGCCTTTACGCCCCCGGCCTAAAGATCCAGCTCGACCCAGACCGGTACGTGGTCGGACGGCTTTTCCCGCCCGCGCACATGCTTGTCGATCTGGCAGTCGATCAACAGATCGGCGGCCTGCGGTGTCAGCAATACATGGTCGATCCGAATGCCGTCATTCCGGTTCCAGGCGCCCGCCTGATAATCCCAGAACGAATATTGCCCCGGTGCGCCGTTGCGGGCGCGAAAGGCCTCGGTAAAGCCCAGGTTCGCGATCCGGCGAAAGGCGGCGCGGCTTTCGGGGCGGGCCAGCGCATCCTCGCGCCAGGCCTCGGGGCGGGCGGCGTCTTCGTCCTGGGGAATGATGTTGTAATCGCCCGCCATCAGCGCCGGTTCCTCGGCCGCCATCAACTGGGCCGCACGCGCCTGCAGGCGCTCCATCCAATCCAGCTTATAGGCATATTTCCCGCCAGGGGCCGGGCTGCCATCGGCCGACAGCTCGACCGGGTTGCCATTGGGCAGATAGAGGCCGCACAGCCGGATCGCCTGCTTGCCCACTACGGTTGCTTCGATCCAGCGCGCCTGCTCGTCGCTGTCATCACCGGGCAAGCCGCGTACGACATCCTCAAGCGGCAGTTTCGACAGGATCGCGACACCGTTGAACGATTTCTGCCCGTGGGTCTCGACATTATAGCCGCGCTCCTCGAACAGCTCGTGCGGGAAGTTCTCGTCGACCGACTTGATCTCTTGCAACAGCGCGACATCGGGCTTGGCCTCGTCCAGCCAATCCAACAGGGCATTCACCCGCGCCTTGATCCCGTTGATGTTGAAGGTCGCGATTTTCATAAGGCCCCCTGCTTCTTCTTCGCGGAAATATCCCCGCCGGAGGCCAGAAAGTCCATGCGCCAAAAACGAAAACGCCGGCCCAGGGCCGGCGCGTCACGCGGATGGTGGCAGGCTCAGCTGCCCCAGCTGCGCACGATGCCGCAATCCATATGCACAAAGTTCGACCGCGAGTATTTGCCGACGCCGCCGGCATGACAGGCCTCGGCCGCACGGAACATCTGGCTGACCGAGCGCGATTTCATCCGCAGATCGGTTGCCTGGCCCTTCATGTGCAGCGAGTTTTTCGCCACCCGGCGCGAGTTCGAGCGCAGCATGGCATTGGTCTGAGGGGTGCGATAGCCCGACAGCAGCATATAGGGCTCGTCCGTGTCCATCAGGCGATGCGCGGCGGCAGCGATGTCGATGGTGCGCAGGTCCATGTTGGTGGCTTCGTTCTGACGCCAATCCCGCATGAAGTAATTGATTTCCTTGGCGGCTTCCTTGATGTATTCGCCTTCGACCCAATAGACGACATCAAGCGTCTCGCCGGTGCGGCCCGAATACATGCTGATGCGTCGGATGTCACCGGCCCCCCGCAGCAGGCCGAACGCATTGGCGTAGGTCGGTGCCGCGACGACGGCGGTTGCGGCGAATGCGCCAAGCAAACCACGCCGAGTAAAACCGGTGTTCTTAGACATACTGCTCTGCCCCGTGTCCATTGCGCCGCCTTAATGCGGCATTCTCAAACTGGTAATCTCAATTGACGAGGTCTATGCCACATTTCGATTCGTCGGCCAAGCCCCGTAGGGACGTTCGGGCGGGCGTATAGGGGAAATCGGCAGAAAATTGCTCAAATTCTGCACGACGCGACGTGACCACAGGGTGCGGCATTGACGCATCACCCCGGTTCCGCAATGGGCCGGATGCCCAGAAAGTGAGTGGACACTGCACCAGAGGGGCTGGAAAATGACAGCAGGAGTAAGCGTGTGCGGCTGTACGGGAATATGAATATGACGAGTGATGCGATGCGGCCCAAAGGGATGTGGCTGGCCGCTGCATTGGCCTTTGGCATGGGGCTTTTCGGCGCCACAGGTGAGGCCGAAGCCACCGAAAGCCTGGCCTTCAAACAGGCGATTGCCGAGGGCGCGACCCGTGACCGGGCCGTGGCCGAGTTCTACAAGGCGCGCGATTACGACCCGATCTGGACTGGACGCGATGATGCGGCGCGCCGCAAGGCGCTGTTGCAGGCGCTGGAAACTGCGGGCGATCATGGTCTGCCGGTCAGCCGCTATGACGTTGATGCGCTGGATGCGCTGTTCCGCTCGGCCAAGGATGACCGCAGCCGTGGCCGCGCCGAGGTGGCCGCCAGCCGCATGTTCCTTGATTTCGCCGAAGATCTGCAGACCGGTATCCTGACCCCGGGCCAGGTGATCCCGGACATCAAGCGCCAGCCGCAGCGCCGTGACCGCCAGGCCCAGCTTGATGCCTTTGCGCAAAGCTCCCCGCGCGCCTATCTGCGTGCGCTGCAGCCCAAAAGCCCCGAATATAACGCTCTGCTGGCCGAGAAACTGCGGCTTGAACGGGTCTTGGGCAAGGGCGGCTGGGGCGACAGCGTTCCCGGCAAGAAGATCGAGCCGGGCGAAAGCGGCGCGCAGGTTGTCGCGCTGCGCAACCGTCTGATCGCAATGGGATATCTGCGCCGCAGCGCAACCCAGACCTATGATGCCGATATCCAGAAGGCCGTGCAGGCCTTTCAGGCCGATCATGGGCTCTTTACCGATGGCGTGGCCGGGGCGGGCACGCTGGCAGAGCTGAACGCGCCGGTCGAAAAGCGGCTGGAGCAGGTCATCGTCGCCATGGAGCGCGAGCGCTGGATGCCCGCCGAGCGCGGCAAGCGTCACGTGCTGGTCAATATCACCGATTTCCACGCCCGGATCATCGCGGGTGGCAAGGTCGAGTTCCAGACCCGCTCGGTCGTCGGGGCCAACGACAAGGACCGCCGCACGCCCGAGTTCTCGGACGTGATGGAACATATGATCATCAATCCCACCTGGAACGTGCCGCGCTCGATCGCGACCAAAGAGTATCTGCCGATGCTCAAGGAAGATCCGAGTGCGGTCCGCCATCTGAAGCTGATCGATCAGCGCGGTCAGGTCGTCAGCCGCGAAGGGATGGATTTCAGCGAATATACCACGGCCAATTTCCCGTTCGACATGAAGCAGCCGCCCAGCAATTCGAACGCGCTGGGTCTGGTCAAGTTCATGTTCCCCAACCCCCACAATATCTATCTGCACGACACGCCGGCCAAGTCGCTGTTCGGGCGCGAAACCCGGGCGTTTTCGCATGGCTGCATCCGGCTGAACGATCCGTTCGATTTCGCCTATGCGCTGCTGGCGCGGCAGACCAATGACCCCGAGGGGTATTTCCATTCGGTTCTGCGCACGGGCCGGGAAACCCAGGTCAACCTGCAAGAGCCGCTGCCGGTGCATATCATCTATCGCACCGCGCTGACCGGTCCCAAGGGCCGGGTCGAGTTCCGTCGCGACATCTATGGCCGTGATGCGCGGATTTTCGACGAGCTGGCCAAGGCCGGGGTGGTGCTGCGCGCGGTTCGCGGCTAAACCTTTTCGGCAGATCAGTGCGGGGCGGCCTTCGCCCCGCGACATGCCGAACAGGGGGCCGAATGGGCTATACCATCCAGCAGATTGCCGAGGCGCTGTCGGCGCGGGCAGAGGGCGATACCAGCCTGGTGATCGAGGGCGTGTCCGAGCCCGCGGCCGCAGCCGCGTCGGATCTGGCGCTGGCCATGTCTCCGAAATATGCCGAGGGCCTGTCGCAGGGCCAGGCGCGCGCCGCCATTCTGTGGGACGGGGCCGACTGGCAGGCGATGGGGCTGCAGGCGGCGCTGTTCGTGCCGCGCCCGCGTTACGCGCTGTCGGGGCTGACCCGCATGATGGATCCAGGCCCCGAGATCGCGCCGGGCATTCACCCCAGCGCGGTGATCGACCCGTCGGCGCGCATTGGCGAGGGCGCGGCCATCGGCCCGTTCGTGGTGATCGGTGCGCGAGTGCAGATCGGTGCGCGGGCGCGGATCGCGTCGCATTGCTCGGTCGCCGAGGATGCGCAGATCGGCGCTGACGCCCTGTTGATGGCGGGCACGCGGATCGGGTCGCGCGTGGTGATCGGCCACCGGATCATCACCCAGCCCAACGCGGTGATCGGCGCCGACGGCCTGTCTTTCGTCACGCCCGAGAAATCGACCGTGGAATCGGTGCGCGAATCCATGGGGGCCGATGTGCAGGTCAAGGAACAGTCCTGGGTGCGCATTCATTCTCTGGGCTCGGTCCAGGTGGGCGACGATGTCGAGATCGGCGCCTGCACCACGATCGACAAGGGCACCATCCGCAACACCCGCATCGGCAATGGCTGCAAGATCGACAACCAGGTGCACCTGGCCCATAACGTCGTGGTGGGCAATCACTGCCTGTTCGCGGCGGGCGTGGGGATCGCCGGCTCTACAACCATAGGGGATCGTGTCGTTTTCGGTGGACAGGTCGGGGTTGCAGACAATATCACCGTTGGCAGCGATGTGGTGGCCGGTGGCGCAACCAAGATCCTGTCGAATGTGGCCTCGGGCCGCGCGATGATGGGCTATCCGGCCGTCAAAATGGACGCGCATGTGGACAGCTATAAGGCCATCCGCCGTCTGCCACGATTGTTCGCGCAGGTTGCCGAGCTTCAAAAAGCTGTTTCAAACCTGCGTCAGACAGACTAAAGCACCGCAAGGGCAGAAGATAGGACCTACTATGTCTGAGACCGTGAAAGATACCGTTATTCGCATCATCGCCGAGCAGGCCGTTCTGGACGTGTCGGATGTGACCCCGGAAAGCACGCTGGATGACCTGGGCATCGACAGCCTGGGCCTGGTGGAATGCATCTTCGCCATCGAAGAGGCGTTCGACATCCAGGTGCCGTTCAACGCGAACGAGCCGACCGAGAGCGATTTCGACATTTCGTCAGTGGCCGCGATCATCAGGGCGGTCGAGGGCCTGGTGGCCGAACAACCCGCATGAAGCGCGTCGTCATCACCGGGGCGGGAACGATCAACGCTCTAGGCCACGACGTTCCCCAGACCTGGGACGCGATGGCGAATGGCCGCTGCGGCATCGGCGAGCTGAACATCCGCGATGTCGAGCGCCTGTCGATCCGCATTGGCGGTCAGGTGCGCGACTATGACGCCGAGGATCACTTTAACCGTCAGCAGATTGCCCTTTATGACCGGTTCACGCAGTTCACGCTGCTTGCCGCGAAACAGGCAATCGGTCAGTCGGGGCTTAAGTTTTCGGGCGATCTGGCGGCGCGGTCGGGCGTGGTGCTGGGCACCTCGGGCGGCGGGCTGACCACGCAGGATGAAAACTACCGCGTCGTTTACGAAGAGGGCAAGAACCGGGTTCACCCGTTTGTCGTGCCCAAGCTGATGAACAACGCGGCCTGCAGCCATGTGTCGATGGTCTATAACCTGAAAGGCCCCAGTTTCACCGTGGCCACCGCCTGTGCGTCGTCGAACCACGCGATGGGACAGGCGTTCCAGTTCATCCGCTCGGGCATGGCGCCGGTGATGGTGACGGGCGGGTCGGAATCGATGCTGTGCTTTGGCGGGGTCAAGGCTTGGGAAGGGCTGCGCGTCATGTCGAAAGACGCCTGCCGGCCGTTCAGCGCCAATCGCAACGGCATGGTCCAGGGCGAGGGCGCGGCGGTCTTTGTCTTCGAGGAATATGAACACGCCAAGGCGCGCGGCGCCGATATCCTGGCCGAGGTGGTGGGCTTTGCCATGACCTCGGACGCCGCCGATATCGTCATGCCCAGCAAGCACGGCGCGGCGCGGGCCATTTCGGGTGCCCTGCGCGACGCGGGCCTGTCGCCCGAGCAGGTGGGCTATATCAACGCCCATGGCACCGGCACGGCCGCCAATGACAAGACCGAATGCGCGGCGGTGGCCGATGTGTTCGGGGCGCATGCCGACAAGCTGATGATTTCCTCGACCAAGTCGATGCATGGCCACCTGATCGGCGGCACCGGCGCGGTCGAGCTGCTGGCCTGTCTGATGGCGCTGCGCAATGGCGTCATCGCGCCGACGATCGGCTACGAGGAATACGATCCGGAATGTTCGCTGGACGTGGTGCCGAACGAGGCGCGCGAGGCCAAGGTCGATGTGGTGCTGTCGAACGCCTTTGCCTTTGGCGGGCTGAACGCGGTGCTGGCACTGCGGCGGATCTGATCTCTGACCTCTAGAAATACAAAACGCCGCCTTTCGGGGCGGCGTTTTTCTTTGTCGGGTAGTGCGGGCCTTATTCGGCCTTGGCGCTTTCGACCATCGCATCCAGGGCGGCGGTAAAGCCGCTGAGCGACACGCTTAGCCGGACCTCGCGGTCGGGGGCCTTGAAGGGCACGATCACGACCTGCGCGTTGGCGCCGCGCTTGAAGGCCTCGATCTCTTCGCCGGTAAAGCTCATACGCGACAGGCAGCCCACCTTGGCGCAGGTCTGGAACGGGTAGAGCTTGGCCTGACCGTCATCCACCGACAGGCGCATGCCCTTGGTCAGCAGGGTCTCCAGCGGGGTGACGATCTCGCCGATGACGGCGACGCCCTGTTCGGTGCCCAGCAGGCCGATGTTGAATTCGGCCGTCGGGTTGGCGCCTTCGTCAACCAGCATCTGGAACATGCCGCAGCGGTCTTTCTGACCCTCGGGCATCCGCGTACAGACCAGTTCCCAGTCGCCATGGGTCTGGGCGATATAGCGGCTGCCGACCGGGTTTTCGCCCTCGGGGGTGCCGCTGGAAATGGTGGGGTCGTTGACCACGACGGGCGCGTCCTGTGCGGCCGTATCCTGGGCCAGGGCAGGGGTCATCCCCATGCAAAGCACGGCGGCGGCTGTCAGGGCCTTGAGAGTATCACGCATGTCGGTCCTTTATCGTTTGTGACTTGGCTATGCCCTCTATCACGGACGCCGCACGATGTCAGGTCGAAACCCGGTGAAGGCGGCGGGAAATGGGCGGAATTATGCTAAGCCTGAAATGAAAAAAGGGCCGGTAACCGACCCTTTTTCCTTATATTTTTTTATCTCCCTGTCGGACTGGCCGACTTGTCATGGCCGCACGCTATGAGCTTTGCGTAGGGTCGTCAACCGGGAAAATATCGTCATTGTGCGGCTTTCCGCCGAGCACGAAAAAAGGCCGCGCAGTCATATGCGCGGCCAGTCTGACAGGGAGGAATTTCCGTCAGAAACGGACGGAATGCATCAAGACTGGCACAACAAGGTTAAGAATGTATTTTGGGGGCGGACGATGCGCCCGAAAGAGGAGATCAGTGCGTGAGCGAGAGTATTTTTATCGGTGGCGGCGGCGAGGGCTATGCAGAGCCCCAGAGCCTGCTTTTGGGCTATGCCAACCGTCACGGCCTGATCGCCGGGGCGACGGGCACGGGCAAGACCGTGACCCTGCAAATCCTGGCCGAGGGCTTTTCGGCCGCCGGCGTTCCGGTCTTTGTCTCTGACATCAAGGGCGATCTGTCGGGCCTTGGCGCGGCGGGGTCCGAGGGGTTCAAGCTGCACGAGGCCTTCACCAAGCGGGCCGAGACCATCGGGCTGGATCTGGCCTACAGGGCCTTTCCGGTCACGTTCTGGGATCTCTTCGGCAAGCAGGGCCATCCCATCCGCACCACCGTGGCCGAGATGGGGCCGCTGCTGATCTCGCGCCTGCTGGAACTGACCGAGGCGCAAGAGGGTATTCTGAACATCGCCTTCCGCGTGGCCGACGAAGAGGGCCTGCCGCTGTTGGACCTCAAAGACCTGCAATCCATGCTGGTCTGGCTGGGCGAGAACCGCGCCGATCTCAGCTTGCGCTACGGCAATGTCTCGACCGCCTCGATCGGGGCGATTCAGCGGCGTCTGCTGGTGCTGGAAAACCAGGGCGGGGCGGGCCTGTTTGGAGAGCCGGCGCTGGATCTCGATGACATGATGCTGATTGATGCCGACGGGCGCGGGCGGATCAACATCCTGGCCGCCGACACGCTGATGAGCAGCCCGCGGCTTTATGCGACTTTCCTGCTGTGGATGCTGTCCGAGCTGTTCGAAACCCTGCCCGAGGTGGGCGACCCCGACAAACCCAAGCTGGTGTTCTTTTTCGACGAGGCGCACCTGCTGTTCGACGACGCGCCCAAGGCGCTGGTCGACAAGGTGGAACAGGTGGCGCGTCTGATCCGGTCAAAGGGGGTTGGCGTCTATTTCTGCACCCAGAACCCGGCCGATGTGCCCGAGGATATTCTGGGCCAGCTGGGCAACCGGGTGCAGCATGCGCTGCGCGCCTTTACCGCCAAGGATCGCAAGGATCTGAAACTGGCGGCGCAGACCTATCGCGACAATCCGCGCTTCAGCACCGAGGACGCCATCCGCGAGGTCGGCGTGGGCGAGGCCGTGACCTCGATGCTGGTGCGCAAGGGCATTCCCGGCGTGGTCGAGCGCACGCTGATCCGCCCGCCCAGCTCGCAGCTGGGGCCGCTGGATGTGGCGACGCGCGCGGCGCTGATCGGCATGTCGCCGGTGGCGGGCAAGTATGACACGGTGGTCGACCGGGACTCGGCGCATGAGGTGCTGACCCGGCGGGCCGAGAAAGCCGCCGCCGAGGCCGAAGCCGCCGAACGGGCCGAGGAAGAGGCCGAGGCGCGCGAACGCGAATACCGCACCGCGCGGCGTTACGAGGGCACGCGGGTCAGCCGGTCGTCCAGCAGATCACGTAAGGATGACAGTATCGGCTCTGCCATCGGCAAAGTTGTCATCAAAGAGCTGAAAGGCACCACCGGACGCCGCATCGTGCGCGGCATCCTGGGCGGCCTGTTCAAGGGGCGCTAGGGGTCAGGACATCGCGGCGATCAGGCGGCCCAGGGCGGCGGCCGGATCGTCGGTTTTCCAGATCTCTTCGCCGATGCCAAAGAAATCGGTCACGGGGGTAATGCGGGCGATGATGTCGGCATCCAGCGCACCCTCGGCCACGACCGGCACTTCGATCATCTGCGACCACCATTCGAACAGCTCGAACGCGGCCATCGTGCCGTCGCCCAGCGCGCTGGCGCCGACGGGGCCAAAGCTGATGTAATCGGCACCGGCCTCGCCCGCGTTCATGCCGTCATGGCGCGAGGCGCCGCAATGGGCGCCCACGATGGCATCCGCGCCCAGATCCTTGCGGATCTTGCGGACAGATCGCGCGCCGTCGGTCAGGTGCACGCCATCCAGGCCCAGCCGTTCGACCAGTTGCACATGGTTTTCGATGGTCAGCGCGATGTCGCGGGCATGGGTGACCTCGCGCAGCGCGTCGGCGGCGCGAGCCACGCGGTCTTCGTCACGGGTGGCCAGGGCCAGGCGCACACAGGCGACCTCATGCGCATCCAGAACATCCGCGAGAGCCGAGGGAAAGCTGGACAGCTCGAATTCGGGCGGGGTGATCAGATAGATTTGCGGGCGCTCGATCTCGGCCATTCGCGGGCTCCTTGGTGCAGGTTTCCGCCCCTATAGCGGGGATTTTCGCGCTTGGCTACTTTGCCGGCATGTCGCCGACAAAATCGCGCGCCAGCGCCATCCATTGCGCCCGGCGGGTGTCATCGGCCAGCCCGTCATCAGTGACATCGATCATGCCGCCCATCTTGCGCTCGGTGAATTCCATCGGCCCGGCGCCGTCGATCTGCAACGCGGCGGCCTCGTTATCCTTGCCGACGCGAAACATGCCGCCGCCCTTGTGCACGCCGCACAGCATGTTGCCGTTCAGCAGGAAACACAGGCCGCCGAACATCTTTTTCTCGGACACACCGTCCAGATGGGCCAGATCGTCGCGCATCAGCTGCGCCAGCCCTTCGTCATAGGCCATGGGTCCGCCTCCTTGCCATGTGGATGCGGCCAGCGTATCACCCCCGCGATCAAAGGGGAAAGAGCAAGATGAGCACCGATCCGATCCAGCCGGCCTTTATTCTGGTGAACCCGCAGATGGGCGAAAACATCGGCGCGGCGGCGCGGGCGATGTGGAATTTCGGGCTGGACCGGATGCGCCTTGTGGCGCCGCGCGACGGCTGGCCGAATGAGCGCGCCGTGGCGCTGGCCTCGGGCGCGGGGCGGCTGTTGGATGATGCGGGGCTTTATGACACCACGGCGCAGGCGATTGCCGATTGCGACTATGTGTTCGCCACCACGGCACGCGCGCGCGGCCTGACCAAGCCGGTGATGACGCCCGAACGCGCGATGGATCATGCCCGCGCCCTGTCGGCCGAGGGAAAGCGCGTGGGCGTGTTGTTCGGCCCCGAACGCGCGGGGCTGGAAAATGACGATATCGTGCGGGCGAACGCGATTATCTCGGTGCCGGTGAACCCGGAATTCGCCTCGCTGAACCTTGGGCAATGTGTGTTGCTGACCGCCTATGAATGGCGCCGCCAGACGGCCCAGATCGTGCCCGAGGTCGTCGAGATGGCGAAAACCGAATGGGCCGGCCATGTCGAGGTGGAAAAGCTGGGCGACCACTATGAGGATCGCCTTGTCGAGGCCGGCTTCTTTTTCCCCGAGACCAAGGCCGAGGGCATGAAACAGAACCTGCGCAACATGTGGAGCCGGATGCCGCTGACCCGCGCCGATGTGCAGATCCTGCACGGGGTGATGCGGCAAATGGTGCGCTGGAAAGAGCGCGGCGACTGACTTGCAGGGCAGGGGCCGCGCGCCTACTGTCCGGGGAAAGAGTTCTGGGGGATCGCATGAGCGGTAAACGCAGCATTTTCGAAGAGGTGGGCAATGCGCCCGCGCAAAAGCCCGCCGCCCAGCCGGGGCTGATCGACAAGGGCCACAAGGGCGCGCGCGGCGCGATCCGGGTGTGGCTGGTCGTGTTGTTCGTCATGGTTGCGGCGATGATCCTGGTCGGCGGGCTGACCCGGCTGACCGACAGCGGGCTGTCGATCACCGAATGGCGCCCCGTGACCGGCGCGCTGCCGCCGATGAACGAGGCCGCCTGGGCCGCCGAGTTCGAAAAATACCAGCAGATTCCGGAATATCAGTTGCAGAACAAGGGCATGTCCCTGTCCGAATTCAAGACAATCTATTGGTGGGAATGGGGCCATCGCCAGCTGGGCCGCGCGATCGGTCTGGTCTGGGCGCTGGGGTTTGTCTTCTTTGCCGCGACCCGCAAGATCCCGACCGGATGGTCGGGGCGTTTGCTGGGCATCGGCATTCTTGGGGGCGCGCAGGGCGCGATCGGCTGGTGGATGGTCAGCTCTGGCCTGACCGGCTCGCGGCTGGATGTGGCGTCTTACCGTCTGGCCACGCACCTGGGGCTGGCCTTCGTGATCCTTGGGTTTATCGGCTGGTATGTATTGATGCTGAGCCGTTCGGAAAAAGACCTGATGCAGGCGCGGCGCGGGCGCGAGGCCAAGCTGTTTTCCATGGGCACCGGGCTGATGCATTTCGCGTTCCTGCAAATCCTGCTGGGGGCGCTGGTGGCGGGCATTGACGCGGGCCGTGGCTATACCGACTGGCCGCTGATGGCCGGGGGCTTTTTCCCGCCCGACATGTTCGAGCTGACGCCCGTCTGGCGCAATTTCTTCGAGGATGACGGGCTGGTGCAATTCATGCACCGCATCGCCGGTTATCTGCTGCTGGTGTTCGGTATCATCGTCTGGCGGCGCGGTCGCAAAAGCGGCAACATCCGCACCCGTGCGGCCTTTGACGCGGTGCTGGGGATGCTGGTGTTGCAGGCCGTGCTGGGCATTGCGACGGTCATGCATTCGTCGCCGCTGCACCTGGCGATCCTGCATCAGCTGGGCGCGATTCTGCTGTGGGTGCTGATCCTGCGGGCGCGGTTCAGTGCGCAATATCCCACTGCCCAATCGGTAAGGGGCTGAGATGAGCGCCTTTGACCAACTGATGGCCCATCAGCACCAGACCGAGGCCCTGGCCCAGGTCGCGGGCCGGCTGGGCTGGGATCAGGAAACCATCATGCCGCGCGGGGCCGCCGCCCAACGGGCCGAGGAAATCGGCGCGCTGGAATCGGTGCTGCATGCGCGCCGCACCGATCCGCGTGTGGGTGACTGGCTGGCCGCGATTGACGACGTGGCGCTTGATGCGGTCGGGCGCGCCAAGATGCGCCATATCCGCCGCTCCTATGCGCGGGCGACCAAGATCCCCGAGGCCCTGGCCACCGAGATCGCCAAGACCACCAGCCGTGCCCAGGGTATCTGGGCCGAGGCGCGCGCCGCCGATGACGTGGCGCATTTCCTGCCGGTGCTGGAAAAGGTCGTGGCGCTGAAACGGCAAGAGGCCGCCGCGCTGGCCGCTGGCGGCGATCTATATGATGCGCTGCTTGAGGATTACGAGCCCGGCACCACATCGGCCCAGATCAGCGCCATGTTCGACCGGATGCGCCCGCGCCTTGTGATGCTGCGCGAACGGGTCATGGCCAGCGGCAAGACCGCGCCGCGCGTCACCGGCCATTTCGATTCTGATGCGCAGATGACGCTGGCGCATGAGGTGGCGGAACGGTTCGGCTATGACTGGCGGCATGGGCGGCTGGATAAATCGGTGCATCCGTTTTCCAGCGGCTCGGGCACCGATGTGCGCATCACCACGCGGGTCGATGAGAAAGACCCGTTCAACTGCCTTTATTCCACCATTCACGAGGTCGGCCACGCCACCTATGAACAGCAGATCGCGCCGGAATATGCGCTGACGCCGCTGGGCGCTGGCGTGTCGATGGGTGTGCATGAAAGCCAAAGCCGGATCTATGAAAACCAGATCGCGCGCGGGCAGGCCTTTACCAGCTGGCTGTTTGGCCGCATGCGTGATGTGTTTGGCGATGCGGGCGCGGCGGATGCCGATGCGTTCTACCGCGCCGTTAACCGCGTGCATTCGGGCTATATCCGCACCGAGGCGGACGAGGTGCATTACAACCTGCATGTCATGCTGCGCTATGACCTCGAGCGCGCCCTGATCTCGGGTGATCTGGCCGTGGCCGATCTGGAAACTGCCTGGAACGACCGGTTCCACCATGATTTCGGCGTGGTGGTCGACAAGCCGTCGAACGGCGTGTTGCAGGATGTGCACTGGTCGGTCGGGCTGTTCGGCTATTTCCCGACCTATACGCTGGGCAATGTCTATGCGGGCTGCCTGAACCTGGCGATGCGTGCGGCGGTGCCGGGGCTGGACGACCAGCTGGCACGTGGTGACACCAGCGGCGCCATGGCCTGGCTGCGCGAGAACCTGCAACGCCATGGCGGGCTTTATCAGCCGCGCGAGGTGATCGAGCGCGCCTGCGGCTTTGACCCCAACGAGGCACCGCTGCTAGACTATCTCGATGCCAAATTCGGGACGCTTTATGACCTCTGAGCCGAAAAGACTGCCGCGCGTGGTGGCGATCGGGTTCAACAAATGCGGCACGCGCGGGCTGGGCTATCTGTTCGAGGCGGCCGGGCACAAGATGGTGCACAATAAGCTGCGCCGCCCGCTGCGGATCAGCCGCTGGGTCGGCCGCATCATGCGCGACAACATCGCCGCCGGACGCAAGGTGTTCGACGGGATTGAGGATTTTACCTTTTACTGTGACCTGATCTACAGCACCCCCAGCGAAACCTATGACGGCAACAGCGCCTTTCGCGAAATCCTGCGCGACTATCCCGGCACGGTGCTGCTGCTCAATACCCGCGACCGCGAAGCCTGGATTCGCTCGCGGCTGCGGCACGGCCATGGCAGCTTTGCGCAAAAGCACATGTCGGCGCGGGGGCTGGCCGATCTGGATGCTCTTGCGGATGCCTGGCGCGCGGAATGGGACGCCCATCATGCCGATGTGCGGGCGTTCATGGCGGACAAGCCGGAACAGCTGATCGTGTTCGACATCCAGCAGGACGATATCGCCGATCTGATCGAGCGCCTGCCGGGCTATGGGCTGCGCGCCGAGGACTGGCGCGATATCGGACGCTCGCGCGGTCGCAAGATGCATCCGCTCGTGGCCTGGACCAAACGCCAGATCGCTCATAATCGCCCCCGGAGCTATCGCTAGAGGCCCGTATGGATCTGCCGCTTTATCTCAACGATATCGATTCAGACGATCTCAAAACCCGCCTGCTGGCACCTTTTGCGCCGCGTTACCGGGTGCTGCGGCAGTTGCGGGCAGAGCCGCGCGACATGCGCATGCCGCTGCGCGACCTGGTGATGACGCCGGACCGGAAATTCCTGTTTCTACGCAATGCCAAGGCCGGGTGCACCTCGATCGCGCAGATCCTGTATTACTATGCCACCGGCGAGTTCTTTCCGCGCAGCATTCACCGCGCCCAAAAAGGGGTGTTGCTTTCGCGGTATCACTGGGCCGATATCAAACCCGTTCTGGCGTCGGGCCAGCCCTGTCTTTTCACCTTTGTCCGCGATCCCGAGGCACGGGCCTATTCGGCCTTTACCAACTTTTTCGTCGATCAAAAGAACATCGCCCGCCACAACCACATGCCCGCGATGACGGCCCTGGGTTTTGATCCAGGCAAGGGCGACAGCCGCAACTTTGACATCTATCTGGATTATCTCGAAGCCTGTCTCGAGGCCGACGCTTTGCGCACCAGCACCCATTTCAGGCCTCAGGTGATGAATATCTGTTTCGGCAAGCTGGCCTATGATTTCATCGGCAAACTGGAGAACATTGCCGAGGATCTGCCCCGCGTGTTCGAGATGGGCGGGGCGCCGGGCTTTCCGCCTTCCGAGGTCATGAACGCGCGGTTCAATCCCTCGAAGGCCAAGCGCCCGCCGCGGTTAAGCCCCCCGCAGCGTGCGCGAATCCGCAAGATATTCGAGGCGGATTATCAGGCCTTCGGTTACGACTGATCCCAGTCGGGCTGACGCTTGTCGAGAAAGGCGCTGATGCCTTCGTTGGTGTCGCGATACAGCATGTTCTGCACCATCACGTCACCGGCATAGGCATAGGCCTGATCCAGCGGCATTTGCAGCTGCTCATAGAACGCCTCTTTGCCGATCTTGACCGCCGCGCCCAGTTTCGAGGCCACGGTATCGGCCAGTTCGCGGCTGGCGTCTTGCAGCTGTTCGTGCGGCACGACGCGATTGACCAGGCCAAGGGCCTCGGCGCGTTCGGCGGGGATGAACTGGCCGGTGGTCAGCATTTCGAACGCCTGCTTGCGCGGGATGTTGCGCGACAGGGCGACCATGGGGGTGGAACAGAACAGCCCGATGTTTACGCCGTTCACGCCGAACTTGGTGCCCTGGGCCGCGACGGCCATGTCGCAGGACGCGACCAGCTGACAGCCGGCGGCGGTGGCGATGCCGTGGACCTCGGCGATGACCGGCTGGGGGATGCGTTGCAGCCCCATCATCACCGCGCCGCAGCGGTTGAAGAGATCGGCGAAATAGGCGCGGCCGCCATCCTCGGACTGGCGCCCGGCCTGCATTTCCTTGAGATCATGCCCGGCGCAGAACACCTTGCCCGCGCCACGCAGGATAACAGCGCGAATGGTCGTGTCTTCGCGCAGCTCGGCCAGCTGATCACTGAGCGCGGCCAGCATGGCATCGGACAGGGCGTTCAGCCGCTCGGGGCTGTTCAGCGTCAGTTCCGCAACGGCGCCACGGTCCTGACGCAAGAGGATGTTGTCGGTCATCTTGTCATTTCTCCTGTTTGCGGAAACTCTAGGCTGCAACACGACGAGGGGAAAGAGTATGCAGCTGAAAATGGATATCGCCGCGCTGGAAAAGTTTCTCGAGGCCGAGTTTCCGCAGGTAACGGGGCAGTTCACCATCGAGGATCTTGCGCCGATGCGGGTGCGGGTGCGGATGAACGTGCAGGATCAGCATCTGCGCCCCGGCGGCACCGTGTCGGGGCCCAGCATGTTTTCGCTGGCCGATTGCGCGATCTACCTGGCGACGCTGGCGATGATCGGGCCCAAGGGGCTGGCGGTGACGACCAATGCCTCGATCGATTTCATGCGCAAACCGGCCAGCGGGGCCGACATGGTCTGCGAGGCCAAGCTGCTGAAACTGGGGCGGGTTCTGGCCGTGGGCGACGCGCTGATCTGGTCTGTGGGTCAGGATCAGCCCGTGGCGCGCGCCAGCATGACCTATTCGATCCCGCCAGAGCGGTGAAAACGGTGTGAAATATGGGGTATATTAATACCTATTTCGCAACGTATTGAAAAAGCATGATAAATCCAGCATTGTGGCGCTTGACTGTGCGCGGGAAATGCTTAGAAACCACCCATCCCAGTTTCCGGGCGCGGTGACGTGCCCATGAACAACAGCCACAGGGCCAAACGATATGAAAACCTTTACCGCTACCCCGGCGGATATCGAGAAGAAATGGATCCTGATCGACGCCGAGGGCGTCGTTCTGGGCCGTCTCGCCTCGATCGTCGCCATGCGTCTGCGCGGCAAGCACAAGCCGTCCTTCACCCCCCACATGGACATGGGTGACAACGTCATCATCATCAACGCCGACAAGGTGCAGATGACCGGCAAGAAGCGCGACGACAAGAAATACTACTGGCACACTGGCCACCCGGGCGGCATCAAGCACCGCACCGCGCGCCAGATCCTGGAAGGCGCCCATCCCGAGCGCGTCGTCACCAAAGCCGTTCAGCGCATGCTGCCGG
The DNA here is from genome assembly GCF_025751515.1 of Actibacterium sp. XHP0104. Lineage (GTDB taxonomy): Bacteria > Pseudomonadota > Alphaproteobacteria > Rhodobacterales > Rhodobacteraceae > Actibacterium_D. Next base: position 610,527 of record NZ_JAOWLE010000001.1, read on the forward strand.
GCAACCGCCTGAGCCGCCAGCAGATGACCAACCTGCGCGTCTACGCCGGTGCCGAGCATCCGCATGAAGCCCAGCAGCCCGAAGTGCTCGACGTCAAGTCGATGAACTCGAAGAACACCCGGAGCTAACCCATGGCCGATCAAATCAAATCCCTCGACGAGCTGAATGCTGTCGCCGGCGGTGACGCGGCCGTACTGGCCGACATTGCCGAACCCCGTGAGCCCGTTCGCGACGAACTGGGCCGCTCTTATGCCACCGGCAAGCGTAAAGACGCCGTTGCCCGCGTGTGGATCAAGCCCGGCTCGGGCAAGGTCACCGTCAACGGCAAAGACCAGAGCGCCTATTTCGCCCGTCCGGTTCTGCAGATGATCCTGCGCCAGCCGTTCGAGATTGCTGGCGTCGAAGACCAGTTCGACGTGATGGCCACCGTCAAGGGCGGCGGTCTGTCGGGCCAGGCCGGTGCGGTCAAGCACGGCATCTCGAAGGCTCTGCAACTCTACGATCCGGCCCTGCGCTCGTCGCTCAAGGCTGCCGGCTTCCTGACCCGCGACTCGCGCGTGGTGGAACGTAAGAAATACGGCAAGCGCAAAGCCCGCCGTTCGTTCCAGTTCTCGAAGCGCTGATCTTACCCAACGTCATCGAAAAGGCCCGGTCATTGCGCCGGGCCTTTTTCTTTTGGGCATAGTGGCTTGTTGGCTGTTCTTCGACTTGTGGCCGCGCTGCATGAATCGGTGCGCCACGCGTGCTTTGCCCATTTTCCCCCCTTGAGCGGGCGCCCAATTCCCAGCATGATTACCCTCGGTTTTTGGGGGGTGGCCCTGTGAGATGAGTCGTCGACAGCGTTCTGGCCGCCTTGGGCGGAGCGAAGCCGCCAGCGGCCTGTTGCTGGTCAGCCCCACGGCGCTTTACGCGCTGCTTCTGCTTGCCGCGCCCTTGGCAACCATCTTGGCCTTCAGCTTCTGGAGCCAGGACTATCTGACCATCGACCGCAGTTTCACGCTCAAGAACTATCAAGAGGCCTTTGCCAGCCAGGCCAATGGCGACATGTCGCTGTATCTGGAGCTGATGTTCCGGTCGCTGCGGATCTCGGGGGCGGTGACGGTGGCCACGGTGCTGTTGGCCTTTCCGATGGCCTATTTCGTGTCTTTCCACGTCGCGCCCAGCCGCAAAAGCATGTGGATCTTCCTGATCACCATCCCGTTCTGGACGTCCTACCTGATCCGGGTGTTCCTGTGGAAGGTGATCCTGGGCTACAACGGTGTTTTCAATACCACGCTGCAAGGCGTTGGTATCATTGATGAACCCCTGACATTTATCCTGTATAACGCCAATGCGGTGGTGATCACGCTGGCCCATGCCTATGCGCCTTTCGCGATCCTGCCGATCTTTGTGGCGCTGGAAAAGATCGACCGGTCGCTGCTTGAGGCCAGCCGCGACCTGGGCGAGAACCACATTACCACCTTCCTGCGCGTGACGCTGCCACTGGCGATGCCCGGCGTGGTGGCGGCAGTGCTGATCGTGTTCATTCCGACAATCGGCGATTACGTCACGCCGCGGCTGGTGGGCGGACCCGGCGGTCAGATGATCGCGAACATGATTCAGACCCAGTTTCTCAAGCTGAACAACGCGCCCATGGGTGCGGCGCTGGCGGTGCTGGCGATGCTGATGGTGGGTGCGATCTCGGTGATATTCGTGATGCTCAACCGGCGGTTCCTTGGGGGGCAGAAATGAAGGGCGGCGGTCTGCGTATCTATGCGGTGCTCTATCTGGTGTTTCTCTATGCACCGATCGTTCTGCTGCCGATCTTTGCCTTCAATGACAGCACGATCATCGCCTTTCCGCTAAGCGGGTTTACGACCAAATGGTTTGGTGAACTGGCCGATATTCCGGCGCTGCACGGTGCGGTGCTGAACAGTCTGATGATCGCGATCACCACCTCACTGCTGGCGACAACGCTGGGCATCTGCGCGTCGCGCGCCTCGGCCCGTTATGCATTCCCTGGCAAAAAGCCGATCATGGGGTTCATCATGCTGCCGCTGGTGCTGCCCGAGATCATCGTCGCGGTGGCACTGTTGGTGGTGCTGTTGGCGCTGGGGCTGCCCTTGGGGGCGTGGACGGTGATCCTGGGGCATGTGCTGATCTGCACGCCGTTCTCGATCGCGATTCTGACCTCGGCCTTTGCCAATATGGATCGCTCGCTGGAAGAGGCGGCGGTGGATCTGGGCGAAACCCCGTGGAGCACGTTCCGCCTGATCACCCTGCCGCTGGTGATGCCGGGGATCATCTCGTCGCTGCTGATTTCATTCACCATCTCGCTGGATGAATTCATCATCGCGTTCTTCCTGACCGGCACCGAGCCGACGCTGCCGGTCTATCTGTGGAGCCAACTGCGCTTTCCGCAAAAGATCCCGGCCGTCATGGCGCTGGGGACGATCCTGGTGGCGCTGTCGGTGCTGCTGTTGACCATTGCTGAATACTATCGCCGACGCGGTGTGGCGCGTGCGGGCGGCAAGGATACTGGGGGCTTTCTGTGACCCGACCACCGATCATCGAACTGCGCGACGTGCAGAAATATTATGGTGAATACCACGCGCTGCGCGGGATCACCTGCGATATCCGCCAGGGCGAGTTCTTTTCGCTGCTGGGGCCGTCGGGCTGTGGCAAGACCACGCTGTTGCGCACGATCGCGGGGTTCGAGGATGTGTCCTCGGGCACGGTGGTGATCGATGGCAAGAACATGCAGGGCGTGCCCGCCAACCAGCGGCCCACCAACATGGTTTTCCAGTCCTACGCCATTTTCCCGCATCTTAGCGTCGAGCAGAACGTGGGCTTTGGCCTGCGCCGCGCCGGGCTGGATAAGGGTGAAATGGCGCGTCGCGTGGGCGAGGCGCTGGAGATGGTCGGGCTGGCCGGATACGGCAAACGCGCGGCGCATGCGCTGTCGGGCGGGCAACGTCAGCGCGTGGCGCTGGCGCGGGCGCTGATCCTCAAGCCCAAGGTGCTGTTGCTGGACGAGCCCCTTTCGGCGCTGGACAAGAAGCTGCGCGAAAACATGCAGGTCGAGCTGATCAAGCTGCAACGCCAGGTGGGCATCACCTTTATTCTGGTCACCCATGACCAGGAAGAGGCGCTGGTGATGTCCGACCGGATCGCGGTGATGTCCGAGGGCGGGATCGCGCAGATGGACGACCCCGAGACGCTGTATCGCCGGCCGAATTCGCGCTGGGTGGCCGATTTTATCGGGGTGATGAACTTTCTGCCGGCCAAGGTGGTGTCCGAGGCCGGTGACACGGTTGAGGTCGAGATCGCCGGGTTGGGCCGGGCCGAGCTGACGGCCAATCAGGCCATGGCCAGCGCCGGTGGGCATGAGGTCAGCGTGGGCCTGCGGCCCGAGACGCTGACGATTCAGTTCAATGGAAACCAGAGTGGCGAGCGCATCGCCGAGGGCGTGATCGAGGAAGTCGTCTATTATGGCGACATGACCTATTACGACGTGCGCCTCGACGGGGCCGCGGTGCCGGTGCGGATTTCGATGCGCAACCTTGTGGGGCGGCCGGTGCTGGAGATCGGCACCCGCGCCCGCGTGGCCTGGAGCGCGGGCGCGCTGGTTTTGTTCCGGTAGCCGGCGCTGGCGCGCCGGTGCGGGGCTCTGCCCCGGACCCCGGGATATTTGCCCGAAGAAGAAGGGGTGTTTAGGTGTCGGGCGGGATCAGGCCGAGGCCGCGCAGGTAGATGCCGATGCCGCTTTCCAGCAGGTCCTCTGGCGGGAAGGGCGCGCGTGTGCCAGGGGCGCCGCGGGCGTAGAGTTCAACCACGCCGTGGGACATGGCCCAGATATGGGCCGAGAACATCGAGGCGGGCGGGCGTTTTTCCGGCGGCAGGTATTGCAGCAGATCCTGGGCCGAGCGTTCGAGGATGCCGCTGGCGCGGGCGGCGACGCGGGCCAGATCGGGGTTGGCGTTGACCGAGACGCCGCTTTCGAACATCGCCATGTAGTGGCCGGGGTATTTGCGGGCGAAGGCCAGGTAGGCGCGGCCGGTGGCCTCGAAACTGGCCTTGGCCGAGGGCTGGCCTTTCTCGTAGGCGTATTCCATCACGTCAGCGAAGATTTCATAGCCCTGGCGCGCGGCTTCGGCGATAAGGTCGTCGCGGCCCTGAAAGTGGCGATAGACGGCGGCCGGGGTGACGCCTGCCTTTTTCGCGGCCTCGGAGAGGGTGAAGCCCTGGGGGCCTTTTTCCTCGATCAGAGCCAAGGCGGCATCGACCAGCGCCTGGCGCAGGTTGCCGTGGTGATAGCCGCGTTTCTTATGCATTCCAGATCTCGGGGCCGCCGGTGATCTTGGGGTCGGGGGTTTGAACGGCGTTCGGGTTCTTGTCGGGATAATCGACCTGCATCAGCACCTGCTGGATCGCGGCGATGCGGGCGCGGCGTTTGTCGTCGGAGCGGATGACCGTCCAAGGGGCGGTTTCCGAGTGCGAGCGGGTCAGCGTTTCCTGGATCGCGGCGGAATAGTCATCCCATTTCTTCAGGCCTTCAACGTCGATCCAGCTAAGTTTCCATTGCTTTAGCGGGTCTTTTTCACGTTGCAGAAAGCGGCGCAGCTGTTCGGCGCGCCCGACATTGAGCCAAAGCTTGACCAGGGTGATGCCTTCTTCGACCAGCATGTCTTCGAATTCGGGCAGTTGGCGAAAGAAATGGGCGCGTTGTTCGGGTGTGCAAAAGCCGAAGACATGTTCGACGACGCCGCGGTTATACCAGCTGCGGTCAAAGAGGGTGATTTCGCCGCCCGCGGGCAGCTGTTCGACATAACGTTGGAAATACCATTGCGTCGCCTCGCGGTCCGAGGGTTTTGGCAGGGCGACGACCCGCGCGACACGTGGATTAAGATTTTCACGGAACCGCTTGATCGTGCCGCCTTTTCCGGCGGCATCTCGGCCTTCAAACACCACGGCGACGCGCTTGCCGGTGTCCTTGACATGGGCTTGCAGTTTGACCAGCTCGACCTGCAGGGCCTGCATCATGTTGTCGTATTCGTCGCCATCCATGCGTTTGTCATAGGGGTAGCTGTCGGACAGCATATCCTTGTCCTTCCCCTCGGCGATGGCGGTACGCACGCTTTCGGGGGCCTCTTCGGCATGGAAACGGCTGATCGCGCCGTCAAAGGGAAGCGACATGTGAACCCTCCTTACATTGCGCCCAGTATGGCGATTGCGCGGCCTAGCGCAATCCGGCACGGGCAGCGGCGCGGTCGATGGCGTCGATAACGTCGGCGGGGGCAGAATGGTGGGGCATGTGGCCGATGCCGGGCAGGCGGGTCAGAACGGCGTTCGGCATATTGGCCGCCAGCTTTTCCGAATGGATCGAGAGGCCCACGGTTGTGTCGGCCGTGCCATGCACCAGCTCGGCCGGCAGGGTCAGCGAGGCATAGCGCGGCACCATATCGGTGATCTCGGCCAGCAGGGCGGCGCGTTGGCGGGCGTTGGCGCGCAGAGAGCTGCGGCGCAGCGTCATGCCGGGTCCGAAATATTCGGCATAGCCCTCAGGCGCGGCTTGCGGGGCAAAGACGCTTTCGACCTCGCGCATGACCTTTTCGCGGGGCACAAAGGCGGTCAGCAGCGGCACCACGACCTGGGCGCCCAGCGGGTGCGATGTGGTCTTGTAGAAGGTGCTGAGCCCCGATTCCCACGGGTGGGACGGTGTGGCCAACAGCACCAGCGCGGCCGTGTCATCGGGCGCCTGCAAGGCCCAGGCCAGCGCGACCGATCCGCCATAGCTTTGGCCCAGGACGATCGGGCGGGGCGCGCCAAGCTGGGCCGCAGCGGTGCGCATCAGGCGGGCCTGTTCGGCCAGGGTTTCGCTGTTGGGGGCCGGGTCGCTCCAGCCCAGGCCGGGGCGGTCGATGGCGATGACCCGGTAACGATCAGCCAGGCGCGGTATCAGGTCGAAGGTGAAATCGCGCACTGAGCCGGACGAGCCGTGGATCAGCACCAGGTCGGGGCCGCTGCCGCGCACCACCGCATGCAGGCGCACGCCATCCACCATCACGAACCGGCCTTCGGGCGGATAGGCAGCCATGGCGGCCTGTTCGCGCGCGTGGGCACGGTGATAGGTCAGGGCGGCGCCCGCTGCGGTCAGCGCGGCAAGGGTAGCGATGCTAAGTGCCAATTTCCGACAGTTCATATGGCGTGGACTGGTAAATTTCATTCAACCAGTTGCCATATAGAAGGTGCGCGTGACTTCTCCAGCGATTTTGCGGCGGCAGGGCCGGATTATCGTCGGGATAATAGTTCAGCGGCACGTTGATCGGCGTGCCATTGGCCACGTCGCGGTCGTATTCCTGCTTCAGCGTATCGCTGTCATATTCGAAATGGTTGAAGATATAGAGCGCGCGATGGGCGGCGTCTTCGACCAGGCAGGGGCCGACCTCGTCGCTGTCGAGCAGGATATCCAGCCCGGTGGCGGCGTCGATCTCGGGCTTTTTCATCTCGGTCCAGCGGCTGACGGGGATGACGCAATCGTCGGAAAACCCGCGCAGATAGGGCGAGGCCGGCGCCATGTTGCGGTGCCGGAAACAGCCAAAGGCCTTGTGATCGAGAATGTGTTTCTTGACCCCGTGGAAATAGTTGATCATCGCCATGCCACCCCAGCAGACGCCAAAGGTCGACTGCACATGGGTTTGCGTCCAGTCGAAAACCTGGGTCAGCTCTTGCCAATAGGTGACCTCTTCGAAGGGCAGGTGCTCGATCGGGGCGCCGGTGATGATCAGGCCATCCAGCTTTTCGCCGCTGTCTGCCACCTCGGCGAAGGGGCGATAAAACTCCTCCATATGCTCGGCAGCGGTGTTGCGGGTCTCGTGTTCCGACATGCGGATCAGCGTCAGCTCGATCTGCAAGGGCGTCGCGCCGATCAGCCGGGCGAACTGGGTCTCGGTCTGAATCTTTTTCGGCATCAGATTCAGCAGGCCGATATGCAGCGGGCGGATGTCCTGACGTGCGGCGCGGCCTTCTTCCATGACCATCACGCCCTCGCGCGTCAGCACGTCGAAGGCGGGAAGGGTGGAGGGCAGCTTGATGGGCATTGTCAGGGTATCCTGCGTTGGTGGAAGAACCGAGAGATAGGCGGTTTACCGCTGTTTCTCAAGGGCCTGGGCGATGAGCGCCTGGAAGTCATCGGGCGTGTGCACGCGGGCTACGTCATTGGCGCAGACCTTGATCCCCCAGTTTTTCGCCATGGCCTCATAGCGCGGCTGGCGATGGGCCAGGGCGCGGGCATAGGTCCATCGGACAAAGGCGTCGGGGTCGACCTGTTCGGGGCGACAGCCCTGTTCGGCCAGGTATTCGGCCCAGGCGGCATCCAGGAACTGGGGCTGGTAATACATCGGCTTGGGCGCGCGATCAAAACGGCGGATCAGCTCGGCGGTGTGGTCGTCCGATCCTTCGATCCAGACCATCAGCAGGTTGTCCGACAGGGCGCGCAGCACCGGGTCGTTCTCATCCGACGGGTCGACGACTTCGCAGATCGAGCCGCCGGTGTCGCAGATGAAATTGTCATAGCCGTAAAGATCGCCCGCACGGTTGATGAAATGCGGCGTGTCCAGCAGGGCCGCGATCTCGGCGGTGCGGTGCTGTTCCTGGCGCTTCATGTACTCGTCAAAGGGCAGGCCGCCCTGATCGGGGTTGCCGGGCTTGCCCAGATAGGTCGACAGCGGCGCGAGGTTCTGGAAGGTGATGTTCGACGCGATATAGACGCTGTCGCTTAGCAGCAGCTCGCGCAACAGCGGCACGCGCATGGCCTCGCGCTTGAAGTTGTCGGCGATGTGTTCGCCCATGTAGCGGGTGCCGATGCGGTAATCGACCGAATAGTGGAACCAGGTGCCGCTGGCGCGCAGCAGGTTCGACACATGGGTCTTGCCCAGCCCCGACATGCCAAACAACAGCACCCGCTTTTGCGGTGCCTCGTTCCAGTTTTTGGCCGATGAATACAGCATGTCCGATCCCCGAAATGGCTGGCGTTGTCCTATCCAGCGCGCCGCGCAGGGTCAATTGCTTTGGGTCAGGCGAGGCGCCGCGCCCGTGATTCGTGGCGGATATTCATCAGGTTGCCGCCAAAGATCAGCACGCCGCCCAGCAGCAGCGCCCATTCCAGCGGTTCATCATAGAGCGCCAGTCCGACAAGGGCGATCACCGGCAGGCGGACGAAATCCATCGGCATGACGATGCTGGCGGGGGCGACATGCAGGGCCTGGGTCAGGCAGAAATGCCCGGCCAGCCCGGCGCAGCCCACGATCACCACCCAATGCAGGATCGCGGTCGAGGGCCAAGTGAACTGCCCGTCGGCAAAGCCGCAGATCAGCCCGAACACCGCCTGCATGCCCGTCAGCCAGAACATGATGCAGGTGATGGTGGCGGTGCGGGTCAGGCGTTTGGTGAAAATCACCGACCCGGCGAACCCGATGGCACAAAGCGCGGCGGCGATGGTGCCGGGGTTGATCTGCGCGGGGTCGGGATGGGTGATGACCAGCACCCCGGCAAAGCCGATCAGCGCGGCGATCAGTTTCGTGCGGGTCAGGGTCTCGGCCAGCAGCAGCGGCGCCAGCAGCGTCACCCACAGCGGCGTGGTGAATTCCAGCGCGAACAGCTGCGCCAGAGGGATAAGCGGCAGGGCAAAGAACCACAGGTTCTGCCCGGTGAAATGGCAGATGTTGCGGGCCAGATGCAGGCCCAGCCGGTCGGTGCTGATCTGGCGCCATGTGCCGCGGCTGGCGGCCACGGTCAGTACGATCAACAGCCCCACCAGCGACCGCGTGGTCATCAGCTCGAACGTGTCCAGTTCGACCCGCACATGGCGTCCGGCCACGGCCATGGCCGAAAAGGACGCGATCGTTCCCGCCATCCAAAGGGCGGCCAAGAGGATGGCGGGCAGGGGGCGGGTGGCGCTCATGGGGATCCTTGCGGGGTTTCAGGCAGACTATGCGATGCCCGAAAAAAAGAAAGACCCGCCGGGCGGGTCTGACTTAAGGTTATTTCGGGTGGCCTATTCCAGCTCGATCGTGCCGGGCGGTTTCGAGGTGCAGTCGTAGAACACGCGGTTCACGCCCTTGACCTCGTTGATGATGCGCGTGGCGGTTTCGCCCAGGAATTCGTGGGTGAACGGGTAGTAATCGGCGGTCATCCCGTCAACGGATGTCACCGCCCGCAGCGCTACGGCATAGTCATAGGTGCGTCCGTCGCCCATGACACCCACGGTGCGCATCGGCAGGATGGCGGCGAAGGCCTGCCAGATCTCGTCGTAAAGGCCGTGTTTGCGGATCTGGTCGATATAGACGGCATCGGCCTTGCGCAGGATTTCCAGCTTGTCGCGGGTGATCTCGCCCGGGCAGCGGATGGCCAGGCCCGGCCCCGGGAAGGGGTGGCGGCCGATGAACGATGCCGGCAGGCCCAGCTCGTGACCCAGCGCGCGGACCTCGTCCTTGAACAGCTCGCGCAGCGGTTCGACCAGTTTCAGGCCCATCTTTTCAGGCAGGCCGCCGACGTTGTGGTGCGATTTGATCGTCACCGACGGGCCGCCCGAGAACGAGACAGATTCGATCACGTCGGGATAGAGCGTGCCTTGGGCGAGGAATTCGGCGCCCTCGATGCCATCGGCGTATTTCTGGAACACGTCGATGAACAGCTTGCCGATGGTCTTGCGTTTGACCTCGGGGTCGCTGACGCCTTCGAGCGCGCCCAGGAACAGGTCGCTTTCGTCGGCGTGGATCAGGTTGAGGTTATAGTTGTCGCGGAACATGGCGACGACCTGTTCGGCCTCATTGAGGCGCAGCAGGCCATGATCGACAAAGACACAGGTCAGCTGATCGCCGATCGCCTCGTGCAGCAGGATGCCGGTGACCGACGAATCGACGCCGCCCGACAGGGCGCAGATAACCTGTCTGTCGCCCACCTGTTCGCGGATCTTGGCGATCATTTCCTCGCGGTAGGCGCCCATCGTCCAGTCGCCGGTGAACCCGGCCAGACGGATGAAGTTCTCATAGAGCGTGGCGCCGTTCGGGGTGTGGTGCACCTCGGGGTGGAACTGCACCGCGAAGAAGTTGCGCTCGAGGTCCGCCGTGATGGCGTAGGGCGCGCCGGGCGAGGTGCCGTAGACCCGGAACCCGGGGGCAATCTCGGCCACGTGGTCGCCGTGGCTCATCCAGACCTGCTCGCGGCCCTCAAGGAACCAGCCGCGCAGGAAATCGGGGTGCTGGTCGGCGGCAGTGACATAGGCGCGGCCAAACTCGGCCGTGGCATGTTCGCCGGCCTCAACGCGGCCGCCCAGGTCATGCATCATCACCTGCTGGCCATAGCAGATGCCCAGAATCGGCACGCCCATCTCATAGGCCGCTTTCGGCGGTCGCGGGCTGCCCTCGCGCATCACCGAATCCGGCCCGCCGGAAAAGATGATCGCCTTGGGGGCAAACTCTTTCAGCGAGGCGTCGGTGACGTTCTGGTAGGGGTGGATTTCGCAATAGACATTCAGCTCTCGCAGACGGCGCGCAATCAGCTGCGTCACCTGGCTGCCGAAGTCGATGATCAGAAGGCGGTCGTGGGATGCGGTGCTCATGACCGCCTCGTAGTTCAGCCCTGCCGCGCTTGCAAGAGGAACAACGCCGCAAGGCCGCCTGAAATCGATGAAACGCCATGTCGCAGATGAACATCGCTGCGCCGCAAATGGCGTGCCGTCGGGGCGGGCGCTGACCGATACTTGGGGCAGAACAGGACACCAGAGGTGCGCGATGGATCAAAGCGGGATTGCAGAGCGGGGGCGGCGTGGCCGCTCGGGCGGAGGCGCGGCGGCACGTCGGGCGGCGCGGACGGGCGGTGGCGTCGAGGCCGAACGCTTTATCACCCGCAATGTGCCGAATTTCGAGATCCTGAACGCCGAGGCGATCGAGATCATCGAGGCCAATGCCGAGACCGTTCTGGAAGAGATCGGCGTGGTCTTTGCTGACAACGCCCCCGCGCTGGAGCTGTGGCGCCAGGCCGGTGCCGATGTGCGGGGCGACCGCGTGCACATTCCGCGCGGGCTGGCGCGCCAGCTCTGCGCCACCGCGCCCGCAAGTTTCACCCAGCATGCCCGCAACCCTGAGCGCAACGTCGAGATCGGCGGGCGCAACCTGGTGCTGGCCCCGGTCTATGGCCCGCCCTTCGTGCGCGACCTGGCCGGCGGGCGTCGTTATGCCACGATCGAGGATTTCCGCAATTTCGTGAAACTCGGTCACATGTCGAAATGGCTGCATCATTCGGGCGGCACGGTGTGCGAGCCGACCGATGTTGCCGTGAACAAGCGCCATCTCGACATGCTCTTTGCCCATATGACACTCACGGACAAGCCGTTTATGGGCTCGGTCACGGAGCCCTCGCGCGCCCAGGATTCGGTCGATATGTGCCGCATCCTGTTCGGCGAGGGCTTCGTGAACGACAACGCGGTGATGACTTCGCTGATCAACATCAATTCACCACTCACGTTCGACGCCACGATGATGGGGGCATTAGAGGTGTATGCGCGCTCCGGACAAGCGTGCATCATCTCTCCGTTCATCGTGGGTGGGGCGATGGCGCCTGTGTCGGTTGCTGGTACGCTGACACAGGTGCTGGCCGAGGTGCTGGCGGGCGTGGCGTATAGCCAGCTCGTCCGCCCCGGCGCGCCCGTCATTTTCGGGGCGTTCGTCACCTCGATCGACATGAATTCGGGGGCGCCCACTTTCGGCACGCCCGAGGCCAGCCTGATCCTGTATGGGGCGGGTCAGCTGGCGCGGCGGTTGGGGCTGCCGTTCCGGTCGGGCGGGGGCTTGTGCGGGTCGAAACTGCCCGATGCACAGGCCGCCTATGAAACCGCCCACACGCTGAATGCGGCGCTGTTGGGTGGCGTCAATTTCATGCTGCATGCCTGTGGCTGGCTCGAGGGCGGGCTGGTCGCCAGCTATGAGAAATACGTGCTGGATGCCGATCAACTGGGCGTGTTGCACCGCCTGGCGCAGGGCGTGCCCGTTGATGAGGGCGCGCAGGCGATGGACGCGCTGCGCGAGGTCGGGCCGGGCGGGCACTTCCTGGGCTGCGCCCATACCCAGGCGCATTTCAAGACCGCGTTCTGGCGCTCTCAGGTTCTGGATTACAAACCGTTCGAGACCTGGGACGAAGAGGGCGCGCGCGACAGCCAGGCGCTGGCCGCCGCACGGGTGACGCGGATGCTGGCCGATTATGAGGCCCCCGCGCTTGATCCGGCCATTCACGAGGCGCTGAGAGATTTCGTCGCCCGCAAGAAGGCCGAACAGCCCGACGCCTTTGTCTGATCAGTGCTGTGGGCGCGGGCCCTGCGGCAGCAGGCGCGCCTCGGCCATCATCGCAATCAGAATATCGATGTGACGCGCAATCGAATAGCTGGCGTCGCCCGCCTGGCGGGTGGCTTCCAGCTGTTCTTCTTGCGCGATCAGCTCTGAGAGAACCTGCGGCGGCGCGGGCAGGCGCGGTGCGCCCATCAGGCGCTTGAGGTCACGCTCGCGCCGGTAGTCAGACAGCCCGAACCGCGCGGCGCGGATCAGCAGGCGGGGGCGGCGCAGGGCTTTCATCAGGGCGATGGGGTCGGTCATGTGCAGTCTCCTTGACTCGAAATCTGCCAGACCATCGCGCAACTTTAGCGGGTGTTGCGTCATGCCCCGTTTCTGCGTTCGCCCGGTTACCAAGACGTTTATCTTTTATGTTCAATTGTTGGGAAACGTTGAAATGTTAACGACTTGGTAAGAAACACAACCATAGCGTGCATATCGGGATCAATGGTGAATCTGGTCACGCTAAGGGGGCACATGTGATTCAGGATATCTCAACACACTCACCTGCGGGGATGCAGGCCCTTCCGGATTGGGTGCCGGAAAAGGTGGCCTGCTATCTGGCGCATACGGTTGCGGGGCGTTCGATCCGGGCGCTGGCCCGGGAACGGGGATGTCACGCCTCGACCGTCATGCGCAGCGTGCGCCAGTTAGAGGCGCGGCGCGACGATCCGCTGGTGGACGGGGCCTTGCAGGGGCTGGGCCAATCCCTCGCAGAGAATTCAACCAGAAAGGATTACAGCCAGATGACAGCTCTCATGCGTAATGCCGCGCAGCCGGCGGACGAGGTAACGATCAACCGCGAGGCGCGCCGCATTCTGCGCCGCCTGGGCGAGACGGGCGCCTTTATGGCCATCGCCGCCGACCTCGAGCGCGCGGTGGTTCTCAAGGAAAACAAGAGCGGCGAAACCACCCGCATCGCCGTGGTGTCGCGTGGCGTGGCCGAGGCCTTTGCGCTGAAAGACTGGATCACCTGTCGCAGCACCGGCCGGGTGATGACCTATGCGATCACCCAGGCGGGGCGGATGGCGCTGAAACGCCTGTTGGCGGTAGAGCGGGGCGAGGCCGACGGGTTTGCCGAGGCTGCCAGCCCCTTTGCCGAACAGCATCGCGACTGGGGCCAGCGCGCGGTGATGGGCGAGGGCGGCGTGACCCAGCAGCGCTATAACATTGCCGAGTCGCCGCTGGCGGGCCTGGCCCGGCGCAAGGACAAGAGCGGCCAGCCCTTCCTGACCCCCGACCTGGTGGCCGCGGGTGAAAGGCTGCGCGAGGATTTCGAGTTGGCCCAGATGGGGCCTCGTGTGACGCAGAACTGGGATAAGTTCCTGACCGGCACCGATCGTGGCGGGTTTTCCGGCCATGGTCCCGCCGAGGGTCCGCGCGGTGCGCGCGAACGGGTGGCGGCGGCGCTGCGCGATCTGGGGCCGGGCCTGGGCGATGTGGCGCTGCGCTGCTGTTGTTTCCTGGAAGGGATGGAGGCGGCGGAAAAGCGCATGGGCTGGTCGGCGCGCTCTGGCAAGATCGTGCTGCGCATCGCGCTGCAACGGCTGCGCCGGCATTACGACGAACAGGCGCGCCTGCCGGGGGCAAACATGATCGGCTAGGCCCCGACCAGTAGCCCGACCACAAAGGCCACGGCGGCGCAGATGCCGCCCACCAGCACGGTTTCACCGACCGAGCGGACCAGCCTTTCGCCCGTGGCCAGCCCCCGCATCAGCCCCAACAGGATCAGCGCCGACAGGGTCGACAGGACCGACAGGCGCAGGTTCGAGGGCGCGTCGGGCGCGATCAGATAGGGTAGCAGCGGCAGCGCCCCGAAGACGACAAAGGCGCCAAAGGTGATCAGCCCGCTCAACGCGGGGTGGTCATCCGAGGCGGCGCTGCCGGGCTGGCTGTCCAGCAGGGCATGGGCGGCGGCCTGCGAGTTGGACATCAGCGCGCGGGCGGCGGTTTGGGCCTCGGGCAGGTCCAGCCCGCGCAGGCCGAAATGCTGGGTCAGTTCCTCGAATGCGACGTCGGGGTCGGCGGTGATCTGGTCCACAACGGCGCGCTTGCGCCGGGCGAACATCTTGTCCTGCGACCGCGACGACAGGAAATCGCCCAGCCCCATCGACACCGCGTCGGAAAACAGGTTCGCCAGCCCGAACAGGATGACCGCGATGCCTCCGATCTGCGCCACGCCATCGGCATTTGCCCCGGCAAAGCCCGCGACGATGGCGAATGTGGTGACGATGCCGTCATTGCCGCCATAGACGATCTGTTTGAGGTGGTCCTGAATGCGGCCCAGCGGCGATTTTGCCATGTCCTTGCCCTTTTGAGGTGACGCGATGATACGCAGCCCGGTGCGAATGCAAAAGGGGTGACCCGGCGCGCCGGATCACCCCTCTGCCTGGTTTCAGGATGGATCAGGCGACCTTGGCGGCGTTCTGTTCCTTCAGCCAGGCCAGAACGGTCTCGGGCGACGAGACGCCATAGGGGTCGGATTCGTGGTTGTCCGACAGGCCCGGCTCTTCGAACCAGCCCTCGATCACGCCGTCATTGACCACGGCGGCATAGCGCCACGAGCGCAGGCCAAAGCCCAGGTTGTCTTTGCGAACCAGCATGCCCATGCGGCGGCTGAACTCGCCCGAGCCATCGGGGATGACCTTGACGTTTTTCAGGCCCTGGTCGATCGCCCATTTGTTCATGACAAAGCTGTCATTGACCGACATGCAATAGATCTCGTCGACGCCTTCGGCCTGGAAATCGGCAAAGCCGTTCTCGAAACCGGGCAGCTGGTAGGTCGAGCAGGTGGGGGTGAACGCGCCGGGCAGCGAGAACAGAACCACACGCTTGCCGGCGAAATAGTCGGCGGTGGTCACGTCTTGCCAGCGATAGGGGTTCGGGCCCTCGATGCTGTCGTCACGAACGCGGGTGTGAAAGGTCACGTCGGGCAGGCGATAGCCAGTTTTCATGGGGACAATCCTCTTTTCGAATTCTACATACGACATCGTGTGCCGCGGAGATGGTCACGAGTTAGAATGATTCCAGATTGGTCTCAACAGCTTTTCTCGCGGGTGCGGCAATTCATGGCAGCCATGCAATTTCCGAAGTTACATTTCGTTGCAAATCCGGGTATTGATAACGCAAGGAAGAGGAACCCCCAGAATGCGCGATCTCAAGATCCCCGACCAGCGCCACCCTGAAAAGGCGCATCGCCCTGACAATGCCCAGCCCAAGAAACCCGCCTGGATTCGCGTCCGCGCGCCCGGCGGCAAGGGCTATGCCGAAACCCACAAGATCATGCGCGAGCACAATCTTTCGACCGTCTGCGAAGAGGCCGGCTGCCCCAATGTCGGCGAATGCTGGAGCCAGGGCCACGCCACCATGATGATCATGGGCGAGATCTGCACCCGCGGCTGCACCTTCTGCAACGTCGCCACCGGCCGCCCCGATGCGCTGGACGTCTTTGAGCCGGGCCGGGTTGCTGACGCCGTCAAGAAACTGGGCCTCAAACATGTGGTCATCACCAGCGTCGACCGCGACGATGTCGACGACGGCGGCGCCGAACATTTCGCCCAGACCATCCGTGCCGTGCGCCGTCAGGCCCCCGATACCACGATCGAGATCCTGACCCCCGACTTCCTCAAATGCGCCCCCGAGGCGCTCGAGGTTGTCGTCGCGGCCAAGCCCGACGTGTTCAACCACAACCTTGAAACCGTCCCCGGCCTTTACCCCGAGGTCCGCCCCGGCGCGCGCTATTTCCACAGCCTGCGCCTGTTGCAGCGGGTCAAGGAACTTGATCCGGCCATGTTCACCAAATCGGGCATCATGGTCGGCCTTGGCGAAGACCGCCAGGCCGTCACCCAGGTGATGGACGACATGCGCGCCGCCGATATCGATTTCCTGACCATCGGCCAGTATCTGCAGCCCACGCCCAAGCACCACGCCGTCGACCGGTTCGTCACCCCCGACGAGTTCAAATCCTATGAAAAAGCCGCCTATGGCAAAGGCTTCCTCATGGTCTCGGCCACGCCGCTGACGCGCTCCAGCTACCACGCCGGCGACGATTTCGCCCGCCTGCGCGAGGCGCGACTGAAAAAACTGGGCGCGCTCTGACGCGCCCTTTTCTTCTTCGTTAAAATATCCCGGGGTCCGGGGCAGCGCCCCGGGTCTCGCAACCCGTCGATCAGCTCTCGGGCAATGCCTTGAGATAGGCCGCAATGGCCGCGCGATCTTCGGCGGTCAGCTTGGCCATGTTGTCCACCACCGATGCCATATGGCCGCCGACACTGTCGAATTCAGGGGTAAACCCGGTTTCCAGGTAATAGGCGATGTCGCGGGCGCTCCAGTTCAGTTGGGCGGGCGCGATGCCGGGCACCTTGCCCTTGCCGTCGGCTGTGGGGGCGCCGCTTAGCCAGGCCTCGCGGATGATGCCGCCCAGCGCGTTGCGCGGGGTGTGGCATTCGCCGCAATGGCCCAGCGCCTCGACCAGATAGCGGCCGCGCGATACCTCGGCTGTCATGTCGCCATTCATCACCCAGCCCGGTTTCGCGAACAAAAATTTCCAACCGCCCAGGCTGCGCCGGATGTTGAACGGAAAGCCCACCTCATGCGGCTGGCTGGGCGTCGCAACGGTGGGCAGGCCGTCCATGAAGGCCTTGAGATCGGCGATATCCTGCGGCTCGGCCCGCATATACGACGTGTAGGGGAAGGCGGGGTAGTAATGTGCGCCCTCGGGCGAGATGCCGCGCATCACCGCATTGGCGAATTCCGGCATGGTCCAGCCGCCGATGCCATGGGTCGCATCGGGCGAGATATTGGGCGCGAGAAAGGTGCCAAAGGGGCTGGCAAAGCGCTGACCGCCGCCCAGCAGCAGCTTGTCGTCGCCGGTGGCCTCGGGCGCGGCGTGGCACGACGCGCAGCCAGAGGCCCAGAACACCTGCTCGCCCCGCACGGCATCACCCGGCGCCAGCGCGGCCAGCACCTGCGGGTCAAGCGGCCGCGGGCGGGTGACCATCCAGAATACGGCCAGACCGATCAGGGCCAAACCGGCGATCGAGATCACAAGGCGTTTCATGGCGCACCTTTGCATTGGGGCGGCAAGGTCGCCGCCGCCCCTTGGCTGGTCAGCTTATTCCGGTGCGCGATAAGCTTCGTGGCAGGCGGTGCAGGCCTTGCCAACCGGGCCGATTGCGGCCTGCAGAGCGGCCAGATCGGTGCCAGCGGCGGCATTCAGCGCGTCGATTGCGTCGCTGTTGGCCTTGGCTTTTTCCATAACGTCGGGGAAGTTGTCCCACAGTTTGGGCAGGGTGCGGGTGTTGTCTGCCGACATGTTGTCCGACCCCGGCACGAAATAGGAACCCGCATTCAGGCTGTTCAGCGCATCAAGATCGCGCGCGGCGGTTGCGGCGGCCTCGGCGTCATAGGCAACCTCGCCCTTGGCCATGGCGCCCAGGATGCCCAGATTGGCGGCATAAAGGGTCATCTGGGCCTTGCGTGCCTTGATGGCGTTCTGCACGACGGTGTTTTCGTGGCCGGCGGCCCAGGCGCCACCAGCGGTGATGGCGGCGGCGGTAGCGGCAAGGATCACCTTGGAAACAAGCGACATGATTACTCTCCCTGTCGGAATTGTGATGTGTGAATGAGTCTAGTTTCATGCGATCAGAATGAAAGTCGAAATTTCTGCAACCGGGCCGTGAATATATGCACAGCGACAATTGGGATGATCTTCGCTTTGTTCTGGCGGTGGCCGAAACCGGCACCGTCAGCGGTGCGGCGCGGCAGTTGGGGGTGAACCATGCCACCGTTCTGCGGCGGGTGGCGGCGTTCGAGGACCGCCACGGCGCGCCGGTGTTCGAGCGCACGGCCCAGGGCTATGTAATCCGGGCCGATCGGCTGCGGGTGATCGAGGCCGCGCGCGAGGTCAAGCTGGCGGTCGAGGCTGTTGGCCGGCGGATTCGCGGCATGTCCGAACCCTTGATGGGCGAGGTGCGGGTAACCTCGACCGATACATTCTGTCACGCGGTGCTGCCGCCGGTCATGGGCCGGGTGCTGCGGCGCGAGCAAGGGTGTCACCTGACGCTGTTGTGCACCAATGCGCAGCTTGACCTATCGCGGCTGCATGCCGATCTGACGGTGCGCCCGGCGCAGGAACTGGCCGATGGTCTAAGCGGAGATATCGTCGGGCATCTGGGCTTTGCGGTCTATGCGACACCCGGCGCGGACGATCGCTGGTTGGGGCTGACCGGCGGGCCGGGGCGCACGCGGATCGGGCAGTGGCAGCGCGATCAGCTGGGCGGAGATGACCCGGTCGCCTGCGCCGACAGCTTTCTGGTGTTGCGCGAATTGCTGGCCCAGGGGCTGGGACGCGGGGTTCTACCTTGCGTGCTGGCGGATGGTGATGCGCGGCTGGAACGGGTGGGCGAAGTCGATTCCGGCGCTGCGGTGCCGATCTGGGTGGCCTGTCACAGCGACATGATAGCGGTGCCCCGCATCGCGCGGGCGCGCGGGTTGCTGGCCGAGGAACTGGCCCGCGACAGCGCCCGCCTGCTGGGGCAGTGATCACCGGTTGATCCGCCCCTTGGGTGCACCGTCAATCGTCAGCCATTCTGGCCAGCCGATGAACAGCTCGACCCCCAACAGGATCAGGCACAGCCCAATCGCGCCCAACACCAGTTTCACCCGCCGCTCGCCCGGCGGGCGATGCGCCCATTTCGCCATGCGCAGAAACGGGCGGATGTTCATTCGGTGAAGCGCACGTTGCCGATAAAGGGCAGGTTGCGGTTTCGCTGGGCATAGTCGATGCCATAGCCCACGACGAATTCGTCGGGAATTTCAAACCCGGTCCATTTCGCCTTGATCGGCACCTCGCGCCGCGCGGGTTTGTCCAGCAGGGCGCAGACCTCCAGCCGCCGGGGCGCGCGCCCGTTCAGCATGTGCAGCACATGTTTCAGTGTGAACCCGGTGTCGACGATATCCTCGACCACCAGCACGTCACGGCCCTCGATCTCGCCGCGCAAGTCCTTGAGGATGCGCACCTCGCGCGAGCTTTCGGTCGAATTGCCATAGCTGGACGCCTCGAGGAAATCGACCTCGACCGGCAGGTCCAGCTCGCGCACCAGATCGGCGATGAACACGAACGATCCGCGCAACAGCCCGACCACGACCAGCTTGTCGGTATCGGCATAGAAATCGTGGATTTCGGTTGCCAGGGCCTCGATCCGGGCGGCGATCTGCTTGGCCGAGATCATTTCGTCGATCACATAGGGCTTGTTTGTCATAGGCTTCCCTTGATTTCCCGGCCCGCTTGGCCGAAACCTGCGCGCAGCATAACAACATCCAAGGCCGATGCCGACCCATTCCGAAACCAAGACCCTGCCTTATAGCGCCGATCAGATGTATGATCTGGTGGCCGATGTGGCGTCTTATCCAAAGTTCCTGCCCTGGACGGCGGCCGCGCGGGTGCGGTCGCGCAAGCCGGTGGCCGATGGCGAGGTGATGGAGGCCGATCTGGTCATCAGTTTCAAGGTGTTCCGCGAACGGTTCGGCAGCCGCGTCACCCTGCGCCCGGGCGAAAAGCGCATCGACACCGATTACCTGGATGGCCCGTTCAAGCACCTGCATTCCACCTGGGAATTCCGCGACCTGCCGCAGGGCGGTTGCGAGGTGAAGTTCTGGGTCGATTTCGAGTTCCGCAGCAGGGTTCTGCAAGGGGTGATCGGCGCCGTGTTCAACGAGGCCATGCACCGCATCGTGCGGGCGTTCGAGGCGCGTGCAAAAGAGCTTTATGGCTGAAACGAAAAACCCCCGCCACCGGGGCGGGGGGTCGTGTTCGGATGGCGATCGCCTTACGACGCGTGGTCGTAGGCGCGTTCGCCGTGGACGGCCAGGTCCAGGCCGTTGACCTCGGTTTCGGCATCGACGCGCAGCGGGGTGATCATTGCGGTCAGCTTGATCAGCACAAAGGTCACGACCACGGTGAATACGCCCACCACGGCCAGCCCGCCCAGTTGCGCGGCCCAGCTGCCGGCGCCGAAGACGGCGATCATGATCGTGCCAAAGATGCCGCCCACGCCGTGCACGGCGAATACGTCCAGCGTGTCGTCGATTTTCAGCTTGTTGCGGATCAGGCCCACGGCCTCTTGGCACATCACGCCGGCGATGGCGCCGATGATCAGGGCCTCGATGGGGCCGACGAAGCCGCTGGCCGGGGTGATCGAGGCCAGGCCCGCGATGGTGCCGGTCACGATGCCCACAAGCGAGGCCTTGCCGTATTTCACGCGTTCATAAAGCGCCCAGGTCAGCGAGGCGGCTGCGGCCGAAAGATGGGTCACGGTGATGGCCATGGCGGCGCCGCCATCGGCCGCAAGCTGCGAGCCGCCGTTGAAGCCGAACCAGCCGACCCACAGCATCGCTGCGCCGATCATCACGAAACCGGGCGAATGCGGCGGCGTGTGGCGGTCGCGGCGCGGGCCCAGGAAGAACGCGATCATCAGCGCGGCCAGGCCAGCGGTTTCATGCACCACGATGCCGCCGGCAAAGTCACGCACGCCGGTTTCGCCAAAGATGCCGCCATCGGACAGCATGCCGCCGCCCCAGATCCAGTGGGTCACCGGCGCGTAGCACAGCAGCATCCACAGGCCGGAAAAGATCATCACAAAGCCAAAGCCCACGCGCTCGACATAGGCGCCGACGATCAGGGCGGGGGTGATGATGGCAAAGGTCATCTGGAAGGCAAAGAACAGCACTTCGGGCAGGTTGCCCGACAGGGTGTCGGCATCGATGCCGTTCAGCATCGCCTTGCCCAGGCCGCCCCAAAGCGCGTTGCCCTCGCCAAAGGCGATCGAATAGCCGCCAAAGAACCACAGCACGCTCATCAGGCAGGCGATGGCATAGCAGTGCATGAAAACGCTCAGCACGTTGCGGGCCTTGACCAGGCCACCATAGAACAATGCCAGACCCGGCAGCGTCATGAATAGAACCAGGGCCGTGGCCACGATAATCCAGGCGGTATCTGCGCCGTTCATGTTTTCCCTTCCTTTCCCGTTTTGATCGGTTTTCAGGCAGAAACGGCGGAACTGCCCTTAAAGGAAGCCCAAAGCCGACCAAAAGCAGGGCGAATTGCAAACAGCCTGCGAATGGGGCGCAATGTCGGCGGGTGTGATGAATATTTAGGCGGTTTGGGAAGTTTCGCCCAGCGCGGCGGTCAAAAGCGCCAGAGCGTGCGCGACGGTGGCGCGGCGCACATTGGCGCGACCCAGCGCGCCGAAGTCGATGGTCTCGGTCCGGGTGGGGCGGCCAGCCTGCGCCAGCCCGAAACAGACGCGGCCCTCGGGCTTGTGATCCGATCCGCCGGGGCCGGCGATGCCAGTGACCGACACGGCCAGCGTGGCGTTTGAGCGGGTCAGCGCGCCCTCGGCCATTTCTCGGGCGATCTCTTCCGACACCGCGCCATGGGCGGTCAGGGTGTCGGGGCGGATGCCCAGCATTTCGATCTTGGCGGCGTTGGAATAGGTGACAAAGCCGCGGTCGAACACGTCGGACGACCCCGCGATATCGGTGATCGCGCCCGCGATCAGCCCGCCGGTGCAGCTTTCGGCGGTGGCGATGGTGGCGCCGGCCGCGCGGGCAAGGGTCAGCAGGGTCTCGGCGAGCGCGGCCATTACATCAGCCACAGATGCGCGACAGCGGCCAACAGGATGACCAGCAGCGCCGCCATGACGCCCGCGAAGACGTCATCCAGCATCACGCCCCAGGGGGTGTGCTTGGCGTCGGCCCAGCTGACCGGGAAGGGTTTCCAGATGTCGAACAGGCGAAAGCCCAGAAAGGCCGCGATCCAGCCGGGGTAAAGCGCCATGAGGTCGGCCCCCATCATCGCTGCGCCATAGGCCACCGGCATCAAGGCGATCCATTGGCCCGCGACCTCGTCGATGACGATCTCGGACGGGTCATGGTCATCCTTGCCGGCGGTTTCGCGCGCGGTGGCCCACCAGCCGATGAAAAACACGGCGATCGTGGCCAGCGCCAGCAGTTGCCATCCGCCCAGCACCAGCACCCCATATGCCGCCGGCAGCGCGGCCAGCGAGCCCCAGGTGCCGGGGGCGGGTTTCAAAAGGCCTGCGCCAAAGAATGTCGCGATGATCCGGGTCATGATTTCACCAGTGTTGCGGTGGCCAGCGCGGCGATGCCTTCCTCGCGGCCGGTAAAGCCCAGACGCTCGGACGTGGTGGCCTTGACGCTGATGCGGGTGGCGTCGATGCCGATGATCTCGGCCAGGGCGGCGCGCATGGCGGCGGCGTGTGGCCCGATCTTGGGGCGCTCGCAGATCAGCGTGACGTCGCAATGGGTGATGGCAAAGCCGTGCTCGGCCGCAAGCAGCGCGGCGTGGCGCAGGAAGATATGGCTTTCAGCACCTTTCCACTGCATGTCCGAGGGCGGAAAGTGCTGGCCGATATCGCCCATGGCCAGCGCGCCATAGATGGCGTCGGTCAGGGCGTGCATGCCGACATCGGCGTCGGAATGACCCATCAGCGCATGGTCATGCGGCACGTGCACCCCGCACAGCATCACATGGTCGCCCTCGCCAAAGCGGTGCACGTCGAACCCGTTGCCGGTGCGAATGTCCATGGGCTGATCCTTTAGTATGCGCGCGGCCCGGGCAAAGTCGCCGGGATGGGTGATTTTCAGGTTGGTCTCATCGCCTTCGACGATGGCGACGTCAAGCCCGGCGGCCAGGGCCACCTCGACATCATCGGCGGCACCGCCCGGGTGGGCGGCATGGGCGGCGCGGATGGCGCCCAGGTGAAAACCCTGCGGGGTTTGGGCGCGAAACAGGCCCTCGCGCGGTTGCGACGCGGTGACGGCGCCGTCTTGCCCGCGCCACAGCGCGTCGGTGACGGGCAGGGCAGGGGCTGCACCCGGATGGGTGGCCAGCGCGTCCAGCACCCGGTCGATCAGATCGGGGGCGACCAGCGGGCGCGCGCCATCATGGATCAGCACCGCCTCGGTGCCCGGCGCCACGGCCGCCAGCCCGGCGCGCACCGACCCGTCGCGGCTGTCGGCGCCGCTCACGCGGGTGACGCGCGGCGCCAGCTGGCCCAGCGCCTTGAGATAAAGCGCCGCGTCGCCCGTGTTTGCCACCACCACAACCTCGTCGATCCGCGGATGATCGAGAAAGGCGCCGACCGTGCGGGCCAGCACGGCCTGACCGCGAAGATCCTGGTATTGCTTGGGAATATCGCCTCCGGCCCGGATACCACGACCGGCGGCAACGATGATGGCGGCAATGCGCATGAGGGCTCCTTGATTGGGTGAGTCCTGTGTAGGCCGTGCCGCGAAAGGGGGCAATGGCCGTGATTGTCGCAAAAAAATGCACAAAAAATAGGCAAAAGATGTTTTTGGCCGCGCCCAAAGCGGCCCGCGCGATTGCCTTTTGAGGGGGGCAGGCTTACCTCGGAGAGGAAATCGCACAAGGAATAGGCAGTTGACCATTCGGGTGGCAAATCTGACGCTTGATCCGCCGGTGTTTCTTGCACCGCTTGCGGGGATCACCGATCTGCCGTTCCGCAACCTGGTGTCGTCGTTCGGCGCAGGGCTGGTGGTCAGCGAGATGGTTGCCAGCCAGGAAATGGTGCAGGCCAAGCCCGGCGTGCGCGAACGTGCAGAGCTGGGGTTCGACAGTGCCAACACCGCCGTGCAACTGGCCGGGCGCGAGGCCCATTGGATGGCCGAAGCCGCGCGGATGGTTCAGGACAACGGTGCGCGGATCATCGACATCAATATGGGCTGTCCTGCCAAGAAGGTGGTGAACGGCTATTCGGGTTCGGCCTTGCTGCGTGATCTCGATCATGCTCTGACGCTGATCGAGGCGGTGGTGGGTGCCGTCTCGGTGCCGGTGACGCTGAAAACCCGGTTGGGTTGGGATGACGACCTGCTGAACGCGCCCGATCTGGCCCGCCGCGCGCAGGATGCGGGGATTCGCATGATCACCATTCACGGGCGCACGCGCTGTCAGTTCTACAAGGGCCGCGCCGACTGGGCCGCGATCCGCGCCGTGCGTGAGGCGGTCGATATTCCGGTCGTGGCCAATGGCGACATCACCGACAGCGCCGCCGCGGCTCAGGCGCTGCGGGCCTCGGGCGCAGATGGGGTGATGGTGGGGCGTGGTGCGCAGGGGCGGCCCTGGTTGCTGGCGCAGATCGCGCATGATCTGTTCGACACCGCGGCCCCAAAGATACCGCAAGGGGCCGATCTGGTGGCCATGGTTGCCGCCCATTATGAGGCGATGCTGTCGTTTTACGGGGCCGATCTTGGTCTGCGCGTCGCGCGCAAGCATCTGGGCTGGTACATGGATCAGGCCGGCGCGCCCGCCGATCTGCGCCGCCGGGTGCTGACCGCGCGCGACCCGGCCGAGGTGCTGCGGCTGTTGCCTGACGCGCTGGCGGCCCGACGCGAAAGCCGCGCTGCATGAGCGCGCCCGAGAGCGATATGATCTGGTCGGCCCTGCCGGTGGCCGGGTTCATCCTTGACCGCAACAACTGTGTCGAACGCATGAACCCCGCGGCCGAGCAGTTTCTTAGCGCCTCGCTGCGCTCGGTCCAGGGCGCGCCGGTATGGGAGAGCATCTCGATTGCCGCCCTGCTGGACGAGGCCTTTGCGCGCGTGCGCGAAAGCCAGAGCGAGGTGGTGATCAACGATGTCGAGGTCTCGGCCGCCAACCGGCCGCCGATTCAGTGCAACATCCAGATCGCGCCCCTGGGCGAGGCCGAGGGCACGGCGCTGATGCTGATCTCGCCGCGCGATATCGCCGAGCGGCTGGGCCGGGCGCAAAGTTCGAAGACGGCGGCGAAATCGGCGATCGGCATGGCCGAGATGCTGGCCCATGAGATCAAGAACCCGCTGGCGGGGATCACCGGCGCGGCGCAGCTTCTGTCGATGAACCTGACGCCCGAGGATCAGGAACTGACCGATCTGATCGTGGCCGAAAGCCGCCGGATCGTGAAGCTGCTGGAGCAGGTCGAGCAATTCGGCAATCTGCGACCGCCCCAGGCGCGTGCGTTGAACATTCACGATGTTCTGGACCGGGCGCGCAAATCGGCGGCGGTCAGCTTTGCCTCGGGTATTCGGGTGGTGTCTGAATATGACCCGTCGCTGCCGCAGACGCTGGCCGATGGCGACCAGTTGTTGCAGGTGTTTTTGAACCTGCTCAAGAACGCCGCCGAGGCGATCCATCGCGCCGACAAGCCCGGCACGATCCGCATCCGCACCTTTTACGATCAGGCGCTGCGCCGCCGCCTTGCCGATGGCACCGGCGTGCCCGTGCCCTTGCAGGTCGAGGTGGTCGATGACGGCCCCGGCCTGCCCGAGGAAATCGCCAGCGACATCTTCGACCCGTTCGTGTCGGGGCGCGAGAACGGCACCGGGCTGGGGCTGGCGCTGGTGTCCAAGATCGTGTCCGACCATGACGGGCTGATCGCGGTGGAATCCGTGCCGGGGCGCACGGTGTTCCGGATCTCGCTGCCGGTGGCGCCCAGGGGGGACGGATAGGCCATGCCCATGAATGCTAACAGACCGGAGATTTTCTGATGGATGGAACGGTACTGGTTGCAGATGACGACCGCACGATCCGCACGGTTCTGACACAGGCCCTGACGCGGGCCGGGTGCAAGGTGCATGCCACCTCGTCGCTGACCACGCTGATGCGCTGGGTCGAAGAGGGCAAGGGCGATCTGGTGATCTCGGACGTGGTCATGCCCGACGGCAACGGGTTGGAGATGCTGCCCAAGATCAGCAAGGAACGCCCCGGCCTGCCGGTGATCGTGATCTCGGCGCAGAACACGATCATGACCGCCATTCAGGCGGCCGAGGCCGATGCCTATGATTACCTGCCCAAACCCTTTGACCTGCCCGACCTGATGAAACGCGCCGCGCGGGCGCTCGAGACCAAGCGCCGCGCCACCACCACCGCGCCCAAACCCAGCGTCGAACCTATCGGCGCCGACCCCAGCGACGACCTGCCGCTGGTGGGGCGCACGCCGCAGATGCAGGCGCTGTACCGGTTGGTTGCGCGGGTGATGAATACCGATCTGGCGGTTCTGATCACCGGCGAAAGCGGCACGGGCAAGTCGCTGATCGCGCGGGCGATCCATGACTTTTCCGACCGGCGCACCCTGCCGTTCGTTACCGCGCTGGCGGCTGATCTGACCGGGATGGACGGCCCGGACGAGCTGGTCGCGCGGGCGCGGGGCGGGTCGATCCTGTTTGACGAGGTGTCCGACCTGGATGCCGCCGCGCAGGCGCGGATCGTGCGTCTGCTGGACGGGCTGGGGCCCAACGCGCCGCGCATCATGGCCACCTCGCAGACCGATCTGATGACGCGGATGGAGGCGGGCGAATTCCGGCAGGATCTGTTCTATCGCCTGGGTGGCGTGCAGATCGGCGTGCCGTCGCTGCGCGAGCGGGTCGATGACATTCCGCTGCTGGCCGATCATTTCCTGGCCCGCGCCGAGCGTGACGGCATGGCGCTGCGCCGTTTTGCCCCCGAGGCGCTGGACCTGATCCGCGGCTATAGCTGGCCGGGCAATGTGCGCCAGCTGGAAAACACCATTCGCCGTCTGGTCGTGACCTCGCCCGAAGAGGTGATCGCCCGCGCCGAGGTCGAGGCCGTGCTGGGCAATCAGCCCGCGATCGAACCGATGGCGGGCAGCGGCGAGGCGGACAAGCTGTCGGCCTCGGTCGGCCGGCACCTGCGCCGCTACTTCGACCTGCATGGCGGAGTTCTGCCGCCGCCGGGGCTTTATGGGCGGATTCTCAAAGAGGTCGAACTGCCCCTGATCGAGATCGCGCTGGACGCTACGGGCGGCAATCAGGCGAAATGCGCCGATCTTTTGGGGATCAATCGCAATACGCTGCGTAAGAAAATCACCGATCTGGATATTCACGTGACACGCCGCCGCAAGTTGATGTAAAACCGCAACAGATAAGTGGCCCGAATGTCGCAAGGCATGGGCCGAAAACAGGGCGGTTGCCGCATATGCGGTGTGTCAAATGGTGAGGCTGGCGGTGCGAAGCCCCGCGTCTAGCGCTACTTGGGAACGGCTGTCGCGGATGCGGCGGATGCGTCGTGTGCAGAACGCGGCCACGCTGGGGCTGGTGTTTCTGGGGCCGCTCTTGGCCTTTGTGACCTTCCTGATGCTGGGGCCGCTGGACCAGGGCGCAAGCTCGACCTGGCTGCGCTCGGTGCTGCTGGCCGACACGATCTATATCCTCGTGGTGGCGGCGCTGGTCATGTATCGCATCGCGCGCATGGTGGCGGCGCGGCGGCGGCATTCGGCGGGGTCGCGACTGCACCTGCGGCTGACGGGCGTGTTTGCCTTCGTGGCGCTGATTCCAACCATCCTGGTGGCCGTTTTCGCCGTTTTAACCGTGAATAACGGGCTTGAGGGCTGGTTTTCGGACCGAGTTCGCCAGGTCGTCGGCGCCTCGCTTAGCGCGGCCGAGACCTATGAGCGCGAACATCGCGACGACTTGGTGGCCGATGCCGAGGCCGTGGCCGGCTATCTTGACCGGGCGCGCGATGCGACGTTCTTTATGACCGATGGCGAGTTGCGCCAGCATCTGACGGCGGTGCAGGGTCAGGTTCAGCGCGGGTTGAAAGAGGCCTATATCATCGACGCCGGCACCGAGATCCGCGCCCGTGGCGAACGGTCGTACTTGTTCGACTATGAACCCCCCAGCGCCGATGATGTGATGCGCGCCAATGACGGCGAACTGGTGCTGATCGAGGATTGGGACAACAACGAATACCGCGCTCTGATCAAGCTGAACGCCTATGTCGACCGGTTCCTGTTCATCTCGCGCGAGGTGGATGGCAACATTCTGAACCTGCTGGATGACACGCAGGAAACCGCGCAGTTCTACCAACAGCTCGAATCCGATCGCGGGCGGCTGCTGTTCGAGTTCGGCATTCTCTATATCGGCTTTGCGCTGATCCTGATCCTGGCCGCGATCTGGCTGGGCATGTGGTTCGCTGAACGCCTGTCGCGCCCGGTGGGCCGTCTGGCCGGCGCGGCCCAGCGTGTTGGCGCGGGCGATCTGGATGTGCGCGTGGTCGAGGAAAAGGGCGACGACGAGATTGCAATGCTGGGGCGGCTCTTTAACCAGATGACCCGGCAGCTCAAGGGGCAGCGCGACGCGCTGGTCGAGAACACGCGCCAGATCGAGCGCCGCCGCCGGCTGTTCGATTCCGTGCTGTCCTCGGTGACGGCGGGGGTGATCGGGCTGGATGCGCAGGGGCATGTGGAATTCCTGAACCGCTCGGCCATCCGCCTGTTGGATGTGGACGAGGAAACCGGCCATGACCTGCCGCTGTGCGCTGTGGTGCCTGAATATGCGGGGCTGTTCGACAAGCTGCGCGAAAAGGGATCGGAATCCGCGCAGGACGAGGTCAAGCTGCTGCGGCGGGGCAAGCTGGAAAACCTGCTGGTGCGCATGGCCGTGCGCCGCCGCACAGATGGTCAGCTCGAGGGCTATGTGGTGGCCTTTGACGATGTGACCGATCTGGTGACCGCACAGCGCATGGCGGCCTGGGGCGACGTGGCGCGGCGCATCGCGCATGAGATCAAGAACCCGCTGAC
The DNA here is from genome assembly GCF_025751515.1 of Actibacterium sp. XHP0104. Classification (GTDB taxonomy): domain Bacteria; phylum Pseudomonadota; class Alphaproteobacteria; order Rhodobacterales; family Rhodobacteraceae; genus Actibacterium_D. The sequence goes on from NZ_JAOWLE010000001.1 coordinate 639,505, forward strand.
GCCGATCCAGTTGTCGGCCGAGCGGATCAAGCGCAAGTTCCGCAATGATCTTGAGGCCGAGAAAGCCGCCGACCTGGAGCAGCTGACCGAGGTTATCGTGCGGCAAACCAATGACTTGCGGCGCATTGTTGATGAGTTCTCGAAATTCGCCCGTATGCCCGAGCCCGACCGCCGGCAGGTCGACCTGGCGGCGCTGGTGCGCGATGCGGTGCTGTTGCAGGAAAGCGGCCAGCCCGATGTGCGCTTTGTACGCGATCTGCCCGAGGGCTCGGTGCTGGCGGAGCTGGACGCGACCATGATCAGCCAGGCCCTGACGAACCTGATCAAGAATGCTGGCGAAGCTATTGAAACACTGTCTGAAAACGGGCTTCCGGATGGGTTTGTTCCCGAGATCCGCATCGCCATGAGCCACGAGGACGGGCGCGCGCTAATCTCCATTGCCGATAATGGCATCGGCTTGCCCGAAGACCGCGCCCGCCTGTTCGAGCCCTATGTCACGACGCGTGAAAAGGGCACCGGGCTGGGCCTGCCTATCGTCAAGAAGATCATCGAGGAACATGGCGGCACGCTGGCCCTGCTGGACGCGCCCCTGTTCGACGGCAACGCGCATCATGGCGCGATGGCCGAAATTCATTTGCCGGTTTTCCACGCCTTGGACGAAGGCGCGGGGAACGGTGTTCAAGATGCTGCCGAAAAGGCAGCCGAGTAGAGCATAAGAGGTACTGGTATGGGCGATATCCTGATCACCGATGACGAGCGCGACATCCGCGAACTGATTTCGGACATCCTTAAGGACGAGGGTTATTCCACGCGTCTGGCGGCCAATTCCGACGAGTGTATGAAGGCCATCAACGAGGAACCCCCGGCGCTGATGATCCTGGATATCTGGCTGAAAGACAGCCGAATGGACGGCATCGACATCCTGTCGACGGTCAAGCGCGACAATCCCGATATTCCGATCGTCATCATCTCGGGGCATGGCAATATCGAGATCGCGGTCGCGGCGATCAAGCAGGGCGCCTATGACTTTATCGAAAAGCCGTTCAACATCGACCAGCTGCTGGTGGTGATCCGCCGCGCGATGGAAACCTCGCGCCTGCGCCGCGAAAACCAGGAGCTCAAGCGCCGCGATGTGACCTCGTCCGACATGGTCGGGTCGAGCGCCGCGTTCAAGGCGCTGAAATCGCAGCTGGACAAGGTGACAAAATCGAACGGCCGGGTGATGCTGACCGGCCCAGCGGGCAGCGGCAAAGAGGTCGCCGCGCGTTACATCCACGCCCATTCCAACCGGTCGGCCGCGCCGTTTGTCACGGTCAATTCGGCCTCGATCGAGCCCGAGCGCATGGAAGAGGTGCTGTTCGGCCGCGAAACCGCCGAACGCGGGGTCGAGCCGGGCCTGCTGGAACAGGCCCATGGCGGGGTTCTGTATTTCGACGAGGTGGCCGACATGCCGCTGGGCACGCAGTCAAAGATCTTGCGCGTGCTGGTCGATCAGCAGTTCCAGCGCGTCGGCGGCACATCGAATGTGCGGGTCGACCTGCGGGTGATATCTTCGACCAACCGCGATTTGCAGACCGAGATCGAAGTCGGCAATTTCCGCCAGGAACTGTATCACCGGCTGAACGTGGTGCCGATCGGGGTGCCGGCGCTGGACGAGCGGCGCGAGGATATCCCCGAGCTGGCGCTGCATTTCATCGCCGAGTTCAACCGCGGGCAGGGGCTGCCGCAGCGCGATCTCAGCGACGAGGCGCAGGCCCTGCTGCAAACCATGCAATGGCCGGGCAATGTGCGGCAGCTTAAGAACGTGATCGAACGGGTGCTGATCCTGGGCGACGGCACCGGCCCGATCGAGGCACGCGAGCTGCCCGGCCCGGTCGATGCGCCGGTGGAAGACGGGCGGCTGGTGCTGTCGGGGGCGCTGGCGACGCTGCCCCTGCGCGAGGCGCGCGAGCTGTTCGAGCGCGAATATCTGCTGACCCAGATCAACCGGTTTGGCGGCAATATCAGCCGCACCGCGAATTTCGTCGGCATGGAGCGTTCGGCCCTGCACCGCAAGCTGAAATCGCTGGGTGTGGTGACCAGCACCAAGGCCGGCGCGCGCGTCGCCCATGTGGAAAGCGAGGCCGAGGCTGATTGACCGCCCCGGCGGCATCTGCCAAGGATGAGGCAATTTTTGCAGCCGGGGACCGGGAATGAAGGTCATCATCTGTGGCGCGGGTCAGGTCGGTTGGCAGATTGCGCGCCATCTTGCCAATGAAAAGAACGACGTGACCATCGTCGACAGCAATGCCGACCTGGTGCGCCGGGCGACGGATACGCTGGATGTGCAGGGGGTGGCGGGGTTCGCGTCCTATCCCGATATTCTTGAACGCGCCGGGGCGCGTGACGCCGACATGGTGATTGCCGCAACCTATTCGGACGAGGTCAACATGGTGACCTGCCAGGTGGCGCATTCGATCTTTGCGGTGCCGCGCAAGATCGCGCGGCTGAGGGCGCAAAGCTATCTGACGGCGATCTATTCCGACCTCTACCGCCGCGATCACATGCCGATCGACGTGGTGATCAGCCCCGAACTGGAGGTGGCCGAGGCCGCGTTACAGCGGCTGGACGTGCCGGCGGCCTTTGACACCGAAAGCTTTCTGGAAGGCCAGGCACAGCTATTGGGTATCCTGCTTGATCCCGACTGCCCGGTTACCAACACGCCACTGCGGCAGCTGACCGATCTGTTCTCGACCCTGCGCGCCACAGTGGTGGGGGTGCGCCGTGAGGGCACGCTGTTTGCGCCCGAGCCGCGCGATCAGTTGTTTGCCGGCGATCAGGTCTATGTCATCTCGCATATCGACGACGTGAACCGCACGTTGGAAATCTTTGGCAAGCCCACGCGCAAGCAGGAACGGGTGGTCATCATCGGGGGCGGCAATGTCGGCCTGGTGGTGGCGCAGGCGCTGGAAAAGCGCGCCGACCGGGTGCGTGCCAAGGTGATTGAAAAGAACCGCGCCAATGCCGAGCGCGCCGCCGACGCGCTGGAACGCACGATCGTGCTGCATGGCGATGGCATGGACATGGCGCTGCTGGCCGAGGCCTCGATCGACCGGGCCGATGCGGTTCTGGCGGTGACCGATGACGACAAGACCAACCTGCTGGCGGCTGTGCGGGCAAAGGCCGCGGGTTGTCACATGGCGATCAGCCTGGTGAACGATCCGTCGCTGGTGCCGATGATGGGGCCCTTGGATATCGACGCGCATATCAACCCCCGCGCCACCACGGTCAGCTCGATCCTGCGGCATATCCGGCATGGCCGGGTGCGCGGCGTCTATTCGGTGGGCGATGCCGAGGGCGAGGTGATCGAGGCGCAGGTTCTGTCGACCTCGCCGATCGCCGGCCGGCTGATCCGCGATATCGAGTTTCCGCAAGGGGTGCTGGTGGGGGCCGTGCAGAAAAGCGGCAAGATCCTGCGGCCCACGGGCGGCACCCGTATCGACGAGGGCGATGTGGTGGTGATGTTCTGCCTGTCGGCCGATGTTCCCGAAGTCGAGCGCCTGTTGCAGGTCTCGATCGATTTCTTCTGATCCCGGCTGATGCGCGCCCTGCTCAATGTTCCACTGATGGTCATCCTTACGGGGGTGGGGGCGCTGGCGATGCTGTTGCCGGCGGTGCATGCGCTGCTGATCAACGATCACTCGACGGGGCGGGCGTTCTTTTACTCGTTCATCCTGTTCAGCCTGCTGAACGCGATGATCGCGATTGCCACCTATCACGGCCGGTCGCGCAACCTGGCGCGCAGCCATCTGACGGCGCTGCCGGCGACCTTTGCCGGGCTGCCGCTGCTCTTGGCGGTGCCGGTGGTGCTGGCGGTGCCCGATACCAGCTTTCTCAACGCCTATTTCGAGATGGTCTCCAGCCTGACCACCACCGGGGCCACCGTGTTCGAACTGCCCGAGCGGCTGCCGCCCTCGGTGCATCTGTGGCGCGCGCTGGTGGGCTGGATGGGCGGTTTCTTTGTCTGGGTGACGGCGATCGCGATTCTGGCGCCGCTGAACCTGGGCGGGTTCGAGGTGCTGTCGACCGACACGATCGGGCGCGGCGCGCGCAGTGATGAACATAACGTGCGCACGGTCGATCCGCGCGAGCGCCTGATGCGTTACGCGCTGGAGCTGCTGCCGGTCTATACCGGGCTGACCGCGCTGTTGTGGCTGTTGCTGATCATCGCCGGCGATCCGGGGCTGGTGGCTATCACACATGCGATGTCGACCCTGGCCACCAGCGGCATTTCCGCCGTCGGCGGGATGGAGGGCGCGGCCTCGGGCGTGGTGGGCGAGATGTGCATCTTTGTCTTCTTTATCTTCGCCCTGTCGCGCCAGACATTTGCCCGCGACACCCTGGCACGCCGCGTGGGCAAGATCCGCCGCGACCCCGAATTCCTGGCCGGGATGATCTGCGTGGTGAGCGTGCCGGCATTCTTGTTCCTGCGGCACTGGATCGGCGCGATCGAGGTGGGCGACGAACAAGAGGTCGTCAGCGCGCTGGGGGCGCTGTGGGGGGCGGTGTTCTCGGTGTTGTCCTTCCTGACGACCACGGGCTTTGCCTCGCTTGACTGGGATCAGGCGCATGCCTGGTCGGGCCTGCCGACGCCGGGGCTGATCCTGCTGGGGCTGGCGCTGATCGGCGGCGGGGTGGCGACCACGGCGGGAGGGGTCAAGCTGTTGCGGGTTTACGCGCTTTATAAACATGGCCTGCGCGAGATGGACAAGCTGGTGCACCCGTCTTCGGTCGGTGGCTCGGGCGCCATCGCGCGCCATATCCGCCGGCAGGGCGCGCATGTGGCCTGGGTATTCTTCATGCTGTTCGCGCTGTCGATCGCCCTGGTCATGAGCGCGCTGGCGCTGACCGGGCTGAGTTTCGAGGATTGCACCATCCTGACCGTTGCCGCGCTGTCTACGACCGGGCCTTTGGCCGATGTCGCGGGCGAGGCCCCGGTGCAATATGCCACGCTGTCCGAGGCGGCAAAGATGATCCTGGCAGGGGCGATGGTGTTGGGACGGTTGGAAACTTTGGCCATCATCGCGCTGATGAACCCGGAATTCTGGCGCCAGTGATGGCACCGAAACATCACATCGGGAACATGCCTGATATTTGGGCTGGAAACTCGCGCGGCGGCGCTCCATACTCCGGCCATCAACGCGTATGATTGCCCCTCCTTTTTGGGGCCAAACATGAAAAAAGGCAAGAAAAACAATGGCTGCCGACAAACAGAACCTTCAGGACGCCTTTCTTAACCACGTCCGTAAAACCAAGGTTCCGGTCACGATTTTCCTGATCAACGGGGTGAAACTCCAGGGTGTCATCACCTGGTTCGACAATTTTTGCGTGCTGCTGCGCCGGGATGGCCAGTCGCAGCTTGTCTACAAGCATGCGATTTCGACCATCATGCCGGCCCAGCCCGTCAATCTTTATGATGGCGAGGACTGATCACGTCTGACGTAGATCTTGCCCCCGGCGTGACCCGCGCCTGGGTGCTGCATCCCGATATTACCTCTGACCGCGCGCGCCGACCGGCGAAACCCGCGCTGGCCGAGGCCGTCGCGCTGGCCGCGGCGCTGCCCGCGATCGAGGTCGTGGGTTCTCAAATTGTGCCCCTGCCCAAGCTGCGGGCGGGCTGGCTGTTTGGCTCTGGCAAGATCGAAGAGCTGAAAGAGCGGTTCAAGGCCGCCGAGGTCGAACTGGTGCTGATCGACGGGTCGGTCACGCCGGTGCAACAGCGCAACCTGGAAAAGGCTTGGGGCGTCAAGCTGCTGGACCGGACCGGGCTGATCCTTGAGATCTTTGCCGACCGCGCCCGCACCCGCGAGGGTGTGTTGCAGGTTGATCTTGCGGCGCTCAGCTATCAGCGCACCCGCCTGGTGCGGGCCTGGACCCACCTGGAACGTCAGCGCGGCGGGCTGGGTTTTGTGGGTGGCCCCGGTGAGACCCAGATCGAGGCCGACCGTCGCGCCATCGACGAACAGATCACCCGGCTGCGGCGGCAGTTGGCCAAGGTGGTCAAGACCCGCGAACTGCACCGCGCCTCGCGCGACAAGGTGCCGTTTCCGGTCGTGGCGCTGGTGGGCTATACCAACGCGGGCAAGTCGACGCTGTTCAACCGGCTGACCGGGGCGGATGTGTTCGCCAAGGACATGCTGTTCGCCACGCTCGACCCGACGATGCGCGCGGTCGAACTGCCTTCGGGGCGCAAGGTGATCCTGTCGGATACGGTGGGGTTCATCTCCAGCCTGCCGACCCAGCTGGTGGCCGCGTTCCGCGCCACGCTGGAAGAGGTGCTGTCGGCCGACCTGATCCTGCATGTGCGCGACGTGGCCCATCCGGATACTGACGCGCAGGCCCGCGATGTCGAGACCATCCTGCGCGAGCTGGGTGTGGGCCGCGATACAAGGCAGTTCGAGGTCTGGAACAAGATCGACCTGCTGGATGCCGATCACCGCGAGGCGATGCAGGCCAAGGCGGGCCGAGAGGACGAGATCTTTGCCATCTCGGCGATCACCGGCGAGGGCCTGGACGAGCTGTTGGCGGCGGTGTCAGGGACGCTGGACGAGGAAAGGTTCACGCGTGAGCTGATCCTGTCTTATGCCGATGGGCGCAAACGCGCCTGGCTGTATGAACAGGGTGTCGTCACCGATGAGCGCCAGGACGAGGACGGCTATCACCTGAATGTCACGATGACCGCACGGCAGGAAAAGCGTTACCGCGAGCTGTGATCAGTAAGGGCGCTGCCCAGGTCGCCATAGCCGGTCAGACGGCGTTCATACTCTAACCCCAGCCGCGCGGCGCAGTCGCGGGCGCGGCTGTCCAGGTCGGGGTCATCGGTCTGGGCCAGGTAAACCAGCCGGTCGTAATAGCGGAAATAGCTGGGCAGCAGCTCGGGATACCGATCAAGGCCCAGCGGTTTCCAGACAAAGCTGTCGAATTGCTTGACCAGGAAATCGGTCAGGTAGAACGCCGTGCCCTCGCCATGCTCGGCAAAGCTGTCGACGCCCTCGAAAAACGCATAGCAATGCGGGCCCGGCATCATCTCGACGCCCAGCCGTTCGCAGGCCGCCTGCAACAGGCCGCCGGTGCCGCAATCGGCATAGACGACAAAGATCTGGTCAAAGTCGTCGCGGTGCCGCAGCACGGCCTGTTCGACGGCGGGGGTGATCTTTTCGGGTGTGTTGTGCAGGATCGCGGGCAGGCAGGTCAGGCTGAGGTGATCCCAGCCATTGGCCCGGATCAGCGCCAGAATCTCATGCGCCAGCGCCCCGCAGGCCAAAAGCAGCACCCGCGCCTTTTGCGGCGCGGGCAGCTTCAGCCCCTCGTGGGTCAGCTTGGTGTCATCGAGATCCATGGCGCGGCGCGGGCCTTAGCCCGCGACCTGGTTGTGCTTGCGCGCCATGAATTCCTTGGCGGTTTCCACGGCAACGGCGGCGTCACGGCAATAGGCATCGGCGCCGATGGCGCGGCCGAATTCCTCGTTCAAGGGGGCGCCGCCGACCAGAACGACATAATCGTCGCGCAGGCCGTCTGCCTTCAGCTGGTCGATCACCACTTTCATATAGGGCATGGTCGTGGTCAGAAGGGCGGACATGCCAAGGATATCGGCGTCGAATTCCTTGATCGCGGCGATGTAGTCATCGACCGACCTGTTGATGCCGATGTTCAGCACCTCGAACCCGGCGCCTTCCATCATCATCGTCACCAAGTTCTGGCCGATGTCGTGGATGTCGCCCTTGACGGTGCCGATGACCATCTTGCCCATGCGGGGCGCGCCGGTTTCGGCCAAGAGTGGCTTGAGAATGGCCATGCCGCCCTTCATCGCGCCGGCGGCCAGCAGAACCTCGGGCACGAACAGGATGCCGTCGCGGAAATCGCGGCCGACCACGGTCATGCCGCCGACCAGCGCCGTGGTCAGGACGTCGTAGGGCGCCCAGCCGCGTTCAAGCAGAATGTTGACGCCTTCTTCGACCTCTTCCTTCATGCCGTCATAGAGGTCGTCCTGCATCTGCTGCACCAGCTCGTCATCGTCGAGCTCGGAGAGGATGATATCGTCGTCTTCATCAGCCATGGTCATGCGCTCCTGCTGTGGCCGTCGTCATTTACTTGGTGCGGCCAAAATCTGTCGTCTGATAGCCCGATTGCGACACGGGCCGCGCCGCTTCCGACCAAGCGCCGCATTTTGGCGGGTCTGGCGATTTGCGACTGGTGTTCTCGGGATGAATGTTCTATTAATGTTCTTCTTTCCCGCACGTTCCTCCGAGGCCGATCATGGAGACCGATCCCCGCATTCCGACCGAGCGCCGCAAGGGCAGGGCGGCCGCCACCAACCTGACTGGCCGGTTCGAACCCTATGCCCGCGTCGCGGTCGACGATGGCTGGGCGCCCGATGACGATCTGCCACCCCTGCGCACCGACGTGCGGATCGAGAGGCCGCGCAGCGTCATCACCCGTAACACCTCGCCCGACATTCCGTTCGACCGTTCCATCAACCCGTATCGCGGCTGCGAACACGGCTGTATCTACTGTTTCGCGCGTCCGACCCACGCCTATCTGGGTCTGTCGCCGGGGCTGGATTTCGAAACCCGCCTGATCGCGCGGCCCGAGGCGCCCGTGGTTCTGGCGCGCGAGCTGTCGCGCCCCGGATACCGGCCCTCGGTGCTGGCGATCGGCACCAATACCGACCCCTATCAGCCGATCGAGCGCGACCACCGCATCATGCGCGGCATTCTCGAGGTGCTGCGCGATTTTCGCCACCCGGTCGCGATTGTCACCAAGGGCACGCTGATTGAGCGCGACCTGGATATCCTGTCCGAGATGGCCGCAGCCAACCTGGTGCGCGTCGGCATATCTGTCACCACGCTTGACCCGGTTCTGGCGCGCAAGATGGAGCCACGCGTGCCCGCGCCCGAGCGGCGTCTGCGCACGATACAGCTCTTGTCTGGCGCGGGGGTGGCGGTGCGGGTGATGGTGGCCCCGATTATCCCGGCCCTGACCGATCACGAGCTGGAAACCATCCTGCGCGGCGCCCGACATGCCGGCGCCAGCGCCGCCAGCTGGGTCATGCTGCGCCTGCCGCTTGAGGTGGCGCCGCTGTTTCGCGACTGGTTGGCCGAGAATTTCCCCGATCGCGCGGCCCGCGTCATGGGCCATGTGCGCGATATGCATGGCGGGCGCGATTACCAGTCTGACTGGGGCCGCCGGATGCGTGGTGACGGGGCTTATGCACGGCTGATCGACGCGCGCTTTCGCAACGCGGCGGCGCGGCTGGGGCTGGATCGCGACCTTGGCCCGCTGGATTGCGGGCAGTTCGGCGTTCCGCCGCGCCCGGGGGATCAGCTGAGCCTGTTCTGACATTGGGTTCGCCTTATCCCCGGCGGCGGCGGCGTGCGCGTGCCGGCGCGCCGGCATCGTCGCCGGTGCCATCCGAGGCCGAGGAATAGCCGCCAAGCCGCGCGGCGATCTGTTCCAGCGTCGGGCGCGGGCCGGGGTCGCGGGTTTCCAGCGCGGCACGCATGGCGCGCAGGTGCTCGGGCGTGGTGCCGCAGCAGCCGCCGATGATCGTCGCCCCGCAGGCGCGGGCCAGCACGGCGTAATCGGCCATCAGCTCGGGCGTGCCGTTATAGTGGATATGGCCGTCGACATATTGCGGGATGCCGGCGTTGCCCTTGGCGATCAGCGGGAATTCGCTGCCGGTTGCGGCAAAGCCCAGCACCGTGCGCAGCAGGTCGGATGCGCCGACGCCGCAATTGGCGCCGAAGGCCAGCGGCGGGTAGGGCAGTTTCTCGACCATTTCGGCCATGGCGGCCGAGGTCACGCCCATCATGGTGCGCCCGGCGGTGTCAAAGCTCATGGTGCCGCACCAGGGCATATCGGCCAGTTTGAACGCCTCGGCGGCGGCCTTGAATTCCTCGGGGGCGCTGATGGTTTCGACCCACAGCACATCGGCGCCGCCGGCCTTGAGGCCTTCGGCCTGTTCATGGAACATCTCGACCGCACCGGCATAAGACAGGGTGCCCATCGGCTGCATGATCTCGCCGGTCGGCCCGACAGAGCCCGCGACCACAACCGGGCGATCGGCCTTGTCGGCCACTTCGCGGCCCAGCTCGGCGGCGACGCGGTTCAGCTCAGTCACGCGGTCCTGGGCGTTGTGCAGTTTCAGGCGCGAGGCATTGCCGCCGAACGAGTTCGTCAGGAACAGATCAGACCCCGCCTCGACTGCGCCGCGGTAGAGCGCGCGGATATTGTCGGGTTGGTCCACGTTCCACAGTTCCGGCGCATCGCCCGAGCTGAGACCCATGTTGAACAGGGTCGTGCCGGTCGCACCATCGGCAAGCAGCCAGTCGCGGGTTTCCAAAAGGCGGGACAGGGCGTTGCTCATGCGGTGCATCCTCTTTGCGCAAAGGGCGACAGCGGCCCGGGACGGCCGCGATTTGGGCGCACAGGTGCCATGTCAGGGCGCCAAGTGCAAATTCTTAATCGTCATAATGATCTTGAGTGCCGCACATGTGAGCGCGGCTCAGGCCGCGGGGCGCAGGATCTCGCGGCCGATCTCGGCGCCGGCGACAGACAGCGACAGCGGCGACGGCCCGGCGATGTAGAGCGTTTCCCAGTTCGGGGCAAAGGCGGCCTTGAACCGGCGCAGTCCGGCCGAGTGGGCGGGCGTGATGCGGGCGCGCAGCCGCTCAAGTCGCGGATCGGGCAGCGGGCCGTCAAAGGGCACGGCGGCTAGCGACAGGCGTGCAACGCCCTGCGCGGCGGCATCGGTCAGGGCCTGGATGATCAGCGCATACATGGTACCGTCAGGCGCGTCAGAGCTTTGGCGCATCAGGTCCAGCGTCCATTCCCGCGTGCCGGTGTGAAAGCTGGCAAATGCGACCATCCGGCCCTGGTCGCGGGCGATGATCACATGCTGGCGGCTCAGGTGGTCGGGGCAGAAGAGCCCCATGGAAAAGCCGCGCTCGCCGCCGTTCGAACCGGCCCATTCCCGATTGATCCGGGCCATCTCCTCTAGCGGCAGCGCCCCGCCCGAGCGAATGTCCAGCTCTTGCGCCTTGCGCAGCTTGCGCCGCAGCTGGCGATGTGCGGGGGTGTTCAGGTCAAAGGTTGTCGGGGTCAGCCAGGCCTCTTGCGCGATGGGCAGCACGGTCATGCCGGCGCGGCGGGCATGGGCGGCGGTGCGGGCGCCGCATTTGTAGATGCAGGCCGACAGGCGTGCGGCGCGGGCGCGTTCGCGCAGCCGCGCGATGGCATCGGAGGGGCAGCCCGCAACCGGATCGCCCAGTGAGACCAGGCTTTGGCCCAGCCGGGCGGTCACCAGGTGCGGGGCACCCTCGGGGCAGGTCAACAGGCGCTTGTTGCCTTGGAACAGCAGCTGCGCCTCGGCGCGCGGGGCGGACTGAACGGCCTTGCGCTGCGAGGGGGCCAGATCGTCGGGGGCCAGGAACTGCGGTCGGGCGGGCTGATCGGTGATCGGGCCGCGCAGCCAGATCAGGGCGGCGATACAGGCGGGCAGGGCGTAATAGACCACCCGCCAGGCCAGCACGGCGGCCAGGATGATCGCGCCGTCGGAGTGGGGCATCAGCGCCAGCAGGGTCATCTCGAACGGGCCGACGCCACCGGGCGTGCCGCTGAGCAGCCCCGCCCCCAGCGCCAGCAGAAAGGCGGGCAGGAAGGCCATCAGGGTTACCGCATGGGCGTCGGGCAGCAGCACATATAGTGCCAGCGCCGCGGCCAGCGTGTCGATCGCGGTCAGCACCAGGATCACCCCCATGGCGCGCAGGCTGGGCAGATGGATGGCCCGGCCCATGACGCGCAGGCGCGGCGCCCAGAGCGAAACGGCAATGGCCGCAGCCGACAGCGCCAACGCGCCGAGGGCCAGAGGTTTCATCCAGGGCGAGGGTGCGGGCAGGGCGATCAGAACCAGCCCGGTAAAGACGGCCCACCCGCCCAGGAATGACGCGGTGACCAGCCCGGTCAGCCGCGCGGCCCCGCCGGCGCCAAGGCCGGGCAGCAGCCGCCAGCGTACCAATGTGCCGGTCACGACACCAAAGCCCAGGGTCTGGCTGATGGCGATGGCCGAGGCGCCGCTGATCCGCGCCGCGGGGTCGGGCAGGCCGGTGCCCATCAGCCCGTGCAGCAGCCCGTCATAGCGCCCGACCGCCAAGAAGCTGAGCGCGGTGGCGGCGATGGCGGCCAGCCATTGCGGCAGGGTCACCTCGGCCGCAGCGGCCAGGATGGCCGAGAATTCGATACCTTCCAGCCGGTCGCGCAGCAGCACGACGATCAGCGCCGCCAGGGCAAATGGCAGCAACTGGCGCAGCCAGGGCACGCGCCGCTGGGGCGACGTGCCGGCATGCACGCAACTGGGGGTGTCTTTTTTCATCCGTCCTCCGCAACAGGGTGTCAGGCTAACCCGATGCTCAGACCAATTTCTTAACGGATAAAATTATCCGCTTTTTTCCGGTCTTCAGATAAGAAAAACGCGCCCCGTCAGAGGCGCGTTCGGGTCGAATGATCCTGGGATCACTCTTCCATCATCTGGGCCTTGGCCACGCGCAGCAGCTCGGCCATCTGGGTGCGGATGGTGGCCTCGTCGGCCTTGTCACCCAGGTCGCCCGAAACCTTGCGGAACACGTCCTCGTGGCCGGCTTCTTCGAAATCGGCGTGGATCACTTCCTTGGCATAGGCTTCGGCCTCTTCGCCGGTCTTGCCCATCAGCTCGGCAGCCCACAGGCCCAGAAGCTTGTTGGCGCGTGCCTGTGCCTTGAAGTTCATCTCTTCGTCATGCGCGAATTTGTTCTCAAACGCGTGTTCACGTTCGTCGAAGGTGGTCATCGGCCTTGGTCCTCCAGAATCTAATCGGTTCGGTTTTACGGGATGATCCGCGCCCTGCCTAGGGGTCGTGGGCGCTATCATTACGCGAAAGCGATGTTTTTCCCCCATGACGCGCCCCGCCTTGCCCTGATCGGTGCCATAGCATAAGAGAGGCGCAAACAAGGCCGGGGCAACCCCCGACAGCCCAAGGATTCGGAGTTTCCATGGCACGGCGCAAGAAAATCTACGAAGGCAAGGCCAAGATTCTGTATGAAGGCCCGCAGCCGGGCACCCTGGTACAGTACTTCAAGGACGACGCCACCGCGTTCAACGCCGAGAAAAAGGCCACGATCGAGGGCAAGGGTGTGCTGAACAACCGCCTGAGCGAGTTCTTCATGACCGGCCTCAACCAGATCGGCGTGCCGACCCATTTCATCGAGCGTATCAACATGCGCGAGCAGCTGATCCGCGCGGTTGAGATCATTCCGCTTGAGGTGATCGTGCGCAACTATGCGGCCGGGTCGATGGCGAAACGGCTGGGCATGGAAGAGGGCCAGCAGCTGCCGCGCCCGATCATCGAGTTTTCCTACAAGGACGATGCCCTGGGCGACCCGCTGGTGCCCGAGGAATACATCATCGCCTTCGGCTGGGCCTCGCAGCAGGATCTGGACGACATCGTGGCGCTGGCGCTGCGGGTCAATGATTTCATGGCGGGCGTCATGTATGGCGTCGGCATCAAGCTGATCGACTTCAAGATCGAGATCGGCCGCATCTATGACGGCGATTTCATGCGCCTTGTGGTCGCCGATGAGATCAGCCCCGACAGCTGCCGCCTGTGGGACATCAAGACCGGGCAAAAGCTGGACAAGGACGTGTTCCGCCGCGACCTGGGCAACCTGACCGACGCCTATACCGAGGTGGCCCGCCGCCTGGGCGTGATGCCGGCCAATGTCACCAACACCAAACCGACCCTGATCAACTAAGAGGACCGCCCCGATGAAAGCCCGCGTTCATGTCATGCTGAAAAACGGTGTTCTGGATCCGCAGGGCGAGGCCGTGCGCCACGCGCTTGGCACGCTTGGCTTTGACGGGGTCGAGGGCGTACGCCAGGGCAAGGTGATCGAGCTGGACCTGGCCGAGACCGACGCCGCCCGTGCTGAGGCCACCGTCAAGGACATGTGCGAAAAGCTGCTCGCGAACACGGTGATCGAAAGCTACTCGGTGGAGATCGCCTGATGCGCGCGGCCGTCATCCAGTTTCCCGGCTCGAACTGCGACCGCGACATGGTGGTCGCGCTGAACGCGGTGGCCGGCAACGAGAAAACCCAGCTGGTCTGGCACAAGGAAACCAGCCTGCCCGAGGGGCTGGACCTGGTTGCGATCCCCGGCGGGTTCTCGTTCGGCGATTACCTGCGCTGCGGCGCCATCGCGGCGCGCTCGCCGATTGCCCGCGCGCTGGTCCAGTTCGCCGAGCGCGGCGGCTATGTGCTGGGCGTGTGCAACGGGTTCCAGGTGCTGACCGAAACCGGCCTGCTGCCCGGCGCTCTGATGCGCAATGCCAACCTGAAATACATCTGCAAGCCGGTGCCGCTGGTGGTGCAGACCACCGACAGCGATTTTACCCGCGCCTATGAGGCCGGGCAGACCGTCACCGTGCCGATTGCCCACCATGATGGCAATTACAACGCCGATGCCGGCACGCTGGCCCGTCTGAACGGTGACGATCGCGTGGCCTTCCGCTATGGCGACAATCCCAATGGGTCGGCCGAGGATATCGCCGGTGTTCTCAGCGCAAACCGCCGGGTTCTGGGCATGATGCCGCACCCCGAGCGCGCGTCCGAGCCCGCCCATGGCGGCACCGATGGTGCGGCGCTGTTCAAGTCGCTGGCCGGGGCGATGGCGCTGGCCTGATCACGTGCTTGCCGGTCGCCGCAGGCGGGCATAGATTTGAGCCATGACCGGTGAAACCCCGCCCGAACGCGACTCGTTGCCCCTGCAGGCCAGGACTGGCTGGCGCATGCGCGCCACGCTGTTCATGTTCCTGGCCGTGGCGGCGGGCGTCACCTGGATCACCAACGACTGGCTGACCACCCGCTTTACCGAGGCCACGCGCAACCGCGCCGAGGTGCGGCTGGCGCTTTATACCGGCAACGTGGTCAGCGAATTGCAGCGCGCCTCGGTCGTGCCGCACCTGCTGTCGCGCGACCCGACGCTGATCGGGGCGCTGAACTCGAATGATTTCTCGCAAAGCTCGCAGCGGCTGATTTCCTATGTGGATGAGATCGGCGCGGCCTCGCTGATCCTGCTGGATGAATCGGGACGCGTGGTGGCGGCCAGCGACCGGTCACGCATCGGGGCCAGCATGCGGGGCAGCCAGGCCTTTCTGAACGCGCTGCGTGCCAATGACACGGTTTTCACCAGTGAAACGAACGAGCAGGGCACGTTCGAGTTCGCCTATTCGCGCAAGATCACCAGCGAGCGCCAATCGGTCGGCGTAATCATCGTCGGCGTCGATCTGGCCAAGCTGGAACGCAGCTGGGCAGGCATTTCCGATGCGGTTGTCGTCACCAACAGCGAGGGCGTGATCATCCTGGCGACCGAGCCGCGCTGGCGTGGCCTGCCGCTGGAACAGGCGCTGGCGGTGCAATCGGCGCCCTCGGCCATTCAGCGCGCGCTGAAGGCCACCACCGACTGGGCCGCGCTGCCGCCCGACGCCTATGTCTCGGGCGAGGCGGTGATGCGGAATGAGGCGCGGATTCCGTTCCGGGGATGGAAGCTGATCAGCTTTACCACCTATGCCTCGATCCGCGAGCGCGTGAACGGGGTGCTGGCGCTGGAAATCATGGGCTTTGCCATCCTGCTGGCGCTGGGGTTCTATTTCACCTCACGGCGCGCCCAGCTGCAAAGCGTTCTGTTCCAGCGAGAGTCGGCAGAACTTCGCGCACTCAACGTGCAGCTACAGCGGGAAATCGCCGAACGCGAAAAGGCCGAAAAGAACCTGGAAGTGGCCGAACAGACGCTGGCGCAAAGCTCGAAACTGGCGGCGTTGGGCGAGATGTCTGCGGCCGTCAGCCACGAGCTGAACCAGCCGCTGGCGGCGATGAAAACCTACCTGGCGGGGGCGCGGCTGTTGCTGCAACGCAAGCGCGGTGAAGAGGCGCTGGCCTCGTTCCAGCGGATCGACGATCTGATCGAGCGGATGGGCGCGATCACGCGGCAGCTGAAATCCTATGCGCGCAAATCCGACGGTGGCTTTGAACCCGTTGATTTCAAAGCATGTTTGTCGGCATCCCTAGCCATGATGGAGCCGCAGTTGAAGCAGCGCAAGGTCACGATCACCCGCACGCTGCCCACCGGGCCGGTGCATGTGATGGGCGACCGGGTGCGGCTGGAACAGGTGATCATCAACCTGTTGCGCAACGCGCTGGATGCCACCAAGCAGACGAGCGAAGGGCAGATCGACCTGATCTTGTCGGCGGGCGAAACCGCCACGCTGACGGTGCGCGACAACGGGCACGGCATTGACGACCTGGATGCCTTGTTCGAGCCCTTCTACACCACCAAGTCCCCCGGTGACGGGGTTGGACTGGGGCTTGCCATTTCCTCGGGGATCGTGAACGACCTTGGGGGACGGCTGACCGCCCGCAACGCGCGCGGCGGCGGTGCGGTGTTTGAGGTTCAGTTGCCGATCCTCGAAGAAGGCGCCGAGGCGGCCCAGTAACAAGACAAGGACAATGCCGATGACCCGTGGCATCAAGATCGCGATCATTGACGACGAACAGGACATGCGCCACTCGATCAGCCAGTGGCTGGCGCTGTCGGGGTTCGACACCGAGGCCTTTGCTTCGGCCGAAGAGGCGTTGAAAAAGATCGGCCCCGATTATCCGGGGATCGTGATTTCCGACATTCGCATGCCCGGCATGGACGGCATGGCCTTTCTGAAAAAGCTGATGAGCCAGGACAGCAGCCTGCCGGTGATCATGATCACCGGTCATGGTGATGTGCCGATGGCGGTCGAGGCGATGCGCGTGGGCGCCTATGATTTCCTTGAAAAGCCCTTCAACCCCGACCGGATGACCGATCTGGCCAAGCGCGCGGCTCAGGCGCGGCGCATGACGCTGGACAACCGCGCCCTGCGGCGCGAGCTGTCGGATGGCACGGTCATCATGAAGAAACTGATCGGCACCTCGCCGGTGATGGAGCGGCTGCGCGAAGATATTCTCGATCTGGGGCAGGCCGATGGCCATGTGCTGATCGACGGCGAAACCGGCACCGGCAAGACACTGGTGGCCCATGCGCTGCATGCGGTGGGGCCGCGGGCAGGGCGCAAGTTCGTGCAGGTGTCCTGCGCCGCTTATACCGAGGAAAACCTGGCCGCGCGGCTGTTCGGTCCGGTCTCTGAGGGCGGGCGTCTGCCGCTGGTCGAAGAGGCGCGGGGCGGCACGCTGTGCCTTGAGGATATCGAGGCGCTGCCGCAGCCGTTGCAGGCGCGGCTGCTGACCTTCATCAACGATCAGGGCAGCCCGGCCGAAACCCGCATCATTGCGGTCAGCAACCTGCAAGAGCAGGGCAAGACCTGCGAGGACATGCTGCGCCCCGACCTTTATTACCGCCTGGCGGCGATGAAGATCACCCTGCCGCCGCTGCGCGCGCGGGGCGAGGATATCCTGACGCTGTTCACCCGCCTGTCGGAGCAATATGCCGATGAATACGGCTGTGACACGCCGCAGGTCAGCGCGCAGGAGGCCGCGCAGCTGTTGCAGGCGCCCTGGCCGGGCAACGTGCGCCAGCTGATCAACGTGGCCGAACGCGCGGTTCTGCAATCGCGCCGGGGCTCTGGCACTATCGCCAGCCTGCTGATGTCGGATGACGACGAGAACATGCAGCCGGTGATGACCACCGAGGGCAAGCCGCTGAAGGAATATGTCGAGGCGTTCGAGCGGATGCTGATCGACAACACGATGCGGCGCCACAAGGGCTCGATCGTCGCGGTGATGGACGAATTGTGCCTGCCGCGCCGGACCCTGAACGAGAAAATGGCCAAATACGGGTTAACCCGTTCGGATTACCTGTAAGTTCCGCCCGATCGGCAAGATCTGAACGGCGCTCGAAGTTTCGGGGGCCATGAAAAAGCCCATTGTGTTTGCCCGTGATCTGCCGCTATGGTCTGAGAACGTCAGCGCGCCCACCTATTGTGGCCCTGATGTTCAGAGTTTCGCTGATCCTCGCACCGCCCCGGCGATTGCCGGCCCGGGTAAGGATCAGACCGATCGGCCCCACGGGGCAACAGTTTGACCCGGCTCTGCCCGGGTTTTGAAAATGGGTGCCGCCAAGCGGCATCGGAGACAAACCGCGATGGAACGCGTGAACACGAACAGGCATCTGACGGGCAGGCATCTCGCCGCTCCGGTTGCGCTTGACGCGTCCTTGCTCGCCCAAACAAGACACCACCCGCAACGACCGCGCCCGCCTGGGCGACGGCACTTGCCGCGGTGCAATGAGATTCAATGGCTAAGAAAATGCTTATCGACGCCACCCACGCGGAAGAAACCCGCGTGGTCGTGGTGGACGGAAACAAGGTTGATGAATTCGACTTTGAGACGGTCAACAAACGCCAGCTAGCTGGCAATATCTATCTCGCAAAAGTAACCCGGGTCGAACCGTCGCTTCAGGCGGCCTTTGTCGATTACGGCGGTAACCGCCACGGATTCCTGGCTTTTTCCGAGATTCACCCCGATTACTACCAGATCCCGGTCGCTGACCGCGAGGCGCTGCTGGCCGAAGAGCTGGCCTATGCCAAGTCGCTGGACGAGGATGACGAAAAGCCCTCGAAACCCAGCCGCTCGCGTTCGCGCCGCCGCAGCAGCAGCAAGGCCGCCGCGGTCAAATCCAGTGATGCCGTCGAAACCCGCGAGGTCGTCGACGGCCCGTCGGGCATGGATGTCGTCGATCTGGGCGAGGACGAGGCCGACACCCTGGCTGTGGACAGCCCCGAAGCCGCCGATGCGCCGGTCGCAGAGGTAGAGGCCGAGGCTCAGCCCGAGGCGCAGGCAGACGCGCCCGCGCAGGGTGAGGCCGAAGAAGCTGTTGCCGAAGGTGACGCCGCCGATACCGATGACGAGGGCGACGTTGACGACAACAGCGACGAGCCCTTTGCCGCCTCGGATCGTGACCCCGAGATCGAATCGGTCGCCGAAGAGGACATGGCCGAGGAAATCCGCCAGCCGCGCAAGCCGCGTGCCAAGCGCTATAAGATTCAAGAAGTCATCAAGGTGCGGCAGATCCTGCTGGTGCAGGTCGTCAAGGAAGAGCGTGGCAACAAGGGCGCCGCGCTGACCACCTATCTGTCGCTGGCCGGCCGCTATTGCGTGCTGATGCCCAACACCGCCCGTGGCGGTGGCATCTCGCGCAAGATCACCAATGCCGCCGACCGCAAGAAGCTGAAGGAAATCGCTGCCGAGATGTCGGTGCCCGTGGGCGCCGGCCTGATCATCCGCACCGCAGGCGCCAAGCGCACCAAGTCGGAAATCAAGCGCGATTACGAATACCTGCAACGGCTGTGGGAACAGATCCGCGAGCTGACCCTGAAATCGGTCGCGCCCGCGCCGATCTATGAGGAAGGCAATCTGATCAAACGCACGATCCGCGATTTGTATAATCGCGAGATCGACGAGGTTCTGGTCGAGGGCGAGGGCGGCTATCGCGTGGCCAAGGACTTCATGAAAATGATCATGCCGTCCCATGCCAAGAACGTGAAACAGTATACCGATCCGCTGCCGCTGTTCGCGCGCTACCAGGTCGAAAGCTATCTGTCGGGCATGTTCAACCCGACTGTGCAGCTGAAATCGGGCGGTTATATCGTGATCGGCGTCACCGAGGCGCTGGTGGCGATCGACGTCAACTCGGGTCGGGCCACCAAGGAAGGCTCGATCGAGGATACCGCGCTGAAAACCAATCTCGAGGCCGCCGATGAGGTGGCCCGCCAGCTGCGCCTGCGCGACCTGGCCGGTCTGATCGTGATCGATTTCATCGACATGGAAGAGCGCAAGAACAACGCCGCCGTCGAAAAGCGGATGAAGGACAAGCTGAAGACCGACCGGGCCCGCATCCAGGTGGGCCGGATCTCGGGCTTTGGCCTGATGGAAATGTCGCGCCAGCGTTTGCGCCCCGGCATGCTCGAGGCCACGACCCAGCCGTGCCCGTCGTGCCATGGCACGGGCCTGTTGCGCTCGGACGACAACCTTGCGCTGTCGATCCTGCGCCAGCTCGAAGAAGAGGGCGTGCGCGGCCGCAGCAAAGAGGTTCTGCTCAAGGCGCCGGTTGGTATCGTCAACTTCCTGATGAACCAGAAGCGCGAGCATATCGCCCAGATCGAGGCGCGCTATGGCATCTCGGTCCGGATCGAGGCCGACCCGCATCTGATCAGCCCCGAATATGTGATCGAACGGTTCAAGACCGCCTCGCGCAATGTGCCCGAGGTGACCGCCCCGGTGATCTCGATCGATACGTCCGACATGCCCGATCTGGTTGAAGAGGACGAGGTCGAGGCCGAGGTCGCAACGCCCGAGAGCGACGAAGAGCAGCCCGCGCCCAAGAAGCGCCGTCGTCGTCGTCGTCGTCGCCGGTCGTCGTCGAATGGCGAGGGCAATGGCTCGGACGAAAACGGTGTGAATTACGAAAACGGGGACGAGGCCGACGAGGCTGACGCCGCCGCAGAGGACGCACCGGCCGAGGCCGAAGGCGCCGACCAGACCGAAGCGGCCGAGGCCGAAGAGGTCAAGGAAGAGGCGCCCAAGAAGTCGCGCTCTCGCTCGCGTTCGCGCAGCCGCTCGCGGTCGAAGAAGACCGAAGAGGAAACCACCGAGGCGCAGGACGCCGTGGCCGAGGAAACGCAGACCGAAGAGGTGGCCGAGGCCGAAGCGGAAGCGCCTGCCGAAGAGGCCCCGGCTGAGGAACCTGTCGTGGCCGAGGCGCCCGCCGAGGAACCGGTCGAACCCGAAGCCGAAGCCGAAGCCGAGCCCGCCGTGGCCGAGGCCGTGGTTGCCGATCAGGACGACGTGGTAACGCAAGAGCCGGTGGCCGAAGAGCCTCAGCCCGAGCCCGAACCGGAACTGGTGGCCGAGCCCGCCTCGAACGAGCCGCCCAAGCCCAAGCGCACCGGATGGTGGTCGCGCTAAGCACTGACCTTGAAACGCCGGGCCCTCAGCCCGGCGTTTTCATATGCCGCGCCGGATCAGAAAGGCGGGCACGGGGCCGGTTTCATCCATCGACAGAAAATCATGCCCGGCCTCGGCGCAGAAATGCGGCAGATCGATCACCGCGACCGGGTCGCTGGCCAGGATACGCAAGACCTGGCCCGGCGCCATCGCGCGCAGCGCCTTTTGGGCGCGCAGCACGGGCAGGGGGCATTTCAGGCCGGTCGCGTCGATTTCCAGGTCGGGTGTCATGCCCGACCCATAGGTCAAAACCGGCGCTGCGAAAAGCCCACACCCGCACGCGGATGTGACAAAAGGTGGCGTGACCTCGGGCCGGGCATTCGCTATGTGAGGTCAAAAGAGGATAGGGCATGTTCGGAATAGAGCTGATCGACGCAGGGCTGTTGCCGGCCATGATGATTGCGCTGGTTGCGGGGCTGCTGAGCTTTCTCAGCCCCTGCGTTCTGCCGATCGTGCCGCCCTATCTGGCCTATATGAGCGGGATCACCGTCACCGACCTGAACGAGGGCCGCACCGCGCGTGCCATCCTGCCGGCGCTGTTCTTTGTGTTGGGCCTGTCCACGGTGTTCCTGTTCCTGGGCTTCACCGCGTCGGTCTTTGGTGCGTTCTTTCTGAAAAACCAGCAATATTTCAATATCTTCGCCGGGGTCGTCGTGATGGTTTTCGGCGCCCATTTCGTAGGCGCGATCCGCATCCCCTTTCTCAATCGCGAGGCCCGGATTGATGCGGGCGACAAGGGCGGGTCGGCCTTTGGCGCCTATGTATTGGGGCTGGCCTTCGCCTTTGGCTGGACACCCTGCATCGGGCCGCAGCTAGGGGCGATCATCTCAATGGCGGCGTCCGAGGCGAATGTTGCGCGCGGCACGCTGCTCTTGGGCGTTTACGCGGCGGGGCTGGGCATTCCGTTCCTGCTGGTGGCCGCGTTCTTCCCGCGCCTTAGCGGTGTCATGGCGTGGATGAAGCGTCACATGGAGCAGATCGAGCGCATCATGGGCCTGCTGCTGTGGACCATTGGCCTGCTGATGCTGACCGGCGGGTTTTCCAGCTTTTCCTATTGGCTGCTCGAAACCTTTCCGGCGCTGGCCAATCTGGGATAGGGCGGCTTACTTTTGCCGAAATCCCGCGCTAGTCTTGGCCGCAGAAACGGCCAGAGAAGGCGGCAATGCAATCGCAAGGGCAACAACAGGTGCGCCGGCGCCGGGTGTTCTACATCCCCGGTTATGACCCGATTCACCCCCGCCGCTATCGCGAGCTTTACCGCAAGGAATCGGCCGAGCAGGCCCGGATTTCCGGCTATCAGATCGCCCTTAGCCCCGGCAGCGACCCGCGCCGGTTCGGCTGGCAGGTCGCCGCGCGGATCGACGGGGCCGATGTCGATGCCAATGTCGAGGTCATGGTCTGGTCTGATATCGTGCGCGGCTCGATGAGCAACAGCATCCTGGCGACCTATCTGCAACTGCTGTGGACGGTGACGATCTATATCGGCAGCGGCGCGTTCTACCGGCTGATGCTGCTGCGCAAGGGGCCGATCATCGCGGCGCTTTACCCGATTGGAATGCTGCTGGCGCAGCTGGGCGTGGCGCTGTTGGCGGCGCGGCTGGTGGGGGGCGTGCTGGCGCTGACGGGGCTGCCCTATGTGGGCTGGCTGGGGCTGGGCGTCGTGTGGCCGATCCTGCATTGGTTTCGCAAGCAGGACGGCCGGCTTTACGCCTATTACCTGATGCATGACTATGCCTATTCGGCGCGGCGCATTGGCGCCAACCCGCCCGAGCTCGAGGCGCGGATGGACGAGTTCCGTGCCGAGATTGCCCGCGCCCTGAGCGATCCGACGCTCGACGAGGTTCTGGTGGTCGGCCATTCCTCGGGCGCGCATCTGGCGGTGTCGATCCTGGCCGATCTGATCCGCAACCGCGAGATGCCCGAGCACGGGCCCGCGCTGTCGTTCCTGTCGTTGGGGCAGGTGGTGCCGATGGTCAGTTTCCTGCCCCGCGCCCAAAGGCTGCGCAGCGACTTGCATTTCCTGGCCGCCCGGTCTGAACTGACATGGGTTGACGTGACCGCGCCGGGCGACGGCTGTTCCTTTGCGCTGTGCGATCCGGTCAGTGTCAGCGGGGTCGAGCCGCCGGGCAAGCGCTGGCCGCTGGTCATCTCGGCCGCCTTTACCCAAAGCCTTAGCCCCAAGCGATGGAAGGACCTGCGCTGGAGGTTCTTCCGGCTGCATTTCCAGTATCTCTGCGCGTTCGATCGGCCGCGTGATTACGACTATTTCCAGATCACCGCCGGGCCGCAGACGCTGGGCAGCCGCTATGCCGGGCGCGCGCCCTCCAAAAGCCGGATCGACGTGGCGGTGTCGCGCTATCGCTCGATGGCGGCATGAGCACACCGCCCAAGCCCGCCGCGCGCCCCGATCGCGTGTCGTTGCTGCGCTATATGCGGCTGTTTCGCGACGATATCCTGTCGGCCCAGCCCGCGCGGCTGTATCGCGCCTGGATGGCCGAGTTTCGCACGCCATTCTTTCGGTCATACCTGATCAACCAGCCGGAACTGCTGGATCTGGTGCTGAAACAGCGGCCGATGGATTTTCCAAAATCCAACCGCGTGGCCGAGGGGCTGCGGCCTTTGCTGGGCAATTCGGTGTTTGTCACCAATGGCGCCACCTGGGCGCGACAGCGGCGTATCATTGACCCGGCGTTCGAGGGCGGGCGGCTGCGCGACACGTTTCCGGCGATGCTGGCAGCGGGGCAGGCGGCCAGCGCGCGTCTGCCCGAGGGCGAGGTCGAGATCGAGCCAGAGACCAGCCATGCCGCCGCCGACGTGATCTTTCGCACGCTGTTTTCGATCCCGATCGACCACCACATTGCCGCTCAGGTGTTCGACCAATTCCGCGCCTATCAGCGCAGCCAGCCGATCTTGAACCTTGGCGCGTTCGTGCCGCTGCCACGTTGGATGCCGCGCCTGCATCGCGGGGATACACGCAAAACGGCGGCGCAGATCCGGGCGCTGATCGGGGAATTGACGCAAAACCGGATGCAGGACATCGCCGCAGGCACCGCGCCCGACGATCTGGCCACCAAGATCATGACCACGCCCGACCCAGAAACCGGTGCCTGTTTCGACACCGCCGAGATGGTCGATCAGGTGGCGATCTTTTTCCTTGCGGGGCATGAAACATCGGCCTCGGCGCTGGCCTGGGCGCTGTATCTGCTTGCCATGCACCCGCAGGCGCAGGATCGCGTTGCCGCCGAGGCGCGCGCGTTTGCCGCCGATCCGACATTCGCCAACCTGTCAAAGCTGCGCTTCACCCGCGATGTGTTTCGCGAGGCGCTGCGGCTATACCCGCCCGTGCCGATGATGGTGCGCGAAGCCACGCAGCCCGAGAGGTTCCGCGACCGTGACGTGCCCAAAGGCAGCCAGATCGTGCTGTCGCCCTGGCATCTGCACCGGCATGAACGGCTGTGGGACAATCCCGATGGGTTCGACCCCGACCGCTATGCGGCCGAGAACGGCAAGGCCTGCCTGCGCACCGCCTATATGCCGTTTTCCGCGGGGCCGCGGGTCTGCACCGGCGCGGGGTTTGCCATGGTCGAGGGGCCGCTGATGCTGGCGCTGATCCTGGCCGACTGGCAGCTTGCGCCGGTCAACACGCCCGTGCCGGTCGCGCATCTGACGGTGCGAGCGCGCGACGGCATTCGGCTGCGGCTTAGTCGTCGAGTTTCGGCACCAGTGTCGTAATGCCGACATTGGCGGCGCGCGCCAGCTGGGGGTCAAGCGACATGGGGATGTATTCGCCACGCCGCCACAGCTCGCCCAGATCGTCGTAATGGCGTGATAGCGGGTGGCCCGATTGCCCGGTCGAAATCACGAACACCGAACTGTCGGGATCGGCAAAATCATAGACCCCGCGATAGCCCGCGCCATGGACATTGGCAAAGGGCTGAGACCCTGTGCCGGCGCTGACACCGCGCATCAGGGTGAAATCGCCGCCCGAGGTCGATTGCCGGATGTTCACGAACCAGCGCAGGATCGGCACGTCGCCCAGCACCGGGTGATCGTGGCGCGCCTGGTGGGCATCGCCCCAGCGCAGGCTTTCCAGGTTGCCGCCATAGGTCTCATTGATCCACAGCAGCGCCTCGTCCAGCGCGATGCGGGCGATTTCCGCGCAGGTTTCCTTGGCGGTGGACTGGTGGATATCGCACCATGTGGCGGCGCCGTTGATGTCGCGGTAGACGCGTTCGATGAACAGCGGCTCGACATGCGTGAACTCGTCGGCCAGCGGGCCCAGGTCGTCGCGGATCAGGCGATCTTGCAGATGGCGCAGCCAGGCCGCGTAGATCAGCGGCTCGGGCATGTGCTCGTTCATCTCGCCGTTCCAGTTGGCCAGCATTTCCAGCGCCTGCTGGCGGCGGTGTTCGGTGGTGCCGCGCGGGGCGGCCTCGCCGGTATACCACAGGTCGCGCGCGATCAGCGGCAGCAGGGCGCGGGCGGTAAAGCTGACCGTATCAAGCTGCGCCTCGATAAAGCTTTCGCGGGTATGGACCTCGCGGTTTTGCATCAGGTTGCGCCAGCGTTGAATGCGCTGGCTGTCGCCCCAGTCAAAGGTCAGATGGCGCGGAAAGGCGCGGTCTATGATCTTGTTGTTGGTATTGCCCAGGATGCCGCCCTCGGGGTCGGTAAAGCGCGGGTTGTCGGCATAGGGCAGCGCGCCGGCCCAGCGGTTCTCAGACAGCCAGCCGGGGGCGGGAATGCGCCCTTGGGTCTGGTGCAGCGCGCTGCGCGAGGGCAGCGCGCCCACGACCTGCATGGCGATGTGGTCGGCGTCGATCAGGGTCAGTGTCTGGACGGGCGCGCGCCACAGCTCGACCGCCTGCAAGGCCTCGTCGACCGATTGCGCCTGCATCAGGCGCATCGCGG
Organism: Actibacterium sp. XHP0104; assembly: GCF_025751515.1. Lineage (GTDB taxonomy): Bacteria > Pseudomonadota > Alphaproteobacteria > Rhodobacterales > Rhodobacteraceae > Actibacterium_D. The sequence continues at coordinate 665,471 of NZ_JAOWLE010000001.1, forward strand.
CGGTGGCGGTTGTGTCGTTTTCCCAAAGGTTGGTCCATGCAACCGAGGCGACATGGCCGGGCGGGGTGATGGTGGCCAGGTCATAATGGCTGCCGGGCAGAACGGGGCCGTTCTCGGTCCAGCGCAGGGTGATGGTCTGGGGGGCGGAGCCCTTGATGTTGAGGATGGTGCGGCGGGTCTCGAACGGCTTGTAGCCCTCGGGCGTCAGGTATTCCTCGGGGTTATCCGGGTTCAGCTTTTCGATCAGCACGTCCTGATCGTCGGCATAGGTGGTGGTCAAGCCCCAGGCCAGGTGTTCGGACCGGCCAACCAGCACGATCGGCGCGCCGGGGATGGTGCCGCCGATCACCGCGCCGGTGGTCAGTTTCAGCCCGGCCAGATACCAGATCGCGGGCGCGGTCAGGCCCAGATGCGGGTCATTGGCCAGCAACGTGCCGCCAGCGGCCGAGCGCACGGACGAGGCTGCCCAGGCGTTGGACGCTCCGCCCAGCCCGCGCGGCGGCAGCGGCGACAGCGGATCGCGGGGCGCCGGGGCCGAGGCAAGCTGCGTCGGCGCGGCGGGGAACAGTGCCGAGTAGCGCGGCAGCTCGGCCACGCCGGTGCCGGGCGCCACCGGCATCAGGTCGTTCAGCCTTGCATCGGTCAGCGCCAGCGAGGCCCGCGCGCGCAGCACTTCGTTGCTGATATGGCCCGACATCTGCAGGGCCATCAGCTTGCCGATGGCGATGGAATCGGCGGGCTGCCAAAAGGCGATCTCGGGCGAGAAGATAAAGAATTCGGGCGCGCCGCGGCCCAGCGCCTCGTCATTGACCTGCTTGATGCGGGCGTTGACGCCGCGGGCATAGGCCTCGAGCGCGGCAAGGGTGCGGGCGTCTTGCGCCGGAACAGACCGCTGGGCATTTCCATACAGGTCAAAGCGGCGGATCAGCTCGTCGATACGGGCGGTGCGGGGGCCAAAGATTTCGCTCAGCTTGCCCTGCGCGGTGCGGCGCAGCATGGTCATCTGCCACAGCCGGTCCTGGGCATGGACATAGCCCAAGCCGAAATAGACATCCTCGTCCAGCCCGGCCTCGATATGGGGCACGTTGGCATTGTCGCGCACGATCTCGACCGCGCCGCCCAGGCCCTCGACCTCGGTCAGGCGGTCATATTCGGGCAGCGAGCGCGAGGCCAGGTAATAGCCCCCCAACACCACGGCCAGCACCAGCAGCACCAGGCCCCCGGTCAGGCGGATCATCCAGCGAAACAGTATCGGCATCCCATCCCCGTTATTGACGGCACGGCCCCAGCGGTTAGTTCTGTGTGCAGGTTAGAACAAGGGAAAAACGGGGAAAAGCATGGCCAAGGTAACTTTTCTGGGTCTGGGTGTCATGGGATACCCGATGGCGGGGCATCTGGCGGCGGCCGGGCATGAGGTGACGGTGTATAACCGCAGCACCGAAAAGGCCGCGCGCTGGGTTGAACAGCACAAGGGCCGCATGGCCAAAACGCCGGCAGATGCGGCGGCGGGGGCCGAAATGGTTATGGCCTGTGTCGGCAATGACGACGACCTGCGCGCGATCTGCGTGGGCCCGGACGGCGCGTTCGGGGCGATGGCGGAGGGCACGCTTTTTGTCGATCACACCACCGTTTCGGCCAAGGTCACGCGCGAACTGGCCGAGCAGGCCCGCGCGGCGGGGATCGGCTTTGTCGATGCGCCGGTCTCTGGCGGGCAGGCGGGGGCCGAGAATGGCCAGCTGGTGATCATGTGCGGCGGCACGCAGGCCGACTATGACCGGGCTGAGCCGGTGATGGACGCCTATGCCAAGCTGGCCAAGCGCATGGGCGACAGCGGCGCCGGGCAACTGGCCAAGATGGTCAACCAGATCTGCATTGCCGGGCTGGTTCAGGGCCTGTCCGAAGGCCTGCATTTCGCCGAAAAGGCCGGGCTGGATGGGCGCGCGGTGGTCGAGGTGATCGGCGGTGGCGCGGCGGGCAGCTGGCAGATGGTCAACCGGCATGAAACCATGCTGGACGATCATTTCGATCACGGCTTTGCGGTGGACTGGATGCGCAAGGATCTGGCGATCTGCCTGGCCACGGCCGAGGAAACCGGCGCCAGCCTGCCGGTCACGGCGCTGATTGATCAGTTCTACAAGGATGTCCAGAATATGGGCGGCGGGCGTTGGGATACGTCCAGCCTGATCAAACGCCTGAGGGCACTGGATTAATAGCGGCCGCGATTTGGTCAGCCCTGCACAGGGATCGTTTCAGATTTCGCGTGCAGGGTGGCATCATGTTGCTATGGTAATAATGTCAGTTTGGAGCCCATTTCGACCGATGCTGCGCGGCGCACGAATGGCCGCTACTTGTCTGTCTTGTTTGGGTTCGGGCAACGTGATCCGTCAAAGGGAGTGTCTGGAAAGGGTCTCCAGTACCATGGCAAAGACATAGGGGCTCGCGCAAACGTGTCGTTGCCCAGTGTCACGAGAATAGCCAAGGCTCGATACGGTTTGGACCCACCTGCTCCACCCAAAAAATTCATTTCATCAAGATACGTTTCCAAACATTCGCTTCTAAGGTCTGGGATACAGTTTGCGACATTTCGAAATGATGTAATTTCGTCGTAGTGGATATCAGAGCAAAGTTCTTGGTTTTCTGCCCAACTGCGGTCGATAGGAATCATGTAGAACTCATCAAACAAGAGTGTCTCGCCAGCAGAAACAGCGTGGGCTGTGTTTCCACCCAGAGGCTGATATTGCGCCATAAATGGTGCTGTTTTGAATGGGGCGTCGAACTCAATATTTTCATTGCGAAAGCCTTCAAAGCTGGCACTTGCCGAAGCTCTCTTAACTGAAATGGTCTGATTGTCTAAGTTGCTAAAGTCACAGCGCGTGTGAACTGCAACGAAATCCGTGTGCACACCACCATCGATTAAAAGACTCCCACTTTCAGGGCCGATCTCTGAGCACTGAAAGGAGAATGTGTAGTTGCTATCGGAAAGCAAAGTCCAGTAGGCAGGCAACAGAGCAAGAATTGCGACCGCTAATCCTAAAAGCCCAATTGGTTCGCTCGTGATTTTCTTCGCTAGTCTGTTCATGATTCACACAGGCCGTTCAGTGCATTGTCTATCAGCTGTTGACTGGAAATGCACGAAGCGGACGTTCATCTTTCTGCATGCAGAGTCCGCTCTGTCCCGCATTGCGGAAGTTGGCTTTGAACATCATTAAAAAACGCCCGAAGATGCCTTCGGGCGTTTTTGTTTGATCAGTTGTCCCTCTGATCAGGGGATGATGCGGGTGTATTTGGTGCCTTCGAGCGAGGCGCCGACGATCAGCCCGGCCTGGCCATAGACCACGGCAATCACCGGATCCAGCGCGGTCACGGTCTTGGCCGACAGGTTGCCGCCCTGATCTTTCAGCGCATATTCCAGATCGCCGCCGGCCGACCAGCCGGGAGAGTGACGGAAGGTGCTCAGCGCGTCTTCGGTCATGAAGAACAGCGCATGCGCATATTGCTGCGCGCCGATCTGCAGGCCGAAACTGGCCTGTGCGGCCGAATAGTAATCGACCGAGACATTGTTGATGCGCAGCGCGCCCTGGCCGTAGGCGCCGCCGAACATGAAGCCGGCCTTGGTGACCAGCGGCATCCACAGGGTGCCCAGCGCCTTGTTGTCCAGGTCCATCGTGGCCGGGTAGCGGTTGAAAAGATAATCGCGGGCCGCGTCGATGCGTGCGTCTAGTGTGGCCGCGTTGTTCGAGCCGACACCGTTGCCACAGGCGGCAGTCATGGCGGTGGTTGCACCGGCCGCCACCAGGAATTTCCGGCGGGTAAAGTTGCTCATGGTTTTGCCCTCAATATGCCTCTGCTTGTGGCCTTTGGCGGCCATTGCGCAAACTATAGTAGTTTGCGCCGGGGCTGTCATCACATCTTGTCCAGTAAAGGCGAAAAGCCGCGAGCGGGCGATCACGCCCCGCGCAGCTTGCGCGCCACCGCGGGGGCGAAATAGGTCAGGATGCCGTCGCAGCCCGCGCGCTTGAAGGCCAGCAGGCTTTCCATCATCACCTTGTCGCCGTCCAGCCAGCCGTTTTGGGCCGCAGCCTGCAGCATCGCGTATTCGCCCGACACCTGGTAGGCATAGGTCGGCACGCCGAAGGTGTCTTTCACCCGGCGGCAGATATCCAGATAGGGCATGCCGGGCTTGACCATGACCATATCGGCGCCTTCCTGCAGGTCGCGCTCGATATGGCGCAGGGCCTCGTCGCTATTGGCGGGGTCCATCTGATAGGTGTTCTTGTCGCCGGTCAGCGCGCCCGAGGCGCCCACCGCATCGCGGAACGGGCCATAGAAGGCGCTGGAGTATTTGGCCGAATAGCTGAGGATCGCGACATTGGGGTAACCCGCGCGCTCCAACGCGGCGCGCATGGCGCCGATGCGGCCATCCATCATGTCAGAGGGCCCCAGGATGTCGGCGCCTGCCTTCGCCTGGGCCAGCGCCATCTTCACCAGCGCCTCGACGGTTTCGTCATTCACGATCTCGCCGTTGCGAACGATGCCGTCGTGGCCGTTGATATTGTAGGGATCAAGCGCGATGTCGGTCATGATCGCGATATCGGGCACCGTCGCCTTGATGGCGCGGATCGCACGGTTCGACAGGTTGTCGGGGTTCCAGGCCTCTTCGCAGAGCAGGGTCTTTTTCGCCGGGTCCGTGTAGGGAAAGATGCAGATCGCGGGAATGCCCAGCTCGGCCGCCTCTTGCGCGGCGGCGACGGCGCGGTCAATCGACAGGCGGTTGACGCCCGGCATCGAGGGCACGGGCTCGACCACATCGGTGCCCTCACGCACAAAGATCGGCCAGATCAGGTCATCGACGCTTAGCGTGTTCTCGCGCACCAGTCCGCGGATGGCGGGCGATTTGCGGGTGCGGCGCAGGCGCGCGGCGGGAAAGGGGGCGACGATGGGGCGCATTGGGCGATCCTTGCAGATATTTCCCTTTTGGGTCGCATGGATTTGGCCATATCTCAAGGGGTAGGAATCGCGCAATGTCGCGGCTAATGTGCGCGGGCATAAGAATGAGGCCAGGCAGTGGACTTGCATAACACCGTTTTCGAAGTGATCGACATGCGGTCCTTCTCGAACCTGTGGTACTGGATCGGCCTCGCGGTGTTGTGGTCTTCGGCGTCGCACTGGATCTTGGGCGTGCCGTTCGACCTGATCCAGCGCGCCTCGCGCAAGGGCGGGGCCGCGATGGAGGACCTTGAGGGCCTCGTGCGGATCAACGTCAACCGCATCCACTATATCTTTACCGCTACGGGCCTGTGGCTGATCGGGATCGCCAGTTTCACCCTGACCATGCTGGCACTGCTTGGGTTCTACTACCTGATCGAGTTCTGCCAGGCGGTTTTCCTGATGGCCTTCCCGATGAGCCTGGTCACGGTGCTCAGCGCCTTTACCGCGCGCCGTATCCGCCGCCAGCGGCCCAAGGGTGACGCGCTGGTGCGGGCGCTGCGTATTCACCGGCTGGGCACGCAGGTGATCGGGGTGATCGCCATTCTGGTGACGGCGCTGTGGGGGATGTATCAGAACCTGTCGATCGGGGCCTTGGGTGGTTGACAGCCCGCCCCCCGCACGCCATGTCGCGGCCCATGTCCTTGCCTGATCATATCACCGTCAGTGGCGCGCCCGAGGGGTTTGACGCGCGCCTGATCGCCGCCGAGATCGCGAAATCCGGCCGGTCGGTTCTGCATGTCGCACGCGACGACAAGCGGCTGGCCGCGATGCAGGCGGCGCTGGAGATGTTCGCGCCGGAACTTCCCGTTCTGACTTTTCCGGCCTGGGATTGTCTGCCCTATGACCGTGTGTCGCCCAATGCCGATGTGTCGGCGGCGCGTATGGCAACGCTGGCGGCGCTGGCGCATGGGGTGCCGGGGCCGTTCGTGGTGCTGACCACGCTGGGTGCCGCAACACAACGCGTGCCCGCGCGCGCGGTTCTGAAAGAGGCGGCGTTCTCGGCGCGCGTGGGCCAGCAGATCGACGAGGAGGCCCTGCGCGGTTTCCTGGTGCGCATGGGGTTCAGTCAGACGCCGACAGTGATGGAGCCGGGCGACTATGCCATTCGTGGCGGCATCATTGACATCTTTCCGCCCGGTCAGTCGGGGCCGGTGCGGCTGGATCTGTTCGGCGACGTGCTGGACGGCGCGCGCCGGTTCGATCCCGCCACCCAGCGCACAACCGAACAGCTGAAACTGATCGAGCTGGCGCCGGTGTCCGAGGTCATCCTGGACGAGGCCGCCGTCACCCGGTTTCGCCAGAACTATCGCATCGAGTTTGGCGCCGCCGGCACGGACGATCCGCTCTATGAGGCCGTCAGCGCCGGGCGCAAGCATCAGGGTGTCGAGCACTGGCTGCCGTTCTTTCACGAGCGTCTTGAAACACTGTTCAATTATCTGCCCGACGTGTCGGTCTTTCTTGATGATCAGGTCACGCCCGCGCGCCTGTCGCGCTGGGACGGCATCCGCGATCAGTATGACACCCGGCGCGAGGCGATGGGCGCCAAGGGGCGGCTTGATACGGTCTACAAACCCTGTCCGCCGGACCTGCTGTATCTGGATGATGCCGCTTGGGCGCAGGCCATCGCCGGGCACCGTGTGCTGCAGCTGAACCCGCTGCCGCAGGCGACCGGGCCGGGCGTGATCGACGCAGGCGGGCGGATCGGGCGCAATTTCTCGCCCGAGCGCCAATTGGAACAAGTCAGCTTGTTCAACGCACTGGCTGATCATATTAAAGCAAAGCTTGAAGATGGGCCGGTGGTCGTCTCGTCCTATTCGGGTGGCGCGCGTGAACGTCTGCAAGGCCTGCTGGAAGACGAAGGCGTCAGCGGCACCCAGCTGATCAATGACATGCGCGCGGTGCGGCCGGGGCGGAACCTCTATCTGATCGTTTGGTCGCTGGATCACGGGTTCGAGGCGCCCGATCTGACGGTGATATCGGAACAAGATGTTCTGGGTGACCGCCTGATCCGCGCGCCGAAAAAGCGCAAGCGGGCCGATAACTTCCTGACCGAAGCTCAGTCGCTTTCGCCCGGCGATCTGGTGGTGCATGTCGAACATGGGGTGGGCCGCTATAACGGCCTGGAAACCATCACCGCCATGGGCGCGCCGCACGATTGCATCGCGCTGGAATATGCGGGCGGTGACCGTCTGTTCCTGCCTGTCGAGAATATCGAGCTGCTCAGCCGCTTTGGCCACGAAGAGGGCCTGCTGGACAAGCTGGGCGGCGGGGCGTGGCAGGCGAAAAAGGCCAAGCTGAAAGAACGCATCCGCCAGATCGCCGACAAGCTGATCCGCGTGGCGGCCGAGCGCGCCCTGCGTAGCGCCCCGGTGATGGAGCCGAACCATCACATGTGGGAGGCGTTCAGCGCGCGCTTTCCCTATGAGGAAACCGAGGACCAGCTGCGTGCCATCGAGGATGTTCTGGCCGATCTGGCGCATGGCTCGCCGATGGATCGGCTGATCTGTGGCGACGTGGGGTTCGGCAAGACTGAGGTCGCCATGCGCGCGGCCTTTGTGGCGGCGCTATCGGGGATGCAGGTTGCGGTGATCGCGCCGACCACGCTGCTGGCGCGCCAGCACGCGAAATCCTTCAAGGACCGGTTCCGGGGGTTCCCGGTCGAGGTGCGGCAGCTGTCGCGGTTCATCAGCGCGAAAGAGGCCGCGAAGACCCGCGAGGGGCTGGCCGAGGGCACGGTCGATATCTGCATCGGCACACATGCGCTCTTGGCCAAGAACGTGCGGATCAAGAACCTGGGCCTGCTGATCATCGACGAGGAACAGCATTTCGGCGTGTCTCACAAGGAACGGCTGAAACAGATGCGCAGCGATGTCCATGTGCTGACGCTGACGGCCACGCCCATTCCGCGCACCTTGCAGATGAGCCTGACCGGCGTGCGCGATCTGTCGATCATCGGCACGCCGCCCGTCGATCGCCTGTCGATCCGCACCTATGTGTCCGAGTTCGACGCGGTCACCGTGCGCGAGGCCCTGCTGCGCGAACATTATCGCGGCGGGCAATCTTTCTACGTGGTGCCACGCATCAACGATCTGCCCGAGATCGAGGCCTTCCTGCGCGATCACGTGCCCGAGGTGACGTTCATCACCGCCCATGGCCAATTGGCGGCGGGCGAGCTGGATGACCGCATGAACGCGTTCTATGACGGCAAGTATGACGTGCTGCTGGCCACGACGATCGTGGAATCGGGGCTGGATATTCCCACAGCCAACACCATGATCGTGCACCGGGCCGACATGTTCGGGCTGGCGCAGCTTTACCAGATCCGTGGCCGGGTGGGGCGCAGCAAGACCCGCGCCTATGCCTATCTGACCACCAAGCCGCGCAGCCCCCTGACGCCCGCCGCGTCGAAACGCCTGCGGGTGCTGGGCAGCCTTGATACGCTGGGTGCGGGGTTCACTCTGGCCAGCCAGGATCTGGATATTCGCGGCGCCGGCAACCTGGTGGGCGAGGAACAGTCGGGCCATGTGCGCGAGGTGGGGTTCGAGCTGTATCAGTCGATGCTGGAAGAGGCGATCGCCAAGATCAAATCGGGCCAGATGGAGGGCCTGTCCGAGGCCGACGACCAATGGGCGCCGCAGATCAACTTGGGCGTGCCGGTGCTGATCCCCGACGATTACGTCACCGATCTGGACGTGCGACTGGGCCTCTATCGCCGTCTGTCGAACCTGACCACCAAGGTCGAGCTGGAAGGCTTTGCCGCCGAGCTGATCGACCGGTTCGGCAAGCTGCCCAAAGAGGTGAACACGCTGCTGTTGATCGTGCGGATCAAGGCGATGTGCAAACGCGCGGGCATTTCACGGCTGGATGGCGGGCCCAAGGGGGCGACGGTGCAGTTCCACAACGATAAATTCGCTGCCCCCGCCGGGTTGGTCGAATTCGTGCACGCCCAGAACGGGCTGGCCAAGGTCAAGGACAACAAGATCATCGTGCGCCGTGACTGGAAGAAAGACAGCGACAAGATCAAGGGCGCCTTTGCCATTGCGCGCGATCTGGCCGAAAAGGTCATCGCGGTGGAAAAGGCGAAAAAGGGCTAGGCGCTATTGCAGCGGCGCGTCGTCGGGGCGCGGGGCGGTCAGTTCGTTGATCACGCGGTCCCACAGCTCGGGCGGCTGGGCGCCGACAACCACATGGGCATTGGCCACGACGAATGTCGGCACGCCGGTGACACCGCGCTGGCGGGCATGGGCATCGCGGTCGCGGGTCAGCTGGGCATCGGCGTCGCCGGCCAGCAGGCGGCGGATGGCGGCGCCGTTCATCTCGGCCCGTTCGGCGACCTGCACCAGCACATCGGTATCGCCGATATCCTGCCCGTCCTGGAAATAGGCCTGGAACAGGAACGACACGACCGGGGTCTGGCGGCCCTCGATGCCCGCCCAGTGGATCAGGCGGTGGGCGTTCAGCGTGTTCGGCGTGCGCGCAACGGCGGGCAGGTTCAGCGGCAGGCCCATGGCCTCGGCTCGTTCGACCACCGGCGCATAGGCGCGCATCGCGCCCTCGCGGCCGCCGAATTTATGCTCCAGGTATTCCACCCGGTCCATTCCGCCTGCGGGCATGTCCGGGTTCAGCTGGAACGGGTGCCATTCGATGGCAAAGGGATGGTCGGGGTGATTGGCCAACGCGGCGTCCAGCGCGGCCTTGCCGATATAGCACCACGGGCAGATCGGGTCGGACAGGATATCGAGCTTGATCATTTCCGGGCCTCCCAGCCCAGCCGCAATGCGCGGCGGTTCAGCTTGCCGTTACCGCCCTTGGGCAGGGCCTCCATATGCACATAGAGGCGCGGCTGTTTGTAGCGCGCCAGACGTTCGGCGGCAAATGCGGTCAGGTCGGTTTCGGTGCCGGTGTAAAAGGCGGCGATGACGGTGACGCCGGGCTTGATCTCGACCTCGGTCGCGGCGGCCTCGGTGACGGCGGGGTGTTCGGCCAGGGCGCGCTCGACCTCCAGCGGCGAGACGCGGAACCCGCCCGCGTTCATCATGTCGTCATCGCGACCCAGATAGGTGATCGCGCCGTCCTCGGCCATCTCGACCGTGTCGCCGGTCAGGAACCATTCGCCTGCAAAGCGGGCGGCGGTGTCTTGCGGCGCTTTCCAGTAATGCAACATCAGCCCCGGATCGCGGTTCGACACCGCCATCTGGCCGGGCGTGCCGCGCGGCACAGGTTCATGATCAGCGTTCAGAACAGCGATCCGCCGGCCCGGCTGCGGGTATCCTGTGGCGGGCAGGGGCGCGGGATGACCGGGCGCGCCCGACACGTAGGTCGAGACCTCGGACATGCCCAGCGCCTCGTAGACAAGCGTGCCGGTGGCGGTGTTCCAGGCGGCGCGGGTGGTGTCGGGCAGTTTCTCGCCCGCCGACAGACCGTGGCGCAGCTTGGGCAGCGACAGCGGCGCGCCGGTTTTCAGCATCTGGCGGTAAACTCCGGGGGCGGCGGCAAAGATCGTGGCGTCATAGCGTTTAAGCAGCAGCGGCAGCGCCTCGGGCGTGACGCCAGCCGCCGGGATCAGCGCCGTGGCGCCGACGGCCCAGGGATCCATCAGGCCGGTGCCTAGCGTATAGGTCCAGTTGAACGCGCCCGCATGCAGCACACGGTCGGTTTGGTGCAGGTCATACCAGCCTGCCCACATCATCCGCCGCGCCCAGATCGCGCGATGGGCATGCACCACGCCGCGCGGCTGGCCCGAGGTGCCAGAGGTATAGATCATATAGGCCGGGCGGTTCGGGTCGCCCATGACATAGTCGCCCGGCGCGTGGGTGAACATGGCCTCTAGCGCCGTCTTTTGCAGAACTGGCGCGGGGTGGTCGGGCAGGGGCACGTCGGGGCCGGAGATGATCAGGGCGGGGTTGATCTCGGCGGCCAGCTTGGTGATCTCGGGCGTGGTTAGCGCCGCGGCGGTGGGCACGGGCATCAGCCCGGCGGCAATCGCACCCAGATATGCGATGGGAAAGTCGACCGTATTGCCCAGCCGCATCAGCACCGGCGCGCCTTGCGCCAGGCCCATGGCCGCCAGCCCGCCGGCGACACCCAGAACGGCGGCCTCAAGGCGTGCATAGCTCCAGCGTTCGGCGCCGCGCGGGCCGACCACGGCCAGTGCGATCTTGTCGGGCAGATCGCGCGCGTGGCCCAGCACATAGGCCGCCATGTTGAATGGCGCGGGGCAGGGAGGGGGTGGCCCCTGATCAAAGATCGATACGGTCATCAGAAGGGGCCGGGCGCCTCAGAAGGCGTTGCGCACCATGCGCGAGCCGCTCGAGATGTCTTCGCCGATGCCCTCGACCGTGCCGCAGGCGGCCAGCGCCAAAAGCGCGGAAATCATCAGAATACGTTTCATTCCTGGTCCTCCGAATGCCACCAGATATCGGGTTGAAAGCCCATCCAATCCCCGTAGATCGGGATGGTTTGGGGGTAATGCAGGCTGCGTTTATAGGCAAGGCGCGAATTGGGGGTGTACCAGATTGGGATCACATAGCGCCCGGTCGTCAGCACACGATCAAGCGCGCGGGCTGCGGCGGTGAAATCCTCGGCCGTGGTGGCGTTGACCAGCGCGTCGATCATCGCCGGAATGGCCGGGTTGTCGGCGCCCATCCAGTTGCGGGTGGCGGGCTGGGTCACGCCCTCGGGGCCCCAGTAAAGATACTGCTCGTTGCCGGGGCTCAGCGACAGGGCGCGGGTGTAATAGGTCAGGTCGAAATCATAGGCGTTGGTGCGTTCGGTATATTGCGCGCTGTCGATGGTGGTGACGCGCGGGAAGATGCCCAGCCGGGCCAAGGCCTGCACATAGATGTCGATGATCTGCTGTGGCTCGGTCGCGCCCTGGTTCAACAGCACCTCGAAGGTAAACGCCTGGCCGTGGGCGTTGCGCAGAACGCCCGCGTCATCGACCTGCCAGCCGGCCTCTTGCATCAAAGCCGTGGCGCGGCGCAGGGCGCGGCGGTTCGAGGGTTTGCCGTCGGACACGGGTAGGGCATAGCCCTCCAGCGCGCCGGGCAGCAGGTCGGCGGAAAAGGGTTGCAACAACTCGCGCACGCGGCCTTGGGCCGGGCCAGGCTGCATCGCCAGGGTCGAGTTCGAGAAATACGAGGTGATGCGCGGCGCGGTGCCGTTGTTGAGCGTCTGGTTGATGAATTCGAAATTGAACGCCTCGATCAGCGCCTGCCGCACGCGCCAGTCGGCAAAGATATCGCGGCGGGTGTTCATCACGAAACCGGTAATGCCCGAGGGGCGCTGATGCGGGATCTCGGCCTTGATCACCTCGCCCGAGGCGATGGCGGGGAAGTCATAGGCGCTGGCCCATTTGGCGGCGTTGAGCTCGCGGAAACTGTCGATGGCGCCGGCGCGGAAGGCCTCGAACAGCACATCGCCGTCGCCGTAATAATCATAGCGGATCTCGTCGAAATTCATCTGTCCGCGCATCAGAGGCAGATCGGCGCCCCAGTAATCGGGGTTGCGTTTCAGCACGACATAGCGCCCGGCCTCGAACCGGTCGATCATGTAGGGCGCGCTGCCGATGGGGGTGAGGGCGGTGCCGCTGGCGGTGAAATCATGGCCCTGCCACTGATCCTTTTTCAGGATCGGGCGCATGCCCAAGAGTAACGGCAATTCGCGGTCGGGGGTGTTGAAGGTGAACCGCACGCTGTGCGGGCCGGTGGCCTCGGCGCGGGCGACCTTGGCCCAGGCGGTGTGATAGGCCGGGTGGCCCTGGGTGCCGAGGGTCTCATAGGACCACAGCACATCCTCGACCGTGACCGGGGTGCCGTCGGAAAACCGGGCCTCGGGGCGCAGGGTGAATTCGACCCAAGCCCGGTCGGGCGGGGTTTCGATTGTTTCCGCCAGCAGGCCATAGAGGGTGAAAGGCTCGTCATACGAGCGGCCCATGAGCGACTCGAATACGTATTGGCGCACACCGTAAGGGGCGCGGCCCTTGGTGATGAAGGGGTTGAGGCTGTCAAAGCTGCCGGCCTCGCCCAGAACGATGCGTCCGCCCTTGGGGGCGTCGGGGTTCACATAGGGCAGGGCGGTGAAATCGGCGGGCAGGGCGGGGGCGCCATACATGGCGATTCCATGGGTGGGGTCGGCACTGGTGATTCCCGGCCCCAGAATCAGCCCAAGCCCGAGGACGATTCCAAGATGCGCCCTGAAAAACATTGATCTCATTTGCTGAACAATCCCTGCCGCCCTTTTTTATTTGACCCTGAACTTACGGCCCAGTCTGTGGATTTTCAAACTTTTAGCTTGGATGCGAGCAAGAGTTTGCGTATAAAGGTGGCACTGCTCGATAGGTTTCTTGCCTGTATGAAACCTGCCTCAATAACTTAACGCCGGCTTCGTGCCGGCGTTTTTTTTCGGCATGATTTTCGACAGTTCCCCCCGCTTGCGTTGTTTTTTTCCGCAGGCCGGGATTGGGCCTCGCCAAAGACCTTTGCATAGACCATAGTCCGGCCCGCGCGGGCGTGCCGCCCCGCAGACAGAGGGATTTAAGGAGGCTCGTTCATGTCGCTGAAAGGAAAAACCGCAGTCATCACCGGATCGAACTCGGGCATTGGCCTGGGGGTCGCGCGCGAACTGGCGCGGGCGGGGGCCGATGTGGTGCTGAACTCGTTCACCGACCGTGACGAAGACCACGCGCTGGCGGCCGATCTGGGCCGCGAATTCGGCGTGAACGCGCGCTATATCAAGGCTGACATGTCGAGCGGGGCGGAATGCCGCGCGCTGATCGAACAGGCGGGTGCCTGTGATATTCTGGTGAACAATGCCGGTATCCAGCACGTGTCGCCGATCGACGAGTTTCCGGTCGACAAATGGGACGCGATCATCGCGATCAACATGAACTCGACCTATCACACCATCGCCGCCGCGCTGCCGATGATGCGCAAGGCCGGCTGGGGCCGGGTGGTCAACGTGGCCTCGGCCCATGGCCTGACCGCCTCGCCCTACAAATCGGCCTATGTCGCCGCCAAACACGGCGTGGTCGGCATGACCAAGGTCGTGGCGCTGGAAACCGCCGAAGAGCCGATCACCTGCAACGCGATCTGCCCGGGCTATGTGCTGACCCCGCTGGTCGAGGCGCAGATCCCCGACACGATGGAAAAATACAACATGTCGCGCGACGAAGTTGTGCGCAACGTGATGCTGTCGCGCCAGCCGTCCAAGGATTTCGCCACCGTCGAACAGATCGGCGGCACGGCGGTGTTCCTGTGCTCGGACGCCGCGGCGCAGATCACCGGCACCACCATCAGCGTCGATGGCGGCTGGACGGCGCTTTGATCCGTCATCATGGCTGAGAAAATCCGCATCAACCTGGCCCTTCAGGGTGGGGGCGCCCATGGCGCCTTTACCTGGGGGGTTCTGGATCGTCTGCTCGAAGACGAGGACATCGAGATCGCCGCGATCACCGGTACCTCGGCGGGCGCGGTCAACGGCGCCGCGTTCAAGGCCGGCATCGCCCATGGCGGGCGCGACGGCGCGCGCGAGAACCTGGACTGGCTGTGGCGCCAGATCAGCGGCGAGATCGGGGATACTCTGCTGGATAACTGGCTGAGCCTGCTTAGTCCGTCGCCCTCGATCTGGAGCCATGCGCTGGAATATTCCATGCCGCTGATGGGCACGGCGGCGCAGTTCGTCAGCCCCTATTACTATGGCCCGTTCTACCAGAACCCGTTGCAGCGCGTGGTCGAGAAGTTTGATTTCGACAATGTCTGCGCGCCCGGCGGGCCGTGCCTGTTTGTCTGTGCCACCAATGTGCGCACCGGCAAGGTGCGGGTCTTTACCGGCGCCGAGGTCACGACCGACGCGATCCTGGCCTCGGCCTGTCTGCCGACGCTGTTCCAGGCGGTCGAGATCGACGACCCCGAAACCGGGCGGCGCGATCCGTTCTGGGATGGCGGCTATACCGGCAACCCGGCGCTGTTCCCGCTGTTCCGGCCCGATCTGCCCGGCGATATCGTGGTGGTGAACATCAACCCGCTGGAACGCGACGAGCTGCCCCGCACCCCGCAGGAAATCGAGAACCGCATCAACGAGATCAGTTTCAATGCCTCGCTGCTGCGCGAGCTGCGCGCCATCGGCATGGTCAAGGACATGTTCGACAGCGGCGCGTTGCAGCGCGGCTCGATGAAAGAGCTGTTCGTGCATATGATCGCCGATGATGCGCTGATGCGGCAGCTGAACGCCCAGACCAAGGCGCTGACCAACCCGGCGCTGCTGGGAGATCTGAAAAAGGCCGGGCGGGCGGCGGCAGAGGCGTTTCTGCTGGATCACAAGGATGCCCTGGGCCAGCGCGGCACGGTCGATATTCAGCGCTGGTGCAGCTAGGCCCGCAGCAGGCTGATCGCGATCGCCCACATCAACAGGCCGATACCCAGGTCCAGGATCTGCCAGGCCCGGCGGCTTTGCATGACCGGGGCCAGCAGGCGCGCGCCATAGCCCAGCGTAAAGAAAAAGCTAAAGCTGGCGGCGACCGCGGCCAGCGTATAGGCCAGCTTTTGCGGCGCGGGTTCAAACCGGGTCGAGACCGCGCCGATCAGCCCCAGCGTATCGAGATAGACATGCGGGTTCAGCCAGGTGATCGCCGCCATGGCCAGCATCGTGCGGCCCAGCGGGGCCGAGCGGCCCTCGCCCTGCAGGCGGTGGGTGCCCTTCCAGGCGGCGTGGAACCGCAGCGCGCCATAGCCAAACAGAAAGGCCGCCCCGGCCAGCGCCATGATCTTGGGCAGGGCCGGGTAGATCGCGGTGACGCTGCCAAACCCGGCGACGCCAGCTGCGATCAGGATCGTGTCAGAGATGGCGCAAAACAGCACCAGCGGAAGCACATGTTCGCGCATCAGCCCGTGGCGCAGCACGAACGCGTTCTGCGCGCCGATCGCCATGATCAGCGAAAACGCGGTTACGTAACCGGTCAGGGCCGCGCTCAGCATCGGGGATCAGCCGGCCGAAGCGGGCGGGTTCTGGATGGTGACGGGTTTGGATTTGCCGTTGCGCAGCTTCTTGTTCTCATCGGGGTAGACCAGCCCGGCCGAGATCACCAGCTTGGCCGCGTCCTCGACACCCATATCCAGAATGATCACGTCCTCGCGCGGGACGAACAGCAAAAAGCCCGAAGTCGGGTTGGGCGTGGTGGGCAGAAAGACACTGATCAGCGGTTCTTCGCGCGGGATGCGGCGGTCGATCTCGCCCTTGGTGGTGGTCGAAATGAAGGCCACGGCCCAGATGCCCTTGCGCGGGTATTCCACCAGACAGGCCTGATCGAACGAGGTTTCGGTCTGGGCCAGCACGGTTTCGGCGATCTGTTTGAGGCCGTTATAGACGGAACGCACGACCGGCATCCGCTCGACCTGGCGTTCGCCCCAGCCCAGCAACGAGCGCCCGATCACGCCCTTGCCGATCCAGCCGATGACCAGGGTGAAGATCAGGAAGAACACCACGCCCACGCCGCGGATGTTGATCGGGATCATCTCGGCCGGGTCGTCATAGCCGAGCCAGCGGTTGATCACCACGTCGGGGTGGTAATGGTTGGGCACGAAGGGCAGAACGAAACTGTCGACCCAGCCGATCAGCGTCCAGAACAGCCAGACGGTGACGCCGATGGGCGCGATGATGACCAGGCCGGTCAGGAACGACCCGCGCAGCCAGCCCAGGAAACGCCGGATCTGCCGGGCCACAAGGCTGCCCTTGTGCCGGGTTGCGTCGTCGTCGTGGTGATCTTGCTCGAACATGGTCCCGCCCAATGACTTGCGCCTTTATCTAGGCGCTCTGGCGTTGCACTACAACAGCCGTGCTGAAAGCCCAAGCGACCATGTGTCAGCGGGCCATTTCTTTTGCGATTTCGGCGGCAAGGCGCGCGTTATTCAGCACCAGTGCGATATTGGCCTGCAACGACGCCCCACCGGTCAGATCATGGATGCGCGACAGCAGGAAGGGCGTGACCTCTTTTGCGCTGATGCCGGTTGCGTCGCGCAGGGCGGCCTCGATGATCGGGGTGATGGTTTCGGCGGGGATTTCGGCGCTGGCTGGGATCGGGTTCGCGACCAGCTGTCCTCCGGGCAGGCCCAGTTGCGCGCGCATGCGATGGGCGTCGGCGATCTGGACCGCGCTGTCCATGCGCAGCGGCGCGGGCAGGCCGGATTTTCGTGACCAGAAGGCGGGCAATTCGTCGCTTTGATACCCGATCACCGGCACGCCCAGGGTTTCCAGCACTTCCAGCGTCTTGGGCAGGTCGAGAATGGCCTTGGCGCCGGCGGCCACCACGGTGACGGGGGTTTGCGCCAGCTCGTAGAGGTCGGCCGAGATATCGAATGTCAGCTCGGCGCCGCGATGCACGCCGCCGATGCCGCCGGTGGCAAAGGTGCCGATCCCGGCCAGATGGGCGCAGATCATGGTGGCGGCCACGGTGGTGGCACCGGTCCAGCCCTCGGACAGGCAAACGGCCAGGTCGGCGCGGCTGATCTTGCGGGCGTTTTGGGTCTGGGCCAGCGTGGCCAGATAGTCGGGTTCCAGCCCGGCATGGATGTGCCCGTCAAGGCAGGCGATGGTCGCGGGCACCGCGCCCGCGTCGCGCACCGCCTGCTCGACGGCCTGCGCGGTCTCCAGGTTCTGCGGCCAGGGCATGCCATGGGTGATGATCGTGCTTTCCAGCGCCACGATGGGCTGGTTGCGGGCGCGTGCAGCGGCGACCTCAGAGGAAAATGTCAGGGGCAGTGTCATGCGGGGGCCTCGCCGGATACATATTGCGCGGCCGAGGCCAACGCGGCCTCGAGCGCGGGTTCAGCGGTTTCGCCGCGCAGCTCGGCGGCGATATGGGCGGCCATGAACGTGTCGCCCGCGCCGGTGACACGGGTGACCATGACCTTGGGCGGCGTGCGGCGGATCAGGCCGGCGGCGCTGCCCAGCACGGCATCATTGCCGCCATCGGTGATCAGCACCCTATGCGCGCCACGATCCAGAAAGGCCTGCGCCGCGGCGGCGGCATCGGCGAATTCGGTCAGGCAGATCAGCCCGGCCTCGATCTTGTTGAGGTAAAGCGTCGCGCGCGGATGGGCCAGCAGCGCGGTCAGCCGCTCGGCCTTGCCGGGGCTGGCCGGGGCGACCCGCAAATCGGCGGCGGCGAACAGGGGGCTGGCCGCGATCTGGCGCAGCAGCTCGGCCGTCAGGTTGCCATCCAGCGCCACCAGCCCGGCGAACGGGGTGTCGGCGCTGCCCAGGCGGCCGTCTTGCAGCGGGGTCAGGATGCGCGCGCCCGCGGCCTCTAGCGAATGGGCATCGGCAATGGCGGCGATCAGCCCGTTCGCGGCCTCGACCGCCATATAGATGTCGGTGGGCAGATCGGGCGAGCGATAGATATAGTCGGTCAGCAGCCCGTGGCCCTTGCAGGCGGCGATCAGCTCGTCGCCCTGCGGGTCGGTGCCGACGGCGCTGAGCAGCGCGGGGTGCAGCCCGAACCGGGCCAGCGTCATCGCGATGTTCAGCGCGACGCCGCCGGGCAGGCGCTCGATCCGGCCGGGCATGTCCCAGCCGCGCTGCATCGGGCGGGTGGCGCGGCCGATCACGTCCCACAGGACGGAACCGATGCACAGGATGGTCGGGGTCTGGTCGCTCATGGCTCAGTAGTGGCGCGCCCGCGCCGGGCAGGCAAGCCCCGCGATTTGGCGCTGACGCAAAGGCAATTGAGGGCAGGGGGGTTGCCAATCCCCGCGGCATGACGTAAACGCGCGCTACTTCACAGGCGGGGTTCGGGCCTGACGGGGAGACATCCCGTTACGGTCCACCGGTTGGGCGAATGCCCTTGATGCCCCGCCAAGGCGCAAACCGGAAAGGAAATGGACATGGCGCTCCCTGATTTCAATCTGCGTCAGCTGCTCGAAGCTGGCGTTCACTATGGTCACCAAACCCAACGCTGGAACCCGCGCATGGGGCCGTATATTCACGGCGACCGTAACGGTATCCACATCATCGACCTGACCCAGACCGTCCCGATGCTGGACCAGGCTCTGCAGGTCGTGCGCGACACCGTGGCCAAGAACGGCCGCATCCTGTTCGTCGGCACCAAGCGTCAGGCCCAAAAGCCGATCGCCGAAGCCGCCGAGAAATGCGCGCAGTATTACATGAACCACCGCTGGCTGGGCGGCACGCTGACCAACTGGAAAACCGTTTCCCAGTCGATCCAGCGCCTGAAAGCCATTGATGAGAAACTGGCCGGTGGTGCCGAAGGCCTGACCAAGAAAGAGCGTCTGGGCATGGAGCGTGACCAGACCAAACTGCAGGCCTCGCTGGGCGGTATCCGCGAGATGGGCGGCCTGCCCGACCTGCTGTTCGTCATCGACGTCAACAAAGAAGACCTGGCCATCGCCGAAGCCCGCAAGCTGGGCATTCCGGTCATCGCCGTGGTCGATACCAACTGCTCGCCCGAGGGCGTTGACTACATGATCCCGGGCAACGATGACGCCGCTCGCGCCATCGGCCTGTATTGCGATCTGGTGTCGCGCGCTGCCCTGGACGGTATGACCGCCCAGATGGACGCCGCCGGTGTCGACCTGGGTGCCCTGGAAGAGGCCATGGTCGAAGAGGTTGCCGAGGCCTGATCGGCCCGACGCACGTCACGGAACTGATACCGGGCGGGGATATCACCCGCCCGGACCCATTCAAGACCTACGAGGAGAGCCGACATGGCAATCACCGCAGCATTGGTGAAAGAACTGCGCGACAGCACCGGCGCAGGCATGATGGATGCGAAAAAAGCGCTGACCGAAACCAATGGCGACATGGAAGCCGCCGTTGACTGGCTGCGCACCAAGGGCCTGGCGAAAGCCGCCAAGAAATCGGGCCGCACCGCCGCCGAGGGCCTGGTGGCCGTCGCCGTTGCCGGTGGCAAGGGTGTCGCAATCGAAGTGAACTCGGAAACCGACTTTGTCGCCAAGAACGCCGAATTCCAGGCGATGGTCGGCAAGATCGCAACCGCCGCTCTGGGCGTGTCCGATCTCGAAGGTCTGGCCGCGGCCGATCTGGGTGGCAAAAGCGTTGCCGATACCCTGACCGACAAGATCGCCACCATCGGCGAGAACATGACCCTGCGCCGCATGGCCTCGATCGAGGGCGACTCGGTTGTGGCCTATATCCACAACGCCGCCACCGACGGCATGGGCAAGATCGGCGTTCTGGTCGCCCTGAAAGGCGACAACGAAGCCTTTGGCAAGCAGGTCGCCATGCACGTGGCCGCTGCCAACCCGGCCTCGCTGTCCGAAGCCGACCTGGACCCGGCCGTGGTCGAGAAGGAAAAGCAGGTGCAGATCGACATCGCGCGTGAATCGGGCAAGCCCGACGCCGTGATCGAAAAGATGATCGTCGGCCGCATGAAGAAATTCATGGCCGAAGTGACCCTGCTGAACCAGCAGTTCGTGATCAACCCCGACGTGACCGTCGCCGCCGCCGCCGCCGAAGCCGGTGTCGAGGTCGTTGGCTTTGTCCGCATCGAAGTGGGCGAAGGCATCGAGAAGGTTCAGGAAGACTTTGCCGCCGAAGTGGCCAAGGCTGCCCAAGGCTAAGTCGTCATCACGACGCGAAATTCACCCGCTCCGGCATGTCCGGGGCGGGTTTTTTCATGCCTGGAACAGGGCAGGGGCCAAAAGGAAAACGGTGCAGCGGGACAGCTGCACCGTTCCCTTATAACGCGCTGCATCGTTGGGGATGAAAGCCACGCGCCGTCACGTGCCACCTTGCCGGCGACAATACGCCGACAGGATGACATGCCGGAATACCGGCTGGAGACGATGCCGTGCGCAATCCAAACACGTTGCATCGTCCCCAAGGTTCCATGGCTCAATTGCCACCACTCACGGAACGCGGACAATGTGCCCCGACGTCACTTTGCATGCCAGTCTGGGATTCCTTACCTTGTCCGGCCCGATTACCCGGGGCGCGACTCGAGCAGGAAAATCTGGTTTTGATATGAGGCCTTTAGCACCGCCTGGGCGGTTGTTTCGACATTCAGCGCCTCGCGCGCCAGGCGCAGGTGTTTCTCGACCGTGGCCGGTGTCAGCCCCATGATCGTCGCGATATCCTGCGCGGTCTTGCCGTCACCGACCCATTCCAGAACCTCGCGCTGGCGTTGAGTCAGGGGGCGGCGGCTGCCGTGATAGGGCAGGCTGATCAGCTTGAGATGCGCGACGTTGGTGAAGACGCAGATCTCGTGCCCGTGCTGCTGCCAATAGGCGTCGACCTCGCTTTGGGTCATGCCGTTGCTGGTGCCGATGCCCAGGGCGCCCTTGGCGCGCGCCGAGGCCGATTTGAAGCTGACCGTGTAACCCGAGACCAGGCCATAGCGCTGATTGAATTCCAGAACCTTGATCTCGTCAGCGGTCAGCTCGCCGCGCTTGGCGCGCTCAACAACCCAGCTCCACGAGCAGCTGCCGGTATTCGACGCCAGCCAGCGCATCATCGGCGCGTGCTGGTAAAGCCCGGTTTCAAGAAAGACGCTCAGATAGTCGGGGGGCATGTTCGACAGCACAAGTGAATCCTGAAGGTCACCCCAGGACTGCGCGGTCCGAAACCGGGTAAAGCCGTAGATCAGCCGATCAAAGCCATGCCCGGACATGTAACAGACCAGGCTTTGCCAAACTTCCTCAATGGTTTCGGCTTCGAAAAGTTCCTCAAGCCGAGCCAGCATGTGAAATCATTACCGTCTTATCCCCAACAAAATACGGTCACGCAGACCAGGCCCCGATGTGAAGGGCGAGATCTATTTCCCAGATATTCGAATGTGTTGGGGCTGTCCAAGAGTTATTTGTCGCATTCACGCAGTTGTGGGGTGCTTTGCATGGTGAATTATCAACATAATACCAATTATAGGAATCATGCCATATGGCCCAGCTGGATCACCCCAACGCGTATCCGGCCCCCCTGACCGTGCGCACCGGGTCCGAGCCGCCGTGTTCACACAGGGCTTTGCGCAGCCGTCCGATATGCACGTCCACCGTGCGCGTATCGACATAGATGTCGCGGCCCCAGACCCGGTCAAGCAGTTGCTCACGGCTCCAGACACGGCCGGGTTTTTCCATGAAGGTGCTCAGCAGACGAAACTCGGTCGGCCCCAGTTTCAGCGGCTTGCTGTCACGCGTCACGCGATGGGTTTCGGCATCCAGGATGATGTCTTCGTATTCCAGCCGCTCGCCCACCGAGGCCGGACGCGTCCGGCGCAGCTGGTTGCGGATGCGGGCCATCAGCTCGACCACAGAATACGGCTTCACCATATAATCGTCGGCGCCGGTTTCCAGGCCGCGCACGCGGTCAACCTCTTCGGCGCGGGCCGACAGCATGATGATCGGAATGCTGCGGGTCTTGGAAGACGATTTCAGCCGCCGGCAGATCTCGATTCCCGACACGCCGGGCAGCATCCAGTCCAGCACGATCAGGTCGGGCTGCGCCTCGTCGACAAGGATCAGCGCCTCGTCGCCGTTCTCGGCACTGGTGACGACAAAGCCTTCGGCCTCGAGGTTGTAATTCAGAACCTCGCGCTGCGCAGGTTCATCTTCTACAATTAAAACAGAGGGTTGTTCGACGCGGCTCATCCGTCAATCTCTACGTTGTCCATCGAGGTGCGATCGCCTTTGGGCCGCATGTCGTCAGGCATGACACCGGTCGACAGATAGATGACCTGCTCGGCGATCGAGGTCACGTGATCGCCCATGCGCTCGATGTTTTTCGAGATGAAATGCAGGTGCATACAGGCGGTGATGTTGCGCGGGTCTTCCATCATGAAGGTCAGGAATTCGCGGAACAGCGCGTTATACATCTGGTCGACCTCAAGGTCGCGATGGCGCACGTCTTCGGCCAGTTCGGCGTCACGCTGGATATAGGCATCAAGTGAATCCTTGAGCATGCCCTCGACGGTCACCGACATGCGGCGGATGGCGCCGGCAGCGCCTTCGATCGGGGTCATGTGCACCAGAACGCCGGTGCGCTTGGCCAGGTTCTTGGCGTAATCCCCTACCCGCTCGAGGTTGCCCGAGATCTTCATCACGGTCAGCACGGTGCGCAGGTCGCGGGCAATCGGCTGGCGCGTGGCCAGCAGCAGCGCGCAGCGTTCGTTCACCTGCTCTTCCAGCGCGTCGATGGCGGCGTCGCGTTTGCGCACCTGTTCGGCCAGTTCCTCGTCGCGGGTTTCCAGCGAGGTTGCCGCATCCAGGATGGCCGACTCGACCAGCCCGCCCATCTTCATGATCAGGGCCTGAATCGATTCCAGATCGCGGTCATAAGAGGAAACAATATGTGCATCATTCATTTACGGGAAACTCCTCAACCGATCCGGCCGGTGATATAGGCCTCGGTCCGCTTGTCATGCGGATTGGTGAAAATCTGGCCGGTATCGCCGTATTCAACCAGGTTGCCCAGGTGGAAGAACGCGGTTTTCTGGCTGACGCGGGCGGCCTGCTGCATCGAGTGCGTGACGATCACCACCGAGTAATCCTGGCGCAGCTCGTCGATCAGCTCTTCGACCTGCGCGGTGGCGATCGGGTCAAGCGCGGAACAGGGTTCATCCATCAGCAGAACCTCGGGTTCGGTCGCAATCGCGCGGGCGATGCAGAGGCGCTGTTGCTGGCCGCCAGACAGGCCGGTGCCGGGGGCATCGAGGCGGTCTTTGACCTCGTCCCAGATGGCGCCGCGACGCAGGGATTTCTCGACGATTTCATCCAGTTCGGCCTTGTTGCGGGCCAGCCCGTGAATGCGCGGCCCATAGGCGATGTTGTCATAGATCGACTTGGGGAACGGGTTCGGTTTCTGGAACACCATGCCCACCTTGGCCCGCAGCTGCACCGGGTCGACCTTGGCGTCATAGATGTCTTCGCCGTCGAGGCGGATATCGCCTTCGACCCGGCAGACGTCGATCGTGTCGTTCATCCGGTTCAGGCAGCGCAGGAAGGTGGACTTGCCACAACCCGACGGCCCGATAAAGGCGGTCACGGTCTTGTCGCGGATATCGACATCGACATCCTTGATGGCGTGGGTGTCGCCGTAATAGACCTGACAGTTCCGGGCGGCAATCTTGATGGCGTTGGCGTCCACGTTTCGCTCCGTAATTCGCATGTCGTTCATGTGGTTTTCTCCTACCAGCGACGCTCAAACCGGCGGCGCAGCATAATTGCGACCGCGTTCATGAACACCAGGAAGATAAGCAATACGATGATAGCGCCCGATGCCCGTTCGACAAAGGCCGGGTCGGCGCGCTGGGTCCAGTTGTAGATCTGCACGGGCAGCGCCGAGGCGGGGTCAAAGAAGCCTTCGGGCGGGCCGGCGGGGTATTCGCGGACAAAGGCAACCATGCCGATCAGCAGCAGCGGCGCGGTTTCGCCCAGGGCCTGGGCCAGGCCGATGATGGTGCCGGTCAGGATGCCGGGCGCGGCCAGCGGCAGCACGTGATGGAACACGGACTGCATTTTTGAGGCCCCTACCCCCAGCGCCGCGTCGCGGATGCTGGGCGGCACCGATTTCAGCGAGGCGCGCGTGGCGATGATGATGGTTGGCAGGGTCATCAGCGTCAGCACCAGCCCGCCCACGATCGGCGCCGATTGCGGCAAGCCGGCAAAGTTGATGAAGATCGCAAGGCCCAGAATACCGAACACGATCGACGGCACGGCGGCCAGGTTCGAGATGTTCACCTCGATCAGGTCGGTCCAGCGGTTCTTGGGCGCGAATTCTTCGAGATAGATACTGGCGGCCACACCGATCGGCAGCGCCAGAACCAGCACCACGATCATCATGTAAAGCGAGCCCAGGATCGCGACACCAAGGCCGGCGGCCTCGGGCCGGTTTTCAGACGCGTCGGGCGCGGTCAGAAAGCCGGTGTTGAACCGTTTTTCCAGCAGGTCCGCATCGCGTAGCGCGTCGGCCAGTTGCAGCTGCTGGGGCGAGATGTTGCTGTCCAGCTCGGCGCTTTCCATGCTGACGCGGCCCTTGAAATAGCCGTCGATACGACCGTTCGCCAGGAAGGTGAATTCCAGCGTTTCGCCGATCAGTTCCGGGTTGGCCAGCACGAAGTCGCGCAGCTGGGCGGCGGCGTCTTTCGACACCAGCGCGGCGGCGTCCTTGTCCGACAGACCCTCGATCTTGATGCCCTTCTCGGCCATTGCGGCCACCATCGCGGTCTTGATCAGCGGGGTGTAGCCAAAGGTCGAGACCTTTTTCATGTCGTCGAGGTTGCGGTTGCCGTTCTTGTCCAGCTTGGCCTCGGTCAGCTCGACGTTCAGCGTGATAAAGGTCTGCTGAAAGGCGCCCAGGCCGTTGCCCAGGATCGAGCCCAGCAGCAGCAGCAGTGCCAGGATGCCGGCACCGATCGCCATCAGGCCATAGGCGCGAAAGCGGGCCTCGGCGGCGTTGCGGCGGCGGGTGCGGCTGGTCTGTTCCAGCAGCGAGGCGCCGTGCGGCTTGTAGTCGGGGGCGTTGGATGCGGTGGCGTCGGTCATTCGTACTGCTCCCGGTATTTGCGCACGATATAAAGGGCCAGCACGTTCAGACACAGCGTGATGACAAAGAGGGTCAGGCCCAGTGCAAAGGCCACCAGCGTTTCAGGGCTGGCGAAATCGGTGTCGCCGGTCAGCTGGCTGACGATTTTCACGGTGACGGTGGTCATGGCCTCGAACGGGTTGAGGCTCATCTTGGCGGCGGCCCCTGCCCCCAGCACCACGATCATGGTTTCCCCGATGGCGCGGCTTGCGGCCAGCAGGATGGCGCCGACGATGCCGGGCAGCGCTGCCGGAATGACCACCTGCTTGATGGTTTCCGATTTCGTGGCGCCCAGGCCCAGGCTGCCGTCGCGCATGGCCTGCGGCACGGCGTTGATGATGTCATCCGACAGCGAGCTGACAAACGGGATCAGCATGATGCCCATCACCAGGCCCGCCGTGGCGACCGAGGCCGAGCTTTCGCCCAGGCCTAGGGGTTGCGCGAAATAGTCGCGCAGCGCGGGGCCGACGGTGATCAGGGCGAAGAGGCCGTAAACGATGGTGGGGATCCCGGCCAGGATCTCGATCGCGGGTTTGGCGGTGGCACGCAGCTTGGGGCCGGCATATTCCGACATGTAGATCGCCGCGAACAGCCCCACCGGCACCGCCACGACCAGCGCGATGAGCGAGATGTAAAGTGTGCCCCACAAGAGCGGCAGGATGCCCAGCTCGGAGCCGCCGCGGAAGTTGGGCGACCAGGTGGGGCCAAAGAAGAACTCGGTCCAGGAATACTGGCCAAAGAAGTTGCGGGTCTCGAGCAGCATCGACATCACGATGCCCACCGTGGTGAGAATGGCGATGGTCGAGGCCAGGATCAACAGCGCCTTGACCGCGCGCTCGACCACATTGCGGGCGCGGAAATCGGCGGTGGTGCGGTACATGCCGAACACAAATCCGATCAGCGCAAGGCCCAGCACGGCGGCGGTCATCGCGGTGTTCGAGATGCTCTTGGCGCCGCGATAGGCCTGCGCGGCCTTGAGAACTTCGGGCTGCACATCCGACCCAAGGGCAACGCCGACCTCGCCCAGTCGGGCGCGCACATCGGTCAGATCGCTGCGCATGTTGCGGGCGTCATCTGCGCTGATGCTGCCTTTCGAGACCGCCAGGTCCAAGCCCTCGGCCACGCGGCGGACATCGGCCATGACCAGGCCGATGCTCGAGCCTTCGGCGACGATGCGTTCGGGGATCAGGTCGGCCACGCGGGTCTCGATGATGCGCGGCTGGATCAACAACCAGGCCGCCATCAGCAACAGCGCCGGCACCACTGCGGCAATCAGAACGTGATAGCCGTAATAGCCGGGCAGCGAATGCAGGTGACGGGCATCTCCGCCGGCCGATCGCAGCGCGCGCGCACGCCCCATCACCATTCCCGCAAGGCCCAGGCCAAGCACACAGAGCAGGATCCACAAGACAGGCATAACCGCCCCTTTGGTTTATTGAAAATGACCTAAAAGCAGAAAACGGGCGGCGCGAAATATGCGCCGCCCGGGTGACGCCGGGGCGTCTTAGTTGGTGACCATGGTGGCTTCGTCAGCGACAACAGCCTGGGTGTCAGCCAGTTCGGGGTCCGAAACCAGGCCGTATTCGGCCAGAGGGCCATCGGGGCCGGCGATCTCGTCCGAGACGAAGAATTCAGCGTATTCTTTCAGGCCGGGGATCACGCCGATATGGGCTTTCTTGATGTAGAAATACAGCGGGCGCGAGACCGGGTATTCGCCGGTGGCGATGCTTTCGGTCGAGGGAACGACGCCCGACATGGTCGCAACCTGCAGCTTGTCGGTGTTGTTCTCGTAAAAGGCCAGGCCGAAGACGCCGATGCCGTCCTTGTTGGCTTCGATGCGGGCCAGGGTCTCGGTGTAGTCGCCGTCGATGTCGACCGACATACCGTCGGTGCGCAGGGCGATACAGGCTTTCTCGGCGGCTTTCTTGTCGTCGCCGTTGGCGACCTTCAGAACCTCAAAATCACCGGTTTCTTCGCAACCAGCCAGGATCACTTTTTCTTCGAACACTTCACGGGTGCCGTGCTTGGTGCCGGGGATGAAGGCCTGGATCGGCTGCGCCGGGAAGGCGGGGTTCACGTCGGCCCAGGTTTTGTTCGGGTTGTCGACCAGCTGGCCGTCGACGACGATCTGTGCCGACAGGGCCTTGTACCAGTCAACCGGGGTGAACTCGAAGCCATTGCCTTTGATGTCGCTGGCAAAGACGATGCCGTCATAGCCGATGCGGACTTCGATGATGTCGGTCACGCCGGCTTCGGCACAGGCCTTGATCTCTTTGTCCTTGATCTTGCGCGAGGCGTTGGCCACGTCGATGGTGTTTTCGCCCACGCCTTCGCAGAAGCGCTTCAGGCCGGCCGACGAGCCGCCCGATTCAACGACGGGGGTCGGGAAGTCGAAGTTTTCGCCAAAGGCTTCGGCGACGATCGAGGCATAGGGCAGCACGGTCGACGAACCGGCAACCTGCACGTTGTCGCGGGCGGTGGCGGCGGTGGCCGACACGGCAGCGATGGCCAGGGCCGAAGCGGTCAGTTTCACATAGGACATGAAGAGCTCCTGAGTTTCTCGGTTATGGCCCGCAACAGCGTGGCCGATGAAGGCGTCCTAGGCCGCGTTGGCTATGGTTTTGTGACAGTTGTGTAACAGGAATATGACAACCGCCGCAGTGCAGAAAATTAACGTGAGGTTAAAATCGGGCCGTGTCCCGGGGGCGGGTGCTAAGTCATTGGCAGGATGACGGTAAACCGGCTGCCCTGCCCCGGCGTGCTTTCGATGCGAAAACGTCCGCGATGGCGGTTGATGATGTGTTTGACGATGGCAAGCCCAAGGCCCGTGCCGCCCATTTCGCGCGATCTGTGACTGTCGACGCGGTAAAACCGTTCGGTCAGGCGCGGGATGTGAATCGGATCGAATCCCTCGCCCTTGTCGATCACGTCGATTCGCACGCCGGGGCCGCGAAAGGCGACTTCGCGTTCGGTATGTGACAGCTTGACCAGCACCTCGCCGCCCGAGCCGCCGTATTTCACCGCGTTCTCGATCAGGTTCATGAACACCTGCAACAGTTGATCGGCGTCGCCGGGCACGCAAAGCGGCGCATCGCCCCCGGTAAGCGTGACGCTGACGCCCGAATCTTCGGCGACCGGGCGCAGGGTCTGGATGGCCGAGCGCACCAGTCCCGTCACATCCGCCTGGCCGCCCGGGCGCAGGCGTTCTTCGCTTTCGACGCGCGACAGCGACAGCAGATCGCGCACCAGGCGGTTCATCCGCTCGGCCTCGCGCTCCATGATGCCCAGAAAGCGTTCGCGCGCTGCGGCGTCGTCGCGGGCGGCGCCGCGCAGGGTTTCGATAAAGCCCAACAGCGCAGTCAGCGGGGTTTTCAGTTCGTGGCTGACATTGGCCACGAAATCGCGGCGCATCTGGCCTGCCTTTTCGCGGTCGGTCACATCCTCAAAGGACAGCAGCACGCCTAGCCCGTCGACCGGCGCCGCGACCACGTCATAGGTGGCATCGCGGCCGTGACCGCTGGTCAGAAAGCGCACCCGGCGGGTCTGACCCAGGCGCAGCGCCTCTTCGATCCCGTCAAGAATCGAGGGCTGGCGCAGGGCCGTCACATAATGGCGCCCGATCAATGCCGGGCCGAACATCACCTGGGCCGAGGGGTTGATCGCCAGAACCCGCTCATCCGCCCCGATCAGCACCACCGGCAGGGGAATCGCATCAAGCGCTTTAGAGATCTGTTCGGTGGTCTGCATGGTGTCGTTATCCGTGGCTTGGCTGGGCGGAACAGTTGCTGACTGTGGCATAATTGTAAACGCCTGCGGTGTCCTGTCGCAGGGCGGGAAAACTCAGGCCTTTATTTCAACCACAATGTGTATATCTTTGGCCAAACCGGAACAACGTTGGTTAATACGCCGCGTGGAAATGCGTGATTGCAAAGAAAGGCAATGCAAAGTGACGATGCGGCTTGGCCAGATTCTGACGCTGCCCGATGCAGCCCTGACCGAGCCGTTGGCTCTTGCCGTGGGGCTGACGGGCGATGACCTGTTTCACTTCTCGGGCCAGCTGTCCGAAACCCGGGTGGAATATCTGCCGCTGATGCTGATTCATGCCGCTCTGGCGCGCGCGCCCTGGGCCGAGACCGTGATCACCCCGCTGGTGGCAGAGCATTTCGATGCGATGGATATGGCGGCCGAACTGGCGCTGGCCGACTACCGCGGCACCTATGCCGTCCTGGTGCCGCCCCTGCCCCGCCCGGCGATCATCCGGCGTGAACTGGCGGCGATCTGTCCGGGTGTGCATATCGAGCTGTGGACCCGCGCCCAGCACTAGGCCGGGGATCAGTCCAGCTTGACCAGCCCGTTGCGGAAGCGGCGGCCGTTTTCCTGATATCCCCGCGCCGAGGCGCGCAGGCCCTCGATCTCTTCGTCGCTGAGCTGCCGCACGATCTTGCCGGGCGCGCCGATCACCATGCTGCCATCGGGAATTTCCTTGCCCTGCGGGATCAAGGCGCCGGCGCCGATCAGGCAGTTCTTGCCGATCTTGGCGCCGTTCAGCACTGTCGCGCCCATGCCGATCAGGCTTTCATCGCCAATGGTGCAGCCGTGCAGCATCACCTTGTGGCCGATCGTGCAATCGCGCCCGATGGTCAGAGGAAAGCCCCAGTCGGTGTGCAGCACGCAGTTTTCCTGCACGTTGCTGCCCTGGCCCACGGTGATCGGCTCGTTATCGCCGCGCAGGGTGCAGCCGAACCAGACCGTGGCATCGGCCTTGACCACGATCTTGCCAATCAGGTTGGCGTCGGGCGCAACCCAGCAGTCGTCGTCCAGCTCGGGTTTATGTCCATCCAGCGCGTAAAGGGTCATGTGCGGTCCTCGAATTCGGTGTTCAGGCTGCGCACAAAGGCATTCAGCCCGGTTTGACGGTCTCGTTTCAGGCGTTCGGCGATGATGATCGCCTGTAGCTGGTCGAAAGCGACATCGAGGTCGTTGTTGACCAGAACATAGTCATATTCGGCCCAATGGCTGATTTCGTCACGGCTTTTTTCCATCCGTCCGGCGATCACCTCGTCGCTGTCTTGTGCGCGGGTGCGCAGGCGGTTTTCCAGCTCGGCAATCGAGGGCGGCAAGATAAAGATCGACACCACGTCATGTTTGAGCGGCGAGTTGCGCACCTGCTGCCCGCCCTGCCAGTCGATGTCGAACAGCACGTCATGGCCATCGGTAATGGCCTGTTCGACCGGGGCGCGCGGGCTGCCGTAGAAATTGCCGAACACCTGCGCATGTTCCAGCATGCCGTCATTGGCGACCAGATCCTGAAATTCGTCGCGCGACAGGAACAGGTATTCGCGGCCGTGCTCTTCGCCCGGGCGCGGGGCGCGGGTGGTGGCCGAGACCGAAAAGCGGAAATCTGCATCCCATTCCAGCAATCTGCGTGTGAGGGTCGATTTGCCCGCACCCGAGGGCGACGACAGGATGATCAACAATCCGCGGCGGTCGGCCATGGTCACTTACTCCACGTTCTGAACCTGTTCGCGCATCTGATCGATCACCGCCTTGAGGTCAAGGCCGATCCGGGTCAGGTCGGTGGACTGCGATTTCGAGCACAGCGTATTGGCCTCGCGGTTGAATTCCTGCATCAGGAAATCCAGCTTGCGTCCCACCGGGCCATCCGTGGTCAGCAGCTCGCGCGCGGCGTCGACATGGGCGCGCAGGCGGTCCAGCTCTTCGCGGATGTCGGCCTTGACGGCGATCAGGGCCAGTTCCTGCGCCACACGATCGGGGTCAGCTCCATCGGTATTTTCCATGACACGGGATAGATTTGCGCGCAAAGCTTCAGCCATTGCATCAAGACGGCGATCCGCCAGCCCGGCGGCGTCACTGGTCAGGCGCGCGATCTCGGCAATCTGGTCGTTCAGCACCGCTGTCAGCGCCGCGCCTTCGCGGGCGCGCATGGTGTTGAAGGCGTCGATCAGCGCCGGCAGATCGGCCATCAGCGCCTTGAGCAGCGGCGCGGTGTCGTCATCGGCCTGCCCTGCCTGTTGCACGCCCCGCATGGCCAGCACCTCGGCGGCGCTGGTTTGTCGCAGGGTCAGCCCGTGCGACTGCGCCGCGCGTTCGACAGTGGCGATGCCGATCAGAGCGGCCTCCAGCGCGGTTGGGTCGATCGGCAGGGCCTCGGCGCCCGCCTCGCGGTTGACGCGCAGGTTCAGCGAGATATTGCCGCGCTTGATGCGCGCCGACAGCTCGGCACGGATCGCCTGTTCCAGACCGCCGACCCAGTCGGGCAGTCGCAGCCGCAGGTCCAGCCCCTTGGCGTTGACGCTGCGCATGTCCCATGTCCAGCGATAGCCCTCATTGCCGCCCTGGGCCGAGGCGAAGCCCGTCATCGAGTTAACCATCTGTTAGGAAATGCCTCCAGCACTGCGTTGATTTCTGTCAGATTAACACTTGGGTAACCTTTATTGCCCCAGCGTTACCACAGCCGTGGCTGTGGCGACAACGGGCTGAGGGTCAGGGCGCGGGAATGACGGGTGCGCGATGTGGAAAGATCGGGATAACACGGCCGATGTGGTGCAGCTGACGCGGTTTCGGGGCAACTCGAAGCACCGGCTGCTGAACGAGGTCGAGGCCTATTGGGACGGGCTGCGCCAGGGGCGCCCCCTGCCCGACCGGCAACAGCTTGATCCGCGCGGCTTGGCGCGGGCCTTGCCCTGCTGCTTTGTGCTGGAACGCGTCGCGCCGCAGGTGATGCGGTTTCGGCTGGCGGGTCAGCACCTGAATGAGCTGGCTGGGATGGAAATGCGCGGCATGCCGTTCAGTGCGCTGTTCCTGCCCGAGGCCCGCGCGCAGATCGCCCCCGGCCTGGAGCGTCTGTGTGATGGGCCGCAGGCGCTGACCCTGTCGCTGCGAGGGGATGGCGGTTTTGGCCGGCCCGGGCTGGATGGCGAGATGGTGCTGTTGCCGATGCGTGGCGAGGATGGTGCCGTGAACCGCGTTCTGGGCTGTCTGACCACCGAGGGCCGGATCGGTCGCCAGCCCCGGCGGTTCGAGATCACCGCGCTGACCGCGCGCGATCTGGCCGCGCCCGTCCCGCAAAAAAGGCCGGACGCTGAACGCCCGGCCCTCTATCTGGTGAAATCCTGACGCCGTTTACATCACGGCGCGCTGGGACTCTTGCCGCATGTTCGACAGCTCTTCGGCGACCAAGAAGGCCAGTTCCAGCGACTGGCTGGCATTCAGGCGCGGATCGCAGGCGGTGTGATAGCGGTCAGACAGATCTTCGTCGGTGACGGCGCGCACGCCGCCGGTGCATTCGGTCACGTCCTTGCCGGTCATCTCGAAATGCACGCCGCCGGGGATGGTGCCCTCGGCCTTGTGGATGGCAAAGAACTCCTGCACCTCGCCCAGCACGTTTTCAAACGGCCGGGTCTTGTAGCCCGAGGCCGATTTGATCGTGTTGCCGTGCATCGGGTCGCAGGTCCAGACCACGTTGGCGCCCTCTTCGCGCACGGCCTTGATCAGGCGCGGCAGGTGATCGCCCACCTTGCCCGCGCCAAAGCGCGCGATCAGGGTCAGGCGGCCGGCCTCGTTCTCGGGGTTCAGTTTTTCCATCAGCACCTTGAGGTCTTCGGCCGTGGTGCTGGGGCCGCATTTCAGGCCGATCGGGTTGATCACGCCGCGGGCGAATTCGACATGCGCGCCGTCGGGCTGACGGGTGCGGTCGCCGATCCAGATCATGTGGCCCGAGCCGGCAATCGGCTGGCCGGTGGTGGAATCGATCCGGCAGAGCGCCTCTTCGTATTCCAGCAGCAGCGCTTCGTGCGAGGTGTAGAAATCGACCTGGCTCATCTTGGCGGTGGTGTCGGCGGTGACGCCGGCGGCCGACATGAAATCCAGCGTGTCCGAGATGCGCTCGGCCATCTCGCGGTATTTCTCGGCCTCGTCACGGTCGGTAAAGCCCAGCGTCCAGCTGTGCACGCGGTGAATGTCGGCAAAACCGCCCTTGGAGAAGGCGCGCAGCAGGTTCAGCGAGGCCGCAGCCTGGGTATAGGCCTGCAACATGCGCTGCGGATCGGGCACGCGGGCCTCGGCGGTGAAATCAAAGCCGTTGACGATGTCGCCACGATAGCTGGGCAGCTCGACCCCGCCGATGGTTTCGGTGGCGGCCGAGCGCGGTTTGGCGAACTGGCCGGCCATGCGGCCCACCTTGATCACCGGCACCTTGGCGCCAAAGGTCAGCACGACCGCCATCTGCAACAGCACCTTGAAGGTGTCGCGGATGGTGTCGGCGCCGAATTCGGCAAAGCTTTCGGCGCAGTCGCCGCCTTGCAGCAGGAAGGCCTCGCCGCGCGAGGCGGCAGCCAGTTTCGCCTTGAGCGCGCGCGCCTCGCCCGCAAAGACCAGAGGCGGATATTTTGCCAGCTGGGCCTCAACCGCGTTCAGTGCGTCCTGATCTAGATAATCAGGCATCTGCACCCGGGGCTTGGTGCGCCAGTCGGATTTTTGCCATTTGGTCATTGTCTCGCTCCGAAACGTCGTTGTCAGGGCTGTGCTTATACGCAAAGCGTATCGCCCTTGCCAGCCTGAAATCCCCGTGACGGGGCGTGTGCTCTTGATCCCGGCGGGCAAACCTGATTTCGCTAGAATGAGATAGGGAGAGAGCCACACGTGGACAAGTCGCCAAGCCAGGATCTGGAGCTGACACCTGTAAGCGGGGCCAAGCGTCCGCGCCGGTTTGTCTTTGTGCTGCTTGACCGGTTCACGCTGCTCAGCTTTGCCTGCGCGATCGAGCCGCTGCGCCTGGCCAACCGGATGTCGGGGCAGAGGCTGTACACCTGGGTTCTGGCGGGCGAAGGCGGCGGCACGGTGAGCTGTTCGAACGGGGTCGAGTTCGGTCTGGACATGGATCTGGATGAGCTGTCGCGCGATGACGTGGTGCTGGTTTGCGGCGGCGAGGATGTGCAGGCGGCGACCTCGAAACGGCTGATTTCATGGTTGCGGCGCGAGGCGCGGCGCGGGCTGGCGATGGGCGGGCTGTGCACGGCGTCTTACGTTCTGGCGCGCGCCGGGCTGCTGGATGGCAAGCGCGCCACGATCCACTGGGAAAACCAGGACGGGTTCGAAGAGGATTTCGACGAGATCAGCCTGACGCGCTCTGTCTTCGTGGTGGATGGCAACCGCATGTCGACCGCCGGCGGCACCTCGTCGATTGACCTGATGCTGAAGCTGATCGCCGACGACTATGGCGAAGAGCTGGCCAATGTCGTGGCCGACCAGCTGATCTATTCCTCGATTCGCACCGACCGCGACAGCCAGCGCCTGTCGATCCCGACCCGGATCGGCGTGCGTCATTCGAAACTGGCGCAGGTCATCAAGATGATGGAAGCCAATATCGAGGAACCGATCAGCCCGGCCCTGCTGGCGCAGGAGGTCGGCATGAGCACCCGTCAGCTGGAGCGCCTGTTCCGCCGCTATCTGAACCGCAGCCCCAAGCGCTATTACATGGAATTGCGTCTGTCCAAGGCGCGCAATCTGCTGATGCAAACCGATATGAGCGTGATCAATGTGGCGCTGGCCTGCGGCTTTGCCTCGCCCTCGCATTTCTCGAAATGCTACCGGGCGCAGTATGACACCACACCCTACCGCGAACGCGGCAGCCATGCTGGCGGCGCGCCCGGCGGCGAATGACGCTACGAAACATGCGCATAACTGGGTATTTTGCTAGGCTTTTCTTTTAGGCCGACGCGCTTTAGGCTCTTGCATCGAACGTAAGTTCCAACATGGGAGTCACAACAATGAAAAAACTGCTTCTGGCCACAGCGTTGACCGCCGTCGCCGCCTCTGGGGCCTATGCGGGATCGCATGGCAATGAGGTGAAGATCGGCATCGCGCTCGGCTTTACCGGCCCGCTGGAATCGCTGGCCCCGCCGATGGCGGGTGGCGCTGAACTGGCGATGAAAGAGGCGTCGGACGCCGGCAATTTCCTGGGCGGCACGATGGTCACCCCGGTGCGCGGCGACTCGACCTGCGTTGACGCCTCGGTCGCGACCGCCGTTGTCGAACGTCTGATCACCTCGGACGGCGTCAAGGGCATCATGGGCGCGATGTGCTCGGGTGCGACCGGTGCCGCGCTGGCCAACGTGGCCGTGCCGAACGGCATGGTCATGATCTCGCCCTCGGCCACCTCGCCGGGCCTGTCGACCGTGGAAGATAACGGCCTGTTCTTCCGCACCGCCCCGTCGGATGCCCGTCAGGGCGAAGTGATGACCAGCGTCATCATGGATCGCGGCATCAAGACCGTGGCCGTCACCTATACCAACAACGACTATGGCAAAGGCCTGGCCGACAGCTTTGTCGCCGCCTTTACCGCCGCGGGTGGCACTGTCACCGCCAACGTGCCGCATGAAGACGGCAAGGCCGACTATTCGGCCGAAGTCGCGACCCTGGCTTCGGCCGGTGGCGAGGCGCTGGTGGTTGCCGGTTACGTCGACCAGGGCGGTTCGGGCGTCATGCAGGGCGCGCTGGATACCGGTGCGTTTGATCTCTTCGTTCTGCCCGACGGCATGGTCGCCGATGTGCTGGAAGAGAAATTCGGCTCGGCCATCGACGGCTCGTTCGGCCAGTATCCGGCCTCGGTCGGCGAAGGCCGCACCCGCTATGTGGACCTTGCCACGGCCGCCGGCGTGAATGCCGGTTCGGTCTATTCGGGCGAGGCCTATGACGCCGCCGCGCTGATCCTGCTGGCCATGCAGGCCGCTGGCAGCGCCGAGCCGGGCGACTATGTCGGCAAGATCTTCGACGTGGCCAACGCGCCGGGTGAAAAGATCCTGCCCGGCGAACTGGGCAAAGCCTTCGAGATCCTCGCGGCCGGTGGCGACATCGACTATGAGGGCGCCTCGTCGGTCGAGCTGATCGGCCCCGGTGAAAGCGGTGGCTCGTTCCGCGAGATCATCATGGAAGGCGGCAAGGTGACCGAGGTCGGTTACCGCTGATTTTCAGGGCTGGCCCGGCGCGTTCGGGCCAGCCCAACACATAATGATAAGGGCCAAAGGCCCAGGGCAAGGGGGTGCGCATGATCGTCGTAGAGGACGTTCACAAGCATTTTGGCGGCTTTCATGCCGTCGATGGCGCCAATATTCGGATCGAACCGGGGTCTATCACCGGTTTGATTGGTCCGAACGGCGCTGGAAAAACCACTCTTTTCAACGTGATTGCCGGGGTTCTTAAACCCACGTCGGGCAAGGTGACGATGGATGGTGAAGACATCACCGGCCTGCCCCCGCATGAGCTGTTTCACAAGGGCCTGCTGCGCACCTTTCAGATTGCGCATGAATTCGGCTCGATGACCTGCCGCGAGAACCTGATGATGGTGCCGGGCGGGCAATCGGGCGAGACCCTGTGGAACACCTGGTTCGGGCGCAAGCGCATCGCCGATGAGGAGCGCGCCCTGCGTGCCAAGGCGGACGAGGTGCTGGAGTTTCTGACCATCAGCCACATCGCCGATCTGCGCGCGGGCGAGATCTCGGGCGGGCAGAAAAAGCTGCTGGAACTGGGGCGCACCATGATGGTGGACGCCAAGATCGTCTTTCTCGACGAGGTCGGCGCCGGGGTGAACCGCACCCTGCTTTACACCATCGCCGACGCGATCAAGCAGCTGAACCAGGAACGCGGCTATACCTTTGTCGTCATCGAACACGACATGGATTTCATCGAAAAGATCTGCAACCCGGTCATCTGCATGGCCGAGGGCAAGGTTCTGGCCGAGGGCACGCTGGCCGAGATCAAGGCCAACGAGCACGTGATCGAGGCCTATCTGGGCACCGGGCTCAAGAACAAGGACAAGGTGGGCGCATGACCGGCAATCCCTATGGCGATCACGGCAACAAGGATGCCTCGATCACGAAACCCGGCGGCAGTGCCTCCCTGGTTTCCTCGCCCGGCACCGGCCATGCCGAGCACACAAGCGATGCCTTCCTGATTGGCGACAACATGACCGGCGGTTATGGCAAATCTGGCCCCGATATCTTGCATGACTGCACCATCGCCGTGAACAAGGGCGAGATCGCGGTGATCGTCGGCCCCAACGGGGCGGGCAAGTCGACCGCGATGAAGGCGACCTTTGGCATGCTGAACCTGCGCAAGGGCTCGGTTCGGCTGGATGGCGAAGACATCACCGACCTGTCGCCGCAGGACCGGGTGGTCAAGGGCATGGGGTTCGTGCCGCAGACCCACAATATTTTCACCTCGATGACGGTCGAGGAGAACCTCGAAATGGGCGCGTTCATCCGCACCGATGATTTCAAG
The DNA here is from genome assembly GCF_025751515.1 of Actibacterium sp. XHP0104. GTDB lineage: Bacteria > Pseudomonadota > Alphaproteobacteria > Rhodobacterales > Rhodobacteraceae > Actibacterium_D. Next base: position 703,304 of record NZ_JAOWLE010000001.1, read on the forward strand.
GGCACCATGGCGCAGGTCTATGACCTGTTCCCGATCCTCAAGGAAAAGCGCAACCAGCCCGCCGGTGAACTCTCGGGCGGGCAGCGTCAGCAGGTGGCCGTGGGCCGCGCTCTGATGACCAAGCCCAAGGTTCTGTTGCTGGACGAGCCCACCGCCGGCGTGTCGCCGATCGTGATGGACGAGCTTTTTGACCGCATCATCGAGGTCGCCCGCACCGGTATTTCCATCCTGATGGTCGAACAGAACGCCCGCCAGGCGTTGGAGATCGCCGACAAGGGCTATGTTCTGGTGCAGGGCGCCAATGCCCATACCGGCACCGGCAAGGGCCTTTTGGCCGACCCCGACGTCCGCAAATCGTTCCTGGGGGGCTAAGGCATGCGTATTTCTCTAAGCCTGACCGCCCCGATTGCCTTGGCCGCCATGATGGCCGCGGCCCACGCGGTGCCCCTGCCCGATTGTCGGTTCGAATTGCAGTTCTCGCAGGCCGGTGCCTTTGACGTCGACCTGGGCGCCCGACTGCTGGGGCCGGATCACAACGCCCGGTTCGCGGTCGAGGGCAGCGGCACCTACCCCGCGCGCATCACCAATTACGACTCCGGCGCGTTCGAGATCAGTTTCTCGACGGATGTGTCGAAAGAAGTGGTCACCGTCGGCCCCACGGGCGAGGCCCTGTGGCAGATCGACTTCACCAACGGTCAGATGATGGCCTATGCGGGTTACTGCGGCCCGAAAAAAGGAGGCTAGGCGAGATGGATTTCCTGAACGCAATCGTCGCGCTGACCAATTTCGTCATCGTTCCCGCAACCGCCTATGGCGCGCAGCTGGCGCTGGGGGCGCTGGGGGTGACGCTGATCTATGGCATCTTGCGGTTTTCCAACTTTGCCCATGGCGACACGATGGCATTCGGCACCATGGCCACCATCCTGGTGACCTGGGCGCTGCAATCGGCCGGGGTGTCGCTGGGGCCGCTTCCCACGGCACTGCTGGCGCTGCCGATCGGTATCGCTCTGACGGCGCTGTTGGTGATCGGCACCGATCGCGCGGTCTATCGGTTCTATCGACGGCAAAAGGCGGCGCCGGTGATCCTGGTGATCGTGTCGATCGGGGTGATGTTCATCATGAACGGCGTCGTGCGCCTGATCATCGGCCCGGATGAGCAACGGTTTCTCGATGGTGAACGCTTCATCATCTCGGCGCGCACCTTCAAGCAGATGACCGGCCTGGAAGAGGGCCTGGCCATTCGCACCACGCAGGGCCTGACGGTTGTGACGGCGGTGATCGTGGTGGCGGCGCTGTTCTGGTTCCTCAACCGCACGCGCACCGGCAAATCCATGCGCGCCTTTTCCGATAACGAGGATCTGGCCCTGCTGTCGGGCATCAACCCCGAGCGTGTTGTGGTGATCACCTGGATCATCGTGGCCGCGCTGGCCACTGTTGCGGGTGTTCTCTATGGGTTGGACAAGTCGTTCAAACCCTTCACCTACTTCCAGCTGCTGCTGCCGATCTTTGCCTCGGCCATCGTCGGCGGTTTGGGTAATCCGCTGGGCGCGATCGCGGGCGGGTTCGTCATCGCCTTTTCCGAGGTGACGGTGACCTATGCCTGGAAAAAGGTGCTGGTCTATCTGTTGCCTGAAAACCTGGAACCCTCGGGCCTGGTGCAGCTGTTGAGCACCGATTACAAATTCGCGGTCTCCTTTGCCATTCTGGTGATCGTGCTGCTGTTCCGCCCGACGGGCCTGTTCAAGGGGAAATCGGTATGACCCGGCGTGACATGATGCTGTTTGCCGTGATGGCGGCGCTGATCCTGGGGGTCGGTTTCATCGACGGTTGGAACGCGGCGCTGACGATCCTGAACTTTGGCCTGATCTGGGCGGTGATGTCTTTGGGCGTCAACATCCAGTGGGGCTATGCGGGGCTCTTTAACGTCGGCATCGTGGGCTTTACCGCGCTTGGCGGTCTGGCGGTGGTGCTGACCTCGATGTCACCCGTGCCTGAGGCCTGGTCGGCGGGCGGGCCGCGGGTGATGCTGGGGCTGATCATGGGGGCGCTGGCGCTGCTGGGCGCGGTGCTGATCTGGACGCGGCTCAAGCGGTCAAAGATGCGCGGGCTGATCATGACCATCTGGCTGGTGGGCAGTTTCTTTGTCTACCGTGCGGTGTTCGACCCGGCCGTTCAGGCGATCGAGGCGATCAACCCGGCCTCGACCGGCTATCTTGGCGGGCTGGGCCTGCCGGTGCTGTTCGCCTGGGTCGTGGGCGGTATTCTTGCCGCGATTGCGGCCTGGATGATCGGCAAGACGGCTTTGGGCCTGCGATCCGATTACCTGGCCATCGCCACGCTGGGCATCGGCGAGATCATCGTTGCGGTGATGAAGAACGAAGAGTGGATGACCCGCGGCGTCAAGAACGTCAACGGCCTGCCCCGCCCGGTGCCCTACGAGGTCGACCTGCAGCAATCAGAGGGCTTTGTCGGCATGGCCAATTCGGTCGGGCTTGATCCGGTGACGGCCTCGACGCTGGCGATCAAGCTGGCCTACAGCGGTCTCTTCCTAGTGGTGTTGCTGGGCATCGTCTTGCTGTGCGAACTGGCGCTGAAGTCGCCCTGGGGCCGCCTGATGCGCGCCATTCGCGACAACGAGATCGCGGCCGAGGCCATGGGCAAGGATGTCACCCGGCGGCATTTGCAGATCTTCATTCTGGGCTCGGCCGTCTGCGGTATCGCGGGTGCGATGCTGACCACGCTGCACGGGCAGCTGACGCCGTCGTCCTACAACCCGCTGCACTATACGTTCCTGATCTGGGTGATGGTGATCGTCGGCGGGTCGGGCAACAACTGGGGCGCGGTTCTGGGCGGCCTTCTGATCGGGTTCCTGTGGCTTGAGTCCGAGCAGATCGGCGGCGCGGTCATGAGCGTGATCACCGCCGGCATGGCCGATGGATCGGCGATCAAGGTGCATCTGCTGGACAGCGTTGCGCATATGCGCCTGCTGATGCTGGGCGTGGTGCTGTTGCTGGTGCTGCGGTTCAGCCCGCGCGGGTTGATCCCCGAAAGATAGGCGCCACAGCCATAAGAAAAGCGAACGCCGAGGCAGCCCCCTGCCCCGGCGTTCCTGTTTTGGGGGCCCGCGTCCGGGCCGCCCTTAGCATTCTTGAAGGGATCAGAAGAAGCGCAGCAGCCGTGCCTCGTGCTTTTTCAGCGTCTTGCGGGCGGCGACGTAATCGTCCAGCCCGTCTTGCGATTTCAGCTCGGGGAAGAGCTCAAAAATCTCGTTGCGCTGCGAATTGCCCATGCCCTTGAGCGTGTAATCACCGGGCTGGAAGCTTTCGGTCCAGGCGCCATCGGCCAGAACGACCTCGTGCTGGTCGAACATGAAATGGATATAGGTCGCGCTGATCGGGGTGACCGTCTGTATACCCTTGTTGTTGATCAGGTGCTTGGCGGCGACCAGAACCTCGTGCTCTTCGAAATAAAGGGCGGTGCGGTCATTGGCGACCAGCATGCGGTGGTTCGCGCTGACATACATGTCGCGGATCGGCAGGCCGTTGCCCAGCGCGCCGGCCTTGATCATGATCGGCTTGAGGTGCTCGGCCTTGGCCAGTTCGCGGCCGGTCAGCATGCGATTGCCGGCCCAGCGAATTTCCTGGATGCCGTTGTCGCGGGTGATGACCTTGTCACCGGGTTTCAGATCCTCGACCAGACGGGCGCCGGTCGGGGTGGCGATGCGGGTGCCGGGGGTAAAACAGGGAATGACGTCCTCGATATTTTCAAAAGTTAATGTGCCGGTGGCCGTGCCGCCGTTGTCAAAAAATGTGACGTAGCCGTCGTATCCGTTCCCGTCGCTGTCGGGCCCGGTATAGGTGACGCTGAGGCTGCCGCCCGCGGGGGCGGAACCGGTCAGGTCAAGCGTGTCCCAGTCGTCGCCGGTCGAGCCGCCGAACACCTGGTCGCCGGCATTGCCACCCAGAAAGAGGTCGCGGTCGGCATCGCCGTAAAGCGTATCCTGGCCGTGGCCGCCGGTGATGATGTCATTGCCGTCACCGCCGTGGATCTCATCATTGTCGAGCCCGCCATCCAGGACATCAGCGCCCGCGCCGCCATAGATGATGTCGTTGTCATCCTGGCCATAGATCGTGTCATTGCCCTCGCCGCCATGGATGACGTCGCGGTTGTTGTCGGGGCGCAGGTCGATATCGTCGGGCAGGTTGACCGGGTTGGGCTGGCTGGGGTCGTGATCGCCATAGATGGTGTCATCGCCCGCGTCGCCGGTGATCTCGTCCTGGCCCTCGCCGCCGATGATGAAATCATGGCCGTCGCCGCCCTCGATCACGTCATCGTCGAACCCGGCGTCGATCGTGTCGTTGCCGTCACCGCCTTCGATGTGATCTTCGTCGTCACCGGTAATGATCGTGTCATTGCCCGCGCCGCCATAAACCGCATCGCGGTCGTTATAGGGGTCGGCATCGGCGGGATAGAGGCCCGGATAGCCGCGATCGGGCAGCGGGCAAGCCGATGCAGGGGCCGAGGTGTCGATATAGTCATCGCCGCCTTCGCCATAGACCAGATCGTTGCCAACGCCGGTCAGGATCGTGTCGTTGCCGTCACCGGTTCCATCGCTGGCCGCGGCATAGGTGCTGTCGCCATAGACGATGTCGTCGCCGACACCGGTTTCAACATGATCCGCGCCCGAGCCGGCATAGACCTCGTCGTCACCTGCGCCGGCCAGAATGGTGTCATCGCCACCCAGGGCGTCGACGATGTCGTCGTCACCCGCCTCGCCCGGCAAGATCGCGTCGCCATTGTCGATCATGTCGCCTTCGGGGTCGCCGACATAGGCGATGTCGATCAGATCGTCGCCTTCGGTGCCGTCGACGATGCCGTCCAGCGCCGGAGCGGGCGTGGTGAATGCGATGTTGTCGATGGCGCCACTGCCGCAAAGGGTGACCTCCATCCGGGCGACGCCGGCGGTGTTGATGCAGACCGGCGCCTGGCCGTTGTTGCAGGTGGCGGGCAGCCAGATCTTGGAAATCAGCTGGTTGTTTTCATCGTAAAGTTTGACATAGCCGCCCTCTTCGGTGTCGAGCACGGTAAAGCCGCTGACATAAGAGGGCTCGTCAAAGGTAAAGACCAGCGTGCCGCCCCAGGCGTTGTCGTCGGGGTCATTGCTGTCATTGTCTTCGGACAGGATCAGCACGTTGCCCAGGTTGCAGGTCGCCAGATCCCAGTCGCCGCCGGTGGGGTTGTTGGTGTCAAAGATCATCGGGAAATGGCACGAGGTCGAGCTGATCGTCACGCCCGACGACGCATACTGGCCGCCGACAATGTCGCCGCTGCTCAGATCCTCGAAGTTCAGCAGAACGTCTGCCATGTCCGTCTCCCAACTCTGACCGGCAAACACCCGGCCACGGTTTACCCCTGAGTTGCGAAACAATTGACCCGACAGCAGCTTGGGTGCCCGAGATGGTGGAGAGGATGCCTTGGGGCAGGACCGGAAAACCGGTCACGTCATAAGGGGGTTCGCACAAAACACGTGCCAACCACTTACCCCAACACATCCGCAACACGAACCGTTGCGATGCACGCAGCCACCCCCATGGCCTATGTCACGCCCCCCAGATGGGCATCTCTGTTATACGGCGGCGGGCAGATCCGCGAAAAGGGAAAAATGGCAGAAACATGTCACAATTGCGGTGGCCGAGGCGCGTGTATCGGGCGCGCCGGAATGCCGCTTTGCGTTGAGGTTGTTTTGCCATTGGCGACAATCTGGCGGGCGATGCCATGCCGAGGGTGCCGGATGGGCGTTAATGTTCGGCAAATGGAAACATCGAGAATGAGCGCCGGGGCCGCGTTGTCATCTTGGTGCCCCATTGTGGGCCACATTCGCGGGCCGGTTTATTGTTGTCGAAATCGAACCAGTCGGATCAGCGACGGGCGATTGTTCGCACCAGAGTTGGCTCGAATCGAACATATGCGGTTTTTGAGGAAAGCTGGTGCCCGAGGCGAGACTCGAACTCGCACGACCAAAGGCCGGGGGATTTTGAATCCCCTGCGTCTACCATTCCGCCACTCGGGCCAGCGCGATGGGTGTAGCCTGAGGCCGCGGCGTGGTCAACGGGGCAACAGCATGGTTGACCCCGGCGGCGCGACATGCTGCATGGGCGTGACCCAAGACCCGGAGTCCGCATGCTCAGACGCCTTTACGACTGGACGATTTCGCTGGCCGACAGCCCGCGCGCGCTATGGGCGCTGGCGGTGGTGTCGTTCATCGAAAGTTCGGTCTTTCCGATCCCGCCCGATGTGTTGATGATCCCGCTGATCCTGGCGCGGCCGTCACGGGCCTGGCTGGTAGCGACCGTGGCGCTAGTGTCGTCGGTGCTCGGGGGCTTGCTGGGCTATTACATCGGCTGGGGCCTGTTTGAGAGCGTCGGCAAGCCGGTGCTGGAATTCTACGGCAAGCTGGGCGCGATGGACGAGTTCTCGGCCCGGTTCAACGACTATGGCGCCTGGGCGGTTCTGATCGCCGGCATCACGCCCTTCCCGTTCAAGGTCATCACGATCACCTCGGGGGTGACGGGCCTGTCGCTGCCAGTCTTCATCATCGCGGCGATCATCGCGCGCGGGCTGCGGTTCTTTGTGGTGGCGTGGCTGCTGTGGAAATACGGCGCACCCATTCGTGATTTCATCGAGCGCCGGCTGGGCTTGATGTTCACGCTGTTCGTGGTGATCCTGCTGGGCGGTTTCTATCTGGTGAAATATCTATGACACGACAATTTCTTGTTCTGATCGCGGCGGGCGGGTCCTTTGCCATGTTGGCGGGCGCTTTTGCCTTTCAGTATCTCGGCGGTCTGGCCCCGTGCGAGCTGTGCCTCTGGCAGCGCTGGCCGCATGGCGCGGCGATCGTGATCGGGGGGCTGGCGATGCTGGCGCCGCTGGCGGTGCTGTGCTGGCTGGGCGCGCTGGCGGCGGCTGCGACCGGGGCGATTGGCGTCTATCACACCGGGGTTGAACGCGGCTGGTGGGCGGGGCCGGACAGCTGCACCGGTGGCGGCGGCCTGGGCGGACCCGGCAACCTTTTGGATTTCGCCAACGCGCCCAAGGTCGTGATGTGCGACCAGGTGGCCTGGGAAATGTTCGGCCTGTCCATGGCCAGCTGGAACGCGCTTGCGGCGTTCATGTTCGCGGCGCTTTGGATCCTGGCGGCGCGCACCCGGCCCTAGTGCAGGGTGAATTCGCCCACGACATTGCGCCACTCGCCCGGCGAGATCAGCTTGCGATGGGTAAAGCGCACCGAATGCAGCGGGCCTTCGATCTCGTCCTGCCAGAATTCGATGAACTTGAACAGGCGCGGATGGTCGGGCGCCAGGTCGTAATCCTGCCAGATGAAAGTGTTCAGCACATGCGCGTAATCGGGCATGTGATAATAGAATTCGGCGGTGGTCAGGCCGTATCCTTTCAGCATCATTTCCGTCTCGGTCATGGTCTTGATCCGTCTGTTATGTCTGCCCCATAAGAGAATCATGCCAGACTTGATTTACTTTACAATGAAAACAATGTGTTAGCACTGTGGCGGGGGTGCTGCTGAATATCGGGGCATATGGACGTTGCGCCCAATATCAGGGATACGATATAGTCTGGCCAACAAGATATAGAGCGCGCAGACAGGACCGGGAGATAACGTGAGCGACACGCCGGAAACCCCCGACAACACCGAAGAAAACGGTCAAAACCCCGTGAAATACGACGGTCCCCGCATCACCATCGAGCAGGAGATGCGGACCTCTTTCATGGATTACGCCATGAGCGTGATCGTCAGCCGCGCGATTCCCGATCTGCGCGACGGGCTGAAACCGGTGCACCGCCGCATCCTTTATGCCATGTACGAGGGTAATTATACGCCCGACCGCCCCTATCGTAAGGCCGCCAAGCCGGTGGGCGAGGTGATGGGTAACTATCACCCCCATGGCGACAGTGCGATTTATGACGCGCTGGTGCGGATGGCGCAGGATTTCTCGATGTCGCTGCCGCTGATCGACGGTCAGGGCAACTTTGGCTCGATGGATGGCGACAGCCCCGCGGCCATGCGCTACACCGAGGCCCGTCTGGCCAAGGCCGCGATGCCGCTGTTGCTGGATATCGACAAGGATACCGTCGATTTCCAGGACAACTATGACGGCAAGGAACGCGAGCCCACCGCCCTGCCCGCCCGTTTCCCAAACCTGCTGGTCAACGGCTCCGAGGGCATCGCCGTCGGCATGGCCACCCGCATTCCGCCGCACAACCTGGGCGAGGTGATCGACGCGACCCTGGCCCTGATCGATGACCCCGACATGGGCAGCGAAGACCTGATGCAATACATCCCGGCGCCCGATTTCCCCACCGGGGGTATCATCTTGGGCCGCTCGGGTGCGCGCAAGGCTTACCTTGAGGGGCGCGGCAGTGTGATCATCCGCGCCAAGACCCGCGTCGAAGAGCTGCGCAAGGATCGCTTTGCCATCGTTCTGGACGAGATCCCCTATCAGGTGAACAAGGCCAGCATGATCGAAAAGATCGCCGAGCTGGTGCGCGAGAAAAAGCTGGAAGGCATCAGCAGTATTCAGGACGAATCCGACCGTGTCGGCGTGCGCGTTGTGATCGAGCTGAAGCGCGATGCCACGCCCGAGGTGGTGCTGAACCAGCTGTTCCGTTTCACCCCGATGCAGACCTCGTTCGGGGCCAACCTGCTGGCGCTGAATGGCGGCCGGCCCGAGCAGCTGAACCTGCGCAAGTTCCTGACCGCCTTCATTGATTTCCGCGAAGAGGTCGTGGCCCGGCGCACCGCGTTCGAATTGCGCAAGGCACGCGAGCGCAGCCATATCCTGTGTGGTCTGGCCGTGGCCGTGTCGAATGTGGACGAGGTCGTCGCCACGATCCGCAGCTCGGCCGACCCCGCCGAGGCGCGCGAGCGCCTGATGACCCGCCGCTGGCCCGCGCATGAGATTGCCGAATACATCCGTCTGATCGATGATCCGACCCATACGATGAATGATGACGGCACCTATAACCTGTCGGAAACCCAGGCCCGCGCCATTCTGGATCTGCGCCTGCAGCGTCTGACCGCGATGGGTGTGAAAGAGGTCACCGACGAGCTGCAGGATCTTGCCGCCAAGATCCGCGACTATCTCGACATCCTGGGCTCGCGCGAGCGTATCCTGTCGATCATTTCGGACGAGCTGCGCGAGGTCAAAGACCAGTTCGCCGTGCCGCGCCGCACCGAGATCGTCGACTGGGCCGGGGACATGGATGACGAAGACCTGATCGAGCGCGAAGACATGGTCGTGACCGTGACCAGCGCCGGTTACATCAAGCGCACGCCCCTGGCCGATTTCCGTGCCCAGCGGCGCGGCGGCAAGGGCCTGTCGGGCATGGCCACCAAGGAAGAGGACGTGGTTACCACCCTCTTTGTCGCCAACACCCATACGCAGCTGCTGTTCTTTACCACTGACGGGATGGTCTACAAGCTCAAGACCTGGCGCCTGCCCCAATCGGGGCGTACCGGCAAGGGCAAGGCCATCGTTAATATCCTGCCCATTCCCACGGGTGTGTCCGTCGCGGCGATCATGCCGGTCGACCGCCCCGAAGAGGAATGGTCGGACCTGCAAATCGTGTTCGCCACCACGGCGGGCGATGTGCGGCGCAACCAGCTGTCGGATTTCACCAATGTCAAATCCAACGGCAAGATCGCGATGAAACTGCCCGAGGATGTCGCGCTGGTGAATGCGCGCATCTGCACCGAGGAAGACGACGTGATGCTGGTCACCGCGTCGGGCCGGGCGATCCGCTTCCCCACCACCGATGTGCGTGTGTTCAAGGGCCGCGATTCGACCGGGGTGCGCGGTGTGCGCCTGTCGGGCGATGACGTCGTGGTGTCGATGGCGGTGATCCGCCATTTCGAAGCCACCCCCGAGGAACGCGCCGCCTATCTGAAACAGCGCCGCCTGATGGAAGGCGCCACGGATGAGGCCGAGGTCGAGGACGAAGAGGCCGTCGAGGCCGGCCAGCTGTCGCCCGAACGCTATGCCGAAATGTCGGCCGCCGAGGATCTGATCCTGACGATTTCGGCCGGTGGGTCGGGCAAGCTCAGCTCGTCGCATGATTACCCGGTGCGTGGCCGTGGCGGTCAGGGCGTGGCCGCGATGGACAAGGCCATGCGCGGCGGGTTGCTGGTTGCCAGCTTCCCGGTGGAAATCGACGATCAGATCATGCTGGCCACCTCGACCGGCCAGTCGATCCGCTGCCCCGTCGATGGCATTTCGTTCCGGTCGCGTTCGGCCGGAGGCGTCAAGGTGTTCAGCACCGGCCCGGGCGAAGAGGTCGTCTCGGTCGCGCGGATCGCCGATCAGGGCGACGAAGAGGCCGAAGAATAAGTTTCCCCTGTGCGCAAAAGCGCAGACTCTGTGTGGATATACCGGGTTCTGTTATTTTTGCGCACAGGTATTTTCCCCCTGACCGCCACTACCGGCGGAACAACCAGGGGAAACCAAATGGAAAACTTCAAACCTTATGTCTCGCTGGCGGCACGTGTTCTGCTGGCTGTTATCTTTGTCATCGCCGGTTACGGCAAACTGGGCAGCATCGAAGGCACGCAGGGCTACATGGCCATGGTCGGCCTGCCGGGCTTTCTGGTCTGGCCGACGATCGCGTTGGAACTCTTGGGCGGTCTGGCCCTGATCGCGGGCTTTCAGACCCGACTGATCGCGCTGGCGCTGGCGGGCTTTACGCTGGTGGCGGCTGTGCTCTTTCACTTTCAGCCCGCCGATCAGATGCAGATGATCATGTTCTGGAAAAACATCGCGATCACCGGTGGCCTGCTGCTGCTGGCGGTTCAGGGCGCAGGTGCGCTGTCGGTCGATGCCCGCCTGGGCGCGAAACCGGCGCTGGCCTGACCCATAGCTACATCGTGAAAAAGGGGCGGTCCGCGCGGCTGCCCCTTTCTCTTTTCGCGCAAAGGGCCTAAATGCGGGCCATGACGCAGGAACTTCATATCATCGGCGGCGGCATGGCCGGGTCCGAGGCCGCATGGCAGGCCGCAAGCGCGGGCGTGCCCGTTGTCATTCACGAAATGCGCCCCAAGGTCGGCACATTCGCCCATCAGACCGGCAACCTGGCCGAGATGGTGTGCTCGAACTCGTTCCGATCAGATGATGACGAACAGAATGCCGTGGGCTTGCTGCATTGGGAAATGCGCCAGGCGGGCGGGTTGCTGATGGAAATGGCCGATCTGCATCAAGTGCCCGCCGGCGGTGCGCTGGCTGTCGACCGTGATGCGTTCAGCCAGGGCGTGACCGAGCGCCTGCGCGCCCACCCCTTGGTGCGTGTCGAAGAGGGCGAAATCACCGCCCTGCCCCAGGACGGCCACTGGATCATCGCCACCGGCCCGCTGACCTCGACCGCGCTGGGACAGGCCATCCAGGCCGAAACCGGGGCCGAGCGTCTGGCCTTTTTCGATGCCATCGCGCCCATCGTCTATGCCGACAGCATCGACCTGTCCAAGGCGTGGTTCCAGTCGCGCTATGACAAGGGCGAGACCGAGGAAGAGCGCACCGCCTATCTCAACTGCCCGATGGATCGCGATCAATACGAGGCCTTCATCGACGCGCTGATGGCCGCCGACAAGACCGAGTTTCACGAGGGCGAAACCGCCGGCTATTTCGACGGCTGCCTGCCGATCGAGGTTATGGCCGAGCGTGGCCGCGAAACCCTGCGCCACGGGCCGATGAAGCCCGTCGGCCTGACCAACCCGCATCAACCCGACGTCAAGGCCCATGCGGTGGTGCAGCTGCGCCGCGACAACAAGCTGGGCACGCTGTTCAACATCGTCGGCTTCCAGACCAAGATGAAATACGGCGCCCAGACTGAGGTGTTCAAGACGATCCCGGGGCTGGAAAACGCCAGTTTCGCGCGTCTGGGCGGCATCCACCGCAACACGTTCATCAATTCGCCCAGCTTGCTGGATGACCAGATGCGCCTGCGCTCGCGCCCCAATATCCGGTTCGCGGGCCAAGTCACGGGCGTCGAGGGCTACGTCGAAAGCGCCGCGATGGGTCTGTTGGCCGCGCGCCTGGCTGTGGCCGAAATGCAGGGCCGCACCCTGCCGCCCGTGCCCGACACCACCGCCACCGGCGCGCTGATGACCCACATCACCGGCGGCGCGGATGCGAAAACCTTTCAACCGATGAACGTCAATTTCGGCCTTTTCCCGCCCGTCGAGGGCCTGCGCGGCGGCCGCCGCGGCCGCAAGGATCGCTACAAGGCCTATACCGACCGCGCCAAGGTCGACTGGCTGGCATGGCTGGCGGCGTGACATTCCGCACCCGGTTCGCGCCCTCTCCTACGGGGCCGCTGCATCTGGGCCATGCCTATTCCGCAATTCTGGCGCATGACATGGCCCGTGCGGCGGGCGGAGCGTTCCTGTTGCGGATCGACGATATCGACCAGTCCCGCGCCCGCCCCGAATGGGAAGATCAGATCTATGACGATCTCACCTGGCTGGGCCTCACCTGGGACGCCCGCCCGCGCCGGCAATCCGATTGCACGCCCGACTACGCCGCCGCCGCGCAACGGCTGACCGATATGGGGCTGACCTATGCCTGCTCCTGCACCCGCCGCGATATCGAGGCCGCCGCCAGCGCCCCGCAAGAAGGCGTGCCCGAATTCGGCCCCGATGGCCGTATCTATCCGGGTACCTGCCGCGACCTGAACCTGCCGATGACGGAAAGCACCGCGCTGCGGCTCGACATGGCCAGGGCCACCACGCGCACCCTGCCCGCCTTTGCCGAGACCGGCCCGGCCCATACCGGCCAACACCAGCTCAACGCCCAGGATCTGACCGCCACCATCGGCGATCCGATCCTGATCCGCCGCCAGATGGCCGCCGCCTATCACCTGGCAGTGGTGATTGATGACATGGCCCAAGGCATCACCCATGTCATCCGCGGCGCAGACCTGTTCGAGGCCACCCGCATCCACGTCCTGCTGCAATCTCTTCTCGGCCTGCCGACACCAATCTACCACCACCACCGCCTGATCCGCGACGAGACCGGCAAACGCCTGGCCAAACGCGACGACGCCCGCGCAATTGCCAAATACCGCGCCGACGGCGCCAGCCCCGCCGACATCCGCCGCATGGTTGGTTTGTGATTTCATCTTGGCGGAAATACCTCCGCCGGAGGCCAGAATCTATGACGCCATCGGCGTCATCAACTCCACCTCAACGCCATCGCGCACGGCCGAGTAGAAACAGCTGCGGCGGTTGGTGTGACAGGCCGGGCCCTCTTGCCGGACAATAACCAGCAGACAATCGCGGTCGCAATCCACACGGAAATCGACCAGATGCTGTACATGGCCCGAGGTTTCGCCCTTGATCCAGAACGCCTGGCGCGAGCGCGACCAATAGGTCACGCGGCCCGTGTCCAGCGTGCGCGCCACGGCCTCGGCATTCATCCAGGCCATCATCAGCACCTCGCCGTCCTCGGCCTGGGCAATCGCCGGGATCAGACCCTTGTCATCATATTTCAGTGTCGCGGGGTCAAAGGCCATGCCCGCCTCCTTTGCAAACGCAGCGTCCCCGGTTATGTAATGATTTGACGCCGAAAGGGAAAGCCATGAGCGACTCTGATCTCATCAAGCTCTATTCACAGCGCATCCTTGCCCTTGCGGCGGATATCCCCCATCTGGGCCACCTGCCCGCCCCATCGGGCCGGTCGAAAAAGCGCGCGCCCTTGTGCGGCTCGACGATTTCAGTCGATCTGGTCGTGACCGACGGGCGGGTCAGCGATTTCGCACAAGAGGTCAAGGCCTGTGCGCTGGGTCAGGCGGCGGCCTCGGTCGTGGGGGCCAATGTGATCGGCGCCACGCGTGAACAGATCGAAACCGCGCGCGACCAGCTCAAGGCGATGCTCAAGGACAATGGCCCCGCCCCCGATGCGCCTTTTGGAGGGCTCGAGGTGCTGATGGCCGCGCGCGAGTATCCCAACCGGCACGGGTCGATCCTTCTGTCGCTTGAGGCCACGCTCGAAGCCTTCGACGCCGCCCAGGCCGCGGCCTAAAAAAAACCGCCGCACTTTGCACGGGCAAAGGCGGCGGCAGGTATAGGTCAGACCCCGGTCACAGCAGGGCGAGGCAGCCCTGAATGCTAGGGGACAGGCAGTTGCGCATCGGCATGGGGATGGGACGCGCGCCGGGATCGAACCTCAGGCAGGCAGAATTACAGGAAACCGGGCAGATGCAGCCCGACGAACAGCATCACCATCAGGGCGGTCACGCCGACCAGATCCTGCATGAACAGCGCAGACGACCGGGTCATCAGGGTTTTTAGATCGCTCAGCATGTCGGGCCTCCGTATCGGTGTGCTTTGTTGCCTATTTGTTCTCATAATGGTTAATGCCCGTCAAGAACTTTAAGAGAACATTAGCGAACAAAAATGCTAACCCACTGTAATATATGAAAACGCCTTGTCCTGTTCCTGTAGCCACAGCAGAACACGCGCGGCCTTGCCGCGGTCCGATTCAAGCGCCGGGTCATCATGCAGCAGCTTGCGCGCGTCTGATTGTGCCACGGCCATCAGCGCGGCCTGGCGTTCCAGATCGGCAATGCGAAAGCGCGGCAGGCCGGATTGCGCCGTGCCGATCACGTCGCCCGCGCCGCGCATCGCCAGGTCTTCCTCGGCGATGCGAAACCCGTCTTCGGTCGCGCGCAGAATTTCCAGCCGACGCCGCGCGGTTTCCGACAGGGGCGGCTGATACATCAGCAGGCAGGTCGAGGCCCCGGCCCCGCGCCCGACGCGCCCGCGCAGCTGGTGCAGCTGGGCCAGCCCGAAATACTCGGCCCGCTCGATCACCATGATCGTGGCATTGGGTACGTCGACGCCGACCTCGATCACCGTCGTGGCCACCAGAACGCTGGTCTCGCCCGCATTGAACCGCGCCATGGCGGCGTCTTTCTCGGCGGGCGGCATCTGACCATGCACCAGCCCGACGCGCCCCTCGCCCAGGGCCGCGCGCAGGCGCTTGAACCGCTCTTCGGCGGCAGTCAGGTCCAGTTTTTCGCTTTCCTCGACCAGCGGACAGACCCAATAGGCCTGCCGGCCCTCGGCAATGGCGCGGCGCAGGTGGTCGATCACCTCATCCATCCGCCCCTCAGAGACCAGCGCGGTTTTCACCGGCTGGCGGCCCGGCGGCTTTTCATCCAGCACCGATATATCCATGTCGCCATATTGCGCCAGCGACAGTGAGCGCGGGATCGGCGTGGCGGTCATCACCAGCACATGCGCGCCCTGCCCCTTGGCCGACAGCTCCATCCTCTGGGCGACGCCAAAGCGGTGCTGTTCGTCAATGATCGCAAGACGAAGGTCATGAAAATGCACGTCTTTCTGAAACACCGCATGGGTGCCAACCAGGATCTGAATGTCGCCACGCGCCAGTGCCGCCAGCTTGGCCTCGCGCTCACGGCCCTTGTCGCGGCCGGTCAGCAATTCCAGCACAACGCCCGCGCTTTCGGCCAACGGGCGCAGGGCCTGAAGGTGCTGCCGCGCCAGGATCTCGGTCGGGGCCATCATCACGCCCTGCCCGCCGGCCTCGGCCGCGACCAACAGCGCCATGAAGGCGACCAGCGTCTTGCCCGCGCCGACATCGCCTTGCAACAGCCGGTTCATCCGCTGGGGGCGGGCCATGTCTTGCGTGATTTCGGTCATGGCGCGGCTCTGCGCGCCGGTCGGCCGATAGGGCAACGCCGCCAGCACCCGGTCGCGCAGATGCCCGTCGCCAGTTGTGGGATGCGCGGCCGACTTGCGTTGCCGCGCGCGCGCCAGGGCAAGTGTCAGCTGATGGGCGAAAAATTCGTCATAGGCCAAACGCTGACGCCCGGGCGCGGTGGCGGCCAGATCATGGCTGTCAGCGGGGCTATGAGCCGCACGCAGGGCCGCGGCCCAGTCGGGCCAGTTTTCGCGGGCTTTCAGCGCCGGGTCGATCCATTCGGGCAGATCCGGCAGGCGATCCAACGCCGATTGCGTCGCGCGGGCGATCAGCTTTTGCGTGATCCCGGCGGTCAGCGGATAGACCGGCTCGTAGGGTGGGATGGTCTCAGACTCGTCCGGCGCGACGATATGATCGGGATGGGGCATCTGTACGATGCCATCGAACATCTCGACCTTGCCGGATAGCACGCGCCGCGAACCAACTGGAAGAATACGCTGTAAGTAATCTGATTTGCCGTGAAAAAATACGATCTGAAAGCTGGTCAGCGCGTCTTGTGCCTGTACCCGGTAGGGTCGCCCGCGGCTGCGTGGCGGATGATGGGCGGTGATCTCGACTTCGACGGTGACGACCTCGCCCGGGCTGGCGCCCTGCACGCTGTCGTGCGGGGTGCGGCTGATGCCGGAATGCGGCAGGGTAAAGATCAGGTCGCGAGGTTTTTCCACGCCCATCTGCGCGAAATGCTGGGCGCTTTTGGGTCCGACCCCGGCTAGGCCTTCAAGCTGTGCAAACAGCGGAAAGAGGATCTCGGGCCGTCCTCTCATGCGTCGCCGATCAGCGCCAGCCAGGCGTCCTCATCAATGGTCTCTATGCCCAGATCGGCGGCTTTCTTGGCTTTCGAGCCTGCGCCCGGCCCGGCGATCAAGAGGTCGGTCTTGGCTGAGACAGACCCGGCGACCTTGGCGCCCAGGGCCTCGGCGCGAGCCTTGGCTTCGGCCCGGGTCATCTTCTCCAGCGTGCCAGTAAAGACCACGGTCTTGCCCGCGACGGGGCTGTCGATATCGGCGCGGGCGGCCACATCCTGGATGTTCAACTGAGCCACCAGCCGGTCGATCGAGGCTCGCTCGGCATCTTGGTGAAAGACGGTCACCAGCTCTGTCGCCATGACGGCGCCGACCCCGTCGATCGACAAAAGCTGTTCCCATTCAGCGCCCTCGCCCACGGCGGCGGCGGTCATGGCCGCCTCGAACGCGGGCCAGCTGTGATAGTTCTGCGCCAGCAGCTGCGAGGCGCTTTCGCCCACATGCCGGATACCCAGGCCAAAAATCACCCGGTTCAACGCGATATTGCGGCGCTCATCAATGGCAGCGAACAGTTTTTCGGCCGATTTTTCGCCCCAACCGTCGCGGTTTTTCAGCCGCGCCAGGTTGGCCGCGTCGCGCGCGCGCAAGGTAAAGATATCGGCGGGTTCGCGGATCGGCAGGACCGGATCGTGATAGAACATCTCGACCTGTTTTGCGCCCAGGCCCTCGATGTCGAACGCGCCACGACTGACGAAATGTTTCAGCTTTTCAACAGCCTGCGCCGGGCAGATCAGCCCCCCGGTGCAACGGCGCACCGCGTCGCCCTCTTCGCGGATGGCGTCTGATCCGCATTCGGGGCATGTGGTGGGAAATTGGTAGGGCTGCGCGTCATCGGGCCGTTTGGCCAGGTCAGTATCGGCAACCTTGGGGATCACGTCGCCCGCGCGATAGACCTGCACCCAGTCGCCTTCGCGAATGTCCTTGCCGTCGCGAATGGTGTTGCCCTTGGAATCGCGGCCCGCGATATAGTCTTCGTTGTGCAGGGTTGCGTTGCTGACGACGACGCCGCCCACGGTGACAGGATGCAGGCGCGCAACCGGTGACAGGGCGCCGGTGCGGCCGACCTGGATCTCGATTTTCTCGAGGCGCGTCCAGGCAAGTTCGGCCGGGAATTTATGCGCGGTGGCCCAGCGGGGCGTGGTCGAGCGAAAGCCAAGACGCGCCTGTAGCGCCAAGTCGTTAACCTTGTAGACCACGCCATCAATGTCATAGCCCAGCGTGGCGCGCTGTGCTTCGATGCCGCGGTAATGCTCCAGCATGGCCTGTGGTCCGTCGCAGAGTTGGGTCAGCGGGTTGGTTTGAAACCCGAGGGCCTGCAGCCGGTCGATAGCGTCGCTTTGCGTTTGCGCCAGCGGCGCGCTGGTCTCGCCCCAGGCATAGGCGAAAAAACGCAAAGGCCGTGTCGCGGTGATGGTGGCATCAAGCTGGCGCAGCGATCCGGCCGCGGCGTTGCGCGGGTTGGCAAAGGTCTTTTGCCCGGCCTCTGATTGCCGCGCGTTCAGGGCGGCAAAGTCGTCATGGGCCATGTAGACCTCGCCGCGCACCTCGAGGATATCGGGCGCGTCGATCAGCGTGGCGGGGATGTCGGCGATGGTGCGGGCGTTGGCGGTGACATTTTCGCCGGTTTCGCCGTCACCGCGCGTTGCGGCCTGAACCAGCTGGCCGTTCTCATAGCGCAGGCTCAGGCTGAGGCCGTCGATCTTGGGCTCGGCGGTATAGGCCAGCGGGGCATCATCGGCCAAGCCCAGGTACTTGCGGATGCGGGTGTCGAATTCGGCCACGTCCTCATCCGTAAAGGCGTTGCCCAGTGACAGCATGCGCACTGCATGGGTGACCTTGGCAAAGCCGTCTGACGGGGCGGCGCCGACCGTGTCCGACGGGCTGTCGGCCCGTTTAAGATCTGGAAAGCGGGCCTCGATCGCGGCATTGCGGCGTTTGAGCGCGTCGTAATCGGCATCCGACATTTCCGGCGCATCGTGCCGGTAATAAGCCGCATCGGCCTGGGCCAGCACCGGGGCCAGGCGCGCCAGTTCGGCGCGGGCCTGGTCGTGGCTGAGATCCTCGACCTTGATAACGCTGGTATCCATGATCCCTCCCAAGGATGTCCTTGGAATTGATAGGAGGACACCCCCGCGAGGTCCAGATGTTATCAGGCGCGCAGGGCGACCTGTTCGCGCATTGCCGCCGGTTCTGGATCACGCAGCACATAGCCGCGGCCCCAGACGGTTTCGATATGGTTTTCGCCGCCGGTGGCCTGGCTAAGCTTTTTGCGCAGCTTGCAGATGAACACGTCGATGATTTTCAGCTCGGGCTCGTCCATGCCACCATAGAGATGGTTCAGGAACATTTCCTTGGTCAGCGTCGTGCCCTTGCGCAGGCTAAGAAGTTCCAGCATCTGGTATTCCTTGCCGGTCAGATGCACGGTCTTGTCGTCCACATCCACCGTCTTGGCGTCGAGGTTGACCGTGATGCGGCCGGTGCGGATCACGCTTTGTGCGTGGCCTTTCGAGCGGCGGATGATGGCATGGATGCGCGCGATCAGTTCGTCGCGGTGGAAGGGCTTGGTCAGATAGTCATCGGCCCCGAATCCGAAGCCCTTGATCTTGTTCTCGGTGTCATCCGCGCCCGAGAGGATCAGAATCGGCGTATCGACCTTGGCCATACGCAGCTGGCGCAGCACCTCGTGGCCGTTCATGTCGGGCAGGTGCAGGTCGAGCAGGATCAGGTCATAGTCATACAGTTTGGCCAGATCGATCCCCTCTTCTCCCATGTCTGTGGAATAGACGTTCAGGTTGGCATGGGTCAGCATCAGCTCGATGCTCTTGGCGGTTGTGGGGTCGTCTTCGACCAAAAGGATACGCATGTTCTATACTCCGCTGGCGTTCACATTTGCCTTAACATTGGCCAAGAATGGTTAATTGCGCGTTACCAATGAATCGGAGACTAATAATACAATTCAGGGTTGTCTATAGTCCTGTACTCGAGTTGCCCTTAACCCTTTGATTCCGTGCCTTGCGACAGCCATTTGCCAACTTTCGAACTCTTCCTCTGACAGGGCATAGCGTTTCAGCGCCTCGTCGCGGGTGATCAGCCCCGCCGCCACCGCCTTGACCACCGCCGCCTTGCGGTTCGCAACCCAGCGCCTTGTGTCGACCGGGGGCAGATCCGCGCGCGTCATGGTAGAGCCATCGGGCAGCGTCACCATGCGCGGCCCCTCGATACGTTTGATGAACATTTCACACCACCTTTGTTATCCTCGGTGGTCAGCCTGTCGGCATAGCCTTAACGCGGGGTGAAACTGGCCCTTGAGACTATTTCACATTTTCCTATATTTCGCGGGACTTCCCGAAAGGTTCTGATCATGGCTCTCGACAGCAAGGATACCCCGCTGAACTCGCTTGGCTTTGCCAAGCCGCCCGCCGAGACGCGGGTGGTTGTGGCCATGTCGGGCGGCGTCGACAGTTCGGTCGTGGCGGCCAAGCTCAAGGAAGAGGGCTATGACGTCGTCGGCGTCACGCTGCAGCTTTACGATCACGGCGCGGCGCTGGCCAAGAAAGGCGCCTGCTGTGCCGGTATCGACATTCACGATGCGCGCCGCGTGGCCGAGGAAATGGGTTTTCCCCATTACGTGCTGGACTACGAGAACATCTTCAAGGATGCCGTGATCGACGAGTTCGCCGACAGCTATCTGGCGGGCGCCACGCCCGTGCCCTGTATCCGCTGTAACGAGCGGGTGAAATTCAAGGATCTGCTGGAAACCGCGCGCGACCTCGAGGCCGATTGCATGGCCACGGGCCATTACATCCAGCGCAAGATGGGCGACCATGGCCCCGAGCTGCATTGCGCCACGGATGCCAACCGCGATCAAAGCTATTTCCTGTTCTCGACCACACCCGAGCAGCTGGCGTTTCTGCGCTTTCCGCTGGGCCATCTGCCCAGCAAGGACGCCACGCGCGAGCTGGCGGCGAAATACGGGCTGGCCGTGGCTGACAAGCCCGACAGCCAGGACATCTGTTTCGTGCCCAACGGCGATTATGCCAGCGTGATCGAAAAGCTGCGCCCCGGCGCGGCCGAACCGGGCGAGATCGTCCATGCCGACGGCCGGGTTCTGGGCACGCATGAGGGCGTCATTCACTATACGATCGGCCAGCGCCGTGGCTTGGGCATCGGCGGCTTGTCCGAGCCCTTGTATGTTGTGCGGCTGGATGTCGATGCCAAGCAGGTCGTTGTCGGCCCCAAGGATATGCTGGCAACCCGCGTGATCCCGATCCGCGAGGTGAACTGGCTGGGCGATGAGCCCATGACCGCGCGCCCGGAATGGGAGATCGCGGTCAAGGTGCGGTCGACCCGCCCGCCGCGCGAGGCGATCCTGCGCCCGATCTCGGACACCGAGGCCGAGGTGGAATTGCTGACGCCCGAGGAAGGTGTGAGCCCTGGCCAGGCCTGTGTGTTCTATGAAACCTCTGGGTCACGCATTCTGGGTGGCGGCTGGATCTGGCGCGGCGCCTAGGCCAGCCCGTCCAGCACCGCGCGGGCGGCGCGCAGGCCGGGGGCTTCGGCGCCCTGCCCCAACAGACGCATGGTCTCGATCTCGGCCTCCAGCTGTGCGCCGCGGGCGTCGTCGTTTTCCAGCAGCTCCAGCAGCTTGGCCGCGATCGGTTCGGGGCGGCAGTCGGGCCCCAGAAATTCTGGCACGACCTTTTGCCCCGACACGATATTCACCAGCGTCACCGTGTCGATTTTCACCATTCGCCAGATGATCTGGCGGCTGAACCAGTTCATGTCATAGGCGATGATCATCGGCGTATGGGCAGCGGCCAGTTCCAGCGACACCGTGCCCGAGGCCGCCAGCGCCAGATCAGCCGCCGCAAAGGCCGCGCGCTTTTCGCTTAGCGCGTCTGAGCGGCCGCGCGGGTCCAGCACGATCGGCGGTCCGGGCCAAGAGGCGACCAGCGCCTTGACCTCGTCGGCCACGGGAGCGGCGGCGGGCAGCACGACACGCACCGACGGGTGGCGCGCCAGAACCGGGCGCAGGGCCTCGCCGAATATGGGCGCCAGGCGGCTGACCTCGCCCATGCGCGAGCCGGGCAAGGCCACAATCAGCTTGGCATCCGTGGGAATGCCGTGCCGGGCGCGAAAGGCGGCGGTTTCCTCGGGCGTGGGCTGCGGCTGGGCGACGACCGGGTGGCCGACGAAATCACAGCGCATGCCCTCGGCCTCCATATAGGGGGGCTCAAACGGGAAGAGCGCCAGCACCTGGTCGATGCTGCGGGCCATCTTGCGCGCGCGCCCTGCCCGCCAGGCCCAGACCGTGGGGGCGACGTAATGCACGGTGCGCACCGTGCTGGCCGCCTTGACCCGGCGCGCCACGCGCAGGCAGAAATCGGGGCTGTCGATGGTGATCAGCGCATCGGGTTTCTCCGCGATGACCTGCGCCGCGCATTGCTTGATGCGCCGCATCAGCGCCCGGTATTTGGGCAGCACTTCGGCCAGGCCCATGACTGACAGTTCATCCATGGGGAATAGGCTGTCCAGCCCCTCGGCCTGCATCAGCGGGCCGCCGACGCCGGTGAATGCGACGTCCGGGTGCAGCTCTTTCAGCCCCGCCATCAGCGCGGCCCCCAAGGCATCGCCCGAAGGTTCCCCCGCGATCAGGAAGAAGCGCTTCATGCCGGGCGGACCCACAGGAACAGCCCGTGTTGATCGGCCATGGCGATGGTCGCGGGCTGGTCAAGGATCATGACGCCGCCGGCCTCGATCACCACGCCGTTCAGCCCGGCGCGGGCGGCGCGCTCGATAGTGCCGGGGCCGATGGCGGGCAGGTCCATCCGGCGTTCCTGGCCGGGC
This sequence comes from Actibacterium sp. XHP0104, assembly GCF_025751515.1. Classification (GTDB taxonomy): domain Bacteria; phylum Pseudomonadota; class Alphaproteobacteria; order Rhodobacterales; family Rhodobacteraceae; genus Actibacterium_D. The sequence goes on from NZ_JAOWLE010000001.1 coordinate 725,739, forward strand.
TTGGGCGCCTTGAGAAACACCCCGCCCCGGCCCACGCGTTTGGCCACGGCGATATCCGCGACCCAGTCCAGCATCGCGTCGGTGCCCGGCAGGGTTTCGACGGCAAGACACAGCCCGCCGGCCACAACCGCGCCCTGCCCCAGATCCAGCGCGCCGATGCCGCGCACGATCTCGTCGGCGCGGGCGGCGTCAGCCTGGTCGGCCTCGCCGGGCTGGGCCGAGGTCAGAACCCCCGGTTGCGGCAGCAGGTCTGGCGCCACGTCATGGGCGCCCATGATCTGAAAGCCCTCGTCCACGAACAGCTGCAAGATGGCGCGCAGCGTCGCGTCGTCACCCTGTTGCAGGGCCGGCACGATGCGCGGCAACAGCTGTGCGGTCTGCGGGTCGATGCGTTCAGGGTCAAGCGCAGCGCGGGCTACGGCGCCTGCAAAAACCACGCGCGCGACGCCCAGGTCGTGCATCCGGTTGAAGAGCAGCGCCAGCCGCTCGAGGATGAATTTCTCCACCGGCAGACCGGCGGGGTTGTCCATGGGAAAGCCGTCCAGCTCAAAAATATGAACCGGCGCGTTCTGGCGGATCAGGCTGTCGGCCAGCAGCGCCGGCAGGGCGCCCCGGCCCGCGATGATTGCGGTGCTGTCTGTCATCAGTTCGGCGTCAGGTAGGAACGGTCGCTTTCGCCCAGGATGAACTCGACCAGTTCGCGCACATAGGCGCTGTCGGTGTCGTCCGACAGGCGCTTGGCGCGTTGCAGAAAGGTGCCCTCGCCCTGCGCAAGTTCCTGGAACGCGGCGCGCAGCGCGGTGATGTCGGCCCGGGCCACGCCTTTGCGTTTGAGGCCCACGAGGTTCAGCCCGTCCAGCCGCCCGCGCGGGGCCTGCACCAGGCCATAGGGGATCACGTCATTGGTGACCATGCTGAGCGCGCCGATGATGGCGCCCTTGCCGATGCGCACCCATTGGTGAATGCCCGACAGGCCGCCGATGATCACGTCATCCTCGATCACGCAATGGCCTGCCACGGCCGACTGGTTTACCACGATCACGCGGTCGCCGACCGTGACGTCATGGGCGATGTGACAGCCCGCCATGAACAGCCCGTCGTCGCCCACGCGGGTGACGCCGCCGCCGCCCTCGGTGCCGGTGTTCATGGTGACATGTTCGCGAATACGGTTGCGCTTGCCGATCACCAGGCTGGTCTTTTCGCCGGCGAATTTCAAATCCTGCGGGATCTCTCCGATGCTGGCAAAGGGAAAGACCACCGTGTCTTCGCCCACCGAGGTGTTACCAGTCACGACCACATGGCTTTTCAGCGTGACACCCGCGGCCAGCGAGACCTCGGGGCCGACCAGGCAGAACGGGCCGATCGTGACATTGGGGCCGATCCGGGCGCCGTCTTCGATGATCGAGGACGGATGGATCACGGCAGAAGGGTCAATCGCCATATGTGCTTACTCCGCCGGCAGGTCGATCATCGCGGCGAATTCGGCCTGGCAGGCGACCTCGCCCTCGACGGTGGCGACGCCCTGGAATTTCCAGACCTTGGCGCCCGGCTTGCCGCGCAGGGTGGTGATGGTCATCTCCATCACGTCGCCCGGCACCACCTTGCGGCGGAATTTGCACGAGTCGATCGACATGAAATAGACCAGCAGTTCCTTGTCCTCCATCCCGTTCGAAGCGCCGACCATGACAGCGGCAGTCTGGGCCATGGCCTCGATGATGGTTACGCCGGGCATGATCGGGGTGGCGGGGAAATGGCCCTGGAAATGCGGTTCGTTCATGGTGACGCATTTGATGCCGACGGCCGATTTGTTCGGGTCAATGTCACGCACGCGGTCAACCAGCAGGAACGGATAGCGATGCGGGATCAGGCGCTTGATGTGGTCGATATCGATGATGGCGGGAATACCGGTCTGCTCGGTCATGGCCTTGGTCCTTTGCGGCTGTCACCCGTTTATCTTTAGACCTGACCTAGCAAGACTGTCGCGCGGAAACAAGCGCGCCGCTTACTGCGGCGCGGCGCCAGCGTCGGGCGGAGACAGGCGCGCGTCGATACGGGCGATGGCCTCGTCGGTGATGTCGATCTGGCCGGCAGCCATCAGAACAGAGCGGCTTTCCAGCACCGCGACGGCGCCGCGCTCGCGCGCGATCTCCGACAGGACCGGCAAAACGATGTTGATGAACCCGGCCTGCGCCTCTTCGCGCTCGCGGATCAGGGCGCGGCCCTTTTCGTCCTGTTCCTTGCGGATGGCGACGACCTTTTCGTCAAATGCAGCTGCCTTTTCGCGAAAGATCGCCGGGTCAAGCGTCGGGCGCTCGTTGGTCAGGGCGCGTTCCTCGGCCAGCAGCTGGGTCTCGATCCGGCGGTTCTCGGCGGCGAGGGCATTGCTTTCGTCATCAAAGGCGGCCTGCACGGCCCGCCCATAGGCGGACCGGTTGAACACCTCGTCGCGGTCGATGGTCAGGATCGGGCTGCGCAACACCGCGCCGGCTTCTTGCGCCACGACGGCTGGCACAGCGACGAACGGCAGGGCCAGCGCCGCCAGAACAGCCGCGATTGCCAGCCGGCGCGCCATCAGAACCGGGTCGAGATCGTCAGGTCGAAGCTTTGTTCCTTGTCATAGGTTTCCTTGACCAGGGCTTCGGAGAAGTTGAACCGCAGCGGGCCGATGACGGTATCCCAGAACACCGACACGCCGATCGACGAGCGCAGGTGGAACCCGTCATCGACCAGCCCGCCATTGGTGTTGTCCAGCGACCACACTGACCCGAAATCGGCAAAGACGCCGCCGGTGATGCCGTATTCCTCGGGCAGGCCCAGCGGGAATTCGGCTTCGAAACGGGCCACGGCATAGACGTTGCCGCCCAGGGCCTCGCCGCCATCACGCGGGCCGATGCCCTGGGGCTCGAAGCCACGGATCTTGCCGGTGCCGAAATAGCGGTCGGTGATGCGGCTGTTGCCGTCGATCATCGCCAGAATCCCGCCTTCCAGCTCGGCGCGCAGCGTGATCTCTTCTTGATAAACCTTGGTCTCGGCCGCAGCCAGGGCCTCGGTCGCGATGTATTTCTGATCACCGGCCAGACCGGCAAAGTCTTGCGAGAACCGCAGCAGAACACCGGCATTGGGGTTCAGGCCCACGTCGCGGGTATCGCGCGACCAGGTATAGCCCAGGCTGCTGGTGATTTGCTGGCCCTGATTGACCTCGGCCTGCAGGATCGGCGAGGCGCCGGAATAGTCAAAAAGCTGGGACCGGTTGAGCGAATAGCGCAGTTCCAGCCGCGAGAATTCGCCCGTGGGGAATTGCAGGCTGGGGCTGAAGTTCAGCTCGCGCGTGTCGTAAAGCGCATCGTGCAGGCCGCTGGAGGTCGAATAGTCGATGCCGATGCCAAAGCGCACGTCGCGGGCCAGGAAGGCCGGTTCGGCAAAGCGGAACGAGAACAGGTTGTCATCGGTGCCGCTGGCGACGGCAAAGCTGAGATACTGCCCCCGGCCCAGGAAGTTCGCTTCCGAGAAGCTGATCGTGGTGCCAACGCCGGTGGCCACGCTGTAGCTAAGGCCGAAGCTGAGCGAACCGGTGGGCTTTTCCTCGACATCCACATCGACGATCACGCGGTCGGGCGTGGTGCCTTCGCGGGCCGATACCTCGGCGGTTTCAAAGAACCCCAGCGCCGTGATGCGCTGCGACGCCTCGCGGATGGCGCGCGGGTTGAACGGGTCGCCCTCGACGGTCTTGAACTGGCGGCGGATCACGCGGTCAAGCGTGGTGACGTTGCCCTCGATGTCGATGCGTTCGACAAAGATGCGCGGGCCGCGGCTCATGGCCAGTTCGACATCCAGCGTCAGGTCGCGGTCGTTGCGGGTGATGCGCGGCTCGATCCGGACGAAATCAAGACCCTCGCGCAGGGCCAGGCCCTCGATCCGCTCGATCGCCTTTTCGACCAGTACGGGCGAATAGACAACGCCGGGGCGCAGGCGCAGCACATCTTGGTAGATCGCCGGATCGACATCGGCCATGTCCGAGGTCACGGTGACCTCGCCAAAGCGGAACTGCTGGCCTTCGCGGATATTGAAGGTCAGCACAAAGGCGTCGCGGTTGCGGGTCAGCTCGGGCGCGACCGACAGGACCTGCATGTCGATATAGCCGCGCGAGGCGTAGAAATCGGTCAGCACCTGGCGGTCAAAGGCGATGCGGTCGGCAATGAACGTGTCCGAGCGGATGATCTGGCGCAGCAGGCCGGCCTGCTTGGTGCCCAGCACGCGGCGCAGGCGGCGGTCGGAATAGGCGCGGTTGCCGACGAACGAGATGCGCTCGATCTCGACGACCTTGCCTTCGGTGACTTCGAACACCAGGTCGACGCGGTTGTCGCTGCGGCGGATGATGCGCGGATCGACGGTGGCGGCCAGGCGGCCCTGCTGTTCATAGGCCTGCACGATTGCGGCGGCGTCAGCCTCGGCGGCGCGGGGGCTGTAGACGCGGCGCGACTGCGACTGGATCAGGTTTTGCAGATCCTCGTCCTTGATGCGCTTGTTGCCTTCGAAATTGATCAGGTTGATCGTCGGATATTCGACAACGCGGATGATCAGCTTGCCGCCGGCGGGGATCATCTCGACCTGTTCGAACAGGCCGCTGTCGACCACGCCCTGATAGCTGGTGTTCAGATCGGCGGCGCTGAGTGTCTGGCCACGACCGATTCCCGCATAGCTGAGGATGGTTGCGGCGTCGACGCGCTGGTTGCCCTCGATCTCGACCGTCGAGAAGCGGTAGGTTTGCGCCTGAGCCGGAGCAAGGGCCGACATCCAAGCGGTTGCCAGAACTAGAAAAAAGACGGCCGCAAGGCGACGCACCCCAAAAGCGCGACCCGTGCGGGCCGCGGTCTTACCACCGCTTATGTTGGTCATCGGTTTATCCCGTGCAGACACCTTTGTTGGCAACCTGACTAACGGGTCGGGATAGGCTTGTCAAAAGCCTAGCTCAAAAGCAAAAGCGCGCCGCCCCGCAAGGCCGCGCGCCATTCAGTCGCATGCTGAAACCGCTTAGAGCAGTGAGCCGACAAAGGCCCCGCCGGTCAGCGCGCCGCCAATGGCAGCCATATAAAAGATCCGGTCCCAGTTCAGGTTCACAAGAACCGAGAGGCCGCGATATCCTTCTGCGATCGTATGCATTGTCTTACCCTCCTCGCCGGGCAAAGTTGCAGCTTTGACTGGAAAGATAGGTGTGAAATGTGGTCGGAATGCGGCGGAACCGGGGAAGATCAGGGGCAGAACAGATCGTTCGTCAGCGCAAAGACCATCAGCCCCAGCATCAGGCTAAGCCCCACGCCCATCAGGGTCCGCAGCGCGCGGTCACTGGGCGGGCGGCCGGTCAGGGCCTCGTAGACATGGAATACCAGGTGACCGCCGTCCAGAACCGGGATCGGGAACAGGTTCAACAGCCCCACCGCCGTCGACAGCATTGCGATGAACCAGATAAAGCTGGAAATCCCCTGGCTGGCCGCCGCGCCCGAGGTCTGGGCGATGCCCAGCGGGCCGCGCAGGTTGCACGAGCTGATCGCCCCGGTGACCATGTGGTAAAGGCCCGAGATGCTGGACTTCACGATGAAAACCGTCTGATCCAGCCCATAGCCCAATGCGGTGCCGACGCCCGGCGTGCGGGTTTCGGGCTCAAAGAACAGGCCGCCGGTCATGCCGATCAGCCAGCGGGTTTCGAACCCGCCATCGGCCAGCGGCAGATCGACGCGGCGCGGGGCCAGGCGCACCATATGCTCGGTGCCGTCGCGCCAGATCGTCAGGGTCATCTGGGCGCCATTCGAGGCCGAGACGATTTCCTGCAGCTGTTTGAACGCGCTGATCTCCTGGCCATCGACGGCCAGGATCACGTCGCCCTCGGCCAGGCCCGCATCCATGGCGGCCGATTGCGGCTGAACGGTGCGCACCAGCGGCGGGAACGGGTACGGCCCCAGTTGCAGGCGCGGCTCTTCGCCGGGGCGTTCGACCGTGTAGAACAGCTGCGAGGTAACGGGCAGATCTTCGAGCAAGCCATAGAAAGTGGCGTAATCGGGGGTGTCGGTGCCCTCGATCGCGACGATGCTGTCGCCGGGTTGCAGGTTGGTGGTGGCGACCGGCAGGTTCTGCACCTTGCCGATGGTCGGCGGCTCGACCGCCTCGCCATCCACCAGGATCACAGCGGAAAAGACAAAGATCGACAGGGCAAAATTGAAGGCCGGGCCGGCAATCACGGTTGCCGCGCGCGCCCAAAGCGGCGCGCCATGCATCGTGTGGCGCAGGGTCTCGGCGTCCATGTCATCCAGCACGTCGCTGGCGCGGTCACTGGCCACGCCCGCATCGCCCAGGAATTTTACGTATCCGCCAAAGGGCAGCGCGGCGATCTGCCACTTGGTGCCCCATTTATCGTGGCGCGACAGCAGGACCGGGCCGAACCCGATCGAGAAGACTTCGGCATGGATGCCCGACAGGCGGCCGACGATATAGTGGCCGTATTCGTGCACCGTCACGATAATGCTCAGCGCCACGACGAACGCGACCAGCGTATAGGCCGCGTTACCAAAAGTCGGAATCAAACCTGCGATATCCACCCACTCTACCCTTACTGCTCTTTCACGTCAGGCATTGCGCGGCAATCTCGCGCGCGGCCTGATCCATTTGCATAACATTCTCAAGTTCGATCGGGGCGTCAATAAGGCCCGTTTGGCCCGAAACCCGGTCAAGAACCTGCTCAACTATGGCAGCCATTTGCAGGAAACCAGCCTCGCCCGCAATAAAAGCATCCAGCGCACGTTCCTTGGCGGCGTTGAAGGCCGCACCTGCCAGCCCGCCCATGGCCATCACCTCATAGGCCAGCCGCAGCGCGGGATAGCGTTGCGGATCGGGCGCGGTAAAGTTCAGCTGACCGATCCGCGCCAGGTTCAGCCGTTCGACCGGCAGGTCGGCGCGTTCGGGCCAGTTCAGCGCATATCCGATGGCGTGGCGCATGTCGGCGGCACCCAGATGCGCCATCAGCGCCCCGTCGCGAAAACCGACCAGAGCGTGAACCAGCGATTCAGGGTGTACCAACACCTCGATCTGATCGGGTGACGTTCCAAAGAACTCTTTTACCTCAATGACTTCCAGCGCCTTGTTGAACATGGACGCGCTGTCGATCGTGATGCGCTGACCCATGTTCCAGTTGGGATGGGTCGAGGCCTGGGCCAGCGTGGCGGTGGCCAGCTTCTCGACCGGCCAGTCGCGGAACGCGCCGCCTGAGGCGGTGATGATGATGCGTTCGACCGCGCCCATGTCTTCGCCCACCAGCCCCTGGAAAATGGCCGAATGTTCGCTGTCGACAGGCAGGATGGTGGCGCCATGCCGGCGCGCGGTTGCCATCAGCAAAGGCCCGGCGGTGACCAGGCTTTCCTTGTTGGCCAGGGCCAGAGTGGTGCCCTGTTCCAGCGCGCGCAGCCCCGGTTTCAGCCCCGCCGCGCCCACGATGGCCGACATGATCCAGTCGGCCGGGCGCTCGGCTGCGGCCTCGATTGCCTCGGTGCCGGCCGCAACTTCGATTCCTGTGCCGGCCAGCGCGTCCTTTAGGTCGGCATAGCAATCCTCATGCGCGGTGACGGCCAGATCGGCGCGCAGGGCGCGGGCCTGCTCGGCCAGCCGCGCCACGTTGCGCCCGCCGGTCAGGGCGACCACGTCATAGGCGTCGGCGCCCCCTGCCCGCGTGATCAGATCAACGGTGTTTTCACCGATCGATCCGGTCGCGCCGAATATCGTGATGCGCCGCATGCGGTCAGAATCCGATCACGGGCGCCAGACCCAGCGCCGTGATGATCAGCATCACCACCGATGCGCCCAGCAGCCCGTCGAACCGGTCAAGCACCCCGCCATGGCCCGGGATCAGCGCCGAGCTGTCCTTGACGCCCATGCGCCGCTTGATCGCGCTTTCGGCGATGTCGCCCATCTGGCTGGCAAAGGACAACAGCGCCGAGATCAGCACCAGCCCAAGGCCCGCGCCGGTGAGCAGGTGAAAGATCAGACCGATCACCGCCGCCGAGATCCAGCCCGCCACTGTGCCTGACCAGGTTTTCTTGGGGCTGATCGCCGGCCAGAACTTGGGCCCGCCCAACATGCGCCCTGCGAAATAGCCGAACACATCGGTGGCAACCACCACCAGCACCAGCCAGATCATCCAGGCCAGACCCTGGGTGTCGCGGAACATGGCCAGCGCATAGCCGGCCAGCAGCACGGCCACGGCATAGACGGTAAAGATGCGGCGATGGCGTTTCAGCAGGGTTGCTCCGGTCAGCGCCGGCGCGATGGTCAACGGCAAGGCATAGAATCCGTGCATGGTCGAGGCGACCATGATGCTGACGGCGCCCAGCATCCCGATCGGCACTGCCAGCGTTCGTTGGTCGGGGTTGGTCATGTGGACCAGCTCCCAGATCATCAGCAAGGTCACGATGCCCGCGAGGAAGGTAAAATATGCGCCGCCCGCCCAAAGCAACCCGATGCCGATCACGGCCATGGCTATGCCCGAGGCCACGCGCGTTTTCAGGTCTGCCCAGCGGTCCGAGGACATCTAGACTTTTACCCCGCCATAGCGGCGTTCACGGTTGGCGTAACGCGCAACGATTTCGGCGAAATGGTCGCGGGTGAAATCGGGCCACAGGATCGGGGTGAATTCATATTCGGCATAGGCCGACTGCCACAGCAGGAAATTGCTGATCCGGGCCTCGCCGCTGGTGCGGATCACCAGGTCGGGGTCGGGCAGCACGCAGGTATCAAGGAACCGCGCCAAGGTTTCGGCATCGACATCGTCGGGGTTGATGCGGCCGGCGGCAACCTCATGCGCCATGCGCTTGGTGGCGCGGGCCACCTCGTCGCGGCCGCCATAGTTGATGGCCACGGTCATATGCACCAGGTCATTGCCGGCGGTCAGCTCTTCGAGCTCGTTCATCAGATCGACCAGTTTCGGCTCCAGCCGGTCGCGATCGCCGATAAAGCGCACGCGCACACCCTGTTTCAGCAGGGCCTGGGCCTCTTTGGTGATATAGCGGCGGAACAGCGTCATCAGGCCGGTGACTTCGGCCTGGGTGCGTTTCCAGTTCTCGGTCGAGAAGGCAAAGATCGTCAGGTAGCGAATACCCAGATCAGGGCATGCGGCGACGATCTCGCGCACGCGCGACGCCCCGGCCTGATGGCCGAACAGGCGCGGGCGACCGCGGTTCTGGGCCCAGCGGCCATTGCCATCCATGATGATGGCAACATGCTGCGGCCCGTTTTCTGGCGCTCCGGTTTCGGCCAAGCGAAACCTCCCTTTTATGTTCGCCGCGGCCTTCACGCAGATCAGACTTGCATGATTTCCTGCTGCTTGACGTCCAGGGCCTTGTCGACCTTGGCAATCGCGCCGTCGGTCAGCTCCTGCACTTCGGATTCCCACAGCTTCTGGTCATCCTCGGACATGCCGGCGGCCTTGGCTTTCTTGACCTGATCCATGCCGTCGCGGCGCACGTTGCGGATGGCAACGCGGGCGTGTTCGGCATATTGGGCGGCCACCTTGGTCAGTTCGCGGCGGCGTTCCTCGTTCAATTCGGGGATCGGCAGCATGATGATGGTGCCGTTGGTCTGGGGGTTGATGCCCAGGCCCGATTCCATGATTGCTTTTTCGACCTTGTTCACCAGCGACTTGTCCCAGACGTTGATGGTGACCATGCGCGGCTCGGGCACGTTGACGGTGCCGACCTGGTTGATCGGCGTCATCGCGCCATAGGCGTCGACCATCACCGGCTCGACCATCGAGGCCGAGGCCCGACCGGTGCGCAGCGACGAGAATTCGTGTTTGAGCGACGCCAGCGCGCCATCCATGCGGCGGCTCAGATCATCAAGGTCGATCTCAAGGTCTTCGTCGGACATGCTCATACCCTCTTGTTCTTTGCAGGCGAAAGCCGTGTTGGAGATGCTATAGCCTTAACCATGCACGATTGTATAGGTGCCTTCTCCGGCAAGGATACCCCGGAAGCCGCCCGGTTCGTCCAGCGAGAAGACAATGATCGGCAGGCTGTTGTCACGTGCCAGCGCGATCGCCGAGGCATCCATCACCCCCAGATGCTTGGCCAGGACGTCGTCATAGCTGACCCGGTCATAGCGGACAGCATCGGCGTTCTTGACCGGATCCTTGTCATAGACGCCATCGACCTTGGTGCCCTTGAAGATCGCCTCGCAGGCCATCTCGTTGGCGCGCAGCGTGGCGGCGGTGTCGGTGGTGAAATAGGGGTTGCCGGTGCCGGCGGCAAAGATGCAGACGCGTTTCTTTTCCAGGTGGCGCACGGCGCGGCGGCGGATATAGGGCTCGGCCACCTCATCCATGCGGATGGCCGAGATCACGCGGGTATGAATGCCCTGCGCCTCGAGCGCGGACTGCATCGCCAGCGCGTTCATCACGGTGGCCAGCATGCCCATATAGTCGGCGGTGGTGCGCTCCATCCCCTGGGCGCTGCCTTGCAGGCCGCGAAAGATGTTGCCGCCGCCGATGACCATGCAGATCTCGACGCCCATGTCGTGCACGGTCTTGACCTCGCGGGCGATGCGTTCGACCGTGGGCGGATGCAGGCCATATCCCTGCGTCCCCATCAGGGCCTCGCCCGAGATTTTCAGCATGACACGGCTGTAGGCAGGCGTCGGGCGGGAGGAGTTTCCGTCGCTCATGGGGGTAATCCTTGGGTGTTGTCTTGGCGTTTGCAGCAAAATGTCGGAAAAGCGACCGAGGTTCAATGTATAACGCGAGGCTGAACTGGATCATTTGCCGCATATCGACCCCGACCGCCCGGTTCTGATCGCGGGGCCGACGGCTTCGGGCAAGTCGGCGCTGGCGCTTGAGATCGCCGCGCGGCAGGGCGGCGTGATCGTCAATGCCGATGCGTTGCAGGTGTTCGACGGCTGGCGCGTGCTGACCGCGCGGCCCTCGGCCATTGACGAGGCCGCCGCGCCGCATCGCCTGTATGGCCATGTGCCCTATGACGGCGACTATTCCGTCGGGCATTGGCTACGCGAGGTGGCGCCGTTGCTGATCGGCCCGGCGCGCCCCATCATCGTGGGCGGCACGGGTCTTTATTTCACCGCGCTGACCGAGGGGCTGGCCGATATCCCCCCGACCCCGCCCGCCATACGGGCCGAGGCCGACCGCCGCGTCGCCGCCGAGGGCCATGCGGGCCTGTTAGCCGAGCTTGACGCCCCGACCCGCGACCGGGTCGATCAGCTGAACCCTGTGCGGGTGCAGCGCGCCTGGGAGGTGCTGCGCGCCACCGGTCGCGGTCTGGCAGCGTGGCAGGATGACACCCCGCCCCCGCTGCTGCCGCTGCATCTGGCCCAGGCCTTTGTCATTGACGCCGATCGCGACTGGCTGGCCGAACGGATCGACTGCCGGTTCGACCTGATGCTAGACCACGGCGCGCTGGACGAGGCGCGCGCGATGCTGCCGCGCTGGAACCCGGCCTATCTGTCGTCCAAGGCCATCGGCGCGCCCGAACTGATCGCCCATCTGCGCGGCGAGATGACGCTGGAGGCCGCGACCGAGGCCGCCAAAATCGCCAGCCGCCAATATGCCAAGCGCCAGCGCACATGGTTTCGTGCCCGAATGAAGGCGTGGCACAAGTTGGTGATGCCCGGATGACTCGTATGAGCGAAAAGGCACGAATCGCACCTCTTTTCGTTTGATTCGCCGCGAATCACCTCATACGATTCCAGAAAACAAACCATTGAGGCCGGCCATGCATGCAAGCGATATGCGGATCATTCCCCTTCCGTCCCTGTTCAAGGGCGGCAAGTGGCGCGTCGAGGCGATGCGCAGCTACAGCGTCGATCAGCTGATCTGGATCTCGCGCGGCCAGGGACGCCTGACCGTGGGCGGCATCACCCGCGGCTTTGGCGCCCATAACGCGGTGTTCATCCCGGCCCGCACCATGCACAGTTTCGAAACCGCCGCCGGCGTGTTTGGCACGGCGGTCTTTTTTGGCCGCGACCACGGGCTGCCGCTGCCCGAAACCCCCTGCCACCTGCGGGTGCGCGACGCGCAGGATCAATCAGAGCTGGCGATCATTCTCGACAATCTTCAGCGCGAGGCCGAGGGCGACCGCCCTGCCCGGCTGCGTGCCATGACCTATCACGCCGGGCTGGTTTCGGTCTGGCTGGAACGGCACATCTTGGACCACGAGGATTCGCTGGCCACCAACAGCGCCGCGCGGCGGCTGGCGCGCCGTTATGCCGATATGGTTGAAAAGGACTTTCACACCGATCACTCGGTGTCGGATTACGCACGCGAGCTGGGCGTGACCTCGACCCATCTGACCCGCGTCTGCAAAGAGACCTGTGGCAAGACCGCGTCCGATTTCCTGGCCGACCGCAAGATCGCCGAGGCGCGACGCATGCTGGCCGACACGGGCCTGCCGGTGAAGCAGATCGCGCAGGGGCTGGGGTTCAACTCGCCCGCCTATTTCACCCGCACTTTCCACGGGCGCACCGGCAAGACCCCGCTGGATTTCCGCCGCTCGGTCTAGTGGCCCCAGATGACGCGCACATAGTTGCGCGTTTCCTTGTAGGGCGGCACGCCGTTGTATTTCTCGACCGCCTTCGGCCCGGCATTATAGGCCGCCAGCGCCAGGCGCCAGCTGCCGAAGGTATTGTATTGCTGGCGCAGGTAACGCGCGCCGCCATCAAGGTTCTGATGCGGGTCATGCGGGTTGACGCCCAGGGTGCGCGCGGTCGCGGGCATCAGCTGCGCCAGCCCGATCGCGCCCTTGTGGCTTTTGGCGCGAGCGTTCCAGCCGCTTTCCTGCTGGACCAGTTTCAGAAACAGATCCTCGGGCACGCCGTGGCGGCGCGCCGCGTCGCGGGCGGGTTGCAGATAGGGGCTGTTCATCCGGCCCCAATAGGGCGTCGCGCCGAACTCTGACGGGGTGATGACCGGCGCCGGTTTAAGACGCACCGAGGCCGCGTATTGCTGCGAGGCGCGGTTGTCCAACACGTCGGTCTGCGACTTGAACAACATGGCGCGCGATTTGCTGCTGGCCGTGACCTCGGCCCCGGCGCCTGCCGCGATGCAGGTCGCCATGCCCCAGATCACCAGGGCCTTGCCTGTTTTGATCATCCCACCGTCCCTATATATTCAGCACGCGCAATATACGGATTTTTGCGCAAATCTCTAGCCCGGACGCGATTTTGCCGCAGTGCGATGGGCAGAGACTTGCCCGGCGACGCGGCGAAACGCGCAAGTTTCGCCTTTCATTAACCGGGCCGGGGTGATGTAACCGTAGCAACGAAACAGAAGGATTCGACAGGGAGAGACGCATGGCCGGATCGGTGAACAAGGTAATTCTGGTGGGCAATCTTGGCCGTGACCCCGAGGTGCGCAGCTTTCAGAATGGCGGCAAGGTCTGCAATCTGCGCATTGCCACCTCGGAAAACTGGAAAGACCGCAATACCGGCGAACGCCGCGAGCGCACCGAATGGCATTCGGTCGCGATCTTTTCCGAGGGCCTGGTGCGCGTGTGCGAGCAATATCTGCGCAAGGGCAGCAAGGTTTACATCGAGGGCCAGCTGCAAACCCGCAAATGGCAGGATCAATCCGGCCAGGATCGCTATAGCACCGAGGTGGTTCTGCAAGGCTTCAACGGCACGCTGATCATGCTGGATGGCCGCGAAGGCGGCGGTTCGGGTGGCGGTGGTGGCTATAGCGGTGGTCAACAGGGCGGCGGCTATGGCGGCGGCTATGACAACCAGGGGGGCGGCGGCCAGGGCGGCGGTGGCTACGGCGGCCCGTCGGGCCCTGCGGGCGATCTGGACGACGAGATCCCGTTCTGATGACAGGAGGCTGACGTGACCCGCGGACCAAGATCATGAGCTGGTCCATTTCCATAGGCCGGCTGCTCGGGTCGGAACTAAAGGTTCACGTCACTTTCTTTTTGCTGCTGTTCTGGATCGGCGCCGCGGCCTATGCGACGGCTGGCGCGGCGGCGGCGATCGACAGCGTGTTGTTCGTGGTGGCGCTGTTCGCCTGTGTGATCGCGCATGAATACGGCCACGCCCTGACCGCGCGCCGGTTCGGCATTTCCACCCGCGATATCACCCTGCTGCCGATCGGCGGCATGGCGCGGCTGGAACGGATGCCGGAAAACCCCAAACAGGAAATCCTGGTCGCCCTGGCTGGCCCGGCGGTGAATATCGTCATCTGGGCGGTGCTGGCGCTGGTGTTCGGGGCGCGGGCATCTTTGCAGGACATGGCGGTCATCGGCGGGCAGGACGTGCCTTTCGTGACGCGGCTGGCCTCGGTCAACCTGTTCCTGGCGCTGTTCAACCTGCTGCCCGCCTTTCCGATGGATGGCGGGCGGGTGCTGCGCGCGGTGATCGCGCTGTTTACCAACCGGGTGCGCGCGACCCAGCTGGCGGCGATTGCCGGGCAGATCATGGCGTTTCTCTTTGGTTTTCTGGGCCTGACCTCGGGGAATTTTCTGCTGCTGCTGATCGCGTTTTTCGTGTTCATGGCTGCGGGGGCCGAAAGTTCGGACGTTCAATTGCGCAGCCTTGCGCGCAGCATGCTGGCCCGCGACGCGATGATCACCAGCTTTGAAAGCCTGATGCCCGGTGACAGCCTGTCAGCCGCCGACATGACGCTGATCCGCACCACGCAGCATGAATTCCCGGTGCTCAATCCCGATGGCACTTTGGCCGGGTTCCTGACCCGCAGCGCGATCTTCAAGGCCCATCACGCCGAGCACAAGCCGCGCCAGGTGGCCGAATTGATGGTGCAGGCCCCGGCCCTGCCCCTGAACGCGAAGCTCAGCCAGGTGCTGGACGCGATGCAGGATGGCGGCACCCCCGCCGTGGCCATCACCGGCCCGGGCGGCCAGGTGATCGGCTATATCACCCGCGAGAATATCGGCGAGCTGATAGTCGTCAGCAACCGCGCCTAGGCGGCCAGGGCTTCGCTCAGCAGTTGCCGCACCAGCGCCGGATCGACATCCGAGGTGACAAAGGCATCGCCGATACCGCGCGCCAGGATGAACCGCAGCTTGCCGTCCAGCACCTTTTTATCCTGCGCCATCAGCGCCATCAGACCATCGGCATCGGGCAGCTCGCCGGGGATGGCGCGCAGGTCTTTCTTCATGCCCATCGCATCCAGATGCGCGCGAATGCGAGACGGGTCTTCCTGGCTGCACAGGCCCATGCGCTGGGACAGTTCAAACGCCAGCGCACAGCCGATCGCCACGCCCTCGCCATGCAGCAAGCGGTCGCCATAGCCCGTCGCGGCCTCGAGCGCGTGACAGAAGGTATGGCCCAGATTCAAGAGCGCGCGGTCGCCCTGTTCGGTCTCGTCGCGCACGACGATCTCGGCCTTCATCTCGACCGAGCGGCGCACGGCGCGGATGCGCGCGGCCTGATCGCCCGAGGCCAGCGCGGGGCCGTTTTGTTCCAGCCAGTCAAAGAATTTCGCGTCACCCAGCAGCCCGTATTTCACCACCTCGCCGTAACCGGCCAGGAAATCGCGCGGCTTTAGCGTGCCCAAGACGTCGATATCGGCCAGCACCAGCGAGGGCTGGTGAAAGGCGCCGATCAGGTTCTTGCCCTGTTTCGAATTGATCCCGGTCTTGCCCCCCACAGAGCTATCAACCTGCGCCAACAGCGAGGTCGGGATCTGCACGAAGCGCACGCCCCGGCGCAGCACCGCGGCGGCAAATCCGGCCAGATCGCCGATCACCCCGCCCCCCAAGGCCACGACCATGCCGCGCCGTTCGACCTTTTGCTCGATCAGCCATTCCACCGCGCGGCTGAACTGATCCCAGCCCTTGGTGGACTCGCCCTCGGGCAGCGCCAGCGCGGTCATTTCGATGCCCGAGGCCGCCAGCCCGGCGCGCAGGGTTTCCAGGTGCAGCGCGCCCACGGTTTCGTCGGTTAGCACCGCCACCTTGGGCGTGTGCAGCAGCGGCGCGATGAATTCGCCCGCGCGCGGCAGCAGGCCAGGGCCGATATGGATGTCGTATTCGCGGCCTTCCAGCGGAACGTGAACGGTTTCCATGTCGTCTTAGCCTTTCGTCAGCACATCGGGTCGGGTCAGCAGCGCGTCGATCACCGCATCGGTGGTTTGCTCGACCGAGTATTCTGGCCGGGTCTGCACGTGCAGATCGGACATCGCATAGAACGGATCACGCGCGGCATATAGCTCGGCGAGCGTCTTGAACGGATCGGGCGTGCGCAGCAAGGGGCGCGTGTCCTTGTGCTTGACCCGGTTCCACAGCAGATCAAGGTCAGCCTTCAGCCAGACCGACACGCCGCGATCCGAGATCATCTTGCGGTTGGCATCCGACAGGAACGCGCCGCCGCCGGTGGACAGCACACAGCGCTCGGTATCCAGCAGACGGCCGATCACCTGGCTTTCCTTGCGGCGAAAGAAGGGTTCGCCGTCGCGGGCAAAGATCTCGGCGATGGTCATGTTGGCGGCTTTGACGATTTCCTCGTCACTGTCCAGGAACGGCACCCCCAAACGGCGCGCAAGGGCGGTGCCGATCGCGGTTTTACCCGCCCCCATCATGCCCACCATCACCACGGTTTTCTTCAGGTGCCACGTCAAAACCGGCAACCTCTCGCCTGCTGTGTAAATTTCACCCTTCAATGGCGTGAACTTGCAAAAAATACCATATATAATCGCAGATAAATTCAACACGCCGACACGCGGCGCAATAAGAGCAGGACATATGGGGCGTATTCTAAAGCTATTGGTTTTCCTCATCCTCGTCGGCATGGCCGGCCTGGCGGGCTATGCCTATCTGGGCGATATCGAGCCCGAAACCCGCCAGGTCACACAGCCTGTGGTTCTGGATGTTCGCTAAGCGGCTGGCCGGATCGGCGACGGCGCTGGGGCTGATCTGGGGCGGAATGGCGCTGGCCGAAGAGGCGCCGCTGTCGGTGATCGACTGGCTGTCGGATTCGGTTGCGGCCCCGGCTGTGCCGGCCGCCGTGGCCCCCATGGCCGACAGCGCCGCGCCGCAAGATGTCACCGTCAGCCCGCTGGATGGCCCGCGGCTGGATGCGGTCGGTCTGTTGTCGCCCGGCATGGCCGGTCTGACCCCCGACCTGTGGCACCACAGCGCGGCCTCGGACATTGCCCGCCTCTTGCGGTCCGAACGCGCCGATGTGCTGCCTTCGGTGCAGGCGCTACTTTACACCTTGCTCTTGGCCGAGCTTGACCCGCCCGGCACCTCGGATGAGGCGGATGGCGTTGTGCTGCTGGCGCGGCTCGACAAGCTCTTGGAGATGGGCGCGCTGGATCAGGCACAGGCGCTGTTAGAGCGCGCCGGTCCGACCGAGCCCAGCCTGTTTCGCCGCTGGTTCGACGTGTCGCTCTTGACCGGGCATGAGGATCGCGCCTGCGCCGCCATGCGTGCCGCGCCCGCCATCGCGCCCACCTTTCAGTCGCGGATTTTCTGCCTGGCGCGCGGGGGCGACTGGAATGCCGCCGCGCTGTCGCTGGAAACCGGCGGGGCGCTGGGCCATGTCAGTGACGAGGATTTCGCCCTGATGGCGCGGTTTCTCGACCCCGAGCTGACCGAGGAAGATTATCCGCTGACCATGCCCACCCGGCCCAGCCCGCTGGTGTTCCGCATGTTCGAGGCGATTGGCGAGCCCCTGCCTACCACCGGCCTGCCTCTGGCCTTTGCCCAGGCCGATCTGCGCAACACCTCGGGCTGGAAATCGCGGGTCGAGGCGGCCGAACGGCTGGCGCGCAGCGGGGCCATCTCGCCCAACCGCCTGCTGGGCATTTACACCGAGCGTCGCCCGGCGGCCTCGGGCGGGATATGGGACCGGGTCGCCGCCGTCCAGGCGCTGGACGTGGCCGTTCTGTCGGGCGAACCCGACCAGATCGCCGCCGCCCTGCCGCCCGCCTGGGAGGTGATGCAGCGGTCCGAGCTTGAGGTGCCTTTTGCCGAGATCTACGGCGAACGCCTGGCCTCGATGGGTCTGACCGGCAAGTCGGGTCAGATCGCGCTGCGGCTGGGGCTGTTGTCGGGCGCCTATGAAACCGTGGCCCGCGCGGCCGGCGGCGATGCGCCCGCGATGATGGTCGCGATTGCCACGGGCGGCTCGGTCACAGGCGGGGCAACCCAGCTGGAACGCGCCATCGCCTCGGCCTTTGCCACGCCGCGCGTCACCCCGGCCATGCAGGCCCGCCTGAACGAGGGCCGCAGCGGCGAGGCCCTGCTCGAGGCGCTGCGCCTGATCACCGACGGCGCACGCGGCGACGTGTCGGATATCTCCGAGGGCCTGTCGCTGTTGCGGCTTCTGGGTCTCGAGGACACCGCCCGCCGCGCCGCGCTGGAGCTGCTGATCCTGGAGCGCCGAGGATGACCCCCGACGCCGCCCGCCGGATAGAGACCTTTCTCGAGGCCATTTCGGCCGAGCAATCCGCCGCGCGCAACACGCTGATGGGCTATGGCCGCGATCTGGGCTATTTCGCCGATTGGGTCGAGCGGCGCAAACTGTCGCTGGAAACGCTGACCGAGACCGATATCATCGACTATCTGGTGGCCTGCGACGCCGAAGGGCTGGCCCAGTCGACCCGCGCCCGGCGGCTGTCGGCCATCCGTCAGCTCTATCGCTTTGCCTATGAAGAAGGCTGGCGCAGCGATAACCCCGCGCTGCAGATCAAGGGGCCGGGCCGCAGCAAGCGCCTGCCCAAGACGCTGAGCCATGACGAGGTTGACCGCCTGCTAGACGCCGCCACCGAGGGCCGCGAGGCGGTGCGCAATTCCTGCCTGATGCAGGTGCTTTACGCCACCGGCATGCGTGTGACCGAGCTGGTCTCGCTGCCGGTCAGCGCGGCGCGGGGCGATCCGCGCATGCTGTTGGTCATGGGCAAGGGCGGCAAGGAACGGATGGTGCCGCTGTCGACACCGGCGCGGGCGGCGCTGGCCGAGTGGCTGAAGCTGCGTGACGAAAACGAAGAGGCCGCACGCAAGGCGGGCCGCAAGCCCAGCCCGTTTCTGTTCCCGTCGCATGGCAAATCTGGCCACCTGACGCGGCACGGGTTTTACACGCTGATCAAGGAATTTGCCGTTCGGGGCGGCGTGTCGCCCTCGAAGGTCAGCCCGCACACGCTGCGCCATGCCTTTGCCACGCATCTGTTGGCGGGCGGCGCCGATCTGCGGGTGATCCAGACGCTGTTGGGGCACGCCGATCTGTCGACCACCGAGATCTATACCCATGTGCTGGATGAGCGCCTGAAAGAGCTGGTTCTGACCCATCACCCCCTGGCGCGCGACTAGCCGGGCTTGATCACGCGCGCCCGCGCCCCCATAACCAGACAAACACCCAAGTTCAGGACGAAAAATGGACCCCGCCCCGATTTACGATACCGCATTCTGGATGACCTGCGGCGGCATTCTGGTGCTGCTGCTGCTGTCGGCCTTTTTCTCGGGGTCCGAAACCGCATTGACCGCCGCCTCTCGCGGCAAGCTGCGCAGCCAGGCCGACAAGGGCAATACCGGCGCCGAAACCGCGCTGCGTATCACCGAGGATAATGAGCGGCTGATCGGCTCGGTTCTGCTGGGCAACAACCTGGTGAACATCCTTGCGGCCTCGCTGGCGACGGCGCTGTTCACGCGGGTCTTTGGCGATAGCGGCGTGGCGCTGGCGACGCTGGTGATGACGCTGTTGGTGTTGATCTTTGCCGAGGTGCTGCCGAAAACCTATGCCATCACCAATGCCGAGAAAGCCGCCGCCGGGGTGGCGCCGGTCATTCGCGTGGTGATCCTGGTGTTTTCGCCGATGGTGGCGGCGGTACGGGCGCTGGTGCGCGTGGTGCTGGCGCTGTTCGGGGTCAAGACCGACCCCGACAGCCATATCCTGGCCGTGCACGAGGAAATCGCCGGCGCGTTGCAGCTGGGCCATTCCGAGGGCCTGGTCCAGAAAGAAGACCGCGACCGTATTCTGGGGGCGCTCGACCTGAACGAGCGCGCGGTAGAAGAGATCATGCTGCACCGCTCCAAGATCGCGACGCTGAACGTCAATGCCGACCCCGAAGAGCTGTTGTCGCAATGTCTGGAGAGCCCGTACACGCGCCTGCCGCTCTATCGGGACGACCCCGAGAACATCATCGGAGTCGTGCACGCCAAGGACATGTTGCGCGCCATTTTCCGGCTGGTGCGCGGGTCGGATCAGACCCCGATCGACGCGCTCAAGACCTTCCAGATCATGGATGTGGCGATGAAGCCCTATTTCGTGCCGGAAACCACCACGCTGGGCGACCAGATGCGCGAATTCCTGCGCCGCCACACGCATTTCGCGCTGGTGGTGGACGAATACGGCGTGTTGCAGGGGCTGATCACGCTGGAAGACATTCTCGAAGAGATCGTGGGCGAGATCACCGATGAATTCGACATCGACCCCGAGCACCCGGTGCGGCGCGGTGAGGACGGCAATTACCTGGTCGATGGTGCGATGACGATCCGAGATCTCAACCGCGCCACCGATTGGGCGCTGCCCGATGACGAGGCCAACACCGTCGCCGGGCTGGTCATCCACGAGGCGCAGATGATCCCCAGCGAGGGTCAGGTGTTCAGCTTTCACGGTTTCCGCTTCGAGGTCGCCGCCCGCAAGGACAACCGCATCACCCGGCTGAAGATCCGCCCGCTTCAGCCCTGATCCAGACCCGCCGACGCCAACCCGCCGCGCACGGCGGTTTCACAGGCTCGGGCCAGGTCCTTGCGGCTGTCGAAATCCGACACTTTCAGCGGGGCGTGATAGATCACCTCGACCGATCCCTGCCGGCGCTGCGCCAGCATCCGCAGCAGATGCGCGCCGAATTCCATTTCGCCCCACCAGCCGTAAAAGCGCGGGTCTTCGCCCGGTGGCGCGCGATAGACCAGCGTCACCGGCTGAATATACAGAAAGGGCCGCAGCGTGTCGGTGAAGAATGCCGCGAACAGGGTCGATTTGAACGGCAGCACGCGCAGCCCGTCGGTCGATGTGCCCTCGGGGAAAAACAGCAGCTTGTGGCCGGCGGCCAGACGGGCCTCGAACAGCTCTTTCTGATCCTTGGCGTGGCGCGGATCGCGGTGGATGAACACGGTGCCGGTGGCGCGCGCCAGCCAGCCGATACCGGGCCAGCTGGCGACCTCGGCCTTGGATACGAAATAGATCCGCTTGCGCGCGTTCAGCGAAAAGATATCCATCCAGGAGGCATGGTTCGACACCACGGCCCCGCGATGCGTCATGCGCCGCCCGGTGACGCGATAGTCGATCCGCAGCACGATAAAGGCCAGGCGGCTGACGATCTGGGCAAAATGCGGTGTGACGGGGCGGTGCAGGCCGCAAATCGGGCGTTCGATCAGGCGCACCAGAACGATCATCACCAGCGCGCCCATGGTCAGAAACCCCAGAATCGCTCCGCGCCAAGCGATCCGCCACCAGTCGCCCGGCGTGAACGGCGGGCTTGCAGGAGGGGCGGCGCCATTCCAAGCGGCGCTCATGCCCGTGCTCCTCGGGCGTAGCGCGCGCTGCTTTTGGCATTCATGCGCTCGGTATCCATGATCAGGCAGACATCGGTGGTGTTGAAGGCGTGGTCGACATAGGCGCCCTCGCCCACGAAACCGCCCAGCCGCAGATAGCCCTTGATCAGCGAGGGCGTGGCCAGCATCGCCGCCTTGCGGTCGATCTGGTCGCGCGGCACCAGGTTCATGTCTTGCCCATGTTCGGGCAGCACGCGGGTGCGCAGATCAGGCGGGGCCAGGTGATGATGATGCAGATAGGCCAGTGGCATCCGCAGGGTGTCGATATCCGTGCCGTGAAAGCTGGCCGTGCCGAACAGAACCTCGATCCCATGTTCAAACACGTAATCGGCCAGCCCGTTCCACAGATGCATCATCGCCGTGCCGCCGCGATAGTCGCGATGCAGGCAGGACCGCCCCAGCTCCAGCAGCTTGCGGCCACAGGTTTTCAGCGCTGTCAGGTCGTATTCGTCTTCGGAATAGTAACGCCCGATCTCGGCAGCACGGTCGTCGCGCAGCACGCGGTAGACGCCCACAACATGATCCAGCGCGCCCGCGTCGCGGGTTTTGTCAATCAGGACCAGGTGATCGTAATAGGGATCAAAGGTGTCCCGCTCCAGCCGGGCGTCGTGATCGACCAGATCGCCATCGCCGCCCAGCTCGGCCACGAACACCTCATAGCGCAGCCGCTGGGCCGCGCGCAGATCGGTATCCTCGGTGGCGAGCCGCAGCTCGAAATGTTCGTCCGCTGACAGCATATATGCCGCTGGCCCTCGTTGAGTGTGGCGCCGTTCTAGGCAGAGACCGGGGGTTTGGCAACCTCACTGGCGCGACGTTGCAATTAACCTATCGTTAAGGTTGTTGCGCGAAAGATTGGACACCCATAGCGAAATCAGGAGTCGTATACCGGGATGAGTTCGACCCGCGCCCCGTCGATCACCACCTTGCCTTGGTGCTCGAAATTCACCGTGACCTTGCCGTTGACGTTGGATTGCACCTGCCCCAGGCCCCAGTCGGGCTGGCCGGCGTGGCGCACCAGCATTCCGGGCTCCAGCATGTCGTTCAACTCGCGCATGGGGTCTCCTGCGTTTGGGGTGGCGGCATGAGCGCGCAGCCCCTGCCCGATCTGAATGCGCTGTTGGGGTCGCGCATCTGTCATGACCTTATCAACCCTGTGGGCGCGATCAGCAATGGGCTGGAGCTGTTGGGGATGACCGGTGTGGCCGGGGACAGCCCGGAAATGCAGCTGTTGTCGGATTCTGTGCGCGCCGCAAATGCGCGGATCAGGCTGTTTCGCATCGCCTTTGGCCAGGCCAGCGCGGGGCAGATGGTCGCGCGCGGCGAGATTGACTCGATTCTGGCCGATGCCTATGGCGCGGGCCGGTTGTCGGTGCAGCCCGCCCTGCCCGATCAGATCAGCCGGGCCGAGGCCAAGCTGCTGCTGTTGCTGGTGCTGGCGCTTGAGGGCGCGATGCCGCTGGGCGGGGTGATCGACCTGCGCGGCGATGGGGGTGCCTGGCGCCTGCACGCCTCGGCAAAGCGTTTGAACTGTGACCCGCGGCTTTGGGGCGGGCTGACCGGCGCAGAGATGCCCGCCGACCTTGGCCCTGCGGAGGTGCAGTTCGCGCTGATTCCCGATGCCGCGCGCCAATTGGCGCGACGGCTGTCGGTTCAGATGAGTGATACCGAGATCAAGATCGGCTTCTAGGGCCGCGTGGTGCCGTCACCCACGACGATGTATTTGAAGCTGGTCAGCTGCTCGGCCCCGACCGGGCCACGCGCATGCATCTTGCCAGTGGCAATGCCGATTTCCGCGCCCATGCCGAACTCGCCACCATCGGCGAACTGGGTCGAGGCATTGCGCATCAGGATCGCACTGTCGAGCCGTTCAAAAAAGCGATCGGCCACCGCGTCATCCTCGGTGATGATGCAATCGGTGTGGCTGCTGCTGTAGCGGCGGATATGGGCGATTGCGCCGTCCACATCGTCGACGATGCGCGCCGCGATGATCGAATCGAGGTATTCCTTGCCCCAATCATCATCCGTTGCCGGAACCGAACCCGTCAGCCCCTCGCCCGCGCGCACCTCGACGCCCGCTTCTTTCAGCATGTCGAGCAGATCCTGGCCCAGCGAGTCGGCTAGGTCGCGATGGATCAGCAGACACTCGGCCGCGCCGCAGATGCCGGTGCGACGGGTCTTGGCGTTCATCACCACCCGGCGCGCCTTTTCGGGGTCGGCGGCCTTGTCGATATAGACATGCACGATGCCCTCGAGATGGGCAAAGACCGGCACGCGGGCCTCGCGCTGCACCAGCCCGACCAGCCCCTTGCCGCCGCGCGGAACGATCACGTCGATATGGGCGGTCATGCGCAGCATCTCGGCCACGGCGGCGCGGTCGCGGGTCGGCACGCGCTGGATGGAGTCCTCGGGCAGACCGGCGGCGCGCAGCCCGTCTTGCAGGCAGGCATGAATGGCGCCCGAGCTGTGAAAGCTTTCCGAGCCGCCCCGCAAAATCACCGCATTGCCGGCCTTGAGGCACAGTGCACCCGCATCCGCCGTCACGTTGGGGCGGCTTTCATAGATCACGCCGATCACGCCCAGCGGCGTGCGCACGCGCTTGATATGCAGGCCCGAGGGGCGATCCCATTCGGCCATCACCTGCCCGACCGGATCGTCCTGCGCCGCCACGGCGCGCAGCCCGTCGACCATGCCCTGAATACGGGCCTCGTCCAGCATCAGACGATCCATCATCGCCGGGCTAAGGCCCTTGTTGCGGCCAAATTCCAGGTCTTTTTCATTGGCGGCGATGATCTCGGCCCGGCGCGCCCAAACGGCATCGGCGGCGGCGTTCAGCGCCGTGGCCTTGGCATCCGAGGGGGCAAAGGCCAGCTCGGCCGCGGCGGCACGTGCGCGCGTGCCAATTTCGTTCATCATCGCGGGAATGTTGTCTTGGTCTTTCATCGCCATGGCCCTCTTGCTTGGCGCATTGAAATAGGCCGTCGGGGGCCAATCTACAACGCAAAAGGCCCGTTTCATCCATGAATTGTCGTGATCTCGCGCATCAGCGCGGCGCGGTCACAGCGCCATGTCGTCGCGATGGATCAGCGCCGCGCGGCCCGGATAGCCCAGGATGCCCTCGATCTCGCCCGACTGGCGGCCCTTGATCAGGCGGGCCTCGTCGCTGGTATAGCGGATCAGCCCTTTGCCCAGCGTCTCGCCGCCCGGACCAATCAGCGCGACCGGCTCGCCCCGGCCGAATTCGCCATCGACGGCCGTGACACCGGCGGGCAACAGCGACTTGCCCCGCGCCAAAGCGCGCATCGCGCCCTCGTCCAGCACGACCTCGCCCTTGGGTTTCATCGCGGCGATCCAGCGTTTGCGGGCGGCTTGCGGGTCGTCCTTGGCCAGGAACCACGTGGCATTCGCCCCGTCGATCAGCGCCTGCAACGGCCGCAGCACCGAGCCCTCGGTGATCGCCATGGCGCAGCCCGCGCCGGTGGCGGTCTTGGCGGCCATCAGCTTGGTCTTCATCCCGCCCTTGGACAGGCCCGAGGTCGGATCGCCGGCCATGGCCTCGATCTGGGGGGTGATCTCGTCGATCACGTCGAACCGGCGGGCGGTCGGGTCAAGCCCCGGATTGGCTGAATAGAACCCGTCGACATCCGACAACAGCACCAGCTGATCGGCGCCCACGGTCACGGCGACCTGCGCGGCAAGGCGGTCATTGTCGCCAAAGCGGATCTCGTCGGTGGCGATAGTGTCGTTTTCATTGACGATCGGCACCACGCCCAGGCTGACCAGCTGTTCCAGCGTCGCGCGCGAGTTCAGATAGCGGCGGCGGTTGGCGCTGTCTTCGAGCGTGACCAGAACCTGGCCGGTGGTGATGCCATGCGGGGCCAGCGCCTCTTCGTAGGCGCGGGCCAGGCGGATCTGGCCGACGGCGGCGGCGGCCTGACTTTGTTCAAGCGACAGCGTGCCCGCGGGCAGGCCCAGCACCGAGCGCCCCAGCGCGATCGAGCCCGACGACACAAGGATCATATCGGTGCCACGCGCCTTGGCGGCGGCCACGTCCTGCGCCAGCGCATGCAGCCAGTCGGCACGCAGGGCGCCGGTCTTGCGGTCAACCAACAGGGCCGAGCCGATCTTGACGACCAGCCGGCGGGCTTGGATCAGGGACGCCACGACTCGGGCTCCTCTCCGGCGGCCTTGTGGCGCAGGCGATCATCGTCGATCTGGGACCGCACGGCGCGCAGCACCTCGGTCAGGCCCTCGCGGCTGACGCCGGACATCATCAACACCGGGCCGCCGGTCGCGGCCTCAAGCGCGGCGCGTTTCTCGGCGCGTTCGTCGTCATCCAGCGCGTCGATCTTGTTCAGCGCGGTGATGCGCGGCTTGTCGGCCAGATCGCCGCCATAGGCCTCGAGTTCATGAATGATGGTTTCATAGTCAGTCACGACATCGTCCGAGGTGCCGTCGATCAGGTGCAGCAGCACCGCGCAGCGTTCGACATGGCCCAGGAAACGGTCGCCGATGCCGCGGCCTTCGTGTGCGCCTTCGATCAGGCCCGGAATGTCGGCTACGACGAATTCGGTATTGTCCACGCCAACCACGCCCAGGTTGGGGTGCAGAGTGGTGAACGGGTAATCGGCAATCTTGGGGCGCGCGTTCGACGTGGCGGCCAGAAAGGTCGACTTGCCCGCGTTGGGCAGGCCCAGCAGGCCGGCATCGGCGATCAGTTTCAGCCGCAACCAGATGGTGCGCTCGACGCCCTCTTGCCCCGGATTGGCCCGGCGCGGTGCCTGGTTGGTCGAGGTCTTGAAATGCAGGTTGCCCCAGCCGCCATTGCCGCCCTTGGCCAGCAGCACCTTTTGGCCCATCTCGGTCATATCGGCCAGAACGGTTTCTTCGTCCTCGTCCAGGATCTCGGTGCCGACGGGTACGCGCAGGATGATGTCGTCGCCATCCTTGCCGGTGCGCTGACGGCCCATGCCCTGCTGGCCGTTCTGGGCAAAGAAATGCTGCTGATAGCGGAAATCGATCAGGGTATTCAGGCCCTCGACCGCCTCGACGATGACATCGCCGCCATCACCGCCGTCGCCGCCATCGGGGCCGCCGTATTCGATGAATTTTTCGCGGCGAAAGCTGATGCAGCCGTTTCCGCCCGCGCCAGAGCGGATATAGACCTTGGCCAGATCGAGGAATTTCATAATGCAGGGGCCTTTTTGGGTTCGCACAGGCGATAGACCGAAAGCCGGCCGTCCTCAAGCCCCTGCACGCTTAGTTGAGCTTCTTGAGATAGGTCCAGGTGGGCAGATTGGTGGTGCGAGAGACGCAAAACGCCTCGGCGTCGCCAATATACTCAAAGCCAGCATTGGTCAGCACCCGGGCCGAGCCGGGGTTATCCTGGAAGACCGCCGCAACCACCGAGCTGTTGTTCAGCGGGTTGGCAGCCAGCAGGGCATTGACCGCCTCAGAGGCGATGCCGCTGTTCCAATAGGCGGGCGCGACCCAATAGCCGATTTCCGATTGTTTCGGACCCAGCGGGGTCAGGCCGATGACGCCCAGAACCTCGGACAGGCCATACGCGGCGCCGTCCATGATCCAGATATATTCATCGGGATTGTCCTGCTGCGACCGGGTGATGAAAGCCTCGATCGCGCCGGGCGGCAAGGGATGTGGAATCGTGCGGGTATAACGCGCCACACGTTCATCGCCGGCGAACATCGCCAGCAGGCCCGCATCTGATTTACGCACGGGCCGCAATACAAAACGACCAGCCTCGATCACGGGCTGATTCACGATCATGTCCAGTTTCATGCTTCCCCTCCTCGAAAAGCATTACCCCGGTCCGCGGGAATGCGTCGGTTCTCCGGCCGACGAAAGTTAGCGAACCTTCGTTACATGTAGGTTACCATGTCATGCGGCAAGTCCCTCGCACAGGACTGTGACGTTATTAAGGACAATATACCGCAATCGGTTACACATATGAAAAAGGGACCGGCGATGCGCCGATCCCTTGAATGTCTTGACCTATCAGGGTTCGGCTTACTCGGCGGCCTCCGCAACCGGGAGAACCGAAATGAAGGTGCGGCCCTTGAGGCCCTTGTGGAATTTCACGGCGCCTTCGGCGGTTGCAAAGAGGGTGTGATCCTTGCCCATGCCGACGTTCTCGCCCGGCCACCACTTGGTGCCGCGCTGACGCACGATGATGTTGCCCGCAAGGACGGCTTCGCCGCCGTATTTCTTGACGCCAAGACGGCGACCGGCAGAGTCGCGACCGTTACGGGAGCTACCGCCTGCTTTTTTGTGTGCCATTGGTGTACTCTCCTATCTTACTGGGCCAGTTCTTTGGCTTGCTCGACCCAGCCTTCGCGCTCGATACGGCCTTTGAACGACAGTTTTTCGTCGAACTCGGCGATATCGGCTTCGGTCCAGGCTGCGATCTGCGCGAACGAGGTGATCCCGGCTTCGAGCAGTTTCTTCTCAAGCGCGGGGCCAACGCCCGACAGCTTTTTCAGGTCGTCGGCGCCGGCGGGGGCGGCAGCGGCCTTTTTCGGGGCGGCTTTCTTGGCAGCCGGGGCAGCAGCGGCCGGGGCCGAAGCAGCGCCGATGGCGGCCTTGACGCCCGACTTGTCAGCGCCGTTTTCCAGGATGTCGGTCACGCGCAGCAGGGTCAGCTGCTGGCGGTGGCCTTTACGACGCTGCGAGCTGTGCTTGCGGCGGCGCTTGACGTAATGGATGAGCTTGGGGCCTTTGATCTGTTCGATCACTTCGGCCTGCACGCCCGCACCTTCGACGGTGGGGGTGCCGATGGTGTCACCAACCATCAGAATCTCGTTGAATTGGACTTTTTCGCCAGCAGCAGCAGCCAGTTTCTCGACGCGCAGAATGTCGCCGGACTGAACCTTGTATTGCTTGCCGCCGGTTTTTAGGACCGCAAACATGGGCACTTCCTTCATTTCCCGCGTCCTGTGGCCCCGCGATTGCGGTGTTCGGTGCCTAAGCGCCTTCGGACAGCGCGCCCCTTTTCGGGGCTGTGGTTGACGTCGCGCATGCGACTAACAGAAACTCCGCCAGAGTCACCCCGGGCAGAGATGCTGGCTTATCCGGGATGGGGCTTGGCAAGTCAACCCCGAAAGCGGGAAAATCCCCTATAGATCCTGGGTGGCCATCATTCGCGCCGAGGCCAAGCCCAGCTCGTGCGAGACCTGGCGGTAAAGCACGTCAAACCCGGCGAACAGCGCGTGGTTCAAAGCCCGGCCCTCGGGGGTTTCAGCCAGGTCTATATAGGCCCGCAGATCGTTGTCCGACAGCGGTTCATAGGCCATCAGCATATAGGCATAAAGCCATTCCTCGGTATCGGCGCGCAGGTCGGGTTCCTGGCTCCAGATGTCGCGCAGCATGTCTTGTTGGGGCAGATCGGCCCCAAAGGCGCCGCCATCGGCCAACCCGGTATAGAAGGCCAGGTTGGCGTTCAGCCCACCCGCGACATTAAGATCGACCAGATCGTTCGCCTCGATCAGGGCGGTGATCAGATCCAGCCGGGGGGCCTCGTCCTGCTGCATCTCGTGCAGCTGGTCATAGGCGGCCTGTTCGACGGCCTCGTCCGCGATCGCACGGCGGGCGTCGATCTCGAGCGTGATGATCCGTTCGCCCAGGGGGCTGCCAAAGAACTCGATCAGCGCGTCGATCTGGCCCTCATCCAGGCTTTCGCGCAGCTGGTCGGTCATGATCCGGGTGCCGCGGGTCGGGTCATAGATCGCCGCCACGACGGCGGGCCAGCGCGCCCCGCCCTGCCCCGGAAACATCTCGGCCTCGATATCGGCGCCATGGGCCTCGCCCTCGCTGGCCATGATCTCGATCACATCCGGCAGGCGCAGCTGTGTCACCAGGCGATCAAGACCTGGCGGTGCGGCCGCAGCGGGCAGCGCGGCAATCAGCAGGATAACAAGGGCTGTGAGGGGGCGAAGCATGGGGTCTCCGATCATGGGTTGGAGAGCATAGGTAAGTGTCGCGCGGGGCTTTTCCAAGTCTTCTTGCAGGAAGTGAAAATAACGGGTTGCACCCGCGATCAGTTCGCACTAAATCCCCCCCTCACGGACCACGGAACCTGCGGAGAGGTGCCGGAGTGGTCGAACGGGGCGGTCTCGAAAACCGTTGTGGGCGCAAGTCCACCCAGGGTTCGAATCCCTGTCTCTCCGCCATCATCCCTACGGATTATATATATTGCCCCCACCGGGGGAACGACGTTCCACTTGGCGGTTCGGCGCCGATCTGTCATGTCTTGTGGCGTGTGGTCGTCGAACATCTTGCAACGATGGCCTGATTAGTATACGACGGTATACATCAAGCGTGAGCGCCGGCTCGTCAGACATGTCTGTGGTCGGCGTTTGTGCTTGTTCTAACTCAAACCGTAGGGATCGTCATGAGCTTGTACACCGACTACCTAAATGAGATCGAAACTCGCAAAGAGCAGGGCCTGAACCCCAAGCCCATCGACGATGGCGCGCTTGTCGGCGAGCTGATTTCGCAGATCAAAGATACCGGTAATGAGCACCGCGAAGACTCGCTGAAATTCTTCATTTACAACACCTTGCCCGGCACGACCAGCGCCGCTGGCGCCAAGGCGCAGTTCCTGAAGGACATCATCCTGGGCAACGAGACCGTGGCCGAGATCTCGCCCGACTTCGCGTTCGAACTCTTGTCGCACATGAAGGGCGGCCCCTCGATCGCCGTGCTGCTGGACATCGCCCTGGGCGATGACGCCGCGCTGGCCACCCAGGCCGCCGAAGTGCTCAAGACTCAGGTCTTCCTCTACGAGGCCGACATGGATCGCCTGGCCGCCGCCTACAAGGCTGGCAACGCCATCGCCACCGACATTCTGGAGAGCTTTGCCAAGGCCGAGTTCTTTACCAAGCTGCCCGAGATCGAAGAAGAGATCAAAGTCGTCACCTATATTGCCGCCGAAGGCGATATCTCGACCGACCTTCTGTCGCCCGGCGCCGAGGCGCATTCGCGCGCTGACCGTGAACTGCACGGCAAGTGCATGTGTACCCCCGAGGCGCAGGCAGAAATCGTTGCGCTGCAAAAGGCCAACCCCGACGCCCGCGTGATGCTGATCGCGGAAAAAGGCACCATGGGCGTGGGCTCGTCGCGCATGTCGGGTGTGAACAACGTGGCCCTGTGGACCGGCAAGCCGGCCTCGCCCTACGTTCCCTTCGTGAACATCGCCCCGGTCGTCGCCGGCACCAACGGCATCTCGCCGATCTTCCTGACCACCGTGGGCGTGACCGGCGGCATCGGCATCGACCTTAAGAACTGGGTCAAGAAAACCGACGCCGATGGCAACACCGTCACCGACGAAAACGGCGATCCGGTGCTGGAGCAGGCCTATTCGGTTGAAACCGGCAAGGTGCTGACCATCAACACCAAGACCAAGAAACTGTATGACGCCGATGGCACCGAGCTGGTCAACATCGCCTCGTCGCTGACCCCGCAGAAGGTCGAGTTCATCAAGGCCGGCGGTTCCTACGCCGTGGTCTTCGGCAAAAAGCTGCAAACCTTCGCCGCCGAGACCCTGGGCCAGGAACTGAAATCCGCCTATGCCCCCTCGAAAGAGGTGTCGGTCGAAGGTCAGGGCCTGACCGCGGTCGAAAAGATCTTTAACCGCAACGCCCGCGGCACCACGCCGGGCAAGACCCTGCATGCCGGTTCGGACGTGCGCGTTCAGGTCAACGTTGTCGGGTCGCAAGACACCACCGGCCCGATGACCGCGCAAGAGCTGGAAGCCATGGCCGCCACGGTGATCTCGCCGTCGCTGGACGTTGGCTATCAGTCGGGCTGTCACACCGCGTCGGTTTGGGATCTCAAGGCCCAGGCCAACATCCCCAAGCTGATGAGCTTCATGAACAACTTTGGCCTGATCACCGCGCGTGACCCCAAAGGCGTTTATCACGCGATGACCGACGTTATTCACAAGGTGCTGAACGACATCACCGTGGATGACTGGGACATCATCATCGGCGGCGACAGCCACACCCGCATGTCCAAAGGCGTGGCCTTTGGCGCCGACTCGGGCACCGTTGCCCTGGCGCTGGCGACCGGCGAAGCCACCATGCCGATCCCGGAATCGGTCAAGGTGACCTTTACCGGTGAAATGGCCGACTGGATGGATTTCCGCGACGTGGTGCACGCCACCCAGGCGCAGATGCTGCAACAGCATGGCGACAACGTCTTCCAGGGTCGCGTGATCGAGGTTCATATCGGCACGCTGCTGGCCGACCAGGCCTTTACCTTCACCGACTGGACCGCCGAGATGAAGGCCAAGGCCTCGATCTGTATCTCGAATGACGAGACCCTGATCGGTTCGCTGGAATTGGCCAAGTCGCGCATCCAGATCATGATCGACAAGGGCATGGACAACGAGGCCCAGCTGCTGGCTGGCCTGATCGCCAAGGCCGACAAGCGCATCGCCCAGATCAAGTCGGGCGAGAAACCCGCCCTGACTCCGGACGCGAATGCCAAGTATTTCGCCGAAGTGGTTGTCGACCTGAACCAGATCGTCGAGCCGATGATCGCCGACCCCGATGTCAACAACATCGACGTCTCGAAGCGCTACACCCACGACACCATCCGCCCGATCTCGTATTACAATGCCGAGAAGAAGGTGGACCTGGGCTTTGTCGGCTCGTGCATGGTGCACAAGGGTGACATGAAGATCGTCGCACAGATGCTGAAAAACCTTGAGAAAACTCAGGGTGAGGTCAAATTCAAGGCACCGCTGGTCGTTGCCGCCCCGACCTATAACATCATCGACGAGCTGAAGGCCGAAGGCGACTGGGAAGTTCTCGAGAAATACTCGGGCTTCGAGTTCGACGACAACGCGCCCAAGACCACGGCCCGCACCAAGTACGAGAACATCCTCTATCTCGAACGTCCCGGCTGTAACCTCTGCATGGGCAACCAGGAGAAGGCCGAGAAAGGCGATACCGTTCTGGCCACCTCGACCCGCCTGTTCCAGGGCCGCGTCGTGGGCGACACGGCCGAAAAGAAGGGTGAATCGCTCTTGGCCTCGACCCCGGTCGTGGTTCTGTCGGCGATCCTGGGCCGCACGCCCACGCTCGAGGAATACAAGACCGCCGTCGAAGGCATCGACCTGACCAAGTTCGCGCCGCCGCAACAGATCCCCGGCACCGCGCGCTCGGTCCACTTCTAAGACGACCGGCAGAAAAGACAGGGGCGGCGCAGGACACTGTGCCGCCCCTTTTCTATTGGCCTCCCTGCCCCGACATGGACGCAAAAAAATGCCTGCGGTCTTCTGGGACACGCAGGCAGTTGGCGCTTCTGACGCTCAGGAGGTCGGCCCGGGGCAGTCATGAAACCCTGCCCCGGCGGTGTATCACTTCAGAAGCACATCCAGGGGAACCGGGGTCGAGATCGTCCAGCTTCCGACAACGGCGGGCGTGCCGCTGCTGATTTCGACGATCTGCATTTCGGCCGAATTCTGGTGATGCAGCTGGTCCGAAAAGCTGCGCGGACCAAAGGCGGTTTCCTCACCCTGCATTTTCTCAAGCTCGGCGGTGACGGCCGCGCCATCCAGCGTGCCGGCGCGTTCCACGGCCTTGGCCCACAGGTCGATCAGCACATAGCCCGGATAGGCGTAAGAGCTGGCCGGGCGGCTGCCGGTGGCCTTTTCATAGGCCTGGTTAAAGGCCTCGACCGCCGGGCGCGGATCGTCGCCATAGATCGAGCCCTGAACCGGCACGATGAACCCGCTGAGATCGGGCGTGGCGTCCAGCCAATAGGACCCATCCACCGCCGAGCCGTTCAGGATCAGCGAGTTGATGCCCGCCGCACGAATCTGGCGCACGGCCGAGGCGGCACCGGGGATATACGAGCACAGCATGATCACGTCGGGCTCTTCAGACAGGGCTTTGATCCGGGTGATCTGGCTGGCGATCGAGGCGTCGCCGTTCTTGAACGTGTCGCGGCCCACGATTTCACCGCCCGCGGCCGGGAACATCCAGTCGAACCCGGTGCAGATCCCCTTGTTGTATTCGATGGTGGTATCCAGCAGCACATAACCGGTCTTGGCCTCGCGCTGGGCCATCGACCATTCGGCCATCGTGGCGCCCTGCACAGCGGCCAGAACCGAGGCCGAGAAACTGTTCGGCCCGACGCCCTGAATGCCCGCCTTGACGTCCTCGGCGCAGAGGAAGAACGAGTTCATGCCCTCGGATTCCGCAGCCAGCGCCGCCGGTGCGCCAAAGTCATAGTCGCAGGACACGATCAGCATGTCCGCGCCCTCGTCGATCAGTTGCAGGCCGGCGCTGGCCGACTGGGCCTGATCCGATTTGGTATCGGCCTGGGTCCAGACGATCTGCTTGCCCAGCAGGCCGCCATTGGCGTTGATCTCGTCGATACGGATACGCGCGGCGGTCGCGGCGGGGGTGTCATAGGCCTCGAGCCAGCCCGACTGGGCGATGGCAAAGCCGACGGTGATGTCGTCGGCCATGGCCGGGGCCGCAAGCCCAAGCGCCAGTGCCGTCGTGGTCAGGAAGGTTTTCATGTGGTTACTCCTCTGTTGGTCGCAGTTTGTTGTTTGGGTTCGGCGCGGCGGCGGCCCAGCTGGAACTCGCGTCCGCCGGTCAGCCCGCCGGGCCGAATGATCAGGACCAGGATCATCACGACCCCGATCAGGATTTCCTGCGCGCCGCTGGGCAGCGCGAATTCGGTGGTGCCGATCTCGATGCCGCGTTCCATCCGGACCAGCGCCTCGATCAGCAGCGACAGCGCCACCACCCCGGTCACCGCGCCCGACAGTGAGCCGATGCCGCCCACCACCAGCATGGCCAGGGTGATGAAGGTGATGCCCAGGTAGAAGCTGCCGGGGTTCAGCACGCCCAGCGAATGGCCTAGCAGCGCGCCCGAAACTCCGGTGAAAAAGCCCGAGATCGTCATGGCCAGAACGCGGTGGCGATACATGCTGACACCCGAGGCGCGGGCGGCGACCTCATCCTCGCGGGTGGCGCGCAAGGCCAGGCCCGAGGCCGAGTTGGCATAGAAAGCCGCCACAAAGATCGCGGCCACGGCCCAGCCCAGCGTCACCCACTGATCGGCATAGCGCGCCAGGCCCACCACCGACGAGGTGGCGCCGGTCACGCCTTCCCAGTTGGAATAGATGGTGTTGACGATGGCCAGAAAGGCGAATGTCGCGATCGAGGCGGCGATGCCAGACAGCCGCAGGATCGCCGCGCCCGAGATCAACGCCACCGTGGCCGCCAAGAACCCGCCCGCGATCGCCGCCGGCAGGACCGGCCATTCGGCCTGCGCCAGCCATGGCCACAGGTCAGGCAGGAACAGCGCCTTGGTCTGCGGTTTCAGCGTCAGCCAGGCCGAGGCATAGGCCCCGATCGCCATGAACCCCGCATGGCCAAAGCTGACCACGCCCGAGTTGCCGACAAATATCCACAGGCCCACCACAAAGGTCACGCGGATCAGCGTCTGCGCCGCCATGCGGGCCATCGACTTGTCACCCAGGGCGGTGGTCAGCACGACAAAGGCCAACAGCGCCAGCGCCAGGATGATCGGGGTAGACCAGGCCCGGATCCGGGCCGCTTGATGTTGGTTCGACATGGTTCAGACCCTCGGCTTGGAATTGGGCGAGGCGAACAGACCCTGCGGCCGCAGCAGCAGGCAGACGATCACCAGCGTGTAGAGAAAGGCGTCGCGGAACGGGCGCGCATCCAGCGGCAGAAAGGCCTGCAACAGCACCGACACGGCGCCAATCAGGAACCCGGCCGCAACCGCGCCCGGCAGGCTGCCCATGCCGCCGATCACCGTGGCGATAAAGGCCACCAGCATGATCGACCCGCCCATGCGCACATCGGCAACACCGGTTTGGGTGACCATGATCATCGCCACCGCCGCCGCCAGCGCGCCCGACAGGGCAAAGGCGCCGGTGATCACCACATTGGCCCGCACACCCAGCATCCGCGCCATGGTGAAATTCTCGGCCGCGGCGCGCATCTCCAACCCGATCCGGGTTTTCTTGAGCAACAGCGCCAGCCCCGACACCACCAGCAGTGTCGCGATGATGACGATCAGCTGCAACAGCGGCACGTCGGCGCCCGCGACATGGATCGGGGTGTTGAGGCTGGGCCAAAGGCTGATCGCCTTGGGGCGGCTGCCATAGATGGCCAGCAACCCGTTCTGGATGACGAACCCCAGGGCAAAGGACGCGATCATCATCGCCACCGGGTCGGCCCGGCGGAAATGACGGAACACCACGTATTCGGATGTCATCGCCATCAGCGCGCCCAGGATCAGCAAGGCCGGGATCAGCACCAACGCCGGTGCCTTGCCCAGGAACATCACCGCGACCGCGTCGGTCGAGGGCACGATCAGGGCAAAGACGCAAAAGGCGATATATTCACCATGAGCAAAGTTCACCAAATTCATCACGCCAAAGATCAGCGCGATACCAAGCGCGGCCATGGCGTAGATACCGCCCAGGCTGACCGCATCGAAAAACAGTTGAGCGACGGTTCCCATCACGCGTCCTCCGTTTTGGCGCCGCCGAAATAGGCGTCTTTCAGCAGATCCTTTTCGGCGAATTCACGGGCATCGCCCTGATCCACGATCGCGCCCCCGCGCAGCAGAACCATCCGGCCGCCAACGCGCGCCGCGCGGGCCGAGCTTTGCTCGACAATCAAGAGGGTTAGGCCACGTTCCTGTTGCAGTGCGACAAGCGTGTCATAGACCTGATCGACGATATTTGGCGCCAGCCCCAATGACGGCTCGTCGACCATCATCAGCTTGGGGTTGGTCATCAGCGCCCGCCCGATCGCCAGCATCTGCTGCTGACCACCCGACAGCGCCCCGGCGCTGGCATTGCGGCGCTGACCCAGGATCGGGAAAGCGTCATAGATTTCAGCGATATCCGACTCGATCGCGCTGCGGTCGCGGCGGATGCCGGTGCCCACGCGCAGGTTTTCCTCGACGGTCATGCTGCCAAAGATCTCGCGGCCCTCGGGCACCATCGACAGGCCCTGGCGCGCGATGGCCTCGGGCGGGCGGCCGGTCAGGATTGTGCCGTCCATCTCGATCCGGCCATGGCTGGTCGCCACCGCCCCCGAGATCGCCCGCAACAGCGATGACTTTCCCGCGCCGTTCGGGCCCGAGATGAACATTCGCTCGCCCTCATTGAGATGCAGCGAAACATCGTTCAGCGCCGGCACCTTGCCATAGCGGACCGAGACATCGAAAACTCCGAGCTTGGCCATCACGCGGCCTCCTGGTCTGCGCCCAGATAGGCGTCGCGCACGCGGGCGCTGGACAGGATGACATCGGCGTCGCCCTCTTCGATCACCTGCCCCGCATCCAGCACGTAGACATGGTGCGACACCGACAGGACCAGCCCGACATTGTGCTCGATCAGCAGAACGCCGGTGCCCAGTTCGGCGGCGACGCGGGTGATCAGGGTTGCCAGCTCGGCGGCCTCTGTTTCGGACATGCCTGCCGCCGGTTCGTCCAGCAGCAGGAAATCGGGCGCGAACATCAGCGCCCGGGCGATGCCGACGCGGCGCTCATCGGTATAGGGCAGGCCCGCGGCGGGCAGATGGGCCAGGTGCGTGGCCTCCATCCAGTCCAGCACGCGCATCGCCTCGGCCTCGCTGGCGCGGCGGGAATGGCCCAGGCCCACGCCGGTGACGGCCAGGTTGTCGAGCACATCCAGCCCGGCAAACAGCCGCCCCGCTTGAAAGGTCCGCGCCACGCCCGAGCGGCGCAGGGCATGTGCGGGCAGGTTGCCCACATCCCTGCCGCCCAGGGTGACCGCGCCGGTGGTCGGGGCCTGGAACCCGGTCAACACGTTGACCATGGTCGTCTTGCCCGCGCCATTCGGCCCGATCAGCCCGTGGACCGCCCCCGGGGTGATCGACAGCGTCACGTTGGTCAGCGCCTTGAAGCCGCCAAACGCCACCGTCACCCCGGACGCCATCAGCGCCCGCCCGTCGTGGTGTTCACGCCGGGCCACGATCAGGCCTCGACCAGGTCTTGCGACCGCTCTGCGCTGCCGGCGTCGGCGCTGCCATCGGCGGTGACGACATAGACACCGCTTTCATGCAGGCTGACGGTCCAGCCGGGCTCAATCACGATGGTGGTGGTGACCTCTTCGATCACGGCGGGACCGTGCAGCGTGTCACCGGCACCCAGCGACGAGCCGTCATAGACCGGCGTGTCCTGAGCGATGCCATCGGCGTTGAAGACCATCGGGCGGGTGCCCTTGAGGCTTTCATGCGCGCCCTTGCCCGCATCGATATGCATCCGCTTGGGCTTGTCGACATGGCCCGCGATGGTGCTTTCGACGTTCACCACCTCGACGGCGCTGTGCGGTTCGTCATAGGTGTAAAGCGCCTTGTGGCGGGCGTGGAAGGCGGCCTTGATGTCCTCGAGCGTCGCCTCGGTCACCTCGAACGGGTCGATCTCGACGGTGCATTCATGCACCTGCCCGACATAGCGCATGTCAAGGCTGCGGCGGATCGAGATCCGGTCTTCGGCAAAGCCGTCACCGGCCAGGTCCTCGCGGCCACGGGTTTCAAGCCCGTTGAACAGATCGTCCAGCGTCTTGGCGGCCTCGGCGCCTTCGAGGCGGATCGGGGCGGGCGCCATGTAGTTGTATTTGACGTCCGAAATGATCTGCCCATAGGCGCAGAGCCCCGAGGCCAGTTTCGAGATCAGCACCTTGGTGATGCCCATCTCGCGGGCCAGGGCGGTGATATGCGCGCCGGTCGCGCCCCCTGCCCCCATCAGCACGAAATCGCGCGGGTCATAGCCCCGTTCGACCGACACGCGGCGGATGGCGTTGACCATGTTGTTGTTGACGATGGTGAACATGCCATAGGCGGCTTTCTCGACCGAGATGCCCAGCGGATCGGCCAGACGGGTCTTGATCGCCTCGCGGGCCTTGGCCACGTCCAGCGGCAGGCGCCCGCCGACCAGGCCGTCGGCATTCAGATAGCCCATGACAAGGTTAGCGTCGGTGGTGGTGGGCTGGGTGCCGCCCTGGCTGTAGCAGGCCGGTCCGGGCTCCGAGCCCGCCGATTGCGGCCCCATCTGCATCAGGCCCATGCTGTCGATCCAGCCGATCGAGCCGCCGCCCGCGCCCAGGGTTTCCACCTGGATCATCGGAATGCCGATGCGATAGCGCAGGAAGTCGATGTTCTTGTTGACGTTGGCCTGGCCGTCCTTGGTCAGGGTGATGTCGAACGAGGTGCCGCCCATGTCGCAGGTGATGATGTTCTTGTCACCCCAGGGCGCGGCCACGTCCAGCGCGGCCTGCGGTGCCGAGGCCGGGCCCGAGTTGATCGCATAGACCGACTGATCCGACACGACCTTGCCAAGCGCCAGACCGCCGTTCGACTGGAAGTAGCGCACCGGGTGCTGGCTGCCCAGCTCGCGGAAATAGGCGTCGATGGCCTCGACATAGCGTTGCAGGATCGGCGCCAGATAGGCGTTCACGATCGCGGTCGAGGTGCGGGTGTATTCGCGGACCTGCGGATAGAGCTGGCTGCCGATGGTCAGGCGCACGCCGGGCATCATCTCGCGCACGATCTCGGCGGCGCGGGTTTCATGCTCGGGGTGCAGGACAGACCAGACAAAGCTGATGGCGACCGATTCCACGCCCTCGGCGATGAAATAGCGGCAGGCCTCGCGCACGTCGTCCTCGTTCATCGGGGTCTTGACCGACCCGTCCGAGATCACCCGTTCGCGCACGCCCTTGCGCAGGTGGCGGGGCACCAGCATGGTCGCGGGCGGATAGTCGGGATCATAGCGATAGCCGTCTTCCTTGTGGCCAAGGCGGATCTCGATACTGTCCTCGTGGCCCTTGGTGGCAATCAGGCCGGTTTTCGCGCCGTTATGGGTGATCAGCGCGTTCAGGCCCACGGTTGTGCCGTTGATGCACAGGTCCGAGTTCGAGACGATCTCCTGCGGGGTCAGGCCGGTTTCCTCGGTGATCAGCGCCAGGCCGTTCTTGATGGCCTTGGTCGGCTCGGTCGGGGTTGAAAGAACCTTGAAGATCCGCAGGCCGCCCTTGGCGTCGGCAAGGATGAAATCGGTGAAGGTGCCGCCGGCATCAATGCCCAGACGATATTGAGTACGCATAGTCTTTTCCTTTCCTGTCAGGGCTTTAGTTGGCAGCGCGTGCTGCGGTGGTCGCGGCCTGGTCGACGGTCAGCGTCTCGGGGTCCGAGATCACCACGCCGTAATCCAGCCGCGCGCCTTCGATCGAGACCAAGCCGTTGCGCACGTCTTCGACAACCTTCAGCACGTCGCGCTCATAGGCATTGCCATAGCCGCCGCCGCCGGGGTTGAGGTTGGCCGCGATCTCGCCGGGCTTGATGGTTTCGATGACGTTGTCGGTGATGATCTGGGTGTCACCATTGCGGGTGATTTCCAGGCGGCCGACCTTCTTGTGCACCATTTCCGATTTCGCACCGGCCGCGCCCATGGCGGGGATGCGGCGGCCTTCGCCGAAGGTGACAAGGGTCATGTCGCTGTCCAGCGGCTCGACCGCCCAGCGGGTGCCCGACCCGCCGCGGAACTTGCCCGCGCCGCCGCTGTCGGTCATCAGGCCGTATTCGTGGATGATGATCGGATAGCTGTGTTCCAGCATCTCGATATCGCCCGAGGTCAGCGCGCCGAAACAGCATTCCGGGCCGCAGGCGTGCCAGCCGTCCTGGCTGGCCGTGGCGCCGGCGCCCGAGATGATCGAGGCCAGAACCATGGTCACGTATTCCTCGTCGTGGCGGTTGTCCCAGCCGGCGATGTTACAGCCGTTGGCATGGCCCCAGCTGGCCGAAACCTTTTCAGGCGCGGCCTGTTCAAAGGCCAGGCGCACGGCGTCGGTCAGGGTTTCCATCGGCGTGGTGGTGCAGTTCATATGCGGCGCGGGCGCCTTGGCGTTGCACAGCGTGCCCTTGGGGCCCATGTCGGTGCTGACGCAGCGATAGAGGCCCTCGTTATAGGGCGGCGGCAGCTGGG
This sequence comes from Actibacterium sp. XHP0104, assembly GCF_025751515.1. GTDB lineage: Bacteria > Pseudomonadota > Alphaproteobacteria > Rhodobacterales > Rhodobacteraceae > Actibacterium_D. The sequence continues at coordinate 766,310 of NZ_JAOWLE010000001.1, forward strand.
CGAACATCATCAGGCCCAGGTAGACGCCCGAGTGGCTGTTGCCCTCGTACGAGTTGATGAAATACGGGATCTGCGGCGGCGACGCGATTTCGATGTGACAGCCGTCGCCCTCGATGGTGACGGTGGCGGTGATCTCGAAATCGCCAAAGCCGTGGCCGGCATCCTCAAGGATCGCGGTGCCGGTATAGGTGCCGTCCTTGACGCCGCCGATCAGCTTGCGCATGTGGGCCTCGGCCATGTCCAGCAGCTCGGCGATACAGGCCTGGACCACGTCCTTGCCGTATTTGTCCATCAGGTTGCGCAGGTTGCGCGCGCCGACCTGGCAGGCGCCGATCAGCGCGTTGAAATCACCCTCTTGGTCGCGGCGGGCGCGCATGTTGGTCAGCAGCAGGTTGATGACATCCTCGCGCGGCTTACCGCGATCCCACAGCTTGACGGGCGGAATTCGCAGGCCCTCGGCAAAGATCTCCTTGGCCTCGGGGTTGTAGCCGGCTGGAACCGGGCCGCCGATATCGGTCAGGTGGCCCTTGCAGACCGTCCAGAACACCAGCTCGCCCTCGTAGAACACCGGGTAATACATGCAGGTGTCGATGATGTGGCTGCCGCCATAGGCGGGGTCATTGTGCAGGATCAGGTCGCCCTCGTTGATGTCGCCTTCGAAGAAGTTGGCGACCGACTTCATCGCCGGGATCAGCGAGCCGAGGTGAATCGGGATGTCCTGCCCCTGCAGGATCATTTCGGGCGTGTGGTTGAACAGCGCGGTCGAATAGTCGTGCGCCAGGTTGAACACCGAGCTGCGCGCGGTCTTTTCCAGCGCCAGGGTCATTTCGCGCTGGGTGGTTTCAAGCACCCCGCGCACGACCGAAAGCGTGATCGGATCCACCTTGGTTTTGGCCATGTCTTTACTTCCTCTGCTTATGCGCCCACGGGCCGGCCGGGTCGCTCGGGCCTGTGCAGGCACGGTCGAAACGCGGCGGAACCGAGAGCATCTGATCTCTGCCTCAAGGCTGCCTGCGAACCGGGTTTCTGGCTTGACGCTGGGCGCAGAACCTTTTGCATTTGGGCGCAGAGGATCAGAAACCCCTTTGTAATAAGGGCGTGCGCGCGTAATCTCGGTTAGCCATTCTTTTGGGAGGAGGAGTGGGTTGACCACAGACCTGCAATTTTCGACGGCCCTGACACCGGCGCAGGATCGCGCCGCCAAGTGGAATGCGGCCATCGCGAATGCCTATTTTCCGCTTCAGCTGCATTTCCGCGATCCGCTTGCGTTTCAGGGTCAGCTCAGCTGTATGCGGCTGGGGCATGTCGGCCTGTCGCGGCTGACATCGGCGCCGGTCAACTACGAGCGTCGCGCCAATCACATCCGCGATGCGCGCGAAGAGGAATACCTGGTCACCATCCCGCAAAGCAGCGCGGTCGAGTTCCGCCAGCTGGGCCGCGACGTGCGTTGTGAGCCGGGCGGGTTCATCATCGAGCGCGGGGACGAGCCCTATCGGTTCATGTATGCCGATCCCAATGACCTGTTCGTGCTGAAGGTGCGCAAGAAGGTTCTGGCCGAGCGCGTGCGCCAGCCCGACCGGTTTTGCGCGCGGGTGGTTGATGCCACCAGCGGCACCGCCAGCCTGTTCACCACCATGGTGCGCCATGCCCAGGCCCAGGGCGGCGATGCCAGCCTGTCGGCGGGCGAAACCATCGGGCGGCATCTGCTGGAACTGCTGGGGCTGGCGCTGGAAGAGGAGAACGACGTCGAGGCCTCGTCTGTGTCATCGGTGCGGGCCGCGCATCTGAACCGCGTCGACCAGTTCATCCGCGCCAACCTGAAAAATCCCGACCTGTCGCCCGAGCTGATCGCGGCGGGCTGCGGCATCTCGAAACGCTATCTCCACGACCTGTTCAAGGATGTGAACGGCACCGTCAGCCAGCAGATCCGCGACCAGCGCCTGATCGCCGCGCGCGACCGCCTGTCCAGCGCGGCCGAGATCTCGATGGCCGAGGTCGCCTATCGGTTCGGGTTCTCCGACCAGGCCCAGTTCTCGCGGCTGTTCAAGTCACGCTTTGGCGTGCCGCCCTCGGATTTCCGGGCGCAGGTTCTGGCCGGGCGCCGGCCCGAAACCTTTGACGACAGCCCCAGATGACAAGGGCCGGGCCGGGGTTTTCCCCGCCCGGCCCGTTTGCCCGATCCGCCGGTTTTAGCCGCCGAATTCGTAGGCGGTCTTGACCGTGGTATAGAACTCGGCCGCATAGCGCCCCTGCTCGCGCGAGCCGTGCGACGACCCTTTGCGCCCGCCAAAGGGCACGTGGTAATCGACGCCCGCCGTGGGCAGGTTGACCATGACCATGCCGGCCTTGGCGCCCGATTTGAACGCGCGGGCGTGTTTCAGGCTGCTGGTGCAGATGCCCGCCGACAGGCCGAACTCGGTGTCATTGGCGACCGACAGGGCCTCGTCGAAATCGGCGACCTTGATGACCGAGGCGCAGGGGCCAAAGATTTCCTCGCGGCTCGAGCGCATCTGGTTGGTGGCGTTCAGGAACAGCGCCGGGGCCTGGAACCAGCCCTCGGTGTCGCGGTTCAGACGCTCGCCGCCCAGCACCTCGGCGCCTTCGCTGGCGGCCAGGGCCACGTAGGACAGGTTGCCGGCCAGCTGACGTTCAGACACGACCGGCCCGATCTGGGTGGCCGCATCCAGCGGGTTGCCGACGGTCAGCGCGGCGGTCTCGGCCGCCAGGCGTTCGACAAAGGCGTCGTGAATGCCCGCCTGCACGATGATCCGGCTGGATGCCGTGCAGCGCTGGCCGGTCGAATAGAACGCGCCGTTCAGCACTGCGGGCACGGCGATATCCAGATCGGCGTCGTCCAGAACCACCATCGGGTTCTTGCCGCCCATTTCCAGCTGCACCTTTTTCATCCAGCTGGCGGCCTTGGCCGCGATGGCGCGGCCCACACCGACAGAACCCGTGAACGAGATCGCATCGACCAGCGGGTGGTTGACCATGGTTTCCCCAACCACCGAGCCCGAGCCGACCACCAGGTTGAACACGCCCGCCGGGCAGCCCGCGTCATGGATGATCTCGGCCAGCACATGACCGCAGGCCGGGGTCAACTCGGCCGGTTTGAACACGACCGTGTTGCCATAGGCCAGAGCGGGCGCGATTTTCCAGGCCGGAATGGCGATGGGAAAGTTCCACGGCGTGATCAGACCGACCACGCCCACGGGTTCGCGCGAGACCTCGATCGACACGCCCGGCCGGACGGATGCCAGCGCATCACCCGCCACCCGCAGCGCCTCGCCCGCGAAGAAACGGAAAATCTGGGCGGCGCGGATGGTCTCGCCCTTGGCCTCGGCCAGGGTCTTGCCCTCTTCGCGCGCCAGCAGGGTGCCGATCTCGTCGGCGCGGGCGAAAAGCGCCTGCGCCACGGCCTCTAGCAGATCAGAGCGCACCTGAGGGGTGGACGCCGCCCATTTGGGCAGGGCCGCATGGGCGGCTTCGATCGCGGTGTTGGTCTGGGCGGCATCGGCCAGCGCGAACAGGCCGACCAGATCGGCGGTGTCGGCAGGGTTGCGGTTTTCGACCGCATCGGCCGCAGGGATCCATTCCCCGGCAACGAGGTTGTGTTTCATCGTGGCTGTCTCCGGTTGAGGTCGGTCGGGGCAAGGGGTCATACCCCCCGCCCCGCTGATGTCACAGGCGCCGCGTCGGCGTCCGTATGTGGGGCCCGTTTCAGGCCGCCTTGGCGTTACCGATCGCGGCCTCGATCGAGGCTTCGAGGATATCGACGGCCTCGGCCAGGTGATCGGCCGGAACCGTCAGCGGCGGTAGGATACGCACAACGTTGGCGCGGGTGCCGCAGGGCAGGATGATCAGCCCGCGGGCCTCGGCCTCGGCCACGATGGCCTGGGTCAGGGCGGTGTCGGGGGCGTTGGTTTCCCGGTCGGTGACCAGCTCGAACGCCACCATGGCGCCGACGCCGCGCACGTCGCCGATGGCCTCCATGCCCTGACGGCTGGCCATGTCGTTGAGGCGCGCCTTGATCGTGTCGCCGATCATGGTGGCGCGTTCGCACAGGCCCTCTTCCTCGATCACGTCGAGAACGGCATGGGCCGCGGCAACCGCCAGCGGGTTACCAGCATAGGTGCCGCCGATGCCGCCTACGGGAGCGGCATCGACGACCTCGGCCCGACCGGTAACGGCAGAAAGGGGGAAGCCGCCGGCCAGACCTTTGGCCATGGTCACCAGATCGGCGGCCACGCCAGCGTGATCCATCGCATACATCTTGCCGGTCCGCGCGATGCCGGCCTGCACCTCGTCGGCGATCAGGATGATGCCGTGGGTGTCGCAGATATCGCGCAGCGCTTGCAGGAACTCGGGGGGTGCGATGTTAAAGCCGCCCTCGCCCTGGACGGGCTCGATAATCATGGCGGCGACGCGCTCGGGGTCGATGGACGAGCGCAGCATGTTTTCCAGCACGTTCAGGCTGTCTTGAACCGTGACACCGTGGAAGGTGTTCGGGAAGGGCACGTGAACGACCTCGGGCGGCATGGCGCCGAAGGCTTTCTTGTAGGGGTTCACCTTGCCACACAGCGCCATGCCCATCAGGGTTCGGCCGTGGAAGGCGCCGGTAAAGGCGATCACGCCCGAGCGGCCGGTAAAGGCGCGGGCCATCTTGACGGCGTTCTCGACCGCCTCGGCGCCGGTGGTGACCAGCATGGTTTTCTTGGCGAAATCACCCGGCGTGGCGGCGTTCAGGCGCTCGGCCAGCGACAGGTAGCCCTCGTAGGGGGCGACGTGGAAACAGGTGTGGGTAAAGGCCAGCGACTGCTCGGCCACGGCCTGCATCACCTTGGGGTGGCGGTGGCCGGTGTTGTTCACGGCGATGCCGGCGGCAAAGTCGATATAGCGCTTGCCGTCTGCGTCCCACAGTTCGGCATTCTCGGCGCGGACGGCATAGATGCCGCGGGTCGACACGCCTTTGGCAACGGCAGCTTCGCGGCGCTGCTTGAGGGTTTCGGTGGCACTCACGGCGTATCCTCCTTTGTGGGGCGGTGTGATTCTTCGGATCTATATTGCGCAATATTCTGAGCATTGCTATCCCAAAGTTGCGCAGGATACTAAGATTAGGCTAGGATACGCCAAACGGATGGAAGGATCGTTCGGTGACCGAAGAATTCGATGTAGGCACCCGTCTCAAGGCGCTTCGCAAGCAATATGGCTTGTCTCAAAGGCAGTTGGCAGAGCATGCTGGCGTGCCCCACGGGCAGATCTCGATGATCGAAACCAACCGGTCCAGCCCCTCGGTTGCGTCATTGCGCAAGATATTGGGCGGTTTTGGCATCAGCATGTCGGAATTCTTTGAACCCGACGCCCTGGCGACGCAGCAGCCCTTCTTTACCCCCGGAGAGCTGCGCGACCTGACCTCGCTGCTGTATCAGGGCAATGACAATGCGCAGCGCAAGATCTCGATCCGGCAGGTCGGTGACGCCAAGACCATGGGCCTGCAGGTGCTGCATGAACGCTATGAACCCGGCGCCGATACCGGCGAGACCATGATCGAACACGAGGCGGTCGAGGGTGGCATTGTCACCAGCGGCGAGCTGGAAATTACCGTGGGCGATGAAAGCCGGGTGCTGAAGGCGGGGGATTCCTACCTGTTTGACAGCCGCAAGCCGCACCGGTTCCGCAATGTCTCGGATCGCCCCTGCGAGGTGATCTCGGCCTGCACGCCGCCTTATCTTTAATCGTCGTCGTCGTTGCGTTCGGGTCGGAACCCGGTGGCGATCACGAATTTTTCCGAGCTGTCAGCCCGGCTTGCGGGCGGCTTGACGTTCACGACCTTGGTGAACCGCTGTTTCAACAGCTTTTGCAGCTCGCCCTCGGCGCCCCCGGCCAGAACCTTGGCGACAAAGGTGCCGCCCTCTTCCAGCACGTCAAAGGCCAGCGCGGCGGCGGCCTCGCACAGCGCGATGATCCGCAGGTGGTCAGTCTGTTTGTGGCCGGAACTGGCCGCGGCCATGTCGCTCATGACGACATCGGCCTTGCCACCCAGCCAGGCCTTTACCTTTTCATCGGCGTCGTCTTCCATGAAATCCAGCTGATGGGTCTCGGCGCCGGCGATGGGTTCGACCTCTTGCAGATCGACACCCAAGACGGTGCCGATCGCCTTGCCCTGTTTTTCGCCCAGGGCATTCACCCGCTTGACCGCCACCTGACACCAGCCGCCGGGCGCACAGCCCAGATCGACCACGCGCGCGCCGGGCACCAGAAAGCGGTATTTGTCGTCCAGTTCCAAAATCTTGAACGCCGCGCGGCCGCGATAGCCTTCGGTGCGGGCGCGTTTGACATAGGGGTCATTCAGCTGCCGCTCGAGCCAACGGGTCGAGCTGAGCTTGCGCCCTTTCGCGGTCTTTACCTTGACCTTCAGATCGCGCTGCCCGCGCCCGGATGTGTTCTTGGCCATGATCGTTGTCTTTCGTTTTGCCGTCACATGCCCGACGGGGGCGCGAAGGGCAAGGTCAGAACGGCCCGTCCTCAAGAACGCCGTCGGCGCTCATCTGCGCATAAAGCAGGCCTTCGCGCAGGCCGCGATCAGCTACCGACAGCCGGTCGGTGGGCCAGACCCGCATCAGCGCCTGCAGGATCGCGGCGCCCGACATGATCAGCGAATGCCGGTCTCGCCCGATACGCGGATCCTGGCGCCGTCCGTCGGGGCCCAGCAGCAGGTAATCGCGGATCACCTTGTCGATCTGGTCGCTGGTCATGCGCAGCCCGTCGACCTTGTTGCGGTCATACCGTTTCAACCCCAGGAAGGACGCGGCGACCGTGGTGACCGTGCCCGAGGTGCCGATGATCTGAAAGCCCTCGCGCGCCTGTTCGTTCTCATAGGGCGAAAACCCGTGCAGGTTTTCTTCGAAATACCAGCTCATCAGCGCGAAGCGCGCGGCGTCGTCATCGACATCGGTGAACTGATCCTTGAGCGTCGCCACGCCCAGCGGCACGCTGATCCAGTCGACCACCTTGGCGGCGGGAAAGGGGCTTTCGGGCGGGTGGAACCCGGCATGCAGGCGCATGATCGCGCGCGGGCGTTCGTGGCGCGGCACGGTCGACAGGTCGATCCAGACCAGTTCGGTCGAGCCGCCGCCGATATCGACGACCAGCAGCTGCTCGGTCTTGGTGCTGACCAGCGGCGCGCAGGATACGACCGCCAGGCGGGCCTCTTCTTCGGGTTCGATGATATCCAGCATCAGCCCGGTTTCCCGCCGCACCAGGCGGATGAAATCGCGCGAGTTGCGGGCACGCCGGCAGGCCTCGGTCGCGACCAGGCGCATCCGGCTGACCTCGTGGCGGTCCAGCTTGCTTTTGCAGATGCGCAGCGCCTGAACCGTGCGCCCGATCGAGGCACGGCTCAGCCGGCCCGAGGCCTCAAGCCCCGCGCCCAACTGCACGGATTTCGAAAAACTGTCGACCACATGAAACTGGCTGCCCTTTGGCTGGGCAATCAGCATGCGACAGCTATTCGTTCCCAGATCCAGCGCGGCATAAAGCGCGGCCGGGTCCGGCGTAGGTGGCGCAGGGGTTTCAACCGGTTTGGGAAACGCGCCCGCGCGCTTGCGACGCCTGGGCGCCATGATCACGCCCTCCAACTTAACTTATCCCCAACCTAGTCGGCGCCGGTCAACCGCGCAAGATTCGTAAAGGTCTTTCATAATCTTGATGAGAAGTTTTCAGCGCCGCGCCCATAGCCCTTTGGCGGGGGCTGAATTATGCCTATGGGCCAGCGGCAGGTCGCACGGCGCGTCCATCGTGTCGGAAATCGGCCGCGTGGGCCGGAATGCCGGGCGTAAAACCGAAATATCAGGCAAAGGGAATCAGCAATGCCCGAGGTCACGATCGTTTACTGGCGCGATATTCCCGCGCAGGTCATCGCCGGCAAGGGCCGGCGCGCGGCCAAGCGGGTGTTGGCCGAACGGTTCGAACAGGCCATCGACCGCTGCGCCATGGCTATCGGCGCGCGCGACACCGATGCCTATCTCGCCGAATGGCGCCGTGCGGCGCCCTATTCGGTGGATGGGGATCAGGACGCGGTGGTCGAGGCCGAAGCGAGCAAGATCGAGGCCGAATACGGGGCTGAGCGTTTGAAAGCGTTGATTGCCAATGCCGGTTGGGACTGAACTGCGCCGCTTTTGGGAGGGCATGATGGGAATTTTGCAATTCGGCCGACGTGAAAACCAGGCCGCACCGGCAAACACGCAGATCGAGGCCCTTATGGCCGGTTATTCGATCGAGGTGATGCCGCGCACCGCCGCCAAGATCGGCGATTTTCGCACGCTGCTGCCCCAGGGCACGCGGGTCTATATCGCCCATATCGACGGCACGGCGCATGACGACATGATCGCCACCGCCGCCCGCCTGCGGGCCGCCGGGATGGAACCCGTGCCGCATCTGCCCGCGCGCTCGATCCCCAGCCGTGACGCCTTTGCCGCGCTAATCGAGGCCTATCGCACCGAGGCCCGCGTGACCGAGGCGCTGGTTCTGGCCGGCGGCCGGGCCGATCCGGCGGGGCCGTTCACCTCGTCGCGTGATCTGATCGAGACCGGCCTCTTGGACGGGTTCACCCGGCTGGACGTGGCCGGCCACCCCGAGGGCAACCGCGATATCGCCGCCGATGGCGCCGAAGACATCCTGATGGAGGCGCTGCTCTGGAAGCAAGACTATGCCCGCGCCAAGGGGATCGAGATGTCGATCGTCACCCAGTTTCTGTTCGAAGCCGCCCCCGCCATCGCGTGGACCCGCCGCCTGCGCGCGGCTGGCATCACCCTGCCCGTCCGCCTGGGCGTGGCCGGACCGGCGCGGCTGCAAACGCTGATCAAATTCGCCGTCGCCTGCGGCGTAGGCCCCTCGCTGTCGGTGCTGCAAAAACGCGCCCGCGATGTGGCCAACCTGGTGAAACCCTATGGCCCCGACCGGCTGATCGCGGATCTGTCCGCGCACAAGGCCAAAGACCCTGACAGCGCCATTGCCGGCATTCACTTCTTCCCGCTGGGCGGAATTGAGGCTAGTGCAACCTGGGCGATCGAAAACGGCGGCGCGTCGGCGCGCCCTGCCCTGCAACCCTGAGGACCAACATGACCCGCACCGTAATCGAGTCGAAAACCAAGACCGTCACCATCGGCTTTGACGAGCCCTTCTGCGTGATCGGCGAACGTATCAACCCCACCGGCCGCAAGAAGCTGGCGGCCGAGCTGGAGCTGGGCGATTTCTCTACCGTGGAACGGGACGCGCTGGAACAGGTCGCCTGCGGGGCGATGGTTCTGGATATCAACTCGGGCGCGGTGTTTTCCAACAAGATGGCCGAAGACCCGCGTTATGCCGACAACAACTTTGTCGAGCCGCCGCTGATGCGCCAGCTGATCGAACGGGTCTCGGCCGTGGTCGACGTGCCGCTCTGCATCGACAGCTCGGTTCCCGGCGCGCTTGAGGCCGGCCTTGCCGCCGCCGAGGGCCGCCCGCTGCTGAACTCTGTCACCGGCGAGGAAGAGCGGATGGAACTGGTTCTGCCGCTGGTCAAGAAATACAACGTGCCGGTCGTCGCGATCTCGAACGATGACACCGGCATTTCCGAAGACCCCGATGTGCGGTTCGCCGTGGCGAAAAAGATCGTCGAGCGCGCCGCCGATTTCGGTATCCCCGCGCATGACATCGTGGTCGATCCGCTGGTCATGCCGATCGGCGCGATGGCCACGGCCGGTCATCAGGTCTTTACCCTGGTGCGGCGCCTGCGCGACGAGCTGGGCGTGAACACCACTTGCGGCGCGTCCAACATCAGCTTTGGCCTGCCCCATCGCCACGGCGTGAACGCCGCGTTTTTGCCGATGGCCATCGCCGCCGGCATGACCAGCGCGATCATGAACCCGGTGCGCCCGGTCGAGATGGAGGCCATCCGCGCCGCCAACCTGTTGATGAACCACGATCCCAACGGCACCGAATGGATCAAGTTCAGCCGCGTGCTTGAGGCGGTCGAGGGTGGCGCCAGCTTTGCCGAGGCCAGCGCCGCAGCGGCCGAGGCAAGCGCGGGTCGTGGCGGGCGTCGCCGCCGCCGGTCTGCCTGATCGCAACAGTTTCCGCGCGTAATCAACTAGGAACGCGAAAGAAATTGCAAAACAGCCCCCTGCGCGGATAGATAGCCGCGCAGTATTGGGAGTAACGAGATGACCAGCAGACGAACTTTCCTGGCCGCAGGTGCGGCATCGGTGATGGCCCTCGGCGGCTGTTTTGGCGGTGGTTTCAAAACCATGTATGCCGATGTGATCGACCCGGAGGTCTCGAAATCCTGGCGCGTGACCAGCATCGACGTGCAAGTGCCGCGCAGCCTCAGCATCTCTGAGGCCAATACCTACGCACCCGACGCCGATATCGTTTGGCGCGAGGAACGCCTGGGCCAGGGCGGCGACCGTTACCAACAGGTCGATCGCATCATCACCGAGGCCGCGACCAAGGGTGCCTCTGGCCTGCGCGGCGGCAAACCGGTTAAGCTGGTTCTGGTGGTCACGACCTTCCACGCGCTGACCGAAAAGACCCGCTACGGGCTGGAAGGCGCCGGCGTGCACAATGTGCAGTTCACCGCCCAGGTTGTCGACGCCCGCACCGGCGAGGCGCTCAGCCCGGTCGATCTGGTTGACGCCGATCTGATTGCCTATACCGGGTCCGAGGCGCTGGCCTCCGAGGCGCGCGGCGAAACCCAACGCGGGCGCATCATCGCCCATGTCAGCAATGTGATCGCCGGCTGGCTGGGCAGCGCGCCCGACACGCTGCGCGGCGAGTTTTCGCGCCGGGGTCGCTAACGCCGCCCCCGCGGCGCGACCCGGCTAGCAAAGGAATAACCCCATGTCGGCCAAGGACGCGCTGGTCATTTTCACCCCGTCAGGCAAGCGCGGGCGCTTTGCGCTGGGCACGCCCGTTCTGACGGCGGCGCGCCAGTTGGGGGTCGATCTCGATTCCGTCTGCGGCGGGCGCGGTATCTGCTCGAAATGCCAGATCTCCCCGTCCTTCGGCGAGTTTCCCAAACATGGCGTCACCGTCGCCCGCGACGCGGTCAGCGAGATCAACGCGGTAGAGGAACGCTATGATCGTATTCGCGGGCTGAAAGCAGGCCGGCGGCTGGGCTGTCAGGCCACGGTTCAGGGCGATCTGGTCATCGACGTGCCGCCCGAAAGCCAGGTGCACAAGCAGGTCGTGCGCAAGGCCGCCACCGCCCGCGCCATCATCATGGACCCGGCCACGCATCTGTATCTGGTCGAGGTGTCCGAGCCCGACATGCACACGCCGACCGGCGATCTGGAACGTCTGCGCGCGGCGCTGGCCGATCAATGGGGCATCACCGATCTTGGCGCCGATCCGGCCCTTCTGGCGCGGCTGCAACCGGCCTTGCGTGCGGGCAAGTGGCAGGTCACGCTGGCCGTGCATCGCGACCATAGCGGCGGCGCGCGCCTGATCGACCTCTGGCCCGGCTTTCACGAGGGCGGGCTTTACGGCCTTGCCATCGACCTGGGCTCTACCACCATCGCCGGGCATCTGTGCGACCTGACCAGCGGGGTCGTCGTGGCGTCGTCGGGGCTGATGAACCCGCAGATCCGCTTTGGCGAAGACCTGATGAGCCGCGTGTCCTACGCGATGATGAATCCGGGCGGTGCGGCCGAGATGACCGAGGCCGTGCGCGTGGCGCTGAACGCGCTGGCGCAATCCATCGCGACCGAGGCCGGCATCGACCCGCGCGCCATTGTCGAGCTGACGCTGGTCTGCAACCCGGTGATGCACCACCTGGCGCTGGGCATTGACCCGGTCGAGCTGGGCCAGGCACCCTTTGCGCTGGCCACGTCGGGGTCGCTGTCGCTGCCGGCCGCCGATCTTGATCTGACCGCGATGAACCCGCAGGCGCGCGCCTATGTGCTGCCCTGTATCGCGGGCCATGTGGGTGCCGATGCCGCCGCCGTGGCCCTGTCGGAAGAGCCGCATAAATCGGACGATCTGATGCTGGTCGTCGATGTCGGCACCAATGCCGAGATCCTCTTGGGCAACAAGACCCGCGTGCTGGCCTGTTCGTCGCCCACCGGCCCGGCGTTCGAGGGCGCTCAGATTTCCAGCGGCCAGCGCGCCGCACCCGGCGCGATCGAGCGGGTCGAGATCGACCCCGCCACCAAAGAGCCGCGCTTCAAGGTCATCGGGTGCGACCTGTGGTCGGATGACCCTGATTTCGCGCTGCAAACCGCCGCCACCGGCATCACCGGCATTTGCGGCTCGGGCATCATCGAGGCCGTGGCCGAAATGCGCATGGCGGGGATTCTGGATGGCTCGGGCCTGATCGGCAGCGCTGAACAGACCGGCACCGCGCGATCGCGCCCCGAGGGTCGCACCCATGCCTATCTGATCCATGATGGCAGCGCGGATGGAGGCCCGGTCATCACCGTCACCCAGGGCGATATCCGCGCGATCCAGCTGGCGAAATCGGCGCTTTATGCGGGCGCGCGGCTGTTGATGGACGAGATGGGCGTCGACAAGGTGGATCGCGTTGTGCTGGCCGGGGCATTCGGCGCCCATATCAGCCCGAAGCACGCGATGGTTCTGGGCATGATCCCCGATGTGCCGCTGGATCGCGTGACCAGCGCCGGCAATGCCGCGGGCACCGGCGCGCGGATCGCGCTGTGCAACGTGGCCGCACGCGCCGAGATCGAAGAGGTCGTGCGCAAGATCGTCAAGGTCGAGACCGCGATCGAGCCGCGCTTTCAAGAACATTTCGTCGCCGCCAACGCCCTGCCCCATGCCAGCGATCCCTTCCCCGAGCTGCGCAAGGTCGTCACCCTGCCCGAGCTGTCGTTCAACGCCGGCGGCGAGGATCGCGCCCGGCGCAGGCGGCGCAAGGGCTAGGCGTTCCGGTCTCGTGTTCCTAGCTTGACGGCGCCCCGGCAGTGGCGTAGCAGTTCTTCCCGCAGGCGGGTGTAGCTCAATGGTAGAGCAGGAGCTTCCCAAGCTTAAGACGAGGGTTCGATTCCCTTCACCCGCTCCAGCTCATCCCGATCATCGCCAAGACCGCCGGTATCGGCACCGTAATGCACCTGTACGAAATCGATCAGCGCGCGGGTCGAGGCATCGGTGTCGGCATCGGACTGGCCCAGGATCACGGGTTCAAGCGATTTCGCCAGTTCCTTGCCCAGTTCCACCCCCCATTGATCGAACGAATTGATCCCCAGGATCACCCCTTCGACAAAGACGCGGTGTTCATAAAGTGCGACGATCCGGCCCAGCATCGCGGGGGTCAGACGCGGATAGATCAGCGTGGTTGACGGGCGATTGCCCGGAAAGACGCGGTGGCGGGCCTGACGCTCTAGTTCCTCGCCCGTGTAACCGGCCTTGGCCATCAGCGCGCGGGCCTCGTCCAGCGACCGGCCCAGCATCAGGGCGCGCGATTGCGCCAGGCAATTGGCCAGCAGCAGCAGGTGGTGTTTCGAGCGGCCCAGCTCGTTGCCTTCGGCGGCAACCATGAATTCACAGGGCACGACCCCGGTGCCCTGATGGATCAGCTGGTAAAAGGCGTGCTGGCCATTGGTGCCCGGCTCGCCCCAGACGATAGGCCCCGAGGCGATATCAAGCGTGGTGCCATCCATCGCGACGCGCTTGCCGTTACTCTCCATTTCCAGCTGCTGCAAATAGGCGGGCAGCCGGTCAAGCTGTTGATCATAGGGTAAAACCGCACGCGTGGGATAGCCGCAGGCCTGGTGATGCCACAGCCCCACCAGCGCCAGCAGCACCGGCATGTTCTCGGCCAGCGGCGCATCGCGGAAATGGCGGTCCATCTCTTCGGCGCCGGCCAGCATGTCGCGGAAATGCGCGGGGCCGATCCCGATCATCAGGCTAAGCCCCACCGGCCCCCACATCGAATAACGCCCGCCGACCCAGTCGGCAAAGCCAAAGACGCGCTCGGGCGCGATGCCAAAGGCGGCGGTCTTGTCCAGCGCGCTGGACACGGCGGCGAATTGCGTGGCGGGGTCGTCAACGGCGGTGGCCATCATGGCGCTTGCCGTTTCGGCATTGGTCATGGTCTCGATGGTGGTAAAGGTCTTGGAGGCCACGATCACCAGCGTGCGGGTCAGGTCCAGCCCGCCCATCACCTGCGCGATATGGGCGCCATCCACGTTCGAGACGAAATGCAGCCGCGGCCCGTCGGCATAAGAGGCCAGCGCCCGACTGGCCATCACCGGGCCAAGGTCGGACCCGCCGATACCGATATTCACCACATCGGTGATTGGCCCGCCCGCGCCCTGAAACCGGCCGCTGCGCACGGCCTTGGCGAAATTCTGCATCCGGTCAAGCGTGTCCCAGACCCCCGGCATCACGTCCTGCCCATCGACCATCACCGACCCGGAGGACCGGCGCAGCGCGGTATGCAGCACGGCGCGATCCTCGGTCCGGTTGATGCGGGCGCCGGTGAACATCTGGTCGCGGCGGGCTTCGACATCGCGCTCACGGGCCAGTTTCACCAACAGATCAAGGGTTTGCGCGTCGATATTCGTCTTGGAATAGTCGAACAGCATCTTGCCCAGCCGCACCGAAAAGGCCCGCGCCCGATCGGACTCGTCAAAGAGATCGACGATCGCCCGATCGCGAACCTGATGCGCCTTGGCGGTCAATTCATCCCAGATCGTCATCACAGCGCCCAATGCACGGTTGCGTCTTTCAGCACGGCGCAGATCGGCGCCTGAAGCGGGTTTTCCAGCGACATGGCCCGGTCAAGCGCGGCCCGTTTCGTGGCGCCGGTGATCACCACATGGCAGCTAAGCGCGCCGCGCAGCACCGGCGCGGTCAGGGTCATGCGCGGCTCCTGCGCCTCGGCGGCACGCATCGGCAGCAGCGCGGGCGCCTGGTCCGACAGCGCGTCATGCAACAGATCGGCGCCCGGAAACAGCGACGCGGTATGCATGTCCTCTCCCATGCCCAGCAGCAGCACCGACAAGGGCAGCGCCGCATCGACCCCGGCCGTCAGGGCGGGCAGCGCGTCTTCGGGGGTTTGATCATCGGCATACAGCGGAATCAGGTTCGCCGCCGCCGCCCGGTCGCGCAGCAGGGTGCGCCGCAGCAGCGCGGTGTTCGAGCGGCCCGAGGTCTCGGGCACCCAGCGTTCGTCAGTCAGCATCACATCGACGCGGTCCCAATCCAGTGTCAGCCCCGACAAAACCTCAAAGACCGGCCCCGGCGTCGTGCCGCCGGGTACAGCGATGCTGGCGCGCGGCGACAGGCGCAGCGCATTGGCCAGCTCGCCGGCCAGAACATTGGCAAGGTCCATCATCATGGCCTCGCGGTCGGTATATTCGATCAGTTTCATGCCTTTACCTCGCGCCAGCGGCGCCCGTCGCGATGCATCAGCATCAGCGCGTCTTCGGGGCCCGACCCGCCCGGTTGATAGGGGCGCGGGCGGTCGCGCACGTTGTCCCATCGGGCGATGATCGGGTCGATCCAGGCCCAGGCGGCCTCGACCTCGTCGCCGCGCATGAACAGGGTCTGGTTGCCGCGGATCACGTCCATGATCAGCCGTTCATAGGCATCGGGGATTTCGCCCGCGTCGGGGCCGAGCGCCTCTTTGAAGGACATGTCCAGCGGCACCTCGACCAAACGCATGCCGCCGGGGCCGGGTTCCTTGATGGTAACGCGCAGGTTGATGCCTTCGTTGGGTTGCAGGCGAATGACCAGAACGTTTGGTTTCTGGGCGTTCTCCTCGCCAAAGATGGAATGCGGCGGATCCTTGAACACCACGGCGATTTCCGAGGTGCGTTCGCGCATCCGCTTGCCGGTGCGCAAGTAGAAGGGCGCGCCCTTCCAGCGCCAGTTCGACACGCTGACCTTGAGCGCGACAAAGCTTTCGGTGCGGCTCTCGGGGTTTTCCACGTCGTCCACATAAGACCCCTGCCCGTCCTCGGCCTCGTACTGGCCGCGCACGATGTCCTCGGGCAGCACCGGGTCAAGGGCGCGGATGACCTTCAGCTTTTCGTCGCGCACCGCATCGGGCTCGAACGCATAGGGCGGCTCCATAGCGATCAGGCACAACAGCTGCATCATGTGGTTCTGCACCATGTCGCGCATCGCGCCGGCGCGGTCGTAATATTCGGCCCGGCCACCGACACCCACGGTTTCGGCCACGGTGATCTGGATGTGATCGACATTGCGGGCGTTCCACAGCGGCTCGAACAGCATGTTGGCAAAGCGCACCGCCATCAGGTTCTGCACCGTTTCCTTGCCCAGGTAATGGTCGATCCGATAGATCTGATGTTCGTGGAAATGCTGGGCCAGAGTGGCGTTCAGGGCGCGGGCGGTTTCCAGGTCATGGCCAAAGGGTTTTTCGACCACGATGCGGCTGTCGGCATCGGCGATCTCCCAGATGTTCAGCCGCTCGGCCAGCTCGCCAAACAGGCGCGGCCCGACCGACAGGTAAAAGGCGCGCACCACGCCGGGGCGCACGGCCTCGGCCAGTTCGCGCCAGCCATCCTCGCCGCGCGCATCCAGCCTCAGATAAGAGCAATGGTTGAGAAAGCCCTCGATCGCGTCGGCATCGCGGGTCTCTTCCTCGATATAGGTGGCGATCGAGTCGCGCAGCATCTGGTGAAACTCGGCTGTGCCGATCTCGGATCGCGCGGCACCGATGATCCGCGCGTCTTCGGGCATCTGGCCGCTGTGATAACGGCGGTAGAGCGCGGGATAGATCTTGCGCTGCGCCAGATCGCCCGTGCCACCAAAGATGACCAGGTCGAACGGATCGACGGGAATTACGCGAAATACCATCTGCCTCTACCGACTGCCTTCAATGCGCCTACCCCGGCGGGACTCTATCAGCCTGTGCAGCGAATGCGAGGCTTATCTGGGGCTTAGGCGTCCAGCTCGGCATCCCAATAGAGGAAATCCAGCCAGCTTTCGTGCAGATAGTTGGGTGGAAACTTGCGGCCCATGTTGCGCAGTTCTTCGGCGCCGGGCTGGCGCGGAGCCTTGCGCAGGCTCAGCCCGGCCTGGCGCAGGCTTTTCGAGCCCTTGCGCAGGTTACAGGGCGAACAGGCCGCCACGACGTTTTCCCAGCTGGTGATGCCGCCACGGGCGCGCGGCACCACGTGGTCAAAGGTCAGATCACCCCGCCCGCCGCAATACTGGCAGGAAAATTCGTCCCTCAAGAAAAGATTAAAGCGCGTGAAGGCCACGCGCTTTTGAGGTTTCACATAATCTTTCAGAACGACGACCGAGGGTATGCGTATCTCGGTGGTGGGGCTGCGCACGACCTGGTCGTATTCGGCAACGATATCGACCCTGTCGAGAAACACCGCCTTGACCGCCTCTTGCCACGGCCAAAGCGACAATGGGTAATATGAAAGTGGCCGGTAATCCGCATTCAGCACCAGCGCGGGGTGGTGTTTCAACGCGCCCGGTTCCCTGACGAATGTGGTTCTGAAATCGCCGTCCATGTTAGAGACTCCGCCTCTGCCCTGTCTGCCCATCCTCGGCACCAAGGCGAGAGCACCCCGCCCCAGCACGATTCAACTATATCTCGCGGTTTACGGCTGGCAAGCCCTAGATATGCCAGTGACCGCGCAGGATCAGGCGTAACGGATCAGGATCACAGAGATATGACGGAACGGGCGATTGACCCTAGTCCATGCCCAGCCGGTTGCGCATGAAGGTCAGCGCCACGCTCAGCCCGTCGGGGGCGATGCCGTGGGGCGTGCCCTTCATGATATGGGCATAGACCTCGAACCCGGCCTCTGACAGCGCCTCGCCCGCCTCGGGCAGAGATTGCACCGGCACCACGTCGTCCATATCGCCATGCACAAGCAGCACCGGCGGGCGGCTGATCGTGTCATCGGCCAGCATGTCGGGGTGCAGCAGCCGGCCCGAAAAGCCCACCACGCCCGCAAAGGGTTCGGTGCGGCGGGGGGCGATGTGCAGGCTCATCATCGTGCCTTGCGAAAAGCCGAACAGGATCACGCGGTCGGCGCTCAGCCCCTCGTCGGCCATCAGCTTGTCGAGAAAGACGTGCAGATCCTCGACCGCCTCGTCCATGCCCTCGTCGCGCTGTTCATCGGTCGAGCCGTCGATCCACGGGATCGGAAACCACTGATAGCCAAAGGGCGAGCCCGCGCAGCGATCGGGCGCGTCTGGGGCGACAAATGCGGTGCCGGACATATGCGGGCTCAGCGGATCGGCCAGACCCAGCAGGTCGGCCCCGTCGGCGCCATAGCCATGCAGAAATACCACCAGCGACGTGGCCTGGCCCTGTTCAGGCCCGCGACGGCCGAATTTCAATTCCCTGGTCATCTGATCCCTTCCCGTTCCTTGGCGACATGGTAGTAGGCCCAAAGCGCGCGCGCTGCAACGCCTCTCCATGGTGACCAGGGTTCGGCCATGGCGCGCAGGGTTTTCTCGCTGGGACGGTCGGGCAGATCGAACAGCACCCGCGCCGATTCCTGCAAGGCCAGATCGGCGGGCGCAAAGACATCTGCTCTGCCCAGGCTGAACATGGCATAGATCTCGGCCCTCCAGCGGCCGATGCCGGGCACCTCGGTCAGGATCGCCACGACCTCTTCATCGGGCAGGCCGCGCAGCGCCTTATAGTCGATACGCGCCCCGGCCAGCGCCTTGGCATAGCGGATCTTTTGCCGGCTCAGCCCGCAGGCGCGCAGATCGTCGTCGGTGGCCCACATCACCTTGCGCGGCCCGGTCAGCCCGGCGTCGCGCAACCGCCCCCAGATCGCGTTGCCCGCCGCGACCGAGACCTGCTGGCTGACGATGGCATCCAAGAGCGCGGCAAACCCGTCCTTGCGCCGCCGCAGCGGCAGCGGCCCGGTCAGCGCCAGGGCCTGTTCGAACCGAGGCTCGACCGCGACCAGATGCGCGGCGCCTTCGGCCAGGCAGGCGGGTGTTTCGATGATGCGACCGATCATTTCGGGCCTTTGATTGGGGCGCACTGTGCGCGACGTCACGACAATATATCGCATCTTGTGCATATTTGCCGTCTTTCCAACAGCCCCCCGCCGCAGTAAGGCGTGGGAATGAGCACGATTTCGGACACCCCCGCAACCACGGACGCGCGCGCAAAGCGCAACGTGATGTTCCTTGTGATGGCCCAGGCGTTCCTGGGCGCGCAGATGCCGATGATCTTTACCATCGGCGGGCTGGCGGGACAGTCGCTGGCCAGCAATGTCTGCTGGGCGACGCTGCCGATTTCGATGATCGTGCTGGGGTCGATGCTGACCGCCACGCCAATCTCGGCCTTGATGCAGAAATACGGCCGCCGCGCAGGGTTCTTTGTCGGCACGACCGGCGGCGCGCTGGGCGCGGCAACGGGGGCCTACGGGCTGATGCAGAACTCGTTCGAGATCTTCCTCTTGGGCTCGCTGTTCACCGGGGTCTACATGTCGGCGCAGGGGTTCTACCGCTTTGCCGCCGCCGATACCGCCAGCGACGATTTCCGCCCCAAGGCGATTTCCTATGTCATGGCCGGCGGGCTGGCCTCGGCCATTATCGGGCCGCAACTGGTCAAGGTGACGACCGACGCCTATGTCGTGCCGTTCATGGGCACCTATCTGGCGGTGATGATGATCAACATCATCGGGTCGGTGCTGTTCCTGTTTCTCGACATTCCCAAACCGCCCGTGCCCGCGCATGACGCGCCCAAGGGCCGTTCGCGGATCGAGCTGCTGCGCACCCCGCGCGTGGCGGTGGCGATCATCTGCGCGCTGGTGTCGTATGCGCTGATGAACCTGGTGATGACCTCGACGCCGCTGGCGGTGGTGGGCTGCGGGTTCGAACAATCTGACGCCGCCGATGTGGTCACCGCGCATGTGCTGGCCATGTTCGTTCCATCCTTCTTTACGGGCCATCTGATTGCGCGCTTCGGCGTGGAAAAGATCGTGGCGCTGGGCCTGATCATCCTGGCCGGCGCGGGCGCCGTCGCGCTGAGCGGCGTTGCGCTGGAGCAGTTCTTTGTCGCGCTGGTGCTGCTGGGGCTGGGCTGGAACTTTGGCTTTATCGGCGCCACCGCGATGCTGGCCGGCGCCCATGCGCCCGAGGAACGCGGCCGTGTGCAGGGCATGAACGACCTGATCGTGTTTGGCGGGGTGACGATCGCCTCGCTGGCCTCGGGCGGGTTGATGAACTGTTCTGGCGGCACGGTTCAGCAGGGCTGGACCTCGGTCAACCTGGCGATGGCTCCGTTCCTGATGCTGGCGGGCGGCGCACTGATCTGGCTGGCGCTGCGCCCCAAGGACGCCTAGACCCGCCCCGTCATCGCGGCCCACAACAGCCCGCCGCGCTTGCCGAATTCGGTTTGCATCAAACGCCCCTCGGCCACGGCGGCGGGGTCGCGCACGGCTTGCTTCAACAACGCCTCGGCCTGCCACCCGGCCAACAGAGCGGCGCGCGCCGATGCGGGCACCCTGCCCCGTCCCTTGCGGCCCTGCGCCAGCCGCTCCAGCGCCCTGCGCGCCAGCGCCGCGACACCTTCGGGCCGGCCATCCAGCAAGGGGATGCGGCCGCGCGATTCCAGCTCGGGGATGGCGCGCAGCCAGTTGGCGACGCCCGCCGCATAGGCATAGTCGCGCAGCGGCGCCTCGTCGCGCGCGCCCAACAGGCGCGCCGCTGTCCAGACCAGATGGCCCGATGTGGCGTCGATATAGCGGTCGAAATCGGCCTCATCCTCGAACGGGTCGCGATAGCATTCCCAGCGCCGCGCGGCGGCCAGCCCATCCAGCAGCCGCGCGCCTTCGGCATCCAGAACGTCATCCAGCGGCGTGACGACCTCGTGCCGGCGCACGGGGCCGCCGCTGGCGATCTCCTCCAGCGCGTCGCGCCACCATTGCAGGCGCATCTCGGCGATCATCGGCTCGGACGCGACCCAGGGCGCGCGGGCGACTTCGATGTTGAAGGCATAAAGCGGAAACAACACGGCCCGCGCGGCGGGTGGCGCGGCCATCGCGGCGGCGAACCGGTCGGGATCGCCGCGCTCGACCAGCCCGGCGCAGGCGTCAAGCGTCATGCGCGCGCCCCGTCCTGGATCAGTTTCCAGTTGATCGCATCGACCAGCGCCTCGAACGAGGCATCGACGATATTCGCGCTGACGCCGACGGTGGCCCAGCGGTTGCCCTTGCTGTCTTCGCTGTCGATGATGACGCGGGTCACGGCCTCGGTGCCGCCGCTGGTGATCCGCACCTTAAAGTCGACCAGATGCATGTCGTCGATCAGCGCCTGATACTTGCCCAGGTCGCTGGCCAGCGCCTTGAACAGCGCGTTGACCGGGCCGCTGTCATGCTCATCCGTGGGGCTGTCATTCTGGAAAAAGCTGGTGGTCTGCCCGTCGGCCATGCTGACGGTCACGACGGCCTCGGAGGCGACGACGATCTTGCCCATCGCGTTGCGGCGGCGCTCGGTGATGACGCGGTAGCGTTCGACCTCGAAGAATTCGGGGCACTGGCCCAGGGCGCGGCGGGCGATCAGTTCGAAACTGGCCTGTGCGGTGTCGTAGGAATAGCCCTGCGATTCACGTTCCTTGATCTCGTCAAGGATGCGCGACAGTTCCGGCGCGCCGGCCTCGACACTTAGCCCGGCATCGGACAGGCGCTTGCGCAGGTTCGACTGGCCAGCCTGGTTCGACATCGGAATAATGCGCGCATTGCCGACCAGCGAGGGCTCGACATGCTCATAGGTTGAGGGGTCCTTGAGGATCGCGCTGGCATGCAGCCCCGCCTTGTGCGCGAAAGCCGAGGCGCCGACATAGGGCGCGGCCTTGACCGGCACGCGGTTCAGGATGTCATCCAGCTGGCGCGAGGCATGGACAAGCCCCGACAGCGCCTCGTCGGTGACGCCGATCTCGAACCGGCTGGCATAGGGTTCTTTCAGCATCAAGGTCGGGATCAGCGTCGTCAGGTTGGCATTGCCGCAGCGTTCGCCCAGCCCGTTCAGCGTGCCCTGCACCTGGCGCACGCCCGCATCAATCGCGGCCAGAGAGCTGGCCACAGCGTTGCCGGTGTCGTCATGGGTGTGAATGCCAAGGTGATCGCCCGGAATGCCCGCCGCGATCACGTCGGTGGTGATGGCGCGCACCTCTTCGGGCAGGGTGCCGCCGTTGGTGTCGCACAGCACCACCCAGCGCGCACCGGCGTCATAGGCGGCCTTGCAGCAGGCGACGGCGTAATCGGGGTTGGCCTTGTGGCCGTCAAAGAAATGCTCGGCGTCAAACAGCGCCTCGCGGCCCTGCGCCTTGATATGGGCGATCGAGGCGCGGATGTTCTCGATGTTCTCGTCCAGCGTGATCCCCAGCGCGGTGGTCACGTGGAAATCATGGCTTTTGCCGACCAGACAGACGGCGGGCGTGTTGGCGTTCAGAACGCCCGCAAGCACATCGTCATTCGCGGCCGAGCGCCCGGCGCGTTTGGTCATGCCAAAGGCGGTCATGGTGGCGCGGGTCTTGGGCGCGGCATCGAAAAAGGCGCTGTCGGTGGGGTTGGCACCAGGCCAGCCGCCCTCGATGTAATCGACACCAAGCGCATCCAGCGTCTTGGCGATGGTGGTCTTTTCCTCGGTCGAGAACTGCACGCCCTGCGTCTGTTGCCCGTCACGCAGCGTGGTGTCGTAGAGATAGAGCTTTTCTTTGGTCATTTGTCTTGTCCATCAAAGTGAACCCCGCCCGGGGCGCTTGCGGCCCGGGCCGCGCCGACCCGCCCCCCAGGGGCAGCGCGATGGCGCCCCCCCTCGGGTCGGTCGCGGCCCTGCGTTGGGTGCGAAACTGACATGGAGGTCATTTCAGCGCCTCCAGTTTTGCGGGATCGAAACCAGCAGCCGGGTGAAGGTCCACGCGATCCTTGCTCATGCGAACTTCGACACCCGCCTCTAGCAACGCAGACTTTAGGGCATCAACCCCCGAAAAATCCTTTGTTTCCATGGCCTGCCGCCGAACTTCAAAGAGTCTATTTCCTAGCAAAATCAAAGTGTCTGCCACATCATGGGTCACCCCCAGATATGACATTTGATAGCCTGAGGCCGCGCCGTTATCAGACGCTATTAACTCGAACTGGTTGAACGTATCGACCAGGTTTCCGGGATAAAATCCCAAGAACTCGAGCGCAGCCACGAGCTCTGGCTCCTGCTCGTTCTTCAGGTATTTGTTGATAAGAGTAAGGGCGAGAGAGGTATTCAGATCGTTGGCAAGCGCCTCTACGAACTCTTTCGGGGGGCTGGCGAGAGGCAGGGACCAAGGTTTTGTTTGGCGATCTCGGCCCAAAAACTCGACGATCTTCCTAAGAGTCTTCTCCGCCTCTTCCCGCTTTTTCTCGGTCCAATCCATCGGCTTGCGGTAATGGGTCGACAGGAACACGAACCGGATCACCTCGCCCGGGATGCCCTGTTCCAGAAGGTCGTGAACGGTAAAGAAATTGCCCAGCGACTTGGACATTTTCTTGCCTTCGACCTGCAACATCTCGTTGTGCAGCCAGACATTCGCAAAGCCGCCCTCGGGGTGCGCGCAGCAGCTTTGGGCGATCTCGTTCTCGTGGTGCGGGAACATCAGGTCGTTGCCGCCGCCGTGAATATCAAAAGACGCGCCCAACAGCGCATAGGACATGGCCGAGCATTCGATATGCCAGCCGGGCCGCCCGCGGCCCCAGGGGCTGTCCCAGCCCGGCAGGTCGTCGCTCGAGGGCTTCCACAGCACGAAATCCATCGGATCTTCTTTATAGGGCGCGACCTCGACGCGGGCGCCGGCGATCATGTCATCGACTGACCGGCCCGACAGCGCGCCATAGTCGGCGTATTCGCGCACCCGAAACAGCACATGACCGTCCTTGGCATAAGCAAAGCCGTCGTTGACCAGCTTGTCGATCATCTCGATCATCTGCGGGATATAGGCGGTGGCGCGGGGCATCTGGTTGGGGTCAAGCGCCCCCAACGCGTGCATGTCATCCAGGAACCACTGGGTGGTCATCTCGGTGATGCGTTTGATCTCGGCATTCACATCACCGCCCGCGCCGACATTTTCCAAGGCGCGCGCGTTGATCTTGTCATCGACGTCGGTGAAGTTGCGCACATAGGTGACGTGGTTTTCGCCATAGACGTGGCGCAGCAGGCGATAGAGCACATCGAACACCACCACCGGCCGCGCGTTGCCCAGATGGGCGCGGTCATAGACCGTGGGGCCGCAGACATACATGCGCACATTGTCGGGGTCGATGGGGGCAAAGACCTCTTTCTTGCGGGTCCGGGTGTTGTGCAGCCTGATCTCGGTCATAACGTATCCTTCGCGCGCCTTCGCGGCGGGCTTTGGCAACTTCACATCTGACTGAAAAGACCGGCCCGCCTGACGATGTCAGCGGATAATGCAGCAGATAATGATGGTGCAAGTGGTCATGACGCCGAAATAGCAGCCCCCGCGCGCGCTGCCAAGCGCAAAGGCGAACGGGCCGGGGTTTCGCCCGGCCCGCCCTTTCGCGAGTGGTGGTGCGTCAGAAGTGGAACGAGGCGCGCGCTGCCACCGACGGGCCGCTGAGGTCTGCGCCCGATCCCGCGAAATTGCTGACCTTGTCGTACAGAACTTCGCCGCCGACCGAGACATTGGTGGTCAGCATGTGCTCGACCCCGGCACCGACGAAATAGCCGGTATCCCAGTCCGAGCCGCCGCCCAGATCGGCCTGCAGGCGCGCGGCGCCGGCGGTGCCGTAGACCAGCGTTTTGCCCAGGTCATAGCCGGCCTTGGCTTTCAGGCGGATGGCGTCGGTCAGCTCGCCGCCGTTCATGTCGATGCTGGCGGCGTCATAGGACAGCTCGCCCCCCAGCACGTAATCGCCGAAATCATAGTTGTAACCGGCGTGTACACCGCCGATGACCCCGTCGCCATCAAGGCCGCCATCGGCCTCGGGCGCGGCAAAGCCCAGCTGGCCACCGACGTAGCCGCCGGTCCAGTCATGGCCTTCGGCATAGACCGGTGCGGGGGCAGCGACGACGGGTTCGTCCAACACGGGGGCAATGTTTCCGGCCAGGGCGGGGCCCGCGGCCACAAGGGTCATCGCGGCAAGGGTGATCATCTTTTTCATTGTTCAAGCTCCATAGCTTTTACTGTTTCACGGCCGCCGTCTGCTCGGGTCGTTTGGCGGTCACGGGGTATGAAAGGTCGGGCGGGGCAATCGGCAAGGCCTCACGAAAACGAGAGCGAAAACCCGGCTAAATGCTGCCGATTAAAGGGTTTTTACCGCAGCGTCACTGGCGGGAAGCCGCCGGTTTCGACGCCTGGGACCGGTCTCTCGCAACTGTGAACGGGGTGGGGCTGGCGCATTTTCCCCTTGCCCCCAGACGCGCAGGCGCGTTGCATCGCGCCATGATACCGACTCTGCGCACCCTGCCCCGTCTTGCCGCCTTGGCCCTGCTGTTGGCCACGCCCGCCCTTGCCCAGCAAGGCGGCTATCCGGCGCGGCCCGTTGAAACGCACCTGTCCGATCTGGCCGATCTTTTGCCGCCCGAGGCCGAGGCGCGGCTGGACGCCACACTGCGCGACCTACGCGCCGAAACCGACATCGAGGTGCTGATCGTCACGATCGAGACCCGCGACACCTATGCGCCGGCCCCCAGCATGGAGGCCTTTGTCACCGACCTGTTCAACGACTGGGGCATTGGCGACGCAACCCGCAACGACGGCATTTTGCTTTATGTGGCGCGCAGCGACCGCGAGATGCGGATCGAGCTGGGCGAAGGCTATGACAGCGGCTGGAACCCGGTGGCGCAAGAGGTGATCAACTCGAACGTGCTGCCCTATTTTCGTGATGACCAATATGCCGATGGAATCGAGGCCGGCACCCGCGCGCTGATCCGCGATATCGTTCGGCCATTTGCCGCGCAGGCTGCGCCACCTGCGCCCAGCTGGGGCGATCGGCTGTCCGAACTGTTTCCGTTTCTGGCGATCGGGGGCGTCTTGCTGATCGGTTTGCGGCGGCGGATCGGGGACTGGTCGGTGCGGCTGCGCCCCTGCCCCAATTGCGGGCAACGCGGGCTGCATCGTCATCGCGATATCCTCAGCAAGGCCACCACGGCAGCCAAGGGTCGCGGACTGCGGATCACCACCTGTGACCGCTGCGATTACCGCGATGAGACCCCGTTCGACATCGGGCGGATCAGCACATCGTCGTCGTCGGGCGGAGGGCGGTCGTCGGGCGGCGGGGCCTCGGGGCGCTGGTGATCAGGCGCTGGCCTTGTCTTCCAGCAGCAGCCACTCTTCCTCGGCCTCGGCCAGTTTATTCTGGCGCTCGACCAAGCCTTCGCTGGCCTTCTTGAATTTGACCGGCTCTTTGGCAAAAAGATCGGGGTCGGACAGGAACTCTTCCAGCTTGGCGATCTCGGCCTCAAGCCGCTCGATGATCGCGGGCAGCTTTTCCAGGCGGTGCTTTTCGGTATAGGTCAGCCCCTCGACCGGGGCCTTGGGCGCGGCCTCGGCGACAGGTTTGGGCGCCGTCTTGGGGGCCGCGGGCTTGTCGTCGGGGGCGGGCTGGCGCTGATCCTGATAGTCGCTCCAGCCGCCGGCATAGACGGTGGCACGGCCGTCGCCCTCCATCGCGATGGTGGTGCTGGCGACGCGGTCCAGGAAATCGCGGTCGTGGCTGACCAGCAGCACGGTGCCGTCGTAATCGCCCAAGAGTTCCTGCAACAGGTCCAGCGTTTCGACATCCAGATCGTTGGTCGGCTCGTCCAGCACCAGAACATTGCTTTCGCGGGCCATGATCTTGGCCAGCAGCAGGCGCGCCTTTTCACCGCCCGACAGTGACCGAACCGGCGCGCGGGCCTGGCGTTCGTCGAACAGGAAATCCTTGAGGTAACCGACCACGTGGCGCGGCTGACCGCGCACCAGCACCTGATCGGCCTTGCCCGACACGCGCATCTCGGGGTCGCCGGTCAGGCTTTCCCAAAGGCTGAGCTCGGGGTCGAGCTGGCTGCGGTTCTGATCAAAGACGGCCATCTCGAGGTTGGTGCCCAGATCGACCGTGCCGGTATCGGGCGCGACCTCACCGGTCAGCATCTTGAGCAGCGTGGTCTTGCCCACGCCGTTGGGGCCAACAAAAGCCACCCGGTCGCCGCGCATGACGCGCAGGTCAAAGGGTTTGAGGATCACCTTGTCGTCGAATGTTTTCGAAATACCGCGCGCCTCGAACACCTTCTTGCCCGACTTCTGGCCGCCCTCCAGCACCATCTCGGCGGCGCCCTGGCGGCGGATCATGTTGGCGCGTTGTTCGCGCAGGCCTTGCAGGGCGCGCACGCGGCCCTGGTTGCGCTTGCGGCGGGCGCTGATGCCTTCGACGGCCCAGCGGGCCTCGGCCTTGATCTTGCGGTTCAGCTTGTGGCGCGCCTCGTCCTCTTCTTCCCAAAGCTTGTCGCGCCATTCCTCGAACGCATCGAACCCGCGTTCCTGGCGGCGCACGACGCCCCGGTCGATCCACAGCGTGGCGCGGGTCAGCGCGCGCAGAAAGGCGCGGTCGTGGCTGATCAGCACAAAGGCGGTGCGGGTTGTGCTGAGCTGTTCTTCGAGCCAGCCGATGGCCTGGATGTCGAGATGGTTGGTGGGCTCGTCCAGCAGCATAAGCTCGGGCGCCTCGGCCAACAGTTTCGCCAGCGCGGCGCGGCGGCGTTCGCCCCCGCTGGCGGTATTCACCGGGGTCTCAGGCCGGAATTTCAGCCCCTCGGCCACCATTTCGACGCGGTAGGCCTCTGACGGGTCCAGCGCATGGGCGGCGAAATCGCCCAGCGTGGCAAAGCCGGTCAGATCGGGGTGTTGATCCATATAGCCCACGCGCACGCCGGCGGGCACGATGCGTTCGCCCCGGTCGGGTTCGACGAGGCCCGCCATGACCTTCATCAGGGTCGATTTGCCCGAGCCGTTGCGCCCCACCAGCGCCACCCGGTCGCCCTGCTGAACCACCAGATCGAGGCCATCAAATACCGGCTCGCCCCCGAAAGTGAGGGAAATGCCGTTCAGTTGCAAAAGAGGTGCGCGTGCCATAGGCGCCAGCTATCGCGCGGCGCGGGCCGGGTCAACGGGTGTCAGCCGGCCACGCCCCGCAGCAGGCGTTTGCGCGCCGGTGGGATGGCCTTGATTTCCAGCCCCGTGAAGACATGCAGCGTGTTCAGGTCGCGGTCGACCACGGCGTGATCGCTGACCCAGCCGCCCATCATCAGATAGGTGCGCAGCAAGGGCGGCATGCCCAGCATGGCGCGCTTGGCGTCGGGTTTGCGCTGGCGCAGCTTTTGGGCGAATTTGAACACGTTCGGCGCCTTGATCCGCGGCAGGAACCGCTTGGGCGCCAGGTGGCGTTCCTTGAGCAGGGCGAAGGCATCCATATAGGCATCGGCCTCGGTGCCCTTGAAGGACGAGCAGCCAAACAGCATCTCGACCCCGGTTTCATCGACATATTGGGTCATCGCGCCCCAGGCGACCCGCAGAATATCGGGGTCGCGGTGATCGGGATGGATGCAGAACCGGCCCATTTCAACCATCGGGCCGGTGAAATCGGCAAGGCCCGACAATTCGTAATATTGCGCCGAGTAGCTTTGACCGATCTCGGCGCCACCGCTTAGCGGCAGCAGGCGAAAACAGCAGACCAGCTCGCCGCTGCGGGCATCCTCGACCAGCATATGCTTGCAGATCTCGTCAAACGGATCGCGATCCAGCGCCGAGCCCGGACCGCGAAAGGTCAGGGTGCGCAATTCCTGCGCAGCAAGAACATCTGCCGGGGTTTCGGCCAGCCGGGTGATATACCGGCCCTTGCGCAATGACAGCATGGCCCCAACACTCCTTGTTGATTGGCGCGTGAACGGTGTCCGCTTAAATATGATCGCGGGACATCTAGCACACAAGATGTGACAGGGATTTGACACAGGAGATCAGACATGACCGACAAGGTGGTGAAAACCGATGCCGAATGGCGTGAGCAACTGTCGCCACTGGCCTATAAAGTCACGCGAAAACACGGAACCGAGCGCGCCTTTACCCATGACGATTTCCCCAAGCAGGCCGGCACATTCCGTTGCGTCTGTTGCGGTGCGCCGCTGTTCGATCAGGGCGCGAAATTCGACAGCGGCAGTGGCTGGCCCAGCTTCTACCAGCCGCTAGACCCCGAAATGGTGGGCGAAACCGAAGATCGCAGCTTTTTCATGCGGCGCACCGAGGTGCATTGCAATCGCTGCGAGGCGCATCTGGGCCATGTCTTTCCCGATGGCCCGGCACCGACCGGGCTGCGCTATTGCGTCAACGGGGTGGCCCTGGCGTTCGAGCCCGAGGATTAATTGCTGCCCAGGGCCTGCGCGGCGTTGAAGTTGCCGGCATTGCCCAGCAGCTGACGGATGAACGACAGTTCTTGCGCGCCGCCTTCGCTGATGCGGCGGTTCAGCGCGATGACATTGCCGTCTTGCAGGCCGAATTCCTCGATATTGGCGACCGTGTCATTGCTGTCAAAGCTGACGGCGATGACGCGGCGCTCGATTTCTTCGGGGGCCAGCGGGCCGCGCGCTCGGGTGGTGCTTTCGACGTAATACCAGGTCTCGTCCCGGGTCAGGCCCGCGGTGGCGGGCTGGCCGATGGCCGACAGAACCGTATCGCGGCTATCGACGCCGACGATCACGTTTTCCAGGTCGGATTGGGTCGGCACATATCCGTGCCGCTGATAGATATCGACACAGGCACCCAAGCTTAGGGCAACCAGGCCCGCCGCTGCCAGTTTCACGATCTGCCCGGCCATTGAACCCCCCGCCTCTTGTAATCAGGTCTTGCGCCTCGTATCGGCTTACAGAAGGAATGGCTTCGGTTCAAGAATGGAACACCAATGAGCACGCTACCAGACAGCCCGGTGCGCCTCGGCACGCTGCGTTCGGCCTCGACGCACGGGTTTGAACTGCGCCCCGATGCCGAGACCTGCGCCCGGATTGCCCAGGACCTGGGCCTGCTGGGGCTGCGCAAACTGCGCTTTGCGGGCCAACTGATTCCCGACGGCAAGACCGACTGGCGCCTCGAGGCGCAGCTGGGCGCGACCGTCACCCAGCCCTGCGTGGTGACGCTGGAGCCCGTCACGACCCGCATCGACGTCACTGTGGCGCGCCTCTATGTGGCGGACCTGCCCGAGATCGCCGACAGCGAGGACGAAGAGGTCGAGATGCCCGAGGATGAAAGCGTCGAGCCCCTGCCCGAGGTGCTGGATCTGCGCGCCGTCATGCAAGAGGAACTGGCGCTGAACCTGCCGCTCTACCCGCGCGCCGATGGTGCCGAACTGGCGCAAAGCACCTATGCCGAGCCGGGCGTCGAGGCCATGAGCGACGACGACGCAAAGCCCTTTGCCGGGCTTGCAGAGCTGCGCAAACGCCTTGAAACCAAGGGTGAAAACGACCCTGATTAGCAATTGCAGAAAAGACTTGCGCCGACACAGAATCCGGGTATTTTCCCGGCCTCGTTTACACGATGGGTTGGACGGCGCGCCCCGGCGGCGATGACGTTGCTCATTCCACAGAAATACAAGGGCTTAGGCCCCCGAACACCGAGGTTGTGACATGGCTGTCCCTCAGAATAAAATCACGCGTTCGCGTCGTAACATGCGCCGTTCGCACGACGCCCTGGTTGCCGGCAACCCCGCCGAATGCCCCAACTGCGGCGAGCTGAAGCGCCCGCATCACGTCTGCGGTGCTTGCGGCCACTATGACGACCGTGAGGTCGTGGCCCAGGCCGAAGAGATCGATCTGGACGAAGACGCGGCGTAAGCCCCCGTTATAACGGGGTTTTTAGCCGTATCATGGAGTCCGATACTCAACAGACGACCACCCTTGCCGCGCGCACCGTTATCTCGGTCGACGCGATGGGGGGGGATCGCGGACCGGCGGCAGTTGTCGCCGGAATCGCAAAATCTGCGACCAAGAACCCCGATATCCGGTTCATCCTGCATGGGCCTGAGGATCAGCTGAAAAAGCTTGTCGCGCGGCGCCGGGTTCTGACCGGGCGCTGCGAGATTCGTCATGCCGAAGACGTGGTCTCGATGCATGACAAACCCAGCCAGGTGATGCGCCACGGCAAGAAGACCTCGATGTGGTCGGCAATCGAATCCGTGCGTTCGGGCGAGGCCGAGGCCTGTGTGTCTTGCGGCAATACCGGCGCGCTGATGGCCGTATCGATGATCCGGCTGCGCAAACTGCCCGGCGTCAACCGCCCCGCCATCGCCTGCCTGTGGCCCTCGCGCAATCCGGGCGGGTTCAACGTGATGCTGGATGTGGGCGCCGATATCCGCGCCGATGAACAGGATCTGCTGCAATATGCGCTGATGGGCGCCTCTTACGCCCGCAACGGCCTGGATCTGCCCCACCCGCGCATCGGCCTGCTGAATGTCGGCACCGAAGAGCACAAGGGCCGCGCCGAGCTGAAGCTGGCGCATGACCTGATCGACCGCGCCGCCGAGACCAACGACTATGCCTTTGTCGGTTTCGTCGAGGGCGGCGACATCCCGTCGAAAAAGGTCGATGTGATCGTGACCGACGGCTTTACCGGCAACGTCGCGCTGAAGACCGCCGAGGGCACGGCCGGGCTGATTTCCGAACTGCTGCGCGCAGCGTTCAAGTTCTCGCCCCTGTCGCGCATAGCGGCGATGCTGGCCTATACGTCGCTGCGGCGGCTCAAGAAACGGATCGACCCGCGCCGGGTCAATGGCGGCGTGTTCCTGGGGCTGAACGGCACCGTGGTCAAATCGCACGGATCCGCCGATTCGACCGGGGTGTCGTCGGCGGTGAAGCTGGCCTTTCAGCTGGCCCAGTCGGGTTTTGCAGAACGACTGGCCGCACGGGTTGCATCGGCCAGCGTGCCGCGCCAAGATGCCCCCCAGAACGACGAAGAAAGCGAAAGCGATAAATGACCATCCGGGCAGTCGTAAAAGGCACGGGGCATTACCTGCCCGAACGCGTGGTTCCCAACAGCCACTTCGAAGAAACTTTGGATACGACCGACGAATGGATCCAGTCGCGCTCTGGTATCCAGCGCCGCCATTTCGCGGCCGAGGGCGAAGGCACGGCCGATCTGGCCGCCCATGCCGCCCGCGCCGCGCTGACCGATGCCGGGCTGCAGCCCAATGACATCGACGCGATCGTCGTTGCAACCTCGACCCCCGACCTGACCTTCCCGTCCTGCGCCACCATGGTGCAAGAGCAGCTGGGCATGACCCGTGGCTTTGCCTATGACGTGCAGGCCGTGTGTGCGGGTTTCGTCTTTGCGCTGACCAATGCCAACGGGCTGATCCTGTCGGGTCAGGCCAAGCGCGTGATGGTGATCGGGGCTGAGACATTTTCGCGGCTGATGGACTGGTCGGATCGCGGCACCTGCGTTCTGTTCGGCGATGGGGCCGGAGCACTGATCCTCGAGGCGGTCGAGGGCGAAGGCACCCCTGCCGATCGCGGTATCCTGGCCACCGACCTCAATTCGGACGGGCGTTATCGCGACATCCTCTATGTCGATGGCGGCACCTCGACCGGCACCACGGGTTTCCTGCGCATGCAGGGCAAAGAGGTATTCCGCCACGCGGTGGAAAAACTGGCCCAGACCGCCAATGCCGCGCTCGACAAGGCCGGGCTTGGCAGTGCCGATGTCGACTGGATCGTGCCCCACCAGGCCAACCTGCGCATCATCAAGGGCACGGCCCAAAAGATGCAGTTGCCGCTCGATCGGGTGATCATCACCGTCCAGGATCATGGCAACACTTCTGCCGCATCGATTCCCTTGGCTCTGTCGGTCGGCAAGGCCCAGGGCGACATCAAAGAGGGCGATCTGGTCGTGACCGAGGCCATTGGCGGCGGTCTGGCCTGGGGTGCGGTGGTTCTGCGCTGGTAAAATGCCGCCTAAGCAGCTGCTTGCAAGTCGTTGATATTGACTCGGATTTCAAACCTCCTCAAGTTAGGGGGAGGTTTGACACGAGGGGGACGACATGGCCGGCAAGACTTTGACCCGTATGGATCTCAGCGAAGCAGTGTTTCGCGAGGTGGGCCTGTCGCGCAATGAATGCGCGGCCATGGTGGAAAGCGTGCTGCAACACATGTCCGACGCTCTGGTCGAGGGCGAGTCGGTCAAGATTTCGTCGTTCGGCACATTCTCGGTGCGCGAAAAGGCCGCCCGCGTCGGCCGCAACCCCAAGACCGGCGAAGAGGTTCCGATCCATCCGCGCCGTGTGCTGACATTCCGGCCCTCGCACCTGATGAAAGACCGCGTCGCCGCCGGCAACAAGTAACAAGGTTCCGCTCTCATGGAGAAAAAGTCGCCTGACGCCCTTCGCACCATCAGCGAGGTGTCCGAGTGGCTTGAAACCCCGGCGCATGTGCTGCGTTTCTGGGAAAGCCGTTTCACTCAGGTCAAGCCGGTCAAACGCGCCGGCGGGCGGCGGTATTACCGCCCCAATGACATGCTGTTGCTGGGCGGCCTGAAAAAGCTGCTGCACGAGGATGGCATGACCATTCGCGGGGCGCAAAAGATCCTGCGCGACAAGGGCGTCAAACACGTCGCCGGCATGTCGCAGCCCCTGGGCCACGAGCAGGATCACGACCATGACAGCTTTGTCTTTCATCACGTATCCGACCCGGTGCCCGAAGCGCCGATGGCCGAGAATGTGGAAAGCCCCGAGCCCGAGGAAAAGGTCGTTCAGCTAAAGCCGCGCCAGCGCGTGACCGAGGCCGAGCCAGAGCTGCCCTTTGCGCCCGAGGCCACCGAAGAGCCGGCGAGCGTCGACCCGGCCCCGATCGAAGCACCTGCTGCCGCCAATGACGGCCCGCGCGCGCCCTTGGGGGCGGATCTGCCCGCAAATGACCCCGAAGATGATGATTTTGCGTTGGAAATGCCGCTGGTTGCCCGGCTGTCGTCGCGCGATGCCCGCGCCGCCCTGCGCGCCACGCCGCGCCCGGCCCTGCGCGCCATGGCCGAGCGTCTGGATGCGCTGCGCAGCCGGATGGGTGATGACGAATAATCCGTTTCAAAAAGCCGGAATTGCGTCTTGCCCCCGGATCGAAACCGGGTATAAAGCGCCTCAGTTCGGGCTATGGCGCAGCCTGGTAGCGCGTCCGTCTGGGGGACGGAAGGTCGCAGGTTCGAGTCCTGCTAGCCCGACCAAATTCTTCAAAACCGCCCGCGCCGGCAACGGTGTCGGGCGGTTTGACGTTCAGGGGGAGCCGCATGAGCGAGTTTGACAGCACCGTGGGCGTTCTGCCCGCCCAGACGATCGAGAACATGATCGAGGCCGGTGCCATCGCCGCCACCCCCGCCATCCTGCCCGCGCAAGTGCAGCCCGCCTCGCTTGATCTGCGGCTGGGCGATGTCGCCTACCGGGTGCGCGCCTCGTTCCTGGCCGGTGCCGGGCGCAGTGTCGAAGACCGCCTGGCCGAGTTCGAGATGCACCGCATCGACCTGACCAATGACGCGGTTCTTGAAAAGGGCTGTGTCTATGTCGTCCCGCTGATGGAGCGACTTGCCCTGCCCGATGACGTGAACGCGGTGGCGAATGCCAAAAGCTCGACCGGGCGGCTGGATCTGCTGACCCGCACCATCACCGACGAAGGGGTCGAGTTCGACCGAATCCCCCAGGGCTATACTGGCCCGCTTTATGCCGAGATCTGCCCGCGGTCGTTTTCCGTGAAGGTGCGCCCCGGCATGCGGCTGAACCAGATCCGGTTCCGCCGCGGTCAGGCGATGCTGAACGATGCCGAGCTGAGCGCGCTGAACGACGAGACGCCGTTGGTCACGGGCGGCCCGGCGGTGATCTCCGAGGGCTTGGGCTTTTCGGTCGATCTCAAACCCGAAAGCGGCGATCTGGTCGGCTATCGCGCCAAGCCGCATACCGGCGTAATCGATCTTGATCTGATCAACCATTACGACCCCGCCGATTACTGGGAACCGATCCACACCACCGAGGGCCGGATCATCTTGGACCCGGGCGCGTTCTATATCCTTGTCTCGCGCGAGGCCGTGTGCATCCCGCCCGATTACGCCGCCGAAATGGCGCCCTATCTGGCGATGGTGGGCGAGTTTCGCGTGCATTACGCCGGGTTCTTTGATCCCGGTTTCGGCCATGCCGAGGCCGGCGGCGCGGGCGCGCGCGGGGTGCTAGAGGTGCGCTGTCACGAGGCGCCCTTTGTGTTGGAACACGGGCAGGTCGTGGGCCGTCTGGTCTATGAGAAAATGTCGGATCGCCCGATCCAGCTGTATGGCACGGGTATTGCGTCGAACTATCAGGGCCAGGGCCTGAAGCTGAGCAAGCATTTCAAATCGTGATTTGATTTCCGCGACTTAGATCGAAAAGCTGGTGCCGCAGCCACAGCTGGAACTGGCATTCGGATTGTCGATGACAAAGCGCGCGCCGATCAGCTCTTCGGTAAAGTCGATGACCGCATTCGCCAGAAACGGCAGCGACACCGCGTCGACCACCACCTTTTCGCCCGCGCCTTCCAGCACCAGGTCATCCTCGGCCACGTCATCCAGCGTGATCTCATACTGAAAGCCCGAACAGCCCCCGCCCTCGACCGCGACGCGCAGGGCCTTGCCCTGTTCGGCGGCACCGATCTCGGACAGGCGTGCAAAGGCGCGCTCGGTCACTTTCGGAGGGAAGGTCAGGTCCATGCTGTAATTCCAGTATGTTATCCGTTACGCGGCCAATATAAGGTTGATGCAACGAGGCGACAAGCGAAGGCGGTACACAATGCTGGCACCCTATGCCTGCGATCCGGCACAATCACGCGGGCGGCTTTACGATGAACCCGAGGCCGAGTTCCGATCGTGTTTTCAGCGGGATCGAGACCGTATCATCCATGCCTCGTCGTTTCGGCGGCTGAAACACAAGACCCAAGTGTTCATCGAGCACGAGGGCGACTATTTCCGCACTCGCCTGACCCACACGATCGAGGTCGGTCAGGTCGCGCGCACCATCGCCGGCGTTCTGGGGCTGAACCTGGAACTGACCGAGGCCGTGGCGCTGGCGCATGATCTGGGTCACACGCCCTTTGGCCATACCGGCGAGGATGCCCTGGCCGAGCTGATGGCCCCTTACGGCGGCTTTGACCACAACGCGCAGGCCATTCGCATCGTCACCCGGCTGGAACGGCATTACGCCGATTTCGACGGGCTGAACCTGACCTGGGAAACGCTGGAAGGCATCGCCAAGCATAACGGCCCCGTCACCGGCGCCCTGCCCTATGCGCTGGCCGAATATAACGCCGTTCACGATCTGGAACTGCACACCCATGCCAGCGCCGAGGCGCAGGTTGCGGCCATTTCAGACGATATCGCCTATAGCAACCATGACCTGCATGACGGGCTGCGGGCCGAGCTATTTTCGACCGACGAGCTGGCCAAGCTGCCGCTCTTGGACAGCTGTTTCGCCACGGTCGACCAGATCTATCCGGGGCTGAACTATTACCGCCGCCGCCACGAGGCGCTGCGCCGGTTCTTTGGGGTTCTGGTCTCTGACGTGCTGAATGTCGCGCAAACGCGTCTGGCCGAGCTTGACCCGAAAACACCCGATGACGTGCGCCATGCCGGCCGCACGCTGGTGCAGTTCTCGCCCGAGATCTGGGAACAGCTCAAGGTGATCCGCAAATTCCTGTTCACCCGCATGTATCGCGCGCCCAGCGTGGTCGAGATGCGCAAGGTGGTGACGGCGATGGTGCATGACCTGTTCCCGCTGTTCCTGACCAACCCCGAGCTATTGCCCAAGCAATGGCGCAAGGATGTGGCCGAGGCCGCCGACGAGACCGAACTTGCCAGAATCGTCTCGGACTATATTTCAGGAATGACCGACCGGTTTGCCATGCAAGAGCACGCGCGGCTGATCGGCGGAGAGTGAAGGAACCAGTATGGCCGTTGAAACCGCATCCGGGGCGTTAAGCCCGATCATGGCCTTTGCCCTGGTGGGCTGTCTGGGGGTGGGGTCGCAATGGCTGGCCTGGCGGCTGAGGATGCCGGCGATCGTGCTGATGCTGGTGGCCGGTCTTGCGATCGGGCCGGGCCTGGGCTTTTTCGACCCCGCGCGCGATATCGGGCCGTTGATGGGGCCGATGATATCTATCGCGGTGGCGATCATCCTGTTCGAGGGCGGTCTGACGCTGAACCTGCATTCGCTGGCCGATGCGGCGGTCGGCGTGCGGCGGCTGGTATTCATCGGCGCGCCGCTGGGCTGGCTCAGTTCAACGTTGGCGCTGCATTACGTGGCGGGGCTGAACTGGGAAACCTCTGCCGTGTTTGGCGGCATCATGATCGTAACCGGCCCCACGGTGATCGCGCCGCTGCTGCGGCAGGCCCGGCTGAAACGCCGCCCCGCCGCGCTGTTGCAATGGGAGGCCATCGTCAACGACCCGGTTGGCGCGCTGGCGGCAGTGCTGGCCTTTGAATATGTCGTGGTGCGCCAGACGGCGCTGACCCCGGGCGAGGCGATGATCGAGCTGATGCTGGGCATCGGCTTTGCCGCAGTTCTGGGGTTGGCGGCGGGCTGGGGCCTGTCGGCGGCCTTCCGGCGCGAGCTGGTGCCCGAATACATGAAGGTGCCTGCCCTGTTCGCCGTGCTGCTGGGTGTGTTCGCCCTATCGGACACGGTGTTGCATGAAAGCGGGTTGCTGGCGGTCACGATCATGGGTCTCTTTATCGCCAATGCCGAGCTGCCCTCTTACACCGAGCTGCGGCGGTTCAAGGAACATGCGACAGTGCTGCTGGTGTCGGGCGTGTTCATCCTGCTGGCCGCCTCGATGAAGATGGAGACCCTGCGCGCGCTGGATTGGCGGGCGCTGGCCTTTGTGGCGGCGGTGATCCTGGTGGCGCGGCCGCTGACGGTACTGGTCTCGCTGCTGTTTTCGCCCATCCCCTGGGCCGAGCGCCTGCTGGTTGCCTTTACCGGCCCGCGCGGCGTGGTGCTGGTTGCGGTGGCGGGGCTGTTCGGGGAACGCCTTGCCGCGCTGGGCATCGAGGATGGCGCCCGCGTCGGCGCGCTGGCCTTTGCGCTGGTGGCGGCGACGGTTGTGCTGCACGGCTTCACGCTGACGCCCTTGGCGCGGCTGATGGGGCTGACGGGGGGCGAGGTCACGGGCGTGATGCTGCTGGGCGGATCGCGCTGGAGCATCGGCTTTGCCCAGGCGCTGACCAAGGCCAAGGTGCCGGTTCTGATCATTGATCCCAACCGCTCGCATCTGCGTGCCCCGCGCGAGGCCGGGCTGCCTACCTTCTATGGCGACATCCTGTCGGTCAGCGCCGAGAGCAATATCGAATTGTCGCGGTATGGCATCCTTGTCGCCGCCAGCGACAACGACGCCTATAACACGCTGGTCACGACCGACCTGGCGCCGGAACTGGGGCGCGAGAATGTCTATCAGCTGCGCCGTCCGGGTCAGGATATTTCCCGCCACGCCCTGCCCCCCACGCTGGGCGGCAAGAAGATCGGCGCGAACCAGACCCATCGCGAGCTCGAAGGCCTGATGCGGCAGGGCTGGGAATTCCGCACGCCGACGCTGACCGAGGAATTCACCCTGGAAAACTGGCGCGCGAAAAACCCCGAGGGCGTGCTGCTTGCGCGCCTTACACCGGCGGGCGATCTGCGCCTTTTGGCCGAGGGCGACGAGCTGCGTGCGGCCCCTGAAACAATCCTGTTTGCCATGGTCCCGCCCGCCCCGGCGAAACCCGACAGTTGACCCCGGCTGTGCCCGTGGTAAACCGCGCGACAGCGAATTGAAGGGCCCGTGATGAACCTCTTTACCGAACTCCGCGCGCTGGTGATCGACAGCCTGAACGAAATGGTGGCCGAGGGCGCCCTGCCCGACGGGCTGGATTTTGCCAATGTCGCCGTCGAGCCGCCCCGCGATGCCGCCCATGGCGACATGGCGACCAACGCGGCCATGGTTCTGGCCAAGCCAGCCCAGATGAAGCCCCGCGACATCGCCGACGCGCTGGCGGCCCGGCTGGTGGCGGATGCTCGCGTCGAGGTGGCCGAGGTCGCAGGCCCCGGCTTTTTGAACCTGCGCCTGGCGCCCGGTATCTGGCAGGGCGTGGTCAAAACGGTTCTGACCAGCGGCACCGAATTCGGCCGCTCGACCATGGGCGCGGGTCAGCGGGTGAACGTGGAATACGTGTCGGCCAACCCGACCGGCCCCCTGCATGTGGGCCATACCCGTGGCGCGGTGTTTGGCGACGCGCTGGCCAGCCTCTTGGCCTATTCCGGCCATGACGTGACGCGCGAATATTACATCAACGACGGCGGCGCGCAGGTCGATGTGCTGGCGCGCTCGGTCTACAACCGCTATCTCGAGGCCCACGACCTGACCGTCGACTGGCCCGAGGGCACCTATCCGGGCGATTACCTGATCGAGGTCGGCGAGGCGCTGAAGGCCAAGGTCGGCGATATCTATCTCGACAAGGGCGAAGATGTCTGGCTGGCCGAGGTGCGCGAGTTCGCCACCCAGGCGATGATGGAACTGATCCGCGCCGATCTGGCCGCTTTGGGCGTCAAGATGGACCATTTCTTTAGCGAAAAGTCGCTTTACGGCACCGGGCTGATCGAAGCGGCAATTGCCGAGTTGGATGCCAAGGGCCTGATCTATCGCGGCACGCTCGAGCCTCCCAAGGGCAAGCTGCCCGAGGATTGGGAACCGCGCGAACAGACCCTGTTCCGCTCGACCGATCATGGCGATGACGTGGACCGCCCGATCAAGAAATCGGACGGGTCATGGACCTATTTCGCCCCCGATATCGCCTATCACTATGACAAGGTGAAACGCGGCTATGACGCGCTGATCGACGTGTTCGGCGCCGACCATGGCGGCTATGTGAAACGCATGAAGGCGGCCGTGTCGGCCCTGTCGGACGGTACCGTGCCGCTGGACATCAAGCTGACCCAGCTGGTCAAGCTGTGGAAGAACGGCGAGCCCTTCAAGATGTCAAAGCGTGCGGGCAATTTCGTCACCCTGCGCGATGTGGTCGACCAGGTCGGCCCCGATGTCACCCGTTTCGTGATGCTGACGCGCAAGAATGACGCGCCGCTGGATTTCGATTTCGACAAGGTTCTGGAACAGTCGAAAGACAACCCGGTCTTTTACGTGCAATACGCCCATGCGCGGGTGTGTTCGGTGCTGCGCAAGGCGGCCGAGGCGGGGATCGCCGCGGATGACGCCACGCTGGCCGCCGCCGATCTGGGCAAGCTCTCGCACGAGGCCGAGCTGGCCGTTGCGAAAAAGCTGGCCGAATGGCCGCGCCTGGTCGAGATCGCCGCCCGCACCCACGAGCCGCACCGTGTTGCGTTTTACCTCTATGAACTGGCGGGCGATCTGCACGGTCTGTGGAATCGCGGCAATGACGATCACAGCCTGCGTTTCCTGCAGGATGGCGATGCGGCCACGTCGCAGGCGAAAATCGCCCTTGCGCGGGCCGTGGCCGTTGTTATTTCCGCCGGTCTTGGTATTCTTGGCGTGACCCCGGCCGAAGAAATGCGCTGAGCAACAGGCGCAGATCGTCCGGGAAGGCAGGCAAGAGACAATCCGCAGCGCGCCATCCCGCGGGCTGTAAGGGTGCGAGAGGCGGCAATGACGGGCATGAATTACGACGATTACCATGACGAAACCGCATCCCCCGTGGCAACGGGCGGTGTGCAGTCGCTGGTCACCTGGGCCGGGGCGCTGACCTCGGTCGTGCTGGTGATCGGGCTGGGCGTCTGGGCCTATCAGCTGACCATGCGCGACGTGTCGGGCGTACCGGTCGTTCGCGCGATCGAAGGCCCCTCGCGCATTGCCCCCGAAGAACCGGGCGGGCGTCAGGCCGATCACCAGGGCCTTGCCGTTAACCGTGTCGCCGCCCATGGCGAAGCCGCCCCGCCGGCCGACCGCCTGGCGCTGGCGCCGCGCCCTGTCGATCTGACCGCCGAGGATGCCCCCCGCGCCGCGCTGCGCCCCGAACCGCGCGTCGTTCAGGCCCTGCCCGAGGAAACCCCGGCCGAGCCTGCCCCGGTCGCCGTTGCGCTGACGCAGGAAACCGAAGCCCCCGCCGACCCCGTGGCCGATGCCATCGCCGAGCAGATCGCCGCTCCGGTCGAAGAGCTGGTGGAAACTCCCCTTGTTGCCGACGATCTGGTCGCCGAAGAGACCGAGGCCGAAACCGAAACCGCAGTTCTGGTCGGGCGCTCGGTCTATCCGCGGGCGCGCCCCGATACCGATCTGGCCGTGCTGGCCGCGCTGAATGCCGCCGCGCAATATACCCGCCCTGCGGTTGCCGCCGCCGCCGCGCCCGTGGTGGCCACCGCCACCGCCCCGGTCGAGCTGGACACCACCGCCCTTGCCCCCGGCACCAACCTGGTGCAGCTGGGCGCCTTTGACACGCCCGACGTGGCCCGCGCCGAATGGCAGCGCCTGAGCACCCGCTTCTCCAGCCTGATGCAGGGCAAGCAGCGCGTCGTGCAATCCGCCGTCAGCGGCGGGCGCACCTTCTATCGCCTGCGCGCGGTGGGCTTTGCCGATATCTCTGACGCACGTCGGTTCTGCGCGGTCCTGACCGCCGAGAACACCGACTGCATCCCCGTGGTGGCGCGGTGAGACCCGGCTCTTGCGGCGCGTTCATCGCGGGCTGTTCGGGCCTGACCCTGACAGATGACGAGCGCGCCTTTTTCACCGACAGCCGCCCGTTCGGGTTCATCCTGTTTGCCCGCAATATCGACACCGCCGATCAGATCCGCGCGCTATGCGCCGATCTGCGCGCGGCCCTGGGCTATGACGCCCCGATCTTCATCGACCAGGAAGGCGGCCGGGTGCAGCGCCTGCGCCCTCCGCTGGCGCAAGAGTGGCGCGCGCCGCTTGACGAGGTCGCCCATGCCGGCCCGCTGGCCGCGCAGATCATGCGGCTGCGCTATCGGCTGATCGCGGCCGAGCTGCGCGCGCTGGGGATCGACGGCAATTGCGCGCCCTGCGTCGATATCGCCCGCCCCCATACGCATGAGATCCTGCACAACCGCTGTTATGGCACCGATGCCGATACGGTCGCCCGGCTGGGCCGCGCCGTGGCCGAGGGGCTGATCACGGGTGGCGTCGTGCCGGTGCTGAAACACATTCCGGGCCATGGCGCCGCCGACCTGGACAGCCACCTCGAGCTGCCCCATGTCGCCCTGCCCCTCGATCAGCTGACCGAACAGGATTTCGCCCCCTTCCGCGCGCTGGCCGAGCTGCCCTTCGCCATGACCGCGCATATCGTCTATGACGCCATAGACGCCGACGCACCCGCCACCACGTCGCCCGCGATGATCGAGCTGATCCGCGATCAGATCGGTTTCAAGGGCGTGTTGATGAGTGACGACATCTCGATGCAGGCGCTGGCGGGCGGTATCGGCCAGCGATCCGCCGCGGCTATGGCGGCGGGCTGTGACCTGGTGCTGCACTGCAATGGGGACATGCCCGAGATGATCGAGGTGGCCAAGGCCGCCGGCACGATCAGCGAAAAAGCCGCGCGCGCCGCCGCTGCGGGCCTTGCCCTGCGCGCCAACCCGGCCGAAGATACCGCGATGCTAAGCGATGAATGGGCCACCATGATGGCCGCTTTGGACAGATGACCGAGACCGACGCCCAGATCAGCGTCGCCGACCGCCTTGCCGCCGAGGCGCTGATTGTCGATGTCGACGGGTTCGAAGGCCCGCTTGACGTGCTGCTGATGCTGTCGCGCACGCAAAAGGTCGACCTGCGCAAGATCTCGGTGCTGCACCTGGCGCAGCAGTATCTGGCCTTTGTCGAAAAGGCCAAGGCGCTGCGGCTGGAACTGGCTGCAGATTATCTGGTGATGGCGGCCTGGCTGGCCTTTCTGAAATCGCGGCTGTTGCTGCCACCCGACCCGGCCGATCAGGGCCCCTCGGGCGAGGAACTGGCCGCGCATCTGGCCTTTCAGCTGGAGCGCCTGCAGGCGATGCGCGATTCCGCTGCGCGGCTGATGGCGCGTGACCAGCTGGGGCGCGATTTCTTCGTGCGCGGCATCCCCGAGGATGTCACCCGCATTCGCCGCGTGACCTATACCGCCACGCTCTTGGACCTGATGCAGGCCTATGCCCGCATCCGCACCCGCGACAGTTTCCGCCCCTTTGTCATGGATCGCGACCACGTCTACACGCTGGAACAGGCGCTGGAACGGATGCGCGGGCTGATCGGCTATGCGGGTGATTGGACGGGGCTGTCGTCCTATCTGCCCGAGGGCTGGGAAACCGACCCCGCGCGCCGGCGCTCGGCCACTGCGGCCACCTTTGCCGCCTCGCTGGAGCTGGCCAAGCGCGGCGCGATCGAAATTCGTCAGGGCGAAACCTTCGCCCCTATCCAAATTCGCAGGAAAGCCGAATAGATGGCTGAAGAAAAAGAGAAAAGCCTATTCGAGGCCCCGCCGATCGCAGAGCAGGAGCGCATGATCGAGGCGATCCTCTTTGCCACGGCCGAACCCGTCACCGTGGCCGAGCTGAACGCGCGGATGCCCCATGGCTGTGACGCCGCCGAGGCGCTGGTGCTGCTGCGCAAGCGCTATGACGGGCGCGGGGTGAACGTGGTTCGGGTGGGCGACGCCTGGGCGATCCGCACGGCGTCTGATCTGGGTTTCCTGATGCAAAAGGAAACGGTCGAGACCCGCAAACTGTCGCGCGCCGCGATCGAGACCCTGGCCATCATCGCCTATCACGCCCCCGTCACCCGCGCCGAGATCGAAGAGATCCGCGGCGTCAGCGTCAGCCGGGGCACGATCGACCAGCTGATCGAGCTGGAATGGATCCGCTTTGGTCGCCGCCGTATGACACCTGGCCGGCCCGTGACCTATGTGGTGACACAGCATTTTCTGGATCATTTCGGTCTGGAAAGCGCCCGCGACCTGCCCGGCCTCAAGGAATTGCGCGCCGCCGGGTTGCTGGAAAACCGGCCGCCTCCGGGCATGGGAATCGAGCGCGAAGACGGCGACGACGAGGACCAGGTCGATATGTTCGAGGATGAATCCTGATGAATGCCGACAGAC
Source organism: Actibacterium sp. XHP0104 (assembly GCF_025751515.1). Taxonomy (GTDB): domain Bacteria; phylum Pseudomonadota; class Alphaproteobacteria; order Rhodobacterales; family Rhodobacteraceae; genus Actibacterium_D. The sequence continues at coordinate 810,351 of NZ_JAOWLE010000001.1, forward strand.
TGATCCGCATGGCCCTGCGCATGTTGCTGCGCAAAGGCAGCAATGCCGCGATAAACCGTATGACCGGGGCGCAAGGTAAGCCCCATGCCGACATGACGCCCGAGGAACGCCAGCAAGCCAAGAACGCCCGCGAGACCGCCAAGCGCGCCAGACAGGCCGCCCGGCTGACCAGGCGCATGGGTAAATTCTGACTGGATGCGGCATTACGATTGCATCATTCTGGGCGCCGGCGCCGCCGGTTTGATGTGTGCGGGCTTTACCGCGGCGCGCGGGGCCAAGGTTCTGATCATCGATCATGCCAAGGCCGCGGGCGAAAAGATCCGCATCTCGGGCGGTGGGCGCTGCAATTTCACCAATCTTTATGCCGGCCCCGAGAACTTCATCTCGGCCAATCCGCATTTCGCGAAATCGGCGCTGGCCCGGTACACCCAGTGGGATTTCATCGACCTGATGGCCCGGCACGGCATTGCCTGGCACGAGAAAACGCTGGGACAGCTGTTTTGCGACGACTCGGCGCGGCAGGTCGTGCGGATGCTGCTGGACGAGGCCGCAAGCGCGGAGCTGTTGCTGCAAACCTCGGCGCAGACCATCGCCAAGGCCGAGACCGGCTTTGCCGTCACCCTGTCGGACGGGCGCGCGGTTTTGTGCGACACGCTGGTGGTGGCCACGGGCGGCAAGTCGATCCCCAAGATGGGGGCCACGGGGTTTGGCTATCAGGTCGCCGAACAGTTCGGCCATCGAGTGCTGGAAACCCGGCCCGCACTTGTGCCGCTGACCTTTGGCGACCGGTTTGCCGGGTTGTCGGGCACCGCCCTGCCCGCCCGCGTCAGCGCGAATGGCACCGCCTTTGACGAGGCGGTTCTCTTTACCCATCGCGGGCTATCGGGCCCGGCCATTTTGCAGATTTCCAGCTATTGGCGCGAAGGCGACGGGATTGTCCTGAACATTTTGCCAGACACTGACCCGTTTCAGGCCCTGCGCGAGCTGCGCGCGCGGGCGGGGGCGCGGTCGATCCAGACCATGCTGGCCGAGCTGATCCCGGCCCGTCTGGCGGCCTATCTGTGTGACGACTGGGGGCTTGCCGGAAATCTGGCCGATTACTCTGACGCCCGGCTGCGTGATCTCGCCGGGCAGATGGCGGCCTGGGTGCTGACACCCGCCGGGTCCGAGGGCTATCGCACCGCCGAGGTGACGTTGGGCGGGGTCGATACCGACGGGCTGAACGCGCGGACGATGGAAAGCAAGACCGTGCCCGGCCTCTATTTCATCGGCGAGGTCGTCGATGTCACCGGCTGGCTGGGCGGGTTCAACTTTCAATGGGCCTGGTCGTCGGCCCATGCGGCGGGCACGGCGATCGCTAGTCGCCGATAGCCACGCCTTCGCGCCGCGGATCGGCCCCGCCGCGCAGGCCCTCAGGCGTGATCTCGATGGCATGCAAGCCGGAGTTCAGGTCACGGATGGCGACCTCGTATCCAAGGTTGGTCAGCAGCGGCGCAAGCGCCTGGGCGCCTGTCTCGGCCTCGATGTCATAGGTGCCAAAGCGGTTGACCAGATGCGGCATGGCGACGGCCTGCTGCGCATCCATCCCCCAGTCGAGATGGGCGATGATGGCCTGCGCGACATAGCCGATGATGCGGCTGCCGCCGGGGCTGCCGATCACCAGCACCGGCTTGCCGTCGCGCATCACCATGGTCGGCGCCATGGACGACCGGGGCCGTTTGCCCGGCTCGACCCGGTTGGCGATGGGCAGGCCGTTGTTATGGGTCGAGAATGAGAAATCGGTCAGCTCGTTGTTCAACAGAAACCCACGCACCATCAGGCGCGAGCCAAAGGCGTTTTCGATGGTGGTGGTCATCGACAGGGCATTGCCCGCCGCATCGACGATGGAAATATGCGAGGTCGAGGGCAGCTCGATACTGTCGTCATCGGCCCAGAGGCTGGCATGATCCCATTCAGGCGTACCGGGCGCGACCTCGGGCAAGGCATCGTCGCCCGCCAGCAGCCCGCCGCGCGCTGCCAGATAGGCCGGCGCGATCAGGCCCTCGGTGGGCATCGGCACGAAATCGGCATCGGCCATGTAGCGACCGCGATCGGCAAAGGCCAGCCGCGAGGCATCGCCGATGATCCGCCAGGCCTGGGCGTTATAGGGGCCCATTGCGGCCAGATCATAGCCTCGCACCATGCCCAGTATCTGCCCCACGGTCAGCCCGCCGGAACTGGGCGGCCCCATGCCACAGACATCATGGGCGCGATAGCGCACGCAGACCGGGGTGCGCTGGATCACGCGATAGATCGCCAGGTCGGTTTCCGTCAGGCGGCCGGGATTGCCGGGCGCGCCTTGGACGGTGGCGGCGATATCGGCGGCGATCGGGCCGGTGTAAAACGCCTGCGCCCCACCCTGTGCTAGGTCGTGCAGGGTTTGCGCATAGGCGGGGTTGCGCAGGGTCTGGCCGGCCTGCAACGGCACGCCTTCGGGCAGGAAATAGGCCGCCGTGTCGGAAAAGCGGCCCAACCGTTCGGCATCCATCGCCACCAGCGAGGCCAGGCGCGGCGAGACCGCGAAGCCATCTTCGGCCAGAGTGATCGCGCCATCGAACAGCCCGGCCCAATCAGAGCGGCCCCAGCGGCGATGCGCCTCGGCCATCAGGGCGGGCGTGCCCGGCGTGCCGACCGACAGGCCACCCACGACCGCGTCAAAGAATTTCAGCGGCTCGCCCTCGGGGGTTTGAAACAGGCGCGGATGCGCGTCAAGCGGGGCGGTTTCCCGCCCGTCAAGCGAGGTCAGCGTGCCGCTGGCCGCGTCATACCACAGCAGAAAGGCCCCACCGCCCAGGCCAGAGCTTTGCGGCTCGACCAATCCCAGAACCGCCTGCACCGCCACCATCGCATCCGCCGCGCTGCCTCCGGCGGCCAGAACGTCAGCACCGGCCTGCACGGCCAGCGGGTTGGCGGCCGAGATCATCCAGGTCTTGCCCTCGACCGGCAAGCCCTGCGCCTTGCGCGCCAGGCCCGCATCGATCGCGGGCGACAGGCCCTCGAAGCTGCCGGCGCGGGTGGCCTGTTCGGGGGCCACGGCATCGGTGGCCTGTTGGGCCAGCGCGGGGCCCGCGAGGGCAAGCAAGATCACAAGTGCTCGGATCATCAGAGATTCCTTTCGTTACCCCATCTTACCCCAACAAAAAGAAAAACGCCCGACCGAAGCCGGGCGTTTCCAGATCATGTGCAACCGGCTTAGCCGATGATCGCGTTCAGCGTGGCCGAGGGGCGCATCGCCGCGGCGGTCTTGGCCGGGTCGGTGTTGTAATAGCCGCCCAGATCGATCGCGGTGCCTTGGGCTGCGGCCAGTTCCGACAGGATCGCGGCCTCGCCGTCGGCCAGGGCCTTGGCGATGGGGGCGAAATGCGCGGCCAGATCGGCATCGTCGGATTGCGAGGCCAGAGCATCGGCCCAATAGCGGGCGAACCAGTAGTGGCTGTCGCGGTTGTCGGGCTCGCCCACCTTGCGGCTGGGGCTGCGGTTGTCGTCCAGAATGCCCTGGGTCGCGGCCTCGGCGGCGCGGCCCAGCACGCCGGCCTTGGCGTTGCCTTTGACGTCGGCCAGGAAGTTCAGCGATTCACCCAGGGCGCAGAATTCACCCATCGAATCCCAGCGCAGGTGGCCTTCTTCGACGAACTGCTGCACGTGCTTGGGCGCCGAGCCGCCAGCACCGGTTTCGAACAGGCCACCGCCGTTCATCAGGCCGACGATCGACAGCATCTTGGCCGAGGTGCCCAGTTCCAGGATCGGGAACAGGTCGGTCAGATAGTCACGCAGCACGTTGCCGGTGATGGCAATGGTGTCTTCGCCCTTGGTGATGGTTTCCAGCGAGGCCGCGGTGGCTTCGCGGGGGGCCATGATCTCGAACTTGTCGGCGACGCCGGCGGCTTCGAGCGCGGGTTTGACGTATTTGATCAGCTCGGCGTCATGGGCGCGGTTCGCGTCCAGCCAGAAGATCGAGCGGAAGCCGGTCAGGCGCTGACGGTCGATCGACAGCTGGATCCAGTTCTCGATCGGCGCTTTCTTGGCGGTGCAGGCGCGCCAGATGTCACCAGCCTCGACGTCGTGGCTGTGCAGGGTTTCGCCATTGGCCAGAACCACGCGGATGGTGCCGTCAGCAGCAGCCTCGAACGTGGTCGGGTGCGAACCGTATTCCTCGGCCTTCTGCGCCATCAGGCCCAGGTTCTGCACGGTGCCCGCGGTGGCAGGGTTCAGCGCACCGTTGGCTTTGAAGAAGTTGATCGCCTCGTCATAGACCGGGGCATAGCAGTTGTCGGGGATGACACAGTTGGTGTCGCCCTCGTTGCCATCCGGGCCCCAGCCCTTGCCGCCGGCACGGATCAGCGCAGGCATCGACGCGTCGATGATGACGTCGCTGGGCACGTGCAGGTTGGTGATGCCCTTGTCGGAATTCACCATATACATCGGCGGGCGGGTGGCGTTCAGCGCGTCGATCTCGGCCTGAATTTCAGCACCGTTCGGCATGGCGGCGATTTTCGCCAGCACATCGCCCAGACCCGAGTTCGGGTTCACGCCGGCCGCTTTCAGCGCCGCGCCGTGCTTGTCGAACACCGGGGCCAGCCAGGCCTTGACCGCGTGGCCAAAGATGATCGGGTCCGAGACCTTCATCATGGTGGCCTTCATATGCAGCGAGAACAGGATGCCGTCTTTCTTGGTGTTCTCGATCTCTTGGGCCAGGAAGGCCGACAGCGCCTTGGCCGACATGAAGGTCGCGTCGACGACTTCGCCTTCGGTCAGCTTCCAGCCGTCTTTCAGAACGGTGACCGCGCCATCCTTGCCGACGAATTCGATCTTGGCGGCGCCGGCCTGGGCGGCGGTCAGGGTGGCGGATTTTTCGTTCGCGTAGAAATCGTTACCGGGCATCGACGACACGTGGGTCTTCGAGGTCGATTCCCATTTGCCCATGCGGTGCGGGTTGGCCTGGGCGAAATTCTTGACGGCCTTGGCGGCGCGGCGGTCGCTGTTGCCTTCACGCAGGACGGGGTTCACGGCCGACCCCTTGATCGCATCATAGCGTGCCTGAATGGCCTTTTCGGCGTCATTCGAAGGGTTGGTCGGATAACTCGGGATGTCATAGCCCTGGGCCTGAAGCTCGGCGATGGCGGCATCCAGCTGCGGCATCGAGGCCGAGACGTTCGGCAGCTTGATCACGTTGGCATCGGGGGTTTTGACCAGCTGGCCCAGCTCGGCCAGGTCATCCGAGATGCGCTGTTCGGGGGTCAGGTTTTCCGGGAAGGTGGCCAGGATGCGGCCGGCCAGCGAAATGTCCTTGGTGCCGACGGTGACACCGGCAGCCGATGCAAAGGCGCGGATGATCGGCAGGAACGACGCGCTGGCAAGCTCGGGCGCTTCGTCTACCTTTGTATACAAAATGTCTGCTTGTGCTTTATCGGCCATGTTCTCTTACCTTTCAGCCTTCCTGGAAGCTTTGGTTCTAACGAGTAGCGGCGCTACTGTCCTCCTGGCCGCCCTGTCGCGCGCCCCCGGAGTTGGGGCAAAATCAGGCGCAAAAGAGCGGGTAGTGACCGAATAGAACAGTGCGGAACGAATATCAATTATGACCGCGCTAACATTGCGCATATTCGCGGGGTTTTTTAGCAAAGTTGCGCGCCGGGTGGGAGATGTCGGGTAGGCGCGCGTCGTGGCGGCCTCATGGCGACCGCTGTCTATTCGCCAGAAAGGATAACCTGCTTCCACAAGACATAGGCATGCTGGGCCTTAAAATTCGCCATCCGTGCATGAAGTTGCATTTCCCATGGACCCGACATGGTCCTGGCATCATCTAGGGCCGTCTCAAAGGCCGCGCGCGCCTCTTCATCGCGGCGTTTGCGTTTTAGAGCCGTCATTCAAGGCTTTGGGCCACCCGAAAGAAGTTTGTCCAAGCCGCATGCTGTCTGGCAACGCTGTCCGCATCAGGTGCCATGTTCCCGGGAATATCCGCGATGAGTTCAAGAGGTAGTGCGGCGTCGCAAAGCTTTGCCTTTTGTGCGTCAGTCAGTTCGATACCAGTAAGTTCGGCCAAAGCAGTATCGCGCTCTGACGCCTTTAACATTGCCTCAATATTATCAGCTAGTTGGGCATGCTCCGCCTGTTCCGGGTATGCGTCCATCAGGGCTTTCAGAACAGCCAGATCCGCCGCTCGCTCTCCTCCACATCCCCATTTGATTGCAATCCCGGCCAATGCCATATCGAAGCCGAAGAAAATATTGTGGGTTGGCTGCGCTTGAACGGGCGCGCCGGATGCCATCAAGCAAAGGGCCAAGACAGCCTGCCTTATCACTGCGAACTTCACACAGCCCTCCAAGAAACCAACTCGACCTATGGTTGCGTCACGCGGATGGGTTATGCAATCCCTTATGCCGTACGGGCATTGAAAGGTTGAACAGAAACAAAGCTGTTTACGCAAGACAAGGATGAGAAGGCGAAGAAATGGCGCACCCAAGAGGATTCGAACCTCTGGCCTCTGCCTTCGGAGGGCAGCGCTCTATCCAGCTGAGCTATGGGTGCGCGTGCGGTGGGATATAGGCCAAAGCCCCCGCCCCCGCAATCGCTAATTCAGGCGAAAAGGTCGTGGCAAAGCTCTAGCGCCTCGACCAGTTTGTCGACCTCTTGCGTGGTGTTATACATGGCGAAAGAGGCCCGGCAGGTGGCCGAAACGCCCAAGAGATCCATCAGCGGACCGGCGCAGTGATGGCCGGCGCGCACAGCCACGCCTTTCTTGTCGAGCACGGTCGAGATGTCATGCGCATGGGCCGCGCCTTGCAGGGTAAAGCTGAAGATCGCGCCCTTGCCCGGCGCATCGCCCTGCACCGTCAGCCAGTTCAGCCCGGCCAGACGTTCGCGGGCATAGGCCGTCAGAGCGCGCTCATGAGCGGCGATATTATCCATGCCGACGCCCATCATATAGTCCAGCGCCACGCCCAGGCCGATCTGCTGCACGATGCCGGGGGTGCCGGCCTCGAACTTCATCGGCGGGGTGTTGTAGGTGATGCCGTCCTTGTGGACCTCGCGGATCATGTCGCCGCCGCCGATAAAGGGGCGCATCTCGTTCATGCGTTCGCGCTTGATATGGATCGCGCCCGAGCCCGAGGGGCCATAGAGTTTATGTCCGGTGATCGCATAGAAATCGGCGCCGATATCCTGCACGTCGACCGGCATATGCACGGCGGCCTGGCTGCCATCGACCAGAACCGGCACGCCGCGTTCATGCGCGGCCGCGACGATGGATTTCACATCCACGACCGTGCCCAGCACGTTCGACATATGGGTCACGGCCACCAGTTTGGTCTTGGGGCCGATCGCGTCGATCACCGCCTGCGGATCTAGCGAGCCATCGGCCGCCACATCCACCCATTTCAGCACCACACCCTGACGTTCGCGCAGGAAATGCCAGGGCACGATATTGGCGTGGTGCTCCATCACGCTCAGGACGATCTCGTCACCCGCTTGCAGGCGCGGCGCGGCCCAGCCGTAAGACACCAGGTTGATGCCTTCGGTCGTGCCGCTGGTAAAGACGATCTCTTCCTCATCAGGCGCGTTCAGGAACCGCGCCACAGTACCGCGCACGGATTCGTATTTCTCGGTCGCGAGGTTCGACAGGTAATGCAGCCCGCGATGCACATTGGCATATTCCATCGAATAGGCCTGGGTCATTGCGTCGATCACCACCTGCGGCTTTTGTGCCGAGGCGCCATTGTCGAGATAGACCAGCGGCTTGCCGTTCACCTCGCGCGCGAGGATCGGAAAGTCACGGCGGATCTGGGTGACGTCATACATCAGGTCATCTCCATGGGCGGCGGAGCCAGGCCCAGCATTTGCAATACGAAGATCAGCACGAAGCCGAACAGGATGCCGGTCAGCAGCACGCCCACAAAGACCAGCGGGCGCGAGCGGAACCCGTGCAGTTCGGCGACGAAATTGGTCAGCAGCCACAGCGTCAGAATATATGAGGCGATCCCGATCAGCGGCGCAAAGGGCGGCAGAACCACCATCGACAGCAGCTGCGCCACCTGAAACACCAAGATCACCGCCTGCTGCCACAGCACCAGCTTGAACGCGCCGGTGAAATCGCCCTTGCCGCCGAACAGCCCGCCCACGCGGTCGACCAGCAGCACCAGGATCACCGTCATCGCCGCGACGAACAGCACCGTGACGAACGGGTTGCGCATATCCATCGGCATCATCGACGGGCCGGCGCCGGGGGTCAGCGCGTCGGCCAGATGGGTCAGCACCAGGCTGGCGATGACCTCGACAGCCATGATCTGCCACAGCGCCGACATCGGCACGTCGATGGCCAGCACGCGCGCCGCCGCCTGGCGCGGGGTGCGCAGCGTGTCGATCAGCAGGTCTTTCCAGAAACTCGCGCCGCTCATGTCTTATTCCTTCAGCGGGCGTTCGGCCTCGATCAGGCCCAGGCCCCAGAACGCCAGAAAGGCACAAAGCCCGATGGCCCCCACGATCATCTGCCCAGGCCCTTGCCCCTGCCCGACGAACCCATCGAGCAGCCCGTAAAGCAGCCACAAGGGCGCCGCCGCCAGCAAGGCCCAGAACAGCGCGATACGCGCGCCAAAGCCCGTGCCCTTGCCGCCAAGCAGACGCGCGATGACATGGCTGATCGCGGCCAGCGCATACATCAGCAGCGGGACGAAGATCATCCAGCTTAGCAGAGAGCCTCCGATGCGGGCATCCAGCGGGATCTCGGGGTTGAGATAGGCATCGCGCGAATGGCCCGGCAGGGTCGAGACAAAGATCAGCAGGCAGGCCGCCATCAGGTAGACCAGCGCGCGCGGCTCGTTCTCGCCGCCCGCCAGTTGACGGCGCACCACCGCGCGCGGGGCGCGATAGGTACGCACGATATCCTGCGTGACCGACATGGTATCAGCCGCGCCGTCGTTGCAGCCAGGCCGCCAGACGATCGTGGATTTCGTCGGCGATGGCCTCGTCGGCGATTTCCTCGATGGCCTCGGCCAGGAAGGCCAGGGTCAGCATGTCGGTGGCCTGTTTGACAGGCACCCCGCGCGAGCGCAGGTAGAACAGTGCCGTCTCATCCAGCGCGCCCGAGGTCGAGCCATGCGAACAGGCGACGTCATCGGCATAGATTTCCAGCTCGGGCTTGGCCAGGAACTGGGCATCGTCATCCAGCAACAGCGACTGCGAGATCTGATAGCCGTCGGTCTTTTGCGCGCCCTGCTTGACCAGGATCTTGCCCTGGAACACGCCGGTGGCGCCGTTGCGCAGCACCTTCTTGAACACCTGGCGGCTTTCGCAATTGACCGCGTCATGGGTGATGAACACGGTGTCGTCATGCAGGAAATCGCCATCGCCCAAGGCACAGCCGGCCACATGGGCGCTGGCATCGTCGCCGGTCAGCTCGATAACCACCTCGTTGCGGGTCAGAACACCGTTCGCGGTCAGCGTGAACGACTTGAACAGGCTTTCACGGCCCAGGCGGGCAAAGATATGCGTGGCGGCCTGGCGTTCGTGGTCGCGGCCCTGCGCACGGATATGGTGGAAGGCGCCGGTATCGGCCACGTCGACCTCCATCACCTTGTTGAACCGCGCGGCGGCGGGGCCGTTCTCGATCACGGTCAGATCGGCGCCCTCTTCGACCTTGATCACGTGGTGAAGGATCGCATCCGAAGTAGTTGATTCATGCAGATAAATCATCCGCACAGGCTTTGACACCTTGCCGGTCGCGCGGATCAGGAACCCGTCTTGCGCATAGGCGGTGTTCAGCGCCGCCAGCGGGCGTTCGACCGGGTTCTGGCCGCGCGCTTCGAGCACGCCGTACAGATCCTTGGCCCAGTGGATATCCTTGGCGCCGGCATCCGACAGGCGCTCGATCTCAAGGCCGTCTACCGCGGGCTGGTCGGACAGATCGGGCGAAAACACCCCATCGACAAAGACCAGCTTGATCGCGTCAAAAGCGTCAAAGATCGGGGTCTCGTCCTTTGCCTTGAACACCGATGCCGGGGTCGGCTCGACCGAGATCAGCCGGTCGGGCCGGGTATAGCGCCAGTATTCATCGCGCCGTCCGGGCAGGCCCATGGCCCGCAGCCGCGCCACGGCCTGATCCTGCGCAGCCGTCAACCACGCCCCGCCCGCCAGCGGCGTCAGCGCCGCCAGCCGCGCCTCGGTTGCATCCAGTTTCGCTTGCGGCAGGGCCATTACGCCACCTCCGCCAGGATGTCGGCATAGCCGTTATGTTCGACCTCAAGCGCCAGCTCGGGGCCGCCCGATTTGACGATCCGGCCATTGGCCATGATATGCACCACGTCGGGTTTGATGTGGTCCAGCAGGCGCTGATAGTGGGTGATCACCAGAAAGCCCCGGCCCGCGTCGCGCAGCGCATTCACGCCCTCGGACACCAGTTTCATCGCGTCCACATCGAGGCCCGAGTCGGTCTCGTCGAGGATGCACATCTTGGGTTCCAGCATCGCCATCTGCAGGATCTCGTTGCGCTTTTTCTCGCCGCCCGAAAAGCCGGTATTGACCGGGCGTTTCAGCATATCGGCGTCGATCTTCAGCGTCTTGGCCTTTTCGCGAATGACCTTGAGGAATTCCCCAGCGCTCATCTCGTCCTCGCCACGGGCCTTGCGTTGGGCGTTCACCGCGGTGCGCAGGAAGGTCATGTTGCCGACGCCCGGAATTTCGACCGGGTATTGGAACGCCAGGAACAGGCCCTCGGCGGCGCGTTCTTCGGGCTCCATCTCCAGCAGGTCAACACCGTCAAGCGTGGCCGAGCCCTCAGTGACCTCGTAGCCGCCCTTGCCCGACAGAACATAAGACAGCGTCGATTTGCCCGACCCGTTCGGCCCCATGATGGCATGCACCTTACCAGCCTCGACAGTCAGGTCGACACCTTTGAGGATCTCTTTATCCTCTTCTTCAAGTTTGACGCGCAGGTTTTTGATTTCCAGCATATTTTCAATCCTCAGTCGATGGTGACAGCGGTGCCGCTTGCAGACACCATCAGCATGTTGTTGATAACTTCGTAATCCAGATCGATGCCCACGACGGCGTTGCCGCCAATCTGGCGGGCGCGATCCTGCATTTCCTTCATCGCGGTTTCGCGGCCTTGCATCAGCGCCTTTTCATAGGTGCCCGAGCGGCCACCGATGATATCGGTGATGCCGGCGAAAAGATCGCGAACGATGTTCGCACCGATGATGGCCTCGCCCGCGACCACACCGTGATAGGCGGTGATGCGGTGGCCTTCGATGGTGGGGGTGGTTGTGACGATCATCCGACCGACCCTTCCAGCGAGATCGCCACCAGCTGCTGCGCCTCCATGGCGAACTCCATCGGCAGCGCCTGCAGCACCTCTTTGCAGAAGCCGTTGACCACCAGCGCGACGGCCTCTTCCTCGTCCATCCCGCGCGAGCGGCAATAGAACAGCTGATCGTCGTCGACCTTGCTGGTCGTGGCCTCGTGCTCGACCCGGCTGCTGTTATTCTTGACCTCGATATAGGGCACGGTATGCGCCCCGCATTGATCGCCAATCAGCAGGCTGTCGCATTGGGTATAGTTGCGGCTGTTCTTGGCCTTGGGGTGCATCGACACCAGGCCACGATAGGTGTTTTGTGCATGTCCCGCGCTGATGCCTTTCGACACGATGCGCGAACGGGTGTTCTTGCCCAGATGCACCATCTTGGTGCCGGTATCGGCCTGCTGCCAGTTGTTGGTGATGGCGATCGAGTAGAACTCGCCCTGGCTGTCATCGCCGCGCAGGATGCAGGACGGGTATTTCCAAGTGACGGCAGAGCCGGTTTCGACCTGGGTCCACATCACCTTGGACCGATCACCGCGGCAATCGGCGCGCTTGGTGACAAAGTTATAGATCCCGCCCTTGCCGTTTTCGTCGCCCGGATACCAGTTCTGGACGGTTGAATATTTCACCTCGGCGTCTTCCTCGACGATGATCTCGACCACGGCGGCATGCAGCTGCGCGGTGTCGCGCTGGGGGGCGGTGCAGCCTTCGAGATAGGACACGTAGCTGCCCTTGTCGGCGATGATCAGGGTGCGTTCGAACTGGCCGGTGTTTTCGGCGTTGATGCGGAAATAGGTCGACAGCTCCATCGGGCAGCGCACGCCGGGCGGCACATAGACGAACGAGCCGTCCGAGAACACGGCGCTGTTGAGCGTGGCATAAAAGTTGTCCGACTGCGGCACGACCGAGCCGAGGTATTTCTTGACCAGCTCGGGATGTTCGCGGATCGCCTCGGAGATCGAGCAGAAGATCACGCCCGCCTTTTTCAGCTCGGCCTGAAAGGTGGTGCCGACGCTGACACTGTCGAACACGGCGTCCACGGCGACCTTGCGGCCCTCGGCGGGCATGTCCTCGGCGCCTTCGACGCCGGCCAGGATCATCTGCTCTTTCAGCGGGATTCCCAGCTTTTCATAGGTGGCCAGCAGCTTGGGGTCGACCTCGTCCAGCGACTTGGGCTTGGTTTCCATGCTTTTGGGGCGGGCATAGTAATACTGATCCTGAAAGTCGATTTCAGGGTAGTTGACCATCGCCCATTTCGGCTCTTTCATCTGCTGCCAGCGGGCCAGCGCCTGAAGGCGCCAGTCGGTCATCCATTCTGGCTCTTCGTTCTTGCCCGAGATCAGGCGCACGATGTCATCGTTCACGCCCTTGGGCGCGTATTCCATCTCGATTTCGGTTTCCCAGCCGTATTTGTACTTGCCGGCCATGGATTGCACGGTTTCGACGGTCTCGCGATCGACACCTTCCCGGATCTGGCTTTCGTCAAGCTGCGCCATGTCGTTTCCCTTCTGGCGGGGCGAAATACCCCATCCTGTTCGCGTTTCACGCCGCGCGGGCGCGGAATTTCATGTATTTCGCCAGCCATGTCTCGGCAAAGCGAAGAATATCGTCCTCGGTCGTCGCGGTGCCCAGCGACACCCGCAGCGCGGATGCGGCGGCGATGTCGTCAAAGCCCATGGCGCGCAGCACCCGGCTGGCGCGAACCTTGCCGCTGGAGCAGGCCGAACCGGCCGAAACCGCGAACCCGGCCAGGTCCATCTGCATCACCTGGGTCTCGCCCTTCCAGCCCGGCGCGACAAAGCACGAGGTGTTGGGCAGGCGCGGACCGCCTTTCCCGACAAAAATAGTATTATTTGCGCCCGTCGCAATGGCGTCTTCCAGCATATCGCGCAGTTTTGCAACCCGATCCCAGGCGCCATCGGCCAGATCGCGGGCCGCGGCCTCGGCAGCGGCACCGAAACCGGCGATGCCGATCACGTTTTCCGTGCCCGAGCGGCGGCCCATTTCCTGCCCGCCGCCGGTGGTCAGCGGGTCGATATCAACACCCTGACGCACGATCAACGCGCCGACGCCCTTGGGCCCGCCCAGCTTGTGCGCTGACAGGATGGCGAAATCGGCGCCACTCCAGGAAAAGGCAAAGGGGATGCGGCCCACAGCCTGGGTCACGTCCAGCAACAGCCAGTCGGCCCGCGCGGTGTCGCCATAGGGCCACTGGCCGTCGATCTGTTCGGGTGGTTGGGTGATGACGCCGGTTTCGCTGTTGGCCAGCCCCATGGCCAGCGTATGGCCGGGGCCGAGCGGGCGCTCGGGCCAATCCGACAGTTTCAGATGGCTGAACAGCGCGTCATGGGCGGTATCTTGCACAAAGACATCGTGACCGGGGCGCGGATGGGCCAGCATCTGCGCGGCCTCGGTGGCGCCGCTTGTAAAGATCACCTCGGACGGGGCACAGCCCACGGCGGCGGCCACCTGCGCGCGGGCGTTCTCGACCAGCGCCTTGGCGGCGCGGCCCTCGGCATGAACGCTCGAGGGGTTGCCCACCAGATCCATCGCCGCGACCATCGCGGCGCGGGCCTCATCGCGCAGGGGCGCGGTGGCGTTATAGTCAAGATAGGTGCGGGTCATTTGATCATGCCCCGCTCTCGTGCGCGGGCGGTGAACTCATCCAGATAATCCCGCGCCCGATCACGGCGCAGCAAATAGTCACATCCATAATCAAGGGCTTCGGGCACATCCTCACCGATATACCTCAGCGTCCCACCCAGCACCGCGCCAGACAGCCCAACATAGTTGACGTCAGCGCCGGTCAAGCTGTTGTAAATGCGTCCACCAATCCAGCCGCTGCGTTTGGCAGCGGCCTCGGTGTCGGCAACACGCCGGGACAGATACACCAGGCAATGCGCCGGCGACATGAACAACTTGTCCGATACCTCAGCAAAACGGTTTGCAAACAGAAGCATCGGGTTCGCGCGCGCAGCCGCCTTACCCAGTTCCGAGATTGATCCGTATCCCTTGTTGCTACCCTTCAAACGGACGAGAGGAAGCACCGACAGGTTGATGTCCGCACTCATTCTTCATCCACCACAGCGAAAAGAGATGGTACAGCCGGACAAGGCGCCAGGTCGTTATGCACCACGTCCGACAGGCGGGCTTGATGCAGGAAGACATAGACATGGGCGCTAAGCCCCTCCCACAACCGGTTGGTCAGCGATTGCGCGCGGCTGCCAGACACGCCGCCCGACGCCCCTGCCCCGGTGTGCAGCGCGCTGACGGTTTCCTCGACTGCGCCCAGAATGTCGGACACCCGGATCTCTGACGGCGCTTTCGCCAATCTATAGCCACCCCCCGGCCCGCGCACCGAATCCACCAGCCCGGCCCGGCGCAGCTTGACGAAAAGCTGCTCGAGGTACGGCAGCGAGATATCCTGCCGTTTCGAGATTTCCGCCAGCGAAGTCAGCCCGCCTTCGGGTTGCAGGGCCAGATCGGCCAGCGCAACCATCGCATAACGTCCCTTGGTGCTGAGTTTCATGGCCGCAAGCCCTTCAAACGGTTGACTGAGGCCGGATGGGTCATTACCTCGGGTATCCAGCCAATGGGCGCATTCCGCCCGATTTAGAATTGTTCTAGGTTGCCCGATAGATTTCGTCAAGAATTCCCTGTCGCGCGGCCGCAATCAAAGAGACATATATGCCCGAGGTCATCTTTCCCGGCCCCGAAGGGCGGCTTGAAGGCCGCTACCACCCCCAAAAGGAAAAAGACGCGCCGATCGCGATCGTCCTGCACCCGCATCCGCAATTCGGGGGCACGATGAACAACAAGGTTGTCTACAACCTGCATTACGCGTTCTACAACATGGGCTTTACGGTCTTGCGCTTCAATTTCCGGGGCGTGGGCCGCAGCCAGGGCGAATATGACCAGGGCATCGGCGAATTGTCCGATGCGGCCTCGGCGCTGGATTACCTGCAGTCGATGAACCAGAATGCCAAGCATTGCTGGGTCGCGGGCTTCAGCTTTGGCGCCTGGATCGGGATGCAGCTCTTGATGCGCCGCCCCGAGATCACCGGGTTCATCTCGGTCTCGCCGCCGGCCAACATGTATGATTTCTCATTCCTTGCACCCTGCCCCAGCTCGGGCCTGATCATCAACGGCGCGGCCGACCGTGTGGCCCCGCCCGCCGATACCCGCACGCTGGTCAACAAGCTGCACGAACAAAAAGGCATCACCATCACCCATCAAGAGGTCGAAGGTGCCGGGCATTTCTTTGAAGAGCCGCATATGGAGACCCTGATCACCAGCGTCGATCACTATGTGCGCCGCAGGCTGACCGAAACCACGCGATGAGCCGGATCGTCGAGGAAATGGCCGACGAGCTGGCGCGCGATGCGATCGACGCGGCAGAGCGGCTGAAAGACGAAAATCTGATCCGTGAATTGTCCGAGGTGCTCGAAGCCGGTTCGAGCACCGCGAACGAGGCTTTCATGACTGCCGTGCGCATTCGCCTGGCGGTCAAACGCGGGCGCAAATGGCTGGATACGCGCGTGACCCGCGCCGAGACGGCCCCCAAGCCCGCGGCGACCCCAGCGTCCGGTGCCGAAAAGCCCGCCGCCGAGGCCGCGCCGAAACCCGCCGGGCCCCGCCCCGTGCGCAGGACCCCGGGCGCATGAGCCCCCGCCTCGACAGCCAGCTGGCGTTTCTGGTCGAGGCGGACAAGCTGAAATCGGTGCTGCGCGCCTCGACGCTGGCTGACAATTCCCGACGCGAAAATTCCGCCGAGCACAGCTGGCACGTGGCGCTGACCGCGCTGGCGCTGGCCGATCATGCCGGCCCTGACGTGCGGATCGATCGGGTGATCCGCATGCTGCTGCTGCATGACGTGGTCGAGATCGACGCCGGCGACGCGCCCATTCACGGCGATCACGACACTGCCGCGCTAGAGGCCGCCGAGCGTGCCGCCGCCGACCGGCTGTTCGGCCTGCTGCCCGAAGACATGGCCGCCGAATTCCGCGCGCTGTGGGATGAGTTCGAAGCCGCTGAAAGCCCCGATGCCGTCTTTGCCAAGTCGATCGACCGGCTGCAGCCGGTCGTTCTGAACCTGGCCAATGGCGGCGGCAACTGGATCGACTATGGCGTCACCGAGGCCCAGCTGGAACAGCGCGTGGGCCGCAAGGTTGCCCTTGGGGCACCGGGGGTATGGACCCATCTGCAACTGCGGATACGGGCATTTTTCACCACGATTCAAGGCGACTGACCGGCATTGTATCGAATTGTATACTATCGCATACAATTCTTTCCCGCCGCCCCTTTGTCTGGTATGAAGCCGCAACGACTCACACCATCGGAGAGGCTACGCGGATGACCAAGATCAAAGTCGAAAACCCGATCGTCGAGCTGGACGGCGACGAGATGACCCGCATCATGTGGGACTTCATCAAGAAGAAGCTGATCCTGCCCTATCTGGATGTGGATCTGCTGTATTACGATCTGGGCATCGAAGAGCGCGACCGCACCGATGACCAGATCACCGTTGATGCCGCCGAAAAGATCAAAGAGGTCGGAGTGGGCGTCAAATGCGCCACCATCACCCCCGACGAGGCCCGGGTCGAGGAATTCGGCCTGAAACAGATGTGGAAATCGCCCAACGGCACGATCCGCAACATCCTGGGCGGCGTGGTGTTCCGTCAGCCGATCATCTGCAAGAACGTACCGCGCCTGGTGCCGGGCTGGACCCGCCCCATCGTTGTGGGCCGTCACGCTTTTGGTGATCAGTACAAGGCCACCGATTTCCACTTTCCCGGCAAGGGCAAGCTGACGATGAAATTCGAAGGCGAAGACGGCACCGTCATCGAGAAACTGGTCTATGACGCGCCTTCGGCGGGTGTTTACCAGGCGATGTATAACCTCGACGACTCGATCATCGATTTCGCCCGCGCCTCGCTGAACTATGGCCTGTCGATGAAATGGCCGGTCTACCTGTCGACCAAGAACACCATCCTCAAGGCCTATGACGGCCGGTTCAAGGATCTGTTCCAGAAGGTCTATGAGGAAGAATTCGCCGAAGAGTTCAAGAAGGCCGGCATCTGGTACGAACACCGTCTGATCGACGACATGGTCGCCTGTGCTCTGAAATGGAACGGCGGGTTCGTCTGGGCCTGCAAGAATTATGACGGCGATGTGCAATCCGACACCGTGGCGCAGGGCTTTGGCAGCCTCGGCCTGATGGCCTCGCAGCTGATGACGCCCGACGGCAAGATCGTCGAGGCCGAGGCCGCCCACGGCACCGTCACCCGCCATTATCGCCAGCACCAGGCCGGCAAGCAGACCTCGACCAACTCGGTCGCGTCGATTTATGCCTGGTCGGGCGGCCTCAAGCACCGCGCCAAGCTGGATGGCAACGCCCAGTTGCAGCATTTCGCCGAAAGCCTGGAGCGGGTCGTGGTCGACACCGTCGAAAGCGGCTTCATGACCAAGGATCTGGCCCTGCTGGTCGGCCCCGATCAGAAATGGCTGACCACGATGGGCTTCCTCGAAAAGATCGACGAGAACCTGAACAAGGCGCTTGCGGGCTAAGCCAGCGATTGCTTTTGCAAACCGATCCGGCGGGCCTACGCCGGATCGACCGCCCTTGCCCACTGCTGCGCTTGCCAATATCGCGGAATCCAATATCCTGCGACCAACCATGAATGAGCGGGGCACATGGCTTTTCTTTATGTCTACAGTCCGTCGGATTTCATCTCGCCTCTTCCCGATGAGGCGGGCAACTCTGCCGATGGCACCGCGCCTTTTGTCCTGATCCTGTCTCCGACCGCGTCCCCGACCATCATCGAGATCACCGATGACGATCTCATTCTGGACGAGGTCGACAACACCCAGCAGTTTCTGACCAGCGATGTCACCATCGACGGCACGTTCTATGCCGCCGGAACCAGCGTCAACGCCGCCTATGACCTCAGCAATTCCGGCACGGGTCTGACGATCACCTCGATCCAGTTCGGCGGCAATGGCAACCAGCAGGGCACGGTCGAAGGCATCGTTTCCAGCGCGCCGCTGACGCCCGGCCAGACCTATACGTTCGACACCGAGATCTCGTCTCACACCGCAGACACGCCCTATACCGATTACATCGCCTGTTTTGCCCGTGGCACGCTGATCGAAACGAACAAGGGCCCGGTGCCGGTCGAAGATCTGAAACCCGGCGACTTTCTGATCACCTATGACCGGCGCGTGGTGCGGCTGCGCGCCAAGCCGTGGCGCCGGATCGAGGCCGCTGAATTGCAGCAAAAGCCGAACCTGCGCCCCGTGCGCATTGCCGCGGGCGCCTTGTCCAACGGCGTGCCGCGCCGCGATCTGCTGGTGTCGCCGCAGCACCGCCTGTTGGTGAATTCGTCGATCACGCTGCGCATGTTCGGACAGCAAGAGGTGCTGGTCGCGGCCATCCATCACACCCGCCTGCCCGGCATCTATGTCGATGAATCGATCCTCAGCGTCGAATATCACCACCTGGTGCTTGATCGTCACGACATCATCTTGGCCGAGGGCGTGCCGAGTGAAAGCCTTTATCCCGGCCCGGTCGCCCTGGCGTCGATCACGCAAGAGGCCCGCGCGGAACTTTTCGCCATTCTGCCCGAGCTGAACGCGCCCGACCGCCACCCCGATCCGGCGCGTCCCATCCCGCCCGGCAAACTGCAAAAGAAACTGGTGGAACGGCACCTGCGCAATCGCAAGCCGACCTTGGGGCAGTCCATCCCCCCCGCGCTGTGATGCCCCGCGCCTATCTCTTGCTGCTGATCGCGGTGGTGGCCGAAACGATCGGCACGGCCTCGATGCAGGCCAGCCAGCAATTCACCCGGCTGTGGCCCTCGGTGCTGGTGGTGGTGGGCTATGGGGTGGCGTTCTATTTCATGGCGCAGACACTGAAATACATGCAGGTCGGCATGGTTTACGCCATTTGGTCGGGGCTGGGGATCGTCTTGATCGCGATCTTTGGCTGGCTGATCTTCGGCCAGAAGATCGACCTTGGCGGGCTGGTCGGGCTGGGGCTGATCGTGGCCGGTGTGCTGGTGATTCATCTCTTCTCGAAAACCGCGATGCATTAAGGCTGGCCTTTTCTGCGGGCGCACGGTATGGCCCCGGCAACCCCGCATAAGGCAGACGTTATGGACCTCAGAAATATCGCCATCATCGCGCACGTTGACCACGGCAAGACCACGCTGGTTGACGAGTTGCTGAAGCAATCGGGCGCCTTCCGCGCCAACCAGGCCGTGGCCGAGCGCGCCATGGACAGCAACGACCTCGAACGCGAGCGCGGCATCACCATTCTGGCCAAGGCCACCAGCGTCGAATGGAAAGGCACCCGCATCAACATCGTCGACACCCCCGGCCACGCCGATTTCGGCGGCGAGGTCGAGCGTATCCTGTCGATGGTCGACGGCGTGGTTCTGCTGGTCGATGCCGCCGAAGGCCCGATGCCGCAGACCAAGTTCGTGACCTCGAAGGCGCTGGCACTGGGGCTGCGCCCGATCGTGGTGCTGAACAAGGTCGACAAGCCCGACGCCGAACCCGACCGCGCGCTGGACGAGGTGTTCGACCTCTTTGCGAACCTCGACGCCAACGAAGATCAGCTCGATTTCCCGCATCTCTATGCCTCGGGTCGTTCGGGCTGGGCCGATGTCGAACTGGACGGGCCGCGCAAGAACCTGGACGCGCTGTTCAAGCTGGTCGTCAACCACGTGCCCAAGCCGAAACAGATCGCCCATCAGAACGAAGACTTCAGCATGCTGGCCACCACGCTGGGCAATGACCCGTTCGTGGGTCGCATCCTGACCGGCCGGGTCGAAACCGGGCGGCTTAAGGTCGGCGCCACCGTGCAAGCCCTGTCGCGCGTCGGCCAAAAGATTGAACAATTCCGCGTGACCAAGATCCAGGCTTTCCGCGGTCTGGGCCAGCAGGATATCGACGAAGCCGTGGCCGGTGACATCGTTTCGCTGGCGGGCATGTCCAAGGCCACCGTGGCCGACACGATCTGCGCCCTGGCCGTCGATGCGCCGCTGGATGCCCAGCCCATCGACCCGCCGACCATCACCGTGACCTTCGGCATCAATGACAGCCCGCTGGCGGGCCGCGACGGTAACAAGGTGCAGTCGCGCGTTATCCGTGACCGTCTGATGAAGGAGGCGGAATCGAACGTCGCCATCCGCATCACCGACACCCCCGGCGGCGAGGCCTTCGAGGTTGCTGGTCGTGGCGAATTGCAGATGGGCGTTCTGATCGAAAACATGCGCCGCGAAGGGTTCGAACTGTCGATCTCGCGCCCGCAGGTTCTGTTCCGCGAAGGCGAGGACGGCACCCGGCTGGAGCCGATCGAAGAGGTCACCATCGACGTCGATGACGAATATTCGGGCGCCGTGATCGAAAAGATCACCGGTTCGCGCAAGGGCGAGCTGGCCGAAATGCGCCCCGCCGGCGTCGGCAAGACCCGCATCATCGCCTATGTGCCGTCGCGCGGCCTGATCGGCTATCACGGCGAATTCCTGACCGACACGCGCGGCACCGGCGTGCTGAACCGCGTGTTCCACGAATGGGCGCCTTTCAAGGGCCCGATCCCGGGCCGTCGCGCCGGGGTTCTGGTCTCGATCGAGAACGGGGTGTCCGTCGCCTATGCGCTGTGGAACCTCGAAGAGCGCGGCCGCATGTTCATCGGCCCGCAGGAACAGGTCTATGTGGGCATGATCATCGGCGAGCATTCGCGCGACAACGATCTTGAGGTCAACCCGCTGAAGGGCAAAAAGCTGACCAACGTGCGCGCCTCGGGCACCGACGATGCGGTGCGCCTGACCCCGCATATCCAGTTCAGCCTCGAAGAGGCCATCGCCTATATCGACGATGACGAGCTGGTCGAGGTCACGCCGAACCATATCCGCCTGCGCAAACGCTATCTCGACCCGCATGAGCGCAAGCGCATGGCCCGTCAGGCCTGATCTCAGGGCCGCTTACAAATACGTAGCCAGAAGCTGAACAAGCTTCTGGCTCTACGCGCTTGCCTGGCATGCTGCCGAGATGGCAGCCGAAAGCCGCGCGGCAACAGGTGCGCCTCATCGAGGCTGCCAGGCAGTTTCATAAATGGCTTGATGAACGTTTGGTTGCCCGCTTGCCTGAAACCCAAGAATACGCAGCCCCCTCTTCCCGCTCTGATTGAGGTTTTCAGTTGACCTCAACCCGAACTAAAGAAAAAAACTAGGTCTATGGTTACGTGATCTCCGCGGGAGAGGTGGGGATCGATTGGGGAATGACATGTCCAAGAAGAAACGGCTCTACGTAAGCGGCCTATGGATCATAGCTGACAACCCAAAGAATGATGCCGACCATTACGCCAGCCTGCTTCCAAGAACATTTGATCTGCTAAGTGGATCAACCGTCTGGTTCTACACGAACAATGATACTGTCACCCAAGAGATATCCGAGCTTGCGCAGACCCGTGGGATTGATCTGGTCACGAAGCGCCTGGAGATACCGGAGCTTCCCGGGTGGGATGCCTCTAACGCCGCCCTAGCCGCGTGCGAGAACATGAAGCTGGATCGTTTTGCTCGACCGAAATCATATGCAAACGAAAAAGGCGTCGTCCATTACTGGCGTGATCTCAAAGGCGGGGGGGCCGACACCTATCGGGCCATGCTCGCCATCTGGCTGAGCAAAGTGGCTTTGACCTCGGCTGCCGCGCGCACTCAGCAGCAAGGGTCGATCGCGTGGGTCGACGCGTCCGTTTCCAGGTTCAGCAACAAGCGCTCGAACTGGGACTTTACCCACGATCCTGGCGAGGTCGGAAAGATATCTCACTACGCTACGCCGATGCGCTATTTGGGGCGCGCACTGCCCCTGAATGCAAGCTACATGGAAGGCACCTTGACCGCCTGGAACAGGCTGGAAGGCCTTTTCAATGACGCCCTTATCAGGTCGCTAGAGGCCCCTTACGGGCACGATGAAGAGACGGTTCTGGGCCAGTGCATCAGCGAAGCGCCAGACCTCTTTCGCTGTATTGGTGGCCCCAAAGGCACCGAAAAACGAAAGTTTCCCTGGCTGCGGCTGAGAAAATCGCACGAGAGGACGGGATGGTCATTATAGTGCGGCCTCATTCGGGCGGTGGGATTTGAGACCGCGGAAAGTATCCGGCCAACGCTCTCGATTGTGGTTGGCGAAGAGTGCTTTCGCGATCTATCCCCACCCATGGTCGCGAATTTCACAGCTGTGCGATGGAGAGCTCGGTGAAGTCACAAAAAATTCTTAACGCTTTGTCACATCGTCTGCACCCCGGGCGCGATCGACGTATCATGGTTGCCGGGACGTTCCGTTCGGGCACAAATCTGGCGCATCACTGCCTCGGGGAATTTTTCAAGACAAAGCCTGTCTACAACACGTGGTTTTGGAAACATGGCGTGCCGCCGACCAATCTGCAAAAGCCAATTCCTGAACACGTTCCGATACTTGTGATGTCGAAAGACCCCGCCACGCTCAATATTTCTCTGTACCGATTTTGGAAAGCTCGGCGGCCGGAATTGGTTGTCGACACAACCCTTTCCCAATTTGTTCGCCGGCGTTTCGTTGTCTATGACAATAGCCGCGGGAACATTGACCCAAAATACTACTACCTCACCCCAACCGAGTACTGGAACCAGTTCTATTTCTCGTGGCTGAACTGGGAAGAGGTCAAACAACGCTGCGCGTTCCTCAGAGTAGAGGATCTCATGGCGGCCCCAGATCTGGAGCTCTCCCGCATAGCCTCTCAACTTGGCCTCGAACGCCGAACTGACGCCGAGGTCGTGCTGCCGCAGCATCGTGTCGGACCAACACCACCTACAGAAATCAGGGAACAGGATCTCGGCTTAACAGACGACGATGTCGCTTTCATACGATCAGCGGTCGACCAGTCGATCGCTGCCAAGCTGGGGTATGACTATAGCTAGAAAACCGGCAACCCCGGTGCAGATCCATCGAGACCTGTCATGGTCAAAGGAACAGACGGGTTTCCGCCATCGGGGCGGCCTTTTGATTTCCGGCCGGGCTGCGCTACAGTTTTCCCAAAGGGAGGACACCCATGCGCAAACTTCAGGTTCAGGGGGTGCATCACATCACCCTCACCGGCGCCGACCGGCAGACCAGCATCGACTTCTGGGAGGGCGTGCTGGGCATGCCCTTTGTCTTTGACCAGCCCAATCTCGACAATCCCGACGAGGGGCACCTGTATTTCGATCCGGGCGACGGGCGGCTGATCACCGTGTTCACCAACGAAGGCCGCACGCCCAACCCGCGCCGCACCCCGACCGAGCCGGGCTGCGTGCATCACCTGGCTTTCAATGTCTCGAAGGCCACGTTCAGCCAGGCGGTGACGCGGCTGAATGAGCGCGGCATAAAGCATTCCGGCCCCAAGGATCGGGGGTTTATGGATTCGATCTATTTCACCGATCCGATGGGGTTGTTGATCGAACTGGCCTGCTATCGGTTTGAGCCGCCGGTGGGCTGCACCCATGCCGATGTGATGATCGAGGCCCACCGCATCCGCGTGGCGCGCGGTGACTATAATATCGCCGAAGAGCACCTTGCCGATGTCATCGAACTGTTGGTCGCGCGCCGCCAGCAATCGCTATCGGACGACCGTGCGCCCAAAGACCCGTTCGCGCGGCGCTAGGGGTTATTCGAGGGTCTCGACGACCATCAGCTCGCGCTCGGAGGCGTCGCGGGCGTGGCTCAGCGCCTCTTGGTATTCGGGGCTGTCGTAACAGGCCTGCGCCGCCTCGATCGAGGCAAAGCGCACCACCACGTTGCGCTGACGCTCGCGGCCCTCTAGCTGCACGTACCGGCCGCCGCGCGCGATGAACGTGCCGCCATGCTTGGCGATGGCCGGGCCGGCCAGCTCGATATAACGGGCAAAGGACACCGGGTCGGTGACGGTGATATGCGAGATCCACAAGGCGGCCATGGTCAGATTCCTTCAACGATTACCAGATCACGCTCGGAACTGCGCAGCGCAACCGGCAAGATCTTGCGATACTCGGGCGAGTTATACCAGGCCAGCGCCTGTTCGCGGCTGGGGAACTCGATCAGCACATGGCGATCAGGCCCCTGCCCCTCGACGATGGATTGCGCGCCGCCCTTTACCAGAAACCGCCCCCCGGCCTGTTCGGCCAGGGCCACGGTCTGACTGGCATAGGTCATGTAATCGTCCGCATCGGTCACGTTGATACGGGCGATGATATAGGCGGGCACGGCGATCAGCCCGCGATCACGGCTTCGGCGGCGGCGATGGCGGCATCGGCATTGGCCACGTCCTTGGCCCCGCCCTGCGCCATGTCGGGGCGGCCACCGCCACCCTTGCCGCCCAGTTGCTCGACCGCAGCCTTGACCAGATCGACGGCCGACAGGCTGCCCTTGAGGTCATCGGTCACACCGGCCGCGACCGCCGCCTTGCCGCCGGTATCGGCAATCAGCAGCACCGCACCCGATCCGATGCGCGACTTGTGCTCGTCGATCAGGGCGGGCAGATCCTTGCCCGACACGCCCGACAGCACCTGCGCCACGAAGGCCACGCCGTTCACATCCTTGCTGGCCGGGGCCGCGGCACCGCCGCCGCCCGACATGGCCAGTTCGCGCCGCAGCTGAGCCAGCTCGTTCTGCATGGCCTTGCGTTCATCGACCAGCGCCTTGACGCGCTCGGCCACCTCGGCGGGCTGGGCTTTCAGCACCTCGGCCACGGCCGACAGGCGCTGTTGCTGCGACACCAGGTGATCCAGCGCCGCCTGGCCGGTCAGCGCCTCGATCCGGCGCACTCCGGCCGAAGAGGCACTGTCGCCCAGCACAACGCACAGGCCGATATCGCCGGTCTGTTTGACATGGGTGCCGCCGCACAGCTCAAGCGACCAGGTGTTGCCGTCATGGCCCTTGCCGGTCGCCTTGCGGCCCATCGACACCACGCGCACCTCGTCGCCGTATTTCTCTCCGAACAGGGCCTGCGCACCGATGGCGCGGGCGTCATCGGGCGTCATGATCCGGGTCTCGACAGGGCTGTTCTGGCGAATAAAGGCGTTCACGTCGGTTTCGACCTTGGCCAGCTCTTCGGCGCTTAGCGCCTTGGCATGGCTGAAGTCAAAGCGCAGACGATCGGCCGCGTTCAGCGAGCCGCGCTGCGCCACGTGATCGCCCAGGGTTTCGCGCAGGGCCTCGTGCAGCAGGTGCGTCGCCGAGTGGTTGGCACGAATGGCTGAGCGGCGCGCATGATCGACGCGCAGTTCCAGCGGGTCGCCCACACTCAGCGGTTTTTCGGTCGGGGTGACGCGATGAGCAAAGACACCGCCGGGCATCTTTTGCGTATCGGCCACGGCGCCATTGCCGCCGGCGCGCAAGATCGTGCCGCTGTCGCCCACCTGACCACCGGATTCGGCGTAGAACGGCGTCTGGTTCACAACCATCCAGCCCTCTTCATTCGCGCCCAGCTGTTTGACCTCGGCCCCGTCCTTGATCAGCGCCACGACCTGGCCCTCGGCCACTTCGGTCTCGTAGCCCAGGAAATCGGTCGCGCCGTGCTTTTCGGCGATGTCGAACCAGATCGCGGCGTCCTTGGTTTCGCCCGACCCGGCCCAGCTGGCACGGGCCTTGGCCTTTTGCTCGGCCATGGCGGCGTCGAACCCGTCGGTATCGACCGCGCGCCCCTTTTCGCGCAAGGCGTCCTGCGTCAGGTCAAGCGGGAAGCCGTAGGTGTCATAGAGTTTGAACGCGGCCTCGCCGGGCAGCGCGGCGTCACCGGGCAGCTTGGCCAGCTCGTCGTCCAGCAGGCGCAGACCGCGGTCGAGCGTCTGGATGAAACGGGTCTCTTCCAGTTTCAGCGTTTCCTCGATCATCGCCTGGCCGCGACGCAGCTCGGGATAGGCCTCGCCCATCTGCTGCACAAGCGCGGGCACCAGGCGGTGCATGATCGGGTCTTTGGCGCCCAGCAGGTGCGCGTGACGCATGGCTCGGCGCATGATCCGGCGCAGCACGTAACCACGGCCGTCATTGCTGGGCATCACGCCATCGGCAATCAGGAACGAGGTCGAGCGCAGGTGATCGGCGATCACGCGGTGATGCACGTTGCCGGGGCCGTCGGGGTCTTGGCTGGTGGCGTTGGCGCTGGCCTCGATCAGGGCGCGCATCAGGTCGGTGTCATAGTTGTCGTGCTTGCCCTGCAGCAGCGCGCCGATCCGCTCCAGCCCCATGCCGGTGTCGATCGACTGCATGTCGAGGGCGCGCATGGTGCCGTCCTCGAACTGTTCGTTCTGCATGAACACGACGTTCCAGATCTCGATGAACCGGTCGCCGTCTTCCTCGGGCGATCCCGGAGGGCCGCCCCAGATATGGTCGCCGTGGTCATAAAAGATCTCGGTGCAGGGGCCGCAGGGGCCGGTCGGGCCCATCTGCCAGAAGTTGTCGGAGGTGGCGATGCGAATGATCCGATCCTCGGGCACGCCGACCTTTTTCCAGATCTCAAAGGCCTCGTCATCGGTGTGATAGACGGTGGTCAGCAACCGGCTGGCATCGATATCGAAATCCTTGGTGATCAGCTCCCAGGCATAGGGGATCGCCTCGGTCTTGAAATAATCGCCAAAGCTGAAATTGCCCAGCATTTCAAAGAACGTGTGGTGGCGCGCGGTATAGCCGACATTGTCGAGGTCGTTATGCTTGCCCCCGGCCCGCACGCATTTCTGCGAGGTCGTGGCGCGGGTGTAATCGCGGGTCTCAACCCCGGTGAAACAGTTCTTGAACTGCACCATGCCCGAGTTGGTGAACATCAGCGTCGGGTCGTTGCGCGGAACCAGCGGAGAGCTATCGACCACGGTATGGCCGTTGCGTTCAAAGTAATTCAGGAAAGTCGAACGGATATCGTTCAAGCTCGGCATGTTACGGGCCTTTCGCGCAGTGCATTCGGATCAATTCCGTTTATCCCTGCGCGCGGGGGCTGTCCACCGCAACTGAAAGGCCGCGAGCGGGTGCGCGCGGCCTTTTTGCAGTTATTTCCTTTGGCTCACGCTTCGAGGATGTCATCCTCGTCGCTGGCGCCCATGTCGAATTCCAGACCATGCGCGGCGCGGATCTTGTCTTCGATCTCCAGCGCCATGGCCGGGTTTTCCTTGAGGAAGGTCTTGGCGTTCTCGCGGCCCTGGCCGATACGTTCGTCGCCATAGCTGAACCAGGCACCGGCCTTGTCCACGACGCCGGCCTTGACGCCCAGATCCAGCAACTCGCCGGTTTTGGAAATCCCTTCGCCATACATGATGTCGAACTCGACCTGCTTGAACGGCGGCGCGACCTTGTTTTTCACCACTTTCACGCGGGTGGCGTTGCCGACCACCTCGTCACGGTCCTTGATCGCGCCGATGCGGCGGATATCCAGGCGCACCGAGCTGTAGAATTTCAGCGCGTTACCGCCGGTGGTGGTTTCGGGGCTGCCGAACATCACGCCGATCTTCATGCGGATCTGGTTGATGAAGATCACCATGCAGTTGCTGCGGCTGATCGAACCGGTCAGCTTGCGCATAGCCTGGCTCATCAGACGGGCCTGCACGCCGACATTGCTGTCGCCCATGTCGCCCTCAAGTTCCGATTTCGGGGTCAGCGCGGCGACCGAGTCGACCACCACCATGCTGACCGCGCCCGAGCGCACCAGCGTATCGACAATCTCCAGCGCCTGTTCACCGGTGTCGGGCTGGCTGATCAGCAACTCGTCCAGATCGACGCCCAGCTTTTTCGCATATTGCGGGTCCAGCGCGTGTTCGGCGTCGACAAAGGCGCAGACGCCGCCTTTTTTCTGCTCTTCGGCCACACAATGCAGCGTGAGCGTGGTCTTGCCCGAGCTTTCCGGGCCATAGATTTCCACGATCCGGCCCTTGGGCAGACCGCCGATCCCCAGCGCGATATCCAGCCCCAGCGAACCAGTCGAGGTGGCCTCGATCTCCAGGACCGGGCTGTCGGCGCCCAGCTTCATGATCGAGCCCTTGCCAAACTGCCGCTCGATCTGCGCCAGCGCGCTGTCCAGCGCCTTTTGTTTGTCGGGGTTGCGCTTGTCATTCATGCTCAAAAGATCCGCTGTGGCCATACCTGTCGTCCTTATTTCACACCCGATGAGGGGCAGCAATGATTGCTCTTGTTCGCCTCTTGTTCTCATATGTATGAGATCAAAAAGAGAACATTACAACAAAAATTTTCTGAAAATCATGTTCAGCCGTGAACGGTTAAAGAGTAGTTTACAACCGAGCAGAGAATTCGACGAGGCGGGACATTTCGACATGATGGTATTCTGGAAAGCGCGCCTGGCCTTTCTTGCCGTGCCGAAAACCGGCACACATGCCTACGACGCCATTCTATCTGACAAGGCGGATATCGCCATGCGGCACCCGCCCAGTGCCAAGCATATGAATGCACAACGTTTTCGCCGAAGAATGGCACCCCTGATCTCACCCACTGCGGCCGAGACGATCGAAACGCTTGCGGTGATCCGTGAACCGCTCGGTTGGCTGGGCAGTTGGTACCGGTATCGCCAAAGGCCTGAGCTGGACGGGCAGCTGAACTCTACCGCGGGGTACAGTTTCGAGGAATTCGTCGAGGGATATCTCTCGCACCCCCGACCGGCGTTCGCACGTGTCGGCAGCCAGGCGCAATTCGTCAGCGATGCGACCGGCAGAATCATCGTCGATCATCTTTTCGCCTATGAAGATCAGACCGCTTTGCGGGCTTTTCTGGCCGAGCGCCTGGGCTTTGATGTGCCCGAGCCGCCCCGGCTCAACGTCTCCTCGGTCAAGAGCGATCTGTCCCTGCCGCCGGCGCTGTTGGAACGGCTACAGCACGATTGCGCCGCCGATTTCGATCTGCATCGAAAGCTCAGTGGCGGCTGACGGGCACCGCCCTTTCCATCTGCTTGCGCACCTCTTCGGTGAGGTCGTTCAGCGAAAACGGTTTGGGCAGGAAAACCGAGTTCGGGATGCGCGCCTGGACCTCTGCGAAATCCTCTTCGGCGTAGCCCGAGACGAACACGACCCGTGTCTCGGGCCGGTCGGTCAGCGCCCGAGCAACCCATGTCGGCCCATCCATGCCGGGCATCACCACGTCGGTGACAAAGACATCGATTTCAACTTGAACCGTCTCAAGAATATCCAGCGCCTGTTCGGCATTCTCGGCCTCGAGCACTGTATATCCACGCATCCGCAGCGCCCGCGACGCAAAGGCCCGCACGGGGGCCTCGTCCTCGACCAGCAGGATCACGCCTTCGCTGTTGGCGCCGCTCAGCTCTGGCGGGGGGGTCGGGTGTTGCGCTTGCACGCGGGGCGCAAGCCGGGGCACGGTTAGCTCTGGCATAGGCCCGTCAGGGGCCCGCGCGCGGCCTGGCCCCAATGCCGCGGCGCGCACCGGGAAATACAGGGTAAAACACGTGCCGGCGCCGGGGGTGCTGTCGACAAAGATAAACCCGCCCGATTGTTTGATTATGCCGTAAACGGTCGAGAGGCCCAGTCCAGTGCCCTCGCCCACTTTCTTAGTGGTAAAGAACGGTTCGAAAATCTTGTCGAGCTTGTCGGGGGCGATCCCGGTGCCTTCATCGCTGACGCGCACAAGAACATAGTCACCAACCGGCACGACCGCGCGATCACGGCGCATTTCGGCGGTCAGCTGTTGCATTGCCGTTTCGATCCTGATCTCGCCGCCCGCGGGCATGGCATCACGCGCGTTGACGACGAGGTTCATGATCACCTGCTCCAGCTGCCGCTTATCCGCCACGATGGGCGAGACCGCCGGGTCATGCGATACGGTCAGGCGCACCCGCTCGCCGACAAGCCGGTTCAGCAGATGCGTCAGATCGTTCAGCGTTTCGCGCAGATCCACCATTTCAGGGCGCAGGGTCTGCTTGCGGGAAAAGGCCAAAAGCTGTCCCACCAGGCCCGCCGCGCGATTGACGTTCTGGGTGATCTGAACAAGATCGGCATAGTCCTGATCACCCTCGTCGTGGCGCAGCATCAGCAGGTCGCAATGGCCCGAAATCGCGGTCAACAGGTTGTTGAAATCATGCGCCACGCCGCCAGCAAGCTGCCCGATCGCCTGCATTTTCTGACTTTGCACGACCTGCGTTTCCAGCGTCTTCAGCTCGGTCGCGTCGTTCAGAACGGCCACTAGCCCCGCCTGCTGCCCCTCGAGCTTGCGCAACGTGACCTGCACGAACATCTCGCGGTCACTGCGCGCAAGCTTCAGCACCTCGGACTGATTGGCCGCGCGCCCCTCGGCCACTTCAGATAGCCAGTCCTGCACCGGTCGGCCAAGCCCCTCGACCAGCGCGCTGAGCGGCGTCTGATCCGAAATCGTACCGACCAGATCGCGCGCCAGACGGTTGGCATTCAGCACCAGCCCGCCGGGTGTCAGCTGGATCAATGCCACCGGAATACTGTCAAGAACCGCCTGCCCGGTCTCCCGTCGGGGCGCGGCGGGTGTCTCAGCGAGCGGGCGCGCCTTGTCGAGGCGCCAGAGGAAATGATTGCGGGCCACGCGTGTCACGACGACATCATGAGCGGCGCCGGGCGGCCCAAGCCGTGCGGTGGCGGACCCCTGATCCCAGGCGCGGGCATGAAGCCGTGCGATCAGCATTTCTGCCTCGGCGGGCTGCGCGGCCAGCCGGGCGTTAAGGCTTGGCCCGATTTCCTTGTCCGCTGCGGGGTTCTGCCAAACCGCCTGCCCCGCCGGGCCCAGCAGCACGACCGGTATCGGGTCAAGTTGCGTATAGGCCCTCAGCCACGAAAGCCCCAGCCGGTCGCTGACAAGATGCCATATCCGCGCCATGGCCGCCGTCGCGGCCAGCGTTCCCCCGATGGTGCCGATTACAAGCGAAAGCCTGCCCGCCGGCATCATCAGCGCCACGCCCAGCAACAGCGCCGCCACGCAGACGATGCCCCCCAGACGAGAGGACAAAACCGCGATCGGCCGAGAGGTCAGATATGGCGTGGTATCGATGTGGCTCATCGAGACTCCGGGGCTTGAACAGGCCGCGCCAGTCTTGTGCCAAAAGGGTAAAGCGCGGATTAACGCCGGCAGAATAACCACCTTGGGTTGCGCGTAAACCCATTAATCGCGCATAAGTATTGCCACAAAGAACCCGTCCGCGCCGTCCAGCGGCGTCAGGCGGCGGGTTTCGACCAGGCGAAAGGCCGCACGCGCCTGAAATGCCGCGATCTGATCGGCGTTCTCGGCCCGCAGCAGCGAACAGGTCGCATAAGCCAGATGCCCGCCCGGCGCGACCAGCGCGGCGGCGCGATCTAGGATACGGGCCTGCGTCTGCACCAGCCGCTCCAGCGCGGCACGGTCAAAGCGCCATTTGCCCTCGGGGCTGCGGCGCCAGGCACCGCTGCCCGAACAGGGCACATCGGCCAGAACAAGGTTGAATGCACGTGAACTTTCCGGCTCATCAGCTTGTAACAACGTCACCTTTACGCCCGCGCGCGTCGCGCGCTCAGGCAGGTCGCGCATCCGTTGCGGTGCAACGTCGTGGGCAAAGAACCGCGCCTGCGCCCGGCCCGCCATGGCCAGCGTCTTGCCGCCGCCGCCCGCGCAGAGATCAAGCACGCGCATGTCATCGACCAGCGGCAGCATGTCGGTAATGGCCTGGGATGCGGCATCCTGCAGCTCGACCAGACCGTCGCGATAGGCCGCGCTGGTTTGCACGCGGCGCGGGTTCTCGGTGACCTCAAGCGCGGTGGGCGAGAGGGGATGCGGTCGGGTGGCTATGCCCTCATTTTGCAAAATGACCTGGGCCTGATCCCGCGTCGTTTTGCGCAAATTCACCCGCAGAAAGACCGGGGCGCGGTGGCGCAGCGCCTGCATGACCGGCGCAAAGTCGTCGCCCAGACTGTCGCGCAGCGGGCCGGACAACCAGTCGGGGCAGTCCAGCGCCACGGCCTCGGGCAGATCATCGGGGGTTAGATCAAGCGCGGCCTCTTCGGCGCTTAGCGGTGCAGGCGCATGGCCCTGACCGGTGAAGAGGCTGGCCGGGTCAACCCCGCCTGCCCGGCAAGCGCCCAGCATCAGGCCACGGCCGGTTTCCGCGCCGCCGAGGGCGGCAAAAGACCGGCGACAACGCAGCGCGTCATAGACATGATCGCGGATCGCAGCGCGGTCTTTCGAGCCGGCAAAGCGGTTCTGGCGGCCCCAGGTGGTCAGCAGCTTCTCGGCCGCATCGCCTGCGAGAACACCGTCCAAAACCTCGATCGCGGCAGAGATGCGGGCGGCCGGGGTCATGCCCCGCCGCCCGTCATTTTCATCAAGATCGCCGCACAACCCATTGTCAGATCAACCGATCCGATAGTTCGGGCTTTCGCGGGTGATCTGCACGTCGTGCACGTGGCTTTCCTTGAGCCCCGCGCCGGTGATGCGGACAAACTGGCACTGGCTGCGCATCTCGGCCACGGTGGCGCAGCCGGTATAGCCCATGGCAGCGCGCAGGCCGCCGACCAGCTGGTGCAGCACGGCGCTGGCGGCACCTTTATAGGGCACCTGGCCCTCGATGCCTTCGGGCACCAGCTTGTCGCTGGCGGCGTCTTTCTGGAAATAGCGGTCAGCCGAGCCGCGCGCCATGGCGCCCAAGGACCCCATGCCGCGATAGGATTTGAACGACCGGCCCTGATAGAGGATCACCTCGCCCGGGCTTTCGTCTGTGCCTGCGATCATGCTGCCGACCATGGCGCAATAGGCGCCGGCGGCGATGGCCTTGGCGAAATCGCCCGAGAACTTGATGCCGCCATCGGCGATGATCGGGGTACCGCTGGCTGCGGCGGCAGCGGCGCAATCGCTGATCGCGGTCAGCTGCGGCACGCCCACGCCCGCCACCATCCGCGTGGTGCAGATAGAGCCCGGCCCGATGCCGACCTTGACGGCATCGGCGCCCGCGTCGATCAGCGCGCGGGTGGCCTCGCCGGTGGCGACGTTGCCTGCGATCACCTGCACCTCGTTCGACAGGGCCTTGGCCCGGCGCACCGCCTCGATCACACCGGCCGAATGGCCATGCGCGGTGTCGACGACAACGATATCGACGCCCGCGTCGATCAGCGCCTCGGTGCGCTCAAACCCGGCATCACCGACCGAGGTCGCGGCGGCCACGCGCAGGCGGCCCAGCTTGTCCTTGCAGGCGGTGGGGTTCAGCACGGCTTGTTCAGTGTCTTTCAGCGTCAACAGGCCGGTCAGCTTGCCCGCGCCGTTCGTCACCAACAGCTTCTCAATACGGCGCGCCTTCATCAGGCTTTTCGCTTCGTCCAGATCGGCCGGCTCGGCCAGCATCGCCAGGTTGTCCGAGGTCATCATCACCCGCACCGGGGTGCTGTCATCGCTGGCAAAGCGCATGTCGCGGTTGGTGACGATGCCGACCACGCGGCCGGTTTCGTCAACCACCGGAAAGCCGGTGACGTTGAACCGTTCCTGCAGGGCCTTGGCGTCGGCCAGGGTCTGGTCAGGGCTGAGGGTGATCGGGTTATAGACGATGCCCGATTCAAACCGCTTTACCCGGCGAACCTCTTGCGCCTGCTGTTCGACGTTCAGGTTCTTGTGGATCACACCCATGCCGCCCGCCTGGGCCATCGCGATGGCCATGCGCGCCTCGGTCACGGTGTCCATGGCCGAGCTGAGCAGCGGAATGTTCAGCCGGATCGACTTGGTGACAAAAGTCGAGGTATCCGCCGTCGAGGGCAGGACAGAGCTTGCCGCGGGAACAAGCAGAACGTCATCGAAGGTAAGTGCCTCGCGAATCTCCATGGGTCGGCTCCTTGGGAGTTTTCGTTTGGCGCTTCCCTATTTCACGCATGCGCCGGAATGAAAAGCCTTAATTAGGCACGTGCAGCATTGGTCTTTGTCGCCAGCGCGCCCTTGGCCCAGGCCTGCATCACCTTCAGCGCGATCGGCGGGATGATCATCGTCGCCGCGACCAGCAGGATGATGCCCGCGATCTCGAAGATACGGCCCTGCCCGCCTGCGGCCAGCATCAGCATAAGCGAGGCATAGGCCGCGATCGGAAAGGTAAAGGCGCTCCACATCGGGCTGAACCCGGCGGCGGTGATATAGCGCGCGCGCAGCAGCAGCCCGGCCAGGATCAGCCCTCCCCAGGCCGCCATCCCCAGCGCCAGCTGGTCATGGCCCAGGATCAGTGACACCGTGCCCAGCAGGCTGGCAGGCGCCAGGTGAATGGCCAGCAGCGGCCGCAGCGGCGGCGGCGGGTCGCGGCGCAGCAGTTGCAGCGCGCTGACCGCCCAGATCGCGCCAGCAATCAGTCCGGTGACGATCAAAATGGTCTCGGACAGGCCGCGATAGCCCAGCGGCACGGCGGCCAGTGGCGCGATGATCGGACCCACGAATGTCAGGTGCCAGACCGGCGTCACCTGCCGCTGCTCGGCGGGCCAGATCGAGAACAGGCGCAGCATCGCCACGATCAGAACCGCATGAATGCCCAGCCCCAGCCACAACAGCACCGTCGCCAGCCCGGTCGAAATCGGCACCAACGCGGCGGCGACCAGATAGATCGACAGCACCGCGGCCACCAGCCCCGCGCGCCCCGGCAAAACCCGCAGATCCTCGGGCACAACGCTGGCGCGGCGAAACACCTTGACCAGGTACATGAACACCGCAAAGGCATAAAGCAGCGTCACCGCGCCCAGGATCATGTCGGCCACCTCGACCGGCGCCGCCAGCGCGACCGAGGCCCGGCGCCAGGCCAGCCCCAGCCCCAGCAGGCCGAAGATCGGGGTAAAGATGGCCGGAGGCGTCTGCTGGCCGAATTTCGGGCGCTGCATCATCGGTTGCATGGTGTTTCTCCGTTCAGGGAACCGCTAGGGCCTTTTGCCGTGCCTTCCCCCATTTGTGAAGCGTCGCAAATGGGGTGGATGGTCGCAGTTGCGACTCTATCATGTCGCCCGTGCGTATTGAGCAGAGATTTGCGGCACTGAGGTGCGGCCGGGCAGCGCCAGCAGTCACAGCGCGACGATGTAGTTTAATAATGATCTACAATCTATTGATTTAAATTGATATATCTTGAAGTCGTAAAACAAGAAACGGGGCCAGCGCAAGGCTGACCCCGATTGCGTAGTTGCGGCGCAAGATCCTGTGGCGGCCGATTACAGCCCCGTCAGTTCCTTGCTGTGCAGCCATTCGGCGTGTTTGGGGGCCTTCTTGGTGCGCGACCATTCTTCCAGCATCTCCCATTTGACTTCGTCCAGCTTGGCCAGCATCGCCTCTTCGGCCGGGTCCGGGCAGGCCAGTTCGACACGGTGGCCGTTGGGATCGAAGAAATAGATCGAATGGAAAATCGAGTGGTCGGTGACGCCCAGAACCTCGACGCCGTTAGCCTCGAGATGCTCTTTGAACTCGATCAGCGTGTCGCGGTCCTTGACCTTGAAGGCGATGTGCTGAACCCAGATCGGGGTGTTGGGGTCGCGGCCCATTTCGGGCTTGGTCGGCAGTTCGAAAAACGCCAGCACATTGCCATTCCCCGCATCCAGGAAGAGATGCATGTAGGGGTCGGGCTCGTGGGTCGAGGGCACATGATCCTCGGCAATGGCCAGGATGAAATCCATGTTCAGCATTTTGCCATACCACTCGACGGTTTCCTTGGCGTCCTTGCAGCGGTAGGCGACGTGGTGAATTTGTTCGATCTTCATTGGGTCACTCCTTTCGGGCGGCGGCGGCAAGCGCCTGTGAAATAACGGTGCGATCACCGATATGATTGGCCAGCAACAGCACCAGACGTGCGTTGAAGGCCTGGCTTTCGGCATCCGTCAGCCCCTCATGCGCGGCGATCAGTTCGGCATAGAAATCGTCGGCGCCGGGGATGTTCGGGGTCAGGGTCAGGTCGCTCATGGCTCAGGCCTTTCCGATGGCGCGGCGCAGGGCATCGCGGGTTGCGGTTTCGTCATAGGCGGCCCAGCGGGCGGCGACGTGCTGGTCGGGACGGATAAGGTAGACGGCAGATTTCTCGCCGCCCAGGTAACGGTCGGCCAGCGCGCCGGTCGGGTCGTCCTTGCCGTCCAGCGCCAGGCGCGTGACCGGGATACCGTCGATATCCAGGCCGTCGGGCGCATCGGCGTTCAGCGTCAGCAGAGTGAACCGGTCGGCCAGTTGCGGCAGCAGATAGCCCTGCCCCAGCGGCGCGTCGGCACAGGGGCTGCCGGGACGGCTGCGCGCGGGCGCACCGGGCAGCGCGTCGGGCGTGTTCAGCGGCGAGCCGTCATAGGTGCAGGGCACCGACAGCCGGCCCGAGTTGACCAGCGGGCGGGCGAATTCATACTGTTCGGCCAGGTCCAGCACCGCGTCGCGCAGGGTGCGGCTGATGTTGGATTTGGGCGTGATGAAATCGGTCGAACGCGACGAATTCAGGATGTTCTCATCCGCGCCATGGATGCGCTCAACGTCATAGCTGTCGAGCAGGGTTTCGGGCGCCTTGCCGTCCATGACCAGTTTCAGCTTCCAGCACAGGTTGTCGGTGTCTTGCAGGCCCGAATTGGCCCCGCGCGCGCCAAAGGGCGACACCTGATGCGCGGCGTCACCCGCGAACAGAACCCGGCCGTGGCGGAACTGTTCCATCCGGCGGCATTGGAAGGTGTAGATCGACACCCATTCCAGCTCGAAGTTCACATCCTCGCCCAGCATCGCCTTGAGGCGCGGGATCACGTTCTCGGGGCGTTTCTCGCGCTCCTTGTCGATGTCCCAGCCCAGTTGCAGGTCGATGCGCCACACGCCGTCGGGCTGTTTGTGCAACAGCGCCGACTGGCCGCGGTTGAAGGGCGGGTCGAACCAGAACCAGCGTTCGGTGGGGAACTCGGCATCCATGATCACATCGGCGATCAGGAAGTTGTCCTCGAACACCCTGCCCACGAAATCCAGCCCCAGCATCGCGCGGGTGTTTGACCCCGCGCCGTCGCAGGCGATCAGCCAGTCGGCCTCGACGTTATAGGGGCCTTCGGGGGTTTCGACCTCGAGCGTGACATGGGTGTCATGCTGGCCGATGGCCGAGACCTTGTTGCGGCCACGGATCTCGATCGGAGCGCCCTGCTCTTGCAGCTCGCGCACCCGGTTCACCATGTATTCTTCGAAATAATACTGTTGCAGGTTGATGAAGGCCGGGAATTCGTGCCCGTCCTCGGGCAGCAGGTTGAATTCGTAAACCTTGCGCTGGTCGAAGAACACCTTGCCCAGGTTCCATTTCACACCCTTGTCGACCATCGGATGGCCACAGCCCAGACGATCAAGGATTTCCAGCGGGCGCTTGGCGTAACAAACGGCGCGGCTGCCAAAGCTGACCTTGTCGTTGTCGTCCAGCACCACGACCTCGATCCCCTGCTGGGCCAGGTCGATTGCCGCGCCCAGACCGATCGGCCCGGCGCCGATCACCACCACCTGGTGGCGGACCGGCGTAGTGGCGTCCTGGTCGGGGCTTTTCGCGTAAGGATACAGCGGTATCTCGAATATCTTGTTCATCGGGTCTCTCCTCCCCAAAGACTCGGATGGCTTAGCCTTGCAGCTGTTGCCACATGTCCAGATCGCGCTCGGCCGTCCAGATGCGCGGCGTGTCGATGCCCCGGGCCTCGTCATAGGCGCGGGCCACGTTGAACGGCAGGCAGTGTTCATAGATCGCGTAATCGGCGAATTTCGGATCGCATTCGGCGCGCACGGCGTCCCAGGCCTCTTTCAGGGTGCCGCCACGGGCGACGATCCGGGCCACCGGGCGATAGGTGCTCTCGACGAAATCGGCGGTGTTGGCCAGCGCGGCGGCGACCATCTCTTCGCCCACCAGCGCATCCCCCCGGCCCGGCGCGATGGCCTTGGGCTCGAACGAGGCGATATTGGCCAGGGTCTGGGTCCAGTCGTTGAAATGCCCGTCACCGCAATAGCAGGCCGAGTGGTATTCGACGATGTCACCGGTGAACATCACCTCTTGGTCGGGCACCCAGATCACCGCGTCGCCCGCCGTGTGGGCGCGGCCCAGCTTCATGATGTCGACCCGGCGTTTGCCCAGATAAACGGTCATGCTTTCGCTGAAGGTGGTGGTCGGGCGGGTCAGGCCGGGGATTTCCTCGTGGCCCTGAAAGAGGCGCGGGAAGCGTCCGAATTCGCTGTCCCAGTCCTCTTGCCCGCGTTCCTCGACCATGGCGGCGGCGGCATCGGACATGATGATTTCGCGCGCGCCATAGGCGCTGGCGCCCAGCACCCGCACAGCGTGGTAATGGGTCAGCACCAGATGGCTGATCGGCTTGTCGGTAACGCTGCGCACGCAGTCGATGACCTTGCGCGCCAGGCGCGGCGTGGCCTGGGCCTCGACGATCATCACGCTGTCATCGCCGATGATCACGCCGGTATTGGGATCGCCCTCGGCGGTAAAGGCATAAAGCCCCTCGCCCACCTCGGTGAACGAAACCTTCTTTTCCTCCATGTCGCCTTGCGATGCGAATGCCTTGGCCATGCAGCCCTCTCCTCTTGCGTTTTTCCTGTTGCGCGGTTGCGCCCTGTTCGGGAAACCGGATATTAGTTGAATTTGTAACTAACAATAGCCCTGCGGGGAAAAATGAACATCCATGATGAAGATTTTGATCTGGGCGATTTCCTGCCCTATGCGCTGAACCAGGCGGCCGAGATCACCAGCCTGGGGTTTCAGCGCGCCTACAAGGACCGCTACGGCATGCTGCGCACCGAATGGCGGGTGTTGTTTCACCTGGGCCGCTATGGCGACATGACCGCGCGCGAGATCTGCGACCGGTCGGGCATTCACAAGACCAAGGTGTCGCGCGCGGTCAAGGCGCTTGAGGCCAAGCGCTTTCTGACCCGCACCACCCTGCCCGAGGACCGCCGCAACGAGATGCTGTCGGTCACCCCGCAGGGCCAGCGCGCCTATATCGATCTGAGGGGCATCGCGCGCGACTATGACGCGCAGGTCGCAGCGATGTTCACGCCCGAGGAACAGGCCACGCTGCGCGCCTGCCTGCGCCGGATCATGGCGCAGGGGCGCTAGGCCTTACATATTCGGATAATTCGGCCCCTCGCCGCCTTGTGGGGTTGTCCAGTTGATGTTCTGGCTGGGGTCCTTGATGTCGCAGGTTTTGCAGTGGACGCAGTTCTGGAAGTTGATCTGGAACCGCGGACCGTCCTCGCCTTGCAGCACTTCGTAGACGCCGGCCGGGCAATAGCGTTGTGCGGGTTCGGCGTATTTGGGCAGGTTCACCTTGATCGGGATCGAGGGGTCGGCCAGCCGCAGGTGGCAGGGCTGTTCTTCCTCGTGGTTGGTAAAGCTGAAGCTGACGTTGGTCAGCCGGTCGAACGACAGCGTGCCGTCCGGTTTCGGGTAATCGATCGGCTTGAACTTTGCCGCCTCGCCCGTGGCTGCCGCATCCGTCTTGCCGTGCTTGATCGTGCCCAAGAGCGACAGGCCCAGCAGGTTGTTCGTCCACATGTCGAACCCGCCCAGGGCCAGGCTGATCATCATGCCAAACTTCGACCACAGCGGTTTCACGTTGCGCACGCGTTTCAGATCCTTGCCGATCGCGCCACCGCGCACCGCGGCCTCATAGCCCGTCAGCTCGTCGCCCGAACGCCCCGCCGCCAGCGCCGCATGCGCCGCCTCGGCCGCCGCCTTGCCCGACAGCATGGCGTTGTGGTTGCCCTTGATGCGCGGCACGTTGACCATGCCCGCCGCACAGCCCAACAGCGCGCCGCCCGGGAAGGTCAGCTTGGGCAGCGACTGCCAGCCGCCCTCGGAAATCGCCCGCGCGCCGTAGGCCACGCGTTTGCCGCCTTTCAAAAGCTCGGCCACCATCGGGTGATGCTTGAACCGCTGGAATTCCATATACGGATAGAGATGCGGGTTCTCGTAGTTCAGATGCACCACGAACCCGACATAGACCTGATTGTTTTCCAGGTGGTAAATGAACGAGCCACCGCCGGCATTCTTGCCCAAGGGCCAGCCCATCGTGTGGGTCACCGTGCCCTCGCGGTGCTTGGCCGGGTCGATCTCCCAGATCTCTTTCATGCCCAGGCCGAATTTCTGCGGGCAGTGACCGGCCGACAGGTCGTATTTCGCGATCACCTCTTTCGACAGAGACCCGCGCACGCCCTCGCCCAGCAGAACGTATTTGCCGTAAAGGATCATCCCCGGCTCGTAGCCCGGGCCAGGCGTGCCGTCCGGCGCGCGGCCGAACTCGCCCGCGATCACGCCCTTGACCTCGCCCGCGTCGCCGTAGACCAGTTCCGAGCACGCCATGCCCGGGAAGACCTCGACGCCCAGCTCCTCGGCCTGCTCGGCCATCCAGCGGCAGACATTCGCCATCGAGACGATGTAATTGCCATGGTTGTTCATCAGGGGCGGCATCGGCCAGTTCGGGATGCGAATGCCCCCGGCCTCGCCCAGCATGTAGAAATTGTCCTCGCGCACCGGGGTGTTCAGCGGCGCGCCCTTCGCCTTCCAGTCGGGAATCAGCGCATCAAGCCCGCACGGATCAAGAACCGCACCAGACAGAATATGCGCCCCAACCTCGGAGCCCTTCTCCAGAACAACAACGTTCAGATCAGCATCCAGCTGCTTCAGACGGATCGCCGCAGACAAACCAGAAGGCCCGCCCCCAACAATCACAACGTCATATTCCATCGACTCGCGTTCAATATCCGTCATGGCCGGGCTCCTGCGTGGGGGTCCGCCCCCAAAGGGGCGGACGCGTTCTGATCAGGCGATGGCGCCCAGGTCTTCGGGGCCGAGATCCAGCACCGAACCCGCGCCCGAGGTCGCGATCGCCTGCAAGGCGCGCGCCAACGGAAAGACGTTGGCAAAGTAGAACCGCACGACGCTCAGCTTGGCGGTCAGATGTGCCGAGCCGCGGCCGTTCTCGATACGGGTGGCAGCGGCCAGCGCCGCGTCGCCCATGGCCCAGGCCCCCAGCGCGATGCCGAACATCTCGAGCACGTTGACCGCGGCGGCCAGCGGTTCGTGGCCGTTCTGGGCAACCAGCCAGTTGGTGGTTTCCTCGATCATCTTGGCGGCGTCCTCAACCGCGGCGGCCATCCCCGCCCATTCGACGCCCGACCCGTTGCGCGCCGCCAGGGCGGTCGCGGTTTCGCGCATTTCGGCCACCAGTTCCAGCGCCGCCGCGCCGCGGTCGCGGATGATCTTGCGGCCGACCAGGTCGAGCGACTGAATGCCGGTCGTGCCCTCGTAGATGGTGGTGATGCGCGCATCGCGCAGATGCTGGGCTGCGCCGGTTTCCT
Organism: Actibacterium sp. XHP0104; assembly: GCF_025751515.1. Lineage (GTDB taxonomy): Bacteria > Pseudomonadota > Alphaproteobacteria > Rhodobacterales > Rhodobacteraceae > Actibacterium_D. The sequence continues at coordinate 851,953 of NZ_JAOWLE010000001.1, forward strand.
CGATATAGCCCATGCCGCCATGGATCTGCACGCCCAGCGAGGCCGAGTTGACCGCCAGTTCGGTCGACCAAGCCTTGACCACGGGGATCAGCAGGTCGACCCGGCGCTGGTGATAGGCGCGCTGATCGGCATCCTGCGACCGGGTGACATAATCAAGCGAGCGCGCCGCGCGGCAGGCCAGCACGCGCGCGGCCTCGGTGCGCGATTTCATCAGGCCCAGCATCCGGCGGATATCGGGGTGGCCCATGATCGTGTCGGCACCCGACTGGGTCGCGCCCTGCTTGCGCTCCATCGCGTAGGCGACGGCATCCTGAGTGGCGTGCTCGGCGATGCCGATGCCCTGGACGCCCACGTTCAGGCGGGCGTTGTTCATCATGGTGAACATATATTGCAGGCCCTTGTTGGGCTCGCCCACCAGATAGCCGATGGCACCGCCATTGTCGCCAAAGGCCAGGGTGCAGGTCGGGCTGGCATGGATGCCCAGCTTGTGCTCGATCGAGACACAGCGCACATCGTTCTTGTCGCCCAGGCTGCCATCGGCATTGACCAGAACCTTGGGCACCACGAAGAGCGAGATGCCCTTGACCCCGGCCGGCGCATCCGGAAGGCGCGCCAGCACCAGGTGGATGATATTCTCGGCCATGTCGTGTTCGCCGTAGGTGATAAAGATCTTTTGCCCGCTCACCCGGTAATGGTCGCCCTCGGGCACTGCCTTGGACCGGATCGCCGCCAGGTCGGACCCGGCCTGCGGCTCGGTCAGGTTCATGGTGCCGGTCCACTCGCCGCTTACCAGTTTCGGCAGATAGGTGTGTTTCAGGTCGTCCGAGGCATAGCCCTCGATCGCCTCGATCGCGCCCTGGGTCAGCATCGGGCACAGCTGGAACGCGCTGTTGGCGCCCTGGAACATTTCCTGGATGCAGGTGTTCACCACCATCGGCAGCCCCATGCCGCCGTGATCGGGATCGGCGCTGGGGCTGTTCCAGCCCATCTCGACGATCTGGTTATAGGCATCAGCCCAGCCTTCGGGCGTGGTGACGTCACCGGCGTCGAACCCCAGCCCCTTGGTGTCGCCCACCACGTTCAGCGGGGCCAGGACCTGGCCCGCGAATTTCCCGGCCTCTTCGAGGATCGCCGCCACCATGTCGGGGCTGGCATCTTCGAGACCGGGCAGTTGGGCCACGTCCTCAAGACCACAGAGATCTTCGAGAACGAACAGCATGTCGTCCAGAGGGGCGGTATAGGTCATGGTCTTGTCTCTTTCTTAGGGTCAGATTTTCGCCGCCAGCTCCGGGACGGCTTCGAAGAGGTCTGCGACCAGGCCGTAGTCTGCGACCTGGAAGATGGGGGCCTCTTCGTCCTTGTTGATGGCGACGATGATCTTGCTGTCTTTCATCCCGGCGAGGTGCTGGATCGCGCCCGAGATGCCGACGGCGATATACAGTTCCGGCGCCACGACCTTGCCGGTCTGGCCAACTTGCCAGTCGTTCGGGGCAAAGCCGCTGTCGACCGCCGCGCGCGAGGCGCCGACGGCGGCGCCCAGCTTGTCGGCCAGTTTCTCGATCAGGGCAAAGTCCTCTTCCGAGCCGACGCCACGGCCGCCCG
>NZ_JAOWLE010000020.1 GCF_025751515.1 Actibacterium sp. XHP0104
CCGCCCCCGCGGCCGCAGCCCCCGCCGCGCCTGCCGCCGTGGCCGCCACCGGCACCGCCTCGGGCCCCGGCGATATCCATGCCGAGGTCGTGGTGCTGGGCTCGGGCCCGGGCGGCTACACCGCCGCCTTCCGCGCCGCCGACCTGGGCAAGAAGGTCGTGCTGATCGAGAAGGGCGCCACCCTGGGCGGCGTCTGCCTCAACGTGGGCTGTATCCCGTCCAAGGCGCTGCTGCACGCGGCCAAGGTGATCACCGAGGCCGAAGAGATGGCCGAGCACGGCGTCAGCTTTGCCGCGCCCAAGGTCGATATCGACAAGCTGCGCGGCTGGAAGGAAAGCGTGATCAACCAGCTGACCGGCGGCCTGTCGGGCCTGGCCAAGGGCCGCAAGGTGCAGGTGGTCAACGGTTACGGCACCTTCGCCGGGCCGAACATGATCGAGGTGCAGGACGACGAGGGCGTCAAGACCGTCAGCTTTGACCAGTGCATCATCGCCGCCGGGTCCGAGCCGGTGACGCTGCCCTTCATCCCGCATGACGACAGCCGCGTCATCGACAGCACCGGCGCGCTGGAACTGGCCGACGTGCCCAAGCGCCTGCTGGTGCTGGGCGGCGGCATCATCGGCCTGGAGATGGCCATGGTCTATGACGCGCTGGGGGCCAGGGTCACCATCGTCGAGCTGATGGACCAGATCATCCCCGGCGCCGACAAGGACATCGTCAAGCCGCTGCACAAGCGCATCGAGGGCCGCTACGAGGCGATCAAGCTCAAGACCAAGGTCACCGCGGTC
>NZ_JAOWLE010000021.1 GCF_025751515.1 Actibacterium sp. XHP0104
CACTCCATCTCGAGATCGCCGGGGATCTCAAGCTCGTCATCCGCGGGGATCGTGTTCTGATACGGCGTCGTCGCCGAAAACGGCAAGGTCGCACCCGCCGCACGCGCCTGCTGAACAGCCTTGTCCAGCAGAAAATGCGCACGGTTCGCACCGTCACGCTCAATCACATCAGCAATGGCATCCTGCCACTCCTGAGACTCAATAGGATCAATGTCGTTTTGATTTGTCATAGCGAGTGGGTCCCTTATCCGAAGAACTGAGCGCCGTTAGCCGAGATGGTCGAGCCGTTGATGAAGCCGGCGTCGTCGGAGGCCAGGAACACCACGCAGCGTGCGATCTCTTCGGGCTCGCCCAGGCGGCCGGCGGGGATCTGCGGGATGATGTTCTTGTTCAGCACGTCCTCGGGGATGGCGCGCACCATTTCGGTGCCGATATAGCCGGGGCAGATGGCGTTGGCGGTGATGCCGGCGCGCGCGCCTTCCTGGGCCAGGCTGCGGACGATGCCGATGTCACCGGCCTTGGTGGCGGCATAGTTGACCT
>NZ_JAOWLE010000002.1 GCF_025751515.1 Actibacterium sp. XHP0104
CGGTGAACGCGGCGGCCTTTTCGTCATTGCCCGCATAGGTCGCGGCAACCTCATAGCCCGCGGCCTTCAGCGCTTTCGAAATCGCTTCGCCGATGCCACGCGATCCGCCGGTGACGAGTGCAACTCTCTTCATTGATCTCCTCCTTTATCAAAGGTCAGCTTGGCTGACCTGTGCGACCTCTAAACTATTTTTCGCCATTCTGGCAGGGCCGCAGATGCAATGGCGTTATGCAATTCTGATATGGTTTAACGTTAAACCAATTTGTTGTCACCTGATTTGCATGCAAACTGTCCTTCCCCCGCGCGCAATTAAGCCAGCAGGGGCGGGGCTTCTCCAAAGGGAAAATGACGCCACGTCAAAGATTGAAAATAGTCAGGTAATATCAATCGGTTGGGCGCAATCAAAAAAAACCGCCGCCCGGTGAGGGGCGGCGGTGTGTGCAGGTTTCCGCACGGATCAGGGCCGGGGCGTGCGGTATGTCGCACGCGTCGAGTCGGCGAGAGGCGTGTTGCGGCCCGGTTCAGGCCGCGCGTTTGTGGCGCGGACGCCGGCGTTTGGCGCGCGGTTTGGCCTGTGCGGCCCCGCCATCGGGGCGACCGCCGCCCCTGCGCGGGCGCGGCGCGGCCTTGCCGCGATCCAGATCGTCCGGCCGGGTGCCGGCACCGGTGGGCACCTCGATCTTCATCAGTTTCTCGATCTGGCGCAGCAGGTCGGTATCCTCGGGGGTGCAAAAGGCGATGGCCTGACCCTCGCGCCCGGCGCGGGCGGTGCGGCCGATCCGGTGCACATAGTTGTCGGGCACTTCGGGCAGGTCATAGTTGATCACATAGGCGACGCCCGGAATGTCGATGCCGCGCGCGGCCACGTCGGTGGCGACCAGCACGGTGGTCGTGCCATCGCGGAACCCCTTGATGGCGCGGTCACGCTGGCCCTGGCTTTTGTTGCCATGGATCGATGCCGCGTTGAACCCGTCGGCCACCAGCCCCTTCATCAGCTTCTCGGCGCCGTGCTTGGTGCGCGAAAACACCAGCGTCAGCGCCTCGGGATCGCGCGACAGGATCTCGCGCAGGCGGGCGGGCTTGCGCGGCTTATCGAGGAACTCGACCGATTGCTCGATCTTGTCGGCGGCCTTGCCCGGGGGCGAAACCTGCACCTTGCGCGGGTTGCTCAGGTAGGCGCTGCTCAGCTCTTCCATCTGTTTGGGCATGGTGGCCGAGAACAGCATGGTCTGGCGCGGGGTGCCCAGGCGCGGCGCGATCTTGCGCAGCGCATGGATAAAGCCCAGGTCCAGCATCTGGTCGGCCTCGTCCAGCACCAGAAACCGGACCGAGCCCAGATCGACCGCGCCGCGATCCATCAGGTCGATCAGGCGGCCGGGGGTGGCCACCAGAATATCGGTGCCGCGCGACAGTACGCTGATCTGACGGCCGATCGACTGGCCGCCGACCACGGTGTTGACGCGGACCTTGGTCTTTTCGGTCAGGCCGCGCAGGCTGTCGGCGATCTGGTTCACCAGCTCGCGCGTGGGGGCCAGGATCAGCGCCTTGACGGTCTTGGGCTCGGGCTTGCCGGGCTGCGCCAGCAGCCGGTCGATCAGCGGCAGGCCAAAGGCCAGCGTCTTGCCGGTGCCGGTCTGGGCCAGGCCCAGCAGGTCATGCCCGTCCAGCAACAGCGGGATCGCCTGGTTCTGGATCGGGGTCGGTTGGGTAAAGCCGCTGCGTTTCAGCGCCTCGTTCAGTGCCGGCGCAAGGCCGAGCATATCGAAATCGAACACGTATTTCCTTTCGGGCCGCACCGACATGGCACGACGCATGTATCAGGCCGCACATTCGCGCGGCGCACGTGGGTTCACGTGACCGTGGCACATACGGGCGCATCCCGTTCTGTCCGGCCGACGTGTCAGGAACCCTGCGTGATGGGGAACTGGAGAGTTTCAACGCTGATGGCCCGCAAAGGGGCACGGCTTGCTCACGCGGCAGCGCAGCGTTGGTGCCGCAGTGCAGTATTGTCGCGCCGCTGTCAAGCATTGCGTTCGGGGGCTGTTTCGCGCGCGGTCCTGAAAAGTCTTGATTATTGTCAAGGTGCGCGACGCCGCACTGCGTCATCCAGCCCGCATGACACGCGTTGCGACCTCTTTCCTGAGTCTTCTGCTGGCGCTCTGCCTGATGATGGCAGCTGCGGCGGGCGGCTCTCTGAGAACTGCGCACGCGCTGAGCCAGGCCGGTCAGATGTCGATCATCATCTGCGGCAATAACGGTGTCGAGGAAATAACCCTCGACCGTAACGGCAACCCGGTCACGCCGGCCCCCGCGGGCGAGTGCGACCATTGCGCCGATTGCTCGCTGGTTCCCCTTGCCGCTCTGCCCGCCGTCACGGCCGGCGCCGTGCCCGCCACGGCCCGCGCCCTGCCGCAGGTCGTGGCCCCCGTGCTGCTGAAATGGGCGCAGCGGGTCGAACATCCGTCCCGCGGTCCTCCAAGCCATTCCAAGGTCTGATTGCATGAAACGCTTTGCCCAAACCCTGTGCCGTTCCCTTTTGACCAGCCTGGTGCTGCTGGTCGCCGCGCTGAGCGCGGGCTGGGCACAAACCTCAGCGCCGGTTCTGGCGGAATATCTGGCCAAGGTCGCACCCGCTGACATGGCCGAAGGCGCTGACGGATATGGCAGCCTGCGCAGCGATGTCGCCGCGGCGCCGATCCTGAAAGCGGGCAAGGAAATCGGCTACGTCTTTGTGACGTCCGATTTCGTGGGCACCACCGGTTATTCGGGCAAGCCGATCCACACCATGGTCGCCGTCGACATGGAGGCACGCATTCTGGGCGTGCAGTTGGTCAAGCATTCCGAGCCGATCGTTCTGATCGGCATTCCCGACAGCAAAATCATCAAGATGGTCGAAGACTACAAGGGCATGGACCTTGTAGCCGAGGCCGCGGCCGGCGGGTCGGGCCATGATCTGAACATCATCTCGGGCGCCACCGTGACCGTGATGGTCATCGACGACAGCATCGTGCGCGCGGGCATCAAGGTCTCGCGGATGCTGGGGCTGGGCGGGCTGAGCGCCGATATCGACACCGGACCGAAATTCCAGGTCAACGCCGACACCACCGCCCCCGACAGCTGGATGGAAATGGAAGGCGACGGCACCGTGCGCCGCCTATCGCTGGATGTGGGCCAGATCAACACGGCCTTCGAGGCGGTCGACGACCCGCGCGCCGCCAAGCGCGCCCTGACCGAAGCGCCCGAAACCACCTTTATCGACATGCAGGCCGCGCTGGTCAGCGTGCCGGGCATCGGTGCCGCCATTCTGGGCGAGGCCGAGCACCGCAACCTGCGCGACTGGCTGGCGCCGGACGAGCACGCCGTCGCCGTGGTGGGCCGGGGGATGTATTCCTTCAAGGGCTCGGGCTATGTGCGCGGCGGTATCTTTGACCGGATCGTGCTGATCCAGGATGACGTGTCGGTGCGCTTTCGTGACCGGATGCATCGCCGTATGGGCGTGATCGAGGCCTCGGACGCCCCCGAATTCGTCGAACGCGACATCTTCAAGATCCCCGCCGATGTCGGCTTTGACCCGACGCGGCCCTTCCGCCTGCAGCTGCTGGTGCAGCGCGACGTGGCGGCGATTGAAAAGGTCTTTACCACCTTTGATCTGGGCTATCAGCTGCCCCAGCAATACCTGACGCCGGTCAACGCCGCCCCCGCGGCCGCCGCGTCCGCCGACGATGCCCAAAGCGAAGCCGCGGCCCAGTCGGCCCTGTGGAAGCGCATCTGGCAGGACAAGACCGTCGAGGTCATCATCCTGTCGGCCATGCTGGCGGTGCTGTCGCTGGCGTTCTTCTTCCAGAACTTCCTGACCCGCTCGGAAAAGGCCACCTTCTGGTTCCGCATGTCGTTCCTGACGGTGACGCTGGTTTTCCTCGGCTGGTATGCCAATGCGCAGCTGTCGGTGGTCAACCTGATGGCGCTGTTCGGGGCGCTGGTCTCGGGCTTTAGCTGGCAGGCCTTCCTGCTGGACCCGCTGACCTTCATCCTGTGGTTCTCGGTCGCGGCGGCGCTGCTGTTCTGGGGGCGGGGGGCCTATTGCGGCTGGCTGTGCCCGTTCGGCGCCCTGCAAGAGCTGAGCAACCGCATCGCGCGCAAACTGGGCGTGCCGCAGATCACGCTGCCCTGGGGGCTGCACGAACGGCTCTGGGCGCTGAAATACATGATTTTCCTCGGGCTGTTCGGCATCTCGCTCTACTCGATCGAACAGGCCGAACACCTGGCCGAGGTCGAGCCGTTCAAGACCGCGATCGTGCTGAAGTTCATGCGCGCCTGGCCCTTCGTGGCCTATGCCGCCGCGCTGCTGATGGCCGGCCTGTTCGTCGAACGCTTTTACTGCCGCTACCTGTGCCCGCTGGGCGCGGCGCTGGCCATTCCGGCGCGGCTGCGGATGTTCGACTGGCTGAAGCGCTACAAGGAATGCGGCAGCCCGTGCCAGACCTGCGCCAATGAATGCATGGTCCAGGCGATCCACCCGACTGGTGAGATCAACCCCAATGAGTGCCTGAACTGCATGCACTGCCAGGTTCTCTACCAGTCTGACCAGAAATGCCCCGTCGTGATCCGCCAGCTAAAGCGGCGCGCGGCGGTCACAAGCCCCGATCTGCCTCGGGCGAATAAAGAGGCGGTCGCAAACCACCCGAATGTCGGGAAATAGGGAAAGGAAGACACCATGTCTGAGAAAGAGAAACATGGCCTGAGCCGTCGAGGCTTTATGGGCGCGACGGCCACCGGTGCGGCCCTGATGGGCGGCGTCGGCGGTCGGCTTGGCCTGCTGGGCGGCACCGCTGCCCTGACCGCGGCCACTGCCGGCAAAGCCAGCGCCAGCGGCGGCAGCGGCGATCACGCGATGCCCGGGCCGGGCGAGCTGGACGAGTATTACGGCTTCTGGTCGTCGGGCCAGACCGGCGAGATGCGCATCTTGGGCATCCCCTCGATGCGCGAACTGATGCGCGTTCCGGTCTTCAACCGCTGCTCGGCCACCGGCTGGGGTCAGACCAATGAAAGCCTCAAGGTCTTGACCGAGAACATGCTGCCCGAAACCAAGGCGTTTCTGGCCGCGCAGGGCAAGAAGGTGCATGACAACGGCGACCTTCACCACGTCCACATGTCCTTTACCGAGGGCAAGTATGACGGCCGCTTCCTGTTCATGAACGACAAGGCCAACACCCGCGTCGCCCGTGTGCGCTGCGACGTGATGAAATGCGACAAGATCCTCGAGATCCCGAACGCCAAGGCCATCCACGGCCTGCGCCCGCAGAAATGGCCGCGCACCAACTATGTCTTTGCCAATGGCGAGGATGAGGTGCCGATGGTCAATGACGGCAAGGTGCTGGATGATCCGTCGCAATACGTCAACTTCTTCACCGCCGTGAATGCCGACGAGATGAGCGTCGCATGGCAGGTGATGGTGACGGGCAACCTGGACAACTGTGACGCCGATTACGAAGGCAAATACGCGTTCTCGACCTCGTACAACTCGGAAATGGGTGTGAACCTGGCCGAGATGATGGAAGCCGAGATGGACCACGTCGTGGTCTTCAACATCGAAGAGATCGAAAAAGGCCTCGCGGCCGGCGATTTCATCGAGCTGAACGGCGTCAAGGTGATCGACGGCCGCAAGGGTAAGAACAAGAACTACACCCGCTACATCCCGATCCCCAACAGCCCGCACGGCTGTAACATGGCGCCCGACAAGATCCACCTGTGCATCAACGGCAAACTGTCGCCCACGGTGTCGGTGATCGACGTGCGCAAGCTGGCTGATGTGTTCTACAACAATGCCGAGCCCCGCTCGGTTGTGGTGGCCGAACCCGAACTGGGCCTCGGGCCGCTTCACACCTGCTTTGACGGCAAGGGCAACTGCCTGACCACGCTGTTCCTGGACAGCCAGGTGGTGATGTGGAACCTCGACAAGGCCGTGCGCGCCTATGCGGGTGAAGATGTCGATCCGATCATCACCAAGAAGGACGTGCATTACCAGCCGGGCCACAACTCGACCACGATGGGCGAAACCCTCGAGGCCGACGGCAAGTGGTATCTCACGATGAACAAGTTCTCGAAAGACCGCTTCCTGAACGTGGGTCCGCTCAAGCCCGAGAACGAACAGCTGTTCGCGCTGGGTGACAACGATCTTGAGCTGGTGCATGACGGCCCGACCTTTGCCGAGCCGCATGACAGCATCCTGGTCCACCGCTCGGTGGTGAACCCGACCAACGTCTGGGATCGCAACGACCCGATGTGGGCCGATGCCCGCGCCCAGGCCGAGGCCGACGGGGTGAACCTGGATGACTATCAGGATCAGATCATCCGCGACGGCAACAAGGTGCGAGTCTACATGACCAGCCAGGCGCCGCAATTCTCGATCGAGCAGTTCACCGTGCAGGAAGGCAACGAGGTTACCGTTTATGTCACCAACCTTGATGACATCGACGACCTGACCCACGGCTTCTGCCTGAACAACCATGGCGTCGCCATGGAAGTCGGCCCGCAAGCCACCGCCTCGATCACCTTCACCGCAGCCAAACCCGGCGTCTACTGGTACTATTGCCAGTGGTTCTGCCACGCGCTGCACATGGAGATGCGTGGCCGCATGTTCGTGGAGCCCAAAGCCTGATGAAACATCTCGTTCCCCATCTGCTGTCCCTGATCCTGCTGGCCGCACCCGCGGCGGCAGGGCAGATCACCGTGGAACCCGGCGCCGGCGCGCTGGCCGCGGCGCTGCACCGGGCCCAGCCGGGGGACGAGATCATCCTTGCACCGGGCCGCTATGCCGGCCCGGTGCATCTGACCCTTGCCGGGCTGACCCTGACCGGACAGCCGGGCGCGGTGATCGACGCCGCCGGAACCGGCAGCGTGGTGACGGTTGATGCCGCGCGCGTGACCGTGCAGGGGCTGTCGCTGACCGGCTCGGGCCGGTCGCATGAAGAGATCGATTCCGGCATCAAGCTGACCAAGAAGGCCACCGGCGCGCGGGTGATCGGCAATGACATTCAGGGCAACCTTGTCGGGGTCGACATTCACGGCGCCCGCGACGCGCTGGTGCGCGACAACGATATCGAAGGCCTGCGCCTGCGCCGCATGAATGATCGCGGCAACGGTATCTATGTCTGGAACTCTCCTGGTGCAGTGGTTGAAGAAAATAGCATAAGATACGGACGTGACGGAATTTTCTCTAACACATCCCGCGACAACATCTATCGCGGCAACCTGATGCGCGACCTGCGGTTCGCCGTGCACTACATGTATACCAATGACAGCACCGTCGAGGGCAATGTCTCGATCGGCAACCATCTGGGCTTTGCGATGATGTATTCCGACCGGATCGTCGCGCGGGACAACATCTCGATCAATGACCGCGATCACGGGGTCATGCTGAACTATACCAACCAGTCGGATATCTTTGCCAACCTGGTAACGGGCGGCACCAACAAATGCGCCTTTGTCTACAATTCGCACCGCAACCTGCTGGCCGAAAACACCTTTGACGGCTGCGAGATCGGCATTCATTTCACCGCCGGGTCCGAGCGCAACACCGTCACCGCCAATGCCTTTATCGGCAACCGCACGCAGGTCAAATATGTTGGCACCCGCCATGTCGAGTGGAGCCATGACGGCACCGGCAACTACTGGTCCGATCATCCCGCCTTTGACCTTGATGGCGATGCCCGCGCCGACAGCGCCTATCGCCCCAATGACCTGATGGATCACATCCTGTGGTCGCAGCCCGCCGCCAAGCTGTTGCTGGGCGCGCCCGCGGTGCAGCTGGTGCGTTGGTCGCAATCGCAATTTCCCGCCACCCGCGCTGGTGGCGTGGTCGACAGTCACCCCCTGGTCAAGATGCCCGCGCGCGAGATCCCCGCGCCGCTGCGGCAACTGGCCCAATCTCAGCCGCTCTGGGCGGCAGGAGCAACCGATGACGATACTGACCCTCTCCGGGCTCACTAAACGCTATGGCGCGCAGACCGCGCTGGACGGGGTCGACCTGACCCTGGCCGCCGGCGAACGTGTGGCGCTGTTGGGCCATAACGGCGCCGGGAAATCGACGCTGATGAAGCTGGTGCTGGGGCTGATCCCGGTCGATGCCGGCAAGGTCTCGGTCGCGGGCCACGCGCCCGGTTCCTCCGTGGCGCGCGCGCTGACCGCCTATCTGCCCGAGAACGCCGCCTTTCATCCGGCCCTGACCGGGCGCGAGCAGATCCGCCATTACCTGCGGCTGCGCGGCGACGATCCGGCCAAAGCCGACGGGCTGCTGGAACGCGTCGGGCTGGGCGATGCGGGCCGGCGCCGGATCGGCACCTATTCCAAGGGCATGCGCCAGCGCATCGGCCTGGCTCAGGCCCTGATCGGGGCGCCGCGCCTGATGATCCTGGACGAACCCACATCGGGGCTTGATCCGGTGTCGCGCCGCGAATTCTATTCGCTGCTCGATGAGCTGTCGGCGGCGGGCACGGCGATCTTGCTGTCATCGCACGCCCTGTCCGAGGTCGAGGCCCGCACCGATCGCATCGCCATCCTGTCGGACGGGCGGCTGGTGGCCGAAGGCAGCCTGCCCGAGCTGCGCATCCGCGCCGCGCTGCCGCTGACCGTGCATCTGCGCCCGCGCGACGGGCAGGCCGACCAACTGGCCAGCGCCTTCCCCGAGGCCAGCATGGCCAATGGCGTTCTCAGCTTTTCCTGCCCTGCCACCGACAAGCTGGCGGTGATGGGGCGGATCTCGGGCCTGGCGCCGCAGATCGACGATTTCGAGGTGCTGCCGCCCAGCCTGGACGACATCTATTCCCATATCAGCCGGAGGGCCGCGTGATGTTTGGCCGTATCCTGTCCACCGCCCGGATTGAGTTCGCCATCGCGGTGCGCAACCGCTGGGTGGCGATCTCGGTGGCGATGATGATGATGTTTTCGCTGGTGCTGTCGGTCGCGGGTTCTGCGCCGTCGGGCGATCTGGGCATCGACCGGCTGTCGGTGACGGTGGCCAGCCTGACCAGCCTGTCGGTCTACCTGGTGCCGCTGATCGCGCTGCTGATTTCGTTCGACGCCATCGCCGGCGAGGCCGAGCGCGGCACGCTGCCGCTGCATCTGACCTATCCGCTGGGGCGGGGCGAGCTGCTGTTCGGCAAGCTCTTGGCCCAGCTGGCCGTGGTCGCGCTGGCGGTGCTCTTGGGCTATGCGGTGGCGGCTGTGGTCGCGGTCTGGGGCGGCGGTCTGCAAGAACTGGCCGGCCTGCCCGCGCTGGTGCGGCTGATCTGGACCTCGGTGCTGTTGGGCGCGGTGTTCCTGTCGCTGGGGCACCTGATGTCTTGCATGGCGCGACGTCCCTCGGGGGCGGCGGGCATGGCGATCGGCCTGTGGCTGGTGGCGATCGTGCTGTATGATCTGGGCCTGCTGGCGGCGATCGTGGCCGATGACGGCGGCGCCTTCACCACCCGCATCTTCCCCTGGCTGCTGGTCGCGAACCCGGCCGATGCCTTCCGTATCTTCAACCTCGCGGCCTCGGGCGCGGTGGGGGCGGCGTCGGGCCTGTCGGGCGCGGCCAATACCATCGCCCAGTGGAAACCCCTGCTGTCGCTGGTGCTGTGGCCGGTTCTGGCCGCGCTGCTGGCGCGCGCCGCCTTTCAGAGGGTCCAGCCATGACCCGCGCGCGCATCACCCTGGGCGCGCTGGCGCTGCTGGCGCTGGCGGGTTGCAAGACCGAAGAGGCCGCGCTGCCCCAGCCGCTGGCGCTGACTGCCGAGGCCGTGGGCCATTACTGCCAGATGGGCCTGCTGGAACATGACGGCCCCAAGGCGCAGGTGCATCTCGAAGGCATGCCGGGCGCGCTGTTCTTCAGCCAGGTGCGCGATGCGGTGGCCTACCTGCACATGCCAGAGCAAAGCCACGCCGTGACCGTCGCCTATGTGCAGGACATGACCGGCGCCAGCTGGGATGCCCCCGGCGAATGGATCGAGATCGGCCGCGCCACCTTCGTGCTGGGCTCTGACCGGATGGGCGGGATGGGGGCGGCGGAATTCGTGCCCTTCTCTGACCCTCAAGCCGCTCGTGCCTTTGCCGACAGCCATGGCGGAGAGATCCGCGCCTTTGACCAGATCACCGCCCAAGAGGCGCTGGAAGCCCGCGAACCTGCCGCCCCGGCCGAGGCCGATGACACAATTTCCGGGCGCCTGCGCGCCCTTAGCCAAAGCGCAAGGAACAACTGATATGTCCCTGACAAGACGCCGTTTTCTGACCATTGCCTCTGCCGCGTGCCTGGTGTCTCCGGCCCGCGCGGGGCAAGCCTATCACTGGACCGGCACCGCCCTTGGGGCCAAGGCTCAGATCGTGCTGGACCATCCCGATGCGCCGCGCCTGGCCCAACAGGCCATGGCCGAGATCGACCGGCTTGAGGATATCTTCAGCCTCTACCGCCCGGCCTCGCAGATTGCACGGTTGAACGCGCAGGGCGCGCTTGAGGCGCCGTCGTTCGAGCTGTTGGAATGCCTGACCACCGCGCGGCTGGTGCACCGGGCCTCGGACGGGGCGTTCGATCCGACGGTGCAGCCGCTTTGGACCGTGCTGGCCGAGGCGCGTCAGGCCGGGCGTGCGCCCGATGCCGCCGACATCGCCAAGGCGCGGGCGCGGCTGGGTTTTGACACTGTCGACATCGACTCCGGGCAGGTGACGCTGGGGCAGGGGCAGGCGCTGACGCTGAACGGCATCGCGCAGGGCTATATCGCCGACCGTGTCACCGCGCTGTTGCGCCGCGCCGGGGTGCGCGACGTGCTGGTCGATACCGGCGAGATCGTGGCCCTGGGCACCGCCCCGGGCCAGGCCGGCTGGCCGGTGCGCATCAAGGGCGACCCGCGTGAGCGGCTGCTGAGCGGCCGCGCGCTGGCGACCTCGTCGCCCAAGGGCATGATGCTGGACCCGCAAAGCGGGCAGGGCCATATCCTTGATCCGCGCGCCGAAACCCCGGGCCCCGCAAGGGTGCGGCAGGTGTCGGTCAGTGCCGACAGCGCCGCCCTGGCTGACGCCCTGTCAACCGCGCTAAGTGCGACAAATGAGCGGTGGCAGGCTCAGGCGGTCTTGAGTAAGGTCAAGGGCGCGCGACTGGAAAGCTATATCCCGGAATCACGATTCTGATGACCAAGGAGAAACTCATGAAGAAAATTGCACTGCCGCTCGTTGTCCTGCCGCTGCTGGCCGGGACCGCCTGGGCCGGCGATCCCGCCGTGGGCGAAGGCGACTTCAAGAAATGCAAGGCCTGCCACGCCATCGTGGCCGATGACGGCACTGCGATCGTGAAGGGCGGCAAGACCGGGCCGAACCTTTTTGGCGTGATCGGCCGCCAGATCGGCGCCGCCCCGGATTTCAACTATGGCGACTCGCTGGTCGCGGCCGGTGCTGACGGCACTGTCTGGGACGAGGCCAACCTGGCCGCCTATATCACCGACCCCAAGGCCTGGCTGGCCGAGGTGACCGGTGACGCCGGCGCCAAGACCAAGATGACCTACAAGCACCGTTCGGGTGCCGAGGATATGGCCGCCTACCTGGCCTCTCTGAACCAGTAAGCGATTGCCAGTCGATGATCAGGCGCTCCCATTCGGGGGCGCCTTTTTTGTGGGCGGATTGCCGAGTCCGGTTTGATTTTTGTTAAGGCGCGGGCGCGACCCGCGCCGCAAGGTTTACAGTTAGACACGGGTAAACGAGGACTCCATGCGGCAGGCATTCAACACGCTTCTTGGCGAAGGCTTTCGGGTATTCTTTCTGATGGCCGGGCTGTTCGGGCTGGGCGCGATGCTGCTGTGGGAAATCCACCTGGCCGTCCAGGCCGCCGGAGGGGCCATGGCCGAGATGCCCTTTGCGATGACAACGCATATGTGGCACGCGCACGAGCTGGTCTTTGGCTTTGGCGCGGCGGCGATGGCGGGGTTCCTGCTGACCGCGGTGCCGAACTGGACGGGCGCGGGCGCGGCGCGCCGGCATTACATCGCGGTGGCCGCCGGGGTGTGGCTGTTGGGGCGGCTGGCGGTCGGTGGCTCGGCGGGTATCGCGCCGGGGCTGGTGGCGGCAATCGACCTGGCTTTTGCGCCCTTCCTGGCCGCCAAGATCGCGGCGCAGCTTTTGCGCCGCCCGAAACCGCAGAACATGGTCTTTCTGCTGTTCGTGCTGCTGTTCTGGGTCGGCAACCTTGTGGTTCACCTTGACTGGATGGGTCTGGTCAGCGGCATGGCCGAGCGCGGCGTGCGGGCCGGGATGCTGGCGCTTTTGGGCATGGTGATGGTGCTGGGCGGGCGGATCACCCCGGCCTTTACCCGCAACGCCATGCATCGCGCCGGGATCGAGACCGGTCTGCCGCGCGACCCGGCCATCTTTACACCCCTGTCGATCGCGCTGGCGGCGCTGCTGCCGCTGGTGGCGCTGGGGCTGCCCGACACCGGGCTGGCGGCGCTGGTCATGGCGGCCGGAGGGCTGGTCATGATCGCGCGGGTAGGCCTGTGGCACACGCGCTTTCAGTGGCGCGAACCCATCCTGTGGACGCTGCATGTCAGCTACGGCCTGGCGGGGCTGGGGCTGGTGCTGATGGCGGGGGCGCAGATCGGCCTGGTATCCGAGGTCGCGGCGTTGCACCTGCTGGCAATCGGCGGGCTGGGCGGGATGATCCTGTCGGTGATGTCGCGCGCCACACTGGGCCATACCGGCCGGCCGCTGATCGCGCCATGGGGCGTGGCGCTGGGCTTTGCGCTGCTGCCGGTGGCGGCGGTGTTGCGCGCGGTCGGCTCGGCGCTGTCGGGGGGCGCCTATTTCCCCACGGTTCTGGCGGCAGGCGCGATCTGGTGCCTGGTCTTCGCGCTGTTCGTGGTCAGCTTTTGGCGGTCACTCTGGACCCCGCGCCCGGCCCGCGGTTAGCGGGTCCAGGCGGCGGCGGGATCGTCCTCGGTATAGGCGCGCAGCGCCTCGACATCCTCGATCACGGCCGCGTTCTGGCGGATCGCCACGCCCTTGGACTTGAGCTTGCCAAAGGCGCGCGACAGGCTTTCGGGCTTCATCCCCAGACGCCCCGCGATCAGCACCTTGTCATAGGGCAGCGTGACCTCGCAGCGCCCGGTTTTCGACGGCGCCAGGTCCAGCAGGAACTCGGCCACGCGCTGCGGGCCGGTCTGTGATTTCAGCTGTTCAACCTGCTCGACCAGGTTGCGCAGATGGGCATAGGTTGCAGTCAGCATCGACACGGCGATCGACGGGTTTTCCTGCAGCAGCCGCAAGAACAGCGCGGCGTCGAGGCGGATCAGCTCGCATTCGGTGACCGCCTCGGCCGAGACCGGATAGCGCGCCGCCCGCAGGGCGACCGCCTCGCCAAAGCTGTGGCCGCGGGTAAAAGTGCCGACCACGGCCTCGGTGCCGCTGGGGGCCATGCGGTAAAGCTTCACCCAGCCATCGGCGACAATATAGATCGCGTCGGCCAGTTCCTCTTGCAGGAAAATCGTCTCGCCCCGCGCGTGATGCGTGACATGGGCATGCTCGAGCAACGAGTCGACCAGCGGCTCTGGCGCATTCGACAGCAGCATCGACTGCCGCGCGATCTGTTCGAAATCCTTGCGCATGACTGCCCCGCTTTCTGTTGGTCGAGACCCCAGCGTTAACTATTGGGCCGGGCAAAGGCAATCGCCCGCCGTGGCGCGGCCTAGGCTTTCTGCGTCAGGAACACGCCAAAGGCCATCACCCCGATACCCAGGGCGCGCATCAGCCCAAGGGGCGAGACCTTGGCCCCGAACAGGCCGAAATGGTCGATCAGCGCGGCGCTGATCAGCTGCCCCAGCAGCACAAAGAACACCGCGTTCCCGACCCCGAATTTTGGCGCGGCCCAGGTGATGGTCAGCACGTAAAAGGCCACGAACAACCCGCCGCCGAACAGGTGAATGGGCGTTCCGGGCAGGTGCCGCAAGGGCGCGGGGCCGGCAATCATCAGCGCGATGAAGGCGGTCACAAAGGCCACGACGAACAGCACCGCTGCAGCCGCCACAGGGCTGCCCAGCCGCACGCCAAGCCCGGCATTGAGCGCCGCCAGCACCGGAATGCCGATGCCCGCCGCCAACATGACAAGCGCGTATTTCATTGTGGTGACGTCCATGACCGACCCTCCCTGATGCGCGCAGGTTAGAGCGGCTTGGGGCGGCTGTCACCGTGCAATTGTGCAAAGCGGGGGTGCGGGGATGGGGGCGCCTTTGGAGGCTGAACCGCCCGGGCGTCAGCCCGGGCAGCGCCCGACCCGCCCCATGGGCGGGCCGAGGGGTGAAGAAAGCGGGCCTTGTTGCATCAGAGTATTGAAAGGCTTGGTCTGCCACCACATATTAAATGGGCATCCGGCGGTAGCATGGCCTATAAGCCATAAGTTGTGCTTGTATGAGTGCTACATGGCTCGAGAAACTGAGTAGTTATGTTCAGGATTATCGGTTTGGTTGGAATTGTCGTGAAGGCGAAAGGAAGCTGGATGTTAAATAGGAGGTTTCAAAATGAAGAAACTGAAGATTTACCTTCGCTTCGTTCGGCGCCATTGGCCCAAGGCGTACTTTGCATACCGCATTGTGCGTTTTGTCCTTGAAACGCTGAGCGAAGCCACCAACTACCGATGGAAAAGAGCTACGAATACCGTTTTGAGCTAAAGCCGGGAAAGCACGTTTTCATTCCAACCCGTGAGGGAATGAAGCGTGGACAATCAATAGTTTCCACGCTTACGAAAAACTGGATGCCGCGTGAATTTTTCTACCACTTTCAAAAGCGCGGCGGGCATGTTGCCGCTTTACGACCTCACGTCGATCAGCAATTCAAGTCCAGCGTAGACTTAACCAACTTTTTTCCTTCTGTCACGAGGACAAAAGTTCACAGATCATTAAAGTCCATCGGCTACGCCAACCGCTACGCCCTAGACGTAGCGTCTGAATCGTGCGTCGAATTTGAAGGGCGAAAGTTCCTTCCATATGGTTTCATTCAATCAATGGCGCTCGCCACGCTAGTCGTTGAAAAGAGTTTGCTGGGGCAGAAGATATCGGAGATCCGCGCAAGTGGTGGGATCGTTACCATGTACGTAGACGATATCCTTGTATCTGGTGAAGACTTTAACACTGTCAAGAAACAGTACGACGAAATTGTTCTTGCAGCGACAGAGTCGGGTTTTGCCGTTTCTGAGGGCAAGTTGTCCCCACCTGACACATCCGTCCGCGCATTCAACTGTGAGCTGTCAAATGGTGAAATACGTGTACTGGATGCACGAATGGGGAAATTTGCGGACGATGGCTTGAACTCAGGAGATGCTACCAAGGACGCAATTCTTAGGTATGTGGGTGTTTTAAATGAAGAACAGCGTAAGTTTCTGAATTCAATCTTCTTTTAAACATCCAACTCCTCCACGAACTTGGCGTTTTCCTGAATATACTGGAACCGCAGTTCGGGCTTTTTCCCCATAAGGCGTTCGACCAGATCGCCGGTTTCGCCCGGCTCGTCCTCGTCGATCGTGACCCGGATCAGCTTGCGGGTTTCGACGTTCATGGTGGTGTCTTTCAGGTCTTTCGCGTCCATTTCACCCAGGCCTTTAAAACGCGAAACGTCGATCTTGCCCTTGCCGCCCAGACCCTTGGCCAGCCAGGCGTCGCGCTCGGCCTGGTCCAGGCAATAGACCCGTTTCGCGCCCTGTGTCAGACGATAAAGGGGCGGGCAGGCCAGGTAGAGGTGGCCCTGGTCGATCAGCGGGCGCATCTGCGTAAAGAAGAACGTCATCAACAGCGACGCGATATGCGCGCCGTCGACATCGGCGTCGGTCATGATGATGATCTTGTCATAGCGCAGGTCGTCGATGTTGAACTTGCTGCCCAGCCCCACGCCCAGGGCTTGGGTCAGGTCGCTGATCTCGGCGTTGGTGCCCAGTTTGGAACTGGCCGCGCCCAGCACGTTCAGGATCTTGCCGCGCAGGGGCAACAGGGCCTGGGTCTTGCGGTCGCGCGCCATCTTGGCGCTGCCGCCCGCGCTGTCGCCCTCGACGATGAACAGCTCGGTGCCGTCGCGGTTGGTGGCCGAGCAATCGACCAGCTTGCCGGGCAGGCGCAGGCGCTTGGTGGCCGATTTGCGCTGGGTTTCCTTTTCCTGGCGGCGGCGCAGGCGTTCCTCGGCCCGCAGCACAAGGTAATCAAGGATCGCGCCCGCGGCCTTGGTGTCGGAGGCCAGCCAGTTGTCGAAATGGTCGCGCACCGCGCCCTCGACCATCTTTTGCGCGGCCTCGGTCGACAGGCGGTCCTTGGTCTGGCCGACAAAGGACGGGTCGGCGATGAAACAGCTGACCAGCGCGCAGCCGCCGTTCATCAGGTCTTCGCGGGTGATTTGCGCGGCCTTCTTGTTGTTCACCAGCTCGCCGTAAGCGCGGATACCCTTGAGCACCGCGTTCCAGAACCCGGCGACATGGGTGCCGCCCTCGGGGGTGGGCACGGTGTTACAGTAAGACTGAATGAACCCGTCGCGCGAGGGCGTCCAGTTGATCGCCCATTCCACGCTGCCCGCCTCGTTGAATTTCTCGCGGAACTCGACCCGGCCGGCAAAGGGGGTGTCGGCATAGGTGGCCGATTTGCCCAGCGTTTCCTTGAGGTAATCGGAAAGGCCGCCGGGAAAGTGGAACGTGGCCTCTTGCAGGGTTTCGCCGTCGCTGATCGCCGTTTTCCAGCGGATTTCGACGCCCGAGAACAGATAGGCCTTGGAGCGCACCATCTTGAACAGGCGTGCGGGTTTGAAGCGGTGATGGCCAAAGATCTGTTCGTCAGCGTGGAAGGTCACAGTCGTGCCGCGCCGGTTGGGGGCGGGGCCGATCTTTTGCGCCGGGCCAAGGGGCAGACCGCGCGAAAAGCGCTGTTCGTAGAGCTCGCGGTTGCGGGCCACTTGCACCACCATGGAATCCGACAGCGCGTTCACCACGGACGAGCCCACCCCGTGCAAACCGCCCGAGGTCTGATAGGCCTTGCCCGAGAACTTGCCGCCCGCGTGCAGCGTGCACAGGATCACCTCTAGCGCGGATTTGTCGGGGAACTTGGGATGCGGGTCGATCGGGATGCCGCGGCCGTTGTCGCGGATGGTGACGGAATAGTCGTCGTGCAGTTCGACCTCGATCCGGTTGGCATGGCCAGCGACGGCCTCGTCCATCGAGTTGTCGAGGATCTCGGCCACCATGTGATGCAGGGCGCGCTCATCCGTACCGCCGATATACATGCCGGGGCGCTGGCGCACCGGCTCCAGCCCTTCGAGAACCTCGATAGACGAGGCGTCATATTGATCGTCGGAGGCTGCCGCCAGCAGATCGTCGGCCATATCCCTGCTCTTTCTTGGTGTTTGTTTGGCCGTGCATTAGACCACTGGCAGGGGCAGGGGGCAATGGCGTTTGCGCCCTATTGGCGGTCGGTATCAGGCACGCCCGCGATGGTCACATATTCGCCGGGGGCGTTCGTCGTCCAGAACAGCCCGCCCTGGTCGCGGATATGGCGCGCGGCATTGTCATAAGGGCTGTCGGGGGGCTGCGACTGGTCCAGCCGGTATCCATTCGCGTCCAGCAGGGCTTGGCTGCCGGACCCGTCAATCTTGCAGGCGATGAACCAGGCACCATCCTGGTTCCTGCCCGCAGTGCAGAACCGCGTGTCCGCCATTGGATAATCCGCCCTCTAAACGGCGCAGGCCGTGAGTCCCCGGGGCACTCGTTCCAATC
This sequence comes from Actibacterium sp. XHP0104, assembly GCF_025751515.1. GTDB lineage: Bacteria > Pseudomonadota > Alphaproteobacteria > Rhodobacterales > Rhodobacteraceae > Actibacterium_D. The sequence continues at coordinate 17,756 of NZ_JAOWLE010000002.1, forward strand.
TACTCGGCACAGGTGGAAAGTGTACGGGGGGGATGCCGTTACGGTCAATCTCAGGCAGTGTTCAATTTTTTGATATCGGTCAAAGCGGGTTTTGTAACTTTTTGGTAACAGGGCAGGGAACCCCAACAAGAGAAGAGCCATAATGCCCGAAACAGCGATCACCAGTGCCAATTCGTCCAAACCCGCCGCCGACGCCAGCGCCAAGCCTGCCGTTTCGGCAGTCGCAGAGCCGGCGGAAAAAACCACGCCGAAACCCGCGCCGAAACCCCGGCCGGCCAAGCCCTCGGCGGCAGCCATCGCCCATGCGTTCGAAACCGGCGAATACCCCTATGCGACCAAGATGTCGCGCCGCACATACGAGACGCAAAAGGCCAAGCTGCAGGCCGAGCTGCTGAAGGTTCAGCTGTGGGGGCAGGAGACCGGACAGAAATTCGTGCTGTTGTTCGAAGGCCGTGACGCGGCCGGCAAGGGCGGCACGATCAAACGGTTCATGGAGCACCTGAACCCGCGCGAGGCCCGCATCGTGGCGCTGAACAAGCCCACCGACGAGGAAAAGGGCCAGTGGTTCTTTCAGCGCTATGTCTCGCACCTGCCGACCGATGGCGAGATGGTGTTCTACGACCGCTCTTGGTACAACCGCGCCGGCGTCGAGCGCGTGATGGGCTTTTGCTCGCCCAACGAATACCTGGAATTCATGCGCCAGACCCCGCTGTTTGAACAGATGCTGGTGCGCTCGGGCATCCGTCTTTACAAATACTGGTTCTCGGTCACCCAGGACGAACAGCGCCGCCGGTTTGAATCGCGCGCCACCGACCCGCTGAAGCGCTGGAAGCTGTCGCCGATCGACAAGGCCTCGCTCGACAAGTGGGATGACTATACCGAGGCCAAAGAGGCGATGTTCTTCTACACCGACACCGCCGATGCGCCCTGGACCATCATCAAGTCGAACGACAAGAAGCGCGCGCGCCTGGAAACCATGCGCCACTTCCTCAGCACGATCGACTACCCCGGCAAGGATCACAGGCTGATCCACGGCCCCGATCCGTTGATCGTGGGCGGTGCCAGTCATGTGATCCACCGCGCCGATCACATCCTGGGCACCTCGCTGCATCCCGAGATGCGCAAGGCGCGCGAAGAAGCCAAGGCCGAGGCCGAGGCTGCCAGCGCGGCCGACGCGGCCAAGTAAAGACGATACGCGATGATCAGAGGCGGGCGGCGGTTGGAAAACCGGCCGCCCGTTTCTATTCTGGGCGCATCAGATCAGGAGTCTCCCATGTGGAATGAACGTTTCAGCACCAAGGATTACGTCTTTGGCACCGAACCGGCCGCCTTTCTGAAACGTGCCGCACCATTGCTGGCACCCGGCCAGTCCGCGCTGGCCGTGGCCGATGGCGAGGGGCGCAACTCGGTCTGGCTGGCCGAACAGGGGCTGGAGGTCACCGCCTTTGATTTCGCGCCCAACGGGCTGGACAAGGGGCGCGCGCTGGCAAAGGCGCGCGGGGTCACGGTCGATTTCCGCCAGTCCGACATTTTCAAATGGGACTGGGCCGGCACGCAATATGACGTGGTGGCCGCGATCTTTATCCAGTTCATGGGGCCGGGCCCGCGCGAACAGGTGTTTCAGGGGCTGAAGCAGGCGCTGAAACCCGGCGGGCTGTTGCTGTTGCACGGCTATGCGCCGCGCCAGGTGGGCTATGGCACCGGCGGTCCGGGGGTCGAGGAAAACATGTATACCACCGACCTTTTGCGCCAGGCCTTCGACGGGTTCGAGATCCTGCGGCTGGACGATTACGACGCCGAGATCGACGAGGGCCACGGCCACAAGGGCCTGTCGGGGCTGGTTGACCTGATCGCGCGCAAGCCCTGACGCCGCACCGTCACGGCTGGACCGGGGCGGCGCGCGGCGATATGCGGGGCCATGAGCACCACCCAGACATACCGCCAGCATCTGGCCGCCACCCTTGGCCTGGGCCTGCCGCTGGTCGGCAGCCACCTGGCGCAATATGCCGTCACGCTGACCGATGCGGTGATGCTGGGCTGGTATGACGTGCAGGTGCTGGCCGCGCAGGTGATCGCGGGCACGCTGTTTTTCGTGCTGTTCCTGATGGGGTCGGGCTTTGCCTTTGCGGTGATGCCGATGGTGGCCAACGCGGCTGGCGCCGGAAATGACCGGCAGGTGCGCCGCGTCACCCGGATGGGGCTGTGGATCTCGCTGGGCTTTGGCCTGCTGACGCTGCCGGTATTCTGGTGGTCGGGCCCGATCTTGCGGATGGCGGGGCAAGAGCCCCAGATCGCCGACATGGCCCAGACCTATCTGCGCATCTGCGGTCCGGCCATCCTGCCGGCGCTGACGGTGATGGTGCTGAAAAGCTATCTGTCCGCGCTGGAACATACCCGCATCGTGCTGTGGGTGACGCTTAGCGCGGTCGGGCTGAACGCGGCGGTGAACTATGCGCTGATTTTCGGCAACTGGGGCGCGCCCGAGATGGGAATCGCCGGGGCGGCGGTGGCCTCGGTGTCGGTGCATCTGGCCTCGGCGCTGGGCATGGCGGCCTATGCGATCTGGGCCACGCCCGAACACGCGCTGTTCAAACGGTTCTGGCGCCCCGATTTCGAGGCCCTGGCCGAGGTCTTTCGCCTGGGCTGGCCCATCGGCCTGACCACCCTGGCCGAGGTCGGCCTGTTCGGCGCCTCGTCGCTGATGATGGGCTGGCTGGGCGCGGTGCCGCTGGCGGCCCACGGGATTGCGCTGCAAATCGCATCGGTGGTGTTCATGATCCACCTTGGCATCAGCGCCGCCGGAACCGTGCGCGCGGGCCGGGCCATAGGGCGGGGCGATGCGACCGGCCTGCGCCGGGCGGCGATCGTGGTGACGGGCCTGTCGCTGTGTATGGCGCTGGTGACGGTGGTGGTGCTGCTGACCATGCCCGAGCCGCTGGTCGGGCTGTTCCTGTCGCCCGACGACCCCGCGCGCCCGGCTGTGCTGGCGCTGGGCGTGTCGCTGCTGGCGGCGGCGGCGCTGTTTCAGATCGTCGATGCGATGCAGGTGATCGCGCTGGGCCTGCTGCGCGGGGTGCAGGACACGCGCGTTCCGATGATCCTGGCGGCGATCAGCTATTGGCTGATCGGCATGCCGGTGGCCTATCTGCTGGGGTTCACGCTGGACATGGGCGGGGTAGGCGTGTGGCTGGGGCTGGCGACCGGCCTGGCCGTGGCGGCGGTGGCGATGATGTCGCGGTTCTGGCTGTGGTCGATCCGGCAGGCCGCGGCAGAGGCGGCCTAGCCTTTCTGTTCCTTCATGATCCGCTCGGCCTTTTTGCGCACCAACACACCACGCAGGTCATGCATGGCCAGCAATAGCGCGTCGGTGACGCGTTCCAGCTGATCATCCTCGGCGCGGGATTGGGCCCATTGCGTGGTCAGGTTCAGGTGATCGACCGTGCGCAGAATGTCATCCACGTCACGTTCGGCCAGAACGGCACGGCGATCCTCGATCCAGCCGCGGATCACCACCATGTCGTCATCCGACAGCTCGCGCCCGCCATGGGGCTTGATCTCGCCATTCTTGACGTTGGCGATAGCGATCTGATCCATCTCGATCCGGCGCTGGCGGTTCTCGGTGTCGATACGAAACACCAGCGCCCCGTTTTCACGGACCCGGAAGTAATATTCAGGCAGATCGCCGGACATGCAGTCCCCTTAGGTCAGCGAGGCGCAGAATTCCTGGATGCGGGTGCAGGCCTCTTTGAGGTTTTCGTCCGACGTAGCGTAGCTGACGCGGAAATTCGGCGAAAGCCCGAATGCCGAGCCGAACACCACCGCCACGCCGCGCTCTTCCAGCAGGGCTTTGGCGAAAGTCTCGTCATCGGTGATCTTGACGCCTGCGGGCGTGGTCTTGCCCAGGCAGCCGGCGATCGACGGGTAGACATAGAATGCGCCCTCGGGTTTGGGGCAGGTCAGCCCCTCGGCGGCGTTCAGCATCTCCAGCACCAGGTCACGGCGACGTTTGAACATCTCGTTGTTGGTGGCGATGTAATCCTGGGTGCCGTTCAGCGCCTCGACGGCTGCCCACTGGCTGACCGAACAGGGGTTCGAGGTCGATTGCGACTGGATCTTGCGGATCGCGTTGATCACCTCTTTGGGGCCAGCGGCATAGCCGATGCGCCAGCCGGTCATGGCATAGGCCTTGGACACGCCGTTGCAGGTCAGCGTGCGGTCATAAAGGCCCGGCTCGACCTCGGCGGGGGTGCAGAATTTGAAATCGTCGTAGACCAGGTGTTCATACATGTCGTCCGACATCACCCACACATGCGGGTGGCGCATCAGAACATCGGTCAGGGCCTTCAGCTCGTCCCAGGTATAGCCCGCACCGGTCGGGTTCGAGGGCGAGTTGAAGATGAACCACTTGGTCTTGGGGGTAATCGCGGCCTCAAGCTGTTCGGGCGACAGCTTGAAATTGTTTTCCAGCGTCGCCTCGACCGCCACCGGAGTGCCGCCGGCCAGCAGCACCATGTCGGGATACGACACCCAATAGGGTGCGGGGATCACCACCTCGTCGCCGGGGTTCAGCGTGGCCATCAGCGCGTTATAGAGAACCTGCTTGCCGCCGGTGCCGACGGTCACTTGGGCGGGCTCATAGTCCAGCCCGTTGTCGCGCTTGAACTTGGCGCAGATCGCCTTTTTCAGCTCGGGGATGCCGTCAACGGCGGTATATTTCGTTTTTCCCGCGTCGATTGCCGCTTTCGCGGCGGCCTTGATGTTCTCGGGCGTGTCAAAGTCAGGCTCACCGGCGCCCAGGCCGATCACGTCCTTGCCCGCTGCGCGCAGTTCAGCAGCAAGGTTGGTCACGGCAATGGTGGGAGAGGGTTTCACACGGGCTAGCGTTTCGGAGAGGAACGACATTTCAAGGCCTCCGGTTTGAAGTTTTGTCCCGTCTCTCATAGGGTGCGGCCAAAGGCCGTTCAAGCCAGATCGAAGGAAAGCGAGCATATGCCACAGGAAATCGACCAATCCGACGGATGGTACTCGGACGAACAGGCCACGTTCGGCGATCGGCTGGCCGCGGCGCGCCAGGCGATGGGGCTTGGCCAGGGCGATCTGGCGGCGCGGCTGGGGGTGCGGCTGAAAACCCTGCGCGGCTGGGAGGAAGACCTCTCGGAGCCGCGCGCCAACAAGCTGCAAATCCTGGCCGGGGTGCTGAACGTTTCGATCATGTGGCTGCTGACCGGGCAGGGCGACGGGCTTGACGCGCCCGATCAGGCCGGGCAGATCCCTGCCGAGGCGGCGGCGCTGTTGTCCGAACTGCGCGAGGCGCAGGCCGGGCTGCAGGCACTGGCCGGCCGCATCGACATGCTGGAACGGCGCCTGCGCGCAGCCATCACCGAAGAGGGCACCCGATGACCGAAACCCACGAGCACCGTCTCAAGCGCATGCTGATGCGCGCCACCCATCGCGGCATCAAGGAAATGGACATCATCCTTGGCAACTATGCCCGCGCCAACCTGTCGGTCATGGAGCCGGCGCAGTTGGATCAACTGGACGCGCTGATGGAGGAAAACGACCAGGATCTCTACCAGTGGGTGTCGGGCCAGATGGCCGCCCCGGACCGGTTCGCGGCCCTGATCGAACGCATCGCCCAACATGCCGGGGCGCGATAGATCGAATTTGATCTAGTTTTGTTCTCGTTTTAACCGAATCTTCGGCTCTGCCCGCGACTGTCGGCTCAAGACGACGGACGGAGCATGGCATGAGCATTCAGGTCCCTTTCACGGCACCTTCGCGCAACGGGTTTTTCACGGGGTATCTAGAGGCGTTGGCGCTGGTCGAACGGCTGCACCGGCTATTGCTGGATGTGATCAAGGACGAGTTCGAACGCGTCGGCATACTGGAAATCAACCCGGTGCAGGCGCTGCTGCTGTTCAATGTGGGCGACAATGAGGTCACCGCCGGAGAGCTGAAATCGCGCGGTTATTACCAGGGCTCGAACGTGTCCTATAACCTCAAGAAACTGGTCGAGCTGGGCTATATGCATCATCAGCGTTGCGAGATCGACCGCCGGTCCGTCCGCGTGCGGTTGACGGCCAAGGGCCGCGCGGTGCGCGACGTGGTCGAGGGCCTGTTCGCCCGACATGCCGAGGGCATCCTGTCCAAGGGCGTCATCGGCCCCGAGGGGCTTGAGGATATCACCGGCGCGCTGAAACGGATGGAACGTTACTGGTCAGACCAGATCCGCTATATCTACTGACGACCGGCGCCAATCCGGCCGATCCTTCAAAAACGCGATCCATACCCGATATGGCGGTTCACGTAAGCGTGCGCCATATATATAGTGCGAAAACGACTCACGCACACAAGAAGGATCGCCCCCATGCCGCTGAGCCCCGAACAACTGGCCGAGATCGAAGAGCTGCGCGCCACCCCGCGCCCGACCCTGCGCGCCGTGTCCGAGGGCATGGAGGCCCATCTCTACAAAGCGATCCCGGTTCTTGATCATGGGTTCGTGCGCGTCATCGACTATATGGGCGACGATTCCGCGATCTGTCAGGCGGCGCGCGTCTCTTACGGCAAGGGCACTAAGTCGGTCAGCAATGACGAAGGCCTGATCCGCTATCTGATGCGCCACTGGCACTCGACCCCGTTCGAGATGTGCGAAATCAAGCTGCACGTCAAATTGCCGGTCTTTGTCGCCCGCCAGTGGATTCGCCACCGCACCGCCAACGTCAATGAATACTCGGCCCGCTATTCGATCATGGACCGCGAGTTCTACATCCCCGCGCCCGAACATATCGCCGCCCAGTCGGTGGTGAACAACCAGGGCCGGGGCGAGGCCCTGTCGGGCGACGAGGCCGCGCGCGTTCTGGAATATCTGAAAACCGACGCCGCGCGCTGCTATGACCACTACGAAGAGATGATCAGCCAGGACGGCCAACAGGGTCTGGCCCGCGAACTGGCCCGCATGAACCTGCCCGCCAACATCTATACGCAATGGTACTGGAAGGTTGACCTGCACAACCTGTTCCACTTCCTGCGCCTGCGCGCCGATGCCCACGCCCAATACGAAATCCGCGTCTATGCCGAAGAAATCTGCAAGGTCGTGGCCGATTGGGTGCCCTTCGCCTATTCCGCCTTCGAAGACTACCGCATGGGGGGCGCGAACCTGTCGGGGCGGGCCATGGACTGCCTGCGCCGGATGCTCAAGGGTGAGCAGGTCGAGCAAGAGACCTCGGGCATGAGCAAGGGCGAATGGCGCGAGTTCCAAACCCTGCTGGCCGATCAGGCCTAAGTCACAGAATCACTATTTCTACCATCCGCGCCATTGGTTCCATTTCGGGGCTAATGGCGCTGATTGCCCTTAACTGTTTGCCGTTTAAGCGGAAATCCAGCTTTATCCCCGCCGACCCGCGCCACGAAATTGACACAATTCGCACAGCTGTTAACCTGCTGTTAATCAATCAATTCCGAGCAGCCGTATTATCTGGGGGTAAGACCATGTTTCTACGTAACGCCGCCGTGGCGGTGGGGCTGCTTGCTATTTCGGGAGGCGCGGCGCTGGCCAATCCGGCGACTGACGCGCTGACCCGGCAATGGAACTACACCGCTCCGCACAATCCCGATGCCTCGCTGCCCAATGCCGCGACCCGCGCCAGCAACCAGTGCCCCGAAGGCACGTCCAGCGCGACGGGCACGACCGGTCAATACTGCGCGGGCATGCCGCGCGGGCAGTTCGTCCAAGTGTCCGAGGTGCCCGACGGGTATCAGGGCCGCGTCTTTCGAGTGCACCCTCTGAACGGGTCGGGCTACCAGGATCTGGGCTGGTGATTCAAAGCCGCCCCATGGCGGGGCGGCCCCGAACGGCAGGCGTCACAGCGCCTTGATGTCTCCGGCCATCTGGCGGCCATCGCGGCCTTCAAGCAGCTCATATGCCACTTTCTGGTTGTCGTTCAGGCCCTTGAGACCTGCACGTTCGACCGCCGAGATGTGCACGAACACATCCTTGCCGCCCTCATCAGGGGCGATGAAACCATAGCCTTTGGTGGTGTTGAACCATTTGACGGTGCCGGTGGGCATTCCGCTTCTCCTTTAGTCGTGTTGCCCGCTGCGGGATTGCGCGGGCGGGTCGCAGCCAGGTCTTCCAAGTCTTCCGGCTGCCCCAAGTGAGGAGCGGACGTCGTAGAAACCTTGTTTTGACGTGCAAAATCATGTGGGGCGAATCGCCTCAAAGGCAAGTGACATCTCTTTTGCTTTCACCGGCGGGCGGTATACTGCCGGAAAATTGAGGAGGTCGGATGCGACTATTTGGGCTGAAAGCCTGCGATACATGCAGGAAGGCAACCAAGGCCATCGCCGCCACCGGGCGCGATGTGCAGATGGTGGATGTGCGTGAAACACCGCTGGCCGCGGCCGATCTGGCGCGGTTTCATGCCGCTTTCGGCGAAGATCTGGTCAATCGCCGGTCAACGACCTGGCGCGGGTTGGATGAGGCCGCGCGTGCCCGCCCGGCGCTGGAGCTCTTGGCAGAGCACCCGGCGCTGATGAAACGCCCGGTGATCGACACTGGCGACGGGCTGTTCCTGGGCTGGGGCCCGGACGTACAGGCCCAGGTTATTGGATAACCGGTCGCCGTCCCCTATATCGGCACGAACTAAAGGAGAGAGCAGATGCGCAATGCCGCCCTTACCCTGGGTGTGATCGCCGGAGTGATCGGGCTGATCGTGGGGTTTTTCAGCTATGGCTATACCGTCTTCATCGAGGAATTCGGCGAGGTGGGGGATATTGCCCATCAGGTTGACAACATCGCGCTGGTCCGCGGCGCGGCGCTGCTCTCGCCCATTCTGGCGATCGCCGGCGGCGCCATGGCACGGTCGCAGAACATCGCAGCGGGGGTGCTGTTGCTGGCCTCGGCTGCCGGCATGATGTGGGCCTTTGGCTTTGGTGTTTTCACCATGTTCCCGATCGCCATGGCCGGGCTGGGCGGTCTGCTGGCGCTGTTGGCGCGCCAGCCTGACGCTCACTGAAGTTTCAGCAGGCGGTCCAGCGACAGCGGGCCGCCGCCACGTAGAACCAGCCCGATCAACAGCACGATCCAGAACAGGCGCTGATCCATGATCAGACTGTCGGGTGCGCCATCGAACCAGGCGCCCAGCGTCGCGGGCTGTGAAATGGCGCCGTGGCCAAACAGGTCGGTCAGCGTCTGAACCGCGACAAAGCCGATCATCCCCAGCGCCGCCAGCCGGGTGAACAGCCCCAGCAGCAGCAACAGCGGCAGCAGATATTCCGCATAGGCCCCGGCCAGCACCACAAGGCGGTGAAACACCGTCATCTGGTTGATGTCATAGCCCACCGATTCAAACACGCGCGGGAAAATCTGCGCATAGGCGCCTAGCGTTGGGGTGAATAGCCCGTCGAGTTTGGTGTTTGCCGAATTCCAAAAGTAAAACAGCAAGATTGCGGCAAAAGTGAAACGCAATAATGTCGGAATAAGCGCGGGCGCCAGCCGGTTTTCCATCATTCCGAATGCCGAGTTGTGGATATTTATGAGTGTTTTCATTTGATTGCATCCCCTTCCTGAATCGATATCGCACCCTCGGACAGCAACAGGCCAAAAACGGGCATAATGTCGAAATTGTGACACTGATCAGACGCGGTCAGATGCGCGATTTCCAGCGTTTCGCCCCGGCCCAGGGCCTCGATGAAGGCTGCGCCGCCCGGGGGCAGCAGGTGAACATGCGGGTCGAACTCGGGCCGGGTGATCAGCGCATCTTCGGGCTGCGCGGCGGGCAGTTTGACGGGCGAGACCTGATGCGCCTGCCAGATCGAGGCCACCGGATACTCCGAGCGGATGACCTGCACCGCCGGGGCCAGCCGAAACCGCAGCTGCATCAGTGCCACCGGCTCCAGCGAATTTAGCGCTTCGGGTGAGAACGGGGCCGCGTCGGCGGCGTGATAGGCCACCCGCAGCGCGTATTCCAGCCGCGCCACATCGGGCAGGTAGGGCAGATGCGCGACCGGCGGAAAGCCCGCCAGAAACGCGGGCATCTGCGCGCCATAAAGCATCAGCACCGGGGTTTCAGGCGGATGCGCGCGCAGGAACACGCCCGCCATCGCTGCAAAGAATTCATCGCCCACCAGCATCCGCAGCACCGGAAAGGCGGTTTCCAGCGCCTCGGTCAGGCCGACGGCGACATTGTTGCGATAGACGTCAAAACGCCGGCCCGCGGGCCGACCGCCGGGGGCCGATAGGCCGGCAGGCACGGCCCGCTCGGCATCCAGCATGGCCTGGGTGAAATCGGCCTGGCGCATCATGCCGACACCTGTTCCAGCAGCGCGCCGGCTTGGGCGGCCTCGTGTTCCAGCACGGGCCAGTCGGGCACGTCATTGTCCCATTCGATCAGCGTGGGCCGCGCACCTGCGCGGGCCAGCGTATGGGCATACAGCGCCCAGACCGGATCGACCACCGGCTTGCCGTGGCTGTCGATCAGCAGCGGTGCGCCGGTATCGTCGGTATCATCGTCATGGCCGCCCAGGTGGATCTCGCCCACATGGGCCAGCGGAAAGGCGTCGATATAGGCATAGGGGTCGGTCTGCTGGTTGGTGGCTGACACAAACACATTGTTCACATCCAGCAACAGCCCGCAGCCGGTGCGCCGCGCGATCTCGGCCAGGAAATCGACCTCGGCCCAGGTGGTTTCGTCAAAGGCCAGGTAGGTGGACGGGTTCTCCAGCAGCATCTGTCGGCCAAGCACGTCCTGCACCTGATCGATGTGATCGCACACGCGCGCCAGCGTATCGGCGGTATAGGGCAGGGGCAGTAGGTCGTTCAGAAAGGCGCTGTCATGGGTCGACCAGGCCAGGTGTTCGGAAAACCGGGCGGGGGACAGCCAACCGACAAGATGTTTGAGCCGCGCCAGGTGGTCGGCATCCAGCGGGTCTTCGCCGCCGATCGACAGGCCCACGCCATGCACCGAGATCGGAAACCGCTCTGCCAGGTGCCGCAGCTGCGCCAGAGGGCGGCCACCGTCGCCCATGTAATTCTCGGCATGGATCTCCAGCCAGGCCACCGCGCCGGGATCATCGACCAGCGCCGCGAAATGCTGGGGCTTGTAACCCACGCCGGGCAGGTTCGGCAGATCGGGAAAGCGGGGGGCGGCGTCCAGCATGGTATCCTCCAGATGGTGCGCCCCCGGCGCGGAGCCGGGGGCGGTTGGTCTTATGCGGGCAGGTCACGGTCCAGCGCGGTCAGCGAACCCATGCGGCCTTCGGGCGCTTCCATGGTTTCGCAGGTGCCGGCGGGGACCAGCTTCCAAGCGTTGCCCTGGAAATCGACCTTCGAGGTGCCGGCGCAGGTGGTGCCGGGGCCAGCGGCGCAATCGTTCTGACCGGCCAGCGAAACGCCAAAGCATTTCTCCATTGCGTCTTTCTTCATCTCGTCGGCGCTGGCGGCATGGGCGCTCAGAGCGGCAGCAACGGCACCAGCAACGGCCAGAGATTTCATGTGGATCGACATTCGGAATACTCCCTTGTAAAACTGTTCGTCGCCCTTGCGACAAGGACAGAGCTAGGCCATGTCGGCGATCAACTGCTACTCACAGGGGTGTGTTGCACGGCGCTGTTATGGTCTGAAACAATTCGCCGGGTTGAATATGAAATGAAAAAGGCGCCGAAAACCGGCGCCTTTTCAATTGGTTGGTTGAATTTTTCAGGCCTGATCGGGGGCCTTGGCCTCTTGGGTCAATTGGGCCACGATCTCGTCAAGTGTTACAACCGCGGTCTGCTTTTCACCCAGCCGCCGCACGGTGACCGAGCGTTCCTCGACCTCTTTCATGCCAATGGCCAAGATCACCGGCACCTTGCCCAGGCTGTGCTCGCGGACCTTGTAGTTGATCTTTTCGTTGCGGGTATCGGCCTCGGCCCGCACACCGGCGGCGCGCAGGGCGGCGACAACCTCGTTCACGAACCCGTCGGCGCCCGACACGATCGAGGCCACAACCACCTGGCGCGGCGCCAGCCAGAAGGGCAGCTTGCCCGCATGGCTTTCGATCAGGATGCCGATGAACCGTTCGAACGACCCCAGAACCGCACGGTGCAGCATGACCGGGCGATGCTTGGCCCCGTCGGCGCCGATATAGGTGGCGTCCAGCCGCTCGGGCAGAACGAAATCCACCTGCAAGGTGCCGCACTGCCAGTCACGGCCGATGGCGTCGGTCAGAACGAATTCCAGTTTCGGCCCATAGAAGGCGCCTTCGCCGGGGTTCAGGTCAAAGTCATAACCCGCCGCCTCGGTCGCCGATTTCAGCGCCGCCTCGGCCTTGTCCCAGACCTCGTCGCTGCCGGCGCGGGTGTCGGGACGATCCGAGAATTTCACCGCGAATTTCTCGAAGCCCAGATCCTTGTAGATCGCCGACAGGAATTCGATGAACAGCTTGGTTTCAGATTCAATCTGATCCTCGGCGCAGAAGATATGCGCGTCATCCTGCGTGAACCCGCGCACCCGCATGATGCCATGCAGCGCGCCCGAGGGTTCATACCGGTTGCACGACCCGAACTCGGCCATGCGCAGCGGCAGGTCGCGATAGGATTTCAGGCCCTGGTTGAAGATCTGCACATGGCAGGGGCAGTTCATCGGCTTCAGCGCGTTGATCGCCTTTTCGCGGGCATGGTCCTCGTCCACTTCGACGATGAACATGTTTTCCTGGTATTTCTCCCAGTGGCCCGAGGCCTCCCACAGCTTGCGGTCGACGACCTGCGGGGTGTTCACCTCGACATAGCCGCCCGCATCCTGGCGGCGGCGCATGTAGTCTTGCAGCGTGGTGTAGATGCGCCAGCCATTGGGGTGCCAGAACACCTGGCCGGGGGCCTCTTCCTGCATGTGGAACAGGTCCATCTCGCGGCCCAGCTTGCGGTGGTCGCGCTTGGCGGCCTCTTCCATCATGATTTCCCAGGCCTTCAGATCCTTGCGGTTCTTGAAGGCCACGCCGTAGATGCGTTGCAGCATCGGGCGGGTGTGATCGCCCAGCCAATAGGCGCCGGCCACATGGGTCAGCTTGAAGGCGTCGGCGGGCAGTTGCCCGGTGTTTTGCAGGTGCGGGCCGCGGCACAGATCCTGCCACTCGCCATGCCAGTACATCCGCAGGTCTTCGCCCTCGGGGATGCGGGCGATCAACTCGACCTTGAAGGGCTCGTTCGCGTCCTCGTAATGCTTGATCGCTCGGGCGCGGTCCCAGACCTCGGTGCGCACGGCATCGCGGGCGTTGATGATTTCCTTCATCCGCGCCTCGATCTGGCCCAGATCCTCGGGGGTAAAGGGCTCCTCGCGGTCGAAATCATAGAACCAGCCCTGATCGCGGACGGGGCCGATGGTGACCTTGGTGTCGGGCCAGATGTCCTGCACAGCGCGGGCCATGACGTGGGCCAGATCGTGGCGGATCAGCTCCAGCGCCTGGTCATCGTCTTGCAGGGTGTGAATGGCGATGGTGGCATCCGCGTTGATCGGCCATTGCAGATCGTAATGCGCGCCGTTCACGGTTGCGGAAATTGCCTTTTTTCCCAACGAGGTAGAGATATCGGCCGCCACTTCGGCAGGGGTGATGCCTGCCGCGAAATCGCGCGAATTGCCATCGGGGAAGGTGAGGGAAATCTGGGCCATATGTTCGGCCTCCTCGTCAGTTTGGCGCCCACGGAACGCCCGGTTGCGGGTATGGTTCGCGGCCCTTTTGGCCAATGGGTGGGGGGATGTCAATAAGCGGGGGGCGGCAGGGGCGGAGTGTGACGAGCCACCTGTATACGCGCCGTCGGGTTTCCCGGCGCAACCGGGCCCACTAAGGCCACGCGGCTGGATCAGCCAATTGATCAGTGCCACGGGCCCTGTCTGTGTTCAGGTCAGGCCGCGACCGGGCAGGCCTGACGACGCGGCAAAAGGCGGGCCGTCTTTCGCGGCGCGATCATCATAGGATGGGGGAAACCGGGCGGCTTATCAACGCCGCGAAATGTCGCGACCCACCCCAAAGGGCAGGTCGCCAATCTTTGTATCAGGCCAGTTCGGCCAGACGATCCAGCGCGGCGGTCAGCTTGCCGCGTTCCTCGATCTTTTGCGCCACCAGCTCGCGGGTTTCCTCGACCACCTCGTCGGGGGCGCTTTCCAAGAACTTCGGGTTCTTCAGGCGGCCCTCAAGCCCGCCCAGATCCTTGGCCAGCTTTTGCAGCGTCTTTTCCAGCCGCGCCTGTTCCTCGGCCACGTCGATCACATCGGCCAGCGGCAGGCCAAAGGTGCCGCCCTCGACCGCGATGGTGACACAGCCCTTGGGCAGCGCCTCGACCGGGGTCAGGCTGTCAATGCGCGCGAGGCGCTTGATCAGCGTTTCGTTGCGCGCCCAGGCGGCCTGACCGGCGGCGTCCAGCTGCAATTGCAGCATCGGCAGGTGCAGCCCCGCGGGCACATGCATCTGCGCGCGAACCGACCGGATGCCCTCGATCAGCGAGATCACCCAGTTCATTTCACGGTCGGCATCCGCGTCAACCAGATCGTTGCCATAGGCGGGCCATTCGGTCTGCATCAGCATCGTGCCGCGCTGACCCAGCGTGCCCCACAGCTCTTCGGTGATATAGGGCATGATCGGGTGCAGCAGGATCAGGCACTGGTCGATGACCCAGGCCATGGTCGCAGCGGTTTCGGCCTTGGTGTCGGCGTCGCCATCCAGAAGCAGCGGCTTCGAGAACTCGACATACCAGTCACAGACCTTGCCCCAGACGAAGGCATAAAGCGCATGCGCCGCGTCGTTGAACCGATAGTTGACCAGCGCCTCGTCGACCACCTCGCGCACGCGGGCGGTTTCACCGATGATCCACTTGTTCACCGTGGCGGTGGGGGCAGGGATGGCGCCGGTGGGGGCATAGCCCTCGAACACGCCGTTCATCTCGGCAAAGCGCGAGGCGTTCCACAGCTTGGTGCCGAAGTTGCGATAGCCGGCGATGCGCTGCATATCCAGTTTCAGCACGCCGCCCAGGCTGGCCATGGCCGCATTGGTAAACCGCAGCGCATCGGCGCCGTATTCGTCGATGATCTCCAGCGGGTCGACGACGTTGCCAAGGCTTTTCGACATCTTCTTGCCCTTGGCGTCGCGCACCAGGCCGTGCAGGTAGACATCGTGGAACGGAATTTCATCGACCACGGCCAGCTGCATCATCATCATCCGCGCCACCCAGAAGAACAGGATGTCCTGCCCCGTGACCAGCACCGAGGTGGGGAAGTATTTTTCCAGCTCGGGCGTCTTTTCGGGCCAGCCCAGCGTGCCGATCGGCCAGAGGCCGGACGAGAACCAGGTGTCCAGCACATCCTCGTCACGGGTCAGCGCCTTGTCGCCGGCCATCTGAACGGCCTCGGCCTCGGAAGCGGCGCAATACTGGTTGCCTTCGTCGTCATACCAAACCGGGATCTGGTGGCCCCACCACAGCTGGCGCGAGATGCACCAGGGCTCGATATTGTCGAGCCAGTGGTAATAGGTCTTTTCGCCGCTCTCGGGCATGATGCGGACCTTGCCGCCGCGCACCGCGTCCAGCGCGGGGCCGACGATCTTGGCGGTGTCGACGAACCACTGGTCGGTCAGCATCGGCTCGATGACGACCTTGGACCGGTCGCCAAAGGGCTGCATGATCATCTTGTTTTCGACATAGGGCACCGGATCGGTGGCAAAGCAGACCCGGCCGTCGCTGTCGTCGGGTTCGCTGATCATCACAGCCAGCCCTTCGCTGGTGATCTGTTCAACCACGCGTTTGCGTGCCTCGAACCGGTCCAGCCCGCGCAGATCGTCAGGCACCAGGTTGATGGCGTCGGTCTCGGCCTCGGTCAGGCTGCGTTCGCCCTTGGCGACGGCCATGGCGATCTGGGCGGCCTCGGCATAGGGGGCGCCGTCGTCGCGCATCTGGCCGCGCGTATCCATCAGGCGATACATCGGAATGCCGCCGCGTTTGGCGACCTGGTAGTCGTTGAAATCATGCGCGCCGGTGATTTTCACCGCGCCCGAACCAAAGGTCGGATCGGGGTAGTCATCGGTGATGATCGGGATCAGGCGGCGGTGTTCCTTGGGGCCGACCGGAATTTCGCACAGCTTGCCCACGATCGGCGCATAACGTTCGTCCGACGGATGCACCGCAACCGCGCCGTCGCCCAGCATGGTTTCGGGGCGGGTGGTGGCGATCGAGATATAGTCGCGCTCTTCGCTGAACAGAACGTTCCCGTCCTCGTCCTTTTCGACATAGGTATAGGTCGCGCCCCCGGCCAGCGGGTATTTGAAATGCCACATATGGCCCGCGACCTCGATATTCTCGACCTCGAGGTCGGAAATCGCGGTTTCGAAATGCGGGTCCCAGTTGACCAGCCGCTTGCCGCGATAGATCAGGCCCTTGTTATACATGTCCACGAACACCTTGATCACGGCATCGTGGAAGTTGCCCTCTTCGCCCGCCGGCGCGCCCTCGGCCCCCGACATGGTAAAGGCGTTGCGCGACCAGTCGCACGAGGCGCCCAGCCGTTTGAGCTGATTGATGATGGTGCCGCCCGACTGGGCCTTCCAGTCCCAGACCTTCTCCAGGAACTTCTCGCGACCCATCTCGCGGCGGGTGGCGTTCGACTTATCCTTGGCCAGCTCGCGCTCGACCACCATCTGGGTGGCAATGCCGGCGTGGTCCTGGCCGGGCTGCCACAGCGTGTCGAACCCGCGCATCCGGTGCCAGCGCACCAGGATGTCCTGCAACGTGTTGTTGAACGCGTGGCCCATATGCAGGCTGCCGGTGACGTTCGGCGGCGGGATCATGATGCAGAAGGTGCCGGTTTCGGCATTGGCCACATGCTTGCCCGCGCTAAAGCACCCGGCCTTTTCCCAGGCGTCATACAGGCGGCTTTCGGCAGAGGCGGCGTCGAATGTTGTTTCCATCGGCATCTTGGGGGTGTCCCACGTCTGAATTCGGTTTTGCCCGATCTACCGCGTGGGCGCGGCAAGGCCAACCCCTCAAGGGCGGCCAAGGGGCCTGTTTGCGGTGATTTGCGGGCTTACACAGACCGGTCGATCTTGGTTTTGAGGTGGATCAGGCTTTCCGACGACTTGATACCCGGGATCTGCCCGACCTTGTCCAGCACCGCATCCAGCGCGGCGGTGTTGTCGGTGCTCACCTCCAGCAGCAGGTCAAAGCGCCCGCTGGTGGTATGGGCGACCTCGATCGCGGGCAGGGCATTGAGGCGCGCCATGATCGCCGCCTGGGCGCGCGGCTCGATCACCAACAGCACGGTTGCACGGATCCGGCCGCGGGTGATCGCATCACCCAGTTTCAGCGTGTAGCCAGCAATCACGCCGGTGCTTTCCAGCCGCTCCAGCCGCGCCTGCACGGTTGACCGCGCCAGTTTGATCCGCCGGGCCATGGTGGCCACGGACATGCGCGCATCCGAGGCCAAAAGGGCCAAAATATTTCTGTCGATCTCATCCATGTCGAAATGCCGGTTGTTTCGTCGAAATGCCATGTCTCTGCGACGATATAACACATTTGACTAATGATTTCGCCACATTTCTGGGTCACGCTGATAGAAAGCAACGTCAAAACAGAGGCAGCAGCATGGGACGTGCGCAACATATCTGGACCTGTCCCGCCGAGCATCTAACCCGCACGCGGCCCGATCACCCGGTCGTTTATGTCGCCCCCGCGCGGTTGCAGGCGGCGGCGCGGCAATTCATCGACGGTTTTCCGGGCCAAGTGACCTATGCGGTCAAGGCCAACCCGGCCGAGATCGTCCTGGCGAACCTGGCCGCCGCAGGCATCGCCGCGTTCGACGTGGCCTCGCCATCCGAGATGGCGCTGGTGCGCGGCATCGCGCCGGGCTCGGCCATGCATTACAACAACCCCGTGCGCTCGAACGCCGAGATCGTGCAGGCCGTGACCATGGGCGTGACCTCCTACGCGGTCGATTCCGACAGCGAGCTGGACAAGCTGATCGACCTGGTGCCCGCCGGCGCCGAGGTCTCGGTGCGGTTCAAGCTGCCGGTCGCGGGCGCGGCCTATGATTTCGGGTCGAAATTTGGCTTGCCGCCCAGCCGCGCCGCGGCCCTGTTGCGCCGGGCGTCGCAGGCGGGGTTCCGGCTGGCGATGACCTTTCACCCCGGCACGCAATGCACCGACCCCGGCGCCTGGGCAACCTATATCCATGCCGCCGCCCGCATCGCGCGCGAGGCGGGCCTGCCATTGGCGCGGCTCAATGTGGGCGGGGGCTTTCCCTCGCACCGCCTGGCGACCGAGCCGCCGCGCCTGACCGAGATTTTCCAGGCCATCTCTGACGCCACCAACGCCGCCTTTGGCCAGAACGCGCCGCGCCTCTTGTGCGAGCCGGGCCGGGCGCTTGTGGCCGAGGGCTTTACCCTTGCGGCCCGCGTCAAGGCGATCCGCGATGGCCGCGACGTGTTCCTCAATGACGGCATCTATGGCGGGCTGGCCGAGGTGCCGGTGATGGGCCTGACCGACCGGATCACCGTGCTGGACCCGCGCGGCCGCGTGCGCCTGGGCGCGCCCGTGCCGCGCCCGGTCTTCGGCCCGACCTGCGACAGCCTTGACCGGCTGGCCGACGGGCTGGCCCTGCCGCAGGATCTGGAGGAAGGCGATTACGTTCTGTTTCATGGGCTGGGGGCCTATTCCACCGCAACGGCGACCCGTTTCAACGGCTATGGTGCGCTGAAACAAGAGGTTGTGATGACCCAGCGCGGCTAAGGGCTGGACTTGCAACCCGCAGCCATTACCTTGAGGTCAAGGACGGGCGTCGCGGCGGCACATTTCACGAGGCGGCCGAGGTGCGACCGCCCCGAGGAGGAGGCCAATGCGCGTATTCGACCGTGTTCTGCACTGGTTGCGCCGGCGAGAGACCCACGAGGCCCACAGCCCCGTCACGGGCCGCCGCGCGGTGACGCATGTGGTCATTCTGGATGGCACGCTGTCCTCGCTTGAACCAGGCGACGAAACCAATGCCGGCATCACCTACAAACTGCTGCGCGAAGCGGCCAATTCGCACCTGTCGCTGTATTACGAAGCCGGCATCCAGTGGGATGAATGGCGCGACAGCATGGACGTGTTGCTGGGGCGCGGCATCAACCGGCAGATCCGCCGCGCCTATGGCTATCTGGCCTCGCGCTATCACGAGGGTGACCGGATCATCCTCATGGGCTATTCGCGCGGCGCGTTTGCGGTGCGCTCGCTGGCAGGGGTGCTTGACCGGGTGGGCCTGCTACAGGCCACGCACGCGACCGAACGCAACGTGCAGCAGGCCTATCGCCATTACGAATCCGGCGCCGCGACCGAGGCCGCGCGCGCATTTCAGCGCGCCTTTTGCCACGAACGGATCGAGGTCGAGATGGTCGGCGTCTGGGATACGGTCAAGGCGCTGGGCCTGCGACTGCCGCTTTTGTGGCGTCTGACAGAGCCGCGCTATGCCTTTCACAACCACGAGCTGGGCAAGGTTGTGCGCCACGGCTTTCAGGCGCTGGCACTGGATGAAACGCGCGAGGTGTTTCACCCGATCCTGTGGCGCTGCCCCGAGGGCCATGCCATGGGCCGCCGGGTCGAACAGGTCTGGTTCCGCGGCTGCCACGGCGATGTGGGCGGACAGCTCAGCGGCTTTGAAGAGGCGCGGCCCCTGTCGAACATTCCGCTGGTCTGGATGCTGCGGCGGCTGGAAAGCTGCGACGTGGCACTGCCGCCCGACTGGCTGTC
Organism: Actibacterium sp. XHP0104; assembly: GCF_025751515.1. Taxonomy (GTDB): domain Bacteria; phylum Pseudomonadota; class Alphaproteobacteria; order Rhodobacterales; family Rhodobacteraceae; genus Actibacterium_D. The sequence continues at coordinate 37,493 of NZ_JAOWLE010000002.1, forward strand.
ACGTTTTCCCTGCGATGCGAACGCGCCCTCGGTCGGCAGTCTGCGCGGCTGGGGCAAGCTGTTCCTGATCCGTCACAAGCGGATCGTGGGGCGGGACCCGTCTGAATCGATCCACCCCACCGCGCTTAGCCGGCCGCACCCGGCCAGCCTGCCGATATACGAGCCCGGTTACGCCACCTGTTCCAGCGACGGATCCGAGGTCACACCCAGCGCGTGACAGATGTCGCGCGTCAGATGCGGCTTGTTCAGCGTGTAGAAATGAATGTCCTCGACACCGCCGTCGATCAGCTCGCTGCACAGCTCGGTCGCCAGCGAGGTCGACAACAGCTCTTCGCGCCCGTCACGCTTGGCGGCCTCAAAGGCCTCGTCCAGCCAGGCCGGAACCGGGGTGCCGCAGCGCGCGGCGAATTTCTTGACGCCGTTCCAGTTCTCGATCGGCAGGATGCCCGGAATGATCGGCGCATCGATACCAGCCTTTTCGCATTTGTCGCGGAACCGGAAAAAGGTTTCGGCCTCGAAAAAGAACTGGGTGATCGCCGAGGTCGCACCGGCGTCGATCTTGCGTTTCAGCCAGGCCACATCGGCATCGCCGCTGGCGGCCTCGGGATGCGGGTCGGGGTAGGCGCCGACGCGGATCTTGAACTTGCCGGTATCGGCCAGCGCCTCGATCAGCTCGACCGAGTTGGCAAACCCGTTGGGATGGGCGGTGAAATGGCCCTGGCCCTTGGGCGGATCGCCGCGCAGGGCGACGATTTCGGTCACGCCGGCCTCGGCATAGGCGTTGACGATCTCCATCGTTTCCTCGCGCGAGGCGTCGACACAGGTCAGGTGCGCGGCGACGTTCAGGCCGTAATTCTTGTGGATCGTGGTCACGGCGTCATGGGTCAGCTTGCGGGTGGTGCCGCCCGCGCCATAGGTCACCGAGACAAAGCCGGGGTGCAGCGGCGCCAGGGTGCGCACGGTGTCCCACAGGCGGAACGAAGCCTCCAGCGACTGCGGCGGGAAGAATTCGAAGGAAACGCGGGGGGCGCTGATGCTGGTCATGGGATTCTCTTGCGGGCTGTCTGATTTTGGCTCTTGTCGCATAAGGTCCGGTGTGAAACAAATTCATAATTCTCAAGATCAATATGAATCTGGCACAAGATGCATCTCGAACTTCGCCACCTCCGCACCATCCGCGCCATCCACGAGGCCGGCGGCCTGGCCCGCGCGGCGGACCTGTTGAACATGACGCAATCGGCCCTGTCGCATCAGGTCAAGGGCCTGGAGGAACAGGTCGGGATGGAGCTGTTCGTGAGGCGCTCAAAGCCGCTGAAACTGTCGGCGGCGGGGATGAAACTGCTGCGCCTGGCCGAGCGTGTCCTGCCCGAGATCGCCGCCACCGAAGAAGAGTTCCGCGCCCTGCACGAGGGCAAGTCGGGCCGGCTGCATATCGCGATGGAATGCCACGCCTGTTTCGACTGGCTGCTGCCGGTGCTGCGCGATTTCCGCAAGACATGGCCCGAGATTGACGTGGATATCCGGGCCGGGCTGTCCTTTGGGGCGCTGCCCGCGTTGGTGCGCGAAGAGGTCGACCTGGTGATCTCGTCCGACCCCGAGGATATCGACGGGGTGACCTTCCTGCCGCTCTTTGACTACGCCCCCGCGTTTATCGCCGCGAAATCGCACCCTCTGGCGCAAAAGCCGTTCATCGAGGCCGAGGACCTGCGCGACCAGCTGCTGTTTACCTATCCGATGGATCGTTCGCGGCTGGACGTGTTCAAGGAACTGCTGACCCCCGCCCGGGTCGAGCCGCGCGCGGTGCGCCAGGTCGAACTGACCGCCGTGATCCTGATGCTGGTGGCGTCGGGCAGGGGGGTGGCGGTGCTGCCCGACTGGGTGGTCCGGCAAGAGGGCGCGGGCGAAGACCTGGTCGCTCTGCCGCTGACCGAAACGGGCGTGACGCGCCGCATGTATGCCGCCGTGCGCGACGAGGATACCGCCAAGCCCTTTATGGCGCATTTCATCCGCCAGGCCCGCACCCAGCCGGTCAAGCTGCAACGCGGCTAGGGTTATCCCTCTTTCAGCACGATCGTCACATCGTGGATCTGCACGATGCTGACCGTGTCATGGGTGCCGGCGCTGTTGGTGGTCAGGTTCCAGCCGATATCCATCAGCGCCAGAAACGCGTCTGATCGCAGGGTGTCGGTGCAATCGGCGGGCGGGTGGTCGATCTTCAGCTGTGCCTCAAGGCCCTCGTTCTTGGTCTCCATCACATCGGTCTGCTGATCGGGCAGCTTGCCCTGATACCAGACATTGGCCTTTTCCTCATCGGGGTTGGTGTCGGTCGTGACCGTCCAGCCGTTCATGTCGACCGTCAGCTTGACGCTGACCTGCGCATCCGCGTCGCCCTGTTCGCGCCGCACGCGCTCGGCCTCGTCGCGGGTTTCCTTCTCGATCCGGGCCTTGTCGATATCGGTGGTTTTCAGGTTGGTGACCGGGATCTTGATCTGGGCGTTGCCCTGGCTGTTCGACTTTTCCATGATCTTCTTGAGAATATCCGCCGAAGCCTGGCCGATACTGGCCGCCGCCGCCATCTGCCCGCCCAGATTGGTGCCCAGGGCCGCGATACCGGCCGGGACATGCTCGACCAGCAGGTCGATCACCTGGCCCAGGGTGGCGCCCTGCGACACGGCGATGACCGCGTCCAGCGTGATGGTCACGGTGATCTCTTTGGCGTCACGGTTTTCCGGCACCACTGTCAAGCGGCTGCCGACGCGGCCCGTCACCAGGTCGATCGTGTCGCCGTCGCGAATGTCGGGCACGATCTTCTTGAACAGGTTCAGGTTCTCTTGAATGATGTCCTGCTTGGTGATTTTCATCGCTATCCCCCCGGTTGCGGCTGGCTGATGCGGATATCGTAGCACATTTGCGCCGGTTTCGCGCATATCCGGCCTGCGTGCGCCAAGGCTTGGCAAGCGGCCCACATCGGCGTATACGCGCGGCCTGACAAAGGAGCCCCCGATGCAAGGCAGCGCAAATCTCAACATCATGATCAAGGCGGCACGCAAGGCCGGTCGCAGCCTGGTCAAGGACTTTCGCGAAGTTGAAAACCTTCAGGTGTCGATGAAGGGGGCGGGCGATTTCGTCAGCCGCGCTGATATTGCTGCGGAAAAGATCATCCGCGACGAACTGACCGAGGCCCGCCCCAACTATGGCTGGCTGGGCGAGGAAAGCGCCGAGGTCGCGGGCGCCGACCCGACCCGCCGCTGGATCGTCGATCCGCTGGATGGCACCACCAACTTCCTGCACGGCCTGCCGCATTGGGCCGTGTCCATCGCGCTGGAACATAAGGGCGAGATCGTCTCGGCCGTGGTGTTCGACGCCGCCAAGGACGAGATGTTCTGGGCCGAAAAAGGCGCGGGCGCCTGGATGAACGACACTCGCCTGCGCGTGTCGGGCCGCAACCGCATGGTCGAGGCGCTGTTCGCCACCGGCGTGCCCTTCGGCACCCGCCGTGATCTGCCCGCCACCTTGCAGGATCTGGCCCGCCTGATGCCGCAATGCGCCGGTGTGCGCCGCTGGGGCGCCGCGTCGCTGGATCTGGCCTATGTGGCCGCCGGCCGCTACGACGGTTTCTGGGAACGCTCGCTCAATGCCTGGGATCTGGCCGCGGGCCTGCTGCTGGTGCGCGAGGCCGGTGGCCTGGTCGAGCCGATCAACAAGGCTGGTGACATCCTGGACGACGGCGAGGTCATCGCCGCGAACGAGCCGATCTTTGACGCCTTTGCCAAGGTCGTGCGTAACGTTTAATCGCGGGTCGGCGGCGCACTATTTGCGCCTGCGCACCACCGGAATCTTGCTGCGCTGATATTTCGCCTCGGGATGGGGCGGCAGGCCATGCGTGCGGTTCCAATATCCTGCGCCGCCGCGCCGCAGCCAGACCGGCAGCATCAGCGCCAGCCCCGCCACGAACCCGCCCGCATGTGCCCAATAGGCCACCCCGCCCATATCCGCGGGGGTGGCGGCACCGCTGACCACCTGCATGCCGAACCACAGCCCCAGCATCACCCAGGCGGGCACGGTGAATACCCTGAAAAAGATGATGAATATGAACAGGATATCGACCTTGGCCCGCGGGAACATCAACAGATAACCCCCCATCACCCCGGCAATGGCACCCGAGGCCCCCACCATCGGAATGATCGACGACGGGTCGGCCATGTATTGCGCCAGCCCCGCCGCGATTCCGCCCGCCAGGTAGAACAGCAGATAGCGGACATGGCCCAGCACATCCTCGAGGTTGTCGCCGAAGATCCACAGGAACAGCATGTTGCCGCCCAGATGCATCAGCCCGCCATGCAGGAACATCGAGGTCATGAACCCGTGCAGCATATCGCCCTGTGACACTGCCGCCGGGATCAGCGCCCAGTCGTAGAAAAACGCCTGCAAGGCGCGCTCGTTCTCGAACAGCGGCCAGTATGAGGCGAACACCACGATATTCATCGCGATCAGCGCCCAGGTGACATAGGGGCGGCGGTTCGAGGGGTTGTGATCGCGAAACGGAAACATGAGCTTCACGCTACCTCGTGCGCGTCCGGCGTCAAGCACGCACGCCTTGCTGGCACGATTGTGAGTTGACCCATGCGCGGGGTGTGGCACCCTAGAAATATGCGTTGTCTTGCGATCATCCCCGCGCTGCTGGCCCTTGCCGCGCCCGCGCTTGCCGAAACCTGCCCGCCGGCGCCGGACCTTGAACCGCGCAAATCCGAACTGCTGGCCGCCGTGCGCGCCGCCGAAACCGAACTGGACGCGCGCCTGCTGACCAACGAGATGTGGGAGCTATGGACAACCGCCCCAGACGCCACCGCGCAGGAATGGCTGGATACCGGGATCGAACGCCGCGCGGCCTATGATTTCGAAGGCGCGGTCAACGCTTTTGACGCGCTGATCGACTACTGCCCCGACTATGCCGAGGGCTATAACCAGCGCGCCTTCGTCAATTTCATCCGCCAGGATTACCAGACCTCTCTCGACGATCTCGAGCGCGCGCTGGAACTGTCGCCCGACCACTATGCCGCCCTGACCGGGAAGGCGATGGCCCTTTACGTGCTGGGCGATCAGCCTACAGCCTTTACGGTGCTGCGCCGGGCGCTGGACATGAACCCCTGGCTGCCCGAACGCCACATGCTGCCACCCGAGATGCAGCCGCAATCGGGCAAGGATCTTTAGCCCGCTTTACACCGCCCTCTGATTGCCTATTGTCGCCCCACCACAACGGGCCCGCGTGGTGGAATGGTAGACACAGGAGACTTAAAATCTCCAGGCCGCAAGGCCGTGCCGGTTCGAGCCCGGCCGCGGGTACCACGACCTTGTTCCCTCAAGAACAGCATCCACCCACAAACCCCTTAATTCGAAACGATTTTCTTTGATCTGCCCGATGCTTTTCCCGGGCCGGATACACATATCTGATGGAGGCCGCGGTCGCCCCGGCCCAGCCGTGTTTCCAGTGATTTCAAGGAGTTCCACATTGACCGACGATCCGTTTCGCGCGCCGACACCCCTGCTTGATTTCGAGGCGGGCTCGGTCGCCGATCTTGTTGTCGCACGCGGCTGGCGCGATCTGCCGCGCGCGGACCGGATCGGCGCGATCTATGATTTTGTGAGGGACGAGATCGCGTTCGGCTATAACCGCGCCGATAACATTCCGGCTTCGGCGGTGCTGGCCGATGGCTATGGGCAATGCAACACCAAGGGCACGTTGCTGATGGCGCTGTTTCGGGCCGCGGGTATCCGGTGTCGGTTGCACGGGTTCACGATCCACAAGGCCTTGCAACGCGGTGTGGTGCCCGAACTGATCTATCCGCTGGTTCCCGCCGAGATCCTGCATTCCTGGGTCGAGGTTGACCATGATGGCGCCTGGATCAGCCTCGAGGGATTCATTCTGGACGCGCCGTTCCTGAAGGTGCTGCAACACAGCTTTGCCGGGCAGGACAGCCTGTGCGGATACGGGGCCGGAACCGATTGCCTGAGCGCGCCCCCGGTCGCGTGGCAGGGGGGCGATACCTACATCCAGAAAACCGGGATCACGCGGGATCTGGGTGTGTTCGACAGCCCCGATGCCTTTTACGCGGAGCATTCGCAGCAGGTCGGACAACTGCGCGACTGGTTGTACCGCTCGGTCATCCGGCACTGGATGAATGCACGGGTCCGGGCGCTGCGCACGGGTAGGTTGCAAGCGCGCGCCGGGGCGACACATGCACACGGCACGGCCCCCGGCAACGGTTAGGCGCTGGCGTATTGCGTCACCCGGCGTGCGCCCCACGCCGCGCCAAGCCGGAAACAGCCCGGTTTCTGGGCAGAAAAGCTTATATCCTTTGAAATAGCGGCATAAACGAAAGGCATACCCTGCCTCGATCCGTTACAGAAACGTGATCATTGGCTCTCCACAGTCTGGTTGAACGTGCTACCCCCGCATTAACCACGAATTTCAACCTTAACGTGTCGAGTGGATGATTGATGACTGATAACCTGAGTGACCTGCAGACCGGGCTGGGCCTGATCAAGATGGCGAATGGCGCTGTCTCCAAACTCTTTCAGCTGCCGCCCGAAGACCTGGCCGCGCTGCAATTCGAGATGATCAAGCGCAGCTTTCGCTATCATTTCGACAATAACGAATTCTACCAAGACGTGGCCCGCTGTGCCGATTTCACCCCGGATCAGCTGAACACCGAGGCGGACCTGCTGCGCCTGCCGCTGATCCCGGTCTCGGCTTACAAGGGCGCCGACAGTCACCGCCTGCTGACCGTTCCCCTGACCGAGGTCGAGCACGAGATGCGCTCGACCGGAACCTCGGGCGTGCCCAGTGTCGCCCGCCGCTGTCGCGACACGGTCGACGGGGGCGTGCTCAGCGTCTTTGGCATGTATCGTGAATTCCTGGGTATCTCGAAAGGGGCGGGCCTGTATCTGTGCCCCTCGACCGAGGAAATCCCGGAAATGGGCATGATCAAGGCCCTGAACATGTTGGCCGGCCTGCTGGACACGCACCGGTTCATGGTGCGCAACGAACAGATGGTGCCCGAAGATGCGGTGGCGCAGCTGCGCGACTGGGACAGCTTTACCCGCCACATCATCGGCCCGCCCTTCCTGATTCACCGTTTCATCTCCTACCTCAAGGCCACCAACACCCGGATCCAGCTGGATCCGGGCAGCCAGATCATCACCCTGGGCGGCTGGAAACGCTTTACCGGGGCGATGATCTCGCGGGTCGAGTTCAACCAGGAATGCCGCGAATGGCTGGGGGTCGAGCCCCGCAACATCCGCGACATCTATGCGCTGGTCGAATCCAATATCGTTGCGATCGAAGACGAGCACGGCATCAAGCACGTGACGCCGACGGCCCGCATCTCGGTGCGCGACCCCGAGAACCTGGGCCAGGAAGTGCCGATGGGCAAACCCGGCCAGTTGGCGATCTACGACCCCACGAACTTTACCGTGCCCGGCTTTCTGCTGACCGAGGACATCGTCACCCTGGAACCGCGCCGCGAGGGCGACCCCCGCGCCGGCCAGCGCATGAAATACCTCATGCGCGCCCCCACCTCGTCCGAGTTTGGCTGCTGCGCGGTCAACCTGGAAAAGAAAATGGACAGCGAGCCCGCCTGAGATGTTCAGTGACCTGATTGTGGATAACTTCACCTCTCCGACCCATGCCGGAGAGATCGACGCCCCTGTGCTGGTGCTCGAGAACAAGGACCCCGTGTGCGGCGACCAGATCCGCATCGGGCTGGCGGTCGAGAACGGGCAGATCACCTCTGCCCGGTTCCGGGCCTGGGGCTGCGCCACCTCGATGGCGACGGCAAATATCCTGTGCAAATGGCTGGAAGGGCGGGGCGTGCAGGACTGTGCCGAGGCCAGCGCCGAAGAGATCTCGGCGCTGCTCGGGCAGCTCAGCCCCGAACAGCGGCACTGTCAGCACATCGCCCAGAACCTGGTCCGGCAACTGGCCGCGCAGGAGGCCTGGCCATGACGCTGAAGGGCTATTTCGACTACAACGCCACGACGCCGCTGAGCGACGCCGTCAAGGCAGAGATGCGCCACGCGATGGAGGTTTTCGCCAACCCCTCGGCCGCCTACCCGGCGGCGGGGCCTGCGCGTGCGCTGCTGGCCCAGGCGCGGCAGAACGTGGCCGATCTGATCGACGCCGCGCCCGAACAGATCTTTTTCACCTCGTGCGGCACCGAGGGCAACAACTGGGCCCTTCAGGCCAGCTGTGCGGGCGCGCCGGGCGAGGCGGCGATCGTGACCACGGCAATCGAGCATGACGCCACGCTGGCGGCGGCGCGCGCATTGGGCCAGTCTCAGGGCCGGCCGGTTCATGTCGCCCTGCCGCAATCCGACGGGATCGTCCGCGCCGATGCCGTCGCGCGCGCCTCTGCGGGTCCGGTCGCGGTCTATTCAGTGATGCTGGCCAACAACGAAACCGGCGCCATCCAGCCCGTGGCCGAGATCGCCGAGATCGCCCGCGACCGCGCGGTGCCCTTGCATGTCGATGCGGTGCAGGCGGTCGGCAAGATGCCGGTTTCGGTGCGTGCGCTGGGATGCGATTGCCTGTCGCTTTCGGGGCACAAGTTTCACGGGCCCAAGGGGGTAGGGGCCATGTATGTCCGCGACCCCGGCACCTTTGCCCCGATGATGATCGGGGGCGGCCAGGAACGCGGCCTGCGCCCCGGCACCGAGAACCTGATCGGCATCGCCGGTCTCAGCGCAGCCGCCGCCGAGGCCCGCGCCCTCATGGACCCCAACGCCGCCCGCAACCGCGAGAACCGCAAGCGGATACTGGACGGGCTGCGCCGGCAGGGCGTCGCCTTTTCGATCAACGGGCCGGCGGATGATGCCCGGATTCTGCCCAACACGCTGAACCTGTCGTTTGACGGGCTGCGCGCCGAGGCGCTGGCCATGCGCCTGGCGCATCTTCAGGGCATCGCGGTGTCGCTGGGCAGTGCCTGCAGCACCAACAAGGACCGCCGCCATTCGCATGTGCTGGTCGCCATGGGCCTGCCCGAGGCACGGTTGGTCTCGGCGCTGCGCATCAGTTTCGGCCGCTACACAAGCCAAGCCGATATCGACGCTCTGGTGCGGGCGCTTGCCGATGGCGTGGCGCATCTCAGACAGTTGTCCGGAGCCGCGTGATGATCCGCTTGCCCTTCGATACCTTGGCCCGGGCATTGCAGGCCCATGCCGCCCGCGCGCCCGAACAGCTGGTCTTTCGGCGCAAGGGGTTTCGCAACAAGCCCGACGAGATGCTGACCTTTTCTGACCTGCATCAGGGCGCGCAGCGCATTGCCGCCGCGCTTGATGCCGAGGGCACCGTCGAGGGCGATCGGGTCGTGCTGGCCTATCCGACCGGGAATGACTTTATCCTGGCCTTTCTGGGGTGCCTGCTGGCGCGTCGTATCCCGGTGCCTGTCAACCTGGGCAAGGATGCCCGCAGCGCAGGCCGCATCCGCACGGTTGCGCAAGACTGTGACGCGGCGCTGCTGCTGTGCCCCGATCCGGCCGCCCCGGCCGTGGCCTCGGCCCAGCTGCCCGGCGGCTGTCGCCCGCTGGCGCATGACCGGCTGGCGGGAGGCGTCTACACGCCCCGGCCCATCGACCCCGACGATATCGCGTTCCTGCAATATACCAGCGGCTCGACCGGTGACCCCAAGGGGGTGATCGTCACGCATCGCAGCCTGGCGACCAATCTGCACCAGATTGCCAGCGTGGTGCCCGCGGATCTGACCCGGATCGTCAGCTGGCTGCCGCAATTCCACGACATGGGCCTGATCGGCACGGTTCTGACCCCGATCTATGCCGGCTGGGAATGCACCTATTTCTCGCCCATGGAATTTGTGCAGCGGCCGATGCGCTGGTTGCAAGTCATCACCGAAACCCGCGCCCACGGGGCCGTTGCCCCGAATTTCGGCTTTTCCTACGTGCTCGAGCGGATGAAAGAGGGCGAGGCCGAGGGGCTGGATCTGTCGTCGTTGGGCATCCTGATGTCGGGCTCTGAGCCTATCAGCGTCAGCGTGATGGACAGGTTCCTGTCCACCTTCGCGCCGACGGGCCTGCGCGCCAGCGCCCTGGCGCCCAGCTATGGGCTGGCCGAGGCCACGTTGCTGGTGTCGGCCCTGCGCCCCGGCCTTGAGCCGTCGGTGCAGGATGTCTCGCTGGCCGGGCTAGAGCGCGATCAGGTCGTCGCGCCCGGTTCCGACCGCGACCGGCGGCGGGTGATGGGCTGTGGCCAGCTGGCCGACGACATGACCCTGCAAATCGCCGCCCCGGCACCCGGCGGCGTGGGCGAGATCGTCATCGACGGCCCGAATGTCAGCCCCGGCTACTGGGGGCGCAGGCCGCGCAAGGCCGGGTTCGCCACCGGGGATCTGGGCTTTGTCATGGACGGCCAGGTCTACATCACCGGCCGGATCAAGGACCTGATCGTGATCCGCGGGCGCAACCTGTACCCGACCGATATCGAGGCCATCAGCCAGGCCGCGACGCCCGGAGCGGGCGCCAATTCGGCCGCTGCGATCGGGTTGACCGGCGCCGAGGCGCGCGAAAGCTTTGTCGTCGTTCAGGAACTCTCGGCCAGCCAGCTGGGCCAGGCCGACCCCGACGCGCTGCGCCGCGCGATTGCCCAGTCGATCTGTGACGAGATCGACCTGCTGCCCGACACCGTCATCCTGGTGCGCAGCAATGCACTGCCCCGCACCACCAGCGGCAAGGTCGCGCGCTCGGCGGCGCGGCAGGCGCTGCTGGACCACAGCCTGCGTGATCATTTCAACCCAACCCTGTTCGAGAAAGGCCCCTGTCTTGCCTGATAGCATTTCGTTCGACGCGCTTGTCGACATCCTGTCCGCGCTGGTCGCCCAGGCTGCCCGCAAAACCTCTGGCACCCCGGCCGAGACCATCGATCCCGACGCGTCGCTGACCTCGTTCGGGCTGGATTCGATGGCCATGGTCGAGCTGGTCTCGGCGCTTGAGGAACAGCTGGATCGCGAGCTCGAGCCAGAGCTGGCCTTCAACTATCCGACCATCAATGCGCTGGCCCGCCACCTGTCGGCCCAGCCGGCCACGGTCGAGGCCTGACATGTCGGGCATTCTCGATTGCATCATCATCGGCGCCGGCCAGGCCGGGCTGATTTCCGCGCGGCTGGCCGAGAAATACGGCCTGTCCTGCGTGATCCTGGAAAAAGGCGCGCAGGCGGGCGCCGAATGGGCCGCCCGCCCGCCCGGGCTGCGGCTGTTCACCACCCGGCGCATCTCGGCGCTGCGCGGGCTTGAGCTGAGCGAAGGGCCGCAAGACGGCTATCCCGACTGCGCCGAGATGGCGCGCTACTTTGCCGGCTATGCCCGGCATTTCGACCTGCCGGTGCGCACCGGCGCCGATGTCACCGGGCTGAGCCGGCGGGGCGATCTCTTTGAGGTGGCGTTGCGCGACGGCGAGATCCTGCGCGCGCGCACGGTCATTCTGGCCAACGGATCGAACCAGATGCCGCATGTTCCGGCAGAGCTGGCCGCCGGGCTGGACGCGCGCATCGCCCAATCGGATGCGCGCGATTACTGGCGCGACATGCCGCCCGCCGATGCCCGCGTTCTGGTGGTTGGTGATGGCGCAAGCGGCCGTCAGGTGGCGCGCGAGCTGGCCGAGCGGGGCTGTAGGGTGCATTTGTCCGGCCGCAACCGGCGCCTGGCGCCCGAGGAAATCCTGGGCCGCAACCTGTTCTTCTGGCTGATGCGGCTGGGCCTGTTGCGGGCCGACAAATCCACCCTGCGCGCGCGGCTTGTGGCGCGGCTGAACCCGGTGCCGGCCAAGTTTTCCCTGGCTGACAAGGTGTTGCGCAAGGCCGGGGTCGAGATCGTGCCCGAAACCGTAGCGATGCGCAGTGCCGCGCCTGCCTGCCTGCAGGCCGATTTCGCCGATGACAGCCATGCCGATTTCGACCAGGTGATCTGGGCCGTCGGCTATCGCGAGAACAGCCCCTTCAACAGCTTTGCCGCCGGCAAGGACGAGCGCTGGTATACCCAGGGGCGCGGCCAAACCGAGGTGCCGGGCCTTTATGTGGTGGGCCGGGTCTGGCTCAGCTGCCGGGCATCCGAGCTGGTGCTGGGGGCCGAGGCCGATGCCAAGCGAGTGATCCTGGCGGCTCAACAGCATGTGCGGGGCGCCCGGCAGGGGGCCGAACGGGCCCCGTTGCCTCTGACCGGAGAAACCCATGCCTGAGCGCGAAACCCTTTGCCTGTCGCAGGTCGTCGTCACACGCCCGCGCACGATCCTGGCCGCGGTTCTGGGCTTTCTGGCGCTGGTGCTTGTCGGGCTCAGCTTCATCTCGATGAGCCCCGACCTGCGCGTGTTCTTCGACGACACAAACCCCGACAAGATCGCGCTGGACAGCTTTGAGGATCAGTTCGTCCGCGAGGATAGCGGCATCCTGGCGCTGGTGCCGAATTCGGGGCAGGTCTTTACCCCCGAAACGCTGCGGGCGCTGGCCGATACGGTCGACCGGGCCTGGTATCTGCCCTATGTGCGCCGGGTCGATGCGCTGACGACCTTTCAGGATTCCCGCGCCGAGGGCGATGCGGTCATCGTTGCCGATCTGATCCCGCCCGACCTCGCGCTTGACACTGCCACCTTGCAGGCGCTGCAACAACGCGCCCTTGCGCGCCCCGAGATCGTCGGCAGCCTGCTGGACCCGCAGGCCAGCGCGACGCAGGTGCGGGTGCTGTTCTCGTTGCCCGGTATTGATCTGCGCAACGAGGCCCCCGAGGCCTATCTGGCCATGCGCGCGCTCGAAGAGGACATCGAGGCCGCCCATCCCGGCGTGGATGTGCTGGTGTCGGGCACGGTGGCGATGAATGCCAGCTTTACCCTGGCGGCCCGACAAGACCTCAAGACCCTGCTGCCGCTGATGGTGATCGTCACCGTGGCGGTGCTGGGTCTCAGCCTGCGATCCGGCCGCGCGGCCGCCATCGCGCTGGCAACGGCGCTGGTCTCGGCGCTGGCGGGGATCTCGGCGCTGTGCTGGGCCGGAGTGGCGCTGAACACCGCGACGGTGATGTCGCCGCTGATCGTGCTGACGCTGTCGATCGCGGGGGTGACCCATGTGCTGTCGGCCATCGGGCGCGAGCGCGGCTATGGCCGCGATTTGCCCCTGACCACGCGGCAGGACCGCGTGCGCGCGGCGCTGGAGCACGTCGCCCCCGCCGTCACCATGTCGCTGATCACCACGATCCTGGGCTTTCTCGCGCTCAACTTCTCGATCTCCCCGCCGTTCCGCCAGCTTGGCAATGCGGTTGCCTCGGGCCTGCTGGTCAGCCTGGTGCTGATGCTGGTCTTTGTTCCCGCGCTCTGCGTGGTCTGGCCGCCGCGTCTGCAACCGGCCAGGGCCAGCTCGGCGGCGCTTGAGCGGATGACGGGTTTCGTGCTGTCGCGCCGGGTACCGGTGCTGGTTCTGTCCGCGCTGCTGGTTGCCGGTGCCTCATCGGGGATTGCGAAGCTGGTGTTCGAGGACGATTTCGTCGCCTATTTCGATGACAGCTTTGCCTTTCGCCGCGATACCGATGCGATCGAGGACAGGCTGACCGGCCTGCGCACGCTGGAATACCCGTTCCAGTCGGGCCGTCCCGACGGTGCCTATGACCCCGCCTTTCTGGCGCAGACCGCCGCCTTCGTGTCCTGGGCGCAGGGCCATCACAAGGTTGTGGCGGTCCAAAGTGCAACCGACACGCTGCAGCAGCTGTCGATGAACATGAATGGCGACGATCCCTCTGCCTATCGGCTGCCCGAGGATGCCCAAAGCGCGGCCCAGTACATGCTGCTTTACGAGATGTCGCTGGGCTATGGCATGGACCTGGCCGACCGGGTGTCGCTGGACAAAAGCGCGCTGCGGGTCACGGTGGTCTTGCGCAACGTGACCACCGCCGACACCCGCGCCTTCGAAGCCGAGGCCGCGCAATGGATAGGGGCCAACGCGCCCCTGCTGCGGGCCCAGCCCACGGGCATCGCCCATGTCTTTACGCTGATCGCCTTTCGCGATGCCAAGGCCATGGTGCTGGGCACGTTCGCGGCGTTGGTCCTGGTCTCGGCGGCGATGGTGTTCACCGTGCGCAGCGCGCGGCTGGGGATGATCAGCCTGGTGCCCAACCTGCTGCCCGCGGCCATGGCCTTTGGCCTGTGGGGCATGCTCAGCGGTCAGGTCACGCTGGCGATCTCGGTCGTGTCGGCCATGACCTTTGGCATCGTGGTCGATGACACGATCCATATGCTGCTGGCCTTCAACCGCCTGTACCGCAGCGGCGTCGAGCGCGACCGCGCCATTCGCGGCGCGATCGCGCGGGTGGGCCGGCCGATGGTCGTGACCTCGGTCGGGCTGATCGCGGGGTTCGGGGTGATGTCCCTGTCGGGCTTTGCGCTGAACAGCGACATGGCGCGCCTGACCGGCGTGACCGTCGCCATCGCGCTGGCCGCCGATCTGTTCCTGCTGCCGGTCATCCTGTCGCTGGCCCTGCCGCGGTTCCACCGCCGGGCAGAGCTGCAAGAAAACCCTGAAATGGAGCCCGTCTGATGATCCTTCGCATGTTTCGCCACCTTTCGGGCGCCCTGGCCCTGGCCGTCGTGACATGGTCGCCCCTGCCGGGCCTGGCGCAGAATGCCGAGCGTGGTCTTGAGGTCATGGTCGAGCAGGACCGTCGCGATGCCGGCTGGAAGACGGTCAAAGTGGCCGGCACGATGATCCTCATCGACAAGGCCGGCCGGCAGGTGTCGCGCAGTTTCGACCTGGTTCGGGTCGAACGCGCCAACAGCGGTGACGGCGACCTGTCGCGCATGTCCTTTGCCTCGCCCGCCGACGTGAAGGGCACGGTCCTGCTGACCCATGGCAAGATCGAACCCGCTGACGACAACCAGTGGCTGTTCCTGCCCGCCGACCGCCGCGTGCGCCGGATCTCGTCGGCCAACCGGTCGGGCAAGTTCCTGTCCTCGGAATTTTCCTTCGAGGACATGGGCGGGTCGGAAGTGCCCGACAACACCTATGAATGGCTGCGGCAAGAGGCCTGTCCGGGAAATCAGGGCCTGACCTGCAACGTGGTGGCCTCGGTGCCGCGCAACCCGAAATCGGGCTATTCGCAGCGCATCGTCTGGATCGACACACAGGAATACCGGCCGTTCCAGACCGATTTCTACAACCGCCGTGGCAAACTGGAAAAGCGTCTGACCTATTCGGGTTACAAGAATTACGGCGGTCACTGGCGCCCGGCCCGGCTGGAGATGTCGAACCTGCAGACCGGCAAACGCACCATGCTGGAATGGTCGGATTTCCGCTTTGGGGTCGATGTCGGGGCGGCGGTGATGTCGCCTCAGGGCCTGCAATGATGCGACGGATCGCCCGAACGGGGCTGCTGGCCGCCGCGATGCTGGCGGGGGCTGGCGGCGGTCAGGCGGCCGAGCTGAACACCTCGGTCGGGATGCAGGCCTATGCGTTCAGCGATGATCCCGCCTTTGCCGGGCAGTCGGCGCATGAGATGCGCGTGCTGGCCGACCTTTGGGGCAATGTGGATCTGGCGCCGGGGCTTCAGTTCCGGTTCGATGCCAACCTGACCCTTGGCGAGCACAGCTTTGCGCGGATCGACGAGGCCACGCTGCGCTACGACTATGGCACCGGCAGTCTGCGGCTGGGCGCCGATCAGCACCCCTGGGCGCGCACCGAGTTCGCGCGCTTGTCGAACGTGCTGAACCCTCGTGATTTCCGGGCCGATTACGAAGGCGACACCCTGATCGGAACGCCGATGCTGCAATGGAGCACCTTGGCCGGCACGGGCACCATCGACGTCATCGCGACCGGCTGGGCGTCGGGCAATGCCTATCGCCAGCCGGAACAGCGGCTGCGCCCGTCGCCGGACCTGATCGGCGGCACGGTCTGGGAACGTCCCCGCGCAACGCCCGGCCTTGCACTGCGATACGAGAACAGTTTCGACGCGGTCGATCTGGGGGTTTACCTGCGCCGGGGGCCGTCCTACGAGGCCGCGCTGGTGCCCGTGCCGTCGGGCGTGGCCCCGTATTATCCGTGGGTCGCGCAGGCGGGGCTGGATATGCAGGTGACCACCGGCGCGCTGATCGGCAAGCTCGAGCTGCGCCACACCACCAACCAGCCGACGCGCGCGGGTGGCCGCCAGGATGGATGGGCCGCGGCCCTGGGCGCGGAATACACGTTCTTTGGTGTCGCGGGCAGCGATGGCGACATGATGCTGTTCGCGGAATACGCCTGGGACCAGCGCGGGCGGGACGCCTGGCAGATCTGGCAGGATGACCTTGTGCTGGGTGCCCGCTGGTCGGCCAACACCATCGCCAACACCCGCCTGTCGGCGGGGCTGCAGCTTGATCTCGACTATGACACTCGCGCGCTGCGCCTGCGGCTGGAACATCGGCTGGCCGACGGGCTGACGGCCGATCTGTCCGTGCTGCACTGGCTTGAATCCGATCCCGCCGATCTGGTGCGCGACCTGCGCAAGGACAGTCACCTGCAGATTACCATCATGCGCGATTTTTAGCCCATAATACATCCCTGGGTTGCTTTCCGCTGGTATGGCCATGCGACTCCGCTTAGACATGACGTGGCGTCAGTTTTAGTGAATGGAATGGGTCTCGATGAGTATGCGCTCGCTTTATGCCGACGTCAGCCTGCTGCAAGGCCCCAGGGCCTGCAGCATCCTGTGCAAGACGATGCTGGTGCCGATGTTCATGTTCATCGCGCTGGAACTGTTCCTGCTGATCATGCCGCCGCAAAGCGGGCCGATGGTGCGGATCGCCGAATATCTGCACTGGATGAGCATCGTGCTGGTGATGATGGTCTATGTGGTCTGGGTTCGCGGCATCAACCGCAACGCCGAGCAGATCTCGCAGGACCTCAGCGAAAGCCTGCGCCAGCAGCGCGACATGAAGCGGATCGTGCGCGGCCATCTCGATGTCGAGTTCGACCGCTGGAACCTCAGCGCGGCCGAACGTGACGTGGCGCTGTTGTCGCTCAAGGGGCTGAAGATCTCGCAGATCGCGGAATTCCGGCAAACGCGCGAAGGCACGGTCAAGGCGCAGCTGAACGCCATATTCCGCAAGGCGGGGGTCTCGTCGCGGCCCGAGCTGCTGGCCCAGTGTCTGGATGTCATCCTAGAACTGGGCGCCGACGGCTGCACCGACGATCTGTGCGTCTGCTCGCATGACCACCGCGATGGCGGGCCCTGCCACTAGCCAGACGCGCAAACGCCGGGTGAGGACACCCGGCGCGCGTGGATCGGCATCAGCCGGTGTTGCTTAGCTGCGCACGCCCGCGAACCGGGCCTGCCAGTCTTCGCGTTCCTCGTCGCTGATCTTGCGGAACAGAACGTCGGGCACGCTAAAGACGTGGCCGGCGGGCAGGGCGCTTAGCGCGGCGGCCACGTCTTCGGGCCAGGCGTCGTTTTCGGTCTGCATCGCCGCCAGCATCGCGGCGGATGCGTCGGGGATGAAAGGCTGCGACAGCACCGCGTAAAGGCGGATCAGGTTCAGGCCCAGGCGCACCTGCGCGGCGGCTTTTTCGGGGTCTTCCTTGAAGGTCGACCAGGGCGCGGCGGATTGCAGGTATTCGTTGCCCGCCACCCAGATCGCGCGCAGCTCGGACGCGGCCTTGCGCACCTCCATCGCCTCCATGTGACCCTCGTAGGCGCGGATGCGGGTGGTCAGATCGGCGATCAGCGCCTCTTCCTGTTCGCCGAACGCGCCGCCCTCGGGCACGGCCTCGGTGAATTTCGAGCGGCAGAACTTGGTGATGCGGCTGACGAAATTGCCCAGCACATCGGCCAGGTCCTTGTTGACCGATTGCTGGAAGTTCTCCCATGTGAATTCGCTGTCACCGCTTTCGGGCGCGTGGCTCAGCAGCCACCAGCGCCAGTAATCGCTGGGCAGGATCGACAGGGCCTGATCCATGAACACGCCGCGGCCCTGGCTGGTCGAGAACTGGCCGCCATCATAGTTCAGATAGTTGAACGACTTGATGTAATCGACCAGTTTCCAAGGCTCGCGCGAGCCCATGATCGTGGCCGGGAAAGACAGGGTGTGGAAGGGCACGTTGTCCTTGCCCATGAACTGCACATAACGCACGTCATCCGCGCCCTTGTCGGTGCGCCACCAGCGTTCCCAGTCGGCATCCGACTTGCCGTTGGCATCGGCCCATTCGGCGGTGGCGGCGATATATTCGATGGGCGCGTCGAACCAGACGTAGAACACCTTGCCCTCCATCCCCGGCCAGGGCGCATCGCCCTTGGTGACCGGGATGCCCCAGTTCAGGTCGCGCGTGATGCCGCGATCTTGCAGCCCGTCGCCATCATGCAGCCATTTCTTGGCGATCGAGGTGGTCAGGATCGGCCAGCCCGCCTGGCTGTCGATCCACTGGTCGATCTCGTCCTTCAGCAGGGTCTGCCGCAGGTAAAGGTGCTTGGTCTCGCGCACCTCAAGGTCGGTCGAGCCCGACACGGCCGAGCGCGGCTCGATAAGGTCGGTCGGGTCCAGCTGCTTGGTGCAGTTCTCGCACTGGTCGCCGCGGGCCTTGTCATAGCCGCAGTTGGGGCAGGTGCCCTCGATATAGCGGTCGGGCAGAAAGCGGCCATCGGCATTGGAATAGACCTGCTTTTCAACGACTTCTTCGATGAACCCGTTTTCGGCCAGCTTGTTGGCCAGATGCTGGGTGATGGCGTGGTTGCGCCCCGAGGACGAGCGGCCATAGTGGTCGAACGACAGCCGGAAGCCCTTGGCCAGCTCGGCCTGCTCGCCATGCATCCGCGCGCAGTATTCGGCCACACCTTCGCCGGTCTTGGCGGCGGCCAGCTCGGCCGGGGTGCCGTGCTCGTCGGTGGCGCAGATGAACATCACCTCGTGGCCGCGGTTCCGCATGTAGCGGGCATAAAGATCGGCCGGCAGCTGCGAGCCGACCAGATTGCCCAGATGCTTGATGCCGTTGATATAGGGCAGGGCCGAGGTGATGAGGATGCGTGCCATGAAAGAATGCCTTTTGTCCCGGTTTGCGCATGGGTTTAACGCCACGATCCGCAAAGGGCCAGAGGCTGATTGCGGGCAGGGGGGTTGCGCGCGCCGGGCAGGGGGCTAGTCTTTGACGGCAACCAACCAGCGGAGGCGGACATGCGCAGGACGATCCTTGGCGACAGCGGTATCAAGGTCTCGGCGATTTGCCTGGGCTCGATGACCTGGGGCACCCAGAACACCCAGGCCGAGGGCCACACCCAGATCGACCGCGCGCTGGATCGCGGCGTCAATTTCATCGACACCGCCGAGATGTATCCGGTCAACCCGGCCAGCCTGGAAACCGCCGGTGGCACCGAGGAAATCATCGGCAACTGGTTCGCCCGCACCGGGCGTCGCGGCGACGTGGTGCTGGCGACCAAGGTCACGGGCAAGGGCTCGGCCACTGTCAAGGACGGCCCCGCCATCACGCCCGACCGCATCCGTGCGGCCACCGAAGCGTCGCTGCGGCGGCTGCAATCCGATTACATCGATCTCTGCCAGTTTCACTGGCCGAACCGTGGGTCGTATCATTTCCGTCAGAACTGGGCCTATGACCCGTCCGGGCAGGATCGCGCCGCCACGTTGGACAACATGCAGGCCTGTCTGGAAACGCTGGCCGCGCTGGTGACCGAGGGCAAGATCCGCGCTTTTGGCCTGTCGAACGAAACCGCCTGGGGCACCGCGCAATGGCTGCGCCTGGCCGGGCAGGGCGCCGGGCCGCGGGCGCAGTCGGTGCAGAACGAATACTCGCTCCTGTGCCGGTTCTATGATCTGGATATGGCCGAGCTGGGTCATAACGAACAGGTCACGCTCTTGGCCTATTCGCCTCTGGCGGGGGGGCTGCTGACCGGCAAATACGCGGGTGACGTCACGCCCGAGGGCTCGCGCCGTTCGTTGCACCCCACGCTGCATGGCCGCATCACCCCCCGTGTGTGGGAGGCCGTGTCCTCCTATCTGGGCATCGCCCATGATCACGGGCTGGACCCCGTACAGATGGCCATAGCCTGGATCATGGCGCGCCCCTTCCCGGTGGTGCCGATCATCGGCGCCACCTCGATGGATCAGCTGGAAACCGCGCTGGGGGCCGCCGATCTGACCCTGAGCGACGAGGTTCAGGACGCGATCGAAGAGGCCCACAAGGGCCACCCCATGCCGTATTGAGGCTTTGATGCGCACCACCACGCAACCCGAGGCCCTGAGCCAGCCCCAGCCCGTCATCACATTCGCCTGCCCGGTCGCGCCGGACTGGGCCGATTTCAACGGCCATATGACCGAATGGCGTTACCTCAAGATGTTCGCCGACAGCCTTGAGGTGATCATGGAGCTGATCGGCTGTGACGCCGCCTATATCGCGGCGGGCAACAGTTTCTTCACCGCCGAAACCCATGTCTGCCATACCGGCGAGGTGCATGTCGGCACCGAGATCACCTGCGCGGTCACCTGCCTGAAAGGCAGCGGCAAGGTGCTGCATGTCTGGCAGGAAATCCGCGCCGGCGACCGCCTGCTGGCCACGGCCGAGCAGGTGATGATCCATGTCGACCTGGCCACCCGCAAGGGCGCACCGCCGCTGGAGCCGGTGGCCGGCAACATGGCCCGGCTCGAGGCGCTGCATGCCGACCTGCCGCGCGACGCGCGCATCGGGCGGGCGATACGGGTCAGGTAGATCTAACCCGCCCGCCGCCGTTTGGCGCGCAGCAGGTTCAGCCCCTCGACCGCGCCCGAGAACACCATGGCGGCATAGATGAACCCGCGCTCGATATGGTGGTGCAGGCCATCGGCGACCAGCGCCATGCCGACCATCACCAGGAAGGCCAGCGCCAGCATCTTGGTCGACGGGTGGGCCTCGACGAAATCGGCGATGGGTTGGGCGGCCAGCATCATCACGATCACCGCCACTACCACGGCGGCGATCATGACCGGCAGGTGATCGGCGATACCCACGGCGGTGATCACGCTGTCGAGCGAGAACACCAGGTCCAGCACCATGATCTGCATGATCACCGCGCTGAAAGTGGCCTGCGCGGCTGATGGGCCATGGTTGGCGGGGCCTTCGACCTCTTCGAAGATCTCGGTCGAGGCCTTCCAGATCAGGAACAGCCCGCCCGCCAGCAGGATGATGTCGCGCCAGGACAGATCAAAGCCCATGATCGACATGAAAGGTTCGGCCAGAGACACGATCCAGGCGATCGAGGCCAAAAGCCCCAGCCGCAAGACCAGCGCCCCGGTCAGCCCGATATAGCGCGCGCGGCGGCGTTGCTCGGCCGGCAGGCGCTGGGCGACGATCGAGATGAAAATCACGTTGTCCACGCCCAGGACGATTTCCAGAATGGTCAGCGTCAGAAACGACGCCCAGACGGCGGGGTCGGTCAGCAATTCGAACATGCTCTGTCCCTCAAAGCGATACGCAGCGCAGACATAATAAAGATCCGGGGCGCCGCTAGTGCCCCGGATATCTATTTTTTCGCAGCTCTGCGCTAGTCAAGTTCGACCAGCAGATCCTTGGCGTCGATCTGGGCGCCGGGGGTGACATGCACCGCCTTGATCACCGCGTCACGGTCGGCATGAATACCGGTTTCCATCTTCATCGCCTCGATGGTCAACAGCAGGTCGCCCTGTTTCACCCGCGACCCCACGGTGGCGGCAACGCTGGCCACCACGCCCGGCATCGGCGCGCCGATATGGTTGGCATTGCCCAGCTCGGCCTTGGGCCGTTTGGCGACGGCGGATTTGGCCTTGCGGTCGGGCACGCGGATCACGCGGGGCTGGCCGTTCAGTTCAAAGAACACCCGTGCCTCGCCATCCTCGTTGGTCTCACCAATGGCCTGCATGCGGATTTCCAGCGTCTTGCCGGGGTCGATCTCGGCGCTGATTTCCTCGCCCGGCTGCATGCCGTAGAAATAGGTATGGGTGGGCAGGGTGCGCACCGGGCCATAGTCGCGGTGACGGCCCATGTAATCGAGGAACACCTTGGGATACATAAGGTATCCGTTCAGATCCTCGTTATCGACCTCGAACCCGTCCAGTTTTTTCACCAGCTCGGCACGGGTGGCCTCGATATCGACGGCGGGCAGGTGCTTGCCGGGGCGCTCGGTATTGGGGCGCTCGCCCTTGAGCACCTTGTCGATGATCGCCTCGGGGAAGCCGCCCGGCGGCTGGCCCAGATTGCCGCGCATCATGTCCACGACCGAGTCCGGGAAAGCGACATCGGTTTTCGGGTCTTCGACC
Organism: Actibacterium sp. XHP0104; assembly: GCF_025751515.1. GTDB lineage: Bacteria > Pseudomonadota > Alphaproteobacteria > Rhodobacterales > Rhodobacteraceae > Actibacterium_D. The sequence goes on from NZ_JAOWLE010000002.1 coordinate 59,781, forward strand.
TCGGCGCGGCTCAGGCCCTGGCTGACCATCATCAGCGCCATGTCGCCCACCACCTTGGATGAGGGCGTCACCTTGACGATATCGCCGAACATCTGGTTCACGTCGGCATACATCTGCGCCACCTCGTGCCAGCGTTCCTCCAGCCCCAGACTGCGGGCCTGCGCCTTGAGATTGGTGAACTGCCCGCCGGGCATCTCGTGCAGGTAAACCTCGGACGCGGGCGCGCGGGTGCCGCTTTCAAAGGCGGTGTACTGGGTGCGCACGGCCTCCCAGTAATCGCTGATCTCGCGGATCGCCTTGATGTCCAGCTCGGTGTCACGCTCGGTATGGCGCAGCGCCTCGACCACCGAGCCAAGGCAGGGCTGCGAGGTGCCGCCCGAGAACGCATCCATCGCCGCATCGACCGCATCGACCCCGGCCGCACTGGCGGCCAGGATCGTGGCGCCGGCGATGCCGCTGGTGTCATGGGTGTGGAAATGGATCGGCAGGCCGACCTCTTCGCGCAGCGCCTTGATCAGCAGACTGGCGGCGGCGGGCTTCAACAGGCCCGCCATATCTTTCAGGCCCAGGATATGCGCACCCGCATCGCGCAGCTCCTTGCCCATGCCCACGTAGTATTTCAGGTCATACTTGGCGCGCGCCGGGTCCAGGATATCGCCGGTGTAACAGATCGTGCCTTCGCAGATCTTGCCGCTGTCGACCACCGCATCCATGGCGACGCGCATGTTTTCCACCCAGTTCAGGCTGTCGAACACGCGGAACACATCGACGCCCGTGTCGGCCGCCTGCGCCACAAAGGCCTGCACCACATTGTCGGGATAGTTGGTATAGCCCACCCCGTTCGAGGCCCGCAGCAGCATCTGCGTCAGCAGGTTCGGCATGGCGCGGCGCAGGTCGCGCAGGCGCTGCCAGGGGCATTCCTGCAAGAACCTGTAGGCCACGTCAAAGGTCGCGCCTCCCCAGCATTCGACGCTGAACAGCTGCGGCAGGTTGGCGGCGTAGGCGGGGGCCACCTCGATCATGTCGATCGAACGCATCCGCGTCGCCAAGAGCGACTGGTGCCCGTCGCGCATCGTGGTGTCGGTCAGCAACAGTTGTTTCTGCGCCGCCATCCAGTCGGCCACACCCTGCGCGCCACGCTCTAGCAGGATCTGCCGGGTGCCCGCGGGCGGGGTGTCGACGCGGCGCGCCGGCGCCTTGGGCAGCTTGGCCTCGGCGGGCGGTTTCGGGCGGCCCATGGTTTCCGGGTGCCCGTTGACCGAGATATCGGCGATGTAATTCAGGATCTTGGTCGCCCGGTCGCGCCGCGCCTGAAACTGGAACAGCTCGGGCGTCTGGTCGATGAACTTGGTGTGATACTCGTTGTTGAGGAACATCGGGTGTTTCAGCAGGTTCTCGACAAAGGCGATGTTGGTCGCCACGCCGCGAATGCGGAACTCGCGCAGGGCGCGGTCCATCCGGGCGATCGCGGCCTCGGGTGTGGGGGCCCAGGCGGTGACCTTTTCCAGCAGGCTGTCGTAATAGCGCGTGATCACCGCGCCCGAATAGGCGGTGCCGCCATCCAGTCGAATGCCCATGCCCGTGGCGCCGCGATAGGCGGTGATGCGGCCGTAATCGGGGATGAAATTGTTCAGCGGGTCTTCGGTGGTGATCCGGCATTGCAGCGCATGGCCCGACAGGGTGACATCCGACTGCGTGGCGACGCCCGTGGCCTCGGCCAGCGATTTACCCTCGGCGATCAGGATCTGCGCGCGCACGATGTCGATGCCGGTGACCTCTTCGGTAACGGTATGTTCCACCTGCACGCGGGGGTTCACCTCGATGAAATAGAATTCACCGCTGTCCATATCCATCAGGAATTCGACCGTGCCGGCGCATTCGTAATTCACATGCTGGCAGATCATCTTGCCCAGCTCGCACAGATGGGTGCGCTGGGCGTCGGTCAGATAGGGGGCGGGCGCGCGCTCGACCACCTTTTGGTTGCGCCGCTGGACCGAGCAGTCGCGCTCCCACAGGTGATAGATATGGCCGTGGCTGTCGCCCAGGATCTGCACCTCGACGTGACGCGCGCGCAGGATCATCTTTTCCAGATACCCCTCGCCGTTGCCAAAGGCGGCCTCGGCCTCGCGCCGGCCTTCACGCACCTTTTCCGCCAATTCGGCCTCGGACATGATCGGACGCATCCCGCGCCCGCCACCGCCCCAGCTGGCCTTGAGCATCAAGGGATAGCCCACCTGCGCCGCCTGTGCGCGGATCGCGTCCATGTCATCGCCCAGAACCTCGGTCGCGGGGATGACCGGCACGCCAGCCTCGATCGCCACGCGCCGCGCGCTGGCCTTGTCGCCCAACTGGCGCATGGTCTTGGCCTTGGGGCCGATAAAGGTGATCCCGGCCGCATCGCAGGCATCGACGAAATCGGGGTTCTCCGACAACAGCCCATAGCCCGGATGAATCGCATCCGCCCCGCTTTCCTTGGCCACGCGGATGATTTCGGGAATCGACAGATAGGCGGCCACAGGCCCCAACCCCTCGCCGATCTTGTAGGCCTCGTCAGCCTTGAACCGGTGCAGGCTCAGCTTGTCCTCTTCGGCATAGACGGCCACGGTGCGTTTGCCCATCTCGTTGGCGGCGCGCAGAACGCGGATGGCAATCTCACTGCGGTTGGCGACGAGAATCTTCTTGAAATCCGACATCGAAGGAAGCTCTCCTGACTGAGTATTGCGCGGGTGCGCGGGGGGTCGTGTTGGCCGACGATTATTCAGCATAACCCGAGATTGAAAGTTTTTTGTTACATTTGCAGGCCAAATAGGTCAGAAAATCTATCCAATTGTGACCTTTTAGTCATTCGTTCCGCGATTTCCGGGGGCGAGGTGCGAACAATAGCGGAACACTTCTTTCCCTCGACCAAACCCGGCGCTAGATTGCCGCCATGAGCAGCGATACCAATCCTTTGGCCCCCAAACCTTCCTTGTCCCAGATGGCGATGGCGCGCCAGCCATCGGGTCAGGCGTGTGCGTACATGGACGGGCTGAACCCCGAACAGCGCCTTGCGGTCGAAACGCTGGAGGGGCCGGTTCTGATGCTTGCGGGCGCGGGTACCGGCAAGACCAAGGCGCTGACCACGCGGATCGCCCATCTGCTGCATACACGCACTGCCTTTCCCAACCAGATCCTGGCCGTGACCTTTACCAACAAGGCCGCGCGCGAGATGAAGCTGCGGGTTGGGGCCCAGCTGGGGGAGCCGGCCGAGGGGATGCCGTGGCTGGGCACGTTCCACGCCATCTGCGTCAAGCTGCTGCGCCGTCACGCCGAGCTGGCGGGGCTGAAGTCGAACTTCACCATCCTCGACACCGACGATCAGATCCGCCTGCTGAAACAGGTGATCACTGCCGCCAATATCGACGAAAAACGCTGGCCCGCCCGCGCGCTGGCGGGGATCATCGACAACTGGAAGAACCGCGCCTGGACGCCCGAACATGTGCCCGTGGCCGAGGCCTCGGCCTTTGACGGGCGCGGGGTCGATCTTTACGCCGCCTACCAGAAACGCCTGTTGGAGCTGAACGCCGTCGATTTCGGCGACCTGCTGCTGCATGTGGTGACGATCTTTCAAATCCACCCCGATGTGCTGGCCGACTACCAGCGCCGGTTCCGTTATATCCTTGTTGACGAATATCAGGACACCAACGTCGCCCAATACCTGTGGCTGCGGCTGCTGGCGGGCGCGCATAGCAATATCTGCTGCGTGGGCGATGATGATCAGTCGATCTATGGCTGGCGCGGGGCCGAGGTGGGCAACATCCTGCGCTTTGAGAAAGATTTCCCCGGCGCCAAGGTCATCCGGCTGGAGCAGAACTATCGCTCGACCCCGCATATCCTGGCCGCTGCCAGCGGCGTGATCACGGGCAACAAAGATCGTCTGGGCAAAACTCTTTGGACCGAAGCCGAAGAGGGCGAAAAGGTGCGCCTGACCGGCTATTGGGACGGCGAGGAAGAGGCCCGCAGCATCGGCGAAGAGATCGAGGCTATGCAGCGCGGCACCCGTGGCGCGGCGCCCAAATCGCTGAACCAGATCGCCATCCTTGTCCGCGCCAGCAACCAGATGCGCGCGTTCGAGGATCGGTTCCTGTCGATCGGGTTGCCCTACCGCGTGGTCGGCGGCCCGCGCTTTTACGAGCGTTTGGAAATCCGCGACGCGATGGCCTATTTCCGCGTCGTCACCAGCCCCAGCGATGATCTCGCCTTTGAGCGGATCGTGAACACGCCCAAGCGCGGGCTGGGCGAGAAGGCCCAGCAAAACATCCAGACCATCGCGCGCGCCAATGGCGTGCCGCTGGTCGAGGGCGCGCGCATCCTGCTGGCCGAGGGCGGCATCACCGGCAAGGGCGCGGGGCAGCTGCGGCACCTGATCGACAGCCTGGCGCGCTGGCACGACATGGTGCAGCGTCCCGAGACCAACCATATCGAACTGGCCGAGATCATTCTGGATGAATCCGGCTATACCGCCATGTGGCAGAACGACAAGACACTCGAGGCGCCGGGCCGGCTGGAGAACCTCAAGGAACTGGTCAAGGCGCTGGAGGAACACGTTAACCTGCAAGGGTTCCTCGAACATATCGCGCTGATCATGGACAACGAGAAAGATGCCGAGACCGAAAAGGTCACGCTGATGACCCTGCACGCGGCCAAGGGGGTGGAATTTCCGGTCGTGTTTCTGCCGGCGTGGGAGGATGGCCTCTTTCCCAGCCAGCGCAGCATGGATGAAACTGGCGCCAAGGGCCTCGAGGAAGAGCGCCGCCTGGCCTATGTCGGCATCACCCGGGCCGAGGAAATCTGCGCGATTTCATTCGCCTCAAACCGGCGCGTCTATGGCAAGTGGCTATCGCAGATGCCGTCGCGGTTCATCGATGAACTGCCCGCCGATCATGTCGAGGTGGAAACCCCGCCCGGTCTGCATGGCGGCGGATACGGCGCGGCGGGCATGGCCAGCACGGTCGAGGATCGCGCGGCGCGGGCCGATGTCTACAGCTCTCCGGGCTGGAAACGCCTGCAAAGCCGCAGCCAGACCCATGCCCCGCGCGGCGGCGGCTATGTGATCGACGGCGCGGCGACACCGGTGTTCAAACCCGGCGCGCGCGTGTTCCATACGAAATTCGGCTATGGCACCGTGATGGGGGTCGAGGCCGACAAGCTGGATGTCGAATTCGACAAGGCCGGCGCGAAAAAGCTGATGGCGAAATTCGTGGTCGAGGCCGACCGGGCGGGCGACGTGCCGTTCTGACACTGGCCCTGCATGGAAACGAAAAACGGCGGCGTCACAGGGATCTGTGCGCCGCCGTTTCCTTTCGCGGGCCCCGGATGAGGAAGGAAGGGGCCGATGCGTCGTGTGGTTCGGGATCCGGCCCGAACCGGAAAGTGCGAGCGGCAGCATCAGGGAGGAGGAGGATGCTGCCGCTCTGGTCTGCGAGGGCCTCAGGGAGGAGGAGAAGGCCTGCGCATGTCGTTGGGGCGATAGCCCCGGGTTCTTATGGCCGGCGGCACCAGGGAGGAGGAAGGCGCCGCCGGTCATGTCAACGCGGGCAAAGGAGGAGGAGAAGCCCGCGTATTCTGTTGGGCCGATCAGGCCCGGTATAAAAAGGCGGCGACATCAGGGAGGAGGTCGATGCCGCCGCAATTTACAGAAGGCCCAGGGAGGAGGAGGGGCCTTCTGGTTCTTATTCCTGAGGTCCGTAGGTCGCCTCGATGGCGGCGCTGCGGATCATCGAACGATTCAGGCCCATATCGGCCAGCTGTGCGTCGTCCAGTGCGGCCAGCTCGCGCATGGTGCGCTTGAACTGGCGGCGATACTTCAGCTCTTCACGGGTCACGTCGGCTACGCGACGGATCCATTCGCCAAGGGCGGAATGGCCGGCATATTCTGCCCCGATGTGATGTGCGTGTGCCATGTTTCACACTTTCCTGGTTCTGCAATTGCGGCGGTGTTAGCGCCGCGTTCCAGTCAAAGATACGTCGATGCTGCGACTGCACAATGAACGTTTGCGAAATGCTGCTATGCAGAAAGCGCATACGTGCGTGATGGCTGGAAATTTGGTCGAAATGCCCTTGAAATAAGCCGATTGTCGCAGGGCCTTGCTCTTGCGCGCCGGATGGTCATGTTGGGCGGGCAACACAAGGAGAAAACCCATGGATCAGTCACGCCGCGTCATTCTTGACACTTTGGGGCGCGTTTCCCTGCCCGACGGTGGCGATCTGGTGTCGCGTGACCTGGTTCGGGCGCTGAGCGTCGAGTCGGGCGTGGTCAAGTTCGTGATCGAAGTGGCCGATGCCACCCAGGCGCGTTCCTATGAGTCGGTCCTCAAGGCCGCCGAGGCGGCGCTGATGGCCCTGCCTGAGGTCTCGCAGGTGTCTGCCGTGCTGACCGCCCATGGCGGCGCGACCCGTCAGCCGCCCGCGGCGAAAGGGGCGGTGGCGCCCGCGCTCAAGGTCGGGGGGCACCCCACGCCCGGCGCGATCGAGGTGCCCGGCGTCAAGCGCATCCTGGCCGTGGCCTCGGGCAAGGGCGGGGTCGGAAAATCGACCGTGTCGTCGAACCTGGCCGTGGCGCTGGCGCGGCAGGGGCGCAAGGTCGGCCTGCTGGATGCAGATATATATGGCCCGTCCCAGCCGCGCATGATGGGCGTCAGCAAGCGCCCGGCCTCGCCCGATGGCAAGACCATCGAGCCGCCCCAGGCGCACGGGGTGACGATGATGTCGATCGGGCTGATGGTCGATCCCGATCAGGCGGTGGTCTGGCGTGGGCCGATGCTGATGGGGGCGCTGCAACAGATGCTGGGGCAGGTGGCCTGGGGCGAGTTGGACGTGCTGATCGTCGATCTGCCGCCGGGTACGGGCGATGTGCAGCTGACCCTGTGCCAGCGAGCGCCGCTCAGCGGGGCGCTGGTCGTGTCCACGCCGCAGGACGTGGCGCTGTTGGATGCGCGCAAGGCGATCGACATGTTCAACAAGCTGAAAACCCCGGTTCTGGGCCTGATCGAGAACATGTCAATGTATGTCTGCCCGAACTGTGGGCATGAGGCGCATATCTTTGGCCATGGTGGCGTGCGGGCCGAGGCCGAAAAGCTGGGCGTGCCCTTCCTGGGCGAGCTACCCCTGGCGCTGGAAGTGCGCGAGGCGGGCGACGCCGGCACGCCGGTGGCGGCGGGCGAGGGGCCGGTGGCCGATGCCTATGCCCGGCTGGCTGCCGGGCTGGTCGCGGGTGGGCTGGCCTGATCTCCTACGGGAAATGATGGGAAGCAGCTGGGGCCACGCCGGGAAACCGGGGTGGCCCTGATGATTCACGGGGTCAATTTGCCTGTGCCGTGTGAATCAACAGAGTGTTTCCAATATTTTTGGGAAATCACGGGAACCATCAGCACTAATGGCTGGATGTCTATATATAGTGTTATCGCTATAATTCATGTCGATTGGTGGTGTGTTGGCAGTGAAAATCTCCCTATATGTTGTTCTGGAGAGGTGCGAGAAGCAGGATCTTGTGCTGGGTCAGTGAAAAAACCAGTTGATTTCCATGAATTCCCATGGCATCCCTAAGTCATCGGCAGAGGACGGGCTTACAAGGGGCATCAAAAGAACCCCAGAGGCACCAAGTCAGGTTTCATACAGGCACCCGCTTTCTCCGAATAAAAGGGCCGGCGCGCACGCGAGCAGACATCCCCCCAGGTGGCCTGCGCAGCCGGACAACCCCAGAGATGGGACGAGGGCGGCGGATTGGGCAGTGGCAGCAGCTCAATCCGCCGTTTTCATCTCAGCCTGGCGCAAAGGCAAAAGGAGCGTCGGACAGTGGCGCGTCGGTTCAGAGGCGAAAGCCACCACAAGGTGGATGCAAAGGGCAGGGTCTCGATCCCGGCCCTGTTTCGCCGTGTGCTGGAAGCCGGAGACCCCGACTGGACAGATGGCCTGCGCCCGCAACTGGTGATCGTCTATGGCGACCACCGCCGCAAATTCCTTGAATGCTACACGATCGAGGCCATCGACGAGGTTGACGGCAAGATCGCCGACCTGCCGCGCGGCTCGATGCAGCGCCGGATGCTGGAACGTCTGTTCCACGGTCAGTCGTACCCCACCGAGGTTGATGGCGATGGCCGTCTGGTTCTGCCGCAAAAGCTGCGCGACAAGATCGGCCTGGACAAAGAGGCATTCTTTATTGCTTCGGGTGACACGTTCCAGATCTGGAACCCCGAAACCTACGAGACCGAAGAGCTGGCCAAGACCGAGGCCTGGCTGGACGATCTGCCCGACGATTTCGACCCGCTGACCCTGCTGGATGGCGCGGGGGCGCTTGAATGATGGCGGCCGAGGCCCACACCCCGCCCGCTGATGCACCTCATATCCCTGTCTTGTTGCGCCCGTTGCTGGCCGCCGTGGCGCCCGTGTCGGGTGTCTGGCTGGATGGCACGTTCGGCGCGGGCGGCTATGCGCGCGGCCTGCTGGAGGCCGGTGCAGACCGTGTGATCGGTGTCGACCGCGACCCGATGGTGTTCGAGATGGCCGCCGACTGGGCCGAGGCCTATGGCGACCGCCTGACCCTGGTCGAAGGCACGTTCTCGCGTCTTGACGAATACGCGGATCAGCCGCTTGACGGCGTGGTGCTGGATCTGGGCGTGTCCTCGATGCAGCTGGACATGGCGGAACGCGGCTTTTCCTTCATGAAAGACGGCCCGCTGGACATGCGGATGAGCCAGTCCGGCCCCTCGGCCGCCGATCTGGTCAATACCGCCGACGAACAAGACATTGCCGACATTCTGTATCACTACGGCGAAGAGCGCGCCTCGCGCCGCATCGCCCGCGCCATCGTGGCGGCTCGCGCCGTGCAGCCGTTTGAAACCACCGCCCAGCTGGTCGCGGTGATCGAGAAATGCCTGCCGCGCCCCAAGCCGGGCCAAAGCCACCCCGCCACCCGCAGTTTCCAGGCGATCCGCATCGCCGTGAACGACGAATTGGGCGAGCTGGTCGCGGGCCTCTGCGCGGCCGAGCGGGCGCTGAAACCCGGCGGGCAGCTAGCGGTCGTGACCTTTCATTCGATCGAGGATCGGATCGTCAAACGGTTCTTGCAGGTCCGTTCGGGCAGCGGCGGGCGGGCCAACCGCTATGCCCCCGAGCAGCAAGAGGAAATTCCGCAGTTCCAGCAAAAGTCGCGCAAGGCTATAGGCCCCGACGAACAGGAACTGGACGAAAACCCCCGCGCCCGGTCGGCCAAGCTGCGCGTCGCCACGCGCACGACCGCACCGGCGGGGGATGTGGATCGCAAGGCGCTGGGTCTGCCGGCGCTGATGAACAAGGGTGAAAGGTAATGCGTGGGCTGTTTTACGTGCTGGGCGCGATCGCGGTGATGGGGCTGGCCTTTTGGGCCTATCGAGAAAACTATGCCGCCCGCCAGGCGATCGAGCAAACCGAGGCGCTGAACCGCGAGATCGGCGACATGCGCGCCACCCGCGCCATGCTGCGCGCCGAATGGGCCTATCTCAACCGCCCCGACCGCCTGCGCGAACTGGCCGAGTTGAACTTTGGTCGCCTTGGTCTGCTGGAAATGCAGCCCGAGCAATTCGGCCGTATCGACCAGGTGGCCTTTCCGACCCAGGAAGACGTGTTTCCCGCCCTGTCGCGCCCCATCGAGGTGGTCGGCCGGCTTGATCTGGGGGTTGCGCAATGATCCGCACACCGCTGCGCCCGCTGGCCCGTATCCTGCAAGCCCGCGCCAAGGGTGAGAACCCCGACGCGATCGAAAAGGAAAACCTGCGCCTGCGCCACGAGCAGATGCGCGACCAGTCGCGCACCCGCGCCGAAAGCCGGCTGTGGGTGTTGGCGCTGGCCTTCATGTTTGCCTATGGCATGATCGGCATGCGCATGGGCGTGCTGGCCGCGTCTGAGCCGCAAGAGCCGCAGGTCGCGGTGTCGGGCTCGGCCATCGTGGCCCAGCGTGCCGATATCACCGACCGCAACGGCAACCTCTTGGCCACCAACCTGGCCACGCATTCGCTGTATGCCCAGCCGCCGCTGATGGTCGACCCGCAGCGTGCCGCGCAGGAACTGGTTGCGATCTTCCCCGACCTCGAGGTCGACCGCCTGACCCGCCAGTTCACCGGTGACCGCAAGTTCATCTGGATCAAGAAACGCATCAGCCCCGAGCAGATGCAGCAGGTGCACGATATCGGCGACCCCGGCCTGCTGTTCGGCCCGCGCGAGATGCGCCTTTACCCCAATGGCCGCCTTGCCGCGCATGTTCTGGGCGGCACCAGCTTTGGCCGCGAGGGCGTGCGCTCGGCCGAACTGGTTGGCGTTGCGGGCGTGGAAAAGGAATTCGATCAATACCTGCGCGACCCGGCCAATGGCGGGCAACCGCTGCGCCTGTCGCTGGACCTGACCGTGCAGACCGCCATCCGCCGCGTGCTGGAAGGCGGGATGAAGCTGATGAACGCCAAGGGCGCGACCGCCATCCTGATGGATGTGCATACGGGCGAGGTGATCTCGCTGGTCTCGCTGCCCGATTTCGACCCCAATGAACGCCCCCGCCCGCTGGCGCAGGGCGATGCCTCTGACAGCCCGCTCTTTAACCGCGCGGTGCAGGGCGTGTACGAGCTGGGCTCGACCTTCAAGATCTTTGCCGCCGCGCAGGCGTTGGAAACCGGGATGATGACGCCCGATACCATGATCGACACCAAGGGCCCGCTGCGTTGGGGCAAGTTCCGCATCAATGATTTCCACAACTACGGCCCGCAGCTGTCGCTGACCGATGTGATGGTGAAATCGTCGAACATCGGCACCGCCCGCATCGCGATGGAAATCGGCGCCGAGCGTCAGCGCGACTTCCTGGGCCGTCTGGGCCTGCTGTCGCCGTCGCCGGTCGAATTGGTCGAGGCGCCGGGGGTGAAACCGCTGTTGCCGCCGAACTGGTCGGAACTGTCGACCATGACCATTTCCTATGGCCATGGCCTGTCGGCCAGCCCGCTGCACCTGGCCTCGGCCTATGCCTCGGTGCTGAACGGCGGCTACGTGGTGCAGCCCTCGCTGCTGGCCGGCGGGCGTCCGCGCACCGGCGAGCGCATCGTGTCCGAGCAAACCTCGGCCGCGCTGCGCGACATGCTGCGCCAGGTCGTTGTGCGCGGCACCGCCAGCTTTGGTGAGGTCGAAGGCTATTCGGTGGGCGGCAAGACCGGCACCGCCGACAAGCCCAAGCCCACCGGCGGCTATTACGAGGACAAGGTGATCGCCACCTTTGCCAGCGTTTTCCCCACCGATAAGCCCAAATACGTACTGATCGTCACCCTGGACGAGCCCGAGGAAACATCCGGCACCGAACCGCGCCGCACTGCCGGCTGGACGGCCGTGCCCGTCGCTGCCGAGATCATCCGCCGCACCGCGCCTCTGCTGGGCCTGCGGCCGGACATTGAACCCGCCTCGACCTTTGGGGTAACACTCACCAGCAACTAGGGCCGGGGGCAAATCACATGGCGGCAGGAACACGATCACTAGCGGAACTGGGCCTGACCGCACGCGGCGGGCGCGAGGCGCGGGTTACCGGCCTGTCGGTCGACAGCCGCTATACAAAGGATGGCCACCTCTTTGCGGCGCTGCCGGGCACGCGGACCCACGGCGCCACCTTCATCAAATACGCGCTGCGCATGGGCGCGGCTGCGATCCTGACCGACGCCGAGGGCGCGCGCATCGCCGCCCCCGATCTGGCCCAGTCTCAGGCCGCGCTGATCATCGCCGAAGACCCGCGCCAGACCCTGGCCTATACCGCCGCGCTGTGGTTCGGCGCGCAGCCGCGCACGATGGTCGCCGTCACCGGCACCAACGGCAAGACCTCGGTCGCGACCTTTACCCGCCAGATCTGGAACCGCCTGGGCCATGTCGCCGCCAATCTGGGCACCACCGGCGTCGAGGGCGCTTTTCACGCGCCGCTGAACCACACCACGCCCGAGCCGATCACCCTGCACAACCTGCTGTCGCGCATGGCCGCCGAGGGCGTGACCCATGCCGCGATGGAGGCCTCGAGCCACGGCCTGGCCCAGCGTCGCCTAGACGGGGTCAACCTGTCGGCCGCCGGTTTCACCAATTTCACCCAGGATCACCTCGATTATCACGCTGATTTCGCGGAATATTTCGCCGCCAAGGCCGGGCTCTTCGACCGTGTCCTGCCCGAGGATGGCGCCGCTGTGATCAACCTTGACGACCCCAAGGGCCCCGCCATGGCCGAGATCGCCGCCCAACGCGGGCAGGCCGTCATCGGCGTGGGGCGCGGCGTGCAGGCTGATCTGCAACTTTTGGGTCAACGCTTTGACGCCACCGGGCAAGAGCTGCGCTTTGGCTGGGCGGGCGACGCGTTTCAGGTGCGTCTGAACCTGATCGGCGGTTTCCAGGCCGAAAACGTGCTGCTGGCCGCCGGGCTGGCGATTGCCAGCGGCGATGCCCCGCGCGATGTGTTCGAGGTGCTGCCCGAACTTTATGGCGTGCGCGGCCGGATGCAGCTGGCCGCCACCCGCGAAAACGGGGCGGCGGTGTTTGTCGATTACGCCCACACGCCCGATGCCCTGAAAACCGCGCTCCAGGCGCTGCGCCCGCATGTGATGGGCCGCCTGGTGGTGGTGTTTGGCGCGGGCGGTGACCGCGATCAGGGCAAGCGCCCGCTGATGGGCCAGGCCGCCGCCGAAAACGCCGATCTGGTCTTTGTCACCGACGACAACCCGCGCAGCGAGGTGCCCGCCGATATCCGCGCCGCGATCCTGGCTGCGTGCCCCGAAGCCCATGACGTGGGCGACCGGGCCGAGGCGATCTTGCGCGGGGTCGATGCGCTGGGGCCGGGTGATGCGCTGCTGGTTGCGGGCAAGGGGCATGAAACCGGCCAGATCGTCGGCGATGATGTCTTTCCGTTTGACGATGTCGAGCAGGCCTCGATCGCCGTGGCCGCACTGGACGGCAAGCTGGTATGACCGCGCTGTGGACGGCACCAGAGGCAGCCGCCGCAACCGGCGGGCGCGCCACGACCGACTGGCGCGCCAATGGCGTGTCGATCGACACCCGCACGCTACAGCCGGGCGATCTGTTCGTGGCGCTGAAAGACCTGCGCGATGGCCATGATTTCGTCGCGCAGGCGCTAGAGAAAGGCGCCGCCGCCGCGCTGGTGTCGCGCATCCCCGAGGGCGTGGCGCCCGACGCGCCGCTGCTGATCGTTGACGATGTGCTGCCCGCGCTGGAACGGCTGGGCATCGCCGCCCGGGCCCGCAGCGCGGCGCGGGTGATCGCGGTGACGGGCTCTGCCGGCAAGACCTCGACCAAGGAAATGCTGCGCGCCGTGCTGGCGGGGCAGGGCCGCACCCACGCCGCCGAGGCCAGCTATAACAACCATTGGGGCGTGCCGCTGACCCTGGCGCGTATGCCAACTGACACCGAATTCGCGGTGATCGAGATCGGCATGAACCATCCCGGCGAGATCGCGCCACTGACCTGTCTGGCCCGCCCGCATGTGGCAATCATCACCACGGTCGTTGCCGCGCACCTAGAGGCATTCGGCGCGCTCGAGGGCATCGCCCATGAAAAGGCCGCGATTCTTGAGGGGCTGACGCCCGATGGTGTCGCCGTTTTGAATGGCGATCTGGCGGTCTCGGATATCCTGATGAGCAAGGCCGCGGCTCTGAACGCGCGGGTTTTGCAGTTTGGCGCGGGCGAGGGCGCGGATATCCGCATGATCCGCGCGGATTTGCAGGGCGACACCACCGTTGTGGTGACGCGGGCCGGTGACACGGCGCTGGAATTCACCCTGACCACCGCCGGCAAGCATTTCGCCATGAACGCGCTGGCGGTGATTGGCGCGGCACAGGCTCTGAGCCTGCCGCTGAACGAAATCGCCCGCGACCTGTCGCTGTGGCTGCCGCCCGCCGGGCGCGGCGCGCGCGAGGTGGTCGCCCTGCCGGGCGGTGGGTTCGAGCTGATTGATGACGCGTTCAACGCCAACCCCGCATCGATGCAGGCGGCGCTTGAGGTGCTGGCCTCGGCCACCCCCGACGGGCGTCGGGTGGCGGTGCTGGGCGATATGCTGGAACTGGGCGAGGATGAGATCGCAATGCACCGCGCCCTGGCCGATGATCCGGGGCTGCAAGCCGCCGATCTGGTGCATTGCGTGGGGTCGCGGATGCGGGCGCTTTACGACGCGCTGCCGCCGGCACAGCGGGGCGAATGGGTCGACACGGCCGATGATCTGGCGACGCGCGCCGCCGCGCTGGCCGGGCCGGGCGACGTGATTTTGGTAAAAGGGTCAAAGGGCAGCAAGGTTTCCCGCGTGGTTGACGCGCTGCGCAAATTGGGCCAAGCGGGCGCCAGCTAGGCGCGAGGGAATGTACATATGCTGTTTTGGCTGACCGAGTTTTCCGATGGCGGCGACGTCTTCAACCTGTTCCGGTATATCACCTTCCGGGCGGGCGGGGCGTTTTTCACCGCGCTTTTGTTCGGGTTCATCTTTGGCCGACCGCTGATCAACCTGTTGCGCCGCAAGCAGAAAAAGGGCCAGCCCATCCGTGACGACGGCCCCGAGAGCCATTTCACCAAGGCCGGCACCCCCACCATGGGCGGCTTGCTGATCCTGTCGGCGCTGGTGCTGTCGACGCTGATGTGGGCGCGGCTTGATAATCCCTATACCTGGATCGTGCTGTTCGTGACCGTGGGGTTCGGCCTGATCGGCTTTGCCGACGACTATGCGAAAGTGTCGAAAAACAACACCAAGGGCGTGTCCAGCCGGATGCGCATGGGGCTGGGGCTGCTGATCGCGCTCTTTGCCTCGGTCGCGGCCTCGATGGTGCATCCCGAGAACCTGACCTTTCAGCTGGCGCTGCCGGTGTTCAAGGACACGCTGATCAACCTGGGCTATCTGTTCATCCCCTTCGCCATGATCGTGATCGTGGGCGCCGCCAATGCGGTGAACCTGACCGACGGTCTGGACGGGCTGGCGATCATGCCGGTGATGATCGCGGCGGGCACGCTGGGGGTGATTGCCTATCTGGTGGGCCACGCCAATTTCGCTGATTATCTGGGCGTGCATTTCGTGCTGGGCACCGGCGAGATCCTGATCTTTGCCGCCGGGCTGATCGGCGGCGGGCTGGGGTTTCTGTGGTACAATGCGCCGCCGGCGGCGGTGTTCATGGGCGATACCGGGTCGCTGGCCCTGGGTGGCGCCTTGGGTGCGATTGCGGTGGCCACCAAGCACGAGATCGTTCTGGCGATCGTGGGCGGGCTGTTCGTGGTCGAGGCGCTGTCGGTGATCATCCAGGTCGCCTATTTCAAGCGCACCGGCAAGCGGGTGTTCCTGATGGCGCCCATTCACCACCATTTCGAGAAGAAGGGCTGGGCCGAGCCGCAGATCGTGATCCGGTTCTGGATCATCAGCCTGATCCTGGCTCTGATCGGTCTGGCGACACTGAAGCTGCGGTAAAGGGGGCGCTGCCCCCTTCACGCGCCTTGCGGCGCGCTCATCCCCCGGGATATTTTGTCGAAGAAGAAACAGGCAGGGGCATTTGGCCATGATACCGGTTCGGGGAGTTGAGGGCGCGAAGCTGGGCGTGTTGGGGCTGGGCCGGTCGGGTCTGGCGACGGCGCGCGCGTTGCGGGCGGGCGGGGCCGAGGCCGTTTGCTGGGACGACAACGAGGCCGCGCGCGCCAAGGCCGAGGCTGAGGGGTTTGTTGTGGCTGACCCGACGCGCGGCGACGGGTTCGAGGGGATGGCGGCGCTGATCACATCGCCCGGTATTCCGCATCTTTATCCTGCGCCCAACCGGGTGATTGCCGCGGCCTGGGCTGCGGGTGTGCCGGTCGATAACGATATCGGGCTGTTCTTTCGGTCGCTGGCCGTGCCTGAGTGGGACAACTACGAGACCGCGCCCCGGGTGGTTGCGGTGACGGGGTCGAACGGCAAGTCGACGACCAGCGCGCTGATCCATCACATTTTGCAGCATGCGGGCCGCGAAAGTCAGCTGGCCGGCAATATTGGCCGCGGGGTGTTGGACATTGATCCGCCCGGCGATGGTGGCGTGGTTGTTCTGGAGCTGTCGAGCTATCAGACCGATCTGGCGCGGGCGCTGACGCCGGATATCGCCGTATTCACCAACCTGTCGCCCGATCATCTGGATCGTCATGGCGGCCCGGGCGGTTATTTCGCGGCCAAGCGGCGGCTCTTTGCCGAGGGCGGACCGGATCGTGCGGTGATCGGTGTGGATGAGGTCGAGGGGCAGTACCTGGCCAACCAGCTGTCCGAAGGGGCGGCGGATGACCGGGTGATCCGGGTGTCGTCGGGGCAGAAACTGACCGGGCCGGGTTGGTTCGTCTTTGCGCGCAAGGGGTTTCTGGCCGAGTGGCGCAAGGGTCGTCAGGTGGCCAGCATCGATCTGCGCGAGATTGCCGGCCTGCCGGGCGCGCATAACCATCAGAATGCCTGTGCCGCCTATTCCGCCGTGCGCGCGCTGGGTGTGGCGCCCAAGCTGATCGAGCAGGCGCTGCACACGTTCGAGGGCCTGCCTCATCGCAGCCAGCTGGTGGGCGAGAAGAACGGTGTGCGGTTCATCAATGACAGCAAGGCCACCAATGCCGACAGCGCCGCCAAGGCGCTGGCGGCGTTCACCAATATCCGCTGGATCTGTGGCGGGCTGGAGAAAGAGGGCGGTCTGGGGCCGGTTCTGGCCCATCTGGGCAATGTCACCAAGGCCTATGTCATCGGGCGCGAGGCGGCCAGTTTCGCGCTGAAGCTGGGGGCGGTGCCGCATGAGATCTGCGAGTCGATGGAGCGCGCCGTAGCGCAGGCCGCGGCCGAGGCGCAGCCGGGCGACGTGGTGCTGTTGGCGCCGGCGGCGGCCAGTTTCGACCAATATGACAATTTCGAACGGCGCGGCGAGGATTTCATCGCCCGCGTCGGGCAGCTGGGTTAGCCCGAGGTGTAATCCGCCGCGATGCGCAAGTCGCGCAGAGGGCGGACGATCTCGATCGAGCGCTGGTAAAGCGGGTGCGCCTTGAAGGCGGCCAGCTGGGCCTCGTCGGTGAATTCGCCGTAGACCACGAAATCGGGGCTGTCGCCGGGCAGGGGGTCGGTCTTGAGATTGCGCCCCACTTCGAGATGCAGCTTGTCAGGGATGCCGGTCAGCAGCGACAGCCCGTCATAGACCGTATCCAGGTCATCGGCGCTGCGGGCGGTGAAAAAGACGATATGGCGGATCATGCGGCACCAGCGTGGGATCAGTTGCGCCCTAGCTAGCGCCGGGCGCGGCCGGGCAGAAGGGGCAGGCGAATGCTGCGCCGCCGCTGTTTCAAAAACGCAACAAAATAGGGGGCTTTGCGGCGGCTTGTTAAAATTTTTCGGCGCGCGAAAAAAATCCTTGAACCGACTCAAGTGATTGCCTAAATCGCGGCTTAAGACGCCAACGCACGCGCCTCTGGCCGAGCCCTTAAAGCTCCGCGTTTATGTAGCGACGGTAACGTCTCCCTTGGAAGTGAGCGGTCATAAATGGCCGGGTCTATTGGAGATGACCATGAACGCTACTGTAACCGACTTTGTCGGACGTGAATTCGTCGCACCCGCAACCCGTATCGAGAACTTTATCCGTTCGACCACGTTCGACCGGCCGACCCTTGTTCTGGACACCGAGGCCGTTGCCACCCAGTTCCACGCGCTGCGCGCCGGTCTGGGCCATGCCGACATTCACTATGCGGTCAAGGCGAACCCCGCCCGCGAGATCATCGAGACCCTTGTTAACCTGGGCTCGCATTTCGATGCGGCCTCGCGCGGCGAGATCGAGCTGTGCCTGAGCCAGGGCGCCGCGCCCGAGACCATTTCCTTCGGCAACACCATCAAACGCCCCGCCGACATCGTGTTCGCCTATCACGCCGGTATCACGCTTTTTGCCGCCGATGCCGAGGAAGAGCTGGACAAGCTGGCCGAGCATGCCCCCGGCGCGCAGGTCTATATCCGCATCATCGTCGAGAACTACGAGGCCGACTGGCCGCTGTCGCGCAAATTCGGCTGTGCCCGTGACAAGGCGCTGAGCCTGCTGGGCTATGCCCGCGAGCTGGGCCTTGATCCGATCGGCCTGTCCTTCCACGTCGGCTCGCAAACCCGCCGCGCCGAGATGTGGATCGGCACGCTGGATCAGGTGGCCGCCATCTGGCACGAGGCCCAAGAGGCCGGTTTCGGCCTGACCCTGCTGAACATCGGCGGCGGTTTCCCGGCCTTTTACGGCGAAGAGATCGACCACCCGACCCGCTACGCCGCCCGCGTGATGGAGCTGATCCACGACCGTTTCGGCGACGTGCCGCGCATCATGGCAGAGCCGGGCCGTGGCCTGGTGGCCGAGGCCGGCATGATCGCCGCCGAGGTGCTGCTGGTGTCGCGCAAGTCGGACATGGACACGCACCGCTGGGTTTACCTCGATATCGGTAAATTCTCGGGCCTGGCCGAAACCATGGACGAGGCCATTCGCTATCAGTTCATCACCGACCGCGACCACGAGGAAACCGGCGCCTGCATCCTGGCCGGCCCGTCCTGCGACAGCGCCGACGTGCTGTATGAAAAGCGCCCGGTGCAGCTGCCCGTGGGCCTGAAAGCGGGCGACCGTTTCATCATCCGCAACTGCGGCGCCTATACCTCGACCTACAGCTCGGTCGGGTTCAACGGCTTCCCGCCGCTGGATGTCGTCGTCATCTGACATCGACCCCAAGGCCAAAGATCATCGCCCCTGTGCAGGATGCTGCGCAGGGGCTTTCTTATCGCTGGCCTGAGGGGGCAAATCACGTTAGAATCACCCGCAGACCCGGCAAACGGGCGATTTGAGGCAGTCGAGGCGGTACTCGCATGACAGAAATGGTTTATGGCGCCGCGCCTATGCGGGTGGGGGAACCCATTCTGCCGCGTTGGTGGCGCACGATCGATAAATGGACGTTGTCCTGCATTCTTCTTTTGTTTGGCATCGGGTTGCTGCTGGGCTTGGCCGCCTCGCCGCCACTGGCCGAGCGCAACGGCCTTAGCCCGTTCCACTATGTCGAACGCCAGGCGTTGTTTGGCGGGATGGCGCTGGTGGTGATGTTCGCCACCTCGATGATGTCGCCCGACATGGTGCGCCGTCTGGGGGTGCTGGGCTTTATGGGGGCCTTCATCGCGCTGGCCCTCTTGCCCGTGCTGGGCACCGATTTCGGCAAGGGCGCGGTGCGCTGGTACAGCCTGGGCTTTGCCTCGGTGCAGCCGTCCGAGTTTCTCAAACCCTGTTTCATCATCCTGACCGCCTGGATGATGGCGGCGAATACCGAGATCGGCGGCCCTCCGGGGCGGATGTTCTCTTTCGTGATCGCGGTGACGGTGGTGCTGTTCCTGGCGCTGCAACCCGATTTCGGCCAGGCCTCGCTGATCCTGTTTTCCTGGGGCGTGATGTATTTCGTCGGCGGCGCACCGATGCTGCTGCTGGCGGGCATGGCGGGCATGACGGTGATGGGCGGCGTCGTCGCCTATAACAACTCGGAGCATTTCGCGCGCCGGATCGACGGGTTCCTGTCGCCCGAAATCGACCCGCGCACCCAGCTGGGCTATGCCACCAATGCCATCCGCGAAGGCGGGTTCTGGGGCGTTGGCGTGGGCGAGGGGCAGGTCAAGCAATCGCTGCCTGACGCGCATACCGATTTCATCATCGCTGTGGCGGCCGAGGAATACGGCCTGATCCTGGTGCTGCTGGTGATTGCGCTTTACGCAGCGATCGTGCTGCGGTCGCTGCACCGGCTGACGCGCGAGCGTGATCCGTTCGCCCGGCTGGCCGGTACCGGTCTGGCCTGTATCTTTGGCGTGCAGGCGATGATCAACATGGGCGTGGCGGTCAAGCTGCTGCCCGCCAAGGGTATGACCCTGCCGTTCGTCAGCTATGGCGGCTCGTCCCTGATCGCGGGCGGCGTGGTGGTGGGGGCGCTGCTGGCGCTGACCCGCACAAGGCCGCAGGGCGAGATTGGCGACCTGCTGATGCGAAAGGGCCGGGCATGAGCGCACCGCTGCTGGTGATCGCGGCCGGGGGGACCGGCGGGCACATGTTTCCCGCCCAGGCCCTGGCCGAGGAAATGCTGGCACGCGGCTGGCGGGTCAAGCTGTCGACCGATGCGCGCGGGGCGCGCTATGCGGGCGGCTTTCCCGACGCGGTTGAGATCGAGGAAATCCCCAGCGCCACTTTTGCGCGCGGCGGGCCGCTGGCCAAGCTGGGCGTGCCCTTCCGCCTGGCCGGAGGGGTGATCTCGGCCGCGGTCAAGATGCTGCGCGACCGCCCCGCAGTGGTGGCGGGGTTTGGCGGCTATCCGTCCTTTCCGGCGATCACGGCGGCGACCCTGCTGAAACTGCCGCGCATGATCCACGAACAAAACGGCGTGCTGGGCAAGGTCAACAAGGCCTTTGCCGGCCGTGTCAGCGCGGTGGCCTGCGGCACATGGCCGACCCGGCTGCCCGATGGCATCGAGGGCATTCACACCGGCAACCCGGTGCGCGCGGCAGTGCTGTCGCGTGCGGGCGCGCCCTATATTCCGCCCGGCGACTACCCGATGAGCGTGCTGGTCATCGGCGGCAGCCAAGGCGCGCGCATCCTGTCCGACACCGTGCCGACCGCGCTGGCGGGGCTGCCCGATGACATCCGCCGCCATCTGCGCGTCGCCCACCAGGCCCGCCCCGAAGACATGGATCGCGTCACTGCCGCCTATGACGCCGCCGGCATCCGCGCCGAGGTGCAAAGCTTTTTCACCGATATTCCCAACCGGCTGGCCGATGCGCAGCTGGTGATCTCGCGCTCTGGCGCGTCCAGCGTGGCCGATATCTCGGTCGTGGGGCGGCCTAGCATCCTGATCCCCTTTGCCGCCGCCGCCGAGGACCACCAGACCGCCAATGCCCGTGGCCTGGTCGAGGCCGAGGCCGCGATCCTGATCCCTGAATCCCGCCTTGAACCCGCCGCGCTTTGCGAGCAAATAGGCGCGATCCTGTCCCACCCGCAGGCTGCGGTGAAAATGGCGCATGGGGCGCTGGCCTATGGTCTGCCCGATGCGACGACACGTCTGGCTGCGGTGGTCGAAGACCTGGCCTATGGTCAGAAACAGCCCGCCTGAGGCCGGGCACGAACGCCAAGGAACGAACGAATGAACGCTGCCGCCGCCACCAAGCTGCCCACCGATGTGGGGCCGATCCATTTCGTTGGGATCGGCGGGATCGGCATGTCGGGCATTGCCGAGGTGCTGCTCAATTTGGGCTATACCGTCCAGGGCTCGGACCTCAAGGCGACCAAGATCACCGACCGCCTGAAAAAGCTGGGCGCGACCATCTTTGAAGGCCAGCGGGCCGAGAACCTTGAATTTGCCGAGGTCGTGGTGATCTCGTCGGCGATCAAGCCGGGCAATCCGGAACTCGACGCCGCCCGCGCGCGTGGCCTGCCGGTCGTGCGCCGGGCCGAGATGCTGGCCGAGCTGATGCGCCTGCGCTCGAACGTGGCCGTGGGCGGCACCCATGGCAAGACCACCACCACCACCATGGTGGCCACGCTGCTGGATGCGGGCGGCATTGATCCGACCGTGGTCAATGGCGGCATCATCCACGCCTATGGGTCGAACGCGCGCATGGGGCAGGGCGAATGGATGGTGGTCGAGGCCGATGAAAGCGACGGCACCTTCAACCGCCTGCCCGCCACCATCGCTATCGTCACCAATATCGACCCCGAGCACATGGAGCACTGGGGCACGATCGAGAACCTGCGCAAGGGCTTTCTGGATTTCGTCTCGAACATCCCGTTCTACGGGCTGGCCGTCTGCTGCACCGACCACCCCGAGGTGCAGGCGCTGGTCGGCAAGGTCACCGACCGCCGCGTGGTGACGTTCGGCTTTAACGCGCAGGCTGATGTGCGGGCCATCAACCTGACCTATGAAGACGGCATCGCCCATTTCGACATCGCGCTTCAGGCCGAGGGCATGGTGATCGAGGGCTGCACCCTGCCGATGCCGGGCGATCACAACGTATCAAACGCGCTGGCCGCCGTGGCCGTCGCCCGCCATCTGGGCATGAAGGGCGACGAGATCCGCAAGGCGCTGGCGGCCTTCGGGGGCGTCAACCGCCGCTTTACCAAGGTCGGCGAGGTGAACGGCGTCACCATCATCGACGATTACGGCCATCACCCGGTGGAAATCGCCGCCGTGCTGCGCGCCGCGCGCCAGGCCACCAAGGGCCGGGTCGTCGCCGTGCACCAGCCGCACCGCTATTCGCGCCTGCATTCGCTGTTCGAGGATTTCTGCGCCTGCTTCAACGATGCCGATGTCGTGGCCATCGCCGAGGTCTATGCCGCTGGCGAGCAACCGATCGAGGGCGCGTCGCGCGACGATCTGGTCGCGGGCCTGATCCGTCACGGCCACCGCCACGCCAGCGCCCTGCTGGTCGAGGACGACCTCGAGGCGCTGGTGCGCGCCGAAACCTCCCCCGGCGACATGGTCGTCTGCCTGGGCGCGGGCACGATCAGCGCCTGGGCCAACAACCTGCCGGATCGACTGAAAGGATAAACCATGGCTGACCATCTCAAGCGGAAACTGGGCCTGGGGCTGCTGACCGCATATGGGGTGGGGATCATGGTGGGCGCCGGCATCTATGTGCTGGTGGGCGCCGCCGCGGGCGAGGCGGGCGTTTGGGCGCCGGTGTCCTTCCTGTTGGCGGCACTGGTCGCGGTGCCGACCGCGCTGTCATTCGCCGAACTGTCCGCCCGCATCCCCGAGGCCGCGGGCGATTCATCCTATGTCGAGGTCGGGCTGAACAAGCACTGGCTGGCGTTGGTCGTGGGCGCGATCAATGTGGGCGCGGGCACGTTCGCGGCCTCGGCGGTGTTACGCGGGGGCGTGGGCTATCTGACATCGATCACGCCGATCCCGTTCGAGGCGGGGATCATCCTGCTGGGCATCCTGCTGACCGCCATCGCCGTCATCGGCGTGGTTGAATCGCTGGGCTTTGCCGCCGTGCTGACCGTGATCGAGGTGGTCGGCCTGGTGCTGGTCATCTGGGCCGGGTTCGGGGCCGAGCCGGTCGAGGGCTGGATCAACCCGCCCACACCCTATTGGCCGGGCATCTTCGCCGCCTCGATCTTTGCCTTCTTCGCCTTCATCGGCTTTGACGATCTGGTCAACATGGCCGAAGAGGCCAAGAACCCCGGCTTTACCATGCCGGCCTCGATCCTGATCTCTCTGGCCATCACCGCCGCGCTTTATGCGCTGGTGTCGATGGCCGCCGTGCGCGCCGTGCCGCAAGAGGCGCTGGCGGTCAGCGAGCGACCGCTGGCGTTGGTCTGGGAAACCGCGCGTGGCCAAAGCGCGGCCTTCCTGTCGGCCATTGCCGTTGCGGCGGCGCTGAACGGGGTGCTGGCGCAGATCGTGATGGCGGCGCGGGTGCTGTTCGGGCTGGGCCGGCGCTCGCCCTCGCTGGCGATGTTCCACCACGCCCATCCGCGCTTTGGCACGCCGGTGCGGGCCTCGATATTGATCGGGGCGGCCGTGGTGGCGGGCGCGCTGCTGCTGCCGGTGGCGGCGCTGGCCGAGCTGACCTCGGTCGCCCTGCTGGCGGTGTTCGCCATCGTCAACACCGCGCTGATCGCGCTGAAACGCAAGGCCCCCGAAGCGCCGTTCAAGGTCTGGACCATCGTGCCCTGGTTTGGCCTGCTGGCCTGCCTGGCCGCCTTTGCCGCCGCGCTGGGGCAGTTGCTGTGACCCTGTCGCTGACACTGGCCTGCCTGTGGGTGGTGACGGCGGCGGTCGTGGCGATGCTGCCGATGCGATACCAATACGCGCCGGGCATCGCGCTGCTGGTCGCGGCGGTGCCGCTGCTGGTGTTTCTGGGGCGCGAGCATAATCCCTGGATCGTGCTGGCGGTGCTGGCGGCGATCATCTCGATGTTTCGGCGCCCGTTGCGGGTGCTGGTCCGGCACCTGAGGGCGCGGCTATGAGCACCGGTCTGATCCTTGCCTGTATCTGGGTGCTGCTGGCCTCGGCCGCAGGCGCGACGCGCGGGCGGCTGTCGTGGTACCTGGCCTATGGGCTGATCGCTTTGGGCCTGCCGCTGCTAATCTATATCGCGCTGACCGACGGGGCGATCTGGGCGCTGGTGTTCCTGGCGGCGGGCTGTTCGATCCTGCGCTGGCCGCTGATTTACCTGATCCGCTGGTGCAAAGCCAAATTGCGCGCTAAACCCCCAGTCGACTAAGGGGGTGCCGATGGGCAATCTGACCGTTCCGCTGACCTATGCCGTCTGGGCCGCCGCGCCCGCCGTGGCCTATCAGGCCATGCTGGCCGGGATAGAGGGCAGGGGCCGCGCCTTTCTGCCGCTCTGGGCGGTTTATGCCGGCGTGTCGGTCGTGGTGTCGCTGTCGGCGGCGCATCCGATGGCGCTGATCGGGCCGATGGCGGCGGTGACGGTACTGTCGGCTGTTTTGTATCTGATCGGGCGGAGGGCCCAGAAATGACGATGCCAACCGTGCGCGGCACGCTGACGCCGCAGCGCCCGCTGAACGATCTGACATGGCTGCGCGTGGGCGGGCCGGCCGATTGGCTGTTCCAGCCAGCCGATGTCGAGGATCTGCAGGATTTCCTGCGCGCCCTCGACCCGTCTGTGCCGGTCTTTCCCATGGGCGTGGGCAGCAACCTGATCGTGCGCGATGGCGGTATTCGCGCCGTGGTGATCCGGCTGGGGCGCAATTTCAA
This sequence comes from Actibacterium sp. XHP0104, assembly GCF_025751515.1. GTDB lineage: Bacteria > Pseudomonadota > Alphaproteobacteria > Rhodobacterales > Rhodobacteraceae > Actibacterium_D. Next base: position 84,543 of record NZ_JAOWLE010000002.1, read on the forward strand.
CGGCATCGACATTGACGGCACCCGCGTGACCGCCGGCGCCGCGCTGCTGGACAGCATGGTCGCGCGCAAGGCAGCGGCGGCAGGCGTCGACCTGACTTTCCTGCGCACCATTCCCGGCGCGATTGGCGGGGCAGTGCGGATGAACGCGGGCTGCTACGGGGCCTATGTGGCCGACCATTTCGTCTCGGCCCAGGCAGTGACGCGGGGCGGAGAGCTGGTGACGCTGACCGCGAACGACCTGAATTTCCGCTATCGCCAGACCGATCTGCCCGAGGGCTGGATCCTGATCAGCGCCACGCTCAAAGGCGCGCCGGGCGACCCGGATGCGCTGGCCGCGCGCATGGACGACCAACTGGCCAAGCGCGACGCGACCCAGCCCACCAAAGACCGCAGCGCCGGCTCGACCTTTCGCAATCCGGCGGGCTTTTCCAGCACCGGGCGCGACGACGACACCCATGAATTGAAGGCGTGGAAGGTGATCGACGACGCCGGTATGCGCGGTGCGCGCATCGGTGGCGCGCAGATGTCGGAAAAGCATTCGAACTTTCTGATCAACACCGGCGACGCCACCGCCCAAGACCTTGAACAACTTGGCGAAGAGGTCAGAAAAAGGGTTTTCCAAAACAGCGGGATCACGCTAGAGTGGGAGATCATGAGGGTCGGCGAACCGGCCCCTGAGGCATAACGAAAAATCAGGCCGCATAAGGCTGGAAGCAACGAGGCGGGCATGTCGAGCAGGGCAGCCCCGAAAGTGGCGGTATTGATGGGTGGCCCCTCGGCCGAGCGTGAGGTGTCCCTGTCCACGGGTCGCGAATGCGCGGCCGCCCTTCGGGCAGAAGGATTTAACGTCGTCGAACTGGACGCGGGGCCGGACCTGGCTGCGCGGCTGGTCGATTTGCGTCCTGACGTTGCCTTCAATGCGCTGCATGGCCGCTGGGGCGAAGATGGCTGCGTGCAGGGCATCCTTGAATGGCTGCGCATCCCCTATACCCATTCCGGCGTTCTGGCCTCGGCCCTGGCGATGGACAAAGAGCGCAGCAAGGTCACCTATCGCGCCGCCAACCTGCCGGTGCTTGATAGCTGCATTGCCCTGGCCCAAGAGGTGCGCACCCGTCACGTGATGGCGCCACCCTATGTGGTCAAACCCAATAACGAGGGCTCTTCGGTGGGGGTGTATATCGTGCACGAATCCGCCAACGGCCCGCCGCAACTGTCGCCCGACATGCCCGAGATGGTCATGGTCGAGGCCTTTGCCCCCGGGCGCGAGCTGACCACCGCCGTGATGGGCGATCGCCCGCTGACCGTCACCGACATTCTGACCGACGGCTGGTATGACTATGACGCCAAGTACAAGGCCGGCGGGTCGCGCCACATCGTGCCCGCCGACATCCCGGCCGAGATCTTTGACGCCTGTATGGAATACGCCCTGCGCTCGCATCAGGTGCTGGGCTGTCGCGGGCTAAGCCGCACCGATTTCCGCTGGGATGAAACCCGCGGGCTGGACGGGCTGATCATCCTTGAAACCAACACCCAGCCCGGGATGACCCCAACATCGCTGGCGCCCGAACAGGCGGCGCATTGCGGGATCAGCTTCGGGCAACTGTGCCGCTGGCTGGTGGAGGATGCATCATGCAACCGCTGAACCACCACCCGCGCCGTGACCCCGCGCCCACGCGCCTGACCTACCGGATGAACCGGCTTTGGCTGACGCCGCTGTTTCGCAGCTTTCTGCGGATTGGCCTGCCGGTGCTGACCGTGGCCGGGGGCGTTGCGATCTTTCTGGCCGACACCGACCGGCGCGAGGGGCTGGTGATGGCCGCGCAGGACATGCGCCGCGCCGTCGAGGAGCGCCCCGAATTCATGGTCAAGGTCATGTCGGTTCAGGGCGCGTCAGCCGAGCTGGACCAGGATATCCGCGAGGTTCTGCCGCTGGATTTCCCGATCTCGTCCTTTGATCTGGATCTCGAGGAAATGCGCCTGGCGGTGTCAGAGCTGGATGCCGTGGCGCGTGCCGAGATGCATGTGCGCCCCGGTGGCATTCTTGAGGTCAAGGTCGAGGAACGCGAACCGGCGATCATCTGGCGCTCGCGTCAGGGGCTGGAACTGCTGGATGGCCAGGGCCACCGCGTGGCCCCGTTGGAAACCCGCGCGATGCGCGCCGATCTGCCGGTCATTGCCGGCGACGGCGCCGATGCCGAGGTCGCCGAGGCGCTGGCCCTGATCGACGCGGTCGGCCCGCTGGCCCCCCGTTTTCGCGGGCTGGTGCGGATGGGCGAACGCCGCTGGGACGTGGTGCTGGACCGCGACCAACGCATCCTGCTGCCCGAACAGGGCGCGGTGCGGGCGCTGGAGCGCGTGATCGCGCTGGCCCAGGCCGATGATTTGTTGGACCGCGACCTGATCGCGGTGGATATGCGAAACCCGGCCCGGCCGACCCTGCGCATGGCGCAGGGCGCGGTCGAAGAGCTGCGGCGGATAAGAACTCTTGAGGCAGGAGCAAGCAACTGATGACCGAGCTGTATCAGTCACAGCGCGCCATGCGGCGGATGCGCAAACAGGCGATGGAACGCGGCGTGATCGCCATTCTGGATGTGGGCAGTTCAAAAATCGCCTGCCTGGTGCTGCGCTTTGATGGGCCCGAACGGTTTCGCAGCAGCGACGGCGTGGCCTCGCTGGCGGGGCAGTCGTCGTTCCGTGTGATCGGCGCGGCGACGACCCGGTCGCGCGGCGTGCGCTTTGGCGAGATAGACGCCATGCCAGAGACCGAACGCGCCATCCGCACCGCCGTGCAGGCGGCGCAAAAGATGGCCAATGTGCGGGTCGACCACGTGATCGCCTGCCTGTCGGGCGCGCGGCCGCGGTCTTATGGGCTGGATGGCCGAATCGACCTGGTCGACAGCGTTGTGTCCGAGGATGACGTGGCCCGCGTGCTGGCTGCCTGCGACGTGCCCGATCTCGGCCACGGCCGCGAGGTGCTGCACGCGCAGCCCGTGAATTTCGCGCTGGATCACCGCACCGGCATGAACGACCCGCGCGGCCAGATCGGCAACACGCTGGCCTGCGACATGCATGTGCTGACCGCAGACGCCCACGTCATGCAGAACCTGCTGTATTGCATCAAACGCTGTGACCTGGAATTGGCCGGCTTGGCCAGTTCGGCCTATGTGTCGGGCGTGTCCAGCCTGGTCGAGGACGAACAGGAACTGGGCGCCGCCTGTATCGACCTGGGCGGGGGCTCGACCGGCGTGTCGATCTTTATCAAGCGCCACATGATCTATGCCGACAGCGTGCGCCTGGGCGGCGATCACGTCACGCAGGATATCTCGAAAGGGCTGCAGGTGCCGCTGGCCACGGCCGAGCGCATCAAGACCTTCTACGGCGGCGTCGTGGCCACCGGAATGGACGACCGCGAGATGATCGAAATCGGCGGTGATACCGGTGATTACGAGCACGATCGCCGCACCGTCAGCCGGGCCGAACTGATCGGAATCATGCGTCCGCGCGTCGAAGAGATTCTCGAAGATGCCCGCGCGCGGCTGGATGCGGCCGGATTCGAGCATTTGCCCAGCCAGCAGATCGTTTTGACCGGTGGCGGTAGCCAGATACCGGGGCTCGACGGGTTGGCCAGCCGCATCCTGGGCCAGCAGGTGCGCCTTGGTCGCCCTATGCGTGTGCAGGGGCTGCCTCAAGCTGCGACAGGTCCTGCATTTTCTTCGGCGGTCGGTCTGTGCCTCTTTGCGGCACACCCGCAAGACGAGTGGTGGGACTTTGAAATCCCCGCCGAACGCTATCCGGCGCGGTCGCTCAAGCGGGCCATGCGCTGGTTTAAGGATAACTGGTGATCGCAATATGCTGTGGCATAGGCAAAATACCGCTCGCTGCACCTGCATATCATCTATATTTTGTGGGGAATTTGCGTTTTTTTCGTGACCTCCCCCTGCGCGATAGCTAATATTGCGCGAAGTATCGGGTATTGTGCGTCTGGCAGGACAGCAGGCGCCGCGGAAACAACAGGCGGATTTTTCTATGGCTTTGAACCTTACCATGCCGGAGCGCGATGAACTGAAACCTCGTATCACCGTGTTCGGTGTCGGCGGGGCAGGCGGCAACGCCGTCAACAACATGATCGAAAAAGAGCTGGAAGGTGTCGAGTTCGTGGTGGCCAACACCGACGCTCAGGCGCTGCAACAGTCCGCCGCTCAGGCGCGCATCCAGATGGGTGTGAAGGTGACCGAAGGCCTGGGCGCTGGCGCCCGCCCGTCGGTCGGCGCCGCCGCCGCCGAGGAAACCATCGAGGAAATCGTCGACCACCTGGCCGGCGCGCATATGTGCTTTATCACCGCCGGCATGGGCGGTGGCACCGGCACCGGCGCCGCCCCGATCATCGCGCAGGCCGCGCGTGAGCTGGGCGTGCTGACCGTGGGCGTCGTGACCAAACCGTTCCAGTTCGAAGGCGCCAAGCGCATGCGCCAGGCCGAGGACGGCGTCGAGGCCCTGCAAAAGGTCGTTGACACGCTGATCATCATTCCGAACCAGAACCTGTTCCGCCTGGCCAACGAGAAAACCACTTTTACCGAGGCCTTCTCGATGGCCGACGACGTGCTGTATCAGGGCGTCAAGGGCGTGACCGACCTGATGGTCCGTCCGGGCCTGATCAACCTCGACTTTGCCGATGTTCGCGCCGTGATGGACGAGATGGGCAAGGCGATGATGGGCACCGGCGAAAGCACCGGCGAAGACCGCGCCATCCAGGCCGCCGAGAAAGCCATCGCCAACCCGCTGCTCGACGAGATCAGCCTGCGCGGTGCGCGCGGCGTGTTGATCAACATCACCGGCGGCTACGATCTGACCCTGTTCGAACTGGACGAGGCCGCCAACCGCATCCGCGAGGAAGTGGACCCCGAGGCCAACATCATCGTCGGCTCGACCCTGGACACCTCGATGGAAGGCGCGATGCGCGTGTCCGTCGTGGCCACCGGCATCGACGCCAGCGAAGTGGTGCACGAGGCCCCGGTGGCACGCCGCCGCCTGGCCGAGCCGCTGCAGCCCACCGCTGCCGAGGTGGCCGCGCAAGAGCCCGTGGTCGAACAGATTGCCGAGCCCGCCCCGGCGCCCGAGCAGCCGCGCTTCCCCTTTGATGCCGATGCCGCGCACGAGCAGGCCGAGAACATCTTTGACACTGCGGATGACAGCGATGACCTGCCGCCGCCGGCCTATCAGCCCGCCGTCGAGCCGCAGCCCGAGGTTGCGCGTTTCGCCGAAGAGGCCGCTGACGAGGCCTTTGTCGCGCCCAAACCGCGCGCGCCCGGCACCCCGTCGCCCGAGGCCCTGGCCCGCCTGCAAGCTGCCGTCGCCAAGGCGCCGCAGCAGCGCAGCCCGGTTGCCGCTGCCCCGCATGTGCCGGCCCGTCAGGCCCCGGCCGCGGCGCCCGCGCCGGAGAAAGCCCGCTTTGGCATCGGTTCGCTGATCAACCGCATGGCCGGCCACGAAGCCGCCGCCCGCGGTGGCGCCCAGCCGCGTCAGCAGCCCCAGGTTCAGGGCTATCACGAAGATCCCGAACTGGACCCCGAACAGGAACGGATCGAGATTCCGGCCTTCCTGCGGCGTCAGGCGAACTGACATCTGCACCAGATATTGCAGTGAAAAGGGCCGGGTATCCGGCCCTTTTTCTTATGTAAAACAACTGCTTGTGGGGCGTATTCAAGGGCTGAGCGGGAATCTGCCGATCCCTGGCGCCGGTATGTTTCAGGCCGTTACAAAGATTGAGTTGTTATTGCATCCCCCCCGCCGTAGATCGAGGCTGCCAGGAAAAACCTGGCGCAGTTTACAGGTGTTTCGTGCAAGCAACGTTGAAATCCTCTGCCCGTTTTGATGGCGTCGGTCTGCATTCGGGTGCGCCCGCGCGCATGGTCGTGCACCCGGCTTCGGCCGATTACGGGATCTGGTTTCGCCGCACGGATATCACTGATCGCGATGCGCTGATCCCCGCCCGCTGGGACTATGTCGAACAGACCGCGCTGTGCACCCGTCTGGTCAATGGCGCCGATGTATCGGTCTCGACCGTCGAGCACGTGATGGCCGCGCTGGCCGGCTGTGGCATCCGCAACGCTCTGATCGAGATCGACGGCCCCGAGGTTCCGATTCTCGACGGTTCGGCCGCGCCCTTTGTCGCCACCTTTATCGAGCGTGGCATTCAGGGCCTGGGCACCGCCGACCGTGCGATCCGCATTCTGAAACCCGTCGAAGTGCGCCGGGGCGAGGCCGTGGCCCGCCTGGACCCCGCCGAGACGCTGGAAATCGACTTTCACATCGACTTTGCCGACCGGGCCATTGGCCGCCAGGACAAGGTGCTGAACATGGCCAACGGCGCCTTCGTGCGCGAGCTGTGCGACAGCCGCACCTTCTGCCGCCAAGCCGATGTCGACGCGATGCGCGCGCAAGGTCTGGCCCTGGGCGGCACGCTGGAAAACGCCGTGGTCGTCGATGGCGATCGGGTTCTCTCGCCCGGCGGTCTGCGCCATGACGACGAGGCCGTGCGCCACAAGATGCTGGACGCCCTGGGCGACCTCGCGCTGGCCGGCGCGCCGATTCTGGGCCGTTATACCGGCCACCGCGCGGGCCACGCGCTGACCAACGAATTGCTGCGCCAGCTGTTCGCCACGCCGGGCGCTTGGCGGATGGAGGTCTGCGACGACACCACCTCGCGTCGCCTGCCGGGCGTGGGTGTCAAGGCCGGCGATCTGCGGGCCGTCGCGTAAGCCTGTCGCACCGGTGCAAAATCCGCGCCAAAGACGTTTTGCCGCGAAATTTTATGTGCTAGGACACGAGGCAAGGCTACGGTCTGCCCGATGGCAGGCCGTGGAACCACAGACAGGGTAGGCGGTTCATGGGCAACAGATTTTCGCGCAAGGCTCTTGTCGGGGCGGTGTCGGCGCTGGCCTTTCTGGCGGCCTGCGGCGGGGGCGAGGAAGAACGCCCGCTGGAAAGCTATTCCGCCGAGGAAATTTACGCCCTGGCCGAGTTCCAGCTGGAAGAAAGCCCCAACAAGGGTGAACGCGCCGCAGAAACCTTTGCCGAGGTCGAGCGCCTATATCCCTATTCCGAATGGGCGAAACGCGCGCTGATCATGCAGGCCTATTCCTATCAGCAGGCCCGCGAATACGAACTTAGCCGCTCGGCCGCGCAGCGTTACATCGATTTCTATCCGGCTGACGAAGACGCGGCCTATGCGCAATATCTCGTCGCGCTTAGCTATTACGACCAGATCGGCCTTGTGGGCCGCGATCAGGGCGTGACCTATCAGGCGCTGCAATCGCTGCGCACCGTGATCGAGCGTTATCCCGACAGCGAATACGCCCAGTCGGCGATTCTGAAATTCGACCTGGCTTTCAACCATCTGGCGGCCAAGGAGATGGAGGTCGGGCGTTATTACCTGAAACGCGGCCACTATACCGCCGCGGCCAACCGCTTCCGCGCCGTGGTCGAGGATTTCAAGACCACCACCATGACCGCCGAGGCGCTGTATCGCCTGATCGAATGCTATCTGTCGCTCGGCCTGACCGCCGATGCCCAGGCCGCCGGCGCGATCCTGGGCTACAACTTCCAGTCCAGCGAATGGTATCAGGATGGCTATGACCTGTTGCAGGGGCAGGGGCTTGAGCCGGGCCTGTTTGGCACCGGCTGGCTGCAATCCATCTATCGTCAGATGATCAAGGGCGAATGGCTCTGATCGCGCGCCGGGGGGTGTAAATCCATGCTGCGCAGTCTCGATATCCGAGACCTGCTGATCATCGACCGGCTGGAGCTTGCCTTCCAGCCGGGTCTGAACGTGCTGACCGGGGAAACCGGGGCGGGCAAGTCGATCTTGCTGGATTCGCTGGGCTTTGTTCTGGGCTGGCGCGGGCGCGCCGACCTGGTGCGCGCGGGCGCCGATCAGGGCGAGGTCGTCGCCGTGTTTGACCTGCCTCAGGGCCACGCCGCGCGCGCCATTCTGGATGAGGCCGGGCTGCCTGCGGGCGACGAGCTGATCCTGCGCCGCGTGAATTCCGCCGATGGGCGCAAGACCGCCTGGGTCAACGATCGCCGCGCCAGTGGCGAGGTGCTGCGCGCCCTCTCTGATACATTGGTCGAACTGCATGGCCAGCAAGATGACCGCGGCCTTTTGAACCCGCGCGGCCACCGGGTGATGCTGGATGATTTCGCCGGTCTGGGCGCCGATGTCGCCGCCTGCCGTGCCGCCTGGCGCAAGGTGGCCGAGGCCCGCCGCGCCCTTGACGCCGCCGAGGCCGCGCTGGCCGCCGTGCGCGACGAAGAGGACTACCTGCGCCACGCCGTGGCGGAACTCGACACGCTGGATCCGCAGCCGGGAGAAGAGGCCGATCTGGACGCCCGCCGCCGCATGATGCAGGCCGCCGACCGCATCCGCGAAGACATCACCCGCGCCTTTGCCGCGCTGGGGTCCGATGGCGGGGCCGAGGCGATGATGGGCGACGCCACGCGCTGGCTGGACGGGGTGGCCGACAAGGCCGAGGGCCGTCTTGCCCCCGCGATCGAGGCTCTGGGCCGCGCTCAGGTCGAACTGGGCGAGGCGCAGCAGGCGGTCGAGGACACGCTGGACGCGCTGGCCTTTAACCCGGCCGAGCTGGAACAGGTCGAGGAACGCCTATTCGCCATTCGCGGGCTGGCGCGCAAACACGGGGTTCAGCCCGACGATCTGGGCGGCTTTGCTGAGGATCTGCGCGCCAAGCTGGCGGCGCTGGACGCGGGCGAGGCCGATCTGGACGGGTTGCGCAAATCCGTGGCCGCCGCCCAGGCGGGCTATGACACTGCCGCCGCCGCGCTAAGCGCCCGCCGCGCCACCGCCGCGCAGGCGCTGGATGCCGCCATGGGCGCCGAGCTGGCACCGCTGAAAATGGAACGCGCGGTTTTTACCACCGAAATCACCCCTGCCGACCCCGGCCCCGAGGGCGTGGACAACGTGGCCTTTACCGTCGCCACCAACCCCGGCGCGCCCTCTGGCCCGCTGAACAAGATCGCCTCGGGCGGCGAGCTGTCGCGCTTTCTGCTGGCGCTCAAGGTCTGCCTGACCAAGGACGCGCCCGATCTGACCATGATCTTTGATGAGATCGACCGAGGCGTGGGCGGCGCCACTGCCGATGCCGTGGGCCGCCGCCTGGCCGCGCTGGCCGAGGGCGGGCAGGTGCTGGTCGTCACCCACTCGCCGCAGGTCGCGGCCCTGGGCGCGCATCACTGGCGCGTCGCCAAGGACGTGCACGATGGCATGACCCTGTCGCGCGTCACCCCCGTCGACGATGCCCACCGCGTCGATGAAATTGCCCGGATGCTGGCCGGCGACACCATCACCGACGAGGCCCGCGCCGCCGCCCGCGCCCTCTTGGCCGGCTGACCATTGCGGCGGGCGGCAAATGCCGCTCTTATGGGGGGATCAGATCAGGGGTGCCCCATGTTTCAGCGTTTCGAATCCGTGACCCGGCCCGCCGATGGCCCGCCGCGCCTGGCCGCCTTGCGAGCCGAGATGCGCCGCGCGGGGATCGACGGGTTCCTGGTGCCACGTGCCGATATGTATCAGGGCGAATATGTCGCCCCGCATGACGATCGGCTGGCCTGGCTGACGGGGTTCACCGGCTCGGCCGGGTTTGCTGCGGCGCTGATGGATCGGGCCGGGGTGTTCATCGACGGGCGCTACCGCGTGCAGGTGCGCCAGCAGATCGCGCCCGAGGCCTTTGCCCCCGTGCATTGGCCCGAGGTCGGGCTGGCCGACTGGCTGCGCGAGGCCCTGCCCGATGGCGGCACGGTGGGGTTCGACCCCTGGCTGCACACGTTCGAACAGATCGACCAGCTGCTGAAAGGGCTGGAAGGCAGCGGCATCACCTTGTCGGAAACCGCCAACTTGATCGACCGCATCTGGCACGACCAGCCCGCGCCGCCGACAGGGGCGATTGTCGTGCATCCCGACGATCTGGCCGGCGAAAGCCACGCCGCCAAACGTGCCCGTCTGGGCGCGGCGCTGCACAAGGCGGGGCAGGGGGCGGCGGTGATCACGCTGCCCGATTCCATCGCCTGGCTGCTGAACATCCGGGGCAGCGACATCCCCCGCAACCCGGTGCCCCATGCCACTGCGATCTTGCAGGCCGACGGCCATGTCACCCTGTTCACCGATCCGGCCAAGATCGACGACGCGCTGCGTTCCCATCTGTTCCCCGACATCACCCTGCGCCCCGCCACCGCGTTCGAACCGGCCCTGCGCAGCCTGACCGGCACCGTGCGCGTCGACCGCGCCAGCGCGCCTTTTGCGGTGACCGAGATCCTGAACGGGGCGGGCGTCGATCTGGAATGGGGGCAAGACCCGTGCATCCTGCCCAAGGCCTGCAAGAACGCGGCTGAAATCGACGGCAGCATTCGCGCCCATATCCGCGACGGCGCGGCGATGGTCGAATTCCTGAGCTGGCTCGAGATGACCCTGCCGGGCGGCCGCCTGACCGAGATCGACGTGGTCACCGAGCTGGAGGTCTGCCGCGGCGCCACCGGCCGCCTGCGCGACATCAGCTTTGAAACCATCGCCGGTGCGGGGCCGAACGGCGCCATCGTGCATTACCGCGTCACCCGCGACAGTAACCGTACGATCACCCCCGGTCAGCTGCTGCTGATCGACAGCGGCGGGCAATATCGCGACGGCACCACCGACATCACCCGCACCGTGCCGGTGGGCGAGGTCGGCCAAGAGGAAAAGGAATGCTTTACCCGCGTGCTGCAAGGCATGATCGCCATGTCGCGCGTGCGCTTTCCGCGCGGGGTCGAGGGCCGGCATCTGGACGCGCTGGCGCGCTATCCGCTGTGGCTGGCGGGCCAGGATTATGACCACGGCACCGGCCATGGCGTCGGCTCATACCTGTGCGTGCACGAAGGCCCGCAGCGCCTGTCGCGCATATCCGACGTGCCGCTACAGCCCGGCATGATCCTGTCGAATGAGCCGGGCTATTACCGCGAAGGCGCCTTTGGCATCCGCATCGAGAACCTGATCGTGGTCGAAGAGGCCCCCGATCTGGGCGACGGGCGGCCGATGCTGCAATTCCGCACCCTGACCCTGGCGCCGATCGACCGGCGGCTGATCGTGGCCGATATGCTGTCGGCCGAAGAACGGGAATGGCTGGATGCCTATCACGCCCGGGTCGCGCACGAACTGGGCCCGCTGGTCTCGGCCGGGGCGCGCACCTGGCTGTCGAAGGTGACGCAGCCACTGCCTGCATGAAACGCTGGATTTTCTGACACCAAGCTGTCATGTATCGCCGGCATGATTGATGCGCCGGAGAGAAGAGAGGTTAACCCCGATGACGAACGAGATGATGATCCGCAAAGCCGAAGGCAAGTGGGTAGTGCGTGCTGGCGGGGCCGTGCTGGGTGAGACCTCGAATGCGCTAGAGCTGACCGAGGCCAATATGCCGCCGGTGATCTACTTCCCCGAAGCTGATATCGCCATGCCCTTCCTCGAGGCGGCCGATACCCGCATTGCCAGCCCGACCCTGGGCGAGGCGCAGTATTTTTCGATCGAGACCAAGAGCAATTCGCTGCGTGATGCGGCCTATCGCCTGACCTCGCCCAATGCCGAGCTGGACCGCCTCAAGGGCTATCTGGCGTTTCGCGTCAGCGATACGGTGACGGTCGAGCGCCTGTAACACAGGCCTCTACCCGCGACAGGCCCCGGCATCGTCCGGGGCTTTTTCGTTCAGGAATGTTCCTCGGCCGCCGTCGCGGCCAGCGCCCGGTTATAGGCGTTTAGCGCATCGACATGAAAGAGCGCGCCCAAAAGCGTGGCCTCGCCCTTGTCACTGGCGGGTTGCACCACGGGGATGAAACTGTGGCCGGTGCTTTCAAACAGCGGCAGTGCGGTTTCCAGCGTGGCGTCGGGGGTTAGGAACATGCCGGTTTCCATCAGCGCCTCACAGGCCTCGCGCGAGGCGGCGCCGGGGCTGTCCTTGCCGCGCATTACCACGCTGGCCTTGTACAGCGACAACAGATAGGCCTGCGGCCCGGCGGCCACGCGCTTGCCCGCGCGTTCCAGCATGGTCAGGAAGAACGACCGGTGCACTAGCCGGCTGGACAGCGCGCTGGACATCGATACCGCCACCATCACCGCCAGCCCGGTCTGCCAGTCGCCGGTCAGCTCGAACACGATCAGCGTGGTCGAGATCGGCGCGCCCAGCACAGCCGCCGCCACCGCGCCCATGCCCGCCAGTGCATATAATGTCTCGTCGCCGCTGACCCCGTCGAAGATGGATGTCGCGACCAGCCCAAAGGCCAACCCCGTCAGCGCCCCCATCATCAGCGAGGGCGAAAAGATCCCACCGCCCATCCGCCCCGCCATGGTGATCGACACGGCCACGGCCTTGAGGATGGCAAAGACCACCGCCTCGCGCAGGATCAGGCTGCCCGTCAGCGCGGCAGAGGTGGTTTCATAGCCCACGCCGATGATATGCGGGAAGAAGATCGCGATGCCGCCCAACATCGCCCCCGCCACCGCCGGGCGCAGCCAGCGTGGAATGCGCAGCGTGGCTTGCAACGCGTTGCCGATGTCATCGGCCCAGAATATCGCCCGCATCAGCGCCGTCGCCACCAGCCCGCAGGTCAGGCCCAGCAGCAGAAAGGCCGGCAGCTCGAAATAGATCACCAGCGAATTGTCGACCGGCAGCATGAACTCGGTGATATCTCCGAAAAACACCCGGCTGATCACCGTGCCCGCCGCGCTGGCGATCACGATCGGGGCCAGGGCGTGCACCGCGAAATGGCGCAGCACCACCTCAAGCGCGAACAAAGCCCCCGCGATCGGCGCGTTGAACGAGGCCGACACCGCCGCCGCCACCGCACAGCCCAAGAGGTCACGCCCGACGATGCCGCTGGCGTTGATCCGGGTCGAGACCCAGCTGGATATGATCGCCGCCAGATGCACCACCGGGCCTTCGCGCCCCGATGACCCGCCCGAGCTGAGCGTGATCAGCGACGACACCGCCGAGGCGATCCCGGCCTTCTTGTCGACCCGCCCGTCATGCAGGGCCGCGCCCTCGATCACGTCGGCGACGGTGCGCACCCGGCCGTCATCGGTAAAGACATGCAGGATAAGCCCCACAACCAGCCCGCCGCAGATCGGGATCACCAGGATCCATTGCCAGGGCAATGTCTCGGCAAAACTGTGCAGCATCCGCGGGTCGGCCACGCCGTATAGCCGGGTCTGCAGTGCGTTGATCGCCAGGCGAAACCCCACCGTGGCAAAGCCCGCCCCGATGCCGACCGCCAGCGCGATGAACCAGAACTGGATCTGCGACGGCCCCTTGGTGCGCAGCACCGACCAGGCGCGGCGCAGCTCGGCGCGACCATCGGCGAACTGGCGGTTCAAAAGGCGTTTCAGCGGCTCGCTCACCCGCGACATCCCGTTGCAGGGCAAATATAATTTCGACATTCCCCGCGCTGCCCAACTGGCTTAGGGTGCCGCAAAGACCCCTCAGACCGAAAGGATCATCCATGTCCATCGCTTCGGCCATTCAGGAACTGTCCCAAGTCTTAGGCGATCGGTTGAGCCTGTCCAAGGCCGATCTGGACGCCCATGGCCAGAACGAGGCCCATTTCCCCGTCACCCCGCCCGATGCGGTCGCCTATCCGCAAGACACGGCCGAGGTGTCGCAGATCATGCGGATCTGCTCGGCCCATGGCTGCCCGGTGGTGGGCTATGGGGCGGGCACCTCGCTAGAGGCGCATGCGCTGGCGGTTCAGGGCGGGGTGGTGGTCGATTTCGCCCGCATGAACCGGGTGATCGAGGTCAACGCCCAGGACATGGATGCGCGGGTGCAACCGGGCATCACCCGCGAGGCGCTGAACACCGATCTGCGCGCGACGGGGCTGTTCTTTCCGGTCGATCCGGGTGCCAATGCCAGCATCGGCGGCATGGCCTCGACCCGGGCCAGCGGGACAACGGCGGTGCGCTATGGCACGATGCGTGACAACGTTCTGGGGCTAGAGGTCGTGCTGGCCGATGGCCGCATCATCCGCACCGGCACCCGCGCCCGCAAATCCAGCGCGGGCTTTGACCTGACCGGCCTGTTCGTAGGCGCCGAGGGCACGCTGGGCCTGATCACCGAACTGACCCTGCGCCTGCATGGCCAGCCCGAGGCCATCAGCGCCGCCGTCTGTGCCTTTGACGATATCGGCGCGGCGGTGGAAACCGTGATCGCCACCATCCAGATGGGCATTCCCATGGCGCGGATCGAATTCCTTGACGGCGCATCCGTTGCCGCCGTCAACGCCATGTCGAAGCTGGGCCTGCCCGAAACCCCGCATCTGATGGTCGAGTTCCACGGCTCAACCGCGGGCGTCGCCGAACAGGCCGAACGCTTTGGCGAGATCGCCGACGAGATGGGCGGCAAGGGGTTCAAATGGTCGTCGAAACCCGAAGAACGCACGGCCCTGTGGGAGGCCCGGCACAAGGCCTATTGGGCGGTTTTGTCCTCGCGTCCCGGCGCGATGGGGCTGGTCACCGACCTGTGCGTGCCGATCTCGCGCCTGGCCGAGGCCGTGACCGCCGCCCATGAGGACATCGCCCGCGCCTCGATCCCCGGTCCGATCCTGGGCCATGTGGGCGACGGTAATTTCCATTCGCTGCTGCTGGTCGACCCCGACAGCCCCGAAGAGCTGGCCGAGGCCAAGGCAATCGCGGCCCGCATGGTGGACCGCGCGCTGGAAATGGGTGGGACGATCACCGGTGAACACGGCGTGGGCATGGGCAAACTGCCCTACATGCGCGCCGAACATGGGGCCGCCTGGGACGTGATGGGCGAGATCAAGCGCGCGCTGGATCCGGGCAACCTGATGAACCCGGGCAAGATGGTGCCCGGGAATTAGGCCTGCTTACATCGCCTTTTTCAGGCCCGAGAATCGCGCCCGCGCGCGCGGGTCGCTGTCAAACAGGCTGGCCAGCTGTTCGGTCATCGCGCCGGCCAGCTGTTCCACATCGGTGATCGTGACCGCGCGTTCGTAATAGCGCGTCACGTCATGGCCGATGCCGATCGCGATCAGTTCGACCTGCTTGCGTTTCTCGACCAGGGCGATCACATCGCGCAGGTGTTTTTCCAGGTAATTCGCGGGGTTGACCGACAAAGTTGAATCATCGACCGGCGCCCCGTCGGAAATCACCATCAAAATTTTGCGCGCCTCGGGCCGGCCCAGCATTCGCCGATACGCCCATTCCAGCGCCTCGCCGTCGATGTTTTCTTTCAGCAGGCCCTCTTTCATCATCAGGCCCAGGTTGACCCGTGTGCGGCGCATCGGCGCGTCGGCCGATTTGTAGATGATGTGGCGCAGGTCATTCAGGCGGCCGGGCAGCTGCATCCGGCCATCGGCCAGCCATTGCTCGCGGCATTGCCCACCTTTCCAGGCGCGGGTGGTAAAGCCCAGAACCTCGACCTTGACGTTGCAGCGTTCCAGCGTGCGCGCCAGAATATCGGCGCAGATGGCGGCGATGGAAATCGGCCGCCCGCGCATGCTGCCCGAATTGTCCAGCAGCAGCGTCACCACCGTGTCGCGGAACTCGGTATCCTTTTCCACCTTGAACGACAGCGGCGTGGTGGGGTTGGCGACCACGCGGGCCAGACGCCCGGCATCCAGGATGCCCTCTTCGAGGTCGAATTCCCAGCTGCGGTTCTGCTGGGCCTGAAGGCGGCGCTGCAACTTGTTGGCCAGACGGCTGACCGCGCCTTTCAGCGGCTCGAGCTGCTGGTCGAGATAGGCGCGCAGGCGTTCCAGCTCGGCGGGTTCTGCCAGATCCTCGGCGGCGATTTCCTCGTCATAGGCCGTGGTAAAGACCCGGTAGTCGGGATCGGCCTCGGAATGGGGCGGCGGCGGGGGCGGTTCCAGCGGGGCCTCGCCCTGGGGCAGCTCGGTCTCGTCCGACATCTCGTCATCGGCCAGATCGTCCATGCTGACCTGCGCCTCGGCCATGTCGGGGCTGCGATCCTGGTCGCGCTCGGGATCGGCGTCGGCCTGGTCATCCTCTTGCTCTTCGCTGCCTTCGGATTCGGGCTGTTCCTCGTCCTGCGCCTCTTCGGATTGATCGTCCTGGTCGTCGTCGCTGGTATCGGGATCGTCGCCCAGCTGATCGGCATAGCCCAGATCGGCGATGACCTTGCGCGCCAGTTTCGAAAACGCCTCTTGGTCGGCCAGAACATCCGACAAGTCGTCAAGCGTGCCGCTGGCCTGTTCCTCGATAAAGCCGCGCCACAGGTCCAGCACGTTCTGTGCACCGGCGGGCAGGGGGCGGCCGGTGGCTAGGTGACGCACCAGATAACCCGCCGCAACCGCCAGCGGCGCATCCGCGGCGGTGGTGATACGGTCATAGCCCAGGCGCGCGGCCTGATCGGCGATCATCACGTCGATATTACTGGCGGTGCCGGGCATGACGCGCGCGCCCACGGCCTCGCAGCGGGCGGTTTCCATCGCCTCGAACAGATCGCGCGCCATCTCGCCCGGAGGAGCGTATTTCGCGTGTGTCGCGTCATCGTGAAACTTGTGCCGCAGCGCCAGGGCATCGGCCGTGCCGCGCGCCAGCAGGACCTCTTCGCGGGTCATCCGGCGGCTGACCTGCGGCAGGCGCATCGTGTCGCCCGATACGCCCGAGGGATCAACCGTATAGCTGACAGACAGGTCGGGATCGTTGGCCATGACCTTGGTCGCCTCGGCCAGGGCCTTTTTGAACGGATCGGCAGGGTTGTCGCTGGGTTTGGTCATGGGATCATGTCGTGGGTTCTGATGTAACTCACCCTAGGATGAAGCGGTCTTGATGACCAGATGTCAGCCCGAGGTTTGAGGTCAAACGTGGTGAGTGCGCCCTATCGGCTTAGCCTTGCGCACCAGTTGATCCGCTTTCCGCCATCGTATCGGACCGCTAGCCCCGCGTCGATCATGATGTCGGCGAGCGGCGCTCCGTCCACGGTCAGCTCCACCAGCGCCCGCCGATATTTATCGGTGCCATGCAGTTTGGGCAGAATGGTGCGTGCGCCGCGCAGACGTGTTTCGAGATAGCGTGTTGCCTCATGACCCAATCGAGCTTCGGCGCGACAGCGCGGGCGATGGGTTTCGGGCGTGTCAAACCCCGTCAATCTGGCCGAAATCGGCGGCGGGCTTTCGCAGTGCAACTTTACTGTGTCCCCATCCACGACCTCTGTGATGACGCAAACCGGGTCTTCGCGCGTAGGCAAGTAGGCCACTGCCGGTGGCCTGATAGGTGCGCACGCCCCAATCATCAGCAGAACCGATAGCCCCGCCGACAGGGGCCAAGAGAGATTGCCTCTCACCCCAAGCTCATGCTGGCGGCGCTTTCGGGCAGTTCTTCGTCAAAGCAGCGCTGGTAGAACTCGGCCACGGTCTGGCGTTCCAGCTCGTCGCATTTATTGAGGAACGACAGGCGGAAGGCATAGCCCACATTGCGGAAGATCGCGGCGTTTTGCGCCCAGGTGATCACCGTGCGCGGGCTCATGACGGTCGACAGGTCACCATTCATGAACGCGGTGCGGGTCAGGTCGGCGACGGTCACCATCTGGCTGACGGTCTTGCGGCCCTTTTCGGTGTTGTAATGCGGGTTCTTGGCCAGAACGATCGCGGCCTCGGCGTCATGCGACAGATAGTTCAGCGTCGCCACCAGCGACCAACGGTCCATCTGGGCCTGGTTGATCTGCTGGGTGCCGTGATAAAGGCCCGTGGTGTCGCCTAGGCCCACGGTGTTGGCCGTGGCAAAGAGGCGGAAATAGGGGTGGGGCGTGATGACCTCATTCTGGTCCAAGAGGGTCAGCTTGCCGTCATGTTCCAGCACGCGCTGGATCACGAACATCACGTCGGCGCGGCCGGCGTCATATTCGTCGAACACGATCGCGGTCGGGTTGCGCAGCGCCCAGGGCAGGATGCCTTCCTGGAACTCGGTCACCTGCTTGCCCTCGCGCAGCTTGATCGCATCCTTGCCGATCAGGTCGATCCGGCTGATATGGCTGTCGAGGTTGACGCGCACGGCGGGCCAGTTCAGCCGGGCGGCGACCTGTTCGATATGGGTCGATTTGCCGGTGCCGTGATAGCCCTGGATCATCACCCGGCGGTTGTGGCTGAACCCCGCCAGGATGGCCAGCGTGGTGTCGGGGTCGAACTTGTAGGTGCTGTCGATCTCGGGCACGCGGTTGGTGCGGTCGGCGAAACCTTTGACCACCATGTCGCTGTCGATGCCGAAGACCTCGCGGACAGAGATCTCTTCGGTGGGCTTGGCTGTGGTTTCCATCGGGCTGTCCGTTTTGCTGAGCGTCGGGCTTTTAGTGGAACATATCCCGCCGGGGTTCAAGGGGAAGGCTTTGCGGCGAAAATCGCCGTTACGGGATTTTTCTTCTATTTGTCTGGCAAAACGCTACTCTGTCGCGCGGGAATGCGCATGGGGCCCTATGGAAACCGCATCGGACGCCGAGATCGCCACGCTGATCGCCCGCCTCGCGGCAGGCGAACGCGACGCGCTGCGCCCGCTATGGGCGGCAGTCGGGGCAGAGCTGCTGGGTATCTGCGACGTGATCCTTGCCGATCAAGAGGCCGCCGAGGCCGCGCTTGAGGATGTTTTTGTCAAGATCTGGCACAATGCTGCCGGGCAGGCGCAGTCGCGCTATGCGCCACGCGCGTGGTTGCGCTCGATCGCCCGCCATCATGCGCTGGACCTGCGCCGCGCGATCGAGGCAGAGGGCGGCGACTATGACCCCGACGGCCCCGACCTGACCCTGCCCGAAGGCCCGCTGGGCGACGCGCTGTCGCTGTTGCCGCGCGGCCATGGCCAGTTGATCGCCCGCGCCTATGTCTATGGCGAGGGCTATGACACGCTGTCGGCCCGGATGGGCTTGCGTAAATCGCAGCTGCGCCCGGCCCTGCGGGTCAGCCTGCTGCGCCTGCGCGAGGCCTTGGCGCAATGACGCTGGTGCCGCAGATATCGCAAGAGCACGCGCTTGGCGCCGCAGAATACGTGTTGGGGCTGGGCGATGCCGCCAGCCGCCGCGCGTTCGAGGCCGAACTGGACACCAGCGCCGCCCTGCGCGACGAGGTTCTGGGATGGGAATACGACCTGGCCGATCTGGCCGCGCTCTGCCCGGCGCGCGCGCCCCGCACATCGGGCGTGCGGAGGCTGGAAACCCGGCTGTTCGGGGCGCCGGTGCGCGAGTTCGACAAGGGCCAGTCGGCGCGCCGGGTGATCGCGGGCATGGTGCTGGCCGCCGGGGTGGGGCTGTACCTGCTGGGGCAGATCGCCGATGACACGCCTTCGTCCGAGCGATCACAACCTGCCCAAGCGATCGTGAAATGACATTTCGCCTCGTGGCGGCATAGTCTTGGTCAACCGACAAAGGAGACCAGGGAATGAACCGTCGTGAACTGATGCTAGGGGGTGCTGCCCTGTCGCTGATCGCCGTGGCCCCCGCCGCGCAGGCCTTCGAGGTGACGCACAGCGATGCCGAATGGCGCGCCATGCTGAGCGATCTTGAATACAAGGTCATGCGCAAGGAAGGCACCGAACGCGCCTTTACCAGCCCGCTGAATGACGAGAAACGCGAGGGCGTGTTCCACTGCCGCGGCTGTGACCTGGCCCTGTATGACGCCGCCACAAAATATGACAGCGGCACCGGCTGGCCCAGCTTTTGGCAGGCGCTGCCGAACGCGGTCGACACCAAGCCCGACCGCAAACTGTTTACGGTTCGCACCGAGGTGCATTGCCGCCGCTGCGGCAGCCACCTGGGCCACATCTTCGACGACGGGCCGCAGCCCACCGGCAAACGGCACTGCCTGAACGGTGTCAGCCTGGTGTTCAAACCCGCAACCGCCTGATCCCCCACCCGCAAGACCGAAACGCCCCCGCCTGTGACTGGCGGGGGCGTTTTCGCGCGTGCCGGCCCGTTTCGGGGCTCAGGCGGTAAAGTTGCGGCTGTCCTTGATCTGGTCCCAGGCCCAGACGACCTCTTGCAGGCGGTCCTCGTCGGCGCGGTTGCCGCCGTTCATGTCCGGATGCAGATCCTTGACCAGCGATTTGTATTGCTTGCGGATCTCGGCCTTGGTCCAGTGGTCCTTGGCCTCGAGGATCTCCAGCGCCTTGCGCTCGGTCGGAGGCAGGCGGCGCGTGGTGGTGCCGCCCGAACGGCCGGGATTGCGCGTCGCATTGTCGCCCAGCACCTGATGCGGGTCATCGACGCCCAGACGCGCCCAGGCGCGCTGTTCCTCGGCGGTGCGGCCAAAGGGCTTGGTCTCGCGCTCCCACACGCGGTCCTTGTCGAACTGGGCGTTCAGCTCTTCCTCGGTGGCGCCGTTGAAGAAGTTCCATTTCAGATTGTATTCGCGCACGTGGTCCTTGCAGAACCACAGGTATTCGTCCAGGTGATCGGGCGATTTGGGCGCACGATACTGGCCCGTCTCCTGACAGCCGGGATGTTCGCAGATACGGGTTGATGTCTCGAACGCACCCGACATGCCCCGCCGGCCGCGCGTGCGTTTCTTCTTGTCCGCCGATACGGAGATATCAAACCCGAAAGGATCACTCTTTGACATTGGTTGCCACCTCTTCGACTCGGACGTGAGAGTTTAGAGCTTTGGTCCGGGGAATGAAGGGGTTTCTTGCAGATTTTCTGCCCCCACGCGGCAATATTCCGCTTGCATTCGGTGTTATGCCTCGTCGGCGCCTTCGTCATCGACGACCGTTTCGGCCCAGACCGGCACCGGCTGCACCGCCCGGCGAAAGATCAGAACGTGTTGGGTATGCGTGGCCTTGCCGGTCAGACCCTTGCGTTCCTCGCAGGGCAGGGATTCGGCGCGCTGATATTCCCAGCCCTCGGCCCCCATCTCGTTCAGCACCGCGCCCAGCGTCTGGGCAAAGCGATCCGCCGTCGTCTTGGCGCCCCGAACCCGTTCGGCGTGGTTGGGCGCCGCGATCACTTTATACTCGTAATGACTCATCACACGTCCCCTGATGGGGCCGGGGCGTCAGAGCCCCAGCTTGGCCGATACGATATCATTCACCGCCTTGGGGTTGGCCTTGCCGCCGGTGGCTTTCATCACCTGTCCGACGAACCAGCCGGCCAGTTTCGGGTTGGCTTTGGCCTTTTCCACCTGCGCGGGGTTGGCGGCGATGATGTCATCCACCGCAGCCTCGATCGCGCCGGTGTCGGTGACCTGCTTCATGCCGCGGGCTTCGACGATCTGCGCGGGGTCGCCGCCTTCGGTATAGACGATCTCGAACAGGTCCTTGGCGATCTTGCCGGAAATGTCGCCCTTGGTGATCAGGTCGATGATCCCGCCCAGCTGCGCCGGGCTGACCGGGCTTTCCGAAATGTCGTGGTCCTCTTTCTTGAGGCGGCCGAACAGCTCGTTGATGACCCAGTTGGCGGCCAGCTTGCCGTCGCGGCCCTCGGCCACGGCCTCGAAATAGGCGGCATTGGCGGTGTCGGCGGTCAGCACGCTGGCGTCATAATCGGTCAGGCCGAAATCGCCCATGAAGCGGGCCTTTTTCTCGTCGGGCAGCTCGGGCAGGCTGGCGGCGATGTCATCGACCCAGCCCTGTTCGATCTCCAGCGGCAGCAGGTCGGGGCAGGGGAAATAGCGATAGTCATGCGCCTCTTCCTTGCTGCGCATCGACCGGGTTTCGCCCTTGTCCGGGTCATAAAGCCGGGTTTCCTGCACCACCGAGCCGCCGTCTTCCAGAATCGCGATCTGGCGGCGGGCCTCGTACTCGATCGCCTGCTGGATGAACCGCATCGAGTTCATGTTCTTGATCTCGCAGCGGGTGCCCAGATGGCCGAAATCCTGGGTTGCCTGGTATTTCTCATAGGCGCCGGGGCGGCAGACCGACACGTTCACGTCGGCGCGCAGGTTGCCGTTTTGCATGTTGCCGTCGCAGGTGCCCAGATAGCGCAGGATCTGGCGCAGCTTGGTCACATAGGCGGCGGCCTCTTCGGGGCCGCGAATGTCGGGGCGGCTGACGATCTCCATCAACGCGACGCCGGTGCGGTTCAGGTCAACGAACGACATGTTCGGATCCATGTCATGGATCGACTTGCCCGCGTCCTGCTCCAGGTGGATGCGTTCAATCCGCACCAGACGCGCCACGCCCGGCCCCATTTCCACCAGTACTTCGCCTTCGCCCACGATCGGGTGATACAGCTGCGAAATCTGATAGCCCTGCGGCAGGTCGGGGTAGAAATAGTTCTTGCGGTCAAAGGCCGAGAACAGGTTGATCTCGGCCTTGAGGCCCAGCCCGGTGCGCACCGCCTGTTCAACGCAATACTCGTTGATCACCGGCAGCATGCCCGGCATGGCCGCATCCACGAAGGCCACGTTGCTGTTCGGCTCGGCGCCGAATGTGGTCGAGGCGCCCGAAAACAGCTTGGCGTTCGACGAGACCTGCGCATGGATTTCCATGCCGATCACAAGTTCCCAGTCGTCTTTGGCGCCTGCGATGACTTTCGGGGCGGGGGCGGTATAGGTGAGGTCGAGCATCTGATCCGGTCCTGTGGCGGGTTGCAGCGGTTCTAAGGCAGGTCCGGCAGGTGGGCAAGAGCCGCGTCACCGGCGATCTTTTGCCGGTGCTGAATCAGGACGATTGCCTAATGCTGCGTCCGCAAAGATACTCGCCCGCGGTTCCGGGGCCTGACCCGGTGAAATCGTGGATGTCAAAGATGCGCACACGCGCCCTTGCTCTTGCTCTGTTGCTGTTGCCGATGGCCTGCGGATCGGGCGATGACGTGGCCAGCCGGGCCGCCGAACTGCCGACCATGCGCTGGGACGCGCACCGCCCCGCCGAACAGGCCGAACGCTGGACCCGCGCCACCCTGGCCGCGCTCGACAGCCACGGCGCCGATCTGGTGACGATCGTGCCGGCCGACATCGCGAATTATTGCCCGGCTTATCCCGAGGCCAGCGAGGCTGACCGCCGTGCCTTTTGGGCGGGGCTGTTTTCGTCGCTGGCGAAACATGAAAGCACCTGGAACCCGCAGGCCGTCGGCGGCGGCGGGCTGTGGTTTGGGCTGGTGCAGATCGCACCTGCCACCGCACGCGGCTATGGCTGCGCGGCCAAGACTGGCGAAGACCTGAAACAGGGCGAAAAGAACCTGAGCTGCGCAGTGCGCATCGCCGCCCATACCGTGGCGCGCGACGGTGTCGTGTCGGCCGGAGGGCGCGGCATCGCCGCCGATTGGGGGCCGTTCCATTCGTCGGCCAAGCGCGCGGATATCGCCGAATGGACCCGCGCGCAAAGCTATTGCCAGCCGGGCTAGGCCCTAAAAGGTCTCTTCGCGATAGGGGATGTCTTGCGGTTCGTCATCCTTGAGGATGTCGAAGGTCAGACGCCCCTGATCGTCGGGATGGGCGCTGTAGGTCAGAATTTCCGACACTTCGTTCTCGGGGGTAAAGGTCAGCACCTTGGGCTTGATCCGGGTGACCTCGCTGGCGACCAGGTATTCGCTGGTGCAGATGATCAGCTGATCGCCCTTTTGGCAGGTGCGGGCCGCCGCGCCGTTCAGCACGCACTGACGCGCGCCGCGCTCGCCATAGATCACATAGGTGCTCAGCCGCGCGCCCGATTGCTTGTTCCAGATCTCGACGAATTCCATCGGCAGGATGCCGGCGGCCTCGCAATGGTCGGGGTCCAGCGTGATCGAGCCGTGATAGTGCAGGTCGGCCTCTGTCACGGTGATGCCGTGCAGCTTGGCGGTAACGAATTTCTTCATGGCGGCATCCCCCTCAGAGCCTGTTCGCATGAGCCGCCGTTATGCAGGTGCAGCACGGGAATTTCAAGATTATTCCCGTCAGTCGCCCAGCATCCGCGCCACCATCTCGGACATGTCGCGCGACAGCCCCGAATGGGCCTGGATGCGTTCCAGCGCCTCGCGCATCTGGCCCTGCCGGTCGGCGTCATAGCGGCGCCAGGTGTCAAAGGCCGTGGACATGCGCGCCGCGGTCTGCGGGTTGACGCCATCCATGCGGATCAGCCAGTCGGCCACCAGCGCATAGCCGCTGCCATCGGCCAGGTGGAACCCGGCCGCATTGCCCGAATAGGCCCCGATGACCGAGCGGAAGCGGTTGGGGTTTTTCCAATCGAAATCAGCGTGTCGGGTCAGGGTGGTCAGAACCTCTGCGGCATTGTCCGGCCCGGCCAGCGCGGCCCGCAGCATGAACCACTTGTCCAGCACCAGCCGGTCATGACGCCACTGGTCGTAGAAGGCCGCCGCCTGATCCTCGCCCGCGCCCACGGCCAGCAAGGCCGTCAGCGCGCCCTGTTGATCGGTCATGTTGTCGGCATCCGTGAAATGCGTGGTGGCCAGCGCGCCGCCATCCAGCCGCGTCAGCAGCCCCAGCGCAGCAAGCCGCAGCGCCCGCCGCCCGGCATCCACCGCCTCGGGCGAATAGGGGCCGGGGCAGGTCATGGCCTCATAGGCCGCGCCCAGATCGTGGCGCAGATGGCTGGCGATGGCGTCTTTCAGCGCGCCGCTGGCGCGGTGAATGGTCAGCGGGTCGGGCGTGCGGCCCTGATCGAACAGCGCCTGGGCGATGTCATCCTCGGACGGCAGGCGCAGCACCAGCGCGCGATAGGCGGGATCAAGGTCGTCATCGGTCAGCACCCGACCGATCCCGTGCAGCAGCGTCGCGTCGGGCGCGGCCCCGTCGGCCACCATGCGGATCAGCACATCCTTGGCCAGCGCGCGGCCGGCCTCCCACCGGTTGAAAGGGTCGGTGTCATGGGCCAGCAGGAACGCGCGTTCCTGGGCCGTCGTGTCATGATCAAGGATCACCGGCGCTGAGAACCCGCGCAGGATCGACGGCACCGGTCGCGCCGCCAGCCCGTCAAAGGCAAAGCTTTGGCGGGCCTCGGTCATTTCCAGCACGGTCGTCGGCAGCACCTCGTCGCCATTTGGCCCCAACAGGCCGATCGCGATCGGAATCACCTGCGGCTGCTTGTTTGGGTGCGATTTAGTATCTTGATTTTCCTGTTTGAAATGAATTTCATAACGTCCACTATTGAAGTGATCCGTATAGCTAAGGCGCGGGCTGCCCGGCTGGGAATACCAGCGCTTGAACTGGCCCAGATCGCGGCCGGTGGCATCCTCGAACACCTTCAGCCAATCCTCGATCGTGGCGGCATCGCCATCATGGCGGTCGAAATAGAGATCCAGCGCGCGGGCATAGCCCTCATCGCCCACCAGCCGCTTCAGCATCCCGATGACCTCGGCACCTTTTTCATAGACCGTCGCGGTATAGAAGTTGTTGATCTCGACATAGCTTTCGGGCCGCACCGGATGCGCCAGCGGGCCGTTATCTTCGCGGAACTGGCGGGCGCGCAGCATCAACACATCCTCGATCCGTTTCACCGCGTGGCTGCGCATGTCGCCCGAGAACTGCTGATCGCGGAACACGGTCAGCCCCTCTTTCAGGCACAGCTGAAACCAGTCGCGGCAGGTGATGCGGTTGCCGGTCCAGTTGTGGAAATATTCATGCGCGATGATGGCCTCGATCCGGGCGAAATCGTCGTCGGTTGCGGTTTCGGGGCTGGCCAGAACGTATTTCGAGTTGAAGATGTTCAGGCCCTTGTTTTCCATCGCGCCCATGTTGAAATCATCGACGGCGACGATGTTGAACACGTCCAGATCGTATTCGCGGGCGTAAACCTCTTCGTCCCAGCGCATCGAGCGGATCAGCGCATCCAGCGCGTAATCACATTTATCCTCATCCCCTGGGCGCACCCAAATGTTCAGCTTTACGTTTTTCCCAGAGGCGGTTGTAAAGTCACCACTTTTCGCTACCAGATCGCCCGCGACCAGCGCGAACAGATAGGCCGGTTTTGGCCACGGGTCATGCCATTCGGCCCAGCCCGCTTCAGCGCCTGCTGGGTTGCCATTCGACAGCAGCACCGGCAGATCGCTTTCCACCCGCACCGTAAAGGGCGCCATCACGTCGGGGCGGTCGGGGTAATAGGTGATTTTGCGAAAGCCCTCGGCCTCGCACTGGGTGCAATACATGCCGTTCGACATATACAGCCCCTCGAGCGCGGTGTTGGCGTTCGGGGCAATCTCGACCTCGGCCTCCCATGTGAAAGGGCCATCGGGCACGGCGCATGTCAGGCCGGTGTCGGACAGCGCCGGCGTCACCTCGGCCCCATCAATCGCCGCGCGGATCAGGCGCAGCTGTTCGCCATGCAGAAAGAACTCTTGCCCCGGCGCATCGGGATTGGGCCGGAACCGGATGCGCGAGGTCACGCGGGTGGCATCAGGCGACAGGCGAAAGGTCAGCTCGACCTGGTCGATCAGCCAGCCAAACGGGGTGTAGTCGGCCAGATAGATGGGCTGTTGCGCGCCGTCGGTCATCGGGATCTCCTGCTTGCCAATGGGCGAAACCTAGGGCGGGGCCGGGCTGGCCGCAAGCGGTGTCAGAGCCGATTGTTTGGGCAGGGGCGAAGGTGTTTTTGGCCAAATTGGTAAAACAAGGTGTCCAATCCCTTTACATGGCGCCGGGCATTCCGCAACATGCCTGCGCGTATCACGGCAAGGAGAGGGCGATGGAACAGCGAACACAGCGGGCCGGATTGCGGGTGGACACCCGCCTGGCCGAGTTCATCGAAGAGCAGGCCCTGCCCGGAACCGGCATCGATGCAGATGCGTTCTGGCAGGGCTTTGCCGATCTGATCGACCGTTTTGCCTCGCAGAATGCGGCGCTTTTGGCGCGACGCGACGCGTTGCAGGAACAGATCGATGCCTGGCACAGCACCCATCGCGGCCGGGCCTTTGACGCCGCCGCCTATAAGGTATTCCTGCAAGAGATCGGCTATCTGCTGCCCCAAGGCCCCGATTTCACGATCCAGACCGGCCCCACCGATCCCGAGATCGCTGCGCAGCCCGGCCCGCAGCTGGTCGTGCCGATCATGAACGCGCGCTATGCGCTGAACGCCGCCAATGCCCGCTGGGGCAGCCTTTATGACGCGCTTTACGGCACCGACGCCCTGGGCGATCTGCCGGCGGGCGGGGGCTATGACCCGGCGCGGGGTGCCCGTGTGGTGGCATGGGCCAAGGCGTTTCTGGATCAGGCCGTGCCGCTGGCCGCGGGCCATTGGGCCGATGTGGCTGGGCTGGGCGTGGCGATGGGTGCGCTGCATGGCGCGGCGCTTGCCGACCCCGACCAGTTCGTCGGCCATGTGGGCGACCCGCATCACCCGCGCGAGGTGATCCTGCGCAACAACGGCCTGCATATCCGCATCGTCATCGACCGCGACCACCCCGTCGGCGCGACCGATCCGGCGCATATCAGTGATGTCGTGCTGGAATCGGCCCTGTCCAGCATCATGGACTGTGAGGATTCCGTAGCCGCCGTCGATGCCGAGGATAAGGTCATCGCTTATGCCAACTGGCTGGGCCTGATGCGCGGCGACCTGACCGAAGAGGTGTCCAAGGGCGGCACAAGCTTTACCCGCGCGCTGAACGCTGACATCGCCTATACCGCCGCCGATGGCAGCGCGGCTGCGCTTAAGGGCCGTGCGCTGATGCTGGTGCGCAATGTGGGCCACCTGATGACCAACCCCGCGATTCTGGATGCCGACGGGGCCGAACTGCCCGAGGGGCTGATCGACGCGATGGTCACGACGCTGATCGCCATGCATGACCTGCGCAAAGAGGGCGGTGCACGCAATTCGGTCACGGGCTCGGTCTATGTGGTTAAACCCAAGATGCACGGCCCCGAAGAGGTGGCCTTTGCCGATCAGGTCTTTTCGGCCGTCGAGGCGGCGCTGGGCCTGCCGCAATATACCGTCAAACTGGGCATCATGGACGAGGAACGCCGCACCAGCGTGAACCTCGCAGAATGCATCCGCGCCGCGACCCACCGCGTGGCGTTCATCAATACCGGCTTTCTCGACCGCACCGGCGATGAAATCCACACCGCGATGGAGGCCGGACCGATGGTGCGCAAGGGCGACATGAAGGCCCAGCCCTGGATTTCGGCCTATGAGGATCGCAACGTCGACATCGGCCTGGCCTGCGGGTTGAAGGGCAGGGCGCAGATCGGCAAGGGCATGTGGGCCATGCCCGACCGCATGGCCGAGATGCTGGCGGCCAAGATCGGCCACCCGATGGCCGGGGCCACCTGCGCCTGGGTGCCCAGCCCGACGGCGGCCACTTTGCACGCAGCCCATTATCATCAGGTTGATGTGCTGGCGCGTCAGGACGAAATCGCAAAGCTGGCCCGCCCGGCGCGGCTGGATGACCTGCTGACCATCCCGGTGGCGCATGGGGTCAACTGGTCCGATGATGAGATCCGCGAGGAAATCGAGAACAACGCCCAGGGCATTCTGGGCTACGTGGTGCGCTGGGTCGATCAGGGCGTGGGCTGTTCCAAAGTGCCCGATATCCACGATGTCGGCCTGATGGAGGACCGCGCCACCTGCCGGATCAGCAGTCAGGCCCTGGCGAACTGGCTGCATCACGGCGTGGTGGACGAACAGACCGTGCTGATGGCGATGCGCCGCATGGCCAAGGTGGTCGATGCCCAGAACGCGGGCGACCCCGCCTATCGCCCTATGGCTCCCGGTTACGACGGTATCGCCTTCCAGGCGGCCTGCGACCTGGTGTTCCGGGGGCGCGAACAGCCTTCGGGCTATACCGAACCGGTGCTGCATTCGCGGCGCCGCGAACTCAAGGCCCATAGCTGAGGACAAGACATGGCAAGCATTTCACTGCGCAAGGCCCGCACGATCATCCGCAAGACCCTGCAAAAGGGCCACGAGATGGGGCTGAAACCGCTGTCGGTGGTGGTGGTCGACGATGGCGGCCACGTCATCGCGTTTGAACGCGAGGATGGCGCGCCTCCGGGCCGGTTCGCGATTGCCAACGGCAAGGCCGCGGGCGTGGTTCTGACCGGGATGCCCGGCAGCGCGATGATGGCCCGGGCTGAGGCGCAGGGCTATTTCATGACCGCGCTCAACGGGGCCTATGGCGGGCGGCTGGTGCCGGTGCCGGGCGGAATTCTGGTGCGCGACGGGCGCGGCCGGGTGGTGGGCGGTGTCGGCGTGACGGGGGATGCCTCGGACAATGACGCGCTGGCCGGGATGGCGGGGATCGAGGCCGCCGGCCTGCATGGCGAGCCCTGAGCGCACACGCACATCACATCTGCGCCGGGCGCCTCTTCACGGGCGGGAATTTCGCCTATATCCTTGGGAGACAGGAAAAGAGGAAGGCCATGACGCGCCCCATCGTCGGTATCATCGGCAACCAGTATCTGATCAACGACCACTACCCGGCCCATGCCGGCGGAACGATGAATTCCGAGGCCGTGTCGGGCGTGGCCGAGGCGCTGCCGATGCTGATTCCGGCCGATCCGCGCTTTGTCTCGGTGCCCGAACTGCTAGAGATCTGCGACGGCTTTCTGCTGACCGGTGGGCGGCCCAATGTCCACCCCGAGGAATACGGCGAAGAGGCCACCGAGGCCCACGGCGCCTTTGACCGGGCGCGCGATGCGATCACCTTGCCGCTGATCCGGGCGCTGGTCGAGCGCGGCCAGCCCTTTTTGGGCATCTGCCGCGGCTTTCAAGAGGTGAACGTGGCGATGGGCGGCACGCTCTACCCTGAAATCCGCGATCTGCCGGGGCGGATGAACCACCGCATGCCGCCCGATGGCACGCTTGAGGAAAAGTTCGCCCTGCGCCATGCGGTGACCTTTACCCCCGGCGGGCCGTTCGCGCGGCTGTTCGGCGCGGCCGAGGTGATGACCAACACGCTGCACGGGCAGGGGATCAAGACCCCCGGCGCCCGCGTGGCCATTGACGGCTATGCCCCCGATGGCACGCCCGAGGCGATCTATATCAAGGATGCGCCGGGCTTTACCCTGTCGGTGCAGTGGCACCCCGAATACAACGCCGCCTGCGATCCGGTCTCGCGCCCGCTGTTCCAGGCCTTTGGCGCGGCCGTGCGCGAATGGGCCGATGCGCGCCGTCCTGTTCCGGTGCGGCAAAGCGCTTGACCTTCCCCCCGCTGGAACCGCTAGCAGGGCAAAAAAACAGGTAAGCACTCATGAAGATTCTCTATATCGCCGCAGCCGCCGCCCTGCTGGGTGGCGCAGCCTATTTGACCCTAGCGCCCGAATCCACGCCGCCCGCCGCCGAAACCGCGGCCGTGCCCGCCCCCCAGACCGATGCCCTGGTGCAGATCACCGTGCCCGAGGTCAGCGCCGAGGCGCAGATCGGCGCGCGGATCTTTGCCGCGAAATGCGCGGTCTGTCATGGTGACAGCGGCGTTGGCCGCGACGGCAAAGCGCCCCCGCTGATCCACAAGATCTACGAGCCCGGCCATCACGGCGACATCGCCTTTCTGCGGGCGGTGCAATACGGGGTAAAGGCGCATCATTGGCGCTTTGGTGACATGCCGCCCGTCGAAGGCGTCACCCCCGCCGAGGTCGGTGAGGTCATCACCTATATCCGCGAGATCCAGCGCGCCAACGGTATTTAATAGGTCATCAGCGCCCGCGCCTCGTGCTTGCGCAGGCACAGGCGCGAGGTGGGCCCATAGGCATTGGCGCCATCGCGCAATTCGGGAAAGATCTTGAATAGCTCTTCGCGCGCCGGGTCAAGGATCGCGCGCAGCCCGACATGGCCGGGGTGGAAGCTTTCGCTTGGGGTGCCTTCGGCATAGATCACCTCGTGCCTGTCGAACAGCAGGTGCACATAGGTGACGCTGTCTTGCCGCTGGCGGGTGACGGCGTGGTCGTCGATCAGGTGGATCGCGGGGGCCAGCACCTCGGTCTCGCCGAACAACAGTTCGGCGCGATAGCCGCTCAGCAGCATCCGGTGCTGGGGCGACACAAGCAGGTCGCGCGTATTGCCCAGCGTGCCCTTGCGGATACGCACCGGGGCCAGGTCATCCTGCGCCGCGACGCTGCGCTTGCCGATCCAGCGGATCGGTTGCAGCCCGTGATCGGCGGTGATCACCAGATCGCCCGGCTCCAGATTCTCGACCGGGCGTTCGCCGCGCGGGGTCAGGATGCGGGTGCCGGCGGCGAAACAGATCACCACATTCTCGATTTCCGAGAAGTTGACCACCGAGCCGTTCGACAGTGTGACATAGCCCGACAGCCCGCCCGAGGCATCGTCTGTATTGGTGTAGGTAATGTCGGCGGCCTTGGCGAGGCCCTGGAAATTCAGCGTGTCGCCCAGGGTTTCGCTGCCCTCGCCACCGGTGATGGTGATCGAGCCGGTGCCGGCCTCGGCCAGATCCTGAACGTAAAAGGTATCGTCGCCGTCGCCGCCGGTGGCGGTGTCGCCCTCGGCCACGGTGATCGTGTCATCGCCCGCGCCACCCGTCAGCGTATCGCTGCCCGCGCCACCCGAGAGGGTATCGTTGCCGGTGCCGCCGTCCAGCACATCGTCGCCCGACCCGCCGGTCAGGACGTCGGCTCCGCCGCCGCCTGAAATATTGACGCCTGACGTGGTGGCCGAGGCATCGACCTCGTCATCATAGTCGGTCAGGATCAGGTTCTCGATTTCCGAGAAGTCGACGCTGTTGACCCCGTCGTCCAGCGTGCCGGCCTCGTCTGCGCTATAGCTGCCGGTGATGGCCGTGCTCAGCGCCGAGAAATCCAGCGTGTCGTCGTCGATACCGGTTTCGCCCGCGCCTTCGCCGCCCTCGACCGTATCGTTGCCGAACCCGTCTTCGAACACGATCGTATCGGCGCCGTCACCGGCATAGATCATGTCATCGCCGGTACCGCCATTGATCACGTCATCATCGCCGGTGATCGGGATCGTGTCGAAATAGACATCGCTGACATAGATCGCGTGGGTGCCGGTATAGGTGCCCGAGGGCGTCAGCGCGTTGGAATAGCTGATCTCGATCCGCGCCACCGGCCCGGCGATTTCCACCAGGGCCGAACCGTTGATGCTGTCTTGGGTGTCCAGCGTCATGGCGGCGGTGATCGTGCTGCCATCGGGCGACAGGCTGTCATTGCCGTTGACCGTGATCGTGACCGGCACCGCGTTGCCTTCGGCGTCATAGGCCAGCACGGTCACGACGTCCTGGTGGTTGCCGAGGAAGGCGTCGATATCGTTGATGCGGAACGAAACGCTGCTGGCCTCGCCGGTCAGGCTGTCGCTGTTGGTGGCAAAGTTGATCGTCGTGGTCGAGGTGTCGCCCTGGCCCGTGCCGTAAAGGTAGAGGTTCGAATTGGGGTCAAAGCTCTCGCCGCCGCCGACATAGGTCGTGTCGGTGCTCTCGGCCTGGTAGAGCGGGGCGTTGTTACCGTCATTGGTGAACGACACCGACACGGTCATGTCGCCGGTATCCTGGCTGAACCCGCCCGCCAGCGACTGGTTGTCATTGCCGGCTGCGGCCCATGACAGGTTCTCGGTCTGGGCGGTCACCTCGGGCGCGTCGCCATAGATCGTGTCATTGCCGGTGCCGCCGTCGATCGTATCCTGGCCCGCGCCGCCGGTGATGGTGTCATCGCCCGCGCCGGCGCTGATCGTGTCATTGCCGGCGCCCGCGTAGATCACGTCATCATTGCCGTCGGTGCCGGTGCCGAACCCGCTGTCGACCATGTCGCCCTCGGGGTCGCCGGTATAGCTGGCGTCGATCGTGTCGTCGCCCGCGGTGCCCGAAACGATGTTGTCGGCCGATTCGTAATCGACCGAGGAAAACGCCGGGTCGCCGATGGTTACATCGGGGTTGCTATCGTAATTGACGATCTCGTAGGTGCGACCGGGGATCAGCGGCTGTTCCGACAGGGTATAGTCGCCACGCGCATCGCCGAACTCGACATCGAAGGAGGCAATCTGGAAGGTCTCGCCGGTGACGGTATCGCGCACCGTCCACACGGCCTCGGCATCGACGCTGGTGCCGGTCGAGGTCAGCCCGTCGATGGTGACATCGGCGGTGGCGGTTTCGCCGCCGGCATTGTCGTCATCCAGCGTAAGGCCCTGAACGCCGGCTTCGGTGTCATAGACCGTGGCCTTGCCGTCGGGCGTGGCGGGGCCCTCCCAGACAAAGCTGTTCCCGGTTCCCGTGGGGATCTGGGTATCGGGGTCAAAGTCGTAAAATCGAACCTGATACGTCGCCATCTTTCACTAATTCCTGTTCGCGTCACGCAACAGCCACGACGCACCAGGCGTGCGCGCAGCATTGTTTCCATTCTTGATAGAGATTGATTAAGGCTCGGTTATGAGCCGCCAACGACAGCTAGGTGGCTGATTTCAGGCCAAAATGGGGCATGAGGCGAGTTCAGAAAACCTTGTTCATGCGAAAGTTTGTCAGGGCCACGCGGTTGCGGATGACCGATTGGCGGGCTTCGACCTGCCAGCCGCGCCGCGCCAGAAAGGCGCGGGCAAGGTGGCTGGCCTCGGTGCTGAGCAGGGGAATGCCCCGCGCCCGGGCGGTGGCCTCGATCGCCTCGTAAAGCGCCGCTGCCACGCCCCGACCCATCCAGTCGGGGGCGACATAGGCAAAGTCCAGAAAGCCGTCATCGCCCAGTGTCATGAAACCCACGATCACGCCCGAACGGTCTTGCGCGACCAGGCAGTGCCCGGCCAGAACCCGCGCCTCCCAGCCCGCGGGCGGAGTTTCGGACGGGGCCCAGGCGGCGCATTCCTCGGTCGAATAGGCGCCCCCGGCGCCCTGGTGAACCGCCTTGTAAAACACGGCGTAACAGCTTGCGCCGTCGCCGGGGCGGCCTGGCCGAAGGGTCGGGAAACGGTCTTTTCGGGCTATTAGAGAGGCAATCATCGGGGCAAGTGTTTCAGCTATGTCGCACTTGCATACTATCGACTTGCAGACGGGCCGCAATCGCGCTCAACTCTCGCCCGAAAACGATCCGAGGCCCCAATGAGTGACAACTCGCCCAGCCTGATCCGACAGATCGACCTGCCGCCCGTGTGGCTGGCGGGGTTTGTCGCCATTGCTTGGGCCCAGTCGCGCTGGCTGCCCAGCCCGCCCGGCGGCACCGGCACCTTGTGGGCCGGCAACGGGCTGGTGGTGATCGGGCTGGCGCTGATGGTGGTGGCATTGGCACAGATGGTCACCAGCCGCACCACCTTCGTGCCGCGCCAGCGTCCCAGCCGCCTGCTGACCTCTGGCGCCTTTGGAATAAGCCGAAATCCCATCTACCTGGGCGATACTTTGGTGCTAATTGGGTTGATCCTGCGCTGGGATGCGTTTCTAACGCTGCTGTTGGTTCCGGTGTTCGTCCTGATGATTCAAAAACGGTTCATTCTGGGCGAAGAAGCCCGCAACCGGGCAGAGTTCGGGGCGGCTTTCGATGATTACGCTGCACGCGTGCGACGCTGGCTGTGAGGCAAAGCGTCACATGAGCATTAAATGAAAAGTTTGCGTGGGTTCTTGCGAAATAATCTTGCGCAGTGATATGTGGTCCAAACCTGCCAGGGTGAAGTAATGGGGCAGGCCGGAGAGAAAGGGGAAATGGAACGTGAAAATCGGGGCACCGAAAGAGATATTCGAGGGTGAAGCGCGCGTCGCGATGACACCCGACAGTGCGCTTCAGCTGCAAAAGCTGGGCTATCAATGTGCGGTCGAAACCGGGGCAGGTGCTGCTGCCGGGTTCTCGGACGCGGCCTATGAGGCCGCTGGCGTCGAGATCATCAAGACCGCCGCCGCGCTGTGGAAAGAGGTCGACATCATCGCCAAGGTCCGTCAGCCGAACGCGACCGAGATGAAGCGCCTGACCGCCGACAAGACGCTGATCAGCTTCTTCAACCCGGCGGGCAACGAAGAGGGCATGGAAGCGGCCAAGAAGGCCGGCGCCAATGTCATCGCCATGGAAATGGTGCCGCGCATCTCGCGCGCCCAGAAGATGGACGCGCTGTCGTCGATGGCCAACATCGCCGGCTATCGCGCCGTGATCGAGGCGGGCAACAACTTTGGCCGTTTCTTCACCGGTCAGATCACCGCCGCGGGCAAGGTTCCCCCGGCCAAGGTTCTGATCGTGGGCGCCGGTGTGGCGGGTCTGGCCGCCATCGGCACCTCGACCTCGCTGGGTGCGATCACCTATGCCTTCGACGTGCGCCCCGAAGTGGCAGAGCAGGTCGAATCCATGGGCGCCCAGTTCGTCTATCTGGATTTCGAGGAAGAGCAGACCGACGGCGCCGCCACCGGTGGCTATGCCTCTGTTTCCTCGCCGGAATTCCGCGAGGCCCAGCTGGCCAAGTTCCGCGAGCTGGCCCCCGAGATGGATATCGTCATCACCACCGCCCTGATCCCCAACCGCGAGGCGCCCAAGCTGTGGCTTGCCGATATGGTTGCGGCGATGAAGCCGGGTTCGGTCATCGTTGACCTTGCGGCCGAAAAGGGCGGTAACGTCGAAGGCACCGTCAAGGACGAGAAGGTCGTCACCGACAATGGCGTGACCATCATCGGCTATACCGACTTCCCGTCGCGCATGGCGGCGCAGTCGTCGACGCTTTATGCCACCAACATTCGCCACATGATGACCGACCTGACCCCCGAAAAGGACGGTCAGATCAACCACGACATGGAAGACGACGTCATTCGTGGCGCCACCGTGACCTATGCGGGCGAGATCACCTTCCCGCCGCCGCCGCCGAAAGTGCAGGCGATCGCGGCCAAGTCGAAGGAAAAACCCAAGGAACTGACCCCCGAGGAAAAACGCGCCCAGGAAGTGGCCGCGTTCAAGGCGCAGACCAAGCAACAGGTCAGCCTGCTGGCGATCGGTGGGGCGCTGTTGCTGTTGGTGGGGCTCTATGCGCCGGCCAGCTTCATGCAGCACTTCATCGTGTTCGTGCTGGCGGTCTTTGTCGGCTTCCAGGTGATCTGGAACGTGTCGCATTCGCTGCACACCCCGCTGATGGCCGTGACCAACGCCATTTCGTCGATCATCATCCTTGGCGCCCTGATGCAGATCGGGTCCGGCTCGTTCATCGTGATCCTGCTGGCTGCACTGTCTGTCTTCATGGCCGGGATCAACATCTTCGGCGGCTTCCTCGTAACCCGGCGCATGCTCGCCATGTTCCAGAAATCTTAAGGAGGCCGGGACAATGGAATTTGGCTTCACGATTGCCGCCTATGTTGTTGCGGCTGTTCTGTTCATTCTCTCGCTCGGTGGCCTTTCGGGGCAGGAGAGCGCGAAACGCGCCGTCTGGTACGGCATTGTTGGCATGGGCCTGGCGGTTGCCGCCACGCTGATCGGCCCCGGTTCGGGCCTGTGGTGGCTGTCGGTTCCGCTGATCCTCGGCGGTGGCGTGATCGGCTATCAGCTGGCATCGAAGGTCGAAATGACCCAGATGCCGGAACTGGTCGCCGGGATGCACGCGCTGGTCGGTCTGGCGGCGGTCTTCGTCGGCTTTAACGCCCATTTCGAGATCGGCAACGCGGCCGAGGCCGTGGCCATGGGTGGCGACGCCGTCAAGGAACTGGGCAGCTTTGGCAAGCTCATCGCCAAGAAGACCCCGGTCGAGATCAACATCCTGCTGGTCGAGCTTAGCCTGGGCGTCTGGATCGGTGCCGTGACCTTTACCGGTTCGGTCATCGCCTATGGCAAACTGTCGGGCAAGGTGACCTCGGCGGCGCAAAAGCTGCCGGGTGGCCACATGCTGAACGCGGGCGCGGCGGGTCTCTCGCTGCTCTGCCTGATCTGGTATCTCAACAGCGGCGGTATCTTCCCGCTGCTGATCCTGACCCTCGCCGCGCTGTTCATCGGCTATCACCTGATCATGGGTATCGGCGGCGCCGACATGCCGGTCGTGGTGTCGATGCTGAACTCGTATTCGGGTTGGGCCGCGGCGGCGATCGGTTTCTCGCTGGGCAACGACCTGCTGATCGTGGTCGGTGCGCTGGTGGGTTCGTCGGGTGCGATCCTGTCCTACATCATGTGTAAGGCGATGAACCGCTCGTTCGTCAGCGTGATCCTGGGCGGCTTTGGCGGCACCACGGGCCCCGCGATGGAGGTCGAGGGCGAACAGATCGCGATCGACGCCGACGGCGTGGCCCAGGCTCTGGACGAGGCCGACAGCGTCATCATCATCCCCGGCTATGGCATGGCCGTGGCTCAGGCTCAGCAGAACGTGGCTGAACTGACCCGCCGCCTGCGCGCCAAGGGCAAGAACGTGCGTTTCGCCATTCACCCCGTTGCGGGTCGTCTGCCGGGCCACATGAACGTGCTGCTGGCCGAGGCCAAGGTGCCCTATGACATCGTGATGGAGATGGACGAGATCAACGACGATTTCCCGGATACCGACGTGGCGATCGTCATCGGCTCGAACGACATCGTGAACCCGGCCGCGCAGGAAGACCCCAACAGCCCCATCGCCGGCATGCCGGTTCTGGAATGCTGGAAGGCGAAACAGGTGTTCGTGTCGAAACGCGGCCAGGGCACCGGCTATTCGGGCATCGAGAACCCGCTGTTCTACAAAGAGAACACGCGCATGTTCTACGGCGACGCCAAGGCCAGCCTCGACACCCTGTTGACCAAGATCACCTGATCTGGCCAAAAAACATCACATCAAGCCCCGCCATCTTGGCGGGGCTTTTTGTTTGCGTTGGTGTTGAGAACACAGGGGTTTTTAAGCGACTGCGCGACCTTGTGCACAACGGTATACCGCTAAGCTATGGAATTCATTGAATTTTTTCTTTTGCATTTGGGTAAAACTGGATTAATACCGCGGAATCACACTCACAGGGCCACCCATGACCGCTTTGACAGACCATCCGCTGCGTTATGACCTCTCGAACGAGCTGCACGCCCGTCCGTTCCCGTCGCTGACGCCGCCCTGCCGGGCGGCCTTCGTGGCCATCAAACGGGCGGAAAACGCCGCCAGCCGCGATCGTCAGGCCGACCGCGCGCATCTGATTGCGCTGCTCGACCGGTTCGGGGCACAGCACCCGCAACCGGACGCCACGCATTACTTTGGCCAGATCGGCCGCTATCGGCTCAAATGGGAAAGCCACACCGAATTCGTGACCTACACGATCTTTGCCGATGGGGTGGCCGAGCGGCCGTTCGATCATTCGGCCTTTGATGTCTTTCCCCAGGAATGGCTGGCCGAGGCGCCCGGCGTGCGCGTCACCTCGGCCCTGATCCGGGTCGAACAGCTGCCCGGCCAGCAGGATGTGGTCATTCGCAAACTGGCGGACTGGTTCGTACCGGAAAGCCTGGCCTGTTCCGAGGTGCTGGACCGCAACGCCCTGATTGCCAGCGATTTCCGCATCGATGCGGCTGGCCATGTGCGGTTCGCGCTGTTCGTGCCGCAGGGGACCGGGCCGCAGCGCGTGGGCCGCATTGTCCAGCGCCTGACCGAGATCGAGACCTACAAGACCATGGCCATGCTGGGCCTGCCGCGGGCGCGAGATCTGTCGCGCAAGATGGGCCGGATCGACCCCAAGCTGACCCGCCTGGTCGAGAACCTCACCACCGGCGATCACAGCCCCGAAGAGGCCCTGCACGAGCTGCTGAGCATCTCGGCCGAGCTGGAGCATCTGCAGGCTCAATCGGCCTTTCGCTTTGGGGCCACGGGCGCCTACGAGGCGCTGGTCACGCAACGGATCGAGGTCTTGCGCGAGGAACGGTTCGGCGGGCGCCAGACCTTCCGCGAATTCATGATGCGCCGCTATGACCCGGCCATGCGCACCGTCAAATCGACCGAGCGCCAGCTGCGTGCCATGACCGAACGCGCCGCCCGCGCGGCCGAGCTGCTGCGCACGCAGGTCGACGTGGCGCGCTCGGCCCAGAACCAGAAACTGCTGGAAAGCATGGACCGCCGCGCCGATCTGCAACTGCGGTTGCAGGAAACCGTCGAGGGGCTCTCGGTGGTGGCGATCAGCTATTACGCCGTCAGCCTGGTCGGCTATGCCGCCTATCCCCTGGCCGAGCCGCTTGGGCTCAGCAAGGGGTTGATGACGGCGATAATCACACCGGTTGTTGTGCTGCTTGTGTGGATGATGGTGCGGCGGATCCGGAAAGGCGTGCATTAAGCGCGCGGTCGGTGGCCCAGCCGCCCAGGCCGATTGCAGCCAGCGCCAGAATGGCCGACAGGCCCAGCGTCGGCACGCCCGACAGGCCCGCGCCCACGGTGCAGCCACCGGCCATCACGCCGCCCACACCCATCAGCACGGCACCCGCCAGGTAACGGCCGGTCTGAGCGGGGCTTTCAAAGCTCTGCCACTTGAACCGGCGGCCCAGCAGCGACGACACCAGCGCGCCACCCAGCACGCCGCCGAAAAGGCCGGTGCCGAACTTGGCACTGATCGAGGTCGCGGCCACGCTCCAGAACAGCGTATCGGCGGCGGGGGCGGTGAAGGCCAGGCTTTCAAAGGCGATCGGGTCGAAATCGTCATAGAGGACAAACCCGGTGCCGACCCAGCCCAGCGGAACCAGCAGGCCCAGGGCCGCGGCCAGGGCCAGCTTGCCGCGCGCGGCACCCGACCCGGCGATACCAGCCAGCGCCAGCGCCGCCACGATAGCCGTCCAGAACACCGCGCCACCGGGCAGGGCGGCCAGCGACGTCACATCACCTAGCGGCAGGGTCACCTCTGCCAGCGCCACGCGGGCAGGGGCCAGAACGCCCTTCATCGTCGCATGAGCGGCCAGCGCGAACACGATCAGCACCAGCACGGCACGCAGGTTGCCCGACCCGGCCAGAACCGTCAGCCGCGAGGCACAGCCGCGCGTCAGCACCATGCCGGCGCCAAACAGCAGCCCGCCCGCCACGATGGCCAGACCCGGCAGATCGCCCGCCAGAAAGCGGTGGTCGTCAAACGCGATCAGCCCGGCCGCCACGGCGCCTTGGGTGCCGATCAACGCCGTCACCAGCGCGGCCAGCCAGATACCGCCGGCGCGCTTGCGCTCGGCCACGGGACCGGTCACGGCGCGACGGAAACAAAACCCCGTGACCTCGGCCAGCAGGCCAAAGGCCAACCCCAGCAGCAGGCCCAGCCAGATGGCGGCCTGCGGGGCAGTCAGATTTTCAAAGCCAAGGGTCTCGAACATGGCAGCGTCCTCGCGCGCGAAAGAATTTTGTCCCATCTGGGGCCGAATCGCGGATGAATCAAGTTATGCGAATGCGTATTGGGCGCCTCGAGCAGAACGATTTCCTGCCATAACCGGTTGGCGTGGTCTCGTGTCTTGCCCTCCGGGGGCTGGGGGCAACGCTGGTGGTCGAATTTCCCGCCACGGCGTCGGGCCGTCCTTATTAGCGCGATCCGCGCCAGGAGGCGCCGAACAGGCCAATCCGATGGTGCTTGACCTTGCGGGCGCGGGCGATCACCCTGTGCGGCGGAACACGTCAAGGAATACCCCCCAAATGCCGGTCAGGAACCGCTTTGCCGAGCTGCACGATGAAATCACCGCCTGGAGGCATGATTTCCACACCCATCCCGAACTGATGTTCGACACTCACCGTACGGCGGCCCGCGTGGCCGCGCTGTTGACGGCGATGGGATGTGACGAAGTGGCCACCGGCATCGGGCGCACCGGCGTCGTGGGGGTGATCCACGGGCGCAATGGCGCCTCGGGCAAGGTGATCGGCCTGCGTGCCGACATGGATGCGTTGCCCATCACCGAGGCCACCGGCGCGGCCTATGCCTCGTCCGAGCCGGGCAAGATGCATGCCTGCGGCCATGACGGCCATAGCTCGATGCTGCTGGGCGCGGCGAAATACCTGGCCGAAACCCGTAATTTCGACGGCACCGCCGTGGTGATCTTTCAGCCCGCCGAAGAGGGCGGCGGCGGCGGACGCGAGATGGTCGAGGACGGGCTGATGGACCGGTTCGGCATCGACGAGGTCTATGCCCTGCACAACCTGCCGGGCCTGCCCGTGGGGCAGTTCGCCATTCGCCCCGGCGCGATCATGGCCGCGGCGGATGAATTCCACATCACCGTCACCGGACGGGGCGGCCATGCCGCCAAGCCGCAGGCGACGGTCGATACCACGCTGGTGGCCAGCCATATCGTGGTGGCGCTGCAATCCATCGTCAGCCGCAACACCGACCCCCTGCGCGAGGCCGTCCTGACGGTCAGCGCCTTTCACACCGACAGCACCGCCTATAACGTCATCCCGCAAACCGCGGTCTTGCGCGGCACCGTCCGCAGCATGGACGAGACCACCCGCGACCTGATCGTCAAGCGCCTGCATGAGGTCGCCCAGGGCATCGCCGCCAGTTTCGGCGCCCGTGCCGAGGTGAGTTACAACTACGGCTATCCGGTCACGGTGAACGCGTCTGAGCAGACCGAATTCGCCGCCGAGGTGGCACGCGGGGTGGCTGGTGAGATCGACACCGAGGCCGACCCGATGATGGCCGCCGAGGATTTCAGCTATATGCTGAACGCGCGGCCCGGCGCCTATATCTTCCTGGGCAATGGCGACAGCGCGATGCTGCACCATCCCGAATATGATTTCGCCGATGAGGCCATTCCCTATGGGTGCAGCTGGTTCGCCAGTCTGATCGAGCAGCGCATGCCGCTGGGCTGACGCGACATCGGGCCACGCAATCTGGGGCTTTATCCCGTGCCCGCGCGCCGCTAAGACAGCGCCATGAAACCGTTTCTGATCCTGCAATTGCGCCCCGAGGCCGAGGCCTCGGATGACGAATACCAGGCCTTCCTGCGCAAGGGCGGGCTGGCCGAGGCCGACACCCATCGCATCCGGCTAGAGCGCGAGGATATCCCCGCCGATCTGAACCTCGACGACTATTCCGGCGTGATTGTCGGCGGCGGTCCGGGCTGCGTGTCGGATGACCCGGCCAAGAAAACCCCCGAAGAGGCCAAGATCGAGGCCGAGATCCTGGCGCTGATGCCGCAGATCACTGCGCGCGACATCCCCTTCATGGGCTGTTGCTATGGCATTGGCGTGCTGGCCCACCATCTGGGCGCAGAGGTGAGTAAGACCCAATATGGCGAACCGGTCGGCACCGCCGATTGCAGTGTCACGGATGCCGGC
Source organism: Actibacterium sp. XHP0104 (assembly GCF_025751515.1). Classification (GTDB taxonomy): domain Bacteria; phylum Pseudomonadota; class Alphaproteobacteria; order Rhodobacterales; family Rhodobacteraceae; genus Actibacterium_D. The sequence goes on from NZ_JAOWLE010000002.1 coordinate 126,526, forward strand.
CGCGATGACCCGCTGCTGGCCGGTTTGCCGGGCCGGTTCGATGCTTTCGTGGGCCATAAAGAGGCGGTGCAAAACCTGCCCGAAGGCGCGGTGCACCTGCTGTCCTCGCCCACATGCCCCTATCAGATGATCCGCTACGGCCAGAACGTCTATGCCACCCAGTTTCACCCCGAGGCCGATGGCGACGGGTTCGAAACCCGGATCCGCATCTACAAGCACAAGGGCTATTTCCCGCCCGAAGAGGCCGACAGCCTGATCGCCATGTGCCGGGCCGCTGACGTGCATGTGCCCGAGCTGATCCTGCGCAATTTCGTGAAACGATACGTCACCGCCTGAGGTGCGGCTTGCCCGGGGAGTGTTCCGGCCCGTGGAGGGTGATCTCTGTTTCTGGCAATGGTCATTTCGCCCCCATCCCCAACTGGCAGAGCCGCCAGGCCTCTGACGCCGCCTGCCGCCCCACCCATGTCGCGGCGAAGGGGCAGGGTCGATGTGGGCTTTGACTATACGCGATACGAGAACTGACGCCGTGCGGCTTCGGCTGTTGCCCCGCAGGAAAAAATACCATTAGTTGAGCGTGGTGATAAAATATCGCCTTGTGGATTAACGGGAGTGGGAACTTATGCGTTTGATAAAAAGCTTGACCGTCGCATTGTGCGTTTTCGGCGTTGCTGGCTGCATGCAGGATACGGCAACAGGTGGCGGACAGCAGGCCAAGCGGCAGGTGCCGTGGGATGAGACATTCACCTCCTTCGGGCTAGCCTCTTCCACCGACCGCGAAGCGTATCTTGCACTTTACAAGGTCGTCGAGTTCGACGGTCAGTTAGAGCTGTGCGGCGTCAGCAAGATCAGCTCGAACCTTGATGCAGGCATCAAGCGTGAGCTGTTGCGCAACATACGTCTGACGGCCAATGGCAGGCCAGTTGCGAACGACATCAATTTTTTCACTCGCATCACTGCCCGCGACCACCCGAGACTGGTGCTGGCAACCTGCAAACCGATCAATCTGCAAGCGGGCCCGGATTACGAATTCGACCTCGTTCTGGGCAAGAGCAGTTTCGCAACCTGACCGGACTACCCGCCGGTGTGGCTCATGTGGCGGCTGACCTGGCCGTCGGCCTGTTGGCGGGAATAGTCGAAGTCATGGCCCTTGGGTTTCAGCCCGATCGCCTTGTGAATGGCCTCGATCAGCGCGCTGTCGTCTTCGCTGATGCGCAGGGGCGCGCGCAGGTCGGCCATGTCTTCCTGGCCCAGGCACAGGTATAGCTGCCCGGTGCAGGTCATGCGCACGCGGTTGCAGCTTTCGCAGAAATTATGCGACAGCGGCGTGATGAACCCGATCTTTTGCCCGGTTTCCTCAAGGCGCACATAGCGGGCCGGGCCGCCGGTGCGCTCGGCCAGATCGGTCAGCGTATAGCGCCCCGCCAGTTCCGCCCGCACATCCGCCAGTGACCAGTACTGGCCCACGCGGTCCTCGTTGCCCAGATCGCCCATCGGCATGACCTCGATAAAGGTCAGGTCCATGTCGCGCTCGGCGCACCATTCGGCGATGCGGAACAGCTCGTCCTCGTTGAAATCCTTCAGCGCCACGACGTTGATCTTGACCCGCAGACCCGCCGCTTGGGCCGCATCAATCCCGCGCAGCACCTGCGGCAGGCGGCCCCAGCGGGTGATACGGGCGAATTTCTCGTCATCCAGCGTATCCAGCGACACGTTCACCCGCCGCACCCCGGCGGCATAAAGATCGGCCGCATAGCGTTCCAGCTGTGATCCGTTGGTGGTCAGCGTCAGCTCTTTCAACGCGCCGCTGTCCAGATGCCGCGACATGGCGTCAAAGAACGTCATGATCCCCTTGCGCACCAAAGGCTCGCCCCCGGTGATGCGCAGCTTTTCCACGCCCAGCCCGATAAAGGCGCTGCACATGCGGTCCAGCTCTTCCAGCGTCAAGAGTTCCGCCTTGGGCAGGAAGGTCATGTTTTCCGACATGCAATAGACGCAGCGAAAATCGCACCGGTCGGTGACCGATACCCGCAGGTAGGTGACCGCGCGTTGAAAGGGATCAATCAGCTGTGGAGTCATAGGACAAAGGTAAGCCCGCGCGCGCGGAACGGCAAGCGGCGGCCTACAGGTATTTCGCCGCTTCCTTGCGGGCAAAGGGTTTCATCCGGTCGCCATGGGCCGCGATAAAAGCGCGCACCCGATCGGCGTCATGCTTGGACAGGTCGCGCAGCCACCAGGCCACGGCTTTCTGGATGAACCACTGCCGGTCATCCACATAGGTGGCGGCCCAGCCCAGCACCCGCTCGCGGATCGCCAGATCGGCGGGCTTGGGCGTGTTCATCTTGGCCCAGGGCAGGGTGATCACCAGCGCGGCGCGGCGGGTCCACAGGTGGTCCGAGGTCGTCCAGTCCGCAACCTGGTCCACCCGCGCCGGGTCGGCCAGCAGGCGTTTCTGCCCGGCCATGCAGACATGATCGGCTATCGCCCAGCTGTCGAAATCGGGCACCCATCGGGTGATCAGATCCCACACCGCATCATCGGGCCGTATGCGCGCCTGGGTCAGCAGCTTGGCGGCGGCGATGCGGGCCTCGAAGATATCGGTGCCCCACAGCGCCTCGGCCAGCGCCACGCGCTGATCGACAGACAGCGCCTGCCGCCAGTCCTTGGTCAGATCATTCAGCGCCGGGTTGGGCACGCCCAGATAGACGCGCGTCGCCTTGTGATAGGCGGCCGCCCCATCGGCGCGGCCCGGCTCGATATGCTGGTGCAGCGCGTCCAGCGCCTCGTCCAGCGTCATTCGGGAACCGGAATGCCCGTCGGCGCGCCGTCGAGGGTTTCGCGATTTTTTTCCCAATAGGCGCGGACGCCCTCGGGGCCGCGTTTTTCGGCCCAGATTTGCAGCGTGTCGCGCTCGCCCACATGGTCGAAGAACGGCACCCCGAACCCGCAAGAGGTCTGCACCATCTCGACCGACATGTCGAAAATCTGCCGGGTGCCGATGAAACCCGGAAAATGCGCGGCCAGTTCGGCAAAACCCGCGTCATCCACATGCACGGTGCGCGCGGTGCCATAGGCCCGCATGATCATCGGTTGGGTCGTGAACGAGCACCACATCACCGTCATCCGGTTGGCCTGCAACAGATGGCCCGCGGTCTCATTGCCGCTGCCGGTCAGGTTCAGCCACAACAGGCGATTGGGGCCCAGAATGCGCAGGCTGTCCATCCCCTTGGGCGAGACATTCACCCGCCCCTCGGGCGCGGCGCTGCCCACGAAAAACATGTGCTGTTTCTCGATGAATGCGATGTGGTGGTCTTCGAAGGCGTCAAACTGTTTGGCCATAACTCACTCCACTGTGACGGATTTTGCCAGGTTGCGCGGCTGGTCGACATCGGTGCCCTTGGCCACGGCCGTGTGATAGGCCAGCAGCTGCGCGGGCAGGGCATAAAGCAGCGGCGCAAAGAGGTCGGGCACATCGGGCATCTGCAGCACGTGCCACACCCCGTCGCCGGCCGCCTGGGCGCCCTTGGCATCGGTGATCAGCAGCACCTGACCGCCGCGCGCCAGAACCTCTTGCATGTTCGAAACGGTCTTGTCGAACAGCCGGTCATGGGGTGCCAACACCACCACCGGCACATGTTCGTCGACCAGCGCGATCGGCCCGTGCTTCAGCTCGCCCGAGGCATAGCCTTCGGCATGGATGTAGCTGATTTCCTTAAGCTTCAGCGCGCCTTCCAGCGCCAGCGGATACATCGCGCCGCGGCCCAGGAACAGCACGTCGCGGGCCTCGGACAGCTTGCGCGCCACGCCGTGGATCTCATCCTCCAGCGCCAGCGCGCCGCTCATCAGCCCGGGCAGGGCGCGCAGATCGTTCAGATGGGCGGTGCGGGCGGTGGCATCCATCCGGCCCAGATCGCCCGCCGCCTTGATCGCCAGCAGCGCCAGAACCGCCAACTGGCAGGTGAACGCCTTGGTCGAGGCCACACCGACCTCGACCCCCGCCAGGATCGGCAGGGCAATGTCGCTTTCACGCGCGATCGAGCTTTCCGACACGTTCACGATCGACAGGATCGCATCGGCCTTACCCGCGCAATAGCGCAGCGCCGCCAGCGTGTCGGCGGTTTCGCCCGACTGGCTGACGAACACCGCCAGGGTGCGGCCGGGCAGGGGTGGCTCGCGGTAACGGAACTCGGACGCGACATCCAGATCGACGGGCAGGCCAGCCAGTTGCTCGAACCAGTATTTCGCGGTGTAGCAGGCCAAATAGGCCGTGCCGCAGGCCACCATGGTGATCCGGTCAAACCGGGTGAAATCCAGCCCCTCGGGCAGTTTCAGCGATAGGTCAGAACCCAGGTAATGCTGGATCGCGTCGCCCAGAACGGCGGGCTGCTCGGCGATTTCCTTGGCCATGAAATGCTTGTGACCGGCCTTTTCGATCCGGGCCTCGGCCATCTGGATGCGGCGGATCTCGCGGTTGGCGGGGCGGCCTTCGGCGTCAAAGATCTGGGCGCCTTCGCGCGTGATCTCGGCCCGGTCGCCCTCTTCCAGATAGGTGATCTGATCGGTCAGCGGCGCCAGTGCAATGGCATCCGACCCCACGAACATCTCGCCCACGCCCCAGCCGATGGCCAACGGGCTGCCCTTGCGGGCGGCGATCAGCAGATCCTCTTCGCCATCAAAGAGGAAACACAGCGCAAAGGCGCCCTCAAGCCGGGTCAGCGTCTTGGCGGCTGCATCGCGCGGGGCCAGGCCCTGATCGAGGTAATGCCGCGCCAGCAGGGCCACGGTTTCGGTGTCGGTCTCGGTCTCGCAGGTCAGACCAACCTCGGCCAGTTCCTCGCGCAGTTCGCGGAAATTCTCGATAATGCCGTTATGCACCACCGCCACCGGACCCGAGCGATGCGGATGCGCGTTGCCGACAGAGGGCGCACCATGGGTGGCCCAGCGGGTATGGCCGATGCCGGATTTGCCGGCCAGCGGGTCATGCACCAGCAGGTCGCTGAGATTGACCAGCTTGCCCACCGCGCGCCGCCGATCCAGCGTGCCATTGTTCACCGTCGCGATGCCAGCGCTGTCATAACCGCGATATTCCAGCCGCTTCAGCGCCTCGACCAGAATGGGCGCAACCTCGTGATCGCCCAGAACACCGACAATACCGCACATGAACTACTTTGCCTCTTTCTGCTTGCGCGCCTTCTGTGCCCGCAGCCTATCAAACATTTTCCGGGCAAGCCCCGGTTTATTATCCTGTCGCGTCCGGGCCACCGCCAGCGCGCCCTCGGGCACGTCGCTGGTGATGACCGAGCCCGAGGCCGTCATCGCCTCGTCCCCCACCGTCACGGGCGCCACCAGCATGGTGTTCGAGCCGATAAAGGCCCGCGCCCCGATGGCGGTGTGGTGCTTGAACACCCCGTCATAATTGCAGGTGATCGTACCCGCGCCGATATTGGTGGCCTCGCCCACCGATGCGTCGCCAATATAGCTGAGGTGGTTGACCTTGGCGCCCTGGTCCAGCGTGGCGTTCTTGATCTCGACGAAATTGCCGACATGCACGTTTTCCGACAACTCGGCACCGGGGCGCAGGCGGGCATAGGGGCCGACGGTCGCCCCGCGCGAGACGTGACAGCCCTCCAGATGCGAAAACGCCCGGATGCGCGCGCCGCTTTCCACGGTGACCTCCGGGCCGAAGACGACGTTCTGCTCGATCACCGAGTCGCGGCCGATATAGGTGTCATGGCTGAAATGCACGGTCTCGGGGGCGATCAGCGTGACGCCGTTGTCCAGCGCCTCGGCGCGTTTGAAAGCCTGAAAGATGGCTTCGGCCGCGGCCAGTTCAGTGCGGGTGTTGATGCCCAAGGTCTCGGCCTCGGGGCAGGTGACGGCGGTGGCCGACAGCCCGCGCGCATTGGCCAGACCGACGATGTCGGTGAGGTAATATTCGCCCGAGGCATTGTCGTTGCCGACCGCGTCGATCAGGCTGAAGAGTGTATCGGCGTCAGCACAGATAACGCCTGAATTACAAAGTGTTATCGCCCGTTCTTCGGGAGAGGCGTCCTTGAATTCCACGATCCGGTCAAGCCGCGCGCCATCCATCACAAGCCGCCCATAGCGGCCCGGATCGCCGGCCTCAAACCCCAGCACCACCACCGCGTGATCGCGCCGGGCCTCGGCCATGGCCATCAGCGTCTCAGCCCGGATAAAGGGCGTGTCGCCATAAAGAACGAACACATCGCCCGCAAACCCGTCCAGCGCCGCGCGCGCCTGGGCCACGGCATGGGCGGTGCCCAGCTGTTCGGATTGCTCGGCGATGGCGATTGTGTCGTCATAGTCAGCAGCGGCCGCGCGCACCGCGTCGGCCCCATGGCCCACCACCAGCACCGCGCGCGCGGGGTCCAGCGCGGCACCAGCGGCCAGCGCATGGGCGAAAAGCGGTGCGCCCCCCAGCGGGTGCAGCACCTTGGGCAGGTCCGAATTCATCCGGGTTCCCTGGCCCGCGGCCAGAACGATCAGCGCGGTCGACATGCGTGCAGCCCCTTTTCCTTTGGCTTTGCACCTTTTATCGGGGATATGGGCATTCGCAAGGGAAAGCCGATCAAAAGGCGTTACGCCAGATTTCAACCTGTCGGCAAAGTGTTGCCGGGAAAGGGTGCCATGCGCACGGTAATCTTCGATCTCGACGGCACGCTGGCCGACACCAGTGGCGACCTGATCGCCGCCGCCAATGCCTGTTTCCAGGGGCTGGGTCTGGGCACGCCGCTGGACCCGGTGCGGGATCAGTCCACGGCCTTTCACGGCGGGCGGGCGATGCTGCGCCTGGGGTTCGACCGCATCGGTCCCGGCTATGGCGAGGCCGATATCGACCGGCAGTTTCCGCTGCTGCTGGACGCCTATGACGCCGAGATCGACCGGCACACGGTTCTGTATCCGGGGGTGATGGACGCGATCGAGGCCCTGCGGCGCGAGGGCACGGCGGTTGGTATCTGCACCAACAAGCCCGAATACCTGGCCGAAAAGCTGTTGCAGCGGCTGGGGGTGCGGGATGTGTTCGCCTCGCTGGTGGGGGCCGATACCCTGCCGCAGCGCAAGCCCGACCCGACGCCCTATCGCGCGGCGGTCGAGCGCGCGGGCGGGATCTTTGAGCGCTCGGTGCTGATTGGAGACACGGTCACCGACCGCGACACCGCACGCAATGCGGGGGTGCCTTGTGTGCTGGTCACCTTTGGCCCCGAGGGGCGCGCGGTGGCCGATCTGGCGCCTGAGGCGCTGTTGGATCACTACGACGATCTGGGGCGGGTTGTGGGCCTGCTGTTACCCTGAGCAGGATGAGCGCCTGCGGCGCGGTCTGGTCCTCGCGGCCCCGGGGGGCCGCTCAGGCGCCTCCGGCGGAGGTATTTGTACCAAGATGAAGGGGGCAGTTCACGCTTGCGCGCGGGTTGGCGGATCGGACAAGGTGGGCGCATGAGCGAGCGGTTCACAGGCAGTTTCACACAGCAGGAGCCGATCCCCGACGAGGGGATCGCGGCGGCGCTGGAGGTCATGCGGCACGGGCGGTTGCATCGCTATAACCTGGCCGATGGAGAGGCGGGCGAGGTCGCGCTGTTGGAGTGCGAATTCGCGGCGTTCACCGGGGCGCGCTATTGCCTGGCGGTGGCGTCGGGCGGTTATGCTTTGGGCTGCGCCTTGCGGGCGCTTGGGGTTGGTGCCGGCGACAGGGTGTTGACCAACGCGTTCACCCTGGCGCCGGTGCCGGGGGCGATCGCCAGTGTCGGCGCCGTGCCGGTGTTCGTCGAGGTGACCGAGGATCTGGTGATCGATCTGGCGCATCTGGAGCGCGCGATCGCGCAGAGCGGGGCGCGGGTTCTGCTGCTGAGCCACATGCGCGGGCATATCTGCGACATGGAGGCGCTGATGGCGCTGTGCGATGGCGCGGGCGTGCGAGTGATCGAGGATTGCGCCCACACGATGGGGGCTCGCTGGGGGGATGTGCCATCGGGGCGGCACGGGGTGATCGGCTGTTATTCGACCCAGACCTACAAGCATATGAACTCGGGCGAGGGCGGGCTGCTGGTGTCGGATGATGCCGAGGTGATGGCGCGGGCCATTCTGCTGTCGGGGTCTTACATGCTGTATGACCGGCATCTGGCCGCGCCGGGCCCCGAGGCGTTCGAGGGGTTGCGGCTGGATGTGCCGAACATATCGGGGCGGATGGACAATCTGCGCGCGGCCATCCTGCGGCCGCAGTTGCGGGCGTTGCCGGGCCAGGTGGCACGGTGGAATGCGCTTTATGCGGTGGTCGAGGAGGGGTTGCGCGATCTGCCCGGTCTGCGCCTGATCGCGCGGCCTGGTGCCGAGGCATTCGTGGGGTCGTCGTTTCAGTTTTTGCTGCCAGACTGGCCTGCGGGGCGGGTGCGCGATCTGTTGGCGCGCTGTGCCGCGCGCGGGGTCGAACTGAAATGGTTCGGGGCCGAAGATCCGGTCGGGTTCACCTCGCGCTATGCGCATTGGCGCTATGCCGCGCCGCCCGAGTTGCCGCAGACCGACCGGGTGCTGGCGGGGCTGATCGACATGCGGTTGCCGCTGACATTTTCCGCGGAGGACTGCGCCTTGATCGCGCGGATCATCCGGGCCGAGGTTGGCGCAGCGTGGCAGGCGGGTTGATGCTGTTCCTTGTGCGTCATTGCGCAGTCATGCCATGACATCTTTGATTTTCGCACATATGCTGTTCACGCCCGCGCGTTGACCGAAACCGCGGCAAGGCGCACATTCCGGGCAACAAAACCGGAGACCCATCATGTCCAGATTGCCGACCTATTTCATCTCGCACGGGGGCGGGCCGTGGCCCTGGATTCCCGATATGCGCAAGATGTTCGTCAACCTCGAGGCCTCGCTGGCGCGGATGCCTGAAGAGATCGGCGAAATCCCCAAGGCCATTCTGATGGTATCGGGTCACTGGGAGGCCCCCGAATTCGCGGTAATGAGCAGCCCGAAACCGCCGATGGTCTATGACTATTCCGGCTTTCCGGCCCATACCTATGACATCACCTATCCCGCGCCCGGCGCGCCCGATCTGGCGCAACGCACCGCCGATCTGTTGGCGCAGGCGGGGCTGCCCACGCGGCTGGACGCGGCGCAGGGCTTTGACCACGGCACCTTTGTGCCAGCCTATATCATGTATCCCGAGGCCAATGTGCCGGTCTACCAGGTGTCGTTGCAGCACGGCTATGACCCGCAGGCGCATTTCGCGCTGGGCCGGGCGCTGGCGCCGTTGCGGGACGAGGGCGTGCTGATTGTCGGATCGGGGCTGAGCTATCACAACCTGCGCCTGTTCGGCCCCGGTGCCAAGGATCCCTCGACCGCGTTTGATACGTGGCTGCAAGAGGTTCTGGCCCGCGACCCCGAGGCCCGCACACAGGCCCTGTTGAACTGGGAAGAGGCCCCCTATGCGCGGGTCTGCCACCGCGAAGAAGACCACCTGGTGCCGCTGTTCGCCGCACTGGGCGCCGCCGAGGGCGCACGCGCCACGCAGGTCTATCATGACGAGGGCCTGTTTGGCGGGGTCACCGCATCCAGCTATCGGTTCGACGGCTGAACGGTCAGGGCGTGATGAAGGTCACGCCCGGCATCCGCTCGATCTCGAACAGGTCTTCCTCGTAAAGCTCGGTGATGTCCTCGACCAGGTCTTCGGTCCAGCCGGGCATGTCCAGCTCCATCTCGATCTCGTCGGTCAGGGCGTATTTGTCCAGAAAGGCCGCGATGACGCGACGGCGCTGGATCTCATTCTCGGGCGGGTGGCCGGCCAGATAGGCCTGCATCCGCTTGAACCCCTCTGGCGCCATCAGCGAGGCGACGAAATCGTCGATGCCATCCAGCATCGTCTGCGGCTCGTGCCCGGCCAGATCGGCGAGCAACTGCCCCCAGATCAGCGGCGTGTCCTCGTTGCTCCAGACGGTGATCTCGGCCTCGGGATTGGCCTCGCGCAGGTCGCGTACGACCTCTGACCAGCGCAACTCGCGCGGGTCGGCGCCATCCATGAAGGTCTCGAGCGAGGTTTCGCCCGAATTGTGGAACACGGTCGGCACAAAAGTCGCGGGGTTGCGGACCGCCAGGAAGAACTCGATCTGGGCCTGCGGAAACAGCTGCGCCAGGGCCAGGGCTTTTTGCCCCGCATCGGCATAAAGCCGACCGCCGCGCAACACCCGTGGCGGGATGCACAGGAAGGTCTGGTTGGAAAACACGACCCGCCCGGCATCGGTATCGTCGAGGATGCGATCCAGCATTTCCTCTTGCAGCGCCAGCGGCGCGGGCTGGCCGCGCAGCTTGTTCCGCGCCTCGCGCAAAAGCGCCCGATAGCGCCCCGGACCGGGCACCACGATGCCCTGATGCGCCAGTGTGTCGCGATTCTTGAGCAGGCATTTCAGCAGCCGATCCTCGTCTGTGAAATGCGCCCCAAGATGATAGACGACCTGCATTCGCCCCGTTTTCCCCCTATCGGTCTTTCCCCATGGATATACGAGGATTTCTGGACAGTAAAACGGCTTTGCTGTAACCCGGCCTCATGACCGAGCAAAACACTCAGATACCGGGCGCCCCGGCCATGCCCCGCCTGCTGCGCCAGCTGGCCAACCCGTGGTCGGTGGGGGCGGTGGTGATCGCCGCGCTGGTTCTGATGCCGATCCTGTCGGTGGTCTGGATGGCCGCCACGCCCGAGGCCAATATCTGGCCGCATCTCGTGTCGACCACCTTGCCGCGTTACCTGGAAAATACCGGGGTGATGATGGCGGCGGTGGCGCTGTTGTCGGCCTCGATGGGCACGGGCGCGGCCTGGCTGGTGACGATGTATCGCTTTCCGGGCGTGCGGGTGCTGGAATGGCTGCTGCTCTTGCCGCTGGCGATCCCGGCCTATGTGGGCGCCTATGCGCTGGTCGATTTCCTGGAATATGCGGGGCCGGTGCAAACCGCGCTGCGCGAGCTCTTTGGCTGGCAATCGGCGCGCGACTATTGGTTCCCCGAGATCCGGTCGCGCGGGGCTGCGGTGCTGGTGCTGTCGGCGGCGATGTACCCTTATGTCTACCTGCTGACCCGCGCCGCGTTCCGCGAACAGTCGGGCGGCGTGTACGAGGTTGCCCGCGCGCTGGGCGCCGGGCCGTTCGGGCGGTTCTTTCGCGTGGGCCTGCCGCTGGCGCGCCCGGCCATCGCGGCAGGCGCGGCCATCGTGATGATGGAAACCGTCAATGATTTCGGCGTGGTCGATTATTTCGCCGTGCAGACCCTGACCACCGGTATCTTCAGCGTCTGGCTAGAGGGCGGCAACGCCGGCGGCGCGGCGCAGATCGCGGTGGTGATCCTGGTGCTGATCCTTGCGCTGGTGGTGCTGGAAAAGATCAGCCGGCGGCGGATGAGGTTCTACAACCCCTCGCGCCACAGCCGCCCCGTGACGCGCATCAGACTGACCGGCCTGCCGGCGGTGCTGGCGGTGCTGGCCTGTGTCATCCCGTTCCTGATCGGCTTTGCCCTGCCGGTGGGCGTGATCCTGAGCCATGCGCTGGATGCCTCGGACGGCTGGCTGGCGCCGGGTCTGCTGGCGGCGCTGGGCAATACGGTGATGGTCGGCGGGATCGCGGCGCTGGCCACGGTGCTGGCGGCGCTGTTCCTGGTCTATGGCGTGCGCCTCAGCGGCCACGCGCTGCCGCGTCTGCTGATGCCCGCGACCACGATCGGCTATGCCGCGCCCGGCGCGGTGCTGGCGGTGGGGCTGCTGATCCCGATGGCGGCGGCCGACAACGCGCTGGCCGACATGATCGAGGCCGCCACCGGGGCCGATATCGGGCTGATCATGACCGGCTCGGCCTTTGCGGTGATCTTTGCCTATTGCGTGCGCTTTTTTGCCATTGCCCAGGGCGCGGCGGATGGGGCCATGGGCCGCGTCACGCCCAGCCTGCCGATGGCGGCGCGCTCGCTGGGCCGTACGGCGCGGGGCACGCTGCGTGCTGTTTACCTGCCGCTGATCCGGGGATCGGTCGGCACGGCGCTGTTGCTGGTCTTTGTCGATTGCGTCAAGGAACTGCCCGCCACGCTGCTGCTGCGGCCCTTCGGGTTCAACACACTGGCGACGCGGGTCTATGACAAGGCGTCGCTGGAAAACCTGTCCGACGCCTCGCCTGCGGCGCTGCTGGTGATCGGGGTGGGGTTGGTCGCGGTGCTGTTCCTGGCCCGCACCAGCCGCTAACGCGCGGCTTTCTCGGCAATGCCCGAGGTGCCCTGGCGGCGTTCCAGCTCGGCCAGCACATCCGACAGCGGCACGTCGCGCGCAGCCAGCATCACCAGCAGGTGATAGAGCACATCCGCGGCCTCGTAGGTCAGGTTCTCGCGATCATCCTTGACGGCGGCGATGATCGCCTCGATCGCCTCTTCCCCGAATTTCTCGGCGCATTTTTCCGGACCCTTGGCCAGCAGCTTGGCAGTCCAGCTGCTGTCGGGGTCGGCGGCTTTGCGGGCCTCTATCGTGGCGGCCAGTTGGTCGAGAATGCTCATGTCAGCCTCACGGGGATGCCGGCGGCGGCCATGTGTTGCTTGGCCTCGCCGATGGTGTAGGTGCCGAAATGGAAGATCGAGGCGGCCAGCACAGCGCTGGCATGGCCCTCGGTCACGCCTTCGACCAGGTGATCAAGCGTGCCCACGCCGCCAGAGGCAATGACCGGCACATCGACCGCATCGGCAATCGCGCGGGTCAAGGGCAGGTTGAACCCGGCCTTGGTGCCGTCGCGATCCATGCTGGTCAGCAGGATCTCGCCCGCGCCCTTGGAGACGACCAGTTTCGCGAATTCCACCGCGTCGATGCCGGTGGGCTTGCGCCCGCCATGGGTGAAGATTTCCCATTTGCCGGGGGCCACGGTCTTGGCGTCGATGGCGCAGACGATGCATTGGCTGCCGAACTGGTCGGCGGCCTCGGCGATCACGTCGGGATTGGCGACGGCGGCCGAGTTGAACGACACCTTGTCGGCGCCCGCCAGCAGCAGGGCGCGCACATCGTCCACAGTGCGCACGCCACCGCCCACGGTCAGCGGGATATAGCATTGCTCGGCCGTGCGGGTGACGAGATCGAACATCGTGCCACGGTTTTCATGGGTGGCGTGGATGTCGAGAAAGCACAGCTCGTCCGCGCCGGCGGCGTCATAGGCCTTGGCGGCCTCGACCGGGTCGCCGGCGTCGATCAGGTCGACGAAGTTCACGCCCTTGACCACGCGGCCATCGGCGACATCAAGGCAGGGGATGATGCGGATTTTCAGCATAGAAGCGTGTTACCTTTGATACGTGCCGTGGCGCAAGGGGGCGCTGCCCCCGTCGCCTGGGGCGACTCCCCCGAGGTATTGGTGCCAAGATGAAAGGGTCAGCCTTTCAGGATCGCCAGGGCCTCGGCCAGGTCGATGGCGCCGTCGTAAAGGGCGCGGCCCGAGATGGCACCGTCTAGCGGCGCGCCGCAGGCTTTCAGTGCGCGCAGGTCATCCAGCGAGCTGACGCCGCCCGAGGCGATCACGGGAATCGAGACCGCATGGGCCAGCGCGGCGGTTTCGGCCACGTTGGGGCCCTGCATCGCGCCGTCGCGGTTGATGTCGGTATAGATGATGGCCGAGACGCCGGCGTCCTCGAACGATTTGGCGAGGTCGGTGGCGGTGACGTTGGTTGCTTCGGCCCAGCCCTTGGTGGCGACCATGCCGTTGCGGGCGTCGATGCCCACGGCGACATGGCCGGGGAAGGTGCGGCAGGCCTGGCGCACAAGGTCGGGGTTTTCGACGGCGACGGTGCCAAGGATGACGCGGGTCAGGCCCTTGGAGAGCCACATTTCGATTGTGGCCATGTCGCGGATGCCGCCGCCCAGCTGGGCGGGGACGCTGACGGTTTTGAGGATCGCCTCGACCGCGGCGGCGTTGACGGGTTCGCCCGCGAAGGCGCCGTTGAGGTCAACCAAGTGCAGCCATTCGCAGCCCGCGTCCTGGAACGCCTTGGCCTGGGCGGCGGGGTTGTCGTTGAACACCGTGGCCTGATCCATTTCGCCTTTGTAGAGGCGCACGCAATTGCCGTCTTTGAGGTCGATGGCGGGGTAGAGGATCATGGTCGGTCTCCGATGGTTGCTTGGGCGTCGTTATGCATCTTGGGGCGCGGAATGCAATGCGGGCCTAGCAGGGGATGAGGTCGGCATAGGCGAAACCGTCGCGGGTGGTGGTTTCGCCGGTTTGCACCGGGATGGGGGCGTCAAAGATCGGGCCGGCCACGACGGCGGTGTGGAATTCGCCGTTTTCGCCGCAGGGGTCGATGCCGGGGGGCAGGTCGGCCAGGAAGCTTTCGTCGAATTTGCGGCCCGCGAATGAGGCGTCGAGCTTGGCGAGGTCGACAGTGACGATGCGGGTGTCAAAGCCCTGGGCGATCATCTCGCGGGCAAGAGCGGCCGTGTCGCGGCCCCAGAGCGGAAAGAGCGGGGTGATGCCGGTGCCGGCCAGTTTGGCCTCGCGATACTGGCGCACGTCTTCGAGAAAGAGATCGCCAAAGATCATATGGGTGATGCCGTGCGATTTCAGCTGGGCCACGGCGGTTTCCATCCGCGCCTCATAGTCGGCGTTGCTGCACGGCCAGGGCAGGGGCACGGTGATCTGTTCCAGCCCCATCGCGGCCACCTGCCGGGTCAGCAATTCGTTGCGGGTGCCGTGCATGGCGACGGTGCCGGTGGCGTCATGGGTGGTGGTCAGCGCGGCCACCACATCGGCCAGGCCCTGGCGGCGCGTCTCATGCAAGGCAAAGGCGCAATCCTTGCCCGATGACCAGGACAGGGCCGCGCGGGGCGCGCTCACGGGCGCCAGGTCAGGAAATTGCCGAGGATGCGCAGGCCGACGGCCTGGCTTTTCTCGGGGTGGAACTGGGCGCCGACCATGTTGTCGCGGCCGACGATGGCGGTGATCTTGCCGCCGTAATCGCAATGAGCGACCAGATGGGCGGGGTCGGCCACCTTGAAGTGGTAGGAATGCACGAAATAGGCGTGGTCGCCCGTCGATACGCCATCCAGCACCGGGTGCGGGTTGTCGATCACCAGATCGTTCCAGCCCATATGCGGCACTTTCAGCGTGTCGTCGCTGGGGGTGATTTTCACCACCTCGCCGCCGATCCAGTCGAAACCGGGGGTCGGTTCATATTCCAGCCCGCGCGTGGCCAGCATCTGCATGCCGATGCAGATGCCCATGAAGGGCTGGCCGTTTCGGATCACCACCTCTTCGATGGCTTCGAACACGCCGCGATGGTCAAAGAGTTCCTTGCGGCAGGCCGGGAAGGCGCCGTCGCCGGGCAGGACCACGCGGTCGGCCTTGCGGATGGTGTCGGGTTCCGAGGTGACGATCACGTCGCCCGCGTTCAGCTCGCGGGCGACGCGCTCAAAAGCCTTTTGCGCCGAGTGCAGGTTGCCTGACTCGTAATCGACAATCGCGGTCAGCATGCCGGTTACAGCGCCCCCTTGGTCGACGGGATGGCGTCGGCCTTGCGCGGGTCGGTCTCGACCGCGTCGCGCAGGGCGCGGGCCACGGATTTGAAGGCCGCCTCGGCGATGTGGTGGCTGTTGATGCCGTGCAGCGCGTCGACATGCAGCGTGATGCCGCCATGGGTGCTGAGCGCCTGGAAGAATTCGCGCACCAGCTCGGTGTCAAACGTGCCGATCTTGGCAGTGGGCAGATCGACATTCCACACCAGATAGGGCCGGCCCGACAGGTCGAGCGCGGCGCGCACCAGCGCGTCATCCATCGGCAACAGGCAGCTGCCATAGCGGCGGATGCCTTTCTTGTCGCCCAGCGCCTGCACCAGCGCCTGACCCAGCGCGATGCCGGTGTCTTCGACGGTGTGGTGGTCGTCGATGTGATAGTCGCCCTTGGCGCGGATGGTGAAATCGATCAGCGAGTGGCGCGACAACTGGTCCAGCATGTGGTCAAAGAACCCCACGCCGGTCTGGTTGTCATAGGCACCGGTGCCGTCGAGATTGATCTCGACGGTGATCTCGGTCTCTGCCGTCTTGCGCGTGATCTTTGCCGTCCGCATGGGGGCCTCCGCTTGTGGTTTCAGCGGCTTATACGCCGCGTGTCCGGTTCGGCCAAGAGGGCGGCGGCGTTTTTAGCCGGCCTGTTGCTGAACCGGGCGCGGGTTGCCGTGCTCGTCGATGGCGACAAAGGTGAAAATGCCGGATGTGACCTGTTCGCTGACCTCGTCAGAGGCCAGCCGGCGCCAGGCCCGGACCTCGACCTTCATCGAGGTGCGCCCGACCGACAAGAGCCGCGCATAAAGCGTGACCTCGTCGCCGACCTTGACGGGGCGGTGAAACTGCATCGCATCGACCGCGATGGTCGCCGCGCGCCCGCGCGAGGTGCGCAGCGCGACCGACCCGGCCGCAAGGTCCATCTGCGACATCAGCCAGCCGCCGAAGATATCACCCTGGGCGTTGGTATCCGCGGGCATGGCGATGGTGCGGATCACGGGTTGCAGGTCTTTGGGGGGCTGCTCGGTCATGGGATCTCCTTGAGGTCGTCCCAAAGGTGTAGGCGCCCCGAAGGGGCACCGCAAGCCGGTGATGGTGGTGAAATTGGAGCGGGCGATGAGATTCGAACTCACGACCCTAACCTTGGCAAGGTTATGCTCTACCCCTGAGCTACGCCCGCGT
This sequence comes from Actibacterium sp. XHP0104, assembly GCF_025751515.1. Taxonomy (GTDB): domain Bacteria; phylum Pseudomonadota; class Alphaproteobacteria; order Rhodobacterales; family Rhodobacteraceae; genus Actibacterium_D. The sequence goes on from NZ_JAOWLE010000002.1 coordinate 143,207, forward strand.
CCGTGGGTGAGCGGTGATTTAGCGCCCCGCGCCGGGGGGTGCAAGAGGGGGTACGCGAAAAATTTCCGGGGGCGGATCTGCGAGGCGAAAACGAAAAAACGCGGGCCAGGCCCGCGTTTTTCGAAAGCTCCCGTGAGGGAGAAATTGGAGCGGGCGATGAGATTCGAACTCACGACCCTAACCTTGGCAAGGTTATGCTCTACCCCTGAGCTACGCCCGCATCCTTTGGGTGAGCGGTGATTTAGCGGCAGCGGCGCGGGGCCGCAAGAGGAAAAACCGCGCCCGCCTCATTTTTCTGACGGGCTTAAACCAGCCGCATGAATTGCGACCGCTCGCCCGAATTGTCGAAGAACGGCACGCTGGGCGGCGGCAAGCCCTTGCTGACCAGCCCGGTCACCTCGGCCAGCACCACCTCGGTGATGAAGGGCAGGTTGTAGCTGCGGACCTCGGGAAGGGGGATCCATTGCAGGTGGCTCAGCTCATCCTCGGCGCGGCTGAAATCATCCAGATCGCCGACGACGCGATCGGCCTCGACCAGGAAGAACCGCGCGTCAAACCGGCGCGGGCGTCCCGGCGGGGTGATGGCGCGAAAGATGAAGTGAAAGCCCTCGGCGCTGGGCAGGTGGCCGGTCTGGGCAAAGTCGTGCCAGTCTTGCGGCGGCTCGCCGGGCCAGGTGCCGGGCGTGCCCAGGATCAGGCCGGTTTCTTCCCAGACCTCGCGGATCGCCCCGGCCACCAGCGCGCGGGCGCGGCCGGTATCGGCATGCATGTCCAGCCGCTGCGAACAGGCGGCGGGCAAGGGCGGCTCGACCGGAATCGCGGCATCGGCCGGATCAACGGCCCCGCCGGGAAAGACGAACTTGTTGGGCATGAACGCCGCGCTGGCCCCGCGCTGGCCCATCAGAACACGCGGGTTGGTCTCGGCATCGCGCAGCAGGATGACGCTGGACGCGTCGCGGATGGCGGTCTTGTCGATGGTCACGGTCACGATCTCACACTGCTGAACCCATGCATCCGCTTGGCCCATTGCAGGGCGACAAAGGCGCCCTTGAAGCGCGGCAGCAGATACAGCGACAGCGCCACGCAACCGACCGAGAACACGGTCGCCAGGATCAGCGGATCGGGCCGGTAGGCCGTGAACACCCACAGGATCAGCGGCGCCATCAGGTGCCCGACGACCAGGATCGTCATATAGGCCGGGCCGTCATCGGCGCGCTGGTGGTGCAGCTCTTCGTGGCAGACCGGGCAGCTTTCGCGCACTTTCAGATAGCCACGCAGCAGCGGGCCAGAGCCGCAGCTGGGGCAGCGGCGTTTCCATCCGCGCATCAGGGCGGGGCCCACGGGCCGGTCTTGGGTGGTTTGCGTCGTCATGTGTGTTTCCCGTTTTCTGCGCATCCCTCCATGCGCAACCCGGCCATAATATACATTCCGGCCATCTGTTACAGGGGGGGCGGGACGATTGCGGCGCGATGTCGCAAAATATTCGCGGTTGCGGCGACGGAACCCGCGCAGTGGCGCGTTGATACCTGTGAAGACGGGCAGCCCGGCCCGGTGATCATACAGGAGATACAAGACATGACCCGCAAGACGATTCTCACCACCCTGTCGGTTCTGGCCCTTGGTGGCGCGGCGGCCGTGACGGCCCTGCCGGCCATGGCCAGCGGCCCCAAAGGCGGCCAGATGGGCGCCATGATGATGCAGCGCTTTGACGCCGACAATGACGGCAAGATCACCCGCGAGGAATTCCTGACCCCGATGCAGGACCGCTTTGCCGCCTCTGACTCTGATGGCGATGGCGTGCTGAGCGCCGAAGAACTGGCCTCTGCCCGCCCGATGGGCATGCAGGGCGGTGATATGGAATGCGAGCGCGGCGAGCGCATGGGTCGTGGCTATGACGACGATGACGACGATTATGGCCGCAAGCACATGAAGCACATGCGCGACCATGCCCGCATGACCCCCGAGGACCGTGCCGATCGGGCGCAGCGCATGATCGCGATGATGGATGCCGACGGTGACGGCGCCCTCAGCGCCGAGGAACTGTCCGCCGGCCCCAATGCCGAACGCGCCTTTTCGCGGCTCGATGCCGATGGCGACGGCAATGTGACGCTTGAGGAATTCAAGGCCGCCAAGCGCCCCGCCGCCCAGTAACGAAAACAGCGATCGGCCCGACCCCACGGGCGGGCCGATTGTGAAACCCCGCAGGACAGGCTAGGCCTTTGGGCACGATGAACATGGCTCTGGACGCGCAAAGCGAGTTTTCCGACGAGGCATTGCTGGTGCTCTATGGCAACGGCGATGACAGGGCGGCGCGTGCGTTGGCGGCCCGGCTGCTGCCCCGGGTTCTGTCCTATGCCACGCGGGTGCTGCGCGATCCGGCCGAGGCCGAGGACGTCGCGCAAGAGGCCATGTTGCGGCTGTGGCGCATCGCGCCCGAGTGGCGGCAGGGCGAGGCCAAGGTGTCGACCTGGCTCTATCGCGTGGTGGCCAACCTGTGCACCGACCGGCTGCGCAAGGGGCGGATGGCCGATATCGACGCCGTGACCGAGCCCGCCGATGACAGCCCCGGCGCCGAGGCGCAGCTGCAACAGGCGGCGCGGCTGGCGGCACTGGACGGGGCGCTGGCAGAGCTGCCAGAACGACAGCGGCAGGCCGTGGTTTTGCGGCATATCGAGGGGCTGGCAAACCCCGAGATTGCCGAAATACTTGAGATAAGCGTCGAGGCGGTGGAAAGTCTGACTGCCCGGGGCAAACGGGCGCTGGCCGCGGCCTTGGCCGGGCGGCGCGAAGAGTTGGGGTATGACGATGGCTGATGAACGGATGACCGATACGGACGAGCTGGAGCTCTTGTTCGCCGCTGCGCGCGACGCGGCGCCGGTGCCGTCGGACGGGCTGTTGGCCCGCGTTCTGGCGGATGCCGAGGCCGAACAGGCCCGCCCCGCACCCGCGCTCATACGCCCCGAAGGCGGGCTGCTGGCCCGCGCCATGCGCCAGATCGGCGGCTGGCCCGCCCTGGCGGGGCTGGCCACGGCCACGCTGGCCGGGGTCTGGATCGGCTATGCCCAGCCCGCCGGGCTGGACGGGCTGACCGATACGGTCTGGCAGGGTGATGCGGCCGGCTATGACTTGGTGGAAATGATCCCGTCGCTGGACGGATACCTGACGGAGGGTGGCGTATGAGCGGCGAAGGCGGAAAACCGGCAGGCAAGTTCCGCTGGGGGCGGGTGGTTCTGGTGCTGTCGCTGGGGCTGAACCTGCTGGTGTTCGGGCTGATCGGCGGCGCGATCCTGAAACATGGCGGCCCGCCATCACGCGCTGCGGGGCAGGTCGATTTCCTGGGCTATAGCGGCCCCTATGCGCGCGCGCTGGATCACGAACAGCGCGAACATCTGCGTGACCGGCTGGGCCAGAGCGCCGACACCTGGCGCGAGAACCGCGCCGCCGTGCGCCGTGATTTCCAGCTGATCCTGACGGCCCTGCGCGCGCGCCCCTATGATGCGGCCGCGCTTGAGGCCGCGCTTGAGGCTCAGCAGGCCCGCGTCGATGCCCATGCCCGCCAGATCCGCGCCGAGATGCTGGCCCAGATCGCCGCCATGGATGACCACGACCGGCATGAATTCGCGGAACGTCTGGAACGGATGCTGCGCCGGGGTGCGCGCCACGGTCACGACCGCGACGACGACTAGGCGGCGTTGGGGGCGCTGCGCACCTTGTTGCGACCCTCGGATTTCGCCCGGTAAAGCGCGCCGTCCGCCAGCGCCAGCAGGCGATCCACGTCGCGCTCCAGCCCGGTCGGGCTGATGGCCATGCCGATGCTGACCGACACAGTGATCGAGCCACGCCCCTCGGGCAGCAGGATCGGCAGGGTGCCGATGGTCTGGCGCAGCCGTTCGGCCATGCGCCGGGCGAGATCGGGCGCGGTGTCGGGCATGGCCACCAGGAATTCCTCGCCCCCGATCCGCGCCACCAGGTCCGAGGGCCGCAGATTGGCGGTGATCTGCCGCGCCACCCGTTCCAGCACCGTGTCGCCGGCGGCATGACCGTGGCGGTCATTCACGGCCTTGAAATGGTCGATATCCAGCAGCATCACCGCGAAACTGCGGTCCGTCTGCGCCGCCCGATCACCCATCTGTTGCAGATGCGGCAGCGCGTAACGGCGGTTGAACAGCCCAGTCAGCGGGTCGGTCACCGCCATGCGCAGCCCGTCCTTGACCGAGGCGCGCAGCCTGTCAGCCTGATGCTTGCGGCGCAGTTGCACCTCTAGCCGATGCGCCAGCTCGGCCGGGTCGAACGGGGTGGCCAGCAGGTCATTCGCGCCCAGATCCAGCGCCATGGCGGCGGTGTCATGGGCGGTCTCGGGCACCACGATCAGAACCGCGCTGTGGCGCGTCGCGGCGCGGGCCCGCAGGTCGGTCAACAGCCGCAGACCATCGCCCGGCCGGTCCAGATCGGCGGCGATCACGAACAGATCGGGCGCGGCCCCGGCATCGCCCAGGGCCTGTGCGCGCGTCATTACCTCTAGCGTCGCATGCACCTGTGAACGCAGCGCGGTCTTCCAGGCCAGCGCCTGTTCCCGCCGCGCCGCAACCAGGGCGACGCGCCCCTGCCGGGCAAAGGTTTCGGGCGGTTCGGCAAAGCCCAGCACCCGGCGGGTGCTGTCGCGCAGGGCCAGTTCCTGGGTGGTCTCGCGCGCCCGAAGCAGGCTGCGCACACGCGCCAGCAGGGTGGTTTCATCCAGCGGCTTGGGCAGAAACTCATCCGCGCCGGCCTGTAGCGCGCGCATCTTCTGGCCCGGGTTGCGATCGGCCGAGAAGATGATGATCGGGATATCGGCGGTCTCGGCATCGGCGCGAAGGCGGCGGCAGACCTCGATTCCATCCATATCGGCCATGATCATATCCAGCAGAATCAGATCGGGCCGCTCGCGCCGCGCCACCGCCAGCGCATCCTGCCCGCCGCTGGCTTGCAGCACCTCATAGCACGCCTCGCTCAGCCGGACCTTCATCACGATGCGGTTTGTCGCGATATCGTCTGCGACGAGGATTCTCCCCGGCATTGAGGTCACTCCTTGCCTCTGATTTCTGGTGCTCGTATCCAGTTCAGATATGGCCAAGAAGTCTTAACAAACCCTTTAGCGTTTACAGCGGAGTTGAAACGAATGCAGCGGATCGAGGCGGAAACCATCGCGTTGCAGGCCCTGGCCTGGCTGGCCGGGCAGGACGATCTGCTGGGCGTGTTCCTGGGCGCCAGCGGTGCATCGGTGGGTGATCTGGCAGCCCAGGCGGCCTCGGCCGAATTTCAGGGCGCGGTGCTGGATTTCCTGACGATGGACGACGCCTGGGTGATCGCGTTCTGCGATGCGCATGGCCTGAAATACGAGGCTCCGATGATGGCGCGGCAGGCGCTGCCGGGCGGCGCACAGATCAACTGGACCTAGATCAGATCTGCGTCAGGCCGCGTTCTTTGCCCTCCACCGATTTCCGCAGCAAACGGTAAAGCTCCGCCCGTTCGGTCTCATCCAGGCTGTCGGTGATCAGGCTGTTGTTCTCCTCGGCCAGCGGCGTGCCCTCGATCACCAGCTGCTGCGCCTTGGGGCTGAGCGACACTTCGGTCATCCGCCGGTCGGTCGAGGCCGACTTGCGTGAGATCAGCCCCTCGGCCTCCATCTGGCGCAGCGCGCGCGAGGTGGCGGTGCGGTCGATGCCGACAAAGTCGGCAATCTCGGAGGGGCGGGTCAGATTCTCATTCGCCACGGCCAGCAGGATGCACCAAGTGGTGCGGGTCAGGCCCATGGGTCGCATCCAGCCATCCAGCCGCCGTTCTTGCAGGCGGGCCGCAAGGGACAAGTGATAGCCGATCGAGTGGTGCAGGCGGTACTTGGAATGCGCAGTCATTGGGCGAATTTCCGCCGTGACGGCGGATGTGTCAATCTGTCGGTTGGAATTCGTTGACCCCGGTGCGTTTCATCCCGCATACCCAATAGTGGGGAGGATCAACAATGCATGATGTCGGCGGAATCATTTTCGACAAGGACGGGACGCTTTTCGATTTCAACGCGACCTGGACAGCCTGGGCCGTGACGTTTCTGACAGAGCTGGCCTGCGGCGATCCGGCCCGCGCGCAGGTTCTGGGCGGCGCGATCGGGTTCGACACCGAGGCCCGCGCCTTTGCCCCCGACAGCCCCGCAATCGCCGGCACCCCGCACGAGGTTGCCGAATGCCTGCTGCCCCATGTGCCCGGCGCAACGCCCGCGGCGCTGATCATGCGGATGAACGTGGCCGCGGCCGAGGCGCCGATGCAAGAGGCGGTGCCGCTGGCGGCGCTGTTGGATCGGCTGGCCGGGCAGGGGCTGCGTCTGGGTGTGGTCACCAACGATGCCGAAGGCCCCGCCCGCGCGCATCTGGGCGCCACCGGCATCACCGACCGGTTCGATTTCATCGCCGGTTGCGACAGCGGCTATGGCGCCAAGCCCGCGCCCGGCCCCTTGCTGGCCTGCGCCGCCTATATGGGCCTGCCCCCCGCGCAGGTGCTGATGGTGGGCGACAGCCGCCATGATCTGGCGGCGGGCCACGCGGCGGGCATGCGCACCGTGGGCGTGCTGACCGGCCTGGCCACCGAGGCCGAACTGCGGCCCTATGCCGATCTGGTCCTGCCCGATATCGGCCATCTGCCCGAGCACCTCTTCGCCATGGCAGCCTGAGACACCGCGCGATGTGACGCGACGGGGCGGGGTTTCCTGTCTGGAATCCCCAAGGGCGCGCCCTTAACTTGCTGACAACGAGCAGCAAGAAGGAGCAGGCCCATGTCCGACAAGGTCGCCGAGGGGCGTATCACCATGGCAACGATCGGCGCGCTGGCCGGTTTGTGCCAGTGGTATCTGATCGACATACTGACCGATCTGTTGTCGGACAACTTGACGCTTTTGTTGTTTATTACAGCAAATTACGGTGTGTTCTTCGTGTCGCTTCTGGCGTTGATCGGCCCGTTGCGCATCGGCCCGGCGGCGCTGTGGTCGACATGGCAGGCGCTGGCGGTTGCGGGGTTGCTGACCTGGGCCAGCCTGCGCTTTGAACAGCTCGATGATTTTCTGCAAACGCCCTACGCACTGGCCGCTTCCGCCATCATCGCGCTGATACCGCTGCCCTTCATCATCACCCGCCGGGTCGAAGGCCGCTGGCTCGACTACTCCGGCCTGTTCAATCACAGCTGGAACATCGTCGTGCGCTATGCGGCGTCCTGGGTGTTCGTTGGCGTGGTCTGGGGCGTGATCATGTTGTCGGACGCGTTGTTTCAGCTCATCGGCATCGACGCGATCGAGCAACTGCTCGACCTGGACCCGGTGCCCTTCATGCTGACTGGCGCAATCCTGGGCCTTGGCCTGGCCGTGGTGAACGAGCTGTCGGATTACGTGTCGCCCTTCCTGGTGCTGCGCCTGTTGCGGCTGCTGCTGCCGGTGGTGCTGGTGGTCAGCGTGGTCTTTCTGATCGCATTGCCGATCCGTGGCCTGTCACAGCTCTTTGGCGCCTTTTCGGCGGCGGGCACGCTGATGGCCATGGCGATGGGCGCGGCGACCCTGGTGACCACGGCGCTGGATAGAGACGAGACCCATGCCGTGCGGTCACCCGCGATGCGTGCCATGACACAGCTGACCGCGCTGGTTATTCCGGCGCTCGGGGCGCTGGCGGTCGCGGCGATCTGGATGCGCGTGGCCCAATACGGCTGGACGCCGACCCGGCTGTTGGCGGCCACGAGCGCGGCGCTGGTCATGGGCTATGGCCTGTCCTACGCGCTGGCGGTGGCGCTGCGCCGCAACTGGGGCGCCCGGATTCGTGCCGCCAATACCTGGATGGCGCTGGTGCTGGTCGCGGTGGCGGTGCTGTGGCTGAGCCCGGTGATGAACCCCGAACGCATTGCCACCAACAGCCAGATCGCCCGCTACGAGGCCGGCAAGGTCAGTGCCGAAGATATCGACCTGTGGAGCATCGGCCGCGAATGGGGTCGCGCCGGCGAGGCCGGGCTGGATCGTCTGGCTGCACTTGAGGGTTCGGATGCCGATCAGCTGAAACAGCGCCTGACCGCCCTGGCCGAGGCCGACAACAAATACGCCTTTCACGATGCCGAGGCCCAGCCGAAGAACGAAAAGGCCGCCCTGGCCCTGCACGAGCTGATCCCTGTTCTGCCCGAGGGTCTCAGCCTGCCGGACGAGGCCCTGCTGACGCTGAACCGATGGGATGTGAATAACATCGTCGAAAGCTGCGCCAAGCCCACGCCTGCCGGCAATCCGGGCTGTCTGGCGATCTTCCTTGATCTGACGGATACGCATGAGGGCGACGAGATCGTGTTGGCCTATATCGGCAGGCCCGGCGAACTGTTGGTTCGGGCGCTTTATCCCAATGGCGCGGGCGGTTTCGACACACATGGCCACAACTCCATCAAAAACCCGGATGCGCTGGACCTGTTGTTCGAAGGTCAGTTCGAGCTGGCCCCGGTTCCGGCCCGAATGCTGCGCCTTGATGGGACGGATCTGTTCTTTGGCCGCTGATCTTTAACATTTGTTAACGCCTCGTCCCTAGGCTGATCCAGTACGGTTTCGAGGTTTGGGATGCACGGTCTGATCAACAGGTCCATCCAGTGTTTTGTGCAGGATACCTATGGCGCGCAGGCCTGGCAGCAGGTCGCCGAGGCGGCCGAGGTGTCGCCCGACGGGTTTGAGGCGATGCTGCGCTATGACGATGTGGTGACCACAAACATGCTGGAATGCCTGTCCGAGCGGCTGTCCAAGCCGCTGGATGTGCTGCTTGAGGATCTGGGAACCTATCTTGTCGCCAATCCCCGGCTCGAGGCCACGCGCCGCCTGCTACGGTTCGGGGGTGAGGATTTTCTTGAATTCCTGCATTCACTCGAGGATCTGCCCGGCCGCGCCCGACTTGCCGTGCCCGACCTCGAACTGCCCGAGCTTGAGGTGCGCGAAGATGGCGCATCGTGCTTTCGGTTGGTCTGCAACTGGCGCTTTCCGGGCGCCTGCAACCTGATGAGCGGCATCCTGCGGGCCATGGCCGATGACTACGGCGCGCTGGTGGTCCTGGATGTCGAATACGGCTATCGCCCCTATGTCCGGATCGAGCTGCTGGATGGCGCCTATGCCGAAGGCCGCCAGTTCGATCTGGCCCGCAAGACGGGGGCTGCCAATGCCTGATCGCCTGATTCTGCACCCCGATGCCGTGGCGCGGCTGATGCCGCTGCATCTGTGGTTGACGCCTGATGGCATGATCCGCCAGGTCGGGCCGACATTGCAAAAGCTGCGCCCCGGGATCGAGATGCCGGGGGGCGAGTTCGACGATCTGTTCGACCTGCGCCGCCCGCGCGATGCGGGTCCGATCTGGCGGCTGGGCGACGGGGCCACGATGCGGGTGCAACTGGCCTTTCGCGGCACGTCGGGCACAGCGCTCAAGGGGCTGGCGATCGGGCTGGGCAAGGGGCGGGGCGTGCTGATCAACCTGTCTTTCGGCATCTCGGTGGTCGACGCCGTGGCGCAGTTCGGGCTGACGCTGGGTGACTTTGCCGCAACCGACCTGGCGGTCGAGATGCTCTATCTGGTCGAGGCGAAAACCGCGGTCGAGGCCGAAACCCGCCGCCTGACGCAGCGCCTGCAACTGGCCCGGATCGCGGCAGAGGAACAGGCCTATACCGACACGCTGACCGGGCTGAAAAACCGCCGCGCGCTGCAGCCGGTCATGGCGCGGCTGCTGGAACAGCCCGCCGCCTTTGGCGTGATGCATGTCGACCTGGATTATTTCAAAGAGGTGAACGACACCCATGGCCACGCGGCCGGCGATCACGTGCTGCAACAGGCGGCGCAGATCCTGCAGCAGGAAACGCGCGCGAGCGATACGGTTATCCGGCTTGGGGGCGACGAATTCGTGCTGCTGCTCGACGGGCCGATGACCATGGCCAGAATGCGCGCCATCGCCCAACGGATCATCGAAAGGCTCCAGGAACCGATCCCGTTCGAGGGAAACCTGTGCCGCATCTCGGCCAGCATCGGCGCGGCCCTGTCGTCGGATTACGACCACCCGGAACCCGAGCAACTGCTGCATGACGCCGATATGGCGCTTTACGCGTCGAAACGTGCCGGTCGCGCGCGGCTGAGCATGGCAAATGGGCAGGAACAGGCGACGGCCGGCTGGGGTACTTTGGGGTAATACAGGGGAGTGGCAGCCCGTAGGGGAATCGAACCCCTCTTTCCAGGTTGAAAACCTGGCGTCCTAACCGATAGACGAACGGGCCACATCCTATGCCCGGAAAACCTTGTGAAAGGTGGCAGCCCGTAGGGGAATCGAACCCCTCTTTCCAGGTTGAAAACCTGGCGTCCTAACCGATAGACGAACGGGCCATATCAAGGCGTGACGCGGTAATTAGGGAAATTGCCGCAGCAGCGCAAGAGGATTCTGGGAAAAATTCGCGGGGGTTGGTCACTGGGCGGGCGCGGCGTCTTCCAGCCGCAGTTGCACCCGCTGCCGGCCGCCCCAGCTGTTGATTTCCAGCCGCCCGGCCAGGTGGAATCGTGCGCCGCCATGGCCCATCAGCATCGGTCCCAGCCCGCTGTCGAAGGCGCCAAAGGCAATCGCATCCAGCCGCGGCCCCATCCCGTCGCCAAAGGCGATTTTCAGATGGGTTTCACCGACTTGCTTGGCAAAGCCGATCTGCATGTCGGCAAAGGCAAAGCGCGGGGCGGGGGCGCTGGCGCCAAAGGGTCCGGCGGCCTCGATCTGTTCGATCAGCTCGATCGTGGCGGCCCCCGGCATCAGCATCCCCGACAGGCGCAGATCCGCCGGGCCCGCGTCGCCCGCGCCCTGTTTTTCCAACAGTTCGGCCAGCCGCGCCATCGCCGGTTCCAGCTGATCGCGCGCCACGGTCAGGCCGGCCGCCATGCGATGCCCGCCGCCCTTGAGCAACAACCCCTCGGCTGTCAGCCGATGCACCGATGCGCCCAGATCGACGCCCGAGATCGACCGGCCCGAGCCTTTGCCCTCGTCCCCGTCCAGCCCGATGACCACGGCGGGACGGTTGGTGGCCTCTTTCAGGCGGCTGGCGACGATGCCCACGACGCCCGGATGCCAGCCTTCGCCCGCCGCCCAGACCAGCGGCGCATCAAGCCCGCGTGCCTCGGCCTGGGCCAGGGCGGCGTCGCGCACGGCGTTTTCGATCTCGCGGCGTTCGGTGTTGAGCTGGTCCAGCCGTTCGGCCAGCGCAGCGGCCTCGTGCGGGTCGGCGGTGGACAGCAGCCGCGCACCCAGATCGGCCTGGCCGATCCGCCCGCCCGCGTTGACGCGCGGCCCCAGCAGAAACCCCAGGTGATAGGGCGTGGGCGCGGTGTCCATTCGTGCCACATCCGCCAGCGCCACCAGCCCCGGTCGCGCGCGACGTGCCATCACCGTCAGCCCCTGGCGCACCAGCGCGCGGTTTACTCCGATCAGAGGCGCCACGTCGGCCACGGTGGCCAGCGCCACAAGGTCGAGATAGCCCAGCATATTCGGCCCGGTCGTGCCGTCGGCACGCAGCTGCCGCCCGGCCTCGACCAGCATCAGGAATACCACGCCCGCCGCGCAGAGATGGCCCAGATCGCCGCTTTCGTCCTGACGGTTGGGGTTCACGACTGCCAGCGCGGGCGGCAGGGTTTCGGCGCCCAGGTGGTGATCCAGCACCACCACGTCGGCGCCTTCGGCGGCGGCGATGGGCTCGTGGCTTAGCGTGCCGCAATCGACACAGATGATCAGGTCGTGATCGCGCGCCAGCGCCTGCATGGCGGGCACGTTGGGGCCATAGCCCTCGTCGATGCGGTCGGGAATGTAGAGGGTTGCGCGGTGGCCCATCTCGCGCAGCCAGGTCAGGATCAGCGCCGCCGAGGCGCCGCCATCGACATCGTAATCGGCAAAGACGGCGATGCGTTCGCGGGCCTTGAGCGCGGCCACGAACCGTTCCGCCGCCTTGCCCATGTCGCGCAGGGTCAGCGGGTCGGGCAGCAGGTCGCGCAGGGCAGGGGCCAGATAGGCCTCGGCCGCGTCGGGCGCGACGCCACGCTGTGCCAGCACCCGGCAGACCGGGGCGGGCAGGCGGGTGATCTGGGCCATGGCCTCGGCCTGGCGGTCCTGTTCGGCATCGGGGCCGACCCAGCGCCGCCCCGTGGCCGAAGCCTCGACCCCCAGAAAGGCGGGTTTGGCCGTCACTTCACCGGGTTGCGGTAGACCATGCGCCGCACCGATCCGGTTTTCGAACGCATCAGGATGGTTTCGGTGGTCAGATAGCCGGGCTCGCGCTTGATGCCGCGCACGACCGAGCCGTCGGTCACGCCGGTGGCGGCAAAGATCACGTCCTGGGTGACCAGCTCGTCGCGGGCATAGACCTTGTCGAGATCCTGGATGCCGGCGCGGCGGGCGCGGGCGACCTCGTCTTCGTTGCGGAAGACCAGCTTGCCCCACATCTGGCCGCCCATGCATTTCAGGGCCGAGGCCGCCAGCACGCCCTCGGGCGCGCCGCCGGTGCCCATATACATGTCGATGCCGGTGATGTCGGCCTCGGCGCAGTGGATCACGCCGGCCACGTCGCCATCGGTGATCAGGCGGATCGCGGCGCCGGTTTCGCGGATCTCGGCGATCATGTCTTCGTGGCGCGGACGTTCCAGCACGCAGACGGTGATGTCGCTGTCGTCACAGCCGCGGGCCTTGGCCAGGGCGCGCACGCGCTCAGAGGGGCTCATGTCCAGGCTGACCACATCGGTGGGATAGCCCGGCCCGATGGCCAGCTTTTCCATATAGGTGTCGGGCGCGTGCAGCAGGGTGCCGCGCGGCGCCATCGCGATGACGGTCAGCGCGTTCGGCATGTCCTTGGCGGTCAGGGTGGTGCCTTCCAGCGGGTCCAGCGCGATATCGACCGCGGGGCCGTAACCGGTGCCGACCTCTTCGCCGATATAGAGCATCGGCGCCTCGTCGCGCTCGCCCTCGCCGATGACGACGACGCCCGAGATATCCAGCAGGTTCAGCTGGTCGCGCATGGCGTTGACGGCGGCCTGGTCGGCGGCTTTCTCGTCACCGCGGCCCACCAGCTTGGCCGAGGCCATCGCGGCCGCCTCGGAAACACGGGCCAGACCCAGCGAAAGCATGCGGTCGTTAAAGGCGGCGGTATCGGGCATGGGAAAATCCTGTCTGGGTCGGTTTGATAAATCGTTAAGTATTCCTAGCCCGTGTCGGGCCGGTGACACAAGGCGGCGAGGCTCAGACCTCTTCGATGCGGATGGCCACGGGTTCGCCCTCGACCACGCCGGTGGCGGCAAAGCCGGCCATGGCATGATCCAGCGCGTCGCGCGTGGTTTTATGGGTGACGATCAGCACGGGGGCGGTCTCGTTCGAGTGGCCATACTGGCGCATCCGGTCGATCGAGATCCCGGCCTCGCCCAGGGCGGCGGCGACCTTGGCCAGAGCGCCGGGTTTGTCGAACAGGCGCATCCGCAGGTAATAGGGCGCGGGCACGGCGGCCTTGGCGGGGGGCGCGGGTTCCAGTTGCGCGGCGGGCACGCCAAAGGTGGGCACGCGGATGCCTCGGGCAATGTCGATCACATCGGACATCACCGCGCTGGCGGTCGGGCCTTCGCCGGCTCCGGCGCCGCGCAGCACGATTTGGCCGACGCTGTCACCTTCGAGAACGACCATGTTGGTGCCGCCGTCCAGCTGGCCCAGCGGGCTGGTGTCGGGCACCAGGCAGGGCGACATGCGCTGTTCCAGGCCGCGCCCGGTCATCTGGGCCACGCCCAGCAGCTTGATCTTAAAGCCCATGTCGGCGGCGTGGCGGATATCCTGGATCGAGATCCGCTCGATCCCCTCCAGCTCGACCGCGTCAAAGGCCACGCGGGTGCCAAAGGCCACCGAGGCCAGCAGCGACAGCTTGTGCCCGGCGTCGATCCCGCCCACGTCCAGCGTGGGGTCGGCCTCGAGATAGCCCAGCTGATTGGCCTCCTCAAAAACGTCCGCATAAGGCAGGCCCGAGCTTTCCATCCGGGTCAGGATATAGTTGCAGGTGCCATTCATCACGCCCATCACGCGGCGGATGGCATTGCCGGCCAGGCCTTCGGTCAGGGCCTTGACCACCGGGATGCCGCCAGCGACGGCGGCCTCGAACCGGATGACCACATCGGCGGCCTCGGCCTGTTCGGCCAGGTCCTGCCCGTGCAGCGCCAGCATCGCCTTGTTGGCGGTGACCACATCCTTGCCGGCGGCGATGGCGGCCTGGGTGGCGTCTTTGGCGGGGCCCTCGGCGCCGCCCATCAGCTCGACGAACACGTCCACATCATCGCGGGTGGCCAGGGCGACGGGGTCGTCCTCCCACGCATAGGCCGACAGATCGGCGCCGCGATCCTTGTCGCGCGACCGCGCCGAGACCGCCGTGATCACCACGGGGCGGCCCGAACGGGCGGCCAGCAGATCGCCATGGGCCTGAATGATTTTCACGACGCCGATGCCGACAGTGCCAAGCCCGGCAATGCCAAGGCGCAGAGGGGTGGTCATGGAGGGCTCCAGATCAACAGAATTCCGCGCGTCTGTTACCCTGTCATGCGCAAGCTTGCAACGTGTCGCGGCGCTTATTCCGGGCTGATCTTGCGCAGTGCCGCCGCCCGCGCCCGCAGCCCGGCCGCGCGCCGCTGCAGATCGCTGCCCGAGTCCTCGTCAAGCCGGGGGTCGTGCAGGTCGCCCATGACATGCTCGATCGGGATCAATTCGGGGTAGGGGCCGGTGGTGCCGGTATCGCGCATGGCGGCATCGACCTGCGGAAAATCGGCACAGCCCGCCAGCATCGCAACTATCAAAACCAACCCGGCCGCGCGCATCATGTTCCCCTTTTGCATGGCCGCACCCTAGACCCGGGCGCAATCCTCGGCAAGCGCTGCGCGGGGGATTGAACTGAACGCACGTTCATATAGTCTGGGGGCATGGCACGAAAGACTGGTTCGCATTCCGAGATCACTGGCCCGGCGGTTCAGCGCGCGGCGGAAAAGCTGTTTGCGCGCCATGGCTTTGCGGCCGTCTCGATGCGCCAGATCGCGGCCGAGGTCGGGGTGCAGGCCGGGGCGCTGTATAATTACACCGCCGACAAGCAAAGCCTGCTGTTCGACCTGATGAAGACCCATCTGGATGAGCTGCTTGCCGCCTGGGAAGAGACCCCGAAAGGCGACACCGCCACGGATCGGCTAGAGGCCTTTTGCCGGTTCCACATCTCGTATCACCTTGACCGGCCCGACGCGGTGTTCATCGCCTATATGGAACTGCGCAACCTTGAACCCGACAATTTCGCGGTGATCGAGGGGCTGCGCAAAACCTATGAAACCACGCTGGAAGACATCCTGCGCGCCGGGAAAGAGGCGGGCGAGTTCACCTTGCCCGACACGAAATTGGCCACGCTGGCAGTGATCGCCATGCTGACCGGCGTGACGACCTGGTATCGCGACGATGGCCGCCTGAGCCGCGATCGGGTAGAGCGGATCTATTGGAACATGGTGCGCAAGGCCGTCGCCGCCTGACGCACACAACCTTTTCGGGAATCGCCGCTTGGGGCATGCTGGGCCTGTCTTGAGCAGGAATATCCCGTGGCCCAACAGTTTTCGCCCGCCGAATGGCAGCAGATCAACGCCCATCTTGATGCCAACCCTGCCGGTTATGGCATGCCCGAACGCCGCGCCGGGTCGGTGGTGATCGCGTCGTGGAACATCCGCAAGTTCGGCGCGCTGGCAGATCAGGACGGCCCCAAGAAAAGCGCCGGCGCCTTTGCCATGATCGAACGGCTCTGCGCGGCCTGCGACCTGGTGGCGATCCAGGAGGTGCAGGCCGACACCGCCTCGATCGAGGCGCTGCGCGACCGGTTGAACGCCGGCGGCGGGGTGTATGAGATCCTCTATTCCGACGTCACGGGCCGGGTGCCGGGCTATGACGGCATGTCGGAACGCTTTGCCTTTCTCTACAACACCGCGCGGGTGCGGCGGGGCGAGATGGCGTCGGATCTGTCCTATGACCGCTCGGCGGTGGTGGATCGCGTGAATGCCGCCATGGCCGCCTCGATCGCCAAGGAACTGCCGCCGCAAGACGACCCCGGCTTTCTGGAAAAGGCGATCCAGTGGATCTCGGGCACGACGCGGCTGGCGGGGGCGCGGATCAAGTCTTTTGTGCAATTCATCCGCGCGCCGCATGTGGCCGAATTCATCATCGACGGCCCCGGCGGGGCCTATGAGATCTATTGCGTCAACGCGCATCTGGTGTCGGGCGAAAGCAAGCGCGAAAGATCACAGGAATTCTTTGCATTGTTGGAATGGTTATTGCTGGACAGCCCGAAAACGGTGGTCGAACGGGGCAAGATCTACCTGCTGCTGGCCGACCTGAACCTCGATTTCGAGTCCAGCATCGACAAGCGCAAGCGCGGAATCGAGACCTATGTCACCGATCTGAACGCCGAGAGGGGGCTGGACGCCAAGGTGAATTTCCCTTTCCTTGACCGGGGTTATCAAACCAACGCCCGCAAGGACGAAACATTCGACCATATCGCATGGGTGGCCGAGGACACGCGGCTGCCGCGCGGGCGTCATAACGATCTGGCCGGAACGCTGGGCCCGGATCAGTTCGACTTTGGAATGTTCGATTTTTCTGCTCTCTTCGTTGATGCCGGACCGGGAAAATCCCCCGATGGCAGCCCCGATTATCCCCGGTTCGAGCATGATCTCTCGGACCACATGCCGATCTGGATCCGCCTGCCGATCCCATCGGATCAGCAGCATCGCTTTCACGTGGGCGGCGGCTGAGATCTCTGCTAAACGGGTCTGAATTGCAGGAGACTCTGATGAGCGACACCCCGATTGCCACCCTGTCCGTTTCGCCCATGCGCCGCTGGTTCGGCGTGGGTTGCCTGATGCTGCTGGGCGGTTTGCTGCTGGCCGTCGGGCTGGGGCGGGGTCATGCCGCGCCAGGCTGGCAGATGTTCCTGATCGTCTTTGGGCTGGTCTGTGTGATGATGGGCGAATTCATGCGCCGCGCCACCGCCGGCCGGATCGAGCTGACCGAAGACGGGCTGCGTGATGGCGACGGCAATGTGATCGCGGCGCTGAACCAGATCGACAAGGTCAGCCGCGGCACATTTGCCGCCAAGCCGTCGAACGGGTTTGTTCTGGTTCTCAAACAGCCGATGCCCCGGCGCTGGGCTCCGGGGATGTGGTGGCGGCTGGGGAACAGGGTAGGGGTTGGCGGCGTGACCGCCCCGGCGCAGACCCGCGCGCTGGCCGAAACGATCGAGGCCATGCTGCGCGCGGGTGGCTAGTTATTACATCGTGTTGACCAGACCGAGGTCTTCGCAGTTGACGCCCAGATAGCAGATGGTCGGCACGAAACGCGGGCGGGTGACGACGATATTCTGAAAATCCTCGTCGCTGAGGCCCACGTTGAACGGCGGCGAGTAGCTGGACCAGGTCTCGACGATGACCGCACGGTCGCCCAGGGTCATGATCGGCACATACTTGTTAAAGGACATTACGCCCTCGGCCGTGACGACGGCGCGGCCCGTGGTGCCATAGGACCAATCCACGCTCAGTTCACGGCTGTCGCCGCTGGTGTTGCAGTTCTTCGAGCAATAAACCTGAGTTACGCGAATGGCCTGGTCGAAACCCTCGTCGTCGGTGAGGTATTTGAAGACCTTGTAGAGGCCATCCATATAGCTGTCGTCGACAAACTTGTCCTCGCGGCTCAGCATGTCGCTGATCGTGTAGGCGGCCTTGATGTTGACGTTCTTGGCCTCGTAGGCCTGAAAGAAGGTCAAGCTGCCGACATACCACCAGGCCAGGATCGGCAGGGTCATCACGCCCTCGGCGATCATGCTCGCGTCTTCTTCGCGCCAAAACCTCGTCAGCTCATATTTGATTCCGGTCCACATGGCTTACAGTTCTCCCAGAATGGGCTCGTTGACGAAGCCCGAGGTTGCGATCAGCGCGATGCCGTCGCCCTCGTTCTCTTCCAGCATCAAGGCCAGCTTGGTGCCGGGGAAGAACGGGTCGATCAGCAGGCAGGCCCGCACGATCATCATCTCGTTCTCGCCGCCCTGATTGAACGAGACGGTCGGTTCGACGGTGCTGCCACGATCAACGCAGTTGGCGCCGGCGGCGGGAACGGTCCAGCTGTCGCGCGGAACCGGGGTCAGCTCCAGCATCAGCTGGCTTTCGCAATTGGCGATGATGCCCGCGGTGCGGCCGCACAGGTCGGCCTTGATGATGGCGGGGGTCGGGTTGGGCCAGGTGCCCAGCCGCAACTCTCGTACCGTCTTGTCCAGCGCCTGGTCCAGCATGCCCTGGCGGATGTTGATCACGGCCACCTCGAACGAGCTGACGAACATGAACACAAACACCGGCACGAAGACGACGAACTCTACTGTGGCAGACCCTTCCCGGTTGCGGACAAGCCGCCGGAAAGGTGCGCACACCTTTCGCAGGATATGTTTTGCGTCCATCATTGGGTCAGCCTCAGTTTGTTGATCGAGCTCGCGATCACGGCAAAGGTCTGATAGATATCCACCCCGTCAGACGAGAAGTGGTGGCCCGGCGTGCTGGCGCATTGGGCCAGCAGGGTGTTGGTGGCCGAGGTGGTCTCGAAGCCGATGGTGTAGATATGCACACCCTCACGCTTGGCCGCGGCGCAGACGTTCAGCAGGCGCTCGTCCTTTTCGGTGCGATAGACATAATCCAGCGGATCTTCCAGCCAGCTCCAGCCGGTGTACCAGTCGATCGGGAAGGTTTCCCAGACCTCGGGGTAGGTCATTTGCACCGCGATACTGCCGTTGGTGACGGTGCCCGAGCTGGTGGTCTCTTTGCAGGTGCGTCCGCGCCACCAGTTGCCCGTGCAGGTCACGGTGACAACGCTGTATTCGGTGCCCTTGCCATAGGCATCGTCATACCATTCGCCGTCGCCGGTGTAGTAATACTTGTCAATTTCGGCGTTGTAGATCGAGTAGGACGACTTGTTCGAGTTGTCGACATAGCGCCACACCGGCGAGTCGCCGTAGCGATAGTTTTGTTTCAGCTGGTGCTGGGTGGTGTTGGCACCATCGGTCATCAGCACGACGATCTTCATCGAGCCGGGCGTTTCATAGTTGTAGGGCCGGTCGGTGAATTCGGGGTCGACCGAGACCGCGCCGCCAGCGCGCGCCGGGTCAGCGATCAGCTGCATAGCCGGGCGCAGGTCGGGGTCCAGCAGGCCGGCGCCCCATTTCATGCCCAGGTCGATCGAGGTGTTGCCGCCTGCACGCAGGTTGTTGATCAGGTGGTTCAGGTCAGAATGGTGCGCGACCATCGGGCGCACGATGCGCCAGTCGTCGGTCTTGCAGACCAGATCTTCGACAGGCTCGTCGGCATTGTTCCACGGGTCGAAGTGGCCGGTGCGTTTGATGTCGTCCGAAACCGACAGCACGGCGGTGCCGAAGTCTTCGGAATCGAAGGTGGCACAGGCCGAATAGCGGTGTTCGCGGCTGATGTCATAACGCGAGTTTTCTGCCTCGTTCACGGCATCGAACACGTCGTTATGCACGGTCACCTGCTCGGCGTAGGGCACCAGCGAGATCGACACGGTGCCTTGTTCGACGTTGCAGTTACCGCTGCTGCTGACCGGGGCGTGGGGGTTGCACAGCATGTGGAAGCCAAACTGCTTGGCCGCCTCTTGCAGGTCAAAGAGCTTGGTCTTGCCGGATGCGGTCGACGGATCGCCCATCGAGCCCGACACGTCCACGACCAGCGAGATTTCCAGTTTCTCGATACCCTGTTCGGCCGCGCCACCCGCGGCGGCGAAGAGGGTGTCATAGCCCAGCATGTCCATGAAGAAGCTGTTGACCGGGATCGTCGCCGAGGCCGTCACCTTGCGATAGGACAGGGATTTAGCGCTGCCGCTGACGTTCGGTGTGGTGACGGATACGTCGGTCAGATAGCCCGACAGGCCCGCCTTGTCGAAATAGTCGGTCACGACCGCCTTGGCGTCTTCGTCCTGGGTCAGGTCGGCCGCGGCCAGAACGGCGCGGTCCAATGTGTTTTGCAGGTGGGTGCGCTGCGACTCAAGGCGCATCATGTCCACCGCCATGCCGCCACCCCACAACATCAGGATGAGCATGCACAGGGCGAACAGCAGGATCGAACCGCCTTCGTCTTGCCTGAAGGCGTCGATTTGCCGTCGCATATTCCTTGCGGAAATGAGTTTGCGTTCGAATTTTCCAGACATTTCGCTGTTCCTCGGTAACTGGTGGCGACAACCCCACAACAGACACTTGGCCTGCTCCGCATGATATTCATGGAACATGTGACCAAATTGGGGCGCGCCAGTGCAGAAACTGCGCCGATGCTTTCGGGGTGGCATCAGCGAGGGGGATCGGCGGCCATTGACGCCCTGGCGGAAACAGTTGGGCCGCAAAGCCAGCTACGAAAAGGCTTAGACATTAACGTTTTTTGGTTAGGCTCATCGGGTGAGTCTGTGTTCACCAGATTAGGGAGAGATGATCGTGGCAGTACATAAAGAGCCCAGTTTCCGGGAATCCGTCGACCTGATGTTCAACCACGCCGTGGCGCTGATGCGCCTGCCGCCGGGGCTGGAGGAAAAGATCAGGGTCTGCAACGCCACCTATACCGTGCGCTTCGGGGTGCGGTTGCGCGGTCAAATCTTCACCTTCACCGGCTACCGATCGGTTCATTCCGAACATATGGAACCGGTCAAGGGCGGCATCCGCTACGCCACCGCCGTCAACCAGGACGAGGTCGAGGCCCTGGCCGCGCTGATGACCTATAAATGCGCGCTGGTCGAGGCGCCCTTTGGCGGGTCAAAGGGCGGCCTCTGCATCGATCCCCGCGCCTGGGAAGAGCATGAGCTGGAACAGATCACCCGCCGTTTCGCCTATGAGCTGGCCAAGCGCGACCTGATCAATCCCAGCCAGAACGTGCCCGCCCCCGACATGGGCACGGGCGAGCGCGAAATGGCCTGGATCGCCGATCAGTACAAACGCATGAACACCACCGATATCAACGCCAATGCCTGTGTCACCGGCAAGCCCGCCAATGCCGGCGGCATCCAGGGCCGGGTCGAGGCCACCGGCCGCGGCGTCCAATACGCCCTGCGCGAATTCTTCCGCCACCCCGAGGACAAGGCGATCGCCGGCCTGACCGGAACGCTGGACGGTAAAACCGTCATCGTGCAGGGGCTGGGCAATGTCGGCTATCACGCTGCCAAGTTCCTGTCGCAAGAGGATGGCGCCCGCATCATCGCGGTGATCGAACATGACGGCGGGTTGATCAATCCTGACGGTTTGGATGTCGACATGGTGTCGCAATGGATCCGCCAGCATGGCGGTATCTCGGGCTGCCCCGCGGGCGAGTTCATCGCCGATGGCGCGTCGCTGTTTCATATGGAGTGCGACATCCTGATCCCCGCTGCGATCGAGGGCGTGATCAACCTGGACAATGTCGACGGCATCAGGGCGCAGCTGATCATCGAGGCCGCCAACGGCCCGATCACCTATGGCGCCGACCAGGTGCTGCGCAAACGGGGCACGGTGATCATCCCCGACCTCTACGCCAATGCGGGCGGCGTGACCGTGTCGTATTTCGAATGGGTCAAGAACCTCAGCCACATTCGTTTCGGCCGCATGCAGCGACGCCAGGAAGAGGCGCGCCACCAACTGCTTGTGGACGAGCTGGAACGGCTTGACCGCTACCTGAACGATGCCTGGTCCCTGACCCCGCATTTCAAAGAGAAATACCTGCGCGGCGCCGACGAGCTGGAGCTGGTGCGCTCGGGTCTGGATGACACGATGCGCACCGCCTATCAGTCGATGCGCGAGGTCTGGCATGGCCGTGATGACGTGCCCGACCTGCGCACGGCGGCCTATATCGTGGGCATCAGCCGGGTTGCCAGCAGCTATCGCGCCAAGGGGCTTTAGCACCCGCCGCGGCCGCCGATCCACTGGACTTTGGCGGCCGCTGCACCGATATAATGCGGCATGAGCCTGCCCCCCGGATTCCTTGATGAACTGCGTACGCGCACGTCCCTGTCTCAGGTCGTGGGCCGCAAGGTCATGTGGGATCAGCGCAAGTCGAACCCCGGCAAGGGCGACATGTGGGCGCCGTGCCCCTTTCACCAGGAAAAGACCGCCAGCTTTCACGTCGATGACCGCAAGGGCTATTACTATTGCTTTGGCTGCCACGCCAAGGGCGACGCGATCAGCTTTGTCCGCGAGACCGAGAACGTCGAGTTCATGGAGGCGATCGAGATCCTGGCCGGCGAGGCCGGGATGCAGATGCCCGCGCGCGACCCGCGTGCCGCCGAAAAGGCCGACCGCCGCAGCCAGCTGATCGAGGTGACGGAACAGGCGGTCAAATTCTTTCGCCTGCAACTGAAAACCGCCGCCGGGGCCGAGGCGCGCGCCTATCTGCAACGCCGGGGCCTGTCGGATGCCGCACTTGATCGCTGGGAAATCGGTTTTGCGCCGCCGGGCTGGCAAAACCTGTGGGATCACCTGACCGGCAAGGGCGTCGCGCCCGACCTGATCCTGGCCGCCGGGCTGGCGAAACCGTCCGATAAGGGCCGCAACCCCTATGACGTGTTCCGCGACCGGATCATGTTCCCCATCCGCGACCCGCGCGGGCGCGCCATCGCCTTTGGCGGCCGCGCGATGGACCCCAACGACAACGCCAAATACCTCAACAGCCCCGAAACAGACCTGTTCGACAAGTCCCGCACCCTGTTCAATTACGGCCCCGCGCGCGAGGCCGCCGGCAAGGGTCAGCCGCTGATCGTGGCCGAGGGCTATATGGACGTGATCGCCCTGTCCGAGGCGGGGTTTGGCGCCACCGTGGCCGGGCTGGGCACCGCGATCACCGACCACCACCTGCACATGCTGTGGCGCGTCGCGCCCGAACCGATCGTGGCGCTGGACGGCGACAAGGCCGGGACCAACGCCGCGATGCGCGCGATGGACCTTGCGCTGCCGCTGCTGGAGGCCGGGCAAAGCCTGCGTTTTGCCATCATGCCCGCGGGCCAAGACCCCGATGATGTGATCCGCGCCGGCGGGGCAGGGGCGATGCAGAAACTGTTGGACGCCGCCCAACCGATGGTGCGCCTGCTGTGGCAGCGGGAAACCGAAGGCCGCGTGTTCGACAGCCCCGAACGCAAGGCCGCACTCGACAAGGATCTGCGCGCCGCGCTGAAACGGATCAGCGATGCCTCGATCCGCGGCCACTACGCCGACGAAATCAAGCAACTGCGGTGGGAACTGTTCGGACAGCGCAAGCCCGGGACGCGCCCGGGGCGGCGAGGCGCAAAGGCCGACCCCGCGAGAGCAATGCCCTCGACCAAGCATTCGGCCCTTGTGGCCGCGAACGAAGCCTTTACCCAGGAATTGCGCGAGGCGGTGATCCTGGCGACGTTGATCACCCATCCGGCGCTGATGGAGGATTTCCTGGGCGAGCTCGAGCGCATGGAATGCCTCACGCCCGATCATCGGCGCATTCAAACCGCTCTGCTGACCCATGTCGGCGAGACCGACCCCGAGCGGCTGAGACAGGCCATCGACGCCACACTGGGCCCGGCCCCCCTTGAAAAGCTGATGTCGCTTAGCCATGTGCGGATTGCGCCCCCGATGCAGGATCCCGCCAATACCGAAAAGGCCGTGATGTGCCTGGCCGAGGAATTGGCCAAGCTGGATGCCGAACGCGGCGCCGCGCGAGAGATCGAAGAGGCGGTGCATGACATGCAGGGGCTGGTCGATGAGGGCCTGACATGGCGCCTGGGCCAGGTGGCCGAGGCGCGCCACCGTGCCGGTCGCGGTGACACCGAAGACAAGGGAGAATACGACCTCGCCCCCAACGGCGCCCGTCTCAGCCGGGACGAGCGAAACGCCTTTGACGCGCTGCTGACCAAGATCGGTTTTGGCAAGCCGGGGCAACGATGACCGTGACGCCGATAGCAGAAATGATGAAAGAATCACCGCTACACGGGTGTGCATCCGCGTGATTCGCGCTATTGATTCGTTTCCGGAGTGGGACGAATCAGCACCCCGCCGCAAGGAGCAGAGAATGGCCGCCAAAGATACCGACGACAGCAAGCAACAGGACGATCAGGATCAGGAGATCTCGCTGGACATGAGCCAGACCGCGGTCAAGAAGATGATCGCCGAGGCGCGCGAACGTGGGTTCATCACCTATGAGCAGCTCAACCAGGTTCTGCCCCCCGATCAGGTCAGCTCGGAACAGATCGAGGACGTGATGTCGATGCTCAGCGAGATGGGCATCAACATCATCGAAGAGGACGAGGCCGAGGACGACGACCAGAAATCCGGCACCCAGGTGGCCCAGGCCTCGACCTCGCGCGAGGTGGCGGTTTCCACCACCGAGACCGAAAAACTTGACCGCACCGACGACCCCGTGCGCATGTATCTGCGCGAAATGGGCAGCGTCGAGCTGCTGTCGCGCGAAGGCGAGATCGCCATCGCCAAGCGCATCGAGGCCGGCCGCAACACCATGATCGCGGGCCTCTGCGAAAGCCCGCTGACTTTTCAGGCCATCACCATCTGGCGCGACGAACTGCTGAACGAAGACATCCTGCTGCGCGATGTGATCGACCTTGAAACCACCTTCGGCCGCTCGATGGAGGATGACGAGGACGAGGATCCGGTCGTCGACGGGCTGAGTGTTGACAGCTCTGCCACCAACAGCGCCGCGGCCAGCAAAAGCGACGAGCCCGAGCTGGACGCCGACGGCAACCCGATCCGTTCGGACGACGACGATGACGAGGATGACGACGAGCAGGCGAACATGTCGCTGGCCGCGATGGAGGCCGCGCTGAAGCCGCGCGTGCTGGAAACGCTGGACCGCATCGCCCGTGATTACGTCGAACTGGCCGAGATGCAGGATCTGCGGATGTCGGCCACGCTGAACGAAGACGACAGTTTCACCGCCAAGGAAGAAACCGCCTATCAGCAGCTGCGCAGCGAAATCGTCGAGCTGGTGAACGAGCTGCACCTGCACAACAACCGGATCGAGGCGCTGATCGACCAGCTGTATGGCATCAACCGCAAGATCATGCAGATCGACAGCGCGATGGTGAAGCTGGCCGACCAGGCTCGTATCAACCGCCGCGAGTTCATCGACGAATACCGGGGTTATGAGCTTGACCCCACCTGGCTGGACCGCATGGCCGAGAAATCGGGCCGGGGCTGGCAGGCGCTGGTCGAACGCTCGACCGACAAGGTCGAGGAACTGCGCACTGAGATGGCCCAGGTCGGGCAATATGTCGGCGTCGACATCCCCGAATTCCGCCGCATCGTGAACCAGGTGCAAAAGGGCGAGAAAGAGGCCCGCCAGGCCAAGAAAGAGATGGTCGAGGCCAACCTGCGCCTGGTGATCTCGATCGCCAAGAAATACACTAACCGCGGCCTGCAATTCCTTGATCTTATTCAGGAAGGCAACATCGGCCTGATGAAGGCGGTCGACAAGTTCGAATACCGCCGCGGCTATAAGTTCTCGACCTATGCCACATGGTGGATCCGGCAGGCGATCACCCGCTCGATCGCCGATCAGGCCCGCACCATCCGTATTCCGGTGCATATGATCGAAACGATCAACAAGCTGGTTCGCACCGGCCGCCAGATGCTGCACGAGATCGGCCGCGAACCCACGCCCGAGGAACTGGCCGAAAAGCTGCAAATGCCGCTGGAAAAGGTCCGCAAGGTGATGAAAATCGCCAAGGAACCGATCAGCCTCGAAACGCCCATCGGCGACGAGGAAGACAGCCAGCTGGGCGATTTCATCGAGGACAAGAATGCCGTGCTGCCGCTGGACAGCGCCATTCAGGAGAACCTCAAGGAAACCACCACCCGCGTTCTGGCCAGCCTGACCCCGCGCGAGGAACGCGTGCTGCGCATGCGGTTCGGCATCGGGATGAACACCGACCACACGCTGGAAGAGGTCGGCCAACAGTTCAGCGTCACCCGCGAACGCATCCGCCAGATCGAGGCCAAGGCCCTGCGCAAACTCAAACACCCCAGCCGAAGCCGCAAACTGCGCAGCTTCCTGGACCAGTGATCAAAACGCCCCCGCAAGGGGGCGTTTTCGTTTGGGATGATGTTTCGCCCGGGCGTCAGCCCGGGCAGCGCCCGACCCGCCCCATGGGCGGGCGCTTCTCGCCCACCCCGGATCGGGCGCTGCCCTTGGTGTTCTGATTTAATCCCGCCGCACCCAGCGGTGCATCACATCGACGCCCACCACCTGCGTTTCGATCAAGTCGAACCGGGGGGCCTCGTGCAGGGTGTCCAGCCCCATCGCGCCGATGGCGGGGCGGCCCTCGGCGCCGATGGCCAGCCCGGCGGTAAAGCCCACCAGCTCGTCCACCAGCCCGGCCCCCAGCAAGGATGCCGCCATCGCGCCGCCGCCTTCGCAGAAGACCCGTGTCAACCCGGCCTGACCCAGCGCGGCCAGCAGGCCTGCGGGATCAAGCGTGCCGCCCGGTGCCACCGCTACCGGCACCAGTCGCGCGCCAAGGTCAGCCCATTGGGCGATCAGATCGGCATCGGCACCATCGCCGTGGCAGATCCACACCGGCACGTCGCGCGCCGAGCGGGCCAACGTGCCTTCCAGCGGCAGGTCCAGCCGCCGCGAACAGACCACCCGAACCGGTTGCCGCGCAACGCCAAGGCCCCGCACGGTCAGCGACGGGTCATCCGCCCGCGCCGTGCCACCGCCCACCATCACCGCGTCATGCCGGGCGCGCATCGCGTGGACCATGCGCCGGGCGTCTGGCCCAGTGATCCACTGGCTTTCGCCGCTGGCCGTGGCAATGCGCCCGTCGAATGAGGTCGCCAGTTTCAGCGTGACCATCGGGCGCCCAATGGTGCGCGCCAGCAAAAACCCCTTGTGATCCGCGTGCGCCTGATCCGCCAGCATGTCGGTCGTAACAGTGATACCCGCCGCGCGCAGCATCGCATGACCGCCACCCGCGACGCGCGGGTCAGGGTCGGTCAGCGCCGTCACCACCCGCGCCACCCCGGCCGTGATCAGCGCCTCGGCGCAGGGCGGGGTCTTGCCGTGATGGGCGCAGGGTTCAAGCGTGACATAGGCCGTGGCCCCGCACGCCGCCGCGCCGGCCTGGGCCAGGGCGACCACTTCGGCATGGGGGCGGCCGCCGGGCTGAGTCCAGCCGCGGCCCACGATCCGGCCATCTTTGACGATCACACAGCCCACGGCCGGGTTGGGCCAGCATTGCCCCATCCCGCGCTGCCCAAGGGACAGCGCAAGCGCCATGAAACGCGTATCGACGGCCTGGGTCACTCTTCGGGCTGAGAGGGCGGACGCAGCTCGCTGACGAATTTGTCGAAATCGTCAGCCGCCTGGAAGTTCTTGTAAACGCTGGCAAATCGCACATAGGCCACGGTGTCGATCCGGGCCAGGCTTTCCATCACGATCTCGCCGATGGTTTTCGACGGGATGTCGGTCTCGCCCATGCTTTCCAGCCGCCGGACGATGCCCGAGATCATCTGATCCATGCGCTCGGGCTCGACCGGGCGTTTCTGCAACGAGATGCGGACCGAACGCTCCAGCTTGTCGCGGTCGAAATCCTCGCGCCGGCCGTTCGATTTGATGACAACGAGGTCGCGCAGCTGCACCCGTTCATAGGTGGTGAACCGGCCGCCACAGGCGGGGCAAAGGCGCCGACGCCGGATCGCGACATGATCCTCGGCGGGGCGCGAGTCTTTCACCTGGGTGTCGATATTTCCGCAAAACGGGCAGCGCATGGCCTCTCCCTTGAGATGGTTCCGAAGTTATCCACAGCCACTATAGGTCAGCCGCTAGGGTTTGGGTAGGGGGTAAAAATGACCCGACATGTTGGGGTCAGGTCAGGTGCGCTACCACCTCTCGGCGGTGGGGCGCATCCCGATGTTCGAACAGGTAAATCCCCTGCCAGGTGCCCAGAACAGGCCGCCCCGCCGTCACCGGAATCGACAGGCTGACCGGCAGCAGCGCCGCCTTGATATGGGCGGGCATGTCGTCGGGGCCCTCATAGGTATGGGTGAGGTAAGACATCGACGGATCGGTCGTCGGCGGCACCAGCCGGGCAAAGAAATTGCGCAGATCGGTGCGCACCTCGGGGTCGGCATTTTCCTGGATGGCCAGCGAGCACGAGGTATGCCGCACGAACAGAGTCAACAGCCCATCATCATGCCCCGCGCACCAGCGCGTGACATCGCGGGTGAATTCGTAAAGGCCCTGGCCGCGGGTCTGGATCGTGAAAACCGTCTGCATGGCGGCACCCTAGCGTAGGCGCGTCTCACTGGCGATGGGTATTGGTTACTCGAACCTCATAACCGAATGGCAGTCCGGCCCAAAGAAAAACGCGCTTAGATTTGCGCCGCGTTTCTTAAGGGTCAGGAACAGGCTGTCGGGCAGGGCGGCGGCCTCGGCCAGCAGATCGGCATCTGGGGCAACAGTAAAGCCCACAACACGGGTGCGCGGCTGGTTTGCGGCAGGGCCGACAGGCTCGGAAAGATAGATGCGGGTTTCGGGCGGCAGGCGCAGTTCGTGACGCACATAATCGGTCGCGGCGCACCAAATATGATGGTTTCCGGCGCCCGGGACACTGCGCACAACAAAGCTGTTGGCGTCATCGGCGGCGGGCGTGACCCACAGCTCGTTATTGGCGTGATAGGGTTGCGGCGCGTCCCCGGTCTGGGGCAGGGCGCAGGCGGCGGTCAGGCCAAGGCAGAGGATCAGTGCATGGTGTTTCATGACGTGACTTTCTGCCTGATTGGCGGGCGGTGCAAGTCACTTTACGGCGATCAGCGCCGCCACAGATGCGCCTGGGTGGCCAGCAGCCCTTGCAGCTTGGCCAGCAGGCGGTTGCCCGCGCCCGGATGCGGGATCGCGCCACTGGCCAGCCGGTCCAGCGCCACTTCGGGCGGGCAGGGCTGGCGGGTAACCGGATCGAAATAGCGCGGATAGCCGATCAGGGCTGCATGGGCCAGTTGCGCCAGGCTGGGCCGGGCGCGGCGGCGGTCGGGCATCGGAGCCAGGTCACGGGTCAGCCCCCAGCCCGCGTAAAACGGTGCGCCCAGACAGGTCACTGGCACGCCGCGCAAAAGCGCCTCGAACCCCAGTGTCGATGTCAGCGTCCAGACCTCGTTCACCGCCAGGATCAGGGCAGCGGGGTCGGCGCCCGGGGCCACCAGATCGGCCAGCCCGCTTGCATCAATGGCGCCGGGGCGCAGACCGGCCTCGACATCGGGATGGGGTTTGTAGATCAGCACCGCGTCGGGGTTCTCGGCGCGCACGCGTTGCAATAGCTCAAGATTGGTGCGTTCCGCCGGACAGCCCAGCCGGACCGAGGCGTCATCTTCGACCTGGCCCGGCACCAGAATGCGGTGGCCCGCGGGCAGGTCGGGTAGGGCGCCGCCCAGATTGTATTTGCTGATCCCGTCGCGGCTCAGCCGCGTGATCAGGCGCTCGGCGCGCGCCAGTTCGCCCTCGGGCAGGGCGGGGCTGGCGGCGATCAGGCGTTCCAGCCGGCTTTCGCGCGTGGGGTCGTAATAGATGCCCAGATCGTCCAGCGCCAGCGACAGCGGCGGCACCAGCTTAGCCCCCAACCCGCGCGAGCGCAGGAACCCGTCCTCGACCCGCACCGTGCCGGGCTGCGCACCCTCGGCCCGGTTGGCCCAGACCATGGCGCGACGCCCGGTTTGTGCGGCCTGTGCCTCGGCCCGGGGCAGGGGATCGGCAAAGCGCATGTCGCCAAAGGCCTGCCGCAGCGGTGCGCGTTTCCAAAGCCGCATCCCGCTGGCGACCCAGCCGCGATGATCGTCACGCCAGGCGCGGGCCTCGGCCTCGAGCGTGGCGATCGCCTGCTCCAATTCGCACAGCCGGTCGCGATACGGGTCATACCAACTGGGCGCCAGGATCATCGCCCCGGCAAACAGTTGCGCGCGGGTCAGGCGGCGCTCGCGCCGGGGCACGGGGTTTTCGTCCTGTGTCAGGCCCCAGCCGCCATAGAACGGCTGACCGAAAACGCGCGGCTTGTGCCCGGCCATGATCGCCTCGAACCCCATCTGCGACGACACGGTATAGACCGCAATCGCCCCGTCCAGCAGGTGCCAGGGCGACACTGGAGCGTCAAAGAATTCGACCAGCCCGCCGGCCTGATCGGCCGAGAAATAGCCGCCGCGCTGGCCCGCGACGGTTTCGGGGTGGCTTTTGATCAGGATGCGCGCGCCGGGGTTTTCGATCTGCGCAAAGGCCAGCATCTCGCGGAACGTGGCGCGCGTGGCCCCCGAGGCCGTGACCGAGGCGTCGCCCTCGGTCTGGTCGATCACCAGCACATAACCCGGATCGGGCGCGGGCAGGGAGGGGTCAAAGGCATTGTATTTCGACAGGTGCAGATGCCGCAGCCGGGCGGCGGCATCGCGGGCACGGTTCAAGAGCGCCGTGTCATCCAACGGATGCGTGGCCAAGAGATGTTCCAGATCGCTGGGACGCGACGGGTCGAAATGCACGCCACGCCCGTCCAGCATCAGCCCCAGCGGCGCACCGCCCCCCGCGCGCCCCGGCAGGACCGAGCGCAAGAACGCATCCTCGACCCGCAGCACGGGGGCATCGGTGTGGCGGGCCACGGCCTCGCCGCGCGGGCTGGTGGGCGACTGGCCCCAGACGCCGATCATGTCATCCGCGCCGGGCTTGCCCAGGCTGATGCGATAGCCCGCCAGTTCCAGAATGCGCCGCACGCGGCCCTGGGTCAGAAAGCCGCCATTGTAAACGAAAAGCCGCCGCAGAGACGGGTCTCTACGGCGGTTTTCATCTGTGTCGGACATGCGGCCGTCAGTTGCCGGCAAGGCTGGAAATGGCATTGGCCGAACCCGCCGTGCCGGTCAGCACGCTAAGGGTCTTGGTCCATTGCACATAGGGTGCCTCGGTCACGTAAACCGTATCGCCATCGCGGATCAGGAAGTCGCGCGCCTGGAACATGCCGTTGGGTTCGGTCAGGTCCAGCACATAGACAAAACGCTGATCGCCGATCAGATCGCCCCGGCCCAGAACGGCATTGGCGATCTCGGCAGGTTCGTTGCGGAACACGAAAACACCGGTCGGATCGGCCAGGCCCGATTGCAGGCCGCCGACCTGGGCGATGGCCTCGATCGCCGACAGGGTCTGGGTGTCAAACGGCACGCGGGTCTGGCGGCCGGTCGCGCCAAGCGCGGTGAACGAGCGGCTGTCTTCCTCGACCAGGATGCGGTCGCCGCCGCGCAGCGGGATATCCATCTGCGGGTTGTCGTAAAGATCCTCGAACCAGATCTCGCCCTTCTCGGTGCCGCGCATGACGGTGATCTGCGCCACCTCGGTGGGGATCGCAATGCCGCCGGCGATGGCCAGCATCGATGACAGGGTGCGGGTCGGGCGTTCGATCGGATAGACGCCTTGCGCCCCCACGCCGCCCATCACCGAGACCGTAGCACCGTTGCCCGCAACGCGGCGCACCACGACCTGCGGGTCAGGCGTCTGGGCATCCAGCTTTTCGGTGATGATCTGGCGCAGGCGCTCGGGCGTGTTGCCCGCCGCGCGGATACGGCCCGCGTAGGGAATGAAGATGAACCCGGCGCCATCGACCTGCACCTCGTCCAGCACGCTGGAATTGGTGCCGTTTTCGGCCAACAGCCCGTCATCGACGTTTTCATAGATCGTCAGGCCCAGCGTATCGCCGGGGTGGATCGTATCCGACCCCGTCAGCCCGGCATTCATGAAGCGCGACGAGAACCCCAGCGCCGGCAGCGACGAGGTGCTGCGGGTCACGCGGTCATTGACGGTGACGATATAGGCGTCGCCTTCCTTCTGCACCGAGCCCTGATAGATCTCGCGCTTATTGGGCCCCGAGCGGGGCAGGCCACAGGCCGCAACGGTGGCCGTAATGGCCAGAAGGGCCACGAAACGGGCCCCACGGGATGCCATGATACTCACTGCTCTGTTTCCTCGAGGTTTATTCTGTCTGAGGTTTTGAGAGTAACCCTACAGAATCCCGCCTGAAAAAGCCAGCACAGGTTGTAGGGCAGGGCTATCCGACGACCTGCAACTGTTGCTCTGCTGCCGCGCTGGGCGGGGTGAGGGCGGCATAGCAATCCTCGGGCGCCAGCATTCGGTCGACCACAAGGCGCAGCAATTCCTGCCGTCCGCGGGCCGAATAGAACCCTCCGGCCAGCTGCGAGGTTTCCAGCAGGTAGCGGCGATAGACGCGATAGGCGGCCAGGTCGGGCCGCTGTGGATCGGCAAAAAACTGGGCCAGCGGCTGGGGTGACACGAATTCGGGCTTGGCATAGACCGCCTCGCCGAACACCTTGAGGGGGATGCCGCGCCACAGCACCTGCTGGGCCGCGGTCGAGTTCACAGTCACGGCCGAACGCGCCGGGTCAAGCAGTCGCGCCAGCTTGCCGCCATGCACGAAATGCACCCGGTCCGACAGGCCGTGCTGGGCCGCCAGGCGGGCGATGTCGCGGCTGAGCGGTGCGCGGCCATCCTCCAACGGATGGGCCTTGAACACCAGGTGATGATGCGCGGGCGCCCCCTTGGCAAAGCCTTCGATGCACAGCTCTAGAAACTCGGCCATGGTCGAGAACCGGCTATGCGCCTGAAAGCTGGCGTCATGTTCCAGCTGCAGCAGCACCAGGTGATAGGGAAAACCGCCATGGCGGATGCGCCGCGTCGCGATCAGGCGGCGGGTGGCTATCGCCGGGATCATCAGCAGCCGCTTGAGATACAGGGCGAATTCGCGCCGGACAGGCAGGGCGCGGTGCGGGCGGAAATGGGCATAGTCGCGATTTCGCGCCAGCACACAGAAATGATAGAGCGCGCCGTAAAAGATATGCTGGCGCATGTCGCCCCAGTGGGCGGGGGCGTGGGGCTGTTCGACATCGGCCTCGGCCAGCGCGGCGCGCATGTCGTCGACCGACAGCTGCATCAGCCGCGAATGGCCGTTGCTGCCGTCGCGCTCATAGGTGACCCAATAGGGCCGCAGGTAACCCTCTTCGAACACATGCACGCGGATACCGGCGCGCTGGGCGATCTCGACCGCCTGCGCGTGCACCGGGCGGGTGTCGCCATACAGCACGATATCGGTGATCTCGTGCCGATAGGTCAGGCGGGTGAATTCGGTGGGCCAATCCTCGGGGCGGCCACGATAGGGGATATAGCTGGCCTGGTCGAACCAGAACGCCTGATCGCCACGGTTGAAGCCCACGCGCCAGACCTCGGCCCCCGCATGGCGCAGCATCCGCGCAATCCCGTCAAAGAACGGCCCGTGCGGCCCCTGCAAAAACAGGAATTTGCGCTCTTGTCCCGGCGTCGTGCTCATCTGCCTCGTTACTCTGCCCGTGTCACCCCGTCGCATCCACGCGGGGCTTGTCTTATTTATCGGCACGATAAAGTTAAAAAAAGGCGGATTTGCGTCGCGGCATGTCCCATCTGGCATTGCCTTGCGCGCCCGGGGCGCGATAGCTATCGCAAAAGGCCTGAAAAGGAAGGGCGATTTCATGTTCACTGGCATCATCACCGATATCGGCACCATTCGCAGCCTGACGCAAAAAGGCGACCTGACCGCGCGGATCGGAACCGCCTATGCGCCGCAAGGCATCGACATGGGCGCCTCGATCGCCTGTGACGGCGTCTGCCTGACCGTGGTCGCCAAGGGCACCGACGACCGAGGCAACTGGTTCGATGTCGATATCTCGGCCGAGACCGTCAGCAAGACCAATATCGGCGCCTGGGCCGAGGGCCGCCGCATCAACCTCGAGCGCGCACTGAAACTGGGCGACGAGCTGGGCGGCCATATCGTGTCGGGCCATGTCGATGGCGTGGCCGAGGTCGTGGCCGTACGGGCCGAGGGCGACAGCACCCGCGTCACCTTTCGCGCGCCCGAGGCGCTGGCGAAATTCGTCGCGCCCAAGGGCTCGGTGGCGCTGAACGGCACCTCGCTGACCGTGAACGAGGTCAATGGCCGCGAATTCGGCGTCAACTTCATCCCGCACACCAAAGAGGCCACCACCTGGGGCGACGTGGCCGAGGGCGACAAGGTCAATCTTGAGATCGACACGCTGGCGCGCTATGTGGCCCGCCTGGCCGAATGGCAGGCCGCCTAAGCGGATGCTCTGGCCAAGCCCGGCCACATGCAGTAAGCCCACGCCCAACCGAACACAGGCAGAGCACATGACCGATACATATGCCGATGCGATCAGCCCGATCGAAGAGATCATCGAAGACGCGCGCAACGGGCGCATGTTCATCCTGGTCGATCACGAAGACCGCGAGAACGAAGGTGACCTGGTGATCCCCGCCCAGATGGCGACCCCCGAGGCGATCAACTTCATGGCCACCTACGGGCGCGGGCTGATCTGTCTCAGCCTGCCGGGCGAACGGATCGACGCGCTGGGCCTGCCCTTGATGGCGTCCTACAACTCGTCGCGGCATGAGACCGCCTTTACCATCTCGATCGAGGCGCGCGAGGGCGTGACCACCGGCATTTCCGCCCATGACCGCGCCCGCACCGTGGCCGTGGCCATCGACCAGGGCAAAGGCGCCGCCGATATCGCCACGCCGGGCCATGTGTTTCCGCTGCGCGCCCGTGATGGCGGTGTGCTGGTCCGGGCCGGCCATACCGAGGCCGCCGTTGATGTCAGCCGCCTGGCCGGGCTGAACCCGTCGGGCGTGATCTGCGAGATCATGAACGAGGACGGCACCATGGCGCGGCTGCCCGACCTGGTCAGCTTTGCGCAGAAACATAATCTCAAGATCGGCACGATTTCCGACCTGATCGCCTATCGCCGCCGCCACGACAACCTGGTGAACGAGGCGCTGGTGAAATCGGTCACCTCGGCCTATGGCGGCGACTGGATGATGCGGATCTTTACCGACGAGACCCAGAATGCCGAACATATCGTCCTGACCAAGGGCGATCTCAGCACCCCCGAGCCGGTGCTGGTGCGCATGCACGCGCTGAACCCGCTGCCCGACGCGCTGGGCCTTGGCCCCAGCCCGCATGACGAACTGCCCCGCGCGATGGAAACCATCGCCGCCGAGGGCCGCGGCGCCGTGGTGCTGCTGCGCGATCCGTCGATGCGGCTGGCCGATGCCGATGGCGCTTCGCCGCAAAAGCTGCGCCAATACGGTCTGGGCGCCCAGATCCTGGCCGCGCTGGGCCTGCACGAGGTGATCCTGGTGACCAACTCGCCCCTGCCCAAGGTGGTGGGGCTGGAAGGTTACGGCCTGTCGATCACCGGCACCCGCAAGATCGAACGAGAGGGCTGAGCCATGGCCGGACACGAAACCCATTACACCCTGCCGCTGCCCAGCTTTGACAAGCCGGCCAAGGTGCTGATCGTCGTCGCGCCCTATTACAAGGATATCGCCGACAACCTGATCAAGGGCGCCCGCGCCACTCTGGATCAGGCCGGTGTGGCCCATGACCTGATCGAGGTGCCCGGCGCGCTGGAAGTGCCGACCGCGATCGCGCTGGCGCATCGTCAGTCGAACTATGACGGCTATGTCGCGCTGGGCTGCGTCATCCGTGGCGAAACCACCCATTACGACACGGTCTGCAACGACAGCTCGCGCGGGATCACCTTGCTGGGGTTGCAGGGCGCCTGCATCGGCAACGGTATCCTGACCGTGGAAAACCGCCCTCAGGCCGAGGTCCGCGCCAACCCCGACGAGATGAACAAGGGCGGCGGCGCAGCTGCGGCGGCGCTGCACCTGATCGCGCTGGGCCGCAAATGGGCCGGCACGACCAAGGGCGTGGGCTTTCGCCCCGCCGGGTCATTCCAGATTGCAGGCGACAGCGAAGGACCGGCCGGCGCATGAACAAGCGACAGATGAGATCGGCCGCCCGCCTTTACGCGGTGCAGGCGCTGTTCCAGATGGAACATTCGGGCCAGGGTGTGGACGAGGTCCGCAAAGAGTTTGAGACCCACCGTTTTGGCGCGGTCTATGACGGCGACGAGATGGCCGAGGCCGACCGTGACCTCTTTCGCCTGGCGCTGGAAGAGGCGGTGAACTGGCAGGCCAAGATCGACCAGATGACCGACCGCGCGCTGGTGGCCAAATGGCCCATCGCCCGCATCGACCCGACGCTGCGCGCACTGTTCCGCGCCGCGGGGGCCGAGCTGGTCGCCGGCGACGCCCCGCCCAAGGTGGTGATCACCGAATATGTCGACGTGGCCAAGGCGTTCTTCCCCGAAGGCCGCGAGCCGAAATTCGTCAACGCGGTGCTGGATCACATGGCGCGCGAGGCCAAACCCGAGGCATTCTGACCCCTGACGCGGCGGTAATCTGCCTGCGGCAAGCTGAACGGTTGGCATTTTTCGGGTCCGGTTTCATACTTGTGTCACGCAAGCAAGGAATCGGTGCCATGCCTCCTCTCGTTCGTCTTTACATCCGCCAGGTTCTGATCGGCTTTGGCCTGTCGGCTATTTTCGTGGCCGGTCTGTTCTGGTTCAACGTGGGCAACCTGTGGCACTTGGTCAGCACCTCGGATATGGGCATCGTGGCAGCGGTGATGCTGTTCATGTTCAACGGCATCGTGTTTTCGGGCGTGCAGTTCGGCATCGCGATCATGCGCCTTGCCGATCATGACGACGACCGCAGTGGTGGCAAACGCCAACCGCAACCGGTACTGAACCCCGCCATGTTGCCCGTCCGGGTCGAGAACGACCGCCGCTAGGGCAGGGCCCACCCCCGACTCATGACAAATTCAGGCCGTGCCCATCAGGCGCGGCCGCGCGCATGTCTTGCCGGAGAAACGTGTGGCGGGAACCGCAGCAGCCGTAGGGGCAACGAATTCCCGAGGACCTGTATATACAGGTGGGCGCCAGGTAACCGGACCAGGATCCGGACAGAGCCAGCTCCCTCGGAATTGCTTAAGGCCACCGGAATTTGACCCCGGCACGAGAAGAGCAGAAACCCGCCACCGCCGATACCTAGGATGACCGCCCTGCCGCGACAAGGGGAAGCGCGCGGTCGGATGAAAAATCTTGCCAAATGTTCACTAATTGTTCACGATATGCAAATGACCCAAACCCTGCAACCCGGCCAGATCCTGGCCCGCGGCGTCTGCCGTCACCTGCGCGGCCATGATTTCGTGACCGTCGAGGAACTGGTGCCCGTGCGCGGGTTGCGGGTCGATGTCATGGCGCTGGGCCCGAAGTCCGAGATCTGGGTGATCGAGTGCAAATCCTCGCGCGCCGACTACATGGCCGACGGCAAATGGCAGGGCTATCTCGAGTGGTGCGACCGGTTCTTTTGGGCGGTCGATGCCGAATTTCCGACCGAGCTTTTGCCCGATCAGACCGGGCTGATCCTGGCCGATGGCTATGATGCCGAGATCATCCGAATGGCGCCCGAAGCCCGGCTGGCCCCGGCGCGGCGCAAGGCGGTGATGCAGAAATTTGCCCGCCACGCCGCATTGCGCCTGCAATCGCTGCGTGATCCGGGCCCGGCTCAGCTGCTAATCCGCGGGATCTGATTACTTTTTCTTGCCCTTACCAGGGGTCATCGCCCGTGCGCTAGCAGCTGCGGCACGGATTTCCTCGGCGATCTCTTCGGCCTCTTCGGGGTCGAAATCCAGCGGCAGTTCCAGCCCCTCGGCCTCGATATAGATCCGCACCATGCCCAGCGTGGTGGGGCCGATCTGAAGATTGGCGGCGATGTCGCTTTCCTTGTCGATGCTCATGATCGGCCTCCTGTTTGCTGGCTGTCAGGTATCGCGTCGCGGCGCGTTAGACAAGACCGGCCCGGCATGCGATTTCCGGGCAATCGCCTCTTGCAATGCGACGGCGCAGGGGGTAAATCGCCCCGCAGTGCCGCCTTAGCTCAGTTGGTTAGAGCGCTGGATTGTGGATCCAGAGGTCCCCTGTTCAAGCCAGGGAGGCGGTACCATCTCCTCACATTCGCTTGCAATCGTATGCCAGCCCCTTGTGCGCGCGGCCGTTTTCGCGGGAAATCATCCCGAACGAGAAAGGACCGCCCATGCTGGACGCTGCCATGCGTAAACTGATCGATCCGCCGCTGAACCGTCTGGGCGCGCGCCTGGCGCGGGCCGGGATCGGGGCCGATACCGTCACGCTGGCGGGGCTGGCGCTGGGGCTGCTGGCGGCGGCGGTGATCGCCCTGGGCGCGCCGGGTCTGGCGCTGGTTCCGCTTTTGGCCAGCCGTCTGGCCGACGGGCTGGACGGCGCCGTGGCGCGCGCCACGCAGAAAACCGATTTCGGCGGCTATCTGGATATCACCGCCGATTTCCTGTTCTACGGCGCGGTGCCGATGGGGTTTGTCTGGCTTGATCCGGGCATGAACGGCGCGGCCGGGGCGTTTCTGCTGACCAGCTTTTACGTCAACGGCGCCAGCTTTCTGGGCTATGCGATCCTGGCCGAACGGGCAGGGATGCAGACCACAGCCCGCGGCGCCAAGTCGCTGTATTTCACCGGCGGGCTGCTTGAGGGCACCGAGACCATCGCGTTTTTCGTGATTCTGTGCCTGTGGCCGGGCGGGTTCGTGCCGCTGGCCTGGGGCTTTGGCGCGCTGTGCTTTATCACCGCTGCCTCGCGCGTGCTGTTGGCGCGGCAGGTGTTTCGCGGCACCAGCTAGGCTTTGCGGGCCGGGATCACGCCGATCTCGTTCAGGATTTTCTCGATGCCGGGTGGGGTGTCGGGGTTCGATGCCGCCTTGAGCGCGTCGAAACGCCGACGCAGGGCCTTTTTCTCGTCGCCTGCACAATCGTTCCATGGCCGCCCTTGCAGACCCATGACCAGCGCGTAATAGCCAATGAAATGTGGGGAATGGCCCGAGGCCAGCAGCCGCGCGTAACCCGCATCGGCGCCCATCTCGCGCAGCTCTTCGGCGGTGTGGATGCCCGCGCGCTCAAAGGCCTCTTGCATGGCCGGGCCAAGATTGCGGATGCTGGATACGGGCGTTGTCATTGGGGCTCTTCAGTGACGAGGCCCTAGTGTATCCAGCATCGCGCAAAGGTGAAGCCATACCACTCAGATACTGGCGAAATCGCTGTATGTGACGGGTTTGGGTTCAGGCTTGGTCGTTCCCTCATGCTGGGGGCTGGCATTGGCCTGGCCCTGCTGCGGCGAGGGGGGGGTATGTGTGCTCTCGTTACTATTCATCGGATGTCTCCCTAACAGGCTGATACACTGCCCATTGCCATCCAAACGTTGTTACCGTTTAGGAATATGTTCATTTTTCCACGCGTTCGTGGCAAAAATATGGCGAATTAACAGGGATTTACGCAACAATCCTGATGTGCGGTGCGGGATTGTTTCGCGATGCGGCACAAGCGGCCGCTGCTCCTCTTTTTCTAGCCGATCTGCGACTCATTGGCAAATGCCCTGTTTTCCACTGCGATACATGTGCCCAACCGATATGGGGCGCCGGCGCGCCGGGGCCATCCGGGTTCACGAAACAGTTGCAAAGCGCGAGCATAGTTGAGTCACCACATGCGGATCTGGGCTGGTAACGGGTATATAATTCCAGTATTCATGAATTATGGAAATAGATAGGGCATCATCGATTCTCTCAACCCTCGGGCACCCGGGGCGGCTGGCGGTTTTCCGGCTGCTGGTGCGCCGTGGCCCGCAAGGCGCGCGGCCCGGCGACATGGCGGGCGCGCTTGGGCTGAAACCCAACACGCTGTCGGTCTATCTGGCGGCGCTGGAGGGGGCGGGGCTGATCGATGCGCGGCGCGAGGGGCGGGCGATACATTACAGCGCCCGTATGGCCGAGATGGGTGCCCTTGTCGATTTCCTGGTGTCCGATTGCTGTCGGGGGCGGCCCGACCTGTGCCTGCCGCATGTGGCTGATCCAAAACCCAAGAGGGCTGACATGTCTGACACACCGTTCAACGTTCTGTTCATCTGCACCGGCAATTCCGCCCGGTCGATCTTTGCCGAGGCGCTGCTGCGCGAGCTGGGCGGCGACCGGTTCCGGGCCTATTCGGCGGGCACGCGGCCGTTCTCCACGCTCAACCCCTTTGCGGTCGAGCTGTTGCACCGCAATGGCCATGACATCTCGCCCCTGCGCGCCAAGACCATCGCAGAATTCCAGGATGGCGACGCGCCACTGATGGATTTCGTCTTTACCGTTTGCGACGCCGCCGCGAACGAGGATTGCCCGCCCTGGCCGGGTCAGCCGATCAGCGCCCATTGGGGCCTGCCCGATCCGGTGAAACGCGAGGGCACGGATGCCGAAAAGGCGCTGGCCTTTGCCCAGGCCTATGCGCAGATGCGCCAGCGCGTGCAGGCCTTTGCCGCGCTGCCGATTGATCAACTTGACCGCCTCAGCCTGCAACGCCGGCTAGATGATATCGGGCGGATGAACACGGCCGAACCGGCCTGACGACTTAGGGGAAGACAATGGTGAATATCGCGATCAACGGCATGGGCCGTATGGGGAAACTGGTGCTGCGCGCGCTTTTTGA
Organism: Actibacterium sp. XHP0104; assembly: GCF_025751515.1. Taxonomy (GTDB): domain Bacteria; phylum Pseudomonadota; class Alphaproteobacteria; order Rhodobacterales; family Rhodobacteraceae; genus Actibacterium_D. The sequence goes on from NZ_JAOWLE010000002.1 coordinate 183,751, forward strand.
CGCCGGGGTGCCGGGCAATATCGTTCTGATCAACGATCTGGCCGGCACGCCCGAACAGCACGCGCTGTTGCTGGAATTCGATACGGTTCATGGCCGCTGGCCCGCCGAGATCAGCCATGACGCGGACAGCATCACCGTGAACGGCCAGCAGATGCGCGTGACGAATGTGTCGCGGATCGAGGATCTGCCGCTGGCCGAGCTGGGCGTCGATCTGGTGATCGAGACCACCGGCGTGTTCAAGACCGAGGCCAAGATCGCCCCCTATTTCGCGGCGGGCGTGAAAAAGGTTGTGGTCGGCGCCCCGGTCAAGGACGAGGGCGTGCTGAACATCGTCTATGGCGTGAACCACGACCTCTATGATCCGGCGCGTCATCACCTGGTGACGGCGGCGTCCTGCACCACCAACTGTATCGCGCCGGTGGTCAAGGTCATACATGAAGAAATCGGTATTAAGCACGGATCAATAACGACAATTCATGATGTTACCAACACGCAGACCATCGTCGATAAGCCCGCCAAGGACATGCGCCGTGCGCGCTCGGCACTGAACTCGCTGATCCCCACCACCACCGGATCGGCCACCGCGATCACGCTGATCTACCCGGAACTCAAGGGCCGCCTGAATGGCCACGCCGTGCGGGTGCCGCTGTTGAATGCATCCCTGACCGACCTGGTGTTCGAGCTGGAGCGCGACGTCACCGCCGATGAGGTGAACGCCCTGTTCAAGACCTATGCCGAAGGGCCGCTCAAGGGCATCCTGGGCTATGAGGAACGCCCGCTTGTGTCCTGCGACTATACCAACGACCCGCGCAGCACGATTGTGGATGCCCTGTCGACCATGGTGGTCAACGGCACTCATCTGAAAATCTATGCCTGGTATGACAATGAATGGGGCTATGCCTGCCGTCTGGGCGATGTGACCCGCATGGTGGCCGACAGCCTATGAGTGACGCACAGCCCCGCGCGCTGGCGGCCTATGGGGCCGTAACGGCGGCCTATTGGGCCTTCATGCTCAGCGACGGGGCGCTGCGCATGCTGGTTCTGCTGCATTTCCACACGCTGGGCTTTTCGGCCCTGCAACTGGCCTGGCTGTTCCTGCTGTATGAATTCATGGGCATGGTCACCAACCTGTCGGCGGGCTGGCTGGCGGCGCGGTTCGGGCTGACCAGCACGCTTTATGCCGGGCTGGGCATCCAGATCGTGGCGCTGGCGGCGCTGGCGCAGCTTGACCCGGCCTGGGGCCTGGGCGCCTCGGTCGCCTATGTGATGGCGGTGCAGGGCGCGTCGGGCGTGGCCAAGGACCTGGCCAAGATGTCATCGAAATCGGCGGTCAAGCTGTTGGCGCCCAAGGGCGACGGCGCGTTGTTCAGATGGGTGGCGGTGCTGACCGGATCGAAAAACGCGGTCAAGGGGCTGGGCTTTCTGCTGGGCACGGTGCTGCTGGGCGCGCTGGGGTTCACAGCGTCGGTTTGGGCCATGGCGGCGGTGCTGGCGGTGATCTTGGCAGGCGTGGCGCTGTTCATGCCGCCGGGCCTGCCGCAGGGCAAGAAAGGCGCCAAGTTCACCGAGGTGTTCTCGAAAGACCCCGCTATCAACCGCCTGTCGGCGGCGCGGCTGTTCCTGTTCGGGGCGCGCGACGTGTGGTTCGTGGTCGGCATTCCCATCTATTTCTACGCGGTCCTCTCGGACGGGTCCGAGGCCGGCAACCGCGCGGCGTTTTTCCAGATCGGCACCTTCATGGCGCTGTGGATCATCGCATATGGCGTGGTGCAGGCCAGCGCGCCAAAACTCTTGGGCGCGAAATCGAAACCGCTGGGTCAGATCAGCCGGATGGCCACGCGATGGGTGGCCGGGCTGACGGTGATCCCGCTGGCGCTGGCCGGGCTGTCGCTGATGGCCGACGGGCCGCAGGGCTGGCTGACCGGGGCGCTGATTGCCGGGCTGATGGTGTTCGGGTTCGTGTTCGCGGTGAACTCGTCCCTGCATTCCTACCTGATCCTCGCGCTGACCAGTGCCGAGCGCGTGACCATGGATGTGGGGTTCTATTACATGTCGAACGCGGCCGGGCGGCTGGTCGGCACGCTGTTGTCGGGCCTCAGCTATCAGATCGGCGGGCTGCCCCTGTGCCTGGCCACGGCGGGGGCCATGGCGGGGCTCAGCGCGATCTGCATTCGCGGCCTGCGCCCCGCGGATCAGTCGGCGGTGACCTGAACGCTTTGGCGCAGCTCGCCCGTGCCCGCGTCATAGATCAATATCTGCTGGTCCTCGGTCACCACCGCCCACCAGCCGCGCCCCTTGGTGAAGGCGCTGACCTCGGCTCCCTCGGGCAGGGCAATGCCATCGGGCAGGGTGAATTCGTCTTTTCCGCCATAGCGGATGACAATCAGCGCGATGATGATTACAACGCCCGCGATCATCGTGGCGGTCAGCACCGTGACCAGCACACGCAGGAACCGCAGGTTGGGGGGCTCTTCCCCGTATTCAGAGGTATCGTCCATGTCCATCACGCGCCGCCTTTCGGTGGTTATCGGGCCAAACCCGCCCGCACGCCTTGATAAGGCGCTTTCGCGCGATGTGCCAGAGGAGGAGGGCCTGTCGCGCTCGCGCCTGGCCAAGCTGATCGCCGAGGGCGGGGTGCGTCTGGCCGGTGCGGTCGAAACCAATCCGCGTGCCAAGGTTGCCGAGGGCGATGTGCTGGAGCTGGTCTTTGAAGAGGCCAGTGATGTGGAAACCCGCCCCGAGGATATTCCTCTGGATGTGGTCTATGAAGATGCCTCGCTGATCGTCGTCAACAAGCCCGTGGGCATGGTCGTGCATCCCGCGCCCGGCTCGCCCGGCGGCACGCTGGTGAACGCCCTGCTGCATCACTGCGGCGACAGCCTGTCGGGCATCGGCGGCGAAAAACGCCCCGGCATCGTGCACCGGATCGACAAGGACACGTCCGGCCTGCTGGTCGTGGCCAAGACCGACAAGGCCCATACCGGCCTGGCCGCCCAGTTCGAGGCCCACAGCGTGCACCGCCATTACAAGGCCGTGGTGTACGGCGTGCCCGATGCCGGTGATCCGCGCCTGCGCGGGGTGCGGGGCGTCAGTTTCGAGGCCGGCAACATCTTGAAAGTGACCACCCAGTTGGCGCGCCACAAGCACGACCGCCAGAAACAGGCGGTGCTGTTCCAGGGCGGGCGCCACGCCATCACCCGCGCCCGCATCGAAGAGGCATTCGGCACTCCAGCCGTCGCTGCGCTGTTGGACTGCTGGCTGGAAACCGGGCGCACGCACCAGATCCGCGTGCATATGGCCCATGCGGGCTTTGGCCTGATCGGCGATCAGACCTATGGCGGGCGGCGCAAGCTGTCGGACAAGGCCGTGGGGCAGGCGGGCGCACAGGCGGTGGCCGATTTTCCGCGCCAGGCGCTGCATGCCGCCACCTTGGGCTTTATCCACCCCGAAACCGGCGAAGAGCTGGCATTCGAGGCCCCGATCGCGCCCGACATGCAGGCCCTGATTGACGCCCTTCGCGGCTGACATTCGCGCAAATCGCCGTGAGAAACGGTTACATTCACCGTTTTTCGACGGAAATCGCGAAAAACCCGGTTTAATGGATGTCAGGATGAAAAACTTGAACCGATCGGTTCAGGTTCTACATATACCCTGATCGAAGGGAGCAAAGGATCATCAATGAGTAGCTACGCCAATCTTCCCGCGCCCAGTCCCGAACAGGGGCTGAACCGGTATCTGCAGGAGATTCGCAAGTTTCCGCTGTTGGAACCGGAACAGGAATACATGCTGGCCAAACGCTGGGTCGACCACCAGGACACCGAGGCCGCGCATCAGATGGTGACCAGCCACCTGCGTCTGGCCGCCAAGATCGCCATGGGCTATCGCGGCTATGGCCTGCCGCAGGCCGAGGTGATCTCTGAGGCCAACGTCGGTCTGATGCAGGCGGTCAAACGCTTTGACCCCGAAAAGGGCTTTCGCCTGGCGACCTATGCCATGTGGTGGATCCGCGCCTCGATCCAGGAATATATCCTGCGGTCGTGGTCGCTGGTGAAACTGGGCACGACCTCGGCGCAGAAAAAGCTGTTCTTCAACCTGCGCAAGGCCAAGGCCCGGATCGGCGCGCTGGAAGACGGCGACCTGCGCCCCGAGCACGTCGAACGGATCGCCCATGATCTGAACGTGACCGAGGACGAGGTGATCTCGATGAACCGCCGCCTGTCGGGGGGCGACGCGTCGCTGAACGTGACCGTCGGCGCCGATGGCGACACCACCACGCAATGGCAGGACTGGCTGGAAGACGAAGACGCCGACCAGGCCGAGGCCTATGCCGAACAGGACGAGCTGGAAAACCGCCGCGAACTGCTGGCCGAGGCGATGGATGTGCTGAACGACCGCGAAAAGGACATTCTGATCCAGCGCCGCCTGAGCGAGGAAAACGTTACGCTCGAGGATCTGTCGGCCCAATATGGCGTCAGCCGCGAACGCATCCGCCAGATCGAGGTGCGCGCCTTTGAAAAGCTGCAAAAGCGCGTGACCAGCCTGGCCCGCGAAAAGGGCATGCTGACCCCCGCCTGATCAGTGCCCGTAACCCGTGACAGGCCCGCCCATCGTGGCGGGCCTTTTTGCGTTTCCGCCCCCTTGTGCAGGCGCAGAATATCCCCATCTCAAGGGCAGAGCATATATTGCAAGGAGGCTCAAATGTCAGAGACTGTTGAAGCTCCGGAAATCGAACCCGGCACCGATGACGACCGCAAGGATGTCTGGCTGCGCGGCCTTTGGATGCTGATCCTGGCGGTGCTGTTCTCAGTCGCGCAGGGCGTGCTGCTGGCCTGCGCGGTGCTGCAATTCGGCTGGCTGCTGTTCGCGCGCGAAAAGAACAGCCATATCGCCGAGTTCGGCGACAAGCTGGGCAACTGGCTGTCCGCGACCGCGCGCTTTCAATCGGGCGCGTCCGAGGACAAGCCGTTTCCCTGGGCGAAATGGGGCTAGGCGCGCGGCCTAGTCCTCCATCGCCTCCAACTCGTCGATCATCGACGAGATCATCGACAGGCCCTTGTCCCAGAATTTCGGATCGCTGGCGTCCAGACCAAAGGGCGCCAGCAGTTCCTTGTGATGCTTTGACCCGCCGGCCTTGAGCATGTCGAAATACTTGTCCTGAAAATCGTCGCCGCTTTCCTGGTAGACGGCATAAAGCGCGTTCACCAGCCCGTCGCCGAACGCATAGGCGTAGACGTAAAACGGCGAGTGGACGAAATGCGGGATATAGGCCCAGAAGGTCTCGTAGCCCTCCATGAAGTTGAACACCGGGCCTAGGCTTTCGGCCTGAACGCTCATCCACAGGGCGCTGATGTCATCCGGGGTCAGCTCGCCGGCGCGCCGGGCCTCGTGCAGTTTGCATTCGAAATCATAGAACGCGATCTGCCGCACCACGGTGTTGATCATGTCCTCGACCTTGCCGGCCAGCAGGGTCTTGCGTTCGGCCTGGGTCTTGGCGTTATCCAACAGCTTGCGGAAGGTCAGCATCTCGCCGAACACGCTGGCGGTTTCCGCCAGGGTCAGCGGGGTCGAGGCCAAAAGCTCGCCCTGATCGGCGGCCAGAACCTGGTGCACGCCGTGGCCCAGCTCATGCGCCAGGGTCATCACGTCGCGCGGTTTGCCCAGATAGTTCAGCATCACATAGGGGTGCACATCCACCACGGTGGGGTGGGCAAAGGCGCCGGGTGCCTTGCCCGGCTTCACGCCCGCATCAATCCAGCCCTTGTCGAAAAACGGCTGCGCGATCTCGGCCATCTTGGGCGAGAAATCGGCATAGGCGTCCATCACCGTTTTGCGCGCGGTGGCCCAATCGACGGTCTTGGGGTCGTCGATGGGCAGGGGCGCGTTGCGGTCCCAGATCTCCATCGTGTCGAGGCCCATCCACTTGGCCTTGAGCGCGTAGTAACGGTGGCTGAGTTTCGGATAGGCCGCGACAACCGCGTTGCGCAGCGCCTCGACCACCTCGGGTTCGACATGGTTCGACAGGTGCCGCCCGGTTTGCGCGGTGGGCATCTTGCGCCAGCGGTCCTCGACCTCTTTTTCCTTGGCCAGCGTGTTGTGCACGCGGGTGAAAATCTTGATGTTTTCGCCAAAGACCCGCGCCAGCTCGCGCGCGCCGGCCTCGCGCTTGGCCCGGTCGGTATCCGACATCAGGTTCAACGTGCCCTCGATGTTCAGCTCTTCGCCATCGACCTCGAACATCAGCCCGGCAATGGTTTCATCGAACAGCTTGTTCCAGGCCGCCGCGCCCACAACCGACTGGTCATGCAGGAATTTTTCCAGCTCGTCCGACAGCTGATGGGGGCGCATGGCGCGCAGGCGGTCGAACACGGGCTTGTAGCGGGCGAAATCGGCATTGGCGGCGAAATGGCCGTCCAGCACCGCGTCGGGGATGCGGTTGATTTCCAGCGTATAGAACACCAGCGGCGTGGTGAAATTGGTGATCTTGTCCTGACAGTCCGAGAAGAACTTGGCCCGGCCCGCATCCATGGTGTTCTGGTAATAGCGCAGCCCGGCAAAGGACATGATGCGCCCGCCCACCACGTCGATGCGCTCGTATCGCTGCACGCAGGTCAGCCACTCATCGGCCGTCAGATCGGCCAGCTTGCCCTCGTAATCAGCGGCGAACCCGGCGCAGGCTTTCTCCAGCCAGCCCATGTCGGAGGTCAGCTCGGGCGCGTCCTCGGCGGTATAGAGGTCGCTCAGATCCCATTCGGGCAACTGGCCCAGCCCGCCGGCACTGGCATTGGCGTCGAACACGGGGCGGGGGGAACAGATGCGCATGGGATACCTCTTGTTTTGCTCTGACAAGAGATAGGCACGCCAACCCGCCGGGTTCAAGGCGCTTATGTCGCCTTGACGGGGCCGGGGTGGGGGCCTTTAGTGCCGATAGCATGACATGGAGGGGACACCATGAAATTCGTTCGTTTCGGGCCCGAAGGGGCCGAGCGCCCCGGCCTGATCGACGATCAGGGCACCCTGCGCGACCTGTCATCCGAGATGGAGGACCTCTCGGGCAGCGTTCTGTCGCATCTCGACGACTTTGATCCCCGTGGTCTGCCCGCCGTGCAGGGCACCCCCCGTCTGGGCGTGCCGGTGGGGCGCGTGGGCAAGTGCATCTGCATCGGGCTGAACTATTCCGACCATGCCGCCGAGGCGGGGATGGACGTGCCGTCGGAACCAATCGTGTTCATGAAGGCCACATCGGCGCTTTGCGGTCCCAATGATCCGATCATCCTGCCGCGCGGGTCGCAGAAAACCGACTGGGAGGTCGAGCTGGCCGTGGTGATCGGCCGCCGGTGCAAATACGTGACCCCGGCGCAGGCGCTGGATTACGTGGCCGGTTATATGGCGTTCAACGACCTGTCGGAACGCGCCTTCCAGATCGAGCGCGGCGGCCAGTGGACCAAGGGCAAAAGCTGCGACAGCTTTGGCCCCTGCGGCCCCTGGCTTGTCACCCCGGACGATGTGGGCAACCCGCAGGATCTGACGCTCTCTCTGTCGGTTAATGGCGAACCGATGCAGCAGGGCAGCTCGTCCAAGATGGTGTTCACCGTGCCCGAGGTGATCAGCTATCTCAGCCAGATGATGACCCTGCATCCGGGTGATGTCATCGCCACCGGCACCCCGCCCGGCGTGGGCATGGGGCTGAAACCGCCGCGCTATCTGCGCGCGGGCGATGTGGTCGAGCTGGAGATCGAGAAGCTGGGCCGCCAGCGCCAGGTGGTTCAGGCCGACAGCTGATCGCGCTGGGCGTCGAAGAGGGCGCAGACCGTGTCAAAGAAATGGGCGCGGGTGTCGTGCCCTTCCATCATCATCTCGTGGCGCGCGCCGGGGATTTCGTGCAGCACGCCGTTTGGCCAGCCGGCCATATAGGCGCGGATCGCCTCGAGACAGACGATTTCCTCGTCGCTGCCCAGAAAGGCAACCGCGGGCACACCGGGGGCCGGCAGCCCCATCAGCGCCACGCATTCCTGCAAGCCCTCACGCACCCAGCGGATCGTCGGACCGCCCAGGCCCAGCTTGGGCTGCGCGGCCAGTTGAGCCTGCATATAGCGATACATGTCGGCATCTGTGGTCAGCAGGTTCGCGTCAAACGGGGCGGTTTCGACATAGGATTTCGGCCCCGTCGTGCCGGGCGTATAGGCGGCACCCAGGCCGACCCGATCAAGCCCCCGCAGCACGTTGCCGGCCACCGGGCGCAGCATCTTCGAGATCTGGATACCCCACATCGGCGCCGAAAACGCCGCGGCGCGCACTTCGAGCCCGCCCAGCAGGGCGCGCAATCCGATCGCGCCGCCCATGGAATGCGCCAGCATGAACTGCGGCCCCGGCAGGCTCAGGCCGGGCAGGGCGTCGGCCACCGCCGCCACGTCATGCTGAAAATCGCTGAACTGCGTGACATGACCGCGCATCGGGTCGTCAAGCAGGTGATCGGCCAGCCCCTGGCCGCGCCAGTCGACCGCCACCGTCGCATAGCCGCGCGCCAACAGATCGCCCGCAGCGCGGCCGTATTTCTCGGCATACTCGGTGCGGCCCGGAAACAGCAGAACCGTGCCCCTGTCGGCCTGCTCGAGGCCCCAGATCGCGACCCTGATCCGCACCCCGTCCGCCGTGTGCAGCCACAGCGCGCGCCCGTCGCGGGGCCCGTCGGCAATGTCGTCGAACAGCGGCGCGGGTGTCATGGCATCAGCCTAGCGCCGACCCCAGGCGCATCGCCATGCCCATGTCGCCATCAAGCCGCAGCTTGCCCGTCATGAAGGCCGAGGCCGGGTTCAGGTCGCCCGCCAGCATGTCCTCAAACACCTCGCGGGTGGCGGTCAGGGTGACATCGGCGGCCTCGTCACCGGCATGAACGCCGCTGCCATCGACCATGATCGCGCCTTCGCCCTCGATCACGAATTTCGCCACACCGTCGAACCCGTCGGCCAGCTTGCGCTGCAGCGCCGCGACGGCGCCCTCGATCACTTTGCTCATCAATTTCCTCCGATCGCGCGGCAGTGACTTGGATTGTGCCGCGTTTGGGTTACTGTCCTGTTTATGGTGATCAAGTGCAACATCCTCAATGCGATGCGGGCCGCGCTGCTGCTGCTTGGGCTGAGCTTTGTCCATGACGCTGCGGCACAGACCCGGCTGGATGAACTTTACGCCGAACTGGCCCGGCCCGACCTGCCCAACTGGGAAATGGTCGAGGACGAGATCTGGAAGGAATGGTCGAAATCGGGCTCTCCCGCGATGGATCTGCTGCTCAAACGCGCGCGCGACGCGATGGAGGCGGGTGATTTCGCGCTGGCGGTCGAACATCTGACCGCACTGACCGACCATGCGCCGGATTTCGCCGAAGGCTATAACGCCCGCGCCAGTGCCTATTTCCAGCTCGGCCTCTTCGGCCCGGCGGTGGATGATCTGCGCCGCGCGCTGGCGCTGAACCCGCGGCATTTCGGCGCAATGATCGGGCTGGGCAGCATCCTCGAGGATGTGGGCGACACGGAAAAGGCACTGCGCGCTTTTCGCGCGGCCCTTGCTATACATCCCCACGAACCCGACCTAAAAGAAGCCGTCGAACGGCTCGAGCGCGAGGTCTCGGGCGCGGCACTCTGAGGATTGGGCCATGGGCCAGCAAGGGCGTGTGACGGCGGTTTTGGGGCCGACCAACACGGGCAAGACACATTATGCCATCGAGCGCATGCTGGCGCATCGCACCGGGGTCATCGGATTGCCGCTGCGCCTGCTCGCGCGCGAGGTCTATGACCGCATTGTCGCCCTGCGCGGACCCTCGGTGGTGGCGCTGGTCACGGGCGAGGAACGCATCGTGCCCGACCGCACCCAATACTGGGTCTGCACCGTCGAGGCGATGCCCACCGGCATGGGCGCCGATTTCCTGGCGGTTGATGAAATTCAGCTATGCGCCGACCCCGAACGCGGCCATGTCTTTACCGACCGGCTGCTGAATGCGCGTGGCCTGCACGAAACGCTTTTCCTGGGCAGCGACACCATGCGCAGCGCCATCGCGGCGCTGGTGCCGGGGGCGCAGTTCATGCGGCGCGAGCGGTTTTCCGAGCTGACCTACGCAGGTTCGAAAAAGATAAGCAGAATGCCCCCACGCGCCGCGATCGTCGGGTTTTCTGTTGAAAACGTCTATGCCATCGCCGAGCTGATCCGCCGCCAAAAGGGCGGTTGCGCGGTCGTCATGGGCGCGCTGTCGCCCCGCACGCGCAACGCGCAGGTGGCCATGTATCAAAGCGGCCTAGTCGATTACCTGGTCGCCACCGACGCGATCGGCATGGGGCTGAATCTCGACATCACCCATGTAGCCTTTTCCGGCCTGCGCAAGTTCGACGGCCGCCGGATGCGCGAACTGGCCCCCAACGAGCTGGCCCAGATCGCCGGGCGGGCAGGGCGTCACATGCGCAGCGGCAGTTTCGGCGTCACCGGCGAGGCCCCGCCCCTGCACCCCGAGGTGGTCGAGGCCATCACCAGCCATTCCTTCACCCCGCTGCGCAAGCTCAACTGGCGTAACGAGCGGCTGGAATTCGGCACGATCGACCGGCTGATCGGCTCACTCGAGGCGCCCACCGACCACGAATGGCTGTCCCGCGCCCGCGAGGCTGACGACCTGCGCGCCCTGCGTAACCTGGCCGACAGCGCCGACATCCGCGACCGGGTGCAGGGCGCGCCCGATGTGCGGCTGCTGTGGGATGTCTGCCGCATTCCCGATTTCCGAGGCATATCCTCGGCCGAACATGCCGGGTTGCTGGAACGCATCTTCGGCTTTCTGCACGGGGGCGGGCGGGTGCCCGATGACTGGCTGGCGCGGCAGATCAGACGCATCGACCGCACGGATGGCGACATTGACACATTGTCGAAACGTCTGGCCTATATTCGCACTTGGACCTATGTCGCCCAGCGGAACGGCTGGGTCGATGACGAATCTCATTGGCGCGGGGCGACCCGCGCTGTAGAAGACCGGCTGTCGGATGCGCTGCACGGTGCGCTGACCAAACGATTTGTTGACCGGCGGACATCAGTCTTGCTTCGCCGGTTAAAGCAGAAGGAGGGCCTTGTGGCCGACGTGAATGACAAGGGTGAAGTGACGGTCGAAGGCGAATTCGTCGGCCGTCTGGAAGGGTTTCGTTTTCGCCAGGATGCAAGCAGCAGCCCGGACGAGGCAAAGACCCTGTATCAGGCCAGCATGGCGGCGCTGAAGCCCGAATTCCATCTGCGCGCGGATCGTTTCTATAACGCCCCCGACACAGAGCTGGATTTCACCGAACAGGGTGGCCTGATGTGGGGCGAGAACGCCGTCGGCAAGCTGGTTGCCGGCGCCGAACCGCTGAAGCCGCAGGTTCAGGCCTTTGTCGATGAAGAGGCGGGCGAGGACGTGGCCGAGAAGGTGCGCCGCCGCTTGCAGCATTTCATCGACCGCAAGGTTGCGACGCTGTTCGAGCCGCTGTTGAACATGGGCCGCGACGAGACCCTGACCGGGCTGTCGCGCGGCTTTGCCTTCCGCATGATCGAGAATTTCGGCATCATCCCGCGCGACCAGATCGCCGGCGAGGTCAAGGAACTGGATCAGGACGCGCGCGGCGTGCTGCGCAAGCATGGCATCCGCTTTGGCCAGTTCACGATCTTCATGCCGCTGCTGCTGAAACCCGCGCCGACGCGTCTGCGCCTGGTGCTGTGGTCGCTGGCCAACAAGCTGGACGAATTCCCCGAAAGCCCGCCGCCGGGCCTGGTGACGATCCCCGTGGTGGATGTGCCCGATGGCTATTACACCCTGTCGGGCTATCGCCGTGCCGGTCAGCGCGCGATCCGCATCGATATGCTGGAACGCCTGGCCGACCTGCTGCGCGCGCAAGACAGCCGTGGCGGTTTCGAGGCCAATCCCGACATGCTGTCGATCACCGGCATGACGCTGGAACAGTTCGCCGACCTGATGCAGGGGCTGGGCTATAAGGCCGAAAAAGGCGAACGCGCCAAGGTCAAGGCCGCGCCCGAACCCGCGCCCGTTGTCGACCCCGATGCGCCGGCGCCCGCGCCGATCCCCGAGGGCGAATCGGCCATACCTGCCGCCGAAGAACCGGCCGAGCCCGAGGTCGAGGTCTATTACACCTTTGCCTGGGCCCCCCGTCGTCAGGGCGGTGGCAAGCCGCGCGGCGAACGGCCGCAGGGCGGCAAGGGCAAACCGCGCGCCGCCGGTGGCGGTGCAGGTGGTGGCAAGGGCGGCCCGCGTGGCAAGGGCAAGCCGCGCGACAACAGCCCCAAGAGCTATCAGGCGCGCCCCCCGCGCAAGGAAAAGCCGATCGATCCTGACAACCCGTTTGCAGCGGCTCTGATGGGCCTGCGGGACAAGAAATAAGTGTCCGACGGCGATCGCCCGGCGATCAGGCTGGACAAGTGGCTGTGGCATGCGCGGTTCTTCAAGACGCGCACGCTGGCGGCCAGGGTCGTGTCTGCCGGGCATCTGCGCCTGAACAGCGTCAAGATGTCAAAGCCCGGGCACCGCGTCGTGCCCGGCGACGTTCTGACCTTTCCGCAAGGGGCGGTGATCCGCGTGGTGCGCGTGCTGGCGCCCGGCACGCGGCGCGGTCCGGCCCCCGAGGCGCAGGCGCTGTATGCCGACCTGATGGCCGACAAGGACGCCGTTCCGGGCCGTGCCGAAAATCCGGGCAGCGATCAGCCTGGCGCCTGAGAGCAGCGACAGATTGCCCTTTTGCCCACGCCGCCGCTTGAATGATTGGCCCGGCTGGTCTAGCTAGGCCCTGTCAAAGGAAATGAGGCTAAACGCATGACCTATGTCGTCATCGAAAACTGTATCGCTTGCAAATACACCGACTGCGTCGAGGTATGCCCGGTGGATTGTTTCTACGAAGGCGAGAACATGCTGGTGATTCACCCCGATGAATGCATCGACTGCGGCGTGTGCGAACCCGAATGCCCCGCCGACGCCATCCGCCCCGATACCGAGCCGGACATGGAAAAATGGGTCGAGTTCAACCGGAAATACTCCGAGATGTGGCCGGTGATCATTTCCAAGAAGGATCCGCTGCCCGATTATGAAGAGCGCGACGGCGAAGCGGACAAATTGAACAAGTATTTTTCCGAAGCCGCCGGCGAAGGCAGCTGACACGATTCGCGAAAATCCGCCGGTTTGTCTCCGAAATAGCGGGTTCTTGCGCAAGTTTTGAACAAAAAACCACGTGATCACCCCGTGGCGCTGCATTGCGGCGCTTTGAAAACGTGAATTTTTTTGCTATATTACTGTTACAAATGACCGCAACACTCGGACATCCACACGCAGAGCTGCTCGCCTGCGGCGTGGTTTTCTAACGACTGATTGGCCCACTGACCGAAAATCAAGGTTTTCGGCATGGGCTTCGTCGCTGAAGTGTCCAGTGGTCGCAACGAGGAATGCATTGCATGAGCAAGACCAAGAAATCTGAATTCCGCCCGAACGATTACGTTGTTTATCCCGCTCATGGTGTCGGTCAGATCGTATCGATCGAAGAGCAGGAAATCGCGGGCATCGCGCTGGAGCTGTTCGTCATCTCGTTCGAGAAGGACAAGATGACCCTGCGCGTGCCGACGAACAAGGCAACCGAGATCGGGATGCGTTCGTTGTCGTCGCCCGACATCGTGTCCAAGGCGATGACCACGCTTAAGGGCAAGGCAAAGGTCAAGCGTGCCATGTGGTCGCGCCGGGCGCAGGAATATGAGCAGAAGATCAATTCCGGTGACCTGATCGCCATTGCCGAGGTCGTTCGCGACCTGCACCGAACCGATGATCAGCGCGAGCAAAGCTACTCCGAGCGTCAGCTCTATGAAGCCGCGCTGGAACGCCTGACCCGCGAAGTCGCGGCTGTCAGCGGTCTGGATGAGAGCAACGCCCAGAAACAGGTCGACGAAGTCCTGATTTCGCGCGCCGCCTGATCCGGCCAAAAGATTACGGGAAACCGCGTCCGGGCAACCGGGCGCGGTTTTTCTTTGCTCAGCCGGCCTTTTCGACCGTTCCGGTCATATCTTCGACCTCTTGGCGAACCAGGGCGGCCTCGAGCTCTTTGTTCAGCTGGCGCGCGCGTTCCATGTAGGGCTCGTTTTGGTCCAGCGGCACGCCGGGCTTCCACAGCGCGGCCAGCTCTCGCAGGGCCTGGCGGTCGCGCTTGTAGAACGTGGTTTCCACCTGGTTGGCCTCGAAATCCGACAGGCCCAGATCTTCCAGCACATAGCGGGCGGCGCGCAGCGAGCTGTCGAACATCTCGCGCACGATATGATCGGCGCCGGCGGCATAGAGCTCGTAAACATGCACCCGGTCGCGGGCGCGGGCGACGATGTGGATATCGGGCCGCTTGTGCCGCGCATATTTCACCAGCTTGGTGTTCTGCTCGTCATTATCCAGCGCCGCCACCAGCACCTTGGCCGTCGGCAACCCGGCGGCATGCAGCAGTTCGGGGCGGGTGGGGTCGCCGAAAAACGCCTTGAACCCGAATTTGCGCAACAGCTGGATGGTCTTCAGGTCATGGTCCAGCACCGTCGCGCGATAGCCCGACATTTGCAGCATCCGGTTCACCACCTGCCCGAACCGGCCGACCCCGGCGATGATGATCGAATGCTGTTCGTCGATGTCATCAGCGTCAGGCTGGTCCGACCCCACGGCATCGCGCAGGCGTTTGGCCAGCTTGTCATGCAGGATAAAGAACAGCGGCGTCAGCATCATCGACATGGCGATGATCAGCAGCAGCGGCTGGCCCAGGCTGGTTGGCAGCACGCTGGTCTGCGACGCAAAGGAAATCAGCACAAAGCCGAATTCACCCGCCTGCGCCAGCCCCAGCGTAAACAGCCAGCGATGGCCGCCGCGCAGCTTGAACAGGGTCGCGATGCCGTAAAGGATCAACCCCTTCAGCGCCATCATCGCGATGGTCAGCCCCATGATGTCGACCGGCCGGGCGAACAGCAGGTGAAAGTTGATACCCGCGCCCACGGTCATGAAAAAGAGCCCCAGCAACAGGCCCTTGAACGGCTCGATATTGCTTTCCAACTCGTGCCGGAATTCCGAGTTCGCCAGCACCACGCCCGCCAGGAACGTTCCCAGCGCGGGCGACAGGCCGACCATGATCATCAAGATCGCGATTCCCACCACGATCAGCAGGGCAACTACCGTGAACATCTCGTGCAGGCGGGTCGAATGCAGCAGCCGGAACAGCGGCGGCATGGCAAAGCGGCTGATCACCACCACCACCACCACGGCAGCGATCGTGGCCAGGGTCACCCCCCAGGCGGGCAGGTGCGTTACCAGCGATACCGCGCTTTCATGGGCGGAATCGGCGGCCTGGCTGGGGCGGCTGAGGCTGCCATCGGGCGACAGCGTCGGCCCCTGCGCGATTGCCAGCAGCGGCAGCAGCGCCAGCATCGGGATCACCGCGATATCCTGCGTCAGCAGCACCGCAAAGGTCGACCGCCCGCCCAGGGTCCGCGTCAGGTCTTTCTCGCGCAGCGTCTGCATCACGATCGCGGTTGACGACAGCGCCAGCACCAGCCCCACCGCCAGCGCTGTCTGCCAGGGCAGGCCCAGCCACAGCGCGCCCAGCATCACCCCCGCCGTCGTCAGCGTGATCTGCAGCCCGCCCAGACCCAGCAGCGTTGTCCGCATGTTCCACAGCGCGCGCGGGTCCATCTCCAGCCCGATCAGGAACAGCATCATCACCACGCCGAATTCGGCGAAATGCTGAAGATCCTGCATTTCGGACCCGACCAGCCCCAGCACCGGCCCGATCAGAACCCCCGCGATCAGGTAGCCCAGAACCGAGCCCAACCCCAGGCGCGTCGCGAGCGGCACGGTGACCACGGCGGCGGTCAGGTAGATGGTGGCAAGCAGAAGGAAACCTTCCATAATCGGTCCTTACATGGGCAAAGGCGCGTCGGCCTTGAATTCGTTCATCACAATCTGGCTTTGCACACGCGCCACCGCCGCATGGGGCAGCAGCACGTCGTGGATCACCCGGTTCAGCGCCGACAGGTCTTCGCAGATCACCCGCAACAGGTAATCGGCCTCGCCGGTCAGGGTCCAGGCGCTGATGATCTCGGCCCGGGTTTGCAGCAGCCGGCGAAAGCTGGCCGCGGCCTCGGGCGCGTGGGTGGCCATCTGCACCTGCACAAAGGCCTGCACCCCCAGACCCAGCTTGGCCGGGTCCAGCCGCGCGGCATAGCCGGTGATCACGCCCTCTTGCTCCAGCCGCTGACGGCGCCGGCCGACCTGGCTGGCCGACAGGTTCAAGATCTCACCCAGCTCTTGCGAGGTCAGATGCGCGTCTTTTTGCAGCTCGGCCAACAGGCGGCTATCGGTTTCATCCAGTGTCATGCGCGTTTCCTGCGGTTTTTCTTATCCTAACGCGGAGTTTGTGCAGAAACCATGACAAATCCCGTGAATAACGCGCATTTTATGCGATTTGCCTGCGGTAAAATGATCCTGCGAATAAAACAGGAGGAAATGCCATGGGCCCGTTCCCGCATGATGCCCCGCCCGCCAAGATCAGCCCTGAAAATCCTGCCGGCACGGACGGGTTCGAGTTCGTCGAGTTCGCCCATCCCGAGCCGGACGAGCTGCGCGCGCTGTTCACCCAGATGGGCTATATCCATGTCGCCTCTCACAAGACCCGCGCGGTCGAACTGTGGCAGCAGGGCGATATTTCCTATCTGTTGAATGCCCAGCCGGGCACCCACGCCGCGCGGTTCATCGACCAGCACGGCCCTTGCGCGCCCTCGATGGGCTGGCGCGTGGCCGATGCGGCCCATGCGCTGCGCCATGCGGTCGACAACGGCGCCACCGAATATACCGGTCCGGGCAAGGTGATGGACGTGCCCGCCATTGTCGGCATCGGCGGTTCGCTGATCTATTTCATCGAGGGCGCCCATGACACGTCGCCCTACAACGCCGAGTTCGACTGGATCGCCCCCGCCAACCCGCCGGGCGTGGGGTTCTATTACCTCGATCACCTGACCCATAACGTCCATCAGGGCAACATGGACAAATGGTTCCGCTTCTACGGCGAGATCTTCAATTTCCACGAAATCCGGTTCTTCGACATCGAGGGCAAATATACCGGGCTTTACAGCCGGGCGCTGACCTCGCCCTGCGGCCGCATTCGGATTCCCATCAACGAAGACCGGGGCGAAACCGGCCAGATCGTGGCCTATCTCAAGAAATACAAGGGCGAGGGCATCCAGCATATCGCCGTTGGCTCCGAAAATATCTACGACTCGACCGACGCCATCGCCGCGCGCGGCCTGCTGTTCATGCCGGGGCCGAATGACGCCTATTATCAGGCCAGCCGCGACCGCGTGCATGACCATGACGAGCCGATCGACCGGATGAAGAAACACGGCATCCTTATCGATGGCGAGGGCGTGGTCGATGGCGGAGAAACCCGCATCCTGCTTCAGATCTTCAGCAAGACGGTGATCGGCCCGATCTTTTTCGAGTTCATCCAGCGCAAGGGCGACGACGGCTTTGGCGAGGGCAACTTCAAGGCGCTGTTTGAATCGATCGAACGCGAGCAGATCGAATGCGGAGAGCTGAAAGTGCCGCCCGCCGCCTAGCCGCGCGGCATCTCCAGCTTGATGGTCTTGCCATTCTTGACATAGCTGAGGTCATCGTCACCGATCGCCACGACCTTGCCGCCGTCCAGGCGGTCGCCGACCTCGACCTTGACATAGCGGCCCGAGGACAGCCGCACCAGCGCGCGCCGGTCGCCCGGTGCGCCGAACACCCCGAACAGGTTCACCTTGCTGAGGTTCACCGCGTTGTCCAACGTGGCCTGCTTGGCCACCGAGGCCGAGCTGGGGATCTGCGTGCGCGCAGGCGTGACCGCCGCGGGCGCGGGCACGGCATTGGCCTCTTTCACGGCGCTGGCAATCGCGGCCTCAAAGCCCGACGGGCGTGATTTGGGAATAAGCAGCGGCTCGGCCGTGACGGGCACGGCGGCTGTGGCCTCGGCAATCGCCAGGGCCACCTGCTGGGCCGATTCCGGGCGCGGGCGGGGGCGGATCGCGGCCAGCTCGGCCTCGGTCAGCCCGCCGCGTTGCGAGCGTTCCAGCCGCTCGGCCAGGTCAGTGGGGCGGGGCTTGGCGCGAAACCGGGCCAGGCGCGCGCGCAGCGGGTCGTCTTTCTGGGCGGCGGCGATCGGGTCGGTCACGGCCTCTTCGCGCGGGCGCAGGGGCGGCACGCGCGGCGGCGGGCCGGCAAACACCATCACCCCCTCGGGCGACAGCGTACCGGCGCGGCTGGGCGTGACCAGCCCGCGTTCGTTCAGGTCAAAGGTCGTGCCGGGCGGCGGCGGCGCCATCTGCGTGTGCAGCGGATAATCTTCCAGCAGCGCCTCGGCCGGGGGCAGGGCGACAGCATCCTCGCCCGGAATATTGTGGTCGATCGAGGCGATATAGAACCCGTCAAGCGTGCTTTCGCCGGGCTCGGCCGGGGCCTGGGGCGGCAGGGGCCAGATGCCCAGATCCGCCAGAACCTCTTGCGCCTCGGTCTCGCTGAACCCGGTTTCGGGTTCCGGTTCGGCCTCGTCCTCCAACGGTGGCGGGGCAACCTCCAGCGGTGCGGGCAGGGGCGGGGCCTCGGCCACCACCTCGGCCACGGGCGCGGTATCGGGCGCGGGCGCGTCGTCGCCCGGCAACATCAACCAGACCGTCAACAGCCCCAGAACCGCGAGCGGGGCCGCGATCAGCGCGGGGCGTGCCGGCAGCCCCGCCGTCCGCACCGCTGCCAGCCGGGTGCCGACCGTAGTCAGCGACTCGGGCGGCTGATCCTCGGCGCCAGGCGGGGCGGTGATGGCGCTGGTCACAACCACGGGGGGCGGGGTCAGCGTGATGCGGTGATCGCCCGATTTCGGAGGCGCCGCTTTGGGCGCGTCGCCGCCATGGGCGCGCTGCGAGGCAAAGCTGGGCCGGGTCTGCGGCGGTTCCAGCGGGGTGACAGAGATCTCTTGCGGCGCGGCGCGCGGCGTGGGCTCGGGCTTGGGCGGGCTGATGCGGGCCGGAAAACGGTCGCGCTCGACGGTTTCGGTGGCGGGCAGCAGGTTGGCGGCGGCCTTGGTGGTGCCGAACCAGGGTTCGCCCCCATAGCTGCCATCCTCGGGCACGGCGACGAAACTGACCGGGTTGAACCCGTGAATCACCGCAAAGCTTTCGGCCTCGGCCAGGGTTTCGCGGGCAATCGCGGCCACCTGCGCGGTCTGGTCGTCGCGAACCCGGTAATCATAGGCCAGATCGGGCAGGGCATAGGGCGTCAGCCCGACCAGCGCGGCCTCGATCTCGGCTCGGCGGGTTTCGGGGTCGGACGTGGCCAGCGGCAGCGCGGTATAAAGGATCTGGTCATTGGGCAGGATCAGCTTGGTCGTCACCCCGCCGCGTTCCAGCGCCGCCGCCCTGTCGCGCAGCGCCTTTAGCACCTTGCCGAGATCGGGCACCGTGGGCGCGGTTTCGCCAACCAGCACCCAGCCGCCCTTGACCCGATGCATCAGGGCAATGCGCGTATCTGACAAAGACAGGGCAAAACGAGGTTTCATAAGGCCGAACTATACCAGCAAGCACCAAAAGGGCAGCGCGATTGGCGCGTGTCGCGCGGACTATAGCAGGATTTTGCCGAAGGTCAGGGGGGAAGCCAAGGTTTTGCTTGTGAGCGGCGTCAAACAGGTCAAGCTATGCCGCAAAAGGAGAAACCCATGCGATTTCCGAGTGTTCTTGCCGTTATCCTGTCTTTCGCGCTGACCGGCCCCGCCGTGGCCGAGGCCACGATTACCGTCACCGGCGAAGGCCGTGTCGCCGCGGCCCCCGATATGGCCACGATCATCCTTGGCGTGACCGCCCAGGCGAAAGAGGCCGCCGATGCGCTGCGCGACACCAGCACGCGCACCGCCGCGATGATCAAGGCCCTGCGCGACGCCGGGATAGCCGATGCCGATTTGCAGACCTCGAATCTTAGCCTGAACCCGCTGTGGAAGAATCGCAGTTATTCCTCGGGCGAGGCGCCCGAGATCGACGGCTTTGCCGCTTCGAACATGCTGAGCGTGCGGGTGCGTGACCTGACCGCGCTGGGGGGTGTTCTGGATCAGGTTGTCGGCCTGGGCGCCAACAGTTTCAACGGGCTGAATTTCGGGCTGGTCGATATGCAACCGGTGCAGGATGACGCCCGCCGCGCCGCCGTGGCCGATGCGCTGCGCAAGGCCCAGCTATACGCCGATGCGGCTGGGGTGAACCTGGGGGCCGTGATCTCTATCAACGAGGCGGGCGGTTACGGGCCGCGCCCCGAATTTCTCGAGCAGAGCATGCGCGCTTCGGCCGATGTGCCGATCGAGGCCGGAGAGCTGGGCATCACCGCGTCGGTGACGATGGTCTTTGCCATCGGCGACTGACGCGCCTCAGCATTCGGGCAGGTTCACCGCCAGCCCGCCGGTCGAGGTTTCCTTGTATTTGACGTTCATGTCGATGCCGGTCTGGCGCATGGTCTCGATGCAATTGTCCAGCGGCACGAAATGCTCGCCATTGCCGCGCAGCGCCAGGCTGGCCGCGGACACCGCCTTGATCGCGCCCAACCCGTTGCGCTCGATGCAGGGCACCTGAACCAGCCCCTTCACCGGGTCGCAGGTCAGGCCAAGGTGGTGCTCCAGCGCGATCTCGGCGGCGTTCTCAATCTGGGCGTTGCTGCCGCCCAGCACAGCGCACAGCCCGGCCGCCGCCATGGCCGAGGCCGACCCGACCTCGCCCTGGCAGCCCACCTCGGCGCCCGAGATCGAGGCGTTGTGCTTGATCACCCCGCCGATGGCGGCGGCGGTCAGCAGAAAGTCGCGGATGCCCAGGTCGGTGGCGCCGGGGCAGTGGTCGCGGTAATAGCGGATCACCGCCGGCAACACCCCGGCTGCGCCATTGGTGGGCGAGGTCACGACCCGCCCGCCCGCGGCGTTTTCCTCGTTCACCGCCATCGCGTACACCGCCAGCCAGTCATTGCCCACATGTGGCATGGCGCTGTTGAGGCCGCGTTCGGCCAGCAGTTGCTGGTGGATCGCACGGGCGCGGCGGCGCACCTTCAGCCCGCCGGGCAATTCGCCCTCTTGCCGCAGGCCGCGGTCGATGCAGCCGCTCATCGCGGCCCAAAGCGTATCCAGCCGCGCATCCAGCGTATCGCCATGCATGACGGTTTCATTGGCGCGCTTCATCTGCGCGACACTCAGCCCCGAAGCCGCGCCCATCTTCAGCATCTCGGCGGCCGAGCCGAACGGATAGGGATAGCCCTGCGCCGATTTCTCGACGGCCAGGGCGCGGCGGTTGGTGCGCTCGGCCTCCAGCCCCTCGGCGGTGCGCACAAAGCCGCCGCCGACGGAATAATAGATCCGCTCGTAAACCGTGGCCCCGTCGGGCGCGTGGGCTGCGATCACCATGCCGTTGGGATGGGCAGGCAGGGGCGGGCCATAGTCGAACACCAGATCGGTGTCGGGGGAAAAGGATAGGGGCGGCAGGCCGGGCAGAACGATCTCGCCCCGCTGGATCAGTTCAGCGACATAGCCCTCGGCCAGGTCCGGATCCAGGCTGTCGGGCAGATAGCCCATCAGCCCCAGCATCACCGCCCGGTCCGATCCGTGGCCATGGCCGGTAAAGGCCAGCGAACCGTAGAGCCGCGCGGTGACATGCAGGCGCGCGGGGCAGTCGGCGCGCTTTGCCAGCCGGGCGCGCAGCTCGGACAGGAACCGGCCGGCCGCCACCATCGGCCCCATCGTATGCGACGAGGACGGGCCAATGCCGATCTTGAAGATGTCAAAGACCGAAAGGAACATCGCGCTCTCCGGCTGCCAGAATACCACATCCCCAGCCTAGGCGCGCGCCCGCGCGCCGGTATGCGCAACTGCGGCGCTTTCCGGCATCCGCGCGACAAAAAGCCCGCCACGGGTGGGCGGGCTTTTCGATGCCTTGATGCCGGGTGACCTAGGCGTGGGCCTTGGCCAGTGCCTGTTCCAGATCGGCGATCAGGTCGGCGGTGTCTTCGATCCCGATCGAGATCCGCACCACGTTCGGCGCGGCGCCGGCGGCGACCTGCTGTGCCTCGGTCAGCTGGCGGTGCGTGGTCGAGGCCGAGTGGATCACCAGGCTGCGCGTGTCGCCCAGGTTGGCGACATGGCTGAACAGCTCCAGCGCATCGACGAACTTGGTGCAGGCCTCGTAGCCGCCCTTCAGCGCCACGGTGAACAGCCCGCCCGCGCCCTTGGGGCAGATCGCCTTAGCGCGCTCGTAATAGGGCGACGAGGGCAGACCGGCATAGGTCACACCCGCGACATGGGCGTTGCCTTCCAGCCAGGCGGCGACCTTTTGCGCGTTCTCGACGTGGCGCTGCATCCGCAGGCTGAGGGTTTCGATCCCCATCAGCGTATAATGCGCGGCCTGCGGGTTCATGGTCATGCCCAGGTCGCGCAGACCGATGGCGATGCCGTGGAAGGTAAAGGCCAGCGGGCCGAAGGTCTCGTGGAACTTGAGGCCGTGATAGGCGGGCTCGGGTGCCGACAGCGACGGGAACTTGTCGCTGGCCGACCAGTCGAACGTGCCCGAATCCACAACCGCGCCGCCGGTGACGGTGCCGTTGCCGGTCAGGTATTTGGTGGTCGAATGCACGACCAGCGTGGCGCCCTGCGAGATCGGGTTGCACAGATAGGGCGTGGCCGAGGTGTTGTCGACGATCAGCGGCACGCCGGCCGCGTTCGAGATCTCGGCAATCGCCGGAATGTCGGTGACATAGCCGCCCGGGTTGGCGATCGATTCACAGAACACCGCGCGGGTGTCGTCGTCGATGGCGGCCTTGACCGCGTCGAGATCGTCGAAATCGACGAACTTGGCCGACCAGCCAAAGCGTTTGATGGTCTGGCTGAACTGGGTGATCGTGCCGCCATAAAGACGGGTCGAGGCCACCACGTTGCGGCCCGGACCCATCAGCGGGAACAGCGCCATGATCTGAGCCGCATGGCCCGACGAACAGCACACCGCGCCGACGCCGCCCTCAAGCGTGGCGATACGTTCCTGCAGAACGGCCACGGTGGGGTTGGTCAGGCGCGAATAGATGTAACCCACCTCTTGCAGGTTGAACAAAGCGGCGGCGTGATCGGCGTCGCGGAACACATAGGCCGTGCTTTGATAGATCGGCGTCTGGCGCGCACCGGTGGCCGGGTCGGGCCGGGCGCCTGCGTGGATCTGCAACGTGTCAAAGCCATAGCTGGGGCCGTCGGACATGGAATAACCTCCCTTATGAATCGTTGGCGGTGACGTTAGGCCAAGCGGGCAGGGGGCACAATCGGCCTTATCTCATCCACAGACGTGCCGATTTGATCCGGTTGCGGATCGCCTGTTCGCGCCGGGGCAGGTCGGCGCGGTCGAACATCTCGCGCACCTCCAGGCCCTTGCCCTGGTAGATCATCTTCTTGAACGGCTCGTGCTGCTTGAGCAGCTTCTTCACCTTGTTCGGTGCGGTCACGCTGTGCAGCACCTCGACCACCCGGTCGGCCTCGCGCGCGTAAAGCAACGGCAGCACCCGCCAGTGACAGGTCACATCGCCATCCAGCCCCGCCAGCTCGGGCCCCGGCCGCCCGCCGCCCAGCGACGCGATCACCAGCGGCAGCGCGACCTGATCCAGCCAGGGATCGAATTCCTGCAACGCCGCCGCGGTCGGGGTGTCGTCGCGGATGGTCAGCGCGTAATCAAGGAACCGCTGTCCGAAAACGCGCGGGCATTCATAGTGAAACCAGCCCGCGTTGAAATACATGTAGCGCTGCCAGTATTCATCGGGCTGCGACAGATCCAGCGTGGCCTCGAAATCCAGCCCCATCCGGTCATAGAGCGAGCGCCAGATCTCGCCATAGCCGGGGCCGTAGAGTTCCAGCTTGGGCCAGGTGTTCTCGCGCCGCATCGAGGCCGAGGGCCGCGCGAAATCGAACGCCACCTCGCTCAGCGCCCCGGTGATCAGCGTATCGGTGTCGAAGAACACGAAGGGCTCGCCCTCGGGCAGGGCGGCCAGGCCCTCGATCTTGTTGCCATAGGGATAGGTGCTGCCGAAATGGCGCGATTTGAACGGCACGATCTCGGCGCCCAGATCGGCCAGCGCGGCGCGGACCTCGTCACTGGTGATGCGCGGATCGGATTTCCAGCCGGGGCCGGGCTGCGGCTCTGCCACGATCAGACGCCCCGCGAATCCGGGATCGCTGTGCCGCAACGAGGCTGCGAACAGCAGCGCCTCGTATTGCAGCCGCCCGCCCTGGGCCACGATCATGATGTTGAATGCCTGCCCCGTCATGCCCGATGCGTGTGTCAGTTCTTGTCGCCGTTGGCACGACTATACAACGGCTGGCGCATAGCTCCAGCCAAGAAGCGGTGTCGAACATCTGAAGAGGAAAAGAGATGGTGGGCGACCCTGGAATCGAACCAGGCGTGCGTCTCCGCGAGGGAGTTACAGTCCCCTGCCACACCTTGCGGCCTGTCGCCCATCTCTGCCGCGTTGCCGCGTCGAGTAGCGGGGGAATACAATCGCCATCCGGCACCGTCAACAGGAAAATCCC
The DNA here is from genome assembly GCF_025751515.1 of Actibacterium sp. XHP0104. Lineage (GTDB taxonomy): Bacteria > Pseudomonadota > Alphaproteobacteria > Rhodobacterales > Rhodobacteraceae > Actibacterium_D. The sequence continues at coordinate 208,374 of NZ_JAOWLE010000002.1, forward strand.
TTGTGCGCGGGGTCTATTTTCGGCAATGTCCGGCTTCCCGCAAATGAGGGGCAGGGCACATGAAAAAACCGACATGGGTGATCGAGAAAGAGCGTGCGAAACGAGCGGCGGCGGCTGAAACCGTCTGGCTGTTCGGTCTGCATGCGGTGCGCGATGCGCTGGTGAACCCGCGCCGGGAACGGCTGCGCCTGGTGGTGACCAAGAACGCCGCCGACAAACTGGCCGATGCCATTGCCGCCAGCGGGATCGAGCCCGAAATCTGTGATCCGCGCAAGTTCGCCGCGCCCATCGACCCGGGATCGGTGCACCAGGGCGCCGCGCTTGAGGTCAAACCCCTGAACTGGGGCAGCCTGAACGATCTGTGCGAGCCCGGCCTGGCCAGCCCGCGTGTTGTGCTGCTGGATCGCGTGACTGACCCGCATAACGTCGGCGCGATCCTGCGCTCGGCCGAGGTGTTCGGCGCCCGCGCCGTCATCGCCCCGCACCGCCATTCCGCGCCCGAAACCGGTGCGCTGGCCAAAACCGCCTCGGGGGCGCTGGAACGCCAGCCCTATCTGCGTGTGCAGAACCTGGCCGACGCGATGGAGGGCCTGCGGCGGCTGGGCTATATCCTGCTGGGTCTTGATGGCGCGGCCGAGATGACGCTGGAAGAGGGGCTGGCCAAGGCCGGCGACCTGCCGGTGGCGCTGGTGCTGGGCGCCGAAGGGCCGGGCCTGCGCGAGCGCACCCGCGAGACCTGCGACCACCTGGTCAAGATCCGCTTTGCCGGGGAATTCGGCTCGCTGAACGTGTCGAACGCCGCAGCCGTCGCGCTTTACGCGGCGCGCTGAGGACGACGTTCACGTTTTCTTGACCCCCCTTGGAACATGCTGGGAACGTCCCCATCTGGGACTCATGAGGCGCGGCACCGGAACTGCCACGCTTCGCTTCACTGTCCCTCGTTCCGTGACTGGCGCCCGGCATAGACCGGGCGCTTTTTTCGTCTATAGTCCATTCCATGAGCACCTATTCCGACGCGCTTCTCAAGGATGTTCTGACCCGCACCAAGGTGGTTGCGGTGGTGGGGGTGTCTTTGAATCCGGTGCGGCCCAGCTATTACGTGGCCCGCTATCTGGGCCTCAAGGGATACACCGTGATTCCGGTCAATCCGGGCCATGCCGGCGCCATGCTGTTCGGTCAGACCGTGCGCGCCAGCCTGTCGGATATCCCGCCCGATATCCCGGTCGATATGGTCGATATCTTTCGCCGCTCGGACCACGTGCCGCCGATCGTCGACGAGGCGATCAAAGCCTTGCCCGCCTTGCGGACGATCTGGATGCAGATTGGTGTTGAAAACGCGCAAGCCGCGGCAAAAGCTGAGTCTGCCGGGCTGACGGTGATTCAGGATCGATGCCCCAAGATCGAGTATCAGCGCCTGTTCGGAGAGCTGCGGATGGGGGGCTTTGCGACGGGTGTCATCTCGTCAAAGCTATAAAGTTGTTTTATTTTAGTGCTTTAAAAGTTGACTGTTTGGACGATTAAAATCGTTGCATTTGAAACAAATATCAGGGAATAATCTTTGTGCTGGCGGCGATGAATTTTGTTGCCCGCGATAATGGTTATAGTGAATAATCAAATGCGAACCGGGACAAAGGAGAGGAGCCCGGCTACGCACCAGGCCTTCATGGAGAGGGGGCCCGGAACACGACATAGCATTGCAAACAGGGAGGAGATGCAATGAAACTTTCTCGCAGGTTTTCGCTGGGGCTGATCGGTGCTGCCGTATCGGCCATGACGCTGGGGATGACGACCCCCCAGGCTCTGGCCGCGGATGTCACCCTTCGACTGCACCAGTTCCTGCCGGCCCAGGCCAACGTTCCCAATCACATCCTGTACCCCTGGGCGGACAAGATCGAGGCGGAATCGGATGGCCGGATCGAGATTCAGCGTTTTCCGTCGATGCAGCTGGGCGGCAAGCCGCCAGAGCTGATCGACCAGGTGGTCGATGGCGTTGCCGATATCGTTTGGACGGTGGCGGGCTATACCCCGGGCCGCTTCCCGACCGGAGAAGTGTTCGAACTGCCCTTCATGATGACCGATGCCGAGGCCACCTCGCGCGCCTATTGGCAGCTGGCCGAAAGCCGTGGTCTGTTCGACACCGAATATTCCGATTTCAAGGTTCTGGCCCTGTTCGTGCACGGCCCTGGCGTGATCCACTCGAAGAAGCCGATCACCTCGGTCGAGGATCTGAACGGCGTCAAGCTGCGCGCGCCCACCCGCGTGACCAACATGCTGTTCAGCTCGCTGGGCGCCACGCCCGTCGGCATGCCGGTTCCGGCTGTGCCCGAGGCGCTGTCGAAAGGTGTGATCGATGCCACGGTCATCCCGTGGGAAGTCACCGGCGCGCTGAAAGTACCGGAACTGGTCGAAAGCCACACCGAGTTTGGCAATGAGACCCTGTACACCACCGCCTTCATCATCGCGATGAACAAGGACAAGTACAACGCGCTGCCCGACGACCTGAAGGCCGTGATCGACTCGAATTCGGGTCTGGAATTCTCGGCCCTGGCCGGGAAGGTCATGGAATCCTATGACGCGCCCTCGCGCCAGATGGCCGTGGATCGTGGCAATGGCATCGTTGAGCTTGACGCCGACCAGGTTGCCACCTGGAAGGCCGCCTCTCAGCCCACCATCGACGCATGGGTGGCCGAGATGGACGAAAAAGGGAAAGACGGCACCGGCCTGCTGGCCGAAGCCCGTGCCCTGATCGAGCAGAACAGCCAGTAATGGCTGCGTGACCCCGGCAGATCACGACCTCTGCCGGGGTCCGTTCATGCGTTGCAGGGAAATTCGGGGGGAATCATGGGAAAGGCGATCGAAAGATTGGCCCGTGCGATGGCTGTCATCGGCGGGGTGGCCCTGACGCTGCTGGTCATTCTGGTCTGCGTCAGCGTCCTGGGCCGTGGCGGCAACACGCTGGGGCATTCCGACTGGCTGACCGGCTTGGTGCCGGGCCTGGCCGAGGGCCTGATCGGCAGCGGGATCGGTCCGGTTCAGGGCGATTTCGAGATCGTCGAGGCCGGCGTGGCCTTTGCCATCTTTGCGTTTCTGCCGATCTGTCAGATCCTGGGCGCCCATGCGACGGTCGACGTGTTCACCTCGTTCCTGTCGCCGCGCGTCAACAAGATCATCATCGCCTTTTGGGAGGTGATCCTGACCGGCATCATCATCCTGATCACCGTGCGCCTTTATGACGGCATGATGAGCAAGGTCAGCAACGGTGAAACCACCTTCTTGCTGCAATTCCCGGTCTGGTGGGCCTATGCGGCCAGCTTTGTCGCCTCGATGGTCGCGGTGATCGTCGGCATCTATTGCGCCATTGCCCGTGTCGCCGGTGTGATCACCGGCAAGGATTACATGCCCCGATCCGAAGGAGCGGTCCATTGAGCATGCTAGAGCTGGGCTACGCGTCCTTTCCCATTCTTCTGATCATGATCTTTCTGCGCGCCCCGATCGGGCTGGCGATGTTCCTGTGCGGCATCGGTGGCCTCTATTTCGCCATGGGCGGCACGACCATGTTCATGGCCAAGCTGAAAAGCGAAACCTATTCGACCTTCTCCAGCTACTCGCTGTCGATCATCCCGATGTTCCTGCTGATGGGCCAGTTCGCCACGCTCAGCGGCATGTCGTCCTCGCTGTTCAAGGCGGCCGAAAGCTGGCTGGGCCACAAGAAGGGCGGGGTGGCCATGGCCGCCGTGGGCGCCTGTGCCGGTTTCGGCGCGATTTGCGGCTCGTCGCTGGCCACCGCCGCCACCATGAGCCGCGTCGCCCTGCCGGAACTGCGCCGCTATGGCTATTCGGGCGGGTTCTCGACCGCGACCCTGGCCGCCGGCGGCACGCTGGGCATCCTGATCCCGCCGTCGGTCATTCTGGTGATCTATGCCATCCTGACCGAGCAGAACATCGCCAAGCTGTTCCTCGCGGCCTTCGTGCCGGGCATCCTGGCGGCGATCGGCTATATCATCACCATCTCGATCTATGTGCGCATCAACCCCAAATCCGCCGGCACCCGCGAACGCGTTCCCTATTCCGAGCGCATCACCGCCCTGATGGCGGTCTGGCCGGTGGTGCTGCTGTTCTCGCTGGTGGTGGGCGGGATCTACCTGGGCTGGTTCACCCCCACCGAGGGCGCCGCCGTCGGCGCCGCGGGCACGGGGCTGGTGGCGCTGGTCTCGGGCAACCTGACCTGGAAGATCTTTGTCGACAGCATCATCGCCACCGCCACCTCGACCGCGATGATCTTTTTCATCGTGCTGGGGGCGGGGCTTTACAACAGCTTCCTCGCGCTCAGCCAGGTGCCGCAGGAACTGTCCAGCTTTGTCGTCGGCCAGGGTTTCAGCCCCTGGACGGTGCTGATCCTGATCCTGTGTTTCTACCTGGTCTTCGGCTGCCTGATGGACAGCCTGTCGATGATCCTGCTGACCATCCCGATCTTTTTCCCGGTGATCAGCGTGCTGGAATTCGGCATGCCGGCCGAGCACGTCGCCATCTGGTTCGGCATCTTGGTCCTGATCGTGGTCGAGGTCGGGCTGATCACGCCACCGGTGGGCATGAACCTGTTCATTATCAACGCGATGGACCGCGAAACGCCGATGTCGTCGACCTATCGCGCGGTGATGTATTTCGTCGCCTCCGACCTGATCCGGGTGGTGATCCTGGTTCTGTTCCCGGCGATCACGTTGTTCCTCTTGCCGGGTTAACCGGCAACGGCCCTGTCACCACTCCCCCTTTCGGTGGCAGGGCCATTTTTGCTTGACGAAAGTTATGTTGCATAACTATTATTGTGTGCAACGATATGGGGAGGTTGAGCATGGAGATTTCCGGGCAGGGTGCACTCGTCACGGGTGGCGGCAGCGGTCTGGGTGCCGCGACCGCGCGGCATCTGGCGACGCTGGGGGCGAAGGTCGCGGTTCTCGATTATGACCTTGAAACCGCCCGCACTGTCGCAAAGGAAATCGGCGGCGTGGCGGTGGGCGCCGATGTCGGCAACAGCGCCGAGGTCGAGCGCGCCATGGCCGAGGCGATCAGCGGCCTGGGCGGCGCCCCGCGCATCACCGTGAACTGCGCCGGGATCGGCCTTGCCGCCCGCATTGTCGGCCGCGATGGCGCACTGTCGCTGGACACGTTCGAGAAAACCATCCGCGTCAACCTGATGGGCACCTATTACGTGCTCAGCCATGCCGCTCGCGCCATGATGGAACTGCCCCCCGTCGGCGATGACGACGAGCGCGGCGTGATCATCAACACCTCGTCTGTGGCCTGGCAGGACGGGCAGCTGGGGCAGGGCGCCTATGCGGCCTCGAAGGGCGCGATCGCGTCGCTGTCGCTGCCCGCCGCCCGCGAATTCGCCCGCGCCGGTATCCGCGTGGTGGCCATCGCGCCGGGCCTGTTCGAAACCGCCATGACCGAAACCCTGCCCGAGGACGTGCGCGCCACGATCACCGCCAACATCCCGTTTCCGGCGCGTCTGGGCCATGCGCAGGAATACGCGCGGCTGGTCGAATCCATCGTCACAAACCCCTTTCTCAACGGCACCACGATCCGGCTGGACGCCGCCGTGCGCCTGCCGCAAAGCTGAGGAGCGCCCATGTCAGACCCCATTCTCAAGGTCGAGATCGACGGTGCCGTCGCCACGCTGACCATGAACCGCCCCGACAAGCGCAACGCCATGTGCGATGCGCTGCTAGAGGCGATCGACGCGTTCTTTTCCAAGCCGCCCGAGGGCGTCAGGGTTGTGATCCTGACCGGCACGGCAGGGCATTTCTGCTCGGGGCTGGACCTGTCGGAACATCAGCAGCGTGACGCCGAGGGCACCATGCGCCACTCGCGCGGGTGGCACCAGGTGATGGAGCGCATCCAGTTCGGCGGGCTGGTCGTCGTCTCGGCCATGTTCGGCGCGGTGATCGGCGGCGGGCTGGAACTGGCGTCGGCCACCCATGTGCGCATCGCGGAACCCTCGACCATCTTCCAACTGCCTGAAGGCCGGCGCGGCATCTTCGTGGGGGGCGGGGCCTCGGTGCGGGTCGGCCGCATCCTGGGCGCCGACCGTATGACCGAAATGATGCTGACCGGCCGCAAATACGGCGCCGAAGAGGGGCTGATGCTGGGCCTAACCCACTACGCCGTGGCCGAGGGCGAGGCCCTGCCCAAGGCGCGCGACCTGGCCCGCAAGATCGCCGACAACGCGCCCCTGTCGAATTACGTGATGATCCAGGCCCTGGCCCGGGTCGAGGACATGTCGAAACAGGATGGCCTCTTTACCGAAAGCCTCTGCGCCGCGCTGACCCAGACCAGCAGCGACGCGATCGAGGGGCTGGCGGCCTTCCTTGAAAAACGCGACGCGAAATTCCGGTGACGCCATGACCGAGACCGCCCCCGGTGCCCCCGATCCCGTAACCGACGACACGCTTGACGGGTTCGTCGGCTACCTGATGAAACGCGCCTTTGCTGCCGTGCAGACCGATCTGGCCCGCACGCTGGAACCGTTCGAACTGCGGATGATGACGTTCTCGGCGCTGGTGGTGGTGGTCGACAATCCGGGCCTGCGGCAATCGGATCTTGCTCAGGCGCTGTCGGTCGAGCGCCCCAACCTGGTGGTCATCGTCGATGAGCTGGAACGCCGCGGCCTGATCCGGCGCCAGCAGATGCCGACCGATCGCCGCGCCTATGCCCTTGTGCCGACCGACGCCGGGCGTGGGCTGTGCCGGCGGGCCACGGCGGCGGTCAAGGCGCATGAAGACCGCATCCTTTCGGGCCTGTCGGCCAATCAGATCGACCAGCTTTCGGACGCGCTGCGGGCGATCCGCCGGACCGCCGAGGAATAGGCGCCATGGCAGGGTATGTCGCGCATGATGTGCAGCAACAGGTTTTGGGCGACGGGTCGGTCATCTTGCGCTCGGCCCTGCCGCTGGGACCGGTCGCGCACAGCACCGGGCAATGGCTGCACGACTGGGCCGCTGCTGCGCCCACCCGCGTGGCGTTCGGCGAACGCTCGGGCGCGGGGTGGCGAGAGCTGGGCTATGCCGAACTGCTGGAAACCGTGCGTGCCATCGCCGCCGCGCTGCTGGCGCGCGGGCTGAGTGGCGCAACCCCGATCGCGATCATCTCGGCCAACAGCCTGGATCACGCGCTGCTGAGTCTTGCGGCACAGTATGTGGGCATTCCCACCGTGCCGCTGGCAGAGCAATACGCCCTGATCCCCGAGGCCCATGCGCGCCTGCGCCAGGCGATTGAAACCGTCCGCCCGGCCATGGTCTTTGCCGAAGACGCCCGCGCCTATGGCCCCGCCCTTGCGCTGGACTGTTTCGACGGCGTCGAGCGCGTGGTTTCCGACCCGGCCCAGGCCACCCTGCCGGTCACGCCCTTTGCCGAGCTGCTGCGCGGCGACGGGGCGGCGGATATCGACGCCGCCCACGCCGCCGTCGGCCCCGATACACTGGCCAAGATCATGTTCACCTCGGGCTCGACCTCGCAGCCCAAGGGCGTGCTGACCACCCATGGCATGATGTGCGTGAACCAGACCCAGCTTGCCGATGCCCTGGGCCTGCTGCGCGCGCGGCCGCCGCGGGTGCTGGACTGGTTGCCCTGGAACCACGTCTTTGGCGGCAGTCACAACTTCAACATGATGCTGGCCAACGGCGGCAGCTATTACATCGACCATGGTAAGCCCACCGAGGCGGGCTTTGCCGAGACCCTGCGCAACACCCGCGAGCGCATGGGCACGCTGGCCTTCAACGTGCCGATGGGCTTTGGCCGTATGGTCGCCGCCATGCGCGAGGATCAGGCCCTCAAAGAGGCCTATTTCCGTGATCTCGAACTGATCTTCTATGCCGGCGCGTCGTTGCCGCTGGACGTGTGGCAGGCGCTGGAACAGTTCGCGATGGAAATCCGCGGCGCGGCCCCGATGATGGTGTGCAGCTGGGGCATGACCGAAACCGCGCCTTCGGCGATCATCGTGCATGAACCGGTGGGCCGCTCGGGCATCATCGGCGTGCCGCTGCCCGGTGTCACGGCCCGGCTGCTGCCCAATGATGCGGGCCGCTACGAGCTGCGCGTCAAGGGCCCCAACGTGATGAAGGGCTATTTCAACGAGCCCGCGAAATCGGCCGAGGCCTTTGACGATCAGGGCTATCTGATCACCGGCGATGCGGTGAAATTCGTCGACCCCGCCGATCCGAACCGGGGGCTGGCCTTTGACGGGCGGGTGTCGGATGGCTTCAAGCTGCTGACCGGCACCTGGGTGCGCGCGGCTCAGCTGCGGCTGACAGCTCTGGGGTACCTGGCACCGATCGCGGCCGACTTGGTCATTACCGGACAGGACCGGGCCGAAATCGGCGCGCTGATTTTTCCCGACAGGGGGGCGCTGCACAAGGCCGGCATGGATGTGACCGAGGACGCGGGTGCCCTGACCGGCGAGGCCCTGCAGGCGTCGGTTCATGCCGCGCTGACGGCCATGGCCGAACAGGGGGCGGGTTCATCCACCCGGATCGGGCGCGCGCTGGTCTTGGCACAGCCCGCATCGCTGCCCCTGGGCGAGATCACCGCCAAGGGCAGCCTGAATGCGCGCAAGGTTCTGACCCTGCGCAAGGATCTGCTGGATCGCCTCTATTCCGACGGCGACCCGGCGGTTGTGAAACTCTGACGGAGGCCAGACATGGTTGATATCACCAAGGTGCGCGCGATCGACATCCACACCCATGCCGAAGAGCCCTGCGGCTGTCACGCCGATGACGGCTATGACGATCTGCAAAGCACGATGGCCAAGTATTTCGGCGCGCCCTGGCAGCACCCGCCGACCATCCCCGAAACCGCCGCGCATTTCCGCGAACAGAACATCGCCGCGGTGATCTTTCCCGTCGATGCCGAGCGCGAGACCGGCTATCGCCGCTATGACAACGACGAGGTGCTGGAACTGGTCGCCCAGAATGACGACGTGCTGATCCCCTTTGCCAGCATCGACCCCCACAAGGGCAAGCTGGGCATCCGCGAGGCCCGCCGCCTGATGCGCGATCACGGGGTCAAGGGGTTCAAGTTTCACCCCACCATGCAGGGGTTCTACCCCAATGACCGGATGGCCTACGGCCTGTACGAGGCCATCGCCGACGAGGGCGGGATCGCCCTGTTTCACACCGGTCAGACCGGTGTGGGCAGCGGCATGCCCGGCGGCAACGGGATGCGGCTGAAATACTCGAACCCGATGTATATGGATGATGTGGCGGTCGATTTCCCCGACATGAAGATCATCCTCGCGCATCCCTCGTTCCCCTGGCAGGAAGAGGCCCTGTCGGTCGCCCAGCACAAGCCCAACGTCTATATCGACCTCTCGGGCTGGTCGCCCAAGTATTTCCCCGAGATCCTCGTGCGCTACTGCAACTCGATCCTGCGCAAGAAGGTGCTGTTCGGGTCTGACTGGCCGATGATCACGCCCGAACGCTGGCTGGCCGATTTCGAAAAAATCGCCATTCGCGATGAGCTGCGCGAGGACATCCTCAAGAACAACGCCGCACGCCTGCTGGGTCTGATGTGAGGGCGGCGCGATGATCCCTTTCGCCGCCCAGGTCGAAGACATCCTGTTCTCGCTGGAGCACGTCGCTGGCGTGTCACGCCTGCCTGACTGGGACGCGGATCTGGCGCGCGAGATCATCCAGCATTTCGCCGCCTTCGCCGAGGCCGAGATCGCGCCGCTGGACGAGCCGGGCGATGCGCAGGGCTGCCGTCTGGAACACGGCCGGGTGCGGATGCCTGACGGGTTCGGCGCGGCCTACCGGGCCTATGCCGAACAGGGCTGGCCCGGTCTGGGCGCGCCCGCCGATATCGGAGGGCAGGGGATGCCCGCGCCGGTTCAGGGCGCGGTGTCTGAGATCTTTACCGGGGCCTGCCATGCCTTGCAGATGGTGGTGGGGCTGGTGCCTGGCGCGATCCGCACGCTGCTGGCCCATGGCACCCCTGATCAGCAGGCGCGTTATCTGGGGCCGCTGATTGACGGCAGTTGCCTGGCGACCATGGCCCTGACCGAGCCGGGGGCGGGGTCCGATCTGTCGGGCATTCGCACGCGGGGCACGCGGGCCGATGACGGCTGGCGGCTGAGCGGCGAAAAGATCTTCATCTCGGGCGGCGATCAGGACATGAGCGAGCGCATCCTGCATCTGGTCCTGGCGCGCACCGACACAGCGCCGGGCAAGGGCACGCGCGGGCTTAGCCTGTTTCTCTGCCCCTCGCATCTGCCCGACGGCAGCCGCAACAGCGCCCGCGCCGCGCGGATCGAGGAAAAGATGGGCCTGCATGCCTCGCCCACCTGCCAGATGGTCTTTGACACCGCCCATGCCGAACTGATCGGCGCCGAGGGCGAAGGGTTGAAGGCGATGTTCACCATGATGAACCACGCCCGCATGGACGTGGCCTTGCAAGGCGTGGCCCATGCCGCCCGCGCGGCGCAGATCGCCCGCGCCTATGCGGCCGAGCGCGTGCAGGGCCGCGATGCCGGTGGTCAGCCCGTCACGCTGGACCGCCACCCCGACGTGGCGCGCATGTTGCGCGAACAGCAGGCGCTGGCCATTGGCGGGCGGGCGATGTGCCACCTGGCGCTGGTCGCGCTCGAGGGCGTCGAGGCCCCCGGCCTGATCGATTTTCTCACCCCGATCTGCAAGGTGTTCTGCACCGAGGCCGGGATCAGATCGGCCGACCTGGGGATTCAGGTGCTGGGCGGCTATGGCTATTGCCGCGAATACCGGGTCGAGCAGACCCTGCGCGACGCCCGGATCTGTGCGATCTATGAGGGCGCCAACGGTATTCATGCACTGACCCTGGCCACGCGCCTGCTACAGCAACGTGGCGGTGCATGTGCCGATGCGTTCGAGGCTCTGATCGAGGCCGAAGCCCCCGCCGCCGCCCATCTGGCCGAGGCATTGGCCCTGTGGCGCCGCACGCGCGCCCGGCTGGTTTCGGATGACCACCCCGCAGAGGCTGCGCATGAGTTCATGCGCCTGGCCGGGCTGATGCTCTATCAGGCGATGTGGCTGCGGATCGAGACCGCCAGCGCGCACGCGCCCGACCCCGATCATCTGCGCGATCTGGCCGCGCATGTCCGGCGCGGCGCGGCAGCCGATCTGCGGGCGATCGCGGTGATGCTGGAAGGCTAGGCGGGCCGGCTCAGGCCTGGCCGCCGCCCGAGAATTTGCGCAGCATTTCCTGGAACTGGTCCAGCCCGATCATCGGGCCGGGCATCCACAGTTTCATCAGGTCTTCGGCGGCCATGCCGCCCAGGCCCTTGGTCATCTGCTTTTGCATCTCCGACATGACCTGCGCCTGCATATCCTTGATGTCGGGCAGGCCAAAGAATTCGCGGGCCTCGCTGGGCGTGCAATCGACCGAGATAGTGATGTTCATGTGCTTCTCCCTTTCGATCAGCCTAGGCGGGCCGAAAGGTCACGTCCAGCACGATGCGCGGGGTCAGTCGGGCTGAAAGCCCTGAATCAGCCGCCGCAGACCAAACACGGCGCCGATATAGATCGCGCCCAGCGTCACCGGCGCCGAATAGGCCAGCGTGGCAAAGCCGCTGACCCCCTGGCCCAGCGAACATCCCAGCGCGATCACGCCCCCGATGCCCATCAGCGCCGCGCCTGACACCTGGCGGCCCAGCTCGCGCGGGTCTTCGCAGGCCTCCCAGCGGAAATGTCCGCGGATGCCCGAGCCCAGGAACGACCCGCCCAGCACCCCCGCGACCGACCCGACCGCAAAGCTTAGCCCGCCCGAGGTCGAGGTCATCAGCCAGAGCAGCGTTCGCCCCAGAGGCGCGGTAAAGCTGTGGCCCTCGACCAGAACACCGCCGAATGTCATCTGGTTCAGCGCCGTGGTGCCCCAAAAGGCCAGGCTGACCGACAGCCCCGCCGCAACGCCCCAGCCGATCTGAACCGGCGACTGGCGCAGCGGCTCGTAGGACAGGGCCCAGACCACGAAGGCCGCCGCCACAAGCGTGGCAAAGGCCAGCGGCGGAATGCCCAGCTGGGCGTGGATCAGCTCGGCCATGCCCATGGGCACGGCGGCATCGGTTTGCGGAAACAGAAAGACGCGCAGATTGGCCAGCGGCCCGGCCAGGGCGACAAAGCCGAAAATGCCCATGACCACCACCACGACCAGCGCGCGCAGGTCGCCGCCGCCGAACCGCACCAGCGCGCCATAGCCGCAGTTGCCCGCCAGCGCCATGCCATAGCCAAAGACCAGCCCGCCGATGATGCTGGCCAGCGGGTTCCAGGCGATGCTGTGATAGATGGTCTGGCTGAGGTCGATCAGCCCCGCGCCGGAAAACAGGAAAGTGGTGAAGATCGCCGTGCCCAGCACGATGCCCCACAGCCGCAGCCGGGTCTGGTCTTCGCCATAGACGGCGCTTTCGATTGCGCCCAGCGTGCAGAAATCACCCAGCCGTGCCGCCAGCCCCAGAACAGAGCCGGTCGCAAGGCCAATCAGCGCGGCGATGGCGCCAATCGGTAGCATGTCCATGCGTTTCCTCCCCGCTGGCCTCGGGCCCGCGCGCGGGTCTTAGGCCGTTTTGCAGAACATGTCGTAGACAAGTTCGATCATACGGCGTGCGCGATCATCTGCCAGAGAATAATAGATCGCCTTGCCCTCGCGGCGATGGGCGACCAGGCCCTCCAGCCGCAGACGGGCCAGTTGCTGGCTGACGGCCGCCTGGCGCGACGACAGCAGGTTCTCCAGCTCGGTCACGGTTTTTTCGCCGGTCGACAGGTGGCACAGGATCATCAGGCGGCCCTCATGAGACAGCGCCTTGAGAAAGCTTGCCGCGGCCTCGGCCTGGCCGATCATGTCGTCTGCAATCGCGGCATCACAGCCACGCGTCGTGCTGCGCTTGCCCAGTCCAAAGCCAAATCCGGTGTGAACAGCGTCTGCCATATCCCCTTCGCACCTATTTTCGGTGCGCTCCTGTATCGTCTTTTGAGCGGTGTCCCGTTTCATTTCCTTTAACATGTGTGACGCATTTATGCGACACGTCTTGTAAACTGCGCATGCTGCCGTTGCAGCATTGCACAGGTGTCACCCTTTTACCTCGCCCTGGGGTGGCTCGAGCGCCACGCCCGACCGGTCCAGCATCATGCCCAGAAGGCCCCAGAAAAAGTCCTCGCCCGGGTAACCTTCCAGCCGTTCGACCTCGGTGCCATCACGCAGCAGCACGAAAGTCGGGGTGAACCGGGGCTTGCCCCGGGTCAGGGTGATGTCGTCGGGCAGGGCGGTGTGCAGGTCTTGCTTCTGCAATGGCGCCGCCGCGCCCTCGGGGGTCTTGGGATAGATCGGCCCGATCTCTTTGTCCCACATGATGCAATAGGCACAGCCGGCCTGTTCGAACATGACCAGACGGATCTCGGCCATGGCAGGTGTTGCCAGCGCCACCGCGCTGAAGATCAGGCCCGCAAGGGCGCTTAGAGCTCGGGTCATTCTCTCTTCCCAGATGTATACATATATCGTAATGTGTTTCGGTGTTTTCGGCAAGGGAGGGCGGTCGTGGAGATCACGCTGGGTGGGGCGATCGTCGCCGGATTGCTGTCGTTCCTCTCCCCGTGCGTGCTGCCCATGGTGCCGTTTTACCTGTGCTACATGGCCGGTATCTCGATGGCCGAGCTGCGCGACGATGCCGGCATCGCGCCGGGCGCACAGCGGCGGCTGGTGTTTTCCGCGATTGCCTTCGCCCTTGGGGTGACCTCGATATTCGTGCTGATGGGCATGGGCGCCACCGCGCTGGGGCAGGCCTTTCGCGAATGGATGGGGCCGCTGACCTATGTCGCGGCGGCGGTTCTGATCCTCTTTGGCCTTCATTTCCTTGGCATTTTGCGCATTCCGTTCCTTTACCGCGAGGCGCGACTGGAATCCAAGGCCGAGCCCACCACCGTGATCGGCGCCTATGTGATGGGCCTTGCGTTCGGCTTTGGCTGGACGCCCTGCGTGGGCCCCGCGCTGACGGCGATCCTGATCGTGGCGTCCGGTATGGGCGACGTAACCCGCGGCGGGTTGTTGCTGATGGCCTATGGGCTGGCGATGACCACGCCCTTTGTCATCGCGGCGCTGTTCTCGCGGCCCTTCCTGGGCTGGGTGCAGCGCAACCGCCGCTATATGGGCTATGTGGAAAAGGTGATGGGCGCTATGCTGATCCTGTTCGGCATTCTGATCGCGACCAACAGCGTGGCCTATATCGCCCAGGTCCTGATCGAGCTGTTTCCGGGGTTCACTTCCATCGGGTAAACGAAGGAGGATCCGATGACCAAACTGACACTGACATTGGCGGCGTTGCTGGCGCTGGCCCTTCCTGCGCTGGCCGGGCCGCCGATGGGCGATGACGGGCTGCACAAACCCGTTTGGCTGGAAGACACGTTCAAGGACATGTCCGAGGATTTCGCCAGCGCCCAGGATCAGGGCAAGCGGCTGCTGATCATATGGGAGCAGCGCGGCTGCCTCTATTGCAAGAAGATGCATACCGAGGTCTTTCCCGACCCCGCGATCCAAGAGATCCTGACCCAGAACTACTTTATCGTGCAGATGAACCTGTTCGGTGATGTCGAGGTCACCGATTTCGACGGCACCACGCTATCCGAAAAGGAAATGGCGCGGCGCTGGGGCGTCATGTTCACGCCGACGATGATGTTCATGCCTGATTCCCTGCCCGAAGGCGGCCATGCGGGGCAGGCGGCTGTGGCGGTCATGCCCGGCGCCTTTGGCAAGGGCACGACCACGGCGATTCTGAACTGGGTGCTTGAGAAGGGCTATGAGGGCGACGAGCACCTGCAGAAATACATTGCCCGCACGGTTTACAGCGCAGACTAGGCCTTTGGCCCCCGGAATTCTGCATTGCAGCAACAATGTTGCGCTGCGGTGCAGAATTTCGCAATTTAAAAAATATGCAAAAAACTAGATTTGTTATTGCATGCCGCGGAATACATCCGCTACTTTCTCGGTGGGAAAGAGAGACTGGGAGGACTCTTTTAATGAAACGTGCAATCCTGACCGTCGCCAGCCTTGTGCTGGGTGCCGGCATTGCGGGGGCTGAGATCGCCCCTGCGGATGTGAAATACGATGACGCGGGCGCCGTGGCCGAGTCGCTGACCGGCGCTGCCGGCGATGCGGCAGCCGGGCGGGCGGTCATTGGTTCCAAGAAGCTGGGCAACTGTGTGTCCTGCCATGCGATCAGCGAAATGTCGGACGTGCCGTTCCACGGCGAAGTCGGCCCGCTGCTTGATGGCGTCGCTGACCGCTGGAACGAGGCCGAACTGCGCGGCATCGTCGCCAATGCCAAGAATACCTACGACGGCACCATGATGCCGTCGTTCTACAAGACCACCGGTTACATCCGGCCTGGCGATGCCTTTACCGGCAAAGCCGCCCAGACGGACCCGTTGCCGCCGCTGTTGAGTGCTCAGCAGATCGAGGACGTGGTCGCCTATCTGATGACCCTCAAGGACTGATCCCCGGATCATTCCCCTGACAAGGAGAGAGCAATGCAACTGACACGACGTGACGCGATCGCGCTTGGGGCCGGGGCTGCGGCTGTTGCCACCCTGCCGATGCCTGCCTTCGCCAGCGCCACCGCCGACGAACTGATCGCCGCCTTTACCGGTGGTGCCGAAATGGGCGAGGGGGGTCTGACTTTGACCGCCCCCGAGATCGCCGAGAACGGCAACACCGTTCCGGTCAGCGTGGACGCCCCCGGCGCCACCTCGATCTTGCTGCTGGCAACCGGCAACCCGACGCCGGGCGTCTGCACCTTCAACTTTGGTCCTCTGGCCGGCTCGCAGGCCGCCTCGACCCGTATTCGCCTTGCCGGCACCCAGGATGTGGTGGCCGTCGCGAAAATGGCCGATGGCAGCATTGTAAAGGCCTCGAGCACCGTGAAAGTCACCATCGGCGGCTGCGGCGGCTGATTTAGGAGAACAAAGACATGGCATCTGATGTAAAACCCCGCGTCAAGGTCCCGAAAACGGCGGCTGCCGGTGAGACCATCACCATCAAGACCCTGATCAGCCACCCGATGGAATCGGGCCAGCGTAAAGATGGCAGCGGCAACGTGATCCCGCGCTCGATCATCAATCGCTTCACCTGTGACTTCAACGGCCAGAACGTCGTCGACGTGACCCTGGAACCGGCGATCTCGACCAACCCCTATATCGAGTTCGACGCCAAGGTTCCCGAGGCCGGCGAGTTCAAGTTCACCTGGTACGACGACGACGGCTCTGTCTACGAAGACTCGAAGCCGATCGCGATCGGCTGAGCGAACGTTTCGGCATTCAGGGAGGAAACGCATGAAACTCAAATCGCTCACCTCGGCCGTGGCCCTGCTGGCGCTTGGCGCTGGCATGGCTGTTGCCGATGAAAACGCGCCGCTGGTCATCAACGGCGAAATTGAAATCGTGACCCGGACCAAAGCGCCCGAGCACATGGAAAACATGTCTGAAATCCGCTCTGGCTGGACCTTCCGTTCGGAAGAAACCCAGAAATTGCAGATGGATGACTTCGACAACCCCGGTATGATCTTTGTCGATCAGGCTCGCGAGGCATGGGAAACCGCGATGGGCACTGAGGGCAAGGCTTGTGCCGACTGCCACAACGAGCCTGAATCGATGGCCGGTGTGCGCGCCAAGATGCCCAAGTGGAACGAGGCCGCAGGCGAAGTCTGGACGATGGAGATGTTCATCAACAGCTGCGTCACCAACCGCATGGGCGCCGAGAAATGGGGCTGGAACTCGTCCGAGATGGTCAACATGACCGCTCTGATCAGCTCTGTCTCGCGCGGCATGCCGATGGATGTGGCGATCGACGGCCCCGCCGCCGAGACCTGGGAAAAGGGTAAGGAAATCTACTATACCCGTTACGGCCAGTTGGAACTGTCCTGTGCGAATTGCCACGAGGACAACTACGACAATCTGATCCGTGCCGACCACCTGTCGCAGGGCCAGATCAACGCCTTCCCGGCCTATCGCCTCAAGAACGCCAAGCTGAACTCGATCCACAACCGGTTCAAAGGCTGTATCCGCGACACCCGCGCCGAGACCTTCAAGGAAGGCTCGCCCGAGTTCATCGCGCTTGAGCTGTATGTCGCCTCGCGCGGCAACGGTCTGTCGGTCGAAGGCCCGTCGGTCCGCAACTAAGACATGAACCCGCCCGGCCAGGCGCCGGGCGGGCATTCGTTTGTTCCTTTTTCTGCATGTGGTCACCGACACTGAGCTCAGTCGTCGGGCGGTTGCCTGCATCCATGACGGAGACGACAGAACGATGATTTCGCGGCGAGATTTCTTGCAGGCCACCGTGGCGGCCTCGGCCATTTACGGGGCTTCGGGCGTTGGCAACTGGGCAAAGCTGGCAGCGCAACAGGCGCTGACGCAGGATGACCTGCTGGGCTTTGACACCTATGGCAACATCACCCTGGTTCACGTCACCGACATTCACGGCCAGCTGAAACCGATCTATTTCCGCGAGCCCGAGATCAACCTTGGCGTCGGCGATGTCAGCGGCCTGCCGCCGCATGTGACCGGTCAGGATTTCCTGAACCTGTTCAACATGACCCCCGGCACGCCCGAGGCCTATGCGCTGTCCTATCAGGACTTTACCGCGCTGGCCAAAACCTATGGCCGCATGGGCGGTCTGGACCGTGTCGCCACCATCCTCAACCACATCCGCGCCGATCGCCCCGACGCGTTGTTGCTGGATGGCGGCGACACGTGGCACGGCTCGTATACCTGCCTCAAGACCGACGCGCAGGACATGGTCAACGTGATGAACGCGCTCAAGCCCGATGCGATGACCTCGCACTGGGAATTCACGCTGGGCATCGACCGCGTGAACGAGATCGTCGAAAGCCTGCCTTTCGCCTTCCTGGGCGCCAACATCTTTGACGCCGAATGGGACGAACCCGCCTACGAGCCCTACAAGTTCTTTGAACGCGGCGGCGCCAAGGTGGCTGTGATCGGCCAGGCCTTCCCCTATATGCCGATCGCCAACCCGAAATGGATGTTCCCCGGCCTCAGCTTCGGCGTGCGCGAGGAGCGCATGCGCGAGGTGGTACAGGAGGTGCGCGATCAGGGCGCCGACCTGGTGGTCGTGCTGTCGCACAACGGCTTTGACGTCGACCGCAAGATGGCGGGGCAGGTCGATGGGATCGACGTGATCCTGACCGGCCACACCCATGACGCGCTGCCCGAGCCGGTGATGGTGAACAACACCATGCTGATCGCCTCGGGTTCGAACGGCAAATTCGTCACCCGCCTGGATCTGGACGTTCAGAACGGTCAGCTGATGGGCTTCCGCCACAAGCTGATCCCGGTGTTCTCGGACGTGATCGAGGCCGACAAGGACGTGGCCGCCGTGATCGACGCCGAACGCGCCCCCTATGAGGCCGAGATGGCCGAGGTTCTGGGCCGCACCGACAGCGAGCTATATCGCCGCGGCAACTTCAACGGCACCTGGGACGACCTGATCTGCAACGCGCTGATCGAGGAACGCGAGGCCGATATCGCCATGTCGCCCGGCTTCCGCTGGGGCCCCAGCCTGATTCCGGGCGACGAGATCACCCGCGAGGATCTGTTCAACGCCACCTCGATGACCTATCCCAACGCCTATCGCAGCGAGATGACCGGTGAAACCATCCATGTCATTCTCGAAGACGTGGCCGACAACCTGTTCAACCCCGACCCCTATTACCAGCAGGGCGGGGACATGGTGCGCGTCGGCGGCATGGGCTACCACATCGACGTCAGCAAACCGCAGGGCAGCCGCATCACCAACATGACGCTGCTGAAAACCGGCGAGGCAATCGACCCCGCGAAAACCTATGTGGTGTCGGGCTGGGCCTCGGTGAACGAGGGCACCGAAGGGCCGGCGATCTGGGATGTGGTCGAGAACTACGTCAAGCGCAAAGGCACCATCACCATCGACCCGAACAAATCGGTGCAGGTGACGGGCGCATGATCCGCAAATCTGATCAGAACAACGTGACTGTAACAAAGGGTGAAGCCATGACAGACAGCTCCAACCCCTGGTCCACGCGGCGCGGCTTTCTCAAGGCCGGTCTTGCCGCAGGTGGGGCAGTGGCCGCCGGAGGGGCGGCACATGCAGCGGGCGATCCGCTGATCACCGAGACCCAGCCCTGGGCCCAGGGTCTGGGCGACGGCGTTGACGCCACGCCTTACGGCCTGCCGATCAAGTATGAGGGCGATGTCGTTCGCCGCAACGTGGAATGGCTGACCGCCGACACGATCAGCTCGATCAACTTTACGCCGATCCACGCGCTGGATGGCACGATCACCCCGCAGGGCTGCGCGTTTGAACGCCACCACTCGGGCGCGATCGAGCTGCGCAAGGAAGATTATCGCCTGATGATCAACGGCCTTGTCGATCAGCCGCTGGTCTTTACCTACGAAGATCTGGAACGCTTTCCGCGCGTGAACAAGACCTTCTTCCTGGAATGCGCCGCTAACACCGGCATGGAATGGGCCGGCGCCCAGCTGAACGGCGCCCAGTTCACCCACGGCATGATCCACAACATGGAATATACCGGCGTCACCCTGCGCACCCTGCTGGAAGAGGCGGGTCTTGGGGCTGCGGGCGATCTGAAAGACAAATGGGTCTATGTCGAGGGCGCCGATGCGTCGTCGAACGGGCGCTCGATCCCGATGGAAAAGGCGCTGGATGACTGCATGATCGCCTTCAAGGCTAACGGCGAGGCGCTGCGCAAGGAACATGGCTATCCCGTGCGTCTGGTCGTTCCCGGCTGGGAAGGCAACATGTGGGTCAAGTGGCTGCGCCGGATCGAGGTCATGGACCAGGCCGTGCAAAGCCGCGAGGAAACCAGCAAATACACCGACACGCTGGAAGACGGCACCAGCCGCAAATGGACCTGGGTCATGGACGCCAAATCGGTTGTCACCTCGCCCAGCCCGCAATCGCCGATCAAGCACGGCCCCGGCCCGCTGGTCGTCACCGGCCTGGCCTGGTCGGGCCGCGGCGCGATCGAACGCGTCGACGTGTCGACCGATGGCGGCAAGACCTGGCAAACCGCCCGTCTGGCCCAGCCCGGCCAGCCGATGGCGCTGACCCGGTTCTATCTCGACATCAACTGGGACGGCTCGGAGATGTTCCTGCAAAGCCGCGCCATGGACAGCACCGGTTACGTGCAGCCCACCAAGGCGCAGCTGCGCGAGGTGCGCGGGCTGAACTCGATCTATCACAACAACTGCATTCAGACCTGGTGGGTCAAAGCGAACGGGGAGGCCGAGAATGTCGAAGTATCGTAATCTGGTGATCGGCACCGCACTGGCAACCTCGCTTGGCGCGGCACCCGCGCTGGCCGACAAACTGGGCCTTGGCCGCCCGGCGCTGCCCGAAGAAATCGCTGCCTGGGATATCGATGTCAGCCCCGATGGCACCGGCCTGCCGGTCGGCTCGGGCTCTGTCGAAGATGGCGAGATGATCTTTTCGGAAAACTGCGCCGTCTGTCACGGCGAGTTCGCCGAGGGCGTCGACAACTGGCCGAAACTGGCCGGGGGGCAGGGGACGCTGGACCGCGAAGACCCGCTGAAGACCGTGGGGTCGTACTGGCCTTACCTGTCCACGACCTGGGACTATGTGAACCGCTCGATGCCGTTCGGCAACGCGCAAAGCCTGTCGGATGACGATGTCTATGCCATCGTGGCCTACATCCTCTATTCGAACGACCTGGTCGATGACGATTTCGTTCTATCGAACGAGAACTTCCTTGAGGTCGAGATGCCCAATGCCGAAGGCTTCATCATCGACGACCGGGCCGAGACCGAATATCCGCATTGGACGGGCGAGCCCTGCATGACCGACTGCAAGGACAGCGTCGAAATCACGATGCGCGCGGCCGTGCTAGATGTGACCCCCGACGAAGAGGGCGCTGAACCCGCTGCCGAGGCTGCTGCTCCGGCGCAGGAAGAAGCCGCGGCCCCGGCCGAGCAAGCGCCGGCAGAGGAAGCGGCTGCCGCACCCGCCGAAGCTGCCCCTGCAGAGGTCGCTGCGGTTGATCCCGAACTGGTCGCCGCCGGTGAGAAGGTCTTTAAAAAGTGCAAAGCCTGCCACGAAGTGGGCGATGGCGCGAAAAACAAGACCGGTCCTCAGTTGAACGGCGTTCTGGGGCGTGATATAGCCTCGATCGAAGGATTCCGGTATTCGAAGACCTTTATGGATATGGTCGGCCAAACTTGGGATGCAGCATCCATGGATGCCTTCCTGGCCGATCCCAAAGGTTTTGCGCCCAAGACGAAGATGTCGTTCGCGGGCCTGAAGAAAGAAGATGATCGAGCAGCGATTATCGCTTACCTCCAGTCGCTGCAATAACTGTCCTTCGGGATGGTACTTGGGCGGCCCCTTGGGGCCGCCTTTTTTTGCAGCGTTTATTCATACATTCTTGATTGTGATTTCAAGCTATAGTTTAGTTGCGCTATGAACCGGTTTTTGAGAATATTTTCCGCATCCGTGATTGCCCTGCTGCCTCTGGCGGCTCAGGCCGAATTGGCCGGTGACGCCGACCGTGGCGCCGAGGTCTGGAACAAATGCAAGGGCTGCCACCAGATTGGCGAAGGGGCCGTGAACCGCATCGGCCCGCAGCTGAACCGGCTGTTCGGCCGACAGGCGGCCTCGATCGAGGGGTTTAGTTACTCCAAATCGATGCAGCGCGCCGGCAATGACGGGCTGACTTGGACGTTTGAAACCCTCGACGCCTATATCGACAACCCCAAGGCGCTGGTGTCGGGCACCCGGATGAGCTTTCCGGGCGTCAAAGACGCGCAGGACCGCGCCGATCTGATGGCCTGGCTGCGGCGCTATTCGGACAAACCGTCGGACATCCCCGACGCCGAACCGACCGCGCGGCTGGATTACATTCACGTCGACCCGGCGGTGTTCGAAATCAAGGGTGACCCCGAATTCGGTGAATACCTGGCCAGCGAATGCACCACCTGCCATCTGCGTGACGGCAGTGATGAGGGCATTCCGTCGATCACACTGTGGCCCGAGGACGATTTCGTCGCGGCCATGCATGCCTACAAGCAGCAGCTGCGCCCGCATCCCGTGATGCAGATGATGGCCAGCCGCCTGACAGACGAAGAGATCGCGGCCCTGGCCGCGTATTTTGGCGCGCTTGAGGACGAGTAGCGCCGCAACAGGGAGGAAATAACGAATGACTTTGAACAGACGCAGCTTTCTGGGCGCGGCTACGGCCACCGCTGCCAGCCTTGGTGCCGCACGAGTTTGGGGCGCATCCCATGGCAAGCCCCGCGTCGTGGTGATCGGCGGTGGCGCCGGCGGTGCGACCGCGGCGCGCTATATCGCAAAAGACAGCAATGGCGAGATCGACGTTACGCTGATCGAACCGACCCGCACCTATTACACTTGTTTCTTCTCGAACCTCTATATCGGTGGCTTCCGCGAGCTGTCGTCGATTGCCCATACCTATGGCACCTTGGCCGCCGAATACGGCGTCAATGTCGTCCATGACTGGGCCGTCGGCATCGACCGCGACGCGAAAACCGTGTCGCTGGCGGGCGGCTACACGCTGCCCTATGACCGTCTGGTCGTCAGCCCCGGCATCGACTTCATCGAAGGCTCGGTTCCCGGCTGGGGTGTCGAGACGCAGAATGCCATGCCGCATTCGTGGAAGGCCGGGTCGCAGACCCAGCTGCTCAAAGCCCAGATCGAATCCATGCCCCAGGGCGGTACCTTTGCCATGGTCGCTCCGCCCAACCCGTTCCGCTGCCCTCCCGGGCCGTATGAGCGGATCTCGATGGTGGCGCATGTTCTCAAGGAAACGAACCCCACCGCCAAGATCCTGATCGCCGACCCCAAGGAAAAGTTTTCCAAGCAGGGCGTGTTCGAGGAAGGCTGGAACAAGCACTACTCTGGCATGATCCAGCGCATCGGCCCCGATTTCGGCGGCGACAAGGTCGAGGTTCGTGCGGACTCGATGGAACTGGTGATCGACGGCGAAGTCGAAAAGGTCGACGTCTGCAACGTGATCCCGGCGCAAAAGGCCGGCCGCATCGCCGAGCTTGCCGGCCTGACCGGTGCGAACGGGTTCTGCGACATCGTTCCCGCCACCATGCAAAGCCGTGTGGATGAAAACATCCATGTGCTGGGTGACGCCTGCAATGCCGGCGACATGCCCAAATCGGGCTTCTCGGCCAACAGCCAGGCCAAGGTCGCGGCCATGGCCGTGCGTGCGGCGCTGACCGGATCCAAGGCCTTCCCGGCCAAGTATTCGAACACCTGCTGGTCGCTGGTCGAAACCAATGACGGCATCAAGGTGGGCGCATCCTATCAGGCCACCGAGGAAAAGATCGCCCAGGTCGACGGGTTTGTCAGCCAGACCGGCGAAGACGCCGATCTGCGCAAGGCGACCTTCGAGGAAAGCCTGGGCTGGTATGCGGGCATCACCGCCGACATGTTCGGCTGATCCGGCACATTGGTGACAAGAACAGGCCGGCCCTTCGGGGCCGGTTTTCTTTTGCGCCTAGCCGTGCGGCGCGTAGTGGCCGTAGCCGCCCTGGGCAAAGACCAGCGGCTTGACCGGCTGGGTTTCGGCCATCAGCACCTCGCCGACGACGATCGCGTGGTCGCCCGCCTCGTGCAGCGCCACCCGTCGACAGGTCAGCCGCGCGGCAAACCGGGTCAGGCGGGGCAGGCCGTTTGTGTCGGTCTCCCACAGCTCGGGCGGAAAGCCATGCCCGGCGCGGGCATATTGGCGCGACAGGGCGGCCTGATCCTCGGCCAGGATGTGGATGGCATAGTCCTGCGCCGCGCAGAACAGATCATAGCGCCGCGAGGCCTTGGCCGGGCACCACAGCACCAGAGGCGGGTCAAGTGACACCGAGGCAAAGCTGTTGGCGGTGATGGCGGATGGCCCGTCGGGGCCCTGACAGGTGACGATGGTCACGCCGGTGGGATAGCGCCCCAGCACGTCGCGATAGGCGCGTCCGTTTCCGGCGCCCGGGGTCATTCTGTCTGCCTGCATCTGGTCTCAGCCGCGGTTCCCGTTTCTCAGGTGATAGCACGCTCACCGCCCGAAACAACCCGCGCCCGGATAAAGAAAATTGGGGCGGCCACTGGGGCCGCCCCGGAAACGCAACAATCACAACTTGAAAAGATGTCGGCGCAGCCGACAGGAAGGGTATGCCGGCACCCTGAAACAACCGTGTAACAAACTGGCGACAGTTTCACGTGATCGCGCCCGAAAACCTGCGCCCGGGCCGGATTTTTACCCGGTTTTGCCCGATATCCGGGCGTGCGGTCGCAGGTCGGCCAGCCAAACAGGCATGACAAAGCCAAGATCGCACGCGAAGGGCTTTGCCAAACGCGAATCTCGTCCTAACCTCTGCTCCGGTTCCCAGATTCGATGCGCCCGGGCAAGGGCGCCTGCACAAAGGAGGACGTGCTATGGCGGACAAAGGAAAGCCGAAACTCGGTGATCTCAACAACATTCCGGGCATGAAAGAGGCCCAGGATGGCATGACCATGATGGGCAAGGTCGGCAAGATGATGGTCGATCACATGGGGCGCTCTGGCGCCAGTTTTGCCGAATTCATCAACTCTCGGGTCAAGCAGGACATGGAGCTGCAGCAGCAGATCGTGAAATGCAAGGACGTGAAAGAGTTGCAGCGCATTCAGACCGAGTATCTGAAGACCGCGATGAAGCAGTACACCGCCGAGACCCAGAAGGCGATGCATGACGGGGCGCAGGTTCTCGAAGACCTGATGAAACGCGCCAAGGGCTGATCGCCCGCCACCGTCGAAAATGACGACCGCCGCAGCCCCTGGCCGCGGCGGTTTTTCGTTACTCGTTGCCCACCTTGCGGAAGGTCATCTGCGGCTGGGCCAGGTATTCATGGCCGCGGAACATGCCCGACCAATAGACCGGCGGCAGCATCCGTTCCTTGAGGAACCACGCCAGGCGCGACGGTTTCTTGCCGTCGATCAGCCAGTCGGGGAAGCTGGGCAGCAGCGCGCCGCCATAGCCGAACTCGGCCAGCACGATCTTGCCGCGTTCCACCGTCAGCGGGCACGAGCCATAGCCGTCATAGGCGGCCACCGGGTCTTTGCCATCCAGCACCGCCAGCGCGTTGACCGCCACCACCGGCGCCTGCTTGCGCACCGCCGCGGCGGTCTTGGCGTTGGGGGTGTTGCAGCCGTCGCCCAGGCCAAAGATGTTGCCATAGCGCGTGTGGCGCAGCGTGGCCTGATCGACATCGACCCAGCCCGCGGCGTCGGTCAGCTGCGAGGCCTTGATGAAATCAAGGCCGGTCTGCGGCGGGCAGACATGCAGCATGTCGAACTCTTTCTCGACCGTGGTCTTGGTGTCGCCATCCGTGACCTCGAAAGTCGCCACCTTGGCCTCGCCATCGACCTTGATCAGGTTGTGGAAAAAGCCCAGACGCGCGTCGTATTTCTGCACATATTCCATCAGCGCCGGCACGTAGTCGGGCACCCCGAACAGCACGCCGCCGGCATTGCAGAACTCGATGTCGATATCCTTCAGCACCCCGGTGCGCAGCCAGTAATCGGCCGACAGATACATCGCCTTTTGCGGCGCGCCGGCGCATTTGATCGGCATCGGCGGCTGGGTGAAAATCGCGCGCCCCTTGCGGGTCTGCTGCACCAGCTCGTAGGTATAGGGCGCCAGGTCAAACCGATAGTTCGACGTGACCCCGTTCTTGCCCAGCGTGGCAGGCAGGCCCTCGACGGCCTCCCATGCCAGGCGCAGGCCGGGGCAAACCACCAGCACGTCATAGCCATAGCGCGCGCCGTTCTCGAGCGCGACCTCGTTGCGGTCGGGATCAAACCCCGCCACCGCGCCGCGGATCAGCTGCACCCCGTCGGGGATGACCTCGGACATGCGCCGCACGGTCTGGGTCTTGTTGAACACGCCCGCGCCGACCAGCGTCCAGCCGGGTTGATAGTAATGTTCCTCGCGCGGCTCGATGATCGCCACCTTGGCCTGCGGGCGGCGTTTCAGGATCGAGGCCGCCGTGGCCACGCCCCCGGCGCCGCCACCCACGATCAGGATGTCGAATTTCTCGGGGCGGATCTTGTGCGCATCGACGCCAAAGCGGGTTTCCATCCGGGGACGGATGCCCGACAGGTCATAGCCCGCCTGACCGGTGGCGTTCAGAATCGCCTCGGGTGACAGCATCTTGGACCGCGCCAGCGCCCACAGCGTGGACGACCGCGTGCCGGTGCGGCAATAGGCCAGGATCGGCCCCTTGCAGCCCTTGAGCGCCTCGTCAAACGTGTCGATCACCTCGTCCGAGATGACGCCGGGCTTGATCGGTACGAAGCGGAACTCCAGCCCGGCCTCGCGCGCAGCGGCGGCGATTTCGCCGGCGGGGGTCTGGTCGTCGGCCTCGCCATCAGGGCGGTTGCAGATCAGTGTCTTATAGCCGGCCTCGGCAATTGCGGGCACGTCAGCGACGGTGATCTGCGGCGCCGCGGCAAAGCTGGGCGCGATCTGTCTGATTTCCATGTGTTCCTCCACACTCGGGCGCCATCACCGGGTGATGCGGCAAACGGGTGGCCGATGACCAACCCACACCCGGGGCGCTTCCCCCATGCCGATTACAGCATGGGGGGCAACGGGAAAAGCCCGGATTGCGGGTTATTCGAACTCCATCTCGGCATAGACGACGCCGGCGTTCTTGGTGGCCAGTTCCTCGAACGTGTCGAGATGGGCAAAGGGCGACTGGTCGACATAATAGGCATCATCCAGCGAGCCGCCGTTTTCCAGATGCTCGCCGATCTTGCCGCGCAGATAGGTCAGGTAGTCATAGGTGCCCTTGCGAACCATCGGCATGTTGGTCGGATGGCCGTGGCCGGGGATCACATAGGTCGCGCCCAGCGGTTCAAAAGCGGTTTCCCAGGTCTCCAACCAGCAGCTGGTGCAGGTATCGGCAAAGATCGGGGGCATGCGTTCATGAAAGGCGATGTCGCCCGCGATCACCAGTTTCTGCTCGGGCAGCCAGACCTGGATGTCGCCGGGGCTGTGCGCGGGGCCAAGGTGCAACACCTCGATATGCATCTCGCCCATGTCGATGGTGTAGCTGTCTTCGAAGGTGATCGTCGGGCCCTGGGCCACGGTGCCCTCGGCGTTGTCGCGGGCATAGCCCTTCATGCCTTCGAGAATCTGATAGCTGTTGGCCTCGAATTCCTCGGCCGCATCCACATGGGCCAGAATGTCGATGCCTTGCTCGGTCCAGTAATTGTTGCCCAGCATCGCATGGCCCTGGCCGTTCTCGTTGATCACCAGCTTGACCGGCTGATCGGTGAGGGTCTTGATCTCGTCATGCAGCGCCTTGGACAGCGCGTAATTCGCGCCTGAGTTCACGACAATCACGCCGTCGCCGGTGACGATGAAGGACAGGTTGTTGTTATGGCCCGCATTTTCATAAGTCGGAGGCGCGGTCGCGCCGATCGCGGAATAGACATTCGGGATCACCTGCACCGGTTTTTCATACAGAACCGACTGCGGGTATTGATCGGGGATATCCTCGCTGGCCAGGGCAGGGGCGGCCATCAGCGGCAGGATCAAGGCATAACGATACATACGGGTTTCCTCCATGAGACCCGCAAAGCATATTCATATCTGAATGTGTGACAAGTGTTGCTTACAACACGGCCTCGGCCGCGGCGCGAATGGCACGGATATTGTCGCCATAGACGCCCGGATTATCGACCGAGCCGCCCTTGAACACGCCCGAGCCAGCCACCAGCACATCGGCCCCGGCCGCCGCCATCAGCGGCGCGGTTTCGGTCGTGATGCCGCCGTCGATTTCAATGTGAATCGGCCGGTCGCCGATCATGGCGCGCAGCTTTTTCACCTTGTCGATCTGGCTGTGAATGAATTTCTGCCCGCCAAAGCCGGGGTTCACGGTCATCACGCAGATCAGGTCGACCATATCCAGCAGGTATTCGACATCGTCGATGCCGGTGCCCGGGTTGATCGCCAGCCCGGCCTTGCAGCCCGCGCCGCGAATGGCCTGCAGCGTGCGGTGAATATGCGGCCCGGCCTCTAGATGCGCGGTCAGAACATCGGCGCCGGCCTGCGCGAAGGCGTCGATATAGGGATCGACCGGAGCGATCATCAGGTGCACATCCATCACGGTGTTGATGTGCTTGCGGATGGCGGCACACAGCGGCGGGCCAAAGGTCAGGTTCGGCACGAAATGCCCATCCATCACGTCGACATGCACCCAGTCACAGCCCTGATCCTCGATGGCGCGGATTTCCTGGCCGAAATTGGCAAAATCCGCCGACAGGATGGACGGGGCGATCTTGATGGAACGGTCGAACATGGGGATTCCTCGATTCGTGCGATGCCGCCGGTTTAGCGCATCCGGCCGCAAAGGGAAAATATTAGGGCAGGGGGTTGACGTTCCAGTCACTGGAACCCCTATCTGAAGGAGGAATTCAAAAGGATGAGTCCCATGTCCGCCCAGAATACCGCCCGCCTGAACATCGCCGGCCTTAACTGCGCCTCATGCGTGCGCCGCGCCGAAACCGCGCTGTCCAAGGTGCCCAACGTGACCGAGGCCCATGTGAACCTGGCCTCGAAAAGCGCCGATGTGCACTATGACGGCGCGCTGTCGCCGGTGCTGGACGCGCTGCGGGGCGCGGGCTTTGGCGTCGAGACCCAAGAGGTCTTGCTGGATGTCGAGGGCGCTAGCTGCGCCTCTTGCGTGGGGCGGATCGAAAAGGCCGCACTGGCCCAGCCCGGCGTGATGGCTGCGGCGATGAACCTGGCATCGGGGCAATTGCGGGTGCAGATGGCGGGCGGCGATGCGGGCGATATTGCCCGCGCGGTGACTGATGCCGGCTATCACGCCCGCGCCCATACGCCCGACACCCCGCAAGAAGACCGCACCGAGGCCGAGCTGCGCAGCCTGCGCCGCGATCTGACCCTGGCCGTGGTGCTGACCCTGCCGGTGTTCATCCTGGCCATGGGCGGGCACCTGATCCCGGCCTTTCACCACTGGATCGCGATGACGATCGGCGACACGGCAAACAATATCATCCAGTTCGTCCTGACCTCCGCCGTGCTGGTCGGGCCGGGGCGGCGGTTCTATCGCCACGGCGTGCCGCTGCTGCTGCACGGCGCGCCCGATATGAACGCGCTGGTCGCCATGGGCACCTTTGCGGCCTGGGCCTATTCCACCGTGGCCACCTTTGCCCCCGGGCTGCTGCCCGAAGGCGCGCGCGGCGTTTATTTCGAGGCCGCCGCCGTGATCGTCACGCTGATCCTGCTGGGCCGTCTGCTCGAGGCCCGCGCCAAGGGCCGCACCGGCGCCGCGATCAAGGCGCTGATGGGCCTGCGCCCCGACACGGCCCGCGTGCTGACCGATGCGGGCGAGATCGACCGCCCGGTGGCCGAACTGCAGGTGGGCGACATCATCCGCCTGCGCCCGGGCGAACGCATCGCCACAGATGGCGAGGTCACCGGCGGCGACAGCTATGTCGACGAATCCATGATCACGGGCGAGCCGGTGCCGGTGCAAAAACACCTGGGCGCTCCCGTCACCGGCGGTACGATCAACGGGCAGGGCACGCTGACCTATCGCGCCACCCGCGTCGGCAGCGACACCGTGCTGGCGCGCATCATCGACATGGTGCAGGCCGCCCAGGGTGCCAAGCTGCCCATCCAGGGCATGGTCGACCGCATCACCGCCTGGTTCGTGCCTGCCGTCATGGCGGCAGCTGCGCTGACGGTGGTGCTGTGGCTGATCTTTGGCCCTGATCCGGCGCTGACCTTTGCGCTGGTCGCGGGCGTGTCGGTGCTGATCATCGCCTGCCCCTGTGCCATGGGGCTGGCCACGCCGACCTCGATCATGGTCGGCACCGGCCGCGCGGCCGAGCTGGGCGTGCTGTTCCGCAAGGGCGACGCGCTGCAATCGCTGCATGAGGTCGCCGTGGTGGCCTTTGACAAGACCGGCACCCTGACCGAGGGCAAGCCCGCGCTGACCAGCGTCGCGCTGGCCGACGGCGTGGATCGTGACGCCCTGCTGCGGCAGGTTGCGGCGGTCGAGGCCCTGTCGGAACACCCCATCGCCCGCGCCATTGCCGATGCTGCCAAGGGCCCGCTGCCGACGGTAGACGGGTTTCAATCCATCACCGGTTATGGCCTGCGCGGCACGGTTCAGGGCGCCGATCTGCTGGTGGGCGCTGAACGGCTGATGCTGCGCGAAGGGATCGAGATCGCCGCCCTGGCGCCTGCTGCCGCCGATCTGGCCCGCACCGGCGCAACCCCGGTCTTTGCCGCCGTCAATGGCCAGCTGGCCGCCGTTCTGGGCGTGTCGGACACGGTGAAACCCTCGGCCCGCGCCGCCATTGCCGCGCTGCACGCGCAAGGCGTGAAAACCGCGATGATCACCGGCGACACCCAGGCCACTGCCGACGCCATCGCCGCCGATCTGGGCATCGACCACGTGGTCGCGGGCGTGCTGCCCGAGGGCAAGGTCGCGGCCGTGCAGGATCTGATGAGCCACGGCAAGCTGGCCTTTGTCGGAGACGGCATCAACGATGCCCCCGCGCTGGCCCGCGCCGATGTGGGCATTGCCATCGGCACCGGCACCGATGTCGCGATCGAAGCCGCTGACGTGGTGCTGATGTCGGGCGATGTGGGCGGGGTGGAACGCGCCTTTGCCATCAGCCACGCCACCCTGCGCAATATCCGCCAAAACCTGTTCTGGGCCTTTGGCTATAACGTGCTGCTGATCCCGGTTGCGGCGGGGGCGCTTTATATCTTTGGCGGGCCGCTGTTGTCGCCCATGCTGGCGGCGGGCGCGATGGCGCTAAGCTCGGTCTTTGTGGTGACGAACGCCCTGCGCCTGCGCCGGGCAGGGGGTACGGCATGAATATCGGCGAGGCCTCAGACCGCGCGGGCCTGCCCGCCAAGACCATCCGTTACTATGAGGATATCGGCCTGATCACCCCCGCCCGCACCGATAGCGGGTATCGCGACTTTTCCGATACCGATCTGCACCGGCTGATCTTTCTGGGCCGGGCGCGGGGCCTGGGCTTTACCATCGAGGAATGCCGCGCCCTGTTGCAGCTTTACGACGACAAGTCCCGCGCCAGCGCCGATGTGAAACGCATCGCCCAGCAGCACCTGGTGCAGATCGGCGAGAAGATCGCCGAGCTGGAGGCGATGCGCGCCACGCTGTCCGACCTGGTCGATGCCTGTCATGGCGACCACCGCCCCGATTGTCCGATCCTGACCGGGCTGTCCCGCAGCTAGCGCCTGGCCTGCATTTATTATGCCAAACGGCCGCCGCCCAAGCGGGTTCCGATTGACTCTGGTTACATAATTGTTAATGAGACGCCACTTCGGTTCCGCCATTTCGCGGATGAAAAGGGAACGCGGTGACGCCCGATCGGGCCATTCCGCAGCTGCCCCCGCAACTGTAAGCGGCGAGCAAGGTTGACTATGCCACTGGGATCACCACCCGGGAAGGCCAGCCGCGCGACGACCCGCAAGCCAGGAGACCTGCCGAGGTGATCACCCTTTTCGGGGCGCGGGGTGCGTCTCGGAGGCGGCGAAACCGCAGCGGTGACACACTCACCGTCTGTGGCAGGGCCAGTCCCTTCCCAGGCATGACGAACTGGAAGACCGAGGGGCACCGGACCATGAAGAACGTCCTGATTACCACGACCGCCGCCGCCGCGCTGATTGCCGGGTTGGCACCTAGCGCGATGGCGCAAGAGCCGATCCAGCTGGATACGCTGAGCGCAACCGCCAACCTTGACGAAATCGATGTCAGCCGCACCGGCAACACGGTGGAAATCGTCACTGGCGACGACCTGAAAGACAGCGGCGAACTGCGCCTGACCGACGTGCTGTCGCGCCTGCCGGGCGTCACCATCCGCTCGACCGGGCCGATGGGCACGCGCACGGGCATCCTGATCCGTGGCGCCAGCCAGAACTATGTCAGCGTCTATGTCGACGGCATCGAGGTCACCGACCCCTCGATCACCCAGTCGCAATTCGACTTTGGCGGCCTGGGCACCTCGGGCATCAGCCGTATCGAGGTTCTCAAGGGCTCGCAATCGGCGCTCTATGGCTCCGAGGCGATCGGCGGCGTGATCAACATCACCACCAACCGCGCCACCGAGATCGGCACCGAGCAATCGGTCGAGCTGGAACTGGGCAGCTATGACAGCCTGCGCGCCAGCTATAATTTCGCCGCCAAGGCCGAAGACCACGAACTGGCCTTCAACCTGACCCACACCCAAAGCGATGGCTTCTCGGCCGCCGACGAAAACGACGGCAACACCGAGGCCGACGGGTTCGACGGCAACCGCGCCACGTTCTACGGCCACAAAGAACTGGAAAACGGCACCCGCATCGGCTTTGCCGGCTTTGTCGAGGAATATGAAAGCGACTTCGATGAATTCGCAGGCGCCGGCGGCGACGGCACCCCGGGCGACGAATATAACGACAACCAAAGCTGGGGCCTGCGCGGCTTTGTCGAATTCGCGACCGGCGATGTCGAGAACAAGCTGAACCTGACCTACACCGATTTCAACCGGGTCAGCACCTATAACGGCTTCCCGGCGATCTTTGACGGCACCCGCGCCAAGCTGGCCTATCAGGGCAGCACCGACCTGGGCGCGACCACCATGCTGGCCTTCGGCGCCGACCTGACCCGCGAAACCGCACAGGACAATTTCGGCTTTTCCGCCGATAACAACGTCGCCGGCCTGTTCGGAGAGCTGGTCTATTCGCCGACCGATCGTTTCGACCTGACCGCCTCGATCCGCCATGACGATCATTCCGAATTCGGCGGCTACACCACCGGGCGCCTGTCGGCGGCCTTCCGTCCCACCGAAGACGTGATCTATCGCGCCGCGCTGGGCACCGGGTTCCGCGCGCCCTCGCTTTATGAACTGTACAGCGGTTTCGGCGATCCGACCCTGACCCCCGAAACCAGCCTCAGCGCCGAACTGGGCGTCGAGAAGAAATATGGCGAACGCGGCTCGGTGCGCGCCACGCTGTTCTATCTCGAGGTCGAAGACCTGATCGCCTATGACTTTGCCGCCGTCGGCTGTGCCTTTGGGCCGGGCTGTTACGCGCAGGTGCCGGGCATGTCGCGCCGCAGCGGGATCGAACTGGAAACCGAATTCGCCGTCAGCGAGACGCTGGCCCTGGGCGGGTCCTATACCTACACCGACAGCGCCACCTCGGCCACGTCGTCCTGGGCCACCGTCCCGCGCCACGATATCGGCCTGTGGGCCTCGCATCAGTTCACCGATGCGCTGTCGGGCACGTTTACCGTGGAATATGCCGGCAGCCGCCCCAGCGGCCTGTCGAACTATACCGTGGCACATGCCAATTTCACCTACTCGGTGACGGACGACACCCAGGCCTATCTGCGCGTCGAGAACGTATTCGACACCGAATACCAGACCGTGTCCGGCTATGGCACATCTGACCGGGCCTTCTATGTCGGCCTGCGCAAGAACTTCTAAGCGCATACCTGTGCTGATCGCCGCGCTGAGCATCCTGCTTGGCGCGGCCCTTCCAGCGAGCGCGGCCCCCAAGCGGGTCGTGTCGCTGAATGTCTGCACCGATCAGCTGGCGATGATGCTGGCCGAGCCGGGGCAGCTGGTGTCGGTGTCATTCCTGGCCCGCGACCCGCGCAGCTCGGCCATGGCCGATCAGGCGCAAGCCTATCCCGTCAATCACGGCCTCGCCGAAGAGGTGTTCGAGCTGCAACCCGACCTGGTGCTGGCCGGCACGTATTCGTCGCGCGGGGCGGTGATGATGCTGCGGCGGCTGGGGATCGAGGTGATCGAGTTTCCGCCTGAAAACGGGCTGGACGGGGTGCGCCGCAACCTGACGCGCATGGGGCAGGCACTGGGGCAAGAGACCCGCGCCGCCGCGCTGTTGACCGCGTTCGAGACCGATCTGGCCGCCCTGCGCGCCGATCCGCCCCGCCGCCCGCGCGTGGCGCTTTACGGGCCCAATGGCTATACCACCGGCGATGACACGCTGGCCGGTGCGATCCTGGCCACTGCCGGGTTTGACAACATCGCCGCCGAGGCCGGTCTGCCCGGAGGCGGCACCCTGCCGCTGGAACAGCTGGTCATGCTGCAACCCGACCTGATCATCACCGGCACCCGCTACGAGGGCTCATCGCGCGCCGAGGCCCTGCTGGACCACCCCGCGCTGACCGATCTGGCCGCGATGCCGCGCGTGCGTGCCACGGGCGGGGCCTGGGTCTGTGGCACGCCGCATCTGCTGGACGCGGTGCGAGAAATGGTCGATCTGCGCCGGGAAATGGAGACAGGGCAATGAGATACGGCGCGCTGTTGATCCTGCTTTCCGGCCTTGTCGCGCTGTTATTCTGCGCCTCGCTGCTGATCGGCCCCGCCGCGCTTGGCTTTGGCGAAAGCGTGCAGGCCCTGCTGTCCGGCAAGGGCGAGGCCGCCGTTCTGGTGATGCGCGAAATCCGCCTGCCGCGCGCCCTTTTGGGCGTGATGCTGGGCGCCAGCCTGGGCCTGTCGGGCGCCGCGATGCAGGGCTATCTGCGCAACCCGCTGGCCGAGCCGGGCCTGATCGGCGTTAGCTCATCCGCCGCCCTTGGCGCGGTGCTGGCGCTGCAAACCGGGCTGGCTGCGGCCTTTGCGCTGGCGCTGCCGCTGATGGCGCTGGCGGGGGCGGTGATCTCGGTTCTGCTGCTGCTGATGCTGGCCGGACCGCGCGGCAGCAGCCTGACGCTGATCCTGGCCGGCATCGCGGTCAGTGCATTCGCGGGCGCGCTGACCTCGCTGGTGCTGAACCTGTCGCCCAACCCCTATGCGGCGGCCGAGATCGTGTTCTGGATGCTCGGCTCTCTGTCCGATCGCAGCTTTACCCATGTCTGGCTGGCACTGCCCTTCATGGCGGCGGGTGCCGCGCTGCTGGCCACGCTGGCACGCGGGCTGGATGCGCTGACCTTGGGCGAGGACGCCGCCCAGGCGCTGGGGATCAGCCTGTCGCGTCTGCGGCTGGTGCTGGTGGCGGGTGTTGCCGCCAGTATCGGCGCGGGCGTCGCCGTGGCCGGGGCTGTGGGATTCATCGGCCTTGTGGTGCCGCACCTGTTGCGCCCGCTGGTCGGCGCGCGGCCCGGGCGGCTGCTGGCGGCCTCGGCCCTGGGCGGCGCGGCGATGCTGTTGGCCGCCGATATCGCTGTGCGCCTGATCACGCCCGACCGCGACCTGAAACTGGGGGTGCTGACCGCGCTGGTGGGCGCGCCGCTCTTCCTGCATCTGATCTATAAAACCCGGAGGGAGGGCCTGTGACCGATCTGCTGACCCTTTCCGATCTGACCGTGCGCCGGGGCGATTGCCCGGTGGTGGATCACGTGTCGCTGACCGTGCGCGGCGGCGAGTTCGTCGGGCTGATCGGCCCCAATGGCGCGGGCAAGACCACGCTGATGCGGGGCGCGCTGGGGCTGCTGCCCGCCACCGGTCACAGCTCTCTGGCCGCGCTGCCCGCGCGTGATCGCGCCCGCGCCGCCGCCTGGCTGCCCCAGATGCGCGAAATCGCCTGGCCCGTGGATGTGGAAACCGTCGTCGCCCTTGGTCGCACGCCCCATATCGGTGCGCGCGGCCTGTCGGATGCCGACCGGGCCGAGGTCGACAAGGCGCTGCACTGGCTGGACCTCGACGCCTTTCGCCACCGCACCGCGACGCAGCTGTCGGGCGGCGAACAGGCGCGGGTGCTGATCGCCCGCACCCTGGCCCAGGGCGCGCCGCTGGTGCTGGCGGATGAACCTATCGCTGGCCTCGACCCCGCGCATCAGATCGCCACCATGCAGGTTTTCCGTGACTTGGCCGATCAGGGCCGCGCCGTCATTGCATCTTTGCATGACCTGGGCCTTGCTGCGCGGCTGTGCACCCGGCTGGTGCTGCTGGGGCAGGGGCGCGTCGTGGCCGAGGGCGCCCCGCGCGACGTGCTGACCGAGGCCAACCTGCGCGAGGTCTTTCACCTGCGTGCCCATTACGCCGACACGCCCGACGGCCCGGTGTTTCAGCCGCTTGAGGTGATCCGATGAGCTGGCCGCCCGAACGCATCGTCTGCCTGACCGAGGAAACGGTCGAAACCCTTTGCCTGCTGGGGCAAGAGCACCGCATCGTCGGCGTGTCGGGCTATGCTATCCGCCCTCCGCGCGTGCGCCGCGAAAAGCCGCGCGTAGGGGCCTTTACCAGCGCGGATATCCCCAAGATCATCGCGCTGAACCCCGATCTGGTGCTGACATTTTCCGACCTTCAGGCCGATATCGCGGCCGAGCTGATCCGCCAGGGCGTTGCCGTCCATGCGTTCAATCAGCGCGATGTGGCGGGCATTCTCGATATGATCCGCACGCTGGGCGCGCTGGTCGGCGTGCCTGATCGCGCCGATGATCTGGCCGCGGGCTATGAGGCCCGCCTGGCCACCCTGCGCGCCACGCCACGCCCCCATCGCCCGACCGTCTATTTCGAGGAATGGGACGAGCCGATGATCTCGGGCATCGGCTGGGTGTCCGAGCTGATCGAGACCCTTGGCGCTAAGGATGTCTTTGCCGATCTGGCCCGCCAGCAGGCCGCGAAAGACCGGTTCGTGACTGCCGATCAGGTGATCAAGGCCGCGCCCGAGGTGATTATCGGCTCGTGGTGTGGCAAGAAGGTCCGGCCTGAACGCATCTGCGCGCGCCCCGGCTGGGACGCGATCCCGGCGGTGCGGCAGGGCCGTGTCTATGAGATCAAATCGCCGCTGATCCTGCAACCGGGGCCGGCGGCGCTGTCAGACGGGCTGGACGCCCTTGAAACCGCCATATGGGGAGGTGCCGCATGAACGCCCTCAGCGAATTTCTTGGCCGCGGAGGCCCGGCGATCTGGGTCATTGCCGCGCTGTCGGTGCTGACGCTGGCGCTGATCCTGTGGAAGGTCTACCGCCTGTCGGTGATGGGCGCCTGGGCCGGGTCGCGCGCGCGCCGCGCCGTCGACCTGTGGCAGGATGGCCAGCGTGATCAGGCCCGCGATGCGGTGTCAGACCGCGCCGGGATGCGCGCGCTGCTGGTGCGTCAGGCGCTGGCCGCGCGGTCGGGCGACATGCCCGAGCCCGCCGCCCGCGAAGAGGTCGCCCGCGTGGCCCGCGCCCTGCTGACCGAGGCCCGCAGCGGCTTGCGCGCGCTGGAACTGATCGCCGCCATCGCGCCGCTCCTGGGGCTGCTGGGCACCGTTCTGGGCATGATCGACGCGTTCCAGACCCTGCAAAGCGCCGGTGCGCAGGCCGACCCCGCCGCCCTTGCCGGCGGGATATGGGAGGCCCTCTTGACCACCGCCGCCGGCATGGCCGTGGCAATCCCGGCCGCCGTGGCGCTGAACTGGTTCGAAAGCGTGGTCGACGCCGCTCGCCACGACATGGAGGACCTGGCCACCCGCATCTTCGTGACGGGCGCGCGCTGATGTTCGCCTTTGACACCCCGCGCAAACCGCGCCGCCCCAGCCTGACGCCGATGATCGACGTGGTGTTCCTGTTGCTGGTGTTCTTTATGCTGGCTGCGCGGTTCGGGGCCGATGCCGGGTTGACCCTGTCGATCGGAGCGGGGTCTGGCAACGAATGGCAGGGCCCGCCGCGGCTGGTCTCGGTCACGGTGGACGGCCTGTTGCTGAACGGTGTGGCGCAGACGCCCGAGACGCTGATCGCGGCGCTGGATGACCTGACCGACAGCCGCGCCGATCCGGTGGTGCTGCGCGCCGAGGGCGGGGCGGATGTGCAGGCGCTGGTCGATGCGTTGGCGCTGTTGTCGACTGCCGGGTTTACCGGCCTGTTGGTGGCGGAATAGCGATGGAGTTTCCCCAGCACCCCCGGCGTGATCGCGGCGAGAACATCGTGCCGATGATCAATGTCGTGTTCCTGCTGCTGATCTTTTTCCTGATGACGGCGCAGATCGCGCCGCCCGCGCCCATCGACGTGACCCCACCCGCCGCCGAGGGAGCGACGCTGGACCCTGATACCGCGCTTTACGCGGGCGCTGACGGTGCTTTGGCCTATGGCGATCTGCGCGGCGAGGCGGTCTTTGCCGCCCTGGCCGAGCGCCCGACCGACACCCCGCTGCACCTGCGCGCCGATGCCGGGCTGCCCGGCGGCGACCTGACGGCGCTGATGGTGCGACTGGCCCGGATCGGGCAGGGCCGCGTCACGCTTGTGGTGGCCCCCAAATGAGGCGGCTGGCCGAGGCCGCGCTGTTCCTGCCGCTTGCGGCGGGGCTGCACCTTGCGGCCTTTGGCATTGCTTCGGATGGTGGCAGTGGCCCCACGGGCGGCGGCGCCGGGCAGGGCGGGCAGGCCGAGGTCACCCTTGCCGCCATTCCGCCCGATCTGGCCCGCCGGGTCGAGACCTGGGACCGCCCCCCCGAGGCCGAGACCACCGCCCCCGACCTGCCGCGCGATGCGGTGACCGAGGCCGCGCCCGCGCTGCCCGACACGCACACCGCCCCCGAACCCGCCGCTCAACCGCTGGCGCTAAAGCGACCCGAGCCCCCCAGGCCGCCCGCCAAGGCCGCCGCCCTGCCGAAAAAGCCCCAGCCGCCCGTGGCCGCGCAAAAGGCGCGCGGGGCGGGCAAGGCGCCGATCGCAGGGCAGGCAGAGGGGCAGGACGCGGCCCAGCAGCAGGCGCTGACCGCCAGCTGGGGCGCGCGTATCCAGTCGCGCGTGGCGCGCGCGCATCGCTATCCGGCGGCGCTGCGCCGGCAGGGGCACGAGGGCACCGCCGTGGTGCGCATGGTCATCGCGGCCGATGGGCGCCTGATCAGCGCAGCCCTTCGGCGCAGCTCGGGTCATGCCGAGCTGGATGAGGCGGCGCTGCAATCCGTGCGCAGGGCAGGACGTTTTCCCGCCGCGCCCGACGATCTGCGCGCTGACCGCGCAACCTTTGACGTGCCGTTGAAATTCGAGATCCGCTAGCGGCCGGATCAGGCCGCGCGGGGCGGGTGCACCGCCGCCGCCGCCGCCAGGGCGACCTCGCTCAGACCCTCGCCGCCGGCCGCGACATGCGCCAGAAACTGCGCGCGCATCCGGGGATCCCAGAAATCGTTGATATGCGTGGCGGTATTCGCCGCGGCCTTGTCCTGGGGCAGCGCGGCAAAGGCGCGGGCGATCTGGTTGGCCATGTAGATCAGTTTGTCATGCGACATCGGTTCGGGCCTCTTGGTCGGTGATCCGCTGGGGATGGGTAAAGATCTCGAAACTGTCGGCGCGCGCCAGAGCAACCAGCGTCAGGCCGGCCTCTTGCGCCAGGTCGATCGCGCGCCCGGTGGGGGCCGAGGCCGCGATCAGCACGCCCGCGCGCGCCAGCACCGCCTTTTGCACCATTTCGACCGACACGCGGCTGGTGATCACCAGCGCCCCGCCCGAGGCATCGCGCCCGGCGCGGGCCAGCGCGCCGACAACCTTGTCCAGCGCGTTGTGGCGACCGACATCCTCGCGCACGGGGGGCAGCCCGTCGGGCCCCAGAAATCCCGCCGCATGGGTCGCGCGGGTGCGATCATGCAACGGCTGGGCCGCGCGCAGATCCTGCATCGCGCGCGACACCTGCGCGGCGCTGAGATGCAGGCTGTCGGGCGGCAGGGGCGGCAGGGGGCGCAGCGCCTGGTCCAGGCTGTCGATCCCGCATAAGCCACAGCCCACCGGCCCGGCCATGAACCGCCGCCGGCGCGACAGGCGGTCCTGCGCGTCGTCCTTCAGCCAGATCGCCAGCTCGATGCCCATGGGGTGGTGCAGGGTCTCGGTCCGCTCGATTTCGCTGATATCGCGGATGATCTCTTCGCTCAGCGAAAACCCCACGGCCAGATCCGTCAGATCGGCCGGGGTCGCCATCATCACCGCCTGCGTGCTGCCATTGTAGGACAGCGCCACGGGCACCTCTTCGGGCACGGCACGGGTGCCGCCGCCGGGCAGTTCTATGTCGCGCGCACCCGTCATTCGGCCGCGGGCAGGATGCGGCGCGACCGGGAGGCCTGATCGGCGTAATCCTCTTGCCAGTCGCTGGGCCCGTTCGAGGGGCTGACCTGCACCGCCGTCACCTTGTATTCGGGGCAGTTCGTAGCCCAGTCGGAATAGTCCGACGTCACCACATTGGCCTGCGTGTCGGGGTGGTGGAAGGTGGTGTAGACCACCCCCGGCGCGACCCGGTCGGTGATCACGGCGCGCAGCGTGGTCTCGCCCGAGCGCGACGCCAGCCGCACCCAGTCGCCCTCACGCACGCCGCGTTGTTCGGCGTCATGCGGATGGATTTCCAGCACGTCCTGATCATGCCACACCACGTTGTCGGTGCGGCGGGTCTGCGCGCCGACGTTATATTGCGACAGGATGCGCCCCGTGGTCAGCAACAGCGGGAAACGCGGACCGGTGCGCTCGTCGGTGGCGACATATTCGGTGATGACGAAATTGCCCTTGCCCCGGACGAACCCGTCGACATGCATGATCGGCGTGCCTTGCGGGGCCGCGTCGTCACAGGGCCATTGCACCGAGCCATCACGATCAATCAAATCGTAATTCACGTTTTTGAATGAAGGCGTTGTGGCCGATACTTCATCCATGATCTGCGACGGGTGCGTATAGGTCCAACCCGCGCCCAAGGCATTGGCCAGCGCCTGCGTGACCTCCCAGTCGGCCATGCCGTTTCGGGGTGCCATCACCTGGCGCACCATGTTGATCCGGCGCTCGGCATTGGTAAAGGTGCCGTCCTTTTCCAGGAAGGTCGAGCCGGGCAGGAAGACATGCGCATAGTTTGCGGTCTCGTTCAGGAAGAGATCATGCACGATGACACAGTCCATTGCTTTAAGACCGGCGGCTACATGCTTGGTATTAGGGTCAGATTGTAGAATGTCCTCGCCCTGGATGTAGATCCCTCTGAAGGTGCCGTCGACGGCGGCATCCAGCATGTTGGGGATGCGCAGGCCCGGCTCGGGGCTGATCGCCACGCCCCACATGGTCTGAAAGATCTCGCGCGTGGCGTCGTCATGCACATGGCGATAGCCGGGCAGCTCGTGCGGGAAGCTGCCCATGTCGCAGGATCCCTGAACGTTGTTTTGACCGCGCAGCGGGTTCACGCCCACGCCGGGCCGGCCGATATTGCCGGTGGCCATGGCAAGGTTCGCAATCGCCATCACGGTGGTCGAGCCCTGGCTGTGCTCGGTCACGCCCAGCCCGTAATAGATCGCGCCGTTGCCGCCGGTGGCATAAAGCCGTGCCGCGCCGCGCAGCTCTTGCGCGGGCACGCCGGTCAGGATCTCGGTGGCCTCGGGGCTGTGGCGCGGGTCAGAGACAAACGCCGCCCATTCGTTGAACGCATCAATATCGCAGCGCTGGGTCACGAAGTCGGTGTTCACCAGCCCCTCGGTCACGATCACATGTGCCAGGGCGGTCAGAACGGCCACGTTGGTGCCCGGCGTCAGCGCCAGGTGATGCGCGGCCTCGATATGGGGGCTGCGCACCAGGTCGATGCGGCGCGGGTCGATCACGATCAGCTTGGCGCCCGCGCGCAGGCGCTTTTTCAGACGGCTGGCAAAGACCGGATGCCCATCGGTGGGGTTGGCGCCGATGATCACGGCCACGTCGGTATCTTCGACGCTGTCGAAATCCTGGGTGCCGGCCGAGGTGCCGAAAGTGGTCTTCAGCCCATAGCCGGTGGGCGAGTGGCACACCCGCGCACAGGTATCGACGTTGTTGTTGCCAAACACCGCGCGGATCAGTTTTTGCACCAGGAAGGTTTCCTCATTGGTGCAGCGCGACGAGGTGATGCCGCCAATCGCGCTGACGCCGTACCGCGCCTGGATGTCGCGCAGGCGGGTGGCGGTGAAACTCAGCGCCTCGTCCCACGAGACCTCGCGCCAGGGCTGGTCGATCGTGTCGCGGATCATCGGGTTCAGGATGCGGTCGGTGTGGTTGGCATAGCCATAGGCAAAGCGGCCCTTGACGCAGCTATGCCCCCGGTTGGCCTTGCCATCCTTGTAGGGCACCATGCGCACCAGCTGATCGCCCTTCATCTCGGCCTTGAAGCTGCACCCGACGCCGCAATAGGCGCAGGTGGTCACGACCGAATGATCGGGCTGGCCCATCTCGTGGATGGATTTTTCCTGCAAGGTGGCGGTCGGGCAGGCCTGCACGCAGGCGCCGCAGGACACGCATTCCGAGGACAGGAAATCCTCGCCCATGCCGCTGGCCACGCGGCTGTCGAAACCGCGCCCCTCGATCGTCAGGGCAAAGGTGCCCTGAACCTCTTCGCAGGCGCGCACACAACGCGAGCAGACGATGCATTTCTCGGGGTCGTAGATGAAATAGGGGTTGCTGGTATCGGCCTTGATGTATCGCGGATTTGCCTCGCCATTCTGGCGGGTTACAAAGTGATTTTCACCCTGTTCATAGCGCACATCGCGCAGGCCGACGGTGCCGGCCATATCCTGCAATTCGCAATCGCCATTGGCGGCGCAGGTCAGGCAATCCAGCGGGTGGTCCGAGATATACAGCTCCATCACACCGCGGCGCAGCTTGGCCAGTTTCGCGGTCTGGGTCTGAACCGACATGCCCGGCGCCACGGGGGTGGTGCAGGACGCGGGCGTGCCCTTGCGGCCCTCGATTTCCACCAGGCACAGACGGCACGACCCGAATGCCTGAACACTGTCTGTGGCGCATAGCTTGGGCACCTTGACCCCGGCCTCGGCGGCGGCGCGCATGACCGACGTGCCCTCGGGCACGGTGACGCGGTGGCCGTCGATGGTCAGGCTGACCATCGCCTTGGACCGGCTGGCGGGCGTGCCGAAATCGGCGTCGGGGATGATGAAGTCTTTCATTCGGCGGCCTCCTTGGTGGCGGCGAAATCGTCCGGGAAATGCGTCAGGGCGCTGAGCACCGGATAGGGCGTAAAGCCCCCAAGGGCGCAAAGCGAACCCTCGCGCATTGTATCACAAAGGTCGGTCAATATCTCGGGCGCGTCCGGGTCACCCCGCGCGATGCGGTCGATGGTTTCCACCCCGCGCACCGCGCCGATGCGGCAAGGCGTGCATTTCCCGCAGCTTTCCACCGCGCAGAATTCCATCGCGAACCGCGCCTGCGCCAGCATGTCGGCGCTGTCGTCAAAGATCACGATGCCCGCGTGTCCGATCAGCCCGCCTGCGCCGTCGAATTCCTCGTATCCGAACGGCGTGTCGAACAGGTCGCGCGGGAAATAGGCGCCCAGCGGGCCGCCGACCTGCACCGCCTTGACCGGCCGCCCGGTGGCGGTGCCGCCCGCAATGTCATCGACCAGCGCGCCCAGCGTCATGCCGAAACCGGCCTCGAACAGGCCCGCATAGCGCGCATTGCCCGCGATCTGGATCGGGATCGTGCCGCGCGACCGGCCCAGGCCAAAGCCGGCGTAATGCGCGGCCCCCTTGGCCAGGATCACTGGCACCGAGGCCAGGCTGATCACGTTGTTGACCACCGTGGGGCGGTTCAGAAAGCCCTGGTGCGCAGGCAGGGGTGGCTTGGCGCGCACCACGCCGCGCTTGCCTTCCAGGCTGTTAAGCAGGCTGGTTTCCTCGCCGCAGACATAGGCGCCCGCACCGACGCGCACCTCGATGTCAAAGGCCGGGCCCTTGCCCATGACCGCGCGATCCAGCAGCCCGGCCACCCGCGCCACCTCGATCGCGGCGTTCATCACGCGGATGGCCTGCGGAT
The DNA here is from genome assembly GCF_025751515.1 of Actibacterium sp. XHP0104. Classification (GTDB taxonomy): domain Bacteria; phylum Pseudomonadota; class Alphaproteobacteria; order Rhodobacterales; family Rhodobacteraceae; genus Actibacterium_D. The sequence goes on from NZ_JAOWLE010000002.1 coordinate 252,147, forward strand.
ATTCCGAGCGCAGGTAGACATAGCCCTGCGTCGCGCCGGTGGCGATGCCGGCGATGATCATGCCCTCGATCAGGGTGAAGGGGTCGCCCTCCATCAGCATCCGGTCGGCGAATGTGCCGCTGTCGCCCTCGTCGGCGTTGCAGATGATGTATTTCTGCGCCCCGGCCGCATCGGCCACGGTTTTCCATTTGATCCCCGTGGGGAAACCGGCCCCGCCACGCCCGCGCAGCCCGCTGTCGGTGACGGCCTGCACGATAGCCTCGGGCGTCATGTTCAGCGCGGTCTTGAGGCCCGACAGCCCGCCATGGGCGCGGTAATCATCCAGCGACAACGGGTCGGTCACGCCGCAGCGGGCAAAGGTGAGACGGGTTTGCTGGGCAAAGAACGGCATGTCCTCGACCCGGCCCACGGCCTTGGGGTGGGTGTCGGGCGCGTCGAACAGCGCCGGCACGTCAGAGGGCGTCACGGGGCCAAACCCGGTGCGCCCGTCGCCCGCGTCGATCTCGACCAGCGGTTCCAGCCAGGTCATGCCCCGGCTGCCGTTGCGGATTATTTCAATGGCCACGCCGCGCCGGTCGGCCTCGGCCCGGATGGCGGTGACGACCTGTTCGGCGCCCAGTGCAAGCGCCGCGCTGTCGAGGGGAACCCAGATCTTCATGGCCGCACCTCGGCAATCAGGTCATCCATGGCCTGCTCATCCAGGCGGGCGCGCAACTGTCCGTCGACCATCGCCGCGGGCGCGCAAGAGCACAGCCCCAGGCAATAGACCGGCTCCAGCGTCACGGCGCCATCAGTGGATGTTTCGCCCCAGTCCAGCCCCAGCGCCGCGCGGGCGCGTTCCGAGAGCGCGTCGCCGCCCTTGGCCTGGCAAGCCTCGGCGCGGCAGATCTTGACCACGTGCCGGCCGGCGGGCGCGTCGCGGAAGTCGTGATAAAAGCTCATGACGCCGTAAACCTCGGCGCGGCTGAGATTCAGCACATCGGCGATTTCAGGCAGGGCCTCTTGGGGCACATGGCCAAAGCTGGCCTGAACCTCGTGCAGGATCGGCAAAAGCGGCCCTTCGCGATGCGCGTGCGCATTGGCAATGGCGCGGCTGCGGGCCGCGATCTCGGTCGTGTTGGGGGCTGGCATACGGCGTCTCCTTGCTAGCCTTCTGATTTGACCGGTCATTGGGCCGTGAATCAATGGCGTATTTCCGTTGCTTGATAGAAATTATCTATCAACAGGCCAGCGCCGCGCCGCGTTCAGCAATGCATCCAGCACCGGGGTATGCGGCTCGCGGTGGGGCGCGACCAGCCCGACCTTGTGCTGCGCCTTGGGGCCGGTCAGCGGCACTGCCGCCAGGTTGCCCGAGCGCAGGAACAGCTCTGCCGTCTGCATCGGCAGGATCGTGGCCCAGTCGCCATGCAGCACATGCGAGATCAGCGTCACGACCGAGTTCGACTCGATCCGCGGGGCGGGGCGTTCACCGCTGGAGACCGAAAGGTGGTGGTTGATGATGCGGCGGTTCTGCATGTCGGGGGTCAGCAGACACAGCGGCAGGGCTGCGGCCTCTTGCCAGCTGATGCCCGCCCGCGCGGCCAGATCAGACCCAAGCCGCACCACAAGATGATAATCCTCGTCGTAAAGCGGCACGGTGGTCACGCGGCCCAGGGGCTCGTGTTCCAGATAGGTCAGCCCGGCGTCGATCTCGAGATTGTCGAGCAGTTGCAATATCTCGGCCGAGTTGCGCGACAGGATGGTGAAATGCAGATTGGGATGGGCCGAGGCCAGCGGCGCCGTCAGCCGCGGCAGCATCGCCAGCGCGGTGGGGATCACCGCCAGCCGCAGCCGCCCCGACAGCTTTTTCTTCACCGCGCGCATTTCCTCGCGCATGGTGCGCGCATCGCCCACGATCTGGCGCGCCCATTGCAGGACCCGCTGGCCCTCGGGCGTCAGGCCCTGAAACCGCGATCCGCGCCAGACCAGCATCACGCCCAGCTGTTCCTCGAGCTGCTTGATCGCCGCCGACAATGTCGGCTGGGTCACGCCGCATTCCTCGGCGGCGCGGCCGAAATGCTCTTCGTTGGCGAGGGCTATGAACATTTCCAGCTTGTCGATCATGCGAGGGATCATGGCAGGGCCGGGGGCAGGGTGGCAATGCATGTTTTCGCCGCGACAGCTGCGGGCGGCGTGGCCCGTTTCGCGAAGCGCGCGCAATTTGATAAAACTGGTGGCGCGAATTGGAACAGCCGTGCTAGTCCATGAGTGGAATTCGCACCAGAATCCTGCGACCCCGGTTCGCGAGGCGCTCGATATCTGTGGCATCCCGCGGGGCACGACACCTGCGACAGGGGCGAGGCTGCTTGAGGAGGGCGGCCTCGCCCGATTGTTTTCAGGCCACACGCAGGCCGCGGCTCCAGACGCCGCGCAGCAGGGGCGTCTGACCGGCGGTTCGCACCCGGATCACGTCACCGCGCAGGCCGACCTCTAGCCGACCGCGATCGTTCAGCCCGGCGGCCTGGGCAGGGTTGTGCGTGACGCAGGCGACGGCGGCGGGCAGGTCGTCCCAGATGTCGGCCAGGTGAAAGGCCGACAGCAGCAGCGCCGCCGGCACGTAATCCGACGAGATGATGTTCAGCAGACCGGCCTCGGCCAGCTCGCGCGCGGCCACATTGCCCGAATGCGACCCGCCGCGGATCAGGTTCGGCGCCCCCATCATCACCGCCAGCCCATGCGCGCGACAGGCGGCGGCCGCCTCGCGGGTGGTCGGAAACTCGGCAAAGCCGACGCCGTTCGCGGCCGAGGTCTGAACCTGTTCGGCGGTCGTGTCGTCATGGCTGGCCAGCACGGCCCCAAAGCGCCGCGCCTCGGCCACCGCGCCCTGTTCGTGCTGCGCGCCCAGCCGGGCCTGCAACTCTTTGAGGTTGGCGACATGTTCGGCGAATTCGGCATCCGACATGTTGCGTTTCTTGGACACATAGGTCTTGAGCGCGCTCAGATCCCTGAACTGCCGCTGGCCCGGCGTGTGATCCATCAGGCTGACGATCCCGACCCGGTCTTCGGGCCCGAACGCGGCCAGTTCCTCTAGCAGCGTTTCAGAGCAGATCTCGGCACGCAGGTGCAGGAAATGGCTGATCTTGAAATGCCCGGCCGCGCGCGCGCCAAGCAACTCGTCGGCCAGATTGCGGGCATAGGCGCCATAGCCGGCCTTGCCGGTGTGGATGGACCCCACGCGCAGCGCGTCGAAAACGGTGGTGATGCCGGTCGAGGCCAGCTCGGCATCATGGGCCAGCAGGGCGGGCAGATGCGGCCAATCGACCTTGGGGCGCGGCTCGATATGACGTTCCAGATTGTCGGTGTGCAGCTCGATCAGGCCGGGCATGACATAATCGCCCTGGCAGTCGATGGCGCCGGGGGGCACGTTGCCGTCCTCAGCGATCTCGGTAATCTGGTCGCCGGTGATGACGACCCGGCCCATCGCGATGCGATCGGGCAGCACAAGGCGGGCATTGGCGAGATGCACGACATCTGACATGGAACCGTCACGGTCCTGTGCGAGGTGGCTCGAAACGAAAGGAGAGTTCATGTCATTTACCCGTTTTGCAATCTATTATCTGCCGCCGGTGGGGGCGATGGCTGATTTCGGAGCGGCGTGGCTGGGATGGGACGTGGTGTCGGGCAGGGCCGTCGATCACCCCGATGTGCCCGGTCTTGATGACGTGACGATGACACCCCGCAAATACGGGTTTCACGCCACGCTCAAGCCGCCGTTCCGGCTGGCGGATGGCACCGATCTGGCGGGGCTGAGGGCGGCCGTGGCCGGGATGGCGGCGGCTTGCGCACCGGCCAGGGCCCAGGGGCTGGGCCTGTCGCGGCTGGGCCGCTTTCTGGCGCTGACGCCGCTGGGCGACACGTCCGAGATCGCGCGGGTCGCGGCCCATTGCGTTCGGGCGATCGACGGGTTTCGCGCGCCGCCCGGCGCGGCAGAGCTGGCCCGCCGCCGGCAAAGCCCCCTGACCGACCGGCACGAGGCGCTTTTGCAGCGCTGGGGCTATCCTTACGTGATGGAGGAGTTCCGCTTTCACATGACCCTGACCGGGCGGCTGTCCGATGCCGAGATCGACCATTGGGCCCGGCAGGCCAGGGCGCATCTGCCCGCCATGCCCACGCCCTTTGTGCTGGACGAGGTCGCCTTGGTGGGCGAGCGGCCGGATGGCAGGTTCGAGCAGATCCACCGCTACGCCCTCGCCGGCTGAAGCGCATTCAGCGCGCGGCAGACCGTATCGGCCAGGGCGCCGTCATTGGTGATGCTGACCACCTGCAAGCCCTCGGGCAGGGGCGAGCCGGCCCGCGCCAGGCGGGCGGTAATCTCGGCCACGCTTTCGCGCCCGCGCCCGGCCAGGCGCCGGGCAAGCGTTTCCGGCGATGCGGTGATGTTCAGAACGATCATGTTGGGAAACACCGTTTGCGCCTGCCCCAGCGCCCCGCGCGAGAAATTGGCAAGGCAGTCGATGCCGCGCCGGGTATCCGTCAGCACATCGGCGGGAATGCCATAGTTCAGCCCATGCGCCGACCAGTGGACACAGAACATCCCCGCGCGGGCCGCCGCGCGAAAGGCCTCTGGCGTGACGGCGTCATGGTCCTCGCCGCCCAGGTCGCGTGCGCGGGTGATGGTCCGGCGCACAAGGCGCAGACCGGGCAGGGCGGCCTTCAGGCCGGCCATCACGCTGTCCTTGCCCGCGCCCGAAGGGCCGACCACCGCGATCAGACGCCCCGCGCTCATGCCGCGCGCTCCGGGGTAAAGTCGCTGACGTTGACCTCGCGGTCACAGACGCGGGCACGGGCGGCCTCGTCGTGAAAGATGCCGATAATGGCCGCGCCCCGTGCCTTGGCAGCCTCGATCAGCCCCAGCACCACCTCGCGATTGGCCGCGTCCAGACTGGCCGTCGGCTCGTCCAGCAGCATGGCCGGATAGGGATGGGCAAAGCCGCGCGCAATGTTGACGCGTTGCTGCTCGCCGCCCGAAAAGGTCGTCGGCGACAGCGGCCACAGCCCTTGGGGTATGTTCAGCCGGGTCAGCAGCGCCCGGGCGGTGGCACGGGCCTCGTCCTGGCCGACCCCGACCGCGCGCAGCGGTTCGGCCACCACATCCAGCGTGGGCACACGGGGCACCACGCGCAGGAACTGGCTGACATAGCCCAGCTGGCGCCGGCGAATACGGATGATGTCGCGCGGCTCGGCCCGGGTCAGGTCGATATCGCCCACCCGGATCACCCCGGACTGGGCGCGATAGTTGCCATAGATCATCCGCATCAGCGTCGATTTCCCCGCACCCGACGCCCCGGTCAGCGCGATACATTCGCCGGGCGCCACGCGCAGGTTGACGCCACGAAGCACCTCGATCACCGCGCTGCCCTGGTTGTGCAGGGTGAAGGTTTTGGAAACATTGGAAAGTTCGATCATCGGGTCACACCTGCAAAACAGAGCTGACAAGAAGCTGGGTATAGGCGTGCTGAGGGTCGTCCAGCACCTGATCGGTCAGGCCGGCCTCGACCACATGGCCCGATTTCATCACCATCAGGCGGTCGGCAAGCAGGCGGACCACGGCCAGGTCATGGGTGACGATGATCGCCGACAGCCCCATGTCGCGCACCAGCCCGCGCAACAGGTCCAAGAGGCGGGCCTGAACGCTGACATCCAGCCCTCCGGTGGGTTCGTCCATGAAGATCAGGCGCGGCCCGGTCACCAGGTTTCGGGCGATTTGCAGACGCTGCTGCATGCCGCCGGAAAAGGTCGACGGGCGGTCGTCGATCCGGGCGGCGTCAATCTCGACCCGCGCCAGCCAGTCGGTGGCCTTGTCGCGGATATCGCCATAATGGCGCGCCCCCACAGCCATCAGCCGTTCGCCCACATTGCCGCCCGCCGAGACCCCCATGCGCAGCCCGTCACGGGCGTGCTGATGCACAAAGGCCCAGTCGGTGCGCGAAAGCATGCGGCGCTCGGGTTCGCTCATGGTGACGGTGTCGCGCGGGCCGTCGGCGCGGGTGTCAAAGACCACGGCACCGGTATCCGGCACCAGATGCCCGGCCATGCAGTTCAGCAGGGTCGACTTGCCAGAGCCGCTTTCGCCGACGATGCCCATGACCTCGCCCGGCCACAGGTCAAAGGACACATCCGCACAGCCGATATGCGTGCCATAGCGCTTGCTGACGCCTTGCACCGAAAGAAGGGGGGTCATGCTGCATCCTTTCCGCGATGGCCCTGCGCCTGGCGGGCGTCGCAATAATCGGTGTCAGAACACACGAACATCCGGCCGCCGGCATCATCGATGATCACCTCGTCGAGATAGCTGCTGTCCGACCCGCACAGACCGCAGGGGTGATCGGCCTTGCTGGCCTCGAACGGGTGATCCTCGAAATCGAGGCTGACCACCTGCGTATAGGGCGGCAGCGCGTAAATGCGCTGTTCGCGACCGGCGCCGAACAGCTGCACGGCGGGGCAATCGCCCAGTTTGGGATTGTCGAATTTCGGGATGGGCGAAGGGTCCATCACATAGCGCCCTTCGACCTTGACCGGATAGGCATAGGACGTGGCGATATGGCCGTGGCGGCTGATATCCTCGTAAAGCTTGACATGCATCAGCCCGTATTCCTCGAGGCTGTGCATCTTGCGCGTCTCGCTTTCACGCGGTTCGAGAAAGCGCAGCGGTTCGGGGATCGGCACCTGATAGACCAGAACCTGGCCCTCGCGCAGCGGCAGTTCGGGAATGCGGTGGCGGGTCTGGATCACCGTCGCCTCGGCGGTGGCGGTCGTGGTCGCCACGCCCGCCGTGTGCTCAAAGAAGCTGCGGATCGACACGGCATTGGTGGTGTCATCCGCGCCCTGGTCGATCACCTTGAACCGGTCATCCGGCGTTAGCACCGCGGCCGAGACCTGCACCCCGCCCGTGCCCCAGCCATAGGGCATCGGCATCTCGCGGCTGGCAAAGGGCACCTGATACCCCGGGATCGCCAGCCCCTTGAGAATGGCGCGGCGGATCATCCGCTTGGTCTGTTCGTCGAGATAGGCGAAGTTGTATTCCGATGTCCGTGTCACAAGACTGTCTCACTGCTGTGGTTAATGCGGCGCAAAGACACGCAGTCCGCAAACCTGGGGGATGTCATGGCCGCGCTGATGCTTGATGTTGTTATTGGGGGCGGGATCGCCCTGTTGGTTTGGATCGTGACCGAGCAGATCCTGTTCCTGATCCTGCCGCGTCTGGAACGGCTTTTGCCGGACGATATCGTCGGGCCCGACGGTTGGTTTTCGGACACCGCGAACAAGACCGGAATCTTCGACTTTCCGCTGCGGCGCCGCCAAGGCTAGGCCCGCCCGATCGGACAGCGGCCGGGGCGCGGCCCCGCCGGTATCGCGGCCCGCGGGTCTCATTCCGCCGCCACCTTGCACTGGTCCGTGCCCGCGTCGCGGCGCAGCTTTCGCACCAGTTCCAGCTCGGACTGGAAATCCACGTAATGCGGCAGCTTGATGTGCTCGAGGAACCCGGTCGCCTGGATGTTGTCGGCGTGGTAGAGCACGAACTCGGCATCCTGCGCAGGCGCGCCGACATTGTCTTCGCCCAGCTCTTGCCAGCGCAGCGCCCGGTCCACCAGGGCCATTGAAATCGCCTTGCGCTCGGTCTGACCAAAGACCAGCCCGTAACCGCGCGTGAACTGCGGCGGTTCGGTTTTCGAGCCCTTGAACTGGTTCACCGTTTCGCATTCGGTCACCGTGATCTCGGCGATCTCGATGGCAAAACCCAGCTCGGGGATCTCGACCTCGACCGGCACGGTGCCGATCCGCAGCTCGCCCACAAAGGCGTGGTTGCGCGCATAGCCGCGCTGGGTCGAATAGGCCATGGACAGGGTAAAGCCCTCATCCGCCCGCGTCAGCGCCTGCAACCGCAGCGCCCGCCCGGCGGGCAGTTCCAGCGGCTCGCGGGTCAGGTCGGGGGGCGGGGTGTCGTCAGAGGGCGCATCCTCGATCAGCCCCTCGCGGTTGAGAAACGCCGTGACATGGGGCACGGCCTCATTGCTGGCCTCGCGCGCGGGGGCCTCGGGCAACTCGCCCTCGGCGGCCAGTTTGAAATCAAGCAGACGGTGCGTGTAATCGAAGGTCGGCCCCAGGATCTGCCCGCCCGGCAGGTCCTTGAAGGTTGCCGAAATGCGCCGGTCGCAGGCCATCGCGCCCGTATCCACCGGCGCAGAGGCGCCGAACCGGGGCAGGGTGGTGCGATAGGCGCGGATCAGGAAGATCGCCTCGATCAGATCCCCGCGCGCCTGCTTGATCGCAAGCGCCGCCAGATCCGGATCATAGAGCGAGCCCTCGGCCATCACCCGGTTCACCGCCAGGCTCAGCTGCTCGCGGATCTGGGCGACGGACAGTTCGGCCACCGACCGGTCGCCTCGCCGCTCTTCGGCCAGCCAGGCGTGGGCGTTGCGGATGGCGCGTTCACCGCCTTTGACTGCGACATACATCAGCGCACCTCGGTCGATCGGGGCAGCGCCGCAAGCCGGTCGCCGCTGGTGAAAATGAAGTCGAGCCCAAGCGGAAACAGCGCCCGGTTTTCCTGAAAGGCCCGCGTTTCGGGCAGCGACAGCGCCGCCTGATCGCGGATGCCCGGCCCGGTCAGGGTGGCGCCCGCGGGATGCAGGTCGGGGCATTCCACGATCAACGTGGCCGAGCGGTCGGGATAATCCGGCGTGCCCGTGGCATAGGCCGACAGCGGGCCAAGTGCCTGCCAGCTGCCCACCGCGAACATCGCCTGCGACGGGCCGACAACCGGTGCGCCAGTGTGAAATGCCAGCCAGGCACGCACGGCCTCGCAATCGGCCTCGCCGGCCAGGTGAACCGGCGTATCGCCGTCACAAAGCGTCAACAGCACGGTGCCCGCCGCAACGGAAAGGGGTGCCGGCGCCCTGGCCCCTGCGATCGGGCGGATTGTGCCTGGGCGAGCCATGGCCTCCATCACGATGCGAAAGGCATGAGAGGACTGGGTGGCCGGCTCTGAAAAACCGCCGGCAAGTCGTTCGGCCTGCATCAGTCTTCCCCCCGGACCATGGTGAAAAAATCGACCTTCGTGGCGGCGGCGCGGGCGGCGCGGTGGGCCTTGTGCGCCGTGAGTTCAGCCTCGAGAGGGTCAAGAACCTGGCGCCGCAGCGCGTCGGCGGCATCGGTCTGCATCAGGGCGTCGATCAGCGCGGCCGCCTCGGCATCCGCCTTATTGCGGCCCTGAATATAGGCATGGCCGATCTCTCCGCCGGGCAGGGTCAGCGCACAGCGCGTCACGGTGACTTCGCCGATATTGAAGGGCGCGCCCGTGCCACCGGCGCGGCCCCGCACCATGACGGTCCCCACCTCGGGGGCGCGCAGCCAGGTAAAGGCGGGGCGCTGTGTCGCCTGATCCAGCAGGGCAGCGACCCGGCCCTCTGGCGCCTTTGCCATCAGCCCCATCCAGCCTTTGCGGGGCGCGTTCTGGTCGATCATGTCTTTCATCTCGACAACTTTGCAATTTCCTATACAACTAGACAGATTATACCCGATTCATCGGCTCAAGGCAGCGGGGATAGTGTGAATTTTGAGTGACAATGCGCCCACCCAACCCCTGCGCACCCCGGTCTGGCAGGCCATCGCAACGACCCTGCGCGCCGAGATATCCGAGGGCCGATACCTGCCCGGTGACCGGCTGCCGACCGAGGCGCAGATGGCGGCCCGCTTTGGTGTCAATCGCCATACGGTGCGCCATGCGCTCTCGGCCCTGATCGACGACGGGCTGGTGCGCACACGGCGCGGGGCCGGCGCCTTTGTCGCCGCGCGGCCCACGGATTACCCGATCGGCGCGCGGGTGCGGTTTCACGAAAACCTGCTGGCGGCGGGCCGAAAGCCCGAAAAGCGCCGCCTGAGTATCGAATGCCGGGCCGCAACCCCGGGCGAGGCGCGGGCCTTGTCGATCGCGCCGGGTGACCCCGTCTGCGCCTATCACGGGCTGTCACTGGCCGACGGGTCGCCGATCGCCGTGTTCGAGAGCGTCTTTCCCCTGGACCGCACGCCCCGGATCGACGGGTTCCTGGCCGAGACCAGCAGCGTGACCGAGGCGCTGGCCCGCGCCGGGCTGGCGGATTACACCCGCGCCTCGACCCGCCTGACGGCGGTCAGGGCCGATGTCACCCAGGCCCTGCATCTGCATCTGCGCGAGGGCGACCCGCTGTTGCGCTCTACCGGGGTCAATGTCGACATGGGCGGTCATCCGGTCGAATACGGGCGGACCTGGTTCGCAGGCGACAGGGTGACCCTGACGCTAGAGATGTGACCCCCCGGAGCTATCGCTCATAGCGATCGAGAAAGGCCCCGGCGCTGAGGCTGCGGAAATCGTCGAGCGCCGCGCGCAGCGCGTCATGCGGCCAGTCCCACCAGGCAAGCCGGATCATTCGCTCGGCGATCTCGGGCGGCTGGCGATCGCGCAGCGGGCGCGCCGGGTTGCCCGCGACGATGGTGTAGGGCGCCACGTCCTTTGTCACCACCGCCCCCGAGGCAACCACCACCCCGTGGCCAAGGGTGATGCCGGGTTTGATCATCGCGGCATGCCCGATCCAGGTGTCGTGGCCGATATGGGCGCGGCGGGCCTTGCGGCGCGCGAAAAAGGCATCGTCGGCCTCGGCATCATCCCAGTAATATTCGGAACGATAGAGAAAATGGTGGCAAGACGCGGTCTCGAGCGGGTGATCGGTGGCCCCGATCCGCACATGGCTGGCGATATTGGAGAACTTGCCGATGCTGGCATTGGCGATATCGGCGTAGCGGTCGCAATAGCTGTAATCATCGACCGAGCTATGCGCGATCCGGCTGCCTGCGCCGATCTCGCAATAGGTGCCGAACTGGCTGTCGGTGATGGTGCAGCCGTCATGGATGAACGGGGTATCGGGGGACAGGCGCGGCATCTTAATCTTTGCGCCCGATAAGCTTGCCGCGCAGCCAGCCCGAGAAGCTGTCCATGGCCATCACCACGCCGACGATCAGGATGATGTAATAGACCACCTCTTCCCAATCCTTTTGGGTCTGGATCGCCTGTGTCAGCAACAGGCCGATCCCGCCGCCGGTGATGGCGCCGATGATGGTGGCCGAGCGGGTGTTGGATTCGAGGAAATAGAGGATCTGCGCCAGCAGGATCGGCACGACCTGCGGGATCACGCCAAAGCGATAGCGCTGCAACGGCTTGGCGCCGGTCGAGGCCACGCCCTCGATCTGCTTTGCATCGACATTTTCCAGCGCCTCGGAGAAGATTTTGCCAAATGTGCCGGTATCGGTGATCAGGATCGCCAGCGCCCCGGTCAGGGGCCCCGGGCCAAAGGCGCGCGACAGGACCACCGTCCAGATCAGTGCATCCACCCCGCGCAGAAAGTCGAACAGCCGGCGCGAGGCGGCCCGGATGATCATCACCGGGGCAAACCGCCTGGCCGCCATGAAGGCCAGCGGCAGCGCGACCAGTGCCGCGCCCATCGTGCCCAAAAAGGCCATCAGGATCGTCTCGCCGATGGCCCAGACCACGTTCTTGTGCAGCCACATCGGATTGTTCCACCAGTCCGACACGGCCCCCACGATATTGGCGCGCGCGGGGTCGATGCGCGGGCCGAACACGATCTCGGTCAGGCCATGGCCGTAATAGGGGCTGTCGAAGGTGAACCAGAACAGCTCCCACCCCGGGAAATAGTTGAACACTTCGGTCTTTGAGCCGGTGATGGCCACCCGGCCCTCGGGCAGTGTGATCGCCACGCGGCGGTCCGAGGCGTTGATCCAGTCGGGAATGTCGGCGGGCAGGTTGCTGGTGATCTGGCGGCCGTTGGCCTGCGCCTCGATCATGCCGAAACCCGGAATGTCGATCTCTGTGCGCCGGTCGGGCAAGAGCCTGACAAAGGTGTCGCCGCCAAGGTCGACGGTGATGATGTCGTCGCCGGTGACCCAGTCGGGGCGCTGGCCTTCGGGATAGGCGCCTTTGCGTTCCCCCTCGATCACGACATCGGTCTCGCCGGTGCGGTTGTCGCGCGTCACATGGGTCTTGTACGACCAACTGTCCGAGGCCAGCGTCACCGCGTTATCCCAGTTCGCGCGCTTGATCAGGCCCGGAATGTCGAAAGCGAAGAAGATATAGACGAAATAGGCCAGAACCAGCGCGGGCAGGGCAAAGGCAAAGATCCGCTTGCGCCGGAAAAGCGCATCCGCGTCAGATTTCATCTGGCTCAGCTCGGCGGTGCTCATTTGGCATGCCCCTCGGTCAGACGGTTGCGATAGCGGCTCGAGACCTGGTCAAACAGGACGATCGTGCCGAAAAGCAGGAGAAAGATCGCCGCCGCCTCGTCGAACCGGCCCAGGCCCCAGGACATGGAATTGCGCAGCTCGTAGCCCAGGCCGCCGGCGCCCACAAAGCCCAGAATGGCCGAGGCGCGGATGTTGATCTCAAAGCGCAGCAGGCTGTAGCTGATATAGTTGGGCGCCACTTGCGGCAGGACGCCCAGCCACATCTTTTGCGCCCAGGTGGCCCCGGTAGAGGTCAGCCCCTCGACCGGCTTGAGATCGGCATTCTCGGCCACCTCGGAATACATCTTGCCCAGGGCGCCGGCCGTATGGATGGCAATGGCGATCATGGCGGGCACCGGGCCGCCGCCCAGCACGAAGATCAGCACCAGCGCGATCACGATTTCGGGCATGGCGCGCATGATATCCATCAGTCGCCGAAAGAGCGGGGTCAGACGCGGCCAGCGCGCCAGCCCGCGGGTCGACAGCAGCGACAGCACCAGCCCCGCCCCCGCACCCACAAGGGTGGAAACGGCCGCGATATTGACCGTTTCGATCAGCGCGGGCAGGAACCTGACGATCAGCGCGGGCAGATTGGCCCGGTTCGCCCAGGCCTCGGCCAGAACCTCGCCCGGGTAATCGCCCAGCTGGTTCAGCCCGTCCCAAAAGCCACCCGCATTGCGGCTGTCGGCGACCGTAAAGCCCGAGACCATCAGGATGACAAAGATCATCAGTGTCAGCCCGCCATACAGCCGGCGGCGCTGTACCTGCGCCATGTAATCGGCACGTATGCCTTCGACGGTGTGCCCGGCCGGTGTCGCGCCGAATGTCGCGTCAGTCATCTGCTGCCTCCAATAGAAATCGGCAGCCCGTTGAAGGGGCTGCCGACAATGTGTGGATCGGATCAGCTGCCGATCTTGGCCTTGCGGGCCTCGACGATCGAGATATAGGCCTCGTGGGTGATCGGGTCGAAACCGCGCACCTCGCCACCGGCCACGCCGTAGGCGCATTCGGGGTCGGTCTCGCCGAGGGTGTCCAGCACTTCGGTCACCTTGGCGCGCACGTCGGCGGGCAGCGCGTTGCGCACCACGATCGGCTCGCCGGGGATCAGCTTCGAGCGCCAGATCTCGACCAGATCGTTCATGTCGACCAGACCGGCATCCACCGCCTTGCGCAGGGCGCCAAAGTTGTAGCCGTCTTCCCAGTTGCCCTGGCCATCGGCCCAGGTGACGCCGGCATCGATATCGCCGTTGCTGACCGCGATGATGGTCTGCTCGTGGCCGCCGGTAAAGCGGACCTCGCCGAAATAGTCACCCGATTCCATCGAGGCGCCGGTGATCTGGGGAATCTCGATCGAGGGGATCAGGTAGCCCGAGGTCGAGTTGGGATCGCCAAAGCCAAAGACCTTGCCCTTGACATCTTCGAGCTTGGTCAGGCCGCTGTCGACACGGGCGAAACCGATCGAGTAATAGCCGATCGAGCCGTCGGTGTTGACCTTGACCACCACCGGCGACACCGCGTTCGGGTCGGCGATATGCACGGCGGCATAGCCCGACGGGCCCAGCAGCGCCAGGTCGAGGGTGCCGCCCAGAAGGCCCTGAATGACACCGTTGTAATCGGCCGGGGCATACAGTTTGACCGGAACGTGCAGCGTCTCGGTGATCTTGTCGGCCAGGCATTCGTTGTTGTTCAGACGGTCCTGGGCGTTCTCGCCACCAAGAATGCCTATGCGGAATTCGGTGATCTTTTCTTCGGCAAAAGCAGCCGAGCAAAGGGCGGTCGAGGCAGCCAGGGCCAGCGCAATGGTCTTTTTCATCAGTCTCTCCGTAGGGTTCGGTGATAAGTTGAAGTCCCGCCGGGGCGGGGGGTGTCTGGCTCAGACAAGCGCAACGGCCGGGGCCGCCTTGTGCGGTTGCCTGTCCAGCATCTCGATGGCGGTGGATGTGGCCGCTTCGGAAAAGTCGGCCCCCGCGCCATAGATGTCTCGGGCGACGCCGGTGGTCAGCTGCTCGGGCGTGCCATCGAAAACGATGCGCCCGTCGCGCATCCCGATCACGCGGTCGCAATAGCGCCGCGCGGTATCAAGCGTGTGCAGGTTCGCGATGACCATGCGTCCGTCTTCCTCGTGGATGCGGCGCAGGGCCTCCATCACGATCTGGGCGTTCATCGGGTCAAGCGAGGCAATGGGTTCGTCCGCAAGAATGATGCTTGGGTCTTGCATCAGCGCGCGGGCAATCGCGACGCGCTGCTGCTGCCCGCCGGAAAGCGCCTCGGCGCGTTTGGGCGCCTGCTCGGCGATGCCCAGCCGGTCAAGGATCTCGATCGCCTTGTGAATGTCATCCTGCGGGTAGAGGTTGAACATCGTCGCCAGCGTCGAGCGGCGGTTCAGCGTGCCATGCAGCACGTTCGATACCACATCCATGCGGGGAACCAGGTTGAACTGTTGAAAGATCATCGCACAGCGCGACTGCCATTGCCGCCGCTGCCGGCCACGCAGCGCCGTGACCTCTGTTCCCTCGAACCAGATCTCGCCCTCGCTGGCATCACTGAGACGGTTCAGCATCCGCAGCAGCGTCGACTTGCCCGCGCCCGAGCGACCGATGATGCCGATCATCTTGGGCCTGTCGACCGAGAAGCTTGCATTTCCGACGGCGATGTTCTCGCCAAAGCGCTTTGTCAAAGCCTTCACTTCAAGCATCGGATCCCCCTGTGCTGAAGAGGCAGATACGGGCGGGATGCAACGGGGACACGACAGTTTTGAAACGGGTTTACGAAGTCACGCTACGGCAAACCGCCCCGACGAAACTGATCTGCGGGCCGTCATAAAACTGTTGCAATGTGGGTTTGGATGCTAGGATGCGCGTATGAAACCGCTTGTAAGTCTTTCGATTTGTGCGGCTTTGACCGTGCCGTTGCCCGCCGGGGCGACGATCTCGGACTTGTTCTGCGATGACACGGCGCGGCTGGAGCAGCAGCTTTTGCGCGCGCAGGGCGCAACAAGGGTCGGCCAGGGCATGCGCGGGCCAGATGCGCTGTTGACCGTGTGGATCACCCCGTCGAACGGCGAATGGACACTGGTTCAGAACTACGCCAACGGCACGTCCTGCGTGGTTGCCATGGGTGAGAACTGGCAAGCCGTCGATCCGCCCCAAGATCCGGCCTGATGCCCCCCGATCACCGGTCAGCATCCTCGGGCCATGCCAGGCGCCGGGTGGTTTCCCTCAGCCATATATATCCGCTATAGGGGGGCCGAATGCATCGCCCGCGCGGCGGACACGCATCTCGCCGATACTGGAAGACACGGAAAATGCATATCCATCAGCATGCCAAACTCTCCATCGCCCCGATGATGGACTGGACCGACCGCCATTGCCGCTATCTGCACCGGCTGATGTCGTCGCAGGCGCTGCTGTATACGGAAATGGTGACATCCCCCGCGCTGGTACGTGGCGGGGCGCGGCATTTGCTGCGGTTCGATCCGTCTGAACATCCGGTCGCGGTGCAGTTGGGCGGATCGGACCCGGCCGAGCTGGCGCAGGCGGCGATGATGTGCTGTGACGAAGGCTATGACGAGGTGAACCTGAATGTCGGTTGCCCGTCCGACCGGGTGCAATCGGGCACGTTCGGCGCGGTGCTGATGAAAACGCCCGAGCTGGTCGCCGAATGCGCGGCGGCAATGATCGCGGCCTCAAGCGTCGAGGTGACGGTGAAATGCCGCATCGGTGTTGACGAGCAAGACCCGCAAGAGGTGCTGCCGCGCTTTCTTGAAACCGTCCGCGCCGCCGGTGTCAGCCGCTTTGCCATCCATGCGCGCAAGGCCTGGCTGCAAGGGCTCAGCCCCAAGGAAAACCGCGATATCCCCCCGCTGGATTACGATCTTGTGCATCAGATGAAGCGTGACTTTCCTGATCTGCATATCTCGATCAACGGCGGGATCGAGAGCCTGGCCCAGGCGCGCGCGCTGCTGGATGCCGGACTGGACGGCGTCATGATCGGGCGCGCCGCCTATCACAGCCCCAGCGACATCCTGTTGGGCGCAGACGAAGAGATTTTCGGCATCCCCGGTCGCAAGACCCCCGACCAGGTGGTGCATGAGATGCGGCCTTATATCGCCACCCATCTGGACGAGGGCGGCAAGCTGCATCAGGTGACGCGGCATATGCTGGGCCTGTTCGCAGGTCGCCCCGGCGCGCGGCAATGGCGGCGCATCCTGTCGGAAAAAGGCCATGGCGCGGATGCCGGGCTGCATGTGCTGGACGAGGCGCTAGAGGCCGTCACCCGCGCCGCCGCCTGAATTTTTCATGGCCAACCGCACCGAACCGGGCTAATTGGCAAGAAACCCTGACCAGACGGAGCCGGCAATGCCCGATATCACCACACTCGTTACGCTGGCCGTCATCTTGATGGGGATCGGGGCCTTTGCGGGTGTCCTGGCCGGGCTCTTGGGCGTGGGCGGAGGCATCGTGTTGGTGCCGGCCTTTCTCTATACCTTCAGCGCGCTGGGCTATGACGGGCCGCAGCTGATGCAGATCTGTCTGGCGACCTCGCTGGCGACGATCATCGTGACCTCGATCCGCTCGGTCCTGAGCCACAACCGCAAGGGCGCGGTGGATTGGGGCATTCTGAAAACCTGGGCGCCGGGCATCATGGTGGGCGCGCTGGTGGGGGTGCTGGTCGCGTCGAACCTGCGCTCGACGGTGTTGCAGGGCATCTTTGGCGTGCTGGGCATGTGCATCGCGCTGTATCTGGCCTTTGGCCGCCAAAGCTGGAAGATCGCCGAGCAGATGCCGGGCCGCGCCGTCAGCGCGCCGGTCTCGGCGGTGATTGGCTTTCTGTCGGTGCTGATGGGCATTGGCGGCGGGTCGTTCGCGGTGCCGACGATGACTCTGTATGGCCAGCCCATTCACCGCGCCGTGGCGACGGCGGCGGGGTTCGGGCTATGCATCGCGCTGCCCTCGGCGATTGCGTTCTTTTTCGTGAGTATCCCCACCGAGGCCAAGCCCCCGCTGACGCTGGGCGCGGTCAATATCCCGGCCTTCCTGATCGTGATCGCGATGACCATGATCACCGCGCCCTTGGGCGCGAAACTGGCGCATAAGATGAACCCCAAGCCGCTGAAGCGGGTGTTCGCGCTGTTCCTGATGGTGGTGGCCGGGCGGATGCTGCTGCGGACGCTGGGCGTCTAGTCGGTCTGACCCAACCGGCCCGCGCGACCGCCCCGGCGCTGGGTCAACAGCGGTTTGCGGGCGGGCAGCTCGGCCATCACGGCGCGGCGGGCATCGGGTGTCATCCGGCCCCAGGCAGCGATTTCATCCAGGCTGCGTAGGCAACCGGTGCACAGACGCGATTTCGGCTCGATCACGCAGATCTTGACGCAGGGGCTTTCCACCTCGTCGCGCTTCCAGACCTCGTCGCTCATGCCGCCCCCCGGATATGGCGCAGCCGGTCCAGCACGCCTTGCAGGATATAGCCCGCGGCCACGTGGTCGATCACCTCGGCCCGACGGCGGCGCGATGTGTCGGCTTCGAGCAGCGCGCGTTCGGCGGCAACCGTCGACAAGCGTTCATCCCAAAAGGTGATCGGCAGGTCGGTCATCCGGCTGATATTGCGGGCAAAAGCGCGGGTCGACTGGCAGCGCGCGCCCTCGGTCCCGTCCATGTTGCGCGGCAGGCCCAGGATCAGCCCGCCCAGCTCGCGCTCGGCAGCGATTTCCAGCACGCGCGCCGCGTCGAGCGAGAATTTCTTGCGCCGGATGGTTTCCAGCGGGGTCGCGACCGACAGCATCCGGTCGGATACCGCAACGCCCACGGTCTTTTCGCCCAGATCCAGCCCCGCCAAAGCCCGCATCGGGGGCAGGGCGGCGGCGAACTCGGCGATATCCTCGTAAACGCTCATTGCGCGACGCCTGCGGCCTGGGCGGCGGCGCGCACGGTGTCCAGCGCGTCAGTACGGGTGGCGAAGACGGTCTGTGCCTCGGCCCAGATCGCGGCGGCGCGATCGGTGTCGCCCAGCACGCCAAGGGCGCCGATCAGCTGCGCCCATTCCTCGGGGCTGCCGCCCTGGTTGGCCAGACGGTCGCTAAGCCGGTCGACCATGCCGCGGATCATGTCCTGGCGGTCGGCCTCGGACATCTCGCCCGCGGCCTCGATATCCTCGGCAGAGGGGCCGCGCGGGGCGGGGGGCGTGTAATCGACGCCGGCCAGAAAGGCCAGTTCCTCGATCCCCTGGCGCACGATAGGCTCCCACGGGTCGTCGGGCCTGCTTTGTTCCAGCAGGGCGCGCCAGACGTTGAAGGCAATATCGGGCCGCCCGGTGCGCGCATAAAGCAGCCCGGCATAGAACAGCGCCGTGTCATTGCCCCGATCCCGGGTCAGCGCCTGGTTCAGCGCGGCCTCGGCCTGGGGCGAGATATAGCCGTCTGCGGCCAGGATCAGCAGCTCGGCCAGCGCGGCGAAATCCTGGGCCTCGGCGGCGTCGCCCTTCAGCCCGATCAGTTTCGACTGGGCGGCGTAGGCATCGCGGTAATTGCCCAGAGTGGCCTCGCTCTTGGCCAGCATCTGCAGGCCCTGCATGTCCTCGGGGCGCTCGGCCACGACGCGGCGCAGCTCGGCCACCAGCTCGGCATAGCGCGGGTCGGTTTGGGTGGTCGGGTCGGGCGGGATCTGGGCCTCGGCCTCGGTCTGGCTGATGCGGGACGCGCGGGCCTCGTCGGCGGCGGCCTTGCGGTCGGCCAGCGGCATGTCGGGATAGCCCGGCGCGCCGAGGTTTTTGTAAAGCAGCATCGTGCCGGCCAGAACCGCCGCGACGACCAGAACGCCCGCAAGCCGGTTCACCGATCGCGGCGCGTTCCCGACACCAGTGTCCGCCCGCATCGCCTTGTCGGCCTCGAGAATACGGCGCGACACTTCGATGCGCGCGCGCTCGGCCTCGGCCTCGGACAAGACACCGCGCGCCAGATCCTTTTCGACCTCGCGCAGCTGGTCCTGATAGACCTTCAGGTCATAGGCCGCGGCCGGCGCCTGACCTGACCGCCCACGCACCATCGCAGCCCGCAGCGAGAAAGCCACCAGCGCGGCCAGAAATGCGGCGATCAGCCAGAACCCCATGGAACCTCCCGTTTTTGTCACAGGGGGATGTAGGCGTTTCGGACCGCAACGGAAAGGGGCAATCCCGTCGTGGCCCGTTTTCGGCCCATATGTCGCAAATTTTTTCCCAAGTGCCGCTGGCAGTCATGGGGCATTCGGGGCAGCATCCCATTACTGGGACAAGAACCGCGGCAAGAGGAATCGCACCATGGCCAGACGGCGCTATTCGGTATTTGCACTGGCGCGCGAGGCATTGCGCTATCACGCCGGCTGGGAACGGGCCTGGAACAGCCCGGCGCCGAAATCCCGCTATGACGTGATCATCATCGGGGCCGGCGGGCACGGGCTGGCGACGGCCTATTACTTGGGCAAGAATTTCGGCATCACCAATGTGGCGGTGCTGGAAAAGGGCTGGCTGGGCGGCGGCAACACCGGGCGCAACACCACGATCATCCGCTCGAACTATCTGCAAGACCCCTCTGCCGCGATCTATGAAAAGGCGCGCAGCCTGTATGAAACCATGAGCCAGGACCTGAACATGAACGTCATGTTCAGCCCGCGCGGCGTGATCATGCTGGCCCAGACCGAACACGAGGTCCGCGGCTACCAACGCACCGCCCATGCCAACAGCCTGCAAGGCGTGCAGACCGAGTTCATCAGCCCCGCGCGGGTGAAACAGCTGGTACCGATCATGAATATCGACGGGCCGCGCTATCCGGTGCTGGGTGGCCTCTGGCAGGAGCGCGGCGGCACCGCGCGCCATGACGCGGTGGCCTGGGGCTATGCGCGGGCGTGCTCGGGCATGGGGATGGACATCATCCAGCAATGCGAGGTCACCGGCATCCGCCGCGAGGGCGGCAAGGTCACTGGCGTCACCACCACCAGGGGCGATATCGGCTGTTCGAAGCTGGGCATCGTGGTGGCGGGGCATTCGGGCGTCATGGCCGAAAAGGCCGGGTTCCGCCTGCCGATCGAAAGCCTGGCGCTGCAGGCGCTGGTCTCAGAGCCGATCAAGCCCTGCATGGATGTGGTGGTGATGGCCAACACCGTGCATGGCTATATGTCGCAATCCGACAAGGGCGAGATGGTGATCGGCGGCGGCACCGACGGGTTCAACAACTACACCCAGCGCGGCAGCTTTCATCACATCGAGGAAACCCTGCGCGCCCTGGTCGAGACCTTCCCGGTGATCTCGCGGCTGAAGATGCTGCGGCAATGGGGCGGGATCGTCGACATGACCGGCGACCGCTCGCCCATCATCTCGAAAACGCCGCTGGGCGGGTGCTTTGTCAATTGCGGCTGGGGCACGGGGGGCTTCAAGGCCATCCCCGGATCGGGCTGGGCCATGGCCGAGCTGATCGCCAAGGGCGAACCGGGGCCTCTGGCGGCAGAGTTCGGCCTGAACCGTTTCGCCGAAGGCCGGTTCATCGACGAAAGCGTAGCAGCGGGGGTGGCGCATTGATGTCAGTCGCGCCAGTAATCCCATTTCGGGCCGCCACCCTTGGCGCGATTGTTGGTGTCATCGGGGGGCGTGCGAAAGCCGTTCCAGACCATCACGCTTGCCAGCACGATCAATCCGCCCAAAATTGCGATACCGCCCAAGAACCCCATAGGCCTAACCTCTGTGTTTCCTTCAAGATGGGGGCAGGGCAGGGCTTGCGCAAGGCAGGGGCGATGCCAGACCAACAGCCGATCCATTCCGCAGGAGCCGTGACATGCTGATACTTCGTTGCCCCTATTGCGGTGTCTCGGGCGAAGAGACTGAATTTCACGCCGGCGGCGAGGCGCATCTGAAACGCTTTGGCCCCGGATCATCCGACGCCGAATTCGAGGCCTATCTGTTCCAGCGCGAAAACCCCAAGGGCGTGCATTTCGAACGCTGGCGCCATGTGAATGGCTGCGGCAAGTGGTTCCACGCCGCCCGCTGCACCGCGACCCTAGAGGTATTCGGCACCTATCCCGCGCAAAGCACCGAGCCGCCCGCCGATCTGCGCAAGGCGATTTCCGCAAAACGACCCGGCTGGAAGTGGAGAGAATTCTCATGAGCAGACGCATCCAACAGGGTGGCCGCCTGATCGACCGCGCCCAACGCGAAAGCTTTGCCTTCAATGGCCGTCAGATGTCGGGCTTTGCCGGTGACACGCTGGCCTCGGCCCTGCTGGCCAATGACCAGATGATGATGGGGCGGTCGTTCAAATATCACCGCCCGCGCGGCCCCGTGGCCTCGGGCGCCGAAGAACCCAACGCGCTGGTCGGTCTCAGCGCAGGCGCCCGGTTTGAGCCCAACCAGCGCACCACCACAACCGAGATCTATACCGGCCTGACGGCGCGCAGCCAGAACCACTGGCCCAGCCTCGACTATGACATCGGCGCGCTGAACGGCTTCCTGTCGCCCTTCCTGCCGGCGGGGTTCTATTACAAGACCTTCATGCATCCGCGCCCGTTGTGGAAAGCGCTGTTCGAGCCGGTCATCCGCCACAGCGCCGGCCTGGGCAAGGCCCCGACCGAGGGCGATGCCGACCGCTATGAACATTTCTATTTCTTCGCCGATGTGATGATCGTGGGCGGTGGCATTGCCGGGCTTCAGGCCGCGCTGGCTGCCGGGCGGGCCGGGGCCAAGGTGCTGCTGATCGAACAGACCGCCCATTGGGGCGGCCGCGCGCCGGTTGATGGTGTGATGATCGGCGGCAAGCCCGCGGACGAATGGATCGCCGCCACGCTGGACACGCTGAACGCGATGGACAACGTCACCCTGCGTAGCCGCACCATGGGGGCAGGGGTCTATGACCACGGCTATGCGCTGGCCTATGAGCGTTGCGAGGATGCCGTGCCCCAGGCCCGCGGCCCGCGTCACCGCCTGTGGCGCGTGCGGGCCGGGCAGATCATCACCGCCACCGGCGCGATTGAGCGGCCTTTGTCCTTCCCGGGCAATGATGTGCCGGGGGTGATGCTGGCCTCGGCCGTGCGCGACTATCTGGTCAACTGGGCCGTTGCTGTCGGCAAGCGTACCGTGATCGTCACCAATAATGACGATGCCTATCGCACCGCGATCGCGCTGCACGATGCGGGCGAGGCCGTGCCCGTCATCGTCGATGCGCGCCCTGACGCCAAAGGCCCCTTGCCAGAACGCGCCCGCGCGCTGGGTATCCGCATCGAACAGGGCTGCGGCCTGTCGGGCGTCAAGGGCGGCAAACGCGTCACCGGCGCGCAGATCTGCCGCCAAAGCGGCGCCGGGGCCGTGATCGAAGAGGTGCCCTGCGACGCCATCGCCATGTCGGGGGGCTGGTCTCCGGTTGTGCACCTGTGGTCGCATTGCGGCGGCAAGCTGACCTGGGACGACGCCCAGGCCCATTTCCGCCCCGATCCCAGCCGCCCGCCCATCGGCCATGACGGCGCTGGCTTTGTCATCGCGGCCGGGTCGGCCAATGGCGAAATGCTGGCGGGCGCCTGCCTGCAAGACGGCGACGCGGCGGGCAAGGCCGCGATCAAGGCGCTGGGCCTCAAGGCCAAGGGCGGGGCAATCGCCCAGGCCGAGGCCGAGGGTGAACACCCGATGATGCCCGTCTGGCTGATGCCGGCGGACGCCACGCCCGAGCTGAAGATGAAAATCTTCCTCGATTACCAGAACGACGTGAAGCTGAGCGACGTGCAACTGGCCGCGCGCGAAGGCTATGAAAGCGTCGAACACACCAAGCGCTATACCACGCTGGGCATGGCGACGGATCAGGGCAAGCTGAGCAATATCAATGGCTTGGCGGCGCTGTCGCAGGCGCTGGGCGCCGATATTCCCGATGTCGGCACCACCACCTTCCGCCCGCCCTATACGCCGATCTCGATCGGCTCGATCGCGGGCGAGGCGCGCGGCCCGATCTTTCAACCCATCCGCCAGACGCCCATGCATGCCTGGCACAGCGAAAACGGCGCCGATTTCGAACCGGTCGGCCAATGGCGGCGGCCCTATTGCTATCTGCGCGACGGTGAAACCCGCGCCGATGCGGTGACCCGTGAGGTCAGAAATACCCGTCAGGCGGTTGGGTTGCTGGATGCCTCGACGCTGGGTAAGCTGGTGGTCAAGGGGCCGGACGCGGGCAAGCTGCTGGATCTGGTCTATACCAACATGATGTCGACGCTGAAGCCCGGCAATTGCCGCTATGGGTTGATGTGCAACGACAACGGGTTCCTGATCGACGATGGCGTCGTGGCGCGGATCGATGATCAGACCTTCCTGTGCCACACCACCACCGGCGGGGCCGAGCGCATTCATGCGCATCTCGAGGAATGGCTGCAAACCGAATGGTGGGACATGCAGGCTTATGTCGCCAACCTGACCGAGCAATACGCCCAGATCGCCGTGGTCGGCCCCAAGGCGCGCACGGTTCTGGAAAAGCTGGGCGGCATGGATGTCGGGCGCGACACGCTGCCCTTCATGGGCTGGGCCGAGGGCGAACTGGCCGGAATCCCGGCGCGGGTTTACCGGATCTCGTTTTCGGGCGAGCTTAGCTTTGAGGTCGCCGTGCCGGCCAGCCGCGGGCAGGAGTTCTGGAACAAATGCCTGGCCGCGGGGGCCGAGTTCGGCATCATGCCCTATGGCACCGAGGCCCTGCACGTGCTGCGCGCCGAAAAGGGCTTTATCATGATCGGGGATGAAACCGACGGCACCGTGATCCCGCAGGATCTGGGGCTGAACTGGGCGATCTCGAAAAAGAAGGACGATTTTATCGGCAAACGCGCCCAGCAGCGCAGCCATATGACCGACCCGAACCGCTGGAAGCTGGTCGGGCTGGAAACGCTGGACGGCACCCCGCTGGAAGATGGCGCCTATGCGATTGCCGAGGGCACGAACGCCAATGGCCAGCGCAAGACGCAAGGCCGCGTGACCTCGACCTATTACTCGCCGACACTGGATCGCGGCATCGCCATGGGGCTGGTGCTGAATGGGCCGGATCGCATGGGCGAGGTGCTGGAATTCACCCGCACCGACCGCCCGCCGCAACATGCGCGCATCGTCGATGCGGTGTTCTATGACAAGGAAGGGGAGAAACAGAATGTCTGATCCCGCCACCCCCCTGAACGGCGCGCATTACGCGGGCTATGTCACCATCGCCGAGGCCGCCCCGCGCGGCATGATCACCCTGCGCGGCGATCTGGGCGACAAGGGTTTTGCCAAGGTGGTGAAAGCCGTGACCGGGCTGGCCCTGCCGGGCCAACGCGAGTTTGCCGCCAAGGGTGATTTCGCCGTCGCCTGGATGTCGCCCGACGAGTTGCTGGTGCTTTGCACCTATGACCGCGCGAATGCGGTGGTGGCCGATCTGACCGCGCAACTGGGCGATTTGCACAGTCTTGCGGTGAACGTGTCGGACGCCCGCGCCCTGATCGAGATCACCGGCGATGACGCGCGCGAGGTGTTGGCCAAGCTGGCCCCGGTCGATCTGTCGCCCGGCGCATTCGGCCCCGGACAGATCCGCCGCAGCCGTCTGGCGCAGGTGCCGGCCGCTTTCTGGATGACCGACACCGGGTTTCAGCTGGTCTGCTTCCGCTCGGTCGCGGACTATGTGTTCGAGGCGCTTTCAACCGTCGCACAGCCCGGATCAAGGGTCGGGGCCCTTGTCTGAGGGCTGTAGAATTTCTGCAATAGCCCGGGATAATCGGGCGAATTGGCCCAATTGTGGTCACATTTCGAACATAATCTGCCATAACGCCTGAAAACGAAGGGGCAGAGGATGCGTGAGTTTCACGAGCAGGCTTTTTACAACAAACGCACCCGCGAAGAGATGAAGGATGGTTTCGTCAAGGAATACATCCGCGATTTCTGGGACTGGTATACCGATAATCTTAAGACCGCGCCGCGCTTGCCGGGCGAGCGGTGGATGACCGGCTATTCGGAACTGGGCGCGCGCAAGATGCGCAACGCCGCCCGGCGCGGTATCGGCGCCTATTACCGGGCGCGGGGCAGGTTCCCCGATTTCCTGGCGCCGCGCGACTATACCCAGATGACCCTGCTCAACAGCATCATCGCGCCCATGCCGCGGGTCATCCCCGCCGACAAGCTGAATGTAGGCGAGTTCATCCCCGAGCCCTTGCGCGACCAGGTGCGCCCGGCCAAGGTGCACCGCGTTTTCGACAGCGCCGAGGCGCTGAGCGACGACGGGCTGGAACCGGGCAGCTATTACCTCAAGTCCAATCACGGCAGCAGCCATGTGCTGCCCATCACCGCCCCCTTTGCGCCCGAGGCGCTGAAGGCCGCGCGCGAGGCCGCCGATGGCTGGCTGTCCAAGCCCTTTGGCACCCATTCCTCGCAATGGTGGTACCGGCTGATCGACCGCAAGATTTACCTCGAAGAAGACCTGCGCGAGACGCCCGATCAGCCCATCCCCGATTTCCGCTTTCACGTCATTAACGGGCGCGTGGCGCTGTTGCAGCTGGATCTGGGCCTGGGCACCGACAATCGCAACAACCCCGTCTTTGACGGCGATCTGAACTATCTGCCCCACAACTTCCTGCGCGATAACCTGGGCGAGGTCGATCTGCCCGCCCAAGCCGGGTTTGCCCGTGACGCCGCGCGCGAGATCGGGGCGCAGTTCCCCTATGTGCGGGTCGATTTCTACCTGCGCGGCGATGACCTGTTCCTGGGCGAGCTGACATTCCTGCCCAATTCGGGCCGGCGGCGCATCCGCTCGAACGAGTTGAACGAGATGCTGTGCAGTTATTGGAATCCGATGCCGCAGGTGGTCGCGATCGAAGCTGTCGCAGAGCAGCAGGCGGCCGAGTAATCAGGCGGCCTGCAATTCGGCCGCGGTGGGGCACTGATCCACCCAATCGTCATTCTCGGCATAGCCCAGCGTTTTCAGCGCCGCGCCATAGCGGGGCGCATAGATCTGCGCGATCTCGCGCGGCAGTTTCCGCATCCACTGCGCGGCCTTGCCCGAATTGACATGCAGCGCCACGCGATCAGAGCGGTTGCCCTGATCGGCCAGCCCGCCAAACAGGCTGTTCTGCCAATAGGCGCTGACCGCGCCGTCGATATCCAGCCCCTCGATGGCAAACCGTTCCAGCACGCCGCGAAACAGCGCGCAATCGGTGTCGTTGATCAGATCCTCATAGCGGATCTCGGCGGTGTTTGGCTGTCCATAGGTCCAGCGCAGCATTTCCTGCACGGTGGTGTCGTGCTTGTGCGCCATCTCGAACAGCAGTCGGGCGTGATCGTCGGGCAGGGCGTTCAGGTGGTCCTGATAGTTCAGCCCGTTCCACTCGTCGCGTGTCTCGCGCAGGAATTTCTCGTTCCCCAGACCCGCCACGCGGTGATAGCGCATGCCCGACAACAACACATCGCGCGGGTCGCGGATGATATGGATGAACCGCGCCGCCGGGTTGTCGATCAGCTGTCGCGGAAAGGTTGAGGACCAGTTGAACAGGATCGCCGGGCCGGTTTCGGGCAGATCGGCCAGCCGTTTCGGGCGATAGACCTGCATGGCATGAATGCCCTGTTCATTGGCGATCTGGCGCCAGACCTTGCGCATCCAGACCGTGCCGGTCTTGTGATGGGTGCCGATGCAGATGAAACGGGCAGGGGTGGTCATAGGGGCCTCAGGCGGTCTCGGTGGCTTGGGCGACCTCGTCGCCAAAGCTGCCGGTTTCGACAAAGCGGCGCCAGGTGTCGTCTTGCAGCTGATAGTCGATCACCTTGCGCGAGATATCCAGCGTGGCCTCGTGCAGCACCCGCAGCGCGGTGTCCTGCAACAGCGCGTCCATGCCGGGCTGGATGCCCTCGGTGCGGATCGAGCTGTCGGCACAGGCGTTCAGGTCATACCGGTCCCAATAGTCGGTATCGATACGATCCTTGTTCTTGGAATTGGCGGTGCCGCGCAGACGTTTCAGCAAAAACTCTTCGCGCGACTTGATCGCATAGTGGTTGATCTGGCCGAAATCATAGGCGTATTGGCCCGAATTGCTGCGCCAGCCCTTTTTGTGAAAGGCGTCGCCTATGTCTTGCCCCGCGCCATTGACCCATTTGGCCAGGTTGGGGGTCAAGTCACGGTCTTTGAAGAACTTGGGCCGGTGCACGCCGAAATAGTCAAAGACCCGCGGGCGGAACATGGTTTTAAACCCCCAGACCAGCCCGTTTTCGGGCTGATCGTTGGTCGAGCCCTGGGTAAAACGCTCGGTCACCGGCTCGGGCCGCATATGGGCCTCGCCGTTCGAGCCCATGATCTTCCAGTTCAGCGAGATCGCATCGGCATCGCCGCAGGCATCCAGCAAGTTGCCGATATGGCCGTCGCCCAGGTGGATATTCACGAACTCATCGGCATCGACGATCATCACCCAATCGGCATCGCGCACCGGCGCCATCTTGCCCGCGCGGCTATAGGCGGCGCGCTGCGGATCCATGCGCGGGCCCAGCGGGTTGTCGAAATGCTGAACGATGCCCATCTGGTCCAGCCGGTTCAGGATCAGGTTGGTGCCGTCAGTGCAATCGTTTGAAAACAATACGAAATCGTCAAAACCGATGGCGCGGTGATAGGCGATCCATTCCAGGATATAGGGGCCTTCGTTCTTCATCGTCGACACGATGATCTTGCGGCCGTGGCGGCTCATGATGACTTTCCAATCTTTGTGTCGCCATCCTGGGCCGAGGCCCATTCGGGGCGCGCGGCCTTGCCTTCTTCGCGCAGGGCCTTTCGACGTTCGCGGCGGGCCTCGCGTTCGGCCTTGCGGGCGGCGCGGGCGGCCTCTTTTTCGGCGTCTTCGGGTGCGGGATCGGATTGCACCGGCTTTAGCGGAACGACCTTGCCGTCATCGCTGGGCGCCGCGCCATCATCGACGCCGGCCGCCTCGCGCAGCGCGGCGCGGGTCTCGGCCTTGCGGGCGGTCTGGCTGCGCGCGATCATCAGCGCGATCTCGCGATCCGGCACGCCGGACTGGCGCCATTCCTCGACCTTGTCCTGCCATTGCTTGGGCAGATGCTGGGTAAAGAGGATCTCGTCCAGCTTGTCGATCGGCACCTTTGACGCCTCTTTCAGCGAGCCCAGCCATTCGTCATATTCGCCCGTCGCCCTTAGCCGTGCGACCTGGGCCTCGTGAAAGGCGTGGGCCTCTTCCTGCAGGCGGCGCAATTCGGGGTCGGCCAGCATCTTTTCCATCAGACGCCGCACCACGCCCGCATGGCGCGCGGCATTGGGGGCTTCGATCTCGTTGCGGTCGAAAATGGCGAAATAGTTGGCGTTATACTTGTCGGCCTTGTTGTTCACATTGCCGCGCATCCGGCGCAGCAGATAGGCCTCATAGCTTTTGACCGCGTAATGGTTCATCTCGACCAGGTCATAGCCCAGCGTCGGCTTGGTCGAGCGCCATCCCGACAGGTTGAAATCGGTCGGCATCGGCTGGCCCGAGCCGTTGACCCATTTCTGATCCATGAGCTTTTGCAGCTTTTCGGGCTGTTGCTTGGCCTTGCGGATATGCGGGCGGTGAATGCCCAGTTTCAGATCCTCGTAGGGCCGGAACAGTGTCTTGACGCCCCAGCCCTTTTTGAACGCATCCGGCGCGGCGCGGGTGAAACTTTCGGTCACCAGGCCGGGGTTCCAGTCGGTCAGCTCGCCAGAGCCGAAAAACCGCCAGGTAATGGCCAGCGCATCGGTGCCCTCGGGCAGGGCGGCCATCAGATCGGGCAGACGCCCGTCACCGACCTTGATCGACAGAAATTCGTCGGCATCCATGGTCAGCACCCAGTCGCTGTCGGTGACAACGGGGTTCTTGGACGCCAGTTGCAGCGCATGCGGCTGGGGTTTCTTGTCGGCGGGCACCTCGTTGCGGAAATGGTGGCAATAGCCCATTTCCTCTAGCCGGATCAGCATCTTGTCGGTGCCGTCGGTGCAGTTGTTGGTGTAGACGCAGATATTGTCGAAGCCCAGATAGTGGTGATAGGCCACCCATTCGACAAGGCAGTGCCCCTCGTCCTTCATCATGGACAAGATGGTATATGAATGGGCCTTATCGCTCATCTGGTGCCTGCTGTGCTCGGGGCCATTCTGCGCGGCCTTGGCTTTGGTTCCCGAAAGGATACAGGGCCAGCGCGATATGTCGAGGGCCGCACGGGCAAACCGGCAAAAAATGCGCCGCTTTCGCGGGCATATGGGCCGCGGGGGTTGACCTTTCCCGGTGCTGCCCTCCATCTAGTGGCAACGCAACGCACGAACCTACAGGGGGCTAAAATGGCTTTTGAACTTCCCGATCTTCCCTATGCCCATGACGCGCTGGCCGGTCTGGGCATGTCCGCCGAAACGCTGGAATACCACCACGACCTGCACCACAAGGCCTATGTCGACAACGGCAACAAGCTGATCGCCGGTACCGAGTGGGAAGGCAAGTCGCTCGAAGACATCATCACCGGCACCTATGCCGCCGGCGCGGTCGCCCAGAACGGCATCTTCAACAACGCCTCGCAGCACTGGAACCACATGCAGTTCTGGGAAATGATGGGCCCCGGCGGCAACGCCATGCCCGGCGAGCTGGAAAAGGCGATCACCGAAAGCTTTGGCTCGGTCGACGCGTTCAAGGAACAGTTCTCGGCCGCAGGCGCGGGTCAGTTCGGCTCGGGCTGGTGCTGGCTGGTGAAAGACACCGATGGCGGCCTCAAGGTCACCAAGACCGAAAACGGCGTCAACCCGCTGTGCTTTGGCCAGACCGCTCTGCTCGGCTGCGACGTGTGGGAACATTCCTACTACATCGACTTCCGCAACAAGCGTCCGGCCTACCTGACCAACTTCCTCGACAAGCTGGTCAACTGGGAAAACGTGGCCTCGCGCCTCTGATCACACGGCGCCACCGCGACATTCAAGGCCGGCCTCCGCGCAAGGGGCCGGCCTTTTCCGTTCTGATTTCTTCTTCGTGAAAATATCCCGGGGTCCGGGGCAGAGCCCCGGCGCGCGCAAAGGGCCGGGCCCTCAGCCCGACAGAGCAGCCTTCAGCCGCGCAGCCAGACCCGGTACATCGTCGACGAACTCTGCAAAATCATAAAGGTTGGCCTCGGCAAAGCCCTGCCCAACCACATTCTCGATCAGCGCCTTGAGCGGATCCCAATAGCCGTTGGTGTTCAGCACCAGGATCGGCTTGCGGTGCAGCGAGAGTTGCCGCCAGGTGACCACCTCGAAAAACTCGTCCAGCGAACCCGCGCCGCCGGGCAGCACCACGATCGCGTCCGAGTTCATGAACATCACCTTTTTGCGCTCATGCATGTTCTCGGTGACGATGAATGTCGACAGGTCGCGTTTGCCCACCTCGCGTTCGAACAGGTGCACCGGGATGACGCCAAAGGTTTCGCCACCCGCCGCCTGGGCCGTGCGCGCCACCCGGCCCATCAGCCCGACATCACCCGCCCCATAGACCAGACGCCAGCCGTTTTCCGCGATCTGGCGGCCCAACTCCTCGGCCGCGGCGCCAAAGGCGGGGTCGGCCCCGTCGCGCGAACCACAGAATACACAGATCGAATGGGGGGGACGGGTCATGGGCGCTCCGGTTACAGCAAACTGGATTCGTGATATCGGGGTTGCTAAGGTCTCGCAAGCGGCATGGGGAACTCGCCGCAGGGGAGACGGAGACATGGCAGTTTTGAATAATCTGGGCACGGGCGGCCGTGCCGCGGTTGCGGCGGGGCTGGTTCTGGTGATTGCGGGGGCGGGCTGGCTGGCCCTGCGGTCTGATCAGGGATCCGTGCCCGAGCCCGTGCCAGTGGCCCAGCCCGCACCCGAACCCGCGCCGCAACCGGTTGCCGAACCCGCCTCCGAGCCCGCGCCCGAGCCGACCCCCGAACCCGTGGCCCAGCCCGAGCCGCCCCAGCCGCCGGTCTTTGACCTGGTGCGGGTCGAGCCGGGCGGCGCCGCCACCGTTGCCGGCCGGGCCGAGGCCGGATCGGCGATCGAATTGCTGCTGGACCAGACGCAGGTGGCCGCCACCACGACCGACCCGGCCGGCAAGTTCGCCGCGCTGTTTGACGTGCCCCCCAGCGACGAGGCCCGCCTGCTGGGTCTGGTGATGGTGCTTGAGGATGGCACCCGCATCGCGGCGGTCGAGACCGTGATCCTGGCCCCTGTGCCCGCCATCCCGGCCGACGAACAACCCGCCCAGGCCGATGCCACCCCGCAAGAACCCGCCGCGCCTGCGGTACTTTTAGCCGATGATACGGGCGTCGAGGTTCTGCAACCCGCTGGCCCCGCCGCCGACATGCCCGAACTGGCCGTCGATGCCGTCGCCTATCCGCCCTCGGGCGGGGTGCAGTTCGACGGCCGCGCCGCGCCGGGCAGCTATGTGCGGCTTTATCTCGACAACGACCAGATTGCCGGCGCCCAGGTGGACGAGGCCGGGAAATGGGCCGCCGAGGCCCAGGGCATCGCAGCCGGCAGCTATATGCTGCGCGTCGATCAGATCGCCCCGGATGGGACGGCCGCCGCCCGGATCGAGCTGCCCTTCCTGCGCGAGGCCATCGAGCAGCTGGCCGAGGTCGCGCCCGAGCCCGAGCCTGAACCCCAGCCCGCCGCGCAACAGCCCGCCCCCGAGACCCCCAAGGTCAGACGGGTGACGGTCGAAAAGGGCTTTACCCTGTGGCAGATCGCCAACGAGGCCTATGGCGACGGGGTGCTCTACGTCAAAGTCTATGACGCCAACCGCAACCTGATCCGCGATCCTGACCTGATTTATCCCGGCCAGGTGTTCGAGGTGCCGCTGCCGCAATAACGCCCGCTCTGGCCTTTCGGCCTGCGCGCCCCTATCTGTTGCTGCAAGGCAGAACAGGGCAACGACATGGCGCGCAGACCAACCACCAGCGAGATCTCAAGGCTTGAACGCGCCAGCGCGCTGCGCACCATGGCGCGGGTCGGGCCCTATCTGTGGCCCGAGGGGCAGCCCTGGGTCAAACGCCGCGTGGTGCTGGCGTTGGCGCTGCTGGCTCTGGCCAAGGTCATCGCCGTGGCTACCCCGTTTCTCTACAAGGCCGCCGTCGACACCCTGGCGGGCGAGGCGACCGACCCGGCCTGGGCGCTGGGGGCGGGGGCCGTTGGCCTGACCGTCGCCTATGGCATGGCCCGCGCCATGACCGTTGGTTTTCAGCAATTGCGCGACGGCATCTTTGCCCGCGTCACCCAGCGCGCCCTGCGCAGCCTGGCCCTGGAAACCTTTCAGCATATCCACGCGCTGTCGCTGCGCTATCACATCACCCGCAAGACCGGCGGGCTTAGCCGGATCATCGAGCGTGGCGTGAAAGGCGTTGAGTTCCTGCTGCGCTTCATGCTGTTCAGCGTCGGGCCGCTGATCCTGGAGCTGACCCTGGTCGCGATCATTTTCTACACCGTGTTCGATGTGTGGTACCTGGCCATCGTGGTCGGCACGATTCTGCTTTACGTGCAGTTCACCTTCAAGGTGACCGAATGGCGGGTGAAGATCCGCAAGCAGATGAATGACCAGGACACCGATGCCAACCAAAAGGCCATCGACAGCCTGCTGAACTTTGAAACCGTGAAATATTTCGGGGCCGAGGCGCGCGAGGCCGAACGCTATGACGCGGCCATGGCAGGCTATGAAGAGGCGGCGATCAAGACCTCGCAGTCGCTGGCCATCCTGAACTTTGGCCAGTCCGTGCTGATCACCGCCGGCCTGGTGGGCGTGATGATCCTGGCGGCAATGGGCGTGCAGGCGGGCGAGCTGACCGTGGGCGATTTCGTCATGGTCAACGCCTATATGATGCAGATCACCCAGCCGCTGAACTTCCTTGGCACGGTCTACCGCGAGATCCGCCAAAGCCTGGTCGATATGGGCGAGATGTTCGACCTCTTGGAACAGCCCGCCGAAGTCACCGACAAGCCCGACGCCCCGGCGCTGCGCGTCAATGGCGGCGCGGTGCAGCTGGACAATGTCGTGTTCGGCTATGAGGCCGCGCGGCCGATCCTCAAGGGCGTGTCGATCGACGTGCCGGCCGGCGGGTCGGTGGCGCTGGTCGGGCCGTCGGGCTCTGGCAAATCGACCATCGGGCGGCTGTTGTTCCGCTTTTATGACGTGAACGGCGGCGCGCTGCGCATCGACGGGCAGGATGTGCGCGATGTGACCCAGACCAGCCTGCATGACGCCATCGGCGTGGTGCCGCAGGATACGGTGCTGTTCAACGACACGGTATTCTACAACATCGCCTATGGCCGCCCCGAGGCCACCCGCGCCGAGATCGAGGCCGCCGCCCGTGCCGCCAAGATCCACGATTTCATCGTCAGCCTGCCCGAAGGCTATGACACCAAGGTGGGCGAGCGCGGCCTGAAACTGTCGGGCGGCGAGAAACAGCGCGTGGGCATTGCGCGCACCCTGCTCAAGAACCCGCCGATCCTGCTGTTGGACGAGGCCACCAGCGCGCTGGACAGCGAGACCGAGCGCGAGATCCAGGCCGAGCTCAAGGCCATGGGGCAGGGGCGCACCGTGCTGACCATCGCCCACCGCCTGTCGACCATCGTCGATGCCGACGAGATTGTCGTGCTGGAAAACGGCGAAGTGGCCGAGCGCGGCCGCCATGACGACCTGCTGGCCCGTGGCGGGCGCTATGCCAGCATGTGGACGCGCCAGCAATCCGAAGAAGAGGACGACGCGGCCTAAGCCTTACTCGGCCGCGCGCACGTTGGAACCGTCCTTGCCCTGCGCATCATCGGCCTCGATGGCGGAACGCAGCGCCGCGATCTGTTGCGACTGATCCTCCGAGGGCGGCACGTCGGGATCCTCGATCCAGACCAGTTCGGGCGACTCCAGTTTCCGAGCCGCGCGGTTCAGCGCCAGATCGCGCGCCGCCTGGCTGTCGGGGCCGCGCGACAGGGCGCTCAGCCGCCGGGTCGAGCTATAGACCCCCGTCCAGAACCACACCCGCAGCGCCAGCATCGACGGAGTAAAGACCAGCGTCAGAACCGTCGAGATCCCCAGCCCGAACACAACCGCCGTGGCCAGCTGTTTCCACCACAGCGCCGTGGGGCTGTCGATCGAATAGCCGCCGTTGAAGAAATCGAAACTCAGCCCGAACATCATCGAGGCCAGGCCGGCCATCGTGGTGACCGTGGTCAGCAGCACCGGGCGGATCCGCGCCTCGGCGGTGCGGGTGATCGCCTCGATCCGGGGCATGTATTGGCTGAATTCCTGATAGGTGTCGATCAGCACGATGTTGTTGTTCACCACGATCCCCGCCAGCGCCACGATGCCGGTGCCGGTCATGATGATGCTGAAGGTCTGGTCCATCACCAGCATGCCGATCAGCACGCCCGTGGTCGACAGCACCACCGCCATCAGCACCAGCGTGGCGTTGTAGAAACTGTTGAACTGCGCCAGCAGGACGATGAACATCAGCCCCAGCGCCCCGGCAAAGGCCTGGGTGAGGAAGGCCTGGCTTTCGGCCTGGTCTTCCTGGTCGCCGGTCCATTCCCAGTCGATGCCCGCGGGCAGGGGTTTCTCGGTCTCCAGCCATTCGGTCAGCAGGGCGATGCGCTCGGTCGGGTTCAGCGGCTGGCCCGCGTCATTGGTCAGGCTGGCATCCACCCCCGCCTTGACGTCGAAAAAGCGCGCGCCGTCGACGCGGGTGATCTGGCCCAGCTTGGCGACCGGGGTGCGGGTGATGAAATTCGCCAGCGGCACAAGGCCGTCATTGGTGCCCACCTTCAGGCTGTCGAGCGTCGAGAGCACCCGGTCCTCTTCGGGCAGGCGCACGCGGATGTCGATTTCCTCGTCCGAGCTGGGCACCCGCATCGTATCCAGCAAGATGCCGCGCGTGACCAGCTGCACCATGCCGCCCACCGTGGCCACATCGGCGCCATAGCGCCCGGCCTTTTCCACATCGACATCGATCTGCCAGTCGATGCCGGGCAGGGGCAGCGTGTCTTCGATATCGGTCAGGCCGGGGGTGTCCTCGAACCTGGCGCGCACGATTGCGGTGGCGGCCAGCAGGTCGTCCCAGTCGTCGCCCTTGACCCGCAGATGCACAGGCTTGGGCGAGGCCGGACCCATCGACAGATCAAGGATCTCTGTCCGAACGCCGGGGATCCTTTCCAGCCCGGCGCGGATTTCGTTCAGCACCAGGTTGCCGTCCAGCGCGGGGTCGTCCTTGCGGTCTTCCCAGCGCACCAGCTCGATCTGCACCTGGCCGACTGTGTCCAGCGGCGGCTGCGCGCCGCCCGTATTGGCATCCAGCCCGCCACTGCCGGCAAAGGCAAAGGCGTTCATCACGCCCGGATGCGCAAGGGCGATGGCCTCGGCCTGGGCGACCAGCGCATCCTGCTGTTCCAGCGACAGGTTGCCCCGCGCGCGGACATAGACAATCGCCTGTTCGGGCTCGGACTCGACAAAGAACTCGATGCCCTTGCTGTTCTGGCCATAGGCAATGAACACCCCTACCACAAAGGCGATGACGGCGGCGATGGTGATCAGCGGCATCACCGGGTTGCCCGAGATGAAATGGATCATGTGCCCGAACCAGCTGCGGCGATAGCCGGCGGCCACGCGGGTGCGGTGATGGTCGGGCTTGACGGCGGTCATCGCGATCGAGACCCCGGCCGCGCCAATGGCAAACAGCACCCCGCCAAGCGCCACGCCGCCCGCGCCGCCCGACCCGATATAGGTCGGGTTCAGCATCTGCATGCAGCCCACGAACACCACGAACAGCGTGATCGGCACCAGCGCGATACGCAGCCACAGCGGGCGCGGATGCACATGCGCCGCGATCCGGTCCAGCGTGCGCGACCAGCGCCCCGCAACCCCGCCCATGACCGGCAGATAGATCAGCGCAACCACCAGGCTGGCCGACAGAACAAAGATCAGCGTGACCGGCAGCATGCCCATGAATTCGCCCGGCACGCCCGGCCAGAACAGCATCGGCAGAAAGGCGCAAAGCGTCGTCGCGGTCGAGCTGACGATCGGCCAGAACATCCGCTTGGCCGCGTCGGTAAACGCATGCATCGGCCCGGCGCCCTCGGAGATGCGGCGGTCGGCATATTCGACCACCACGATGGCGCCATCGACCAGCATCCCCACCGCCAGGATCAGACCGAACATCACGATGTTCGAGATCGGCACCCCGATCAGCCCCAGCAGCACGAAACACAACAGGAAAGATGTCGGGATCGCAAAACCCACCAGCAGCGCCGAGCGCGAGCCAAGGAAGGCCAGCACCACGATCATCACCAGCGCGATCGCCGTCAGGACCGAGCCTTCGAGCTGTTGCACCATCGAGGCGATCGTATGCGACTGATCCATCGAGGTGCCGACCTTGACCGCGCGTTGCAGTTCGGGCGGCCAGCTGGCGCGCTCGGCCTCGACCTCGGCGCGGATCAGCGCGGCGGTGTCGATGATGTTGAAGCCCTTGCGCTTGACCACCTGCAAGGCAACCGTGGTTTCGCCGTTGAACCGGGCCGTGCCCTCGCGATCCTGGAAGGTCAGGCGGATCTCGGCCAGATCGCCCATCGTGACCACCCGGTCGCCATTGATCTTGATCGGCAGGTTATAGACATCCTGCGGATCGTCGAAAGACGACGGGATCTTGACCGAAAACGCGCCGCCCGCGGTTTCGACCTCGCCCGCGGCGATCAGCTGGTTGTTGTTCACAACGACGCGGATCAGCTCGTCTGCGGTGACGTTATAGGCCTCCAGCCGCAGCGGGTCGATCACCACCTCAAGCATCTCGTCGCGCTGCCCGGCCAGCCCGGCCTCCAGCACCGCGTCCAGCCCTTCCAGGCGGTCCTGCAAATCCTTGGCCACACGCAATAGCGTGCGCTCGGGCACATTGCCCGACAGGTTCACGATCAGGATCGGGAATTCGGAAAAGTTGATTTCCGTCAGTGAGTATTTCTCGGCCCCCGCCGGAAACTCGGCCTCGGCGGTGTTCATCGCGTCGCGGATATCGGCGATGATCTTGGTCTTGTCCCAGCCGAATTCAAACTCGAGCGCCACGCCGGCATAGCCCTCTGCCGCCGTGGCCGACATGCTTTTCAGCCCGTCGAGATCCGATAGTTCGGTCTCCATCGGCTTGACCAACAGCTTTTCGGCATCCTCGGCCGAGATGCCGGGGAAGGGGACAGACACGAAAATCGCCGGGATCTCGATATCCGGCTCGCCCTCTTTGGGCAGGTTCGCATAGGCCAGCGCCCCCGCCACGATCGAGAGCACGATGAACGCGATCACCATGCGGGCGTGTTTGGCCGCCCAGTCGACAAGTCCGGTCATTGCGCGGCCCCGTTAAAGCTGGGCTGCACCGGCACGCCGTCGGACACGTATTCTTGGCCGATGGTGATGATGTCGGCGGTTTCGGGCAGGCCTGCCAGCCAGACACCCTGAATGCTGTCGCGAAGCACGGTGACCGGCACGAACAGGGCCTGGTTGCCGTCGCCCACGATCCGCACGCCGATCTCGCCCGCGTCATTCAGCGTCAGTGCCGATTGCGGCACCAGATGCGCCGAACGGTCGCCCGAGGCCAGAACCATTTCCACGGTCTGGCCATCGCGGATCGACATGTCGGCATTGGGAATTTCCACTTCGACGCGGAAGGTGCGCGTCGCCGGGTCGGCCGAGCGGCCAATGAAGGTCACGTTGCCTGTGACCTCGGCGCCGGTGGCCAGACGGGCCCCGGCCCGGGCGTTGGCTTCGACCTTGGCCACCTCGGTTTCGGGCAGAAAGCCCACCAGCTTGATCGGGTCAAGCTGGATCACTGTGGCGCAAAGGCTGCCCGGTTGCAGCAGCGCGCCCAGCTCGGCCGCGTCGGTTTCCAAAAGGCCGGCAAAGGGCGCGCGGATGCTCAGGCGTTCGATCTCGCGCTCGGCGGCGGCGACGCCGGCCCGGGCGGCCTCGATCGCTGCACCGGCCGAGGCGGCGCGACTTTCCGAGGCATAGCCTTCCTGGCGCAGGCGCTGCGCGGCATTGTCGTTGATTTCGGCCTCGGCCAGGCGGGCGCGAGCCTCGGCCAGGGCGGCCTCGCGGGTGCCCGGGTCAAGCTCGCACAGCATATCGCCCGCATCCACACGCGCGCCCTTGCGCAGCGGCTCGGAAATCACCCGGCCGGCGGTTTCCGCCATGACGCTGACCTGCCGCGCGGCCTCGGTCCGGCCCCGCACCAGCACCAGGTCGCTGACCGCGACGGCCTGCGAATGGACGGCCACGACGGGCACGGTCTCTGCCAGATCGGTTCCGGCCTCTTCGGTGGCGGTCTCGGCGCTTGGTTCCACCCCGGCAACGGCCAAGACGGTGCCGCGCTCCATGATCAGAAGATACAGGCCAAGGGCAACCGCAACAGCGATGACAAACGAAACGATACGCATGAAAACCTCAAACGCTTTGACGCACTAATATGATTAGGTCCGTGCATACTAAACCGACCAGTTCAAAATACGTCTTCCCGCCGCCAGAGGCAAGCATCCGGGCAATAACCTTGGCGCAGGGCTTGGCAAGCAAAGCCGCGCTGGGGTAAGACCACGGCATATGTCCCGGTCCGCGCGGAGAGAGCCGATGCACCATCCTGACAGTTTCATCGACGAGGTGACCGAAGAGGTTCGCCGCGACAAGTTGTTCGCAACATTCCGAAAATACGGCTGGATCGGCCTTGTGGCGGTGGTTGCCATCGTCGGCGGGGCGTCGTGGATCGAGTACCAGAAGGCAAGCGATCGCGCCGCCGCGCAGGATCTGGGCGACACTCTGGTCGCCGCGATGGCCCAAGATGACGCTGCGGCACGTGTGGCCGCGCTGGATGGCGCCGGGGCCGCGGGCGATGCCGGGGCGATTGCCGCGCTGCTGGCGGCAGGCGAATCCGACGGGGCCGAGGCCGCGGCCCGCTATCAGGCCGTTGCCGAAAACATGGCGCTGCCCGACAGTTATCGCCAGCTGGCCACCATCCGCATGGTCGTGGCCCAGGGCGCCGATGCCCCCGCCGCCACCCGCCGCGCCGCGCTGGAACCGCTGGCCGCGCCCGGACAGCCCTTTCGCCCGATCGTGCTGGAACAGCTGGCTCTGATCGCCACCGAAGAGGGTGACACGGATACCGCCATCGCCCATCTGCGCGAGGCCATTGCCGCCAGCGATGCCACAGCGGGCTTGCGTCAGCGCGCCAGTCAGTTGATTGTGGCCCTGGGCGGCTCGCTGGACGATCCGTCCTGAAACAAATTGCGCCCGCAAGCGGGGCAAAGACGAGGGGCAGGGCCGTGAAACTGAGCCAAACCATCGCATTACTGGCAGCGCTTGGCGTGCTGGGCGCCTGCGACCGCGAAGTCATTCTCGAGGGTGAACGCATCGACGTGCGCGACTCGTTCCTGGCCGACGCCACCGACGCGCCCGCCGAGCAAGACGCAGCCCCCGTGGCTCGCGCCCTCAGCCTGCCGGCCGCGCAAGCGCTGAGCGAATGGACCCAGACCAATGGCGGCCCCGCCCATGCACCGCTGCACCACGATTACGCCGGTAACGGCACGCTGATCTGGTCGGCCAATATCGGCGAGGGCAACAGCCGCCGCTATCGCATCGCCAGCGACCCGGTCGTGGCCGATGGCCGGATCTTTACCATCGACGCCCAGAACCGCGTGATGGCGCATTCGTCCGATGGTGCCGCGCTGTGGAGCACCGACCTCGTTCCCGCAACCGACAATGCCAAGGACGCCAATGGCGGCGCGCTGGCCTATGGCGATGGGCAGCTGTTCGTGACCAGCGGCTTTGGCCAGCTGTCGGCGCTTGACCCCGCCACCGGCGCCGTGACCTGGGTGCAGGATACCGATGCCGCCATGAGCGGCGCCCCCGCCTACAAGGACGGGCTGGTCTATGTGGTGGCTCGTGACAATTCTGCCTGGGCGATCCGCGCGCAGGATGGCCGCGTGCAGTGGCAACTGCCCGGTACGCCGTCGCCCTCGGGCCTGCTGGGCGCCGCCGCACCCGCCGTGTCCGAGCGTGTCGTGATCTTTCCGTTTGGCGCCTCCGAGCTGACCGCCACCCTGCGCAAGGGCGGCATCCGGGTCTGGGGCAGCTCTGTCTCGGGCCAGCGCCGCGGCCGCGTCTATTCGACCATCAGCGACGTGACCGGCGACCCGGTCATGGTCGGCGATACGGTCTATGTCGCCACCCAGTCGGGCCGCACCGT
This sequence comes from Actibacterium sp. XHP0104, assembly GCF_025751515.1. Classification (GTDB taxonomy): domain Bacteria; phylum Pseudomonadota; class Alphaproteobacteria; order Rhodobacterales; family Rhodobacteraceae; genus Actibacterium_D. Next base: position 292,644 of record NZ_JAOWLE010000002.1, read on the forward strand.
GGCCCTGACCGCCGCTGGCGGCGACCGGATCTGGACCGCCGAAGAGGGCAGCTATAGCCCCGTTCTGCCCATCGGTGGCGCGGTGTTCCTGACCTCGGATGCCGGGCAGCTGATCCGCCTTGACGCCGAGACCGGCGAAACCGTCTGGGCCGTCGATCTGCCCTATTTCACCAAGGAAAAGATCAAGCGCCGCAAGGCCGTGCATGCCCATTACGGGCCGGTCATGGCCAATGGCCGGCTGATCGTGGCCTCGGATGACGGGCTGATCCGGTTCTTCTCGCCCGAGGATGGCAGCCTGATCTCGACCGCGCCCATCCCCGGCGGTGCCGCGTCCGAGCCGGTGATCGTCGGCGGGGTGATGTATATCCTTGGCGCCAAGGGGCAACTCCACGCTTTCCGCTGACGCGGGAATGGTATATGCGGGCGCCCTGACATCTGCAGGAGCCTGAGATGAGCTTTACCCTTGCCATTGTGGGCCGGCCCAATGTGGGCAAGTCCACCCTGTTCAACCGCCTGGTTGGCAAACGCCTGGCGCTGGTCGATGACCAGCCCGGCGTGACGCGCGACCTGCGCGAGGGCGAGGCGCGCCTGGGCGACCTGAAATTCACCGTGATCGACACCGCCGGCCTGGAAGAGGTCACCGACGAAAGCCTTCAGGGCCGTATGCGCCGCCTGACCGAACGCGCCGTCGAAATGGCCGATATCTGCCTGTTCCTGATCGACGCCCGCGCCGGGGTACTGCCCTCGGACGAGGTGTTCGCCGACATCCTGCGCCGCAAGAACGCCCATGTGATCCTGGCCGCCAACAAGGCCGAAGGCTCTGCCGCCGATGCCGGCGTGATCGAGGCCTATGGCCTGGGTCTGGGCGAACCGATCCGCCTCTCGGCCGAGCATGGCGAGGGTCTGAACGATCTCTATTCGCAGCTGTTGCCCCTGGCGGACGAATTCGAAAAACGCGCCGCCGAAATTGCGCCCGAGACCGATGTCGATGTCTCGGATGACGACGACGATGACGGCCCGCGCAAAATCACCCAAGCCAACCCGATGCAGGTTGCGGTTGTCGGGCGTCCGAATGCCGGAAAATCGACCCTTATCAACGCTTTGCTTGGCGAAGATAAGATGTTGACCGGCCCCGAGGCCGGCATCACCCGCGACGCGATCTCGACCCAGTTCAACTGGTCTGGCACGCCGGTGCGCATCTGGGATACGGCCGGGATGCGCAAGAAGGCCAAGGTGCAGGAAAAGCTGGAAAAGCTGTCCGTGTCCGACGGCCTGCGCGCGGTGAAATTTGCCGAAGTCGTGGTGGTGCTGCTGGACGTGGAAATCCCGTTCGAGCAGCAGGACCTGCGCATCGCCGACCTGGCCGAGCGTGAAGGCCGCGCCGTGGTCATCGCGGTCAACAAATGGGATCTCGAGGACGAGAAACAGGACAAGCTGAAAGAGCTGAAAGAGGAATTCGCGCGCTTGCTGCCCCAGCTCAAGGGCGCGCCGCTGATCACCGTGTCGGCCAAGACCGGTCGCGGCCTCGATCGCCTGCATGACGCCGTGATCCGCGCCTATGACATCTGGAACCGCCGTGTTTCGACCGCGCGCCTGAACCGCTGGCTTACGGGTATGCTCGAGGTGCACCCGCCTCCGGCGCCGGGCGGCAAGCGGATCAAGCTGCGTTATATGACGCAGGTGAAAACCCGTCCGCCCGCGTTTGTCGTGATGTGTTCGCATCCCGACAAGATGCCCGACAGCTATAAACGCTATCTGGTCAACGGGTTGCGGCAGGATTTTGACATGCCCGGCACGCCGATCCGGCTGACGCTGCGCGGCCAGGGTGACAAGAACCCCTATAAGGGCAAGACGAAATCGACGCCGTCGCGCCTGCGCAAGCACCTGGGCAAGGGCCCGGCGGGCGGCTAGGCCTAGACCACGACCGAGGCCCCGCTGGTGGCGGGGCCGACGGTCTGACGGAACATCTCGAACAATTCGCGCCCGATGCCGTGGCGGTTGGCCGACAGGTCTGCCGTAACCGGCGTGCGACTGTCGAAACCATCGGCCAGCACCTGCAACGTGCCCGCATCGGCATCCAGCCGCACCATGTCGCCGTCACGCAGGCGCGCGATCGGGCCGCCCTCGGCCGCTTCGGGGCTGACATGGATCGCAGAGGGCACCTTGCCGCTGGCACCCGACATGCGGCCATCGGTAACCAGCGCCACCCGCAGCCCGCGCTGTTGCAGCACCGACAGGGTGGGGGTCAGACCGTGCAGCTCGGGCATGCCATTGGCGCGCGGCCCCTGAAACCGCACCACGACCACGGTGTCAGAGGTGAATTCGCCCGCCTTGAAGGCCGCCTTGACCGCATCCTGATCATGAAACACCCGCGCCGGGGCCTCGATCACGTGGCGATCATCGGCCACGGCCGAGACCTTGATGATCGCACGCCCCAGATTGCCGGTCAGGCTTTTCAGCCCGCCCGTCGGCTGGAACGGGTCGCGCGCGGGGCGCAGGATCTTGTCGTTCTGGCTGATCCGCGGGGCAGGGGCCCAGGTCAGGTGGCCGCCCTTTAGCTGCGGGTCAGTGCAATAGTCGCGCAGCCCACCGCCGGTCACGGTCATCGTGTCGTCATGCAGCAGGCCCGCGTCCAACAGCTCGCCGATCAGATAGGCCAGCCCGCCCGCCGCGTGGAAATGGTTCACATCGGCCAGCCCGTTGGGATAGACCCGCGCCATCAGCGGCACCACCGCCGACAGATCGGCGAAATCGTCGATATCGATGTGAATGCCCGCCGCCCGCGCCATGGCCGGCAGGTGCAGCGCCAGGTTGGTTGACCCGCCCGTGGCCATCAGCCCGACAATGCCGTTCACAAAAGCCTTTTCATCCAACACCTTGCCCGCCGGACGATAGTCATTGCCAAGTGCGGTGATCTCGATCGCGCGGCGGGTTCCCGCCACGGTCAGCGCCTTGCGCAAAGGCGTGTTCGGGTTGACGAAAGACGCGCCCGGCAGGTGCAGGCCCATGATCTCCATCAGCATCTGGTTGCTGTTGGCAGTGCCGTAGAATGTGCAGGTTCCGGGGCCGTGATAGCTGGCCATCTCGGCCGCCATCAGGGCGTCACGCCCGACCTCGCCAGTGGCGAACTGCTGACGCACCCGGGCCTTTTCGTCATTGGGCAGCCCGCTGGTCATCGGCCCCGCGGGCAGGAACACCGCCGGGATATGCCCGAAGGTCGCCGCCGCCATCACCAGCCCCGGCACGATCTTGTCGCACATGCCCAGATAGATCGCGGCATCATAGCAGTTATGGCTCAGCGCCACCCCCGCCGACAGGGCGATCACATCGCGCGAAAAGAGGCTCAGCTCCATCCCAGGCTGGCTTTGCGTCACCCCGTCGCACATCGCCGGCACGCCGCCCGCCACCTGCGCCGTGGCGCCTGCGCGGCGTGCGGTGTCGCGAATGAGGGCGGGGTAGGTCTCGAACGGCTGATGCGACGACAGCATGTCGTTATAGGCCGTCACGATTCCGATATTGGGGGCGCGGCCCTCGGCCAGTGCTGCCTGATCGTCGCCCATCGCGGCATAGGCATGGGCCTGGTTGCTGCATCCCAGATGGGCGCGCACGGGGCCGGTTTCGGCGGCGCGGGCAATGCGATCGAGATAGGCGGCGCGGCTGTCGGCCGAGCGGCGGATGATGCGTTCGGTGACCTCTAGCAGGGCGGCGTTCAGGGCCATCTTGGTCCTTTGTTGGAAGATACTGCGGCAATGGCCCAGCTATACCCGGTAGCGATAACATTGCCAAGCGCGCAGGCCGCCGCCCCGGAAACGCATAAAGTTTTCCGCAAATTCGCCCGATTTGCCCGTCAGGCTTGACCCTGAGCAGAAGGGCCGAAAAGCGCCCGAAGGAGATGGACATGAAACCCACGCGCCTGATCTTGGGCCTGATTGCCGCCCTGGGGCTGTCGGCCTGCATGAGCGTCGATACCGCCTCGCGCGATCGGCTGTTGCCCGCGCCGCAACCCGCGGTCAGCGAGACCCCGGCCGGTGATTACCTGCATTCGTTGCAGTTCCCCTATCACGTCACCCGCGTCGATGTGCGCGTGCCCGAGACCCTCAAGGTGTCCGAGGCCAACAGCTATAAGCCCATCGCCGATATCGTCTGGCGCGAAGACCCGTTCGGCAACCGGTACGATCAGGTGCAGACCATCGTGCAGGGCGCCGCCGATCAGGCGCTGGCGAACATGACCATGGGCTATCCGGTGACGGTCGATATCCAGATCGCGCGGTTCCACGCCCTGACCGAGCGCACCCGTTACAGCGTCGGTGGCCGCCACGAGATCAGCTATTTCATCGCCATCTATGACGCCAACAGCGGCGCGGTGATCGAACCGCCGCGCCTGATCTCGCTGAATTTTCAGGCCTATGGCGGCGCCCGCGCGCTTGAGGCGATGAGCCGGGGCGAAACCCAGAAAGTGCGCATCACCAGCCATATGATCGACTCGATCCGCCACGAGATCGACTATCGCAGCCTGCCTGCACCCTTCCTGCCGCTCGGGCTGGCATCTTACGGCTCGCGAGGGCTCTGATCCCTCTTTCGCAACGCCCGCGAAGGCAGTAGGAGGAAGGCATGACAGCCTCCTCTTATCCCATCGTGCGCCTGCGCCCCAAGGCAAACGCGCGCGCCATCCGCCACGGCTTTCCGTGGGTCTATGACAACGAACTGGTCACCGACCGCCGCACTAAGGCGCTGTCGCCGGGCACGATTGCCGTGCTCGAGGACGACGCGCGCCACGAAATCGGGCTGGTGACGGTCAACCCCAACTCGAAAATCATCTGCCGGATGCTGGATCGCGACACCGGTGCGAGCATCGACGAGGCCTGGCTGGAAGCCCGCCTGCGCGCCGCGTTCGAGATGCGCGAACGCCTGTTCGACGCGCCGTTCTATCGTCTGATCCATGCCGAGGCCGACGGCCTGCCCGGCGTGGTGATCGACCGCTTTGGCGATGTCGCGGTGATCCAGCCCAACGCCGCCTGGGCCGATGTGCTGATCGAACCGCTGGCCGCCGCATTGGCACGCGTCGCCGGGGTCAGCACTATCGTCATGAACGGCACTGGCCGCGCGCGCGGGCTTGAGGGCCTGTCCGACGAGACCCGCGTAATGCAAGGCGCCATTGACGCGCCCGTGCCCGTGCCGATGAACGGCGCCACCTATATGGCCGATATCATGGGCGGGCAGAAAACCGGCCTGTTCTACGACCAGCGCCCCAACCACGCCTTCGCCGCCCGCCTGTCGCGCGGCGCGCGGGTGCTGGATGTATTCTCGCATGTCGGGGGCTTTTCGCTGGCCGCGCTGGCCGGGGGCGCCGAACAGGCGCTAGCGGTTGACGGCTCTGCCGCCGCGCTGGACCTGGCCGAACAGGGCGCCGCCGCCATGGGCATGTCGGGCCGCTTTGCCACCCGCAAGGGCGATGCCTTTGCCGTGATGACCTCCCTGGCCGAAGAAGGCGCCCAGTTCGACGTGGTGATCTGCGATCCGCCGGCCTTTGCCCCGTCGAAAAATGCGCTCGAGGCCGGCCTGCGCGCCTATGAACGCGTTGCCCGCCTGGCCGCGCCGCTGGTTGCGCCGGGGGGCTATCTGGGGCTTTGTTCGTGCTCTCATGCCGCCGACCTGGCGAAATTCCGCGGCGCCAGCACCCGTGGCATCGGCCGCGCCGGACGCACCGCGCAACTTCTGCACACCGGCTTTGCCGGGCCCGACCACCCGCTGATGCCGCAACTGGCGGAATCGGGCTACCTCAAGGCGCTGTTCTACCGCCTGCTGCCATGAAGGTGCTGCTCGACGCCTGCGTGCTCTACCCGACGGTCCTACGCGAGATCCTGCTCTGCGCGGCCGGGCAGGGGTTGTTCACCCCGCTATGGTCGGATCGCATCCTCGAAGAATGGGCTCGCGCCGCCCGCAAGATCGGTCCCACCGGCGAGGCCCAGGCCCGCGCCGAGATCGCCCTGGTGCAGCTGGCCTGGTCCAACGCCATTGTGCAGCCCGCCCCCGGCACCGAGGCCCGCCTCTGGTTGCCCGACCCGGCCGATATTCATGTCCTGTCCGCGGCCATCACCGGCTCGGCCGATATCCTGCTGACCTTCAACGCCAAGGACTTCCCGCGCCACACGATGACCGAGGAAGGGCTGGAACGTCTCGACCCCGACCAGTTCCTGATGCGCCTGAAAGCGGAAAACCCCAACGTGATCGCCCGATGCGTGGCCAAGGTGCACGACGAGGCCTGCCGCCTGTCGGGCGAAGACCTGGACCTGCGCGCGCTGATGAAGCGGGCGCGGTTGCCCAGGTTGGGCAAGGCAATAAGCCGCCTCTAGCGCCGGGGCTCTGCCCCGGACCCCGGGATATTTATGCGAAAAAGAAGGGGAATTCTTCTTCGGAAAAATATCCCCGCCGGAGGCCCCTGAGCGGCCCAGCGGCCCAACGGGCCGCGAGGCAAAAGAAATGACCGGCCCCGAAGGGCCGGTCTCAATTTGGCAAAGCCTTATTTCAGGATCGAACGGCCGGCATATTCGGCGGTTTCGCCCAGGGCCTCTTCGATGCGGATCAGCTGGTTGTATTTCGCCAGCCGGTCCGAACGCGCAAGGCTGCCGGTTTTGATCTGGCCACAGTTGGTCGCGACCGCCAGGTCGGCGATGGTGGCGTCTTCGGTCTCGCCCGAGCGGTGCGACATCACGTTAGTGTAGCGCGCGCGGTGGGCCATATCGACGGCAGCCAGGGTTTCGGTCAGGCTACCGATCTGGTTGACCTTGACCAGCATCGAGTTTGCGACGCCCTGCTTGATACCATCGGCCAGGCGGGCGGGGTTGGTGACAAAGAGGTCGTCGCCGACCAGCTGCACCTTGTCGCCGATCTTGTCGGTCAGGATCTTCCAGCCTTCCCAGTCGTCCTCGGACATGCCGTCCTCGATCGAGATGATCGGGTAGTCGACGCAGAGCTGAGCTAGGTAGTCGGCGTTTTCTGCCGAGGTCAGCGATTTGCCTTCGCCGACCATCTCGTACTTGCCGTTCTTGTAATACTCGGTCGAGGCGCAATCGAGCGCCAGGTAGATGTCTTCGCCGGGCTTGTAACCGGCTTTCTCGATCGAGGTCAGGATCAGGTCGAGCGCGGCGCGGGTCGACTCGATATTGGGCGCAAAGCCGCCCTCGTCGCCCAGGCCGGTGCTGAGGCCGGCGGCGGTCAGCTCTTTTTTCAGCGTGTGGAACACCTCGGAGCCCATGCGCACGGCGTCACGGATATTCGTGGCGCTGACCGGCATGATCATGAATTCCTGGATGTCGATCGGGTTGTCGGCATGTTCGCCGCCGTTGATGATGTTCATCATCGGCACGGGCAGAACGCGGGCCGAGGTGCCGCCGACATAGCGGAACAGCGGCTGCGCGGTGAAATCGGCGGCGGCCTTGGCCACGGCCAGCGACACGCCCAAGATGGCGTTGGCGCCCAGGCGGGCCTTGTTGGGGGTGCCGTCCAGCTCGATCATGGCGCGGTCGATGGCGACCTGTTCGGTGGCGTCAAAGCCCACCAGCGCCTCGGCGATCTCGCCGTTGACGGCGGCGACGGCGTCCAGCACGCCCTTGCCCATGTAGCGGCTCTTGTCGCCATCGCGGCGCTCGACGGCCTCATGTGCGCCGGTCGAAGCGCCCGAGGGCACGGCGGCGCGGCCCATGGTGCCGTCTTCCAGGATCACGTCCACCTCGACGGTGGGGTTGCCGCGGCTGTCGAGGATTTCGCGGCCGATGATGTCGATGATGATGCTCATGGAGCCAGTCCTTCAAAGGGTCAGATTTGCCGGCTGTTTAGCAGCCCTCCGGGGGATGGGAAACGGCCGTTACCGTTAACTTTCCGCTTTTTCCGCCTGTTAGCGCTGTCGCAACAGGCGGCGTTCGCGCAGGAAGGTGTAAAGCCCCGAGGTGATGATGATCGCGGCCCCGGTCAGGGTCAACACGTCGGGCGTTTCGCTGAAGACGGTGACGCCGACGATCATCGCGAACAGCAGGCGGAAATAGCGAAACGGCGTCACGACGGCCACATCGCCGATGCGCGTCGCCTCGACCACGGCATAGTATCCGGCCGGGCCCATGACCGAGGCGCCCAACAGGTAAAGCGCCGACTGCCCGGTCACGGGCGTGGCCCCGCCGCTGATCGCCAGCATCACCGCGCCCACCGGCACCAGCACTGCGAATCCCCAGGCGGCCAGTTGCAGCGAGCTGAGCGTTGCCGGCACGCGGCGTACCGACAGGTCGCGCAGCGCCAGCCCGGCGACGGCGATCACCGCGAACAGCGATGCCGGCTGAAACCCGTCCAGCCCCGGCTGCACCACCATCAGAACGCCGATCATCCCGATGCCGATCGCCAGCCAGCGCCGCCACCCGACCTGCGCCTTGAAGACGATCGCAGCCCCCAGCGTCACCGCCAGCGGTGTGGCCTGCAGGATCGCGCTGGCCGAGGAGATCGGTGTCAGGGCGATGGCGGTGATAAACCCCACTCCGGCAACAATTTCGCCCAGGTTGCGCAGCAGCACCGGCGCGGTGAACAGATCACGCGCGAACAGCGACAGCCCGTGCCGGCGGGCAAAGAGGAAAAAGATGAACGCCCCCGCCGCCCCCAGGATCATCATGATCTGGCCCACGGGCATATGTTCGCTGGCGAGCTTGATGAACATGTCCTCAAGCGCGAATCCCGCCATCGAGACGGTCATCATGATTATGCCACGCAGGTTTTCCATTCTTCCGCCCTAGCGTGGATCTGTTGGCGGTAACAGGAAAAAAGATGCAAGGCAGATATGCAATGAAAAGGGGGGCTGAAGGCCCCCCTGGTGCAAGCGCGTTCGGCCGGTGATCAGCCCGCGACCGAGGCCGCGTAGATGCTGTCGATCGCGGCGCCCAGCATGGCGTCGAATTCGGCGTCCGACTGCTGGGCCGACAGGCCCTCGGTCAGGCCGCGCGAAAAGCTGGCGATCATGCCGGTGTTTTGCGACAGCTTGTCGTTGGCCTCGTCGCGGCTATAGCCGCCCGACAGGGCGACGACGCGCAGCACGCGCGGGTGGTTGATCAGCGGCGCATAGAGGTTGGCCTTGGTCGGCAGGGTCAGCTTCAGCATCACCTGCTTGTCCTCGGGCAGCGCGTCGAGCTGGGCCTTGATCTCGGCCAGCAGGATGTCTTCGGCCTGCGGCTTGTCGGCGATGCTGATGGTCACCTCGGGCTCGATGATCGGCATCAGCCCGTGGCTCAGGATCTGTTTGCCGATCTCGAACTGCTGGGCGACGACGGCCTTGATGCCCGTCGCATTGGCGGCATCGATCACCGAGCGCATCTTGGTGCCGAAAATGCCTGCCTTGACCGCACGTTCCAGCAGGGCATCCAGATCGGGCATGGCTTTCATCAGCTTGACGCCGTTGGCGGCGTCATCAAGGCCCTTGTCGACCTTGAGAAACGGCACGACGCGGCGCTTGTCCCACAGGTAGGTGGCGGTGGGGATGCCGTCGATCGCGCGGTCCATGGTCATCTCGAACAGGATGGCGCCGATGATCTTGTCGCCGGTAAAGGCGGGCGACTTGATGATGCGCGAACGCATCTCGTGGATCAGGCCATACATTTCCTCGTCGCCCGAATAGGCGTTTTCCTCGATGCCATAAAGGCGCAGCGCCTTGGGGGTCGAGCCGCCGCTCTGGTCAAGCGCGGCGATGAAACCGTCGCCGGTGCGGATCTGTTCAAGCTGGGCCTGGTTGGTCATGATATCACTCTTATGCTGAAATCGCGGAACTTGGCCGCTTGATAGGCGAGGGGGGGCGGGGTTGCAATTCTGGTGGCGCTAACTGGCGCGCTGCCGGGGCGTCAGCTTTCCAGAACCGCCACACCGGGCAGGGTTTTGCCCTCCATCCATTCCAGGAATGCGCCGCCCGCGGTCGAGATATAGGTAAAGTCGTCCGAGGCATTCGCCACGTTCAGCGCCGCGACCGTGTCGCCGCCGCCCGCGACCGAGATCAGGCTGCCCTCGCGGGTCAGCGCCGCCGCGCGCGCGGCAGCGGCCTTGGTGGCGGCATCAAACGGGACCAGCTCGAACGCGCCCAGCGGGCCGTTCCAGATCAGCGTCTTGCACTTGTCGAACACTTCGCAGATGCGCGCCACGGTATCGGGGCCGGCATCCAGGATCATCGCATCGGCCGGGCAGCAATCGGCGGGCAGAACCTCATGCGCGGCGCCGGCGGCGAATTCGCGCGCCACGACGATGTCGTCGGGCAGCACGATCTGGCAGCCGGTGCGGTCGGCCTTTTCCATGATCTCGCGGGCGGTTTCGGCCATTTCCAGCTCGGCCAGCGAAATGCCGATGGTCAGCCCGCGCGCGGCCAGAAACGTGTTCGCCATGCCGCCGCCGATCACCAGGTAATCGACCTTGCGCACCAGGTTGCCCAAGAGGTCAAGCTTGGTCGAGACCTTGGCCCCGCCCACAACAGCCACCAGCGGCCGCTCGGGCGCCGACAGCGCGGCCTCGAGCGCGTTCAGCTCGGCCTCCATCAGGCGACCGGCGGCATGGGGCAACAGCCGCGCCACGCCCTCGGTCGAGGAATGCGCCCGGTGCGCGACCGAAAACGCATCGCTGACATAGATATCGCCCAGTGACGCCAGCGCGGCCGACATCTGGGGGTCGTTCTTTTCCTCGCCCTTGTGAAAGCGGGTGTTCTCCAACACCAGAACCGCGCCGGGCTGCAACGCGTCCACCGCCGCGCGGGCCACGTCGCCGATGCAATCTTCGGCAAAGATCACCGGGCTGTCGCCCATGGCGGTCTCAAGCGCGGGCAGAACCTGGCGCAGGCTCATCTCGGGCACATACTTGCCTTTGGGGCGATCGAAATGCGCCAGAAGAACCGGCTTGCCGCCCTTGTCCATGATGTCGCGCAGGGTGGGCACGATACGTTCGATGCGGGTCGCATCGGTCACGCGGCCATTGTCGACAGGCACGTTGATATCCACCCGGACCAGAACGACCTTGCCGGCCATGTCCATGTCGTCGAGCGTTTTCCAAGCCATGTCTCATCCCTCCTGATCGGCAGCGTGCCGCCTATACACCCGGAACCGCCCCGGGCGTCAACCGTCCGCGCGGTGTTGGGCCTTTTCTTCCTGCCCGCAGCACACTAGGCTCCGCCCGGATTTCAGACAGGAGGACCGGCGCATGGCCGAGATCAAAGACCCCGAAAACACCATCCTGATGGAGCTTAAAGACGGCACCGTCGTTATCGAGCTGCTGCCCGACGTGGCCCCCCAGCACTGCGCCCGCATCAAGGACCTGGCTCGCGCCGGTGCCTATGACAACGTGGTGTTTCACCGTGTGATCGACGGTTTCATGGCCCAGTCGGGCGACGTCGAGAACGGCAATACCGAAAAGAACTACAACCCCTCGCGCGCCGGCACCGGTGGCTCGGACCTGCCCGATCTGCCGGCCGAGTTCTCGAAACTGCCGCATGACCGCGGCACCCTGGGCGCGGCGCGCTCGATGAACCCGAACTCGGCCAACAGCCAGTTCTTCATCAATTTCAAGGACAACCACTTCCTCAACGGCCAATACACCGTCTATGGCCGCGTTGTTTCCGGGATGGAACATGTCGATGCGATCACCCGCGGCGAGCCGCCCGCGAATCCCGACAAGATGCTCAGCGTCAAGGTGGCTGCCGATGCGTAAGCTTGCGCTGGCCCTGTCGCTGCTGGCGGCCGGCCCGGCGCTGGCCACGGGCATCCAGATCGAGGTCGAGGGCCAGGCCAACGGCGTGATCACCATCGACCTCTTTGAAGACATCGCCCCTCAGCATGCCGAGCGCATCGCCACCCTGGCCGCCGAAGGCGCCTATGACGGCGTGGTGTTCCACCGTGTGATCGACGGCTTCATGGCCCAGACCGGCGACGTGGAATTCGGCCTGATGGGCCGCGACATGCGTGACGCGGGCAAGGGCGGATCGAAACTGCCCGACCTGCCGGCCGAGTTTTCGGACGTTCCCTATGACCGGGGAATCGTCGGCATGGCCCGTTCGCGCGACCCTGATTCCGCCAACAGCCAGTTCTTCATCATGTTCGCACCGGTCTACCAGCTGAACGGCGACTATACCGTTGTCGGCAAGGTGACCAAGGGCATGGACGTGGTCGACGCCATCAAGCGCGGCCAGGGCCGCAACGGCGAGGTCATGGGCAAACCCGACGTGATGACCCACGTCACCGTGACCGAGTAACCATTCCTCAATCCCGCGTGAGCGGGGCTGGGACCGGGCGGCCCGTTCTGCCATCCTCTGAGACAGAGGACCGGCAGGGAGGGCCGCCCGATGCGTTTCATACTATTGCTTTGCACCATGCTCTGGGCCGCCGCCGCCCAGGCCAACCCCGATTTCTGGCGCAACGAATGGCCCCGAACCGACTTTGCCACCACCAATGTCGACAGCTGGGTCGAGATCCTGTCCGGCGGCCCCGGCAAGGACGGCATCCCCGCGCTCAGCGACCCGGCCTTCATCCCCGTCGCGGATGAAACCCGCCTGCAAGGGCGCGAGCCGGTGATCACCCTGGTGATGGGCGCCACCGCGCGCGCCTATCCGCTGCGATACCTCACTTGGCATGAAATCGTGAATGACAGCGTCGAGGGCGTGCCCGTCGCGGTGACCTTCTGCCCGCTGTGCAACTCCGCCCTGGTCTTCGATCGGCGCGTGGACGAGGGCGTGCTCGATTTCGGCGTCACCGGCAAGCTGCGCAATTCCGACATGGTGATGTATGACCGCCAAACCGAAAGCTGGTGGCAACAAGCCGTGGGGCAGGGGATCGTCGGCCATTTCACCAACCGCGATCTGACCCAGATCCCCAGCTGGCTGGAAAGCTGGGACAGCTTCCGCGCCGCCCATCCCCAGGGCCTCGTCATGGATCAACCCGAATGGCCGCGCCGCTACGGCATGAACCCCTATGTCGGCTATGACAGCACCCACCGCCCGTTCCTTTACAGCGGCGAACTGCCCCCCCACGACGTGCCCGCCCTGATGCGCGTGGTGCGGGTCGACAACCGCGCCTGGACCATGGACCGCCTCGCCGCTGAAGGCGAGATCCGCGAGGCGGGGGTGGTGATCTCGTGGGCCGAGGGCCAGGCCTCGGCGCTCGACAGCGGCATCATCGGCAAGGGCCGAGAGGTCGGCAATATCCGTGTGCGCGATGCACAGGGGCGCGATGTCGCCCATGATGTGATGTTCGCCTTCGCCTTCCACGCCTTCTGGCCAGACGGTATCTGGATGCTGCCCGAATGAGCGCCCTGTCGGGCGCAAGCTGACAAAAGAATGGGGGGCTGTTTGCCCCCCAAACCCCCCAAGGATATTTGTGCGAAAAAGAAGCCCCTTCTTCTTTGCCGAAATATCCCCGGGGGTGAATGCCGCGTTAGCGGCAGAGGGGGCAGGCAGCCCCCTTTAGCTCAGGGTGACCAGCGCGTGGCGCTTCTTGCCGGCGCTCAGCTTGAGGGGCTCGACCAAGGCGGCGGCGTCGATCATCAGGCCGGCATCGGTCAGGGGCTCGTCATTGAGGCGGGCGCCGTTCTCGGCAATCAGGCGTTTGGCCTCTTTGCCGGATTTCGCCAGGCCCGTTCTCACGATCAGCTGCACGATCGAGATGCCGTCGCCCAGCTCGTCGGCGGTCAGCGCGACGGTGGGCAGGTCGTCGCCCACGCCGCCTTTTTCGAACACTTCGCGCGCGGTGGCCTCGGCCGTGGCGGCGGCCTCGGCCCCGTGGCAGAGCGTCGTGACCTCGTTGGCGAGGATGATCTTGGCCTGGTTGATCTCCGACCCTTCCAGCGCGCCCAGCCGGTCGCAGTCCTCGATCGGCAGTTCGGTATAGAGTTTCAGGAACCGGCCCACATCGGCATCGGTAGTGTTGCGCCAGAATTGCCAGAACTCGTAGGGGCTGCGCATTTCGGCGTTCAGCCAGACCGCTCCATCGGCGGATTTACCCATCTTCTTGCCGTCCGACGTGGTCAGCAGCGGCGAGGTCAGGCCAAACACGGTGTTGTCGATCACCCGGCGCGTCAGGTCGATGCCGTTGACGATATTGCCCCACTGGTCCGAGCCGCCCATCTGCAGAAGGCAGCCATAGCGCTTGTTCAGCTCCAGGAAGTCATAGGCCTGGAGGATCATGTAGTTGAATTCGAGGAAGGACAGCGACTGTTCGCGATCAAGGCGCGATTTTACCGATTCAAAGCTGAGCATCCGGTTGACGCTGAAATGGCGGCCGATGTCGCGCAGGAATTCCAGATAGTTCAGCCCGTCCAGCCATTCGGCATTGTTCAGCATCAGCGCATCCGACGCGCCATCGCCAAAGCTCACGTATTTCGAGAACACCTGGCGGATACCGGCGATGTTGTCGTCGATCTGGTCTGGCGTCAGCAGCGGGCGCTCGTCGGCGCGGAAGGACGGGTCACCCACCTTGGTGGTGCCGCCGCCCATCAGGACCAGCGGCTTGTGCCCGGTCTTTTGCAGCCAGCGCAACATCATGATCTGGATCAGGCTGCCCACGTGCAGCGATTTCGCCGTGGCGTCGAACCCGATATAGCCCGGCACGACCCCCGCCATCAGGGCATCGTCAAGCGCCTGATAATCGGTGCAGTCGGCCAGAAAGCCGCGTTCGATCATCACGCGCAGAAAGTCGGATTTGGGCTGAAAGGTCATTGGGTCTCTTGTCCATGGCTCGCGTTTCGGCCACTCATATATCGGGCTGTGGTATGAAGGGGAAGGCCATCATGAAATCGGGCGTTCTGCGCGCGGTGGGCGCGATGTCGGGCACCTCGCTGGATGGGGTCGATGCAGCGGTGCTGGAAACCGACGGGCATGTGATCACCGGGTTCGGCGACAGTGCCTATCGGCCTTACACGGATGCCGAGCGCGCCGTGCTGCGCGCCGCGCTTGGGCGCTGGCCCGGTGATGCGGGGGTCGAAGAGGCAGCAGAGGTGGTCGAGACCGCCCATGCCGCCCTGTTGGCCGGGTTTGGCGATTGCGCGCTGGTGGGGTTTCATGGCCAGACCCTGGCCCATGATCCGGCCGGGCGGGGCACGCACCAGGTGGGCGACGGCCGCATCCTGGCCGAGGTTCTGGGCGCGCCGGTCGTGTGGGATTTTCGCAGCAGCGATGTCGAGATGGGCGGGCAGGGCGCGCCGCTGGCGCCCTTTTATCATTTCGCCTGCGCCAAGTGGATCGGCGCGACCGAGCCGCAGGTGTTCGTCAACCTGGGCGGGGTGGGCAACATTACCTGGGTCGATCCGGGCAAAGACCGCCCCGAAGAGGCGGGCGCTTTGCTGGCGTTCGACACCGGCCCGGCCAATGCGCCGCTGAATGACCTTATGCAGACCCGCCTTGGCAAGGCGCTGGACGAGGGCGGGGCGCTGGCCGCGCAGGGCACCCCCGACGAGGGGATCATCGCGCAGGTGCTGAAGGGAGGGTATTTCCTGAAAGTGCCACCCAAATCGCTGGACCGGAACGATTTCCCCGATCTGCCCGCCCGCGTGGCGGATCTGTCGGATGCGGATGCGGCGGCGACCTTGACCGCCGTTGTGGCAGCCTCGGTCGCGCGCGGGTTGGAGCATTGCCCGGCCCGGCCCGAACGCTTGTTGGTCACGGGCGGCGGGCGCCACAACCCGGTGATGATGGCGATGCTGGCCGATCGCAGCGGGTTGCCCGCCGTGCCGGTCGAGGATGTCGGGCTGGACGGCGACATGCTCGAGGCGCAGGCCTTCGCCTATCTGGCGGTGCGGGTGCTGCGCGGATTGCCGACATCCTGCCCCTCGACCACGGGCGTTGCAGCGGCCGTCGGCGGGGGCCGCGTCAGCCGCCCGCGCGCCTGATGCATTTCTGGGGTTGCGAGGGGCACATGCCTTGGGCTAGAAGGCGCGCCGGAACGGGTCGTTAGCTCAGTTGGTAGAGCGCTTCGTTTACACCGAAGATGTCGGGAGTTCGAGCCTCTCACGACCCACCATATTTCCAACGACTTACGCGAAATCTGCGAACGGCGCGCTGGTTCAATGAACTGAAGGCGTCAGATCACAACATCCCGACCTGTTTTGATCGGGGATCGGCTGTGAACTGTTCCCCAATGGATGACATACAAGGCGCCGCGTCAGGCGGCGAAATCGTCGATCAGCCGGCTGGGCTTGGCAAAGCGCTCGAGGTCGGCCTGATCGCGGATCGTGACCGTGCTGCCGTCGATTTTCACGCCGTAGGGTTGCAGCCCCTTGATGGCCCGGCTGAGGTTTTCGGGGGTCATGCCCAGGAACGAGGCCAGCCGGCGCTTTTCGGTTTCCAGCTCGAATGTGCCCGCGCCGCCATTGCGTTTTTGCAGGCGCAGCAGGTAATTGGCCAGCCGTTCCAACGAGGTGCGCAGTTTCAGATCCTTGGTGTTCTTGATCACCGCCCGGTAGCACTGCGCCAGCTCGGTCACGATCGCGCGGGCGAAATGGGCGTCCTTGTCGAAAACCGCGCGCACGTCCTGGCTGGGGATCAGCGCAATGCGGCATTTTTCCAGCGTTCGCGCCGACATCAGATAGGGCGCGTCCCTGATCGTGGCCGCCAGGATGAAGGTCGAGATCGGTCGCACCGTGGCTATGCTGGTTTCGCGCCCGTTCCAGCGCGAGAACAGATCTACCTTTCCCGACAAGATGATATGCAGGAAATCGCTGGGATCGCCTTCCTCGATCAGTTCGATCTGGGGCGGAAAGTTCTGCACATAGGACCCACGCATGAGCTCCATGAAATGGTCGTGCTCCATCTCGCGAAACAGATGAAGTTCGCGGATGTCCGGGTAATGCGACTCAGGCATGTTCAGTTGCACCTGTCAATGAGTGGTTGATAATTATCAAGTGAATTGATCGGTGCTGTCAATACTATGCTTGCTTACTGTGGCGTGACGTTTTGATAAGTGGCGGAGACGTTCATAACAATTGTTTGTAAATTATTTATTTTAAACGGTAATTCCGCATCTCTTGATCTGAATCAATCAAACATGGGCGCGTAAGGGCGCTTTGTCCCGCCAGACAGAACGGTTCGCCGTTCGCAGACTGCACGTTCGGAGGGACAGTCAATGGAGCTACAAAACAAGGCCACAGCACTGTGGTCGAATTTCTTTAACGTGAAGATGCCGCAGATCAGAACCTTCCACATGACGTGGTTTGCGTTCTTCTCGTGCTTCTTCGCCTGGTTCGGGATCGCGCCGCTGATGAGCGTTGTGCGCGACGAACTGCAACTGACGAAAGACCAGATCGGCTGGGCCATCATCGGGTCGGTCGCGATCACGGTGTTCGCCCGGTTCTTTATCGGCTGGCTGTGTGACCGCATCGGGCCGCGCAAGGCCTATACCTGGCTGCTGATCCTGGGCTCCTTCCCGGTGATGGGCATCGGCCTCAGCTGGAACTTTGAATCCTTCCTGCTGTTCCGCGTCATGATCGGCGGTATCGGGGCGGCCTTCGTCATCACCCAGTACCACACGACGGTGATGTTCGCCCCCAACGTGGTCGGCCAGGCCAACGCCACCTCGGCGGGCTGGGGCAACCTGGGTGGCGGTGTTACCCAGTTCGTCATGCCGCTGCTGTTCTCGGTGTTTGTCGTGGGCTTCGGCTTCTCTGACGCCATGGGCTGGCGCCTGGCGATGGTCGTGGTCGGCGTGATCATCTTCCTGGTGGGTATCGCTTACTACTTCCTCACGCAGGACGCCCCCGACGGCAACTTTGATGCGCTGCGCGAGCAGGGCCGCATGGAAGAGAAGAAGAACGTCACCGCCAATTACCTGCAGGCCCTCAAAGACCCGCGCGTCTGGGTTCTGTTCGTGATCTACGGTGCCTGCTTCGGCATCGAGCTGACGGTCAACAACGTCGCCGCGCTCTACTTCTTCGACTACTTCGACCTCAGCCTCGTGACCGCGGGCTTCGTCGCGGCATCGTTCGGCCTGATGAACATCTTCGCGCGCACGCTGGGCGGCCTGTTTGGCGACAACTTCGGGTCGCTCTGGGGCCTCAAGGGGCGGGCCTTCTGGCTGTTCCTGTGCATCCTGTTCGAAGGCTTCGCCCTGATGGTCTTCAGCCAGATGCAGGTGCTGTTCCTGGCCCTGCCGGCGCTGATCGTGTTCTCGCTGTTCACCCAGATGGCCGAAGGCGCGACCTATTCCGTCGTTCCCTTCGTCAACAAGAAAGCCCTGGGCGCCGTTGCCGGCGTGGTGGGTGCGGGCGGTAACGCCGGTGCGGTTCTGGCAGGCTTCCTGTTCAAGAACATGATCGACTGGTCCGAAGCCTTCTTCATCCTGGGCATCGTGGTGACCTGTGCCTCGTTCCTGGCCTTCTTCGTGCGCTTCTCGACGCGCCAGGAAGACGAAGAACGCGCCAACTTTGCCGCGGCCAACATCGATACGCTGCGCCGCAAGGCCGAAAAGGCCAATGCCGACCTCGAAGCCGGGCTTGAGGCCATCGCGCGCAAGAACGGCGGCGACGCCCAACCGGCGCAATAACATTCGACGGCGCGGCGGGCCATGCCCGCCCGCCATCCCAACACCATCAAAGGATCTGACATGGGACAAGACCTTAGAAACTGGACACCCGATGACGAGGCCTTTTGGGCCTCGAAGGGCAAGTCCATAGCAACCCGCAACCTGTGGATTTCCATCCCGTCTCTGCTTTGCGGTTTCGCCGTGTGGCTCTACTGGGGGATCATCACCGTTCAGATGATCAACCTGGGCTTTGCTTTCGAACAATCGCAGCTGTTCACCCTGGGCGCCATCGCCGGCCTGACCGGGGCCACGCTGCGTATTCCCTCGACCTTCTTCATCCGCATCGCGGGCGGTCGAAACACGATCGTCTTTACAACCGCGCTGCTGATGATCCCCGCCATCGGCGCGGGCATGGCCCTGCAGAACCCGGATACGCCGCTGTGGCACTTCCAGATCCTGGCCTTCCTCAGCGGCATCGGCGGCGGTAACTTCTCGAGCTCGATGTCGAACATCAGCTTCTTCTATCCCAAGAAGATCCAGGGTTACGCACTGGGCATGAACGCCGGCCTGGGCAACTTTGGCGTGACCACGATGCAGATCGTCATTCCGCTGGTCATGACCTTCGGCCTGTTCGGTGGTGAAAGCCGCACGCTGGTCAACACCTCGGGCACGCTGATCGGCAAGATCCCCGCCGGGACCGAGACCTACATCCACAACGCGGGCTTCGTCTGGCTGCTGGCCCTGGTGCCGCTGGCCGTTCTCGGCTGGTGGGGCATGAACAACATCCGCGACGAACACGTGTCGCCCGACATCCCGAACCCGATCGGATCGTTCTCGATCATCACCGGCATGCTGGTGATCGGCTTTGCCACTGCCGCCTTTGGCCTGTGGCTGCTGCTGCCGTCTGTTCCGGGCGGTCTGCCGACCTCGGGTCTGGGCGTGTCGAAATGGATCGTTCTGCCCATCGTCATCGCGCTGACCGTGCTGGGCCTCAAGATGATCCCCGGCGCCGTCGGTCAGAACCTGACCCGCCAGTACCGCATCTTTGGCAACAAGCACACCTGGGCCATGACGGTGATCTACACCATGACCTTCGGCAGCTTCATCGGCTACTCGGCCGCCCTGGCGCTGACCATCAAGGTCGTGTTCGGCTTCCAGCACCTGATGGTTGACGGTGTGCTGACCCACAACACGGTCAACGCCAACGGCCCCTCGGCCCTGATGTTTGCCTGGATGGGCCCGTTCATCGGCGCGCTGATCCGCCCGATCGGCGGTATGATGGCTGACAAGCTGGGCGGTGCCCGCGTCACGCAGTGGATCTCGATCGTCATGGTCATCTCGGCCCTGGGTGTCGCCTACTTCATCCAGCAGGCCTATGCCTCGGCCACCCCGGAACAGTACTTCTACCCGTTCCTGGGCCTCTTCCTGGTTCTGTTCGCGGCCACCGGTATCGGCAACGGCTCGACCTTCCGTACCATCGCTGTGGTGTTCGACAAGGAACAGGCTGGCCCGACCCTGGGCTGGACCGCCGCCGTGGCCGCTTATGGCGCCTTCATCATCCCCAAGGTGTTTGGTGAGCAGCTGAAGGCCGGAACGCCCGAATATGCGCTCTACGGTTTCGCGGTGTTCTACGCGGTCTGTATCGCCATCAACTGGTGGTTCTACCTGCGGCCCAACGCCTACGTTCAGAACCCCTGATCCGACGCTTACCCGCTCCGGCATGGCGCCGGGGCGGGCCCGCAATCTGAGGAGACACCCCATGAGTCATCTGCTCGACAGACTGAACTTTTTCCAGTCAAAAGAACTGGACACGTTCGCCAACGGACACGGTCAGACCACCCGCGAAAACCGCGACTGGGAAGACACTTACAGAAACCGCTGGCGTCACGACAAGATCGTGCGCTCGACCCATGGTGTGAACTGCACCGGGTCGTGCTCGTGGAAGATCTACGTGAAATCCGGCATCGTCACCTGGGAAACCCAGCAGACCGATTACCCGCGCACCCGCCCCGACCTGCCGAACCACGAACCGCGCGGCTGCGCCCGCGGCGCGTCCTACAGCTGGTATCTTTACAGCGCCAACCGGGTGAAGAACCCGCTGGTCCGCGGCCGCCTGATGAAAACTTGGCGCCGCATGCGCGCCACGATGAGCCCGATCCAGGCCTGGACCGCGCTGCAAAACGACCCGATCCTGCGTGGCGAATACGTCAAGACCCGCGGCAAGGGCGGCTTTGTGCGCGCCACCTGGGACGAGGCGACCGAGATCGTCGCCGCCGCCAACGCCTATACCGTCAAGACCTATGGTCCCGACCGGGTGTTCGGCTTCTCGCCGATCCCGGCCATGTCGATGATCTCCTACGCCGCCGGGTCGCGCTACCTGTCGCTGCTGGGGGGCGTCTGCATGTCGTTCTACGACTGGTATTGCGACCTGCCGCCGGCCAGCCCGATGACCTGGGGCGAACAGACCGACGTGCCGGAATCGGCCGACTGGTATAACGCGGGCTACCTGCTGTTGTGGGGCTCGAACGTGCCTCAGACCCGGACGCCCGACGCCCACTTCTACACCGAGGCCCGCTATCGCGGCACCAAGTCCGCCGTTATCTGCCCCGACTATTCCGAGGCCGCCAAGTTTGGCGATGTCTGGCTGAACGTCAAACAGGGCACCGACGCCGCGCTTGCCATGGCCTTTGGCCACGTGATCCTGCGCGAGTTCCACCTCGACCGTCAGGCCCCGTATTTCGAAGAGTATTGCCGCAAATACTCGGACTTCCCGATGCTGGTGAAGCTCGAGGAAAAAGACGGCAAGCTGATCCCGGGCCGCTTCCTGCGCGCCGACGATCTGGACGGCAAGCTGGGCGAGGAAACCAACCCCGAATGGAAAACCGTCGCCTGGGACAGCAAGGCGGGCGGTCTGGTGTCGCCCAACGGCGCCATCGGCTATCGCTGGGGCGAGCAGGGCGAATGGAACCTTGAAGAAAAGGCCGCCGGCACCGATACCAACCTGCTGATGTCGCTGGTTCTCGACGAGGATCACGACGAGGTTGCCGGCGTCGATTTCCCCTATTTCGGCGGCGCCGCCACCGAGGCCTTCACCACCGGCGACACCCGTCCCGACGTGCTGACCCGCAACATCCCGGTCAAGCAGATCAAGACCGCCAACGGCACCATCAAGGTGGCCACGGTGTTCGACCTGTTCTGCGCCAACTACGGGCTTGATCGCGGTCTGGGCGGCGACTGGGTGACGTCGAACTATGACGAAGACATGCCCGGCACCCCCGCATGGGCCGAAAAGATCACCGGCGTTTCCGCCGACAAGATCGTCCACGTTGCCCGTGAATTCGCCCAGAACGCCGAAAAGACCAACGGCAAGTCGATGGTCATCATCGGCGCGGCGATGAACCACTGGTACCACATGGACATGAACTATCGCGGCGTCATCAACATGCTGGTGATGTGCGGCTGCGTGGGTCAATCCGGTGGCGGCTGGGCTCACTATGTGGGTCAGGAAAAGCTGCGCCCGCAAACCGGCTGGCAGCCTCTGGCCTTCGCGCTGGACTGGGCCCGCCCGCCGCGGCACATGAACTCGACCAGCGCCTGGTATGCCCATACCGACCAGTGGCGCTACGAGACCCTGACCGCCAGCGAGATCCTGTCGCCCACCGCCCCCGAAGGCGACTGGGACATCAACATCATCGACTACAACATCCGCGCCGAGCGGATGGGCTGGCTGCCCTCGGCACCGCAGCTGAAAACCAACCCGCTTGAAGTGGCCAAGGCGGCCAAGGCGGCGGGCAAGGAAATCCCGGCCTATGTGGCCGAGCAGCTGAAGTCGGGCGAACTGGAAATGTCGTGCGAAGATCCGGATGCACCGGAAAACTGGCCGCGCAACCTGTTCGTGTGGCGCTCGAACCTGCTGGGCTCCAGCGGCAAGGGCCACGAATACTTCCTCAAGCACCTGCTGGGCACCGATCACGGCGTCATGGGCAAGGACCTGGGCGAAGAGGGCGCGCAACTGCCGAAAGAGGCCAAGTGGCATGACGAGGGCCCGCGCGGCAAGCTCGACCTGCTGGTGACCATCGACTTCCGCATGAGCACCACGGCCGTCTATTCCGACATCGTGCTGCCCACCGCGTCGTGGTACGAAAAGAACGACCTCAACACTTCGGACATGCACCCGTTCATCCACCCGCTGCAAGCGGCCGTGGACCCGGCCTATGAGTCGAAATCGGACTGGGAAATCTTCAAGGCCATCGCCAAGAAGGTGCAAGAGGTTGCCCCCGAGATCCTTGGCAAGGAAACCGACATCGTCGCGCTGCCCATCCTGCACGACACCCCCGGTGAGATCGCCCAGGATCAGGTCAAAGACTGGAAGAAAGGCGAATGCGACCTTATTCCGGGCAAGACCGCGCCGAACTACATCGCGGTCGAACGCGACTACACGGCGATCTATGACCGCTTTGTCGCGCTTGGTCCGCTCATGGACAAGATCGGCAACGGCGGCAAGGGCATCAGCTGGAACACCGAGCACGAGGTCCAGCACCTGCGCGAGCTGAACGGCGAATGGGAAGACGGCCCCGCCAAGGGCTGCCCGAAGATCGTCACCGACATCGACGCGACCGAGGTCGTGCTGATGCTGGCGCCGGAAACCAACGGCGAGGTCGCCGTCAAGGCCTGGGCCGCGCTGTCCAATGCCACCGGCCGCGATCACACCCACCTGGCGCTGCCCAAGGAAGACGAAAAGATCCGCTTCCGCGACATCGCCGCGCAGCCGCGCAAGATCATCTCGTCGCCCACCTGGTCGGGCCTTGAAAGCGAGAAGGTCTGCTATAACGCCGGCTACACCAACGTTCACGAGCTGATCCCGTGGCGCACGCTGACCGGTCGTCAGCAGCTCTATCAGGATCACCTGTGGATGCTGGCCTTCGGCGAAGGCTTCATGTCCTACCGCCCGCCGGTGGACCTGAAAACCATCACCAAAGAGGTGGTCGACGATGGCGACAGCCTGGTTCTGAACTTCATCACCCCGCACCAGAAATGGGGCATCCACTCGACCTATTCCGACAACCTGCTGATGCTGACGCTGAACCGCGGCGGCCCGGTGATCTGGATCTCGGAAAACGATGCCAAGAAAGGCGGCATTGTCGATAACGACTGGGTCGAGCTCTACAACACCAACGGCGCGCTGACCGCGCGGGCGGTGGTGTCGCAGCGGATGAAGGACGGAACGACCTTCATGTATCACGCCCAGGAGAAGATCGTGAACACGCCCGGATCCGAGAAGACCGGCAACCGGGGCGGCATTCACAACTCGGTCACCCGGGCAACGCTGAAACCGACCCATATGATCGGCGGCTACGCCCAGCAGTCCTACGGCTTCAACTACTATGGCACCGTGGGTTCGAACCGGGATGAGTTCGTCGTCGTCAGAAAAATGCGCAAGGTCGACTGGCTCGACCAGCCCGCAAGCCAGAAGGAGGCCGCGGAATGAAGGTGCGTGCACAAATCGGAATGGTGCTGAACCTGGACAAATGTATCGGGTGTCACACGTGTTCTGTTACCTGCAAGAACGTCTGGACCAGCCGCGACGGCGTCGAATACGCCTGGTTCAATAACGTCGAAACCAAACCCGGCACCGGGTATCCGACCGACTGGGAAAACCAGGCACGCTGGAACGGTGGCTGGGAGCGGACCCGCTCGGGCAAGTTGCAGCCCAAGCAGGGCGGCAAATGGCGGATCCTGGCGAATATCTTCGCCAACCCCGACCTGCCCGAGATCGACGACTATTACGAGCCGTTCGATTTCGACTATGACCACCTGAAATCGGCCCCCGAGATGAAGGCCTTCCCGACCGCGCGCCCGCGTTCCAAGATCACCGGCGAGCGGATCGAGAAGATCGAGAAAGGCCCCAACTGGGAGGAAATCCTGGGCGGCGAATTCTCGAAACGCTCGGCCGATTACAACTTTGAGGGCATCCAGAAAGAGATCTACGGGGAATACGAGAACACCTTTATGATGTATCTCCCCCGTCTGTGCGAACACTGCCTCAACCCCGCCTGCGTGGCGTCGTGCCCGTCGGGTGCGATCTACAAGCGCGAGGAAGACGGGATCGTGCTGATCGACCAGGAGAAATGCCGCGGCTGGCGGATGTGCGTCAGTGGCTGCCCCTACAAGAAGGTCTATTACAACTGGTCCACCGGCAAATCCGAGAAATGCACCCTGTGCTATCCCCGGATCGAAAGCGGCAACCCGACCGTCTGTTCGGAAACCTGCGTGGGGCGCATCCGCTACCTGGGTGTGATGCTCTACGATGCCGACAAGATCGACCAGGCCGCCGGCGCGGCCGAGACCACCGATCTCTATGATGCGCAACTGGGCGTGTTCCTGGATCCCAACGATCCGGCGGTGATCAAGGCGGCGCAGGAACAGGGCATTCCGCAAGACTGGCTGAAGGCCGCTCAGGAAAGCCCGATCTGGAAAATGGCGATGGACTGGAAGGTTGCCTTCCCGCTGCATCCCGAATACCGGACGCTGCCGATGGTGTGGTACATCCCGCCGCTGTCGCCGATCCAGAACGCCGCCGAGGCGGGTGCAATCGGTGTCGACGGCGCCATGCCCGACGTGCGCAACCTGCGTATCCCGCTGAAATACCTGGCCAACATGCTGACCGCCGGTGACGAGGCCCCCGTGGCCACGGCGCTGGAACGGATGCTGGCGATGCGGGCCTATATGCGGGCGAAAACCGTGGATGGGGTGATCGACGAAGGCCTGGCCACCCGTGTCGGCCTGTCGGGTCGGATGATCGAGGACATGTACAAGATCATGGCCCTTGCCGATTACGAAGACCGGTTCGTCATCCCGACCACGCACCGCGAACAGGTCGAAGAGGCCTATGACCTGCGCGGCGGCTGCGGCTTTACCGATGGCAACGGCTGCTCGACGGGCGTGTCCAAAGGCTCGCTCTTTGGCGGCTCGAAGAAACCGCTGAAAATGCCGTCGGAGGTGATGTGATGGACCGGACCCTGAAAGCCCTGTCGCTGATCCTCAGCTATCCGACGGCCGAACTGCAGGCCGCCATGCCGGAAATCGGAGGCGTTCTCGCCTCTGATACCCGGCTGACGGCTGCCGCCCGGCGGGCCCTGCGCCCGCTGGTCGACAGCCTGGGCAGCGACGACATCTATGACCTGCAAGAACGCTATGTCATGCTGTTCGACCGCTCGCGCACCCTGTCGCTGAACCTCTTTGAACATGTTCACGGCGAAAGCCGCGACCGGGGCGGCGCGATGGTGTCGCTGCTGGAAACCTATCGCGAGGCGGGGATCGAACCCGCCACGTCCGAATTGCCCGACCACCTGCCGGTGCTGCTGGAATTCCTGTCCACACGTCCCTTCGTTGAGGTGCAGGATACCTTGGCGGACGCGGCGCATATATTTGAGGCCCTGAACGCCCGGCTTGTCCGGCGGGAAAGCCCGTATTGCGCCGTGTTCGCCGCTCTTTTGCAGCTGTCGGGCGCAGAGGCCAACCAAGAGGCCGTGGCCGAGCTGCTGGACCAGCCCGAAACAGACCCCGAAGACCTCGAGGCGCTGGACGCGGTCTGGGAGGAAAGCGAGGTCCTCTTTGGCCCCGATCCCAATGCCGGTTGTCCCCAGGTGCGCGACATGCTTGCGCGCATGGATGAACCGACCAACCCCAAACCCGGCCTGGCCGCAGAGTAATGGAGGCTTTGATGCATAATTTCCTTTTCGGAATCTATCCCTACATCGCGCTGTCGGTGCTGTTGATCGGGTCGATCGCCCGCTACGAGCGTGATCCCTTCACCTGGAAAAGCTCGTCCAGCCAGCTCTTGCGGCGCAAGCAGCTGGTAATTGGCTCGGTGCTGTTCCATGTCGGCGTTCTGGTGATCTTCTTCGGCCACCTGGTGGGTCTGCTGACCCCGATCTGGGTGTTCGACGCAATCGGCATCAGCCACGGCGCGAAACAGCTGCTGGCCGTGATCGCGGGTGGTATCGCCGGCATCATGGCGCTGATCGGGGGCGGCATGCTGCTGCAACGCCGCCTGAACGATCCGCGCATCCGCCAGACCTCGAGCTTTGCGGATATCGCCATCCTGGTGCTGCTGATCGCACAGCTGCTGCTGGGCGTCGGCACGATCTTTGTGTCGCTGCAACACCTCGACGGCCATGAGATGACCAAGTTCATGTCCTGGGCGCAGGGGATCTTTACCTTCCAGTCGGATGCCGCCGATCACATCGCCGACGTGGCGCTGCTGTTCAAGCTGCACCTGTTCCTGGGTCTGACGATCTTCCTGGTGTTCCCGTTCACGCGCCTTGTGCACATGCTGTCGGTTCCGCTGCGCTACTTCACGCGCCCGGGCTATCAGATCGTACGCTCGCGTCGTAACGGCCCGGCGGAGTAAGCCCATGACCACGGCCCTTTTCCCCGATCTCGTCGTCAATGGCGAAACCGTGCCCCAGGCCGTGGTTGCGGCCGAGGCGCAGAACCACAGCGCCCCGGCCGGCAAGCCCGGTATCGCCTGGCGCAAGGCCGCAAACGCGGTCGCCATCCGCACCCTGCTGCTGCAAGAGGCACGCCGGCGCGGCATGGCACCCGATCCGGTCGAGGTCGGACCGGGCCGGTTTGAAACAGACGAGGAGGCCCTGATCCGGGGCCTTCTCGACACCGCGGTCGAGGTGGCGCAGCCATCCGAGGCCGATATCCGCGCCGAATGGGCGCGTGATCCCGAACGTTTCCGCGCGCCCCCCCTGTGGGAGGTGTCGCATATCCTGTGTGCCTGCAATCTGGCCGATGAACAGGCCGCCACGCTGGCCCGCGCCCGCGCAGAGGCGCTGATCAAACAAGTGCGGGACAACCCGCGCCGCTTTGCCGACCTGGCAAAACAGAACAGCGATTGCGGCTCTGGCGCGGCGGGGGGCACGCTGGGTCAGCTTGGCCCCGGCGATACCGTCCCCGAATTCGAGGCCGCCCTGCGCGACATGGCCGAGGGCGACATCTCGGCCGCCCCGGTGCCCACGCGGCATGGCTATCACGTGATCCGCATGGATGCCGTCGCCCATGGTGCGGTGCTGCCCTTTGAGGCCGTGCGCACCAAGATAGGTGAGGCTATGGAAAAGGCCGCTTGGGCACGGGCCGCGCGCGATTTCACCGACGCGCTGGTGCGCGGGGCCGAGATCATAGGCGCCGATCCGGCCACCGCCCCAGAGCCGGGCGGCATGCGGTGACACGCCGGGCGCGCAGACCGAAGGGCGAAAAAAGCTCGCGGTCGGCGCGCCTGCGGGCGCTTGGCGATCCGCTGGATTTCATCCTGCGCGATCACCATCGCCTGCGCGAGATTTGCGCCGAGATCGACCGGCTGGCGGAGAAGGATCATCCCACCGCCGACGAGGCCGAGATGGTGCTGGGCTTTCTGCGGCAGGAACTGCCGCAGCTGATCGACGACGAGCGCGACGACCTGTTGCCGCTGATGCTGCGCCGGTGCCCGCCCGAAGACGAGATCGGGCGCCTCAAGGACCGGCTCGATTGGGAGCATGACATCGTGCAGGCCTGTCTGCCCTTCGTGGTAGAGGCCTTCGAGGGTGTCTGGCTGTATGGCCGGGCGCTGTCACCCGATGCGGCGGCATCGATGCGGGCCTTTACCGGCCATCTGCGGCGCCACCTGATCGTCGAAAACGCCGTTCTGATCCCGCTGGCGCGTGTGCGCCTGGGACGGGCGGATCTGGATATGCTGAGCCTGCGCATGCTGCGCCGTCGCGGGCTGGACCGTTTGCTGGAGCTACCCGATGCTGACTGATCTTCTTGACCGCAACCTGGCCTGGTCGGCCCAACGCCACGAGGCCGATCCGGGCTATTTCGCCCGCCTGGCCGCCCAGCAGCGCCCCGAATATTTCTGGATCGGCTGCTCGGACAGCCGGGTGCCCGCGAACGTGGTGGCCGGGCTGGACCCGGGCGAGGTCTTTGTCCACCGCAACGTCGCCAACGTGGTGCATTCGGCCGACCTGAACCTGTTGTCGGCGCTGGAATTCGCGGTCGACGTCTTGCAGGTGCGCGAGATCATCGTCTGCGGCCATTACGGCTGTGGCGGCGTCCATGCCGCCACCGAGGACGCGCCCCATGGGCTGGCCGATCACTGGCTGGAACCCATTCGCCGTCTGGCTCGCGCCTATGCCGTCGATCTGTCGCGCGCCGAGGATGACACCGCGCGGCGCGACCGCCTGGCCGAGCTGAACGTGGTCGAGGGCGTGCGCCGCGTGGCCGAGACCCCGATCGTCACCCGCGCCTGGCGCCGAGGCGCCGATCTGCGGGTACACGGGCTGATCTACGGGCTGAAAAACGGGCTGCTGCGCGATCTCGATTGCTCGGTCGGGCCGGGCCATTTCACCTCAGGAGCCGAAGAATGACCATCCAGCAGGATATGCACGGCTGGGGCTGCGGCTGCGATACGGCGGGGCAGGGCGGGCTGATCTCGATCGACGCGGCCCTGGCGCGGATCAGCGCGCTGGTGCAACCCGTCGCCGGGCAAGAGGATCTGCCGCTTGCGGCCGCGCAGGGCCGTGTGCTGGCCGCGCCGGTTCTGGCCCGCGCCGCGCTGCCGCCCTTTGATAACTCGGCCATGGATGGCTATGCCCTGCGCGCCGCTGCGCTGACCGGTGACGGCCCCTGGACGCTGCCGGTATCCGACCGCATCGCCGCCGGGCAAGCCGGGCAGGGCGACGACATCGCCGCCAATGCGGTGCGTATCTTTACCGGCGCGCCGCTGCCGCCGGGGGCCGATGCGGTGGTGATGCAGGAACATGTCACGCGCGTCGGCGACCAGATCACCCTGCGCCATGCCGTACCGGCGGGCGAAAACATCCGCCGTGCGGGCGAGGAAATCGCCCACGGCGCCCAGGTCTTGGCGCCGGGCGCGCGTCTGGGCGCGCGCCAGCTGGGCACCGCCGCCGCCGCCGGTCACGCCCATGTCACCGTCACGCGCCGCTTGCGGGTTGCGCTGCTGATCACCGGCGACGAGGTCACGCAACCGGGCCATGCGCTGGACCCCGCGCGCATCTGGGACGTGAATACCCCTTTGCTGAGCACCGCCATCGCCGCCCCCGATATCGACCTGATCACCGCCAGCCCCGCCGGGGATGACCCCGACAGCTTGCGCGCCATCCTGGCCGATCTGGCCCGCCGCGCCGACCTGGTGGTCACGACCGGCGGCATCTCGGTCGGTGAAGAAGACCACCTGCGCCCCGCGATGCGCGCCCTGGGGGCCGACCTGGCCTTTGAAGGGGTGCTGATGAAACCGGGTAAGCCGGTCAGCTTTGGCCGGCTTGGCGGCGCGCTGTGGCTGGGCCTGCCGGGCAACCCGATGTCGGCCTATATGTGCTGGCAGATCTTCGGCACCGACATCGTGCGCCGACTGGCAGGCGCGTCCGACCCCGACACCCGCCGTCGCCACGTGGTGGCCGGCAGCGCGATCCGCCACCGCCCCGGCAGGTGCGAGCTGCGCCCGGCGCGGCTGAGCGGTCATGATCACCAGGGCCGCGAGGTCGCGCAATGCGACGCCGCCACCCATTCCGCGCGCATCACCCAGCTGGCCGCCGCTGACGGCGTGGTGCTGATTCCGGCCGAGGCAGATGAACTACCCGCTGGCGCTTTGCTGGAATTTATTCCATTCAATAGGACGTAAGGACCAACGACCATGAATATCGCCTACACCATGGCCCCCGGGCGGGGCGACACAGACCTGCTGTTGCTGTCGCTGGTTCAGCGGTTGCAGGGACGTGGCTATCGCCCTTGTGGCACCGTGCAGATCAACACCGAACGCGACACCGACGGGCCGTGCGATATGGATGTTCAGGTGCTGCCCGACGGCCCGCGCCTGCGCATCTCGCAGGATCTTGGCAAGGGCTCGAAAGGGTGCCGCCTTGACCCCACCGCGCTGGAAGAGGCGGTCGGGTTGGTCGCGGGCAGCCTGTCGGATGCCCCCGATTTCCTGGTGATCAACAAGTTCGGCAAGCACGAGGCCGAGGGCCGCGGCTTTCGCGAGGTCATCGCCGAGGCCCTGGCGCGCGACCTGCCGGTGCTGGTGGGGCTGAACCGGTTGAATCAGGCCGCCTTTGCCGAATTCACCGGCGGTGCGGCGGTCGAACTGACCCCCGATGCGGCCACCCTGGAACGCTGGCTGACCGAAAAGCTGGACCCCGCGCAGAGTGTCGCCTGAGCGCGTCAGAATCACCTGAAGGCAGCGCAACACGCCACGGTCACCGTCATTTCGCCAGTGCGAACCGCCGCGCTGCCGACTATCCGTCAGCCCGCGCTGTCAAACTGACAAGTTGACGTACCGTAAACCATGGGCCGAATGCCTTGTTTCGATCATCACATGGCAGAATAGTCGTAATGATGGCCCTCCTCCAGAATAGGGGCCACATGTAACAGGGAGATAACCAATGAAAACTTCGCGCTTAATTGCGTCGGCCTTTGTGCTGTCCGGGTTCTTGGCCGGGGCAGCGTCGGCGCAGACGCTTATCTATTGCTCTGAAGGCTCGCCCGAGGGTTTTGACCCCGCGCTTTACACGTCGGGCACATCCTTCGACGCCTCGTCCAAGCCGGTGTTCAACAAGCTGGCCGAGTTTGAACTGGGCACCACCAACGTCATGCCAGGCCTGGCCGAAAGCTGGACCATATCCGAGGATGGCAAGACCGTCACCTTCAAGCTGCGGGCGGGCGTCAAGTTCCATTCCAATGACATGTTCACGCCCAGCCGCGACATGAACGCCGATGACGTGATCTATACCTTTGATCGCCAGCGCCTTGAGGATAACCCCTATTACACCGTGTCCGGTGGTACCTGGGAATATTTCAACGGCATGTCGATGCCCGAGCTGATCAGCTCGATCGAAAAGATCGACGATCTGACCGTGCAGTTCAACCTGACCCGCCCCGAGGCCCCGTTCATCGCCAACCTGGCAATGGATTTCGGCTCGATCCAATCCAAGGAATATGGCGACGCGATGCTGACGGCCGGCACGCCCGAGATGATCAACCAGGCGCCGATCGGCACAGGCCCGTTCCAGTTCGTCGGCTATCAGAAAGACGCCGTGATCCGCTATACCCGCTTTGGCGACTATTGGGGTGAACCGGCTGGGGTCGAGAACCTGATCTTCGCGATCACCCCCGAGGCCTCGGTGCGCTACCAAAAACTGCAAGCTGGCGAGTGCCACGTGATGCCCTATCCGGCGCCCGCCGACATTGCCGCGATGCAGGCCGACCCGAACATCAACATGATGCAGCAGGAAGGCCTGAACGTGGGCTACCTGGCCTATAACACCAAGCTGCCGCCCTTTGATAACCCCAAGGTGCGCAAGGCGCTGAACATGGCGATCGACAAACAGGCGATCATCGATGTGGTGTTCCAGGGCTCTGGCCGGATCGCCAAGAACCCGCTGCCCCCCACCATGTGGAGCTATAACGACGCCATCGTCGATGATGCCTATGACCCCGAAGGCGCCATGGCGGCCTTGGCGGCCGAGGGCATCACGGATCTGTCGATGAAGATCTGGGCCATGCCCGTGCAGCGGCCCTATAACCCCAACGCCCGCCGCATGGCCGAGCTGATGCAATCCGACTTTGCCAAGATCGGTGTCGATGTGGAAATCGTGTCCTATGAATGGGGCGAGTATCTGAGCCGCTCGAAAGAGCTGGACCGCGATGGCGCAGTGCTGCTGGGCTGGACCGGCGACAATGGCGACCCGGACAACTTCCTGGCCGTTCTGCTGGGCTGTGACGCCGTGGGCGGATCGAACCGCGCCCAATGGTGCCACGAGCCGTTCAACAACCTGATCAACCAGGCCAAGGTCGCCTCGGATCAGGCCGAACGCACCCGCCTGTATGAAGAGGCGCAGGCTGTCTTCAAGGATCAGGCGCCCTGGGCCACCATCGCCCATTCGGTCGTGTTCATGCCGATGCTCAACAATGTGCAGGGCTACAAGATCGACCCGTTTGGCGGGCATTACTTCCACAATGTCACGCTGAACTGAAACGAAACCGATACGGGGCCGCAAGGCCCCGTGTCATCCCGGGGGGGATGGGATGCTTAATTTTCTGCTGATGCGGATACTGACCTTCGTGCCGACATTCTTTGGCGTGACGATCATATCCTTTGCCTTTATCCGGGTGCTGCCCGGCGATCCGATCGTCGTGATGGCCGGTGAACGCGGGATGAGCCAGGAACGGTATGACCAGCTGTATCATCAGCTGGGTTTCGACAAACCCGTCATAAGCCAGTATTTCGATTATCTTGTCGGGGTGCTGCAAGGCGACCTGGGCAATTCTTTCGTCACCAAGAAACCCGTCTGGGACGAATTCTTTTCCCTGTTCCCCGCCACGCTTGAACTGTCGATCTGCGCGATCGTATTGGCGGTGGTGCTGGGCCTGCCGGCCGGGGTGATCGCGGCGGTCAACCGTGGCAAGTTCTTTGACCGGCTGCTTATGTCCTCGGCGCTGATCGGCTATTCGATGCCGATCTTCTGGTGGGCCTTGCTGCTGATCATCGTGTTCTCGGGCATGGCCGGGCTGACGCCGGTGTCGGGGCGGATGTCGCTGATGTTCTATTTCGACACGCCGACCGGGTTCATGCTGATCGACTCTTTCCTGTCGGGGCAAAAAGGCGCCTTCGTGTCGGCGGTCAAACACCTGATCCTGCCCACCGTGGTGCTGGGCACCATCCCGCTGGCGGTGATCGCGCGTCAGACGCGATCCGCGATGCTTGAGGTGCTGTCCGAGGATTACATCCGCACTGCCCGCGCCAAGGGCCTGCCGCCGCTGCGGGTCAACGGGCTGCACGCGCTGCGCAATGCCATGATCCCGGTCATCACCGTGATCGGCCTGATGGTCGGCACGCTGCTGGCCGGCGCGATCCTGACCGAGACGATTTTCTCATGGCCCGGTATCGGCAAGTGGATGGTCGACAGTATCTTCCGCCGCGACTACCCGGTTGTGCAGGGCGGGCTGCTGCTGATCTCGGTCATGGTGATGATCGTGAACCTGACCGTTGACGTGCTTTATGGCCTGATCAACCCCAGAATCCGGAAAACCTGATGACCGAGCTGACACAAGATATCCCGGAGATCACCCCCGAGCGCCCGGGCCGCCTGCGCGAATTCTGGTATTATTTCCGCGAGAACCGCGGCGCGGTCTTCGGCCTGTGGGTTTTCGCGGCCTTTCTGCTGATCGCGATCTTCGCGCCGCTGATCGCCCCGCATGACCCCTCGGCCCAGTATCGCGAGCACCTGTTGCAGCCGCCCTTCTGGCAAGACGGCGGGACGCTGACCTTTGCGCTGGGAACCGATGCGGTGGGGCGCGATATGCTGTCGCGGCTGCTGCACGGGGCGCGCTATTCGTTCTTTGTCGGGCTGGTGGTCGTCGTGGTCGCGGCCGGAGGCGGCATCACCGTGGGGCTGTTGTCGGGCTTTGCCCCGAGATGGCTGGATACGATCATCATGCGCGTGATGGACGTGATCCTGGCCTTTCCGTCGCTGCTGCTGGCGCTGGTGCTGGTGGCCATTCTGGGCCCGACGCTGCTGAACGCGATGATCGCCATCGCCATCGTGCTGCAACCCCATTACGTGCGCCTGACCCGCGCCAGCGTGCTGGCCGAACGGTCCAAGGATTACGTCACCTCGGCCCGTGTCGCCGGCGCGCGACTGCCGCGGCTGATGTTCGTGACGGTGCTGCCCAACTGCCTGGCGCCGATCATCGTGCAGGCTGCGCTGTCGTTTTCGACCGCCATTCTGGATGCCGCGGCGCTGGGGTTCCTGGGCATGGGGGCGCAGCCGCCCACGCCCGAATGGGGCACCATGCTGGCCGAGGCGCGCGAGTTCATCCTGCGCGCCTGGTGGGTGGTGACCTTTCCGGGGCTGGCCATCCTGATCACGGTGCTGTCGATCAACCTGATGGGCGACGGGCTGCGCGATGCCCTTGATCCCAAGCTGAGACGGAGCTGAGCCATGGCCCTGCTGGAAATCCGCAACCTCAGTGTTGAATTCAAGACCTCGTCGGGCAGCTTTCGCGCCGTTGACGGGTTCGAGACCTCGCTGGATGCAGGCGAGATCCTGGGCGTGGTCGGCGAAAGCGGCTCGGGCAAGTCGGTGGCCTTTCTGGCGCTGATGGGCCTCTTGCCCTGGACGGCGACCATCACCGCCGATCAGCTGTCCTTTGACGGGCGCGACCTGCGCAGCATCTCGGCCCGCGAGCGCCGCCGCATCATCGGCAAGGACATGGCGATGATCTTTCAAGAGCCCATGTCGTCGCTGAACCCGTGCTTTACCGTGGGCTTTCAGATCAAAGAGGCGCTGCGCCGCCATCTGGGGCTGGATGCGCGCGCGCGTCAGGCCCGCGCGGTCGAGCTGTTCGAACAGGTCGGCATCCCGGCCCCCGAAAAGCGCCTCTCGGCCTTTCCGCACCAGTTGTCGGGGGGCATGAACCAGCGGGTGATGATCGCAATGGCGATTTCCTGCAAGCCCAAGCTGCTGATCGCGGATGAGCCCACCACCGCGCTGGACGTGACCATTCAGGCGCAGATTCTTGAACTGCTGACCGCGTTGCAACGCGACACCGGCATGGCGCTGGTGCTGATCACCCATGACATGGGTGTGGTGGCCGAAACCGCCCATAAGGTCAGCGTGCAATATGCCGGGCAGAAGGTCGAACAACAGCCCGTGGCCGATCTGTTCGCCACGCCGCACCATCCCTATACGGCGGCGCTGCTGTCGGCGCTGCCTGAACGCGCGGTCAGCCGTCGCCTGCCGACCATTCCGGGCGTGGTTCCGGGGCAGTTCGACCGGCCGCAGGGATGCCTGTTCAGCCCGCGCTGCGCCCATGTGCAAGACCGCTGCCGCACTGATCCGCCGCCCCCCGGCGGGCCGGAAACCGGCTTTGCGCGCTGCCACTATCCGCTGAACCTGACGCAGGAGGAAAAGGCATGAGCGCCCCGGTTCTGGTCGCCGAAGGGCTGACCAAGCATTACCCCGTCAAAAGCGGATTGTTCGGCGGCACCCAATTGGTGCGGGCGCTCAACGACGTGTCATTCACCCTGACCGCCGGGCGCACCCTGGCCGTGGTCGGCGAAAGCGGCTGTGGCAAATCCACCCTGGCGCGGATGTTGACGATGATCGAGGCGCCCACGGCGGGCCGGCTGTCGATCGGCGGCGAAGAGGTCACGCCCGACCGCTGGTCCGAGATGCGCAACAAGGTGCAGATCGTGTTCCAGGATCCCTATGGGTCGCTCAACCCGCGCCACCGGGTAGGGGCCATTCTGGAAGAGCCGCTCAAGATCAACCGCCCCGACATGAGCGCCGACGAGCGCACCGCCCGTGCCCGCGAGATGCTGGCACAGGTGGGCCTGCGCCCCGAACATTACGACCGCTACCCGCATATGTTCTCGGGCGGTCAGCGCCAGCGTATCGCG
Organism: Actibacterium sp. XHP0104; assembly: GCF_025751515.1. Lineage (GTDB taxonomy): Bacteria > Pseudomonadota > Alphaproteobacteria > Rhodobacterales > Rhodobacteraceae > Actibacterium_D. The sequence goes on from NZ_JAOWLE010000002.1 coordinate 328,614, forward strand.
GTGGGCCGCGCCCTGATGTTGGACCCCAAGCTGCTGGTGCTGGACGAGCCGGTTTCGGCGCTGGACCTGTCGATTCAAAGCCAGATCCTGAACCTGCTGCTGGATCTGCAGGAACGGCTGGGCCTGGCCTATGTGTTCATCAGCCACGACCTGTCGGTGGTGCGTCACGTGGCCGACGAGGTGATCGTGATGTATCTGGGCCATAGCGTGGAATATGCCAGCAAAGAGGCGCTGTTCGACGCGCAGCGCCATCCCTATACCAAGGCGCTGTTGTCGGCCACGCCGCGCGCCGATCCGGGCCAGCATTCGCAGCGTATCCGCCTGAGCGGCGAGTTGCCGTCGCCGCTGAACATCCCGGCGGGATGCCCGTTCTCGCCGCGCTGCTGGCTGGCGCAGGATCGCTGCCGGACCGAGCGCCCGCATCTGAGCGACGAGTCCCACGCCCATGCCTGTTTCTTTCCGCTGGAGGCTGAGGCGCCGGTCAGCGCGTAAGGCAAAAAAGAAGCGGCAGGATCGGTTGCTGCAACCCTGCCGCCCAGTCGGGGAGATAACACGGACGCGCGGGCAGGGGATGCCCGCGCAAATCGTTTATGCGGCCGCGTCGTCGGCGCTGGCTTCGGCTTCAACCTCGGCTGCGGCGTCTTGCTCAAGCTCGGGGTCGGGCGCCGTGAACAGGGCCTGCAGGCGCTCGTTGCGTTCCTCGGCGCTCAGGCGTTCGACGCGCTTGGCCAGGGTCCAGCGCACGCCGAACGGGTCGACGAACACACCGGTCAGATCGCCCCACCAGGTGGCGGTCAACGGCGACACGGCCACCGCGCCCTTGGCGATGGCGGCGTCATAGGCGGCCTCGATCTCGTCAAGGTAATGATACAGCGACAAGAGGCCGGTGCCGGCGGTCGGATAGGCGGCGGTGTCCAGCGTCAGCAAGAGTGGCACGCCCGCGACCTTGATATGGGCATGCATCAGCGCATCGGTGCCGGGAATGGCCAGATCCTCGACCAGTTCGGCGCCCAGGACCTCGGTGTAAAAGGCCACGGCGGCGGCCACATCGCGGGTGGCGATGGTTGCCGTGATGGCGCGCAGGCCCTTGGGAATGGGGGCAATTTTCGGGGTGTTCGACGTCATGATCGTCTCCTTCATGGTTGGCCGCGCCCGGATAAGAGGAGGAGGCGGGCGCGGCGCGGGGGGCGTCAGTCAGCCCGCCTTTTTCGGGGCGGGCGCGGCAGGTTCGGGCGCGGTCACGACCTGCACCTTCTTCTGCTGAACAGCGCGTTTGGGTTTTTCGAGCGGCCCTAGCGAGTTGAGATAGCTCATGTCAAAGCCGGGCTGGTAGACGGGGAATTCGACCGTGTTGTCGCGGAAGCTTTTCAGCGGCTGGCCCATGCGCAGCACGCCTTCGCGGCGCTGGCGGCGAACCAGTTCGAAATCGACCTCGATCGGGATCATCTCTTCCTGGACGTTGCCGCGATGCAGGATCTGCCCGGCCGGGTCGATCACCATCGAATAGCCGTTGCCGCCGGCCAGCAGGCCGTTGATGTGGAACACATAGCTTTGGAACATCGCGGCCGAGCCCTGAGCGATGGCCAGGTCGGCGGGGCGGTCGACAAAGCTGGCCAGAACCGGGTTGATGATCACCTCGGCGCCCATCGAGACCAGGGTGCGGGTGACCTCGGGGAACCACAGGTCATAGCAGATCGACACGCCAAAGCGGCCCACATCGGGCACGTCGAACACGCAGAATTCGCGGCCCGGGGTGACGCCTTCCTCGTAGGGGGTGAAGGGGAACATCTTGCGATAGCGGGTCACGACCTCGCCATCGGGGTTGATGACGGGGGTGGTGTTATAGATCGCGCCATCGCGCTTTTCGAAATACGAGCCGGGGATCAGCCAGATGTCATACCGGCGCGCCATTTCGCTGAACTCGCGCTCAAAGCTGCCGCCCATCGGCTGTGCCGAATGCAGGGTCGGGCCATGCGCCGCCAGTTCCGAGAACACAACCATCTGCACCCACGGATAGAGGTGCAGCAGGATATCCAGCCGACGCCGCATCTCTTCGAGGTTGCGGTGGGTCGAAATGTGCATCTGGATGCCTGCAATCGAGAACCGTGACATTCAGGTTTCCTCCTGAGATTGAGAATTCGGGGATGCGGACCAGAGGTTCGACCATTCCTGGTCCTGGCCCATGTGGTTGCGCCGCCAGAACGCCGCCATGCGGGCCTGGACATCGCTGTCTGTGTGGCTGAGGCTCTGGGGCAGGGTGCCCAGAAAGGCGTCATACCAGGCCGGGGTCGGCTCGGCCGGTTGCGCCTGGGGCGCGGCCTGAGAGCCCTGACCGGTGTAATGGATCGGGATCTGCCGGCGCTCGACCGCGTCGATTTGCCAGCTGTGGCGCGTGCCGTCGCGCCAGCGCAGCGTGACCTCGCCCTGCGCGGGGCGGTAGATGGCGCCATAGACCGTGCCAAAGCCCTGGGCGTAATTGGTGCTGAACAGAGGCGGCTGGTTGAATTCCTGCTCCAGCAGCGCGGCGGTCAGGTCGTCGCGTTCCAGCAGCGCCTCGAGGTGCTGCGCCCGGCCCAGCGTGTTCGACACCCGCGCATGGCGCGGCCATTCGACGCCGATCTGGTGATTGGTCGCCCAGGGCTGGCGCGACACGATCGCGGGGCGGTCGGGGGCCAGGAACACGGTGGCGAAATCGCCGCTGCGGTCGATCAGGGTAACGTTGTAGGACATGTGCGACGGCACCGCGCGCAGGGCCTCGATGGCCTCTTGGGTGTCGTTGCAGGTTTGCAGCACATAGCGCAGGATGATCGGGATGCCGAACCCGGTCTGCCGGATCACCCGCCCGCCAAAGGTCAGCGACAGGGCCAGCCCGGCATCGTTCATGCCATCCGACAGGCCGGCCATGGCCTCGACCATGCCCACGACCCGGCGGCCCTGCCAGCCGGTCGACAGCAGCGTCGCCTCGTTCAGCTCGGGGTCGAGGTCGTAGTTGCGGATCAGGACCGGGCCGTCCTCGTCCATCAGAACCGCCTGCGAGCAGTTCACCAGATAGCGCGGCGGCGACCAGAAGCTGAGAAAGCGCGCGGCCTCGTCATCGGCGCCGCAACGCTGCGTCAACTCGTCCCACAGGGGCTCGTACTCCGGCATGTGACGGCGAATCGAGGCGCGCGCATCGGCCAGGGCCGGCTCGCCCTCTGATCGCGCGCCGTACCATTCGCTCCAGCCGGGCCAGCCGTGGCGGAAAACCTCGCGCCAGGCGTCGCCGGGCAGGTCTTCGGAAAGGCTGCGAAATGTCAGGTGCATGGCATACCCCGCGCCGTCGGTCCAAGGCATCCCGGACAGGCCATCGGGCCGCGGGGCAGGGACGTGATCTGAAGGTTGGCTACACCATGGGTCATGGTGTAGCATATTGACTTTGTCGCTCATCTTGTCAAGAAGAAGGGCTATGTTACCTGCGCCCGCCCCTGTTGCTGTTATCAAGCAAACCGACATTCCCGGTTTGCTGGCCTCGTATCGCATCACCCATTACCCGGTGATCGCGCGTGTTCCGCGCATGACCCAGGGGGGCGGCTTTGGAGACCAGGTGCGAAACCCCAACACCTGGACCGTGTATTTCCTGGTCGATAACGTCTGGGCCCAGCTCGAAAGCGCGCGCGGCCTGCGCCGGGAATGGAGCAGCCTCGACCGTCTGGAAAGCTGGTTGCGCGAGCAGGGGTTCAGCTATTTCTGGGTGCGCAACGACGTTGATCCCATCGGCGAGATCGAGCAGGGCGGCCCGGCCTGACGCGTCAGGCCGAACCTTTCGATGTGTCAGAACCACTTGCCGGCGGTCATGTCGGCCGGCATCGGGATCTCGGCATTGGGTGACAGCGGCACGCTTTTGAACTGACCCTTGATCGCGGCGTTCCAAACCCGCGCGCGTTCCAGCAGCTCGCGGTCGTCCGACTGCATCCGGCCGCGGGCCAGCAGACAGCCCAGATCAGCGCCGTGATAGCAGTATTCGCCCACTCCATAGACCCGCAGGTAAAAGGCCTCGTCCTCGTCACCAAGGGTGTTGATGTTGTGGCTGGGTCGCACGAACGAGATCTCACCGTCCTCTTCCATGCGCCAGATCCCCGATTGCGGGGCCTTGGTGATCAGCTCGACCTTGTCCTCGGTCTGTTTGAGGATCAGCTGGGTCCAGTGGTCGTAATCGTTCCAGCGGCTTTGCACCTCGTGAATGTCGATCTCGTAATCCACGTCCATGAATTCCAGCAGGTGGAACAGGAACAGCGGACAGCCGCCATAGGTCGAGGTGATCAGGTTGGTCGGCGGCGAGGCGCCCGAGATGCGCGGGTTCAGCTCGCCCAGATAAACCTCGTTCGTGTCGGTATCGAGCAGGAAGTCGATGCAGAACACGCCCTTATAGCCCTCGGCATAGAGGCGATCGCCGAACTTGCGCGCCATGTCGCGCACCTTGTCCGGCACCCCGTCGGGCAGGATCGACGGCGAGATGTCATTGCCGCACCAGCCGCCCTTGTAGGGGGTGATTTCCTCGAAACCGGTGATGTCGGTCATGACCGGGCCGACCAGCGTGCCGTGGCGGGTGGCGCAGCCCTCGATCGTGCCGGGCAGGTGGTTGATGCGCTTCATGATCTTCAGCTGCTGGCCGATGATCTTGGACGAGAACTTGTCCCAGTCCTCGCGCGCCTTGATGAAGAAGGTCGTGCGGCCGCTGTCGCCATAGGGCGTCTGCACCACCAGGTCCGACCCCAGCCCGGCGCGTTCGGCCAGCTTGGTCAGCTCGGCATAGGTGTTGGCCTCGCCCATGACGTTGGGCGCGCTGGCCACGCCGGCCTCGTTGCCCAGGCGGGTGGTTTCGATCTTGCTGTCCAGGCGGTTGCGCAGGTCGTTCGAGGGCAGGGCGATGGTCAGGCCCACATCCTTGCACAGCTCTTCGGTCTTTTCGTCGAACTGAACGAACAGCGCCATGCCGTTGGGTTGCGATTTGACGCGGTCGCGGAATTCGGGGTGATCGACCAGGTAGTTGCCGACATCCTCCATCGAGCGGAAATCCTGCGCGCCGGTCTGCGACGGCAGGAACACCCGCGGGTGGCGCCCGTCGAAAATGTCGAAATAGTTGACGTATTCAAGGCCGCCCACCCACTGGTCCAGCCCCATCAGGTTAAAGGGCGTGGGCATGATCACATAGATCGGGGTGCGGTTGCGTCTGAGATACCGGTAGATATCGGTCAACCCGTGCAGGGTTTCGCGCTGTTCAGTCATATGTAGTGTCCCTCCTCTTACGACACTGCCTTTCGGCTTACCTAACGACAACTTCGAATCGGTCGCACACTCTTCATGGTGTATGTTGATGGCCTTGGCAAAGACCCGCCCCAGGCGGTTGGCTGTTCGCGAAAACGCAAATCCGCCTAGTCGCCTAAAAGTTAACAACATACTGATAAAGATGTTAAATATGCCATTGCGTGATGTCAGATTTGTCTGATCTCTGTGTCGCAATAGTGCATATGGGTGTCGCTTCCATTCTTTTTTGTTGCCGACAATATGGTCTATGATGTAGCACGATAGCCACGTTGCGGCCGTGACACAATCCCATCTAACAACAACGGGGCCGGTTGCGAGGAACCATCACTGGCGGCGTTTTGCGCTGCTGTCCAAGGAGGAGAACACATGAAATTCACCCAATTCACCCGCCGTGCCGCTATTGGCGCGATCTCGGGCGCCGTTGCGCTGGCCGCTGCTTCGGCCGCGTCGGCCGACACCGTTCGCATCCGTTTTCACACCTTCTATGGCACCGAGATCGACGCCATCGCCGACAAGTTCAAGGATGCCGTGAAAGAAGCCTCGAACGGCGAGCTGCGCATCCAGTATTTCCGTGGCGGTGAACTGGTGGCTTCGGATCAGTTTGCCGATGCCGTCTCCAAAGGTACCCTCGACATCGTGCACGGCCATGGCGGCTACTGGTCGGGCCAGGTTGACATCGGCAACATCGAAGCCGGTCTGCCCGGCGGCTGGACCAGCGTTGAAGAAGCCAAGGCATTCTTTGAAAGCCCCGAAGTCAACGCCCTGCTGACCGAAGCCTATACCGACGCCGGCACCGTTTTCCTGGGCAAGGGTTATGGCCACAGCTATGACCTGCTGACCAAAGAGCCGGTCACCTCGCTGGAAGACCTGAAAACCCGCAAGATCCGCGCCACCTCGAACGTGGCCAAGGTTCTGGATCACTTCGGTATCCCGACCGTGTATCTGCCCGCTCAGGAACTGTATATCGGCATGTCGACCGGCGTGATCGACGGCGCCATCTACGGCGGCCCGGTCGAGTACGAGCAGCTGAAACTGCACGAAGCCGGCCAGCACTATACCTACCTGAACATGCTGATGCCCGGCTGGACCGAAACCTTCCTGGCCAACCCGGAAAGCTGGAACAGCCTCTCGGACGAGCACAAGGCCATCCTGGAAACCGCGATCGCCCAGTTCGCCGAAGACATCCACCAGTGGCTGGCTGCCGGTAACGAAGGCGTCGCCGAAGGCACCTTCATCTACGCGACCCTCCCCGCCGAGGATTCCAAAGCGCTGACCGAAGCTGCCCAGGGTGTCTGGCAGGAAGAAGCCGGCCGCTCCGAGCGTAACGCCAAGCTGATCGAAGCGCTGGTTGCCAACGCGAAGGCCCAAGGGCGTCTGTAATGAACCTGGTGACAAGGTATCTTGTCATTCAGGATGGCCTGTCCGAGTATGTCGGGCGGGCCATTTCCTGGTTGACGCTGGGGATGATCTCCGTGCTTGTGCTGGAAATCGTCGCCCGCTACTTCCTCAATTCGCCGACGATCTGGGCGCATGAGACCAGCACCATGCTCTATGGTGCGTTCTGCATGCTGGCCGGCGCCTATACGCTGCGCCACCGCGGCCATGTGCGCTCCGAGGTGATCTATGGACAGTTCGGCCCCCGTGGCAAAGCGTTCTGTGACACGATCATCTTCACGCTTGGCCTGGTCGTTCTGTGGATCTTCTTCAAAATGTCCGTCGAGTTCGCCGCCGAAAGCTGGGCCGTGCGCGAATATTCCAACAAGAGCATCTGGCAGCCGGCGGTTTATCCGATCAAGACCGTGATCCCCGTCGCCGTGGGCCTTGTTCTGCTGCAGAACATCGCCGAGTTGCTGCGCGCCGTTCTGGTGCTGCTGGGTATTCCGTTCGACGACCCGCGCGAGAGTGAGGTCGAAACCGATATCGACCCCGAACTTCTGGACGCCGCCAAGAAATAAGGCGCTATGACGCGGATGGCAGCCGCCATCCGGGGAGGACTTACTATGGCCGATCTTGATCCGCTGACAATCACGGCGATCATGTTCCTGTCGATGCTGGCCCTGATGGCGATGGGCTCGCCGCTGGCCTGGGCATTGACGATCTCTGGCGTCGGAAGCGCCTATGTCCTGTGGGGGCCGGGTGGCCTCGACCTGCTGGTCAGCTCGACCTTCAGCGCGATGGACAATTTCCTGCTGGTGGCTCTGCCGCTGTTCATCTTCATGGGCCTTGTGCTGCAACGCTCGGGTATCACGGACGACCTGTTCGAGATGATCCACAAGCTGATGGGCGGTCTGCCCGGCGGCCTGGGCGTGGGCACCGTCATCATCTGCGCGCTGATCGCCGCCATGGCGGGCGTGTCGGGCGCGGCAACCGTCAGCCTGGGCATCATCGCCCTGCCGGCGATGCTGAAGCGGGGCTATGACAAGAAACTTGTCACCGGCACCATCATGGCGGGGGGCGCCCTGGGCTTTCTGATCCCGCCGTCGGTGCTGATGATCATCTACGCGTTCCTGTCGCGCGATTCCGTCGGCAAGCTGTTTGCCGCTGGCCTGATGCCGGGCTTGATGCTGGCCGGCATTTACATCACCTATGTGCTGATCCGCTGCCGCATCAACCCCAAGCTGGGCCCGCCGGCCCCGATCGAGGAACGGTTCAGCGGCATCGAAAAGCTGAAATCCCTGCGTCACCTGATCGCGCCCGGCGCGCTGATCACCGTGGTGCTGGGCTGCATCATCGGCGGCGTGACCTCGCCGTCCGAGGCCTCGGCCATCGGGGCCTTCGGGTCGCTGGTGATCGCGGCGCTGCATGGCCGGGTGAACTGGGACATGCTGCGCTATGTCATGCTGACCACCACCAAGCTGATGGGCATGCTGATGTGGATCACCATCGCGGCGGTGTTCTTTTCCAAGATCTATGTCGGCCTTGGCGCCGGTCAGATCGTGGGCGAACTGATCGAAGATTTCGAACTGTCGCCGATGTTCGTCATCCTGGCGATGCTGGCCACGTATTTCGTGCTGGGCATGTTCCTGGACGACTTTGCCATCGTGTTTATCACCGTGCCGCTGTTCGTGCCGATCGTGCGCGACCTGGGCTATGACACGACCTGGTTCGCGGTGCTGTTCATCCTGTCGATGCAGTCCGCCTATCTGACGCCACCCTTCGGCTACAACCTGTTCTACATGCGATCGGTTGCACCCGAAGACGTGACGATCGGTGACATCTACAAAGCTGCCATCCCATTCGTGTTCCTCCAAATCCTCGGGCTGGCACTTGTTGTGGCTTTCCCCCAGATTGCCCTCTGGTTGCCCAGTCAGATCTTCTGATCGGGTTTGAAAGTCACGCGAAAGGGCCGCACCATTGGTGCGGCCCTTTTAGGTTTCAGCAATGGGGCAGGGCGCGGCCTCAGCCGGCCTTGGTGTCGACCGGGATCGAGAACACATAGCCCGCGCCATAGACGGTGCGGATGATGCTGGGCGCCTTTGGGTCGTCGCGCAGCTTGCGGCGCAGGCGGCTGATGCGGGCATCCATGCTGCGATCAAACGGCTCTCCCGTGCGGCCGCTGGTGATGTCCAGCAGCTGCGAGCGGCTGAGAACCCGCCCGGCAGAATTGACCAGCGCCCCCAACAGCGCCGCCTCGGACGAGCTGAGATTGATCACCTCGCCATCACGATGGGTCAGCGTGCAGCCGTCGAAATCGGCGCTCCAGTCGCCAAAGGTGATCAACTCGTTCTTGGCGGCGGCGGCAGGGGTTGCAGATTTGGCGCTACGCCGCAGCACGGCGCGCACCCGCGCCACCAGCTCGCGCGGCTCGAACGGCTTGACGATATAGTCGTCGGCCCCGATTTCCAGCCCCACCACCTTGTCGGTCAGCCCGCCGCGCCCGGTCACGATGATCCGCGGCACCGAGCACGGCAGCCCGCCGCCATTGACCAGCGACAGCCCGTCGCCATCGGGCAGGCTGAGGTCGATCAGGCACAGGTCGGGCAGCTGGCGTTTGATCTCGCGCTCGAATTCGGAGATGCGGCGAAAGCTGCGGGTGTCGATGCCTTGCTGGCTCAGGGTGCGAACGATCAGCCTGGTGATGTCCAGGTCGTCCTCCAGAAGGAAAACGGTAGTCTTCATGGGGAAACACCTTCGGTCGGGTAGGGGGCATTCTGGCTGTCGGCCAATGCGGCCGACAGGTCATCGGCGCTGAAGGGCTTGCGCAGGAACGGGATGCCGTTGGCACGGCTGCCTTGCGGGAAATGCTGCACCTGGCCGCTCATCAGCACGATGCGGATATCGGGGAACATGTTGCGGATGCGGTGAGCCAGGGCGTGGCCCTTCATGGTGCCGGGCATGTCGATATCAGAGATGACGATCCGGATGTCGCGGATCCGCGCCAAAAGGCCAAGCGCCTCGTCGGCGTTGTTGGCCTCGACCAGCGGATAGCCCAGCCCGGCGATCTTGCGGCGGATGGTGCGGCGCACGTCCTGATCGTCTTCGACCAGCAGCACCATCGGCTGGTCGCCCGTGTCAGGTTCGGCGCGCGGGGCAGGGCGCGGCTCGACCGGCTCGGGGCGGGTGATGTCCTGCTTGGCGACCAGATCGACGCTGGGCAAAAGGATGGTGAACTCGGCGCCGCGGCCGGGCTGGCTGTCGACCCAGATCGCCCCGTTCGACTGCTTGACGAAACCATAGACCATCGACAGCCCCAGACCCGACCCCGCACCGGCGGCCTTCGAGGTGTAGAACGGTTCAAAAATGCGTTCGGCCTGTTCGGGCGACATGCCGCTGCCATTATCGGCGAACCGGATGCGCAGATATTCCCCGGCGGGCAGGTGCAACAGCTCTGCCTCTTCGGCGGGCAGGTCATAGCGGCTGGCACCGATGGTGATCTCGCCCTTGCCCTCGCAGGCATCGCGCGAATTCAGCGCCATGTTCAGCAGCGCCATCTCCAGCTGGCCGCGATCGACAAAGGCCTGGGGCAGGGCGGGTTCGTGGTCCTGAGCGATGGTCAGCGAGGCCGGCACCGAGGATTTCAGCAGCTTGCAGATCTCGGAAATCGCCTCGTCGATCTCGGTGGGCTCGGGGTCGAACTGTTCGCGCCGGGCAAGCGTCAGCAGGCGCTTGGTCAGCGACGATCCGCGCCGCGCCGCCGAGATTGCGGGGGTCAGGAATTCCTCTTCGGTGGCGGGGTCGTTCAGATGCTCGGCCAGCGGCACCAGGTTGCCCAAGATGATGGTCAGCAGGTTGTTGAAGTCATGCGAGATGCCGCTGGCCATCCGGCCAAGCGCGTCCATCTTTTGCGACCGCATCAGCGCCGACATCGTGGCCTTGCGCCGGGTCACGTCGATCGACACCGTGTAGAACCCGATCACCTCGCCCGATGACGGTTTCTCGGGCCGCAGCAGGGTGCGGATGTCCTTGAACCGGTCGCCCGGCAGCTGCACCCGCATCTCGAAATCCACCATCGCCCCGCGTCGCGCCTGTTCGAAAAACCGCGACGACTCCAGCAGCGTGCGGGCATAAAGAACCTCGCTTGCATTCAGGCCGATGATGTCTTTCGGGGTCTTCTGATAGGCCTGGGCAAAGCGCTTGTTGGCGTAAAGGATGGTCAGGTCGCGGTCGAAATGCGCGATGCCGGCGGGCACCTCGTCGGCGATCAGTTTCAGCCGCTGCTCGCTGAGCATCAGCTCGCGCGTGCGCTGGGTCACGGTTTCCTCAAGCAGCTCCTGCCGGCGCCGGATATCAGTGATGTCGGTATAGGTGGTGACGAATCCGCCACTGGGCAGAGGCGTGCCGACCACCTTGAGAACGGTGCCGTCGGGGCGCTCGCGCTCGATATGGTGTTTCAGGAATTTCCGCGCTTTTTCAACGCGTTCCGCCACCTGAATCACCGGGTCGCCGGGGCCGTATTCGCCGCGCCGGGCGTTGTAGTCGATGAACGAGGCGAAGTCGGCGCCCACAAAGGCCAGGTCGCGCGGATAGCCCAGCATCTCGAGGAACACGTCGTTCCAGGCCACCAGTTTCAGGTTGTGATCAAAGATCGTGATCCCCTGATCCAGATGCCCCAGCCCCTCGAGAACCAGCATCGCCGCGTCTGTTACCTCGGGTGAATGCGCCACTTTGCCGGCCCCATCTCGTTCGATCACTTTACGAAAGATGCGTTAGCCCCGGCGCAGAACCAAGGATATTCGCCGCGCCATCACAATTGGATACAATTCCTGCGAACTTTGGCAACAACTCCATGTGAGCTTCCCGCCGTCTGGCAGGTCAGGGGACCCTGTCCGGATCGAACGGGAGGAAATACATATGAATAGCCATGCCAGCATCTATGACACGAGTCTGGATGCCAATGATGCCAACTATGTTGCGCTTTCGCCGCTGAGTTTCGCCGAAAGAACAGCCCGGATCTATCCCGAGCTGACCGCCATCGTCTATGAAGACCGGCGCCTGAACTGGGGTGAAACCTTCGAGCGGATGCGCCGTTTCGCCAGTGCGCTGAGCAAGCGCGGCATCGGCAAGAACGACACCGTGTCGGTCATCGCCGCCAACATCCCCGAGATGTTCGAAGCCCATTTCGCCGTGCCGATGTGCGGTGCCGTTCTGAACACGGTCAACACCCGCCTCGACCCCGAGGCCATTGCCTTTATCCTCAGCCATGCCGAGGCCAAGGTGGTGATGGTCGATCCCGAATTCAGCGAAGTCGTGGACCGCGCGATCAAGATCAGCGGCCATCGCGACATCCTGGTGATCGACATCGAGGATGCCAGCTTTGCCGGCGGCCGCCGCATCGGTTCGGTGACCTATGACGAGATGCTGGCCGAGGGTGACCCCGAGTTCGAGATGGTCCTGCCCGCCAATGAATGGGACGCCATCAGCCTGAACTATACCTCTGGCACCACCGGCGACCCCAAGGGCGTGGTCTATCACCACCGCGGCGCCGCGCTGAACGCGATGTCGAACATCATCACCTGGGGCATGGCGCATCATTCGCGTTACCTGTGGACCCTGCCGATGTTCCATTGCAACGGCTGGTGTTTCCCCTGGGCGATTGCCGCCAATGCGGGCGTCTGCGTCTGCCTGCGCGCCGTCCGGGCCGAACCGATCTATCAACTGATCCGCGACGAGAAGGTCACCCATTTCTGCGGCGCGCCGATCGTTCTGAACATGCTGGCCAACGCCCCGGACGAGCTGAAGGATTTCAGCCATGAGGTGAAGGTGATGACCGCCGGCGCCAGCCCGCCGGCCGCGGTGATCGCCAACATGGAATCGATGGGTGTCGAAGTCACCCATGTCTATGGCCTGACCGAAACCTACGGCCCCTCGGTCGTCTGCGCCTGGAAGGGCGAGTGGGACGGCCTGGATGGCGAGAAGAAAGCCAAGCTCAAGGCCCGTCAGGGCGTCAAGAACGTGGCGCTGTCGGGCCTGATGGTGGCCGATCCGGAAACGCTGGCGCCTGTGCCCAGCGACGGCCAGACCATGGGCGAGATCTTCATGCGCGGCAACAACGTCATGAAGGGCTATCTCAAGAACCAGACCGCGACCGACAAGTCGTTCAACGGCGGCTGGTTCGCCTCGGGCGACCTGGGTGTCATGCATCCCGACGGGTACGTGGAACTGAAGGACCGGTCCAAGGACATCATCATCTCGGGCGGCGAGAACATCAGCTCGGTCGAGGTCGAGGATGTGCTCTACAAGCACCCCGCCGTTCTCGAGGCCGCCGTCGTGGCGCGCCCCGACGAGAAATGGGGCGAAACGCCTTGCGCCTTTGTCGAGCTCAAGCCCGGCAAAACCATCACCGAGGCCGAGCTGATCGCCTTCTGCCGCGAGAACATGGCCAACTTCAAGGCGCCTAAAACCATCGTCTTTGGCGAATTGCCCAAAACCTCCACGGGCAAAGTGCAGAAGTTCATTCTGCGCGATCAGGCCCGCGCTTTGAGCGGCGCAGCCTGACTATCTCCCCTGACTGGGGGGGCCGCCTCCTCGCGGTTCCCCCCACCTTTTTAGGACGCGAAAACACATGAGCGACACCGGAAAATACATTCTCGAAACGCAGGGGCTGACCAAGGAGTTCAAGGGCTTTACCGCCGTCGACACGGTCGACCTCAAGGTCAAGCGCCACGATATCCACGCCCTGATCGGGCCGAACGGCGCGGGCAAGACCACCGTCTTCAACCTGCTGACCAAGTTCCTGATCCCGACCCGCGGCAAGATCACCTTCAACGGCCGCGACATCACCGCGACCAAATCGGCGGAAATCGCACGCATGGGCGTGATCCGATCCTTCCAGATCTCGGCGGTCTTTCCGCACATGACCGCCCGCGAGAACGTGCGCGTCGCGCTGCAGCGCAAGCTGGGCACCTCGTTCCATTTCTGGCGTCCGGTCAGTTCGTTGAACCGGCTGAACGACCGCGCCGACGAGCTGTTGACCATGGTCGGGCTCGAGCATTTCACCGATGCGGTGGTGGCCGACATGCCCTATGGCCGCAAGCGCGCCCTGGAAATCGCCACCACCCTGGCGATGGAGCCCGAGATGATGCTGCTGGACGAGCCGACCCAGGGCATGGGGCGCGAGGATGTCGAGCTGATCACCCAGTTGATCAAGAAGGTCTCGGCCAACCGCACCATCCTGATGGTCGAACACAACCTCGGCGTCGTTTCGACCCTGTGTGACAAGATTACCGTTCTTCAGCGCGGCGCGCTTTTGACCGAAGGCACCTATGAAGAGGTCTCGTCGGATCCGCGCGTGAAAGAAGCCTATATGGGGAAAGCCGCATGAACACCGACACGTTGGAAAATCACGACATCGGCGGCCAGCACGTATCCGAGCATATCGAAGAGCTGCGCATCCAGGATCTGCACGCGTTCTACGGCGAAAGCCACGCGCTGCACGGCATCGACATGACCGTCAACCAGGGCGAGCTGGTGACCCTGCTGGGTCGCAACGGCTCGGGCCGGACCACGACGCTGCGCGCGATCATGGGCCTGATCGGGCACCGCACCGGCTCGATCGTGCTGAAGGGCGAGGAAATCATCAAATCCGCGCCCCATACCATCGCCCATATGGGCGTGGGCTATTGCCCCGAAGAGCGCGGCATCTTCGCCAGCCTCAATGTCGAGGAAAACCTGATGCTGCCGCCCAACGTGGCGCCGGGCGGCATGTCGGTCGAGGAACTCTACGAGATGTTCCCCAACCTGGCCGAACGCCGCAAGTCGCAAGGCACCCGCCTGTCGGGCGGCGAACAGCAGATGCTGGCCATGGCCCGCATCCTGCGCACCGGCGCCAATGTGCTGCTGCTTGACGAAATCACCGAAGGCCTGGCCCCGGTGATCAACGACAAGCTGGCCGAGGTGCTGATCCAGCTCAAGACCCGCGGTTACACGATCATCCTGGTCGAGCAGAACTTCCGCTTTGCCGCGCCTCTGGCCGATCGGCATTTCATCATGGATCACGGGCACATAGCCGCAACAATTCACAAGGATGACCTGGAATCCAGCCAGCACATCTTTGACGAATACCTAAGCGTATAACGCAAACCCCCCGGAGGAGGACTCATGAACATTCTCAAAACGCTTTCCGCCAGCGCCTCGGCACTGGCAATGCTGGCCTCGGCCGCCGCAGCCGAGATCAGCGACGGCGTCGTCAAGATCGGTGTGCTGACCGACATGTCGGGCACCTATTCGGACCTCGCCGGCGAAGGCGCGGCCGTTGCAGCCCAGATGGCGATCGAAGAATTCGGCGGCACCGTTGCCGGCGCCCCGATCGAGATCGTCACCGCCGACCACCAGAACAAGGCCGACATCGCCGCCAACAAGGCGCGCGAATGGGGTGACACCCAGGGCGTCGACGCCTTTGCCGAACTGGTGACCACCTCGGTGGCCCTGGGCGTGTTCGAAGTTGCCAAACAGCAGAACAAGATCGCCCTGGTGTCGGGTGCGGCCTCGTCGCCGCTGACCAACGACGCCTGTATCCCGACCGGCCTGCACTGGACCTACAACACCCGCGCCCTGGCCGTGGGCACCGGCTCGGCCGTCGTGAAAGAGGGTGGCGACACCTGGTATTTCCTGACCGCCGACTATGCCTTTGGTGAAGCGCTGCAAGGCGACGTGGCCAAGGTGGTCGAGGCCGAGGGCGGCCAGGTTCTGGGCGCTGCCAAGCACCCGTTCCCGGCCTCTGACTTCTCGTCCTTCATCCTGCAGGCCCAGGCCTCGGGCGCCAAGATCATCGGTCTGGCCAACGCCGGCGCCGACACGATCAACGCCATCAAGGCCGCCAACGAATTCGGCGTCATCGCCTCGGGCCAGAAGATTGCCGGCCTGCTGGTCTTCCTGACCGACGTGCACGCGCTGGGTCTGGAAACCGCGCAGGGCCTGCAGATGACCGTCAGCTTCTACTGGGATCTCAACGACGAGACCCGCGCCTGGTCGCAGAAGTACTTCGAGAAAACCGGCAAGATGCCGACCGGAGTTCAGGCCGGCACCTACTCGTCGGTTCTGCACTACCTGAAAGCCATCGAAGCCACCGGCACGGATGACACCGACACCGTTCTGGCCAAGATGCGTGAAATGCCCGTCGAGGACATGTTCGCCAATGGCGGCGTCCTGCGCACCGATGGCCGCATGGTTCACGACATGTATCTCGCCGAGGTGAAGGCCCCGAGCGAATCCTCCGGCCCGTGGGATTACCTCAAGATCGTGCGCACCATCCCCGGTGAAGAAGCTTTCGGCCCGCTGTCCGAAAGCACCTGCCCGACCAAGTAAGGCGAGAACTCCCACCAGGCACATCTGCCGTGCCTGGTGGGATCCACACCAATAACTAGGACATCCCGACATGCTGACAGATCTTCTGGGCTTTCCGCCCCAGGTTCTTTTCGGACAGCTATTGCTCGGCCTGATCAACGGCGCCTTCTACGCGGTGCTGTCGCTTGGTCTGGCGGTCATTTTCGGCCTGCTGAACATCGTGAACTTTGCCCATGGGGCGCTATACATGCTGGGCGCCTTTGCCGCGCTTGCCGCTGCCAAATGGCTGGGTATCAGCTATTGGGGCGCGCTGATCATCGCGCCGATCGTGGTTGGGGCGTTCGGGATCGTGATTGAACGGCTGCTGCTGCGCCGCCTCGCCGGCGTCGATCACCTCTATGGCCTGCTGCTGACCTTTGGCCTGGCGCTGGTGATCGAAGGCACTTTCGTGAAACTCTTTGGCTCGTCGGGCATGCCCTATTCGACGCCCGCCTCCCTGCAGGGTGGCGTCAACCTGGGCTTCATGTTCCTGCCCTGGTATCGCGGCTGGGTCGTTGTGGCCTCGCTGGCGGTCTGTCTGGCCACCTGGCTGCTGTTCGAGCGCACCAAGATCGGCGCCTACCTGCGCGCCGGCACCGAGAACCCCAAGCTGCTGCAGGCCTTTGGCGTGAACGTGCCGCTGCTGACGACGCTGGCCTATGGCTATGGCGTTGCCCTGGCCGCCTTTGCCGGCGTGCTGGCGGCGCCGATCACCCAGGTCAACCCGCTGATGGGGTCGAACCTGATCATCGTCGTGTTCGCGGTCGTTGTGATCGGCGGCATGGGTTCGATCGTGGGCGCGGTGGTGACCGGCCTGGCCATGGGCGTGATCGAGGGCCTGACCAAGGTCTTCTGGCCCGAGGCCTCGGCCACCGTCATCTTTGTTGTCATGGCCATCGTGCTGGTTCTGCGTCCCGCGGGCCTGTTCGGCAAAGCCTCGTAAGGAGCAGATGTCATGAATACCAAAATCGCATATCTGATCGCGATCGGTCTGCTGCTTGTGGCCCCGCTTGCGATCTATCCCGTCTTCCTGATGAAGCTCTTGTGCTTTGCCCTCTTTGCCAGCGCCTTCAACCTGATCCTGGGCTTTGGCGGGCTGCTCAGCTTTGGTCACGCGGCCTTCTTTGGCGGCGCAGCCTATGTCACCGGCCATGCGCTCAAGGTCTGGGGCCTGCCGACCGAGCTGGGCATCCTCGTGGGTGCCGCCGTGGCCGGCCTGCTGGGCCTGGCGATCGGCTCGCTGGCGATCCGCCGCCAGGGCATCTATTTCGCCATGATCACCCTGGCGATGGCCCAGATGGTCTACTTCCTGTTCGTCTCGTCCGACTTTACCGGCGGCGAGAACGGCCTGCAGGGCGTGCCGCGCGGCAAGGCTTTGGGGTTCATCGACCTGCAGGACAACCTGTCGATGTACTACTTCGTGCTGGCCATCTTCGTGATCGGGTATTTCGTGATCTCGCGCACCGTCAACTCGCCCTTCGGGCAGGTTCTGTCGGCTATTCGCGACAACGAGGCCCGCGCCACGTCGCTGGGCTATGATGTCGACCGCTACAAGCTGCTGGCCTTCGTGCTGTCGGCCACGCTGGCGGGCGTTGCCGGTGGCACCAAGACCGTGGTGTTCCAGCTGGCCTCGCTGACCGATGCGCATTGGCACATGTCGGGCGAAGTGGTTCTGATGACCCTGCTGGGCGGGCTTGGCACCATTCCGGGGCCGGCCGTGGGCGCGGGCATCATCATCACGCTGCAGAACTACCTGGCCTCTGGCCCGCTGGGCGCCTGGGTGCCCGTCGTGCTGGGCGTGATCTTCGTGATCTGCGTGCTGGCCTTCCGCCGTGGCGTCGTGGGCGAGCTGCGCGAAGTGATCCGCAAATCGTTCTGATCCTGGGGCCGGCCTCTATGGGGCCGGCCTGCAACCCCATCGCAAGGAGTGTCTCACATGAAGGTATTGGTGCCTGTGAAGCGGGTGATTGACTATAACGTCAAGGTACGTGTCAAGGCTGACGGGTCTGGCGTTGATCTTGCGAATGTTAAGATGTCGATGAACCCGTTTGACGAGATTGCGG
>NZ_JAOWLE010000003.1 GCF_025751515.1 Actibacterium sp. XHP0104
CGGGCGGCCGTGGCGTCGGCTCGGAAGAGGACTTTGCCCTGATCGAGAAACTGGCCGACAAGCTGGGCGCCGCCGTCGGCGCCTCGCGCGCGGCGGTCGACAGCGGCTTTGCCCCGAACGACTGGCAGGTCGGCCAGACCGGCAAGGTCGTGGCACCGGAGCTCTACATCGCCGTCGGCATCTCGGGCGCGATCCAGCACCTCGCCGGGATGAAAGACAGCAAGATCATCGTCGCCATCAACAAGGACGAAGAGGCCCCCATCTTCCAGGTCGCCGATTACGGCCTGGTCGCAGACCTCTTCGAAGCCGTCCCGGAGCTGACCGAGAAGCTTTGATCCGGCGCGATAGGAAACATGTGAGGGCCCGCCCAACCGGCGGGCCTTTTCATTGCAACAGGCCCTGCATGACGGGCGCCAGGGCCTGGGCCACCTCGTGATGGACGGCCGGGCCGGGCAACAGCTGCGCGGCGGCCTCTTCCATCGGGCGAAAGACCATACCCGCCGTGCCCTGCGCCAGCGCGTCGTCGCTGGGCGTCACCCGCACCACCGCCGCGAACAGGTGTTCGACCTGGGCGATCATATTGTCGGTGACGAATAGCGGCTCAGGCCCAAGCCCGCCATCGGGCCATTCCGGCAGTTCCAGCACCAGCAGCACCGACCGCTCTCCCAGCATCTCGGCCAGCGAGCGCATGCGGGCGACCCAGGCGGTGGCCAGTTCCTGCGCCACCAGGTGAAACCGGTCGTCGCAATGGCGGCGCAACCCCTGCAACATGTGCCGGGTAAAGCTGAAATCGGCGAAATCGACATCGGGGTAGATCGCCTTGAGCGCGGCCGAGGCGCGCAGAAAGCGGTCATTGCGGCGCGGATGCACGGCGTAGTAGCGGTTGGACATGTTCTGCGCGCCCATGGCCTGAACTATGGTCAGATCGGCCCCGCCGCAGATATCAAGCACGGTCGGGTCGCGCATGAACACATCAAGGCCGGCATTCACGCAGCCCAGGTTGACCACGCTGCGCCCGGTCTGTTCGCCCACAAGCGCCGGGAATGGCAGTTGGACGAATTTGCCATAAGTTTCCGTGCCGCCCAGCACCGCGCAATAGGCCGCATCCAGATCGACGCGCGGCCCGCGAAACAGGATTCGGGACTGGCCGTAGCGGCATGGTTGATAGTCAATGGCCCCTTGGCCCAGATGTTCATACATCCTGCACCCCCAATGTAGTTTTCGACTCACCCAGACCCAGATTGAGGGACCGGGGTTGCCAAAGGGCTAAAGGGGCAAGTTTCTGAAAAGTTTAGGGAATTATCCGCGTAACGACAGGGTTTGGTCGCGCAGCCAGCGCACGAACCCGCGTGGGTTGTCGGCCCAGGATTCGATCTCGTCGCGCTCGATCAGGCGGCCGATTGCGGGGCTCTGCGCCTTGTTCAGCGCATAGGCGACCTCGTGCAGCAGCAGCCCCTGCCGCAGCGTGGGCGACAGGCGGTTGGCGATCTGGTACCAGCGCGAATTGCAGCCGGGGAAATAGACCGGCAGCACGCGCGCGCCTGACCGCTGGATCATCTTGGCGGTAAAGGGATTCCATTCGGCCTCGATCGCGGGGCCAAAGAGGGTCTCGGACGAGGCCACGACGCCCGATGGGAACAGCACGATCGCGCCGCCGGTATTCAGATGCTCCATCGCCAGTTTGCGCATGTCGAGGCTGCGTCGCTGGGCGTCTTCTTCATGGGCAAAGGGCACGGGGATCATGAACGGGTCGATCTCGGCGATGCCGGTCAGGATCGAGCGGGTGAGGATCTTGTAATCCTGGCGCACGCGGCCGATCAGCTCTGCCAGGACCATGCCATCGACCAGCCCGTGCGGATGGTTGGCGACGATGATCAGCGGCCCCTCGGCGGGGATGCGGGCGATCTGGTCGGGCGGCGTGGTGACGTCGATGCCCATCACCGACAGCGCCTGCGGCCAGAACGCCTGGCCATGCGGCACGCCCATGGCCTCAAACCGGCGGATCAGGCGCAGCAGTTTCAGCTTGCCGGTCGTCCATTCCATCACGCGGATGGTGTTGGCCTTGAACGGGTTGGTGAACGTGTTGGCGTAGGACAGGCGACGCTTGTCATACGGGTCACTTGCGGGGGGCGTTTCGGGGGGGCGGCTGTCCATCAGGATCGTCCGGCCGGATCAGAACGGTTCGCCGAACCGATTGGCGACCAACTCTTGCAGGGCAGACATCAGGGCCTCGGCCTCGGGGCCGCTGGTTTCGACCTCGATCATACAGCCCTTGGACGCGGCCAGCATCAGCAGGCCCATGATCGAATCGCCGGCGGCAAACAGGCCGTCGCGGCTGACCTCGGCATCGGCGTCGAACTGTTCGACGGTTTCAACGAACTTGGCAGAGGCGCGTGCATGCAGCCCCTTTTCGTTGACGATATCCAGGGTCTTGGTGGCCATCACTGCCCACCCGCACCGTCAAAGCTGTTGATGTATTTGCGACCCGCCAGCGCGGCCGAATCCACCGCCGCATCGACATTCATGCTGCGCGACTTGGCCAGCTTGATCAGCATGGGCAGGTTCGCCCCATACAGGATCTTGCGGTTCGAGCGGTCACAGGCGCGGATGCTGAGATTCGAGGGCGAGCCGCCGAACATGTCGGTCACCACGATGACGCCGCTGCCCTCGTCCACCTCGTCGGCGGCGGCCAGGATTTCGGCCTGCTTGAGGGCGCGGTCATGTTCGGGTTCGATCGAGATCGCGCGAATGCCGTCCTGCTTGCCGACGACGTGTTCCACCGCCGCCAGGTATTCCCGGGCCAATCCGCCATGCGCTACGATCACGATGCCGATCAAACGGTGGTCTCCGACTTGTTGCCCCCGCCGGGGGCCTGACGCTCTATTTCTCGATGCCTTATAGACACCCGCCATCCGCCCTCTGCAAGCACCTGTGACAGTTTTTCGGCCAATGTGACCGAACGGTGTTGCCCTCCGGTACACCCGAATGCAATCGAGAGATGAGCTTTGCCCTCGCCGATATAGGCCGGCAGCAGGAATTCGGTCAAATCGCGCACCCGGTCAAAGAATCCGTCAAAGCGCGGGTCGGCGCAGACATAATCGCGCACGGCGGGCGACAGGCCGTTCAGGCCGCGCAGATCGGGCTGCCAATACGGGTTTTGCAGGAACCGGCAGTCGAACACCATGTCGGCCGCGCGCGGAATGCCCCGCTTGTAGGAAAAGGACTGAACCGACAGGGCCAGGCGGTGGCCGTCCTCGACGCTGAACAGCCGGGCCAGTTCGGCGCGCAGGTCGTGCTGGTTCAGGTCGGACGTGTCGATCAGGAAATCCGACAGCATCCGAATCGGGCCCAGCAGATCCAGCTCGCGCGCGATGCCGGCATCGGGGCTTTCGGCGGGGGCCAGGGGGTGACGGCGGCGGGTCTCGGAAAAGCGGCGCTGAAGGGTTTCAGGGCGGCAATCCAGATACAGAACCTCGCATTGCACGCGCGGATCGGCCCGCAATTGCCCCACCAGGTCGGCCAGCGCCCCGACCGAGAAATCACGCGTGCGCGGATCGACCCCCAGCGCCAGCGCGGCGCCATGCGGGGGGCCGTCGAACAGGCGCGGGATCAGCGACAGGGGCAGGTTGTCGATGGCCTCATATCCCAGATCCTCAAGCGCATGCAGCGCCGTTGACCGCCCCGCGCCTGCGGGGCCGGTGACCAGCACCAGCCGCTGTGCTGCGGTCATGTTCTGCTTGGCTGTCATGCACGCCTCCCACCCTTGAGATATTGCAGGATGGCCGCGGGAAAATGCGGGTACACGCAGTTGTGCACCAATGGCACCGGCACGTCCAGCAGCCGCGTTTCGCGCATGGGCGGCAGGCGTTCGGTTTCGGGATGGTCCAGGTCGACGACCAGAACCACCGGCGCGGCCGGGCAGGTTTCGGCCGCCAAGAGGCCAACCCCGCGCGCCTCGATCATGCCGCGGATCGCGGCGGGGGCGCTGGCCACCGGCACGCCGTCGATCAGGCGCAGCATCACGCCGTCATCCGATACCAGCTCGGCACCACGGGCCATCAGCTCCAGCGCGAGGGCGGATTTTCCGGTGCCCGAGGCCCCGGTGATCAAGACGCCGCGCCCGTTCAGGGCCACACAGGTTGCATGAAATGTGATGGTGCCCGGGGTCGTCATCGCGCCGCCCTAGACGGGCAGACCCACGACAAAGCGCGCGCCCAGCGGCTCGGATGTGGGATCGGCATCGGTGGGGCGGATGTTCTCGGCCCAGATCACGCCGCCATGCGCCTCGACGATCTGTTTCGAGATCGCAAGGCCCAGGCCGGAATGGTCGCCAAACTGGCCCGGCGGGCGTTCCGAGTAGAACCGCTTGAAGATCTTGTCGAGCGCCTGATCGGGAATGCCGGGGCCGGTATCCTCGACCACGACCAGCACCCGGTTGCCGCGGCTGCGGGCCCAGATCCGGACGGCGTCGCCCTCTTCGCAGAATGAGACGGCGTTGGTGATCAGGTTGACGAACACCTGCGCCAGGCGCGCCTCGAGGCCCTGCACGATGATCGGCTCTTTCGGCAGGTCGGAAATGAAGTCAACGCCCTTGCCGCGCGCATCGTTGCCCAGATGCTCGGCCAGGTTTTGCAACAGCTTGGAAAGGTTGAACCTTTCCTCTTCTTCCTTGACCAGTTCGCTATCCAGCCGCGACGCGTTCGAGATGTCGCTGACCAGCCGGTCAAGCCGGCGCACGTCGTGCTCGATCACCTCAAGCAGCTTTTCGCGCTGGTCGTCGCGCTTGGCCACATGCATCGTGCCCACCGCCGACCGCAGCGAGGCCAGCGGGTTCTTGATCTCATGCGCCACGTCGGCGGCGAATTGTTCGTTTGCGTCGATCCGGTCATACAGCGCCGCCAGCATCCCGCGCAGCGCCTCGGACAGGCGGCCGATCTCGTCAGGGCGGGCGGTCAGATCGGGGATGCGCACGCGGCCGGGGCTGATCTTGCGCGAATTGCGGTCACGGCCGATTTCGGCCGCCGCGGCCAGATCGGCCAGCGGGTTGGCGATGGTGTTGGCCAAGAGCAGCGACAGCCCCACCGAGACCAGCAGCGCAACGACGAAAATGCGCAGAACCTGCTCGCGCTCGGCGCGGATCAACTGGTCGATCTCGCCGGCGGCCGAGGTCAGCGCGACGGCCCCCACAACCGTTTCGCCCTGCATGATCGGGGTCGCGACCGAAAAGATCGTGCCGCCGCCGACATCCTCGCCGGCGCGGGCAACGGTTTCGCCGCGCACGGCCTGCAAAACCAGGCCGCTGGCCAGATCCTCGGGGTTGGTGCCCACCAGAACCGCGTCATTCGACACCAGCGCCGACAGGCCGTTCCACAGCCGGTTCAGCATATCGGTAATCGCCGTCGATCCGCCCGCACCCGGAAGCGGGCCGCGAATCTCGGAGCGGGTGGCCGCGATCAGGCCGCCCTGGCGGTCATAGACGTAAAGATCGACGTTATCCTCTGGCGCCAGCGCCACCAGCGTTTCGTCGGCCTGCACCCCCTCAGAGGCGCCAAGGCTGACGGGGCCGCTGCGCGACAGCTGCACCTCGAACACATCCGCGACCAGGCGGGCCTGGGTGATCAGGGCCTGTTCGCGCTGGTTGACCAGGCTGTCACGGCCCGGATCCATGAACAGAACACCCGCGACCAGCACCACCAGCCCCATGAGGTTGAAGGTGATGATCTTGCGGGCCAGGGGCGAGCGATTGAGCGAGACAAAGCCGCGCTTGCGGCGACGCTCGCGCATCTCGGTATCCCCCTTGGACGGGGACACCCAGTCTTCACCGATCAGGACGGTTGCGTCCCCAGATGCCTTGGTGTCTCGCACGGTCAATCCCTTGGGCGGGCGTTTCAGCGGGTCTTACTCTTCGTTATAGCGATAGCCGATGCCATACAGCGTCTCGATCGCCGAGAAATCCTGATCGGCCTGGCGCATCTTCTTGCGCAGACGCTTGATATGGCTGTCGATGGTGCGGTCGTCGACATAGACCTGATCGTCATAGGCGACATCCATCAGCTGATCGCGGCTTTTGACGAAACCGGGGCGTTGGGCCAGGGCCTGCAGCAGCAGGAACTCGGTCACGGTCAGCGATACGTCGTTGCCTTTCCAGGTCACCGCGTGGCGCAGCGGATCCATCGTCAGATGGCCGCGCGACATGACCTTGGTTTCCTCGGTCGGGGCGACGGCATCCGAGGCGATCGCCTCTTGCCGGCGCAGCAGGGCGCGGATGCGTTCGACCAGAAGCCGTTGAGAAAACGGCTTTTTCACATAGTCATCGGCGCCCATACGCAGGCCGAGAACCTCGTCGATCTCGTCATCCTTGGATGTCAGAAAGATCACCGGCATGGTGGTTTTCTGCCGCAGTCGCTGCAACAGATCCATGCCATCCATCCGGGGCATCTTGATGTCCAGAACCGCCATGTCGGGAAGGCGTTTGTTGAACGCATCCAATGCCGACTGGCCGTCATTATATGTTTCGACCTCGAAACCCTCTGCCTCAAGGGTCATGGAAACCGAAGTCAGGATATTCCTGTCGTCGTCAACGAGCGCAATCCGTGACATGGGGTTTTACCTTTGTGCTGCTCTGTGCCTGTTTTTTGCCATATTTTTCCCGTTTCGCCCTTAGGAATCAACTGCTAACTGCGAATCACCCGATTGCGCAGGTCTCAGCAGAGCGGAAAAAAGATGACACATTGCTAATTTGCATCACTTTTCGAGTCGGTGCAGCTTGCGGTTGCGCTAAACTGCGACCGTTTGCGCTAACCAATGCCCGCCACCTGTTCCTTCTGGAAATGACCGTGATATAGGAGCGCACCCGCAGCAAATCGCGGGCCGGCGGCAGGGCTGCCAACTTCTAGAGATCAATCGGACCGCCCCATGGCGGACGGCGTCAGGAGCAAGCATATGTCAACTGGACGGGTGAACCCCAAACAGCGGCTGGAAGATCAAGGCATCACCGGGCTGGGCCAGGTCTATTACAACCTCATGGAGCCGGCTCTGGTCGAGGCTGCGCTGAAGCGCGACGAAGGCACGCTGGGCAATGGCGGCGCTTTCCTGGTAACCACCGGCGAACATACCGGCCGTTCGCCCAAGGACAAATTCGTTGTGCGCACCCCGTCGGTCGAAGACTCGATCTGGTGGGACAACAACAAACCGATGGACCCCGAGGCGTTCGACCGCCTCTATGCCGACATGGTCGAGCATATGAAGGGCCGCGACTATTTCGTGCAGGACCTGTTCGGCGGCGCTGACCCTGAACACCGCCTCGACGTGCGCGTCGTGACCGAGCTGGCCTGGCACAACCTCTTCATCCGCCACCTGCTGCGCCGCCCCTCGCGGGACGAGCTGGACAGCTTTGTGCCGGAATTCACCATCATCAACTGCCCCAGCTTCTCGGCCGATCCCGAAAAGCACGGCTGCCGCTCGGGCACGGTGATTGCGCTGAACTTTGACAAGAAGCTGATCCTGATCGGCGGCACCGAATATGCCGGCGAGAACAAGAAATCGGTCTTTACCCTGCTGAACTACATCCTGCCGGGCAAAGGCGTGATGGCGATGCACTGCTCGGCCAACCACGCGATCGACAACCCGGTCGACACCGCCGTGTTCTTTGGCCTGTCGGGCACCGGCAAGACCACCCTGTCGGCCGATCCGTCGCGCACCCTGATCGGCGACGACGAACATGGCTGGTCGGACAAGGGCACCTTTAACTTCGAAGGCGGCTGCTATGCCAAGACCATCAGCCTCAGCGCCGAAGCCGAGCCGGAAATCTTTGCGACCACCAGCAAGTTCGCGACCGTGATCGAGAACATGGTGTTCGACCCGGAAACCAAGGAACTGGATTTCGAAGATGACAGCCTGACGGCCAACATGCGTTGCGCCTATCCGCTGGAATACATCTCGAACGCCTCGGAAACCGCCCTGGGCGGCCACCCGAAGAACATCATCATGCTGACCTGCGACGCGTTCGGCGTTCTGCCCCCGATCGCACGTCTGACCCCGGCCCAGGCCATGTATCACTTCCTCTCGGGCTTCACCTCCAAGGTGGCCGGCACCGAGAAAGGCGTGACCGAGCCCGAGCCGACGTTCTCGACCTGCTTTGGCGCGCCCTTCATGCCGCGTCGCCCCGAGGCCTATGGCAACCTGCTGCGCGAAAAGATCGCCAAGCATGGCGCGACCTGCTGGCTGGTTAACACCGGCTGGACCGGCGGCGCCTATGGCACCGGCTCGCGCATGCCGATCAAGGCGACCCGCGCCCTGCTGACCGCCGCGCTGGACGGCTCGTTGAACGATGTGGAATTCCGCAAGGACGCCAACTTTGGCTTCCAGGTGCCGGTCTCGGTGCCGGGTGTCGATGACGCCCTGCTGGAACCGCGCCAGACCTGGGCCGACAAAGACGCCTATGACGCGCAGGCCCAGAAACTGGTCAACATGTTCGCCGAGAACTTTGCCCAGTACGTGCCCTATATCGACGAAGACGTAAAAGCCGCTGCAATCGGCTAAGCATTCGGACAGTGAAGACCAAAGGCCCGGCCCCGCGCCGGGCCTTTTCGTTACATCAGCCCGCGCCGGATCAGGTTGATCGCCGCTAGCGACAGCACCACCAGCGTCACCTTGCGAAACAGCGCGGCATCCAGCCGATCCTGCACCGCGAACCCGGCCAGCATCCCCGCCACGGCCGGCACGATCAGCGCCCCCGACAGCGGCAGCGTCTGCGCGTTCAGCACCCCGGTGCCCAGATGCGACACGATCAGCGCCACGCAACCCACCAGGAAGACCACGCCCTGCACGCGCACCATCTCAGTCTTTTCGGTGCCGTATGACAGCAGATAGGCGATCACCGGCGGCCCCCAGACCCCGGAGATGCCGCCAAAGAACCCGCTGACCACGCCCATCATGTATTCGGCCCGCACCCGGTGGCCCGGTTGCAGCACCAGTTGTCGCCCCGTCAGCTGGCTGAGGCCATAAAACAGCAGTGGCACGCCCAGCAGCAGATACAGCGCCCGCTGCGGCAGCCATGTCACCAAAGGCGCGCTGAGAAAGATCATCACGATGATGGTGCCGATCAGCCGCCGATAGCGCCGCACCGCGCCCCAGGCCTGACCCGCCCCCTGGCGCAGCGCCTGCGACAGGTTGGTCACCAAAGTCGCCCCGATCAGCGCCGCCAGCGCCACCGGCGCCGGTAACACCATGGACAATCCTGACATCATGATCATCGGCATGGCAAAGCCCACCACCCCCTTTACGAAGCCCGCAAAGAAGGCGATTATCGCTGCAATCGCAAAGACCTCGGGCGGGATGCCCAGAATCTGCTCTGACACGCGCGATTCTCCTGTGTTTCAAGGCGCAATCTGGCCAGTTTAGCACTGCCGGCCACCAAAGCGCGCGACATATTGCTTCAAAAGCAGGTTTCCCGGCGTATTTTTGTTGCGCTGCGACTGCAAAAACCCTATTCCCAGCCGGACTGTGAAAAAAGGAGCCGACTCATGCCCCATGATGGACAGGAAACGCCCAAATCGGCCATTCTGCCGGACCTGCTGACCCTTACCGGTGCGACCATCGCGCCGATCGAGGCGCTGCTGGCAAAGGCCATGGAGAATGTGCGCGCGATGGTCTCGGTCGATGGCCGCGTCTCGGGCGATGCGCTGGAGCAGAACCAGTATGCCGCGCATTCGCTATCGTGGCTGGCGACCTATGTCGAATCGCTGCGCCAGATGCAGAACTGGGCCGCCCGCATTGATGCCGAAGGCAAGTTCGGCGAGATGGAGCAGCTGATCCACCAGATCGCCTTTGGCGAATACCTCTGGCAGATCCAGGGCGGCATCCACATGAGCCAGAACGAGATTGCCCGTCCGCTGGACATGGGCCTGGCCCCGCAGGATATCGGCGCGATGATGACCGCCGAGGTGATGACCCTGGTCACCCAGGGCAACACCGAACCCGCCCGCAGCCGCCTGGTTGCGCTGATGCGCGACAATGCCGGCCACGCGACCTTTGGCGCCACCGGTCTGGACGAAGATCTGGAAATGATCCGCGAACAGTTCCGCCGCTATGCCGATGATCGTGTCGTCCCCAACGCGCATGAATGGCACCTCAAGGACGAACTGATCCCGATGGAAATCATCGAGGAACTGGGCGAAATGGGCGTGTTCGGCCTGACCATCCCCGAGGAATTCGGCGGCCTGGGCCTGTCCAAGGCCTCGATGGTGGTCGTGTCCGAGGAACTGTCGCGCGGCTATATCGGCGTCGGCTCGCTGGGCACCCGGTCGGAAATCGCGGCCGAGCTGATCCTGGCCGGCGGCACCGACGAGCAAAAGGAAAACTGGCTGCCGAAACTGGCCTCGGCCGAGATCCTGCCGACGGCCGTGTTCACCGAGCCGAACACCGGGTCGGACCTGGGCAGCCTGCGCACCCGCGCGGTGAAAACCGACGACGGCAACTGGGAAATCACCGGCAACAAGACCTGGATCACCCACGCCGCCCGCACCCATGTGATGACCCTGCTGGCCCGCACCGATCCCAACACCTCGGACCACCGCGGCCTGTCGATGTTCCTTGCCGAAAAGACCCCGGGCACCGAGGACAACCCGTTCCCGACCCCCGGCATGACCGGCGGCGAGATCGAGGTTCTGGGCTATCGCGGCATGAAGGAATACGAGCTGGGCTTTGACGGGTTCAAGGTCAAGGGCGAGAACCTGCTGGGCGGGGTCGAGGGTCAGGGCTTTAAGCAGCTGATGAAAACCTTCGAGGCCGCCCGCATCCAGACCGCCGCCCGCGCCATCGGCGTGGCGCAGAACGCGCTTGAGGTCGGCATGCAATATGCCGAAGACCGCAAGCAGTTCGGCAAGGCGCTGATCAACTTCCCGCGCGTGTCGGGCAAGCTGGCGATGATGGCCGTCGAAATCATGGTTGCGCGTCAGCTGACCTATTTCTCGGCCTGGGAAAAAGACCATGACCGCCGCTGCGACCTTGAGGCCGGCATGGCCAAGCTGCTGGGCGCCCGCATCGCATGGGCCAACGCCGACAACGCGTTGCAGATCCATGGCGGCAACGGCTTTGCGCTGGAATATCAGATCAGCCGCATCCTGTGCGACGCGCGCATTCTGAACATCTTTGAAGGCGCGGCCGAGATTCAGGCCCAGGTGATCGCCCGCCGTCTGCTGGGCTGATCAACCGCGATATCACTGCGAACAGGCGCCCCTTGCGGCGCCTGTTTTCGTTTGGTCAGTCGGGCACGGTAAAGGCCAGCATCCGGCTGATGCGGGCATGGGTTTCGCCGCTTTCCTCGGCCCAGTGATTGAACGCCGCCTGCACCTTTTTCTGCGCGGTTTTCGAGGTGGCCACCCCGTCGATCACCCCCGCCATGTTCAGCGCCGCCACCACCGATTTCGACAGGATGAACGCGTCATAACCCAGCGCCCTCAGCGCATATTGCCCGGTCACCCCGCCCAGACGTGACCCGCGTTTTTTCAGAAGCTCGAACAGGCCGACCGTATCGGTCTTGGGCCAGTTGTCCAGCGCCGCGGCGGCCGAGCCATGTCCGCGCGCGAGGTCGGACAGAAAGATCGCGTTGTCGCGCACAGTGATGATTTTCTGGCCATTGCGCACGATCCGCGTGTCGCGCAGGTGCTCGTCCAGATCCTCGTCCGACATCAGCGCGTTGCGGCCGATGTCAAAGCCATGGAACGCATCTTCGAAACCGGGCCATTTCTTTTCGATCAGGTCCCAGCTGAACCCGGCCTGAAAGATCCGCTTGGTGAATTCCGCCAGGATGCGGTCATCGGTTTGCTGGGCCAGCGTGTTCTCGCGGCGCTTGGGCAGCAGCTCTTCCAACTCGGCCTCGCCCTTGCGGGCCACGGCCATCTCGCGCAGTTCGGCATAGGGTTTCATGATCCGGTTCCTCCGTGTCGGGCCAGCAGGCCGGCCAGTCGCGCGCGCGCCTCGGGCAAGGGGCGGTCGCCCAGCGACGGCGCCAGCCAGTTTTGCAGAAAATGCCCGGTCAGGCGCAGCCCGTCCATGATTTCCAGGGCGCTCACCGGCCCCTGCCCCAGCAGGCATTGCGGCAAGGGCAACAGGCGGTCGGCCCAGTCGCCCGCGCCCTCGGCGCTGACGGCGCGGCCGGTGCGGGGCGAGACATAGGCCAGGTCATCGCGCGTGCCGGTCACCGCGCAGCGGCCCAGATCAAGGCCAAAGCCCAGATCCTCGAGCAGCGCCATTTCCCAGCGCAGATAGGCCAGCGGCCAGGCATCGGCATCGGCATGGGCCAGCAGGTCCAGCATGGTGATCGAGCGTTGATACAGCGCCGGATGCGGCTCGCGCTCGGGCAGTGAGAACGACAGCAAAGCCGTCACCGCGTTCAGCCCGGCCAGCGCCAAACGGTCGGCCATCACCCCCGCCGCGCGCGACCGGATGGGTTCGACCGTGAAACTGCCGATATGGTCATCCAGCCGCGCCCGCCATGTCAGGTCAAGCTGGGCGCCGGGTTGCAGGATGGGGGCGATCTTGCGGCTGACCCCGCCGCGCACCACGCCCAGATGACGCCCATGCGCGGGGGTAAAGGCCTCGATGATCACCGAGGTCTCGCCATGTTTGCGCACGGCCAGCAAGGCCCCCTGATCGCGCCACTCCATCCGCGCCCCCTGTCGTTTCGGGGTCTAGAAAGTCATGAAAGGCCGGGTTCGTCCAGTAGGTGCCGGCCCTGGCGGTCTTCGACCTCGATCACCCAGAGGTCGGGATCGAACCCGCGCTGGCGGCGGATCGAGCCGTCAACCTCGGCCTCGTCGCCCTCGGCCAGCACCACCCAAGAGCGTTCACCGGTCATCAGATCGACGCTGCGCTGCCACAGCCGCGCCTGCCCATCCAGCGTGTTCAGTTTCACCAGAACCGCCCCGGCGGTGGCGTCACCCTTGGCGGTGACGAATGCCGGAATGTCGGCCAGCCGCAGACGGGTCAGATAGGCCTGCACCCAGAATTCGGCCGTTAGCCGCGTCATGCGTTGCCGTCTTTGAAATCCAAGCCCATCTCGGAATAGCGCTCGGATTCCTCCAGCCAGTTCGGGCGCACCTTGACCTGAAGGAACAGGTGCACCTTGCGGCCCAGGAATTCCTCCAGCTCTTCGCGGGCGGCCTTGGACACGGCCTTGATCGTGTCGCCCTTATGGCCCAGCAGAATGCCCTTGTGGCCGTCGCGCGCCACATAGACCACCTGGTCGATCCGGGCCGAGCCATCGTTGCGCTCTTCCCATTTCTCGGTTTCGACGGTCAGCTGATAGGGCAGTTCCTGGTGCAGGCGCAGGGTCAGCTTTTCGCGCGTCACCTCGGCGGCGATCATCCGCATCGGCAGGTCGGCGATCTGGTCTTCGGGGTAGAGCCACGGGCCTGCGGGCAGGGTTTCGGCCAGCCATTCGCGCAGGTCATCGACGCCATAGCCGCGCTCGGCCGAGATCATGAAGGTTTTCACGAACGGATAGGCGGCGTTCATCTTTTCGGTCAGCGCCAGCAGCGCCTCGGATTTCACCCGGTCGATCTTGTTGATCGCCAGCGCCACGGTCTGGTTGGGGCTGATGCGTTCGTTAAGCGCATCGAGAATGGCCTGCACGCCGTCGGTCAGGCCGCGATGGGCCTCGACCAGCAGCACCACGATTTCCGCGTCCGACGCCCCGCCCCAGGCGGCCGCGACCATCGCGCGATCCAGCCGGCGGCGCGGGCGAAAGAGGCCGGGCGTGTCGACGAACACGATCTGGCTCTCACCCTCCATGCAGACGCCGCGAATGCGGGCGCGGGTGGTCTGCACCTTATGCGTGACGATCGAGACCTTGGCCCCCACCATCCGGTTCAGCAGGGTGGATTTGCCCGCGTTGGGCTCTCCGATCAGGGCAACAAATCCGGCGCGTGTCTCAGCCATTCTTGGCCTCCAGTTTGCCAAGCAACAGCTCGGCGGCGGCCTGTTCGGCCTTGCGTTTCGATGCGGCGCGGGCGGTGGCCTCTTGGCCCGATTGCAGGCGCACGGCAATGGTGAATTCGGGGGCATGGTCGGGGCCGGTGCGGGCCAGCTCGACATAGGTGGGCGGTTGCTGGCCACGGGCCTGAGCCCATTCCTGCAAGGCGGTCTTGGGGTCGCGGGCATCGGCCTCGACGGTGGTGATCCGGTCGCCCCACAGACGCAGCACCAGATCGCGCGCGGCGGTGAACCCGCCATCCAGATAGACGGCGGCCAGGATCGCCTCCATCCCGTCGCCCAAAAGCGCCTGCTTGCGCCGCCCGCCGGTCATCATCTCCGAGCGGCCCAGCCGCAGCACGGCACCCAGGTCGATTTCCAGCGCGACCTCGGCGCAGGTTTCCTTGCGCACCAGCGCGTTGAAGCGCGGCGCCAACTGGCCCTCGCTGGCGCCCTTGTCGGCCAAGAGCAGCGCCTCGGCCAGCACAAGGCCCAGCACCCGGTCGCCCAGGAATTCCAGCCGCTGGTTGTCGGGCCGCGTGGGCGATGACATCGAGCTGTGCGTTACCGCGCGCATCAACAGCTCGGGGCGGTCGAACTCATACCCCAGCCGCGCGCAGAACGCCCGTAGTTCGGTCGACAGCTTCACTGAACCGCCTTGAGGAAACGATCGGGGCGCCATGTCCAGAAATAGAACAGCGACCGCCCGGCGGACGAGAACATGATCCGGTCGGCGCGGCCGATCAGGTATTCGGCGGGCAGGTAGCCGACGCCGCCACTGACCAGCGCGTAGCGGCTGTCCTGGCTGTTGTCGCGATTGTCACCCATGAAGAAGTAATGCCCCTCGGGCACGGTAAAGACCTGCGTGTCGTCCGAGAAACCGTTGTTGCGAATGTCGAGGATCGCGTGGCTGCTGCCACCCGGAAGGGTCTCGATGAACCGGGCCTTTTCGCAGGTGCCGCCCTCGCCCACGGGGGCGTTCGAACATTGCGGGTAATAGCCGACCGGGCCCTGTTTCTGGTAGGTCTCGGTAAAGGTGCCGGCGGCCTCTAGCTTGACCGGGGCGCCGTTGATGAACAGCACGCCGTTCCGCATCTGGATCGTGTCGCCCGGCAGGCCGATCAGGCGCTTGATGAAATCAGACCCGTTGCCCGGATGGCGGAACACCACCACATCGCCGCGCTTGGGGTCGCTGGCCAGGATGCGGCCTTCGAACGGGCACAGGCCGAACGGGCAGGAATAGCGCGAATAGCCATAGGCCATCTTGTTCACGAACAGAAAGTCGCCCACCAGCAACGTGTCTTTCATCGACCCCGAGGGGATCCAGAAGGGCTGAAAGAACAGCGTGCGGAACACGCCCGCGATCAACAGGGCGTATACGATCGTCTTGATGGTTTCGACGACGCCGCCGTCTTGCTTGGTTTTGCTTGCCATGGGCCTGTCTGCCAGAAAATTGCCCCCGCTACATGAGCGGCACGCGGGCCGGAGTCAAGGCAAGGGCCGCGCTTCGATCACCACGAAGGCCTGTGCCCATGGGTGATCGTCGGTCAGTGTGACATGAATGATCGATTCATGGCCTTCGGGCGTCATCTCGCGCAGCCGCTCAGCAGCCCAGCCGGTGACCTTCATCACCGGCTGTCCGGTCGGCAGATTGCTGACGGCCATGTCCTTCCACGAGATGCCCATGCGCAGCCCGGTGCCCAGCGCCTTGGAACAGGCCTCTTTCGCGGCCCAGCGTTTGGCATAGGTGCCGGCAGTATCGGCACGATTGTCGGCCTTGCGCTGTTCGGTCTCGGTAAAGACGCGATCGACAAAGCGCCGCCCGAACCGGTCAAGCGTGCCCTGGATGCGGTCGATATTAGCCAGATCGGTGCCGATACCCAGGATCATCGGCGCGACGCTTTGGCGGACTTTTGCTGAAGTTTATACGTCGAACGCGCGCCCGAACGCACACCGACCCGGGATGTCACAAGAGCCACCACAAATACGCCCGCAAGACCGATCACATAGTAACTCATCGGAATACCGGCCAGGGGCGCGAACATTTCTGGAAAGACAAGGTACAGCGCCACCCCGACAACGGCATTTATGAGCATACCGATCAGGCTCATCAAAAGCGAAGCGCGCCACATATCGCCACCGCTTGGCATATCTTCATATGCCTCCACGTGGCGCTGCCCTTCCATCATGGCTGCGAAGAAGAAGGGCATCAAGGGCATCCATCCGCCGGATACCTCAAATTGGATAAAGTATTCCAGCGCGAGCGTAAGTACCGCAATGCCAATGGCGGTCGCGACGAAAATCAGCAAGTACCGGGTGACGTTGATATGCATGGAAAGATCCTGGATAACCACTAATACAACTCAGAGTTATATGCGTGCCTCATCCATCAGTCGACGCATTTCAGCGATGGCCGGGGTGAGGCCGCGAAAGATTGCCTCGCCGATCAGGAAATGCCCGATGTTCAGCTCCATCACCTCGGGGAAGGCGGCGACGGGCTGCACCGTGTCATAGGTCAGGCCGTGACCGGCGTGGACCTCCAGCCCCAGCGAATGCGCATAGGCCGACATGTCGCGCAGGCGGGCCAGTTCGGCGTCGCGCTCGTCGAATTTGCCCTCGGCGTGGAAATCGCAATAGGCGCCGGTGTGCAGCTCGATCACCGCGGCGCCGATGCGGGCGGCGGCCTCGATCTGGGCGGGGTCGGCGGCGATAAAGATCGACACCCGGCACCCGGCATCGCGCAGCGGCGCGATGAAATGGGCCAGCTTGTTTTCCTCGCGCGCGACCTCCAGCCCGCCCTCGGTGGTGCGTTCCTCGCGCTTTTCGGGAACGATGCAGACGGCATGCGGCTTGTGGCGCAGGGCGATGGCCTGCATCTCGTCGGTGGCGGCCATCTCGAAGTTGAGCGGCAGGCTCAGCGTCTCGATCAGGCGTTCGATATCGGTGTCCGAGATGTGGCGGCGGTCTTCGCGCAGATGGGCGGTGATGCCATCGGCGCCGGCCTCTTCGGCCAGCTTGGCGGCGCGCACCGGGTCGGGATAGGCGCTGCCGCGCGCGTTGCGCACGGTGGCCACGTGGTCGATATTCACGCCCAGACGCAGACGGCCCAGCGGTTCGATCAAAGCGTCAGACATTGTTGGCGCCCTTCATTGCTGCGGTCTTTGCCGCATTTGCTTCGGCGGCCTGGCGCGCGGCCTTTTCGGCGCGGCGCTCGGCCAGTTTCTTGCGCAGCCGTGCCCGGCGGTGCTTTTGATAGGCGGCGATGACCGGCACGCTGAGATAATAGGCAATCAACCCCGCGATCACGCCGGGCGCAACCCCGCCGACCAGATAGGGCAGGAAAACCCGGTCATAGAATTCGATCAGGTTCGACCAGTTCGCATCGACATCGGTGAAAAGCGCCAGAAAATTGCGCAGCAGATCCTCGGCGGCACCGGAAAACTGGGCCACCAGAGATTTGTCGAGATCCTCGTCGAACCGGGTGCCCATCATGAAATGGCCGACCTTCAGGCTGATCACACCGATCGGCAGATAGGTCAGCGGGTTGCCGATGAACGTGCCCGCCAGCGCGGCCCAGAAATTGCCGTTCATAATCTTGGCCAGAACGCCGGCGATCACGAAATGAATGCCGTAAAACGGGGTAAAGGCGGCAAAGACGCCGGCAAAGATGCCGCGGGCGATCTTTTCGGGGCTGTCGGGCAATCGCCGCACGCGGTGACGCATGTAATAGAACGCCCGCTGCCAGCCACCGCGGGGGTAGATGAATTCCCACGCAATGCGCCAGAACGAACGTCTATCGCGGCGCTTGAAGACCAAGCCCTGTTCTCCCCATGGTCTCAGGCCTTGCGAGAGGCATCCCTGAGACGTTCGATCGCAGCTACGTCGCTTTCGGCCTCAAGCGCCGTCAGCACGGTGTGCAAATGTTCGGCGTCGCGCAGTTCAACGTCTATCAGCAGGCGATAGAAATCATGTTTGCGATCGGCAAAGTGCATATCCGAGATATTGGCCTTCTGGTCTCCGATCAAGGTGCATATGCGCCCCAGCACCCCTGCATCGTTACGAATGGTGACATTCAGCGTCACCGAGTAGATCGCGGGGTGCTTACCCGACTGCCAGTGCAGGTCGACCCAGCGTTCGGGCTGTTCCTCATAGGCGGCCAGGGCGGGGCAATCGATGGCATGCACGATCACGCCCCGGCCGCGATAGGTGATGCCGACGATCCGTTCGCCCGGCACCGGCTGGCAACAGGGCGAGATGGTGAAATGCTGATCAGCCGAGATGCCGATGACCGCGCGTTCGACATCGATCTCGTCGCCGGTGTCGCGCACCAGGTCGGGATAGATGGCCTGCACCACATCGGTGGCGCGGATCTCGGCGCTGCCCAGGCGGGCCAGCACCTCGGCCGCGTCGTCCAGGCCCAGCGTCTTGGCGGCGGTCTGCAAGGCCTTGTCGGTCGATTTGCGGCCGACATTCTCAAACGCCACGCGGGCCAGTTCGCGGCCCAGCTTGATATAGCGTTCGCGGTCTTCCTCGCGCAGGCTGCGGCGGATGGCGCCCTTGGCGCGGCCGGTGACAACGATGTCGATCCAGGTGGCCTGCGGGCGCTGGCCCTCGGCGGTCATGATCTCGACCGACTGGCCGTTCTTCAGCCGCGTCCACAGCGGCACGCGCACGCCGTCGACCTTGGCGCCGACACAGCTGTCGCCGATGCGGGTGTGGATCGCATAGGCGAAATCCAACGGCGTCGCCCCCTTTGGCAATTTGACCACATCGCCCTTGGGCGAGAAGCAGAACACCTGGTCGGCATACATTTCGAGTTTGACGTTTTCGAGAAACTCGTCGTGATCCTCGGCATTGGCAAAGCGTTCGGTCAGCGAGGCCAGCCATTTCGCCGGATCGACGGCAAACGGGTTCTCTGCGCGCACACCGTCGCGATAGGACCAATGCGCGGCGACGCCGGCCTCGGCCACCTCGTGCATCTGGCGGGTGCG
Source organism: Actibacterium sp. XHP0104 (assembly GCF_025751515.1). Lineage (GTDB taxonomy): Bacteria > Pseudomonadota > Alphaproteobacteria > Rhodobacterales > Rhodobacteraceae > Actibacterium_D. The sequence goes on from NZ_JAOWLE010000003.1 coordinate 18,966, forward strand.
GATCTGCACCTCGACGCGCTTGCCGTCACGACCCGACACGGTGGTGTGGATCGAGCGATAGCCGTTCGACTTGGGCTGGCTGATGTAATCCTTGAACCGGCCCGGCACCGCGCGCCAACGGTGGTGGATCGCGCCCAGAACGCGGTAGCAATCAGCCTCGTTGCGGGTGATGACGCGGAAGCCGTAGATGTCGGAGAGGCGCGAGAAGCCCTGCCCCTTTTCCTGCATCTTGCGCCAGATGCCATAGGGTTTCTTGGCGCGGCCGAACACGTCGGCGTCGATACCGGCCTCTTCCAGCTCGTGGCGGATGTCCTGGGTGATCTTCTGGATCACGTCGCCGGTTTCGCGTTGCAGCGTGATAAACCGCCGGATGATCGAATTGCGCCCCTCGGGGTTGAGCACCCGGAACGCCAGGTCCTCCAGCTCTTCGCGCATCCACTGCATGCCCATCCGGCCGGCCAGAGGGGCGTAGATCTCCATGGTCTCGCGGGCCTTTTGCGCCTGCTTGTCGGGGCGCATCGACTTGATGGTGCGCATGTTGTGCAGACGGTCGGCCAGTTTGACCAGGATCACCCGCAGATCCTTGGACATGGCCATGAACAGCTTGCGGAAATTCTCGGCCTGCTTGGTTTCCGACGACGAGAGTTGCAGGTTGGTCAGCTTGGTGACGCCATTGACCAGCTCGGCCACATCGGCGCCGAACATCTGCGAGACCTCTTGATAGGTCGAGCGCGTGTCCTCGATCGTATCGTGCAGCAGCGCGGTGACGATGGTGGCATCGTCCAGCCGCATCTCGGTCAGGATGGCGGCAACGGCAACGGGATGGGTGAAATAGGGCTCGCCCGACTTGCGAAACTGACCCTCATGCATGCGCTCGCCATAGTCATAGGCGCGGCGGATCAGGTCTTCGTTGGTGCGGGGATTGTAGTTGCGGACCAGCGTGATCAGGTCTTCGACGTCGATCTTCTGCATCTGGTCCGCGTTCCGTTAGGCCTGGGCTGCGTCGCCTTACTTCTGGCCCTGCGCCGCCATCAGCGCCCGCAGCAGTTTCTCTTCCGACATATCGTCCTCGGCGGGCTTGTCGGCCTCGCCCATCAGCAGGGCCATCGAGTCCTCTTCGGGCTCGTCCACCTCGATCTGGGTCTGGTTGCTTTCGATCAGACGCTCGCGCAGATCACCGGCCGCCTGGGTCTCGTCTGCGATCTCGCGCAGGGCAACAACAGGGTTCTTGTCGTTGTCGCGATCCACGGTCAGCGACGCCCCCGCGGAAATCTCGCGGGCGCGGTGAGACGCAAGCATCACCAGCTCAAAGCGGTTCGGAACCTTGTCAACGCAATCTTCGACCGTCACGCGGGCCATGGAGCACTCCAATCCAACTGGGAAAGTTGAAAGCCCTATCTATTGAGTCGCTGCAGCCTTGACAAGGGCGAAATCCTGTGGGTTCGGGCTCAAATCGGCCGGATATCCGATTTATCGGCCTCTGGCAGCGCCGCCAGCATCTGTGCAACTCTATGCCCGCTGACCGGATGCACCCAATCGGGCGCCACATCCGCCAGCGGGATCAGCACGAAAGCGCGGTCCTGGATGCGGGGATGAGGCAGGATCAGTTGATCGGGCGCAAGGCGGGCCTGATCCTGGGCCGGCAGGTCGCGCCAATGGGCAAAACCCGCCGCATCGGGCAAAACCACCCCGCTGTGATCCAGCAGATCGAGGTCAAGCGTCCGACTGCCCCAGCGCGCGGCGCGCTGGCGCCCGTGGCGGGCCTCGACCTGGTGCAGGCGGTCCAGCACCTGGTTCGGGGGCAGATCGGTGGCAAAACCAGCCACGGCGTTCACGAAGTCGGGGCCGGATCCGGCGGGAAAAGCGGGGGTGCGATAATACCGGCTGACGGCGCACAACCTCAGATCGTCATGGTCAAGATCCTGCAGCGCAGCATGCAGCGTCTGCTCAGGCCCGCCGGTTTGTGACGTAACGTTCCCTCCGAGCGCCACAAACACATTTATTACGAATCCATGACAATCAAAGGCTTGTGGCATTATTATCTATCTCCTAAGCCTAAATAATACGTTCCGCAGAAATCAATTAGTACCAATTTCACTCTTTTTACCGCGTAGCGCGGGGCGCATTACCAGAAGGACCAAAAATGTTTTACAGAGACGAACGGCTGGCGCTGTTCATAGATGGGTCCAACCTCTATGCCGCCGCCAAATCACTCGGGTTCGATATCGACTACAAGCTGCTGCGCCAGGAATTTCTGCGCCGGGGCAAGTTGCTGCGGGCCTTTTATTACACAGCCCTGCTTGAAAACGACGATTACTCGCCCATTCGCCCCCTCGTGGACTGGTTGCATTACAACGGGTTCAGCATGGTGACGAAACCGGCGAAGGAATACACGGACGCGCAGGGCCGCCGCAAGGTCAAGGGCAACATGGATATCGAACTGACGGTCGATGCCATGGAGCTGGCGCCACATGTGGATCATATCGTGCTGTTTTCGGGCGACGGCGATTTTCGCCCGCTGGTCGAAAGCCTGCAGCGCAACGGTGTTCGGGTTTCGGTGGTCTCGACCATCCGCAGCCAGCCGCCGATGATCGCGGATGAGCTGCGCCGCCAGGCCGACAATTTCATCGAGCTGGACGATCTGCGCGATGTCATTGGCCGCCCGCCGCGCGAACCCCGCCCCGATCAGGGCGCCGGTGTCGCCGAGCCCTGATCGACCCCTTAGGGGCTGGACCCCGACGCGTCATGGCCTTACCTGTTTGCCAACAGGAGACACGCCATGACCAAGCCAGCCCTGACCCTTTATCTTGCTGCCCCGCGCGGGTTCTGCGCGGGTGTGGATCGTGCGATCAAGATCGTCGAGATGGCGATCGCCAAATGGGGCGCGCCGGTCTATGTGCGCCACGAGATCGTGCATAACAAATACGTGGTCGACGGGCTCAAGGCGCTGGGCGCGGTCTTTGTCGAAGAGCTGGAAGACTGCCCCGATGATCGCCCGGTGATCTTTTCCGCCCATGGCGTGCCCAAGGCCGTGCCGGCCGAGGCCGCGCGGCGCGAGATGGTCTATGTCGATGCCACCTGCCCTCTGGTCAGCAAGGTGCATATCGAGGCCGAGCGCCATCACGAGAACGGCTTGCAGATGGTGATGATCGGCCATGCCGGCCATCCCGAAACCATCGGCACGATGGGGCAGCTGCCCGAGGGCGAGGTGCTGCTGGTCGAAACCGCCGATGACGTGGCCGGTTTGCAGGTGCGCGATGCCGAAAAGCTGGCCTTTATCACCCAGACCACCCTGTCGGTCGACGACACGGCGGGCATCGTGGCGGCGTTGCAGGCGCGGTTCCCGACCATTGTCGGCCCGCACAAGGAAGACATCTGTTACGCCACCACCAACCGGCAAGAGGCGGTCAAGGCCATCGCGCCCCGGATCGACGCGCTGTTGGTGATCGGGGCGCCGAATTCGTCGAATTCGCAGCGGCTGGTCGAGGTCGGCAAATCGCAGGGCTGCGCCTATTCGCAGCTGGTGCAGCGTGCCGAAAACATCGACTGGCGCGCGCTCGATGGCATCCGGTCGGTCGGCATCACCGCCGGCGCCAGCGCGCCCGAGGTTCTGATCAACGAGGTCATCGACGCCTTTCGCGCCCGCTATGACCTGACGGTCGAGGTGGTCGAGACCGCGCAGGAAAATGTAGAGTTCAAGGTGCCCCGCGTGTTGCGGGAACCCGCGTAGGAGGCAACATGCTGTCAGCCCAGTTTCTGATCACTGCGATCGTCGTTGTTTTGGCGCCCGGCACGGGCGTGATTTATACTCTGGCCACCGGTCTGGGCCAGGGCCGCCGCGCCGCGACCTGGGCCGCGTTCGGCTGCACCATCGGTATCGTGCCCGCGCTGTTGGCGGCGGTACTGGGGCTGGCGGCGGTGCTGCATACCTCGGCGCTGTTGTTCCAGATCGTGAAGTTCGCGGGCGTGGCCTATCTGCTGTACCTGGCCTGGCAGGCGCTCAAGACCGACGGCGCGCTGTCAGTCAGCGCCGATGCACAGGCGCAACCGGGCTGGCGCATCGCCTGGCGCGGGGTGCTGATCAACACGCTCAACCCGAAACTGTCGATCTTTTTCCTGTCTCTGCTGCCGCCGTTCCTGTCGGGCAACCCGGCCACCGCGACGACCGAGATGGTCGCCATGGGCGGCATCTTCATGGCGCTGACCTTTGTAGTCTTCGTGGGCTATGGCCTGTTCGCGGTGCAGGCCCGCGCGCTGATCACCGCCAATGCCCGGCTGATGCGCTGGGTCAATCGCGGCTTTGCGGCGATCTTTGCCGCACTGGCGGGCCGTCTGGCGCTGGAACGCGCCTGATATGATTTGCGTCGCCGCATCCCACCGGGCCGCGGCCCCGTCGCGCATTGGCGCAGGGCCCGCGGGGGAACCGGTATGAGCGACGACAAGACCATCCGGTTCTATGACCAGCAAAGCGAGGCCTACAGGAAACTGGCCGAGGGGTTCGAAAACAGCCGGCTGATCCGGTTGATGCAGGACCTGCCCGCCGGGGCGCATGTGCTGGATCTGGGCTGTGGTCCCGGCCATGATTCCGCACAGCTTGCGCGGGCCGGGTTCAAGGTGACGGCGATGGATGCCAGCCGCGAGATGCTACGCGAGGCGGCGCTTTGCGCGGGCGTCACCACCCGCCACGCGAGCTTTGACATGCTGGACGATGTCGCCGCCTTCGATGCCGTCTGGGCCAATTTCTCGTTGCTGCACGCGCCCAAGGCCGAGTTCCCCGCCCATCTTGCCGCGATCCATCGTGCGCTGAGGCCCGGCGGGGTACTGGTCTTTTCGCTCAAAACCGGGTCGGGCGAAGGCCGCGACCGGCTGGACCGGTTCTATTCCTATTACGAGGTGGAGGAGCTGACCGGCCTGCTAGAGGCGGCCGGGTTCCGGGTCACCGAAATCGAGCACGGCCATGTGACCGGAATGGCCGGATCAGAGGAAGCTTTTGTAACCGTGACTGCCCATGCCTGACTATTTCGCCTATACTGACGGGGCCTGTTCTGGCAATCCCGGCCCCGGTGGCTGGGGTGTTCTGCTACAGGCCAAGACCGGCGCGCAGGTTGTGAAAGAACGCGAGCTGTTCGGCGGCGAGGGCGAGACCACCAACAACCGGATGGAACTGCTGGCCGCGATCCACGCGCTGGAAACGCTGGGCCGAGCCACCGCGATCACCGTCATCACCGACAGCCAGTATGTGAAAAACGGCGTGACCAGCTGGATCCACGGCTGGAAACGGAATGGCTGGAAGACCTCGGCCAAGAAGCCCGTGAAAAACGCCGAGCTGTGGCAACGCCTGGACGAGGCGCAAAAGCGTCACCAGGTGACCTGGGAATGGGTCAAGGGCCATGCCGGCCACCCCGAGAACGAGCGCGCCGATGAACTGGCCCGCCGCGGGATGGAGCCGTTCAAACCCGCCGGAGGTGGCAAATGACGATCATCGGCGCGCTTGATCTGGCCGCGGTTCTGGTCTTTGCGCTGACGGGCGCGCTGGCGGCCAGCCGGTCGCAGCTGGATATCGTCGGCTTTATCTTTGTGGCCTGCCTGACCGCCGTGGGCGGGGGCACGCTGCGCGATCTGATGCTGGGGCGCGACCCGGTGTTCTGGGTGTCGGCCCCGCATTACATTCTGATCGCCGCCGGTGCGGCAATCGTGGTGTTCTTCACCGCGCATCTGCTGGAAAGCCGGTATCGCACCTTGCTGTGGCTGGATGCGTTTGCCCTGCCGGTGGCGGTATCCGCCGGTGTGGGCGTGGCGCTGTCTGTCGGGGCGCTGCCGGTGATCGTGGTGACGATGGGCGTGGTGACGGGTTGTTTCGGCGGGCTGATGCGCGACGTTGTCTGCAACGAGGTGCCGCTGATCCTGAAACAGGGCGAGCTTTACGCCACGGCCGCCTTTGCAGGCGCCCTGTCGGGCTGGGGCGCGATGTGGTTCGGCTTGGCCGAAGGCTGGGCGCTGCTGGTCGCGGGGGGCGTCACCTTCCTGTTGCGCGCGGGCAGCCTGGCCTTGGGCTGGCGGCTGAACGCCTATAAACCGCGCCCGCCCAAGACCCGCCCGTAAACCTATTCGCGGTTCACGATTCGAAACGCGGTATCGGCATCGGCTGGCTTCAGCACCGCGGGCGGGAAGATGATCCCGCCAATCCGCATGAAGTTGCAGCGGAAGTACTGCACCTCGCCCTCGGCCAGATCAATATTATGCGTGACGTTGTTTTCCGAGTAGGCCTCGACCAGGTGCGGGCCGGGTGCCAACGGCACCATCATGGCGCGGCGCTTTTCACATTTCCCCAGCGGCGCGCCGTCCACGCGCACATTCGGATAGGGCCGGTTTCCAACCAGCCCCGTGTAACCGGCATCGCCATAGATCACCACGCCGGTAAAGGCATCGCCAGCGGTGCGGAGGCTTTCGGGCAGGCGGTCAAGATCCTGGTGTGCGATCGTCACGGCCCCCACCTTTTCCGAGGCATCGGGCATGGCACAGCCCGCAACCGCTGCCGCAAGCACCAGGCCAGCAATGAATTTGTTCATGATGTTTCCCTTTATGAATACGCGCTATTTTCGGGCGATATAGGTCTGATACAGCCAGATCAGCAGCATCGCCCCAAGGATCGCGCCGATAACCCCTGCGGCCATGCCGGTGACGGTCAGCAGAACCCGCAGCACCAGCCCGCCGATCAACGCGCCCGCGATCCCGATGAAGATGGTGGTGATGATATCGGTCTCGACCTTCATCAGGCGGGTGGCGATGAACCCGGCGGCGGCACCGATGATGATCAGAAACAGAACTGGCATGGGGTCACTCTCTTACAAAACGGCGGGTCAATCCACCCTGTTGGGCATGTCGAACCCGCGCAGGAACTCGTCTGCCTCCATCGCGCGCTTGCCGGGGCGCTGGGCGCTCAGAATTTGCACGGCGCCATCACCACAGGCGATGGTCAGCCCGTCCAGCACTGCGCCGGGGGTACCAGAGCCATCGGCCAAACGCGATTGCAGCAGCTTGACCCGCTCTCCGGCCATCTCGCACCACGCACCCGGAAAGGGCGACAGGCCGCGGATCAGCCGGTCAACCTCGGCCGCCGGACGGGCCCAGTTGATACGGGCCTCGGCCTTGTCGATCTTGGCGGCATAGGTGACGCCAGCCTCGGGCTGGGGTTCGGGCGTCAGGTCGGGCAGCTGCGCCAGAGCCTGAACGATCAGATCGGCGCCCATGTCAGACAGGCGGTCATGCAATTGGGCGGTGGTTTCCTGCGCGCCGATGGGCGTGGCCTGTCGCAGCAGCACCGGGCCGGTGTCCAGACCGGCCTCCATCTGCATGATGCAGACGCCGGTTTCCGCGTCGCCGGCCATGATCGCGCGGTGAATGGGCGCGGCCCCGCGCCAGCGCGGCAGCAGCGAGGCGTGGATATTCAGGCAGCCAAAGCGCGGCGCATCCAGCACCGGCTGCGGCAGGATCAGCCCATAGGCGACCACCACGGCCACATCGGCATTCAGCGCGGCGAACTCGGCCTGAATGGCGGCATCGCGCAGCTTTTCGGGGTGGCGCACGGGCAGGCCCAGCTCATTGGCGCGCGCATGCACCGGCGTGGGGCGATCCTTTTTGCCACGGCCCGCGGGGCGCGGCGGCTGGCAATAGACGCAGGCGATCTCATGCCCGGCCGCAACCAGCGCATCCAGCACCGGCACCGAGAACTCGGGCGTTCCCATGAAGACGACGCGCATCAGCCCCTCCGCAGTTTTTCAGCCTTCTTGATCAGCCGCTCGCGTTTCAGCCGCGACAGGCGGTCGAAATACATCTTGCCGTTCAGATGGTCGATCTGGTGCTGCACCGAGGTGGCCCAGAGGCCGACAAAGTCGCGCTCTTCGACCTCTCCGGCCGCGTTCAGAAACCGCACGGTCACGGCGCGCGGGCGCTCGATCACCGCCGAGACACCCGGCAGGTTGGGCGAGGCCTCTTCATGCTCGCGCAGCTTGACCGAGGCGTGCAGGATTTCAGGGTTAGCCATGCGCACGGCCTGCCCGCGTTCGTCCGAGCAATCAACCACGGCCAGCCGCAGCATCACCCCGATTTGTGGCGCGCCCAGCCCATAGCCGGGCATGGCATCCATGGTTTCGACCATGTCATCCCAGATGGCGCGAATGTCGTCTGTCACGGCATCAATCGGCGCGGCGGCGGTGCGCAGGCGCTTATCGGGCCAGGGAACGAACGGCCGGGCGGTCACGCGCGTGTCCGCTCGCGTTTCAGTTTCTGCATCTTGCGGGTGATCATCTGGCGCCGCATCGGCTTGAGGTAATCAATGAACAGCTTGCCGTTCAGGTGGTCGATCTCGTGCTGCACGCAGGTGGCCCACAGGCCCTTGAAATGCTCTTCCTGGATGGCCCCGTCGAGGTTCATCCAGCGCACTTCGACCTCGGACGGGCGATCGACCTCGGCAAACTGATCGGGGATCGACAGGCAGCCCTCTTCATAGGTGCTGACATCCTCGGAGGCCCAGGTAATTTCCGGGTTGAACATGGCGATGGGGCGCGGGTCTTCGCCCTCTTCCTTGACGCAATCCAGCACGATCAGCCGCTGCAACACGCCGATCTGCGGCGCGGCCAGGCCGATGCCGGGCGCGTCATACATGGTTTCCAGCATGTCGTCGGCCAGTTTGCGCAGCTCTGCCGTGACCTCGGTCACGGGGTCGGCCACCGTTTTCAGGCGCGGGTCGGGATGGATCAGGATCGGTCGTATCGTCATGGCGCAGGATTTAGGGCAAGACGCACGGTTTCGCAATGTCGCTTATGCCTTGCAACCGCCGCGTCACCGGTTAGCTTTCTGGCACCAGCAAGGAGGCCCAGATGGATTTTGACGAAGTGATCGAACGCCGCGGCACGCATTCCGCCAAATGGGACCTGCTGGAAAAGGCCTATGGCGTCACCGACCCCGATGCGATCTCGATGTGGGTGGCCGATATGGATTTCCGCCCGCCGCAATGCGTGTCGGACGCGGTGCAGGCGATGGTCGATCACGGGGTCTATGGCTATTTCGGTGATGACCGCGCCTATCTGAATTCGATCTGCTGGTGGATGGAAACCCGCCACAACTGGCGCATCCGCCCCGAGTGGATCTTTACCACCCACGGGCTGGTCAACGGCACGGCGCTGTGCCTTGACGCCTATACCCAGCCCGGCGACGGCATCGTGCTGTTCACGCCGGTCTATCACGCCTTTGGCCGGGTGATCCGGGCCTCGGGGCGCAAGATCGTCGAATGCCCGCTGGTGAACAACAACGGCCGGTATGAAATGGATTTCGACGCCTATGACGCGCTGATGACCGGCAACGAGAAGATGGTGGTGCTGTGTTCGCCGCATAACCCCGGCGGCCGGGTTTGGACGCGTGATGAATTGCAGGGCGTGGCCGATTTCTGCAAGCGGCATGACCTGTTGCTGGTGTCGGATGAAATTCACCACGATCTGCTGATGCCCGGCCATACGCATCTGCCGATGGCGAATATTGACCGCTCGATCACCGACCGGCTGATCATGATGACGGCCACGACCAAGACCTTCAACATCGCCGGCACCCATACCGGCAATGTCATCATCGAGGATGACGACCTGCGCGCCCGGTTCGCGACCAAGATGATGGCGCTGGGTCTGTCGGGCAATTCGTTTGGCATTCACATGGCCACCGCCGCCTATACGCCCGCGGGTGCCGAATGGGTGGATCAGCTCTGCGCCTATCTCGATGGCAACCGCCGCCTCTTTGACAATGGCATCGCGACCATTCCGGGGCTGAAATCCATGCCGCTCGAGGCGACCTACCTAGCTTGGGTCGATTTCTCGGGCACGGGCATGGACCGCGCCGATTTCACCCGCCGCACCGAGCGCCAGGCGCGGGTGGTGGCCAATCACGGCCCGACCTTCGGAGCTGGCGGCGACGAGTTCCTGCGCTTCAACTTTGCCACCCCGCGCGCCCGTGTGGCCGAGGCGGTCGAGCGCCTGCAAGAGGCGTTTTCCGACCTTCAATGAACCCGGTTCAGCGCAGCAGCGCGATCGGGGCCTGCGGGTCGCGATAGTAATCCAGCGGCGGGCGGTCGCAGGTCGGCGTGCGGCGCTTGAACTCGAACACCAGTTCGTCGCCCTCTTCGGCCGAGGCCACGATCAACGCCTGATAAAGATGCTGCGCACCGTCGTAGATATCGACCAGCCCGCGCAGATGCGGCGCGGTCTGCGCATCCAGAACGAACCCGCGCGACCAATAGCGCAGGATGCGATAGCTGTCGGCACCGGCCTGAACCCGCATCCGGCTTTTCTTGTTCATGGCCATCTTGCGCGCCAATTCCAGGCCCTCAAGAACCTCTTTGGGCAGAATATCCGTCATTTTCCTCACTCCCAGCGCTTAGAAAACAATGTTCTAGCCGATTCCGTCAAGAAAAGGTTCATATCCGCTGCATGTAACATCCAGATGCAACGGCGCCCGTGTCGGCCCGAAAACGCCAATGCCCCGAGGGGTGCTTGTCTGCCCCAACCGGCCTGATAGTCTGCGCGCAACATGTAGCAGGAGGTAGTGATGCGGTTTTCCCTGGCATTGATTGCGGCGTTGTTGGCAACCCCGGTTGCGGCCCAGACGCCCTGTGGCGGGTCGTTCGGCGCCTTCGTGGCCGGGCTGAAGCAAGAGGCCCTGTCGCGCGGGCATTCGAAGGCCAGTGTCGACCGGTTCTTTGCCTCGGCGCAGCACGATCCGCGCACCTTGCAGGCCGATCGGGCGCAGGGTGTGTTCCAGCTGGATTTCACCACGTTTTCGCGCCGCATCATCAGCCAGAACCGCATGGATAACGGGAAACGCAATGCCCAGAAATACGACGCCGTGTTCGACCGGATCGAGCGCGACTATGGCGTCTCGCGCGGGGTGCTGTTGGCCTTTTGGGCGCTGGAAACCGATTTCGGCGCCGTGCAGGGCGACTTTAACACGTTGAATTCATTGGTGACATTGGCGCATGACTGCCGCCGGCCTGAACTGTTTCGCCCGCAGGTCCTTGCCGCGCTGCGCCTTTATGAACAGGGCGATTTCGACCCGGCCCGCACCACCGGCGCCTGGGCGGGAGAGATCGGCATGGTGCAGATGCTGCCCGGCGACATCCTGGAAAACGGCGTCGATGGCGACGGCGACGGGCATGTGCGGCTGAAAACATCGGCCCCCGATGCGCTGATGTCGGGGGGCAAGATGCTGCACGAGCTGGGCTGGCGCAAGGGCGAGCCGTGGTTGCAGGAAATCACCCTGCCCGCCGGGCTGGACTGGTCTGAAACCGGGCTGAACCACACCAAACGCGTCAGCGACTGGGAAAAGCTGGGCGTGCGCCCGCGCGCGGGCTCGTTCAGCCACGGCAACCTGCAAGCCTCGGTGCTGTTGCCGCAGGGGCGCAAGGGGCCGGCATTCCTCGCCTACCCCAACTTCCATGTCTATTTCGAGTGGAACAAAAGCTTTGTCTACGTGACCTCGGCCGCCTATTTCGCTACCCGGCTGGAAGGCGCCCCGGTCTTTGACGCGGGCAACCCCGATGCCGGTTTGAACGGTGATCAAATGAAGGCCCTGCAACGCAAGTTGCAGGCGCGCGGCCACGACGTGGGCGGGGTCGACGGCATTCTGGGCGAAAAGACCCGCGAGGCCGTGCAGCGCGAGCAACAGCGCCTGGGCCTGCCTGCCGATGCCTGGCCCACGCCCGACCTGCTGGGCCGGCTATGATCGGCGAGGCCCCGAACCGGCCCGATATGGCCCGGCTGATGGCGGCGCTGCCCCATATCGCCGCCGCGCCGAAATCTGACGCGCCAATCTCGGTTCTGTGCACGCGCGAAACCTTTGGCGCGCGGCATCACCCCGACCGGCTGTGGCTGGACCGCGACACCGGCGTGGCGGGCGACCGCTGGCACGATCACCCCTGGCTGCGGCTGGATGACGGGCGGCCTGATCCGCGCATTCAGGTCTCGGTGCTGTCGCAGCGGGTGCATGATTTGGTGGTGGGCTCGGGCATGCATCCGGGCGACACGATCATCGCCGATCTGGACACCAGCGCCGCCAACCTGCCCAACGGCACGCTGATCGGCGCGGGCGAGGCGGTGCTGCGCGTGTCGGATGTGTTCAACGACGGCTGCGTGAAGTGGAAGGTTCGCTATGGCGAAGACGCCAAGGATTGGTTGGTGCTGCCCGATCACGTGCCGCTGCGCCTGCGCGGGTTGTTGTGCGAAATCGTCAAAAGCGGCTGGGTCTCGACCGGGGACCAGCTGGTGCGGCTTTAGGCGACCATTTGCTCGGCCTTTTTCAGGTCGACCGAGACCAACTGGCTGACGCCTTGTTCAGCCATGGTGACACCGAACAGGCGGTCCATCCGGCTCATGGTGACGGCGTGGTGGGTGATGATCAGGAACCGCGTGTCGGTGCGGCGGGTCATCTCGTCCAGCATGTCGCAGAACCGCGTAACGTTGGCGTCATCCAGCGGGGCGTCGACCTCGTCGAGCACGCAAATCGGCGCGGGGTTGGCCAGGAACACCGCAAAGATCAGCGCCATCGCGGTCAGCGTCTGCTCACCCCCCGACAACAGCGACAGGGTCGACAGTTTCTTGCCCGGCGGCTGGCACATGATCTCAAGGCCAGCCTCTAGCGGGTCGTCGGATTCGACCAGCACCAGCTTGGCCTCGCCCCCGCCGAACAGATGCGTGAACAGCATCGAGAAGTTGCTGTTCACCTGCTCGAACGCGGTCAGCAGACGCTCGCGTCCTTCGCGGTTGAGGCTGGCGATACCGCTGCGCAGGGCCTTGATCGCGGCCTCGAGATCCTGCTTTTCGCTGACCAGCGTGTCGTGTTCCTGCTGCACTTCCTTGGCGTCTTCCTCGGCGCGCAGGTTCACCGCGCCCAGCGCGTCGCGCTGGCGTTTCAGGCGGTTCACGTCGTTCTCGATCACCTCGGATGCAGGCATCTTTTCGGGATCTGCGCCCAGTTCCTGCAACAGCTGCTGCGGGGTGGTTTCCTGTTCTTCCTCGATGCGCTCGGCGGCCAGGGCCACGGTTTCGCGGGCGGCATCGGCGCGGGCCTCGGCGCGGGCGCGGGCCTCGCGGGCCTCGGACGCGGCGCGTTCGGCGTCGCGCTCGGCCTGTTCGGCGGCGCGCAAGGCGCCCTCGGCGGCCGACAGCGCATCGGCGGCCTGCGTCCGGCGGGCCTCGGCCTTGGCGATGGCATCGGCCAGTTCCTCGCGCTTGGCGGCGATTTCCTCGGGGGCGGATGAGGCCTCTTTCAGCTCGGCCTCGGATGCCTCTTTGCGTTCGGCCAGTTCGGCGATGCGCTTTTCGGCGGTGTCCAGGCGGTGCCGCCAGCCGCTGATTTCCTTGGTGATTTCCTGCCGACGCCGGGTGCGGGCCTCGCCTTCGCGGCGCAGCTCGTCATGGGCGGATCGTTTCGCCAGCATGGTCATGCGCGCCGCATCGACGGTCATCTTGACGTCTTCGACCTGGGCCCGGGCGGCATTCAGATCGCCCAGCGCGACCACTGCGGCCTCGGCCTCTTTCAGGCGGCTGCGCGCACCCATCGCCTCTTCTTCGTGACGCGACACGGCCAGCTGCGCGCTTTCCAGCTTGGTCGCGGTGATCGAGCGCTCGGATTCCGCGCGCGACAGCGCCCGGCCGGTATCGGCCACCAGGCGGTCGGCATCGCGGCGGGCCTGACGGGCCATGCGATCGGCCTCGGTCAGTTGCTCCAGCCGCTTGCGCAGATGGTCATGCGCCTGCCCTGCCCCGGCGGCGCGGGCGTTGGCCTCTTCGAGGTCGCGCTTCAGCTCGACCAGACGGTTGAGCTGTTGCAGGCGCAGCGCGGCGGTCGAGGGCGCGTCTTCGGCACCCACGCGGAACCCGTCCCAGCGCCACAGATCACCGGCCAGGCTGACCAGCCGCTGACCCGGTTTCAGCAGCGATTGCAGCCGCGCGCCATCGCGGGCGTCAACCAGGCCGATCTGGCCCATACGGCGGGTCATCACCGCCGTGCCGGTCACGTGATTGGCCAGCGACACCACGCCCTCGGGCAGGATCTGCGCCTGGTTATAGCCGGGCAGCTGGGCCCAGCCCGATGCACCGTCCGAGGCGATCGCGGGGTTGCGCAGATCGTCGCCCAGCGCCGCGCCCAGCGCCTTTTCATAGCCCGGCTCGACCCGCAGTTGATCAAGGATCTGCCCGCCCTCGGCGGTGTCGCGTTCAACCAGACGGGCCAGCGCGGCCACCTCGGCGCGCAGGGCGCTGGCCTCGCCCTCGGCCTCGGAGTGTTCGGCGCGGGCGTCCGATTCACGAGCCTGGGCCTCGGCGCGGGCGGTGTCAGCCTCGGCCAGCGCGGCCTCGGCGTTCTCGGCGGTCTGCACGGCGCCGGCCTGATCGGCCTCGGCGCGCGCCACGTCGCCGGCGGCTTTTTCCAGCGCAGTCTGCGCCTGTTCGACCTGAGCGCGGGCGCGAGTGGCCTCGGCCTCGGCGCGGTCCAGCGTCTTGGCGGCATCTTCGCGCAGGCGGTGGGTCGACTGGTGCCGCGCGGCCAGGCGGGCCACGTCCTCGGTCAGCTCGGACAGGGTGGCCTCGCGGTCGCCCAGAACCTCGGCGGCATCGCGCGCGGCGGCCATGGCGGCCTCCAGCGCCTCGGGGTGGCCCTCGCCCGCCTTGATCAGCTGCGCCTGTTCCCATTCCAGCCGCTCGATGGTTTCGCCCGCATCGCGGTTCAGACCGGCTTCGCGGTCCATGTCATGCACCAGCTGGCCGATCCGCGCGGTCAGGGTTTCGATCATCTGATGGGCGCGCGCCTCTTGATCGTTCAGCGTGTCGCGCTGCACCTGCAGGCGTTGCAGAACGGCCGCCGCGATGGCCTCCTCCTCGCGCAGGGGGGGCAGCTTGTCATCGGCGGCAACGCGGGCCTTGGCCGATTCACGGGCGCGGGCCTCGGCCTGCGCGGCGGCCTTGGTGCGGTCGGTCAGGTCGGTTTCGGTCTGGGCGCGGGCCTCGTCGGCCTCTTTCCAGCGGCGATACAGCAACAGCCCCTCGGCGCGGCGCAGATCGGTGCCGATCTCACGATAGCGCGCCGCCTGCCGGGCCTGCCGCGCCAGTTGCGCCAGCTGATTGGCCAGTTGTTCAATCACATCATCGACGCGGGCTAGGTTGGTTTCGGCGCCTTTCAGCTTCAGCTCGGCCTCGTGGCGGCGCTGATAGAGGCCCGAGATCCCGGCCGCCTCTTCCAGGATGCGGCGGCGCGCCTTGGGTTTCGAGTTGATCAGCTCGGCGATCTGGCCCTGCCGCACCAGCGCGGGTGAATGCGCCCCGGTCGAGGCATCGGCGAACAGCATCTGCACGTCGCGAGCGCGCACATCCTTGGTGTTGGCCTTGTAGGCCGAGCCCGCGTCGCGGGTGATGCGGCGCACGATGTCCAGGCTGTCTTGGTCATTGAACCCCGAGGGCGCCAGCCGCTCGCTGTTGTCGATGGTCAGGCTGACCTCGGCAAAGTTGCGTGCGGGCCGCGAGGCGGCGCCGGCAAAGATCACGTCCTCCATCCCGCCGCCGCGCATGGCGGTGGGGCGGTTCTCGCCCATCACCCAGCGCAGCGCCTCAAGCAGGTTGGACTTGCCACAGCCATTCGGGCCGACAACGCCCGTCAGCCCGTCCAGGATCAGCAGATCCGTGGGGTCGACGAAGCTTTTGAAGCCATTCAGTCTGAGGCGGGAAAAGCGCACGGGGGCCTGTTCCTTGATTCCGTTGAACGTAAATCCTTGGGCCGTGGCGCGCCCGAGTCAAGCACCCACCCCACAATCTGGGTCCAATCGGCAAGATATCCACAAGATATTGGCCCCTCGGCAAAATGCTGCGTGCGCGAAACGTTGCGGCAAACCGGTCGTTTACCATTGTGCGCGCCCGCGCCGGGCGCAAGAATCGCCACCGTCAGAATCAGATGCCGGAGGCACCAACATGCAGCTTCAGGTCCAGACCGAAAGCCCGCTGACACCGGATGCGCTAGCCCTGATCAAGGGCAGCGAGGCCGCCCTGCGCGAGGCCTATACCGCCGACGAATGTTTCAGCTTTTCGCCCTCGGAACTGGCCCAGCGCAACGTGCAGTTTCTGGTGGCACGGGGCGAGGGACAGCCGCTGGGCTGTGTCGCGCTGGTCGATCTGGGCAGCTATGCCGAGATCAAGCGCCTTTATGTCACCCCCGAGGCCCGCGGCCTTGGCGTTGCTCAGGCCCTGATGCAGGCGGCTGAGCGCGCGGCGGGCGATCTGGGGCTGGCGATCGTGCGGCTGGAGACAGGCGACAAGCTGTCGGCCGCCGTGGGGCTGTATCGCCAGATCGGCTATGCCGAGCGCGATGCCTTTGGCGAGTATGAGCCGCTGGATTGCAGCCTGTTCATGGAAAAGCGCCTGTTCGAGCCCGTCACCCTGTAGGGCATGCCAGTCGCGCCACCATGCGCGCGGGGTCGCCGTCATAGCTGCCCGGAACGATGTCGCAACCGCTGACGGCCTGGATCGCGATATAGCCGCGTTCCATGATGCCGGTATGGCCGACGCCGTATTCAAAGTTGCGGCGGATCGCCTCGGCCCGGTTGCCCTGAACGAAAACGGTAAAGCGGCTGCCCTGCACCTCGATATCCTGGCCGGGCACGCCCAGCATGTCGCGTCCGGGCACGGCGCAGCCCGCCAAGAGAATCGCCAGGCCCAGGGCCGCAACATATGGATATATCCGCGTCATGGGCGCAGGCTGCGCGCTCGAGGTTAACATCGGGTTAACGCAGACAGCGCCTGAACAATGTTTCCGGCCGCATACCACTGACCTACCGTTGTTTTTCAACGATAATTTCTTGCCAGAACGCGTTCCATCGTTACCATCCAAGCCGACTCGCATCAATTAGGAACATCTGTATGATCCACGGCCTGGCCATTCTTCTGATCTTTCAGCTGATCGGAGAGGTGATTGCCCGAACCACGGGCATGCCGGTTCCGGGGCCGGTGATCGGGATGGCGGGGCTGCTGATCTGCATGATTCTTGTGCCGCGGCTGACGCCTGCCGTGCAGCCCACCGCGCAGGGGGTGCTATCACACCTGTCGCTGCTGTTCGTGCCCGCGGGCGTGGGTGTCATCGGACATATGGGCCTGATGGTCGAGGCCGGGCCGCGGCTGCTGCTGACGCTGGTGCTATCGACGGTGATCGCCATCGCGGTTGCGGCGCTGGTGTTCTCGGGGATGCTGCGGCTGACGGGGGCGCAGGATGGCTGATTTCGCCGAAATCTGGAGCTATCTCGAACATGGCCCGCTGTTGTGGCTGTCGGCAACGCTGATCGCCTATCTGATCGGGGATGCGATCTCACGGGCCAGCGGGCGGCGCCCGTTCGCCAACCCGGTGCTGATCGCCATGGTGCTGCTGGCGGGGATGCTTTGGGCCACGCAGACGCCCTATGCCACCTATTTCGAAGGTGCGCAGTTCGTGCATTTCATGCTGGGCCCGGCGACCATTGCGCTGGCGGTGCCTCTCTACCACAACCTGGGCCGGCTGCGCCAAAGCGCGCTGCCGTTGATCGCGGCGTTGGTGGCGGGCTCGGTTGTAGCGATGGTGTCGGCGGTTGGTATCGGCTGGGCGCTGGGGCTAAACAGCGAGACGCTGGTTTCGCTGGTACCGAAATCGGCGACCTCGCCGGTGGCCCTTGGCGTATCCGAAACGATCGGCGGCTCGCCCACGCTGACGGCGGTGCTGGTGATCCTGACCGGGATCATCGGCGCGATGGCTGCGATGCCGTTGCTGAACCTGTTGCGAGTGCGCGATGTGCGGGCGCGCGGCTTTGCTATGGGTGTCGTCGCGGGCGGCATCGGAACGGCCCGCGCATTTCAGGTAAATGAGACAGCCGGCGCTTTTGCTGGCATAGGTATGGGGCTGAATGCTATTCTTACGGCGGTTCTGGCCCCCACAGTTGCAGGATGGATGTTCTGACCATGACCCAGATCCGGCGCGCCACCGACCCTTATGACTGGAACAGCCTGCTGCGGCTGTTGCAGACCTCGTTCGCCTATATGGAGGGTCGTGTCGACCCGCCCCCGTCGATGTATCAGCTGACGCCCGAGACCCTGGCCCAGCAATCGCATACCCGCGAGATCTGGGTGGCCGAGGATAACGGCATGCCCGTGGCCTGTGTGTTCCTGACACCTGACAGCGATGTGCTGTATCTCAGCCGGCTGGCCGTGGCGCAGTCGCATCGCGGGCAGGGGCTGGCGCGGGCGCTGATCGGGCTGGCCGAGAAGCGCGCGGTCGAACTGGGCCTGCCGATGATCGAGGCGCGCACGCGGGTCGAGCTGGTGGAAAATCACATGGCCTTTGCGACGATGGGCTTCAGCCAGGTCGGCGAAACCGCGCATGAGGGGTTCGAACACCCCACCAGCCTGACCCTGCGCAAGTCGATCGTGCGCCAGCGCGTCTAAAGGCTGGCCTCGACCCGAAACGCGGCGGGAATGTCGTCCTGCCCCTTTAGCACAAGATCGGCCATCACCTGCGCCACCTTGGGCGCCATGCCGAACCCGATCTTGAACCCGCCATTCGCGATGAAATGCCCCGGTCGCCCCGGCCACGGCCCCAGCATGGGCGCACGGCTTTTGGCGCGCGGGCGCACCCCGGCCCAGCGCGACAGCACCTCGGCCCCGCGCAGCGCCGGCACGACGGTCATGGCGCGCGCGTAAAGATCATCCAGCAAGGCATCGGTGGTGTCGGGCGCGTCGAATTCGCGCTCGCTGGTCGATCCGATCGCAAGGGTGCCATCGGCATGGGGCACGAAATGGATCGTATCGGCAAAGAGCTGCGGCAGGTCGCGCCGGTCATGGCGCAGCAAGATCGCCTGCCCTTTGACGCCATTGCCCACGGGTTTTCCCATCTCGTGCGACAGGTCCAGCAGGCCCTCATACCCGGTGGCCCAGATCACCGCCCCCGCATCCGGCGCATCGCCGATCACGATCTCGCCGCCCAGCGCGGAGATGCCCGCCGCCAGCGCCGCGCAGGCCTGCGCTGGGTGCAGCCGCCCGGTCAGCGTGTCATGGATCACCATGCCGCTGGGGCTGGGCGGCGCCCAATCGCCGAAATCGGATGCCGGGCGCAGTTCCCAAATGGCCTTGCCCTGCCACAGATCACCGGCCTGTTCGGCCCGCTCTTGCGCAAGGGTCAGCGCGCGGTCATCGGCCACCGGTTGCAGCCGCCCGGTGCGGCCATAGCCGGGCGATCGCCCCGAGACCTGCGCCACATCGGCCCAGAACTCGGATGCCATGATCAGGCTGTCGAACTGAAACGCTTTTTTGTCGTTCCAGCGCTCGGGCGTGTGCGGGGCCAGCGCGCCGACGATGCCGCCGCTTGATCCGGCGCCGACGCGGCGGGGCTCGACCACCCGCACGCGTGCGCCGCGCCGGGCGATGGCATAGCCCACCGACAGGCCGAACGCCCCCGCGCCGCGAATGGTGACATCGACCGTTGCCATTTTCCGCGCCTTTCCCCATTTTCGCGCCAGTTTCCCAAGGGGTGTAAGGCATCGCATGAGCTCTGACCAGAAGGCGCGGCTGGAATGGCGCGACGGCGTGATCCCGGTTTCGACCCAATTCGACGATCCGTATTTCTCGCTGGATAACGGGCTGGCGGAAACGCGGCATGTGTTTCTGGATGGCAATGACCTGCCCGCGCGGTTCCGGCCCGGCTTTCACATCGCCGAGCTGGGGTTCGGCACCGGGCTGAACATGCTGGCCGCCGCGCTGTGCTGGGCCGAGGCGGGATGTGACGCCCCCCTGCATTTCACCAGCTTCGAGGCCTTCCCGATGCAGGCGGATGAGGTAGAGCGCGCGCTGGCCGCCTTTCCGCAGGCCCGCGCCATCGCCGGCCCGTTCCTGGCCGCCTGGGGCGCGGGGCAGCGGGCGTTCGATCTGGGGCCGCTGCGGGTCGAGGTCATCATCGGGGATGCGCGCGAGACCCTGCCGCAATGGGCCGGGCAGGCCGATGCGTGGTTTCTGGACGGGTTTTCCCCCGCCAAGAACCCCGAGCTGTGGGCGCCCGATCTGATGGCCGAGGTGGCGCGCCACACCGCGCCGGGCGGCACGCTGGCGACCTATACGGCGGCGGGCCATGTGCGGCGGGCGCTGAGTGATGCCGGCCTGACAGTCGAGCGCCGCCCCGGCTTTGGCCGCAAGCGTCACATGACCGTAGGCCGGCGCGATTAACGTGCCTTGAGGTCGCGCGACAGGGTGATCGGCACGGTGCGCCCCGACAGGCGTGCGCGATAGACGGCCAGCGATTCCGTCACCCGCATCACGTAATTGCGGGTTTCGTCAAAGGGGATCATCTCGATCCAATCGACCACATCCACCCCCGCCGAACGCGGATCGCCCATTTCCGAGATCCACCGCCGCGCGCGGCTGGGCCCGGCGTTATAGGCGGCGGCGACCAGCACATAGTTATGGCCGAATTCCTGGGTCAGATGGGCCAGATAGGCGCCACCCAGACGGGCGTTATAGCCCGGATCGGTCAGCAGCCGCCCGGCGGAATATGACACGCCGACCTCGCGCGCCATGGCCTCGGCGGTGCGGGGCATCAGCTGCATCAGCCCGCGCGCGCCCGCGCCGCTGGTGACGGCGGGGTCGAACTCGCTTTCGCGCCGCGCGATCGACAGCACCAGTTCGTCGGGCACCGGGTGGCCGATCTGGGCCAGGTCGGTCAGCGGGAAATAGGCGCGGGGAAGAACGGTGCCCTGCCCGGCTGCGACCTTGGCGATGCGCAGCGCGATATGGGGCTCGTCGATCCGCAGGGCCAGCCCGGCCAGCCGGGCCTGATCCTGCGGCGCCAGCGTTTCGGCCAGATGGGTCAGGAACCATTCCGACAGGTTGCGTTCACCCGCCTGCGAGAACAAAAGCGCCGCCTTCAGCACATCCGACCCCGCAAAGGGCGCGCCCTGCCAGTCGGCATAGGCCTCGGTGCCGATCAGCGTGGCCTCCATCGGCAGGCCGGCCTTTTCGGCGGCAAGCTGGCCATAAAACGCGGTCTGGTGCTGGGCGGCGCGGCGATAGGCGGTCTGGGCCTCGTCCCAGCGGCCCAGCGTTTCCAGCGCGCGGCCCTGCCAGTAGCCGGCGCGCGACAGGCTGATGGGCGAGGCGACGGCCGCCTCGAGCCGCTGGAAATGGCTCAGCGCGACCTCGGCCTCACCGAAAGAGCGCAGCGCGATAAACCCGGCCAGCCATTCCAGTTCGGCATAGGTGGCGCCCTCGGCGAGGTAGTGATTGGCGGACAGGCGATAGGCGATGTCGGGCTTGCCCTCGCGCAACAGCGCATGGGCCAGATCGTGACGCCGCGTGGCCCATCTGTCGGGCATGCCCAGCGCGCGCGAGCCGATGCTGCGTTCGTCGAGCATCTGCGCGGCCTCGTCAGTGCGGCCCTTGCGAAGGCGCCACAGGAATCGTTCATAGGCCAGGCCCGGATGGTCGGCCAGTTGCGCGGGCACCGCCGCGATCAGACCGTCAACCCCCGGCTTGTCGGCCCGCAGAGCAATCCGCGCCTCGGCCAGCGCCCGCCAGCCGGGGCCAACGAGGCGCAGCATTTGCCGCGACGCGCTTTCGTTGCCTTGCCACAGCATCATGTCCAGCCGGGTTTCATGCAACGGCGCCAGATGCGGCCCGAACTGGGCCAGCAGCTCGGCCATGGCGGCATCGGACAAGGGCAGGCTGGCCCAGGTCAGCGCCGCCTGCGCCTGCGCATCCGCATCGCGCCCCAGCGCGGCATAGGCCTGCGCCAGGCGCACGCCGCCGATGCCCGTTACAGGGCGCGTATCGGTGAACAGGCGCAGCACATCCGCGGGGGCGGCATTGCCGGGGATCTGGCCCTCGCCCTCGGCGCGGACGCGGTCAAGGCCCGGCCAGTCGCCGTTGCGGGCCAGGAAATCGAGATAGTCGGCAAAGCTGCCCTCGCCCGCGCGCAGGGCGCGCCAGGTGACGATATCCTGCACCACCGGGCCCTGGGCACGGGCCATGGTGCGGGCGCGATCCCACTCATCGGCGCGCACGGCCTGCATGACCGAAACCAATGCCGGTTCCGCCGCCAATGACCCCACGGCCATCAGCCCAACAAACACACCCGTGATAACGCCCAGTCCTAGCCGCATGATTCAATCCAGAAGGGAAGGTTTGCCAAATTTGTCACTTCGGCATAACAGGCTCAACACACAAACTTGGCAACCGACGCTGGTGCGGCTAGGTTCCGCCGCGTTTACAGCCGGGCGACTCAGCCCAAAACCCCTAATACGGAGGAAGCGTGTCATGATCAGAGGGTCCATTCCAGCCCTGGTGACGCCGTTCAAGAACGGCCAAGTGGATCACGACGCGCTTAAACAGCTCGTCGAGTGGCAGATCCAGGAAGGGTCAACCGGCCTGGTGCCCGTGGGCACCACCGGCGAAAGCCCGACGCTGAGCCACGAAGAGCACGAGGCCGTTGTCGAAACCGTGGTCACCGCCGCCGCGGGCCGTGTGCCGGTGATTGCCGGTGCGGGGTCGAACAACACCGCCGAGACGATCCAGCTGATGCAGCACGCCCATTCGGTGGGTGCCGATGCGGCGCTGATCGTCACGCCCTATTACAACAAGCCGACCCAGGCCGGGATAATCGCGCATTTCACCGCCGCGCATGAATGCTGTGATCTGCCGATCGTGATCTACAACATCCCCGGCCGGTCCGCCGTCGACATGACGCCCGCCACCATGGGCGAGCTGGCCAAGCTGCCGCGCATCATCGGCGTGAAAGACGCCACCGGCGATCTGGCCCGCGTTTGCCAGCAGCGCATCACCTGCGGGCCCGACTTCCTGCAAGTGTCGGGCGAAGACGCGACCGCGCACGGGTTCAACGCCCAGGGCGGCGTGGGCTGCATCTCGGTCACGGCGAACGTGGCGCCGGCGTTGTGCGCTGCGTTGCAGGCGGCGACGGCTGCGGGCGATTATGCCAAGGCGCTGGAAATCCAGGATCGCCTGATGCCGCTGCATATCGCGATCTTTACCGAGCCGGGCGTCGCGGGCGCGAAATACGCGCTGTCGCGTCTGGGCCGGATCGAGAACAGCGTGCGCTCGCCGCTGCTGCCGGTGACCGATGCCACCGCCGCCCGGATCGACGCCGCCATGGCCCATGCCGGCCTGATCTGACCCGGCGACAGCATGAGTTGATCGAAAAGGCGGCAGGGGTTTCCTCTGCCGCCTTTTTCATCCGCAACGCTCCGGTGCCAAGATACGGCCATTCACCGCAAGAACCGGGTCAACAAAGCGCATGATCCGGGCTGTGCCCTGCGCTCAGGTCACTAGTTTCCCTTTTGCATTCAGCGCAAAAGGAGAAACGCACATGCAGTTGGACAACAAGGTAGCCATCATCACCGGGGCCAGCAGTGGAATCGGGGCCGCGGCGGCGCTTGAGTTTGCATCAGAGGGCGGCAAGCTGGTTCTGGGCGCACGGCGCGGGGCCGAACTGGACAAGATCGCAGCGCAGATCGCGCAACGCAACGGCCAGGCCGTGACCCTGGCCGGGGATGTGAGCGACCCCGATTATGCACAGGCCCTGGTCGACCTGGCACTGTCCGAATATGGCGGGCTGGATATTGCGTTCAACAACGCGGGAACGCTGGGCCAGATGGCGCCCGTGCCGGATATCGGCGATGACGACTGGGACCAGGTCATTCAAACGAACCTGACATCGGCCTTTTACGGCGCCCGGGCACAGATACCGGCGATGACGCGGCGCGGGGGCGGGTCGATCATCTTTACCTCTAGTTTTGTCGGGCCGGAGCTGGGCATGCCGGGGCTGGCCGCCTATGCCACGTCAAAGGCGGGGGTAATCGGGCTGGCAAAGGTGATCGCAGTGGAACACGGCGCCGCCGGCATCCGCGCCAACGCCCTGTTGCCCGGCGCCACCGACACCCCGATGGCAACCGAATTCGGCGATGACCCCGAGGTCAGAGAGTTTGTTCGGAACATGCACGCCCTGAAACGCACGGCCACCCCGCAAGAGATCGCAAAGGCCGCGCTGTTCCTGGCCTCGGACCATTCCAGTTTTGTCACCGGAGCCGCGCTGCTGGCCGATGGCGGCAACGCCATCAGCAAAACCTGATCCGAACAATTAATATCAACCGGCCCCGATGGACACTCGGGGCCGTGTTCCTATATTGACGCCACCATGGCCAAACCGAAGACAGACCCCAACTACAAGGTGATCGCCGAAAACCGGCGGGCGCGTTATGACTATGCAATCGAGGATGACCTCGAATGCGGGGTCATGCTGCTTGGGTCCGAGGTGAAATCTCTGCGTCAGGGCGGCAGCAACATCGCCGACAGCTATGCCAGCGTCGAAGATGGCGAGCTGTGGCTGATCAACGGCTATATCGCGCCCTATGAACAGGCCAAGACCTGGGGCCACGAGGAACGCCGCAAGCGCAAGCTGTTGGTGTCGCGTAAAGAAATGGCGCGCCTGTGGAATGCCACCCAGCGTCAGGGCATGACCCTTGTGCCGCTGGTGATGTACTTCAACCACAAGGGCATCGTGAAACTGAAGATCGGCATCGCCAAGGGCAAGAAAACCCAGGACAAGCGCGAAACCGAGGCCAAGCGCGACTGGAACCGTCAGAAACAGCGCCTGCTGCGCCACGGGGAATAGCGCCCCAACACTCCCCTGCTGCCTACCGCCCCCATCGCCCATACTTTGCCATGTCCGGGCCTGCCGGACCCATTTAGGGGAAATGACATGGAACTTATCATCAGCCTGATTTCCGGCGCCATTGGCGGCAACGTGGCCGGTGGCCTGATCAAGCAACTGAACCAGGGCACGCTGATCAACTCGATCGCGGGCATTCTGGGTGGCGGCCTGGGGGGCCAGCTGTTGGCCATGATCGGCGCGGGCGGCATGGCCGGCGGCGGCATGGATCTTGCGGGCATCATCGGCCAGGTGGTCTCGGGCGGCGTTGGCGGTGGCGTTTTGCTGGCGGTGATCGGCCTGATCCGCAACATGCTGGCCAAGTAATGAACGGGTCTTGGGGCCGGAAACCCGGCCCCGGCCTTGCCTCAGGCCATATCGCGTTCTAAGAATTCTGGAACACGCTGCCGGAGGCCCCGATGCTTAAAGACGATCCTACCACGCTTGTTTCCACCGACTGGTTGGCCGCGCATCTGAACGACCCCGATCTGCGGGTCATCGACGCCTCGTGGTACATGCCCGCCATGAACCGCGATCCGCGCGCCGAATACAGCGCCGCGCACATCCCCGGCGCCCGGTTCTTTGATATCGACGAAATCGCCGATCTGCGGTCGGACCTGCCGCATATGGCCCCCCCGGTCGAGAAATTCATGAGCCGCATGCGCGCCATGGGCGTGGGCGACGGGCACCAGGTGGTGGTCTATGACGGCGCCGGGCTGTTTTCGGCGGCGCGGGTGTGGTGGACCTTCCGTCTGATGGGGCATCGCGACATTGCCGTTCTGGATGGCGGCTTCCCGAAATGGCAGGCCGAGGGCCGCCCGGTCGACGACATGCCGCCGATGGTGCGCGACCGGCATATGACCGTGCGTCGCCAGGCCAACCTGATCAAGGATGTGACCCAGGTGGCGGCGGCGTCAAAGCTGGGCGATTACGAAATCATCGACGCCCGCCCCGCCGATCGCTTTCGCGGCGAGGTCGAGGAACCCCGCCCCGGCCTGCGCTCGGGCCATATTCCGAATTCCAAGAACGTGCCCTTCAGCACCTTGCTGAACGGCGATGGCACGATGAAGCCTGTCGAGGCGCTGAAATCCGTCTTTGCCGAGGCCGGGGTGGATATCTCCAAGCCCGCGATCACCACCTGCGGGTCGGGGGTGACGGCGGCGATGCTTAGCCTTGCGCTGGAACGGATGGGCCAGCCCAATCATGCGCTCTATGACGGGTCGTGGGCCGAATGGGGCATGTTCGGCGATCTGAAAGTGGCCAAGGGATGAGCCCGCGCCTGACAACCCTGCCCCCGCAGGCCCCCGACGCCATCCTGCATCTGATGGAACAGTTCCGCGCCGACCCGCGCGACGACAAGACCGACCTGGGCGTCGGCGTCTATCGCAACGCTGCCGGCGAAACCCCGGTGATGCGCGCCATCAAAGAGGCCGAGCGCCTGCTGTGGCAGGCCGAGACCACGAAAACCTATACCACCATGGCGGGCGACGCCGGGTTTCACCGGGCCATGGCGCGGCTGATCCTGGGCGAGGGCGCGCCGCTGCATCGCTTGGCCGCCGCCGCGACCGTGGGCGGCACCAGCGCGATCAATATCGCGCTGCAACTGCTGCGCCGCCTGAACCCGGAAACCCGCGTCTGGATGTCGTCGCCCACATGGGCCAACCACCCGGTGATGGTGCGGCATCTGGGGCTGACGGGCCGCGAATACACCTATTTCGACCCCGAGACCCGCGCCATTGATTTCGACGCGATGATGCGCGATCTGGGCGCGGTCGAACCCGGCGACGTGGTGCTGATGCACGGCTGCTGCCACAACCCGACCGGCGCCAACCCGACGCTGCCGCAATGGGCCGAGGTGGCCGCATTGCTGCGTGACCGCGGGGCGCTGCCGATGGTGGATCTGGCCTATCAGGGCTTTGGCGACGGGCTGGATCAGGATGCCGCCGCCACCCGCCTGCTGGTCGACACCTGCCCCGAGGTTCTGATCGCGGCGAGCTGCTCCAAGAATTTCGGCCTGTACCGCGAGCGCACGGGCATCCTGATGGCGCTGGGCGCCGAGGCCGACCGGGACCTGGTGCAGGGCAACCTGACCAACCTGAATCGCATCACCTACAGCTTTCCCCCCGACCACGGGGCGCGGCTGGTGACGATGGTGCTGGACAGCGACGAGCTGCGCGCCGACTGGATGGCCGAGCTGGAGCAGATCCGCAGCGGCATGACCGACATCCGCGCCCGCCTGGCCGACGAGCTGCGCGCGCGCAGCGGGTCGGACAGGTTCGGCTTTCTGGCGCAGCATCGCGGCATGTTCTCGCGGCTGGGGGCCAACCCCGAACAGGTGGCCCAGATGCGCGATGTGCATGGCATCTATATGCTGGGCGACAGCCGGATCAACCTGGCCGGCCTGACCGAGGCCAGCGTGCCGGTGCTGGCGCGGGCGATGTTGGACGCGGGCCTTTAACCCCATTCACCAAACATGAAAAAACCCGGGCGCGAACGCCCGGGCAGTTTGTCTCGAACCGACAGGAAGGGTGTCAGCCTTTCGAGAATTCGGGATAGGCCTCCATGCCCAGCTCGGCCATGTCGAGACCGTTGATCTCTTCCTCTTCGCCGACGCGGATCCCCACGGTGGCCTTGAGGATGAACCACAGCGCACCCGACACGACGAAGGTAAAGGCACCGACAATCGCGATCGAGATCAGCTGGCCCGACACGGTGGCGTCGCCGTTGGTAAAGACCACCGCGAAAGTGCCCCAGATGCCGCAGACCAGGTGCACCGGGATGGCGCCGACCACGTCATCGATGCGCAGCTTGTCCAGCAGCGGCACGACGAACACGACCAGCCCGCCGCCCACGGCACCGATCAGCGTGGCCGACCCAAGGGTGGGCGTCAGCGGCTCGGCGGTGATCGAGACCAGACCCGCCAGCGCGCCGTTCAGCACCATGGTGATATCCGGCTTTTTATACAGCAGCTGCGTCAGGATCAGCGCGGTCAGGGCGCCACCGGCGGCGGCCGTGTTGGTGTTGGCAAAGATGCGGCTGATGTCCGACACGTTCGACGCGGTATCCATGTAAAGCTGCGAACCGCCGTTGAAGCCGAACCAGCCCAGCCACAGGATGAACGTGCCCAGCGTGGCGAGCGTCAGGTTCGAACCCGGCATCGGATGCACGCGGCCATCCTTGTATTTGCCCAGACGCGGGCCAAGGATCAGAGCGCCAGCCAGGGCCGCCCAGCCACCGACCGAGTGCACAACGGTCGACCCGGCGAAATCAAGAAAGCCGAAATTCGCGTCCAGAAAGCCACCGCCCCATTTCCACGATGCCTGGATCGGGTAGATCAGGCCGGTCAGCACGACGGTGAAGATCAGGAAGGGCCACAGCTTGATCCGCTCGGCCAGGGTGCCCGACACGATCGATGCCGTGGTGGCACAGAACATCAGCTGGAAGAAGAAGTCCGACCCCACCGACGCATAGGTCAGATCGGTTTCGGTATCGGCCAGGCCGACCGGCTCCATCGCGGCGGTGCCAAAGGCGCCCAGCACGTTGGGAATGGTCCAGCCGTCGCCGGGATACATCAGGTTATAGCCGACGAGGTAATACATCAGCCCCGCGATCGAAAACAGCGCGACGTTCTTCATCAGCTGCATGGTGACGTTCTTTTGGCGCACCAGGCCGGCCTCGAGCATGGCAAAGCCCGCGGCCATCCACATGACCAGGAAACCGGCCACGAGGAACATGAAGGTGGTAAAGATATAGCCGATCTCGCCGGTGGGCGGCGTCATATCGGCCTCTTGGGCAAGGGCCGGCATCGCGATGGTGGCCAGAGCCGCGCCGATGCCAAGGATTTTGTAGGGGTTCATCTCAGTCGTCCTTTCTCGGATATCTGCTCAGATCGCGTCTTCGTTGGTTTCGCCGGTCCGCACGCGCATGGCCTGGCTGACATCCAGCGCAAAGATCTTGCCGTCGCCGATCTTGCCGGTCTTGGCGGTGCTGGCGATGGTGTCGATCACCTGGTCGGCCATGGTGGCGGGCACCACGACTTCCAGCTTGACCTTGGGGACAAAATTCACGGCATATTCCGCGCCGCGATAGATTTCGGTGTGACCCGACTGCGAGCCAAAGCCCTTGATCTCGGTCACCATCATGCCGCGCACTCCGATGGCGGTCAGAGCTTCGCGGACCTCCTCCAGCTTGAACGGCTTGATTGCTGCAATGATCAGTTTCACGTCGTTTCCCTTCCGTTTGGCAGGACGTCCTGCGGGGATTGCATGACGTAAGGAAGGGCTATTTCGCAGGTGCAGCACAAGAAAGCGGCGGGGGTCCGACCCGCCTGAATCCTGAACTCTTGCACAAAATTTGCACAAATGACGGCGCGCGCCCAATATTAGGGCAGTTGGCGAAAGCCCGCTTGGGGCATTCCCCGCCTAAACATCCGGCCTCAAATTCGTTATGCATTTCAAAAAGAGCAGTCATAAACGGTAGACACATGGGTAGTTCGAACGGGCGCAGGCCTCCTCTTGTTGCTGACAAGCGCACAAAACGACCGGCCGCAAAGCCCGCCGCGAAGCCCGCGAGACCCAGGAAAACAAGGCGTTCACCGCGCAAGGCCCCACCCAAGGGGCCGCTCGGGTGGCTGCGCCGCCTGCTGGGCAGGATTGCCGGCATGATCTGGACGGCCGCCTGGCGAGTCGGCCTTGTGGTGGTGATTCTCATTGCGCTGTCGGTCGGCTATTTCGCCGCCAGCCTGCCGCCGGTCAGCGAACTGGTTGACGGTCGCACCCGCGGATCGGTGACGCTGTTGGACCGTTCGGGCGAGGTTTTCGCCTGGCGCGGCGATCAATTCGGCGGCCAGATCAACGCCAACACCGTCGCCCCCGTGCTGCGCGAGGCCGTGGTCGCGACCGAGGACAAACGGTTCTACCGCCATTTCGGCATCAGCCCGCGCGGCATCGCCAGCGCCGTCCGCATCAACCTGAGCGAAGGCCGCGGGCCGCTGTCGGGCAATGGCGGTTCGACCATCACCCAGCAGACCGCGAAACTGTTGTGCCTGGGCGTGCCCTATGATGCCGACACGTGGAAATCGGAAACCGATTACGAGGCCGACTGCCGCCGCACCACGCTGCAACGCAAGATCAAGGAGGCGATCTATGCGATGGCGATGGAGGCGCGCTACAGCAAGAACGAGATCCTGACGATCTATCTCAACCGCGCCTATCTGGGCGCCGGCGCGCGCGGGTTCGAGGCCGCCAGCCAGCGCTATTTCGGCAAGTCCGCCAATGAGGTAAGCGCCTCGGAGGCAGCGATGCTGGCGGGGCTGCTCAAGGCGCCGTCGACCTATGCGCCGACCAGCAACCTGAAACGCGCGCAAGATCGCGCCAATCTGATCGTCGGGCTGATGGAGGATCAGGGCTATCTCTCGGCCGCTGAGGCCCGCAACGCCCGCGCCAACCCGGCCGAGCTGTCCGAGGCCGCCGCCGCGCGGGCGGGTGGCTATTTTGCCGATTGGGTGATGGAGGACGGCCCGTCCTTCCTGACCCGCGACACGACCGAGGACGTGATCATCCGCACCACCTTCGATCCGCGCATCCAGACCGCGGCCGAGGACGCGCTGGCGCATATCTTTGACACCAAGGTCAGCGAGGGATCGAAAGCGCAGGCCGCGATCGTGGTGATGTCGTCGGACGGCGCCGTGCGCGCCATGGTCGGCGGGCGCCAGACCAAGGTGTCGGGCGCGTTCAACCGCGCGACGATGGCTCTGCGCCAGACCGGGTCGTCCTTCAAGCCGTTCGTCTATGCCGCCGCGCTGGACCTGGGCTTTACGCCCAACGCCACCGTGGTTGACGAACCGATCACCATTCACGTGCCCGGATCGGGCCCCTACACGCCGCGCAACTATGACAACAAGTTCCACGGGCGCGTCACCCTGACCACCGCGCTGGCGCAGTCGTTCAACATTCCGGCGATCCGCGTGTCTGAATCGGTGGGCCGCGAGAATGTGCGCAAGATCGCCGCCGATTTCGGCATCGAAAGCGATCTGGCCGTGGGTCCGGCGCTGGCGCTGGGCACGTCGGAATCGACCCTGATCGAGATGACCGGCGCCTATGCCGGCATCCTGAACGGCGGCCTCAGCGTTCGCCCCTATGGGCTGACAGAGCTGCGCCTGCAGGGCGATGACACGCCGCTGATGGGCCAGGAAGGCGGCATGGGCGAACGCGTCATCAGCGAACGCGCGGCCCGCAGCCTGACCTATATGATGACCCAGGTGATCGAGCGCGGCTCGGGCCAGCGCGCCCGCCTGCCCGACCGTCCGGCCGCCGGCAAGACCGGTACCACCCAGGCCGCGCGCGATGCGTGGTTCATCGGGTTCACCGCCGACTACGTGGTCGGTGTGTGGATGGGCTATGACGACAACACGCCGCTGACGGGCGTGACCGGCGGCGGGCTGCCCGCCGATATCTGGCGTGAAACCATGGTGCGCGTGCACGAGGGCGTGCCCGCCCGCGCCCTGCCGATGGACGTGCCCGTGGCCCCGCCGATCCTCACCCAAGAGGAACAGCGCAAGGTCAAGCGCGAGGAACGCCGGAAGCGTCGCAAGGAACGTGACGAAGACCTGCTGCGCGGCGTGCTGCGCTCGATTCTGGGCGGCGGTTAACCGGCGCTTTGCAGGTCGCTGATCAGCGCGTCGACATTGCCACGGTTGCGATCGAGCATGGCGCCGATTTCGGTGCGCTCGGTCGCCAGCATGTTCACGCCTTCGATCAGCATGTTGAAGAACAGGTCGCGACCGCTTTTGTCAGAGACCAGGAACGTCACTTCAAAGGGCGAATGACCCTGCAGGAAGGCCGTGGTTTTCACTTCGTAGAAGCTTTTGACCGGCTTGGCGCCCTTGACCTCGAGGCGGCCGCCGATGAATTCGCGGAAGCGTTTGCCGTATTTGCGGGCCATGTAGCCGCGGAAGGCCTCGGTGAAACGGTTCAGCTGGGCCGAGGACGCGCTGCGCGCCGCCACCCCCAGCGCCGAGCGCGCAATGATCGGCACGTCGGCATAGGTGGTAAAGATGCGCTCGAATTCGCGGATCATGACGGCTTCGCTCTTGCCGGAGTTGATGACGGCATTGATGTCGGCGATCACCCGGTCGATCAGAGCCGAGGCCTGGCTGGTGGTCAGCGCCTGCGCCGGCAGGGCCGGGGCCAGCGCCGCAGCAGCGGCGGCCGTGAGAACAAAACGACGTGACAGGTTACTGGGCATAGGGGTCCTCATACGGGTCGGCATAGGCATCATCATACGGGTCGCCATAGGGGTCGGCATAGGTCAGGTCTTCCTGACCGTTCAACTGAAAGCGACGGTTCTGTAGATATAGGAGCCGCGCCTGCGCATAGCTATCGGCGCTGTCGTAAAGAATGGAATCAACCGTATCGGTAAAGCGGTAGCGCTGGCCCAGCTTGGCGCTGAACTGAATGCCCAGGGCGTATTCGCGCTCGGGGCTGTTCAACAGCAGGCGGGTCGGGCTGATGACGAAATCGACGACCTTGCCGACGGTATCGCGCTCGGTCGAGGGGCCAAGGACCGGCAGTTCCATATAGTCGCCCTCGCCCACGCCCCAGACATGCAGGGTTTCGCCGAAATCGGTGGGGCGTTCGGCCAGGCCGATATGGGTGGCCGGGTCCAGCACACCGCCCACGCCCACAACGGTGTTGAAGGCGAAACGGCCGGTATTGGACAGCGCGTCCTTGATATTAAGCTGCAACAGGTCGTTCACGATCACGCCCGGCAGCGACAGGTTCGAGGCGAAATTGCCGACGCCCGTGCGCACCGGCTGGGGCAGGATCGACCCATAGGCATGCGAAGTGGGCCGCATCAGCATCCGGTCCAGCCCGGCGTTAAAGGCGTGCACCTGGCGGTTTTGCTGTTCATGCGGGTCGTTGATCCCGCCGGGCGTCTTGGCCGAACAGGCCGCCAGGGCCGCGAACGCAAGCGTAATCGCGACAAGACGAAACGGGCGGGGCATGGGCCGGGCGACAGAAAACAAGGGCAATCTCAACTTTAGGTTCCGGATTCGCATACCATAGTGAAACTCGCGCAGAAGCCCATAGCACGACAATTTGATGGCAGATGTTTGTGGCCTTGCGGTGACATGCGCTTTTCAGTTTCCCAGCGGCGCGGGCAAGGCTAGCCTGTGGCGAACCGAAAACGGAGATCACTCATGCCTGGACAGATCGAAACCCGCCTTGCAGAACTTGGCGTTCAATTGCCCGCCGCGCCGGCACCGGCGGCGAATTACGTGCCCTATGTGGTGGTCGGAAACATGGTGCATGTGTCGGGGCAGATCCCCATGGCCGATGGCGCGTTTATGATCGGCAAGCTGGGTGCCGATGCGACCATCGAACAGGGCACAGCCGCCGCGCGACAATGCGCGATCGCGCTGCTGGCCCAGGTCAAGGCCGCCTGCGGGGGCGATCTCGACCGGCTGGAAAAGGTGGTTAAACTGACCGCTTTTGTCAATTCGACCCCCGATTTCGGCGACCAGCCCAAGGTGGTCAACGGCGCCTCGGATTTCCTGGTCGAGGCCCTGGGCGACAAGGGCCGCCACGCCCGCGCGGCGGTCAGCGCGGCATCGCTGCCCTTTGGCGTCGCGGTCGAGATCGACGGGGTGTTTCTCATCAAATGACGCCGCTGCCGCCCGCGTTCCTGCACCTGCCGCTGGCCCATCGTGCACTGCATGACCTGGCGCGGGGGCGGCCGGAAAACTCGACCGAAGCGATCGAGGCCGCGATCCGCGCGGGCTATGGTATCGAGATCGACCTGCAACCCTCGTCCGACGGGGTGGCGATGGTGTTTCACGATTACGACCTCAAGCGCCTGACCGGGCGCGAGGGCGCGGTGAACGCCATGAGCGCCGATCAGCTGGGGCAGATCCCGCTGCTGGGCGGGCAGGCCGGAATTCCGACGCTGGCACAGGTCTTGGCGCAGGTCGATGGCCGGGTGCCGGTGCTGCTGGAGCTGAAAGACCAGGATGGCGCGATGGGCCCCGATATCGGCACGCTGGAAGATGCGACCGCCCAGGCGCTGGCAGGCTATGGCGGCGATGTGGCGGTGATGTCGTTCAACCCGCATTCGGTGGCGCGGCTGGCGCAGTTGGTGCCCGAGCGGCCTTGCGGGCTGACGACCTGTGCCTTTCGTCGGCGCAACTGGCCCAGCCTGCCCGCCCCCGTGCGCAAGCGCCTGCGCGCCATTCCCGATTTCGACGCGGTGGGGGCCAGTTTCATCAGCCACCGGTTTACCGCGCTGAACTCGGCCCCGGTTCAGGCGCTGAAAGCGCGCGGCGTGCCGGTGCTGTGCTGGACGGTGAAATCGCCCCGGCAAGAGGCCCGCGCCCGCCAGATCGCCGACAACATCACCTTCGAGGGCTATCTTGCCCCGCTGCCCGCCGCTTGACCCCGCCGGGGCCGGGGCCATCTATTGAACAGGAAACGGAACGGGGCGCCATGCAGACCGAGGTTGAACTGACCGCGATATCCGGCCTGTCCGCCATCGCGGCGCAGGATTGGGACGCCTGCGCCTGCCCCGAGGTGGCAGAGGGCGGGCGGGCGTTTGATCCGTTCACCACCTATCGGTTTCTCAGCGCGCTTGAGCAAAGCGGATCGGTTGGCCCCGGCACCGGCTGGCAGCCGCAGCACCTGGTGGCGCGGGCCGGTGGCCAGGTCATCGGCGTCGCCCCGGCCTATCTGAAATCGCACAGCCAGGGCGAATATGTGTTCGATCACAACTGGGCCCATGCCTATGAACGCGCGGGCGGGCGCTATTACCCCAAGCTGCAAATCGCCGTGCCCTTCACCCCCGTGCCGGGGCGCCGGTTGCTGACGCGGCCCGGGTTCGAGGTCACCGGGCAGGCCGCGCTGATGCAGGGCGCGGTGCAACTGGCGGCCAATAACGGGCTGTCATCGCTGCATCTGACATTCTGTTCCGCACCCGAGTCCGAGGCGGGCCAGGCGATGGGCCTGATGCACCGGATCGGACAGCAGTATCACTGGTTCAACGACGGCTACGCCGATTTCGACGCCTTTCTGGCGGCGCTGTCCTCGCGCAAACGCAAGACCATCCGTAAGGAACGCGCCACCGCGCAGGGCTTTGGCGGCACGATCCACGCCCTGACCGGCGACCAGATCAAGCCGCACCACTGGGACCATTTCTGGCGCTTCTACCAGGACACGGGCGCGCGCAAATGGGGCTCGCCCTATTTGACGCGGGTGTTCTTCGACATCGCCCATGCCACGATGCGCGACGACATGCTGCTGGTTCTGGCCGAGCGCGACGGCACGCCCATTGCCGGGGCGCTGAATTTCATCGGCCGCGACGCGCTGTTCGGGCGCTATTGGGGCGCCACCCAGGATCACCCCTGCCTGCATTTCGAGGCGTGCTATTATCAGGCCATCGACCATGCCATCACCCATGGGCTGGCGCGGGTCGAGGCGGGCGCGCAGGGCGATCACAAGCTGGCGCGGGGCTATATGCCGGTGGAAACCCATTCGCTGCACTGGATCGGCGATCCGAGCTTTGCGGATGCGGTCGACCGCTACCTGATCGCCGAACGGGCCGCCGTGGGCGAGGATATCGAGATCCTGACCGGCTATGGCCCGTTCAGGAAAGCCGCAGGAGGGTTAGATGAAAGGGATTGAGCCGCTATTAGCCGCGGGCTGGGCGCTGAACGACGCCGGCACCGCGATCACCAAGACCTATCGCTTTGCCGATTTCGCCTCGGCCTTTGGCTGGATGACAAGGGTTGCGCTGGTTGCAGAGCAGATGAACCACCATCCCGATTGGACAAATGTCTACAACCGTGTATCGGTCTCGCTGACAACGCATGACGCCGGCGGATTGACGGCGAAAGACACTGAACTTGCAAGAAAGATGGACGAGATATCATGGAACTGAGCATTGCCGAGGTCGAGGTTCTGATCAAAGAGAACCTGCCTTGGGTGATCCAGCTGGGCCTGAATCTGGTGACGGCTGTCCTTATTCTGATCGTGGCGCTCTGGCTTAGCGGCCGGGTGCGCAGGCGCATCACCAACCTGCCCAAAAAGCATAAACGTTTCGACACCACGCTGATGGCGTTTCTGGGCAGCCTGGCGAAATATACCGTGCTGGCGATTGCCGCCATCTTTATCCTCAACCGTTTCGGCATCGAGACCACCTCGCTGGTGGCGCTGATCGGTGCGGCGGGTCTGGCCGTTGGCCTGGCCTTGCAGGGCACTTTGGCGAACCTGGCGGCGGGCGTCATGCTGGTGGGCTTTCGGCCGTTCAAGCTGGGTGACTATGTGATCGCGGGCGGGGAAACCGGCACCGTGGCCACGATCAACCTGTTCTTTACCGAGCTGACCACCCCCGACAACATCCAGATCATCGTGCCTAATGGCGATATCTGGGGCGCGCCGATCACCAACTATTCGTACAATGACACGCGCCGCTGCGACATGCTGTTCGGCGTGTCCTACGGGTCGAACCTGCAAGTGGCCGAACAGGCGATCCGCGACTGCATCGCGGCCGAGCCCCGCGCGCTGGGTGACCCGCAACCGTTCATCAAAGTGTCGAACCTGGGCGACAGCTCGGTCGATTTCACCGTTCGCGTCTGGTGTAAAAAGGATGACTACTGGGACATGAAATTCGACCTGACCCGCGCCGTGAAAGAGGCGTTCGACAAGACCGGTGTCGATATTCCCTTCCCGACGCAGATCATGATCCGCCAAGAGGGCTAAGATCAAAGGCCGGGCCGCCATGGCCCGGCCTTTTTCGTTACATCGCGGCCAGCAGGTGTTCGCCGGTCGAGATGTCGCACACGCCCGGATCATCGACCTTGGCGGCGGTGATCACGCCGTCTTCCAGCACCAGCGCATAGCGGTTCGACCGCCCGATCAGCCCCAGGTGCGGGGCGGTGAAATCCATGCCCAGCGTCTTGGTGAAACTGCCGTCGGCATCGCCCAAGAGGGTGATCCCGGCCTCGGTCGCACCGGTATCCTTGCCCCAGGCGGCCAGGGTGAACGGGTCGTTGACCGCAACGCAGATCACCTCGTCCACACCCTTGTCGCGCAGCTGACCCATCACCTTGATGAAACTGGGCAGGTGGATCGTCGAGCACGGCCCGGTATAGGCCCCGGGCAGTGCGAACAGCACCACCTTGCGGCCCTTCAGCTTGTCGGCCAGGTCCACGGTTTCGGGGCCATTGGCGCCCAGCGTCACCATGTTGGCATCGGGCAGGGTTGCGCCTACCTCTAGTGTCATGTTGCATCCTTCCATTCTGTTCGCGTAGGTCCAGTGTGAACAGTTAGCGCGCGCCGCGCCAGAGGCGAAATAAGCGAGGACGGGAATATGGATCATATCGTGGTGATCGGGGCCGGTCAGGCCGGGCTGTCGCTGGTGGCAAAACTGCGGGCGCAGGGCCATGAGGGCGCGATAACCCTGATCGGCGCCGAAACCGCCCCGCCCTATCAGCGCCCGCCCTTGTCCAAGAAATACCTGCTGGGCGAGATCGGGGCAGAGCGGCTCTATCTGCGGCCCGAGGCGTTTTATGCCGAGCATGACATTCGCCTGATCACCGGTCAGCCCGTCACCGCGATCGACCGCGCGGCCAAGACCGTGACGGTTGGCGATCAGGTCATTGGCTATGACCAACTGGCCCTGACCACCGGATCGGATGCGCGGCACCTGCCCGCCGGCATTGGCGGCGCGCTGGATGGGGTGCATGTGGTGCGCACGCTGGCCGATGTCGATGCGATGGCGCCGCGTTTTACGGCCGGCGCGCGGGTTCTGATCGTGGGGGGCGGCTATATCGGGCTAGAGGCCGCGGCCGTGGCGGCCAAGCTGGGCCTCAAGGTCACGCTGGTGGAAATGGCCGACCGCATCCTGCAACGGGTCGCCGCGCCCGAGACCAGCGCCTATTTCCGCGACCTTCACCGCGCCCATGGCGTCGACCTGCGCGAGGGCGTGGGCCTGACCCGCCTGACCGGAGAGGGCCGCGTCGACGGCGCGGTTCTGACCAATGGCTGCAAGCTGGAAACCGATTTCGTGATCGTCGGGGTCGGCATCACGCCCGCTACCGGGCTGGCGCAGGCGGCGGGGCTGGTGCTGGAAAACGGCATCGCGGTCGATGCGCAGGGCCGCACCTCGGACCCGGCGATCTGGGCGGCGGGCGATTGCGCATCCTTCCCCTATCGCGGCGGGCGCATCCGGCTGGAAAGCGTGCAGAACGCCATCGACCAGGCCGAATGCGTGGCCGAGAACATGCTGGGCGTCGGGCGCGACTATCAGCCGTTTCCGTGGTTCTGGTCAGACCAATATGACGTGAAACTGCAAATCGCGGGGCTCAACACCGGCTATGACCGCGTGGTGGTGCGCCCGGGCGACAAGGACGGCGCGGTCAGCCACTGGTATTTCGCGGGCGACCGCCTGTTGGCCGTCGATGCCATGAACGAACCCCGCGCCTATATGGTGGCCAAGCGCATGCTGGAAACCGGCGGCGCGATCACCCCAGACGAGGCCGCCGACCCCGCCACCAACCTGATGGCGGTAATGAAGCGATGAGGATTATCTCGGGGCAGTTCAAGGGCATGGCGCTGGCCTCGGTCGGCAAGGGCGATCCGGGCGCGCATCTGCGCCCAACCACCGACCGCGTGCGCGAAAGCCTGTTCAACCTGCTGGTCAACGGCGGCTATGGTGATCCGATCACCGACGCGCGGGTGCTGGACCTGTTTGCCGGCACGGGCGCGCTGGGGCTAGAGGCCCTGTCGCGCGGCGCGGCGCATGTGACCTTTGTCGATGACGGCGGCAAGGCCCGCGCCCTGATCCGCGAGAACGTGGAAAAATGCCGCGCCATGGGCGTGACCAAGGTATTTCGCCGCGACGCGACCAAGCTGGGCGAGTGCACCGCCGCGCCGTTCGATCTGATCTTTCTGGATCCGCCCTATGGCAAGGGGCTGGGCGAACGGGCGCTAGCCGCGGCAATGGCTGGCGTCTGGATCGCGCCCGAGGCATTGATCGTCTGGGAAGACAGCGCCGAGATCATCCCGCCCGAGGGCGTCACCCTGCTGGATCAGCGCAAATACGGCGACACGCGGATTTCGATCCTGCGCGCCGGGGTAGAAGCTTGACACCCGGCACAGCCATTGGGTGAATGGCGCCATCAACAAGGATGGTGTCATGAGCAGAACCCTATCGATCACCCTTCGCGCGCTGGGCTTGGCCTGCATACTGGCAGCCCCCGCAATGGCCGACACGCCCGAAACCTGTGCCGCCATCACGGCAAATGCCGACCGGCTGGCCTGTTTTGATGCGTTATTCCCGGCTGTCGAGGCCACGCCCAACACCCCTGTGGACGCGCCCAACACCCCTCAGGCCACGCCCCCCGCCCCCGCGGTCAACCCGCGCTGGGTAACGTCGATCAAGACTTCGCCGCTGGATGACAGCACCAACGTGATCTTGCTGAACGAAGCGCTGGAAACCAACCGCGGCCGTTTCGGTCGCGATACGCGGTTCAGCCTGCTGATTGCCTGCCGTGAAAACACAACCAGCATCTGGTTTCATTTCGGCGGGCATTTCATGTCGGATTACCAGCACGGCACGGTCACCTACCGGCTGGACAAAGATCCGGTTCAGTCCAAGCGCCTGACAGAATCCAACAACAACGAAGCGCTTGGCCTGTGGTCGGGTGGCAGCGCGATCCCGTTCATCAAAACCTTGCTGGGGCATGATCGTCTGTATCTGCGCGCCACCCCGCATTCCGAAAGCGCGATGGACGCCGAATTCGACATCTCAGGGCTGGAGACCGCGATCACACCCCTGCGCGAGGCGTGCAACTGGTGATCACTCGACCCAGGTCGGGTGGAACCGGTCGGCGGGCGAGAGGGTGAAGATCTCGACCCCGTCTGCCGTGACGCCCACGGAATGTTCGAATTGTGCACTCAGCGATTTGTCGCGGGTGACGGCTGTCCAGTCATCGGCCAGCACCTTGGTCTCGGGGCGGCCCAGGTTCACCATCGGTTCGATGGTAAAGAACATGCCCTCTTCCAGCACCGGACCGGTGCCCGCGCGGCCATAGTGCAGCACGTTGGGCGGGGCGTGGAAGACGCGGCCCAGACCGTGGCCGCAGAAATCGCGCACCACGCTCATACGGTGGCTTTCGACATAGGATTGGATGGCATAGCCGATATCGCCAAAGGTGTTGCCGGGCTTGACGGCCTCGATGCCCTTGAACAGCGCGTCATGGGTGACCTGGATCAGCCGCTCGGCCTTGCGGGGCAGTTTGCCAGCCACATACATGCGGCTGGTGTCGCCGAACCAGCCATCGACGATGACGGTCACGTCGATGTTCAGGATATCGCCGTCCTTCAGCTTTTTATCGCCGGGAATGCCGTGGCAGACGACATGGTTCACGCTGATGCAGCTGGCGTGCTGATAGCCCTTGTAGCCGATCGTGGCCGATTTCGCGCCGGCCTCTTCGACCTTTTGGGTGATGATCCGGTCGATCTCGGCGGTATTCTGACCGGGGAACACATGGTCCGAGATTTCGTCAAGGATCTGGGCTGCCAGACGGCCCGCCGCGTGCATCCCCGCAAAATCACCGGGTTCGTAAATTCTGATGCCGTCCTTGGTCAGGCGGCCGCGCGCAGTGTCTTCCAACGCAGTCTCCATTCGATTTGCAGCCTAGATACTGCGATTTTCCGGGGTTTGCCAGTCTCAGCGGCCATGCACCACGGGCAAGGCATGGCCCAGGTCGATGCCGTCGGGGGAAATTCGGGTGTCATAGGCCAGCATTTCCACCCCCGCCGCACGGGCCGCGTCACAGGCTGCGGCATAGGTCGGGTCGATATCAGAGGCCACGGCCACGCGGGCGCAATCGGTGCGCTGCACCAGAAACAGCATCACCGCGCGATGGCCCTGGGCGTGCATCTCGGCCAGCTCGGCCAGGTGTTTCGCCCCGCGGGCGGTCACGCTGTCGGGGAACTCGGCCAGGTCGCCCTCGCGGCGCAGGGTCACGCTTTTGACCTCGACATAGGTGTCGGGCAGGCCGGGCTGGGTCAGCAGAAAGTCGATCCGGCTGTTGGCTCCGTATTTCACCTCGGGGCGGATGGCGCGATAGGCCGACAGTTCGGCCACCTCGCCCGCCTGCAACGCGGCGCGCAGGGCGCGGTTGGGCACCGATGTATCGACCCCGGTGAAATGGCCGTTTTCATGATCGACCAGCCGCCAGCCGAATTTCAGCTTTTTCTTCGGATCATCATTCGGCTCGACCCAGACACGCATGTCGGGGTCGGCCAGCCCCATCATCGAGCCGGGATTGGCGCAATGGGCGGTGACCTCGCGGCCATCCTCCAGCCGGATATCGGCCAGAAAACGTTTATAGCGACGGATCAGCCGACCGGGCACAAGAGGGGTTTGAAAGCGCATGCCCCGGACCTATACCGTGATTGGAGCCACCTCAAGGAGCGCACCATGCCGAACCCTACCGCCGCCATGCTTGTGATCGGGGATGAAATCCTGTCGGGCCGCACGCGCGATGCCAATATGCATTTCCTGGCGGGCGAGCTGACCAAGCACGGGATCATGCTGAAAGAGGTGCGGATCGTATCGGATGACCGGCAGGCGATCATCGACGCGGTGAATGCGCTGCGCGCGGCCCATGATACGGTGTTCACATCGGGCGGGATCGGCCCCACCCATGACGACATCACCGCCGAGGCCATCGCCGCCGCCTTTGGCGTGCCGATCGGCATCCGCGACGACGCGCGCGCCCTGCTGGCCGCGCATTACGCCCGCACCGGGCAGGAATTCAACGCCGCTCGCCAGCGCATGGCGCGCATCCCCGACGGGGCCACGCTGATCGACAACCCGATCTCGGTCGCGCCGGGGTTCACCCTTGGCAATGTGCATGTGATGGCCGGGGTGCCGAACATTTTTCAGGCGATGGTGGCCTCGGTCATGCCGACGCTGACGGGCGGCGCGCCGCTGCTTAGCCAGACCCTGCGCATCAACCGCGGCGAGGGCGAGATCGCCACCCCCCTGTCCGACCTGGCCGAGGCCTTTCCCGATCTGTCGTTCGGATCCTATCCGTTCGTGCGCGACGGGGCCTATGGCGCCAATATCGTGATCCGCGGCCATGATGCCGCCCGCATCGACAGCGCAGCCACCCGGCTGGCCGCGCATTTCCCCGGAGACACCGCATGAGCATCTACGACATCATCGACGCAACCTGGCCCGCCGCCCGTTTCGACCGTATCGGCCCCTGGGTCATTCGCGACGGCCAGGGTGGCGGACAGCGCGTGTCGGCTGCCACCGCGACCGGGCCGGTCAACGCCGATGACATCGCCACGGCCGAGGCCGCGATGCGCGCGCTGGGACAAGAGCCCTTGTTCATGGTGCAGGACGGGCAAGAGGACCTGGACGCCGCTCTGGCCCAGGCGGGCTATGGCCTGCATGATCCGGTCGCGATCTATTCCGCGCCCGTGAGCGAAATCGCGACCCAGCGCCCGCCGCCGGTCTCGGCCTTCGACATCTGGCCGCCCCTGCACATCATCGAAGAGCTGTGGGCCGAGGGCAAGATCGGCCCCGAGCGCATGGCCGTGATGCAACGCGTCGCCGGCCCCAAAACCGCCGTTCTGGGCCGCGTGCGCGACCGCGCCTCGGGCGTGACATTCGCCGCGATTCACGAAAAAACCGCCATGCTTCATGCACTTGAGGTCACGCCAGAGCAGCGTCGGCAAGGAACCGCCGTCAATATCCTGCGTCACGCGGCTTTCTGGGCCCAAGAAAATGGGGCCGAGACGCTGGTGGCGCTGGTTCTGCAATCGAACGAACCGGCCTGTACGCTGTGTACTTCCCTTGGAATGCGTGTTGTGGGACACTACCACTACAGGAAATAACAGCCGTAACGAGGCCCTAGCAGTTGACGGATGGCAAAGCCCCATTGATGGCGCTGGATCTGTGGATGATGCAGCAGCGGTCGGGCTTTAACCAATTCTTCTCTTCAATCTGCCAGGAACAGCCTAACTTGCCGGACGCGCGGGCCCCAAATGCGCCTGTCGCGACGTGTCACGGAGCACAGAGATGAAGATGTTGCGTGAAATGACCCTGACGGCCGCCATGGCGGCGCTGATGCCGGCAATGGCGCCGGCCGGAATGCTGGAATTGCCCGCCCATGCGGTGCGCGCGGCCGAACAGTCCGAGCCGCTGGCCAGCTATCGCCTGCCCATCGGCCCGTGGGACGGCGCCGAGATCCAGACGATCTGGGCCGAGGGCGAGGTGCTGCGCCAGGCCTGGACCTATCGCAGCCCCGGTGCGACGACGCTGCAACTGCTGACCCCGCTGCGCGACCAGCTGACCGAGGCCGGTTTCGAGATTCTGTTCGAATGCGAAACCGATGCCTGCGGCGGGTTCGATTTCCGCTATGCGACCGATGTGCTGCCCGAGCCCGAGATGCATGTCGATCTGGGCGATTACCGGTTTCTGTCGGCCCAACGCATGGGCGACGAGGCCCCCGAATATATCAGCCTGATGATCAGCCGTTCCAGCGCGCGGGGCTTCGTGCAGATCACCCGCGTTGGCACCCCCGGCGCCGAGGGTGCGACGCTGTTTGCCGCCTCGACCAAGAATCCGCCGGTGACCGAATTGCCGGCAGAGCCCGAGGCGATTGCAGCCGAGCTGGAAAACCAGGGCCGCGCGGTTCTGGCCGATCTCAGCTTTGAAACCGGGTCATCGACCCTGATCGATGATGAATTCGTGTCGCTGTCGGCGCTGGCCGAGTATCTGCTGGACAATCCTGACCGCAAGATCACGCTGGTCGGTCATACCGATGCCGAAGGCGCGCTGGAGAAAAATATCGCCCTGTCGGAAAAGCGGGCCGAGGCGGTGCGCGAACATCTGATCCTGGCGCTGGCCGTTCCGGCCGAGCAGATCGAGGCGCGCGGCGTGGGTTTTCTGGCGCCATTGGCCAGCAACCTGACCGATGACGGGCGCACCCAAAACAGAAGGGTCGAAGTGATTCTCACCTCGACCCAGTAGTCACACACACGTTTGGTCGTTCAGAATTTCTCGGGGTCCCTGTCGGCAAAGCTGGCGACGAGAAAGTCGATAAAGGCGCGCACCTTGGGCTGGGTGAACCGGCCCGGCGGGTAGACCGCGTAGATGCCCAGGGTCTCGACCGGCAGGTCGGGGATGGCGTCTTGAACCAGGCCCTGTTCCAGCGCATCGCGGAACAGGAAGCTGGGCAGATAGGCGATGCCCAGACCGGCAATCGCGGCGTTCAGCAGCGACTGGCCGTCATTGACCGTCAGCCAGCCGGCGGTGCGCACCTGGCGCTTTTCGCCCGACGGCGAGGTGATCTTCCACACGTTGCCGCTGGCCTGGTTAGAGTAATGCAGCAGCTTGTGCTCGTTCAGATCGTCGATCTTTTGCGGGCGGCCGAATTTCTCGAAATATTCGGGCGAGCCGATCATCCGCTTGGTGGTATCGGTCAGTTTGCGGGCGCGCAGGGTGCTGTCTTCCAGCTCGCCCACGCGGATGGCCATGTCAAACCCTTCGGAGATCAGTTCGACATAGCGGTTGTTCAGCACCATGTTGACGGTGATATCGGGGAATTCCTGTAGGAAACGACCCAGAACCGGTGACAGGTGGTTCACGCCGAAATCGGTCGCGACCGAGATGCGCAACAGCCCCGAGGGTGCCGATTGCATCGACGTGACCAGGGCGTCGGCCTCGCCCGCGTCGTTCAGCACGCGGCGGGCCCGGTCATAATAGGCCAGGCCGATCTCGGTTGGCGACACGCGGCGCGTGGTGCGGTTCAGCAGGCGCGCGCCCAGGCGAGCCTCCAGCGAGGACACGTGTTTGGACACAGCGGATTTCGAGATGCCCATTTTCTTGGCGGCATCCGTGAATCCCCCTTGGTCCACCACAGTGGCAAACGCTTCCATTTCCGTCAGTCGATCCATGATGAACCCTTCGCGCAGTCGTCTTGCTTTGGTCCAACAAACAGGTGAAATCGGGCAAGATTGCGGAAAGGCGCCGACAATACTGGGGTATTCCACAGGATCGTTCAGATTAGGGAAACGTGG
Organism: Actibacterium sp. XHP0104; assembly: GCF_025751515.1. Classification (GTDB taxonomy): domain Bacteria; phylum Pseudomonadota; class Alphaproteobacteria; order Rhodobacterales; family Rhodobacteraceae; genus Actibacterium_D. Next base: position 63,815 of record NZ_JAOWLE010000003.1, read on the forward strand.
AAATAGTGCGTTTTCCTAGAGTTTCGCGGCCAATCGGGTGCCCTGATCAATGGCGCGCTTGGCGTCCAGTTCGGCCGCGACATCGGCGCCGCCGATCACATGCGGGGTGATCCCGCGCGCGATCAGCGCGTCGGCAAGGCTGCGTTCAGGCAGTTGTCCGGCGCATAGAACGATCGTGTCCGCCGGGATCAACGCCGGGTTTTCGCGCGCCGCGCCGGTGCTGATTTCCAACCCCTCGGGGGTAATGCGTTCGTAATTGACGCCGCCCTTCATGGTGACGCCCTTCATTTGTAGCGTGGCGCGGTGAATCCAGCCGGTGGTTTTGCCCAAGCCCTTGCCGGGGCGTTCGGCCTTGCGCTGCAACAGCGTGACCTGACGGGCGGGCGGTTCGGGTTGCGGGCCCTCGGGCGCCAGGCCGCCGCGGTGGCGCTCTGGGTCTGCCACGCCCCATTCGCGCAGCCAGTCGGGCAGGTACAGCGTCGGGCTGCTGCCGGCCTCGGTCAGGTATTCGGCCACGTCGAACCCGATGCCGCCCGCCCCAATAATCACCACGCGCTGCCCCACGGGCACCTTGTGGCGCAGCACGTCGATATAGCTGACGACATTGGGGCCATCTTGGCCCGCGATGCCCGGATCGCGAGGCATCACGCCGGTGGCAACGATCACCTCATCAAAGCCCGTCAGGTCATCGGCGCCGACCTCGGCCCCCAGTCGCAGGGTCACACCAGAGGCCTCGACCATCGTGGCGAACCAATCGACTAGGCCGTGGAATTCCTCTTTGCCGGGGATGCGGCGCGCCATGTTCAGCTGGCCGCCGATCTGGCTGTCACGGTCGAACAAGGTCACGGCATGCCCGCGCCGCGCGGCGGTGATCGCGGCCGACAGGCCGGCGGGCCCGGCGCCCACCACGGCGATGGTTTTCGGCGTGGCGGCGGGGGTTATGGGCAGCTCTGTCTCGTAACAGGCGCGGGGGTTGACCAGGCAGGTACTGATCTTGCCGCCAAAGGTGTGATCAAGGCAGGCCTGATTGCAGGCGATGCAGGGCGCGATCTGCGCGGCGCGGCCCTGGGCGGCCTTGGCCACGAAATCGGGATCGGCCAGAAAGGGGCGCGCCATCGACACCATGTCGGCACAGCCCTCGGCCAGCACCTGTTCTGCCACCTCGGGCGTGTTGATCCGGTTCGAGGTAATCACCGGGATGCCAACCTTGCCCATCAGTTTCTGCGTGACCCAGGCAAAGGCCCGGCGCGGCACCGATGTGGCGATGGTGGGGATGCGGGCCTCGTGCCAGCCGATGCCGGTGTTGATGATGGTCGCGCCGGCGCGCTCGACCTCTTGGGCCAGCTGCACGACCTCTGCATGGGTCGAGCCATTGGGCACAAGGTCGATCATCGACAGGCGGTAGATGACTATGAAATCATCGCCCACCGCCGCGCGTACCCGGCGCAGCACCTCTAGCGGCAGGCGCATCCGGTTTTCATAGCTGCCGCCCCAGCGGTCGGTGCGGCGGTTGGTGTGGGTGACCAGGAACTGGTTGAGGAAATAGCCCTCGGAGCCCATCACCTCGACCCCGTCATAGCCGGCCTCGCGGGCGCGGGCGGCGGCGGTGGCGATGTCGGATATCTGTTTCTCGATCCCGGCCTCGTCCAATTCAACGGGCGGAAAAGGCGAAATGGGCGATTTCACCGCGCTGGGGGCCACGCAATCGGGGCCATAGGCATAGCGGCCCGCGTGCAGGATCTGCATCGCGATCTTGCCGTCGTGCCGGCGCACGCGCTCGGTGACGATGCGGTGGTTGGCAATATCGTCGGCGGTATAAAGGCCCGCCGCGCCGGGAAAAACGCCGCCCTCTGGGTTGGGGGCCATGCCGCCCGTCACCATCAGCGCCGCCCCGCCCCGCGCCCGCGCGGCATAGAATTCGGCCACCCGGTTCCAGTCGCGGGTTTCTTCCAGCCCGGTATGCATAGACCCCATCAGCACGCGGTTTTTCAGCGTGGTAAAGCCCAGGTCAAGCGGTTGCAGCAGGTGCGGGTAGTCGGTCATGTGGCCCTCCATCGGGGCATGTGATCCGCGCGGATGCGGCTTGTCACGCCCCGACGTCGCGTAAGGCGGCTACATCGTTTCCAGGCAATGACGGCGAAAGGCGCGTTTCAGCATGTCCAGCTCGGCGCGCAGCAGGTCCATCTCGGCGCGGATGTCGTCCTCGAGCGGCTCGCCGGTGACGATGGTGAAGTGATCCAGCGTGGCGCCGCTGCCCGGTTCACGGATCACGAATGTCTGCACCCCGTCATTCAGCAGATCGGCCGGGATGGGCACGGCCAGGTGATAGCGCCCCGGCTGGGCGGTGTCGGGCGTCAGCGAGAACTGATCAAGCGGGCGATCCTGGTGCAGCACCTCGATCAGCGGGGCCGAGGTTTCGGCCGGCGTTACCTCGAGCACACCGTTCCACACGCCGGCGCGGATCTGGGTTTTGGTCAGCACCATCGCAGTCATGGCATCCCCCTACAATTCGGCCCGCGGGCGGCGGCTAAAGGTGACATCGCGCAGGATCACCTGGTTCATTTCGGGGCCTTCAAAGATCAGATCGACCCACATCGCCTCGACCCGCTTTTCGTTCAGCTTGGTATAGGCCAGGTCGAATTCGACGAATACCTCTTGGGCCTTCAGCGGCAGCTCGCGCACGATCTGTTCGGTGTTGGGGCCGTGGCGCACGTTGAGGCGGGCAAAGATTTCCAGCGGCTTTTCCATCTCGACGATGGCGTCCATCCGCACCACGTGGCGCCGGCCCAGCCCGTTCACCCCCGCCTGCGGCAGGCCCACGACCAGCGACAGGAATGACCCGTCAAAGCGGAACACGTCCATCCGCAGGCCAAAGGGCGCCAGGTCGGTTTCGCGGGTATTGCGCACCTGGCGCACGGTCAGCTCGCTGACGGCGCAGTCGTGAAACACCGTCACCTCGTCGCCAAAGGCGGTTTTGGTCTCGACGGCGGCAGCGCCCGGCGCGTCCAGCGGCCCGGCCCATAGTTGCGGGCGATAGGCCCAGTCCGACCCCATCGGGCGGCGCACCACGCTGCTGCCGATCATCGGCAGGGTCAGCCGGGCATCGGCGACATGGATCAGCCGGTCGATCTGGCGGCGCAGGGCGCGGGCGCGGGCGCGCTGGCCGCGCAGCTGGTGCAGCGGCAGGTCGCCCGCGCGGTCGGCCGCACGGGTCCAGCGCCGCAGAACCCGTTTCTGCAACAGCCGGTCAACCAATACCTCTATCTGGTTTGCCATCCTGCCCTCATCCCGGCATCTGTTCCGATGCCCCCACTGTGCCCTGCATGTCTTGACGAAACGCCAACCGGGCCCACTGCTTTGATCCGATCATGCGCAAAAGACGGGTTGGGTCAATTGCCGGCCGCACCGGCGGGGCGAATGCGCTCGGTCAGCGCGGTCAGGGTCGCGGCGCCCGCGTCCGAGGAAATCGGCTGACCCTCAAGCGCGGTCACGCTGGCCGAGACGATGAACTCGTCGACATTGAAGATCGCGCGCCACTGGTCATTGGCCGGCCCGGCGCTGTCGGCCGAGGCCTTGTCGCGGGCATGCAGCACGAACATGCCCTGCCGCAGCCGGGCGCTAAGGATCTGGACGTCGCCCGCCTCTTGTCCGCGAGACAGGGCGGCGCGGCCCTCGGTCGAGCGGAAATAGGCTGACAGGCGATCGACCTGCTGGGTGATCGGCGGCTCTCCGGGGCCGCGGGGCGTGACCGTGACGGTCAGCAGCGCGGGGGCCAGAGGGCGGGGCGCGTCGGCATTGCGCGTCACCGAGGCGCAGCTGGCCATCAGCACAAAGCTTTCATCCGAGCCACGATTGTCGACGCAATAGCCCTGCGGGGCGGTGATCACGACCGCGCCGCGGCCCAGCGTGGCCTGCTGCGACACGCCGCCTTGCAGGCAGCCCGCCAGAACCGGCACCAGGGCGGTCAGGATCAGGCCACGCGACAGTCGGGCGCGCATGCCCGTTCGACGCCTCGCTTGCCTGTTGATCATCTGCCATCCCCCGATACAGCCCGCCCCCGAGATACCCCTCGCCCGGCGCGTTCACAAGCAGTTTGCCGCCAATGCGTTGAAGCCCGCCGCCCTTGTCGTTAGCCTGCCCGGAAACAGCCCACTGGACCCGATCATGCGCACACCCGAATTCGCCGCCTTCGTCGCCCCCAGCCGCCATACCGCGCAGCTGTGGCGGCTGTTCCTGGGGATCGGGCTGATCCTGTTCGTCTACCTGGCGGTGGTGGCGATGATGGTGGTGGTGATGTTCCCGATCACCGGGCCGTTCGAATATTTCGGCTGGTTGCAGGGCCTGCCAACGGGCGCGACGCCGGGGCATGTGATTTTCCTGCTGCTGACATTCATCGGCATGGGGCTGGGCCCGATCATCGCGGCCCCGGCCTGTCACGCCCGCCATCCCGGCACGCTGTTCGGCCCGGCGGGCGACACGGCGCGCGGGTTTTTCCAGGTGCTGATGGTTCTGATCCCGCTTCAGGCGCTGGGGTTTCTGGCCACGTGGAAGTTCTTTGAACCGCTGCCGAACCTGCCGCTGGGCGACTGGCTGCGGTTTCTGCCGCTGGCGCTGCCGCTGGTGCTGATCCAGACCTCGGCCGAAGAGATTCTCTTTCGCGGCTATCTACAGCAGCAACTGGCCGCGCGGTTCGCGGCGCGCTGGGTGTGGATGGGGCTGCCGGCGCTGATCTTTACCGCCGGTCACTGGTCGCCCGAGGCCGGGAACAACGCCTGGGGCATTCTGATCGCGATCATGGTCTTTGCCCTGATCGCGGCCGACCTGACCGAGCAGACCGGATCGCTGGGCGCGGCGATGGGGCTGCATTTCTGCAATAACGTCATGGCCATGCTGGTGGTGTCGATGCAGGGGTCGATCTCGGGGCTGGCGCTGTTCATCACGCCCTTTACGCTGGCCGATTCGGAGCCGATCCAGATCGCGCTGGCGGTGGATGTGGTGATGATGTTGATCATCTGGCGCATTTTGCGCCATGTTGTAACACGCTAGTCAGATTGCAATTCGCTGCGCAGGGGCTTATCTCGGGGCAGACCAAAGCGACAGGCCAAGCCATATGAACTGGATTTCCAACTACGTTCGCCCGAAAATCAACTCGCTGTTCTCGCGCCGCGAAGTGCCCGAGAACCTGTGGGCCAAATGCGACGAATGCGGGACCATGCTGTTCCACCGCGAGCTGAGCGACAATCTCAACGTTTGCACCAGCTGCGGGCATCACATGCCGATCTCGCCGCGCGAGCGCTTTGATGCGCTGTTCGACGGCGGCATCTTTACCGAGGTCAAAGTGCCTCAGCCGATCGCCGACCCGCTGCATTTCAAGGATCAGAAGAAATACCCCGACCGCATGAAGGCCGCGCAGAAAGGCACCGGCGAGGCCGAGGCCATGCTGGTGGCCGAGGGCAAGATCGGTGAGACCCCGATCGTGGCCGCCGCGCAGGATTTCCGCTTTATGGGCGGCTCGATGGGCATGTATGTCGGCAACGCCATCATCGCCGCCGCCGAGCGCGCGGTGAAACTGGGCCGGCCTCTGGTGCTGTTCTCGGCCGCGGGCGGCGCCCGTATGCAGGAAGGCATCCTGTCGCTGATGCAAATGCCGCGCACCACCGTGGCGGTCGAGATGCTGAAAGAGGCGGGGCTGCCCTATATCGTCGTGCTGACCCACCCGACCACGGGCGGGGTGACGGCATCCTATGCGATGCTGGGTGACGTGCAGATTTCGGAACCCAACGCGCTGATCTGTTTTGCCGGCCCGCGCGTCATCGAACAGACGATCCGCGAAAAGCTGCCCGAAGGGTTCCAGCGCGCCGAATACCTGCTGGATCACGGCATGCTTGATCGCGTGACCCCGCGCGGCGAGCTGCGCGACGAGCTGATCACCATCCTGCGGATGATGATGGGCCTGCCGCCGGCTATCAAAGGCAGCCTGCCTGCCCCCGAGGACGCCAAGCTCGCCGACAAGCCGGCGGGCAAGTAACCCCGTGACCGCGCAAGGCAGCGACATCATCCTTGATCGGATGATGTCTCTTCATCCCAAGGTCATCGACCTGGTGCTGGATCGTGTCTGGCGCCTTTTGGCTGCGCTGGATCACCCCGAACGCGCCCTGCCGCCGGTCATTCATATCGCTGGCACCAACGGCAAGGGCAGCACCCAGGCGATGATCCGCGCCGGGCTGGAATCGGCTGGCAAGCGCGTGCATGCCTATACCTCGCCGCATCTGGCACGGTTTCACGAACGCATCCGCCTGGCGGGCGATCTGATTTCCGAAGAGGCGCTGACCGAGATCCTCGACGAATGCGAACGCGCCAATGGCGGCGAGGGCATCACCTATTTCGAGATCACCACCGTTGCCGCCCTGCTGGCCTTTGCCCGCACCCCCGCCGATTACACCTTACTAGAGGTCGGGCTGGGCGGGCGGCTGGACGCCACCAACGTGGTGGAAAAACCGGCGCTGACGATCATCACCCCGGTGTCGATCGACCATGAACAGTTCCTGGGCAACACGATTGAGGCCATCGCCGGGGAAAAGGCCGGGATCATCAAGCGCGGCGTGCCCTGCGTGGTCGGCCCGCAAGAGGACGCGGCGCTGGATGTGATCGAGGCCCGCGCCGCGCGTCTGGGCGCGCCGTTGCTGGCCTATGGGCAGCATTGGCATGTCTATGAGGAACGCGGGCGGCTGGTCTATCAGGATGAAACCGGGCTGCTGGACCTGCCCCTGCCCAACCTGATCGGCGCGCATCAGGTGATGAACGCGGGCGCCGCGATTGCCGCCCTGCGCGCGCTGGGGTTTGACGAAAACGCCTGCGAGGCCGCCGTCACCCGCGCCGAATGGCCCGCCCGGATGCAGCGCCTGCGCCACGGCCCGCTGGTAGACGCCGCAGGCCGGGCCGAGCTGTGGCTGGATGGCGGGCACAACCCCGCCGCCGGCCTGGCCCTGGCCGAGGCCCTGGGCCGCCTTCCCGAGCGCCCGTTGCACCTGATTTGCGGGATGCTGAACACCAAGGATATCGCGGGCTATCTGCGCCCGCTGGCCGCGCTGGCGCAGGATCTGCACGCCGTGTCGATCCCCAACGCGCCCGCCACGCTGCCCGCCGCCGACACCGCCGCCGCCGCCCGTGCCGTGGGCATGCAGGCGGTTCAGGCCGACAGCGTCGCGCAGGCCGTGGCCGATATTGCCGCGACCGCGCCCAACGCCCGCATTCTGATCTGCGGGTCGCTGTATCTGGCGGGCGAGATCCTTAAGGAAAACGGCTAGTCCTGCTTGCCCCAGTTGACGTCCTGCATCTCGCGCAGGCGGCTGGCGGTGCGTTCGAATTCAAACGCGCCTGCGCCCTCGGCATAGAGCATCTCGGGCTGGGCCGCGGCCGAACAGATCAGCCGCACCTTGGCCTCGTAAAGCGCGTCGATCAGCGTGACAAAGCGTTTTGCCTCGTTGAAATTGTTGCGGCTGAGGCGCGGGATGTTCTCCAGGATCAGCACGCGCACGGCATCGGCCACGGCCAGGTAATCGGCGGGGCCCAGCATCTTGCCGCACAGATCCCAGAACTGGGCGCGGGCGACGCCGTTGTGAAACTGCGGCAGCTCGACATCGCGGCCCTGCACTCGCAGCACCAGCGGCGCGCCGGTGCCACCGGTGAAATCCTCCCAGATTTCCTGCATGGCGTCGCGGGCGGCGGCGTCGGCGGGGCTGAAATAGACCTCGGCCCCCGACAGGCGGTTTTGCCGGTAATCGTTGGGCGAGGCCAGGTGATGCACATCCAGCCGGTCCTTGATCGTGGCGATGAAAGGCAGGAACAACTCGCGCTGCAAGCCGTCCTTATACAGGTCATCGGGCACGCGGTTCGAGGTGGTCACGACGCAGACGCCCTGGGCGAACATCATGTCGAACAGCCGCCCCACGATCATCGCATCGGTGATGTCGGTGATCTGCATTTCGTCGAAACACAACAGTTTCAGCGAACCGGCCAGCTGTTCGGCCACCTGTCGCAGCGCGTCCTGTTGGCCCGACTGGCGCACCTTGTGCAGGCTGGCGTGCACCTCTTGCATGAAGGCGTGGAAATGCACCCGGCGCTTGGCCTCGATGGCGACGTGATCATAGAACAGATCCATCAGCATCGACTTGCCGCGCCCGACGCCGCCCCACATGTAAAGGCCCCGCACCGCCTGCGGCGCGGCCTTGCGGCGAAACAGCCCGCGTTTCTCGGGCTGGCCCTGTTCCAGCATCTCGCGGATGCGTTCAAGGGGGTCAAGAACGGCCAGCTGGCCGGGGTCACCATGCAGGGCGCCAGAGCTGACCCGGTGATCGTAAATCTGTCGGAGCGTTTCCATGTATTCTTCCTTGCGGCGCTCTATCCATAAGAAAAGACCGGGCGTCACATCAAGCAAATTGATTTGACCCAAGGGCACTTGGCGGGCACGAATTCCGTTCATGCAAGATACGCGCGCCTCAATTCTCACGCCGGTGCTCATCGCCGGCTGCACTGTGCTCTTGGTCAGTTTCTCGATCAGGGCCAGTTTCGGCGTGTTCCAGATCCCGGTTGCCAATGAATTTGGCTGGCCGCGGGCCGAGTTTTCCTTTGCCATCGCCATCCAGAATATCGCCTGGGGCATCGGCCAGCCGCTGTTTGGCGCCTTTGCCGAACGGTTCGGCGACCGGCGGGCGATCATCCTGGGGGCGCTGGTCTATGCGGTCGGCCTGGCGCTATCCTCGATGGCGGTGACGCCCGAACAGCACCAGATGCTGGAATTCCTTGTGGGCTTTGGCGTCGCGGGCACCGGCTTTGGCGTGATCCTGGCCGTGGTGGGGCGTGCGTCCAGCGACGAGAACCGGTCGCTTAGCCTGGGGGTCGCGACGGCGGCCGGGTCGGGCGGGCAGGTCTTTGGCCCGCCGCTGGCCGAGTATCTGATCCGGGCCATCGGCTGGCAAAGCACGTTCCTGATCTTTGCGGTGGCCATTCTGGCGGTGCTGGCGGTGCTGCCGCTGATGCGCAGCCCGGCGCCCATCTCGCGCGCTGAGCTGGAACAGAGCTTGGGCCAGATCCTGGTCAAGGCGTTTCGCGATCCGTCCTATACGCTGATCTTCCTGGGCTTTTTCTCGTGCGGCTATCAGCTGGGTTTCATCACCGCGCATTTCCCCGCCATGGTGACCGAGATGTGCAGCGCCATCGACCCGGGCAGCCTACTGGCCGGGCTGGGTATTCGCACCACCTCGGCGCTGGGGGCGGCGTCGATCGCGCTGATCGGTTTGGCCAATATCGCGGGCACGATCACGGCCGGCTGGCTGGGCAGCCGGTTCCCCAAGAAATACCTGCTGGCGCTGATCTATCTGGCGCGGGCCATCGTGGCGGCGGCGTTCATCGCGTTCCCGATCACGCCAGCCTCGGTTCTGATCTTTTCGCTGTTCATGGGCGCGCTGTGGCTGGCCACGGTGCCGCTGACCAGCGGGCTGGTCGCGCATATTTACGGCCTGCGCTACATGGGCACGCTTTACGGCATCGTGTTTCTCAGCCACCAGATCGGCAGCTTTCTGGGCGTCTGGCTGGGCGGGCGCCTGTATGACATCCACGGCGATTACACGCTGGTGTGGTGGGTTGGCGTCGGTGTCGGGCTGTTCTCGGCCATCGTGCATCTGCCGGTGCGCGAGAAACGCTCAGAACTGGCCGTCTAACCCGGCCTGGGCCGCCGTCAACAACCCCTCGGACACCAGCCGTTCGGCCCAACCCCGCGGGCCGGTGAACTGATGCACCTGCCAGCCGCGCGCGCGGGCGGCGTTGATGTTGTCGGCCCGGTCATCGGTGAACAGCAGGCGTTCCGGCGCGATGCCGCAATCCTGTTCGACCATCTCGTAAATGCGCGGTTCGGGCTTGATCACACCCATCCGGCCCGAGACATAATCACGGTCGAATTCATCCAGAAACGGGAAATGCGGGCGGGCGAAATCATGGGTGCCGCTGCCAAGGTTGGTCAGCGAAAACACCGGCACGCCCTGCGCCCGCAGCGCCCGCAACAGGTGCACCGAATGGTCGATCACCGGGCTGGCCAGATCCAGCCAGTTGTCGCGCCACATGCGGATTTCGTCGTGCCACTGGGGGTAGGTTTCGGCGGTGTCATAAATCACCTGCGTGAAATCTCCGCCCCGATCGACACGGTCGTTCATGGCGTGCAGGTCGACCTCGGCGAACATGGCGCGACGGCGATCGGGGCCTATGACACGGTCGTAATAGCGTTCGGGCTGCCATTCGATCAGCACGTTGCCCAGGTCAAAGATCACCGCCTCGATGGTCATGTCACGTCCCGTTCGGCGAATGTCAGCATCCGTTCCAGCGCATCCAGAAAGCGCGCGCGGTCGGCCTTGGCGAAGGCCTTGCCGCCGCCCTGGCGAAACGGATCGGCGGCGCGCAGGTCGGCCATCAGGTCGCGTGTCGCCAACACGTTGCCGATGTTGGCGGCGGTCAGGGCCTCGCCGTTATGTTTCAGCACCCGCGCGCCGGCCTCGACGCATTTGGCGGCCAGCGGGATGTCACCGGTGACCACCACATCACCCGGCCCGGCGCGCTCGGCGATCCAGATATCGGCGATATCGGGGCCTTCGGGCACATAGACCATCTCGATCAGCGGGTTGGGCGAGGGCCGAAGCCCGCCGTTCGCGACCATGCGGACGGGCACGCGGCGACGGGTCGCCACGCGCTCGACCTCGGCCTTTACGGGGCAGGCATCGGCATCGACGTAGATCACCCGTAAAGGGCCTCGGCATGAAAGGCGATGTGATCTTCGATGAACGACGACACAAAGAAATAGCTGTGATCATAGCCCTTTTGCATGCGGAACGTGCCCTCCTGGCGGCGGGCGGCCATGGCGTTTGCCAGGGCCTCGGGGCGCAGCAGTTCAAGGAACTGGTCGCTGGCGCCCTGATCAATCAGCACCGGGCCGTTGAACCCGGTCTCGGCCATCAGCAGGCTGCTGTCGTGACGCGCCCAGGCGGCGGTATCATCGCCCAGGTAGGCGCCCAGTTGCTTGCGGCCCCAATCCGATTGCGTGGGGTTGGCGATGGGCGAAAAGGCCGACACCGAGGCGAACCGGCCCGGCAGGTTCATGGCCAGGGTCAGCGCGCCGTGCCCACCCATGGAATGGCCGGTGATGGCCTGTCGTTCTTCGTCCACGGCGAAATTGTTGATCACCACGCGGGGCAGCTCATCTGCGATGTAATCCCACATGCGGAAATGCGGGGCCCAGGGCTTTTGCGTGGCGTTCACATAGAACCCAGCACCCTGCCCCAGATCGTAATCGTCGTGATCGGCCACGCCCTCGCCCCGCGGCGAGGTGTCGGGGAAAACCAGCGCGATGCCCTGCTCGGCGGCCCAGGCCTGGGCGCCCGCCTTGGTCATGGCGTTTTCATGGGTGCAGGTCAGGCCCGACAGATACCACAAGACCGGAACCGGGCCGTGTTCGGCCTCGGCCGGCAGGAACAGGCCAAAGGTCATATCACCGCCACAGGCGTCGGAGGCGTGTTTATAGACGCCCTGCGTGCCGCCAAAGCATTTGTTTTCCGAAAGAGCTTCCATGTTTCTCCCCTGTTTTTGTTACGCCACCAGCCACACAACCGTCGATACCGTCACGATACTGGCCAGCGTTGACAGCAGAATAGAGGCGGAAACCCGCTGCGGGGCAACCCCGTAATGCTGGGCCAGAATATAGACATTGCCCGCCACCGGCAGCGCCGCCGCCGCGATCATCACCCCGGCAGCATAGGGCGCGACCTGAAACAGCATCAGCGCCGTCACCGCCACGGCGGCCGGGTGCAGCACCAGTTTCGCGAACGACAGCCAGCCGGCCACGGCCAGGCGTTCGGCCGATTTCGAGGCCAGCGAGCCTCCGATCGCAAACAGCGCGCCGGGGGTGGCGGCGGCGCCCAGGATGCCCAGGAAATCGTTCATCGGGGTCGGGATCGGCAGGCGCGCCGCCGACCAGCCCAGCCCCAGCACGATCGACACGATCATCGGGTTGCGGATCAGCCCGCCCCCGACCGTGCGCAGAATGCCCAGCGACATGCGCCCGTCGCGCGCGCCGGTGATCAAGATGACGATCAGGCTGCCGAACACGATCAGATCGACCGCCAGCACCAGCATCACCGGCCCGATCGCCGCCTCGCCCAGCAGCATCACCAGCATCGGCACGCCCAGAAAGCCCACGTTGCCGACCACGCCGCACTGGGCCTCGACCGCGGCCTCTTGCACGCCGCGCCCGCGCAGCAGCGCCACCAGCGTCACCAGCAGGTAAACCGCGCCCGTGCCCAGCACATAGGCGGCGACGAAATCCCAATCCAGCACCTCGGCCAGCGACAGGTTGGCCGAGAACCGGAACAGCATCGCCGACAGCGCGAAATAGAACACGAACCGCGTCAGCGCGGCGTTGGCCTCGGGGCTGAAAAAGCGCGTGCGCCCGGCCCCATAGCCCAGCCCGATCAGCGCAAAGAACGGCAGGGTTTGCAGCAGAACCGGCAGCATCTAGCCGCTGCCGATCAGAACGCCCGCCGAAAAGACCAGCGCGCCGCCCAGAACCACCTGCATGGCCGCGCGCCAGAACGGCGTATCCATGTATTTCTTTTGTATCCAGGCGATGGCCCACAGCTCGACGAACACCACGATCATGGCGATGCTGGTCGCCGTCCAGAAATGCGGAATAAGATAGGGCAGCGCGTGGCCCAGCCCACCCACGGCGGTCATCACGCCCGAAGCGATACCGCGTTTCAGGGGCGAGCCACGGCCCGAGATCTCGCCGTCATCCGAGGCGGCCTCGGTAAAGCCCATGGAAATGCCCGCGCCCACCGACGCGGCCAGACCCACAAGGAAGGTGGTCCAGGTATCTTGCGTCGCAAAGGCGGTCGCAAAGATCGGCGCCAGCGTCGAGACAGAGCCATCCATCAGCCCCGCCAGCCCCGGCTGCACCCAGGTCAGAACGAACTGGCGATGGGCGGTGCGGGACTCTTGCTCGCGCGTGTCGTCGTCCAGATGCTCTTGCACCAGGTTATCAGCGGCGCGGGTATGGCCGGCCTCGGCCGCGGCCAGATCGCCCAACAGCTTGCGCGTGTCGGCATCCTGGGTGCGGGCGGCGGCGGTCTCATAGAACCTTTGGGCGGCGCGCTCCATCGCCTCTGCCTCGTCGCGCATCCGATCAAGGCCAAGGTTCTGCACCAGCCAGACCGGACGACGGTGATAGAACCCCGACACGTGCTCGCGCCGGATCAGCGGGATGGTCGGGCCAAAGCGTTTCTCGTGCAGATCGATCAGGCGGTGGCGGTGCTCGTCCTCTTCGGCGGCCATGCCGTCAAAGATCTTGGCGGAATCGGGAAAGTCGGCGCGCAGGTTCGCGGCATAGGTGCGATAGATGCGCGCGTCGTCTTCCTCGGACGAGATCGCCAGAGCGATGATCTCCTGCTCTGACAGGTCGGAAAAACGGCGACGGGAACTGATACCGGGAATCATGGTTTCTGCCTTGTCTGTGCTGACCCAAACCTATGCCATGTGCAGACTGCATCAAGGTGTTATGCCGTCGCAACTTGCCGAAACTGAACTGATCAGTTTATAATCGGTCGATCAAGGGATGATCGCCATGGCAGCATTTGCCGAACAGATTCGCAAAGGTCGGAAATTCGACCAGGTTCTCGACGGCGCGCGCGAGGTGTTCATGCGCGACGGCTATGAGGGCGCCAGCGTCGATGACATCGCCCGCGCGGCCGGTGTGTCGAAGGCCACGCTTTACAGCTATTTCCCCGACAAGCGGCTGCTGTTTCTCGAGGCGGCCCGCAGCGAATGTCAACGACAGGCCCGCCGCGCGCTGGATCAGCTTGACCCCGCAGCGCCGGTAGAGCACGCCCTGCGCACCGCGGCCGAACATATGATCGGGTTCCTGCTGTCGACATTCGGGCAAGGCGTTTACCGGCTGTGCGTGGCCGAAAGCGACCGTTTCCCCGAGCTGGGGCAGATGTTCTATGCCTCGGGCCCGGCCCATGTCCGCGAGCAGATCAGCGCCTATCTGCAATACGCCACGGCGCGCGGCGACCTGGCGATCACCGATTTCGACCTGGCAGCGGACCAGTTCACCGAACTGTGCCGGGCGGATCTGTTTCCCAAGGTGATCTTTGGCGTGCAGACCCGGTTTTCCGAGTCCGAGATCCGCCGCGTCATCGACGGCGCGATCTCAACCTTCATGGCCCGCTACGGCACCCACCGGGGTTAATCGCGCCGCCGCACCTGAATGTGGTTACCGGTGCTGCGCATCTCGAACCGCTTTAGCGCCGACATCAGATCCTTTAGCTTTTTATGGCCGTAGGTACGGGTATCGAAATCCGGCGTCTCAGCGATCAGCGCCTTGCCCAGCGCGGCCAGGGAATACCATTCGTCGTCCTGTTCCAGCTTGTCCATCGCCCGCAAAATCAGCGGCACAGCCTGGGCCGGAGACTGCTTGCCCGAACCCGCCGGCGCGGCGCCCTTGTCGCCCGGCGCCGGGTCTTCGACGATGTTCTCGATCAGGATGAACCGGTTGCAGACCGCGCGCACGCTGTTGGGGGTCTTTGCCTCTCCGATTCCGTAGACCACCAGCCCCTGTTCGCGAATACGGCTGGCAAGGCGGGTGAAATCGCTGTCGGACGAGACCAGAACGAACCCGTCAAAGCGACCGGTATGCAGAATATCCATCGCGTCGATCACCATGCCGATATCGCTGGCATTCTTGCCCTTGGTATTGGCCGATTCCTGATGGGTGACCAGACCCAGGTCGCGGGCCTTGCCCGACCAGTCGCCCAGCTGCGGCGATTTCCAGTCGCCATAGACCCGCCGCAGGGCCGGTTCGCCCAGCGCGGTGATCTCGTTGAGGATTGCCTCGGCATGCTTTGCCGGAATGTTGTCGGCATCGATCAGAACCGCCAGCAAGGGGCGTTCGTTGAGGGACATGTATAAGCCTATTTTTCACGGGTTACGTGGACTGCTCACCCGGCATTGGTTGCGGTCAGGGCCGGCCTAGTTCTGCTCGGCACGATAGCTGGTGTGACAGGCTTTGCAACTGCCGCCCAGGCGCGACAAGGCCGGGCCAAGATCCGCCTGGCTTTCGATCGTGATCGAGGTGGCGATCGTGGTCAGCTCATCTGCCTTGGCGGTGAAATCGGGCCAGTTTTCCCAGATATCGGGCTTGGCCTCGGATTTTGGGTCGGTTTCGGGGGCCTGAAACCGCTCGGGGATGGCGCTGGCGCGGGCCGAGATGCGGGCAACAGCCTCGGCGGCGATTTCAGGGTCGAAATCCGCCGCCCCCTTGGCCATTTCGCCAAGGCGTTTCATCTGGGCGGCGATCCGCATCATGTTTTCCATACGGTCCTGCACGACCGGGTTGTGCACGTTGGAATGCCCATAAGCGGCCCCCGCAACGATCAGGATAGTGAATGTCAGAATGGTACGTCGCATCGGTTTCCCTGTCAGTTTGAGGCAGGCTATCGCAGACCCGCCGCGGGGAAAAGAAAAAGCCCCGCCCCGGAAAACCGGACGCGAGGCTCTTGCAGCATGACCCCGGTGCCGCGGGCTGGGTGGGGGCTATTAATCCACGGCACCGGGTTAGCTCTCATGCTATGTCCCTTTTGTCGCCCCCAAACCGGGCTGCGCAGAGGCGTGCAAGGGGAATTGCGGGGGTCTTTTTGGGGCAAAACGGGGGCAGCGCTTGATTTCAAACCGCTTCGGCGTCAGATTCTAAGTATGAACATGCAACCGCCCACATCGTTTCCAGCGCAGGGCCTGACCGACAGGGTCAGCTTTGACCGAAACGAATTGGGAATCATCCTGACCCTATATGGTCAGATGGTCGCGGCGGGGGAATGGCGCGATTACGGCATGTCGTTCCTGCGCGAGGTGGCGGTGTTCTCGATTTTTCGCCGCGCGGCCGAGCATCCGCTTTACAACATCGAAAAGCGCCCGCGCCTGCGCGACCGGCAGGGGCAGTATTCGGTGATCGGCATGGATGGGCGCATTCTGAAACGCGGGCATGACCTGAAAACCGTGCTGCGCGTACTGGAAAAAAAGCTGATCCGTATCGTCGAATAATCGCGCGTTTACAGCCGCTTATGTGCTGTGACCGGCCCGCCGCCCTGATCCGCAATGCGGGCGATGGCGGTTTCGATCGGCTCATAGGCCACCGCCATGTGATGGGCATTGGCATGGATCAGCGTCTGATCATCCACCGCCATGGCCACGTGGCCTTTCCAGAACAACAGATCGCCGCGACAGGGCGCGCTGCCCTGCGGCAGGGCCGAGCCCAGCGCCGCCTCTTGCAGGTCGCTGTCGCCCGGGCATTCGATGCGCGAGGCCAGCAGCGCGGCCTGCACCAGCCCGGAACAGTCAATGCCCAGCGTGCTGTTCCCGCCCCAAAGATAGGGCACGCCGAAATGCATCTGCGCCACCGTCACCGGGTCGGCAAAGGGCGCGTTCAGCGGGCGTAGATGCGGCTTGGGCACGAAATGCCCCTGGTCGGTCTCGAAAAAATTACCGCTGGCCGAGACCACCCGCAGCCGCGCGCCGAATCCCAGCCAGATCGCGCCGGGCACCTTGATATCGGGGCGCGGGTAAAGATGCGTGGCCGGCACCGCCACGCGGTGCGTCGTGTCATTGGGGGCGGTCAGCAGGTCGGCCTCGACATAGCCGACATAGCCATCGCGGGCGGCCTGGACATAGCTCATGCCATCGCGGGTCTCGAACACCTGCACATGCTCGCCCCATTGCAGCTGCCGGTCGCGAGTGGCGCGGTCGGGCGCGCGCCACAGGTCGGCCACAGCGACGCCGATCTGCGCGGGCGTGCCGCCGGTCTGGCCGTTGGCGGGGGTCAGGCGGGGATCATGGCTCATAGCGACCAGCGATCCGACAGCGCCGCCAACAGTGCCCGCGCGCCCTGCCCGGTGCCGCCCTTGGTGCGGGCGGGGGCGGGTTTGGGCGCCCAGCCATAGATGTCGAAATGGGCGTAGGGCGCGCCCTGGGTGAACCGACGCAGGAACAGCGCGGCGGTGATCGACCCGGCAAATCCGCCCGACGGCGCGTTGTCGAGATCGGCGATGCCCGGCTCGATCATGGCCTCGTAGGGCATGTGGAACGGCATCCGCCAGACCGGATCGGCCACTGTGGGCGCGGCCTGCGTCAGCCCGGCGGCCAGCGTGTCGTCATCGGTATAAAAGGGCGCCAAATCAGGCCCCACGGCAACCCGCGCAGCGCCGGTCAGCGTGGCCATCGAAACGATCAGGTCGGTGTCTTCCTCGCTGGCAAGGGTCAACGCGTCGGCCAGCACCAGCCGGCCCTCGGCATCGGTGTTGTTCACCTCGACCGTCTTACCCAGGCGCGAGGTCAGGATATCGCCCGGCCGGAAGGCATTGCCGGCCACCGCGTTTTCGACCGCCGGGATCAGCACCCGCAGCCGCACGGGCAGGCCCAGCGCCATAATCATATGCGCCAGCCCCAACACGGTGGCCGCGCCGCCCATGTCTTTTTTCATCAACAGCATCGACGACGACGGCTTAATGTCCAGCCCGCCGGTGTCGAAACACACGCCCTTGCCGACCAGCGTCAGGCGCGGGCCAGCATCGCCCCAGCGCAGGTCCAGCAGGCGGGGGGCCTGCTCGGCGGCGCGGCCCACGGCGTGGATCATCGGGAAATTCTGGGCCAGCAGGTCATCACCGCGAATGGCCGAGACCTGAGCGCCATGCTGCGCGGCGAGGGCAAACACCGCATCCTCCAGCGCCTCGGGGCCCATATCGGCGGCGGGAGTGTTGATCAGGTCGCGGGTCAGGGCCTCTCCCGCCGCCAGAATCTCCAGCCGCGCGGCATCAACGCCCGCGGGTGCAACCAGATGGGCCTTGGGGGCAGATTGGCCGCGATAGCGATCGAACCGATAGCCCGCCATCAGCCAGCCCAGCGCCTCTTGCGCGAGGTCGTCGCCGGTCAGGTCAGAGACCAGCCGCCAGTCGCCCTTGGGCAGCCGGGACCGGGCGGCGGCCAGGTGAAACCGGCCGCGCGCGCGGGCATCAGTTGTGCCATAACCCGCAACCGCGCCGGCAATGCCGCCCTGCCCGTCGGGCAACAGCGCAACCGCACCGATCGCCGCGTCAAACCCCGTGGCGCGCAGCCAGGCGGCCTGGGCAGCGGGCAGCTGGGTCAGCCAGTGGTCAAGCCCGTCCTGGGCGACAAGATAAAGCGGCAGGGCGGTTTCGCTGTCGGGCGCAAAGCAAAGCGGCATGATTTTCCTCTGTGGGTTTTGGCCCAGACTAGAGGGATTGCGCGCGCCCGCAAGCGGGGATCAGCCCGAAAGGTCGCGCAGATCCCACACCATTTTCAGCGTCCGCTGCATCACCCGGTCAAGCCGCGCCATTACCGCCGCCAATGCGACCGGATCACCCCGGCGGGCCAGCAGGGCCACATCACCCGACACCCGCGCCAGGCTGTCAAAGCCCAGCGGATCGGCAATGTTGCGCATCCGCGTCGCGGTACGGGCCATTTCCGCCCCGCCATCCGCGGCACCATGGTGCGCGCGTAGCCGCAGCAGCAGGGTTTCCAGCTCTGCCACAGCGCGGCCCAGGGCGCGGTGCGCCCGCGCCTCACCCATTTCTATATAGAATCCGGCCAAACGATCCGCGTCCATCGACAACGGTTCGTCCCGCCGCAAGATACTTACCCCTTGCACAAAGACCTCCACACCACCACATTTCCCTCACCGACCCCATTGTCGCGCGCCAGCCTCAACAAACCGTTTTCGCGCAACGGATAAAACGTTCAAACTTGGGATAAATACGGCTAGAATTCTCTCATGACACACGCGAACAATGACATCTCTTATGCCCGCCCGCTGCCCAACTATCTGGCGCAGCGATATCACGGCTGGAAAGCCACAACCTATGCCGACAACAAGGTCTGGTATCGTCGCCTTGCCGACGAAGGCCAGCGGCCCCGCGCCATGGCGATCGCATGCTGCGACAGCCGGGTGAACGTGACCGCGATCTTTGGCGCCGATCAGGGTGAGATCTTTATTCACCGGAACATCGCCAACCTTGTGCCGCCTTATGAACCCGATGGCGATCGCCACGGCACCTCGGCGGCGATCGAATATGCGGTGAACCACCTTAAGGTGGCCAACCTGCTGGTGATCGGCCATTCAAGCTGTGGCGGCGTTGCCGGCTGTCACGCCATGTGTTCGGGCAATGCGCCCGAGCTGGAGGAAAAGACCAGCTTTATCGGCCGTTGGATGGACATCCTGCGCCCCGGCTATGAAACCGTCACCGCCACCGTCAGCGACCCCAAGGATCAGCTGAAAGCGCTGGAACAGCAGGCAGTTCTGACCTCGCTGCAGAACCTGATGACCTTCCCCTTCGTGCGCGAGGCGGTCGAATCCGACGCGCTGAGCCTGCACGGGCTGTGGCAGGATATCGGTGCCGGCAACCTGATGTTTTACGATGCCGAAAAGGGCCGCTTCAGCAACGCCTGAAAGACTGTAGAAGACTGAAAAGAAAAGGGCGGCCCGGGACATCCCCGCGCCGCCCTGAATTTTTCGGGTTACCCCGATCAGCGTTTCGACAACACGCGGTTGACCAGCACTTCGGCGATCTGCACCGCGTTCAGCGCGGCACCCTTGCGCAGGTTGTCGGACACGCACCACAGGTTCAGACCGTTGTCGATGGTGCTGTCCTGGCGGATGCGGCTGATATAGGTGGCGTAATCGCCCACGCATTCGACGGGGGTGACATAGCCACCGGCCTCGCGCTTGTCGACGACCATGACACCGGGCGCCTCGCGCAGGATGTCGCGGGCCTCATCCTCGTCGAGGAATTCCTCGAACTCGATGTTGATCGCCTCGGAGTGGCCGACAAACACCGGCACGCGCACGCAGGTCGCGGTCACCTTGATCGACGGATCGACGATCTTCTTGGTTTCGACGACCATCTTCCATTCTTCCTTGGTCGTGCCGTCTTCCATGAAGACGTCGATATGCGGAATGACGTTGAAGGCGATCTGCTTGGGGTAAACCGACGGCTCGACCTCTTGGCCGGGGACATACATGCCCTTGGTCTGGTTCCACAGCTCGTCGATGGCCTCTTTGCCGGTGCCCGACACCGACTGATAGGTCGACACGACGACGCGCTTGATCTTGGCGCGTTCATGCAGCGGTTTCAGTGCGACAACCATCTGCGCGGTCGAGCAGTTCGGGTTCGCGATGATGTTCTTGTTCTTGTAGCCCTCGATGGCGTCGGCGTTGCACTCGGGCACGATCAGCGGGATCTCGGGGTCGTAGCGATAGAGCGACGAGTTGTCGATCACCACACAGCCCGCGGCCGCGGCCTTGGGGGCATATTCCTTGGTCGCGGTCGAGCCGATTGCGAACAGGGCGATATCCCATCCGGCAAAGTCGAACTGCTCCAGGTCCTGGGTCTTGACGGTCTTGTCACCAAAGCTGACCTCGGTACCCAGCGAGCGGCGCGAGGCAAGAGCGGCGAGTTCATCCACCGGGAACTGGCGTTCAGCCAGGATGTTCAGCATTTCGCGGCCCACGTTGCCCGTGGCGCCGACGACGGCGACTTTGTAGCCCATTTTGGCTCTCCTACTGTCTTGAGACACGGCGCGGTGCATATCGCATACGATTCGCCGTGGAAAGAGGGTGCGCCTATATGGCCGCCCGTGCGAGCGCCAACTTATGCGCAATTGCAACGGGATCGACGCTTAACGCGTCATTTTCACCCGATTCCGCCGGCGGATAATATTCCCCATCAAGAAAATTCATGAAACGCGCCCGGAATTGCGGGTCGAATGACAGCGATTCGGGCGCGTGCAGCGCATCTTGCAGGGCGCGGGCGCTGTCGGCGACGGTGACAAGGCCGGATTGGGCAAAGAACGCCTGGCCCAGCACGATCACGGGCCGGTCATGGAAGAACGCCTGCAGCCCCACGGACGAGTTGATCGTGATCACCCCGCCCGAGGCCGCGACCTGCGCGAATGTGTCGGTCTGGTTGTCGATGATGATGCGCCCGCCGGCATCGGCCACGGCGCGGGCCAGCGGCTCGGCCAGCGAGGTTTTGGCCGAAGGGTGTTCCTTGACGCGGATATGCCAGCCGTCGGGCAGGTGGCGCGCCGCATTGGCCAGCGCCGCCAGCATGCCGGGCACCGATTGCACCCAGCCGGCGAACAGGGTGATCTGGCTGTCATTGGGCACCTGCAAGGGCACGAACAGGAACTTGCCCGCATCCGCCAGCGCCCCCGCATCGCCCTGCCCCACATCCGCGCGGCGCGAGGTTCGCGCGGTCAGGTTGGCGCCCAGCGCGCGCCAGCCCTCGCCGTTGCGCGCATCGTCATCACCCGCCCATTCCGCGAACCAGCCCGCATCGCGCGGCACCGAATTCAGCGCGTTCACCCCCGTATGGTCCAGCGTGATGCGCCCCGGAAAGGGCGCCAGTTCGGCGTATAGCCGCGCCGCGCCGGCATCCCGCGCGCCTTCCATAAAGGCGCGGCGCGATCCGGTGATGCCGTTCCAGCACATGGCCACGCGGTCGGGGTGGCGGGCGAAATAGCGGCGCGACCAGTTGTATTGCATACGGATCAGGTGGAACTTGGCCGCGCGGCCCAGCGCCGATCCGGGCTGTTTCTTGGCCACCGCCAGCGCCGCCTGTGCTCGCGCGCGGCTTTCGGGGAAATCGCGCGGCGACAGGCCGATCAGCGGCAGGCGCACCCCGCCGCCATCGGCACGGGCCACGGATTCGAACACGCTGTCTTTTTTGCGGCTATAGCCGGCGAGATAGGCAATCATGCGGGCAATCTATCCGCGGCTCAGGGTGCGCGCCACCGCATCTTGCCACTTGGCGTAACGGGCATCGCGGGTTTCGGCGTCCATACCGGGGGTGAACCGGCGATCGACCGCCCAGTTGGCCGCGAACTCATCCATGCCCGGATAAACCCCGGCGCGCATCCCCGCCAGCCAGCCCGCGCCCAGCGCGGTGGTTTCCAGCACGGCGGGCCGGTCGACGCTGGCGCCGGTGATGTCGGCCAGGAACTGCATCGTCCAATCGGATGCCGCCATGCCGCCATCGACGCGCAGGGTCTCTGCACTGCCGGGCCAGTCGGCCTGCATGGCCTGCAACAGGTCGCGGGTCTGGAACCCCACGCTTTCCAGCGCGGCGCGGGCGAATTCATCGGGGCCGCTGTCGCGGGTCAACCCATAGATCGCGCCGCGACACTCGGCATCCCAATAGGGCGCGCCCAGCCCGGTAAAGGCGGGCACGATGATCACGCCGGGATCGGCGCGCTCGGCCATTTCCTGCGTTTGGGCTGCGTTGCTGACGATGCCCAGCCCGTCGCGCAGCCATTGCACCACGGCACCGGCGATAAAGATCGAGCCCTCGAGCGCATAGGTCGGCTTGCCGTCGAACTGATAGGCGATGGTGGTCAGCAGGCGGTTGCTGCTGGTGACAGGGTTCGCGCCGGTATTGAGCAACGCGAAACAGCCGGTGCCATAGGTCGATTTCATCATGCCGGGCGTGAAGCAGGCCTGGCCGATCGTGGCGGCCTGTTGGTCGCCCGCAACGCCCAGAATGGGGATCGCCGCACCCAGCAGCGCCGGGTCGGTCGCGCCGAAATCGGCGGCGCAATCCAGCACCTGTGGCAGCAGGCCCATCGGCACATCCAGCAGATCGCACAGCCCCGCGCCCCATTCCCCGCGCCGGATGTCATAGAGCATCGTGCGCGATGCATTGGTGGCGTCGGTCGCGTGGGTCTTGCCGCCGGTCAGGTTCCAGATCAGCCAGCTGTCGACCGTGCCAAAGGCCAGCCGCCCGGCACGGGCGGCCTCGCGTGCGCCGTCGACGTGATCAAGCAACCAGCGCAGTTTCGTGCCGGAAAAATACGGATCAAGCAGCAGGCCGGTGGCCTCGGCTATGACGGGCTCGTGCCCCTCGGCGCGCAGGGCGCGGCACATGTCGGCGGTGCGCCGATCCTGCCAGACGATGGCGTTGTGCAGCGGTTTGCCGGTCTCGCGATCCCACAGGATGGTGGTTTCGCGCTGGTTGGTGATGCCGATACCGGCGACCTGCGCGGCGCTCACGCCCGCGCGGGCCAGCACATCGCGGCAACAGCGCAGGGTTGTCTGCCAGATCTCATCGGCATCATGTTCGACCCAGCCGTTTTGCGGGTAATGCTGGGTGAATTCCTGCTGCGCGACGGCCACGACCTGCATCGCGCCGTCCATCAGCAGGGCGCGGCTGGACGTGGTGCCCTGATCAATCGCCAGAATATGGGTCATCGCGGTCCTCCCTGCGCCTCAGCCTGCATCCATTCGTCCAGCGCCGCAATCTGATCGGCGCCCATCCGCAGACCCAGCTTTGATCGCCGCCATACCACGTCATCGGCGCGGCGGGCGAATTCGCGGGTCATCATCCATCTGACCTCGGCCTCGGTCAGGGTGGCGCCGAAATCGTGCCCCAAATCGGCGGCGGCGCGCGCCGGGCCCAGCCAATCACGCGCCGAGGTGCCATAGGCGCGGATCAGGCGCCGCGTCCATTGCGGCGTGAGGAACGGGTAATCGGCGTGCAAGGCTTTGACCTGTGCGTCGACCTGGTCGACCCCGAAATCTCCGCCCGGCAGAGGCGTATCAGACGTCCACGGCGCGGTGCCGGGGAAAAGCCGCGTCACGGCGGCCTCGGACAATTTGCGATAGCTGGTGATCTTGCCGCCCAGCACGCTGAACCCGCCGTCGCCCAGCGGTTTCAGCACATAGTCGCGCGTGGCAGCAGTATCGGACGCGGCCCCATCATCGACCAGCGAGCGCACCCCGGCAAAGCTGTGGATCACGTCCTCGGGCCCGATGGGATGGCGCAGATACCGGTTGGCAAAGGCGATCAGATAGTCGCGCTCGGCCTCGGTGCAGACTGGCGGGGTGTCGGGGCTGTCATGGGCGGCGTCGGTGGTGCCGATCAGCGTGAAATCGCCCTGGAACGGCAGCAGAAAGATGATCCGCCCGTCGGGGCCTTGCAGGAAATAGGCGCGGTCGTGGTCGAACAGGCGGCGGGTGACGATATGGCTGCCGCGCACCAGGCGGATGCTGCGCGGGGCGGTCTGGCCCATCGCGTCGCGCACCACCCGGTCGACCCATGGCCCGGCGGCGTTGACCAGATGGCGGGCCTGCACCTCGGCGCCGCCCTCAAGCGTGATCCGCCACAGCCCGCCGCGCCGCTGCGCCGCCACCACGCGGGTGCGGGTGGCGATATCGGCACCGCGCTCGGCCGCGTCGCGGGCATTCAGCACCACCAGCCGCGCGTCATCGACCCAACAGTCGGAATATTCGAACGCCCGGCGATAGCTTGGATGCAGCCCCACCCCGGCCGGATCATGACGCAGATCGACCGCCCGCGTGCCGGGCAGGATTTGTCGCCCGCCCAGATGGTCATACAGGAACAGCCCCAGCCGGATCATCCAGCCCGGCCGACGCCCGCGCAGCCACGGCATCCACCGCCCCAGCATCCGCGCGGCGGGCGTATCGGTGGGAAAGCGCATCTCGGGTGACAGCGGCAGCACGAACCGCATCGGCCAGCTGATATGCGGCATGGCGCGCAGCAGAACCTCGCGCTCGGCCAGGGATTCGCGCACCAGGCGGAATTCGAAATATTCCAGGTAGCGCAGCCCGCCATGAAACAGCTTGCTCGAGGCCGAGGACGTGGCCGAGGCCAGATCGCCCTGCTCGGCCAGCCCGACGCGCAGGCCACGCCCGGCCGCATCGCGGGCAATGCCACAGCCGTTCACGCCACCGCCGATCACGAACAGGTCGTAAATCTGGGGCGCGTCAGGTGGCATTTGGGCTCCGATCCGGGTCATGCCATTGGAACCACGCCATATCGCGGGGGGTCAAGCGGCTTTGACGCGGGGCGCGGCAAAGCCTCCCTGCGACAATGCGCCGGATTGCCGGTTGCGAAACTCTTTCATTGCGGAAATGAAATCTCGCATTACGATACGTTTGTCCGAAATTTGGGAATCACATGCAAGAACGACTAATTCACCTGCTCGAAGCCATCGCTGGCGCCCCTGCCCCTGTCAGCATTCGCGAGCTGACGGAAATGACCGGCCTGCCCAAAGCCACGATCTATCGCAATGTCGCGTCGCTGGTTGAATGCGGCTTTGTCGACGAAACCGATGGCGGCAGCAGATACGTGCTGGGCATGCGTTTCGTGCGCATCGCCCTGACCGGCAAAGCCGACAGCCACGTCATCCGCGCGGTCTCTGCGATGATGCAGAAAACCGTCGATGACCTGGGCGAAACCGCGTTTTTCGCCCGCTATCGCGCGGGCCGCGTCGATATCGTCGCGGTCGAGACCCCCAGCGATCCGGCCGTGTCGCATATCTATCCGGGGCTTGGGCCGCGGCCGGTGCATGCCTGTTCGTCCGCCAAGGCCATCGCCGCCTTTCTGAGCGCCGACCTTCGCGACGATCTGATCGACGTTTCGCCGACCCGATTTACCAACAACACGATCACCGACCCCAAGCTGTTCGAGAAAGAGCTGAGCCATGTGCGCCGCTATGGCTTTGCCGTCTGCGATGGCGAGATCGACGAGGGCGTCACCAGCGTGGCGGTGCCCGTGCATGTCGATCGTCTGGGGTCGATTTTCAGTATCGGCGTGGTCGGGCCCTCGGCCCGCATCACCCCGCAGATCCAGAACCGCATTCTGTCGGTTCTGACGATCCAGGCACAGCGCGCTTCGGCCGCCGTGCAGCAATGCAGCGTGCTGGAGGAGCACGCCGCGTACCGCCCCCCCCTAACCGGGAGACCTAACCAGACGTCCTAAAAGCTCAGTGAAACCCAAAATGTCTGGGAACACGACACAACGACCAACGAGGAGGAACACATGAACAGAAGAGAATTTGGAGCGCTGGCGACATCGGCCCTGGCGTTGGGGGTTATGCCCTTCCGCGCTTCGGCGGACGAAACCTGCCAGTCGCCCTATATGCCGATGATCACGGGCCACGAGGAATATGTTTATATCTGGACGCTCGGCGTCGAGGGCATGGGCGACGAACAGGACAAGATGGTCACCGTCGACCTGCGCCCCGACAGCGCAACCCGTGGCCAGGTGATCCATACGCTCTCGGTCGGGGGGCGCAACGAGGCGCATCACGCGGGCTTCAACTCCGATCGGCGTTACCTCTGGGCCGGCGGCCTCGACACCAACCGCATCTTCATCTTCGATGTGCATTCCAACCCGGCCGAGCCGCGCCTGCACAAGACGATCGACACCTTCGTCAAGGATTCCGGCGGCTGTGTCGGCCCGCACACCTTCTTTGCTCTGCCGGGCCGGATGATGATCACCGGCCTCAGCAATGACGACGATCACGGCGGGCGCACCGCGCTGGTCGAATACAATGACGAGGGCGAATACGTCGCGACCTACTGGATGCCGACCGCCGACGACATGCAGGGCGCGGTGGCTGTTGATGGCGCCGTGGCCGATGGCTATGGCTATGACATTCGCGCGCTGATCCGCAAGAACATCATGCTGACCTCGTCCTTCACTGGCTGGTCGAACTACATGATGGACTTCGGCCAGATGCTGCAGGACCAGGAAGCGATGAAGCGCTTCGGCGGCACGATGGTGCAGTGGGATCTCCACACCCGCCAGCCGAAGAAGGTCTTCAGCGTGCCGGGCGCCCCGCTGGAAGTTCGCTTCCCCTGGGGTCCGAATGCCAACTACGCCTTCACCAGTGCCGCGCTGACCTCGAAGCTCTGGCTCATCTACGAGGACGATGCCGGCGAGTGGCAGGCCAAGGCGGTTGCCGATATCGGCAACCCGGAGGATATCCCTCTGCCGGTCGATATCTCGCTTTCGGCCGACGACCAGACCCTCTGGGTCAACACCTTCCTTGATGGCAAGACCCGGCTCTTCGACGTGTCCGATCCGCATAACCCCAAGCAGGTCTACGAAAAGCAGATTGCGAGCCAGGTCAACATGGTCAGCCAGAGCTGGGACGGCAAGCGGGTGTACTTCACCTCGTCGCTGCTTGGCAACTGGGACAAGAAGGGCGCCGACGACCAGCAGTACCTCAAGGCCTATGACTGGAACGGCACCGAGTTGGTCGAGACCTTCCAGATCGACTTCTACGAGGCACAGTTGGGCCGCGCGCATCTGATGCTCTTCGGCAGCGCTGCGCTCTATAGCTGACGCAGATCCGGCAAGACGATCCGGACCGCCCCTGTGGGCGGTCCGGAATCCATTCCTGGTTACGAAAGTCATCCCATGCGTATCACATTCGCCCTCGCTGGATTGGTGCTGACCGCCACGGCGGCGCTTGCGGCCTGGAAACTGGCCCCGCCGGGCAAGACGGGGATCACCAGCGGCTTTTCCTCGGCCTTCGAGGCAAGCGAAGACTTCCAGTTCGATCCGCCCGCGGCGGGCAGCTATACACTGAATACGATCAAGACCGCGCCGAATGGTGAAGTTCTTGATATCAATGGAAATAAACACGACCTTCTGGATATCACCCAGGGCAAGATCTCGCTGGTCAGTTTCGTCTATCTGAACTGCGGCGATATCAATGGCTGCCCGCTGGCCATGTCGACCCTGTTCGACATCCACGATACCAGCCTCAAAATCCCCGCGCTGCGAGACGAGGTTCAGCTGCTGACCATCAGCTTTGACCCCCAGCGCGACACGGTCGAGGCGATCGAGGCCTTTGCCTATCCGATCACCAGCGACGAGGCCGCCGCCGGCAAGCTGGACTGGCAGATCCTGACAACCGCCGGTCAAGACCAGCTGCGGCCCATTCTCAAGGGTTACGGCCAGGTCGTTGACCGGTCCGAGGACCAGGAAAAGATCAGCCACCTGCTGCGGATCTTTCTGGTCGACCGCGAGGGCAATATCCGGAACATCTACGGGCTGGGCCTGATTGATCCACGCCTGTTGATGACCGATGTCGAGACCCTGATGATGGAAGAAGGGCGCCTGTGAATGTGGCGTCCGGGGCATAGGCTTGTTGGGTTGCGGGGCGCCTGTGCTGGCGTGTTCCTTGCCTGTGCCGCCCCGGCCTTTGGCTCGGACGGGCAGCAGCCCCTCTATGCCGAGGCCCCGATCGACCCCGCGCGCTGTGCGGTGGAGGACGACAGCCAGGGCTGGGCGGCGCGTGCGCTCAACCGCAGCCTGACGCCCCAGCTGGGGCTGCCGGCCGTGCCGCATCCGGCGGACAACGCGCCAAGCATCGAAAAGATCGAGCTGGGACGAAAGCTGTTCTTTGACCGCCGCCTGTCGATCAACCGCACCATGTCCTGCGCCATGTGCCATGTGCCCGAGCAGGGCTTTACCACCTGGGAGCTGCAAAGCGCCGTCGGGGTCGAGGGCCGCAGCGTCAAGCGCAACTCACCCACGATCCTCAATTCGGCCTTTCTGAACCCGCTGTTCCACGACGGCCGCGACGTGGCGCTGGAAACGCAATTCGTCGCGCCGCTGGTGGCGCGCAACGAGATGGCCAACCCCTCGGCCGGCTGGGTCGTGGCCTTTCTGAACCGGGATGACGACTATATCGGCATGTTCCAGCAGGCTTTCGGCGCCGATGCATCGCTTGATCGTCTGGGCCAGGCGCTGGCGGCCTATCAGCGGACGCTGGTCGCGGGTGACAGCCCGTTCGACCGCTGGCGCTATGGCGGCGATGGCACCGCGCTGGATCAGGCGGCGGCGCGCGGGTTCGATCTGTTCACCGGCAAGGGCGAGTGCGTGGCCTGCCACCTGGTGGGCGATCAAGATGCGATGTTCACCGACCACGCCTTTCACGACACCGGCTATGGGTTCATGCGCGAAGATCAACGCCAGAACCCGCCCAAGACCACGCGCGTGCAGCTGGCGCCGGGGGTCTTCGTCGATGTCGATTTCGCCCATGTTGCCGCCGTCAGCGCCGTGCGCGAGGCCGATCTGGGCCGCTATGAGGTCACCGAAGACCCCGCCGACCGCTGGCTGTTTCGCACCCCGACCCTGCGAAACATCGCGATGACGCGGCCCTATATGCATGACGGGGCGCTTAATACGCTGCGGGATGTGCTAGATTTCTACAATCGCGGCGGCCCGGGGCATCCGGGGCAAAGCCCGCTTATCCGCCCGCTTGGCCTGTCCGAGGCCGAACTGGATGACATCGAGGCGTTTCTCAACAGCCTCACATCGCCTAATCTCGACTGTCTCGCCGCCGAGGCGCGCAGCCATCCACCCGATAACCACTGACCAAAGGAAGACAACACATGCGCACAAGAGCCGCCGTAGCACTGGAAGCGGGCAAACCGCTTGAGATCATGGAGGTAAATCTCGAAGGCCCCCGCAAAGGCGAGGTGCTGGTCGAGATCAAGGCCACCGGGCTGTGCCACACCGATGAGTTCACCCGCTCGGGCGACGACCCCGAAGGCATCTTTCCCTGCATCCTGGGGCATGAAGGCGCCGGCGTGGTCATCGAGGTTGGTGAAGGCGTCACCACGCTGGAGGTCGGCGACCACGTGATCCCGCTCTACACGCCCGAATGCCGTGAATGCGAATACTGTCTGAACCCCAAGACCAACCTCTGTCAGTCGATCCGCTCGACCCAGGGCCAGGGCCTGCTGCCCGACGGATCGACCCGGTTCTCGATGCTGGATGGCACGCCGATCCACCATTACATGGGCTGCTCGACCTTCGCCAACCACACCGTGGTGCCCGAAATCGCGCTGGCCAAGGTGCGCAAGGACGCGCCGTTCGACAAGATCTGTTATATCGGCTGCGGCGTCACCACCGGCATCGGCGCGGTGATCAACACCGCCAAGGTCGAAATCGGCAGCCGCGCGGTGGTGTTTGGCCTCGGCGGCATCGGGCTGAACGTCATCCAGGGCCTGCGCATGGCCGGAGCCAGCCAGATCATTGGTGTCGACCTGAACGACGACAAGGAAGAGATGGCCCGCCATTTCGGCATGACCGATTTCGTCAACCCGTCGAAGGTCACGGGCGACATGGTTGCGCATCTGGTCGAGCTGACCAAGGGCGGCGCCGACTATACCTTTGACGCCACCGGCAACGTCAACGTCATGCGCACCGCGCTGGAATGCGCGCATAAGGGCTGGGGCGAAAGCATCATCATCGGCGTGGCGCCGGCCGGGGCCGAGATCTCGACCCGCCCGTTCCAGCTGGTGACCGGCCGGTCGTGGCGCGGCACCGCCTTTGGCGGCGCGCGTGGCCGTACCGACGTGCCCAAGATCGTCGACTGGTACATGGACGGCATGATCGAGATCGACCCGATGATCACGCACAAGCTGACGCTTGACCAGATCAACGAAGGGTTCGAGCTGATGCACAAAGGCGAAAGCATCCGCGCCGTCGTCGAATTCTAAGAGACCAACCGTGCCCTTCCCCCTGGGGGAGGGCACATTACGATCGCCACCTGCACTGGCAGCCATCACCTGATAGACCCAGGGTCGGGACCAACTGCCATTCAATGGTGGTAACGGCGAGATCGCCAAAAACAAAAGGCGCCCGAGGGCGCCTTGTTTTATTGGTCGGAGTGAGAGGATTCGAACCTCCGGCCCCTGCCTCCCGAAGACGGAGGCCTTCTCGCCTCGAAGCGAACCTTGGCGAACCTGACTAGGCAGTAACGCACTAATTTCCTTTCCTTTTGCTCCAATACGAGCGAACTCTAGCGAACCTAGGAGAACCGACGAGAACCTGGAAATCGTTCCCCCCGTGTTCCCCAAGACGCTAAGGAGACTGAGATGCGAGCCAAGAACCTGACCACCAAGGGCGTTGATGCCCTGCCCGCCGCCCCGGAAGGCAAGCGAACCGACCACCCAGACCTGCAAGCCCCGGGGCTGTTCCTCCGGGTGAACGACTGGGGGCGGAAGACGTGGATGTGCCACTTCCGGGTGAAGGGGAAGCAAGGCAAGGTCGCGCTGGGACAGCACCCGGCGCTGGGCTTGGCAGAGGCGCGGGAAAAGGCGCGGGAGGTTCGCGAGCTGGCTGAGAGGGGTGTCCACCCCAAGGCAGCGCGGGAGCAGGCCGTGGTTCGGGCTGAGGCGACGTCGCTGGAGGTGATCGGGGAGGACTTCATCGCGGCGATGGAGGCAGAGCAGTTGACAGGCGGGCGGCGCAGGCCGGTGACGCCGGAGACGGCCCGGGGACGGGCGTCGCTGTTGCGGCGGCTGGTGTTCCCGGCCTTGGGGCATCGCCCGGTGGGCGAGGTGACGCAGGCTGAGGTGGCGGCGCTGCTGGCGCGCATCGACCGCCAAGGAGGGCCGGTAGACCGGACACTCCAGACGATCCGGCTGCTGTTCAAGTTCGCCGCCTCGCGGGGGCTGTTCGCTGGCACCCCGCCCACCGTCGGGCTGACGCCCCGGCAGGCTCCACAGAAGGAGGGGCGCGACCTGAACGACGCAGAGCTTCGAGCGATGTGGCTGGCGGCGGACGAATGGGGCTTCCCCTACGGCCATGCGGTGAAGCTGCTGATGCTCACCGGCCAGCGGCGCGACGAGATCGGGGACGCACGGTGGGCTGACGTGGACCTAGACCGGGCGCTGCTGGTGGTTCCCGAGGTGCGGGCGAAGAACCGCGCGGGCGTCCACGAGGTGCCGTTGTCCGACCCGGCGCTTGCGGTCTTGCGGGAGGCCGCGCTGGTCGAGAGTGTGACGGGCCACGTGTTCCCCAACGCGGCAGGCACCGGGCCGGTGAACGGGTGGTCGAAGTCTGGCAAGAACATGATCCGCAACGCCCGGGCGGCCCTCGCGGGCCTGACGCCGGAAGATCGTGCGTTCCTGCACTCCGTGCGCGCGCAGGGGCCGGACGCCCGGGCGCGGAAGGTTGAGCTCAACGAGCGCATTGAGGCGGTCCCCGGGTGGCGGTTCCACGACCTGCGACACACCTTCATCACCCGGCTGCGGGCGGGCGAAGAGAACGACGCTGGCGAGACAACCTTCGCCGTCGCGCTGGACGTGGTGCAGGCTTGCGTCAACCACCAGCTCACGGCTGGCATCACTGATGTCTACGACCACTCGGACGTGCAGCGGCGCTACCGCCTCCGCAAGCGGGAGGCGATGGACTGGTGGGGGCGGATGCTCATGGGGATCGTTAGACCCGCCGTCCCTGAGAGCGGGCAACAGGCAGTAGGCTAAAGGTACGCTACCAGTGCCAATTCTCCCCATTTATGCAACAAGTTGTTGTACTAGACCGCGCGATGAGCTAAGACTCGAACAGGACTCTCAGGAATCACCGATGAACCAGCTTTCCATCTTTGACCGCTATGCCTCGTCTGCAGAGGCCTTCTTCTCTGAATTGGAGGCCTTTGAACAGTTTGGGAAGCAGACACTTCGCGAGACGGTGGAGGGGATTCCCTATCTTATCAACGAATTCTGGACTTCAGGTCAGCGTAAGTCCCATTCGGTCCATGAGGTCTCATATCGAGCGTGTTTCAAGGCTCAGCTGCCGGAATTTTTCATCGCACGCCTTACGCGGCCCGGGCATGTGGTCTTCGACCCATTCATGGGACGCGGCACGACCCCAGTGCAGGCCGCACTCATGGGAAGGCAGGCGGTCGGAAACGACATCAACCCATTGTCAGTCATGCTGACGCGACCGAGACTGCGCCCAATCGTCCTTCAGGACGTCGCCGCAGCACTGAAGGCTGTGGATTGGTCGAAAGGCAAAATCGAACGCGATGATCTGCTTGCATTCTACCATCCTGCAACGCTCAAGAAGTTGGAGGCACTACGACTTTGGATCGCAGAGAGGGCGCCACTAGATGACGAGGCTGATCCCGTTGCCGATTGGATCCGCATGGTTGCCATTAACAGGCTATCTGGTCATTCACCTGGGTTTTTCTCAGGCCGCTCAATGCCACCCAACCAAGCTGTCTCGGTCAAGGCGCAACTGAAGATCAATGAAAAGCTTGGTGTGTCACCACCTGAGCGCGACGTAGCAGCGGTAATACTCAAAAAGACCAAGTCTCTGCTTCGGGATGGTTGTGCACCAAGCCAAGTCATGGCCAATCTCCACACCGGGTCTGCGTGGGAAGTTCCGGGCATCGCAGATGCCTCAGTTGATCTAACTGTTACATCACCACCCTTCCTCGACATCGTGCACTATGCTGCTGACAACTGGCTGCGCTGCTGGTTCGCGGGAATCGATCCAGACGCTGTCGCCATCGACATGCACCGCACAGAAGAAGCGTGGACGGCCATGGTTCACCGTGTTCTGGCCGAACAGGCCCGCATTCTGCGTTCCGGCGGCTATGTCGCATTCGAGGTTGGCGAAGTTCGCAACGGGAAAGTTCTACTTGAGCGTCTCGTATGGAAGGCTGCTGAGGGCCTGCCCTTCAATCGCCTAGGTGTGATGGTGAACGATCAACAGTTCACCAAGACGGCCAACTGCTGGGGGGTCGCGAACGGGTCGAAGGGCACCAACACGAACCGTATCGTGTTGCTCCAACGTAGATGAACTAGGTCATCTCACCCAAGTGGCGTCCGAAAATCGCTTTGAGTTGATTTTCCCAACCACCATTCCCGTAATCGAAGGCATGGCGGCAGATCTTCCCACGATCCTCGTCCGTCAATTCGATTCTGCCATTTGATTTATCCAACTTGTCTTGAAGATGCTGGAGTAGTCCTTGGTCTCCGCCCTGACCGACAATAGGCTGCATTAGCAGGTCCATTTCGGCTGCACTAAGCATAATGGTCTTCATCTTTACTCCTCAATCTGTTTGGCTAGTAGAACAAGCTATGACCGAACAATATGCAACGGAGACGTGTTGTGGAGAGTAGATTCCAGTTGAGCTGGGACGAGGAAGAGTTGGCACGTGCTTTCAAAGTGACCACAGACGACGTCAGGGAGTATCTGACAGATGGTCGGCGGGTGTCCTTCATCATTGAACGTCGCCTAATGTGGGAGAACCCCGGCTGGAAGCTGGCTCCCTCCGAAGGCGCAGGCTATGACCTTCTCGATCCAGACGGGGGGATGTGGGAGGTGCGCTCGATTACACGACAGGGCGTTTACTTTAATCCAAGCAACCAGGTTGGATCAGGCCGGGCTTTTAACGAAGCGGGCTTCCAACAGAAGCTTGGCGGAATTGAGGGGTTCATCCTCTCGGACATTGTGGCCTTTCCTTTGGTCGACGTGTTCGTAGTCCCGGTTGAGAACGTGCTGCGTTGGCATCGCGGAAACGCACTTGGATCAAACGCAAAGGTTTCACGTAGGAAGTTCTTAGACATTCTTGCGAAAGACATTCGGTTCTAGCTACCTCGATCAGTATCGCTTGGCAGCTGCCGATGGATCAGTGCAGCCGCTCTCCCGGACCGGGATGCAGGCCTCTGACGCCCTTGACGATCTCGGTCAAACCGGCAGCGACCTTGGCGGCGCGGGCCTCGCCGGAGGCAATCTCTGCCTCCAGCTCCGAGACCCGGCGCTCGATGTCCGCCAGTCGCTGTTCGAGGTCGTCGGTCACAGGTCGCCGGGGATGCGCGCCAGCCAATCGGGGAGCGACGGCGGCTCGATCCCGGCCTCTCGCGCGGCATGGGCCGCTGAGTTGAGCTGCGCGGTGATGTCGGGCTTCAGCATGCGCAGACGGTTGAAGGCACCCTCGTTGGCCAGCCGCTGGCGGTGACGCTCGGCCCCGGCGATCAGGTCGGGCAGCTCGGCCTCCAGCGCCACCATCGAGGCGTTGAATTCGCCCACCTTCCGCTGAGCCAGCTCCTTCGTGCGGTCCACGACATGGCGCTGTATGCGCTGTTCCCGGGCTTCGAGCTTGCGGATGTACCCGTGCAGCGTCAGAGCCTTCTCGATGAGTTGGCGCTGCTTCCAAGTTCCGGTGGAGGTGTCGTTGAAGATCTTGGCCGCCTCCTCGGGGGTCGGGTCTCGGTAAGGTCCGAGGCCGGAGAGTTGGTTTCGCAACCGGGCCAGACGGTCGCGCGCCTTCGTCAGCGACATAGGGTTTTTGGCGTCGGGGTAGTCGGGGGCGTCCTCCGGTTCTTCCCACACCTCAGCCGGGTTCTTGGCGAGCGTGAGGTCCGGAACCGGGTTGTGGCCTTTCCTGGCCCGTTCTTCGCGGACCCGCTCGACGGCTTGCATCAGCTCCATGTCACAGCTCCCAGTCTTCGGTGGCGAGGGAGTTGTTGTCTTCCTCATCATTGGTCACCGGGGTGGGTTCATCCTCCCACGGCTCTGCGAGCGACGCGTTCTCGTGGCCGATGCCGCTGTTGGTGTTGAATTCACGCAGTGCCTCGTGAGGGTCACTCTGCGCAGTGATGAACGTCTTGGTCATGGCGATCTCCTTCACCTGATTGCGATCTGGGCCTTGTGCGGTCGCACGATCCCCCGATGGGAGGACTTCGGCAGCAGCCCGACTACCGAATTGCGTTTCAGCATGTGCGCCACCACCCCGGCGACGGCATTGGCGCGGTCGTCGCTTCCGCCCGGGGCATGGTCGATGATGTCCCTGCCACCGCGCGTCGTGCGGCGCTCCAGCAACACCAGCTGGCGGGCGAGGACGTCGCAGGGTGGTAGCTCGATCTCGCCGGAGTTGAGCGCCGGGGCGAGGGTCGTGTAGAGCTCGGAGCGGTTGCCAACGGCCTGCTCGTACTTGATCCCGTGGCGAGCAAACTCGGTCGGCACCCATGCGCCCGCGTACCGGTCCCCGGCGACGGAGGTGATGCCGTATGCCTTGAGGGTCTTGGCATAGTCTGCCGTGATTGCAGCCGGGTTGCCCTTGCGCCCGCGTACAAGGTCGATGACTGTGCGATCCTTCTCCCGGTGGCCGATGGCGATGGTGAATTCGTCCTTGCCGCCCCCGCTGGCGTCTACGAAGCCCACGTAACGCTGGCCGAGGGAGCGGGGGAGCTCCAGCGGCTTGGTGCGCTGGACCGCCTGCACCTGATCGAGCGTCAGGAACGCCTCGATGTCGGACCGGAACTGCGCCATGAATTCGGCCGATGCCCGGGTGGCGTCTCGGTGCATGGCGTCCGCGACGATCCGCTCGTCTAGCGTTGGGTTCATCGTCCGGCTCGCGGCCTGCGCGACGAGGACACGGTCGGAGGTGTCCTTGCCGTAGCTGTGGCGGTATTCTTCCCAGAGCGCGCCGCGACGGGCATAGGGCGAGGAGATCGCCACTAGCCGCCCGTCCAGCGTGGCCAGCGCGGGGCGGAGCGCGGCGATGATCTCAACGTCTGGAGACCGGCCCTCGTCCATCCAGAATGCGATCTCGTCTGCGATCACAGCGGCGAGGGTGTAACCGCGCACCTTTCGGTAGCTGGCTGTGTGCACCTCGATGGCACATCGGTTGCGCAGCTCCAGCCCTTCAACCGTCTCCTTGATGACCAGCGGCTTCAAGAGCGGGTGGGCGAACATGTCCCGGACGTACCGCAGCAGGGTGCGCGCTTGCGCCCGGTCGGCGGCGATGAGCGCCACGGTCGCCCATTCACCGGAAGACAGCCGGGTGCGGTGGTCCCGGAAGGCGGCTTCGTAGACCGCGATGAGCGCCGCAACATTGGATTTTCCGCCCCGGCGACCGATCGGCATCCACAGCTCGCGGAAGGTGGTCGGAGGGGCTACGGAGCGCGCCGTCAGCTGGCGCACCGTGTCGGCTTGGGGGTCCGACAGCGGAAGGCCGTAGAAGGCCGCCAGGAGCGCCCTCCACGCGGCCCAGGAATCAGCGCCAAATCGGTCGCCGAACAGGGCCGGGTCTTGCATGGCCTCGACGATGGTGACGGACGGCTCAGACATGCCCTGCCTCCTTGCCCCGCTGAGCGAGGAAGTCGGTGATGTCGGTCACGTCCTTCTGGCGGCGATGCAGGCCGAGCCGGGTGAAGATCCCTTGCAGCGAATTGGTCGCTTGAACCCACTTGCCTACGTCGAAGTCTTTGAGGTCGCCTTCCGCAAGCTGGCGCTCCTGATCGGCCAGCCAGAACTCCAGCCAGAGCGCCCGTTCGACGAGGCTGCGCTCGGCGTACGACAGCGCGGACGCCCCACCGAGGTCGTCGGTGTACTCGCGGTAGCGCGCTTGCATCTCGGCACTGTGTCGGTAGCGCCGGTCGAGCCGGTCGATGTACCCGGCTTCGTATGTCTCTGGGACCTTTGGCAGTGGCATGCGTCTCGATCACAATTGGTCAACGTTACTGCCACAATTCTCGTCGCCTCTCGTGCGCGACGAAAGCACGAAGTGTTCCCCTCGCGTTCTCCCGGTATTGGGGCTGCGGGTGCTGGAGAGTGGTGTTATGCCAAGAATTGTGGGGCTTCTGGACATGTGGCCCTCGCCTTGGAACGGCGGGAGCTGGAGGATTTGTGGTGTCGATGGCTGCGCGGCCCGGGGCTGGGGGTGGGGGCAGTTTTGCGCGATACGTTTCTTGCGGTTCAGGCGCGGGGGCGGTGCCCCGGGCGCCCCTAGGGGCGCCCCACTTTATCCCTCGATAACATGGACTTAGGCCGCAGGGTGCCCCGGGTGCCCCGACTCGTCCGAACTCTCTCTATAGAACGGCAGCGGGTCGACTGGGCTTCTCTCTATTCCTCTCTCTCTAAAAGAAGAGAAGTAGGGGCACCCGGGCACCCCGAAGAAGAATTCCCCTTATTTCTATGGCCAGACCGGGGGTGCCCCATGAGGCACCCTAGGGGCACCCCGGGGCACCCGGGGCACGAACCCCGAGCGTCGCTCCCCATCACATCGAGCCTTCCGGCCTGAACAGCCGCTCCTTGCCGCTCTTGGCTAGGAAGTCGCCCAGCTCTCCGTCGTGCGCCTCAACCGCCTCCCAGAACTCCGCATCGCCCCAGATCAGGTGATCTGGCGACCTGCCTCCGAAGAGCTTGATCCGCCGCGTCCGACCGCTCTTGCCGGTCGTCTTCGTGTCCTTGATCAGCCCCGCCGCCTTGAGCGCCGCCGCAATGTCCTCAACGGTCGCCTTGGGCTCCGACATCCGAACGGTCTCCAGAACGACCTTGGACGAGACGCACTGCCCGTCCTCGATCCCGTCCAGCAGTTCCAGCACGAGCTTCTGGCTCAGCTTCATCGAGCGGAGCACCACCTCCTCACGCCGCTTCGTCTTCGGCGCTTGTTCTTCCGGCACGACATACGCCCCTTCGCCCCGGGCTTCGAAGGTCGCCGCCCAGTGCGCGATGATCTCCAGCCCTCCGGCAACGATCCATCGGTTCAGTTCGATGAACTTCTCCCGGGGCCACGCCGCCTCAGCGACGTCAGGCAAGAACCAGCGCCGGTCAGCCCCATCGACCTTGATTGCGTCCGGACGGTTCGACTGACCGATCACGTGCAGCCAGTTGTCGTACTCGCGAGGCTTCTCGTACTTCTCGTTCACGCTGATCCGGTCGTCGGTGATCACGGACTTCATGCGGTTATAGAAATCCCAGCCGCCGCCTTGGTAAATCTCAGCCAGCACCGCCAGACGCTTCCGCGCCGCCCAACCATTGAAGTCGCTCCGCAGATCAGCGTCGCTCGGGAACGCGGTGTTATGGCACCCGGTCAGCGGTGTGAGGATCTTGTCCGTCAGCGTCGATTTTCCGACACCTTGGGCTTCCGAGATCAGCAGCACACCCCATGACATTCGGATGTCCGGGCGTGCGATGTGGGTCGCCATCCACCGCTTCATCTGCTTGCGTTCCTCTTCGACGGGGAAGAGGTACTCCAGGAACTTTTCCCAGAGCGCGGCGTCGCCCTCCTTGGGCTTGATGGCGGACGGCTTGAAGATGTTGAAGCCCATCTTGCCACTGCCGGGGATGTGATCGACGCCCGTCTTCGCAGAGGGGACGTAGGAGGTCTTGTGAGCGTGGATCGCGCTCTCGCGAAGCAGCTCCTTCCTCACCGACCCCTTCCCGACAGCACACAGCCGCAGCACCGCGTCGTCGAAGGCTGTGAACGGAATGACGTGCCACGGCATTTGTGCATTCACGAAGATCTGCTCGTCTTGGATCGGCACCCATTCGCGCTTGCCCGCCGCCGTCAGCCGCAGATACCCACCATCCGGCTTCCGCTCGGCGAGCCACGTGGCCGGTTGAGCCATCTCCATTAGCGACGGCATCCGGTCCCGGGCTCCGCCCTTCCAGCCCTTCTCCTTGTCGAACGGGTCGTCGCCGAGGTCGAAGCTCACCCCGAACCGCTGGCCGAAGTCGATGTAGGCCGCTGTGAGGGCGGAACGCCGCGCGATCTCCGGCCACGCCGAGCGTCCCTCGTCGTCGTTGTCACAGACGATGCAGACCCGCTCGATGCCGTGCTTCCGAAGAACAGACCAATCGGTGCGACCGGGGTTCTTCGCGCCGCCGATCCAGCCGAGGTGGGCGGCATTCTCGAGATCACGCCCCCACGGATGGGCCTTCCGCGCCTCCCGCGCCTCCCGTGTCTTCCCTTCAGCCAGCCAGCGAGCGTGCGCCGCCGCTTTCGCGCCTTCGTGGAGGAAGGCCACCTTGTGATCTTCGAGCTGTTCCATGCCCCACATCGGAAGCTGCCCCGGGGGGTGCATCATGCGCCAGACCTTGTCGTCCCAGTAGGTCCACGGGCGGTAGTCCTTGCCCGGCTTGCCGTCCTTGCCCTCGGTCGGCACCCGGACCTGAACCACCAGGATGCGACGGTCCTTCTGACCCTCTGCGGTCGACGCCTCGCGGAACTCGAAGACGCCGTTTGGACCGGCCTTCTTCATCATCTCCTTCATCTGGGGCGGGGCATTCCCGATCCGGTGCAGCGGGAGTATCTGCGGGAACCGGACCGTTGCCCATTCAGCCGAGATCGCTGCCTGTTCTTCCTCGCTGGGCAGCAGGTGCCCTTCCGTCAGCGGCTGGCGTTCGCCCTTTTCGTAGACCTTCACCTTGCCGTCTTCGGCGAACCGGATCGTGAACAGGTCTTCGGGATACTTGCCGGATGTGTCCGTGATCGCGGCCCGGTCGAAGCTCTGTTCCCGAGCGTGGATGCGGTTGAGGTACACCCGCACCGCCTCCACCTCGATCAGCGAAGTGACTTTTCGCTTTTCCCGCGCAGACTTACCCGAGATACTCTCGTCAGGAGTATTTTCGGCTCCAAACGTCTGATCGCTCCCGTTCGATCCAGACGGCCCCTGCGCTTCGGCGTGGGGGCCGTTCACTTCGGGGTCGGACTTTTCTCTGCCAGAGAATTCAGCGATATTGTCGTCGGACATCTTGTCCCCTTTCGATCCAGAACGGTCTTGCCCGGCTTCCGTCATCCCGATGGTGCCGGGCACACCGTCTGCGGGGTTCATATGATCATCCATGGCGCTGCCCCTTCTTCTTGAAGGGCACGACCTTCCCCAGCGGGCGACGCCAGAGCGACGAGCGGTTGGCGGTCGGGCCGACATAGGCCCATCGCTTCCCGCGCGGCATCACCTGCTCCCACACCGTCTCGGCGGTCGCGAACGACCCGGGCGTCGTCCCGGGGATGGAGCGTGTGCAGGGGATGTCGAAGGTGGCCGTCACCTCGAAGTCCGCCCAGCGCCACACCGTCAGGCTCGGCAGCTCAGGCTTCGTGTCGTTGACCGCCTCTCTTTCGGTCTCCCCGCGCGGGCCGTAGGACCGCCCCACGCTGAGCCAGTGCTGGCTGATGGGTGGACCCCACTCGGGCGGGAAGGCGGGCGTCGTCCCGAGCGCGGCCTCTCGGCAGGCGCGCAGCTCGGCAAGCGCGTCGGCATGGAGCTCTTCTTGCACGTTCATTGCGCCGCCTCCTTGCACAGCCGCTTGCGACGGGCCTCGATCCACGCATCAAGCTCGTCGCGCCGGTAGGCGACGGTGCGCGGGCCGATGACGATGCGGTCTGGGAAGTCGCCTTGGCGCTCCAGCGACCGTATGTGCTTCGTGGTGATGCCGATGATCTCCGCCGCCCGGGGCGCGTGGATCAGTTCTTGCCCCTCCATGGGGCGCTTACGTTCGTTCTTGGACACAGCAGGTCCTCCAATCGGCGTCGAGGGAGGAGACACGCAAAGGCATACGGTCCCTAACGCTCGACGCGTTACGGTTGACCGTCCTTTGCTCGTTGCTGCTGCGGCGCAGAGCGGCTCGGTTGTGAGCCGGACTTCGGCGGGCGTCCATCTCCCGCGTGTCAGACGTTCATTACGTTGGGATGGCTCTTGCTGGCGTCTCGATATTCAGCAGAGATGCGGCTACCCCGTTCGATCCAAGCTAACCATGGCGCGATTTTCTGCCAGTGAAAAGTAGGGAATTGGAACGAACAGAGAAAAATCCGAACCCGGGGAATCACGTATGCCGGGCGCTTCGGCTGTCGTTCCCCCGGGCGTTCCTCCGGCAGGCAGGCGCGATAGCCCTGCGCCAGCTCTTGTCCGCTAAGTGCCTGGAATAATTGGTCGGAGTGAGAGGATTCGAACCTCCGACCCCTGCCTCCCGAAGACAGTGCTCTACCAGGCTGAGCTACACTCCGACCGTGACGGGCGGATTATACCGGTGGGTTGGGTTTGGCAAGCCCCATCGGGGCATTCTTTTCCGCCCCGGATGGCTGGCCCTGAAATGCGAAAGCCCCGGCGCTGGGGCCGGGGCTTTGCGGTGGTGAGTATGGCTTAGAGGCTGGCGTCCAGCGCGGCGACGATGGCGTCGCCCATCTGGCTGGTCGAAACCGGGGTCACGCCTTCCTGGCCCAGGAGGTCGGCCGTGCGCACACCGTCGGCCAGCA
Source organism: Actibacterium sp. XHP0104 (assembly GCF_025751515.1). Taxonomy (GTDB): domain Bacteria; phylum Pseudomonadota; class Alphaproteobacteria; order Rhodobacterales; family Rhodobacteraceae; genus Actibacterium_D. The sequence continues at coordinate 105,515 of NZ_JAOWLE010000003.1, forward strand.
CTTTTTCCACAGCGGCCTCAAGGCGGTCAGCCTCGGCGCCCAGGTCGAACGAATAGCGCAGCGCCATGGCGAACGACAGGACGCAGGCGATCGGGTTGGCCTTGCCCTGACCGGCGATGTCGGGGGCCGAGCCGTGCACCGGCTCGTACAGCGCCTTGGGACGACCGTTCTCCATCGGGGCGCCCAGCGAGGCCGAGGGCAGCATGCCCAGGCTGCCGGTCAGCATGGCGGCGGCATCCGACAGCAGGTCGCCGAACAGGTTGTCGGTGACGATCACGTCGAACTGCTTGGGCCAGCGGCACAGCTGCATCGCGCCGGCGTCGGCATACATGTGCGACAGTTCCACATCCGCGTATTCGGCGGCGTGCACCTCGGTGACGACATCGCGCCACAGGATGCCCGATTCCATCACGTTGGCTTTTTCCATCGAGCAGACCTTGTTGCCGCGACGGCGCGCCAGCTCGAACGCCGAACGGGCAACGCGGGCGATCTCGGATTCGGTGTAACGCTGGGTATTAATGCCCACGCGCTCGTTGCCTTCCTTGATGATGCCGCGCGGTTCACCGAAGTAGATGCCGCTGGTCAGCTCGCGCACGATCATGATGTCGAGGCCGGCGACCACATCCTTTTTCAGCGACGAGAAATCGGCCAGCGCGTCAAAGCACTGGGCCGGGCGCAGGTTCGAATACAGGTCCATTTCCTTGCGCAGGCGCAGCAGGCCGCGTTCGGGTTTCACGCTGAAATCAAGGTTGTCATAGGCGGGGCCGCCCACGGCGCCCAGCAGCACGGCGTCCACTTCCTGGGCGCGGGCCATGGTTTCGTCGGTCAGGGGCGTGCCATGCGCATCATACGAGCAGCCGCCAACAAGGCCTTCGCTGACATCGAAGGACAGGTCGCGCTTGGCGCCGTACCAGTCGATGATCTTGCGCACCTCGGCCATCACCTCGGGGCCGATGCCGTCGCCGGCAAGGATCAGAAGGGAACCAGTGGTCATCGTCTTATTTTCCTCAGAGAAATGGGTTGCGCAGGGCCTAGCCGCTTGGCTCTCGCGGGTCAAGCAAGATGGGGGGGCAGGCCCTCGGCCAGCATGTCCCAGACCCGGCGCAGGCGCGCGGTGTTGCGCAGGGCCTCATGCGCGGTCAGCCAGACGGGAAGCGGCGGGATCGGCAGGTCGGGCAGCACCCGTTCGACCCGGGTGTCGTGCCGCGCCACCGCCACCTGCCCAAAGCCCAGCCCGCAGCCCGCGCGCACCAGTTCCCAATAGACCGCGTTCTGATCACAGCGCAACGCAAACCCGTGCCGGTCGATCACATGCCCGTTGTCGCGCAGGCCCAGGATGATGTCTTCGTTGCGGTCATAGCCGACCAGGTCGTGGGTCAGCGCCTCGTCCAGCGTGGCAGGCCGCCCGCGTCGATCAAGATAGGCGCGCGCGCCGAACAGCCCCAGTTCAAGATCGCCCAGATGCCGGGCGACCACGTCCAGCTGGGTCGGGCGATACATGCGCAGGGCGATGTCGGCCTCGCGGAACAGCAGGTTCTCGGTGGTGTCCGAGGGCACAAGCTCGATCTCGATCTCGGGGTGGCGGGCGCGGATCTGCGCCAGGATCGGCGGCAGCAGGTAATGCGCCACGACAACGCTGGCGGTCAGGCGCACGACGCCGCGCAGGTCCTCGGTGCGTCCCGCCGCGATCAGCGCCATCTGCCCCGCCGCCTGTCGCATCGCCTGGGCGGCGGGCAACAGCGCGGCGCCGGTTTCAGTCAAGATCAGCCCGCGCGGCTGGCGGTGAAACAGGGTGACGCCCAGCGCGTCCTCTATCGCCCGCACCTGACGGCCCAGCGTCGGCTGGCTGCTGCCCAGCCGGCGCGCGGCCGCCGACAGAGACCCGGTTTCGGCGACGGCCACAAAGGCCTGCACCAGTGACCAGTCGAGAGAGGAAAGCGCCTTATCCATACAGGAATGAATAGCAGCCCCTCAGTTTCGGGCAATTCCAAACGTTACATGGCCGAGATATGATTGCGGTCAATTCAGAAATGGAGCACCTCATGCAGCCGATTGCACTGATCCTGGGCGGAAACGGGCGGTTGGGCCGCCATATGACGCAGGCTTTTCAACAGGCGGGCTGGGCCACGCGCCAGTTCCGGCGCGGCACAGATAACCTGTGGGATACGGCCTGGGGCGCGCAGGTGATCGTCAATTGCTGGAACCCGCCCTATCCCGATTGGGCCGCGCAGCTGCCGCCGATGATCGACCAGCTGATCGAGGTCTCCAGCGCCAGCGGGGCGACGCTGATCCAACCGGGCAATGTCTATGTCTATGGTGACGGGTCGCCCGATATTCTGACCGAAGACACGCCGCATCGCGCGCGCAACCCGTTGGGCAAGGTGCGGATCGCGATCGAGGACCGGCTGCGCAAGTCGGGCATCCGCTGCATCCTGCTGCGCGCGGGTGATTTTCTTGATGACCAACCGTCGGGCAACTGGTTCGACAAGGCGATGGTGACGTCGCTGGACAAGGGGCGCCTGACCTATCCGGGCAATCCCGGCATTCCCCATGCCTGGGCGTGGTTGCCCGATCTGGCGCGGGCGGCGGTGACGCTGGCCGAGCGTCGCGGTGATCTGGCTGCGTTCGAAGAGGTGGTCTTTCCCGGCTATGCCCTCACGGGGCAGGATCTGGCCCGCATCCTGGGTCAGGTGACGGGGCGCGAGGTCACGCTGCGCCCGCTGAGCTGGTTGCCCCTGCAATTGTCGAGGCCGTTCTGGCCGTTGGGGCGGCACCTGCTGGAAATGCGTTATCTGTGGGACATGCCGCACCGGTTGGACGGGGCAAAGTTCGGCCGGCTGGTGCCGGGCTTTGACCACACCCCGCCCGCGCAGGCCCTGCGCCTAGCGGTCCAGCACAAGATCAACCCAGACCAGATGGTGGCGTGACGCCATGCGGGCGGTGTCAGACAGCGGATCGTCCGGCGCGGGCCAGACCACGCCCGCAGCTGCCACCGGCAGGCGGGCGGCGGGCAGCACGTAGTCGACGCGCAGATTGCCCGGCGCCGGGTCGTCAAAATCGGCCGTGTCCAGCGCCGGGTCGCCGTGATGATCGGCATTGGCGGCGCCCACGCTACCCACGCCTTGCGGGCGGGGGTCGGTGATGCGCGGGTCGGCCAGCAACTGCTGTATGGCGTCAGACAGGCCGTCGCCATCGGCGGGGTCGATATTGGCGTCGCCGACAATCACGAAATCACCGGGCGGCTCGGCCCCCAGCGCGCCGTCGAGATACAGCTGCCACAGCCGCAGCTCATCCCGGTTGCGCAGGCCGTTGCGGTCTTCGGGGCCGTCAAAGACCGGCGGGGTGGCGTGAAAAGCCAGCATGTGCAGCGCACGATCTCCGACCAGCACCGGCACATCCCAATGCGCCACGTTCGAGAGGCGCTGATGCTGATAGAGCGCGGCATCGGGGAACAGCTGCCCGCCCACACGTGGCAGGGTCGCGCCGGGCAGATCGGCCCATAACAAGCCCGAGAAATCACGCACCTCGCCCAGCGGATGGCGCGACAACAGCGCCATGCCGCCCTGCCCGGTAAACTCGCCATAACCCTGCGCATCGCGCGGCCCGTCGCTGCGGCCATCGCCGTCATGATCCAGCCCGGTGCGCAGCCCGCTGTTGGGACGCAGAGCCAGACGGTGCGGATAGGGATGGCCCGCGCGGGCCAGACCCTCGGCCAGCGCATCCAGCGCGGCACCGGCGGCATCGTGGTCGATGCCTTGCAGCAGCACCACATCAGGCGCGGCATGGGCGATGATAGCGATGACCGCCTGCACCTGGGCATCGTCGCCCGATTGAATGTCGTGGATCAGCGCACCGGGCCCGTTTCGGGACAATTCGGTGTTATAGGTCGCCACACGCAGCGTTTCGGCCCGGCCCGGCCCGGCCGCACAGGCGGCGATCAGGCAGGCTGCAAGATATGATCGTGCTCGGCCGCGTCGCTTTGCTGGCGTTGCGCGGCGATCAGCTTGGCGATCCGATTGAGCGCACAGCCCCGCATCACCAGCCCCGCCGGAAGAATAGCCCATACCGTCACCATCCAGATCAGGGTTTGCGGATCAGCCAGATAGATCTGCCCAAAAGACCGGATCAGCACGATCACCACCATCGGCAGCACAAAGGGCAGCGACAGGCCCAGCGTGATATTCACCATGGCCTGCATCTTGAGCCGGCTGACAACATCACCCCCGGCAGTGGGGTCAAAGGTGGGCAGGTTGATCCAGACGTTGAAAACATTACGGCGCACTGGCCAGTCGCTGAGGCGGATCATCAGCGAAAAGCTGCAGATCACGATGATCGAAACCATGTAGGCGATGCCGGCGGCGGCGCGGACATACGAGATCTCGACCCCGGTGGCCTCGGCATGCAGAACCAGGCGGAACAGGTGGACCGGGCTGAAGGGAAAATCGAGGATATAGCCAAAGAACATCGCGATCGCCGTCACGAATTGCCCGAACTCTGACGGCACGGCCGAATTGCGGAACATCGCCGACAGGATCATCACCGTCACGAACATCGCGCCAAAGCGGATGCGGTTGAACGGCGGGGCGTCGCGGAACTCGACCAGGCTGGGGCTGTCGGAGGCGTATTCGAACAGGATCAGGCCGGCGGCAAAGAACGAGACGATGGCGAGGATCTGCTTGGAGTCGCCCGAAACGACGGGCAGCAGCACGGCGGGCATCACGATCAGTGATGCCACGAGAAATGCCCGTGCGATGGCTCCTGTCACTTTCGTGATCACTGCCCTGTTCCCATTTCTGGCCGGGCGCGGTTCGTTGCCGCCCCCTTGTTCCCGATGGTATCCCGCACATTATGGCGGGCTGCCTCAAACTTGCCCAATTTTTGCCATCTTTCATGTCATCCAGCAACATCTTGTTAAGGTTGATAATTTTTTTGAGGCAAATTGATGGAGAAACTGTCGCGGGATTGCATCATTTTCAAAACGAAAAAGGGCCGCCCCGAGGGACGGCCCAACATCTTGTGTCAGCGGCGTTTTTAGACGCAACTCTAGGCAGTTAGACCCAGGGGCGGTCGGCCGCGGCCTTGGCCTCGAAGCTGTCGATCGCGGCGGCCTTTTCCATGGTCAGGCCGATATCGTCCAGACCGTTCAGCAGGCAATGTTTCTTGAAGGCATCGACGTCGAACCCAAAGCTCTGGCCATCCGAGGTGGTCACCGTCTGGGCCTCGAGATCAACGGTAATGCGGGCGTTTTCGCCTTTTTCCGCGTCTTTCATCAGGATATCGACCTGCTCTTGCGGCAGGGCGATCGGCAGGATGCCGTTCTTGAAGCAGTTGTTGAAAAAGATGTCGGCAAAGCTGGGTGCGATCACGCAGCGGATGCCGAAATCAAGCAGGGCCCAGGGCGCGTGTTCACGCGACGAGCCGCAGCCGAAATTGTCGCCGGCCACCAGGATCTGGGCCTCGCGATAGGCGGGCTTGTTCAGCACGAAATCGGCGATCTCGTTGCCATTGTCGTCATAGCGCATCTCGTCGAACAGGTTCACACCAAGGCCCGAACGCTTGATCGTTTTCAGGAACTGCTTGGGGATGATCATGTCGGTGTCGATATTCACCAGCGGCATGGGCGCGGCGATGCCGGTAATCGTGGTAAACTTGTCCATACGGGCCTCCTTGGTCAGCGCCCGCTTTAACCACGGAAGGGCGCGCGAAACAAGGCCCGGCGAGTGTCGCAATCGCGTCAAATCACGGGCATAAGGTAGGGACGGCTGTAAAGGAGGCTGAATGTGAAACAGGCGATAAGTCTGGAGGACGCGATTGCCCTGATTCCCGATGGCGCATCGGTGATGGTGGGCGGCTTTATGGGCGTGGGCGCGCCGCGCAGGCTGATCCGCGCGCTGGCTGCGGCGGGGCGCAAGAACCTGACGCTGATCACCAATGATACCGCCATTCCCGGCGAAGGTCCGGGGCCGCTGATCTCGGGCGGGTGCGTGGCGCGGCTGATCACCAGCCATATCGGCAAGAACCCCGAGGCCCAGGCGCAAATGCTGTCGGGCCAGATCGAGGTCGAACTGGTGCCGCAGGGCACGCTGGTCGAACGCATTCGCGCGGCGGGTGTGGGCCTGGGCGGCGTGCTGACGCAAACCGGGCTGGGCACGCTGGTCGAGGACGGCAAGCAGGTGGTCAAGATCGACGGCCAGCGCTGGCTGCTGGAGACGCCGATCCAGGCCGATTTCGCGCTGATCCGCGCGCGGCGCTGCGATTACGTGGGCAATCTCGAATACACGCTGACCGCGCATAATTTTAACCCGATCATGGCGATGGCCGGGGCGACCGTGATCGCCGAGCCGGACGAGATCGTGCCGCTGGGCGTCATCCCGCCCGATGCGGTGAAAACCCCTGGCCTGCTGGTCGACCATGTCTTGCGGAGGGCGTGCTGATGGATGCCAAGGAACTGATCGCGCGTCGCGTGGCGCAGGAAATTCCGGCCGGGGCGATCGTCAACCTGGGGATCGGGCTGCCCTCGATGGTGGCCAATTACCTGCCCGTCGATCTGGGCGTGTTCTTCCAGGCCGAGAACGGCGTGATCGGGCTGGGCGCGCGTCCGCCCGAGGGGATGGAGGATATCAACCTGACCGACGCGGGTGGCGGCTTTGTCAGCGCGGTGCCGGGTGCGGCGGCGATCGATTCGGCCATGTCCTTTGGGCTGATCCGCGGGCGGCACCTGGATATCACCGTGCTGGGCGGCATGCAGGTCGATGCGCGCGGGCGGCTGGCCAACTGGATGGTGCCGGGCCAGATGGTGGCCGGCATGGGCGGCGCGATGGATCTGGTCGTGGGCGCGAAACAGGTGATTGTTGCGATGGCGCACGCCAACAAGGGCGTCTCGAAGATCGTGCCCGATTGCACCCTGCCGATCACCGCGCCGCGCCGGGTCAGCCTGATCGTGACAGAGCTGGCGGTGATCCGGCCCGAGGATGACGGGCTGCACCTGATCGAGACCGCGCCGGGGGTCACGGTTGACGATGTGCGCGCCGCGACCGAGGCCGATCTGATCGTCACCGGCGACGTGCCGGAAATGCGGATGTAAAAAAACGGGCGGTGAGGTAGCTCACCGCCCGTTTCAATTCCGACCCTTGCGGGTGGATTACATCATCTCGCGCACGTCGGTCAGGTGGCCGGTGATGGCAGCGGCGGCGGCCATCGCGGGCGACATCAGGTGGGTGCGGCCACCACGGCCCTGACGGCCCTCGAAGTTGCGGTTCGAGGTCGCGGCACAGCGTTCACCCGGCGCCAGCTGGTCGGGGTTCATCGCCAGGCACATCGAGCAGCCAGCCAGACGCCATTCGAAACCGGCGTCGATAAAGATCTGGGCCAGGCCTTCTTCCTCGGCCTGGGCACGCACCAGGCCCGAGCCCGGCACAACCATGGCCCGCAGACCATCCTTGATCTTCTTGCCCTTCAGGATCGCAGCGGCGGCGCGCAGGTCTTCGATGCGGCCGTTGGTGCAGGACCCGATGAACACGGTGTCGATCTGGATGTCGGTCAGTTTCTGACCAGCCTTCAGGCCCATGTATTCGATCGAGCGCGCGGCGGCCTCGACCTTGCCGCCCTTGAACGACTCGGGCGCGGGCACGGCAGCGGTGATCGGCAGCACATCCTCGGGCGAGGTGCCCCAGGTCACGACGGGGGCGATGTCTTCGCCTTTCAGGGTGATGACCTTGTCGAAATGCGCACCTTCATCGGTGTAGAGGGTCTGCCACCATTCCAGCGCCTTGTCCCAGTCGGCGCCTTTCGGGGCGTGGGGGCGGCCTTTGACATAGTCATAGGTTTTCTGGTCGGGCGCGATCAGGCCGGCGCGGGCGCCGCCCTCGATGGCCATGTTGCAGACGGTCATGCGGCCTTCCATCGACAGGTCGCGAATGGCCTCGCCGCAATATTCGATCACGTAGCCGGTGCCGCCGGCGGTGCCGGTCACGCCGATCACGGCCAGGGTGATGTCCTTGGCGGTGACACCGGGGCGCAGCTTGCCGGTGATCTCGACCTTCATGTTTTTCGATTTCTTCTGGATCAGCGTCTGGGTGGCCAGCACGTGTTCCACCTCGGAGGTGCCGATGCCGTGGGCCAGCGCGCCGAATGCGCCGTGGGTGGCGGTGTGGCTGTCACCGCAGACGACGGTCATGCCCGGCAGGGTCCAGCCCTGTTCGGGGCCGACGATATGCACGATGCCCTGACGCACGTCGGACACGGGGTAATAGTGAATGCCGAAATCCTTGGCGTTCTTGTCCAGCGCGGCAACCTGGATGCGGCTGTCCTCGGTCATGGTGGCCGGGTCGGCGCGGTCCAGCGTGGTGGGCACGTTGTGATCGGGCACGGCGATGGTTTTCTCGGGCGCCCGGACGGTGCGGCCGGTCATGCGCAGGCCTTCAAAGGCCTGGGGGCTGGTGACTTCGTGCACCAGGTGGCGGTCGATATACAGCAGGCAGGTGCCATCGTCGGCCTCGTGGGCAACATGGGCATCCCAGATCTTGTCATACAGGGTTTTCGAAGCGGTCATTGGGTCTCTCCCGCGGGGAATGATTGCATAGGGTCTGACAGAGCGAACAGGGGCGCGGCCTTATAGGCCTGCCAGCACCGACCGGGTGGCGCCAAAGAACCTCCAGGGCAGGCGCGCGCGGTCATCCATGTCGAAAATCCGTGTCATGGGCGCCCAGATACTCTTTTGACCCGAGTCTATCAAGAGCGCCCGCGCGCTTGCCGCCGCGCCCGCGCGTGCTAAGCTTGCCGAAAGGAGAGCCGATGCAGCCAGATACGCCCGACCTGATGGAGCAGATCGCCCAGCTTTTGGCGCGGGCCGAGTTCTTTCTGAGAGGGCTGGCAAGCCCCGGATGGCCGCTTTACCAGGTGCTGATCCTGTTCGGGCTGATCGTGCTGTCCTATCTGCTGTCGCTGGTGCTGCGGCCACGGCTGGATGCCTGGGTGCGCGGCAAAGAGGGCCTGTCGAAATGGCGGCTGCGGCTGTTCGTGATGGTTCAGCAGCGACTGAAGCTGATCCTGTTCACGCTGATGGCCTGGCCGCTGGTGGGGGTGATGCGCGAGATGATGCTGCCCTCGCGCAGCTATATCATCGCGTTGGCGGCGACGCTGGCGCTGTCCTGGCTGATCGTGCGGCTGGCGGCGCGGCTGATCGGCAATCGCACGCTGCGGCGGGTGGTGACATGGGGCCTTTTGGCCTATGTGACGCTGTTCTTCCTGGGTCTGACGGATGAGGCGATGGTGTTCCTTGACGGGCTGGCGATCACCTTTGGCGATTTCCGCCTGTCGGCGCTGACGGTGCTCAAGGCGCTGATCATCACCACGGCGCTGTTCGTGGCGGCGCGGGCGCTGACCCATACGGCGACGACACAGGTGCAGCAGAACGAGGACATCTCGCCCTCAATGCGGGTGCTGATCGTCAAGTTCTTGCAAATCGCGCTGTATTCGGGGGCGTTCTTTATCGGGCTCAAGGCCGTTGGGTTCGATCTGACCGGGCTGGCGGTTCTGTCGGGTGCGATCGGCGTGGGCCTGGGTTTCGGCCTGCAAAAGGTGGTGTCGAACCTGGTATCGGGCGTGATCATCCTGCTCGACAAGTCGATCAAGCCGGGCGACGTGATCAGCCTGGGCGACACCTTCGGCTGGATCGAGGCGCTGGGTGCGCGCTATGTCTCGGTCGTGACCCGCGACGGGCGCGAATACCTGATCCCGAACGAAGACCTGATCACCGGCCAGGTGGTCAACTGGTCGCATTCCAACGAATTCGTCCGCATCGACCTGTTCTTTGGCACCTCGTATCACGACGACCCGCATCTGGTGCGCAAGGTGGCGATCGAGGCCGCGCAATCGGTCAACCGGGTGCTGAAACACCGGCCCACCGTGTGCCATATCACGGGCTTTGGCGACAGCTCGGTCGATTACATCCTGCGGTTCTGGATCACCGACCCGGTCGAGGGGCTGACCAACGTGCGCGGCGCCGTCTACCTGGCGCTGTGGGATGCGTTCCAGGAAAACGGCATTTCCATCCCCTTCCCGCAGCGCGAAGTGCGCGTATTGGAAGGCAGCACATTGACCACCCGCAACGCATCAGAGTAAACGCGCAACACCCCGCCGGCCCCGGCCTGCAGCGGTTGAGAATGCACCAAACCGGTGTTACGCTTGAGATATGCCCAGCGCCGGGGTCAAGTCGGCGTCTTACAAGGAGGACAATGACCTGTCCCAAAACGCGAATGCGGCATCTGCCCAACCCGCACAGGGGCGGCCTATGACCCAGCCCCATGACGACGTTACAAGCGAAGTTCTGCTTGAACACATCCTCGCATCCCTCAATGACGACAAGGCCGAAGACATCGTGACCATCGACCTGCGCGGAAAATCCGCGATGGGCGATTACATGGTGATCTGCTCGGGCCGCTCGACGCGCCAGGTATCGGCGATTGCCGAAAAGCTGGCCGATCGGATCAAGGCTGATTTCGGGCGTCATTCAAAGATGGAAGGTAAAGACCAGGGTGATTGGGTGCTGATCGACACCGGCGATATCATCGTCCACGTGTTCCGCCCCGAAGTGCGCGAATTCTATCAGCTTGAAAAGATGTGGCTGCCCAGCGGGGCAACCGCGCCCAACAGCTGATGCGCGTGCAGATCTGCGCGGTGGGCCGCCTGAGGGCGGGGCCCGAACGCGCGCTGATCGACGATTATCTGACCCGTTTCGACCGCACCGGCCGGGCCCTGGCCCTGGGGCCGGCCTCTGTGCTTGAGGTCGAGGACAAGAAGGGCGGCGGCATGGCGGCCGAAGCCCCGCTGTTGGAGCGTGCGATCCCGAACGGCGCGCTGGTTTGCACCCTGGACGAGCGCGGCAAGGTCATGTCGTCACCCGAGTTTGCCGATCTGCTGGCGCGCTGGCGCGATGGCGGGCGCAGCGACGTGGCCTTTGTCATCGGCGGTGCAGATGGAATCGACCCCGCCCTGCGCGCCCGCGCCGATGCCAGCCTGTCATTCGGTCAGATGGTCTGGCCGCATATGCTGGTGCGGGTGATGCTGGCCGAGCAGCTGTATCGCGCCGCCTCGATCCTGGCCGGCAGCCCCTATCACCGGGTCTGAACAGGGCTTTTGGCGCTATCAGCCTCGCTGAACGGTTGTCCTGTCCGCGGGCCGCGCATACATAGGCGGCAACAGGCAGAAGGCTATTGCAATGACCACTCCGAAACCCGTCGTTTTGTGCATCCTCGATGGCTGGGGCAAGCGCGATGACCCCACCGCGAACGCACCCGTGCAGGCGAACACGCCGGCCTTTGACAGCCTGATTGCGAAGTGCCCGAACTCGACCCTGATCACCCATGGCCCCGATGTGGGCCTGCCGACCGGGCAGATGGGCAATTCCGAGGTCGGCCACACCAATATCGGTGCCGGCCGTGTGGTGGCGATGGACCTGGGCCAGATCGACCTGTCGATCGAGGATGGCAGCTTTTTCACCATGCCCGCGCTGGTGGCGTTCATCGACCGGCTCAAGGCCACGGGCGGCACCGCGCATCTGATGGGGCTGGTGTCGGATGGCGGGGTGCATGGGCACCTGACCCATATCATCGCCGCGATCAAGGCCATCTCTGACGCCGGTGTGCCGGTGGTGCTGCACGCCGTCACCGACGGGCGCGACGTGGCGCCGAAATCGGCGTTCTCGTATTTCTCGGACCTGGGCGCCGCCCTGCCCGCCAATGCCCGCGTGGGCACGGTAACCGGGCGCTATTTCGCGATGGACCGCGACAACCGCTGGGAACGCGTGTCCGAGGCCTATGCCGCCATGGTGCATGGCAAGGGCGGTCACGCCGTCACCGCCTCGGGCGCGGTTGATGCGGCCTATCAGCGGTCGGAAAGCGATGAATTCATCTCGGCCACGGTGATTGGCGATTATGCCGGCGCCCGCGACGGCGACGGGTTCTTTTGCCTGAACTTCCGCGCCGACCGCGCGCGCGAGATCCTGCGCGCCATTGCCGAGCCGGGGTTCGATGCCTTCGACGCGGCCCCACGCCCCGACTGGGCGGCGCTTTTGGGCATGGTCGAATATTCCGAGGACCACAACGCCTATATGACCACCGTCTTCCCCCCGCGCGAGATCAGGAACACGCTGGGCGAATGGGTGGCCAAGAAGGGCCTGCGCCAGTTCCACCTGGCCGAAACCGAGAAATACCCGCATGTGACGTTCTTTCTGAACGGCGGCAAGGAAGACCCCGAGGCGGGCGAAGACCGTTACATGGCGCCCTCGCCCAAGGTCGCGACCTATGACATGCAGCCCGAGATGTCGGCCGGCGAGGTGACCGACCAGTTCGTGAAGGCGATCGAGGGCGGATATGACCTGATCGTGGTCAACTATGCCAACCCCGACATGGTCGGCCATACCGGCGACCTCAAGGCCGCGATCAAGGCTTGCGAGGCCGTCGATCAGGGGCTGGCCCGCGTGCTGCCGGCGCTGGAAAAGGCCGGCGGCGCGATGATCGTCACCGCCGACCACGGCAATTGCGAGGTCATGGTCGACCCCGAAACCGGCGGCCCGCATACGGCGCATACGCTGAACCTGGTGCCGGTGATCCTGGTGGGCGGGCCCAAGGGCGCCCGGCTGCGTGACGGCGGCCGCCTTGCCGATCTGGCGCCGACGCTGCTGGAACTGATGGGGCTGGACCAGCCCGAGGAAATGACCGGCCAGAGCCTGATCGCCAGATGACCCTGCGCCGGGCCGGCCTGATCCTGGCACTGCTGGCGGGCCTTTGCGGCCCGGCCACCGCCCTTGCCCAGACCGATGACCCGGTGATCGCCGCCCGCCGCGCCGCGCAAAAGCTGGACCAGGCCGCCATGGCCCTGCAGGACGCCCAGCGCGCCGGCGACCGCATCGACGCCCTGACCCAGACCATCCGCGCCTACGAGGACGGGCTGGTCGCCCTGCGCGAGGGGCTGCGCCGCGCCGCGATCCGTGAACAGGCCATCCAGATGGAGCTGGACGCCCGCAGCGAAGAGGTATCGCGCCTGCTGGGGGTGCTGGTGACGATGCAGCGCGCGCCCGAGACGCTGTTGCTGCTGCACCCGTCGGGGCCGGTGGGTTCGGCCCGCTCGGGGATGTTGCTGACCGAGGTCACGCCCGCCCTTCAGGCCCGCGCCGAGGCGCTGCGGGTGACGCTGGAAGAGGTGGCCGTGCTGCGCGCCTTGCAGCTAGAGGCCGAAACCCGGCTGAACGACGGGCTGGCGGGCGTGCAACAGGCCCGGACCGAGCTGTCGCAGGCCATTTCCGATCGCACCGACCTGCCGCGTCGCTTTGCCTCTGACCCCGATCAGCTGCGCGCGCTGTTGCAAGGCAGCGATACGCTGGAAGGCTTTGCCAGCGGGCTGGCAACGCTGGGCCAGGGCGAGGCGCTGCCGCCGATTGCCGGGTTCGAGATGTCCAAGGGCGCGCTGCCGCTGCCGGTGCAGGGCGTCGTCCTGCGCAAGTTCAACGAGACCGATGCCGCCGGCGTGCGCCGCCCCGGTCTGATCGTCGCCACGCCGCCGCTGGCGCTGGTCACAACGCCCGCCCCGGCCACGATCCGTTATCTTGGGCCGCTCCTGGACTACGGAAACGTGATCATCCTTGAGCCCGCCAGCGACACGTTGCTGGTGTTGGCCGGGCTGGAACAGGTTTATGGTGCTGTCGGAGAGGTCTTGCCCGCCGGCGCCCCGGTCGGTCTGATGGGCGGGGCCGACCCCAATGTGACGGCCTTTCTGGACGACACGCAACAAGGCGGTGGCGCAACGCGTCCAGAAACGCTTTATATAGAGCTGAGACAGAACAATACCCCGGTGGACCCCAGCGCGTGGTTCAGTCTGAGGAAGGAAGACAGTCGATGAAAAAGTTCGCCATGGCCGCGTTTGCCGGCACCGTTGCAGGCGCCGTGCTGACCACCCAGTTCGCAGGGCCGCTGATCGCGCAGCAGGCCGACAAGACCAGCTCGGTCTATGAACAGCTGGATCTGTTCGGGGACATCTTTGAACGCATCCGCGCGCAATATGTCGAAGAGGTGGACTCGGCCGATCTGATCGAGGCTGCGATCAATGGCATGCTGACGTCGCTTGACCCGCACAGCAGCTATCTGCCGCCGAAAGATTTCGACGACATGCAGGTTCAGACCCGTGGCGAATTCGGCGGGCTGGGCATCGAGGTCACCCAGGAAGAGGGCTTTGTCAAAGTCGTGTCGCCCATCGACGACACCCCCGCCGACGAGGCCGGGATCGAGGCTGGCGATTTCGTCACCCATGTCGATGGCGAAAGCGTGCTGGGCCTGACCCTGGATCAGGCGGTCGAGATGATGCGCGGGCCGGTCGGCTCTGAAATCGTCATCACCGTCGTGCGCAAGGGCATCGACGAGCCGTTCGACGTGACCATCATCCGCGATACGATCAAGCTGACCGCCGTGCGCTCGCGCCTGGTAGGCAACACGATCGTGGTGCGCGTCACCACCTTCAACGACCAGACCTATCCCACCCTCAAAACCAAGCTGGATGAGGCCATCAAGGAACTGGGCGGGCTGGACAATGTCAGCGGCGTCGTGCTGGACCTGCGCAACAACCCCGGCGGGTTGCTGACCCAGGGGATCATGGTGTCGGATGCCTTCCTTGAGGCCGGCGAGATCGTGTCGACCCGCGGCCGCAACCCCGAGGACAGCGAACGCTATAACGCCACGCCCGGCGACCTGATCGAGGGTAAGCCGCTGGTGGTGCTGATCAACGGCGGCTCGGCCTCGGCGTCCGAAATCGTGACCGGCGCGTTGCAGGATCACCGCCGCGCCATCGTCGTGGGCACCAAGAGCTTTGGCAAAGGCTCGGTTCAGACCGTCATGCCGCTGAACGGCAACGGCGCGATGCGTCTGACTACGGCGCGCTATTACACCCCGTCGGGCCGGTCGATCCAGGCCCTGGGCGTGTCGCCCGATATCGTGGTGGCCCAGCCGCCGCGCGTGCCCGAGACCGAGACCGAGGAAGAGGCCAACCGCCGCATCCGGTCCGAGGCCGATCTGCGTGGCAGCCTGAACAACGACTCGATGACCGAGGACGAACGCAAGCAGGCGTTGGAAGAACAGCAAAAGGCCGAAGAGGCCGCCAAGCTGCGCGAAGAGGATTATCAGCTGGCCTATGCCATCGACATCCTCAAGGGTCTGTCGGCACTGGATACGGACAAGTAGATGACGCCCGAACAGATCGCGGCCCTGCCCTATCGGCCTTGCGTCGGTGTGATGCTGGTGAATGCCGACGGGCATGTGTTCGTCGGCCAGCGCAAGGATAGCGAGGTCGCCGCCTGGCAGATGCCTCAGGGCGGGATCGACCCGGGCGAAGACCCGTGCGATGCCGCCCTGCGCGAGCTGTGGGAAGAAACCGGCGTCACCGCCGATCTGGTCGATGTGGTCGGCCAGACCGGCGACTGGGTGACCTACGACCTGCCCGACAGCCTGGTCGGCCATATCTGGGGCGGCAAGTATCGCGGCCAGAAACAGCTGTGGTTC
Organism: Actibacterium sp. XHP0104; assembly: GCF_025751515.1. GTDB lineage: Bacteria > Pseudomonadota > Alphaproteobacteria > Rhodobacterales > Rhodobacteraceae > Actibacterium_D. The sequence continues at coordinate 121,060 of NZ_JAOWLE010000003.1, forward strand.
CTGCTGCGGTTCAATGGCAGCGATGACCAGATCAACATCGAAACCGATCACCCCGAGTTCAGCGAATGGGCCTGGCTGCCCGCCGATCAGCTGGTGGCCAACATCGTGCCCTTCAAGCGCGAGGTCTATGCCAGCGTGGTCGACAGCCTGGGCCCGCTGATCAAAGCCCGCGCCTGATCGCCTGCGACAATGGGCCGGTTGGCCCCGCCGCGCGGTTGCGTTATCATCAGTCACGCACCCAAGGTGCATGTGACGGAGATTGGATGTCAGAGCTTGTGTAAGACGGCCCTTCGCTAAGTCGAGGGCCTGATGAACGCCCCCGGAACCAAGTGGTTCGCGGGATATTTGCGTTTTCCTTACACGAGACCATCGATGAATTTATCCAAGATCGAACAGCGTGTTCTGCACGTTCTGGCGCAGGGCGGGCGTATTCTACACGAACGCCGCGGCGCCAAGGTGGCCCATGTCACCTGTTTCACCCGCGACGGAATGGTTCTGGCCGATTGCGACCTGGCGGTGTTTGCCCGCCTGCGCCGTCGTCGCCTGATCGAGTCGCGTCATGGCGGCCCCTATCGCATTTCGCGACGGGGTCGGCTGGGCGTGCGCGCCCAGCTCGACAACCGCTGAACCCAGACCAGAGGCCCTTGGGCCTCTGGTTGCTTACCGGGTTTTCAGGTGCTTCAGCAGCTCTTGCGAGGGGTATCCGTCGGGGGTGATGCCGCGGGCCTCTTGAAAGGCGCGGATGGCGTTGATCGTGTTGGGGCCGATGATGCCGTCGATCTTGTCATCCAGGTAACCCATCCGGGTCAGGCGGCGCTGCATTTCCTTTTTTTCGTTGAACGACAGCGGCTTGTACCCGCGCGGCCACGAGGCCTGAATTTCCGGCCCGCCTTTCAGACGATCGGACAGATGCCCCACGCCGATCACATAGGCATCGGCGACGTTATAGCGTTCGAGCACCGCGAAATTCTTGAAGATCATGAAGGCCGCGCCCTGCGACCCGGCGGGCAGCAGGATCGACGCCGCGCCGTGGTTCGGCACAGGGCGGCCCTGCATGTCGGTCACGCCCATTGCGGCCCAGTCTGAAGGCATCTTTTGGATCTTGCGGCTCGCCAGCCCATAGTTGAACCCGCGCGGCAGGCGCACCTCGACGCCCCAGGGCTGGCCCTTGACCCAGCCGTTGCGGGCCAGATAGGCGGCGGTCGAGGCCAGCGCGTCGGCGGGGTTATCCGACCAGATGTCGCGTTTCCCGTCGCCGGTGAAATCGACCGCAAAGGCCAGATAGCTGGACGGGATGAACTGGGTATGCCCCATCGCGCCGGCCCAGCTGCCCTTCATGTTGCGCGGGGCCACGTCGCCCGATTGCAGGATCTTCAGCGCGTCGATCAGCTGTGCCTCGAAAAATGCGCCGCGCCGCCCGTCGAAGGCCAGCGTCGCCAGCGCCTCGATGATCGGGATATCGCCCTTGTGGGCGCCATAGGCGCTTTCCAGCCCCCAGATCGCCGTGACGATTTCCTTGTCGACGCCGTATTTCGCCTCGACCGCGTTCAGCACGCGGGCCTGGTCGCGCAACGCCTCTTTGCCATTGGCCACCCGCGTGGGCGAGGCGGCGCTGTCGAGGTAATCCCAGATCTGCTTGGTATATTCCGACTGGTTCCGGTCCTTGGCGATCACGCTGTCATTGTAGCGCACCCCGGAAAAGGCATTATCGAACACCCGCGCCGAGATGCCCCGCGACAGGGCGCGCCCGCGAAAACCGTTGATCCAGCGGCCAAAGGCCTGGTTCGAGGTCGATACGCGAACATTGTTCTCGGGCTGCTGCATCTGGGGCCTGGCGGTCGGTTTCAGAACGGGCTCTGCCTGCACGGCCACGGCGCCTGCCGTAAGCACTGCCCCTGCCAGACCGAGCGCACCTATCCAACGTTTCATGGAGTTTACCTGCTTGCCTGTTTGTTATTTGCCGCAAGTGTAGCGCGATGTAGCGCGATTCCAAAGTGGGGTTGTGAGGGTCGGCAAGCTAGCGCCGGCGGCGTGCGACCTTGCGCTTGGTGGCGGCTGATTTCGCCTTTGACTTGGCCACCTTGCGACGCACGGCGCGGTTCTTGCCGCCCTTGGACCCTCCGCGCGGCAGCGGTTTGTCATCCAGAGACAGCAATTCCAGATGCAGCCCGCCGGTGACCGGCACGGCCTCGGTCAGGCGCACGGTGACGCGCTGGCCCAGCCCGATTTCGGTGCCGGTATCGGCGCCGATCAGGGTCTGGCTGTCGCGGTCGTGGTGGAAATATTCGCGCCCCAGCTCGCGGATCGGCACCAGGCCATCGGCGCCGGTGTCGTCCAGCTTTACGAACACACCAAACCGCGCGATGCCCGACACGCGGCCGGTGAATTCATTGCCGACCCGCTCGGACAGATAGGCCGCCAGGTAGCGGTCGGTCGTGTCGCGCTCGGCCGCCATTGAACGGCGTTCTGTTTCCGAGATGTGCTGCGCGGTGTCTTCCAGCCGGTCGACATCCTCGGGGCTGAGACCGTCGTCGCCCCAGCCATGGGCCGAGATCAGCGCGCGGTGCACGATCAGGTCGGAATAGCGCCGGATGGGCGAGGTGAAATGCGCATACGACCGCAGCGCCAGCCCGAAATGTCCAAAGTTTTCAGGGTTGTAATAGGCCTGCGTCATCGACCGCAGGGTCGACAGGTTGATCAGCTCGGAAAACTCGGTGCCCATGGCGGCATCGAGCAGCGCGTTCAGATGCTGGGTTTTCAGCACCTGCCCCTTGGCCAGCGTGAAGCCGCTGGCGGCGGCCACGTCGCGCAGGGCGTCCAGTTTCTCGGGGCTGGGTTCCTCGTGCACGCGGAACAGCAGCGGCCGGCGCATCTTGATCAGCTCTTCGGCGGCGGCGACGTTGGCGAGGATCATGAATTCCTCGATCAGGCGATGCGCGTCCAGCCGATCGCGGAAGGCCACGGAATGCACATTGCCATCGTCATCGAGAATGATCTGGCGTTCGGGCAGGTCCAGGTCAAGCGGCTGACGCGCGGCGCGGGCTTTGCGGGCGGCCTCGTAGGCGGCGTAAAGCGGGCGGATCACGTCATCAAGCAGCGGCTCGGTTTTCTCGTTCGGCGCGCCATCCATGGCGGCCTGCACCTCGGTGTAATTCAGCGAGGCCACCGATTTCATCAGCCCGCGCACGAAACGATGGCCGATCTTGACGCCATGGGCATCCAGCGTCATCCGCACGGCCAAGCAGGCGCGCGGCACGCCTTCGTGCAGCGAGCACAGATCGCCCGACAGGCGGTCGGGCAGCATCGGCACGACGCGATCGGGGAAATAGGTCGAGTTGCCACGCTTGCGCGCCTCGCGGTCCAGCGCGCTGCCGGGGGTGACGTAATGGGCGACATCGGCAATGGCGACCCAGACGATATGCCCGCCCTCATTTTTCGGGTCGTCGTCGGGCATGGCAAAGACGGCATCGTCGTGGTCGCGCGCGTCGGACGGATCGATCGTGACCAGCGGCATCTCGCGCAGATCCTTGCGGTCGCCCAGCCCGGCGGGCTTTTCCGCATCGGCCTCGGCGATCACGGCATCGGGGAAATCGTCGGGAATGCCGTGCTGGTGAATGGCGATCAGCGACACGGCCTTGGGCGCGGTCGGGTCACCAAGGCGTTGGATGATCCGCGCCTTTTGCAGGCCCAGACGCGCGCGCGGCCCGGCCTGTTCGGCCTCGACCAACTCGCCATCCTTGGCGTCCAGCGTGGCGCCGGGAGCGACCTGCCATTCCTTGTCGGCGCCCTTGTCGATGGGCATGATCCGCCCGCCCTCGGCGCCCTTGCGGAAGACGCCCAGAATGCGGTGCGGGTTGGTGCCGATGCGGCGGATCAGGCGGCCCTCATAGCTGTGGTCGTCGGCCTTGACCTCGGACACGCGGGCCAGAATGCGATCACCCGCGCCCAGCGCCGGGTCGTTGTCGCGCATCACCATCAGAATGCGCGGCGGGGTGCCCTCGCCCTGCCATTCCAGCGCGCTGGCGAACAGGTCGCCATCGTCATTGGGGCCGGTGACCTGCAACACCGCAACAGGCGGCAGCTTGTCGGTCTCGCGATAGGTCTTCTTGCGCTTTTGCAGATGGCCCTCGTCCTCAAGTTCCTTGAGGATACGCTTGAGGTCGATGCGGTCGGCCCCTTTGATCCCGAAGGCCTTGGCGATGTCACGCTTGGCGGTCAGGGTGGGGTTGTCGGTGATCCAGGCAAGGATCTGGTCTTTCGAGGGGATCTGGCTCATGACACCGCCGTAGCACGCGGCGGGTGCGGCGTCATGAGGAAAACAGCGGGCATTCCATGTCACGATGCGGAATGCCGGCATCGAGGTATTCATCGCCATAGGCGGCAAAGCCCAGCTTTTCGTAGAACCCCAACGCATGGGTCTGGGCCGACAGATAGGCGGTGGTCAGGCCAGGCTGATCGCGCAGCACCTCAAGGCAGGCCTGCATGATCTGCGCGCCCAAGCCGGTGCCGCGATGGCTGCGCAGCACGGCAACGCGGCCGATCTTGCCCACGGGCGGTTTCAGCAACAGCCGCGCGGTGCCGACGGGCACGCCATCGTCCAGCGCCAGCAGATGGATGGCGCCTGCGTCCAGATCGTCCAACTCCTCGGCCTCGGGCACCTGTTGTTCCTCGATGAACACCACGCGCCGGATGGCATGGCAGGCGGCCAGGTCGTCAGAGGGGCCAATGGTCAGCGTCATGCAAAATATCCTTGCAGAATGCGGGTATAGATCGCCTTTAGCTGTTCGATTTGTGCAACCGGCACGCATTCGTCGACCTTGTGCATGGTCTTGCCGACAAGGCCGAATTCGACCACCGGGCAGTGGTCTTTGACGAACCGCGCATCCGACGTACCGCCCGAGGTGGAATAGTCGGGTCGCACCCCGGTTTCGGCCTCGACCGCATCGGCCACAAGGCGCGAAAAGTCGCCCGGCGCGGTGAAAAAGCTGTCGCCCGAGACCGAGACCCGCATCTCGATCTTGGCGCCGGTCTCATCGGCGACCCGGTCGGCCTCGGCCTGCAACCACGCGGTCAGGCTGTCGGCGCTATGCGCGTCGTTGAAGCGGATATTCACCGTGGCGCGGCATTCGGCGGGGATGACATTGGTGGCGGCATTGCCGGTGTCGATGGTGGTGACGGCAAGGGTCGAGGGGTCGAAATGGTCGGTGCCCTGGTCCAGCTGATGCGAGGACAGGCGGTGCATCAGCGTCGCCGTGGCATGCGCCGGGTTCAGGGCGCGGTGCGGATAGGCGACATGGCCCTGCACGCCGCGAATGGTGAAATAGGCGGTCAGTGATCCGCGCCGGCCGATCTTCATCATCTCGCCCATGGTTTCGGGGCAAGTCGGCTCGCCCACGAGGCAGACCGACATGCGTTCGCCCTGTTCTGCCATCCAGTCCAGCAGGGCGACGGTGCCGTCGGTGGCGGGGCCCTCTTCGTCGCCGGTGATGGTCAGGATAATCGCGCCGTCGGGCGGGCTGTTGCGCACCAGGTCGATCGCGGCGGCGGCAAAGGCGGCCACGCCCGATTTCATGTCGGTCGCGCCGCGGCCATACATCACGCCGTCGCGGATTTCGGCGCCAAAGGGGTCGGCAGCCCAGTCATCGGGGTTGCCGACGGGCACCACATCGGTATGGCCGTTGAACCCAAAGGTGCGGGCCGCGCCCTTGTCGCCCCAGCGCGCGAACAGGTTCGACGTGTCGCCCCGATCGACGCGGGTGCAGGTGAACCCGGCCTGCGACAGCAGGCGTTCCAGCAGGACCAGCGCGCCGCCCTCGTTCGGCGTTACCGAAGGGCAGCGGATCAGGTCGGCGGTCAGGGCTACAGGGTCGGTCACGGGGTGCTCCTTGTGCGTTCCACCAGCGATAGCGCCAAGGCGGGGCGGGTTCAATGTTGCATACGGGTGACAAGCCCGCCCCCGCCGCGCGCGGCGCGCTTTCGTTCGGGCGCGGGCTGGGTCATCATGGCCTGCAATCACAGGCCCTTGCCGCGGGCGACCCGAGCAGACATGACACGCATCACCCCATATGCCCCAAAGGGCACCCGATGACCTGGCTTGCCCTGACAGGGGCAGAGTTCGGGCGCGGCCATGCCAACCGCCAGCCGGCGGCGATCTGCCTGGACATGCCCGCCGGGCAAGACCCCGAGGACGTGATCGAGCGCGGTAGCTTCTACCTCGAGGCCGCGATCAGCCGCACCCTGGCCGACGACCAGCCGCTGTTCGTGCTGCACCGCACCGGCGAGATCACCAGCCATGTCTCGGTGCAGATCTGCCGCGATGGCACCATCGTCTATGGCCGGCGGCTGGGCGACCAGCACGAACAGGTCAGCCTGACCCCAGACCGGATGCAGGCCGAGGGCTGTTTGCGGCTGACGGTGTTGTGGGATGGCCCGGCGCGGCAGGGGCTGATCACCGCCGAGTTCAGCGCCAATGGCGCCACGGTGCAAAAGGCGGTGCGCGACCCGCTGCCCTGGCTGGCGGGCGATGTCGCGGCCACCCCGCACGAGGCCGGGCTGGGCAAGGGGTTGATCTGCTTTGGCCTGTCTGACCAACACCTGCCCGTCGGCCCCGCCCCCAGCCTGGCCGCCGGCACGCCGGTGCGCACGCCGGGCGGCTATGCGGCCATCGAAACGCTTGGCGCGGGCGACCTGGTGCTGACACCCGGAGGCCAGACCGTGCCGATCCGCCGCGCCATGGCGCGCGAGGTTCCGGCGCGCGGGCGCTTTGGGCCGGTCCGGCTGCGCGCGCCCTATCTGGGGCTGCGCAGTGACGTGATCGTATCGCCGCATCAGCGGCTGCTGATCGACGGCCCCGAGGTCGAATACCTGTTGGGCGAAGATCAGGTTCTGATCGAGGCGCAGGCGCTGATCGGCACCAACTGTGCCTGGCCCGCTGGCTGCGGCCCGGCGATCACCTATCACCAGCTGATCTTTGACGACCATGTCATGCTGGATATTGCGGGCACGCCGATGGAAAGCCTGTTCCTGGGCGATCTGCGCGACGACCCCGTGCGGCTGGCGGCGACTGAGCTGGGCAAAGGCACCGGCACCGCCTTGCCTTTGCACAAGAAACTGGCCTATCGGGCGCTGCGCGAGTATGAGGCTATGACACTCAAGGCCGCGATCTTCAGCCCATGACCCCAGAAACGGACACGAACCGATGATGCGATTTCTGCGCAGCAAGCTGATCCTGCTTGCCCTGCCGATGTTGATTGCCGCGGGCAGCGGCATGGCCGTCGCGCAAGAGACCACGATCGCCACGGTCGAGCGCCCGCCGTTCTCTACCGTGGTCGATGGCACCCAGACCGGGTTCAGCATCGAACTGTGGGAAGCCGTCGCCAAGGAAATCGGGGCCAGCTCGACCTATCGGCGCCATGACAGTTTCGCCGCCATGCTGGGCGATGTGCGCGAGGGTGCGGCAGATATTGCCGTGGCCAATATCTCGATCACGGCCGAGCGCGAAAAGGTGCTGGATTTCAGCCATGCGATCTTTCAGTCGGGGCTGCAGATCATGGTGCCGCAGGGCAACCAGACCAGTGTGATCTGGCAGGCGCTGAAATCGCCCGACCTGCTGCTGGCGATCCTGATCGCGTTCCTGATGCTGTTCGGCGGCGGGATGCTGATGTGGGTGCTCGAGCGCCGCGACCAACCCTATTTCGACCGCCCGGCCAGCGAGGCGCTGTTTCCGTCGTTCTGGTGGGCGTTGAACCTGGTGGTAAACGGCGGGTTCGAGGAACGCGTGCCGCGTACCTTCCTGGGCCGGATCTTTGGCGTGATGCTGGTGCTGTCATCGCTGTTTCTGGTGTCGATCTTTGTCGCGAAAATCACCGCGATGATGACGGTCAACGCGATCCAGGGTTCGGTCAATTCGCTGACCGATCTGTATGGCAAGAATGTCGGCACGATCGCGGGTTCGACCACCGCCGCCTTTCTGCAAGAGCGCGACATAGACGGGCGCGGCTATGACGACCTTCAGGCCCTGCTGGCCGCCTTTGAACGGGGCGAGCTGGACGCGGTGGTCTTTGATGCGCCGGTGCTGGCCTATTACGCCAACCATCGCGGCAGGGGTAAGGCCGAGATGGTCGGCGCGCCCTTCCGCCGCGAAAGCTATGGCTTTGCCCTGCCCGCGGGCAGCCCGCTGTTGGAACCGATCAATCGCGCGCTGTTGCAGCTGCGCGAAGACGGCACCTATGACGCGCTGTACCGCAAGTATTTCGGGTCGCAGGGTTAAAGGGTCAGATCGTCGGGGTCGGCGGTTTCCTCGCCGTCGTAGAACGGCGTGAACTGCGCCACCACGACCGAGTTCTCCGCAAGCGCGCGATCCATCAGCGCCTGTTCGTCAGCGTCGATCTCATGCCCCTGCGCGCGGCGGTCGTCGGCGGTGCCATAGCCGGTGACATCCAGCGGGTTCATGTCGGCCTGTTTCAAGATCGCGACGGTTTCACGCACGGCCTCGGCCTCGTCCACGCCGCTGGCAAAGCACAACAGCCCGGCGCCGGTCGCGCGCGCGGGCAGGCCGTCGCCATCCTTGCGACCGACCTGCACCAGCAGGGTATAGACCTGCTGGCGCTTTTTCTTTTTGGGTTCGTCAGTCACGCAGCAGCTCGTTGATCGAGGTCTTGCTGCGGGTCTTGGCGTCGACGCGTTTGACGATCACGGCGCAATAAAGGCTGACGCCGTTCTTGGACGGCATCGAGCCTGCCACCACGACCGACCCGGCCGGCACTTCGCCATACATGACTTCGCCGGTTTCGCGGTCGACGATCTTGGTCGACTGGCCGATGAACACGCCCATGCCCAGAACCGAGCCCTCGCGCACGATCACGCCCTCGACCACCTCGGAGCGGGCGCCGATGAAGCAGTTGTCTTCGATGATGGTCGGGCCGGCCTGCATCGGTTCCAGCACGCCGCCGATGCCGACGCCGCCCGACAGGTGCACGTTCTTGCCGATCTGGGCGCAGCTGCCGACGGTCACCCAGGTGTCCACCATGGTGCCCTCATCCACATAGGCGCCCAGGTTCACGAAAGACGGCATCAGAACGGCGCCGGGGGCGATATAGGCAGACTTGCGCACCACGCAGTTGGGCACCGCGCGGAACCCCGCGGCCTTCCACTGGTCGGGGCCCCAGCCCTTGAACTTGCTGTCGACCTTGTCCCACCAGGTGCCGCCCTGCGGGCCGCCGGTCTGTTCTTCCATGTCCTTCAGGCGAAAGCCCAGCAGCACGGCCTTTTTCGCCCACTGGTTCACATGCCAGTCGCCGTTTTCCAGCTTTTCCGCCACGCGCAGGCTGCCGCTATCCAGCGCGGCCAGGGTGGTTTCGATCGCGTCGCGGGTTTCGCCGGTGGTGGCGGGGGTGATCGTATCGCGCGCGTCCCAGGCGGCTTCGATCGCGGCTTCAAGCTGGGCGTTGGACATCAGGATCCCTCCAAAACGTGACTGGTTTCATTAGGCCAGAGCCTATAGACCCAGAAGGGAACAGGCGCAATGCAAGCGAGGCGAGATGAAAGACGAACAAGGCCGGGTTTTCCCCGATGCGCAGCAGGATATCGAAAGCGCGCGCTGCATTCCCGACACCCCGCAATCGCGCTCGCCCGCCTATCGCCTGGCCTTTGCCGATGACGATTTCCTGTGCCGGGACGAATTGCGCCCGGTGCGGCTGCAGCTGGAGCTGATGAAGCCCGAGATGCTGATGACCGAGGCCGGGATCGACAGCACGATCGTGCTGTTCGGCGGCGCCCGCATCCCCGAGCCTTCGCAAAAGCACACCGCCCGCACCCAGACCCTGGCCGATCTGTCGCGCTATTACGACGAGGCGCGTGAATTCGCCCGGCTGATGACGCTGAAAAGCATGGAAAGCGGCGGGCGTGAGAACGTGATCGCTACCGGCGGCGGCCCCGGTGTGATGGAGGCCGGCAATCGCGGCGCCATGGATGCTGGCGGGCGATCGCTGGGGCTGAACATCGTGTTGCCGCACGAGCAATGCCCCAACCCCTATGTCACGCCCGAGCTGTGCTTCAACTTTCACTATTTTGGCATCCGCAAGATGCATTTCCTGATGCGCGCCCGCGCCATTGTCGCCTTTCCGGGCGGGTTCGGCACGCTGGACGAGCTGTTCGAAAGCCTGACGCTGATTCAGACCAACCGGATGAAGCCGGTGCCCTTCCTGCTGTTCGGGCGCGAATTCTGGGAAACCATCATCAACTGGGATGCGCTGGCCGAGGCCGGAACGATCGCCCAAGAGGATCTGGACCTGTTCCATTTCGTCGAGACCGCCGCCGAGGCGATCGAGATCATCGAGGCAGAACAAGCGGCATTATAATACCGCAAAATATACTCTAGATAATTGATAAATATAGCAGTCTATAACTGACCTATATTTACAGACCCGCCTCTTTCGCGATCTCGGCGCGGCTTTTGCGGGCGCGCTCGGTGGCCGATTTCAGCTGACCGCAGGCGGCCATGATGTCTTCGCCGCGCGGGGTGCGGATGGGGCTGGCGTAACCGGCCTTGTAGATGATGTCGGCAAAGGCCTCGATCCGGCTCCAGTCCGAGCGCTCATAGGGCGAGCCGGGCCATTCGTTGAACGGGATCAGGTTGATCTTGGCCGGAATGCCGGCGATCAGCTTGACCAGCCGGCGCGCGTCGGCGTCGGTGTCGTTCACGTCTTTCAGCATCACGTATTCAAAGGTGATGCGCTCGGAATTCGACAGTTTCGGATAGGCGCGCAGCGCGTCCAGCAGGGTCTTGATGTTCCAGCGCTTGTTGATCGGCACCAGCTGATCGCGCACCTCGTCGGTGGTGGCGTGAAAGCTGATCGCCAGCAAACAGCCGATTTCCTCGGCGGTCTTGGCAATCTCGGGCACGACGCCGCTGGTCGACAGGGTGATGCGGCGGCGGCTGAGGCTGATGCCCTCGCCATCCATGGCGATCTTCATCGCGTCGCGCACGTTGTCGAAATTATACAGCGGCTCGCCCATGCCCATCAGCACGACGTTCGACAACAGGCGCGGCCCGGCCTCGCCGCTGCCCACGCCGGGTTCGGGCCATTCACCCAGGTCATCGCGCGCCATCATGATCTGCCCGACGATTTCACCCGCCGTCAGGTTACGCACCAGTTTCTGCGTGCCCGTGTGGCAGAATGAACAGGTCAGCGTGCAGCCGACCTGGCTGCTGACGCAGAGCGTGCCGCGATCGGTTTCGGGGATATACACCACCTCGACCTCGTGCCCGCCGGCGATGCGCACCAGATATTTGCGGGTGCCGTCGGCCGACACCTGTTTCGACACCAGTTCCGGGATCTCGATCACGAAATTCTCGGCCAGTTGCGCGCGATAGGCCTTGGCCAGGTTGGTCATGGCGTCAAAGTCGCGCACGCCCCACTGGTAGATCCACTGCCAGATCTGGTTGACCCGCATCTTGGCCTGTTTTTCCGGCGTGCCGGCGGCGATCAGGGTTTCGCGCAGTTTGTCACGGGTCAGCCCGACAAGGTTGACCTTGCCGCCCTCGGGCAGCTTGCGGGGAATGGTCACGACATCCTGCGTAATGGTCATGGGGCGCGTCTCCGGTGGATCAAGTCGCGCTTCTTACAGGATTCGGGGGCGCAGATAAATACTCAGCCGCCGCAGTATTTCTCGGCCGAGTCGCTGGCGGCGGTAAAGCCCAGCAGCGAGAACGTATCCTTGGTGATGGTGCCCCGCGCCGAACGGGCGGTCAGCGTGGCATCCGATCCGCGCTTCATCGCGGCAAGGATCTTGGCATCGTCACCCGCCGAGGCCGGCCAGGCCCATTCGCCATCGGTAAACAGCTGATACTTGGCGCCGGCGACTTCCATCTCGACGAACGAGTCCTTGGCGAAGGGATAGCCTCCGGTAAAGGCGATCTCGCCCTTCACGCCGCTTTTCGGGCGATAGGTGACGAAAAGTAGGATTTCGCCACGGCTTACCGCCTTGATCCGGCCGCTTGAATCGGTGTTCACGGTTTTCTTGGGAACGGTCACGCCCCAGCATTCGGACGGCGATGCGGGAGGCTCTGCATAGACCTTCCAGTCGGTATGCGCCTCAACCTGATTTTCCGAGACCTGCTGTGCCAGAGCACCGGTCGCGATACATGCCACGAATGCGCCTGTAATGCCGCGTTTCACCCACGATTTCATTGATCTACAGCCTCCCAGCTGTGCTTGCCTCTGCGATGCGCCATACGGCCGTTCCCCGGAACTATTCAGGCGGCGCCGCACTTTTCAACTCGATATCGCGAGATTAACGTGAAACGGCCGATATGTGAAAGCCCTGTTGGCGGAAAATCGCGCAACACCCAGGCGGAGGCAGACCCGATGACCCGTGACATTCCCATGGTCGAGCTGACACGCGGGCCATTCGTGGAAACCGTGCATCGCGGGCAGGCGGTGATCTGTGATGCGCGCGGCGATATCGTGCGGGCCTGGGGAGACCCCGATCAGGTGATCCTGCCACGATCCGCGGCCAAGATGATCCAGGCGCTGGCGCTGGTGGAAAGCGGCGCGGCGGATGCGGCGGGTCTGACCGATCGGCATCTGGCCATCGCCTGCGGGTCGCATATCGCCGCGCCGGTGCATACCGGGCTGGTGGCGGGCTGGCTGGCCGATCTGGGGCTGGGTGACGATGACCTGTTATGCGGCGCCGAAAACCCGCGTGACCGGGTGACCAAGTTCGAGATGATCCGCGCCGGCGGACGGGCCTGCCAGGTGCATAACAACTGCTCTGGAAAACACGCGGGGTTTCTGACTGTCGCGCGGCATCTGGGCGCGGGGCCGGATTACGTTCAGCCCGATCACCCGGTGCAGCTGACGGTGCGCGCCGCCTTCGAAGAGGTCACCGGTGCGCGCAGCCCGGGCTATGGCATCGACGGCTGCGCGGCGCCCAATTTCGCCACCACCCTGCACGGGCTGGGGCGGGCGCTGGGCTATTTCGCCGGGGCGCGCGGCGGGTCAGGCGATCAGCGCGAACAGGCGGCGGCCCGGTTGCGCGATGCGATGGGCGCGCATCCCGATCTGGTCGCGGGTGAGGGCCGCGCCTGCACCGATCTGATGCTGGCCTCTGGCGGCCAGGCCGTGGTCAAAACCGGGGCCGAGGGCGTTTACGCCGCGATCCTGCCGCAGGCCGGGCTGGGCGTAGCGGTCAAGATCTCGGACGGGGCCACCCGCGCTGCGCAATGCGTGATTGCCGCGCTGTTGGCGGATCTGGGTGTGGTCGATCCGCAAGATCCGCGAGTGGCGCGCTATCGCACGCCCGACCTGAAAACCTGGGGCGGCGCGGTCACCGGACAGATGCGCCCCGCCCCCGGATTTCTCTAGTCACATCTCGATGGCCTGGGCCACCTCGACCGACCCGGTGCCCTGCACCACCATCGGACAGCCCTTGGCCATGCTGATCGCGGCGTCCATGTCGGCGGCCTCGACCAGCGAATAGCCCGAGATCGGGTTGGCGCCGCCATTGTCGGCCACACCACCGGTCGCGACGGTATAGGACTGGCCCACCGGGTTGCCCCCGTCCAGAACGGCGGCCCCCATATCGGCGAACCAGGCCTGCCATGCGGCCATGGCTTTCTGGCCCTCTTCGGGGGTCTCGGGCATCTTGCCGCCGTGATAGGCGAATACGAATTTCGGCATGTTTCAGTCTCCCTTGGTTAAAAACGCCTGCAACGCCTGTTCCAGACGGCGCAGGGTCGAAGTCCATCCCTGTTCGTGCTGTTTCGCGGCCTCGTCGCCGGGCAGATCGCGGTGGTCGATGATCAACACCGCCCCCTCTTCTTGCGCCTGCACCGTAAAGGTCACATGGCTTTCGGGGCCGCGCGTGTCGGTGTCGTCATGCCAGGCCCAGGTAAACCCGACCGAATGCGGCGGGCGCAGATGGGTGACATGACCCGTCACCTTGAACCGCTGGCCGCCGTCGCGCGCGATCATCACCGCGCGCCATGGCCCTTTGCGGGTAAAATTGATGTCATGTTCGACCATATCCACCCATTCGGTGCCAAACCACTGACCCAGCCGGTCGGGCCGCGTGACCCATTCGAACAAGGCGTCGGCGGAAATGGGGAAATAGCGTTCAAGCCTTACGTCAGTCATGTGTGCCCTCTGCTGCGATGGCCCGGGCCAGGCGGTCCAGCCCCTGGTTCCAGAAATGCTTGTGGGATATCGTCCAATCCGCGATGGCCTGCATCGCATCGGGGCGCACGGCGTAGATGCGCTGAGGGCCGCGAATGGTCTGGCTGACCAGCCCGGCCTCGCGCAGCACCTTGAGGTGGCGCGAAAAGGCGGGGGCGGAGATATCGGCCAGTTCGGCCAACGTGCCAGCAGGCTGCGCGCCGTCGGCCATCAGCTTTTCGACGATGGCAAATCGGGTGCTGTCAGCAAGGGCGGCGAATGTTTTGGTCAGATCGGTCATGAGGGCATCATGACGCGATTCGTTATTTTCGAAAAATGTTAATTAACTATTTCGCGAAATAGTGAGTCAGGCCGCGAACTCGTCACGGGTATAGCCCTGGATATAGAGCAGCGCCGACAGGTCGCCGAAGTTGATGCGAATATCGCATTCCGCCGCGACCGAGGGCTTGGCATGCAGCGCAACGCCAGCGCCGGCCAGCCCCAGCATGCCCAGGTCATTCGCCCCGTCGCCCACGGCCATCACGTCGGCATGGGTCAGCCCCAGCCGCGCGGTGATATCCTGCAACGCGGCGACCTTGGCCTCGCGCCCCAGAATCGGGTCGGCGACATGGCCGGTCAGCTTGCCGTTTTCGATCATCAGGGTGTTGGCGCGGTTTTCGTCGAACCCCAGCTCGGCCGCGACACGCGCGGTAAAGGCGGTGAACCCGCCCGAGACCAGCGCCGCATAGGCGCCGTTGGCCTTCATCGTGGCCAGCAGGGACTTGCCACCGGGCATGAACGTGATGCGGGTGTTCAGCACCTCGTCGATCACGCCGGCATCCAGACCCGCCAGCAGGCCGACGCGTTCGCGCAGCGCGCCTTCGAAATCCAGCTCGCCATTCATGGCGCGGGCGGTGATGTCTTTCACCCGCTCGCCCACACCGGCGACATCGGCCAGCTCGTCGATGCATTCCTGCTGAATCATGGTGCTGTCCATATCGGCCAGCAGCATCTTCTTGCGCCGCCCTTCGGCGGGTTGGATCACCAGGTCAACGCCCAGTTTCTGCATGTCAGCCCAGACATCCCAGCGGTTGCCCGGCAGCGCATCCAGCGGAAATTCGGCTGCGATTTCAGTGGCCAACCAGCGCGCGGCGCCCCCGCCCCAGGCATTTCGCAGCGCCTCGACGGTGGTTGCGTCCAGCGCGGGATTTGCGGGGTTGGTCAGCAGGGTGGCAACGAACATGGCGGCGGCTTTCGGTCTTTGGGATCGGATCAACGAAATAGTATCTACGCGGCGCAATAGCGCAGCTTTTTCTCTTGCGCCAGAGCAAGAACGGCCCTATCTGCGTCGACGGGACACCCCTCCCCAACGAGGGGCATATATCTGGAAGGATACCAGCAATGGCTATCGAAGCTCCGGCCGCGCGCCCGGCTAACCCGCGTTTTTCCTCTGGCCCCTGCGCCAAGATTCCGACCTTCTCTCTTGATCTGCTGGCTGATGCGCCCCTGGGCCGCTCGCACCGTGCCGCCATTGGCAAGGACAAGCTGAAAGCCGCGATCGAAACCACCCGCGAAATTCTGGGCATCCCCGCCGATTACAAGATCGGTATCGTGCCCGCCTCGGATACCGGCGCCGTTGAAATGGCCCTGTGGTCGCTCTTGGGTGCCCGCAAGGCCGAGATGCTGGCTTGGGAATCGTTCGGTTCGGGCTGGGTCACCGATGTGGTGAAACAGCTGAAGATCGACGCCGAAGTGAAAACCGCCGATTACGGTGACATCGTTGATCTGGCCTCGGTCGATTTCAACAACGACGTGGTGTTCACCTGGAACGGCACCACCTCGGGCGTGCGCGTCCCCAATGGTGACTGGATCGCCGCCGACCGCGCCGGTCTGACCATCTGCGACGCCACCTCGGCCGCCTTTGCGATGGACCTGCCCTGGGACAAGCTGGATGTAACCACCTTTAGCTGGCAAAAGGTGCTGGGTGGCGAAGCCGCTCACGGCATGCTGATCCTCAGCCCGCGCGCTGTCGAGCGCCTGGAAAGCTATACCCCCGCCTGGCCGATGCCCAAGATCTTTCGCATGACCAAGGGCGGCAAGCTGATCGACGGTATCTTCCGCGGTGAGACCATCAACACCCCGTCGATGCTGGCTGTCGAGGATTACCTGGTCGCGCTGGATTGGGCGAAATCGGTGGGCGGCCTGAAAGGCCTGATCGCCCGCGCCGACGCCAACACCGCCGCGATTGCACGGTTCGTCGACAGCCATGACTGGATCGCCAACCTGGCCAATGATCCGGCCACCGCGTCGAACACCAGCGTCTGCCTGAAGTTCACCGACGACCGCATCCAGGACGGCGCCGTTTTCGCCAAGGCCGTGGCCAAGCGCCTGGAAAAAGAGGGCGTTGCCCTCGATATCGGCGCCTATCGCGACGCGCCCGCCGGCCTGCGCATCTGGTGCGGCGGCACGGTCGAGACCTCGGATATCGAGGCTCTGTTGCCGTGGCTGGAATGGGCTTTTGAAGCCGAAATCGCAGCCCAGTGATGATCTGGCGGCCCGGTGAACGGGCCGCTCTTTCCCAAAGATTTCCCTATCAAGGAGCCTGAGACCATGGCACCCAAAGTTCTCATTTCCGACAAGCTGTCCGACGCCGCCATCCAGATCTTCAAGGATCGTGGCATCGAGGTCGATTTCCGCCCCGAACTGGGCAAGGACAAAGACGCGCTGGCCGCCGCGATCGGCGACTATGACGGTCTGGCGATCCGTTCGGCCACCAAAGTGACCGAAAAGCTGCTGGAAAGCGCCACCAACCTGAAAGTCGTCGCCCGCGCCGGTATCGGCACCGACAACGTCGACAAGGCAGCCGCCTCGAAAAAAGGCGTGATCGTCATGAACACGCCCTTCGGCAACATGATCACCACCGCCGAACATGCGATCGCGATGATGTTCGCCGTGGCGCGCCAGATCCCCGAAGCCTCGGCCAGCACCCATGCCGGCAAGTGGGAAAAATCGAAATTCATGGGTGTCGAGCTGACCAGCAAGACCCTGGGCGTGATCGGCGCCGGCAACATCGGCGGCATCGTCTGCGACCGCGCCCGCGGCCTCAAGATGAAGGTCATCGCGTTCGACCCCTACCTGTCGGAAGAACGCGCCGACGAGCTGGGCGTTGAAAAGGTCGATCTCGACACGCTGCTCAAGCGCGCCGATTTCATCACCCTGCACGTGCCGCTGACCGACAGCACCCGTAACATCCTGTCGCGCGAAAACCTGGCCAAGACCAAGAAGGGCGTGCGTATCATCAACTGTGCCCGTGGCGGTCTGGTTGACGAAGAGGCGCTGGCCGAGATGCTGAAATCGGGCCATGTGGCCGGTGCCGGCTTTGACGTGTTCTCGGTCGAACCCGCCACCGAGAACCCGCTGTTCAACCTGCCCAACGTTGTCTGCACCCCGCACCTGGGCGCCTCGACCTCGGAGGCCCAGGAAAACGTGGCCCTGCAAGTTGCCGAGCAGATGTCGGATTACCTGCTGACCGGCGCCGTGACCAACGCGCTGAACATGCCGTCCGTCACCGCCGAAGAGGCCAAGGTCATGGGCCCCTGGCTGAAACTGGCCGAGCATCTGGGCAGCTTTATCGGTCAGCTGACCGACGAGCCGGTCGAAGAGCTGAACATCACCTTTGACGGTGTGGCCGCGACCATGAACCTGGCCGCGCTGGAATGCGGCGCGGTTGCGGGCATCATGAAGGCCGGCAACCCCGACGTGAACATGGTTTCGGCCCCGGTGGTCGCACGTGAACGCGGGATGCAGATCTCGAAAACCACGCAAGAGGCCTCGGGCGTGTTCGAAGGCTATATCAAGCTGACGATCAAAACCCCGACCATCACCCGCTCGATCGCGGGTACGGTGTTCTCGGATGGCAAGCCGCGTTTCATCCAGATCAAGGGCATCAACATCGACGCCGAGATCGGCGAGCACATGCTGTACACCACCAACCAGGACGTGCCCGGCATCATCGGCACCCTTGGCGGCGTTCTGGCAAAGCACAACGTGAACATCGCGAACTTTACCCTGGGCCGCACCGCCGTGGGCGACAGCGCGATCGCGATGCTGTACCTCGACGTGGCCCTGCCCGCCGAGGTGGTGGCCGACCTGAACGCCACGGGCCTGTTCCAGCAGATCCGCCCGCTGCAGTTCGACGTCTGATCCCAAGGCCAGCAAGATGAAAATAGGCCCGCCGCGTATCGCGGCGGGCTTTTCCGTTTCGGTCCCGGCTCAGGCGCGCGCGCCGAACCCGTGGCGCAGCACCGTGACCAGAAACACCAGCATCGATGCGCCGGTTATCATCGACCCGGCGATGGCCAGCCCCTCGCCCTTTTGCATCACCGCCATGGCGATACCCGGCACCATCAGCACCACGCCCCCGATCGCCAACAGCAGGTGAATGCGCGCCAGCCCGGCCCTCGCCGCCTGGGGCGTCAGGTAATAATAGACCCCGAACAACGCCATCGTCGCCCAGCCCACCAGATTCAGGTGGGCATGCGCGCCGCCCAGCGCGTGATCGCCAGATGCGGCCATGGCGATGCCCAGCCCCATGCCGCAGGTCACGCAGATCACCGCGGCGGCAAAAAAGTAGAACGGTATTCCTCTCATGTGCAGTCCTTTCCCGCTGCCCCGCCCGCCTTGTGCGGATCTGGTTCATGTGTCGGGCAGCGGGGGCAGTGTGCCAAACCGCAATTAATTGATGAAATTGATTGATAGTATATTTATAATTACCAACATGAATTTATCTGGCTTCGATCTCAACCTGCTGCGGGTTCTCGATGCGCTGCTGCGCGAAGGATCGACCGTGCGCGCCGGGCAGCGGATCGGCCTGTCGCAACCTGCGGTGTCAGCGGCGCTGGGGCGGCTGCGCCACGCCTTGGGCGACCCGCTGTTCGTGCGGCAGGGGCAGCGGCTGGTGGCGACCGACTTCGCCCGCTCGCTTGAGGCGCCGCTGACCGATATCCTGGGACAGCTAGAAGCTTTGCTGGCCGGACCGCCCGCCTTTGACCCCGCCACCGCGCGGCACAGGTTTCGGATCTCGGGCGCCGATTTCTTTTCCCAGTTGCTGATGCCGCACCTGGCCGATGCGCTGTCGCGCTTGGCGCCGGGGATCAAGATCCAGATGACCAACATCCATCCCGGCGAGGAATATCACGCGCTCGAAGATCCCTCTGTCGACCTGGCGCTGCTACCGGAAACCCGGTTTCCCGACTGGCTAGAGCACGAACAAGTGCTGGAATCGCGCCTGGTGGTGATCGCGCGCCAGGGCAATGCCCATCTGGCCGGGGCGGGTATCGCGCCCGGGCATGGCATCCCGCTTGATCTGTTTTGCGGCATCGGCCAGATCCTGTTTTCACCCGATGGCAGCCTGCGCGGGCTCAGCGACACGGTGCTGGACCAAATCGGCCGCACGCGCGACGTGGTGATGACGATGCCGGCCTTCGTGGGGGTGTGCAACGCGGTGGCCCAAAGCGACTTTATCGCGCTGGTGCCGCATCAGGTGGCGCATCATATGGCGGGGCCGCTGGGGCTGGATATCTACCCCCCGCCTTTCGAAATTCCACCGATTCCGCTGCACATGGGCTGGCACCGGCGCCTTACCGGCGCGCCCCCGCAAATCTGGCTGCGCCGGCAGGTCAAAGACGCGCTGCACCGACTGGACGCTTGACCGAACGCAAAGTCCTGTAATTATTCCAGAATGGAACAATTCGCCCTCGACCGCTTTCTCCCTTATGTGCTGTCCGTAACCGCGTCGCGGATCAGCAAGGAATTTGCCAGCCGCTATCGCACCGAGTTCGGGCTAAGCATCCCCGAATGGCGCGTGCTGGCGCATCTGTCCCAGGCCAGCGAGGTGTCGGTGCGGGAAATCCACCGCAAGGTCGACATGGACAAGTCCAAGGTGTCGCGCGCGGCGACCCGGCTAGAGTCTGCGGGCTATATCCACAAGGTCACCGACAGCGCCGACCGACGCCTTGTCAAGCTTAGCCTGACGCCTGCGGGGCACGATCTGATAGGTCGCATAATTCCAATTGCCAACGCCTATCAGTCCGAATTGCTGACCTTGTTGGGCGACCACGAGGCGGATTTTCGCGCATACCTGGACAAGTTGGTTCAGCGTTAAATCATTTTTCCCACAGAAAAACGCCGGACAGCCCATCATAGCCGCTTGATTAGCTTGCCGTTAAGCGAACCGAGCGGCTAAACATAAGCGAATCTTTTAAAAGGGGGAGATCGGCATGACCGGTATCGTGATTCTTGGTGCAGCCCGCACCGCAATTGGCACCTTCGGCGGCTCGCTGGCCAATACTTCGGCCATTCAGCTTGCCACCGTTGCGTCCAAAGCCGCGATTGAACGCGCTGGCGTCGAGGGTGGACAGATTGGCAACGTGGTGATGGGCCACGTCATCAACACCGAGCCGCGCGATATGTATCTCAGCCGCGCCTCGTCGATCGAGGCCGGTGTGCCGGAAACCGCCACCGCGATGAACGTGAACCGTCTGTGCGGTTCGGGCGCCCAGGCGATCGTGTCGGTTGCCCAGTCGCTGATGATGGGCGATGCCGATTTCGGTCTGGCCGGTGGTGCCGAGAGCATGAGCCGCGCCCCCTACTCGCTGCCCGGCATGCGCTGGGGCCAGAAAATGGGTGACGCCGGCGCGACCGACATGATGGTCGGCGCCCTGACCTGCCCGTTTGGCACCGGCCACATGGGTGTGACCGCCGAGAACGTCGCCGGCGAATTCGGCATCACCCGCGATCAGCAGGATGCCTTTGCGCTGGAAAGCCAGGAACGCGCCGCTCGTGCCATCGCCGAGGGCCGCTTCAAGTCGCAGATCACCCCGGTTCAGGTCAAAGTGCGCCGCGACATGGTGGATTTCGACACCGACGAGCATCCCAAAGGCACCACCCTTGAGAAACTGGGCGCGCTGCGCGCGGCCTTCCGCAAGGATGGTTCGGTGACCGCCGGTAACGCCTCGGGTCTGAACGACGGCGCCGCCGCTGTTGTGCTGGCCCGCGAAGACGCCGCCGAAAAGGCCGGCCTCAAGCCGATGGCCCGCCTGCTGGGCTATACCATTTCGGGTGTCCGCCCCGACATCATGGGCACCGGCCCGATCCCGGCCGTGGAAAACCTGATGGCCCGCACCGGCCTGACCATTGCCGATTTCGACCTGATCGAAAGCAACGAAGCCTTTGCCGCTCAGGCGTTGGCCGTGAACAAGGGCCTGGGCCTGGATGCCGCCAAGGTGAACCCGAACGGCGGCGCGATCGCCCTGGGTCACCCGCTGGGCGCCACCGGCGCGATCCTCACCGTCAAGGCTCTGTACGAGCTGGAGCGCATCGGCGGCTCGCGTGCCATCGTCACCATGTGCATCGGCGGCGGTCAGGGCATCGCCCTCGCGATCGAGCGCGTCTAATCCGGCGGCGCGCCCAGGCGCGCCCCTGACAGAACCCGACCGGATCGCGGCAACGCGGTCCGGTTTTCTTTTGGGCCGTTAACCCTGTCTTCACCCTGTCGCCCCCATAGAGGAAGCAGGAGATGAACAACGGGTTACGCCATGAACCTCGAAGACAAGCTTGCAGAGGAACGGCGCGGCAGGCTGGCCGCAGAGCGCCTGTTGGACCAAAAAACCCGCGAGCTGTTCGACGCCAACGCCAAGCTGTCGCAACATGCGCGCCACCTGTCCGACGAGATCGTCGAAACCCGCCAGCAGGCCGAGAAACTGCGCGGGCAGAACACCCAGATCGCCGAGGAGCTGCGCGAGGTCAGCACCGCCTATGCCATCGCTGAACGGCGGCTGTGGGATTCGCTGGAAACCATCCATGACGGCTTTGCGGTGTTTGACGCCGATAACCGTCTGGTCGCCGCCAACCCGGCCTATCTGGGCATGTTCGACGGGCTAGAGGATGTGCGCATCGGCGCCAGCTATGCCGAGATCATCCAGTTGATGGCCGATGAGGGCATCATCGACACCCAGGGCCTGTCGCGCGCCGACTGGGTGGCCCGCGCGCTGACGCGCTGGGATCAAGACCCGGTGCCAGATACGGTGGTGCGCCTGTGGAACGGGCAATATATCCGCCAGATCGAACGCCGCACGCCGGGCGGCGACATGGTCTGTCTGCACCTGAACCAGACCGACATGATGCGCATGTGGGCCGCGGTCGAGGCTGTGCCCGACGGGTTTGTCCTTTACGACAACGAAGATCGGCTGGTCATGTGCAACGACCGCTATCGCCAGATCTATTCCGACAGCGCCCCCGCAATGCAGCCCGGCACGACATTTGAGGAAATCCTGCGCTACGGGCTGGAACGCGGTCAATACCACGAAGGCATCGGCCGCGAAGAGGAATGGCTGGCCGAACGGATGATCCGCCACCAGAAAGCCGACGGTGTGATCGAACAGCACCTGGCCGACGGCCGCTGGCTGCGCATCCTGGAAAAGCAGACGCCCGATGGCGGCCGCGTCGGCCTGCGCGTCGACATCACCGACCAGAAGGAACAGCAATCCGCGCTTGATGACGCCCGCGTCGCCGCCGAGGCCGCCAACCGCGCGAAATCGGCCTTTCTGGCCAATATGAGCCACGAATTGCGCACCCCCATGAACGGCGTCGTCGGCATGGCCGAGCTGCTATGCGACACCACGCTGAGCGAAGAACAGCGCCTTTACGCCGAAACCATCCGCAATTCGGGCGGCGCGCTATTGGGGCTGCTGAATGACGTGCTGGATTACTCGAAAATCGAGGCGGCCAAGCTGAACCTCTTCCCCGAGCCTTTCGATCTGGAACGCACCATCCACGAGGTGGTGATGCTGTTGCAGGCCACCGCTCATGACAAGGCTGTCGCGTTGCTGATCGACTATGACCTGTTCATGCCAACCTGCTATCTGGGCGATCCGGGGCGTATCCGGCAGATTTTGACCAACCTGATCGGCAATGCGGTCAAGTTCACCCAAGAGGGCCACGTCCTGATCCGCGTGGTCGGGTTCGAGGGCGAGGCGCCGGGCAGCCGCCAGATTCACCTGACCGTCGAGGATACCGGCATCGGCATCGCGCCCGATATGCAGGATCACATCTTTGGCGAATTCAACCAGGTCGAGGATCAGCAGAACCGCAAGTTCGAGGGCACCGGCCTGGGCCTGGCCATCACCCGGCAGCTGGTCGAGATGATGGGCGGAGAAATCTGGGTCGATTCCGAAAAGGGCCAGGGCAGTTGCTTTGGCGTCGCGCTGTCGCTGCCCCTTGCCGAAGAGATCGAACCGCATGTCGCCCTGCCCGCCACCAGTTTTCGCACCGCGATGGTGATCGACGACCAAGACATCAACCGAACCATCCTGGAACGGCAGTTGGAACAGATGGGCCTGACGGTCAGCTGCTATCGCAATGCCGATCTGGCGCAAGAGGCGCTGGATACCGGCGACAGGCCCGATCTGATCGTGACCGACGATCGGATGCCGGGCCTCAGCGGGCGCGATTTTGCCCGGCGGCTGCGCGAGGCGGGCGATGAAACGCCGATCCTGTTGCTCAGTTCAAACCCGACCGGGCTGCGGGCCTCGGGTCAGGGGGCGACGGCGGTCATGACCAAACCGGTGTTGCGGCGGTCGTTATATGACATGGTCGCCACGCTGGGGCCGGTGCGCAAACAGGCGCGGGAATGCCGCCCGATGCGGGTGCTTGCCGCCGAGGACAACCGCACCAACCGGCTGGTATTCAGCAAGATGCTCAAGGGGCTGAACCTCGACCTGCATTTCGTGGAAAACGGAGAAGAGGCCGTTGCCGCCCACGCCGAACAGCCGCCCGATCTGATCTTCATGGATATCTCGATGCCGATCATGGATGGCAAAACCGCGACCCGTGCCATTCGTACCGCCGAACGGGACAGTGGCGCGCCACGAGTGCCGATCGTCGCCATGACGGCCCATGCGATGGAAGGCGATGCCGAGGACATACTTGCCGCCGGGCTGGATCACTATCTGACGAAACCGCTAAGCAAGGATGCCATCCACGAGATGATCCACCGCTATTGGCCCGAGGGCTGCGAGGATCTGACGGTCGCGGCTCAGGCCTCGGGGTAGTCGCGCAGGAAAACCCAGCGGTCGCCATCGGACATGTCGGCGCGGTAGCGATAGCCGCCGCTGTCGAATTCGCGCAGGGCCCGCGCATCGGTCAGGCGGTTTTCGCAGATGAACCGCGCCATGGCGCCGCGCGCCTTTTTGGCGAAAAAGCTGACGATCTTGGCCTTTCCGGCGCGTTCCTCCATGAAAACCGGGGTGATGACCCGCGGGCGCAGCGCGGCGGGGTCGACCGCGCCGAAATATTCGACCGAGGCGCAATTGACCAAGACATCGGTTTCCGCGGCCGTGGCCGTGTCGTTCAGCGCTCGCGCCAGGCGGTCACCCCAATAGTCGTAAAGGTTGGCGCCACGTGCGGTTTTCAGGCGGCTGCCCATTTCAAGGCGATAGGGCTGGATGCCATCCATCGGGCGCAGCAGGCCGTAAAGCCCCGACAGGATGCGCAGATGCCCCTGCGCCCAGCGCAGCGCGTCGTCGTCCAGCGTCGCGGCCTCGAGCCCGGCATAGGTGTCGCCCGCGAAAATGCGGATCGCGGGGTGTAGGTCGGCAGGCGCGGGGGCGGCCTGAAACGCGGCAAAGCGGTCGGCGTTCAGACGGGCCAGGTTATCGCTGATCGCCATCAGTGTCTTGAGCGCCGGCGCGCCCAGATCATTGGCGACAGCGGCCAGCGCAACGGCATCGGCGGCAAATTCTGGCGTGGTCAGATCGCCGCCCTGCTGCGACAGGTCCAGCCGTTTGGCGGGGGAGATCACGACAAGCATTCAGCCCTCCTGCAACACATCAAGAAACGCGGCGCCGAACCGTTCGGCCCGGCGGTCGCCCAGCAGGCGGGTCAGCGCCTCGAGGTTGGCGGGGCGCTGCTCGGCCAGCTTGGCCAGCTGTGCGGTTGAGCAGCTGAGCGGTTTTTCCAGCCCGTCGGCCCCGCGCGCCAGATCGGTCTGGGTCTGCATCAGCCGGTCATACAGGTCACCCGCTGAACGCCCGGCCAGCTTGCGCCGGGCGGGGTGCAGATCGGGCGTGGTCTCGCCGGTGATGACCGCCAGAAAAGCCGCGCCGTAGCGTTCCAGCTTTTTCGCACCGACGCCGCTGATGCGGGCCATGTCGTCCAAGGTTTGCGGGCGCTGTTCGGCCATCTCGATCAGGGTGCGGTCGTTGAACACCATATAGGCGGGCAGGCCGGCCTCCTCGGCAAAGGCGCGGCGGCGGGCCTTGAGCGCCGACAACAGCGGCGCGTCCTCGTCCGAGACCAGCGTTTTCACCACCGGCCCGGCCTTGGCCTTGCGAATCGTATCGCGGCGCAGGGTGATCTCGGCCTCGCCGCGCAGGATGGGGCGAGCGGCCTCGGTCATGCGCAGGGCGCCGTGGCGTTCGGGGTCGGGGCGGACCAGATCTTGCCCCATCATCTGGCGGAACACGGCCTGCCAGCCGCGTTTGTCGAACTCTCGCCCGACGCCGAATGTGGGCAGCATATCGTGGCTGCGGGCGCGCACCTTGTCGGTGTCGTTGCCGGTCAGGATGTCAATCAGATGGCCGGTGCCGAAATATTCGCCCGTGCGCAGGATGGCCGACAGCGCCTTGCGCACGGCCTCGGTGCCGTCGAACAGATCGGCGGGGGTATCGCACAGATCACAGTTGCCGCAGGGCGCGGCGTCCTCGCCGAAATAGGCCAGCAGGGTTTGCCGGCGGCAAAGTTGCGCCTCGGCCAGACCCAGCAGGGCATTCAGGCGGGCATGATCCGCCGAACGCCGTTCAGGAGGCGCCAGGCTTTCGTCGATCTGGCTGCGGCGCAGGCGGATGTCTTCGGGGCCGAACAGGGTAAAGGCTTCGGCCGGGGCGCCGTCACGGCCCGCGCGGCCGATTTCCTGATAGTAGGATTCAATCGATTTCGGCAGGTCGGCATGGGCCACCCAGCGGATATCGGGTTTGTCGACGCCCATGCCAAAGGCCACGGTGGCGACGACGATCAGGCCGTCCTCGGTCTGGAACCGTTCCTCGACAATGCGGCGGTCGGGGGCCTCCATCCCGCCGTGGTAATGGCAGGCCAGGTGCCCGGCATCCGACAGGGCGCGGGCCAGGCTTTCGGTTTTCGCGCGGGTGCCGCAATAGACGATGCCCGACTGGCCCTTGCGGGCGGCGGCATAGGCCAAGATCTGGCGGCGGGGGTTGTCCTTGACCTCGAACGACAGGTGGATGTTGGGCCGGTCAAACCCGCGCAGAAAGGTTTCGGGCGGCGTGCCATCAAACAGCCGCGCGACGATTTCATCGCGGGTTTCGGCATCGGCGGTGGCGGTAAAGGCGGCCAGCGGCACGTTCAGCGTGCGGCGCAATTCGCCGATACGCAGGTAATCGGGGCGGAAATCGTGCCCCCATTGCGATACGCAGTGGGCCTCGTCCACGGCGATCAGCGACACGCCGATGCGGCGCAGCATGTTCAGCGTGCCGCCAGAGGCCAGCCGCTCGGGCGCCATGTACAGCAGCTTTAGCTCGCCCGCGTCGAGCGCGCGAAAGACGGCATCGGTTTCGTCCTCGGTATTGCCAGAGGTCAACGCCCCGGCGGCCACGCCCGCCTCGCGCAACGCGCGCACCTGATCGCGCATCAGGGCGATCAGCGGCGAGATCACCACCGTCACCCCGTCACGGCACAGCGCCGGCAGCTGGAAGCACAGCGATTTACCGCCACCCGTCGGCATGATGGCCAGGGTGTTGCGGCCCGCCGTCACGGCAGACACGATTTCGGCCTGACCGGGGCGAAACCCGGTGAATCCGAATACGGAGGCTAAGAGCTCTTCTGCGCGGGGCATGGGCCTGTCGGGACTGTCTGCTCGGGTTTTTTCAGACAATCCCATGTCGGGACCGGGTCGGCAACCCCTGCCCTAGATCAGGGCGTTGAAGATCGCGGGCAGAAAGATGCTTTGCAGGGCGATCACCGCGATGAACGCCACCAGCGGCGCCAGATCCAGGTTGCCCGTTTGGGGCAGAACGCGGCGGATGCGGCCATAGATCGGTTCCAGCAGGCGGTTCAGGCCATCCCAGATCTGGGCCACGCCCGCCTGACGCGGGTTGAGCACCTGAAAGGCGATCAGCCAGCTGAGGATGATATGCGCGATCATCACGAAATAGACGACATCGAGGATCAGCTGGAGAAAACGGTAAATCTCGTACATTCGGGTTTTGCCTGCGTTGTGACGCTCAACAGGTAAGGGCGAATGCCCGGCATGACAACCGCTTTGCGCAAGGTTCAGCTTGACGCAGCGCCCCTGGCTTGGTGTTTGACAGTCAAAGGAGAGCGCGCATGTACCCATTTTTTCGCATGGCCATGGAACGGATCAAGCATCGCAACGCAGGTGCGTTGGGGCCGGGCGAAACCCATGTCTCGCATCATTTGTGCCTGCCCGGCGATCTGGACATCTGGAACGAGCTCAACAACGGTCGCACGCTGACCCTGTTCGACTTTGGGCGGCTATCGCTGATTGATCGCAATGGCATTATCAATCTGTGCAAGCAAAATGGCTGGGGCCCCGCGATTGCGGGGGCTTCGGTGCGCTATCGCAAGCGGATCAAATTGCTCGATCGCATCGAGATGCGGTCGACCCTGATCGGATGGGATGCCCGATTCTATTATATTCCGCAATCCATGTGGCGGCGGGGCGAATGCGCGAATGAGGCATTGTATCGCGTGGCTATCGTGGGCGCGCAGGGGATTGTGGCGCCCGCCGAGATCGCGCGCATCCTGGGCTGGAACACGCAATCGCCGGACCTGCCCGATTGGGTGCAGGCCTGGTGTGATGCCGAGAACCTGCGCCCCTGGCCCCCGGTTTCCTAATCCCTCGGGTTTCGCTTGCGCAGCGAAGCACCAAGAGGCCATAAACAGGCGCGGGACACTCAGTGAGGTATGGGATGAAACCGAACGCCGCACGGCGCATCTGGGGCTGGTACTTCTTCGACTGGGCCTCGCAGCCCTATAACACCCTGCTGCTGACCTTTATCTTTGCGCCCTATGTCAAGGAACTGGTGGGCGACGGCACCGCCGCGCAGGCGGCCTGGGGCTATGGCGTGGGCGCGGCCGGGCTGATCATCGCGCTGCTGGCGCCGGTGTTGGGCGCGATTGCCGACCGGGCCGGCGGGCGGCTGCGGTTCATCTGGCTGTTTTCGCTGCTTTATGTCGTGGGCGCCTGCGGGCTGTGGTATGCGCAGCCAGGTGATTTCAACCTGACGCTGACGCTGCTGTTTTTCGGTGTCGGGCTGGTGGGGATGGAATTCGCCACGATCTTTACCAACGCGATGCTGCCCAATCTGGGCACCCGGGCCGAGATCGGCCGCATTTCCGGCAATGGCTGGGCGCTGGGTTATGTGGGCGGGGTGCTGGCGCTGGTGCTGATGCTGACGCTGATTCAGGAAAGCCCCGAAACCGGGCAGACCCTGATCGGGCGCGATCCGATCCTTGGCCTTGACCCCGAGACCCGCGAAGGCACCCGCGCCGTGGGGCCGTTCACGGCGCTTTGGTATATCGTCTTTATGGTGCCGTTTTTCCTGTGGGTACGCGAGCCGCGCAACCCCGACCGGCTGACCATGCGGCAGGCCGTGCAATCGGCCCTGCCCGAGCTCAAGACCACCTTGCGGCACCTGCCCGACAACCGCAGCCTCTTTGCCTATCTCGGATCCAGCATGTTCTATCGCGACGCGCTGAACGGGATGTATGTGTTCGGCGGCATCTACGCCGCCGGCACCCTGGGCTGGACACCGGTCGATGTGGGCATTTTCGGCATCATCGCGGCGGTGACGGGGGCGGTTTTCGCCTGGATCGGCGGCCATGCCGATGAATACTTCGGCCCCAAGCCGGTGATCGCGGTCACGATCGTGGTTCTGACCCTGGTGGCCCTGGCGGTGATCTTCGTGTCGCGTGACAGCGTGCTGGGCATGGCGGTCGAGCCGGATTCAGCCCTGCCCGACGTGACCTTTTACGTGCTGGGCGCGCTGATCGGGGCGGCCGGCGGGGCGCTGCAATCGGCCAGCCGCACGATGATGGTGCGCCAGGCCATTCCCGGCCGCGAGACCGAGGGCTTTGGCCTGTATGCGCTGGCGGGCAAGGCCAGCTCGTTTCTGGCGCCGCTGTCGATCGGGCTGGCCACCGACATAAGCGGATCTCAGCAACTGGGCATCACGCCGCTGATCGTGCTCTTTATTATTGGTCTGTACCTGCTACGCTGGGTCAAGGCAGATGGTGAACAGGCAGATCAATGGGCAGGACATTCCTCGCGGCCCTCATCCTGATTCTGACGACAGGATGGGCCACGGCAGCAGAGCAAAAGGCCAACCAGTTATTCGGCGCGGTCAGCCGTGCCTCGCAACAGGCGCCGGCGCCGATTGGCACCTATGCCAAGGGATGCGGCGCGGGGCTGGTGCAACTGCCCGAAACCGGGCCGACGTGGCAGGCCATGCGCCTGAGCCGCAACCGCAACTGGGGCCACCCCGACGCGATCGCGTTCATCCAGCGCCTCAGCGCCCAGGCCGCGACCCAGCCCGGATGGAAAGGCCTTTACATCGGTGACATCAGCCAGCCGCGCGGCGGCCCGATGACCAGCGGGCACAGCTCGCACCAGATCGGGCTGGATATCGACATCTGGCTGCTGCCGGCCAAGCGGCTGAATCTGTCGCGGTCCGAGCGCGAAAAGATCAGCTCGCTGGACCTGCGCAGCAAGGATCAGCGCCGCGTGAACGGCAATTTCACCCGCGCGCATTACGAGATCTTGAAGGCGGCGGCGATGGACCCGGCGGTCGACCGCATCTTTATCACCGCGCCGGTCAAGATCGAGATGTGCAAGGTTGCCACGCGGTCGGACAAGGTTTGGCTGCAAAAGATCCGCCCGCTTTATGGTCACAACACCCATTTCCACGTGCGGCTGAAATGCCCGCCCGGATCGCAGGACTGCGAAACCCAGCGGCCCAGCGTGGCCGAACTGTCGAAGGGCGGCGATGGTTGCGACAAGTCTCTGGAATGGTGGGTGACCGATTACCTGGCCCCGCCCAAGCCCGCACCGAAACCGTCGAAACCCACGCCGCGCAAACGCGGGGCGCGCGATTACACCATGCAGGATTTGCCCCGCCAATGCGCGCATGTTTTGTCGTCGCGCTGATCGCGGCCCTGTGGGCGGGCGGGGCTACGGCCCAGGCCCTGACCCAGACCGCATACTGGGAATGGCAGGATGATCGCCCCGGCTTTGGCGGCTTTTCCGGGCTGGAGGTCAGCGCCGATGGCACCGAATTCACCGCAATCTCGGATGCAGGGTTTTTCCTGACGGGCCGGTTCAGCCGTGCGGGCGACATGCCCTTGGCGGTGCGGGACAGCACTCTGGGGCCGATGCAAAACATCCTCGGCACGCCGGTTGACGCCATGCAACGCGATGCCGAGGGGCTGGCCATCGCCGAGGACGACACGGTCTATGTGTCATTCGAGCTGGACGCGCGGGTCTGGCGCTATGGCGACATATCCGGCCCGCCCGAGTATCTGCCCATGACGTGGGAGTTTCGCGGCTTTAACGCCAATCAGGGGCTTGAGGCGCTGGCCATCGACCCGGACGGCGCGCTTTTTGTCATCCCCGAGGTCGACAAGATTTCGCCGCGCAGCTGGCGGGTGTTCGTGTTTCGCGACGGCGCCTGGTCGCAGATTCTGCATCTGCCCAAACGTGACGGCTTTCGCCCGGTGGGCGCCGATTTCGGGCCGGACGGGTGGTTCTATCTGCTCGAGCGCGATTTTCACGGCGCACGGGGCTTCAGCTCGCGCATTCGGCGGTGGCAGCTGGGCGAGGACGGTTTTGCCGGCGAAGAGGTTCTGATGACCTCGCAGCCGGGTCAGTATGACAACCTTGAGGGCCTGGCCGCGTGGCGCGATGAGGATGGCAAAACCCGGCTGATCGCGATTTCGGACGACAACTACAAGTTTTTCCAGCGCACCGAATTTGTCGAGTTCACCGTGAACGAGTGACTTGATTTGCGGCCCCGGCGGCGTTAGACGGGCGCGTCCGCCGCGTTGGCGGGCCAAGTCTCCGCAACCTTGACAAAACGGATCACAAAATGAACCGCGGTATCATTCTTGGCGTTCTCGCCATGGCCATCATCGTGGTGGCCGCAAACATCCTGGTGCAATTCCTGTTCGGCAACTGGCTGACCTGGGGTGCGTTCACCTATCCCTTTACCTTCCTTGTCACCGACGTGATGAACCGCCTTTACGGCGCCAAGGCCGCCCGCCGCGTGGTGCTGGCCGGTTTCGTCGTGGGCATCCTGTGTTCGTTCGTCGGCACCCAGATCATGGGTGAGTTCGGCCCGCTGGTCACGCTGCGTATCGCCATCGGTTCGGGCGTGGCGTTCCTGATCGCGCAACTGCTGGACGTGTCAATCTTCGACCGCCTGCGCGAAGGCACCTGGTGGCGCGCGCCGCTGGCGTCGTCGCTTGTGGGAGCGTCGGTCGATACGGCGATCTTCTTCAGCGTCGCGTTCTCGGCCAGCCTGGTGTTTATCGAGCCCGGCAACGATGTCAGCTGGGCCGGCGAGATGCTGCCGCTGATCGGGATCGGCCCGGTTGTGCCGCTTTGGGTGTCACTGGCCTTTGCCGACTGGCTGGTCAAGCTGTCGCTTGCGCTTTTGGCACTGGTGCCGTTCCGCCTGATCATTGGGCGGTTCGTGGCACGGGTAGCGTAAAAAGTTTTGACAAACACTAAATCTGTGTCACCCTACCTTTGACGGCAACAGCAGAAAGGAGGTGGTCCAGTGTCTAGAGTGATGTTGGAGAGAGGGATCAAGACAGTCAGGGGGGCCGTGATCTAGGGCAAACCCAAAGATCGAACACTTCTGATTGGGCATGGCTCTAATTGGACCATCTCCCAAAGATCT
Source organism: Actibacterium sp. XHP0104 (assembly GCF_025751515.1). Taxonomy (GTDB): domain Bacteria; phylum Pseudomonadota; class Alphaproteobacteria; order Rhodobacterales; family Rhodobacteraceae; genus Actibacterium_D. The sequence goes on from NZ_JAOWLE010000003.1 coordinate 153,209, forward strand.
CGAAGGGCTGCCATATCTAGGCAGCCCTTTTCGTTGGACCGGGGAACATGTTGCGCATCAATGATCAAATCACCATTGCCGACTGGGAACTGACAGAGCAGTTCACCCGCGCCTCTGGGCCGGGCGGGCAGAACGTCAACAAGGTGGCGACGGCCGTCGAGCTAAGGTTCGAGGCCGAACGGTCGCCCGCGTTGAATGACGCGGTCAAACGGCGACTGAAGCGGCTGGCCGGGCGACGCTGGACCAAGGACGGCGCGATCGTGATCTTTTGCGACGAAACCCGCCATCAGGCCCGCAACCGCGAGATCGCGCGCGACCGGCTGGCCGAGCTGATCACCAAGGCCCTTGTCGCCCCCAAGCGCCGCATCGCCACCAAACCCACCAAAGGGTCGGTGCGGCGGCGGCTCGAGGCCAAGAAACAGCGCGGCACCGTCAAGACGCTGCGCGGTCGGATCGAGGGCGACGACAGCTAGTTGAACGCCTCGACCACGTCATACATGACCGGCTCGAACCCTTTGCACAGCGTGCTGATCCGGCGGTTGCGCTCGCGCATCTCGGGGGTGCGCAGCATGGCCTGGAAATCCTCGCGCCGCACCCATTGCGAATAGTTCGCGACCCGCGTCTGCGCGTCGTTCACATGCAGCCCCGCGCCGATAAAGCCGGGCTGTTTCGAGATGAAGGTCGCATAGGCCTCGGTCAGCTCGTCGAGCAAGTCCTGGCAGGTGCCGGGCGTCACATCAAAAGTGGTGATAACGGTCTGATATTCGTTGCTTTTCGTAATCGTCGGCATCCGATCCTCCCTAACGGCCTGGGGCCAGTCTGACCGATCGCGCGGCGCGGGTCAAAGGCCGCTTAGCGGATCACATGCACCGCGCAATGCGCATGGCGCACGACCCGCGCGGCGGTCGAGCCAAGGAAGTAATCCTGCAGGCCCGGCTGGTGCGAGGCGATGATGATACAGTCGCAGCCGTTATCCTCGGCGAAATCGACGATCCGGCGCCCGGCATGGCCGACGACGACCTCGCGCGTGGCATCGGGATAGGCAGCCAGCGCCTTGTCGAGCGAGGCCAGAACCGCCTGGCGCGACTTTTCTTCCTGATCGGCCGGCAGGTATTGCGCAACATAGCCCGAGATCGGCTCGATCACGGTCATGGCGATGATCTCGCCGTTGTCACCGGCCAGGGTCTTGGCAAGCGCCATGACGGTCTCAAGCGTATCGACATGATCCAGCGCGATGGGAACAAGTACTTTCTGATACATGATGTGCATCCTCATTTTCCTGGCCGAAGTGTCGCATCGAACCGAGCGGGCGGCCTTGATTCAGATCAGCCTCGCGATCACGCTTAATGGCCTGTTAACCAGTTGCAGCGAATATGCCGGAAACAGAGACCGGATCATGCGCTTCACACTGGCCATCACATTGATCAGCTTTGCCCTTTTGGGCAGCCCGCCCGCGCTGGCAGACCCCTGGCTGCGGGCTGATGGGGCATGGTTCGCGACGATATCCCATGAAACCGAGGCCGGGCATGGGGGCAGTTACGACTCGGCCATGGTGGAATGGGGCCTGTCGCCGGGGGTGACGCTTGGGCTTGATATCGGCCTGCCAACGGGGGGCGATGCCATGGCCGTGGCCTATACCCGTCTGCCACTGGGCCAGGCGACAGGCCGTCCCGCCATCGCGGCCGAGCTGGGGGCGGGCACCAAGAATGATGGCCAGGCCTTTGCCCGTGTCGGGCTGGCCATCGGCCAAGGGATCGAGACCGGGCTGGGCGACGGCTGGTGGTCGCTGGATGGCCGTGCCGATATGGGCTTTGACAACAACAGCACCGGGCAGATGGACGCCACCGCCGGGCTGCACCTGTCGGATCGCGGGATGGTCATCCTGCAACTGCAGGGCGGCGCGGGTCAGGGGATCGACAGCTATGTCAACCTGGCCCCGTCCTACGCGCATAAATTCGGTGACGGCACCCATATCGAACTGGGCCTGACCACCGGTCTGATTGGCGACCGGGGCACCGGGGTCAAACTGGGATCGTGGCTTAGCTTTTGATCATTCGCCTGGCGTGATGACGGTCAGCCCCAACAGACGCCAGCTTTGCATTCCACCCCGGTAATAGTAAATCTTCTCAGCTGGATACCCCGCCGCGATCATGGCCCTGATGGCCGTGGGCGATTGCCCGCACCACAACCCGTTGCAAAATAGCGCGACCCGCTGCGCCGCCTCACAATCCCAGCCGTCGAAATCGGGCTCGCAGCCCAGCTCGCCCAGGCGATCAACCACCTCGGAATAGGGCATGTGAACCGCGCCGGGGATCGTGCCCGCCCGAAACCAGTCAGCAGTGCGGCTGTCCAACACCAGAGCGTCGGGGTCGCGCAGCATCTCGATCAACTCCAGCTCTCCGATCGTGGTCACGCCAGGGGCGGGCGTTACGGGCTGGATGCAAAAAGGTGGACAGGGGCGCGAGGTACGCGCCCATTCACCCGACAGCTCGCGCGCGGTGTCCTGCTCACGCTGGATCGTGACCGGCCCCTGTGGGGTCTCGACGATCACATTGGGCAGGTCATGCCCGATGCCCACCGCCAGATCCTCTGCCCAGGCCGCGCCGGCCATCATCATCGCCAACACCAATAGAATGCGCATCGCCACCCTCCGAAACTGGTTCCACCTTGCACCGCAAAGCCATGCACGCATGATAGACCTATTCGTCAGAAATGTGAGAGATTCAGATGCCGCAGGTGATCCGCCCGACCGATGATCAGGCCCGCGCCCTGGCGCAAAGCCTGCTGGCCGAGGCGCGGTACTGCGCGTTGGCGGTAACCGACCCCGAAACCGGCACGCCCTATGTCGCGCGGGTTGCGCTGGGGCTGGCGCCGGATAGGGCGCCCGTCAGCCTGATATCTGATCTGGCACATCACACGCGCGCCCTGCGTGCCAATGCCAATTGCGCGCTGCTGGTCGGAGAACCCGGCCCCAAGGGCGATCCGCTGACCCATCCGCGCCTGACGGTTCAGGCCCGCGCCAGCTTTGTGCTGCGCGAGGGCGCAGAGCACGCTGCGCTGACCACCTATTACCTGCAAAGCCATCCGAAATCGCAGCTGTATATCGGGTTTACCGATTTCGGCTTTGTAAGGTTCACCCCCATCGCAGCGCATCTGAACGGGGGGTTCGGCAAGGCCTTTCGGCTGACGCCCCAAGACCTTGCCGTGCCGGTGACTTAGACCGGGTTGTCGACACGCGCCGTCATCTGCACACGGCCGCTGACGGGTTCGGGCCAGACCAGATGGATTTCATCCTTGTTGCCGCCCTGTTCGACCTTGGCATAGGGCATCGCCGCCACGACTTGCAACGCGACATTCTGAACGCCGTTCTCAACCGTCACCGACGCCATGTTGCGCACCCGCCCGCCAAAGGGCAGGAACCCGGCAAAAGAACACACCCAGGTCGCGGCTGGTGTGGCCTCGTCGAATTGCAACATCACAGGGTTGGCGATGATCTGCCCGATGCCGTTAAAGGTGTTGGCCCGCACGGTGACATTCCGCATCCGGCTCATGTCGAGATCGGCATAGGTGGTGTCGACGAAATCGACACGGTCGATGTTACCGCCCACCGCCTTGAACGTATTGCCCGAGATGTTCAGCCCATGAATGAAATGGCCGACGCCCACGGGTTTCACCACGAAGAACTTGAACCACGGCACCACATCGATGGCGGTAAAGATGTTGTCGCTGACCGTCAGGCCGCCGAATGACAGCTCGGCATTGTGGTCGGGGTCTTCATCGTGTTCGTTGGTCCATTCGATAAAACAGTTATCGACATAGTTGCCCGTGAACGTTGTTTTCACGTTCGTGGTGGTCAGCACGATACCCGCCTGGCGCAGGCCGCTTTGTTCATTGTCGCCCTGGAAGAAATGGTTGCCCAGGAACATGTGGCCCGAGCCGCCCCAGACGCCAAAATGGGCAAAGCGCACCACGCGATTATCGCGGATCTTGGTGTCGTTGCCGTTGACGTTCATGGCAATGGTCGTGCGATCTTGCGAGGCCATGGGCTGTTCGTTCGACAGGAACTGGCAACGGTCAACCAGCAGGCCCTGACAGCCATCACCGATCGAGGTCAGGCCGCGATCCTTGGGTGCGGTGAAAAAGCAGTCGCGCACATGAAAGATCAGACCGCCGGTGGGCAGCATCACGCCGCTGGCATTGCCTTGGCATTGCAGGTCGACATCCGAGATGACGAACCGGCCCAGCGACTGGAAGCCACTGAAATCAAGCATGTATTTGAACCGGTGAAAGGTGTAGATCTGCGTGCCCGGCGCGTCGAACAGCGGCGCGCTAAGGGTCAGGGTGCCAGCACTGACATTCTTGGCGCGCACATAGACCTCGCGCCCGACGCCCAGCCCGGTGACCAGCGATCCCACGGCGATATTCGCCACGTTGGTCACGCCGGTCAGGGTGAATTTGTTCGTGGTCGAATAGGTCGCCTGCGAGGTCACCGTGTCGGTGTCGAAATTGGCCGAGGCCACGGCGCTGATCTGGCCGTTACGGATCACGCGACGGGTGGAGTAGCTGTCCTTGCCTGCAATCGCCGCCACGTCGATCGGCGCGTCGATCTCGACCCGGCGGCCCTTCATATCCAGGCTGTCATGGTCGGAATAGTTGAACAGCGCTGCAATCGCGCGTTTGAACCCCTCCAGCTCGTCACCGAAGGCGTCGATATAGCTGGGCAGGTCAAAGTTGCGGGTCAGCGACAGGCGCTTGTCGGCGGGCATGACCAGCGTGCCCTGAAAGCGCACTTCGTTCTCAAAGGTCATGTGATCGCCAAGGTAATAGCTGCCACCGGGCACCAGAACCACGCGGCCATTTGCGGCGGTATCGGCGGCCTCGAACGCGGCGCGGTCATCGGTGACGCCATCGCCCATCGCGCCATAGTCGCGCACATCGACCCAATCCATCATGTCGCGGATAAAGGCGCTGGTGACGTCCTCGATCTCGATATCGTCGATCCGCACCACGCCACCGTTGGGGCCGGACATGTCCAGGCCGATATGGGCGTAGACCGGCACGGTGCCCCAAGGCATATCGACGCCCGTGCGGGTGCCCGAGCCGATGATCGCGGTGATGGTTTCAACCTGGCCATAGGCGGTCAGCGTGGTCGCAGGGCCGGTTTCGGTAAGGCCGGCGACATGCAGCTCGCTGCCATCACCAGCCCATGCGGCGATGCGCAGATCGGGCAGGTTGCCGCTGATCGCCTTGACCCGCGCAGTGACGCGCAGATAGCAACCAGGCAGGATCGGCGTTTGCCCCATATGGCGCAGCTTTTGCGTGGCCTGGGTCTTGGCCAGCTCAAGACAGCCGCCGAAATCCTGATCGGCCGAAACCAGCGCGGCATTGGCCGCACCGTCATAGGTGGCCGAGCCGGGCGTGCCGTCCTCGCTGGACCATACATCCAGCCCCGCCGCGAATTTCGGCGGCATGAATACCAGCCCGTCGGTGATTGCCTTGTTCATCCTAAGCCCTTTCCATCTGCGCAAGCCAACGCGGCAGGGCTGCCCCGGCGGGGCACCTGCTGCTCGGTTGTCCGTGTCGTGAAATCTTTCCCGCCGGGCACACCGCACGGGCAGGCAAAAGGGGTAAGGCAAAGGGGTTAACGGCTCTTAACCCCAGCGTTCGGTGCCCCGAACGCAAAACCCCGCCCTTTTGGGGGGCGGGGTCGTGGTTGTCATGTCGGAAAGATCAGGCGGCCAGTTCGCCGGCCAGCCCCTTGTTGATCAGGGCAATGGTTTCCTCGACACCGTAAAGCGCGATGAACCCGCCGAAACGCGGCCCCTGGCTTTGGCCCAGCAGCACTTCGTACAGCGCCTGGAACCATTCGCGCAGATTCTCAAAGCCGTGTTTCTTGCCCACCGCAAAGACCACCGATTGCAAGAAGTCGTCGCTGTGGAAATCGACCTCGGGCAGCGGTTCGTCGTTGCCCATGGCGGCATTCTTGCGCGCGATCTGATCCAGCGCGGCCTCGGGGCTGCCCAGCGCGGCGGCCAGATCCTGCATCGCGGCGCGCTCTTGATCCGAGGGCAGGCGGAACTGGCGGGTGGGAGCCACGAAGTCGTGGAAATAGCGCACCGCAAAGCCCGCGGCCTGATCCAGGTCGGGGTGGGTATCGGGGCTGGCATCGGGCGCATAGCGCTTGATAAAGCCCCACAGCCCGTCCTTGTCGGTGGCGCCCGCGACCGAGGCCAGGTTCAGCAGCATCGCGAACGGCACCACCATTTTCGACTCGGGCGGGTTGCCGCCGTGGATGTGCCAGACCGGGTTGTTGACCTGCGCCTTGGCATCCTGCGTCGGATAGGCGCGCAGCTGCTGGTGGTATTCATCCACCGCCTTGGGGATCACGTCCCACCACAGCCGCTTGGCGGTCTTGGGCTTTTGATACATGAAATACGACAGGCTCTCCGAGCTGGCATAGGTCAGCCATTCGTCGATCGTCAGACCGTTGCCCTTGGATTTCGAGATCTTCTCGCCGTTTTCATCCAGGAACAGCTCATAGGTGAAATGCTCGGGCTTCTTGCCGCCAAGGATCTCGCAGATGCGGTCATAGATCGGCGTGTTGGTGCTGTGATCCTTGCCGTACATCTCAAAATCAACGTCCAGCGCGGCCCAGCGGGCGCCGAAATCGGGCTTCCACTGGAATTTCACGTTGCCGCCGGTGACGGGCAGCGTCCATTCGCGGCCGTCTTCGTCGTCAAAGGTGATCGTGCCGTCCTTAGCGTTCACCTCTTTCATCGGCACATACAGAACGCGGCCGGTTTCGGGGTGAATGGGCAGGAAGATCGAATAGGTCTGCTGACGTTCCTCGCGCAGCGATTTCAGCATCACCGCCATGATGTCGTCATAGCGTTCGACCGCGCGCAGCAGCACCTCGTCGAACTGACCCGATTGGTAATAGTCGGTGGCCGAGTAGAATTCGTATTCGAACCCGAACGTATCCAGGAACCGGCGCAGCATGGCGTTGTTGTGATGGCCAAAGCTTTCGAATTCCTCGAACGGATCGGGCACGCTGGTCAGCGGTTTCTGGATATTGGCGTGCAACATGTCCTGGTTGGGCACGTTGTCGGGCACCTTGCGCATGCCGTCCAGATCGTCCGAGAAACAGATCAGCCGGGTCGGGATATCGCTGATTTCCTCGAACGCACGGCGGATCATCGTGGTCCGCGCGACCTCGCCAAAGGTGCCGATATGCGGCAGGCCCGACGGCCCATAGCCGGTTTCAAACAGGACATAGCCCTTCTCCGGCGGCGCCTTTTCGTAACGCTTGGCCAGCTTCCGGGCCTCTTCAAAGGGCCAGGCTTTCGAGGACATCGCGGCGTCACGCAGGTCAGACATGGGTTTCACACCTGTTTTTATTGGTCAGACCCTATGCCTGACCGGCACCGCTACCTATTGTGCCCTAGCGTGCGCGTCAATATTCTGCGCTGCAAAGTAAAGGTGCAGAAGGAACGCCGATGTCAGACCCAGCCCCGTCGCTTACCCCTCAGGACGCGCTTGTTGCGATCATGATCGCCGAATCCATGTCGGACGAAAACATCCGCACCGCCGAATTGGTGACCATCCAGCGCATCGTGAACCACCTGCCCGTCTTTGCCGATTACGACCAAGACCGGATCAGCGTGGTATCCAGCATCGTGTTCGATCTGTTCGAGGAAGAAGACGGCCTGGACGCCCTCTTTGGCCTGGTGCGTGACGCGTTGCCTGAAAAGCTGTGGGAAACCGCCTATGCCATGGCCTGCGACGTGGCGGCCGCCGATGGCAAGCTGGTCGAAAGCGAACTGCGCCTGCTTGAGGAAATCCGGTACGAGCTGAACATCGACCGCCTGCACGGCGCCGCGATCGAGCGCGGTGCGCGGGCGCGCCACATGCGGCTGTGACGGCCTAGCCCTGATACAACGACACCCAGCGGCTGATCAGGTTGCCCTGCAACACCCGCGCGCTGGTATTCCATGACTTGCCCCCGGCCGGGCGCTCGCGTTCCTCGGGGCGCAGGGCGGCGCGGCGCGGCTCGTCAGCGGAAAAGATCGCAAAGGCAAGGTCGCGCTTGCCGGGCTGCTGCACATAGCCGGCCAGGGCGCTGACAAAGTTCAGCGTGCCGGTCTTGGCGCGGATCTGGGCGGGATGGTTCTTGATCAGGCGGCCCAGGTCGTCGCGCATGGGGGCCTCTTTCAACAGCATCGGCAGCCGCCCGTCGCGCGCCGCCAGCACCAGCGCCCGCACCATGTCGGCGGCGGGCACTTGCGACCGGTCGCTCAGGCCGGAATGGTCATGAAACCGCGCGCGGCTGCTTTCGACGCCCGCATTCAGCCAGCCCTGCATACGGCTGGCCGACCCCCGCAGCGACTCGGGCGTCGCGCCCAGGGTCTTGGACGTGGTCATCCCCACGGTTTCGGCGGTCAGGTTGGTCGAGTGTTTCAGCATCCCGCGCAGGATCTCGGTCAGAGGCGGGCTTTCACGGCGGGCGATCTCTGCGCCCTGCACCTGCCCCGGCGCGGCGCGTTGCGGGCGCGGCAGAATAATCCCCTCGGCGGCGGCAATGGTCTGGAACACCTCGGCCGTATAGGCGCCGGGGTCGCGCACGGGCAGCCAGCGCCCCCCCTCGTTGCCCAGCGCGCGGCTGGCCACGGTCCAGTCATCGACCCCATTACCGCGGGCATAGGTATAGATGGGCGTATCGCGGTTCACGATCCGCATCCGCGCCGACTGTACGGCGGGGCGATAGCGGCGGGCGCGCGCGTCCATCACCACGTTCCAGCCGGCATTGGCGCGAGTCCATTCGAAATAGACCCGGTTGAAATTGAGGTTCAGCCCCGAGACCGACGGGTTATAGCCCACGTGGTCGGGCTGATCGGGGTCGATGGCCTGAACCTGCGGCAGGGCGGCGGCATCGAACAGGAACCGCCCGCGCACCTCGCGCAGACCGGCGGCGCGCAGATCGGCGACCAGATCGCCCAGATCGTCGCTGTCCAGCACCGGGTCACCACCGCCCAGCAGGATAAGATCGCCCTCCAGCCGTCCGCCCTGGATCGGTCCAGTGACCAGAACCCGCGTCTGAAAGCGATAGCCTGCGCCCAGATTTTCCAGCGCGTAGAAAGCGGTGATGGCCTTGGCCGTGCTGGCCGGCGGCAGCGGCAGCATCGGGTTATGCGCCTCCAGCACCTGCCCGGTGGCCGCATCGGCAACGACATAGCCCGTCTTGCCGCCCAGCTTTGCCCGCGCGATCAGGCCCTGCGCGGCGGGGGGCTGCCCCGGCGTGAAATCGGTCGGACGCGGGCGCGGCAAGGGCGACCCGGCCCATGCCGATCCAGCCGCGCCCGCCATCAGGCCCGCCAGAACCGCCCGTCGAGAAAGCAAATGAGCATCATCCGTCATGGCCAGAGTGAAGCAAATGCCCCGCGCGGCCGCAAGGGCGCTTAGTGGCGTTTCCAATCACCGCGCGCACGGATCTCGCTGGACGATATCGCCATCATCGGCACGTTCAGCATGCACCAGGCCGGCGCATCCACGCGGCCCAGACTGCGGGCCTCGCGTATGGGCAGGCGCGCCGGCGCAAACCGGTCAGCCGCCCGCGACATCCGCGCCCCCATGCGCTGACCGGGGCGTGCAATGACCCCGACCGGCACGGTGGCCATGATCTGTTGCCATTTGTCCCAGCGGTGAAAACTGGCCAGGTTGTCGGCGCCCATCAGCCAGACAAAGCGCACGTCAGGATAAAGGCGCTGCAATTCGGCCAGGGTCTCGGCGGTATAGCGGGTGCCGATCCGGGCCTCGATATCGGTGACGCAGACGCGGGGGTGATCCATGATGGCGCGCGCGGCCACCAGCCGCCGCTCCATCGCTGCCGGGCCCTCGGCCTTGAGCGGATTGCCCGGACTGACCAGCCACCAGACCCGATCCAGCCCAAAGCGCTTCATCGCCTCGCGGGTGACATGCACATGCCCCTTGTGCGGCGGATCGAACGACCCGCCCAACAGGCCAACCACCTGCCCTTTGCCTGCCTTGGGCATTCCCGCGCGCATCCGGCCACATCCCCCAGAAAAATCAGCCCACACCCTATCCCGCGCGCCCTAACCCTTGTCCAGACAAAACCGTATTGGGGGGGCGCAAACCTCTTATGTGGGTGACGATCACAGATCACCGCTTGAGATAGACGAGCCTTCTATTTAAGGACAATCCAACACGCGCACGACAAGAGGGCTAGCAGATGGCATCCTATCAATACGTCTATCACATGGATGGTGTCTCCAAGACCTATCCCGGTGGCAAGAAATGCTTCGAGAACATCCGCCTGTCATTCCTGCCGGGCGTCAAGATCGGTGTGGTTGGCGTCAACGGCGCCGGTAAGTCGACCCTGCTGCGCATCATGGCCGGCATCGACAAGGATTTCTCGGGCGAAGCCTGGGCCGCCAAGGGCGCCAAGGTCGGCTATCTGCCGCAGGAACCGCAGCTGGATGAAAGCCTGAGCGTGCGCGAGAACGTCATGCTGGGCGTGGCCGAGAAAAAGGCCAAGATGGACCGGTTTAACGAGCTGGCGATGAACTACTCGGACGAAACCGCCGACGAAATGGCCGCCCTGCAGGACGAGATCGACAGCAACAACCTGTGGGATCTCGACAGCCAGATCGACGTCGCGATGGAGGCCCTGCGCTGCCCGCCCGACGATGCCAATGTCGCCACCCTGTCGGGCGGTGAAAAGCGCCGCGTCGCGCTGTGCAAGCTGCTGCTCGAAGCGCCCGACATGCTGCTGCTGGACGAACCGACCAACCACCTGGATGCCGAGACCATCGCCTGGCTGCAACAGCACCTGATCGACTACAAGGGCACCATCCTGTGCGTCACCCACGACCGCTATTTCCTGGATGACATCACCGGCTGGATCCTCGAGCTCGACCGCGGCCGCGGCATTCCCTACGAGGGCAACTATTCCGCGTGGCTGGAACAAAAGGCCAAGCGGCTGGAACAGGAACAGCGCGAGGACAAGTCCAAACAGAAAGTGCTGGAGCGCGAACTGGAATGGATCCGCGCCGGCGCCAAGGCCCGTCAGGCCAAATCCAAGGCCCGTATCAACGCCTACGAGGAACTGGCCGGCCAGTCCGAGCGCGAGAAACTGTCGCGCGCCCAGATCATCATCCCCAACGGCCCGCGTCTTGGCGGCAAGGTGATCGAGGTCGACGGCATCGCCAAGCATTACGGCGACAAGCAGCTGATCGAGGGTCTGACCTTTGCCCTGCCGCCCGGCGGCATCGTCGGCGTGATCGGCCCCAACGGCGCCGGTAAATCGACCCTGTTCCGCATGCTGACCGGGCAGGAACAGCCCGATACCGGCAGCATCACCATGGGTGACACGGTCAAGCTGTCCTATGTCGATCAGTCGCGCGATGCGCTGGATGCCAACAAGACCGTCTGGGAAGAAATCTCGGGAGGGGCCGAGCTGATCGAGCTGGGCGACGCCACCGTCAACAGCCGCGCCTATTGCTCGTCGTTCAACTTCAAGGGCGGCGATCAGCAGAAAAAGGTCGGCCTCTTGTCGGGCGGTGAACGCAACCGCGTGCATATGGCCAAGCTGCTGAAATCGGGCGGCAACGTGCTGCTGCTTGACGAACCGACCAACGACCTGGACGTCGAAACCCTGCAAGCGCTCGAGGCCGCGCTGGAAGATTTCGCCGGCTGCGCGGTCATCATCTCGCACGACCGTTTCTTCCTCGACCGCCTGTGTACCCACATCCTGGCCTTCGAGGGCGAGGCCCATGTGGAATGGTTCGAAGGCAACTTCGAGGCCTATGAAGAAGACAAGAAACGCCGCCTCGGCCCGGATGCGCTGGAACCCAAGCGGGTGAAGTATAAGAAGTTTACGCGGTAGGCATGGCGGTTCAGCTTTTCTTAGACGCCAATATATATCTGTCTTTCTACCTATCAGGGAAGGATGACATTGAAGAAATGGCCAAAGCGGTAAAGCTAATTGAGGATGAAGAGATCACGCTCTACGCGAACGATCAGCTTCGTCACGAAATCCGTCGAAACCGGGAAGCAAAGATTGCGCAGGGGTTCAACACCCTAAAATCGGGCAACTTTGGAAGAGAGTTTCCCATCTACTGCAATGACTATCCCGAGTTCAATAAGTTAAAGGAAGCTTTGAAAGAAGTGGGGCGGGTCCACTCGGCTCTGGTCGAAAAGGTGAGCCTCGACATCTCAAATGAGTCGTTGCTCGCGGACAAACTGATCAATCAGTTGCTTGAGTTGGCAGTCACACTAGAAATCACCGAAGAAACGATCAAAGATGCCCGTTTCAGGCATGAACGCGGCGACCCACCGGGAAAATCCAACTCTCTTGGAGATGCGCTTCACTGGGAGACTCTGCTGCGCAAGACTGGAAACGGAAACTTACACATTGTCTCCACGGACGGTGATTTCTCTTCGCCGTTGAACACGAATAATATTCATGCGTTCTTAGAGAAGGAATGGAGGGAAAGTAAGAAGTTTGGGAAAATCACACTGCACGGATCCCTTTCGAACTTCTTCAAAGAACGTTTCCCGGCAATCAAGCTCTCTGTTGAGTTCGAAAAAGATGAGTTAATTCAAAAACTTGATGGATCACCAAATTTCAGCGAAACCCACCGTATAATTGCTAAACTCAATGAGTATGAACATTTTACCGTAGGACAAACTAAAAGCATCTTCTCGGCGCTCGTTAATAACAGCCAAGTGTCTTGGATCGCTACAGATGCCGACATTCAGGACTTCTACAAGAAGTTTGAAGCAACTGCTTTTTTTTACGTGGATTCAGCTGTTCTTTCTCGGGCGGCAGAGCTTCTTGAACTAGATGATACCTTTTGGATTCCCTTCTAGTTTTATCCGCTGAACTGAAGGTTACGCCTGGGGCAGTTGGCTCGTAGGTCCAGTTAACGGTCCTGATGGGATGCTTAGGCCCAGCAAATACAAACGCATTCGAACAAAACCCTTGCCCGACTCGCCCCCCATGGGCGCTAATATCCCCATGTCCATTCTTGCCTTCACCATCCACTGCCCCGACCACGAAACCGCGTCCGAGATTGCCGATGCGCTGTTGGGCCAGCATCTTGTGGCCTGCGCCAACATCCTGAACCCGGTCGAAAGCCGCTATCACTGGGAAGGCAAGTTGCAGCGCGAGACCGAGGTGCCGCTAGAGGTGAAAACCCGCCCCGCGCTAGAGCGCGAGGTCGAGGCTGTGGTCAAGGCGCTGCATCCCTATGACGTGCCGCCGATCGTTCGGCATGACTGTCGCGCGAGCAAGGCCTACGAGACCTGGGTGCGCGAGGTCACCGGCGGTTAGCGCTTTTTCACGAATTCCGTCAGGATCACGATGCGCTGGCCCTCGACCCGGCCCTCGATATGGGCGGCGTTGTCGGGCACTAGCGAGATCCCCCGCACTGCCGTGCCGCGCTTGGCGGTAAAGCCCGCGCCCTTAACCGGCAGATCCTTGATCAGCGTCACGGTATCGCCCTGCGCCAGAACCGTGCCGTTGCTGTCGCGATGCACGACGTCCGACTGGCCCGCCTCGGCCCAGTCCTGCACCTCGGGCTCGAGATACAGCATGTCCAGCGCCTCGGCCGCCCAGGGTTCGGTTCGCAACTGGTTCAGCTTGCGCCAGGCCAGCACCTGAACGGCGGGTTCCTCGGACCACATCGACGACAGCAGGCAGCGCCAGTGCTGGTCGTCGGCCTCGTCGCCGGCGCAGGTGTCGCACAGGGCGACCTGATCGTCGCGCGGCGCGACCGCCACGGCCCGGGTCGCGGATGCGCCGCACAAAACGCAGCTGTCAGAGCCTGGTGTATTGCTGCCGGTCATGGGGTCTCCTTTTCGGGTGTTTCGTGCAAATGCCGCGAATCCTCTTGCAATGTCACGCGCGAAGCCCCATGTCACCCCTGCGACGTTATCACTATCGACCACTGTCTACCGTTACCCGGCTGTCAGCTTCGATCTTTGACTGACCAAGCCGACCTGCCGCATTCCGCGGGCAGCTAATTGATGGAGACAGACGGATGGCTAATGGCACCGTGAAATGGTTCAACGAAACTAAAGGCTTCGGCTTTATTGCCCCGGAAGGCGGCAAAAAAGACGTGTTCGTGCACATCAGCGCCCTGCAGCGTGCTGGCCTGCGCACCCTGGCCGACAACCAGAAAGTGACCTTCGACATCGAAGCCGGCCGTGACGGCCGTGAGAGCGCGACCAACATCGCTCTGGCCTAATCTTAGGCCCACGATTTCGACAGAGACGAAAAGGGCGCCCCGGAGGCGCCCTTTTTTTCGGGAATTGGTGGAGCCGATCGGGATCGAACCGACGACCTCGTCATTGCGAACGACGCGCTCTCCCAACTGAGCTACGGCCCCACATTGCCCTGCAGGCCAGCCTGCTGAACGGCTTTGACCTAGTGCAACTGCTGCGCCGTTTCAAGCCCAAACATCGCCTTAGACAACCAGGTCGATCGCCTGCTGGCGACCGATATCGAACACGCGTTTATAGCGCGCGATCTCGTCGGCGGGGCCCATGGCCTTGTTGGGGTTGTCCGATAGTTTGACCGTGGGGCGCCCGTTGGCGGCCACCGCTTTGCAGACCAGCGAGAACGGCGCCAGCGCGTCGTCTGCGACAAGGCCGCGAAAATCGTTGGTCAGCAACGTGCCCCAACCAAAGCTGACCTTGACCCGCCCGGCAAAGCGCTGGTGCAGTTCGGTGATCTTGTCGACATCCAGCCCGTCGGAGAAAATCACCAGCTTTTCGCGCGGGTCTTCGCCGCGCGCGCGCCACCAGTTGATCGCCATCTCGGCGCCTTCGGCCGGGTCGCCGCTGTCGATGCGGATACCCGTCCAGCCGGGCAGCCAATCTGGCGCGTGATCGAGGAACCCCTGGCTGCCATAGGTATCGGGCAGGATGATCCGCAGGTTGCCGTCATGTTCGGCCTGCCAGTCGGCCAGCACCCGGTAAGGCGCCTGGCGCAGTTCGTCATCCGTGTCGGCCAGGGCCGAATAGATCATCGGCAGCTCGTGCGCGTTGGTGCCGATGGCCTCGATATCGCGGCGCATGGCGATCAGGCAGTTCGAGGTGCCGACGAATTTTTCGGCCAGCCCTTCCTGCATCGCCTGCACGCACCAGTCCTGCCACAGGAAGGAATGCCGACGCCGCGTACCGAAATCGGCGATCCGCAGGTCGGGCAGGCCGCGCAGGGTTTCGATCTTTTCCCACAGCTTGGTCATCGCGCGGGCATAGAGCACCTGCAGCTCGAACTTGCCCATGCCATGCAGCACCGCGCGCGAGCGCAGTTCCATCAACACCGCCAGCGCCGGGATTTCCCACAGCATCACCTCGGGCCAAGACCCTTCAAACGTCAGCTCATACTGGCCGTCACGTTTTTCCAGGGTGTAGGGCGGCAGGCGCAGGTTTTCGAACCACTCCATGAAATCCGAGGAGAACATCTGACGCTTGCCGTAGAAGGTGTTACCGCGCAACCATGTGCTCTCGCCGCGCGACAGGCTGAGGGTGCGGATATGGTCGAGTTGCTCGCGCAGTTCGCCCTCGTCGATCAGATCGGCCAGCCGGATTGCCTTGCTGCGGTTGATCAGGCTGAACGTCACCTGAGCATCAGCCCGGTTGCGAAACACCGACTGACACATCAGCAGCTTGTAGAAATCGGTGTCGATCAGCGACCGGACGATCGGGTCGATCTTCCAGTTGTGGTCATGAACCCGTGTGGCGATATCGACCATGATTGGCCCCCATAACCCCGATCAATCAGTGCAACGCAACAACCATGCATTGACGAAAAACGAAGATGTCAGCGAAAGAGTTGCGTCGAAATAGCCGTCCGTGGCAACTCTGTTACCCGGCCTGTTCGGTATCGACAGCATGTCGAAACTTGCCCCGTCTTCACTTACCGCGAACCGATCCAGTGCATCCTGCATGACGAACCGATACCGTTTCTCGTTGTCATTGAAATCGGGGCTTTTGGTGAAAACAACCACCTCGTCGTCTTTCACAAGCAACTGATAGGTCTTGCGCAGGTTCTTGGCCTGGAAATCCGTGCCTTCATGCCCGAACCCGGTGAAATCTGCCGTGACGCAGTTGTATTTCTCCAGCGCCGCGACCGGGGCGGCCCACAGCAGCAGCGCAGCCGCCATAGCAAACAGTCTCATTCCATCAACCCTATTCCTTGGCTCCGCATCGCCTCGCGCGCCGCCGCAAGCGAGCCGTCCAGATCAATCGCGCGGCACAGCCCTTCGCGCACTGTCACCGTAAACCCCAGCCTTGCCGCATCCAGCGCCGAATATTGCACGCAGAAATCGGTGGCCAGCCCAACCATGGTCAGATCAGAGACGCCACGCGTGCGCAGATAGCCCTCTAGCCCCGTGGGGGTTTGGTGGTCATTCTCGAAAAAGGCCGAATAGCTGTCGATCGCGGGGCGAAAACCCTTGCGGATGATCAGATCGGCCCGGTCGGTGTTCAGGCCCGGATGAAACGCAGCGCCGGTGCTGCCCTGAACACAGTGATCGGGCCACAGAACCTGCGGGCCGTAGGGCATCTCAACCATACTGAACGCCTCGGCGCGCGGGTGGCTGCTGGCGAATGACGAATGCCCCGCCGGATGCCAATCCTGCGTCAGGATCACCGCGTCGAACGCACCCATCAAGGCATTGATCCCCGGCACGATCTGATCGCCGTCGGCCACGGCCAGCGCGCCGCCTGGGCAGAAATCGTTTTGCACGTCGATCACGATCAGGGCGTGGGTCATCGGGGGCTCCGTTCTGTCCGGCGCAGCGTGGCGCGCCAGCCCTGCGACGTCAATGCAGATGCGCCCCCTTGCCCGCAAGGGCGGATTCGGCGTAAGGGCTGCGCCATGCTTACCGTTGCCGCGCTCTATCACTTCACCCGTTTCGACGACCCTGCCGCCCTGCGTCAGGGCATTCTTGATGTCGCCACCGCCAATGACATCCGCGGCTCTTTGCTGCTGGCGCGCGAGGGCATCAACGGCACCGTCGCCGGCTCCCGCGCGGGTATCGACGCGCTCTTGGCCCATATCCGCGCCCTGCCCGGTTGCGCCGATCTGGACTGGAAGGAAAGCCCGGCCAGCGACATGCCCTTTGGCCGGATGAAGGTGCGCCTCAAGCGCGAGATCGTCACCATGGGCCAGCCCGATGTCGATCCGCGCGCGCAGGTCGGGCATTACTGTTCGCCCGAGGAATGGAACGACCTGATCCAACAGCCCGACGTGGCGATCATCGACACCCGCAACGATTACGAGGTGCAGATCGGCACGTTTCAGGGCGCGATCGACCCGGGCACGAAATCATTCCGCGAATTCCCCGCCTGGTGGGAGGAAAACAAGCACCGCTTTCACAACAAACGTATCGCGATGTTCTGCACCGGTGGCATTCGCTGCGAGAAATCGACGAACTTCCTGCTGGGCCAGGGTGTCGACGACGTGTTTCACCTGAAGGGTGGCATCCTGAAATACCTAGAGGACATGCCGCGCGAAAACAGCCTGTGGGATGGTGAATGCTTTGTCTTTGACGAACGCGTTTCGGTCGGGCACGGGCTGGTCGAAGGGCCGCACAGCCTGTGCCGCGCCTGCCGCCGGCCACTGGCGCCCGAGGATCTGAAACGCCCCGAATACGAACTGGGCGTCAGCTGTCACCGCTGTATCGACGAGATCCCCGAGGACCGCCGCGCGCGGTTTCGCGAAAGGCAGCGTCAGGTCGAATTGGCCGAACAGCGCGGCCAGAAACACGTGGGCGCGGTGCTCAAGGACTGAAACTGGCGAACCCGCGATCCAGCGCCTTGCCGCCGGCTGATCGCGCAATGAACGCTGTTCCAGCAGCCTCATCCCACATCTGCACGTCCAGCGTTTCACCCGGATAGACGGGGGCCGAAAACCGCGCCCGCAGCCCGGTCAAAGGGCGCCCCGCGCGCTGCGTCAGCACCCGCGCAACCTGCCCCAATGTGCACAGTCCATGCAGGATCGGACGATCAAACCCCGCCTGCCCGGCCACCGCCGGGTCAACATGCAGCGGGTTGCGATCACCGGTCAGCCGATACAGCACCGCCGCGTTTTCGGGCAGGTCGATTTGCGCCGCGTCATCAGACGGCCGATCAGGCACCGAGGGCAGCCGCGCCGGCGCGGGATCAGAGCCATCCAGCCCGCCATCACCTCGGCACAGCAGGCTTTCATGCGTACGTGCGATCAATTTACCGCTTTGATCGTGCAACTCGGTCATCGTGCTGATCAGCGCGCCAATCCTCGGACCCTTGTCAGTCACGCCCGTGACGCGGGTTTGGGCCAGCACCTCGCCCTCTGGCGCGAGGGGGGAAAAAACCTCAAGCTGTTGTTCTGCATGTAATAATTTTGTGGCATCCATCCCGGCGCGGGGATCGGCAAACCACATTCCGGGGCTGGCCAAGACGAAAGCCATGGTCGGAAACGCGGCTAGGTCGCCCTCGTAAACATAGGGAAGATCGCCGGCGCCAAATCCGATAGAGAGGTTGTATAATACCGTTTCATCACGGCCATATCTGCGGTGGATCGGCGGGAAAGACCAAGTCTTGATGGTATTATAGTCCATCCCGCCCCACGGATCAGAAATCCAGGTTCGCGACGCTTAGCGCGTTGCGCTGAATGAATTCGCGGCGCGGCTCGACCACATCACCCATCAGCTTGGTAAAGATGTCGTCGGCCTCGGCCACGTCTTCGATCCGAACCTGCAACAGGGTGCGCGCATCCGGGTCCAGGGTGGTTTCCCACAACTGGCCGGGGTTCATCTCGCCCAGCCCCTTGTAGCGTTGCAGCTGGAGACCTTTTTCACCTTCAGCCAGAACGGCGTTCAAAAGATCGATCGGGCCATGGATGATCTGCGGCCGCTCCTTGCGGATCAGCTTGGCCGGGTCGACGAAATGGCCGCGTGTATTGGCCGAAACCTCGGACAGCTTGCGCGCCTCTCCCGACCGCAGCACCGCGCCATCAAGGGTGCGGATCTCTTCGACCCCGCGCAGCACGCGGGCCAGTCGAATACCGTGATCCTGGGTGATCCGGCCCGTCCAGCCGCGTTCATATTCAACCGCCACGCCATCCAGACGCGCCGCAACCGTGTCAGCCACACGCTGAAGATCATCATCGGCCCGGCCCGGATCAAATGCCCCGGACAGCGCCGCCTGTTCCAGGATGTGGCGCGGGTAGTGGGTGGGGAAGGCATCCAGCACGCGGCGGAAGGCACGCGCGCCTTCGACCACGCGCATCAGGTCGGCCCCGGCGATTTCCTCGCCATTCGCCAAACGCAGAACGGCAGCGTCGATGCCCTGTTGCACCAGGTAATCATCCAGCGCCGCCTGGTCTTTCAGATAGACCTCGGACTTGCCGCGCGCGACCTTATAAAGCGGCGGCTGCGCGATATAGAGATACCCGCCTTCGATGATCTCGGGCATCTGGCGGAAGAAGAACGTCAGCAGCAGAGTGCGGATATGCGCGCCGTCGACGTCGGCATCGGTCATGATGACGATCTTGTGGTAACGCAGCTTGGACACGTCGAATTCGTCACGGCCGATGCCGGTGCCCAGCGCCATGACAAGGTTGCCGATTTCCTGGCTGGCCAGCATCCGGTCGAAACGGGCGCGTTCGACGTTCAGGATCTTGCCGCGCAGGGGCAGGATAGCCTGGGTGCGACGGTCGCGGCCGGTTTGTGCCGATCCGCCGGCCGAGTCACCCTCGACCAGGAACAGTTCTGATTCCGCCGGGTCCTTGGTCGAGCAATCCTTGAGCTTGCCGGCCAGAAAGTTCACATCCAGCGCGGTCTTGCGGCGGGTCAGTTCGCGCGCCTTGCGGGCGGCCTCGCGGGCCAGGGCGGCTTCGATGATCTTGCCGACGATCTGCTTGGCCTGGCCGGGGTTTTCCTCGAACCACTCGGCCAGCTTTTCGTTCACCAGCCCCTCGACCGCCGGGCGCACCTCGGATGACACCAGCTTGTCCTTGGTCTGGCTGCTGAATTTCGGGTCGGGCACCTTGACCGACAGCACGCAGGTCAGGCCTTCGCGCGCGTCATCGCCGGTAAAGTTGACCTTTTCCTTTTTCGCGATGCCGCTGGACTGGGCGTAGTTGTTGATCGTGCGGGTCAGCGCGCCGCGAAAGCCCGCCAAATGGGTGCCGCCGTCGCGCTGCGGGATGTTGTTGGTAAAGGGCAGAACGGTTTCGTGATAGCTGTCGTTCCACCACATCGCGACCTCGACGCCGATGCCGTCGCGTTCGCCGGTCATAAAGATCGGGTCGCTCATCACGGCGGTCTTGTGCCGGTCGAGGAAGCGCACGAATTCTTTCACGCCGCCCTCATAGAACAACTCGGTGCGCAGCGACTCTGCGGGGCGCTCGTCTTCGAGGATGATGCGCACGCCCGAGTTCAGGAAGGCCAGCTCGCGCAGGCGGTGTTCTAGCGTCTTGAAGACGTAATCGAGGTTGCTGAACGTGTCGGTCGAGGCCAGGAACCGAACCTCGGTGCCTTTTTCGCCATGGGCTTCGCCCACCACGCGCAGATGCTCGGCGGTTTCGCCGCGCACGAACTTGGCGTAATGCTCTTTGCCGTTGCGCCAGACGCGCAGTTCCAGCCAATCGGACAGGGCGTTCACCACCGACACGCCCACGCCGTGCAGACCGCCCGACACCTTGTAGCTGTTGCTGTCAAATTTACCGCCGGCATGCAGCTGGGTCATGATGACCTCGGCGGCGCTGACGCCCTCTTCGGAGTGCAGGTCGACAGGGATGCCGCGACCATTATCGCGCACCGAAACGCTGTTATCGGCGTGAATTTTCACGGTCACATAGTCGGCATGACCGGCCAGCGCCTCGTCGATGCCGTTATCGACGACCTCATAGACCATGTGGTGCAGGCCCGACCCGTCATCGGTATCGCCGATATACATGCCCGGGCGCTTGCGGACAGCCTCTAAGCCTTTGAGAACCTTGATGGAATCCGCGCCGTATTCCTCGGGCGCGTTGGGGGCATCGGACATTCGCGTTTTCCTGTATTCTACTTTCGCATTTATAGGGGTTTCAGGGGCGGTTGTCACGCGAATGACACAACATTTGGTGTTTCGCTACGGCGCGAAATCGCCTCTTCGACACTGCCCGCGCACGGGCGCGTCACCCTCCCCACAGCCGGCGCACTTCGGCCAGAACGACCCCCCGCAACCAGAGGTTCGAGGCAAGATTGTCGTTGCGCGCATGCCAATAGAGCTGCATCTGCGGCACAGGAATGTCGAACGGCGCCTCAAAGACCGTGACGCCCAACCTGTCCGCCAGTTCCTCGGCCAATTGCACCGGCACCACCGACAACAGGCGACTTTGGGCAACGGCCAGCATGATGGCCTCGAAATGCGGCAGCACCAGCGTCACGCGGCGGTGACGCCCCACGGCCTGCAAGGCGGCATCGGTCATGCCCGACATCGACCCATCCACCGACCGCATGGCATGTGGCAAATCACAGAACAGATCCATCGGCAGCACCGTGCCGGGCGTCACGCCGCGTGCCCGAATATCGGGGTTGTCTTGCGCGGCGATAACCACAAACGGCGACGGGAAAAGCAACTCGCGCGACACCCAGGGCGGGGTTTCCATCGGCTGCTCCAATGCCAGGTCGATCTCGCCCTGATCCAGCATCGACAACAGGTCACCACGGCCACTGTCGAGGAACCGCAACGCAGCCCCCGGGGCTTCGCGCGCCAGCTGGGCCGACAATGACGGCATGAGCCGCATCGAAAAGAAATCGGCGCCACGCAGCGTAAAAGTGTCGCGCGACTCTGCCGGGTCAAAGCTGGCGGTCTCGGTCAACGCGCCTTCAAGCTGTTTCAGCGCCCTTGTCACCGGTTCGGCCAAACTGTCGGCACGCGGGGTGGGCACCATGCCATTCCCGACCCGAATGAACAGAGGGTCTCCGATATGCCCGCGCAACCGCGAAAGCGCGGCGCTGACCGCGGGCTGGCTGAGGCCCAGCTGATCGGCGGCACGGGTGACATTGCGGCATTGCATCAGGGCCTCGAAGACCCTTAGCAGATTCAAATCGATCGCCCTGAAATTAGTCATGGTTATAACTATCATATTAACTATTGATTTCATAGATGATCGCGATTGCCGCATCCTTGGGCGCAGACCCGCCGTACAGGAGATGCACCATGACACTGCTCGCCCCGAACACCGACCTCTGGTTCCTCAATACACGCGTCTCGATTGCGGTGCCGGCCAGCGCCGGCAGCGATGGTTTGTCTGTAATTCACCACCACGCGCCGTTCGGGGATTCGCCGCCGCTGCATATCCACGACACCGAAGACGAGGTATTTCACCTGCTGAGCGGTCGCATTCGCTTTACGATGGGTGATCGCATCGTCAGCGCGCAGGCCGGGCAAACGCTGATTGCCCCAAAGGGCGTTGCTCACAGCTATTTCGTGGATTCCCCCGAAGGCGCCCAATGGATGACCGTAACCACACCGGGCGATTTCGAGGCCCTGGTGCGCGAAGTTGCCCGGCCGGCGACCTCGGCCGGACTGCCGGCACCGCACGGCCCGCCATCCGAAGCCGAAGCGGCCGCTTTGACAGAGGCATGCGCCCGGCACGGGATACGGCTGGTCGGCGCGCCGATGGCTCCGGCATCGGCGGTTTAGACCCTAGACGAACGGGATCACCAGCCCCACGCAGATCAGCAAGATCCCGGCCACGATATTGGTGCGGCGCAGCGCGCGGGGGGATGACACGATCTGCCGCGCCCGGTCGATGAACAGCGCAAGCGCCAGGTTGCCGATGAACGGCACCACAGCCGAAATTACCACAACCGCACCGATATCGGCCCAGGTCATCGCGCCTAAATCAAAGAACCCCGGCAGCACGCCCATGTAGAACAAGATCGCCTTGGGGTTTCCGATGATAACCGCCACCCCAGCCACGAAACCCGCCCATTTGCCGGGGCGTGTCAGGCGGCTGTCGGTGGCGATGGTCTTGTCGGCGTTGCGCAGGATCATCACGCCCATGAACAGGAAAAACCCCATCGCGACCCAGCGCAGCAGCGTCATGAACCCCGCGAATGTGCCGACAACCCAGCTGACACCGAGGATGGCCAGAAAGGGCCACAGCATGTCTCCGATCACCACGCCCATCGCCAATGGCCAGGCGGCGTGAAACCCGCCCGAAAGGGCGCGCGCAATCAGCGCCACCCAGACCGGGCCGGGCGTGAAAAACAGGATCATCAGCGCGCCGGTATAAAGCAGCAGATCGCCGGGGCTGGCGGTCATGTCAGCAATCCTTGGTCATCGAGTTGCCAAAACGGGTTATGGGCCACTTCCCAGATATGGCCGTCGGGGTCGGCATATGTGCCGGAATAGCCACCCCAGAATACCTTTTCGGGCGGTTTGCAAGGCGTGGCACCGGCATCAATCGCCGCCTGATAGGCGCGGTCTACCTCGGCCTCAGAGTTGAAGTTCTGGGCCAGCGTCATAGCGCCCGCGCCAAGATCACCGGGGGCACGGCCCAGATCCTCGGCCAGTTTTGCGCGGGAATAGAGACCGAATTTCATGCCGCCCATATCGTAAAATGCAACCTCATCAAGGGCTTCGCTGCACTGCCAGCCCAGTGCCTCGTAAAAGGCGCGGGCGCGGGGCAGGTCCGTGACCGACAGGGTGATCAGCGTGATACGGTTGGGGTTCATGCGGAAATTTCCTCTACCCGGCTGACGCCGTCGACCTCGGAGACAGTGATATGCTGTGCGCGCTCGGCCAGTTCGGCAAACAGCTCGGGGCCGGTGCCGGTCATGCACGCCTGGGCGCCCTGCGCGCAGATCTCGTCATACAGCGCGGCGCGGCGGCCGGCGTCAAGATGGGCCGCGACCTCATCAAGCAACAAGATCGGCGCCGCGCCGAAATCCTGCGCCAGGGCGCGGGCATTGGCCAGGATCAACGAGATCAGCAATGCCTTTTGCTCGCCCGTCGAACATTGCGCGGCGGGCACGGCCTTTGCCGAATATATCGCATCAAGATCAATTCGATGCGGCCCCACAAGGGTGCGGCCCGCGCCCAAGTCACGGGGGCGACCTTCGGCCAGAGCGGTTTGCAGATCGGTCTCGGTCTCGGGCATATCGCCCTCGGGGCCGGTCAGCGACAGATCAGAGGTGGGAAAGGCGGTTTCCGCGCCGTCTTGTGCCTGCATCACGCGGGCCAGCGCCTGCCGCCGGTTGCGCATCACCTCGGCCCCGGCGCGGGCCATCTGCGCCTCGAGCGCGCCATACCAGGCGGCGTCACGCACCTGATCCTTGAGCAACCGGTTGCGTTCGCGCATCGCCTTTTCATAGGTCAGCACCGCTTCGGCATGGCCCGGCTCAAAGCTAAGAACCATGCGATCGAGAAACCGGCGGCGACCCTCGGCGCCCTCGATCCACAGGCGGTCCATCGACGGCACCAGCCACAGCATCCGCGCGATCCGGCCCAGCGCCACCTGCGGCGCGGTCTTGCCGTCGATCGTCACGCCGCGCGGGCGGCCTGCCTCGGCGCGGGTGTCGATTTCGTGCAGTTGATGCAGGCTGTGCAGCACCGCGCCGACGCGCCAGCCCAGCGCCTCGGGCTTGCGGGCGATGTCATCGGGCGCGGCGCGGCGCAAACCGCGGCCCGGCGACAACAGCGAAATGGCCTCTAGAATGTTGGTCTTGCCCGCCCCGTTCGGGCCGAACAGCGCGACCGGACGACCGTCAAAAGCCAGCCGCACGGATTTGTGCGACCGGAAATGGGACAGGGTAAGTTCAGACAGAAACAGCCGGGTCATTCGGATCTCGTCTTTATCTGCGACGAGGGCCCGATCGCCCGTTCGCCGCCTCAGACACGCATCGGCATCACGACGTAAACCGCGCTGGTGTCGTTGCCTTCGCGCATCAGGGTCGGATCGCCGGCCGAGTTGAACAGGAATACGGCATTCTCGCGGTCGACCTGGCTGGCGATTTCCAGCAAATACTTGGCGTTGAACCCGATTTCCAGACGTTCATCTGCGTAGGCTACAGCCAGCTCTTCCTCGGCGGCGCCGGCATCGGGGGCGTTGACCGACAGAATCAGGCGGTCTTCGTCCAGCGCCAGCTTGACCGCACGCGAGCGTTCCGAGCTGACGGTTGCCACACGATCAACCGCCTTGGCGAATTCGGCGGCGTCCACTTCCAGCTTGCGGCTGTTGCCCTGCGGAATGACGCGGGTGTAGTCGGGGAAGGTGCCGTCGATCACCTTGGAGGTCAGGGTGATGTCAGGCGTCGCGAAACGCACCTTGGTTTCCGAGACCGACACCGCGATCTGCACATCATCATCATCCAGCAGCTTGCGCAGCTCGCCCACGGTTTTGCGGGGCACGATCACGCCGGGCATGGTTTCGGCGCCCTCGGGCAGATCGGCGTCGATGCGGGCCAGGCGGTGGCCATCGGTCGCCACGCAACGCAGCACGCGGCCGCCTTCGCCATCCGAGACATGCATGTAGACGCCGTTCAGGTAATAGCGGGTTTCCTCGGTCGAGATGGCGAATTTCGACTTGTCGAACAGCCGGCGCAGCACCGGCGCAGGCGCGGCAAAGTTCGAGCTGTATTCCGAGCTGGCCATGACCGGGAAATCTTCCTTGGGCAGGGTCGCCAGCGAAAAGTTCGAGCGCCCGGCCTCGACCGTCAGGCGGCCTGTGGCGCTGTCATCGGTCAGGGTGACCAATGCGCCGTCGGGCAGCTTGCGCACGATTTCATGCAGGGTCACGGCCGATACGGTTGTGGCGCCCGCGCGCTCTACATGGGCGACGGCCTTGTCGACCACCTCGATATCCAGGTCGGTCGCGCGAAAGCTGACGCCCTCACCCTCGGCCTCGATCAGAACGTTCGCCAGGATCGGAATGGTATTCCGGCGCTCGACCACAGACTGGGCCTGACCGACCGCTTTCAACAGCGCGCCGCGTTCGATGCTGAATTTCATTCCCTCGCTCCTCATCTGCCGGGAGGAAAAACCTAGCGGTTTCCCCCTATGGCACAAGCCTTTTTATGGAATTTCCGATGGTTTGCGGGGGGCGTCAAGGTCATACGCCCCCGGAAACGGCTGTTCAGGCCTCGAGCATGCGGCGCAGCATCTCGATATCCTCGGCAATCTGGCTGTCGCGGCCTTTCAGTTCCTCGACGCGCTTGACGGCATGCATGACCGTCGTGTGATCACGCCCACCGAAACGGCGGCCGATATCAGGCAGGCTGCGCGAGGTCAGCTGTTTGGCCAGATACATGGCGATCTGGCGCGGGCGGGCAATCTGTCGCACGCGTTTGGGGCCAACCAGGTCCGACAGGCGGATGTTGAAATGCTCGCCCACGCGGCGCTGGATCTCTTCGACCGTGACCTTGCGCTCGGATGCGCGCAGCACGTCGGCCAGGCAGTCCTGCGTCAGGTCCAGCGTGATTTCGCGGCCCACAAGCGAGGCGAATGCGAACAGACGCGTCAGCGCGCCCTCAAGCACCCGCACGTTGGTCGAAATGCGATGCGCCAGGAATTCCAGCACGCCGTCGGCGATCTTCAGATCGGGATACTGGGCGCGATACAGATCGACCTTTTGCTGCAAGACGCCAAGGCGCAGCTCGTAATCGGTGGGGTGCAGGTCGACGATCAGGCCGCATTGCAGGCGCGACTTGATGCGCTCTTCCATGTCCTTGATTTCGCCCGGCGCACGGTCGGCCGAGATGATGATCTGCTTGTTCTGATCAACCAGGGCATTGAAAGTATGAAAGAATTCTTCCTGAGTGCTGTCCTTGCCGGCGATGAACTGCACGTCATCAACCATCAGCACATCAACCGAGCGGAACAGTTCCTTGAAACCCATCATGTCGCGCTCGCGCAGCGCCTGGACGAAACGATACATGAACTGCTCGGCCGACAGGTAGACCACGCGCAGCTCGGGCGAGCGGGTGCGCAATTCGTGTGCGATGGCGTGCATCAGGTGGGTCTTGCCCAGGCCGACGCCGCCATAAAGGAACAGCGGGTTAAAGGTGACGGGGCCGCCTTCGGCCACGCGGCGTGCGGCGGCATGGGCCAGGGCGTTGGGTTTGCCCACGACAAAGCTGTCAAAGGTAAACCGGGTGTCGATCGGCGCGCCCAGGTTCTCGGTCGGCTGAGAGGCGGCGGCAGCGGCGTGCGCCTTTTCCTTTACGGGTTTCGGCGCGGCAGCGGGCGTATTGGCCGGCGCGGACACGGCAAATTCCAGACGCTCGACGGGGGTGCCCCGGTGCGTCAACAGGCGCTTGATGTCATCGCCAAAGTGACGCGACACCCATTCGCCGGCAAATTTCGTCGGCGCGCTGAAATGGGCCACTCCGGCCTTCATTTCGCAAAATTTCAGGGGCTTGATCCAGGTGGTAAAGTTATGTTCTCCGATAACCCCCTGAATATCCTCGCAAACCTCGCCCCATTTATCATTAGTCATTTTTAGCTTTCGCTCCAACTGCAACCATCCCCAAGACGCGCCAAGGGTCATCGGCGCATCTACGATCACAAAAGTTGGGAAAATAAGACTGTATCGTCCGGCCAGGTGCCGGTCGACAAGCCCCGCGTTTGGCGCGGCAGAAAGCGGCACGCGCAGGGTTGATCAGAGCGCCAGCGGCAGCTGCGCATATCTGACTTCCCCGCGTCTGCGCGGTCTGTATGGACACGCCGAATGTACATCTGCGGAAAATTCCGCAGAACTACCCCGTTCCAGCATCTAGCGCAGCGGCAGCTCGCGCCGGATGTAGAATGACGTTTTCTGATCAGGCGAGCCGGTGGCAACTATCCGGTCCGCGGAAGAGATGATCAGAACAACGCCACGGCTATGTCCCCCCAAGACGATGTGAATCGCACCCTGACGCTAGCCTGTGTCGAGGACCGCCCGCAACCGATCTTCACACTTGACGGGGCTGTTTCTGGCGCCGAATCTGAAAAGCCCTTTTGCGGTCATTCCGATGGGGATTTTTTTGCAACAGTTGCGCAAAATACGAAAAGGGCGCGGCAAAAACCGCGCCCTTCAGAACGTTGTTCAACAGGTCTTTCCGACTCAGGCCTTCAGGGCCTTCACACGGGCCGACAGGCGCGAAATCTTACGCGAAACGGTGTTCTTGTGCAGGATGCCTTTGGTGACACCGCGCATCAGCTCGGGCTGAGCGGCGCGCAGGGCGGCGGTTGCGGCGTCCTGATCGCCCGAGGCGATCGCTTCTTCAACTTTACGCAGGTAGGTGCGGATGCGCGAACGGCGGGCCTTGTTAACGGCGTAGCGACGCTCGTTCTGGCGGGCGCGTTTCTTGGCTTGGGGCGAATTTGCCATGTGTCTGTTCCCTTCAGGGTCTCATTAATCTTGAACGCACGAAACGAGCCCCGACCGGGTTCAGAACCGGCTGATTCTGGCCAAAGCGGGCCTCACGCGCATGTATGGGGGCGGCGTATATGACAGAACGCCGCCCATGGGAAGCCCAAAACCGGGCCAAAACCCCTTATTTGTCGCGGAACTGCGCTTCGCGTTTTTCCAGGAAGGCGGTCATGCCCTCTTTCTGGTCTTCGGTCGCGAACAGCGAGTGGAACACGCGGCGCTCGAACAACAGGCCTTCGCGCAGGGTGGTCTCATACGACCGGTCGACCGATTCCTTGACCGCCATGACCGAGATCGACGATTTCGACGCGATCTTTTGGGCGGCAGCCATGGTTTCTTCCATCAGCTTCTTGGCGGGCACGACCCGGCTGACCAGACCCGAGCGCTCGGCTTCGTCGGCATCCATGAAGCGGCCGGTCAGGTTCATGTCCATGGCCTTGGATTTGCCGATGAAACGGGTCAGGCGCTGCGAGCCGCCGATCGCGGCCATGACGCCCAGATTGATCTCGGGCTGGCCGAACTTGGCGTTGTCGGCTGCGATGATGAAATCGCAGGTCATGGCCAATTCGCAGCCACCGCCCAGCGCATAGCCCGCTACGGCCGCGATGATCGGCTTGCGGCAGCGCAGGATGGCCTCGGTCTGGGGGGTGAAAAAGTCTTCGGTGTAGACCTCGACAAAGTTCTTGTCGGCCATCTCTTTGATGTCCGCACCGGCGGCAAATGCCTTTTCCGACCCGGTGACGACGATGCAACGCACCTTGTCGTTGCTGCCCATATCGGTGATGCACTCGGCCAGTTCGGTCAGCAGCTCGCTGTTCAGCGCGTTCAGCGCCTCGGGCCGGTTCAGTTTGATCAAGCCAACGTGGTCTTCGATTTCGACGATCAGCGTGTTGTAAGCCATGCGCAGGGCGCCTCCGTTCTTTTCTCGGGGCGAATCCTTAGCAGGCTCAGAGGGGCAATCAAGCTATCTTTGACATAGCTTGCAATAGAACGTCGACCGGCCGGTCTGGGTTATGCGGGAAATTTTTCCTTTGCAGCCGGGCGTTAAGCAGGGCTGCCCTTCTCTGTCATAGGCTTGAAAACTGTGTTGAAAATACCCCAGTTCGCCATCGGTCTGCCGGTGATCCCGCAAGGAAGATCCGCCTGCCTTGATCGCCTCGGCCAGAACGGCGCGGATGATCGGCACCATCGTCGCCACCCGCGCGGGCGCAATCTGACCGGCCTTGAGCAGGGGGGAGATGCCAGCCCGGTACAGCACCTCGCACACATAGATATTACCCAACCCGGCGACGATCTTCTGATCCAGCAGGGCAGATTTGATCGGCATTGCGCGCCCTTGCAGGCGGTCTGCCAGATACTCTTCGTCGAAGGCGTTTCCCAAAGGCTCGGGGCCGAGGCTGGCCAGCAACGGATGCTGCGCCACCTGGTCTGTCGGGGTCAGATCCATCGCGCCAAACCGGCGCGCATCGTTAAAGGTGATGCGCGCGCCGTTTTCCATGTCGAACACCACGTGGTCATGCTTTTCCGGCGCCGGATGAACGTGATGAAACTGGCCCAGCGGGTCGCCCGACACCAGCATCCGGCCCGACATGCCCAGATGGATGATCAGGGTCTCGCCGCTATCGAGATCGGCCAGAATGTATTTCGACCGCCGCCCCAGCCGCAGAACGCGCGCGCCCGTCAGCCGTTCGGCCATGCGCGGCGGAAACGGCCAGCGCAGATCGGGCCGGTTGACCTGCGCGCGGACGATCCTCTGGCCCTCCATGCTGGGGGCCAGGCCGCGGCGCACGGTTTCGACCTCGGGCAATTCGGGCATGTGGCACGTCCTCGCATTGTAACGTCGGGCTGGCGACTATAAGGAAGAAGAGAAATCAGCGACGGCAAGACCCATGAGCGACAAAACCACCCATTTCGGCTTTAAAACAGTTCCCGAGGATCAAAAGGCGGGGATGGTCCACGGGGTGTTCACCAATGTGGCGTCGAAATACGACGTGATGAACGATGCCATGTCGATGGGCATTCACCGCGTCTGGAAAGACGCGATGATGGATTGGCTGGCGCCGCGCCCCGGGCAGCGGCTTTTGGATGTGGCGGGTGGCACGGGGGACATTTCGTTCCGGTTCCTGCGCCGCGCGCCGGGGGCCAATGCCACCGTGCTGGACATGACAGAATCGATGCTGGTCGCCGGACGCCAACGCGCCGATGCCGAACAGATGGCCGACCGCCTGTCCTGGGTCACGGGCGACGCGATGGCCCTGCCCTTTCCCGACAACATGTTCGATGTCTACACGATCAGCTTTGGTATCCGGAACGTCACGCGCATCCCCGATGCGCTGTCCGAGGCCTACCGCGTGCTGCGGCCCGGCGGGCGGTTGATGGTGCTAGAGTTCAGCCAGATGCCCAATCCGGGGCTGCAATGGCTGTATGATCGCTATTCCTTCAACGTGATCCCGAAAATGGGGCAGCTGATCGCCAATGACAGCGACAGCTATCAGTATCTGGTGGAATCGATCCGCAAGTTCCCCGATCAGGAAAGCTTTGCCCGCATGATCGGCGAGGCCGGGTTCGATCAGGTCAAATACCGCAACCTCAGCATGGGTATCGCTGCGCTGCATTCGGGGTGGAAACTGTAACATGCGCGGACCTCACAACATCTGGCGGCTGATCCGCACCGGTGCCACCATGGAACGCACCGGCGCAATGCGAGTGGTGCTAGAGGCGATGGAGGCCCCGCGCGCCCTGCGCATCGTGGCCCGCGCCGTGGCCTGGCCGGTGCAATGGCTGGGCTACAAGGGCGACCCAAGCCTGCCGCCTGCGACCCGCGCCCTGACCGCGCTGGGGCCGGCCTATATCAAGTTCGGGCAAATCCTTTCGACCCGCCCCGATGTGGTGGGGGATGAACTGGCGCAGCAGCTGCGCGTGTTGCAGGACAAGTTGCCGCCCTTTCCGGTCAGCGTCGCAAAGCGCATGGTCAGCGAAGAGCTGGGCCAACCCGTCGATACGCTGTTCTCGGAATTTTCCGAGCCCGTCGCCGCCGCGTCGATTGCCCAGGTGCACCGCGCCCGCATCGCCGCCACCGGGCGCGAGGTTGCCGTCAAGGTGCTGCGCCCGCGGATCGAGCGCGCCTTTCGCACCGATATCGACGCCTTTTATTTCGCTGCCGATTTCATCGAAACGCTGTCTCCGGCCTCGCGCCGCCTGCGCCCGCGTGATGTCGTCGCCCATTTCGAGGGCGTCGTCATGGGCGAGCTCGACCTGAGGCTGGAATCGGCCTCGGCCTCGGAGTTCGAGGCCAACACCAAGAACGACGCCGGCTTTGTTGTGCCGCATGTGCATTGGCACCTGTCGGGGCGCCAGGTCATGACCATGGACTGGGCCGAGGGCGAGCCGCTGGGTGACAATGACGCGCTGGATGCGGCGGGCCATGATCGGCGCGTGGTCGGCGAGCGGGTGATGCAGCTGTTTCTCAGCCACGCCCTGCGCGACGGCTATTTCCACGCTGACATGCATCAGGGCAACCTTAAGGTCGGCGCAAGCGGCGATATCCTTTGCTATGATTTCGGCATCATGGGGCGGATCGACGAATATACCCGCCGGGTTTATGCCGAGATCCTCTATGGGTTCATCAAGCGCGACTATCGCCGCGTGGCCGAGGTGCATTTCGAGGCCGGCTATGTGCCCGCCGACCGCGATATCGACGAATTTGCCCGCGCCCTGCGTGCCGTGGGGGAACCGATCTTCGGTATGGATGCCTCGCATATCTCGATGGGGCGGCTTCTGAGCTATCTCTTTGAGGTTACCGAACAATTCGGCATGCAAACCCGGACAGAACTGATCTTGCTGCAACGCACGATGGTGGTGGTCGAGGGCGTGGCGCGCTCGCTCAGCCCGCATCTGAACATCTGGGAAGTGGCCCACCCGATCGTCGAGCAGTATGTGCGCAACAATATCGGCCCGCGCGCCTTTGCCCGCGACCTGGCCAAGACCGCGCTGGTTCTGGCGCGGTTCGGGCCCAAGCTGCCGCATCTGACCGAGGCCATCCTGGTGCGCCAGTCGCAGCAACCCCCAGCGCCGCCACGGCCCAGCCGGTTAATGCCGGTGGTGTGGATGCTGACCGGTGCCGCCGCTGTTCTGGCGGGTGCGTTGGGTGCCCAACTGTTCTAACGTGCCTCTCGCAGGGCTTTTACATCACTGACAGGCACCGTCTGGCCACTGGCCAGCACCGCGACCGTGCCTGAATTTTCGGCGCGCACTTCGGTGACGCGGGCATAAACCTGCGCATCCTCGCGGCCCAGATAGGTCTCGCCCTCGTAACTGTCGATCGCAAAGCCGTATCGCCCGGCAGGCATCTGCGCCCCCGTTGGGCCAGTGCCAGCCCAGTCATAGGGCGCGTTCATGTCGGTCAGGTCGATCCATTGCACCTCGGCGCCCTGGGCGTCGAACACCACCAGTCGCGCGCGATCAGCCCCGGCCTGGGGTTGCGGCACAACGGTGACGGGGGTTCCGTCGAACATCGCATCGGCCTCGACCCGCGCCTGCATGCCGATCCAACCGGCATAGTCCCCCATCGAGGCGGCCTGTCCTTGCGCCTTTAGCGCAGACAGCAGATCGTTGGTCAGCACCTGCTGCTCGACTCCCGAGAACGTCGCCAGCTGCACGGCCAGCTGGCCCGAATCCATTGGGTTGAGCGGATCCTGATTCTGCATCTGGGTCGTCAGCATCTTGAGAAACGTGTCGAAATCAGTGCTGATCACGCCCCCTCGTTGCGGTGACGGCGATGCGCCGGGCTGTGCGGCAGGGCTTTGCGATATTTCCATATGGGTTTCCTTTACAACAGGATGTCCAGGTCACGACCCAGGGCTGGGCGGCGGGCAGGGCCAAGAGGTGCGATTTCCGGCTCGGCCATCGCTTGATCGGACGCGCTGGGTCCATCAGGCATTGGCTGGGGTGCGCGCCGGTTGTCATGACCAAAGGCAAAGCTGACATCGCGATAGCCAAGGCTGCGCATCTCTTGACCCAGCTGGTCGATATGGCGACGCATCAGGTCCTGGGTTTCCGGCCGATCGGCCTGGATCACCACTTGCAGGCTGTTCTCGCTTGCCGACAGAGACAGGCGAACGCGCCCCAGCTCCTCGGGGTTCATGGCCAGCTCGATCTCACCCGTACCGGCCTGTGCGATCGAATAGGCCAGCTGTTTCACCTGAGGCTGCGGCAACTCGTAGGCCGGCCCAGCGCCCACCGGCGCGCCATCTGTGCGCGTCACCGAAGGCGCTGTGGGTTGCGGCGAAAGCGTCATCTCGGGCAGATCGGGGCGTGCTGGCGCAGGGCCGTCGGGCAAAGGGGCCTGGCGTGTTGGTTCGGTTCTCTCGGGCGGCCCGGGTTTCACGTCAGATAGCGGATCAGCCTGCGCGTTCTCGGGCGGGGTCACCGGCGAAAGGCCAACCCGGTCAGGGGATACGTGTTCCGCGCCGGACATGGCGGGCGGGATCACGCTGACAGCAGGGGTTGGCATCGGCGTTTCGGGCGCCGGGGCGGGGCCAAGGCGCCCGGCGGGTTCCGTCTGCGGGGCGGGGTTGGCCGCTGGAAGCTGGCCCCCGTCAGGCCGTGTCGCAAGGTGTTGCGGCGCCAAGATTTCGCGCGGGCCGGTTGCGGGGTTGGCATCAGGGCGTGGGCTGTCGGGCAACCGGGGTATTTCCGGCGCGGCTTCGCCGGGCAGAGGCGGGGCATCGGGGGGCGCCGCTATGCGCGGCGGCACGGGTTGCGGTTGGTGCTTTGAAAACGCCGGCGCCTGCCCCAGACCCATCGCCGCCTCGGCGGGATGCGGCAGGGGTAACGCAGGCGATATGGGTTGCGCGCCCGCTATTGGGGCCTCTGTCGCGCCCGGGCCGCGCGTCGCGGTTAACAGGGGCATAGCGTCATCGGCCTTGTTGGCCGCCACACGATCAGCGGCGGGCCTTACCGGCGCTAGCTGCACAGGGGTACTGTTTGTCAGCGACGAGCTCGCGGGGCCGAGCGGCGACTCGGTTGCCCCTCGTTCCGATGAAACAGGGGCGGGAGCTGTTGGAACACCGGCAAGCAGTGTCGGCCGCGAATGGGCGCCTTCGCCAGGCGGCACCGACACTGCGGGCAGCGAATGGCCCCCGGCGGGAGGCTTGCCTCCAGCGATGCTATCAACCGGGGCAGCATCCCCCGACGTCACGAGGCCCGAAACCATTGCGTCCTGCACCAACGCGGCGGCTGGGGACAGATGACCTTGGCCGTCCCCAAGCGTAATCTCTTGATTTTCAACGGTCTTATCCACGCCTTCAGCCACCTTTCCGCCGGACGCGACAGAGTCGGTCAGCATCAGCGCCATAACGTTTGCGAACAACGCCCCATCCCCCGCGTCCGGGGCAGGCGGGGTTGGTTGCGCGATAGTGGCGACAAGATTCAACAGTATCTGCATGGGCGGCCTTCTGACTCGATGCCGGTGCAGAATGGCCCAAGCGGGTTACCGATTCTTTACCCCCTGAGGCGCATAAACGGGAAAACGCTTTCAAGTTTAGGAATTCCACGATGAGTGCCGTGTCGCCCCTGCCTCCGCCTCTGGCCGCGCATAAGACGGCGGATCATGCCGCGCTGCGCACCGCCGCCGAAGAGTTGGAGGCGGTGTTCCTGACCGAGATGCTGAAATCGGCCGGTGTCGGCAAGACGCCCGAGGCATTTGGCGGCGGGGCGGGCGAGGATCAGTTCGCCTCGTTCCTGCGGCAAGAGCAGGCGCGGGCGATGGTCAAGGCGGGGGGAATCGGGCTGGCAGAACATCTGTTCAACGCATTGAAGGAGCGCGTCGATGACTAACCCCGTTCAGGATTTCCTAACCTTGCTTGAGCAAGAGCACCGCCTGCTGCTGCGCGGCGACTGCGACGGCCTGGCGCATCTAGAGGGCCGCAAGCTGCGCGCGCTCGAGGCGCTGGGGTCCTGCGGCAACGATCTGAGCACGTTGCAGCTGACCGACATAAAGGCCCGTGCTGCGCGGAATGCGAGATTGTTGAACTCTGTTCAACAAGGCATTCGTGCCGGCCTGTCACGGCTGGACGATATTCGAAGCGGCCTGACCGCCCCGCTGCAAACCTATGGCCCTGACGGGGGGCAGCACCGCTTTGCCGCCGGGCGCAACCGTCTTGAGAAGCGCGCGTAAAACTTCTCTAAAATCCTATGCTTTTTGGTCTTGGTGTTTAGCTGGTTCTTAGGTTTTCCCGCCGAGTCTCGACCCTGCATTCCGAAGGGGATGGCGCGGCAACGTGAAAGCGTGGCGCCGTACGGGTGAAACACCGTTCCTGCCGCGATGCGGCTGTCCATACGGGCGCAAAGCGCCCTTACATGTAAAGGAACTGACCTATGTCCAGTATTCTGACGAACACCAGCGCGATGGTGGCGCTGCAAACGCTCAAGGGGATCAACGCAAGCCTGACCAAGGCGCAGGATGAAATCGCCACCGGCAAGTCGGTGGCATCTGCCAAGGACAATGCGGCCGTCTGGGCGATCTCGAAAGTGATGGAGGCTGATGTGAACGGGTTCAAGGCGATTTCCGAAAGCCTCGCACTTGGGGAATCCACCGTCGCCGTTGCGCGGCAGGCTTCGGAAACCGTCTCGGACCTGCTGACCGACATCAAGGGCAAGATCGTCGCCGCGCAAGAAGGCAACGTCGATCGCGAAAAGATCCAGGCCGATATCGTTGCGCTGCGCGACCAGATCAACTCGGTCGTCAACGCCGCCCAGTTCAACGGCCTGAACCTTGTTTCGGGCACCGAAGACGTCGACATCCTGTCGTCGCTTGACCGCAAGAACGATGGGACTGTCAGCGCCAGCAACATCACGGTCAATCGCCAGGATCTGACCACCAGCGCGGGCGTTCTGGGCACCGGCACCGACCTGTCCGCCAACGCCACGCTCAGCGCGGCCGCGGCGACCAACACCGGCAACACCGCAACGATCACTCTGGCCGCCGACGCCGATGTCAGCGCAGACGCGTTCGAGGTCACGATCGGTGGTGCGACAGTGTCGTTTTCCGCGGGCGATATCACCGGCGACCAAGATGCCGCCGCCAGCGCCATCACCAATGCCATCAATGCCCTTGGTCTGGTCGGTGTCGAAGCAAGCGTTGCCAGCAACGTCATCACCCTGACCTCGACCCGTGCGTTCGAGGACGTGTCCGTGGGCGCGACCAAGAACGGCGGCGCCACCGGGGTGACCTTGTCAGCCACGAGCATCGGTGAACGCGCCGAAACGCTGACCTTCTCGGACACAGCGGCGGTGAATGATGGTGACGGCTATCAGGTTACGGTCGGCGGCACCGCCTACACCTATGTCGCCGGCAAGGGTGAAACCTTCGAAGATGTTGCGCGTGGCCTGAAAGCGGCCGTCGACGGCGGCACGATCGACGGCGTCTCGACCCAGGTTGCGCAGAATTCGTCAGGCCAGTGGGAGCTGAAAATCGACAATGACAGTGCAACCAGCCTGTCGCTGGCGCGCGCTGGCGCGGCTGATGGCACGGCTTCGGGTGGCCTGTTCGGCCTTGGCGGCATCGACGTGACCACCAATGCCGGCGCCGAGGCCGCGCTGGGCAATATCGAGACGCTGATCAACAATGCCATCGACGCCTCGGCCGCATTCGGTTCGGCCGAGGGGCGGATCGAAACCCAGAGCGACTTTATCAGCAAGCTTACCGACGCCCTGCAAACGGGCATCGGCTCGCTGATCGACGCCGACATGGAGGCCGCTTCGGCCCGCCTGCAGGCGCTGCAGGTCCAACAACAGCTGGGCACGCAGGCCCTGTCGATCGCCAACCAGGCGCCGCAGAACATCCTGTCGCTGTTCCGCTAACACGCGCCGTGCCGGGGCAGACATGCCCCGGCCTCACCCCGATCTGCACCATCGCACGGAAGGATAGCCCGTGACCGCCCAATTCATGGCCCAGGCCGCCTATGGCGCCGCCCGGCAAACCGCCATCAAGACGCCCCGATCAATCGAGTATGAAACCTTTGCCCAGGTGACCTCGCGCCTGCGAAGCGCCGCCGCGAACAAGGGCAACTTTCCTGCCCTGGTATCGGCCCTGCACGAGAACTCTCGGCTCTGGATTCTGCTGGCCGCCGATGTGGCTGGAGGCGACAACGCCCTGCCCGCCGCCCTGCGCGCGCGGATTTTCTATCTTGCCCGCTTCACGCGCGAGCACACCCGCAAGGTTCTGACCGGCAAAGACAGCGCCGATGTCCTGATCGAGATCAACACGGTCGTGATGCGCGGCCTGTCCGGGCAGGAGGAAGCCGCATGAGCGGGCTGGTCTTGAAGCTGGCCCCAAAAGAACGGGTCTTGATCAACGGCGCCGTCATCGAGAATGGCGACCGACGATCCAAGCTTAGCATCGTGACCCCGGGGGCAAATATTTTACGATTGCGTGACGCCATTCACCCCCAAGAGGTAAACACCCCCGTCAGGCGGGTCTGTTACATCGCACAGCTGGTGCTGTCGGGCGACGCGAACCCGGAAGAAGCCAAGATGCAGTTGCTGCGCGGTATCGAGCAGCTGAGCCAGGTTTTGATGGATGCCGACAGCCGCAAGCAACTGAACGCCGCAAGCAGCTGTGTCGTGCAAGGGCATTTCTACAATGCCCTGAAAGCGATGCGCAGCCTGCTACCGCGAGAGGAGCGGCTGCTGGCCGCCGGCCGGGCATGACCTTCCAACCTATCGTGCCGATGGGTGGATATGCGGGCTGGCGCTTTCTGCAACGCACCATGCCCGCCCAACAGGCCGCTTTCGAGAGAAGCCCGCAGATGTCTCGCGACATCAGCTACTTCGAGGAAAAGATCGGCGATATCACCAGCGCAGAGATGCTGGTCGCAGATCGGCGGTTGCTGAATGTCGCGCTTGGCGCGTTCGGCTTGGATGACGACATCAACAACCGGTTCTTCATCCGCAAGGTCCTGGAAGATGGTAGTCAGGAATCCGACGCGCTGGCCAATCGCATGGCTGACAAGAGGTATCTGCACCTTTCCAAGGCATTCGGATTCGGTGATTTCGACACCCCCAACACGCAGCTTTCCGATTTCGCGGATGAGATCATCGCCAACTACAAAACCCGTCAGTTTGAACGGGCGATCGGCGCGCAGAACGAAAACATGCGCCTCGCAATGAACATGTTGCGAGAGCTGTCAGACCTGGCCGCCGAAGACAGCAGCGATGAGACCAAATGGTTCTCGATCATGGGGTCAAAGCCGTTACGTGCCGCGTTAGAGACGGCGCTGGGGCTGCCCTCGGAATTTGCGGCTCTCGATATCGACAGACAGCTCGAGGTCTTTCGCACGAAATCCGCCAAGGCCTTTGGCACGACCGAGGCAAGCCAGCTTGCCAGCCCCGAGACGCAGGACAAACTGTTACGACTGTTCCTTGCCCGCTCAGAAGCCTTGGCCATGCCGGCCCATCTGACCGGGGCGACGACCGCGCTTGCGCTGCTGCAGGCGGGCCGCTGAGGTTACGGGGCCGCCCCCAAGCAATCGGCCAACCTCGCGAAACTTGCCGCGATGCCTGAAGTTTCCTCTTCGGCCATGAACCGATCCAGCGATGGCCACACCCGGATGGCCTGATCAATCAGGGGATCGGACCCCGAGGCATAAAGACCCGCCTGGATCATCATCTCAGCCCGATCATAGGCGCCCAGCAACCGGCGGGCGGTTGCGATCAGCTCGTTCTCGTTGGCATCTGCGGCCGCGGGCAGGCTGCGCGAGACAGAGCGCAACAGATCGATGGCTGGAAACCGGCCCCGTTCGGCAATCTCGCGATCAAGAACAACATGGCCATCGAGAACACCGCGCAGAATATCGGCGACGGGTTCATCCATGTCCGACCCGGCAACCAGCACGCTGAACACCCCGGTGATATCACCAGTGCCACCCGCACCCGGACCGGCGCGTTCAGCAAGGTTCATGATCATCTGAGCGGTCGACGGCGGGTAACCCCGCAGCGAACCCTGCTCGCCTGCCGCCAGTGCAATCTCGCGATGCGCCTCTGCAAACCGGGTCACGGAATCGCACATGAACAGCACATGCGCGCCTTGATCACGGAAATGTTCGGCAACGCTCATCGCGGCCCAGGCGGCGCGACGGCGCATCAAGGGCGACTGGTCCGAGGTAGCCGCCAGCACAACCGATCGCGCCATGCCCTCGGGGCCCAGCACGTTATCGACAAACTCACGCACCTCGCGCCCCCGCTCACCCACCAGCGCGATAACGGCCACATCAGCCTGCACCCCGCGCGCCAACTGCGACAGCAGGGTCGATTTCCCGACGCCCGATCCCGCGAACAGGCCGATCCGCTGTCCCCTAACCAGTGGCAGCAGCGTGTTGAACACGGCCAGCCCGGTTTCCAGCCGCGGCCCCAACCCGCGCCGCATGGTTGCCGCCGGGGGGCCGGCCTGCAGCATACGCGCCTCACAACCCCGCAAGAGCGGCCTGCCATCCAGCGGCTGGCCGAACGGGTCGATCACCCGGCCGACCCAGCTGTCATCAGGCGCAATGGTCGCCGCACCCTGCAGCGTCACCCGGTCATCAATCGCCAGCCCATCGGGCACCCCATCGGGCAGGATCGTCACCCGGTCGCGGGTCATGGCCAGCACCTCGCCCCGGCGCGTCTGGTCGCGGTGATGGATAGAAACCATGTCGCCCAGCCGGGCCTGCGCCGACAGGCCGGCAACCTGAACGGTGCCGCCCCCGATCTCGGCCACGCGACCGACCGGCGCGGCGCGGCGCAGGGCGGCAATTTCGGCATTCAGGGCAGCGAACGAGGCATTGGTCATGGGATTCTCCGCATCAAGGGGCCTGAAAACGGTTTTTAAAGGAATCAGGGTTAAGCCTTGATTGAAACCGAGGAGAAACCCGGATGTTCGACAAGCTAGAGATCCTGAATATGGCGCATGGCATGGCCACCCATGCCGCATCGCGCCAATCCGTGCTTGCCCGCAACATCGCCAACGCGGACACGCCAGGATACCGGGCGCGCGATATTTCCTCTTTTGCAGACAGTTACACCCAGGCCGGGGATTTCACCCCCCGCCAGACCCGCGCGGGCCATATGGCCGCGACCGGGCCGGGCGGGCCCGATCTTGCCGAACATATCGTGCGCGGTCAGTCGACCTCGCCCAATGGCAACGGCGTGTCGCTTGAGGTCGAAATGACCAAGGCCGCCGAGACCCGCGTTCAGCATGACATGGCGCTGGGGGTTTACAAAACGACGCTGGGCATTCTGCGCGCCAGCCTTGGCAAATAGGGGGCCGCATGAGCGACCTGATCAACACACTAGGCGTTTCGGCCAGCGGCATGCAGGCGCAAAGCGCGCGGCTGCGGCACGTGTCTGAGAATATCGCCAACGCCGACACCCCCGGATATCACCGCAAGACGGTCAGCTTTCAGGAACATGTCTTGCGTGGGGAACGCACGGGCCAGGTCACGCCTGGACCCGTCGCACTTGATCAATCAGCGCTGACCCGGGTGTTCGACCCGGCGCATCCGCTGGCTGACAGCAGCGGCCATTATGACGGCTCGAACGTCGATCTGGTGGTCGAAATCGCAGACGCGCGCGAAGCGCAGCGCAGCTATGAGGCGAACCTCAGAATGTTCGACCAGGCCCGGCAAATGACCCAGGGCCTGCTGGAACTGCTGCGCCGATAGAGGAGTGCCAGAATGGACATCAGATCCTCACATGTCGCGGCTCAGGGCTATGCAACAGCCCGCCCCGCGACAAAGCCCGCCCCTGACAGCCCCGGCACCGGGGGCGGGTTCGCCAAGATGGCGCAGGATTTCACCCAAACCCTGCAACAGGGCGAGGCCACCGCGCGTGCGGCCATGACCGGCGGCGCGGATGCGCATTCGCTGGTGCAGGCGCTGGCGCAGACGGAACTGGCGGTCGAAACCGCCGTGACCGTGCGCAACAAGGTGGTCGAGGCCTATCAGGAAATCCTGCGGATGCCGGTGTGAACATGACCGATTCAATGATCTATGACACGTTGCGCCAGGGCCTGTGGATCGCGGTGCAGATCTCGGCCCCGATCCTGGGCACGGCGCTGGTCGTGGGCATCGTCATCGGCCTGTTCCAGGCGCTGACCTCGATCCAGGAAATGACCCTGACCTTCGTGCCCAAGGTCGCGGCGATGCTGGCGGTGTTCTGGGTCTCGATGAGCTTCATGACCCAAAGCCTGACCAGCTATTTCACCACGCGGCTGATCCCGCTGATCATCGGGGGGTAGGCATGGACAACACCGGCTATACCACCCTGACGCGTCAAACCGGGCTGCTGCGCGAGATGCAGACCGTGGCCCATAACATCGCCAACATTTCCACCACCGGATACCGCGCACAGGGCGTGATCTTTTCAGAATATCTACAACCCAGCGAGGGCCCGCTGGGCTCGGTGTCGATGGCCACGGCGAATGTGCGCAAGACGGACCTGTCGCAGGGCCCGCTGACACAGACCAATGGCACGTTCGACCTGGCGATCGAAGGGCCGGGGTTTTTCCTGCTGGATACGCCCAACGGCGAACGGCTGACCCGCGCCGGGGCGTTCCTTCCCGATGACGCGGGGGAACTGGTCTCGCCCGACGGGCACCGCCTGCTTGATATCGGCGGTGCGCCCGTCTTTGTGCCACCCGATGCGGCCAGTGTCGGCGTTGCCGCTGACGGCACCCTGTCGGTCAACGGGCAGGCCATCGCACAGATCGGGCTGTTCGCGCCGCCATCGCCTGACGCGCTGACGCGTGAAGGCGGTACGCTGTTTGTCAGCGCAGACGGGATCGAGCCGGTCGAGAACGGCGCCATTCTGCAAGGGTTCGTCGAGGCCTCGAATGTCGATGCCGTCGGCCAGATGGCCCGCATGATCGAGGTGCAGCACGCCTATGAGCTGGGCCAGAGTTTTCTAGAGCGTGAAGACGAGCGCCTGCGCGGCCTCATCCGAACGCTTGGTTCCTAAAGGAGGTGCCCCATGCGCGCCCTTTCCATCGCCGCCACGGGCATGAGCGCCCAGCAGATGCGGGTCGAGGTGATTTCCAACAACCTCGCGAACATGAACACCACCGGCTATGACGCGCGCCGGGCCGAATTCGCCGATCTGCACTATCAGCAGATGACCCGCGCGGGTACGGTCAGTGCCGCCGATGGCACCGTGCTGCCCACCGGCGTGCAGCTGGGCCTGGGCGTGCGGCCGGCCTCGGTCACCGTCGCGCTGGCGCAGGGGTCGTTGTCGCAAACCGGCGGCGATCTGGACGTCGCGATCGAGGGTGGCGGCTATCTTGAGGTCACGCTGCCTTCGGGCCTGTCGGCCTATACCCGCGATGGCGCGCTGAAACGCTCGGCCGACGGGCTGATCGTCACCAGCGACGGCTATCCGGTTGCGCCCGATATCACCATCCCCGACGACGCGCGCAGCCTGTCGATCAATGCCGAGGGCGAGGTCTACGCCTATTTCAACGACCGCGTTCAGGCCGAGCTGTTGGGGCAGTTCAACCTGGTCGGTTTCTCGAATGCCAAGGGGCTCGAGGCGATGGGCTCGAACCTTTTCCTTGAAACCGCGGCGTCGGGCACCCCGATCACCGGCACGCCCGGACAAGACGGGCTGGGCACGCTGAGGCAAGGCTATCTCGAAGCCAGTTCAGTCGATGCCGTGCGCGAAGTGACCGAGCTGATCGAGGCCCAGCGCGGCTATGAGCTGAACGCCAAGGTGATCACAGCCGCCGATCAGATGATGGCCGCCACCACGCAGGTGCGCTGATGAAACTTCTGGTGCTGATCCTGGCCCTGATGCCCGGCCTTGCCTGGTCCGATACGGTGATCGCGACGCGCACCTTGCGCAGCCAGACGATCATCGGCCCCGACGACCTGAGGCTGGTGACCGGCGACACCCCTGGCGCCCTGTCTCATCCCGAGCAGGCCCTGGGGATGGAGGCCCGCGTCACCCTTTACGCCGGGCGTCCCGTCCGCCCGCAGGACCTGGCCGCGCCGGCCCTGATCGAACGCAACCAAATCGTGACGCTGCAGTATCAGTCCGGCCCGCTGACCATCATTACCGATGCCCGCGCCCTTGGGCGCGCCGGCGCGGGCGACCGCATCCGCGTCATGAACCTTGATTCCCGCAACACCGTCACCGGCCGGGTCACGGCCGACGGCACGGTCATCGTCGGCCCCACCCCTTTGAACTAGGACACGCCATGCCCCGTCTTCTTTCCGCCCTTGTTGCCCTGGCCCTGCTTGCGGGCTGTTCCGGTCTGGATCAGGTCGGGCGCGCGCCCGATTTCACGCCCACACAGGACAGCGCCTCCTATTTCGCCATGGCCTCGCAACCCTTTCCGCAGCAGGCCCGCTCTACCGGCGGGGTGCACACGGCTTCTTTGTGGAACTCGGGGCGTGCCTCGCTCTTGGGTGACCGACGGGCCGAGGGACGTGGCGACATTCTGACCGTGGTGATCGAGATCGACGACAAGGCCGAGATTTCCAACGCCACATCGCGCGCCCGCAGCGGCTCGGAAAGCATGGGCATTCCGCATCTGTTCGGCGTGCCGCAGCGGATCAACAACGCCCTGCCCGATGGGGCCAGCATGGATAGCGCCGTGGCCACGAATTCGACCAGCAACTCTAGCGGAAACGGATCGGTCAAGCGCAACGAAAAGCTAACACTGCGTGTGGCCGCCACCATTACCGAAGAGCTTGCGAACGGCGTTCTGAAAATCGAGGGTTCGCAAGAGGTGCGGGTGAATTTCGAGATGCGCGAGTTGATCGTTACCGGCTATGTCCGCCCCGAAGACATCTCGCGCCAGAACGAGATCACCTATGACAAGATCGCGGCGGCGCGCATCTCCTACGGTGGCCGCGGGCAGATCACCCAGGTGCAACAACCGCGATACGGCCAGCAGATCGCCGATATCCTGCTGCCATTCTGAGGTCGGAAATGCGCCTGCTGCTCCCCCTCGTCATCGCCCTTGTGGGCCTGGGTGCCGGAACTGGCGCGGGCTTTTTCCTGCGTCCGCCCCCGGCCCCGATCGAGGCCGAGGCCGAAACCCCGCCGCCGGACG
The DNA here is from genome assembly GCF_025751515.1 of Actibacterium sp. XHP0104. GTDB lineage: Bacteria > Pseudomonadota > Alphaproteobacteria > Rhodobacterales > Rhodobacteraceae > Actibacterium_D. Next base: position 197,713 of record NZ_JAOWLE010000003.1, read on the forward strand.
ACCCGGCCGAGGACACGGTTGAATTCGTCAAGATGAATAACCAGTTCGTGGTTCCCGTGGTCGAGAACGAGCGGGTCACCGCATTGGTTGTCATGTCGTTAAGCCTTGAGGTCGAACTGGGCGAGCGCGCCCGCGTCTATCAGATGGAACCAAAGCTGCGGGATGCATTTCTGGGGGTGATGTTCGACCACGCCAATACGGGCGGTTTCGCCGGGGTGTTCACCTCCAGCACCAACATGACGGCGCTGCGGATCGCGCTGATCGAGGTCGCACGCAAGACGTTGGGACCGAGCGTGCATGATGTTCTGATCATCGACCTGGTGCGCCAGGACAGCTAGCCCCGCATCCGCGAAATGATCCGCTGCAGCGCCTCTGCCCGCCCAAACGCCCGGGCAGCGTGGGTTTTGCTGCGGTTCTCGGCCGCGCGGCAGGTTGCCAGCTCGATATTCAGCTCGGCCCGGCGTGCATCTGCCCAGCGGTGCCAGGCCAGATCGGCCCCCACCATCGACGCCGCATCATCGAGATCCGGAACAACCCGCCGCCGCTGAGCGTCAAGATCGCCGATGGCGCTCTCGGCCGCGCCGCGCCGTTGCGCAGCTTGCCGCAACTCTGCCAGGGCCATGTCGCGGATCATGTCGCCCATCTGCCCCAAGGCCGCGATACGCCTGTCGTCTGCCATCAGCCGCTCCGATACGTTTTCTTGCGCATCGCCTCGGCAAAGCGGATCGCGGCGGCGACAGCGGCGTAATGGTCGCGGTGTATCTCTTGCCCGATCTCGACAGTGGCGTGCAACGCGCGGGCCGTGGGGGGATCGCTGTGCAACGGCACACCATTCTCGATGGCAACCTCGCGGATACGGGCGGCGATTTCATCCACGCCCTTGGCCACGCAAACCGGCGCGCCGGGCGAGGTGGCGTCCCATTTCAGGGCCACCGCGTAATGGGTCGGGTTTACGATCACCACAGCCGCATCGGGCACATCGCTGAGCATCTTGTTCATCGCGATTGCCATGCCGCGCTGGCGACGCTGTTGTTTCATATGGGGGTCGCCCTCGGACTGCTTGAATTCCTCTTTCATCTCCTCATGCGACATCCGGTTTTTCTGCCGGTGCTGGTGGTGCTGCCAAAGGACATCGACGGCACTGATCGCCAAGGCGATCACCAGGATCAGGAACAGGAAATCCACGACCATCTGGCCCATGGCCGAAACGCCGCTGACGGTCGGCAGGTGAACCTGCGACAGGATGTCGGGCAGGTTTCGCCAGATGAACAGGGCCAGAACCAGGCTGAATATCATCAGCTTGGCCGCGCTCTTGGCGAATTCAAACAGGCCCGAGGCGCCAAACTTGTTCTTGGCATTCGCGATCGGCGAAATCCGGGAAAGGCGCGCTTGCAGTTTCTCGGGCGCGAAAACGATGCCGCGTTGGGCGACGAGAACGGCGAAGACCGCGATGGCGGGCGCCAGAAACCAGGCGAGCAAGGGCGGCGCAAGCTGGGCGGTCATATTGCCCAGCTGGGTTTGGGGCGCGCCGCGAAAGACCTCTTCGGCCGGCGAAAACGGATCGGACAGGAACCGCATCATCTGATCTGATGTCGCAATCAGGCCGACGCCCCCGATGGTTGCGGCCACCAACACCAAACCGGCATAGCTGGCCGCGGTATTCAGATCGGTCGAGCGCGGGATCTCGCCCTTTTTGCGGGCGTCATCCAGGCGTTTCTGGGTTGGCTCGTGCTGCTTGTCGTCCGATTCAGAGCTCATCGGGCAACCCCGGTCGGATCGGCCAGCAGGTGGTGGAACTGTTCCAGCCACAGCCCCAGCATCATCGGCGCGGCCAGGGCAAACAGGATCATCCCTCCGGCGGTGATCGCTGGGGCTCCAACCAGGGCGACCATCAGTTGCGGCATCGCACGGTTAATCACACCCAGCGCCAGGTTGTATAGCAACGACACCACGACAAAGGGCATGGCCAACCGCAGCGCCAGATCGAAGGAAAATGCGACGGCGCGCACCCCCCACTCGGCCAACACATCGGCGGGCAATATCCGCCCCGCCGGCATGACCTCGTATGACGATATCATCGTTTCGGCGGCAGCCACATGCAGGCCCGACATCGCGGCCAGTGCCAGGCCCGCCACGGTCAGGAAGTGCCCCAGCGCCGGTTGCGGATCACCCGCCCCCGCGCCTAGCAGCTGCGACAAAGAAATGGCCTGCGCGGCGATGTGCCCCGTGATCTGAAGCGCCAGAATCATCAGCCGCAGAACGATCCCGATCGCCAGCCCCACGATGGTTTCGCTGACAAGGAACTGCGCGGGCGCGACCCCTTGGGCAAGCGCGGCACCAATTGCGGGCGAGGCCGCCGGCGCCACGATCAGCGTAAAGCAAACCGCCAGAGCCATCCGGACGCGTGCGGGCACGACCCGTTCGCCGAAAACCGGCAGCAGGGCGATCATGGCGCCGACGCGTAGAAACACGATGCCGGCCGCCAGCAACACTTGCTGCCCCTGCCCCAGGAACTGCGCCAGATCCACCGTCATGCCGGGATCAACCCCACCAGCGACGGGCGCGCCTGGGTTCCGATTTCCTCGAATGACAGAACCGGGGCCGAGATGCCGCGTGCGGCCAGCACAGTGCGCACATATCTGCGGCGCCTGGTCGAAGTGACGATCGCCGGAAAGATGCCCGTTTCGCCCGCGCGGGCCAGCTTTTCCGAGGTGCCATTGGCCAGCTTGTTGAACTCTTCGGGCGGCAGCGCCACGTCGCGGCCGCCATTGTCGCCCTCGATCTGATAGTGGGTAAATCGCTCTTCCCATTCGGGGGCCAGTTGAAGCAGCGGAATGGTTCCGTCGGCGCGCTTGTGTTCGGCCACCAGCTGGAAACCCAGCCGGTGGCGCACATATTCGCAGATGCCTTCGGGCGACGGCATGGCCGGGCGGATTTCGGAAATCGCCTCAAGGATCAGCGGCAGGTTGCGGATCGACACGCGCTCTTCCAGCAACAGCCGCAGCACCGCCAGCAAGAGATCAACCGGCACTTTGTCTGGGATCAGCTCGGACAGCATGCGGCGGTTGGCCTCGGCGCGGGCCGGGTCGCTGAGATTGGTCATTTCATCCAGGATTCTGCGCAGCGATTTCAGCGTCAGCAGGCGCGGGAAATTCGACCGGATCACCTCTAGCAGATGGGTCGCCAGAACCTCGGTCGGGCCGACAATCGTGATACCGGCCAGCGCCGCCTCTTCCCGCATCGAGGTCGGAATCCATCGAGCGGGGGCGCCGTAGACCGGCTCGCTGACATCGCGGCCATTGGGCACGGTCATAGTTTGGTCATTGAGCAGCGCCAGCACCTGATCGGGTTCCAGCCGGTCGCGCGCCTGTTCAACACCTTGTACGCGCACCACGTAAGTGCCGGGCGGCAGTGCGCCGTTATCGGTCAGGCGGATTTCGGGCAGGATGACGCCATAGCTTTCGGCAACATGCTTGCGCATGTTCTCGATCCGCGCATCCAGGCCGGTTGCGGGGTCAAGCACCATACCAACCAGATCGGGGGCGAACTCGACATGGATATCATCAAGGTCCAGCACGTCGCCGATCGAATTGCGCCGGATGGGCTCGGCCTCGGTGGGGGTTTTCGCCTCAGTCACGGCGCGGCGACGGGCGTTGCGGCTGACCACAGCCGCGGCACTGCCAAGTGCGACGGCGCCCGCGACGAATGGCAGGAATGGCAGGCCGGGCACCAGGGCAAAAACCGCCATCAGCACGGCAACGGTCGCAAGTGCCGCCGGGTATCTGCCCAGCTGTCCGATCAGTGCCAGATCGGTTGCGCCAGTGGCGCCGCCCCGGGCCAGCAACAAAGCCGACGCAATCGAGATGATCACCGCAGGGATCTGGCTGACCAGCCCGTCGCCCACGGTCAGAATCGCATAGGTGTTAAAGGCCAGGCCAATCGGCATGTCATGCAGCGCGACCCCGATGATCAACCCCATGACCAGATTCAGCAGCGTGATCAGCAGGCCCGCAATCGCATCGCCCTTGACGAATTTCGACGCACCGTCGAGCGAGCCAAAGAACGTGGTTTCGGCCTGCTCACGTTCGCGCCGCAGCTTGGCCTCGGCATGGTCGATTGCGCCGGCCGACATGTCGCTGTCGATCGCCAGCTGCTTGCCCGGCATCCCGTCCAGTGCGAACCGGGCGCCCACCTCGGCCATCCGCGCCGCACCTTTTGTGATCACAATAAAGTTCACGATCAGCAGAACACCAAACACCACCAGGCCGATCAGGATGCTGCCGCCCATGATGAACTGGGCAAAGCCTTCGATGACATTGCCGGCCGCATGGGTTCCGGTATGGCCCTGCCCGATGATCAGTTTGGTCGACGACACGTTCAGAGACAGCCGCAGCATCAGGGATGCCAGCAGCACTGTCGGAAAAGCCGAGAAATCTAGCGGACGCTCGATGAACAGCGTGACCGTGAAAATCAGGATCGCCAGCGCAAAGGACGCGGCCAGCCCGATATCAAGAATAAAGGCCGGGACCGGCAGAATCATCATGACGATCACGGTCATCAGCCCCAGCGCCAGCAGGATCGTCGGGCGAAACAGATCCCTCATGTTCAACGCTGACATCAGCCCCGCCCCTCGGCCGAGCGGTCAAACAGGCTGCGAGCCGTGGCGCCGCCCAGGGGCACCAGCGATCCCAGACCGCCCGGGGTTTGCCCATCACGGAGCAGTGGATAGCGGTTCTGTCTGCTGACAGCGACAGGTTCGATCGCGGGTGGCGTTGGCTGATCCGACAGCGCCGCAAAATATTCATCGAACTTTTTTCGATACCTGTTCGCATAGGTGGGCGTTCGAGAGTGATATGCCCCGGCGGCAGTGCTCCAGTTACCCTTTTCCTGGTACAGCTCTTGCAGGAAACGCGCCGCGTAATCGGCGTTGGCCTGTGGGTCGAACATCTCGGTGATCGAGGCAAAATGCTGCCCGTGCCAACGATAGTTCAACTGGAAACACCCGACATCGAAACTGCGTGCGCCCTTGCGATAGCTGGCGAGGACGTAGTTTTCTGCCTTCGCCCGTTCGTCGAACCAGACGCCCTTGCCCTCCATGTTGACGGTCCAGGGCCAAGGGCGCGTTTCCCCCGCCCTTGACCGCCCGGTTTCAACCAATGAGATCGCGCGCAGCACCGAGAGCGGAACCCCGGTCTTGCGCGACGCGTTCAACGCGGCCGTTTCACATTCAGACGCGGGCTCTGCCAATGCGGCCGCGCCAAGAGAGAAAACCAATGCCAAACTTAGAATGCTGTTGAACACATCCCGGGCAAACCTGCGTGCCATTCTGACACCTCCTGCTATGCAAGGCTTACGCTATGCGGGAGTGGTTGATTTTCTGTTAGTTCTGCTCGGCAATCAAAGCCTCGACCGCCAAGAGTGCGCGACTGCCCTGTTCCAGCGTCGCCTGCGCACGCTCCAGCCTCCCTTGCGCGGGCTGATCGGGCGTCATTGCATGTGCAAGGAATGGGCCAAACCGAGCATCATCCGGCGATGCGGCGGCGCCCCAATCACTAGACATCCAAGCCATGCGTTGCGTGGCCACCAGATCACCTGTCAGCGAGTAATACCTGGCGGCATCACGATATTCATGCATCATTTCATAAGCTTGGGCTTGTAGCAACTCGGCGCCCTGCAGCTGGAAGTGGTTGATGATACGTAGCGCCTCGGTTGGCGCATGCGAAGATAATGCAAGCCGGGCACGGGCCAGGGCGACCTCTGCCGCCTCGGCCCGAGAGACTTGTGACAACACCTGCTCGGAACGCTCCAGGAAACCCAGCTGCGCAAAGCGATCGGCGATGGTCAGGCGGGCGGCGTCATTCAGCTTCTCCGCCAGGGGGGGCAGCAAAAGCTTTTGAACATTTGTCAGAAACTCGACGGGGGGCGCAGATCGGCTGGCCGATATCGCAAGCTCGTTCAGCGAGGCCGTGTCGATCGCCGTATTCTGCGAAACACGCAGCGCATCAGCGAACCGCCCCGCACGCGCATATCCGATCACGGCGATACGTGCGGCCTGGCGCCCGGCCTCTGTCCCGCGCAGCTGGATCGCGTAGGCCTCGGCGGCCAGTAGATCCGGCTCGGGCACAGCCTTCCCTTGGTCGAGATACCGATCCAATAGGTTCAGGTGGCTGTCAGAGGCAAGGTTTCCGGTCGCGTATGACAGCTCCCGTAACGCCTCTTCGCCTTGATCCGACCGCCCAAGGGCAATGTCGGTTTGAGCCTGCGAAAGGCGCATCGTCTCGGTGGGTTGTGACGTTGTTCGCGACAGAGCATTCTGAAGCTGTTTCGCGACTTCGATCTCATCTCGTGCAATAAAGACGTCGGTCAGAGGCGTGATATGCTGGATACGCATATGCTGCGGTAGTTCGGAAAATGCCGCGGCCAATGCCCCCGTGGCGACATGGCGTGTTTGCATCTGATCAGGCGCGGACAAAACCGCCCACAAGGCCACGCGCCCGTCGCAGGATTCTTGGCCAAGCAACGGATTCGCCAATGCGCCTGGCTGGTTATCTATGATCGCCGCAAGAGCCTGATAAACTGCGGCGGAAGTCAGTTCTTGCCCATATGTTCGAATGGTTTGGTCAGCCTCTACGCCCATGCCCAAAGCCAGCTGTGCCTGGATCAGCTGTTCGACATCGCGCGCCTCGACACGATCGAATTCGCCCATCAGGGCGCGGCGGGCGGCAGACAGGTTTGCCGTGGGATCACCGGCATCGAACCATGCACTGAAATCAAACAGATGATCAGAAAAACATTTTAGCCCGACGTCTGTCACAGGCGCGGGTGCGGCCCCCGGATCCGCACGATCAACGCTTGTTTCCAAGGCGACACCGATCGTTGGCGGAGCCGTCTCACTGGCAATGCCCGGCGCAGCGGGCGGATCTGGTAGTGGCGTGGGTTCGCTGGCTGGGTGGTTCGGGGTAGGGGCCGTGACAAGACCCTGCACCGAGGCCCGGCCCAGCTCTTGAACCAGCAATTCACGTAATGCCTCGGACAGGTGAAGAGACTCGGTTGAAGGCAGTGGAACGCCCGGCCCGTCTGAAATAGCGCCGGGCGTCAGTGGCATGTCGAGATGCCGATTGGGCACGGCGATATTGCCGCTGTCGGCCAATAGGGTGACGGTCTGATCGTCGCCATGGTCCTGGCTAGGGTCGCCAATATCGATGACCAGCTTGTTGGGCGGCAGCAACTGGGTGTCCACAGGGCAGTCGCAGGCCAAGCTCAGAGTGATGCGCCCCGTATCTGTGGTTACAGACCGCAACCGGGTGCGGGGAATGAAATCGAACACTCTGGTCGCATCGAAAGACAACAGTGCGTCCGAGAAGACGAGGGTAGGCTCCCCATCCGTTGTTTCAATCTGCCAATCAACACCCGACGGCAGGTCAAGCACGAGGCGGGAAAACTCTGCATGTTCGCCAGAGCGGAGGGGGATAACCTCCGCTAAGGCCTGACCAACAAAGGCGAAAAGCGCCACGGATGCCAGCAGCCACCTCATGCCGCGTCCTTGACTGTTTTGATCGCCTCTTCCAGCTCGGCAAAGCTGGGACGGTTATGGCCCGGCGTGTTCTGGCGCCCGACTTCGATACAGATGTTGGCGGCGTGATTATAGAGGTTCGCCACCAGCACCTCGCGTATCAGCTGATAGAAATGACCGTCTTCCTCGACGACCGACTTGACCTTGGCGGCGAACGGCCCGACCAGGCCGTAGGCCAGGAACACCCCCAAAAACGTCCCGACAAGTGCGCCGCCGATCAACTTGCCCAGAATTTCGGGCGGCTGATCGATAGATCCCATGGTCTTGATCACACCCAGAACGGCCGCGACGATGCCTAGCGCGGGCAGGGCATCGGCGACGTTCTGCAACGCGTGGCTAGCATGCAGGTTGTGATGCAGGTTGGCTTCCATCCGTTTTTCAAGAACTTCTTCAACCTGATGCGGATCGTCATAGTTCATCGACGCCGAACGCAATGTATCGCAGATCAGTTCTACTGCCTCGTGATCCGCCAGAATTCGCGGGTATCTGTTGAATATCGAAGAGCTTTCGGGCGCCTCGATATGTTCCTCAAGGCCGACAGGATTTTGCTTGGCCAGGCGGATCAGTTCGAACAACAGACACAGCAGATCCCTGTAGTCGGCGTGTTTCCATTTCGGCCCCTTGAATACTTTTCCGACCGCTTTCAGCGTGTGTTTGATTGCGCTCATGTCGTTGCTGATCACGAAAGCCCCGATCGCGGCGCCGCCGATCATGGTAAATTCGTAGGGCAGCGATGCCAGGATGATACCCAGCTTTCCCCCGGCGGCCATATAGCCGCCAAAGACCATCACAAAGATCACCGCGATACCAATGATGCCGATCATCGTATTCCTCGTGCCTGAGTCCCGTTGCGCTGACAGGGTGGCAGGCAGGTCTTAATATTGTCTGTTCATTCTGATGCGGCGCGGGCATTTCGGCCGGCAAGAACCACGCTGATCGAATAGGCGGTTGCCGGATCAAGCGCGGCCATGATCTGGGCCGCGGCGTCGGGGCGCATCATGCCCATGAAACCAGCGGCAAAGTCGGGCGACATTTGTTCGAACAACCCTGCGGCGTCCTTGGGCTTCATATTCTCATAAACAGCCGTCAGGCGCGCTAGATCGCTTTCGGCCGCTGTTTCGGCCAGAGCCATGGTCGCGCGCAGGCTTTCCTCGGCGGCGCGCATGTCGGTCAGCCGCTCTTCGATCTCGGCGCGGGCGACGCGCAGCGTATGTTCGGTTTCGCGCTGGCGGGTTTCGGTCTCGTCGACCCGTTTCTCGCGATCAATCAGCTCTGCCAGGATGGCGTCGGAGATCTCGGGGCTGGCGGGGTCGCAGGCCAATGGGGGCGGCACGTTATCAACACCCCGGTTCGACACTTCGCGCGCAATGGCATGGCCGGCCGGGCCGCCCAGGCGCACAAGGCCAGACGCCGCCAGCAACGCAGCAATGACAAACAGCACGCCGCGCCCGGTCTGTTTTCGCCGGCTCATCCCGCCACCTCACGCCGCCGGCGCAGGATGAGGGGCGGCTCTTTCGTTGCGGCAGAGCGCCTGAACGTCGCCGCCTGCGGCTCTGCTTGTGGGGTGGGCGCAGCCGGGGCAGACACCGGCAGGTCATGCAAGGACGCCACCAAAAGTTCGAGCCGTTGGGCCACCTCTTCGGCACGTCCGGTCAGATCACCCAGGCTTTGACTGGTAGATTGCGCGGTGCCACGCGCGCCCTCGAGCGCCCGCGTCATGTCATCGACCTGTGCCGACAGAACTGCAATCGCTCCGCCCATTCCCTTTTCCAGGTCATTGAACCGGCGCAAACGGCGCGACAGAACCATGCAATAAAACGCCGCCCCCAACGCCCCCGCGGCCAGCAAGATATCGGCGATCATCGTCATCATTCGCTCCTTTAATTGAGCACGAATTCGGTTATCAGCAGATCGCGAACGCGGCCCTCGCCCGTCACGATCTGAATGCGCCGCAGCATCTGCGCGCGCAGACGGATCAGCGCCTGCGGATCTTCGAGGTCACGCACATCGACCGCCCGCAGATAGCCGTTGAGCACATCCAGAACGCGCGGCACCAGCAGGGTCACGTCATCCTCGTGCTGGGCGGAAACCTCTAGTTGCGCGGCGAATTTCAGGTGGCGATTCGCGCTGCCCGGACCCAGCGATACGATCAGCGGCTCAAGCGGAACGAACGCCATGCTGCGATCAAGCGGGCCGGCCTGCCCGCTGGCATCCACAGCCGAATCTGCGTGGCCACCACCCATCAACATACCGGAATACATGGCAAAAAATCCGCCCGCCCCCAGCGCGATAGCCAACACCAACCCCACGACAAGCGGCAGTTTGGATTTCTTTTTCGGCGTGTCTTCTGCCTGTTCCTCGAGCTCGGCCATCGGTGTCATCCGGTGATTGACGTTAAAACCTCTATAGCCGCGCAAGAGCTAACCGATTGTTAAGACCAATCGGCCAAGAGTGACGAAACGGCCCGGGCAGAACGCCCGCCCTTTTCAGGAGTTTCGTCGTGCAACAATTGAGCGCCCTCTGGTCCGGTCTGCCCCCGAAACGGCGGGTCATCGTGGTTGCGGCGACCGTGGTCATGTTCGTGGCGGTTCTGGCCCTGTCGCGGGCGGCAACCGCGCCCCAGATGGCACTGCTCTATTCGGGCCTGGATGACGCCGCCGCGGGCGAGGTGGTTCAGGCGCTTGAACAGCGCGGCGTTGCACATGAGGTTCGCGGCAGCGCGATCTTTGTTGACCGCACCCGGCGCGACACGTTGCGTCTAACCCTGGCCAGCGAGGGCCTGCCGGCCAATAGCGGCGCCGGCTATGAGCTGTTGGACGGGTTGTCGGGCTTTGGCACCACGTCACAGATGTTCGACGCCGCCTATTGGCGTGCGAAAGAGGGCGAACTGGCCCGCACCATCCTGTCCAGCCCCAACATCCAGGCGGCGCGCGTGCATATCGCCAATGCCTCGGGCAGTGCGTTTCGCCGCGAGATCGCCCCGACCGCTGCGGTAACGATCACGACCAACGGCGCGCCGCTCTCGCCCGCACAGGCGCGCGCGTTGCGGCACCTGATCGCCTCGTCGGTGAACGGGATGCCCCCGGCCAACGTGTCGGTGATCGACAGCGTGGCCGGGCTGATCACCGATGAAACCGAAACCATCGGCGGGGCTGACAAGGCTGAGACGCTGAAGCGCAACGTCGAACGCCTGCTTGCCGCCCGCATGGGCCCGGGGCGCGCGGTTGTCGAAGTCACGGTCGACACCGTTACCGAGCGCGAATCGATTGTCGAACGCCGGTTCGACCCCGAGGGACGGGTGGCGATTTCGACGGATACCGAAGAACGGTCGACCACCTCGTCGGATAGCGGCGGAAATGCCGTGACCGTGGCCAGCAACCTGCCCGACGGCGCCGCGGGGGGCGACCGGTCGGCCTCGTCCAACAACAACGAAACCCGCGAGCGGGTGAACTTCGAGGTCTCTGAAACACAGCGTGAGCTGTTGAAAGTGCCCGGCGCGATCAAGCGTATCTCGGTTGCGGTGCTGATCGACGGTCAGCGCGTGATTGACGACACCGGCACCGAAACCTGGCAGCCCATGCCGCAGGACGAGCTTGATGCGCTTGAGGCGCTGGTGGCCTCGGCGGTCGGGTTTGATGCGGCGCGGGGCGATGTGATCACACTGCGATCAATGCCGTTCGAACCCCTGCCCCAGCCCGGCATGCCGGCGCAGCCGGGGCTGCTGGCCGATCTTAACATGATGACCCTTGCGCAGATCGGGGTGCTGTCGGTGACGGCGCTTATCCTTGGCCTGTTTGTCCTGCGCCCGATCCTGACCAGCGGCGCATCCGGGTCGGTCGCCTCTCTGCCCGCCCCGGCCCTGTCCGGGGAAATAGATGACGGCGTTTTGCCCGCAGGGGCCATCAACGCGCGGCCCGCGACCGAGGTCGACGCTGCTCCGCTGGCCCTGCCCTCTGACCCGGTCGAGCGACTGCGCCAGATGATCGAAGACCGGCGCGAAGAGACGTTGCAGATCCTGCAACATTGGATGGAAGATGAAGAGGAGCCGGTCTGATGGCACGCCTCTATGTGCTCGAAGATTTCTCTGCGGCCCCGCACACGGCCGCTCAGGTGGGCACCCAGGATCGGCTTGCCGCCTATGAAGAGGGCTATGCCGCGGGCTGGGATGACGCCGTAAAGGCCGAAACGAACGCGCAATCGCGCATCGGGGCGGATTTCGCCAAATCGCTGCAAGACATGTCGTTCACCTATCACGAGGCGCGGGCGCATGTCCTGTCTGCGGTCGGCCCCTTGCTGGAAATGATGGCAGAGCAGGTTTTGCCCGAGATGGCACAACAGGGGTTTGCCCAAACCGTGCTCGAAGAGGCGCGCAAGGCAATCGACCACGCCGCCGATACGCCATTGGAAATCATCATCAACCCCGAGAACCGGGCCTCGGTCGAGGCCCTTCTTGGCGATGACCCCGCCCTGCCGCTGACGGTTTCCGACGAACCCAGCCTTGGCCCCGGACAGGCCTATCTGCGCACTGGATCCCATGAAAGCCAGATCGACATCGGCGCGGTCACTCAGGGTATTCGCGACGCGGTTCAGGGCTTCTTGGGGGCACAAGACACAATGAGGTATCAAAATGGATCAAGCTGAGAACCCGCTTTCGAATCTGCCGCTGGAAATCACCGTGTCGGTCGGCCATGCCCGCCCTTCGATCCGCGAGGTTCTGGATCTGTCCAAGGGCGTGATCCTGTCACTTGATCGCAGCGTCAATGACCCGGTCGAGCTGTATATCGGCGACCGCTTGTTCGCCCGGGGCGAGTTGCAAGAGCTCGATGGCGATCAGAAAGGTCAGCTGGGCGTCTGCCTGACCGAAGTCATTGATCTGCGCAAAAATAGTCTCTGACAATGTGCAAAATGCTTGTTTCGATTGCCGTCATGGCGACCCTGATCGCCCTGCCTGCCCATGCACAAGAGTTGTCAATCTCGCTGGGCGATACGGAATCCCTGGCCGGGCGCACAGTGCAGATGATTGCCCTGATCACGCTGCTTAGCCTGGTGCCCGGGCTGGCGATCATGGTGACCTGCTTTCCGTTCATCGTCACGGTTCTGGCTATCTTGCGCCAGGCAATCGGGCTGCAACAATCGCCGCCAAACATGCTCATCGTCAGCTTGGCATTGTTCCTGACCTATTTCGTCATGGAACCCACATTTACCCGCGCCTGGGACATGGGCGTTGCGCCGTTGAACGCCAATGAGATCAGCCTGGAAGAGGCATTTCAGCGTGGAATAGAGCCTTTTCGCGAGTTCATGAGCAGCCGCACCAACCCCGAAACCCTGGCCCGCATGTCCGCCCTGCGTGACATCGACCCCGCCACCGCCGATCCCAAGGCCGTGCCGCTGTCGGTTTTGGTGCCTTCATTCCTGCTTAGCGAGATCACCCGCGCCTTCGAGATCGGCTTTATGATCTATCTGCCGTTCTTGATCATCGATCTGGTCGTCGCGGCAATCCTGATGTCGATGGGGATGATGATGGTGCCGCCCGCGGTGGTTTCGATGCCGTTCAAGCTGGCATTCTTTGTGGTCGCTGATGGCTGGACGCTGTTGTCCGAGGCCCTCGTGCGCGGGTATTTCTAGGGGCCGGTTGGCCCCAATATTCGTCTCTAACGCACCACAAACTCGGCATGCAGAGCACCTGCGGCCTTGATGCTTTTCAATATATCAATCATGTCGCGCGGCGCGACGCCCAGGGCATTCAGCCCGGCCACGACCTCGGACAGGTCGGCGCCTTCGGCAATCTCGGCCATGCCATGGCCGGCGTCCTCATCCAGGCTGGCGGTGGTTCGGGGCACCACAATCGTTTCACCCCGCGCAAACGGGTTGGGCTGCACGACCAGCGGTTGTTCCTCGATGCGCAGGGTCAGGCCGCCCTGGCTGACCGCAACGCGCGAGATCCGCACATCCGCCCCCATGACGATGGTGCCCGACCGCTGATCAACAACGACGCGGGCCTTGCGCTGAGGCTCGATCCGGATGTTTTCCAGCTTGCCGATCGCATGTGCGACCGAGGCTGTGCGCGTCGCCTTGATATCCAACTCGACCGTGCCAGCATCAATCATCCGCGCGACCGACCGGCCAAAATGGGCGTTGATGCCGCTCTCGATACGTTCGGCCGTGGTGAAATCAGGGGTACGCAGCGCCAGACGCAGCCGGGTTAGAGACGCAAAATCAAACTCTACCTCGCGTTCGACGCGGGCGCCGGCCGGGATCACGCCCGAGGTTGGCACACCCTTGGTCACACTGCTGCCGTCACCTTCGGCACTGACGCCACCGGCAATGACAGATCCCTGGCCAACGGCATAGATCTGACCATCGGCGGCAGTCAGCGGCGTCATGATCAACGTACCGCCCAGCAGGCTCTTGGCGTCACCGATCGCCGACACAGTGACATCAACCTGCGAGCCCGCGCGGGAAAACGGCGGCAGGGTGGCGGTGACGAACACCGCCGCCACGTTCTTGGGGCGGAACTGTTCGCCGGTCACGTTGACGCCCAGACGTTCCAGCAGATTCGACATGATTTCCTCGGTGAAGGGCGCGTTTCGAATACCGTCTCCGGTGCCGTTCAGCCCCACCACCAGGCCATACCCGACCAGATCGTTGCCACGCACGCCGTCGAATTCGACCAGATCTTTGATACGCACGGGCGTAGCCGCAGCGATCGAGGCGCAGAGAGAGAAAATCGCCGCAAAAGCAATCAGATGTTTCATGATAGGTAATCCGCCAGTGTCAGGCGCGACATGCGCGCGGTGAGGGTATAGAGCGTTTCAAGACGGGTCTGGACCTGATCCAGCCGTGTCGCGGTTTCGTAAGGGTCGGCCCCGATAAGGTCCGTGCGGGCGATCTGGAATGCATGGGACCGGGCGGCGTTTTCGGCCTGAATAGTCTCGATTCCGGCCTCTGCATCGCCGATACGCGCCTGCAGGGTCGTCAGAGGCGATTGCGCCGATTGCAGGCCTTCGCCCGCCATCACGGCCAAACGCCCGCGTTCAACCGGGTCGCCGGCAAGAACCGTTTCGTCTGCCAGCAGGGCAGCCGTGGCCATGGCCTTGAGCATCCCGCGTATTTCCGGATCGACCGCGGTGACCGAAAGGGTGATGCGCTGCCCCTCGCCGACCGGCAGCCCGCCCATCGGGGCCGTGGCCCCCTGATAGGCGACCGTGTCAAAGCCTCCGCCCGGCGTGTCGAACCACAGGTCAATGACCTGCGCCACGTCTTGGGCCGTACCAGCGCCAGACACGGCCGTCGAAAGGGCCGCCATGATCGCCGATGCGGGCGCGATGGCTGGGCTGTCGGTTGCGGTGCCGGCAAAGAGGGATCGGCCCGCATATTTGATGTTCAGCGCCGCGACCGCGCTGTCGAACCGGGCCGCGGCGGTGGCGCCGGCGGTATCCAGAGACCCGGCCGAAGGGGTGCCGCCGACCAACAGCATGTCTTCGGCGGTTTGCATGGCCATTTGGCCCAGGCTGCCAAGGCCCGCCTGCATCATCCGCGCCATTCCGGCGGCCTCGGCCGCGTTGCGGTCATAGGTCTTGAGCATGGTCAGACTGCGCTCGATCGCGGAAAGGGCCGAGAAATCACCCGCCAAATGACGCCCCTGATCGGCAACGGTGCCGGTTGTGACCTCTTGCACCAGGGTCGTCATTCGGGTTTTCAGGGCCAGGTTGTGCCGGGCCAGCAGGACCGATTGCGATTGGTCGCCCAGTGTCAGCTGTTTCATGGTCAGATACTCAGCAGGCTTTGCAGCAGGTCTTCGACCGCCTTTATGACGCGGGCATTCGCGGCATAGGCGCGTTCGATCACCAGCAGGGTTTGCATTTCGGCGTCGGTATCGACCCCGTCGGCCAGCTCGGCCGATTTGAGCGTATCGGCCTTGGCCAGGGCAAAGCTTTGGTCGGCCTCGCGGCTTTGGCGCGTCGACGAGATCCACGACAGAAACTCAGCCCCCAGCGCCGAGGCCGACCGTGCGACCCCGGTAAACTGTCCCGATGCCGGCACGCGGGTTTGCGCCAGCGCATCGGACATCGCCAACAGCAGGCCGTTGTTTCCCGCGGGACCGGGCGCGGCGGCACCCAGACCGTCGCGCAGCCGCCAGGGCGCCCCGCCCTGCGACGGATTAACCAGCGCATTCAACGACAGCCGCCCGGCGACGCCGATCTCATCTGCAGCCACGAACACCGCGCCGCCGTCGGTAAAGAGACCCGCATTGCCCGGCAGCAGGCTGGGGTCGATACCGCTGTTCTGGAACCGGTCGATCAGATCGCGGGCCAGGGCGTCCAGCTCGGCCTGCGCGGCAGGGGCCAGGTCATCGCGCTGTTCAAACAGCGCAGACAGGCTGCCCCCGGCAATCGGGGAATAGGCGCCGGTGGTGCCGATCGGCTGACCGTTGAGGTGCAGCCCCGACAGCGCGCCCGTGCCGATCGACATTTCCGGCACGATCATGGCGGTTTGCTGAAAGCTAAAGGTCGACGGGCGCCCGTCGATCAGGGCAGCCCCGGCCTGGGTGTAGATGGCGATCTGGCCGTGGTCGCGCTCGATCACGCGCAGGGGCAAAACCTGTGCGATGTCATCGACGATGGCCTGACGCTGATCCATCAGCGCGGCGGTATCCTGGCCCTGACCCTGATAGTTTCGGATCGAGGCGTTCAGGTCGGCGACCTTTGCCAGCCGGTCATTCAACAGATCAACCTGCGCGGCGATCTGGGCATCGGCCTCCATCCGGCTGGCCTGAATGTCGGTGGATATGGCGTTGAACTGCCCGGTCAGTGCGCCGGCCGTATCCACAAGGGTCATCAGGCGCGTGTCGGAATCGGGGCGCGCGGCGGCATCGGCGAGGGCGGCCTCGAACGCGGCCATGCGCCCGGAGAGCGACGCGCCTTCCTCTGGCAGGCCAATCGAGTCTTCGAGGCGGGTGTAAAACCCGGCATGCAGATCGGCCGCGGCGGCCGATGCATCGGCCAGGCGACGATCGGCCAGCACCACCTTATCGACCACGCGCGACACCCCGTCGACCATGACGCCGGTGCCGATCCCCGCCAGGCTGCGGGCAGAGAGGTCGAGCTCGCGCCGGGCGTAGCCCTCGGTCATGGCGTTGGCGACGTTGGACGACACCACCTCGGCCGCGCGCGAGGCCGCGATCAGGCCGGACAGGGCGTTGGACAGGGATCCCGAGATCGTCATGATGGGCCTCCGGGCCGGTCATCACCGTTTGATATTGGTGGTTTCCTGCAGCATTTCGTCGACGGTCTGGATGATCTTGGCGTTCGACGAATAGGCACGCTGTGTCTGGATCAGCTGGGTCAACTCGGCGGCGACGTCGGTCGCAGATTCCTCGAGCGCATAGCCGATCACGCTGCCTGTGGGGCCGTCGCCCGCATCCCAAAGGAAGAACGGCCCGCTATCCAGCGACACCTGATAGACCTGCCCGCTAAGCGTGGTCAGGCCATTGGGATTGGGCACGTCGACCAGCGGCACCTGGTAGATCGTATTGGTAAAGCCCGTGTCATAAATCGCGTGCACAAAGCCGTTTTCGTCGATCTCGACCGAGGTCAGATTGCCGACCGGAGAACCGTTTTTCGTGATCGAGGTCGGCGCAAAGCTGTCGGACAGTTGGGTCATGCCGAACGGATCGCCCAGCATGCCGATATCGACCTCAAGCGGGCCGCCGGCAACCGTCAGTTCGATCGTGCCCTCGACACTGTCATAGGTGCCGCCGGTCACGGCGGTGACGCTGGCCAGCGTTCCGCCGTTGGCGCGGCTGTCGTCGAAGGTCAGGGTATATTCGCCGACCACCGCCCCGCCCGAGGCGGAATCGGTGATGACCATCGTCCATTCATTGGACGACCCAGAGGCGGGCACGGTCGGCGTAAAGCTGACCGACAATGTTTCCGAGGTGCCGAGGTTGTCGAAATATTCGACCGACAGCTCGCGCGGGTCGCCGGGGGCGCCGGCCTCGGTTTCGGTGGCGGGCAGGTTGACGCCCAGGCTGATCTGGGTGGTGGGATCGCCGGCAAACTGGTTGCCGTCGATCTGTACCGGTTCCAGCCCGTCAGAGGTGTCGCGGGCAAAGGCGGCAACGGTGCCGTCGGCCTCGGTCGGCCAGCCCATCAGAACCTTGCCGGTGCTGGTGGTCAGATACCCGTCTTCGTCCGGGTAGAACGATCCGGTGGTCATCAGATACATCGGCGTCGGCCCGCCCGAATTCACCGCGCTGGCATCGGTGACGGGGATCATGCCAGAGCCCGACACGGCGATATCGGTCGAATTGCTGGTCGAGATCAGCGGACCGTTTTCCCCGATCATACGTGCGGTGCTGGTATGCACCCCGCCCGCCGAATAGCCGCTGGATCCACTGATGACCATGGAATGGAATTCGGTTTCCGACCGCTTGTATCCATAGGTAGACGAGTTCGCGATATTGTCGGAAATCGTCGCCAGTTGGGTTGCGTTGGCATTGAGGCCAGAAACCCCGGCATTGAGCGAGGATGAAATCGTCATGGTCAGCGCCTTTCTGCAGCTTCGACGGATATGTCCGCCAAGCGTTACGCAGGCCGGCTTAACGCGCGCCTAACAGATAAAATCTTATCTAGTTTCATCTCCCCGCCCGCAGCAGCACCAGCTCGACCCGGTTGTTGCGCACCGCCATCGGGTCGATCGTGACCAGATCATTGTCGCCAAAGCCGGTCACGCGCTGCACCCGGTCGGCAGGAAAGCCCGCCGCCTCGACCAGTTCGCGCATGGCGTGGGCGCGGCGAGTGGTCAGATCCCAGGCCGGGTCATCGGCCAGCACAACCGGATGCGCGCGCGAATAGGCGCCCACGGCCAGGCGGTTGTCGACCAGGGCAAAGACCTCGGCCACCAGACCGGCGATCATCCGGGTCATCTCGGTCGGCTCGGCCGTGCCTTCGAGGAACAGCGGGCTGCCGGGGTTGTCGTAAAGTTCGACAACCAGCCCCTCGTCGGTGACACGGGTCACGATGTGGCGCAGCGCGTTGTTGGCAGCCATGCTTTCGCCGCCCATGGCGCGCAGCATCTGATCGACCTGTTCCTGCAAGGCCGCGCTTTCGGCGGGGTCTGATTTCGTGTCGGACGCATCTACCCCGTTCTGCCCGCGCGACTGGCGCTGGCTGCTGGCGTGGCGATCGGTGCCGCCGCTGCCGGTCTGGGCCAGGATCTCCTCGGAGAAGATGCTTTCGCCGCCAAAGGCGCCCTCACCCCCGCCGGAAATGCGGTTCACGGGAATCGTCGGATTGAAATAATCCGCAATCCCCTTGCGCTGTTTTTCGGTTGTCGCGTTCAGCAGCCACATCAGCATGAAAAAGGCCATCATGGCGGTCACGAAGTCGGCATAGGCCACTTTCCATGCACCACCGTGGTGACCGTCACCGGCCACGACCTTTTTGCGCTTGATGATGACTGGCGCGTTTTGACCTGCGCCCATTTCACCACCTCATATTCACCCGCATTCAGACCTATCAAACGGCGGTGAAGAGGGGCTTAACCCCTAAAATCCTAGTGATTTTCCATGGCAGGCCTTGAAAACACCCCAAGATTGCTGTCACTGGCCCAAACACATCAGATCAGCGGATACCCAGATGAGCACCTATGCCCTGACCGTCAAATGCCCCACCACCCGCGGTATCGTCGCGGCGATCTCGGCCTTTCTGGCCGATCAGGGTTGCAACATCACCGACAGTGCGCAGTTCGACGACCAGGAAACCGGCAATTTCTTTATGCGGGTCAGCTTTCGCAGCGAGCTGGGCAAAACCATCGAGGATCTGAACGGCGCCTTTGGGGGTGTTGCGGCCAAGATGGGCATGGATTTCGCCTTTCACGACGAGGCGCAAAAAATGAAGGTCGCGATCATGGTGTCGCGCTTTGGCCATTGCCTGAACGATCTGCTCTATCGCTGGCGGATCGGGGCGCTGCCGATTGATATCGTCGGGGTGATCTCGAACCACCTGGAGTATCAAAAGGTCGTCGTGAACCACGACATCCCGTTCCACTACATCAAGGTCACCAAGGAAAACAAACCGCAGGCCGAGGCCCAGCAGATGGCGGTGATCGAGGATTCGGGCGCCGAGCTGATCGTGCTGGCGCGATATATGCAGGTGCTGTCGGACGAGATGTGCCAGAAATATTCGGGCCGCATCATCAACATCCACCACTCGTTCCTGCCCAGCTTCAAGGGCGCGAACCCGTATAAGCAGGCGTTCCAGCGCGGGGTGAAACTGATCGGGGCGACCTCGCATTACGTGACCGCCGATCTGGACGAAGGCCCGATTATCGAGCAGGACACCGTGCGCGTCACCCACGCCCAAAGCCCCGACGACTACGTCAGCCTGGGCCGTGATGTGGAAAGCCAGGTTCTGGCCCGCGCGATCCACGCGCATATCCATTACCGCGTGTTCCTGAACGGCAATAAAACCGTGGTCTTCCCGGCCAGCCCCGGGTCGTATGCGTCGGAACGGATGGGCTGATTACCGCAGCAGACCCAGCAAATAGGCGCCATAGCCGTTCTTGCCGAACATCGCCGCGCGCTCGCGCAGGGCGTCGGCATTGATCCAGCCATTGAGATAGGCGATTTCGTCGGGCGACCCGATCTGCATCCCCTGCCGGTCGGACAGGGTGCGCACGAAATTGCCCGCGTCCAACAGGCTGCCATGGGTGCCGGTATCGAGCCAGGCATAGCCGCGGCCCATCAGCTCGACCGACAGCGCGCCATCGGCCAGATAGCTTTCCAGCACCGAGGTGATCTCCAGCTCTCCGCGCGCCGAGGGTTTCACCTGAGCCGCCCGGTCAGGCGCTGTGCCGTCGAGGAAATAAAGACCCGTCACGGCATAGGGCGAGGGCGCCTTTTCGGGCTTTTCGATGATCGACCGCACCGCGCCGGTATCGTCGAAATCGACCACGCCGTAACGCTCGGGGTCGGCCACGCGATAGCCAAAGACGGTGCCGCCCTGCGCCGAGGCGCTGGCCATCAGCTGGGGCAGGCCGTGGCCGAAAAAGATGTTGTCGCCCAGCACCAGCGCCGAGGGCGCGCCGGCCAGAAAGTCGCGCGCCAGCAGATAGGCCTGCGCCAGACCATCGGGCGAGGGCTGCTCGATATAGGTGAATTCCAGCCCCCATTGCGCGCCGTCACCCAGCATCCGGCGGAACTGATCTTGATCTTGCGGGGTGGTGATGATCGCGATCTCGCGGATACCGGCCAGCATCAGCACAGACAGCGGGTAATAGATCATCGGCTTGTCATAGATCGGCAGCAGTTGCTTGCTGAGGCCCATGGTGATCGGATACAGCCGCGTGCCCGAGCCGCCCGCCAGGATGATACCTTTGCGCTGAGTCATTTGCCTTCTCCCAACTCGGCCAATACCGCGGCCAGACCGTCTTTCCACAATGGGGGTTTGACCCCGAATTCAGCCGCCAGTTTGGCGCAATCCAGCCGCGAGTTCAGCGGCCGTTTCGCCGGGGTCGGATAGTCAGACGACGGAATATCCGCCACCTCGACCGCCTTGCCCGCCTGCGCAAAAATCTCGCGCGAGAAATCGGCCCAGCTGACATGAGGCTGCCCGCCGTAATGATAGGTGCCGCCACCCTGCCCGGCCCGCATGGCCCGCGCCATGGTCAGCAGCGTCGCCGCGATATCCGCCGCCGGGGTCGGGCCGCCGATCTGGTCGGCCACCACGGTCAGCTTGTCGCGCGTTTCCGCCAGCCGCAGCATGGTTTTCACGAAATTCGCGCCATGGGCCGAAAACACCCAGGACGTGCGCAGGATCGCATGGTTGCCGCCCGCCGCGCGGACCAGCTTTTCGCCCTCCAGCTTGGTGCGGCCATAGGCGCCCAAGGGGCTGGGGTGATCGTCTTCGGCCCAGGGCTGATCGCCGCTGCCATCGAACACGTAATCGGTGGACACATGCAGAAACGGAATGCCCCGCGCCACGCAGGCCCGCGCCATCGCACCCGGCGCATCGGCATTGACCCGCATCGCGCGATCCATTTCGGCCTCGGCCTGATCGACAGCCGTCCATGCGGCGGCGTTGATCACCACATCGGGCGCGTGCTGCAAGATCGCATCGGCACAGCGGCCCGGGCGCTCCAGATCAGCCTCATCGCGGCCCAGCGCGATCACATCGGCCTGACGCTGCAACTCGGTGGCCACCTGGCCGGTTTTGCCAAAGACAAGAATCATGCCCGCGACCTCCGCAAGAACAGGGTAAGCGCCGCGCCCCAGATCATCAGTTCGGCCAGAAACGTCCAATGCAGGATGAAGGACAGCACCCAGTGGCTCTGGCTCGCGGGCACGGTGACCAGCGCATGCAGGCGGGTGTCAAAAGGCGCCCCCCACATGATGCCACCCCCTATGGAATCCAGCACCATGTGCAACCCGATCGCGGCGAAAAACACCAGCCCGGGCCAATGCCACCCGCGCCGGTAAAGCAGCGGCAGAACCAACGCCGCCACCCCGGCCCAGAACAGCGGGACATGCACCCAGTAACGGTGATGATGAATGGCACGGTGATCGACCAGGTAGAAAAAGATCATGTCAATATCCGGTAGCACCGCGCCCACCAGTGCGGCGGCTAGCACCGGCAGGGCCTGCACCGGCTGCGCACGATAAAGCAGATAGCCCGAGGGCAGATGGGCGGTCAGCATTCCCTAATCCTTTCCGGTACCCAACCGCTGGCCCACGCCATCACGGGTCTGCAACGGGCGCCACCAGTCCTCGTTTTCCAGATACCACGCGACCGTGCGTTCCAGCCCCTGATCCAGCGTGACCGAGGGGCGCCAGCCCAGCTCGGTTCGAATGCGGGTCGGGTCGATCGCATAGCGCAGGTCATGGCCGGGGCGGTCGGTGACGAAGGTGATCAGCCGGTCATGCGGCGCATCGCCGGGGCGCAGGCGATCAAGGATGGCGCAGATCTTGCGCACGATGTCGATATTGCGGGCCTCGTTCTCGCCGCCGATGTTATAGCTGCGGCCCAGCGCACCCTGTTCCAGCACCAGCAGCAGGGCGTCGGCGTGGTCCTCGACATACAGCCAATCACGCACATTCTCACCCGCGCCGTAAACCGGAATGGGCTTGCCCGCCAGCGCGTTCAGAATGACCACTGGGATCAGCTTTTCGGGGAAGTGATAGGGCCCGTAATTGTTCGAGCAATTGGTCAGCACCACCGGCAGGCCATAGGTTTCATGCCAGGCCCGCACCAGGTGATCGCTGGCAGCCTTGGAGGCCGAGTAGGGGCTGCGCGGATCATAGGCGGTGGTCTCGGTAAACTGCCCTCCGGCGCCCAAGGATCCGAATACCTCATCGGTCGAGATATGATGAAAACGGAACGTGTCGGGCCGGCCGCGGCCTTCCCAGTAGGCGCGGGCGGCCTGCAGCAGGTGATAGGTGCCGTTGACGTTGGTTTCGATGAAGGCGCCGGGGCCGTCGATCGACCGGTCGACATGGCTTTCGGCGGCCAGATGCATCACGGCGTCGGGCTGGTGCTGGTCGAACACGCGGGCCAGGAATTCAGGGTCGCGGATATCGCCATGCTCGAACGCATAGCCCGGGTCATCGGCCACCGAGGCCACGTTTTCCAGACAGGCCGCATAGGTCAGCGCATCGACGTTCACCACCTGATGGCCGCGCGCGATGGCCAGCCGCACCACGGCCGACCCGATGAACCCCGCCCCGCCTGTTACCAACAGCTTCATGCCGGCACCTCATAGGTAAAGGGGCTGTCGATTTGCGACAATAGCGGCGCGGCGGCGTCCTTGTCGGACAACAGCGCGCTGGCCGCATCAATGCCCCAGTCGATGCCCACATCGGGGTCGTCGAACCGGATCGCGCCCTCGGTTTCGGGGGCGTAGAAATCGGTACATTTATAGTTGATCTCGGTGTCAGGCGCGCGGGTGACAAAGCCATGGGCAAAGCCCGCCGGCACCCACAGCTGCTTACCGTTCTCCGCGCTTAGTTCAGCCCCGAACCATTGGCCGTAGGCGGGACTGCCCTTGCGGATATCGACCACCACGTCATACAGCGCGCCGCGCCCACAGCGCACCAGCTTGCCCTGCGCGTGGGGCGGTGCCTGGAAATGCATGCCGCGCACCGTGCCCACCGCAGCAGATAGCGAGTGATTGTCCTGAACAAAGTTCAGATCAAGCCCCACCGCCGCCATCCGCCGCGCGTTCCAGGTTTCGGCGAAATAGCCGCGCGCATCGCCAAACCGGCGCGGCGTCAGCAGCTTCACGCCGGGCAGCGGCGTTTCCTCGACCGTCAGCAACGGATCACTCATTACGCGCCCTCCAACAAAGCGGCTTCGAACAATTTCGCTGCGTCTTCCCAGGTGTAATCCTCGACGCTGCGACGGGCGGCGTCGGACATGGCCCGCCAGTCGGCATCGGGCGCGCGCAGCACGTCGATCATGCGCGCGGCAAGGGCCTCGGCATCGTCGATCGGCACGGAATAGCCGTTCTTTCCCTCACGCACGACATCGGGCACGCATCCGGCGCGGGTGCCCACGACCGGGGTGCGACAGGCCATGGCCTCGAGCACGGGCAGGCCGAAGCCCTCAGAGCGGCTGCCAAAGAGATAAAGATCAGAGCCCGCATAGATATCGACGATCTTTTGCTGCGGCGGGCGCAGGTGGAATTCAGCCCCCGGCGGCAGCGGCAGGTCGGGCTGCACGCCCTTGGCGCCAAAGGCCACAACATGCAGATCGGGGATCGACTGGCGCACGATGTCCAGCGCGCGCAGGCTGATATCGGTGCCTTTGAACGGGGTCGGCGCATACATCAGCGATACGGTGGGCCGCGCCTGTTTGCCGCGCGGCGGGGCGTTGAACATCGTTCCATCAACGCTGTTGGGCACCAACGCCGAATGCGCGTCGCCGTAGAGATCGCGCATCGTGTCGACCAGCCAGCTGGCAATGGTGATCTTTTTCAGCGGCAGAAAATAGCTGCCCGCGCGCAGGTGGTTGTTGGGGGCGCCGTGGGTTTCGTGATGCTGCACGAAATAGAACTTGCGGCCCTTTTCGGGCGGCATCAGCGCGACGGTATAGGCCGTTTCCCACCAGGTGGCGATCACCACGTCGGCATCGGGCACATCGGCGGCGGTGACGGGGCCATAGTGATCGACCACGCGGAAATCCGCGCGCATATGGTCATAATGCGACTGTGTCGGATGATCACGCAGACGGCGCCCACGCGACGCCGCGCGCAGCTTGGCCGGCAGGCGCGGCTGTTCGATCGAGGGCGCCACAACAGTGACCTCATGCCCAAGCGCCTGCAGCAGATCGGCATAGATCGCGATCACGCGCGCGCCGCCCGACAGGCTGGGCCGAGAGCTGACGAATGTGATCTTCATCGCGCGCCCCCAGACCTAGCCGTTCGAGGCCATCTTGCGGAAGGTCTCGTTGCCTTCGACCAGCTCGTCGAACGTGCCCTGCGACACGATGCGACCGCGTTCAAGCAGGATGATCTGGTCGCAGTTGCGCACGGTGCTCAGGCGGTGGGCGATCATGATGATGGTCTTTTGGTTGCGCACGTTCTGCACCGCCTCCATCACCTCGCGTTCGGTCAGGTTGTCCAGCGCCGAGGTCGCCTCGTCCATGATGATCAGCAGCGGATCGTGATACAGCGCGCGGGCGATGCCGATACGCTGACGCTGGCCGCCCGACAGGCGCACGCCGCGTTCCCCGACGATGGTGTCATAGCCCTGGGGCAGCTCGGAGGTGACGAAATCATGCAGCGCGGCGATGCGGCTTGCGCGTTCGACGGCCTCCATGTCGACCTTGTCGGCGGGCACGCCAAAGGCGATGTTCTGCGCCACGGTGCTGTCGGTCAGATAGATCGTCTGGGGCACGTAACCCAGGGTGCGGCGCCAGGAATGCATGTTCTCGCGCGTCAGGGGCTGGCCATCGACCACGATCTCGCCGCCCTGCGGGGTCAACAGGCCCAGCATCAGGTCGATCAGGGTTGTCTTGCCGGCACCGGTGCCGCCGACAACGCCAATGGTGCTGCGGGCGGGGATGATCAGGTTGATGCCTTCGACCGCAGCGCGGGCATTGTCGCCATAGCTAAAGCTAAGGTCGCGCAGCTCCAGCTTGTCTTTCAGGGGCAGCTTATTGCCAGTGCGATCGACGACGGGGTGTTCCTTGGCCTGTTCCATCGCGTCGGTGTAATCGTCATAGATATGATCCAGCACCGGGGCGCCGTTGCGGATGGTCGAGACGCTGGCATAGACCTGTTGCAGCGTCGGCAGCAGGCGCATCACGGCAAAGGCAAAGATACCCAGCGTGGGGATGGTCGCGGCAATATCGCCGCCATTGCGCAGCAGCATGGTCATGACGATGCCCAGCAGAATGGCAAATGTCAGCGCCTCAAGCGCGATGCGGGGCAGCTGTGAATAGACCTGCGACAGGGCCGCATTTCGCGCCACCAGCCGAGCGGGCTCGCGGAAACGGCGGACATAGCTTTCCTCAAGCCCCAGGAGTTTCACCTCTTTCACGCCGCCCGTGGCCTCTTGCATCAGCTGGAACCGTTGCTTGTTGGCATGCAGGCTTTCCTTGCCCAGCCGCTCCAGCCGCTTGCGCAGCCACAGATAGATCAGCGCATAGCTGCCCCCCAGCGAGGCCGCGGCGAAAACCGCCACCAGCGGGTCAAGCACCACCAGAAAGACGATGATCGCGGCCGCCATCATCAGGCTGCCAACCAGCCGCACCAGCGGGATGATAATGCGGGCGACAAGGCCCTGAACCTCGCCCAGAATGCTTTTGTTCACCTCGGCGCTGTTGCGTTCGAGGAACCATTCATAGGGTTGGTGCAGATAGGCCTGCAAAAGACGGCTCGACAGGGTGTAACCGCGCATGGTCGAGTAGCGGATGATCGCGTAGTTGCCCAGCGCGCGAAAGGTCAGGCTGATGAACACCACCAGCAGCGTCAGAACCGCAAGGAACACCTGAAACGCGAAATCGCTGTTGAAGGTGAATGTCTCGTGCAGCCAATGCAGCATGCGGTTGGTTTCGATGATCTCGGGTTTCGACAGCACGCGCAGCAGCAGCAGCAATGTGGAAAGGCCGAAAATCTCAGAGAAGGTGACAATGACCATCACCCCCATGACGACGTAGAACATTCGCCGTTCACGGGCGTCAAGCAACGCAAAAACTTTGCGGAACACATCTCTCATACAAATTTGCCCGTCATTATTGGCCTGCCTCGCAGACGGAATACAGTGGCAGAAAGCCCCGCATGGGGCGGTTTTGTGGCCCCTTCATGATACTTGGCCGGGGCAAGTTCCAGCAAATTCCCCGACTCGCGGCCCATTCAGCGCCCCAGTGTAGGGATTTTGCTGCATTCTGCACGGGTTGCGCGCGGAATGGGGCGGTGAAAATGCTGGAACTGGGCGGCCGGTTCGTGCAAGCCTCGGGCCAAAGGCGGCAAGGGCCGGATGACAGGATGACACAGCAAAACGCGGACGAACAGATTTCGGCCACCGACCCCGACTGGAGCCGCGAGGCCCCGCGCGGGTTCTGGGATCCGTCACGCAAGCTGCTGCGCAGCATCCGCCGCTATCAGGCCGCGCGCGCTCGCGGGGCGCGGATGGCCTGTCGGTGGTGGGTGCTGAACCATCGATTCTGGTCTGTGATCACACAGGCCGACATTCCGCTTAGCTGCAAGATCGCCGGCGGGCTGAAGATCCCGCATCCCAATGGCATCGTCATTCATCCGGCATCGGAAATCGGGCCGAACTGCCTGATCCTGCAACAGGTCACGCTGGGCACCACGGCCAGCGCGGATGGCGCGCCGCGCCTGATGGGGCGGGTCGATATCGGCGCGGGTGCCAAGGTTCTGGGCGCGATCACCATCGGCAACAACAGCCTGATCGGCGCCAATGCGGTTGTCACCCGCGACGTGCCCGCCCATTCGGTGGCCGTCGGCATCCCGGCCCGCGCCCGGCCGCGCGATCCTGCCGAAACCCGCGCATGACGCGGTTGTGCTGTGGCTCGATTCAGGGAATCGGGTAACAATGCGGGCATGAAACGGCTGTCTTTGCGATCGACCCTGCATGCGATCTGTCTGTGTTGTCTGGGCCTGATGCCCGGTGCCGCGCAGGCCGAACCCGGCGTGCTGACCGAAGATCAACTGCTGGCCGTGCCGCCGCTGGGCTGGCTGGCCTCACGCTTTGACATGCCCGCCCCCAACCCGGCGCTGCCGCTGGTCAGCGTCACCGATGCCTCGCCCGAGGCGGCGATCCTGCGCCAGCTCGAGGCCGCCGGACGTGCCGCGGGCTATGCCGGGGTGATCTATGACAACCGCGACCGAGGCCATTCTCTGCCCGACCCGGAATCGATGCCCGCCCTGCCGGTGCTGACCTATGGCACGACGCTGATCAAGAAGGGCGCCGATTTCGGGCTGGGGGGCGAGATCATCCTGCCGGGCATCGTGCTGGGCAATTCCTCGACCGCGATCACCAGGGGCAACGCGCGCAGCCAGCCCCGGCTGGCCATGACCACGCCGGGCTGGGCGCAGCGGTCGTTCATGACCTATGTGAACAACCACCTCTACATCTATCCCGAACACAAGGACCACGACGCCGAGGACCACTTTCCTGCGAACTGGCCCTATATGGTGATCATTCAGGGTTCGTCCCATTCTGACCGGCCGTTCCTGCGCGCGCTTGGGCTGACACTGGCGGCACTGCCGCCTGAAACCCAGGCCTTTCTGCGCGAAAAGGGGCTGGTGGCGCCGACCTTGCAGATGATCCTGCGGCGCAGCCAAAAGGGCATCTACACACGCGACTCGTATATGACCGGCAAGGCGCATCCGGTGGTGTTCGACAAGAAACAGCTGGTGCCCGAGCGGATGGTCTCGCTGGCCTCGGCGTTGATGCCCGACAGCGTGCCGCCGATGGTGCGGATCGCGGTGCAGGAGGAAAGCTTTGCCGATAATGCCGATTTCGCCGGTCTGTCCGAGCGGCTGCATGACACGCCGTCCTCCATTGCGCGGGTCTGGCGGTCCGAGGCCTATACCCAGACGCTGACCGTTTCGGCCGAGCAGACGACCGACCCGAACGGCCGACCGCTAAGCTTTACATGGGCGGTGCTGTCGGGCGATCTGGCGCGGGTGAGGGTCATCCCGCTTGACCCCTCGGGCACACGCGCCCGCATCGAGATCGACTGGCACGACAAGCGCCCGCAGAATGTCGGATCGCAACGCCTGACCAGCCGGGTCGATATCGGGGTATTTGCTTGGAACGGCGTTCACGACAGCGCGCCGGGGCTGATTTCGATCGCTTTTCCGACGCATCAGCTGCGCAGCTATGCCCCAGGCCCTCAAGGCGGCGCGCCGCGTCTGGCGGCCATCGGCTATGACGCCGACGCGGCCAATGTCTATTACGACCCGCTGCTGTTCTGGTCGGCGCCCTGGGCCGACAAGCTGATCTATGACGAATCCGGCACCCTGATCGGGCGGGACCGTGTGCGCGCGGACGAGACGTTGCACATGGACGCGCCTGGACGCCAGGTGGACGGAAACCCCGTGCGGTATCAGATGGACATCCCGAAAAAGAGCCGCCAAAGATACCTTGAAATGATCGTCGACAAGTAAGACTGCGCCCCTTTACCCTGTTTCATTTGCCTACGCAGAGAGCTGATTTCAGATGCCCCAGATCCAACCGGTTATTCCGCCCCGCGCCAAGACCGACTGGCCCAACCCCAACATTCCGCCGCTGCTGCACCAGACTTTCAAGAGCAACGAGCTACCCGAAAGAATGCATGAAGCAGCGATGAGCTGGGTGGAAAAAAATCCGGGCTTCACCTACCACTTTCATGACGATGACGCGCAGATTTCTCTGATCCGCGATAATTTCGATCCCGAAGTTCTCGCGGCCTACCACAAGATCAAGAGCGGCGCCTTTCGGGCGGATTTCTGGCGCTATTGCCAGCTGTGGACAACCGGCGGCGTTTATGCGGATATCGACACGGTCTGCCAAGTTAACCTGGAACAAATCATCCGGCCCGACGATCAGTTCGTCGTACCCCTGGCCGGGTTTTCGCCGACGGCCCTATTCAACGCTTTCATTTGCAGCGCTCCCAAGCATCCGTTCCTCGAACGTGCCATTCACCAAGCGACTGAAACCATACATCGCAACCCGAATTTCGATGGCTACGGCACCGTCGGTCCGGGTGGCTTGGGGGCAGCGGTGAACCATCTGCTTGGACGCGACAAATCCACACCGTTTCCCATAGGAACGCACGAATTTGCCGACAGCACGTTCCGTGTCATCACAAGACAGAACGGCCAAGACAATCTGCCCGGTCATGTACGGGATGGCGAGAACATCGTGTTCTATATCCAGTACGACGGCTATCTCGATGATCTAGCCCAAATTGGTGTCGAACACTGGCTGCACGGCAAGCGTCTGGGCCTTCGCGCAAAGCTGCGAAGACTCGTCCGCCGAATTCATAAATAGCCGTAATCTCGACCGTAATCCTCGTGGCTGCTCAGATAGCGGCACTTGTTCAGCATCACGCCCAGAACATTGGTGCGCGCCGACAGGTCTTGTTCGCACTTGTCCAGTTCGTGGATGGTCGACCGTTCGGCCTCGGCGATCAGCAGCGCGCAATCGACCTGGTCGATAAAGGCAATCGTGTCGTCATTGGCCAACAGCGGCGCCGTATCAAAGATCATGATGTCGGGGCGGTATTTCTTTTCCAGCTCGTCCAGAACCTCGGCCGCGGTGACCCCTTGCAACAGCTCGGCGGGGTGGCGCTCGGCGTTCTGGTTGGCGGCAAAGATCAGGTTGCTGCCATAGCGGCGCAGGTGTTTCTCGGGCTCGTCCTCGCCCAGCAGGGCACGCGAAAACTGGCAGTCATCCTTAAGGCCCAGCGCCTTGGCCAGAGCCGGGCGGCGCATGTCCAGTTCGACCAGCATCACGAACATGTCGGTCTGACGGGCGATGGAAAAGGCCACGTTGGCGCAGGTCATGGTCTTGCCCGACCCGCTGGTCGGCGAGGTAATCGCCACACGCGACCATTTGTTCGCCCGCATCTGGTGCAACAGCTTGGTGCGGATCATGTCATAGGGCACGGCATCGGGGCCGGGCTCGAATGCCAGGATACGGTGGCTGCGCAGCACGGTTTCGCGCGGCTCGAACAGGGTGACATCCTTCCAGATATCCTTGCGCCCGTCGGGCTGGCGCGCGGCGGCGCGCGACATGGGCGTGTCGACCTGGGCCGGCTCGGCCTTGGACGTCACGCGCGGATGAGAGTTCGCGGCGCGCGATTTGCGGGCTTTCTCGATGGCGGACTGGATACGTTCCATGTGTCAAAAACCCCTTAGCGCAAACTGTCGATCAGGCCGGAAATACCGCTTTTGTCCAAGACCTTCTGGATCAGCAGATCCATCGGCAGGTAAAAGACATGCAGCAGGTACAGCACCAGTGGCAGGCCAATGGCCACCGTCGCCAGCGCGACCAGAATGATGGTGCGGCGCAGCATCATCTGCCGCCCCGTCCGAATATAAGGAATGGTCGCGAAGGGCGCGATGCCCAGGTGGCTGCTGATATCGGCCGGGCGGCGCACCGACGAGTTCAGGAATTCCAGCAGCGCGATAAAGCCCAGCCCCAGCATGACGCCAGCCGCAACACTGGCGGCGGCGATCTTTTTGCGGTTGGGAGCAGAAGGTTTGCGCGGCACGGTGGCCTGTTCGACGACCGAGATCCGCTGGCCGCGCGACTGAGCCTCGATCTGGTCACCGGTGCGAGCGGCGGCCAGGTCGGCGGTGGCGCGGGTATATTGGGTGCGCAGGTTGTCATAATCGCGCTCTAGCGACCCCAGGGTCACCGCGTTCTTGGGCGTTTCCTCGATCGACTTGGCCAGTTCGTCCAGTTCGCCCTCGACGATGGTTTTCTGCTGGACGATGAAATCGACCTGGCCGTCAATATCGGCCAGCTGCAATTCAAAGGCCGACAGGTTCTCGCCCCCGGCGGTACCGGCGCTGCGACGGGCCATGACCTGGGCCTCAAGCGCCTCGACCTGGGCGCGCAGGGTGCGCACGTTGGGGTTCTGCTCGGAATAGAGAACCAGCGCCGAGGCCAGCTGATCGCGCAGCTGTTGCAGGCGCTTTTCCTCGGGCGACAGGTTGTCGCCGTTCAGGTCGGAGCGCCCGGTCTGTTCATACAGTTCCACCATGCGGGCGCGGCGGTCGCGAAGGCTGGCCAGTTCGCGGTCCATCTGCAGGCTGCGTTCCTGCAAAGAGGCCTGGCGGGTGCGGCGGTAATCCAGGCTGTCGGGCAGGGCATTCTGGTGCTGCAGGCGATATTCCAGGATCTTGGCGCCCTGCACGCCCATCTCGCGGTCCAGCCGCTCGACTTCTTGTTCAAAGAATTGCAGCGTCTGGCCCGACACCTGCGTGCGCAGGGCCACGTTTTCCTGCAGGATACGCGTCACCAGTTCGTTGGTAACCTCGGTCGACATGCGGGCGTTAGAGGCCTGGAACGACACGTTCACGAAAGACGCGGCCTCGCGCCGGCGGTTGGGCATCGAGAAATCGATCCGATTGCGCATATCTGCGACGATCGCATCGGGGTTGATACCGGGGCGCTCTGCATAAATGTCAAAATCGTTGGCCAGCTCCAGCAGACTGGCGCGGGTCAGCAGGCGCTGGCGAATGATCTGCAGGATCTCGGGCGTGCCGGCCCGCACGGTAGAGGCGGCAAGATCATCCGGGATCTGCGGCGATTCGACCAGCAAGGTGGCCTCGGCCCGGTATTCGGGGGGCAGCGTATAGGCGATGGTCAGCCCGACACCGGCCACGGCAAGCGCGATGACCAGAAAGTAGTGCAGGCGACGAAGAAACAGGGAAAAATAGAACTTGAGATCGACGGTCATTTAGTCGGTTCGTCCTCTTGACGGAAAGCGCCCGCGCCAAAAAAGGCCCCATCATCCAGGACTTCCTGAACCGTGACCAGCGTGACAGTTTTTTGATTCTTCGAGAATGCGTAGACCATTGCAAGGTCGCATAGCTGGTTGACCAGACGCGGCACGCCACCTGTGACCTGATAGATCAATTCGCAGGCAGCCTCGTGAAACAGGTTGCGCTCGGCGCCGGCGGTTTTCAGGCGGTGCGCGATATAGGCCGTGACGGTCTGGCGATCCATGGCCGACAGGTGAAAGCTGGCCGCCACACGCTGGGCGAACTGGCGCAGGTCGTCGCGGCGCACGATGTCGCGCAGCTCTGGCTGGCCCACAAGCACAAGTTGCAGCAGCTCGTCCTTGTTGGCGTTGATGTTGGTGAACATCCGCAGCTCTTCCAGCGACTCGCGGCTGAGGTTCTGCGCCTCGTCAAAGATCAGGATGACCCGGTGACCGGCGGCATATTCCTCGATCAGGTATTTCTGGAACTCGTCGAACAGGTCGACATAGGTCGCATCGGGCGAGGCGGGCTGATCCAGCGCCATCAGAACCCAGCGCAGCAGCTCCCCGCGCGACCCGTGCGCGTTCGAGATCAGGCCGACCTTTACGTCATCTTCCATGTTGCGCAGCAGGTATTGCAGCAACGTCGTCTTGCCGGCGCCAACCTCGCCCGTGATCAGCGTGATCGGGGCGCCGGTCAGGATGCCGTATTCCAGCATGGCAAAGGCCCGCGAATGCGAGGGCGACCAGTACAGAAAATCAGGATCGGGCTGCAACGAGAACGGGCGGTGCAGCAGGCCAAAATACTGTGTGTATATATCTAAGCGGCTTGCCATGTTTTCGGTGTATCCCGATTCCTTGTTACCTGCCATGGGCTTGGTCGCGCCCTGGGGCGCGGGCTCGTGGCGAAACCTCTTACCTCTGAATATCATGGGAAGCTTGGCCTCCACGCTCTCTTTCGCCGGCATGGGCACCGGTTCAGGGGCGGCGCCGATGCGATGGTGCTGGCGCAGGACCAGCGGAATAGACAATATCTTCGCGCGCTCGTTCACCTGGTCTGCTCCTTGCCGCAAGATTGCGGGCCGGTTGCCTCGAACGGCCTCGTCACTGATCAACCCGGGATGTCAGAATTGAGGCCTTGTCTTAAAGTTTGGATGAAAAATAAGGCAAGAATGCAGCAACACCAGCCCTCTTGCCCCGAATCGCGCCCGAATCGAAGCAATCGGGCATCAATAAACGGCGATTGGGCGCGCTGTTCGCGGTTTAAGGACAGTTTGAATGCATGTTTGCGCAATTATTGGTCCGATTCGGCCCCATTGTCGCCGATCAGACAACAATAATACCGATTCCCGGGCGGAATCGCAGGGCCAGCCATAGATTTGCCCCACAAAAGACAGAAATCGTTGTGGAGGCCCGGCCGGAGATGTTAAGGTTCAGTTAATAAAACAGTTTCCGCGATCCAGTTTTGAGTCTGGCAGCGGAGATGCTGAAGATAATTCACAGGGCAGTATATAGGCGGCCCCGGACAAGTGGTTCGAGGCTGAACAGGTTTTGAGTAGATCGTGCGTAACTGGTGCGCCGGTTCCGGATGTTAAATTGATGGTGAGAGATTTATTATGACCGCCCACCGAACTGACTTTTCTCCAGACTTTACCCTTCCGCATAACGCGAAGTTCGTTTCCGTCCTGTCCACCCCCGGCGTCTATCGCAATCGCGTCAAGCGTGTGATTGATGTTGCGCTGGTGCTGATGGCCGCCCCGTTCGTGGTGCCGGTCGTGGCCCTGCTGGCCCTCGCGGTATTTCTGCGCGTTGGCGGCAACCCGTTCTACACCCAAAAGCGTGTCGGCCGTCATGGCGAGACCTTCACCATGTGGAAGCTCAGCTCGATGGTAAAGAACGCCGACGAGCTGCTCGAGGGTTACCTCGATCGCAACCCCGAGGCCCGCAAAGAGTGGAACGAGAAGCAAAAGCTGTGCAACGATCCGCGTATCACCGGCATCGGCGCCGTCCTTCGCAAGACCTCGCTGGATGAGCTGCCGCAACTGTGGAACGTGCTGCGTGGCGACATGAGCCTGGTCGGCCCGCGTCCGATGATGCCCAGCCAGTGCGCGCTTTATCCGGGTTTCGCCTATTACGCCCTGCGTCCGGGCCTGACCGGTTTCTGGCAGATCTCGGATCGCAACCAGACCTCGTTCGCCGCACGCGCCGAGTTCGACAGCCACTATTACGAAACCGTCAGCTTCAAGACCGACGTGTCGGTCCTTGCGGCCACCGTTGGGGTTGTCATTCGCGGCACCGGGTGCTGAACAAACCGCGAGTATGCACACAAAAGCGTTCGCGCGGCTTGCGCGGGCGCTTAATTTTTGCCCCAATGTCATGAAATATCCAAGTCGCCGCCGCCCTGCGCCGGCGCACAGACAGTATCAGGATCAGATCATGCGTTTTGCCAAAGCCGGACTTGCCGCCCTTCTTCTCTCTGCGTCGTTGCTGACGGCCGGATGCGAGGATTCCGAAGAGCGCGCCGAGCGGCATTATCAAACCGGTATCGAGCTGCTGGAAAAGGGTGACGTCAGCCGTGCACTGGTCGAGTTCCGCAACGTGTTCAAGCTGAACCCCCAGCACAAGGACGCCCGCCTGACCTATGCCCGCACCATCAAGGGAAACGGGCACATTGCCGAAGCCTTTGGCCAGTATCTGCGCGTGGTCGAGCAATATCCTGACACGTTCGAGGCCCGGATCGAACTGGCCGAGATGGCGATCAGCATGCTGAACTGGGAAGAGGCCGAACGCCACGGCCGCCGCGCGCTGGAGCTCGAGCCCGAGAACCTGCGGGCCCGGATCGTGGTGAACGCATTGGATTACGCCAAGGCCCAACGGGATTCGAACCCGGTCGCGGCGTCGCAACAGGCCGACCTGGCCCGCGCGCTGGTGGCCGAGAAACCCGACTCGACCATCCCGCGCCGCATCCTGATCGACTATCTGTTCAATATCGGTGACCTTCAGGCCGCCCTGCCCGTGCTGGAAGACGGCCTGAAGCTGGAACCCGATTCCTATGACCTGCACGAGGCCAAGCTGCGCATCCTGCTGCGTCAGGACAACCAGCCCGCCCTGGGCGACGCGCTGCGCGACATGGTCGAGCGCTTTCCCGAGGATGAAAAGGTTCAGGGCTTTATGATCTCGTGGTTCCTGACACAGGATGACCATGCGGGTGCCGAGGCCTTTCTGCGAGAGCTGGCCAATCGGCCCGACGCCGATATCGCGCGCAAGATCACCGTTCTGCAATTCGTGCGCGCCACCCGCGGCGACGATGCCGCCCGCGAAGAGCTGGAGCGCCTGATCAACGAATCCGACGACCCGACCCGGTTCATCGTGATCCGCGCCTCGATGGATTTCGATGCTGGCGATACCGACAAGGCGATCACCAGCCTGCAAACGCTGACCTCGACCGCTGCCCCGTCCGAGGCGCTGCGCGATGCCAAGGTGGTGCTGGCGCGAATGCTGACCGGCACCGACAACGTGGTCGGCGCCCGCGCCGAGGTCGAAGAGGTGCTGCGTGACGATCCCAGCCATGTCGAGGCGCTGAAGATGCGCGCGGCCTGGATGATCGAGGATGACCGCACCGGCGACGCGATCGTCGACCTGCGCACCGCGCTGGCCCAGGCGCCGCGCGACCCGATGATCATGACCCTGATGGCGCAGGCCCATGAACGCTCCGGCGACCGTGAACTGGCCGGCGAACGCTATGCGCTGGCGGTCGAGGTGTCGAACAAGGCCCCAGCGGAATCGCTGCGCTATGCACTGCATCTGGTTGCGCAGGACCGCACCGATGCCGCCCGCGCCGTTCTGGATGACGCGCTGTTGCAGGCGCCCGATAACGTGCTGCTGCTGCGCACCCTGGCCGGGCTGCATGTCGCGACCAAGAACTGGAACGAGACCCAGCGCATCATCTGGAAGCTCAAGGCGATCGACACGCCCGACGCGCTGCAATCTGCCACCGCGATCGAAACCGGCATGATGCTCGAGCAGGAACGCGTCGACGACACGATCGCCTATCTCGAAGGTCTGGTGAAGGAAGACGAGGCCAACCTGTCGACCATCGTGCCGCTGCTGCAAAGCCAGCTGCGCGCCGGGCGCCAGGAAGAGGCGGTCAAGCTGATCGACGAACGTCTGGCCAAGGATCCGGCCAACCCCGACCTGCGCTTCCTGCGCGCCGGTCTGCACGTGCTGAACAACGAAACCGACCAGGCCGAGGCGATCTACCGCGGATTGCTGGATCAGTTCCCCGGCGAAGACAAGGTGCTGCGCACGCTGAACGCGTTTCTCGTGGCGCAGGGCCGCACCGACGAGGCCGCCGCGCTGGTCGATGAACAAATCGCCAAGAACCCCAAGGCGCTGAACGCGCGCCTGCTCAAGGCCGAGCGGCTGGAACGGATGCACGACTTTGAGGGCTCTATCGCGATCT
This sequence comes from Actibacterium sp. XHP0104, assembly GCF_025751515.1. Taxonomy (GTDB): domain Bacteria; phylum Pseudomonadota; class Alphaproteobacteria; order Rhodobacterales; family Rhodobacteraceae; genus Actibacterium_D. The sequence goes on from NZ_JAOWLE010000003.1 coordinate 234,692, forward strand.
ACGAAGAGCTTTACGCCGAGAACAGCAACAACATGGTCGTGGCCAACAACCTGGCCAGCCTGATCAGCACCCATCGCGATGACGACGCCAGCCTGGAACGCGCCTTTGCCATCGCCCGCCGCCTGCGCGGGCTGGAACTGCCGCCGCTGCAAGATACCTATGGCTGGATCGAATACCGCCGCGGCAACTATCAAGAGGCGGTCGAAAACCTTGAACCCGCCGCCGAAGGCCTGCCGCGCGATCCGCTGGTGCAATACCATCTGGGAATGGCCTATCTGGCCGTCAATCGCACCGACGAGGCGAAAGCCCAGCTGGAACGCGCACTGGAAATCGGCGGAGAGATCCCGCTGCCGCAGATGGATCACGCCCGCGAGGTTCTGAAAGATCTGGCCGATCAGTAACTCTGGTCAATCACGGGCATTGGCGTGCATGTCAGTGTCGGTGATGCCGCCCGAACAATCCCCGGCACACGCCAAAGAACATGTCGCCGCCTCGTTGAGAGGAGACAGGCGACACGGTTTTCAAACTGTTGTCAGGGCTTTGTGGTCATCTCACGGCGCGCGCGAACTTCGCCCATCTTCATCGCGCCGCTTACCATTCTTCGCGCGGCCACCTTCGGCCTCAGAGTGACGCTGAAATAAACCGCAGCCAGCAATATCTGTGCCGTTACGAACCAATCTCTTAGCGTCACCGGATCGGCACCCTCGCCAGATCGGGCGATGTTGGAACGGCCGATCCTATAGTAGCGCCGAAATACCGCGCGGCGGGTCATCTCGTCGGGCTGGATCATATGCTTCACACAGGCATCAGGCACGTATAACAGCCGCCCGCCCTTGGCGCTGACGCTGCCGGCAAAACCGGTATCCTCGCCACCACCTGCGATACCTGTTCCTGCGTAATTCAGCTCTTCGGTGTCAAAGCGGATCGTGCCCAGATCCGCACGTCGGACCATCATGTTCCCGCCTTTGACGTCGGAAAACACCATCTCCTCTTGCGGGCGGTTCAGCCGCGTGCAGCCCCATGACTTTCCGATATCCGTCAGGAAGACCAGCCAGCGCTGCGGCTTTTTTCCAACCCATTCAGGCCTTATCTGACCACCAAAAAGAGTGATATCCGGGTGACTCCGCGCCGCCTGAACATAGGCCCGCAAACAGCCTGGCTCTGGCAGAACATCATCATCCCAGAACACAACGAATTCGCCGCGCGCATGCGAAAGCGCAAGGTTCAGCGCGTGCGATTTGCCGCTCAGGGGTTGGTGCAGCACCGTTGCGCCCAGACCTTCGGCATGGCGTTTCATGATCGTCACGGTTTCGTCGGTGCTGGCATTGTCTACGAGCAGAAACTCGATCGCACCCTCGGGCTTTTGCACAGAAGCAACCGTGGAAAGACAACGATCAAGCGTATCGGCCCCATTATAAGATGGGATCACCACCGAAATTTCTGTTGGACTATCTGTAGACATTTCTTACTCGTTCATTTGCTGCACAAGCATAACGGCTTCGAGTATATGTGCACAGCCTTATGGGCGTATTTCGGCCCAAACGCCCGGCTAAATCGCGACCGCCTGCGCCCCCGTTTCGGTGATTAACCGTCTAGATCTGTCCCGGGATCATAGCCCGCGATTGAGATCGTCTAAATAACTCAACGGTCCGCACCGGGTTCTAAAAATTATCCGGAAAGTCGCCGTGGCGGTCTCGTTTTGCGGCGGAGGGGCGGTTATTGTCGCGCCAGTTTGAACAGCCCAGCACGAGGCACCCATGCCCAAGGTCTCTGTTATCATTCCGGCCTATAACGCCCAGCGCTATTTGCGGCCGGCGGTCGACAGCGTTCTGGCCCAGGGCTTTGCCGATTTCGAGTGCATCGCCATTGATGACGGATCGACCGACGGCACGCTCGATATCCTGAATGAGATGGCCGCGCGGGATGCCCGGCTGCGTGTGGTGTCGCGGCCCAACAAGGGGCTGATCGCCACCCTGAACGAGGGGCTGGATCTGGCCCAAGGCGACTATATCGCCCGGATGGATGCCGATGACATCTGCACCCCCGACCGCTTTGCCAAGCAGGTGGCGTTTCTGGATGCCCATCCCGGCCACGCCGCCGTGGGGATGCAGGCGATGCTGATCGACGATGCCGACCGGCGGATCTGTGTTCTGCCGCTGCCGCAAGATCATGCCGGGATCGATGCGATGGGGCTGGAAACCAAGGCCGGGCTTTGGCACCCGTCGACGATGATCCGGGCCGAGGCAGCGCGAGAGATCGGCGGCTATCGCCCCGATTACGTTCATGCCGAGGATGTCGATTTCTGGCTGCGTCTGGCCGAGGTCGGACAGTTGGCGAACTTGCCCGATGTCGGGCTGTATTACCGGATGCACACCGAAAGCATCGGCAACAGCAAGCGCGACCGGCAAAAGCTGTCGGCCTGGACCGCCGCGCGCGATGCCGCCGCACGTCGCGGGCTGGAATTCACCCTTCCCCAACCCGAACCATCGCAGCCCGGCGCGGGCCTGTCGCTGTTCGCGAAATGGGGGTGGTGGGCGCTGCATGGCGGCAACCCGGCCACGGCGCGGCACTATGCCCTGCGCGAGCTAGGCCGCGCGCCGTTCCGTAAAGCTAGCTGGTCTTTGGCCGTCTGCGCCTTGCGCGGCCACTAGGCCTCGGGCGCCAGTTTCTGCACCGATCCGGGCCGTTTCAGCGCGCCCACAACCATCAATCGCCACGCATCACGCGACAGCGGCCCAGCCCGCAGGGCGCGGGTGGCGTATTTCCACCAGCTGGCGCGGTGGTTGTTTGTCCAGGCCAGCCAGCCATAGCGCAGCGCCAGCGCGCGCCGCGCCTCGTTTGAGGCGCCATCATGCATCGCGGCCTTGCCGGCGGGGTCGAACTGCCCGCTGATCCCGCGGCGTTCCCAGGCGGCCTGGCAGACACGGCGGGCATTGGCGGCCTGTTCCTCGCGCCGGGTCGAGCTGATGCTGGTCGAACTCAGCCGATACCGCAGCACGATCTCGCGCAGGTTGGCGATCTTGCCGATCTCGGCCAGGCGCAGCCACAGGTCCAGGTCGCCCGACGAGCGCAGCGTGCCGTCATAGCCGCCGATCTGTTCCATCGCCGACCGCCGCACCATCGCCGCCGGATGCACCATGTTCACACGGCCCGACAGGTTGCGCGCGTCGATGGTTTCGTGCCGCGTGGCGAACCAGCCGGGGCCCAGCGGCGCGCCGTCTTCGTCCATCAGTTCCCACTGGCCACCGACACAGACGTGATCGGGATGCGCATCCAGAAATGCCACCTGCAGGGCAAAGCGGTCGGGCAGCGCGATATCGTCGGAATCCATCACCGCCAGGTATTCCCCTGTGGCGCGCGACATCATCTCGTTTCGGGTGGCGAATACGCCCTTGTTTTCCGACCGGGTCAGCACGATGCGCGGGTCGCGTTCGGCATAGGTGCGGGCCACGTCATAGCCGGCGTCGCTGCTGCCGTCGTCATGGATCAGGAATTCAAAGTCGTCATAGGTTTGATCAAGGATGCCCTGGATGGCCTCGCCGATGAACTGTTCGGCATTATAGGCCGGCATGATCACGGAAATTCTGGGCATGGCTTGTCTTTGCTGTTGCGACCGGGTGTTGCGCGCAGGTTAGCGGCGGTCCGGGCAAAGCAAAAGGGGGCGCAGGGCCCCCTTTCACATGTTCATCCGATCCGGTGAGGATCAGGCTTTCTTGCGACGGCGAAGGGCAGCGAAACCGCCCAGGGCGCTCAGCATCAGCAGGCCACCAGCGGGCAGCGGCACGATCGAGATGCGGATCACCATGTCGTCATAGTCGAGGTCTTGGCGGCCATCACCAAAGAAGGCCAGCACGTTCTTGCTGTCTTCCTGAATGAACGCGATACGCAGTTTATCCAGGGTCGACCCTACGCCGTTGGTGATGGTGTAGGAAGCACCGCTCAGCTTGAAGGTGGTCTGGAAATAGAAATCCACGATACCGCCATCGTCCGGAGCCGAAATCGAGGTGCCGGCAGCGTCTTTGTTGCTGAGCGTCATGCCGTTCGACAGCGCGACGGCCAGGTTTTCAGCATTCGCTTCTTTACCAAGGAAGGTGTACTTCAGCGAGGCGGCTACATCCATCATGAGGCCAAAGCCACCGGCCAGTTCGGCACCGGTAAAGGTGGTGATCGCATCACCAGCGCTAACACCGGGAACGGCCGGCGTCGGGTCATATCCCTCAACAGTCAGGCTTTCAACCGGAAGAACCCCGGCAGAGCCCCCGACAATAGACAGGCTGGCAGCATGGCTCGTGGTCGCGAGGACCAGGGAGGTAAGTGCTGCACCAATTGCAACTTTCAGCTTCATTTTAATCTCCTTACAAATACGACTGGGCTGCGTGTCCAGCCTGGCAATAGTACCCAAGCGTGAAAATCAGCACTCGGCTAAAGAATACATTAAGGTTTCGACTGGACAAACAGCTTTTGCAAATAAATGCCGTTATGTCGCCACATTTTCAACCCAAGCGTGCATTTCGGCGGCAACCGCGCCGCCAGACACACCATAATATCCCCGAACGGGCGAGATCATCCCAAAATAGGGCCGGTCACGCACCTGCGATTCGTTAGGATTTGTTGGATTTTCAGTGATTCTGAGCGGCGCCTTCGGGCACGGCGATCAGGCCGCCCGAGCGCAGCCGTTGGGTAAGAAAACAAACCGAAACCCTAAGAATAAAGCCGAAAATTACCCAGATCACGCCAGCAAGGACATAGATGCCAAAGGCGGCAAGCACCGTTTGCCCCATGATCAATGCAACCACAGATGACAGTGAGCTAACAACGATGCCCAGCGCGATGATGGCGATCATGACCCGTGCCTTTCCCGTGTTTTCCGGCCCTTACGATCATTCTAGCAACGGATATTGCGCAACCTCAGGCCGAATCATGGCACAATTGTGGCACTCAACGGTAGACAAAACCTTGCACGATGCCGCGAAAACCGGGGTCTGCACTGTTGCAAGGGCGGCACGTCGCATCCGCGAAAACCCATAAGCCCCATGCCTTTGAAGGTTTTTCTTTAATTACTGCCGATTGCTCATTATCCTCTGCGGCGGGGCTCACCAGCAAACGTTTGAAAAGAGACTGCCATGAAACGGATCGTCCAAATTCTCGCCGCACTTCTCATTCTGCCGCTGACCGTTACGGTTGCTGCCGCGCAGGATGCCTATCGCATCAAGTCCGGCGACGTGCTGCGCATCGAGGTGCTTGAGGATAGCAACCTCAACCGCGAGGCGCTGGTTCTGCCCGATGGCAGCATCTCGATCCCGCTGGCGGGCACGGTGCAGGCCGGCGGCCTGAGCATCGACCAGGTGCGCGCCAACGTCACCGACCGTCTGGCCCCGAATTTCGCCGCGAAACCCACCGTGTTCGTGTCGCTGCGCAGCTTGGGCGCCGCCAAATCGTCGGGCTCCTATGTCGCGCCCAAGGTGCGGGTCTATGTGATGGGCGAAGTTGGCAAACCCGGTGTGGTCGAGCTCGAGTCGGGCACCACGCTGCTGCAGGCGCTGGCCCAGGTTGGCGGGTTCTCGAAATTCGCCGCGAAAAAGCGCATTCAGCTGCGCCGCACCGACAAGTCGAACACCGAGCAGGTGTACAAGGTCAACTACGACGCAATTCTGGCTGGTACCTCCAGCATCGGCACCACTGTTCTGAGCACCGGCGACATCATCGTCGTGCCGCAGCGGCGCCTCTTCGAGTAGTCAACGATAACCCGCCAAGGGGGCTGTGTTGAAAAAACATCTGGTATGGGGCGCCGCGGCGCTCGGCAGCACTGCAATTGCATGGGTTCCTGTGTCCGCACAGGAACCTTCTGCCATTAGCAGCACCTTCACCTTCGATCAGCGGCTGGAAAGCAGTTCGAACCTGGGGCTTGAAATTCCCAGCGAGGGCGACACCACACTGGCGACCACGACGCTGGGGTATGCGTTCAGCTCTGAGACCGCCACGCAAAGCTTGTCGCTAAACGCCTCGGCCAAGTATCGCGAGGGCAACGTGCCCGCGGGCAGCGACACCCAGCTGGGTCTGGTCGAGCCGCGCGTGACATTGCGCTATGCGCTGGAAGGGGTCGATTCGAAACTGACCACCAACATCGGCTATCGCGAGGATGACGTGACCTTCCTGCGGCCGCTCAGCGATTTCGTTGATGCGAACGGCGTGCTGATCCTGCCCTCGGATGCCGAAGACCTGTATGGCGGCGGCACCCGAAACGATCTGGATATGTCGGCCTCGCTGCGCACCGGAATCGACGCGCCGCTGGGTTTCAACCTCGACCTGTCGCACAAGGATGTCAGCTATCAGGACGTCACCTCGGGTGGCCTGAACGATTTCCGTCGCAGCAAGATTTCCGCCGGCAGCTCGATCGAGCTGAACGAGGTGGCCACCGCCAATGTCGGCCTCAGCTTTACCCGCTACGAGGCAGACGATATCGACAATACCGAGCGTGACACGACCCAGGTCGATGTCGGCCTGAACTATGCCCTGTCGGCCCGTTCGCGCGCCGATGTCAGCATCGGCTATACCGAGATCGAGACCACGGAATCGGGCGTTACCACCACCACGACCGGCCCGGTTTTCCGCGCGGGGTACGAAATCGACATGGCGAACGGCACTGCCGGCGCCACCTTCGCTTCGACCCAAAAGGAAGACGGCGAACGCAACACGCTGCGCTTCAGCCGCGAGATGACCCTGCCGGCCGGTTCTTTGGAAACGTCGTTGGGCGTGACCAAGTTTTCCGGCACCGGGTCCGAGCTGATCGGCGGCGTGCGCTGGCAGAACGACCTGCCCACCGGTAGCATGAACCTGCGCCTCAATCGCGACGTGCGCACCGCCAGCGATGACAGCGACCGGATCGCGACGACCATTGGCGCGGGCTACACCCATTCGATCAACGATCTGTCGAGCCTGAGCTTCAACGCGTCCTACGCCATGTTCGACAACACGGGCAGTTCGAACGATTCAACCCGCACCGATCTGTCGCTGAACTATAGCTATGCGCTGACCTCTGACTGGGATCTGAACGCGGGCGTTACCTATCGCGTGCGCGACGAAGACCTTGTCGGCAAGGCCGATTCGACCACCGTCTATGTCGGCATCGGGCGCAGCTTTACGGTGTTCCACTGATCCGTGCCCGGGCCGGATCTGACGCCAGACATGCCTGACCAGCCTGACCAGAGGCGCCGGTGGACCATGCCGCCGGCGATTCTTTTGGTGATCGCAGCCCTGTGCATCCTGATAGAGCTGGCCCTGGTCGGCGCCGATCTCAACCTGTGGGGCGCGCGCTGGTGGCGGCCGTGGCTCTATCAGCATGCCGCGTTCTGGCGCGGGCTGCTGGTCGAAGGCTGGCGCCCCAACTATCCGGCTCAGCCCTTTGCCATGTTCGTGACCTATGCCTTTCTGCATGCGGGCTGGGCGCATCTGACCGTCAACATGCTGACATTGCTGTCTTTGGGCAAAGAGATCATCACTCGCGGCGGGGGGCGTCGGTTCGGGGCGATCTATGTCGCCTCGATGCTGACGGGCGGCGTCGGGTTCGCGCTGTTCTCGGACGCGATCCAGCCGATGGTGGGCGCCTCGGGGGCGCTGTTCGGGCTGGCCGGCGCCTGGATCATCTGGGATTTTCGCAATGCGCTGGATCAGCGCCTGGACCGACGCCAGGTGATCACCGGGCTGTTGATGCCGGTGGGCCTGTTGGTGGTGCTGAACGTGGTGATGTATTTCGCGACCGGCGGCATGTTGGCCTGGGAAACCCATCTGGGCGGGTTCGTCGGCGGCGCGCTTGTGGCCCTGCCGCTATGGGCAAGGCCACAGGCCTGAGATCTTAGTTTTCGGCCGGGGCCTCGGTCGCTCGGCTGACGGCATGGCCCTCACCCAGCGCCACACGCAGGTTCACATATTCGACCGCCTGGTCACGCAGGCTGCGGGCATGCTGGGCGCGGGCATCCGACAGGGCGCGCTCGCGATCCAGCACATCCAGAACCGTGATCGGCCCGCCCGATTCAAGCAGCTCGCGCGACAGTTTCAGCGCCTCGGTGTTCAGCGCGACCAGTTCGCGGGTTTCCTTGGTGGTGCGCAGCGCGCTTTGCAGCGCGGCCATGGCATTTTCGACCTCTTCGATCGCCGTCAGAACCGCGCGCTGCCATTGGATATAGGCACCCTGGGCACTGTGATGCGCGGCCTCGGCCGAGGCAGCCAGGGCAGGCTGGTTGAACACCGGCACCGACAGGCCGGCAGAGATGCTTTCGCTGGCCGATCCGCCTTTCAGCGGGGCGGTGATCAGACCGCTGAGCGACAGGCTGGGATAGCGTGCGGCCTCGGCCACGCCGATGCTCGACACCGCGGCGGCATAAAGCAGCTCGGCCCGGCGGATGTCGCCGCGGGCCCGCAGCAGGTCAGCCGGCACGCCAAGATCCGCCACGCGTTTGGGCGTGGGCTGAAGGCCGGCATAATCCAGGTTGATGTCCAGCATGCCAACCGGGGCACCCAGCAGGGTCGAGATACGATTGCGCTGGCGAATGATATTGGCGGCGATACCCGGTGTCTGGCTGCGGGTTTCGACCACCAGGGCCTCGGCACGCACCACGTCCAGCTGCGTCGCGGCACCGGCATCCAGCTGTTCCTTGACCTCGCGCAGCGTCACCCGACGCGATCGCAGGTCTTCTTCGCGGGTCTGATGCAGGCGCTGGTAATACCGCAGTTCCAGATAGGCGCGGCTAAGTTCGGCCAGAACGGCGCGGCGGGCCTCGGTCTCGTTAACCAGTTCGGCCTCGAGCCGTTGCTGCGCGGCGCGTTTGCGCCATTTGTTGTCCAGCCCGATGCGCGCGGCCAGCCCGATCTGGCGCTGTTCGGTGCCGCCCGTGGTGCTAGAGGCCTCGACCTCGCCCTGCCCGGTCACGCTAATCCCGTCGCGGCGCGCGATAGCCTCGGCCTCGCTTAGCCGGGCGGCGGCCTGGGTAATGGTCAGGCTGTCGGACAGCGCGCGGGCAACCAGGCGATCAAGCACCGGGTCATTGAAATTGCGCCACCACTCGATGTCAGCGGTCGCGGGCGCCGTAATCGGGGCAACCAGGGAATAGCGATCGGGAAGGTCGATCTGCGGCTCGGCCATTTCCACGCCGACCGAACAGCCGGAGAGGATGGCGGCCATCCAAGCAATATGGACGATGCGCATGGTGTTGCTCTTTTCTGCCTCTCGGCCCCGGTGCCGCACTCTTGTTGGCGCGGGCATGGTCGGAACCTTTTCTTTTTCTTAGCAGATTTTTCGCGCGATTTCCATTTCTCTTGCCGTCGCGCTTATCGCGCCGCCAGCTGTTGCGCGGTTGCGCCACCTTGGCCGCGGGTCATTCGCGCATGGCGCGGTCGAAAAACACGGTCATAGGCTCGACCAGATAGGCCAGCGGGGTGCGATCGCCGGTCTTGATGTAGACGACAACCGGCATGCCGGGCAGCAGGTTGTGGTTCCCCAGCTTGGTCATTTCCTCGGTGTCTGGCACCACTTCGGCCGAGTAATAGCTGGCGCCGGTGGCCTCATCGGTCAGCACGTCGGCCGAGATGCGGGTGACGTGGCCCTTGATTTCGGGGATCTCGCGCTGATCAAAGGCCGGAAAGCGCAGCGAGGCCTCTTGCCCGACATAGACCTCGTCGATGTTCAGGGATTCAACCCGGGCCGAAACCACAAGCGGTTGATCTTGCGGGATAATGTACAAAAGCGGCTGGGCGGGCTGCACGACCGACTGCACCGCGAAAACCTGAAGCCCATAGACAACGCCGCCGGTTGCGGCGCGGATATCCAGCCGCGACAGCGTGTCTTGCAGCGAGATCTGGCGTTCCGACAGCTCGATCTCGCGGAATTGCAGGTCGCGCAGGCGGGTCACGGCCTCTTCGCGGCGGCGCGCCTGCAACTGCAACAGAGCGATGTCGTTGCTGGCGGCCTCCCCCTTGATGGCGGCCAGGTCGGCCTCCATCCGGCCGATCTGGCCCAGCAGGTCGGCATGTTCGCGCAACAGCTCGCTGACGCGGGCGGCCTGGGTCAGTTGCCGGGCCAGCAGGCGCTGTTGATCCTCGAGGTCTGATTTCACCAGATCGGCCTGCGTGCGCATCGCCTCGAGCTGGGCGTTAATGCCGTTGCTGCGGTTTTCGATCTGGGTGTTGCGCTCTTCAAGCAGGCTGTATTCCTGCCCCAGCGCCTCGCGGCGGGCCTGAAACAGCGACGACTCGCCGCGCAGCAATTGCTGAATCTCGGCATTGGTTTCGGACAGCTCGACCAGATAATCGGGAAAGGCCACCGTTTCGGTATCGTCGCGCTCGGCAACCAGGCGGGCCTTGCGGGCGTCGATTTCATAGAGCTGGCCATCGATGATGCTTAGCTCTGACTGCAGGCGGCGACCGTCAAGCCGGATCAGCACGTCGCCCTTCTCGACGACATCACTGTCCTTGACCAGAATCTCGCCCACGACACCGCCGTCGGGGTGCTGAATGACCTGGCGGTTATTTTCCACCTGCACCATGCCCGAGGCCATCACCGCCCCGGCCAGCGTGGCCTTGACCGACCAGACGCCCAGGCCGCCAATCAGCAGAACAAGGGCGAACATCCCGGTTGCCAGCGGCACGGTGGCGGGCCAGCGCGGCGCGGTCTGGTTGCTGATCATCGTCACTGTGCCACCTTTCTGCCCAGCGACTTGCGCACCGGATGCACGTTCGAAATTGTCTTTTCAAGCACCTCGTCACGCGGGCCATAGGCCGCGACGACGCCGCGATCCAGCACCAACAGCATCTCGCATTCCGCGATCGCCTGCGGGCGGTGGGTCATCACGATGACCGAGCGGCCCAGCGTCTTGAATTCGCGCACGGTATTGTTCAGAGCGACCGAGCCCTCGGAGTCGAGCATCGAGTTCGGCTCGTCCAGGATCAGCAGAACCGGGTCGTCATACAGCGCGCGAGCCAGGGCGATACGCTGACGCTGGCCGCCCGACAGTGTGTTGTCATTGCCGTCGATAAAGGTGTCATAGCCATCGCTGAGATGGGTGATCATGTCATGGGCATTCGACCGCTTTGCCGCCTCAATCACCGCACGGGCGTCGGGGTTGGGCGACATGCGCGCGATATTTTCGGCCACGGTGCCGGAAAACAGCGTCACGGATTGCGGCAGATAGCCGATATGGCGGCCCAGATGTTCGGGGTCATACTGGTCAAGCGTGGCGCCGCCCAGGCGCACCTCGCCCCCGGCAAGCGGCCAATAGCCCGACAGCGCCCGCGCCAGGGTCGATTTGCCCGACCCGCTGCGCCCGATCACGCCAAGGGCCTGGCCCGGCTCGACCGTAAAGCTAAGGCTGCGCAGCGTCGGCGTGCGGGTGCCCGGCGGCAAAACGGTCAGGTTCGCGACCTTGAGATGCGCCTTGGGTTTGGGCAGCTCGGTGCGGTGGGGCATCGGCGGTACGGCAGACAGGTATGACGACAGCGACTGCCAGCCCGCGCGGGCCTTTTGCAGCACCGGCCAGTTGCCCATGGCCTGTTCGATCGGGGCCAGGCCGCGGCCCAGCAGGATCGACCCGGCGATCATCGAACCGCCGGTCAGGTGGCCCTGGATGACGTAATACGCGCCCGCGCCCAGCATCGCCGACTGCAGGAACAGGCGAAACGATTTGGTCACCGAGGCAAAGCTGCCGGTCCAGTCGGCGGCGGCGATATTGTCGCGCAGCGCGGCGTTGCGCAGATGCAGATAGCGGTGCAGCATGTTGCTGCGCAGACCCTGGCTTAGCACGACTTCGCTGCCCAGACGGGCCTGATCGGCAAAGGCATGGGTCTTTTGCGTCGCGATCTGGGCCGAGCGCACGCGCTTTTGGGTCAGGATCTGGTTGCTCAGCGCCAACACGACGATCACCGCCGCACCGCCGACTGCCAGCCAGCCCATGGCCGGGTGGAACATGAAAATCGCAGCGATAAAGAGCGGCGACCAGGGCATATCCATCACCGCCAGCAGCACGGGCGAGGTAAACATCTCGCGGATACCATCCAGGTCGCGCAGGGCGGCGGTAGAGATCGGGCGATCCTTGGGATCGTTCGAGCGGCGCAGCGAAGCCTCGAACACGCGGGCGTCAAGTTCGCTTTGGAAGCGGGCGCCGACGCGGGCCATGACGCGGCCACGGGCGTAATCAAGCATACCCATCAGGCCATACAGGGCCGTGATCAGCACCGACAGCGCCACCAGCGTTTCAACAGAGCGCGACGCCAGAACGCGGTCATAAACCTGCAACATGTAAAGCGGGCCGGTCAGCATCAGAAGGTTGACGAAGATGCTGAAGACAAAGGCCCAAACCAGCAAAACCATCCCTTTTTTGCGCGCGGCTATCAGCTCGGCCGGTCCTTGCGGGCTTTGAGGGCTCATGTGTGTCGGTTCCTTTACGCGCTACTACCGCTCTAGAAATATCATTTAGGACGGGAATGGAAACAATTTGTAAAACCGGCCCGATGTTGTGCGCTTCTTTGCGCAAAAGAAAACGGCGACCCGAAGGCCGCCGTTGTCATTAAGCTGTGATCGCGATCAGGCGGTTGCGTGCTTGCGGCGACGCAGGGCACCAAAGCCCGCGATACCGGTCAGCAGCAGAACCCCACCCGCAGGCAGCGGAATGGTGCCGCCGATCTGGTCCTTGATTTCCTGCACCTTGATGTCGATGAAGGCCGCAGCGAACGATTCAGCCAGCAGGCCGCCCGAGCGCAGCAGGTTCAGGTCCCACACGGCGCCACCGGTTGCAGTGGCCAGCAGCGAGTAGTCCTGCTTGGTATTTCCATCATCAATGTTAGAAATGATGCCGCCAGCAGACTTGGTAAAGCCGCCCGAGCCATCGGCCGCATAGGCCTCGCCCTCGTCGTTCACGCCGATCACACGGGTAGTCTGGTCGGAATGATACAACCAGTTGTTGACGACGGCGTTCAGCACGATGTTCGAACCGGACAGGGCCGACAGCATGCTGGCATAGGTGATGCCGGCATAGGCGCCACCGATGTCGTCACGGTCTTCGTCGGTGACCAGGATAAAGTTGACAGCATCGGCATCCAGGTTGAACGCGTTCATCGCGTAGGTCATGCCGGCATAGCCATCCTCGAGAAAGCCATCGAGACGCAGGTCGTTTTCCAGGTTGGTCGCCGTGGTGGTGGCGTCACCCAGAGTGCGCACCGTGCGCGGCACGTGGTTCGCGTCACCAAAGCCCACGACACCAAAGGTGGTGGTGATGCCTTCGGCGGCCAGCGCGTTGTTCAGATCCGGGATGATCTGTTCCAGGAAGGCGTGTTCACCACCCATGGAGCCCGATTCATCGACGATGAACACCACGTTCGCGGTGCCGATTTGCGATGCAAGAGCCGACGCAGCCGAACCAACGGCAAATGCGGCAGCAAGAAGAAGATGTTTCATGAATTCCCCCGCTTGGTAAGAAAGGACAAGATTACAATTACCAAACCACACTACCCGAAATTTCAGAAAAAGTTAATGAATTCTGTGCGTTTGCGAGGCGTACCGCACATCATTCTTTGCCGACCCCCGGCCTCTTGTGGCGTGCGCGGTGATGCTGTTTGCGCCCAGATATAGCCATATTATAGCCTTAATTTCATACCCTTAGGGCCAGATGGGTCCGGGCTTGTGCCTTGCATCATCGGCCGGGCAGTCACCCAGACAAGACTGAGCGCCCTGTCGAAACACACTGTTCACAAGGTTCACAAGATGCCTCGCGGCGCGGTCGGGCATGAAAAAGCGTGGTGCGATTCGGGCAGGTGGAATGCGAAAAGGGCGGGCATCTCTGCCCGCCCTCGATCATTCAGGATGCGCCTGGTTTCAGGCGGCTTTGCGACGGCGCGCGATGGTCAGGCCACCGATGGCGCCCAGCAGCAGCAGGCCCGAGGCCGGCAGCGGAATGGTTGCGCCGCCAAACGACGAGGTGTGGCTGAGGCCGCTGCCCGTGCCTTTGGTCGGGGCCCAGGTCAGGCCCAGATTGCCGCCCGAGGTGTTGTGCACCAGGAACGTGGCATCCGAGTTGCCGCCACCCAGCTTGAACAGGATGTACAGCGCCGAGGTGATGAAATCGCTCTTCGGGCTCTCATCCTTGACGTAGGACGTATAGGCGGTGTCGCCCGGAACCAGGTTGTTGTTCACGAATGCCAGCTCGGTCGCCTTGTTGGGCGGATGAACCGTGAAGATCTGGCCAACGGTGGCGCTGTAGGTCGAGGGCTGCAGCAGCAGCACTTCGCAGCCCGCATCGCAGGTCAGGGTGCCGCGCAGGCCGGTCATGGCCGCAGCATCATCGTAGATGCCGATCGAAGCCGCTTGGGCCGTCTGAGCAAACAGGCCGAGCAGAGCGGCCACTACAAAATGCTTCAACTTAATCATTTTTCCCCACCCATGAGGTAAACAGCCAGACGGAATCATCCGGCACACTACGGATATACGTCCGACCTGTTTCCACAATTTCGCCACAAATTCCAAGACCCATTCGTAAATTTGCAGATATTCTACCTGTGGTTGCCAGCAATGTTGCCTCATAGGCCGTTTTTTCCGTCCGATCTCAGGGCATTGACCACAAATGCGCAACAGCGGGCAGATCGAAATGTGGCACAATTGTGGCGCGACTGCGAATCGAGGCGGCAGGCGGCACATGAACACTTTGCCTCCGAGCGGTTGATTGTCGCCCATTTGATGACAGCTACAGGCCGCTGACACGAACGTGACCCCTGTTGCCAAGACAGACGCCCTCCCGAAAACGCCCCGAAAATCAGCCCATTGCCTTGATTTTAATACACTTTAACGAAACCCCCGCAGCGCAGCTCCGCGATCGGCCGCAGCAAGACCTTGGGTGGCAACTGGTCAAAGCCCGCAAAAATGGGTTTCATTGGGTGTCGGGCGGTTATCCCGATCCGCTGCGGCCCCATGGTTCGCGGTGCAATGGTGTTGATAGTAGTGGGCTTTGACAGATGACGGATACCAGCCAGGTCACCAAAACGGACAGCTTGGCCAAGCTTGGCCTGACGCCGGGCATCTTTTGGCTGATCGTTACCCTTGTGGCCGCGGGGGTGTTTTTCCAGGAAGGCATCTTCGAGCTGTTCGAAGCCTGGCAACAGCCCGAGTATTCGCACGGGCCGCTGATCCCGGTTCTGTCGCTGCTGCTGTTTCTGCGCCAACTGAAAACCGTGCCGATCAACTATGGCGATGTGCCCGACCGCTGGCCGGGGATCGTGCTGCTGGTGCTGGCCCTGACGCTGGGCTTCAGCGGCAAGATGATCGAGATCGACGACATCGTCGCCTATGCGCTGATCCTTAGCGTGGGCGCGCTGTTGCTGATCAGCTTTGGCTGGCGCACGGGGCGGCATTTCTGGCCGCCGGTTGTGCACCTTGTCTATATGCTGCCGCTGCCCGGCGCGCTGTATTACGGCCTGTCGACCTATCTGCAGGGCGTCTCGTCCGAACTGGGCGTCTATTTCCTGCAGCTGCTGCATGTGCCGGTGTTCCTCGAAGGCAACATCATCGACCTGGGCGTATACAAGCTGCAAGTGGCCGAGGCCTGTTCGGGGCTGCGCTACCTGTTCCCGATCCTCAGCTTTTCCTACATCTTCGCGGTGCTCTATCAGGGCCCGATGTGGCACAAGGCGATCCTGCTGGTGTCGGCCGCGCCGATCACGGTGTTCATGAACTCGGTGCGGATCGCGCTGGCCGGGGTGATCGTCAACAACTATGGCCTCGACCACGTCGAGGGCTTTTCGCATTTCTTCGAAGGCTGGGTGATCTTTATCGCCTGCGTGCTGATCCTGTTCCTGCTGGCCTGGGTATTGGTGCTGCTGCGGCGTGACCGTGTCAGCCTGATCGAGGCGCTGGACCTGGAAACCGAGGGCCTTGCCACCCAGGCCAAGCGGGTGTTCCTGATCCGCGCCTCGGGCGCCCTGATCGCGGCGGCGGTGCTGACCGCGGGGCTGGCCGCAGCCTGGCAGTTCCTGCCGCAGCGCCAGGCCCTGGGCGTCGACCGCGACCCGTTCGTTCTGTTCCCCACCGCCTTGGGCGACTGGAACGTGGGTCAGTCGATCGCGCTTGAAAAAGATGTCGCGCGGGTGTTGGGCGCCGATGACTATCTGGCCACCACCCTGCGCCAGCCCGGCAGCGACCGCTCGGTCGACCTGTTCATGGCCTGGTACAAGAACCAGGATCGTGGCGGCGTGCATTCGCCCGAGGTCTGCCTGCCCGGCGCCGGCTGGGAGATTGCCAAGCTGGAACAGATCGACGCCCCGCGCGATCTGGCGTTGCGGGCCGGGGGGGATTTCACCCTCAACCGCGCGATCATCCAGAAAGGCGTCGACCGGATGCTGGTCTATTACTGGTATGAACAGCAGGGCGTGCGCACCGCGTCGATGTTCAGCGCCAAGATGCATCTGATGATGGGCAAGGTCACCAATGGCCGCAATGACAGTGCCATCGTGCGCCTGATCACCCCCATCGACCCCGATGAATCGCTGGCCGATGCCGAGGCCCGTCTGATCGACAGCGCCGATGGCCTGATCACCCGGCTGCCGCGCTTTGTTCCGGGCATTGACTGACAGATACAGGACGACACCATGACCGCCCCTTCTCACAGCTCTGACCGCGCGCCGGTCTTTCTGTTCGGTGCGCTGCGGTCGGGCACGACCGTGTTCCGGCTGATGCTGAACGCGCATGACAAGATCGGCAATCCGGGCGAGATGGACTTTCTGTTCGACTATCTCGACCGTGACCCCAACCATGCGACGGGCTGGCGCTATCGCGTGGCTGATCTAGAAAACAGCCGGATCTTTCGCGCCACGGGCCTGACCATCACGCCCGGTTGCGAGGGGCTGGATCTGCTGGAAAGCTTCCTGGATCAGCTGCAAGAGCGGCAGCCGGGCAAACTGCTTTCCATCAACCTGCATCGCAATATCGGCCGTGTGGCGGATGTGCTGCCGAGGGCTCGCATCATCCATATGCTGCGCGATCCGCGCGATGTGGCGCGGTCGTCGATCGGCATGGGCTGGGCCGGCACGCTGTATCACGGGGTCGAGCACTGGATCGGCACCGAGCGCGACTGGGATGCCACCGCGCCGCGGTTTCCCGCCGATCAAGTGCTGACCCTGACCTACGAGGATCTCTTTCGCGACATCGACACCACGCTGCGCCGGGTCTGCGATTTTCTGGGCGTGCCCTTTACCGAGGCGATGCTGAGCTATCACGAAAACACCACCTACAGCCCGCCCGACGTGTCGCTGGTGGAACAATGGCGGCGCAAATCCACCCCGCGCGAGCTGGCTTTGGTCGAGGGCCGTGTGCAGGCCATGATGCTGGCGCGGGGCTATCAGCCCACCGGCCCCGGCGCTGCGCCGGGTGTGGTCGAGCGACTGGCCCTGACCTTGCAGAACAAGCGCCATGTCTGGGGCGTGGGCATCTCGCGCTTTGGCGCGCGGATCTTCCTGATGGAAAAACTGGCGCGCAAGCTGGGCCTGCGTGGGCTGCATCAGCGGCTGCGCGCGCAGATGAACGAAATGTCGGTCGAATACCTGAAATGAAAACGGCCCGCCTTGGCGGGCCGTTTCATCAGAACTCCATGGCCATGATGTCGATCGTCACATAGCCCTTGGTGTATTGGCCGTGATCGTCGGTCGCCCAATATTCGAAACGCTCGGTCCCGACCTTGTCGGGGTTGGGCGTATAGAGCAGCGTGCCGTCATCTTGCATATACAGCGAGCCGTGCAGCGGGTTGGTAAACCCGTCGATGCGCAGTTCCTGACCATCCGGATCATAGTCGTTAGCCAGAACATCCAGCACGATCGCCTGTTCCTGATAGGTGGCGGCGTAATCATTGCCGGTCACCGGGGCGCCGCCTTCCAGCTCGATAAAGCCGTTGTTGATCGCGCCGATTTTGGTCAGCTGCTCATCGGTGGCATTCAGCGTGATCACATGGGCGAATTTATACAGCTCGCCCGTGGCGCGGTCAGCGATGAAGTCTTCGACGAACATCACCTTGCGGCCATCGGCGGTCTCGTAATAGCCCTCTTGCTGCAACAGGGCCTGGATGCCCTTCATGTTGTCGACATACTGGTAGTCACCTTCGAACTGCCGGTCACGAGATCCGATCGAGTCGGTCTTGATGCCATCGAACACCAGGTGATCGTTCAGCGTCAGCGTGGTCGCGCCCTGCATATTGAACTCCAGCCGGCCCTCGACCAGATCCTCAGAGGTCAGGAACGTGTGGCGCGCGGGGTCATAGCCGATCATATCGGTTTTGGTGTTCAGGATGACGACGTCGATCAGATTGTGATCAATGTCCTCGTCCGTAGCGGTATCCTGAATGCGCTGTTCAAAATCGATGCCCACATTGAAGTTCTCGATCGTCAGGCCGTTGACGGTCAGGTCAAAGGTCAGGTGGCCAAAGTTAAAGCCCGTATCGGTCGAGGCCACGCGATCGGTGTTGTAGGTGCCGATCAGATCGAAATCTTTCAGCGTGTAATGCGAGGTATAGGTGATATCCGTGCCGTTCGAGGTTTCCCAGTTCAGGAACCCGGTCATGACAGTGCGAATATCGTGTTTCTGTACCGGGCCTGCCTTGATGACAATCAGGCCGGTGTGGGTGCCGAAGGCCTCGTTATCGTGGAAACCCTGAATAGGCGCCTTGTCGACCGACATTTTCTCGCTGCCATAGGCGATTTCAGTGAAATCCAAATTGTCGGCATCGGGCATCTCGGGAGACCGGCGGGTCATCCAGACATAGCCATTGTTCGTGTTCGCGGCGATGTTATGTGCCGCTTCAACCAGGCGGCCGGCAAAGAAGAACCCGTCGCCGGTACGGCCGTTATCATGACGTTCGACATCCTCGCCCGCCTTGACCTTGGGCGCGCCATAGCCGATCCCCTCGGACCGGATGGCCATGTTTTCCCACCAGATGCCGGTCTCGTCACCATCCTCGGCGGCAAAGGCCGCGCCGAACACGTCGAACGCGATGTTCGAGATGAAATCGGCATTGCTGGAATGGTGCACAAAACCCCAGCCGGGCGACCCATCGACGATGTTGCCCAGCGCGATGGCCGGATTGTCCTGATCCTCGGTGCCGGTGCGGTGGAAGTGGAACGCATACCGGCCCTTGACGTTGCTGTCGTACTCGACCGTTTCCAGGCTGGCGACATCGAATGCAGGCTGCGATTTGTCGGTGCGGCCCAGATCGACAAAGCCTGCAAAGCGCACATCGACATCCTGATTGTGCATGAACATCACGTGGCCACGCTGGTTCACCGGGGTGGCGTCGCCATCTTCGCTGGACACGGTGATGTTGCGGGTCATGTTGGCCACATAGGCGAACAGGTCCTCGCGCGGCGTGTCGTGATCGTAGGTCAGCGGGCGGTTCAGCGTGATCGTGTTGCCGTTGATCGCGGTGATAAAGACCTCTTCATCCTCGCTTTCGATATATTGCAGGCGGTCACCGACCCAGGTCCAGCCGGTCTTGTGGGTGCCGGTCAGCACCAGCTTGTCGCCGATGTTCCAGTTGTCGGGAATGCCTTGCAGCTGGATGACGGTATCGCCAGCCATGGGGGCGGTCGATACTTCCAGGTATTCGGTCTTTTCGGCACCGTGAATTTCGGCCTGGCCGTGCGAGATGATGCCGCGCGACAGCAGGGTGGGATCCCAGCTGGTGTCGATGTTTCCGTTGTTGGCGATCACGATGTTGACGTTGACGCCATCTTCGATCGGGTTGTCGGCGGTGCCGATTTCCAGCCGCGCGCCGTGGGTCACGACCATGGTGTCGACCACCATCTTCGAGTCGACATTCGTGGCAAAGGTCAGTTCGCCATCGACGCGCACGGTGAACAGCGAGGCATCGCTTTCGCCGTTGTAACGCACCGAGATATCGCTGGGGATCAGAACCTTGGCGCCGTCGCCGGGGATGATGCCGTTATACCATGTGTCGGGGTCGAACCAGTCGCCGTCATTCACCGCGACATGGGTCGCACCGCTGCGGGGCACCAGGTTCAGAACCTGACCGTGTTCGACCATCTTGGTCATGTCGTCCATGTGCATGGCGTGCTCGGGCATCGTCATGACGCTTTCGACATAGGCGTCGATCTCGGCCTGGGTCTTGCCGGCAGTGCCGGTCCAGCCGGTGCCGCCGTCATGGCCGTCATGGCCGTCATGGGTGCCGCCACCCATATCCATGTCGCCGCCCATATCCATGCCACCGTCACCGCCGGTGTCACCGCCCATATCCATGCCGCCATCGGTGCCGGAATCGCCACCCATGTCCATGCCGCCGTCGGTGCCTCCACCGGTTTCGCCGCCCATGTCCATGCCACCGTCGGTCTCACCGCCGGTATCGCCACCCATATCCATGCCGCCGCCGGTCTCACCACCGCCGGTTTCCATCTCATCCATGGTCAGGGCACTGAGGCTGTCGCCGGAAATCACCTGGCGCTGGCCACCCGAATCGGGGCCTTCCCATTCCAGGCTCAGGGTCTGGCCGCCGGATTTCTCGAAATACAGCACCTCGATCTGGTGCGCGCCGGCGGTCAGGTCGAGGGTGATCGACTTGGTCACCGCGCCGTGGGTGCCGTCATTGTCGACGACCATCTCGCCATCAATGAACAGGGCCGAACCATCGTCCGAACGCAGGTAGATCGTATAGCTGCCCATGGTTTCGACATTCAGCGCGCCGAAGTAACGGGCGGCAAAGCGGTTGGTCGGGCCACCTTCCCAAAAGGCGACATCGCTGCCACCGACATTCAGCTCGGACACGATGCCGGTGGCATCGGGCAAGGCGCTGAAATTGATGTTGTAGATCGAGCTGACCCACGAACCGATCGTATGATATTCGGCATAAAGACCCTGCCGCATGGTCTGGTCGCCGCCATCGGCTCCGGTGTCGGCAGGATCTTCGCCGCCGGTACCACCATCGGTAGGCTCTTCACCACCCGTGCCGCCATCGGTCGGCTGTTCGCCACCCGTGCCACCATCGGTAGGTTCTTCACCGCCGGTACCGCCATCGGTAGGTTCTTCGCCACCAGTGTCGCCGTCGGTCGGCTGTTCGCCGCCCGTGTCGCCGTCGCCATTATCAATCGGATCGGCCCAGGCCGTGGCGTCAACCAGCACACGCTCGCCGTTGGTATCTGCGCCCATCCATTCAAAGGTCAGCAGCGGGTCGCCGCGCGAGGCCAGGTAGAACAGGTCGAAGTCATAGTCGCCCTCGGCCAGCTGGAAGGTGATCGCGTGATACTGCGTGCCGCCCGACTTGGACATGGTCTCGCTGCCAAGAACGCCGTCAATCGACAGTTCGGCGCTGCCATTGGCAGTGATGTAAAAGGTATATTCGCCGGCTTGGGTGATGCGGATCGTGCCGTGACTTTGCATGGCCAGCTTATTGGTCGCCGGCATCTGCATCGCATCAAAGGCGGTGGTCGTGTCTACAACCGTCGAGTCAACCGAGAAGGTCGGATCGGCCGAAAAATTGACATCCGACAGCTTTCGGATGCGCGCTTTGGTATCGTCGAGCACATAGTACTCGATCGTGAAAGACAGCGCATTTTCAGTGTCGCTGGTAACCTGCTCAATCATCATGACGGGACGTCCATATCTGCCTCGTTTTGTCGGTTTGTCGCCGAGCTGTTTGGTTTCAACGCGGCGCGCTCGTGAAAAAAATGCGGCAGAACTCCTAACGACCCGTTTCGCCCCCGGAACCAATCGGCCCGAAAGTCGCGAAAATTGAAGCTATTAGGAAACTTTAGACACACCTTCTCCGGTCACATTCCGGCCACAAACCGGTATGCGTCACGGAGTCACCCGTTACGAAAGCCACAGATTTCCAAGAACTGCCTGAAATGGCGGGGCTGGCCCCACGCGCTTGTTATGCTTCCCGTATGGGCAAGCGCGTCTGGGCCCGCAACCGATGGCGGGCGGGGCGCCGAAATTGGGCAGATTACCGCCCAAATCGATCAGAAGGTGGGGGGGATTTCGCCTAGGGCGCCGCCGCTAGAACTTGAAGCTGAAGTGGTCTTGCCACTGCGAAGTGACGAAATCGCTTTTGGAGGATTTGTTGCTAAGCGCGGCGGGCCGGCGCGGCGCGGGGCTGGGAACATGTTCGCCCTGCATCAGCACCGGTTGGGCCACACGGGGCCGCGGCGCGGGATCAACCGGCGTGGCCTTTTGATTGAGAATATAGAACAGCGCCTCGCGTTTTCCGCGCAGCTCTTGCGGAACGGTGACGTCCTTGTTCGCGCCGATCAGAGGTTCATGTTTCATGCCCAGCCCTACCCGATGGGCAGGACGCGCGCCTCGCATGATCGCGGGTGCCGCCTGACGGCCCCCCACCATACCGGATTATCCGACCGGTCTTGCGCTGCATATCGCCTGCCCTTTTGCGGCGATCCGGATGCTTACGATCCGCTTAGCGCCGCGTCATAGATTTCTAGTATCCGGTCCACTTTCTTTTCCCAGTCGAACTGGCTGTGGATTTTCCGAATGCCTGCCTCGCCCATAGTATGCCGTTTTTCGGGGGCTTTCGCCAAGGTGAAAAACGCATCGGCCAGTCGGTCGGCGAAATCGTCGCGTGGGGCGGGGTCGACCAGGATGCCGCAGCTGTCATCCAGGTAATCGGCCGGGCCGCCCCAATTGGCGGCGATGACCGGGCGGCCCATGCTCATGGCCTCGAGCACGACCGCGCCGCCGCATTCATGCAGAGAGGCCAGCACCAGCGCATCCGCCTGGCGCAGATGCTGCGCGCATTCGGCCTGGGGACGATAGCCCAGAAAGCGCACATGATCGCCCAGGCCCAGGCGCGCGGCCTGCACCTCTAGCCCCGATCGCTCGGGACCGTCGCCCAGCACGGTCAGGGTCACATCGGCGCCCATCTCGCGGGCGCGGGCGATGGCGCGCAGGGTGAAATCCATGCCCTTGAGCCGGATCAGCCGCCCCATGAACACCAGCCGCAACGCGCCGGGCACCGCCGCGGGCGCCTCGTCGGGCTGCGACCAGACCGACAGGTCGACGCCGTTTTCCACCAGCTCGATCACATTCGGATGCCGCACGGGCAGCGCCGCGCGGGTGCGTTCATTGGCCACCAGCAACACCGCCGCGTGGCGTTTGCCGGGGATCAGCCGGTTCGCCAGCGGCCCCAGGTGGCGCGCGGCACGGGTAAAGATCTGCTCGGCGCGGCTGTCGTAGTCCTCATAGCCGGGCGGGTAGGACATGTTGCCGTTCATCGGCCCGATCACCACCGGCACGCCAAGGCCATGAATGCTGGACGGCCCGCGCGGCGACACCGGGATCGGCTGGTGGATGACATCAACCTGCCCCTGCGCGATCAGCTGGCGGATCAGGCGTTTCTGATACACCTCGTTGATCTGGCCGACGATGTTGCCAAACACCGGCTTGCGAATGGCCGTGGGCAGCGGCTTGCCCAGCCGCCAGACATTGCGGTGCCAGGCGGTGTCTTCGATGAAATGCACATCGTCCAGAAAGGGCGCCAGCGTCTCTGACAGGTCGGGCCGGTTGCGGCTATGGGCGATCAGCTTGGCCGGGTGGCCGCGCTGGCGCAGAATCTGGAAATACTTGACCGGCAGAAAGGCCTCGCCGCCAATGCGCGACGCGGCGTTCTGGGCCACGATCAGAACCTTGGGGCGGTCAGCGGCCATCCGCCCGATCCCCCTCAGAGCGGGCACGCATGGCCGGGCCGATCATCGCGCCCAGCACCACGAAACAGTCGAAATAGCGTTTGGCCAGGCGTTTGGGATTGCTGGCCATGCGCCAGAACCATTCCATCGCGATGGCACGCACCCATTTCGGCGCGCGGGTTTGCGAGCCGGCGATGAAATCCAGCCCCGCACCGATCGACACGAACCCGCAGGCCGGCGCGATCTGCGCAGCGCGGGTGGCGACGATTTCCTGTTTCGGCGCGCCCAGCGCCAGGAAACAGACCTGCGCCCCGCTGTCGCGCAGCTGGGCCGCATAATCGGCCACCTCGGCGCCATTGGGATCAAAGCCAAAGGGCGGCACGATCCGCGCCACGACGTTCAGCCCCGGATATTTGGCGCCCAGCCGTTCGGCCGCCAGCGCCAGCGTTTCTTCGGTCGAGCCCAGAAACGCCACCGGCGCCCCCACCCGCGCGGCCAGGGCGCAGATCGGGTCGATCAGCTCGGACCCGGGCACCAGCTCGACCGGGCGGTTGACCATCTTGCGCAGCCAGACGATCGGGTTGCCATCGGCCACAACATGGCTGTGCGCCCCATAGGCGGCACGAAACCCCGCGTCGTGGCGCAGCTTGACGATATGGTCGAGGTTCAGCGTGGCCACGGTAAATCCGCGCCCGTCCTTCAGGCAGGTTTCGATCTCGCGCAGCAGCGCGGCCTGCGTGGGGCAGTTCACCAGCGACAGGAAATCGACCGTCCGAGACCCTTGTTTCACCAAAACACATATACCCCGTAGCTACCGGCCTGACGGCCCGTTTCTTGATGGCTTACCCATTACGCGCTGTCCACACCAGCCGCGCAACAATTTCCTGTGGCGGGTTCTATTGTCTGTTTTTGCCAAAATCTTGACGGCATTAAGGTTTACGGGTTTTGACAGCCGCCAAGGCGTAACCCATAACTGTGCCGACCCTTATCACGTTGTTTTCCCGTATGCGCACCGCCCGTTTCCCCCGTTTTCGCGAAGGCCCCCCGGCATGAGCACCGCCCTGCACACCGTCGCCGTCGAGGGGCGCAACTCGATCGAGTTCCTGACCGAGGTGTTTCGCCTGTACGACACCGGGCAGCTTTTCACCGTGCGGCGCGAGGGCATCGATCTGGGCCGCTACACCGGCCTCACGGTCAGCGACACCCGGCCCAGCGGCGACACGCGCGGCTGGGGGCGGCTGGCATTCGCGCCCTCGACATCGGATCAGCCGGTGCAGATCCTGTTTTCGTCGGGCACCGAGGGCCTGCCCAAGGCCATCGTGCTGTCGCCCCGCAACATCACCGACACGGTGGCGCGTCTGAACGCCGCGATGGGGCTGGATGACAGCGTGCGCGAATATGTCGGCATCCCGGTCACCTATTCCTTTGGTCTGGGTCGTATCCGCGCCATCGCGGCGGCCGGCGGCGCGTTCTACCTGCCCGAACGGTTCGACCCGGTCGAGATTCGCGAGATGCTGCTGGCCGGTGAAATCAACGCCATCTCGGCCGTGCCGACGCTGTGGCGGCTGATCCTGGCCGCGCCGCAGGTGATCGGCGAGGCGGGCCGGCATGTCCGCTGGATCGAGATCGGCAGTCAGTACATGTCGGGCGCCGAAAAGGCCGCCATGCGCGATCTTTTCCCGAATGCCCGGATCATTCAGCATTACGGCCTGACCGAGGCCTCGCGCAGCACCTTTCTGGATGTCAGCGCCGCGCCCATTGATCAGCTGGAAAGCGTCGGCACCGCCACCCCGCCCGCCGGGGTCAAGATCGGCCCCGAGGGCGAAATCTGCATTCGCGGCGATCATGTCGCGCTGGGCCTGTTGCAGGGCGACGGGTCGATCAAGCCTCTGCGTGATGCCGAGGGCTGGCTGCACACCAAGGACCGGGGCGAGATCCGCGATGGCGCGCTGCATTTCATGGGGCGGCTGGATGACCTGATGAACATCGCCGGCGTCAACCTTGGCGCCGAGCAGCTGGAACAGCAGATCGTCGCTCTGGCGGGTTGCGAGGGCCTGTTTGCCGTCACCGGCGTGGCCGATCCGCTGCGGGGCGAGGCCGTGCTGCTGGCCGTGGCGCCCGCCGCCCACGACCGCCTGCCGGTACTGCGCGCCGCGGCCGAGCTGGCGCTGAAACAGAACGGCATCAACCAGTCGGGCGGGCTGCATGTGTCGGCCGTTGACGCATTGCCCATGACCGGCACCGGCAAGGTGCAACGCGCCAAGCTGCGCGAAGCCTTTACCCCCGCGGATGCGCCCACCGCCGAAACCGCGCCCTCGGGTGATCTGACCGAGGGCCAGCAACGCGTGGCCCGCGCCTGGCAATCGGTGGTCGGCCCGGTGCCGATCGCGGCCCATGACACATTCTATGACACCGGCGGCGACAGCCTTAGCGCCGTGCAGATCGGCCTGGTGATGGAGCGCGGCTTTTCCCGCGCCGCCACCCGCGCCACGCTAGAGGGCCGCCCGCTGGCCGAGGTGGCGGAAATCGAAGACGGCACCCAGACCACCCCCGCCGTTGCCACCCTGCCCGACAAGACGGTCAAAAGCTGGGCGCTGAACGCCACGCGCGGGCTGATGGTGCTGACGGTGCTGATTTCGCATTGGGGGCCGGGGCTGTTCGGCCGTCTGGGCATCGCCAATGAGGCCGAGCGCCTGCTGGCGGTGATCTACCAGATGGGCACGCAGGGCTTTGCCACGGTCTTTGGCATCGGGTTGGGTTACTACTTCCTGCCCGACTATCCCGCCAACCGCGCCAGCGCCTCGCGCCGGCTGCGGGCGTCGTTCCTGCTGGTGCTGGCGGGGCTGGCGCTGATGGCCGCCGTGCGGCTGGTGCTGTTCTGGATGCAGGGCAAGCCGCCCGACGGCTATCTGGTGGCGGTGTCGTTCTATAACGTGCTGGCCTATTACGTGCTGGCGCTGGCCACGGCGCGGCTGTGGCTGGATTACCTGTCCGGCCGGTTCGTCATCGCGCGGGCGCTGCTGGTCACGGTTCTGGTCTGGCCGGTGCTGGTGCTGGCGCGCCAGGCGATGCCCGACATCACCCCCAGCCTGCTGGAATGGCCGCGCCTGATGATCGTCGCGCAATACAGCTATCTGCAGACCTCGTCGCTGGTCTTTGCCGGGATCGCGCTGGGATATTGGTTCGCCGGGCAACGCGATATGAAACAGGCCGGGCAGGCCCTGCTGGTGCTGGGCGGGTTCGGCATGGCGATACTGCTGATCATCGGGTTCGAGGTCTATGCCGGGAAAAGCTTTGCCTCGCGCAGCGCGCCGTTCTTTGGCGGGCGCATGGGCATGGCGTTCTACTTTTTCTTCTCGGCGCTGCTGTTTGGCGCGACGCTGCTGATGGTGCGGGTCTGGGCCGGGCTGCCGGGGGTGATGCGCTTTGCGTTGCAGGCGGTGATCGTGCTGGGCGGGCTGGCGCTGCCGGTCTATGCGTTCCACGGGCTGGTGATCCCGATCAAGGATATCCTGCGGATCCTGGGCCTGCCCGGTATTGCCGCGCTGGGACTGCCGATGGCAGTTTTCCTAGCCTGGCTGGGCTATGCCTGGTGGCGGCTGCGGCGGATGTATTTCACCTAGACCGCGTCACGGATCAGGCCCAACAGCCGCGCCGCGTTCTTTTCGATATCGTGCTGGTCGACCACCCGCGCGCGGCCTTCGGCGCCGCGATCGGCCAGATCGCCGGCGCTGGCCTCTAGGGTTTCGCGCATCGCCTGGGCGATATGCTCGGCCGAGCCCGCCGGAATGATCCAGCCGCAACCGTCATCGACCAGCTCGGGGATACCGGCGATATAGGTCGAGATCGCCGGGCGGCCCAGCGCAAGGGCCTCCATGATCACCACGGGCAGGCCCTCGGCGAAGCTGGGCAGCAACAGCGCCCGCGCCCGGCCCAGATGCGCGCGCACCTGGTCATTGGCCTGCCAGCCCAGCAGCGTGACGTTGTCTTGCAGCCCGTGGCGGCGGATACCGGCCTCGACCTCGGCGCGGCTTTCACCGTCACCGATCAGCACCACCTGCACCTCGGGATGGGTGCGGGCCACCTGGGCCACGGCCTCGATCACCAGCACCTGCGCCTTTTGCGGGCACAGCCGCCCGACCGACACGAACGGCGCGTCGTCATCAAAGGGCGCGCCGGTTTCGGAGAACTCGGACACGTCGATGCCGCAGCGCACGATATGCAGCTTGCCCCACGCTCCCATCCCCGAGGCACGCGCCAGCTGCGACTTGCAGAAATGCGAGATCGCCACGGCAAAGCGCGATTCATGGATCTTTAGCCCCAGCGACGACTTGTGCCAGTCGTCGAACTCATCGGGGCCATGGGCGGTAAAGGAATAGCCCGGCCCGCCCAGGCGGTGGCACAGCATCGCCACGGCGGCCGAGTTGGTAGAGAAATGCGTATGCAGATGCGCGATGCCATCGGCCTGTGCGAATTGCTTCAGCGATACCGCCTCGAGCAGATAGGCCACATGCGGCACCACATCGCCGCCCGCGTTACGCATCAGCCGGGCCAGCCCGCAGATCGCACGCCACATGCCCTTGGGGTTCGACACGCATTCGCGGGCGAAATCACCGATCATCGCCCCCACCCGGCCCGACAGCACATAGCGCGTCACCGCCTGTTCGGCCTGATCCTTGGGATCGACCAGCTCGGCATCCCAGGGGCGGATGGCATAGCGCGTGACCTCAACGCCCTGCGCCTCGATCGCATGGATCTCGCGCCGGATGAACGTGGTGCTGGTCATCGGGTAAGAGTTCATGAAATAGCCGATGCGCATGGGCCTAGTCCTTTTCTGCCCGGGCGCGATGCAGCACATCCTGCGCGGCCAGCGACAGATCATGCGGGATCAGGTCGCTTTCAGTGCGGTTGCCGATCACCAGATCGCGAAAATGGGTCATCATCGGCGCGTATTGATCGGCGCCAAAGCTGTGAAATGCGGGTTTCAGCGCGTTGCGTTTCTGCGCCATCTTGCGGGCCGCGGGCATCGCGCGCAGCCGGTCGCCCAGGCCGCCGCCCTGCCCCGGCGCACCCAGCGGGGCCATGGGCTGCACCAACAGGCGCTCGGCCCCGACCACGGGCGGCTCTAGCCGCAAAAGCCCCCCGGCGCAGGACACCGAGGCAGAATTATGCATCAGCGCATCCAGCGCGACAGCGATATGCGAGGTGGCCCCGCCCGCGTGCCGCAACATCAGGTCAGCGCCCAGATCGGCCCCGGCCTCGTCGCGGCGCAGGGTTGTGTGAACATCGCTCACGCTACCCAGCAGGCTGATCGCCAGCGACACGCCATAGATACCCCGGTCACGCAGCGCGCCGCCATCAGCCGGGTCAAAGACCGAGCCATAGCCCGCCCGCGTCACAGGATAGCCAAAGGCAAAATCCATGTGCAGCGGCGCACCCAGATCGCCCGATGTCACAACCCGCGCCATCTCGCGCCACGCGGGCAGGGCCAGGCACCACAGGTTTTCCACCAACAGCACGCCCCGGCGGCGGGCCTCGTCCGTCAGGGCGCGCGCGTCGTCGCGGCCAGCGGCCAAAGGCTTTTCGACCAGAACCGGCTGCCTGGCCTCGATCGCGGCGCGGGCGGCGGCGGCATGGGCACCGGTGCGGCCCGCCACATAGATCGCATCGACATCGCTGCGCGCGGCCAGTTCGGCCACATCGCCCAGCGCGGCCTGAATACCGAACCGCGCGGCAAAATCACGGGCACGCGCCTGTTCGCCCGAGGCCACGGCAACCGCCTGAACCCCCGGCACATGCGCCAGCGTCTGCATCATCCGCGCGGCCATCCGGCCGGTGCCGACAATGCCCAACCCCAGGGTTTTAGTCATTGGCCTGCCCCTTGATCTGCTGCGCCCATGGCATCGGTGTCACGGGATCGCAGCGGGTGGTCATCCGTTGCGCCCCGGTATCCTCGCCCGCGTTCTGAATGGCAAGCGTCACCTCGGTGAGGTGCAGCGCCAGGTCGGCACCCACGCGGCTGGGGCGGCCATCTTGCAGGGCGCGGGCCATCTCGGCCGGGCCAAGGGCAAAGTTCATCGCCGCAGCCCCCCAGCGCCCGACCTTGGGGTGGGTGTCGTCGGTCAGCCGCAGCCGCCGCGCGATGGGCGCGGTGATCAGCTTGCGCCGCAGCACGAACCGCTTGCGGAACCCGACCTTGGCGGTGTTGTTCCAGGCCTCGTCCAGCTGCAGCACGCCCTTGTCACCGATGATCTTTAGCCGGTGATCATGCGGCGCCGCGATCGAACAGGTCAGCCGCGCCACCAGACCGCTTTCAAAGAACAGCGTCGCGACTGAGAAATCGGGCGCGGCATCCTCGACCGGCAGCAGGTCAGCCACCACATGGGCCGAGGCCGCCACCACCGTGCGGATCGTGCCGAATGTGGCGATCAGCCAGGTCAGGTAATAGCCTGCGTGTTCCAGCGTGCATCCAACGCGGAATTCATCCTCGGCCGGCCAGGGCGCGCCCGATTCCGACAGCCATTTGCGATAGGGCGCCTGCGGGATGAAATCATCGTCAAGCTCGGCATAGATCAGCCGGGGCCGGCCCAGCACATCGCTGCGCACCGCCGCGGCCACGGTCTGCGCCGCCTCGGACAGATAGCTGCAGGGCGCCGATCCGATCATCAGCCCGCGTTCCTGCGCCAGCGCGCACAGGGCCTTGGCGTCCTCGGTGCGGGTGGCAAGGGGCTTTTCCGAATAGACGTGATGCCCGGCCTCTAGGCAGGCCTTGCTGACCTCGAAATGCGCGCCGGGGTTGGTCAGGTTCAGCACGATCCCGTCAGCGCCAAGCGCGGCCAGCAGATCGTCGCGGGTATCGAACCCCGGCACCTTCCAGTGATCGCAGAACCGGCGCTGCGCATCGGGGCGGGTATCATGCGCGCCGACCAGCCGCAGATCGGGAAAGGTGGCCAGCGACCGCATATACAGGTCGGCCACGAACCCGGTGCCTATGATTGCAATATTCGTCATGGGGCGGTCATATCACTTGAATCTGACGCCGATTGGGCGTGCATAAAGGGGCTGGCGATGTGCCAGGCTTGTCACGGATTATCCGCCGTCCGGGCTGGAAATGGCTGCTGCCCCGACAGGCTGGGGCAATACAAATCGTTGGTCCATTCCTCTTGCGGGATACCCATCTTGTTGAGAACGGATTCGATGATCTCGGCATTGACCAGCACGCCATGGTCGCGTGTTTTCTTGGTCGAGCGGGTATAGGGCTTTTCGGCCGGGGGCTTTTTCCCAAGGAAGGCCGCGATCTTGGCTGCCGCCTGCGGGTCGGAGATAAAGTTCACGATCAAGAGGTCATTCGGGCGATCCTTGAAATACTCCATAACCTCCAGATGATGTCTGTCCCGGTGGCGCACCCAAAGCTCTACCGCCTCGGCGGTAGGGCGCCAATAGTGGTTGTTGGGGTCCAGCAGACCCTCTTCCTGCCGCCCAGTTACGTGCTGAAACCGGCTGTCCAACCATTCCGAAAGATCGCGCGTGTTCAAAACGAATTTCGAGCGCGGATAGGTCTGGTCCAGCCCCTTGAAATCCTCGGGGGGGCCATCCGTGAATGCCCGCCATGAACGGATGATGTCACTACGCGCGGCAGGGCGCCATTGTTCTCCGTGCAAGGTGCGCGGAACGCCCAGGGATGCGAACAAAGTATCAATCGACGACGTGGCGGTCTTGTTCATGCCTATGGCGAAAATCTTGCTATAGGTTCGATCAACGCCGATCTGCGACAAGATGGTCCGGGCGGCTTCGATCCTGCCAGACATGCGTGGGCCGATCAGGGCACTGCGACTGTGCTTTGTCATATAAAGTGAAACCTTTAATTAACCCGTAACAGCCCAAGTTTTGCGAGAGCAAAAGGTCCATTGCAATAGCACAAGGCGGATTTCACGCGGCCAAGGCCCAAAAACATCTTTTGGCGGAAATTTCCACCTGATCCCTTGCCTTGAGGTAAATCCCCGTGGCACCTGTGACGTCAGTCCATCATTTGTGCCGCAGTTATGATTGCAGATCCCCCACGTCCAGGTGCCGAAGTTCCGGTTAGCGTGATCATCGCGGCCCGCAACGAAGAGGCCTATATCGCCGACTGCCTGCGCGCGGTTCTGGCGCAGGATGACGTGCCGGGCGGGGTTGAGGTGATCGTGGCGGCCAATGCCTGCACCGACCGCACCGCCGATGTGGCCCGCAGCCTGGGGCCCGATTTCACCGCCCGAGGCTGGGCCTTGCAGGTGATCGAGGTGCCCACGCCGGGCAAGATCAACGCGCTGAACGCGGGCGATGCCATGGCCACGGGCCGGGTGCTGGTGTTTCTGGATGCCGATGTGCGCTGCGACCCGCCCTTGCTGGCGCAGCTGGCGCAGGCGCTGGATACCGACGCGCCGCGCTATGCCACCGGCACGTTGCAGGTGATGCCCGCGCGCACTTGGGTGACCCGGCAATATGCCAGCCTTTGGACCCGCCTGCCCTTTGTCAAAGGCGGTGCCGTGGGGGCCGGGCTGTTCGCCGTCAACCGCGCCGGGCGGGCGCGCTGGGGTGCGTTTCCCGACATCATCTCTGACGACACCTATGTGCGGATGCAGTTCACCCCGGACGAACGGATCGAGCTGCCCGCCCGCTATCACTGGCCGATGGTCGAGGGGCTGGGCAATCTGATCCGGGTGCGCAAGCGCCAGGATGCCGGCGTGCAAGAGATCCATCACAAATACCCCGACCTGCCCGACCGCGAAGGCAAGGGCCATATCGGCGCCGCCGGTCTGGCCCGGCTTTTCGTCACTGTTCCGGCCGGATTCGTGATTTACGCGCTGGTGCATATCGCGGTGCGGCTGCGTCCGGCGCCGTCCGACTGGACACGGGGGCGCTAAGGATGGAGCATCACATCATCCTCACCCTGGGTCGCAGCGGCAGCAACACGTTGCGCGACATGATGAACCAGAACCCCGAGATCCTGAATTTCGGAGAGGTCTTGGGCGACTGGAACACGATCCGCAAACTGCAAAAGCGCCTGCCACTGATGCCGCGCGGCAATGAGGCCTATCTGGACTGGATCATGTATTCGCCGCGCTTTCGCGCCATGGCCAACTCGGTGCGATCCGCGCGCAAGATGCTGGGCCGCGAGGCCGGTGCCGCGAAACGCCTGGCCGAGGTCAAAACCTTTGGGGTCAAGGATTTCTCGCTGAATTTCCGCCGCTGCGGGTTGCTGGGCTATCTGGATGCGCGGCCCGACATCAAGGTGATCGGCCTGCAACGCGACAACGTGGTCGACCGGATGATTTCGAACGCCATGCTGGGCGCGACCGGAGTGATCGAGGTGCGGCGCGACAGCAGGGCGGGTAAGCGCACGCTGCGGCTTGACCCGGCGCGCATTAGCCAGTTGCTGACCGATATCGAGGACGAAAACGCCGAGCTGCAGGCCATGCTCGACCGCCTGCCCACGGACCGGGTGATGACCATCCGCTATGACGATCTGTTTTCCGATCAGGCCACGCGGCATCAGATCATGTCGGATGTGTTCGGCTTTCTGGGCGTGCGCGACATGCAGACCAACGAGCGGATGAAAAAGATCATCAAGGCCCCGGTGCGCGAGGTGATCGAGAATTTCGACGATTGCCTGAACGCCGTTCGCGGAACGCCGCACTGGGATCTGCTGCGCGCCGCGGCGGGCGAGTGATCACTTGTATTCGATCAACCCGCGACGTTTTCCGGTGAGGCGGCGCAGGTGATATTCCAGCGCGCCCAGCGCCTCGGGGAATTTCGATAGCACCAGGAAAAACGCGCGTTCCATCCCGTGCTGCCGCGCCAGGCGCATGACCTGCACCGGGTAAATCACCAGCCCCAACAGCGCCAGCGGCGTGGCCAGCGCGCCCAGCACGATCAGCGCCGGAATGCCCGCTCCCCAAAACAGCGCGCGGCGGGTTTCGGCCACCCAATGCCGTTCGGGCGGCGCGCCATGCATCGCGGCCCCCTCGGCAAAGGCATGCCCCGCGCGTTTGGCGCGTTTCCACCATTGGCCGAACCGGGTCATCGCGGCGTCGTGCAATGTCATCTCGTGATCCAACCGCCAGACTGTCCAGCCCTTGGCCCGCAGCCGCACGCACAGGTCGGGCTCTTCGCCGGCGATCAGATCGGGGTTGTAACCGCCCACCTGTTGCACCGCCTCGACCCGCATCAAGGCATCGCCGCCACAGGCCTTGGCACGGCCCACGGGCGTATCCCATTCCCAGTCGCACAGCCGGTTGTAAACCGTCGCATCGGGAAAGCGTTCGCGGCGGCGGCCACAGGCCACGGCGGCCTCGGGGGTTTCGATCAGGAACGCGGCGGCGGTTTCCACCCAACCGGGCTGAAGCTCGCAGTCACCATCTATGAACTGCACGAAATCGACCGGCCCACCCGCGATCAGACGATCGAACCCGGCATTGCGGGCGCGGGCGGCGGTAAAGGGCTGAGTCATATCCAGGTTGACGACCTCGGCCCCGGCGTCAGAGGCGGCCTGCACGCTGTTATCGGTCGACCCGGAATCGACATAGACCACGCGGGTGACGATTTCTGGAACGGCGTTCAGGCAGCCGACCAACCGCGCGCCCTCGTTACGGCCGATGATGACCGCGCCTATGCGGATCGGGTCAGCCATCGGTCAGAAACGGATAGCAACGGTCAAGGTCAGCGCGGCCCGGCAGCAGATCGTGCAGGCGCGTGCGGTCTTCGGCAAAGGCCGCGTGCAGCCGCGCCAGCGAGGCCGGGGACAGCTGCGGCCGCTGCTGCATCTGCCGCGATTTCTTGATCCGGTCGCGCAGCCCTTGCGGCACCAGCGCGCGGCGCAGCCCGGCGGCGACGGGGTTGTCGATCAGCAGCCCATGCAGCGGAAAGCGGCGGATGCGCTCGGCCGAGGCATTCATCTGCGCCTGTTCCTCTTGCCACTGCACGGCACCCGTGTGGCCCAGAAAGGCACAGACCTGTTCCAGCGTGGCTTGGGGGTCGGATTTCATGGCCTCAAGGCTGGTGACAAACAGGTTTTCGGCGCCATAGGCATCAATGAATGGCGCGATCTGACGGGCGTAGCAGCCATAGGAAATCAGCTCGGGGTGGGTATCTATGGCGGTGTCGATATCGGTTGTGATCACACCCATCGTCCATTCATGGATGTAATGCGATTCCGCCCGCGTTACCGGGTTGCGCATCATGTAGACCAGCTTGGGCGTGCCCAGTGCAGCCTGCATGCGCGGCAGGGTCTGCGGATAGGTGGGCAGCTTGGTGTAATGGGTGCTGGCCTCGCCGCGAATGTCGCCCGGCGCGGCGGCGTCGAACAGCGCCTGATACCAACCCATCCCGCGCGCATAGACATCGTCGTCCGAGAAAAAGTTCGGCTCTTTCGGGTCGGTCATGAACAGACCCGGCTGCGCGCCGATCTGGGCGGCCAGCGTGCTGGTGCCGCATTTCATCGCGCCGATGATGATGAAATCGGGCAGGGCCATGGCTATCCCTCGACCGCGCGGCGATCGCCCAGCGGCGTCAGCGCGTTTGTCCAGATATCGCGGTGTTCCTTGTCGGGCACCGGCGGCACGCCTTTGCCCAGCAATGCCCGCGTCAGCGCCAGCGCGCGCCCGATGCTCCAGGCGATATTGGCGCGCCAGGGGCCGGTGGGGCCGTAAAGCTGGCGAAACAGGCGTGTGCGCGAGGCGTAGTAATAGGGCGGCAGGCGTTTGCGCGCCTTGGCCAGCGCCTTGACCGGGCCGCTGCCGCCCCGGAAATGCACCGCCACGGCGTCATGCACATAGGCGATGCGCCAGCCCGCGCGATGGGCGCGAAAGCAGTATTCGACGTCTTCGAAATAGAGGAAATAGCCCTCGTCCATCGGGCCTAGCTGTTTCACCATCTCGCCGCGCAGCAGGATGCAGGCAAAGCTGGCCCATTCGATCTGATCGGGCGCGGGCGGCATGGTCAGCGGCACCCGGCGCGCGCCCAGCAGGCGCGAAACAGGGCCGCTTTGGGCCGCGCGGATCAGCTCGCTTGCGGGGCTGTGAAAACGGAAACAGCTGATCTGTTGGCTGCCATCGTCATAGTCGATGCGCGGCGCGAACAGGCCCTTTTCGGGCTGCGCGTCTGCGGCCGAAAGGATGGCGGTGAAAAAGCCCGGCTGCACGATCGCGTCGGAATTGAGCACCAGGTAATAGTCGGCCGAGCGCGCACCGATGCCCTGGTTATGCCCGCCCGAAAAGCCGGTATTGCTGGGCGAACGCACCAGCGTGACCTTATCGCGGTCAGGGCGGGTGTCGATCCAGGCGGCGATCTCGTCGGCAGACCCATCGCCCGAGTTGTTGTCGACGATCACAAGGTGGCCGTCATGGTCGCCCAGATCACGCAGAACCGACTCGGCGCATTGCACGGTCAGCCCGGCGGTGCGGTAATTGATGACCGAGATCACGACACGGTGGTGCGGGGCAGGATCGGAGGGCGATGACACAAGCGATTCCGTCAATAAACACAAGTCACGCCCCCGTTGGGCGCAGGTGGCGCGACTATAGTGACGCCCGGCCAAGTTCGTAAAGCCCTGGGCCGCGTGGGCGAAACAATGCCCGGCAAAGCGCCCCATTGTCGGGCAGAGATAGGGCGCTATGTCACAAAACCGCGCCCTTAGCCGTTCAAGGTTTTGCACCGCAACCAAAAAGGGTAAAACCGTCAGGGACGACCTGCGTTCCAGTTCTTGCCGAGTAACCCCGCCGAAAGGCCCTAGCGACAAACCATGCCCAATACTTTCGCCAACCTTGTTCTGTTCGGCTACCCGCTGGTGGTGATCATCCTGTTTCGCAGGATGTCGCTGCAAAGCGCGCTGATCTGGTCGATCGTCGCGGGCTATCTGTTGCTGCCGATGCGCACCGGGATCGACTTGCCGATGTTCCCGACCATCGACAAGACATTCGTGCCCAGCGTGACCGCGGCGATTGCCTGCATGTTCATCGTTATGTCGCAGCGCACCCCGCTGCGGGCCGCCGCCCAGCCCGCCGAACGCCCGTTCGCCTTTGACCCGCAACGTGGCAAGCTATTGTTCTGGGGGCTGACGATCCTGCTGTTCGCGACTCCGCTGATCACGGTCATGACCAATGGCGACCCGGTCGAGCAGGGCAACAAGTTCATCCGCGGGCTGCGGATGTATGACACGTTCTCGATCATCGGGGCGATGATGGTGACGATGCTGCCGTTCTATCTGGGACGGCGCTTTCTGAACACGGATGACGGCCACCGCCTGTTGCTGCGCGTTCTGGTGCTGGCGGCGCTGGGGTATTCGCTGTTCGTGTTGTGGGAGGTGCGGATGAGCCCCTTCGTCAACAAGCACGTCTACGGCTTCTTTCAGCACTCTATCGCCCAGCACGCCCGTGGCGGCGGCTGGCGGCCCAAGGTGTTTTTGAACCACGGGCTGTGGCTGGGTATCTTCGAATGTATGGCCGTGCTCGCGGCGATGGCGTTGTGGCGGGCGCGCCGCGACAAGGAACCGGCGCTGCGCTGGCTGCTGTTCGGGGCCTATCTGTTCGGGGTTCTGGTGCTGTCAAAAACGCTGGGCGCGTTCCTGCTGGCGGTGATGTTCGCACCGGTCATCCTGTTCATCGGGGTGCGCGGGCAGTTGCTGATCGCGGCGGTGATCGCGGGCACGGTGATGACCTATCCGATGCTGCGCGGTGCCGGGTTGGTGCCGACGAACAAGCTGTATAATTTCGCCGCCTCGATCGATGCGCAGCGCGCGCAATCGCTGCAATACCGGTTCGACAACGAAGAGCTGCTGCTGGAGCGGGCCAACAAGAAACCGCTGGCCGGCTGGGGCAGCTGGGGCCGCCCGCGCGTGTCGAACGAAAAGGGCAACACGATCAGCACTTCGGACGGCTATTGGGTGATCATCATCGGCGTGCATGGCTGGCTGGGCTACATCGCGCAGTTCGCTCTGCTGGGCCTGCCGATGATTCTGATGGCGCTGAACCGGCGCAAGCTGGGGGTGACGATGGAAACCGCGGGCCTAAGCATCGTGCTGGCGGCTGCGATGCTGGACCTGGTGCCCAATGCCACGATCACGTCCGTGACCTGGCTGGTGGCGGGGGCTGTGTTCGGTCGGTATCAAACCGCTGTGGCAGTCGCGCCGGAACCTCTTGTGCGCCCGCGGATGGCCCAGTCACGACAGGCGGCGACCCCTGCCGCGCCAACACCGGCCGCCCCCCGCGACCGGGCGCCATCCACGCCGCCCAAGGTCGTGCACCACCGCCGCCCGCGCCGGGCCGGCCAACACGGATAGGCCCCGCGTGATCACCCCCCCATCTGCCCAGATCGACATTGCCCCGCTGCATTGCCCCGAGGCCCGGCTGATCACCGCGCGGTCTTACCTGATCGACCGGTTCGTGCCCGATAGCGAGATCGTGCTGCTTCCCGCCAAGACGGTTGCGGGCGGGCGGCTCGGCTATCATCGGGGGCCGGTATCGGCCTCGGTCGCGCAGCCCCGCCGTCGCAGCCTGATGCGAATGGGCCAGGTGCCGGTGCAGCAGGTCGACGATGCGCTGCTGATCGACTTTCGGCTGAACGTGCCGCAGAACTGGGCGCATTTCCTGAACAACCACCTGCCGATCCTGTTTCGCATTTGCGATGATGCGGGGCTAAGCCCGGCCGACCTGTGCCTGATCCTGCCCGGCAATACGCCCGGCTATATCGCCAAGGTGGCCGCCCTGTTCGGCCTGCGCATCCTCAGCACCGACGACACCGTGCAGGGTCAGGGCATCAACTTTACGTCGGAGCCATGGACCGGCATCCGCCCCGCGCGCCGCGACTGGGCCACGCTGCCCTGGCCGACCGAGGCACTGACCCGCGCCGATATTCTGGGCGGCACCGATCAGGGCCTGCCGCGCAAGGTGTTCCTGTCGCGCCAGGATACCCGCACCCTTGAAAACGAGGCCGAGGTCGAGGCCCTTTTGGCGCAGCGCGGCTTTACCAAGCTTTACGCCGAGGATCTGACCCCCGCCCAGCAGTTCCGCCTGTTCCAAGAGGCCGAAGAGATCGTCGCCATTCATGGCGCGGGGCTTGCGCCGCTGCTGTATCTGGCGCCCGACGCGCCGCTGAAATGGTTGATCGAGCTGTTTCCCTGCGGCCACATGACCGATGTCTACCGCGTGATGGCGCATCAATGCGGCATTCGCTGGATGGGCGTGCGCGGGCGCATCCGCCCCGAACATGTGGCCCCCGCCTATGAGCTGGGCCAGCCCTTCCTGGCCTATTCGCTGCAACCCTTTCATGCCGATTGTCACGCCATTGCGCAGGCCATCGACATGCTAGAGCAAGAGACCCAATGAAATCGCAAAAGGTATTCTGTATCGGGTTCCAAAAGACCGGCACGTCGTCGCTGGGCCTGGCGCTGGAAAAGCTGGGCTATCGCGTTGCCGGCTATTACCCGTTCCGCGACATGGCCCACCAAGACGGTCTGACCATGGCCGAGGTCGAACAGCGCGCCATCGAGGTGATGCGCGATTTCGACGCCGCGCAGGATACGCCCTGGCCGGTGCTGTATCGCGAACTGGACGCCGCCTTTCCGGGGTCGAAATTCATTCACATCTCGCGCGGCAGCGATGCGTGGCTGAACAGTGCTACGAATGATTTCAACACGTTCCCGAACCAGATTCACAACCTGATCTACGGCTCGCCCTTCCCCATCGGGCACGAGGCAGACTGGCTGGCCCGCTATGACCGCCACAATGCCGAGGTGCGCGCCTATTTCGCCGATCGGCCCGATGATTTCATCTCGCTCGAGCTGGAAAAGGGCGAGGTCAACTGGGACAAAATCTGCGGCTTTCTGGGCGTGCCCGTGCCGAACATCCCCTGGCCCCACGCCAACAAGCGGCAGGTCAAGAAATACAAGCTGATCTGGTGGCGGATGCTGCGGCGGTTGGGGCTTGACCCCTAGACCCCGCCCAGCAGATCCACGTTTCCGCCCGAGGCCGTCGTGTCGATACAGACATGGCGTTCGGCCAGCACATGCGCGGCGTCGGGCCGCCCGGTGATCAGCGGCACGATCGGCCCCTTGCGCGCGGCCAGCGCCTGCACATAGGCCCGCGCCATGGCCGCGTCACCCCACCACAGCACCGCCGAAATGCCCGCCAGCGTGGTCAGGGCCTCGGGGTTCAGCGCGCTGGCGGCCTGGATCGCGGCACCGCCCAGTCGGGCAACCGTGGCAGCCTGATCGGCGGCCGCGTCGGCGCCCGGGCCGAGGCACAGAACCGGCGGGCGCGCCGTCATGGTCAGGCGGTTCGATTCACCGGTCGGGCCGGGCAGGTTCAGGCTGACCGCGGATGGCGGGGCCGAGGCGGGGCCAAGGGTTTTCGGCGGCGCGCTCTGGTCCCATTCCGTGGCGGCCTGCACCGGCGGGTTGGCGCCAAATCGCGGCAGGTAATGCGGCCCGCCCGCCTTGGGGCCGGTGCCTGACAGGCCCTCGCCACCAAAGGGCTGGCTGCCCACGATTGCGCCGATCTGGTTGCGGTTCACATAGATGTTGCCGGCGTGAATGCGGTCGGTCACGTGCTGCACCCGGTCATCAATGCGGGTTTGCAGGCCAAAGGTCAGCCTGTATCCGGTGGCGTTGATGTCGTCGATCACCTGATCCAGCTCATCGGCGGCGAATGTCGCGACATGCAACACGGGGCCAAAGATCTCGCGCCCCAGATCATTGATGCCATCCACCCGGATCATCGCCGGGCCGACAAAGGTGCCGGTGGTGGGCGCCTTGATCTGGTGGATCAAGCGGCCCTCGGCGCGGGCGCGGTCGACATGGGCCTGAATGTCGGCCTGCGCGGTGGCGTCGATCACCGGGCCGCAATCGGTGCTCAGGTTCCACGGGTCGCCCAGGCCCAGTTCCTGCATGGCGCCTTGCAGCATGTGAACGACGTTCTGGGCGATATCCTCTTGCAGATAGAGACACCGCAGCGCCGAGCATCGCTGCCCGGCAGACTGAAACGCGCTTTCGACAATCGCCGTGACGGTCTGTTCGGGCAGGGCGGTTGAATCGACGATCATCGCGTTCAGCCCGCCGGTTTCCGCGATCAGCGGCGCGCCGGGGGCCAGGCCATCGGCCATGGCCGCACGAATACGCAGCGCCGTCGCGGTTGACCCGGTAAAGGCCACGCCCGCCACGCGCGGATCAGAGGTGATTGCCGCACCCACGCGCGTGCCCGGCCCGGGCAGCAGTTGCAGCGCCGTGTCGGGCACCCCGGCGCGATGCATCAGCTGCACCGCCAGATGGGCGATGATCGGAGTCTGGTCGGCCGGTTTCGCCAGCACGCCATTGCCCGCCGCCAACGCCGCCGCGATCTGGCCGGTAAAGATCGCCAGCGGAAAGTTCCACGGGCTGATACAGGTGAACACCCCGGCGGGCGGGGTCTCGGGGGCGTTGGCGGCGTAGTAGCGCAGGAAATCCACCGCCTCGCGCAGTTCGGCCACGGCATCGGCGGGCGATTTGCCGGCCTCGCGCGCCAGAATGGCAAAGATCGGGCCAAAGTTTTCCTCATAGAGATCCGCCGCGCGGTTCAGCACGGCCTGCCGGTCGGCGCGCGGCGCCTGCCACGGACGCGCCGCGGCCAGCGCGGTTTCGACATCCTCGGGGCTGGCATCGGCCACGGTGCCGGGGCTGTCGGCGGGATCAAAGGGGTTGGTGACCGGCTGCGGGTCTAGCGGGCGCGCGGGGCCTGCGATCAGCGGCGCGGCGGCATAGGTTTCACGCCGCAGCGGATCACGCGCGGCATTGATGCGGGCCAGCGTCGGAATATCGGTCAGATCGAACCCGACCGAGTTCTTGCGCTGCGGCATGAACAGGTCGGGGCCCGTCGCAATCGCGGCGGGCGTGACGCCCAGCGCGGCAAAGGGGTCGCCCGCGACCTCTTCGGGCGGAATCTCGTCATTGACGATCTGGTTCACGAAAGAGCTGTTCGCCCCGTTTTCCAACAGGCGTCGCACCAGATAGGCCAAGAGGTCGCGATGCGCGCCGACGGGAGCGTAGATGCGACAGCGCGTGCCCTCGCCGGTCAGAACGATATCGTGCAGCGCCTCGCCCATGCCATGCAGGCGTTGAAATTCAAACGCGGTGGGGTCGGTCGCCATGTCCAGCACGGCGGCGACGGTATGGGCGTTGTGGGTCGCGAGTTGCGGATAGATGCGGTCGGTCATCGCCAGCAGCTTGCGCGCATTGGCGATATAGCTGACATCGGTCGCGGGTTTGGTGGTGAATACCGGGAACCCGGCAACGCCCTTGACCTGGGCGCGCTTGATCTCGGTATCCCAATAGGCGCCCTTGACCAGCCGCACCATGATCTTGCGATCCAGCCGGGTTGTCAGGTCATAGAGGTAATCCAGAACCGCACCGGCGCGCTTGCCATAGGCCTGCACCACCACGCCGAACCCGTTCCAGCCCGCCAGCGCGGGGTTGGCCAGCGTGGCCTCGATCACATCCATCGACAACGACAGGCGGTCGGCCTCTTCGGCGTCGATGTTCAGCCCCATGCCCGCCGCCTTGGCCGCAAGGGCCAGCTCGGTCAGGCGCGGCACCAGCTCGGCCATCACCCGGTCACGATGGGCCAGCTCGTATCGCGGATGCAGCGCCGACAGCTTGACCGAAATGCCGGGATTATCGCGGATATTGTCATGGGTGCAGGCACGGGCGATCGCGGCAATCGCGTCGCTATAGGCGCGGTGATAGCGGGCGGCGTCCTCGGCGGTTTTCGCGGCCTCGCCCAGCATGTCGTAGGAATAGCTATAGCCGCGCTTTTCCATTTTCGCGGCGCGATCCATCGCGGATTTGATGGTTTCGCCCAGCACGAACTGGCGGCCCATTTCTTTCATCGCGCGCGACACGGCGGTGCGGATCACCGGCTCGCCCAGACGTTTCACCGCGCCGCGCAGGGTGCCCACCAGGCCCGGCTGCGGGTCGTCAAGGATCTTGCCGGTCAGCATCAAGGCCCAGGTCGAGGCATTGACCAGCGGCGAGGTCGAATGCCCCATATGCCGGCCCCAGTCAGAGGGCGCGATCTTGTCTTCGATCAGGGCGTCGATGGTTTCGGCGTCGGGCACGCGCAGCAGGGCCTCGGCCAGACACATCAGCGCGATGCCCTCATCGGTCGACAGGCCGTATTCGGCCAGGAACACCTCCATCAAACCCGGATGCGACTGGGCACGGATGCGGCGCACCAGCTCGGCGGCGCGGGCGGTGATCCGGGCGCGGGCCGCGTCATCCAGCGCGGCCTGTTGCACCAGCGCGCCCAACAGCGCGGTTTCGTCGGTATAGGTCTGTGTGTCGATCTGCGAACGCATCATGGGCACCTCGTGTCGTTTCACCCAATATAACCCGCATTTGATGTTCGTTTTTCCCGAGTTGGTGCGATATGATTTCCGAAATGGCTAATTGTCGGACGGGTTTTCATGCAAAACGATCAGCCCCACCTTGACGGATATGACCGCAAGATCCTGGCCGCCCTGACCGAGGACGGGCGAATCTCGATCACCGATCTGGCAGCGCGGATCGGGCTGTCGAAATCGCCCACGCAGGCTCGGCTGAGGCGGCTAGAGGCCGAAGGCGTGATCACCGGCTATCGCGCCTTGGTCGATCCGGTGCGGCTGGGA
The DNA here is from genome assembly GCF_025751515.1 of Actibacterium sp. XHP0104. Classification (GTDB taxonomy): domain Bacteria; phylum Pseudomonadota; class Alphaproteobacteria; order Rhodobacterales; family Rhodobacteraceae; genus Actibacterium_D. Next base: position 278,024 of record NZ_JAOWLE010000003.1, read on the forward strand.
CTGGATCACGTGGCCTTTGTCGAGGTCAAACTAAGCGACACGCGGCAGGCCGCGCTAAGGGCATTCAACGATGCGGTTGCGCGCATTCCCGAGGTGGAACAGGCCCATATGATCGCCGCGCATTTCGACTATCTGCTCAAGGTGCGCACGACCGATATGCGGGCCTATCGCCGGGTGCTGGGCGAACAGATTTCCGCCCTGCCGCATGTGGCGCATTCATCGACCTATGTGGCGATGCAGGCGGTCAAGGATACCGGCTTTGCCGATCTGGGCTAGCGGCGCGCCCGGCGCGGCTTAGGCCCAGATCGCCCAGAATGGCATAAAGCCCCGGCACCACCAGCAGCACCAGAACCGTCGCCGCCAGCAACCCGAACCCGACCGAGATCACCAGCGGTTTCACCGTCTGGGCCTGGGTGCTGGTTTCCAGCAACAGCGGCATCATGCCGGCGATGGTGGTGCTGACCGACACGATGATCGGGCGAAACCGTTCGCGACTGGCCTGACCGGCGGCGCGGGCCAGATCCATGCCCTCGGCGGCGTGGCGCTTGATGACCTCGACCAGCAGGATGGCGTTGTTCACGACAATCCCGGCCAGCGAGGCGGCCCCCATGATCGACGGCATCGAGATATTGTATCCCATCAGCTTGTGCCCCAGCACCACGCCGACCAGCGCCAGCGGGATGGTCAGCATCACGATCACCGGTTCGACATAGCTGCGGAACTGGAACGACAGGATGACATAGATGCCCACAAGACCAATCGCGAAGCCCCGCAGGATCGAGCCCACGGTCTCGGCCGAATTGGCGCTTTGCCCGCCGATCTCGGCGCTGAGGCCGGGGGTGCGGGCGATCAGGTCGGGCAGATAGCCCTTGGCCAGCGCCGACACGATCGCATCGGCATTGCCCACGCGGCCATCGACATCGGCCGACACGGTCAGCGTGCGCCGCCCATCGACATGGGCAACCGAGGCCCAGCCACGCGCGTGGTCCAGCCGCGCCACGGTCGACAACGGCACTGCGGTGCCATCGGCCAGGCGGATCTCGAATTCGGTCAGGTCATCCATGCTGTCACGGTCGGCATCGGCCTGTTGCAGGGTGATCTCAAAGGCCGTGTCGCCGACCTGCACCGTGGTGATGATGCGGCCCAGATAGGCGGTGCCGATCTGCGCGGCGATGTCTTGCGCGGTCAGGCCCAGACCGGTCGCACCGGGGGCCAGGGTCAGGCGCAGCTCTGGCCGGCCGGGGCGCAGGTCGTGCAGGGCGTTATAGACCCCGGCATAGGATTGCGCCTCGGCCAGCAGGGCATCACCGGCGCGGCTTAGGACATCCAGGTCGGGATGAAACAGCCGAATTTCCACCGCCGTGCCCTGTGGGCCAAAGCCCGGCTCGGTCAGGGTGATGGCGATGGCGCCGGGCACCGGGCCGATTTCTTGCCGCCACAGGGTGGTCAGCTGATCCAGCGTGGTGCGGCGCGCGCCGGCGCCCAGCAGATCGGCCGACACCGTGGCCACATGCGGGCCGGTTTCGCCGGCGCTTAGGTTGCGGTTGAACCGGGTCTGCACCGATTGCACCAGTGGCGCGCCGCCGGGCTGATCGGGTGACAGGGTGTCGTTGACGCGGGCCAGCGCGGCCTCGACCTGGGCTGTCACCTGCGCGGTGCGGGCCAGCGGCGTGCCCTGCGGCATCAGGATGCGCGCCTCGATCACGTCGCCGTCGATCTCGGGCAGGGCCTCGCGTTTGACATAGCCGCCGCGCATGACGCCGACGGTGACGATCAGCAACGCGATCACCATCCCGGTGACGAAATAGCGCCGCGCAATCGCCAGATCGGCCAGCCGCCCGACGCCCTGTTCAAGAAAGCGTTCAAACCGCGCGTCAAACCGCTGGCGCAGTTTCGACGGCGGGCGCGAGGCATGGCGCAACCCGTGCGACAGGTGATGCGGCAGGATCAGGAAGGCCTCGATCAGGCTGGCGAAAAGCGCGGCGATCAGCACAATCGGCAGCACCTCGAGCACCGCGCCCAATTCGCCCGACAGGAACGACAGCGGCAGAAAGATCGCGACCGTGGTCAGGAAGGATGACACCACGCCCGGCATCACCTGCAAGGTGCCCGCTATCGCCGCCTGGGCAGGCGAGGCCCCGCGGGCATGGGCGGTGGCGATGGCGTCCGAGATTACGATGGAATCGTCCATCACGATGCCGATCGCCATCAGCAAAGCCACAAGCGTGATCATGTTGATCGACAGGCCGAACAAGGTCATCGCGACAAAGGCACCCAAGAACGCCACGGGCAGGCCCATCGCCGCCCAGATCGCATAGCCGGGGCGGAAAAACAGGCTCATGACCAGCAGCACCAGCACCAGGCCCATCACCCCGTTCTGCACCAGCATGGCCAGACGGTCGCGCACGATGCCGGTCATGTCCTGCACCACCTCGACGCGCAGGCCGGGGGGCATGGTTTCGGCCTCGGCGGCGATGACCTTTTCGACCGTGTCGAACACGGTCAGCGCATCGGCATCCAGCGATTTGTCGATCTGCAGGTAGACCGCGCGCTGGCCGTCCAGAAAGGCCTGTTCCTCGGCCGGGCTATAGGCCTGTTCGATACCGGCAATCTGGCCCAGCGTGATCTCGCTGCCATTGGGGCGCGAGAGGATGACGATATCGGCCAGCTCAGCCAGGGTGCGGCGCTCGGCCACCAGGCGCATGGTGATGTCCTGGCCAGGGGTTTCCAGGCTGCCCAGTGGCCGGTCAAGGCTTTGCGCCTCGATCCGCGCGGCCAGTTGGGCGGCGGTCAGGTTATGCTGGGCCAGAACGGCGCGCGGCACGGTGATCTGCAATTGCCGCGTGCCAAAGCCCGACACCGTGACCCGCGCCACGCCGGGCAGCGCGGCAAGTGTGGTTTCCAAGCCGGCGGCGTAGGTTTCCAGCGCGATCTCGGGCGCGTCCCCCGCAACCGCGACCATCGCGATCATGTCGGTGCGGTGCAGACGGCGCACGGTGGCGGGGTCGGCGTCATCGGGGAAATCGTCGATGGCGCTTAGCTCGGTTCGCAGGTCGTTGACGAACTGCCCGGCATCGCCTTTGGGGGCCATGGTGGCCACGGCGCGGGCGGCATTGTCGCGGGCGGTGCAGGTCAGCTCGTCAAGGTATTCCACAGCCTCGACCGCATCCCAGATCCGGCGACAGATCGCGTCTTCGACCTCTTGCGGAGCGGCCCCGCGATAGATCACCGAGATCTCGGCCTCGGTCGGGCGGAAATCGGGAAAGGTTTCGCGTTTCAGCATCGGCGCGGCCATGATGCCCACCGCCGCAATCAGCACCAGCAGCAGGTTTGCCGCCGTGGGGTGCCGGGTGAACCAGCCGATCATTGCGCGGCCTCAGCCGGGGTGATCAACAGGCCCGGCAGCGCGGGGGTGATGTCGTCGAGGATAACCGCATCGCCCGCGTTCAGCCCCCCGGTGATGATCGCCAGCCCATCCTGCCGCCAACCCACATCGACGCCGCGCAGTTCCAGCCGCCCGTCGGCGTTTCGGATATAGACCTGACCGTTGTGAACGGCGTTCTCGGGAATGGCGATACGATCGCCCAGCGCCGGGCCCGTCAGGGTCACGACCAGATACATGTTTGGCACCAGCGGCAGTTTCACCGGCGGGTTCGCCCCGGCATAGGGGTCTTCAACCGCGATCACCACGGGCACCGACCGCGCCTGCGGGTCCAGCGCGTTTTCCACGCGCAGCACACGGCCCTGCCAGTGCTGGCTGTAATCGCCGGCAAGGGTCAGGCGGGCCTCGATCCGATCCAGCGTTGCGGTCAGATCGGTGGCGTTCAGACCCGTGCCGCCGCTGGCCGCGCCGATCAGGCGGGCCAGGCCCTCGACCGGGATATGGGCCGTGGCCTCGATCCGGGCCAATCCATCGCCCGAGACCAGCCGCTGCCCGGCGGGCACGAACTGGTATTCCTGCACGCCAACGGGGCCGACGCGCAGGTCAAAGGGCGCGATGATCGCGGTTTTCGACAGGTCATGCTGCGCCGTTTGCTGCGCAGCATTGGCGCGGGCAAGCCGGGCCTCAAGCGCGGCCTGACGCACCGGGATCAGGCCCAGCGTGTTGGTCAGCTCTTGCACCGTGCGGCGCAGTTGCAGGGTCGCGCGTTCCTGTTCATCCAGCCGCGATTGCGACGCGGTGCCCTGCGCCACCAGATCACGGGCGCGGGTCAGGTCGGACTCGGCCAGATCTAGACGGCGCTGTTCGATCTCCAGAATGCTGCGGGTGTTTTGCTCTTCGGTGGCCAGCTGCTGCGCCTCGGCGCTTAGCGCGGCGATATCAGCCTGAACCTGCGCCAGGTTGGCCTGATAGCGCGTGGGGTCGATGGTCAGCACCTGCGTGCCGGCACCGATCAGGTTGCCGGTTTCCAGATCGGGATGGCGATAGGTGATGGTGCCGGCCACCTCGGCCACGGCATCCCATTGCTGGGCCGGGCGGGCCTCGGCAAAGCCATGCACGACCGGGCGGATCGGGGTGGGCGTAACCACGCTGACGCGGGCGGTAACCTGCCGCTCGGCATGTTCGACGCGGGCGGGCGGCCCGGCGCGCGAGACCAGAATGGCGGCGATGGCCACGCCGACGACCAGCGGCGGTACGATCCACAAGGCGCGTTTTCGGGTCATCGCAGATTTCCTTTTGCGAACAGCGACAGCTGTATGTCGATCAAACGGCGGCCCTCGGCCACCAGGTCAAATCCGTGCCCTGTCAGCGTCCAGCGCAGCACGGTACCCTGGATCAGCCCCATCAACAGATCGGCGCAATCCTGATCGCTGGCGGGCTGGCTCACCTGCCCCTCGGCACGGACCGCACCCAGTTCGGCCACCAACAGCACCCGCAAATCGCGCATCACCGCCAGATGGACCGGGCGGATATCCTTTTCGGCCTCGACCCGGCCCGAGGTGAACAAAAGCGTCGGAATGGCGGGAAACTCGGTGATCAGCGTCAACTGCGCCGCAAGCACCGCGCGAATGCGGTCAAGCGGCGTGGTGGCACCGGCAAGGGCCTCGTCCCACGAGCCGCGGGCGCGCTTGCGGATCTCGTTCAAGACCGCGGCCCAGATGGCATTCTTGGTGGGATAGTGACGAAAAATGGCGGCCTGGGTCAGGCCGACCTGGCGCGCAATCACCGTGGTCGACAGGGATTCGACAGGCGTGGTCGGCAGCAGATCAAGCACCGCCTGCACGATCTGTTGCTGTCGTTCCTCGGCCGTTTTTCGGGTGCGAGTCATGGGATGCGCCTTTAGTTAGTGATAACTCACTAACATAATTTCAGGCATCTCACAATTTGGCCGGGGGGCGACAGGTTGCCGCCCCCCGGATCAGGGCTTAGCGGCCCATCGTGTAGAATTCGGGGTTGGCGCGCATGTTGGTCACGTTGGCCATGCGGTTCGACAGGCCAAAGAAGGCGGTGATACCTGCGATATCCCAGGCGTCCTCGGCATCCAGCCCGTGGGCCGCGAGGGTTTCGAAATCGGCATCCGTGACCTCATAGGCGTGATGAGACACTTTGACCGCGAAATCCAGCATCGCCTTTTGGCGCGGCGTGATGTCGGCCTTGCGATAGTTCACCGCCACCTGGTCGGCGACCAGCGGGTTCTTGGCCCGCACGCGCAGAATGGCGCCATGCGAGATCACGCAATACTGGCACTGGTTCAGGTTCGAAGTCGTGACGATGATCATCTCGCGATCGGCATGGGTCAGGTTGCCCGGCTTGTCCATCAGCGCATCATGATAGGCAAAGAACGCGCGGAATTCGTCGGGGCGGTGCGCCAGGACGAGAAAGACATTGGGGATGAACCCCGCCTTTTCCTGCACGGCCTCCAGCCGGGTGCGAATGTCTTCGGGCATCTCCGACAGGGCCGGCACGGGAAAGCGGCTGATAGGTGCCTGGTCTGCTTGGGTCATTGGTTGTCTCCGGGTTGTGACGGCTGCGCCGCCAGATTTTCAGGACGAGGGGTTTCGGTCTTGCCGGGCGCCGATCATGGCGAAAAATCCTTCGGCAAAAATTTCAAGCGGTTCGGGCTGGCGTTCCAGCTTGGCGCGCAGAACGGCGCCTTCCCATCCGATCCAGAACAGCGCGGCCAGGCGGTCGCAATCATGGTGCGGGGCGATCTCGCCCGTATCCTGCGCAGCCCGCAGACAGTCGGCGGTCAACGCCTGCCAGGTGTCGAACACACCGGTCAGCTGGCCGCGCAAAACCTCGGGCAAGGTGCCCATCTCCTGGCCCAGATTACCCACCAGACAGCCGCGCCGATACTGATAGCGCGCCATGCCATGCATGGCCTCGGCCACAAAAGCGCGCATCCGGTTCAGCGGGGTCAGGCTGTCATCGGTGAACCAGCGGGTCAGCATGATGACGAAGTACTCCGAGTAGCGGTCGATCAGCTCTGAGCCAAAGGCCGTCTTGCTGTCGAAATAGTGGTAGAAAGACCCCTTTGGCACCTCGGCCAGGCGCAGGATCTCGTCGATCCCGACTGCCGAGAAGCCCTTTTCCGTCAGCACGGCCAGACCGGCATTCACCAGACGCTCCATCGTTGCACGATGCTGGGCCTCGTCTTTGGGCGGGCGACCACGGCCGCGTTTGGGGGGGCGATTCTCTGTCATTCCGAATTAATAGACCGATCGTCTATTAAAATCAAGAACAGACCACGGGGCCTGCCAAACCGCGGGTTTTCGCTTGGGTTTCAGGGGTCAGACGTTGCATGCAAGCCGCAAAGCCACGCGCCAGGGTGCAACGCAGCAACTGATTGCGCCTTGCGCGTTTCAAACCTACGGTTTAAAGGATCGCCGTGCGACGGCCAGTCAGCAAGACCGGCCCCGCGAGAGAGGAATGCCGCTGTAGCTCAGCTGGTAGAGCACGTCATTCGTAAGTAGCGGGTCCATCCGCGATTGACGTTTGAGACCAGTGAGTTAGAGAAGTCGCGCAGTAGCTAGTAGGGCCATAGTAGGGCCGCGGAAAGAGAAGAATGCCGGTGTAGCTCAGCTGGTAGAGCACGTCATTCGTAATGATGGGGTCGTAGGTTCGAGTCCTATCACCGGCACCATTCTTCTCCACCACCTCCGAAAATTTAGCACTGGAATCAACACCTTCGGCAAGCCTGCAAGGTGACGTTTGCGCTTTCGATTATCAGACATCCGGGTTAGGCTGCGCGTAGGATTGGCAGAAAGAGCCAGTCTCGGGGCGTAGTAACCCCACCGCAAGCGGTCGGTGTCGGCCGAAATGACACCTTGCCGAACGTTCGGACGAAAAGACTGCGCTGGCCTATGTCATGATCCAAGAAGATGTGCGCCGGTCGCTGCGCGCGTCCTCGACAGCAGAGTTTCCGGATCGCTTCGGTACTGGAACGCGGAACATGGGAAATTGCATCTATCAGGTTGTCGGTCACTTCGATGCCCAAAATGGTTTCGGCGCGATGATACGCGGTACATTCACCGGCACGACCAAGTACTTCCCCGAGCGTGGAAGTTGGCGGACGCTGACGTTGGATGTGCAAGGGTAAGCCCAAAATGCACCACCACACGTCCTTAGGCGTCCGCCTGTGGGCAGTGCTGCCCTTTGGGCACCCCCACCCCCGCAGGTTGCCCAGTAAGCACCCCGCATAGCTTCAATGTAGCGTTGCACCTGCTGATTGATGTTGCCAGGATCTAAGTTGAAGGGGGCTATAGCTGAGAGTTGATGATGGCCCCTGAAGATCGGCATATCATGGTGTTGTGCGGGCGCTGCAATTCTCGCAGAGAAAGGGATATGCCACACGACGAGGACTACCATCACGACTTTACCCGATCCACATAGATTTTCATCTGGTACGCCGCAGTCAAGAATTGGATAGCAAATATCCGACATTTCACCCACCGAAGCTTGAGCCATTCGCTCTTGGCTTCAATGCCTTCTCGCATGACCTATCAGTCAGTGATGCCCTGATGTAGTCGCAGTTAGGGTAAGTGGGGGCGGAACTATTAGTAGAGCACAATTTGTTTATGTCGATTATAGACCAAACTACTGTTTTTGTTGCAGAAAATTCCGCACAAGCATCGGTAAATGGTAAATATCGGCTGACACCACTTGTTTCAGGGTGCAAGCCGCAGTGCTGCTACCTGGGGCAGGAGGTAGTAGAGCCTATTGCCATTAGTATTATGATACTACTAATTATAGTTTAGTATAATAATAACAATGGCTTGCAAAAATTTCCTCCAAACGGCTGACTTCACTAGAATTTGCCCTGCGGCGTACCCTTTTTGGTAGAAATACGATCAAAACTAGACATTGGGTAGTGAGACCCAACTAAAGTCACTTTTGGGTCTCACTGTCAGCAAACCCAACTTATTCAAAGCTGCGCAACTCTGGCCGTTTTGATGCTTCTGCTCTTGGGGTCTGTGGTTCAAGTTGATATTCGGCCCACAGGTCCCTCCAATTGAAAGTTGGAAAAGCTGACATATCAGCAAGGTCCAGCATTGGTTGCCAGAATAGGCCTTTGAGATTGTGTTCTTCGCAGTCGGCTAGCTCGTCCAGCGCTTCTTGAACCTCTTGTTGGGATTCACCGTAAACTACTCGGCGGATCCACATTGAGATCATCCACTCCAGACCGTACTCAAGGTCCTTTGAGTTCCTAAAGCAATAGTACATGCAGGCTCTTGGATTATCCTTGGTCTTTGCCTTGAGCTTACGAGGGTCATACGCGACTGCCTGAAGAATTGTTGCTCCAAGGTGTCTCTTGGAAACCAAAGGCTGGTCCCAGAATAGATATGCGTGCAGTTCTGCTATTGGCGTACCATTCACGAACTCAGTCTTTACCCATCGATACAACTTCGTTTGGCAAATAGCATTCGCCAGATCAAATACATCGTACTGGGCATCTGGCCTAGATATATAGGTTCGATAGGAAAGTAGCTCTCCATCTTCATCACGATCTGGTCGTCTGGGTTGAAACTCATTTGGATAGATCATCACTTCACTCCTTTCCGGAAATGAGGCGAACGCGGTGATGGATTTCCAAGTTCTGCTATTGGCTGCACCAACTCCACAACGGACCTCGATCTGCTCCCAATATCAAGCATTTGAGCCTCCATTCGGGTCGCAGACCAAGTTGGCCATCCAGTTTTCGACGTCGATCCGCCGATATAGAACCTTGCCAGTGCGGCTACCGGACTTAGAACGGAGAAAGCGTGGGCCATAACCAAGATGGCGACCTTTCTCGAAATAACTTACGCTGAAACCGGTGATATCCGGCAGCTGCTTGGTTGTAAGAAGTTGGTTTTTTGTAAGAGTCATCTTGACCACCTTTCATTTTTTCGGTGGTCACTTATTTGCCGGTGTTTACGAGATTAATCCAAGGATCTAAACTATCCCCTTTAAATCCCTAATGAAATCAGACGTTAAGCTCATCGGTACGGATGTCGGTCCTAGCAGCACCTGGAGTTGGCGCGTCTTATCCGTGATAAGTTTAACTCCGCTGTCGTCCTCCGCGAATCGAATAAGTTCGTCGAATTCGCTTACGAACTTCCGCGATAGCCGCTTCACAGAGCTTTCGCAGGTGCCAATTTCCTTTCGCCCCCCATTTGCGAGCCCTTTCTCCAATGCACCCAAAGCAAGGTCTTTGAGCGAACGGCAGTCGATCTCTTCTGGTTGGCAGACGTATGTTCCATGCTCATCGGCTGGGATTTCTCCACTTCGGTCGGCAACATAACCTAGAGCCATATCTCTAAGCGCGGCGTAGTCGGCGTAGTACTTGTTGCGCGTTCCCGCTGGAATGCCGAATAATGCGCGGCGAGCATCACGGAGGCGGTCCGCTTCGCTAATGTTGCCACCTTTCTCCATCAGCGGATGCGCTCGGATGAATGCTAGTAGCATTGCGTCAACAAACGCGTTGCTAAGAACGCTTCCCCGCCAGTCGTGCTCATCGACATGCTTGCTGAGAACCCACCAGTCGTCATCTTTTGGTGTATCTATCATGAAGCGCCTTTCATTTTTCCCTGGCATAAATGCCCGAAATGATGCGCGTGTGCGTACGAAGGCGCAACCGGACGATCACCGGTTAAACACATGAATTTCGTCTTTTCTATGTTCAGGGATGCGCCCGGATTCCTTCGGAGCCGGAATGGCTATCGCACCCATGGCTCTGAGTGCCCTCGATGGGGTGGGGTCACCCGAGGGTCAGTCGCGTGGTTCTTTCAGTTCCAGGATGCGCTTGGCCACCAGTTCGACCGGCTCGCGCAGACGTTCAGCATTCACCACGATATAGCCGCCGGTTACGTCCCCATTGGTGCGGTGGTTCAGCAGCCGCTTGAGCGCGTAGTAGGGCACGTCGAGGCTCTCGGCGATGGTGATGAAGGTGCGCCGCAAGTCGTGCAGGGTGAAGTTGACGCCGGACCCGGCCGACACGCGCAGAAGGAACTTCTTGGTTTCGACCAAATGGCCGGTACGACCCGGTCCGGGGAACACCCAAGAAGAGCCTTGGTTCGCCTCGCGCCGTTGAGCCAGCAGGTCGGCCAGAAACTCCGACAGAGGGAGGGTAAGCGGGTCGCCGTTCTTGGTGGTCGGCAGGTGAAGGGTCTTGGCCGAGAGGTCCACGTTCTCCCAGCGCAGTTGCATCACTTCGCTGCGGCGCATGCCTGTGAACAGAGCGGTCAGAAGGAAATCCCGGGAATAATCCGGCTCCGCCATAACCGCCTTCCACCACGCGGGCAGATCGACAGCGGTCACAACGGTTTGGCGGCGGCGCTCTTTGAACCATGCCCGCGCTTGGGTCAGGATTTGCACCGGATTGGGCGGATAGTCGTCCTGCGTGGCGGAGATAAAATTGTAGACCGAACGAAAGTGGCGAATCACATTGTTGGCGGTGGTCTCGCCGTGTTTTTTACCAATCTCCTGATGCTTCTTAAGAACCATCTGGCGGGTGATTTCCTTGATCTCCTTCTTGCGCCACGCCTTGAGGTACAGATGCGCCGACCGGCGGTAGTTGCTGACCGTGTTGGGGGACAGCGCCTTACGGGCCTCGAAGAAACGGTCGAAGGCCATTTCCACCGTGACCCGTTCTCGCTTTTCCTTGCGTTTCTCTGCATTGGGGTCGCGCCCTTCGGCCATCTCTCCCAAAATGACCAGCGCCTTCTTGCGGGCAATCTCCGGCGCAAACACATCGGCCCGGCCAATCGTGACCCGCCGCGTGCGCCGGTTCACCTGCCCTTCGGCAAAGAACACCTTGGAGTTGGCCCCGACCCGCAACCCAAAGCCGGAAAGCATGGTGTCGCGATAGAAAACCTGACCGCTCGCGGGATGCGGAACTTCATCGACTGCGCGGCGCGTAAGACGTAGGCTTGGCATTGTGACCCTCCTTCTGACCACAAATCATTTTAAGCACATCCAGAGAAAAAGCTCGACTTTTCATCGGGTTATGATAGGATTTCCGGCCATGTACGAGAGAATGAAAGACCGCTCAAACCAATGTGCTGCTCAGGAATTGGCATGAGTTTGCGAGCGAGTTTGCGAAAAGGCTACGCATCGCACGCACGGACGAAGGAGTGGTGAAGTCTGAGCTATCCGCGACGGAAAGGGTGATTAGTACCTAGTGGTCATTTCGGCCTGGCGTGACCTCCCGAACGGCGGTATAGTAAGAGCAAGTGGACTTAGAGAGAGCCAGCAATGAAAACGAATAAAAAAAATATGATGGCTGGTCTTAAGTTACACAAGATAGTCAACCGCACAGCAACGGCTAGAGAAGCCAAGTTCAAGTTTGATTCAGGGGAAACTTTGTCTACCCGCAGGTTTCTCCCTCTAGGGAAAGGGGACGAGGTACGGACGGACGGAACACGACTGGAAGTTCTGGCAAAGCAGGACAACTCCTGGATTCGGATCGACGTGCCTTGGAAAGCCCAATCCAAAGTGCTGGTTGGTGCTCGAGAAGTCGACATTACCTTGAAGGAGGTTGAAACCGCCGAGGAGCTTTCTCAATTCAGTGAACTGAAGAACTTTCACTATAGGGGGGGAGGGGGCGCGGGTCGGGTTGTACCCCTAATAGCCACAAGTGAAGTTTGGGATCTTCCTCCGACACTTGGTTTCATCGAAATCTCATCCAGCATGATAGCTAATTCGGCAAGACGAGTTTTTTTCAACGCGCCTTTCTGGGATGAGACAGGTATTACGTGGAATACGTGGGATAGGGCCGCCTCAAAGGCCTATTCGAATACGATCTGCCGGATTTCTAGGTTCGTTATTCATCCTGAGGTTCGCGGCCTCGGTTTAGCGCGTCCGCTTATTTGCGCTGCGCGTGAGTATTCCGCCAAGCAATGGCACTACGGAGGTTTTCGGCCACGATTTATCGAAATCACAGCCGACATGCTCAACTACTATCCGTTTGTCGATGAGGACTTTTTCCTAATGGGGAAAACCGAGGGTAACGAGCATCGGCTTTCGAAAGATATGAACTACCTTGTAAGAAAAGCCCTTTCGGCTGAGGGTGTGAAGGCCATGCCCCAAGGCGGCGGCGGGGTAATGACCATGCAGCGCGGTTACGCTTCCACCCTACTCAAGCACATGCAAAGTGGAGAAAGATCTTTTGATGATGTGATTTCATCTCTGAAATATGATCCTGCGGAGTTGGATCAGGAGACATGGGAAGCATTGTACCGACTAAATCGGAGGCCAAAGCCTTGTTATATTTCGGGCCTTACACCCAAAGCCAAAAAGTATGTTTCGGATCGTTTTCAAGTGATTGGGTTCACCAAGTCGAAAGAATTAAATCCATCGAGTGAATCCAAAACGGTCATTGAGTTTTCCGACCTATCTGCATCTGTAAAAACCCCAATGTCGCAATCTACGCGAGCCAGAACCGTTCAAGACGCGTTCGGGTTTGTCGGTGCAGATTTTGAAGCGGAAATTGTCAAGCCTTTCAGCCTAGAAGTGCCGCGTGGAGGCATTTCTCTTGTTTGCGGAGCGAGTGGATCGGGAAAAACTCTACTTCTCGAGGCTATGAAGTCCAGCTCAAGTTTGGAAAGAGAATTCTCAGTGGACGGTACTTCGGTCCACCTGACTGGCGACTTAAAGGGCAGTGTGCAGGTTGATACCATGGCCGAAATCGATAACGAAAGATGCCCTTTGGACCATGTTAAGAGTAGCGACGTCGAAGCCTTCATACGAGTTGCCGCAAGCTGTGGGCTTGCGGAGCCTCAACTGTTCGTCAGACCTGTGTCTGGCTTGAGCTCAGGTCAAAAGTATCGCCTACAGCTTGCTCTCACCATGCTCTCAAAGCCTCAAGTCGTACTGATCGATAATTTTTGCGAAGCTCTTGATCAGTACACGACACATGCCGTTTGCAAGGGCCTACGAAATTTGGCAGCATCCCGAAACACAGCCGTGGTTGTCGCCACCGCTGCCTACGAGAGATTGCTTCCAATGTTGAAACAAAAGCAAACCATACTGCTAAGGCGGGGTAGCGCACCGCAGGTGAGGCAAAACTCCAGATTGGATGCAGAATGAAGTATAAGAAGGTTTTCTCAACCACCCGATTTAGAACATCAAGCCACAACACATTTAACATTGATAGCAAGCAGAAGCGGGTTTTGATTGGCGCTAGGCCGGGTGGTGACAACAGAACCGCATTCTTAGGAAAAGTGATTGAGCAAGGGAAATCATCGAACATTTTGGACTATGGGGTGTACTGTGATGTCAGTTTCCCGCACGTAGTCGGAATATTTGGTAGTCGCGGAAGTGGAAAAAGCTTTGATTTAGGCGTCTGGCTGGAAGGTGTATTTGGCGCGGCATCAACTGACGAGCAAAGGATAACAGATTCTGCCATTGTCTTTGATGTTCAAGACCAATTCTGGACATTGGCATATGAGCCCAGCCAATCGGTAGAGGCTGACAGCGATCAGCTCGCCGATCTTCTTGAGTGGGGGTTGGAGCCGAAGCTAGTTCCAAACGTCAAGGTGCTTGTTCCGCAAACCAGCGATACCGAAGTACCAAACTCGGAAACATTCTCGATCTCATCTGAACAGCTATCGACGTCAGACTATCTTGCAATTCTGGAACTCGAACGCTTTAGCGCTATGGGGCAGGCGCTACTAACTCTGATTTCTATTTATGGCAAAAGAACACCCGGTGATTTGGCTGGAAACTGTGTGGACTCTCCCGAGCTGTCGGGTTTCCAACAGTCGACGATTGATGGACTCAGGTGGAGATTGGAGGGGCTGGACGGAACTGGCTTGATCACTGCAACCGGCGTCGAAATCGACCTCTTGCTCGCACCGGGAAGCCTTACGGTCATACTGATGCGTAACCTACCGGAAATGATAAGGGGGTTAGTCGTTGGTGTCATTTCTCGCTTGGTTGCCGATAGAATGGGCAGGGTTCAGCAAGCAAGAAAGGTCGCAGATCGCACAGGCAGCCCCCCTCCGCCCGACGCAAAAAAGCTTACCAACCGCCTCTGGTTGGTATTGGATGAGGCGCACGTGCTTGTTCCTTCTGACGGGCAAACCCCGGCAACCGCACCGCTGGTTGACTACGTCAAGCGAGGTAGGGATGCTGGTTTGTCACTTGTTTTTGCCACTCAACAGCCGTCTGCAGTCAACTCGAAGCTTCTAAGCCAAGTGGACATAACAATTACACACATGCTGGGCTTCGACACCGACCTTTCGGCTGCCGTTGCTCGAATGCCCACACGATCTGCCGCTGAGTACGAAATTAGTCATGAGCGCACTACATCTATGACTGATGTACTAAGAAGCCTCGGCCCCGGAGAAGCCGTTGTCGCGGATGGTGCAAGCGGTAGGACTTTCATCGCCAAAATCAGGCCCAGAACGAGCGCGCATGGTGGAGCCACGCCCAAATGAGCTTATTCGGGACCCGATCTGAGATGGAGGCGGCGCTATCCGGCGCACTCTCGCGGTACATCGGCTACACGACAGGGGCTTATGACCTGAACAGAATCTTTTCGACACTAGATGCATTTGGCGACAATCCGTCTCTCTATAGAGATGAGATAGTTGCTTTTCTCGATGAAACAGATCACGGGGAAACTGAAGGTCGAGACCAAAAGAGAACTTCAGGTGAATACCGTTCCGAAGTTCTGAGCTTTGCCAAATCTATGGATTTGGTCGAGACCGTATCGCGGAGAGATGCACGACTCGAGCGCCTCGCCCCAACGGAACTTGGGCGAACATTGAACGGTGCAAGAGACGTGCGTGACCGCGAGTTTCTGAAGTTTTTCACAGCGAAACTAGTTTTTCTAGCGGACGCTGATGCGCTGTATCCAATCTTGAAGTTCTATGAGTCATCAACCTCGCAGGATATCCAGTCCTATTATCAAGAATTCATGCGTGAGCTTAGACATCGAAGAACGGAATGGTTGCACGCAGCTTTTCCGGAGGCGATTCTAAGAGACAGAGTGGCCAACGCCATTTCTTGGCTAACCCCAGTCAAGGGGCGGAAGGGCCAATATAAGATCGAAAGCATCTCCAAGAACACGGCGAGACACCACGTGACACCACGCAAAGGGTGGCTGGAAGACATTGGGATGTTTGACCGTTCCAACGCTACGCTTCGGAGGTTTGGCCGAGAAGCAATTGCATCACTAGAAGTGGGTGAAGAATTCTTTTGGCTCGGCCCCCAAAAAGGGCTCCAGACAGAGCTCGGAATCCCCATATCTCTCCAAGCAGGAGAGCCGTACGAAGATACATGGTTCGCAGACTCTAACAGATTGAAACCAAAAGAATTTGAGGTTCAATCCCTCATTGATGATGTTGTTCGTGTGATGGTTTTGGGGTACCCTGCAAGTAAGCTCAAGCACGCTTCTCAAGCTTCCCTTCGGCTTCCGATAGAGTACATAACGTTTCGCAGCTTCAAGGACCAAAGGAGCTATGACTGGCAGACAGTGGTAGATGAGGTGTTCAAATCACGTAAGTCGGAAGTCGAGCGGTTTTCGGCGAAAAAGGGTTCAATTGGGTTCTACCGACCCAAAGTAAAGCAAGAAAAACAAAATTGATGAGCAGTTCTAAGCGGTCAAACGTAACATTTCAAAATGTGCTTCACACGAAGGATTTTACTCGACGGTTTGTAAGTTCCTTGAGTGAAGAGATTTCCTTGTTGATGATTTGCTCTCCATATTTTGGAAAGTTGCCGGAACCGTTCAAAGATGTTGAGGAGTTTTGTCGATTTGCAAATCGGCGAGGGGTCGAAAAAATTCAGATTGTTACCGGGCCGCCAGGTGGCCATACGTCGTTGCCTATTGATACTGCTAGAGCACTGTCAGCTTTAGGGGTTGAGATTTATATTAGGTCGAAACCCTATTTACACGCGAAGATGTATCACTTCGAATACGCTAAAGGGTATTTTCGGAGCTTCGTTGGATCGGCAAATTTTACGATCGGTGGAATGGCAAACAACCATGAGCTTGTAACTGAAATGGAAGGCGTCGGAGACGCTACACCGTGCCATAGAGAAATCGCACGTCTTAGGGACAACGGTGGCGCAATATCATACCAAAGTTGGCTGCAACGTGGACAGCCAGCAGGTGAAGGAGAAGAGAATTGAAGCTGAACGCATTTGACCTCAAGCAAGACCCATTTCCAATAGTGCCCGATGGACCAGTCCACAATTGGGCGGGAAGAGACGAGCTTAGGGAGGAACTAGTAGACCTCGTTAAAGGGGTTCGCGCCCGAGATATTGGTGTGACTGAGTTTGCTGTACTGCACGGCGAGTTAGGGGCTGGCAAGAGCCATGCATTGCGTTATCTCAAAACCATGGTTGATAATAGCAAGGATGATTTTAAGTCCATCGCTATCTATATTGAACGACCTCGGGTCGCGACAAAGCTGAACTTTCTTGAGCTTTATAAGTACATCATGCGTTACCTCGGTAGGGGAAAGTTCGAGGCTTTGTGCGAAGAGCTAAAATCCAAAGTTGATGAATTGGCCAAGGAGGCGGTCGTTCCCGAAGGGCTTGATAGCGCCCCGGAGAAGACAATGCGCTATGAAACCGCAATAGCGCAGTTTCCCGCTCATGACCGTCCAATGCTGCGCTTGCTCTATCGAGGAGCTGTAGAAACCCCTCAGGTTTTTGAGTTTATGTGCGGGAACATGAAGTGTGATGGCGACGAGTATGAAGGAAAAATAGACTCTGATTTCATCGCTTCGAAAGTGCTAGCGGACTTTTTCCGCGTGCTAATGACTGAGTTCAAGGATGAAACCTACGTTGTAGAGTCAGTTTATCTATTCATTGACGAAGGGGAAGTCTTGTTTGACGCGAAGACTTCGGAAAGCGATCTTGTGTTTAATGGTATTCGTGAGCTTATCAACGGTTTGCCTTACAAGTTCTGTCTGGTGATTAGCTTCTCAGCTGCAACAGCGCTCCTAGAAGCTGTAATGCCGCAACATTTGTTGAAACGACTTACAAGGAACTACATTGAAGTCCCAATGCTGGATGACGACGAAGCTCTTAAGTTTCTGAAGGCTCAGATCAACTATTTCAGGACAGATGAATCGGAGCATGCAGATACATACTATCCGTTTTCACAAGAATCTGTGGAGTTCATCATTTCGGATACGACAAGTCTAACCCCCAGAAACCTCTTCATCGATTGCAAGCGAGTATTGGAGCGAGCCATCCGCAGGTTTGACCTACAACCAGGCGACGAAATCGATTTGAAGACAACTGAGAAAATCCTTGAGGGCTATCGCTAAACAATGCGACGACCACAAAGCGTATTGGGAAGGAGTGCTTGCCGAAAGCTTCGAGTGGTCAAGCTATCGGCATGTCGCAACGCCTGTATTTTTGCACTCTTCTCGCTTAGTAGGGCGCCAAATTGCGCGCTAGTAGGGGATTAGTAGGGTGTGTGTATCAAACAATCGGAAACGGCATCTGGCTACGTCCAAAGGCTCGCTCTGAATTAGTCAAGCAATCGTAATATGTTATACGACTGACGGTGGTGAGTTCCAGCTCCATGCAACGACCCGACGCCAAAATTCGTAATGATGGGGTCGGGGGTTCGAGTCCCTTCAGCGGCACCAGTTCTTCCAATATAATCAGATGTTTGTCCGATCCTGGCCCGTCTAGGAAATCCTTACGTTCATCTGAACGCTGCGCCCGCAGCTCGCGTTTGGGACATTGGTGCTTAGCGCATGCTGAGAACCTATAGGACGTCAGTCATGCAAAACGTAGCTTCCGCGCATTCAAAGTCAGCGCTACCGTTTTTCAAGTTGCAAGTGTGACTAGAGCACCGCATTAGCTGTCGAAAAACTTGATACCACTTCGCCGTGCAGCAGCGTGAATTTTTCACGCCCATCGTTGCAGACCTTACCTCGCACTTTGCCTTCTCCAAGCCAACACAGCGCCATCAATATCCGACTCGGGTATTTCGCCCGCCCACCGGTCCCAAAATTCTATAGTGGCGCTGTTCGGTTTGTAGCGCGGCTCTCCTACTCGAACTCTGGTTGGCAATAAACTAGCGTCACCAACGACCAGTGCTTCACCAACATCAAGAACGGGCAAGAGATCACCAAAGCCGCCCAGGCTATCTGGTAACAGTCTTCGGATAACGCTCTGATCATCGCCATTCGTCAAACGCATCGCGACCACGTTGTTACACTGGCTCAGGACCGTCCTGTTCACTTCCGAAGGACGCTGACTAATGACAACAAGGCCGACGCCATACTTTCGACCCTCCTTCGCGATGCGCTCGAAAATGCCAACAGAGATATCATCCACCCCCTCATGGCCGGCTCTCTCTGGAATATACAAGTGCGCCTCATCACAGAACAAAGCTATCGGATGACGGCGTTCGACGGGTGTCCATTGAGTGATATTGAAAACCAACCTTGCAAGCAGGCTGACCATCAAGGGCAGGATGTCGGATGGAACCTCTGAGAAATCAATAATCTTGATGCCACCTTGACCGACTTGTTGCGCCCCGCCGCTGGCGGTTAGTGCGTGCGCTAGTCTAGAGAGCCACTCCATTTCCATACATTCATCGTGTGGCTGGAATAGAAATCCTAGCCTACGATCGAGATGCTTCGCCTCGAAGCGAGCAATAAGCCGACTCAGTTTTCCATTGAAGTCTCCAGCTTTGTCGGAACCCGCTCGCGCACCTGGAACCCTCTCAGTATCAAGATACTTCAAACGCCCAAGTATTTCGCCAAGTGGGAACGGAACGGGACTGTCTACAGTGAAATTGGCAAGAACTTCCCCGTGATTGCCGTCGGTGAGATACTTGCGTTTAGCCTCTGTTATCGTGTTGGCCATGACCATTGCTTGGTTTGGCGCGTTTTGATCAGACCGGTCCACAAAAAGAGAAACCATAGCTTCGTATCCTAGCAACCAATACGGCAGATAGAGGATCCCATCATCAAGACCGTGATCCTGCCCAAGATCACCAGGACCGGCTACTCGCAGGTGGCGAAACTCTCCACCATTCAGCGTTTTGTACTCACCGTGGATATCAAATAAAATGGCGTTGGCATGAGCCAAGGCTGCGACTTGGTCTAGCACCCTCGCCGTGGTGAAAGATTTGCCTGATCCTGTGCTTCCCACAATCACGGCGTGTCTCTGGAACAATCTATTTCCATTGAGAAACGCGGTGGCATTATCATCCAGGGTATACTTTCCTAGCTCTAGTTGTGGCCCATCGCCAGTAACATTTGAAATTACTTGCATGAAGTTAGTTAGACGCTCACCCTCAAGCGCAAAGCAGTTCGCGTCGATTTCAGGAACTGTTTCGAGTGAGCCTCCCCATCTGAACTGGTCCACCGTTATGTTTAGGAAACGGAGGACTGAGAATGGCGAACAAGCGACCGAAGCCCGAAGAGATTGTCTCGAAGTTGCGGCAGGTTGAAGTTTTGATGGGGCA
>NZ_JAOWLE010000004.1 GCF_025751515.1 Actibacterium sp. XHP0104
ATTTTCCGTCCCGCTAGCCCTAAGATCCGTTCCCGAACCGCCAGGCTGGCGTCCCAACCGCGCCTCAGCGCCGCCGGTGAAGGGGTATTTACGGATTGAGCCGACAGGCCGCAAGAGCTTTTTGAAGAAAAGATGACGCTTTTTGAAAAAATCTTATTTCTTGTTTTATTTCAAAGTCTTACCTGGCGCCCCCTGAAAGGGCGGCCAAATTGGCAGCGGCGGGCATGGTCTGGCAGCCGGCGAAAATCGGCGCTTTTACCCCATATATTGGGGTTCAAAACAGAGTCGCCCCCAGAACTGCTGAATCGCAGGCGACGACTCGGGGCGAAGGGCCGGAATCGGGCATGCGGCCAGATCGCCGGGCCGGTTCATTTTTTTGATTTTCCGGGTGCGGGGCGGGTAACGCCACCCTCAAGATCGGCCTTGAGCGCCAGGATCATCTTGCGGTTGGGGCAATAGCCGGGCGGTTCGGATAGTGAGCGGTCGGCCAGTTGGCGCCGGCAATCACCCGGATCAGAGCAGGCCGCGCAATGGCCCATCATCCGTTCAACGGTGGTATGGCGGAGGCCCAGCCGTTGCTGCGCCGTAAAGAGGTTGACCCCCAGCCGGGCGGCCACCCGTTCCATCAGCCCCTCATAGCCGGGCGGCGGCAGAATTCCGAATATCTTTCCGAGGTTGCTACCCATGGCGTTCCCCTTCCTGCCGGACAGGGTGCCATGGGCGGCTGAACAAATCCTTAACGGGTCAGGATTCGGTCGAGAGCGGCGCCGAGCGCGGGTAGATCTCGCTCATGGGTTTCGATGACCCATCAGGCTGAACGATCCGCACATGGCGGCGACGCATCTGGCGCGGCTCGGCCACACCGACCGAATGGGCGATCATCTCGACCTCGCTGATCACTGCCCGCGCATAGGCCGCGACGCGTTTGTATTTGCGTTCGACCACCAGGCCCTTTTGCAGATGCGGGTCATGGGTGGTGATCCCGGTCGGGCAGGTGTTGCGATTGCATTTCAGCGCCTGGATACAGCCCAGCGCGAACATGAACCCGCGCGCCGAGGTCACGAAATCGGCCCCCGTGGCGATCGCCCAGGCCACATCGCCGGGGTTCACCAGCTTGCCGCTGGCAATCAGACGGATGCGATCATGCAGCCCGTAGATGTCGCGCAGGTCGCTGACCATCAGCATCGCCTCGCGGATCGGCATCCCCACCAGATCCATCAGCGGCATCGGAGAGGCCCCCGTGCCGCCCTCGCCGCCATCAATGGTGATAAAATCAGGCGCGCTTTCGATACCGCGCGCGAGGATCGCCCGAAACAGGTCGTGAAACGGCTCGGGCGCGCCGACCACGGTCTTAAAGCCCACCGGCTTGCCCGACACCTCGCGGATGCGGTGAATCAGATCCAGCATGTCTTCCCAGTTGTCGACCTCGGGGTGACGGTTCGGGGAAAAGCTGTCCTTGCCCATGGGAATGCCGCGGATCTCGGCCACTTCGGGGGTGATCTTGCTGGCGGGCAGAATGCCGCCCTTACCGGGCTTGGCGCCCTGGGCCAGCTTGATCTCGAACATCTTGATTTGCGGATTGGCGGCAATGGCGCGCAGCTTGTCCTCGGACAGGTTGCCGTTTTCATCGCGCAGCCCGTATTTCGCGGTGCCGATCTGGTAGACGATGTCGCAATTGGCAGCCAGGTGATAGGGCGACAGCCCGCCCTCGCCGGTGTTCAGCCAGATCCCCGCCTCGGCCGCGCCCCGGCTCAGCGCCTCGACCGCCGGCCGCGAGATCGCGCCATAGCTCATGCCCGAGATATTAAAGATCGACGGCGCATTATAGGGGTGCCGCGCATAGGGCCCGATGCACATGGGCTCGGTCTTGGCGAACTGGTCATCCAGCGGCGGAAAGGCGGCGTTCACGAAAATCGGCGTGCTGGGCACGTTCAGGTTTCGGGTCGAGCCAAAGGCAATGGTATTGCCCTTGCCCTCGGACGAGCGCGACACCCAATCACGCTGTGCCCGGTTGAACGGCATCTCTTCGCGGTCCATCGCAAAGAAATACTGCCGAAAGAATTCGCCCAGCGTGGTGAAGAGATGCCGAAACCGCCCGATCACCGGATAATTGCGCCGGATCGCGTCGCCCGTCTGGGTGCGGTCGATGACAAACATGGCCAGTACCGCAAATACCAGGACCCCAAGGGCCAGAACGAACCCCAAAGCCAGAAACTCCAACACACGTCCTGCCCAGCTCATAATTGCCTCCCGCGACAGTTTGTCCAACACCATGATTCATGATGTATCTTGCTGCACACTGAACCCGCAGCAATGATAGGGCAAGCCTGAATGACAGGCTTTTGTATGGGAGGTTATCATGAAACGCCTATTTTGCGCACTGACCCTTGGAGCGGCCCTGTCGGCCCCGGCCTATGCCGACCAGGCCGTCACCTACTCCACCACCGACAGCTTCGATGACGTGGTCTTTGCCCTCGAAACCGCGATCATCGGCCAGGGGCTGGTGATCGACAGCATCAGCCACACCGGCGATATGCTGGAACGCACCAAGGCCGATGTCGGATCAGATGTCACCCTGTTCACCAAGGCCGATATCTTCAGCTTCTGCTCGGCCAGCCTGTCGCGCAAGGCGATGGAGGCAGACCACATGAACCTGATCTTCTGCCCCTATGACATCTTCGTCTTTACCCGCCCCGGTTCCGACGAAACCGTGGTGGGCTATCGCACCTTCCCCGACGGCCCAATGCAAGAGGTCCAGGCCCTGCTCGATACCATCGCGCGCGAGGCCGCGGGCCAGGATTGACCCCAAACGGTCACATTGATGTGACTGGAAACCGACAGCCGGCCGGGCTTAGCGCGCGGCCGGCCGTCGTCAAGCTGAAACCGCACTGATCCAGCGGCCCGGCACCCCCGTAACACCCCCATCACAACGTTACGGGAGACCAAACAATGATCCGCAGAACTTTCCTCAGCCTGACCGGCGCCGCCCTCATGACCGCCACCGCCGCCTGTGCGGGGTCGCATGAAATGGCCAGCAAAGACATCGTCGATACCGCAGTCGAAGCCGGCAGCTTCACCACCCTCGTCGCCGCCGTCCAGGCCGCAGGCCTGGTCGACACCCTCAAGGGCGACGGCCCCTTCACCGTCTTCGCCCCCACCGATGACGCCTTTGCCGCCCTGCCCGACGGCACGGTCGACATGCTGCTGAAACCCGAAAACAAGGACGCTCTGGTCGCGGTGCTGACCTACCACGTCGTGCCCGGCGCGGTAATGTCCACCGACCTCAGCAACAACATGATGGCCGGCACCGTCGAAGGCTCGAAAGTCACGATCATGACCGAAGGCGGCGTCACCGTCGATGGCGCCAATGTCACCGCCGCCGACATCAAGGCCAGCAACGGCGTAATCCATGTCATCGACGCGGTCATCCTGCCGCCCTCGATGAAATAATCCTGGCTTCTTCTTCGTGAAAATATCCCCGCCGGAGGCATCAAAGTAAAAGGGGGCCGCAAGGCCCCCTTTCGTCAATGCACCACCGCATCCTCAGGCGGTTGCCGATCCGACGTGCCAACCCGGTCGCCGATCAGCAACCCCTCGGCCCCGGCGCTGACAGGGATGGTGTCGCCATCCATGATCTCGCCGCCCAGGATCATCTCGGCCAGCCGGTCTTGCAGACTGCGCTGGATCACCCGCTTCAGCGGCCGCGCGCCAAAGACCGGGTCATAGCCTTCATCCGCCAGCCAGGTCTTGGCCGCCGCATCCAGCTCCAGCACGATCTTGCGACCAGCCAGACGTTTGGCCAGACGGCGCAGCTGGATCTCGACAATGCCATCCATGTCATCGCGCGACAGGCGGTCAAAGATGATGGTCTCATCCAGACGGTTCAGGAACTCGGGGCGGAAATGCGCCCGCACCGCATCCATCACATCGCGCTTGGCGACGCCACTATCCGCGCCCTCGGGCAGCTGGCTCAGCGCCTGCGACCCAAGGTTCGAGGTCAGCACGATCAGCGTCTGCTTGAAATCGACCGTGCGGCCCTGACCATCGGTCAGCACACCGTCATCCAGCACCTGCAACAGCACGTTAAACACGTCCGGATGCGCCTTTTCGACCTCGTCGAACAGCACAACCTGATAGGGCCGGCGTCGCACGGCCTCGGTCAACACGCCGCCCTCGTCATAGCCGACATAACCCGGAGGTGCGCCGATCAGCCGTGCCACGGCGTGTTTCTCCATGAACTCCGACATGTCGATGCGCACCATCGCGCTGTCGTCATCAAACAGATACTCGGCCACGGCCTTGGTCAGCTCGGTCTTGCCGACACCGGTGGGGCCAAGGAACAGGAACGACCCCAGCGGGCGGTTCTCGTCGTTCAGCCCCGCGCGCGCCCGGCGCACGGCGTTGGCCACGGCGGTCACGGCCTGTTTCTGACCGATCACGCGCTTGCCCAGCTCTTGCTCCATCCGCAACAGCTTTTCGCGCTCGCCCTCCAGCATCTTGCTGGTCGGAATGCCGGTCCAGCGTTCCACCACCTGAGCGATCTGCTCGGGGCGCACGGCCTCTTCGACCATGACATCGTCGTCTTGCGCCTCGGCCTCGGCCAGCTGCTTTTCAAGCTGCGGGATCACGCCATAAGACAGCTCGCCCGCCCGCGCCAGGTTGCCCTCGCGCTTGGCATGGTCCAGCTCGGCGCGTGCACGGTCCAGCTGTTCTTTCAACTCGCGCGCACTGTCCAGCTTGTCACGCTCTGCCTGCCATTTGGCGGTCATCTCGGCCGAGCGTTGCTGAAGATCGGACAATTCCTTTTCCAGCTTTTCCAGACGGTCCTTGCTGGCGGCGTCGTCTTCTTTCTTCAGCGCCTCGGCCTCGATCTGCAACTGCAGGATCTGGCGATCCAGCTGATCCAGCTCTTCGGGCTTGCTGTCGACCTCCATCCGCAGACGGCTGGCAGCCTCGTCCACAAGGTCGATCGCCTTGTCGGGCAGGAACCGGTCGGTGATATAGCGGTGGCTCAGCGTCGCGGCGGCAACCAGCGCGCTGTCGGAAATCCGCACGCCGTGGTGCAGCTCGTATTTCTCTTTGATGCCGCGCAGGATCGAAATTGTATCCTCGACCGTCGGCTCATCCACCAGCACCGGCTGGAACCGCCGCGCCAGGGCCGCGTCTTTTTCGACGTGCTTGCGGTATTCATCCAGCGTGGTCGCACCGACGCAGTGCAACTCGCCCCGCGCCAAGGCCGGCTTGATCAGGTTGGCGGCATCCATCGCGCCATCGGCCTTGCCCGCGCCCACAAGGGTGTGCATCTCGTCGATGAACAGGATGATCTCACCGGCGGCGGCCTCGATCTCCTTGAGGATCGCCTTGAGGCGTTCCTCGAACTCACCGCGATATTTCGCACCAGCGATCAGCGCACCCATGTCCAGCGCCATCAGGCGCTTGTTCTTCAGGCTTTCAGGCACGTCGCCATTGATGATCCGCAGGGCCAGACCCTCGGCAATCGCGGTCTTACCCACGCCGGGCTCGCCAATCAGAACGGGGTTGTTCTTGGTGCGGCGGCTCAGCACCTGCATCGCGCGGCGGATTTCCTCGTCGCGGCCGATGATCGGGTCGATCTTGCCCTGCTCGGCGGCCTCGGTCAGATCGCGCGCGTATTTCTTGAGCGCATCATAGCCCTCTTCGGCGCTGGCGGTATCGGCCGTGCGCCCCTTGCGAATGTCATTGATCGCCGCATTCAGGGCCTGCGCGTTGACAGCCCCCGCATCCAGCGCGTCCTTGGCGGGCGATTTGACCAGCGCCAGCGCGGTCAGGATGCGTTCGACCGGCACGAAACTGTCCCCGGCCTTTTTCGCCAGCTTCTCGGCCTCGTCCAGCACCCGGCCAGTGGCCGCATCCAGATAGACCTGACCCGCGGCACCCGTCACCTTGGGCAGTTTCGAGAGGGCCAGCTCGATCGCCTCGACAACGCGTTCGGGCGCGCCACCGGCACGTTTGATCAGGTTGCTTGCCAGCCCCTGATCGTCATCCATCAATGCTTTGAGCAGGTGAACGGGCGCCAATTGCTGATGGCTTTCCCGCATTGCAATCGTCTGGGCCGCCTGGATGAAACCGCGCGACCGCTCCGTGAACTTCTCAAGGTTCATCGGTATCTCCTTTCACTAAGCGCCCTCACTCGGATGCCCGCCCGGCGGCACATCCCTCTCGGGCCTTGTCCCCGATTTGTGGCTGCCGCCGCGCCAGTTCAAGATGCAACGTGAAGATGTCGCAGGGATTTTTGCCTAGTAGATATCGGTGATCCGATCCAGCAGACCGGGGCGCGGGATCTGCTGCGGTGGGTTGAACCGGTCCAGCAGGGCAAATTCGGCGTCCGACAGCCGACCCCGCACAAAGCGCCACGCGCGGCGTTTGTGCCAGTCGCTAAGGCCGCGCTGATGAAACTTGAAATCTCCGGGCGCATCCTTGGTCTGTGAACCGCCACCCACGGCCTGTTTCACATCATATTGCGACCGGCTCTGTGCACCCAGTTCCTCCCATTCATCCGCGATCTGCCGGCGCGTGGGGGGCTCGCGGCCCTCGGCCACCGGAATGGCCAGGAATTCCAGCAGGTCGGCCATGCGATCAGGATCCGAGACCAGCTCGTCATAATAGAACACCGCCTTATGCGGGGCATTGGCGCGCGCATAGAACTGGATGTTGCCGGTATAGCACTTGAACCTGTGCAGGGCCCGCTTCGACATCCGGGCATAGGTTTCCAGAGGATCGCGCAAGATCAGCGCCACGCGAGCATCCTGCATCGCGGCAGGGTCCAGCCGCTGCCACACCCCGGTTTGCCGGCGCTTGGTCAGGTTCAGCGCGTCATGCGACCGCTGGAACGCCTCGCTCGGGTCATCCTCGACCGCAATAAGCGAGGTCTTCCCCGGCGTCCGCACGCCGTGGAAATGCTCGACACAATAGCGCAGCCAGTTCATGCCGCTGCGCGGCGCAGAGACCACATAGGAAACCATATCGCCTCACTTTCCTCGGCAGCTGCTATCGCATGGCGGGGACCGGGCTGTAAATATTCTTGGCCTTGCTGCACCTGCCTCTGGCCGGTAAACCCGGCACGATACCTACCCGGAGAGCTGCCATGACCACCGACCAAGACCGCCTGATCGTCGCCCTTGATGTGCCCAACGCCCTGGCCGGGTTGCAACTGGCGGGTCAGATCGGCGATGCGGTGTCGTTCTACAAGATCGGGCTGGGCATGCTGACCGGCGGCGGGCTGGCCCTTGCCAACGAGCTGAAGCAGGACCACGGCAAGCGCATCTTTCTGGACATGAAACTGTTCGACATCGGCGCCACTGTTGAAAACGCGGTGCGCGGGCTGGCGCAGTTCGATCTCGATTTCCTGACCGTTCACGGCGACCCCTATGTGGTGCGTGCCGCGAAACAGGGCGCGTCGGGCAAGGACATGAAGATTCTGGCCGTCACCATCCTGACCTCGCTGGACCGTGCCGACCTGGACGGCGCGCTGATCAAGCCGGGCGAGATCAAGGATCTGGTGCAGGAACGCGCGGGCCGCGCCTTTGACGCCGGCGCTGATGGCGTGATTGCCAGCCCGCAAGAGGCCGCGCTGATCCGCGCCCTACCCGAATCCGCTGGCAAGCTGATCGTCACCCCCGGCGTGCGCCCCGCCGGCGCGGCGCTGGGTGATCAGAAACGCGTGGCCACCCCGGCCAGCGCCATCCGTGACGGCGCCGACCATATCGTGGTGGGCCGCCCGATCTGGCAGGCCCCGGACCCGCGCCAGGCGGCCGAGGCCATCCAGGCGGAACTGGCCGCGATTTAATCGTCGTTGATATCGCGATCAAAGATCTTGGGCCCGCCGCCGCGCAGCCCAAAAACCTTGCGCATCACCAGCCAGGCCATCAGCGACGCCACCGCGAAAACGACCAGCAGCTGGGGCAGGCTGATCCCGGCGACAAATCCCACGACCAGCGCCGCGACCGCCGCCCCGGCGGCAAAGCCCAGAAAGATATAGCCGGGGGCGAAGAGTTCCAGAATGAACAACACCACCGCCCCGGCCATCCAGACCCACCAGACATCCCACATCAGCCGCGCCCTTTCAGCATCTTGAAGGCATCGCCAAAGGCCTCGAGCGCACTGGCGGGCACCACGATCGTCTGCTTGCCCGCGCCCTGCCCCACGGCGGTCAGCGCCTCGACCTGTTTCAGCGCCACCTGATATTGCGCCGCCTCGATCCCGTGATCGGCAATGGCCTTGGCCACGACCTCGGTCGCATAGGCCTCGGCCTCGGCGGTAATCCGGCGGGCCTTGGCGGCCTGCTCGGCGGCATAAAGATCGGCATCGGACGACAGCTCGACCGCGCGTTTCTTGCCTTCGGCCTCGGTCACCTGGGCGCGACGGGCGCGTTCGGCATTCAGCTGCTGCAACATCGCATCTCGGGTCTGCTGATCCAGGTTAACATCCAGAATCTCGGCCCGCGTCACCTCGATGCCCCAGGCATCAACCGCATCCTCAACCGCCTCTTTGATCGTGTTGATCAGATTCGACCGGTTCGCCTGCACCTCGTCCAGATCCATCTTGCCGATCTCGGCCCGCACGATACCCGCCACGGTGGTGGCAATCGCGGCATCCACGTCACGAATGCGGTAAACGGTCTTTTCGGGCTCGGTGATGCGATAGAACACGCTGGTATCGACCTGCACCAACACGTTGTCCTTGGTGATCGCGTCCTGGCTGGCGGTGGGTAGCTGGCGCTCGAGAATCGAGATCTTGTGCGCCACCCGATCCAGGAAGGGCACGATCATGTTGATCCCCGGCCCCATAACCGCCCGCAGCCGGCCAAAACGTTCGACCACGTGCTTTTCAGACTGCGGCACGATCCGCACAGCCTGATACACGGTAAGGATGATAAACACCGCAAACAGGATCAGAACCAGATTGCCGCCGGTCAGGTCGCTCTCATTCATGTCAAACCTCATACCATGATAATACAACCGGGATGATGCACGCCCCGCCGGGGGTTGCAATCCGAAAGGGCGCGCGCTGCGGAAATTCCGTTCCCCCCGCCCGGCGGCAGGCGTATCCTCGGGCCTTGAAAGGTGCCGAACATGCCTGCCCTGTGCCGCAACTGCCTGTCCCAGATCGACCCCGCCCCGCGCTGCCCGCATTGCAACAGCCCGCGGGTGATCGCGCATGACGAACTGTTCGCCCTGTCGATCGCGCATATGGATTGCGACGCCTTCTATGCCAGCGTCGAAAAGCGCGAAAACCCCGACCTGGCCGACAAGCCCGTCATCATCGGCGGCGGGCGGCGCGGGGTGGTGTCCACCGCCTGCTACGTCGCGCGCATTCGCGGCGTGCGCTCGGCCATGCCGATGTTCAAGGCGTTGCAGCTTTGCCCCGACGCGGTGGTGATCAAGCCGCGCGGCAGCCTCTATGCCAAGGTCTCGAAAGAGATCCGCGCGATGATGAACGACCTGACCCCCGCCATCGAGCCGCTGTCGCTGGACGAGGCCTTTATCGACCTCACCGGCACCGCCCGGCTGCACGGCGCGCCGCCGGCGGTGATGCTGGCCCGGCTGATCAAGCGGATGGAATCAGAGCTGGGCATCTCGGGCTCGATCGGGCTGAGCCACAACAAGTTCCTGGCCAAGATCGCATCCGATCTGGACAAGCCACGCGGCTTTGCCGTGATCGGCCAGGCCGAGACCCTGGATTTCCTCGAACCCAAACCCGTGCGCCTGATCTGGGGCGTGGGCGGCAGCACCGGCCAGGCGCTGGAACGCGCGGGCATCCGCACATTCGCCGACCTGCGCCGTTGGGACAAACAGGATCTGCACGCGCGCTTTGGCAATATGGGTGATCGCCTGTGGCACCTTGCACGCGGGCAGGATCACCGCCGCGTATCGCCCGACAGCCCGATCAAAAGCATCTCGCACGAAACCACATTCGACACCGATACATCCGACCCCGATATCCTGGACGGCCATATCTGGCGGCTGGCCGAAAAGGTGGCCGACCGCGCCAAGGCCCGCGACCTGGCCGGGCGGGTGGTGGTGCTGAAACTGAAACGCGCCGATCATTCCGCGATTTCGCGGCGGATCTCTTTGCCCGACCCCACCCAGATGACCGACCGCCTGTATCGCACCGCGCATGACCTGTTCGCGCAGGTCGGCAAGCAGGGGCCTTATCGTCTGATCGGGGTGGGGCTGTCTGACCTGCGCCCCGCCGCCGAGGCCGACCGATCAGGCGACCTGCTGGACCCGCAGGCTCGCAAGCGCGCCGAGGCCGAACGCGCCACCGACACGATCCGCAGCCGGTTCGGCAAGGATGCCATTGTCAAAGGGCGCGCGCTGCGCTGATCACTCGGCCGCCAGTTTCTGATTGCGGCGCCCGACCTGCGCAATCTCTTCGATCACGCCACGCATCATGTCGCGAAACTGTTCAAAGCTGCTATTGGGGCGGATCTGCTGTTCATTCATGTACAACGAGCGGTCGATCTCGATCTGCACCGCATGCTGGTTGCGCGACGGGCGGCCGTAATGCTGGGTGATATAGCCGCCGGCAAAGGGCGCGTTGCGCACCGTGCGCAGCCCGGCCCGGCGAAACGCCTCTTCGATCCGGTCCACCACCTCGGACGAGGCCGAGGCCCCGAACCGGTCGCCCAGCACCACCTCGGGCCGCCGCCCGCCGCGGCGCGCCAAGCTGTCCAGCGCCTCGTGCGGCATCGAATGGCAATCGACCAGGATCGCCTCGCGGAAAGTGTAATGGGCGCTGTCCAGCAGATCCTGCAAACAGTCGTGATAGGGGTGCCAGTAATCACGCAACCGCGCCCGCGCCTCGTCCAGGGGAATCTTGCCCGACCGGATAACCCGGCCATTGGCCACCACGCGCGGGATCACGCCCAGGCCCGAACTGATGCGCGGGTTGTGGGTGACACGGCCCAGCCCCTCGATCAGGGCCGGGTCCAGCTCATCCGAGGCGCGGTTGAGATCGACATAGGCGCGCGGCGCCATTGCCGCCAGAAAAGGCGCCCCATAGGCCGGGGCCGAATCGAACAGCATGTCGACAAAGGCATCCTCGGACGATCGCACCATATGCTCGGACAGCTGTGCATCACGCAGAAACGCCCGCGGATAGTCCCGCCCGCTATGCGGAGACGAGAAAATCACGCTGGTGATCTGAACCGAAGGCTGCAACAACCGATAGGGCACGGACGACATGGGAACTCCTGAACTCTCAGGAAAACTATAAAGCGAAAATTTCTATCGCCAAAAGCTCTTGAACCCTTTTCCGACTCTTATTATAGACCTGCGAACCGACGCGGTCCCGCCGCGCCATATCTTATGGCAGAACGCAGGATCGAACGGTAAGGGCGGTTAGCTCAGCGGTAGAGCACTACGTTGACATCGTAGTGGCCACTGGTTCGATCCCAGTACCGCCCACCATGAATTCCCTGCCCCGTCAGGCAGACCCGCAACCCCAGGCGCCTGCCGCGCCGCGAATGAGGAGAAGACCCATGAAGGTCCGTAACTCGCTCCGCTCGCTCAAGCAGCGTCACCGCGACTGCCGCGTCGTGCGCCGCAAAGGCCGTGTCTACGTCATCAACAAGACGCAGCGCCGCTTCAAAGCCCGTCAGGGCTGAGCGATCTGAACAGATCATGAAAAAGGCCGCACCGGGAAACCGGGGCGGCCTTTTCCTTTGCGGTCACGGCCCGATCAGCGGGGGCGCGAGAACAGCGAATCCGCCAGCAACTGCACAACCGTCTCTTCGCGCAGAAAGCCCGTCGGCTCCATGTTGCGGGCCGATTGATAGCGCCGGATCGCACGGCGGGTTTTCTGGTCGAACACCCCGTCAACCGGGCCGGGCTTGAATCCCATGGCGTTCAGGCGGCCCTCGATATCCTTGCGGATCGGCAGCGGCAGACCCAGCGCTTCTTCGGCGGCACGCGCCTGGTCGCGGTCGGGCGTTTCCTGCTCTTGCGTGGTCAGCTCTGCGATACGGGCGCGGGCCTCTGGCTCGAAGGCGCCCTTGGGATAGGCCACCAGGTAATCGCGATAGGCCGCTTCGGTGTTGGCCTGAACCGCCCGATCCCAGGCCTGGCGGTCTTGCTCGGCGGCGATGGCGCGCTTTTGGTCCTCGAACACATCCAGCCGATCCTGCGCAACCTCGGCAAAGACGCCATCGGGATAGCGTTTCAAATAGGCACGCAGCCCCGGCTCATCGCCCGCCGCGCCGGTTTCGGCCCAATAGGCCCGGTCGGCCTGTTCCAGCTGAGCACGGCGGGCCTCGGCCTCGGCCTCTAGTTCAGCCGAGCGGCGGTCGGCCTGCGCATCAAGGCGCACGATCTGGTCGCGGGTCAGATAGCCCGTTGCCTCGAACCCGTTTTCGCCCTGCCAGCGCGACAGCGCGCCGCGCGTGCCCGGCCCGAATATCCCGTCAATGCCGCGGGTATTGTATTCAAGCAGGGTCAGATCGCGCTGAATCTGCCGGCGCGCATCGCGGGTCAGGTTAAGCGACTCTTCGGTCTGCCGGGCAATCCGGTTCGGCTCTGCCAAGATCTCATCCAGCCGCGACTTGGCCGTGGCGGCATTGGCGCCGTTCGGGTAGCGATCCAGATAGGCGCGATAGGCCGCTTCGGTGTTCATCGCGGTTGTGGCATCCCAGAACGCGCTTTCGGCATCGACCTTGTTGTCATCCGGCGCCTCGCCCGTGGGCTGCGGCACCAGCACCAGGTCACGCGCGGCAAAGCCGGCAACATCCAACCCGGCCAGCTCGGCCTGAGACACCAACGCCATTCCGGGCAGCGGCAAACGGTCTTCGGCGAAATCGCCGATCTGGCGCGGGCTGCCGGTCAGAACCGTGACACCTTGCGGGATATCCAAACGCCCAAGGCCGGCCGAGACATAGTCGTCGATCGCACCGGTATCATCGTCGGGGCCCAGCAACAGCACCGCCTGCCCCTGATGGCCAGCCAGCACCGTCATCACCAGCGACATCGGCAGGGCCTGCGTGCTGACCGAAATCAGATCGGCGGCCTGGGCATCGACCGGCAGCAGCCAGGTTTCCCGATCGGTATGCACGAACCGACCCGTCAATATCACGGCCACGCGGTCGGCCTTGGATGCCTCGTCCAGGAAATCGCCTAGCGCACCGGCGATATCAGCGGCACTGGCATCCGGGCGTGTAAAGACCTGAAACCCGGCCGCAGCCAGACCATCGCTGGCCTGGGCGGCGTTGTCGCCTCGGCTGACATCGGGAAATTCATCATAATTTTCGTTCGCGACGATCAGGGCAAGATCGTCGGCATTGGCGCTGATCGGCAAGCACAGCGCCAATGCGGTCGACAAGAATAGCTTTCGCATTGTCAAATCCTCCTGACATTACGAAAGCACTTGGCGTGCTGCTATGGAATATCAACCACCATAATCGCGCTGATCGTCGATGACCTTGCCGTCATTGGGCAGGCTGCCCTTGCCGACGATCTCGATCTTGCCTTTCAGTTTCAGCAACTCGGCCACGCTGGCCGCATAGGGCGCGGGGTCGGTCGCATCGCTTTCGACCTGCACGGTCATCACGTCCATCTCGCCTTCGCGGCTGGCAATGACACGGGCACGGGCCACTTCGGAATGCTTGGCGACGAAATCGGCCACCTGCTCGGGGCGGACGAACATGCCCTTGATCTTGGTGGTCTGGTCGGCGCGGCCCATCCAGCCCTTGATGCGGGTGTTGGTGCGGCCGCACGGGCTGTCGCCCGGCATCACCGCCGACAGATCGCCCGTGGCAAACCGGATCAGCGGATAATCGGGGTTCAGCGTGGTCACGACGACCTCACCCACCTCGCCGGGGGCAACCGGGTTGCCGGTGCCGGGGGTGACGATCTCGACGATGACGCCCTCATCGACGACCATTCCGTTCATCGCGGGGGTCTCGTAGGCGACACAGCCCAGATCGGCGGTGGCATAGGCTTGCAGGCAGGTAATGCCGCGATCGGCATATTCCTGGCGCAGCGACGGGAACAGCGCCCCGCCCGACACGGCGGCCTTGGTGATCTTGAGGGCCAGGCCCATCTGGTCGGCCTTGTCGAGAATCAGTTTCAGGTAGTCGGGCGTGCCGGCATAGGCGGTCACGCCCACGTCATGGGCCGCGCGGGCCTGCAGCTCGGTCTGGCCGGTGCCGGCGGGCAGCACGGCGGCGCCAACGGCACGGGCGCCGTTTTCAAAGATCATCCCGGCCGGGGTCAGGTGATAGCCGAAACAGTTCTGCACGATATCGCCCTTGCCGACGCCGCAGGCATTGAGGAACCGGCCCAGGCGCCACCAGTCATTGCTGACGCGGCCCGGTTCATAGATCGGGCCGGGCGACTGAAAGATGTGGTCGAAATCGGTGGCATCGCAGGTGGTAAACCCGCCAAAAGGCGCACTTTTCGCCTGGCCCTTGCTCAGCTCGGACTTGCGGATCACCGGCAGCGCGGCCAGCGCCTCGACCGAGGTGACCGAGGCCGGATCGACATCGCCAAGGATCTCTGCCAGGCCGGGCGCGGATTTCGCGCGCGCGATCTGCTCGGGCAACGCCTTGGCCAGATCGGCGGCGCGCTGGTCGGCGCTGCGGGTCTCTAGCTGATCGAAATAGCGAGTCATTCAGGCTCTCCTTCTTCAACCCGTCGCGGAATTCCGCACATGGGCACTCCGCGTTAGGTCCGCGGCAAATTTCGTGTTACGCAACGTAAGTTCATCTGGTGATGTGAGGAGACACGGATGCCTACCCAGTACGACCCCCGGATTACATTCGACGACGAACGCGAGATCTTGGAGGTCGATTTTTCCGACATTGTTTTTGACAGCTCGGCCGAGGTGAACCGGTTTTACGATCGCATCGAGGAACGCGTGGCCGAGACCGGTGAAACGAAATGGTTCTTTCTGGTCAACTACTCGGGTATGCGCATCGACAGCTCTGCCTGGTTCGCCTTCAGCCGTCGCGGCAAAGAGCTGAACCTGGCCTTTTCGCAAGGCAGCGTCCGCTTTGATGCCAGCGAGGAAACCCGCCGCCAGATCGAACGCGCGGCCAAGACCGATGCCTTTGATCCCAATCTTTTTTCCGATCGCGAAAGCGCCCTGGCCCGGATCGGTGAACTGTCGTCGCAGCGGCTGCGCAAGCTGAACCATGTTCCCAGCTTTGGCCGCGACGACATCGCCCGCCGCGTCACCTTTCACGAGGAACCGGTCATCATGGAGGCCGATCTCAGCAACCTGATCTTCCACCACTCGACCGACGTGAACACGCTTTACGATTACCTCGAAGAGGCGATCAAGGCCTCGGACCGCAAGTGGTTCTTTCTGATCAACTACGAGAACTGCGAGATCTACCCCGAAGCCTGGGTGTCCTTCGCGGCGCGCGGTAAGCGTCTCAATATTGCGGCTTCTCTGGGCTCGGTCCGGTTTTCGCCCGGATCCGAAACCGAAGAAGACATTCGCCTGCGCGCCGAAAGTCAGGACTTTCGCCCCAATATCCGCAACACCCGCGCCGAGGCGCTGGAACGGATCGAAGAGCTGCGGGCCGAACTGCTGGCGTCCATGCGGCAAGACTGAGACGCAAGCCGTCATTAGGCCAGCCAGCGCTTGCGGCGGCGGTACGACCGCACGTCGCGGAAGCTCTTGCGGCCTTCGTCCGACATACCCAGGTAGAATTCTTTCACGTCCGGGTTTTCACGCAGTTCCTTGGCGGGGCCATCCATCACGATGCGGCCCGATTCCATGATGTAACCATAGTGGGCATAGCGCAGCGCGACGTTGGTGTTCTGCTCGGCCAGAAGGAAGCTAACCCCTTCGCCCTCGTTCACCGCCTTCACGATCTCGAAGATCTGTTCCACCAGCTGCGGGGCCAGACCCATCGAGGGTTCGTCCAGCAGAATGGTTTCCGGGCGGCTCATCAGAGCGCGGCCCATGGCACACATCTGTTGTTCACCGCCCGAGGTATAGCCGGCCTGCGATTTGCGGCGCTCTTTGAGGCGGGGGAAATAGTTATAGACCATCTCGAGGTCGGCCGCGACGGCGCCCTTGCCATCCTTGCGCGAATAGGCGCCGGTCAGCAGGTTTTCCTCGATGGTCAGGTGTTCGAAGCAGTGACGGCCTTCCATCACCTGGATCACGCCGCGCGACACCAGGTCAGAGGGGCTCAGATCCTGCACGCGATCGCCGCGATAGTGGATCGACCCTTTGGTCACTTCGCCGCGCTCGGAATGCAGAAGGTTCGAGATGGCCTTCAGGGTGGTCGTCTTGCCGGCGCCGTTGCCCCCCAGCAGGGCGGTGATACCGCCTTTGGGAACACTCAGGCTGACGCCTTTCAACACGAGGATCACGTGGTTGTAGATCACCTCGATGTTATTGACTTCCAAAAGGGTCTCTTTGGTAGCGGTGCTGTCCAGCATCTGTAGGGCCTTCCCTTTATCACATGGTCGCCATCTGGCGTATCTGGTCTCCGGCGCGGCGATCGGGAGCCGCGCCGGAGGAGTTCCCCGGGTCAGGCCGGGGAAAGATCTACGAACTGCTTAGTTGCAGCGCTCGGAGATGTTGTTTTCGGCAGCATAGGCAGCCGAGTCCGCATCGATCAGCGGCTGGATCACGTCCATGTCCGACGGACCAAAGTCAGAGATCAGCGACCACTTGCCGGCGGCTGCGTCCCACTGCTGGATCGCACCGGTGCCGGGGCCACCGTGGTTGGCGCAGTTCACTTCGAAGGCCGGACCAAAGTTCGGCATGCCCAGTTCGGCCATACGCTCTTCGGAGATCGAGAAGCTTTCCAGCGCGTTACGCATGTCGGCGGCGGTGATGTCGGCATTGCCGGTCGCTTCCTGAGCGGAACGAGCAGCTTCGGCCATCAGCATCGCGGCATAGAAACCACGGTTGTAGAGAGCCTTGCCGATGTTGTCGCCAGCGCCGGCAGCCTTGCCAGCATCGACAACGTATTTCTGCACGTCGTCAAACACCGGGAAGTCGGAACCAACGTTGTGGAAGGTCACAGCCTTATAGCCGGTGGCGTTGGCACCAGCCGGGGCCACGTCGTGTTCAGCACCCGACCACCACGCACCGATAAAGTTTTCCATCGGGTAACGGATGTTCGCGGCTTCCTGGATCGCGACCTGGTTCATCACGCCCCAGCCCCACATCAGAACGTTGTCGGGCTTTTCGCGACGAATTTGCAGCCACTGCGACTTCTGTTCCTGGCCGGGGTGGTCAACCGGGATGGTGACCAGCTCGAAACCATGCTTGGCCGACAGCTGTTCCAGGGTCTGGATCGGCTCTTTGCCATAGGCAGAGTTGTGGTAGAGCAGCGCGATCTTCTTGCCTTTGAGATCGCCACCGTTGACTTCCAGCAGGTGGTTGATCGCCAGCGACGCCGCGTTCCAGTAGTTGGCCGGGAAGTTGAAGACGTTCGAGAACACCTTGCCGTTCGCAGCCGAGGTACGGCCGTAA
Organism: Actibacterium sp. XHP0104; assembly: GCF_025751515.1. GTDB lineage: Bacteria > Pseudomonadota > Alphaproteobacteria > Rhodobacterales > Rhodobacteraceae > Actibacterium_D. The sequence continues at coordinate 17,476 of NZ_JAOWLE010000004.1, forward strand.
CCCGGGGTGTAGAGCGGGATACCATCAGCGGTCACTTTGGGGATCAGCTGGTAGGTGATGCCGGTCGACAGCGGGTTGTACACCAGCGAGCCTTCGCCCTTGGTGGCTTCGTAGCATTCCACGCCTTTTTCGGTGTTATAGCCGGTCTCGCATTCGATGACCTTGGCCATCACGCCACCGATACCGCCGTCACGCTCGTTCAGCAGGGTAAAGTAATCGGCATAACCGTCCGCGTAGGGGATACCGCCCGCGGCGTAGGGGCCGGTGCGATAGGACAGCGACGGGAACACAAGGTCCGCCATCGCAGGCGCTGCGACCATAGTCGCCGTCAGAGCCAGGGTTGCCAGTTTCGTTTTCATCGGTTGATTTCCTCCCATAATGGTTTCCGATGGATCCCGCATTTGCAGGGGGCGGGCACGATTTTGTTCGTGCTCCGCCGAACTTGTTTTCCGCTTAGTGCGGGAAGGGCCAAAGCCGCAGCTTCTCTTTCGTCACGCGCCACAGCTGGGCCAGCCCGTGCGGCTCTGCGATCAGGAAGATGATGATCAGACCACCGACGACCATCAGCTCGAGGTGAGCCGCGATGTCGATCGGCCAGTTCATGCCGCCAACCAGCACGTTCTTGAGCAGCACCGGCAGGATCACCAGGAAGGCCGCGCCAGCGAACGAACCGAAGATCGAACCCAGGCCGCCGATGATGACCATGAAGAGCACCAGGAACGACTTGTTGATGCCGAAGGCTTCGCCGACTTCGACGGCGCCCAGATAGACGCTGAAGAACAGCGCGCCCGAGATGCCGATAAAGAAGGACGACACGGCGAATGCGGTCATCTTGGCCTTGAGCGGGTTAACCCCGATGATCTCGGCCGCGATGTCCATGTCGCGAATGGCCATCCAGCTGCGGCCGACGGTGCCGCGGGTCAGGTTGCGCGCGATCCAGGCCACGGCCACCACGAACACCAGGCAGATCAGGTATTTCGCCCAGGCGTCGGTGTTGGGACCGGTCACGGCGATGTTGAACACGGTGCGCTCGGGGGCGCTGATCTGACCCGAAGCCGAGTAGTTGTAGAACCACGGCACCTTGTTGAACAGCCAGACCAGGAAGAACTGCGCCGCCAGCGTGGCCACGGCCAGGTAGAACCCCTTGATCCGCAGCGACGGCAGGCCGAACAGCACACCCACAAAGGCGGTAATGGCGCCGGCACCGATCACATGAAAGACGATGCTCACGTCCGGGAAGGAGGTCATCAGCTTGTAGCAGGCATAGGCGCCCACCGCCATGAAACCACCGGTACCCAGCGACACCTGCCCGCAATAGCCGGTCAGGATGTTCAGGCCGATCGCAGCAATCGCATAGATCAGGAACGGCACGACAACGGCGTTCGCCCAGTAGTCGTTGATGATGAAGGGAATGATACCGAACGCGACGGCCAGCACCGCGTAGTAGCGGATTCGGTCGAACTTGATCGGGAAAGTCTGGCTGTCATCCGTATAGGACGTTTTAAAGTCGCCTGCCTCACGGTAAAACATCAGACGGTCCCCCCAAATTGATAAGTTGCTTCAGTGGTCGGATAGGCCCGTTTGGGCCGTTTGGCATAGCCGGTGTCTTCCGAGTGGCGGATCAGCATGGCATAGGCCCACAGTCCGACACCCGCCCCCAGCGCGGCCAGGATCACCGCGGTGATCAGCTGGCCAGAGTTCTCGATCTCGGCCGAGAGCGCCAGGTAGCCGAAGGCCCAGAAGCCGGACCAGGCAATGATATTGGTAATGGCGATCAGTTTGGACATCACACCCTCTCGATGATCTTTTCGCCGAACAGACCCTGGGGACGGAACACCAGGAAGATCAGCGCCAGAACATAGGCGAACCAGTTCTCGGTCGCGCCGCCGACCATCGGGCCGATGGCGAATTCGAACACTTTCTCACCCACACCGATGATCAGACCGCCGACAATGGCGCCCGGGATCGAGGTGAACCCGCCCAGCATCAGCACCGGCAGAGCCTTGAGCGCGATCAGCGACAGCGAGAACTGCACGCCCGATTTGGCGCCCCACATGATGCCCGCGACCAGAGCCACGAAACCGGCGATCGACCAGACCAGAACCCAGATGAACTTCAGCGAGATGCCTACCGACAGCGCGGCCTGGTGGTCATCGGCCACAGCGCGCATGGCGCGGCCCTGCTTGGTGTACTGGCTGAAAGCAACCAGCGCCGCCACCAGGATCGCCGCAACGACGGTTGCCGTGATGTCGAGGTTGTCGATGAAGAAACCGTACCCGAAGATATTGTACGTGATCGAGTCGATCGTCGCGTTCAGGCCCTGCGGCAGACAGGTATCACCGGTCAAGCAGACGTTCAGGGTCTTGATTTCCGAACCCCACATCAGGTCGGCCAGACCTTCAAGCAGATAGGCCAGACCGATGGTCGCCATGAACAGAATGATCGGTTCCTGGCCGACAAGGTGTCGGAAAATCAGCTGTTGGACCGCGAGCGCAAGCCCGATCATCACCACCACGGTCAGCGCAATCGCAAGGAACGAATGCATGGTCCAACCGAAATAGTGGAACTCGGTGCCCAGAATTGCGTTGATCAGGTGGGAAAAGGGCACCTGACCCTTTTGAATACCCACCAGGGTCATCGCCGCGAACAGCGCCATAACACCCTGGGCAAAGTTGAAGATCCCCGAGGCCTTGTAGATCAGAACGAAGCCAAGGGCGACCAGAGCGTAAAGCACGCCGGCCATCAGACCGTTCAGCGTGACTTCCATCGCGAAAATCAGGTTATCAGACATGGGTTCCCTCCCCGCCGTTCATGCGCATCGTTTTGCACGCGTTCTGCATGATGAAATCAGTCATGTTCGACCCCCAGATAGGCGTCGATGACCTCTTGGTTGTTGCGAACTTCGTCAGGGGTGCCGTCACCGATCTTTTTGCCATAGTCCATCACGACCACGCGGTCGCTCAGGTCCATGACGACGCCCATGTCATGTTCGATCAGTGCAATCGTGGTGCCGAATTCGTCATTCACATCCAGGATAAAGCGGCTCATGTCCTCTTTTTCCTCGACGTTCATGCCGGCCATCGGCTCATCGAGCAGCAGCAGCTTGGGCTCGGCAGCCAGGGCGCGGCCCAGCTCGACCCGCTTTTGCAGACCATAGGGCAGACGGCCAACGGGCGTCTTGCGGATGGCCTGGATCTCGAGGAAGTCGATGATCTTTTCGACCTTCTCGCGGTGCTCGCTTTCCTCGCGCTGCGCCTTGCCCCACCACATGGCCTGAGTGACCAGGTTGGTGTTCATCATGGTCATGCGTCCGGTCATGATGTTGTCCAGCGTGCTCATGCCTTTGAACAAGGCGATGTTCTGGAACGTCCGGGCGATGCCCTGCTGGGCAACCTGATAGGGTTTCATCTGCGGGCGCTTTTTGCCGTGGAACCAGACTTCGCCCACGGTGGGGACGTAGAACCCGGAGATCACGTTCAGCATCGACGATTTGCCAGCGCCGTTCGGGCCGATGATGGCGCGAATTTCGCCCTCGCGGATATCGAACGAGATGTCCGTGATCGCCTTCACACCACCGAACTGCAGGGTGATGTTCTTCATCTCCATCAGAACCCCGCCGATCTGGCGGCCGTCTGCGGTCACATATCCTTCGGTTGTGTCCTTCATTCCGCTGCCATCCTCTTGTTCTTGGTGTCCACCACCTTGGCGTCACGCAGCGACAGCGTGGCCTTGATCTTGCCCTTGCGGCCGTCCTCGTAGGTGACTTCGGTCTCGGTGTAGACCGAGTCCGAGCCGTCATAGAGAGCGTTGATCAGGTCGGCGAATTTCTCTTCGATGATCCGACGGCGCACCTTACGGGTACGGGTCATCTCACCATCATCGGGGTCCAGTTCCTTGTGCAGGATCAGGAAGCGGTGAATCTGGCAGCCCGACAGCATCGTGTCTTCGGCAACCGATTTGTTCACCTCTTCGACATGCGCCTGGATCGTGTCCAGCACCCGCGGGTGGCCGGCCAGTTCCTGGTAGGACGCATAGGCGATGTTGTTGCGCTCGGCCCAGTTGCCCACGGCGGTCAGGTCGATGTTGATGAACGCGGTACACATGTCGCGACCGTTGCCCAGAACCACTGCCTCGAGGATATCGGGGAAGAACTTGAGCTTGTTCTCGACATATTTCGGCGCGAACAGGCTGCCATCGGCCATCTTGCCCACGTCCTTGGCGCGGTCGATGATGCGCAGGTGGCCGGTGCCTTCCTCGAAGAAGCCCGCGTCACCCGTGGCAACCCAACCTTCGGCATCCTTGGTGTCGGCGGTGCTTTCGGGGTTGTTGTAATACTCAACAAAGGTACCCGAGCTGCGATAGTAGACCTCGCCGTTGTCGCCGATGCGAACCTCGACACCCGGGCTGGGAACGCCAACGGTGTCGTTGCGCACCTGACCATCGGGCTGCTGCGTGATGAACACGCTGGCCTCGGTCTGACCATACAGCTGCTTCAGGTTGATCCCGAGCGAGCGGTAGAACTCGAAAATCTCGGGGCCGATCGCTTCGCCGGCGGTATAGGCCACGCGAACGCGCGACAGACCCAGCGTGTTTTTCAGCGGCCCAAAGATGAACAGGTTGCCCAGCCAGTAGGCGAATTTGCCACCCGTTACGTTCTTGCCGTCCAGAATGGCCGGACCGACCTTGCGGGCGACGGCCATGTACTTGTCGAACAGGCGTTTCTTGAACGGGCTCGCGTCTTCCATGCGGATCATCACGCTGGTCAGCATGGTTTCAAAGATCCGCGGCGGCGCGAAGTAGTAGGTCGGGCCGATCTCGCGCAGGTCGGTCATCATGGTTTCGGCGCTTTCCGGGCAGTTCACGCAGAACCCCGTCCAGCTGGCCTGACCGACCGAGAAGATAAAGTCGCCAACCCAGGCCATCGGCAGATAGGCCAGAACCTCGTCGGTGTGACGCAGGTTGTCGAACTCGGAAGAGTTCTTGGCGGTCTCGATGATGTTGCGGTTCGACAGAACCACGCCCTTGGGCTTGCCGGTGGTACCCGAGGTATAGAGCATCACGCAGGTGTGGTCATAGGTCAGCTCGGCGATGCGGGCATCCAGCTCGGCGTCCAGACGGGTATGACCGGCGCGACCTTCGGCAGAAACATCATCCAGCCAGTTCAGGTGCGAGTGATCGTATTTCCGCATCCCGCGCTTGTCGTTGTACAGGATCTGCTCGACGTTCGGCAGGCTGTCCTGCACTTCCAGAACCTTGTCGACCTGTTCTTGGTCGCCACAAACGACAAAACGCGCGCCGCAGTGCTGCAACACGTATTCCATCTCTTCGGCGACGGCATCCTGATACAGGGGAACCGGAACGGCCCCGCACATCTGCGCGGCGACCATGGCCCAGTAGTGGGCCGGACGGTTACGACCGATGACCGCGACGTGATCGCCGCGATTCAGACCCAGCGCCAGGAAACCCAGAGCCATGGCGCGGGTTTCTTCCGCGACCTGAGCCCAGTTCCAGCTTTGCCAGATCCCGAATTCTTTTTCCCGATAGGCGGGGCTATTACCGTAAGTTCTTGCGTTCCGAGCCAGGAGCGCCGGAATAGAACACAAATCGCCCGAGGGCGTTGCTTCGCTGACCAAGTTCTCTCCTCCCTGTGCCGTTTTCCGGCTTGCAGAACGGGGTTCTTCGATTCCCGTTCCGGCATTAGGTGACATGTTCTCAATGAAGGTCAAACATTTCGTGACTTTTTCCTAATTCTTACAAATTGTAACAACTGCGCCCCGCCCTTTTCGCGCCCGTCTTCGGGTGCTAGCCATGGCGCAGGAGGAACCTATGGCGATGAACCCAGACAGCCGCGCGCGCATGACCGATGCCGGCCTGAACCTTATTCAACAGGCGATGTCGATCTATGACGCCGATCTGACGCTGGCCGTCTGCAATCGCAAATTCGGCGAGATGTTCGATCTGCCCTCCGAATTCGTCACCCCCGGCGCCCGGTTCGACGATACAATTCGCTTTCTTCTGGCCCGTGGCGAATACGGCCCGGTCGAGGATGCCGACGCCTTTGTGGCCGAACGCGTCAAGCAGGCCCAGGCGTTCGAGGCCCATTACATGGAGCGCACCCGCGCCAACGGTCGCACCATCTCGGTCGAGGGCAGCCCCCTGCCCCATGGCGGCTGGGTCACGGTCTATACCGACATCACCAGCATCAAGCTGCAGGAACGGCTGCTGCGAATCCGCTCGGCCGAACTGTCGGATCAGCTGCTCAGCCATGCCGAGAAGCTGGCCCAGACCAACCGAGAGCTGGCCTCGACCAACGCCGTGCTGGCCGAAACCAAACAGCAGCTGATCGAGATGGAGGCCCGGACCCGCACCGTCACCGAGATGATGCCCGCCCATATCGCCCATGTCGGCATCAACGGGCGCTATACCTATTCGAACCGCCGCCTCAGCGCGGTGATGCCCAGCCGGCCCAGCGATATCCTGGATATGACCACGATCGATGCCCTGGGCGAAGAGGCGTTCAGCAAGATCAACCCGCATATGCAGCGCGCCCTGGCCGGAGAGGCCAATATCGTCGAGTTCAACCACGAGGAAAGCGGCCGCCGCATCCGCGTCGCCCTGACCCCCGAGGTCGCCCCAGATGGCGCGGTGATCGGTGTCTATATCCTGTCAACCGATGTCACCGAAGAGGCCCAGGCCCGCGCCGCGCTGGCCCAGACCCGCAAGCGCGAACTGGCGGCCCAGCTGACTTCGGGCCTGGCCCATGATTTCGCCAACCTGCTGACCATCATCCTGGGCCTGCAAAGCCGTCTGGAACGGCAGGTGCCCGACCAGACCACGCTGGATCTGGTCGCCGCCACCCAGGCCGCCGCCCGGCGCGGCGGTATCCTGCTTGACCGGATCGCATCCATTTCGGGCCAGCGCCAGATGCGGCCCGAACCCACCGATATCGACGCCTTCCTGTCAGAGCTGGGCACCATGGCCAACGCCTCGCTACCCGAGGGCGTGACGCTGGATATCCGGCCCGCGCCGCTGGATACGCCGATCCTGATCGACGCCGGCGGCTTGCAGGATTCGCTGCTGAACCTGGTGCTCAACGCCCGCGACGCGATCGGCAAACAGCCGGGCCAGATCACCCTGCAAACCCAGACCCATGGCGACACCTGGATCGAATTCATCGTGCGCGACACCGGCCCCGGCTTTTCAGGCGAGGCGCTGAAACACGCGCTGGACCCGTTCTTTACCACCAAGGGCGGCGAGGGCTCGGGCCTGGGCCTGTCGGTGGTCTATGACCTGACCAAACTGGCCGGCGGGCGCTGCACCCTGTCGAACGCGCCCGATGGCGGGGCGATGGTGTCGCTGCGCCTGCCGCTGCGCCGCCCCACGACCGGCCCCGGACCCAGCCTGGTGCTGCTGGTCGAAGACAACCCCGACATCCGCGAGGCCGTGCGCGAAGACCTGATCGCCCAGGGCCATGCCGTGATCGAGGCCGCCAGCGCCGACGAGGCCCTTGCCCTGGCCGATCTGCCCGGCATCGACGTGGCGCTAAGCGACATGATGCTGACCGGCGAGAAAACCGGCGCTGACCTGCTGGATGCCCTGGCCGCGCGCGCCCACCCGGCCCGGCGCCTGCTGATGAGCTCGCTGCCGCCATCCGACGACCGCCTGCGCGCCGCATCCGACCGTTACCCGGTGCTGCGCAAGCCCTTTGATGCCGACGCCCTTCAGGCCTTTCTGACACAGGATACCGCCCAATGACCGCCCCCATGATCGCCATTCTGGATGACGAACCACAGATCCGGCAGATGCTGTCCGAGGCCCTGGGCGATGCCGGGTTCCGCACCGCCACCTTTGCCCGCGCGACCGAATTCGAGGCCGCCCTGGCCCGTACCGCCCCCGATGTCTGCCTGGTCGACCTGGGCCTGCCCGACCGCGACGGGCTGGCGCTGGTGCACCGGCTGGCGCTGGAATCGGGCGCGTCGATCATCATCATCTCGGGCCGCGCCCAGGTGCAGGACAAGGTCACCGGGCTGGATCTGGGCGCCGACGATTACATCATCAAACCGTTTGATCCCGCCGAGGTCGTCGCCCGCGTGCGGGCCCGTCTGCGCAAAAGCCGCGACAGCGGCAGCAACCAGTCGATGATCGCCCATTTCGAAGGCTGGACGGCCCATTTCGACCGCTACATCCTGACCGCCCCCGATGGCGACGAGGTGCCCTTTAGCCATGCCGAGGGCGAGGTTCTGCGCCTGTTCCTGGACAGCCCGAAACGCCTGATCTCGCGCGCGCAGATGCAGGAAACCCTGGGCGGCGCGGCGGGCGACAGCTTTGACCGGGCGATGGATGTGCGCATCTCACGCCTGCGCACAAAGCTGGGCGAAGACCCGAAAAACCCGCGCCTGATCAAGACGATCTACGGGGCGGGCTATATCTTTCTGGGCACTGTGCGCTGGGGCTGACGCCTAAAGGAAATCTTCTTCTTCATCCGCGACATCGACACCCAGCCGTTCCAGCCCTTCCTCCAGGTAATCCGCCAACAGCGGCATCCCGATCAGATAGTCGGCGGTGGGGGTGGTGGCCTCCATCTTGGCCATCTCGATCGCCTCGTCCAGGTCCTCGGGGTCATAGGTATCGCGGCCGATCCAGGCCACGGCCGTCAGGCTGGCCTGCTCATCCTCGTTCAGCGCGTCGATAAAGGCATGCAGCTCGGCCTCGGCCCAGTTCTTTTCGCGCGCCTGAAAAATGATGTGAACGACTTTGCGAGGGCTGATTTCCAGCATGATCGACTCCGCTGTTGTTTTCCCCACTGTCGCGCCATTGCGCGCCCCGCACAAGTGGATTTGCGGCGCCCGCGCCTAGTCGCGCTTGCCCAGCGCCACGACCTGCGCACCCTCGTCGGGGGCCAGTTCCTCGAAGTCGAAATTATCCAGCCGCGCGGCCCGTTTGCCTGCCCGTTCAGCGGCCGTGCCGATGCCGTCCAGATCTTCGCGCGCCTGTCGGAAATGGGTGTCCAGCTTGCCCACCCGTTCGACCACGATTTCCACATCGCGATGCAGCATCCGCAGGGTCTTGCGAATGGCGCCCGCCTGTTCGCGCATCCGGGCGTCTTTCAGAATGGCGCGCATCGTGTTCAGCGTCGCCATGCAGGTGGTCGGCGACACGATCCAGACCCGCGCGTTGAACCCCTCGCGCACCAGCTCGGGGAAATTGGCGTGCAGCTCGGCATAGACCGCCTCGGAGGGCAGGAACATGATCGCACCGTCGGCGGTTTCGCCCTCGATCAGGTATTTCTCGGAAATGTCGCGGATATGCTTGCGCACCGCGGTGCGCAGCGCCTTGGCGGCCTCGTTGACCTCATAGTCGGTCTTGGCCCGGCGCAGCGCCTCATAGGCATCCAGCGGAAATTTCGCATCAATGACGATCGGCCCCGGCGGGTTGGGCAGGTGAATCAGGCAATCGGCCCGCTTGCCGTTCGACAGAGTCGCCTGCAACGTATAGCTGTCGCGCGGCAGGGCCTTGCCGACGATATCGTTCAGCTGAATTTCACCAAACGCGCCGCGGGTCTGCTTGTTCGACAGAATGTCCTGCAAACTAAGCACATCACCCGACAGTTTCTCGATATTCGCCTGTGCGCGGTCGATCGTGGCCAGACGTTCCTGCAATTCGGTCAGCGACTTGGTGGTTTTTTCGCTGTTCGTGCCCAGGGTCTTGTCCAGCCGCTCGTTCAGGTCGGAAATCGAGCGCGCCGATTTCAGCGCGTTCACATGCAGGGTCTCGTTCATCTGGCGCTGCACCTCGGCCAGACGCATTTCCATGGTCTGCACCACCTTGGTCTGGCTGTTGGCCTGCGCATCCGACACGGTCTGCAAGCCGCCCGCCAGCCGTTCCTGCCCCTGGCCCAACATCTCCACCGCGCGGCCCAGTTGATCCATCTGATAGATGATCGGCGCGGTCATGTCGGCCGCCCGGCCCGACCGGCGCAGGGTGGCAATCAGCAGCACCAGCACCAGCAGCACCACCAGCGCCCCCGCGATGATCCCCAGAACCAGCGGATCGCTGATCGCATACATCTGTCCGCCAATCTGGATCATGTGCGCCCGAACAGCCTTTCGATATCAGAGAGTTTCAGCTCCACATAAGTGGGCCGACCGTGGTTGCACTGACCCGAATGGGGCGTGGCCTCCATCTCGCGCAGCAGCGCGTTCATTTCCTCGGCCCGCATCCGCCGCCCCGACCGGATCGAGCCATGACAGGCCACCCGGCTGAGGATCGCCTCGATCCGGGCCTGCACCATCTGGCTGTCGCCCAGATCGTCCAGCTCGTCCAGAATGTCGGTCAGCATCGCCTTGGCGTTGATCTCGCCCAGAATGGCCGGGGTTTCGCGCACACAGATCGCGCTGCCGCCAAAGGCTTCGATATGCAGGCCCAGCTTGGCAAGATCCTCGGCGTGATCCAGCAGGCGCGCGCAATCTCCGGCGCTAAGGTCCACGATCTCGGGGATCAACAGGGCCTGCGACGCCACGCCATTCTCGGCCATCTGGCGTTTGAGTTTCTCATAGACCAGCCGTTCATGCGCGGCATGCTGATCGACGATCACGATGCCGGTTTCGGTCTGAGCGATGATATAGTTTTCGTGCACCTGCGCCCGCGCCGCGCCCAAAGGCAGATCGGCGGAGGTGTCTTCGACGATATCCTCAACACGGGCCGAGGGCGCCTCGGCAAAACCCGGCATCGGCGGCATCGGCGCCTGCGCGGCATAGCTGGCGCGCATCGCGCCAAGGCTGGGCCGGTCCATCTGATAAACGCGCGGCGCGCCAGTCACCGGCTCGGGCCGCATCGCGCCCAGCGTCGCCCCGGCCACGGTGGTCGAGGCCCGGTGCCCCGCCCCCGCCAGCACGGCCCGCAAGCCGGACACGATCAGCCCGCGCACGATCCCCGGCTCGCGAAACCGCACCTCGGCCTTGGCGGGGTGCACGTTCACATCGACCAGATGCGGGTCGCAATCGACGAACAGCGCCGCCGCCGGATGCCGGTCGCGCGACAGGAAATCGGCATAGGCGCCGCGCAGCGCACCGATCAACAGCTTGTCGCGCACCGGGCGGCCATTGACGAACAGATACTGCGCCACCACAGACCCACGCGAATAGGTCGGCAGCGCGGCATAGCCGGTCAGGTGAAAGCCCTCGCGCTCGGCATCGACCGCCAGCGCGTTCTCGGCGAATTCGGTGCCCAGAACCCGCGCCAGACGGCCATGCAGCGCGTCGAACATGTCGCCGCTTTCGGGATCGGCGCGAAACACCACGCGCCCCTCGCCGCCGCCCGACACATCGCGCAGGGTAAAGCCGATGAACGGCTCGGCCATGGCAAGGCGCTTGATCACATCGGTGATGGCCTGATGCTCGGCCCGGTCGCTGCGCAGAAATTTCAGCCGCGCGGGCGTGGCGTAAAAGAGATCGCGCAATTCGACCACCGTGCCACGGGTCAGCGCGGCGGGCCGCACCGGCCCCATGGCCCCGCCCGCGACGGAAATCTCGGCCGCCTCGCCCCCGGCGCGTGAGGTGATCTTCAGCCGCCCCACCGCGCCCAGGCTGGGCAGCGCCTCGCCCCGAAAGCCGAAGGAATGAATATCCAGCAGGTCCGACCCGTCGATCTTCGAGGTCGCATGTCGGCTAAGCGCCAGCGGCAGTTGATCGGCCGCGATCCCGCAGCCGTCATCGGTGACCCGGATCAGCGTCTTGCCGCCATCGGCAATCGCCACCTCGATCCGCGTGGCGCCGGCATCGATGGAATTCTCGACCAGTTCCTTGACCGCCGAGGCCGGCCGTTCCACCACTTCGCCTGCCGCGATACGGTTGATGGCGGCCTCATCCAGTTGGCGGATAATCGGCAAATCGGCGCTTATATTGGGGTTGGGCTGGTTCATGCCACAACAATTAGCATGCCCCCGCCCGATTCTGCCACCATAGTTTCGCCCGCGGGATCAGTTGCCCGGCAGTCCCTCGGGCTGCCCCACCACCACGAAATGCAGCGCATCCGCATCCAGCAGCCGCGCGGCCACGCGGCGCACATCGTCCAGCGTGACGGCGTTGACCTTGTCGTTGCGGGTGGCGATGTAGTCGAGGCCCAGCCCCTCCATCTGCATGCCGACCATGATATTGGCGATCGGTCCGTTGCCATCGAACCGCAGCGGATACGACCCGGTGAGGTAGGTCTTGATGGTGTCCAACTCGTCCTCGGTGATGCCCTCGGTCGCGGCGCGGGCCCATTCGGCGCGGATGACCTCAATCGCCTCGGCGACGCGATTGTTGGCCGAGGCCACCTTGCCCAGCACCATGTCAGCGTGGTCGAGGTTATAAAGATAGGTCGCGATGCCATAAGTCAGGCCGCGTTTTTCGCGCACCTCTTCCATCAGGCGCGACGAGAACCCGCCGCCACCCAGAACGCTGTTCAACACATAGGCCGCAAAGAAATCAGGATCGTCGCGCGGAATGCCCGTATGGCCGAACACCACCACCGATTGCGGCGTGTCATAGGGCACCACGTCAATACCGCCGGTCAGGGCGAAATCGGCCCGGCCCGGCATCGGCGCGCCGGTTTCGGGCAGGCCGTCGAACAGCCGATCCAACAGCGCGCCCAACTCCTCGGCGGTGATGTCGCCCACCGCCGACACGAACAGCCGGTCGCGCGCCATGACCCGATCCTTTGCGGCGATCAGATCGTCGCGGGTCAGCGCGGCCACGCCATCCAGCGTTCCGTTCACGTCTGACCCATAGGGATGATCGCCAAAGGCCAGCGCGTTAAACCGGTCGCTGGCGATGTCGTCGGGGTCTTTCTGCCGGGCGCGGATACCGCCCAGCACCTGCCCGCGCACGCGCTCGACCGCGTCATCGTCGAACCGTGGCTCGGTCAGCGCAAGGTGCAGCAGCTCGACCCCCTGATCGCGGTTCTCGGTCAGGAACTGCGCCGAGACCGACAGCGCGTCGTTATGCACGTCAAAGGAAATGCGCGCCGCCAGACCATCGCGCGCCGTGGCAAAGGCGCGGGCATCCATGTCGCCGGCGCCCTCTTCCAGCAGGCCGGTCATCAGGTTGATCGCGCCGCGCTTGCCCGGCGCATCCAGGCCTGCGCCGCCTTGAAACCGGATTTCCAGCGCGACGAACGGAATTTCATGGCTTTCCACCAGCCAGGCGTTGATGCCACCGGGCGAGGTGACCTCTTGAATATCGACCGCCGCGCGCGCCGGCAGCGCCGCCAGCATCAGGCAAAGGGCACTGATGATCCGAATCATTGGGTTTCCTCCCGCACCAGCCAGCCGGTGACCGAGGCCCGGCGATCAAACACCATCCGTGCCGCATCCATCACGTCATCGGGGGTAACGGCCTGCAACACGTCGGGCCAGGCCTGCACATCCTCGACCGTCAGCCCCACCGCCAGCGCCTGCCCGTATTTCTGCGCCAGCCCGGCAACGCTGTCCTTTTCATAGATATTCGAGGCGCGCAGCTGCATCTTGAGGCTTTCAAACAGGGCCAGATCGACGCCAGTTTCCATGAACTCGGCAATCACCGCATCCATACGCGCCTCGGCCTCTTGCAGGGGCACTTCGGGGCTGGGCACGACGATCATGCCGAATGTCGTGTCATCGAGGCTGGTGCCGCTATACCAGGCGGCGGTGTAAAGCGCGGTGGGTTCCTCGAACATCAGCTTTTGCCCCAGCAGCGAGGTCGCGCCCTCGCCCCCCAGCAGCTCGGCCAGATAGACCAGCGCGGCGGCGGTTTTCTGGTCGCCCGGGTCACGCTCGGGCGCAAGGTAGCTGCGCACCAGATAGGGCTGGGCCACACGCGCATCGGCCAGGGTCAGCCGGCGCTCGGCACGTTGCGGGGGCTCTTGCGGACGGGCGCGCGGGGTGACGGCATCACTGGGGGCGATGGGGCCGTAATAGGTATCGGCCAAGGCGCGCACATCGTCAGGGGTGACATCGCCCGCGACCACCAGAATGGCATTGTTGGGCGCGTAATGGCGGCGGTAGAATTCCAGCGCATCGGCGCGGGTCAGGCCCTCCATCTCGGCGCGCCAGCCGATTACCGGAATGCCGTAGGGATGGTTCACATATTGCACGGCGTTGCGCTGCTCGGTGAACAGCGCGCCGGGCGAATTTTCGGTGCGCTGGTTGCGTTCCTCAAGAATCACGTCGCGTTCGGTCAGCACCTCGGCCTCGCCCAGGGTCAGGCCGGTCATGCGGTCGGCCTCCATCTCCATCATCAGGGCCAGCCGGTCGGCGGCGACGCGCTGGTGATAGCCGGTGTAATCATAGGACGTGAACGCATTGTCCGAGCCGCCATTGGCCTCGACCAGATCGGAAAACGCGCCCTCGGGGAAAGAATCCGTGCCCTTGAACATCAGGTGTTCGGTGAAATGGGCGAGGCCCGACTTGCCCGGAGGCTCGTCGGCGGACCCGACCCGGTACCAGACCATATGCACCACCACGGGGGCGCGGTGGTCTTCGATGACGACGACCTGCATGCCGTTATCCAGCGTAAAACTGGTGACATCATCGGCCCGCCCCGCACCGGCCCCGGCAAGAAACAGCGAACACGTGGCTACAAGCAGGCGCGACAGGCGCATCATCGGCAATCTCCGGCAAATCACTGGGGTTAAGCTACGGCTTCGTGCCGTCAGTTCAACCCCACCCAAGAGACTGTGATCGGATCAGTTGGCGTTGGGGTTCTCGGGCGGCGCGCCCACGGTGCGCACGCCGGCGCGGCGCCAGCGCTCCAGCTCGGCATGCTGGTTCAGCGACTGTTCGCGGTAGGCTTTGAAATAGACCGACACGTTCATCACCCGCTCTAGGAAGCGGCCGCGGTTTTCCTTGCGGAATTCCAGGTCTTCGGCGGCCAGGATCGGGCGGATATCGTTTGCCACCCCGAATCGCGAGGCCTGCGTGACCAGCGCGCTGTCAGAGGCGGGAATGCCGGTTTCCTGCAAACGCTCCGGACGCCCGCCAAGCGCGGCAATGGCATCGGCCTCTGGCGTGGGATCAACCCGGTTCGCCCCGCCCGGCGTCGGCGCGGGCAGCGCGGCCAGGTCCAGCGTTTCGGGCACTTCGATCGGCTTGTTGGGCACGAAATTGAATTCGTCGGGCGCGCGGCCCTCGCGGATGTTGAACAGCTGCGGCTCTTCATCGCGCGAACAACCCGCCAGCCCGGCAAGGGCAGCTACCGAAATCAGGGCAATAGCGCGAACAACAGGCATACCGGTCTCCTTCACCGTTCGGCCCTGTTTAGCCCAAGGCAGGGGCCACGTCACGGGGTCTTGTTGCCGGGTGTAAAAAGGATCAGCCCCAGCGCCCCGGCAAAGATCGCGATGTCGGCCACGTTGAATGAAAACGGGTTGTTGATGCCGCAGCAGGACATGTTGAGAAAATCGGCCACCGCGCCCCAGACGATGCGGTCGACCATGTTGCCCAGCGCCCCGCCAACCAGCACCCCGGCCGAGGCCATCGCCAGCGGCGGCTGCGGCGTTCGGCGCAGCCAGATCAGCACGCCCAGCGAGATCGCGCCCGCAACGCCGACCAGCACCCAGCGCATCAGGTCGGCGTCATTGGCCATCAGGCCGAAATTGACGCCCCGGTTCCACGCCATGCGAAAATTGAGAAACGGCGGCCATACGTCGATGGCCAGCCGGTTTTGCAGGTCCATCCCGACCACGACCGCGTATTTCGTGGCCTGGTCGACCACGAAAACGACGACTGCGATCAGGGACAGCAGGCGCATCGCTTAGTGACGGAAGTGGCGCATGCCGGTGAACACCATGGCAAGGCCAGCCTCGTCGGCGGCGGCAATCACCTCGTTGTCACGCATCGAACCACCGGGCTGGATCACGCAGGTCGCGCCAGCGGCAGCGGCCTCGAGCAGACCGTCGGGGAACGGGAAGAACGCATCCGACGCCACGGCCGACCCGATGGTCAGCGGCTGCGGCAGGCCCAGGGCCTCGGCCATGCGCTCGGCCTTTTTGGCGGCGATCAGGGCCGAATCGACGCGGCTCATCTGGCCGGCGCCGACGCCGACGGTGGCGTTGTCCTTGACGTAAACGATGGCGTTCGACTTGACGTGTTTCGCCACTTTCCAGGCGAACAGCAGGTCGCGCATCTGCTCAGGCGTCGGGGCCTTTTTGGTGACGACCTTAAGGTCATCCATGCCCACGAACCCGGCATCCTTGTTCTGCACCAACAGGCCACCCGCGACCTGGCGCACGGTCTGGCCGCCCTCCAGCACATTCGGCAGACCCTCGGTGGTCAGCAGGCGCAGGTTCTTCTTGGCGGCAAAGATTTCCTTGGCCTCGTCCGACGCGCCGGGCGCAATAACAACCTCGGTGAAAATGCCCGAGATCTCGCGCGCGGTGTCGGCATCCAGCGGCTGGTTCAGCGCGATGATGCCGCCAAAGGCCGAAGTGCGGTCACAGTCGAACGCGGCCTTATACGCCTCGACCAGCGTCGCGCCCTTGGCCACGCCGCAGGGGTTGGCGTGCTTGATGATCGCACAGGCGGCGCTTTCGGCGGGGTCGAACTCGGCGACCAGCTCGAACGCGGCGTCGGTGTCGTTGATGTTATTATAGGACAGCTCTTTGCCCTGATGCTGCACAGCGGTGGCCACGCCGGGGCGGTTGGTGCCATCGGTATAGAACGCCGCCTGCTGATGCGGGTTCTCGCCATAGCGCAGGGTCTGGGCCAGCTTGCCCGAGAACGAGCGATACCGCGGCGTGGTTTCGCCAATCGCGCCAGCCATCCAGTTGCTGACGGCGGCATCATAGGCGCCGGTGCGGGCATAGGCGGTCTGCGCCAGCTTCTGGCGGAAGCCCAGCCCGGTCGCACCGTCATTGGCGGCCAGTTCGGCCAGCAGGGCGTCGTAATCCTCGACATCCACAACCACGCTGACAAAGCCGTGGTTCTTGGCGGCAGCGCGGATCATCGCGGGGCCGCCGATGTCGATGTTCTCGATGCAATCGTCATAGGCCGCGCCCTTGGCGACGGTGGCCTCGAACGGATAAAGGTTCACCACCAGCAGGTCGATCGCGCCGATACCGTGCGCATCCATCGCGGCGACATGTTCAGGGTTGTCGCGCAGCGCCAGCAGGCCGCCATGCACCTTGGGGTGCAGCGTCTTGACCCGGCCGTCCATCATCTCGGGGAAACCGGTGATTTCCGACACGTCCTTGACCGCCAGGCCCGCGTCGCGCAGCGCCTTGGCGGTGCCGCCGGTCGACAACAACTCTACCCCGCGCGCATCCAGCGCCTTGGCGAAATCAATCAGTCCGGTCTTGTCGGATACGGAAATCAGCGCGCGGCGCAGCGGCACGAGGTCGGTCATCGGTCGGTGTCCTGTTCAGTTTTCTTCGGGCAGCGGATCATCGTCGGTGACGAGATCCCGAATCGCCTGCGGTGTATCCTGTGCCTTGGCGAGGGTCCAGTTTAACTGGCCAGCCTGCATCAAAACCCGCGAAGAAAGCACGATTTGACGGCTTGCGCGCGGCTTTAGCCGCCCGGTTTCCAGGTAAACCGACGGCTCAAGCATCAGCTCGGCATGGCCGTCATGGCGGAACACCCAGATCTCGCCGCTTTTCAGCGCCAGCGACACCGCGTTACCGCCCATGTCCAGCGCGGCATCCACATCCGGGTGCAGATGAAAGCGCAGCTTGTAGACCACGCCCTGCAACTTGCTGCGGGTCATCACCGCGTCGAACGTGGCCAGATGGTCGTCGGTCAGCGCGGCCAGCGTGTCTTCGCCGGTCAACATCCGCCCGTCGGGCGACAGCGACAATTGCCGCGCATGCACCAGGCCATGGGTGCGGGCATAACCGTCATGCCAGCCGCTAAGAACCTGCCCCTGAGGGCCGGCTTCGCGCTCGGCACGCACCTTGCGCGGGGCATCGGCCAGCAACTCGCGCCCATGGCCGCCGATCTGTCGGCGCGGCGCAAGGCGCGACGACGAATAGCCCGCGATCTCCAGCGTCGAATGCGACCCCGTGGCGCGGCCCGCGCGCCGCCAGTCTTCGCCAAAAGATACGCCAGAGCCGCAATTCACGATCACCGGCCGCCGCCCCGATGTCAGCTCGAACGCCAGGGTCGAGGCATGGGCGTTGTAGGATGCGGCCCCGGTGGGCGGCGCCGCGGCGTCGATGATCACGCTGGATCGCCCCGCCGATAGCCGGGCATAGCCCATGGCCAGCCCATCCGCCGCGGGGGTCTTGATGCGTGAGGCCGCCAATGCGTGATCCAGCCGCCCCTCGGCCCCGCGCCCGCCGCCATGAAACCGCGCCAGCCCGCCATCGGAATGACGCAGCGTGCGCAGCGTCGGCGCAATCCGCCGGATCGCGTCCACATGCTCGGCCGGGGGTGTCTGCCCCGAGGCCTCTAGCGCCGAGGCGGCCCAGCTGAGCAGGGTGAACACCTCTAGCAATTCTTCGGGGTTGCGGGTGGGGATGCCGCCCTGGGCGTCGATCTGCTGGCGGCATTCGCGCGCCAGCGCCCGTGCCGCCGGTGCCACGTGGCGGCCCATGCCCTGCAAGGCCAGCCCGGCATAGATCAGCCCGGTCAGCGCCTCAAAGCGCGGCAGGCCCGGCGCGGCGGCCTTCCAGCGCCGCGACAGGAAAATCGTCTGTTGCCCGAGCGAGCGGAAATAGGCCTGCGAGCCGCTTTTTTCCTGCCCCGCCAGCAAAAAGATCGCATGGTTGATCCAGCGGATGATCCGCCGCCCGGTCAGGTCGGGCGTCCAGCCCACGCCGGTGCCGTTTCCATAGCGGTCGATCCAGGTGGCGATCCAGGCCTGCGCCTGTTTGCGCGCCGCGCCATCGCCCACCGCCGCCAGATCATCCAGCCAGCGAAAGCCGTGAATTTCCTCTTCGAAGGCCAGCGAGGGCGGCGGCACGTCCCAGACCGGGGCGCCGGGGGCCTCGACCAGATAGCCCGCGAACAGGTAGTTGCCGCTGATCAGCTGTTTGCCACGGGCATAGCCGCCGATGGTGCGCGGCTCGGGCTGCGACACGAACCCGCCCGCCGGGCGCGCCAGCGACGACATCCGCGCCTGCAGCCGGTTCATGTAACCGCTGCACCGGGCCGTCCAGTTGCCGGTGGTGATCTGCCCTGCCATTGATCCGCTTGTCTGCTCTCACGCGGCTGTCCCGCTTTGGGCCGCAGGATAGCCCCCGGGCGGCGGCCTGTCACCGCCCTTGTGCCGGCTCAGGCGGGTTTGCGCAGACGGGCGATGTAGAACCCATCCATCCCGCCCCGTTCAGACCAGTAATCGGGCCGCAGCCGCAGCCCGCCCTGGGCATCGGTCCAGCCCGGCTCCAGCCCGGCCAGATCGGCAGGTTCGACCACCAGGCCGGGATGACGCTCCAGCGCGGCGGCGATCTGGTCCTCGCCCTCTTCGGGCAACAGCGAACAGGTGCAATAGACCATCCGCCCGCCCGGCTTCAGCAGGGTCAGCGCGCGGTCGATCATCTGGGCCTGCAAGTCGAACAGCGGCTTGATATCCTTGCCACTGCGCACATGCGGCAGATCGGGGTGACGGCGCAGCGTGCCGGTGGCCGAACAGGGCGCATCCAGCAGGATCGCGTCGAATGGCCCGGCCTGCCAGTGCAGAAAGTCACCCTTGACCACATTTGCGGTCAAGCCGGTGCGGGTCAGGTTCTCACGCAGCCGCTCCAGACGCGGCCCGGAAATATCCAGCGCGGTCACATCGGCGCCGGTCGCGGCCAGTTGCATCGTCTTGCCGCCGGGCGCGGCGCAGATATCAGCCACGGCCTCGCCCGGTTTCGCATCCAGCACCCGCGCGGGAATCGCGGCGGCAGCATCCTGCACCCACCAGTCGCCCGTGTCATAGCCCGGCAGGGCCGAAACCTGCACGCTGCCCTGCACGCGCACCGACCCGGTCGGCAGGGCCTCGCCCCCCACCTGTTCGGCCAGCGCCTGAGCATCGCCCTTGGGCGTCAGGTCCAGCGGCGCACCGGCGGCATGAGCCACCTCAAGCGACAGCACCCCGGCGCGGCCCAGCTTGCTTTCCAGCCGACCGCGCAGCCACCCGGCCATGCGCGTGGGCGTCAGCGCGGCCCATTCGTCTGGTGTAACGGTCGAGGCCTTGCGCAGCACCGCATTGGCCAGCCCGCCCAGGGGCGCCGTGCGCGGATGCAGGCGCAGCAGGTTCACGGCGGCATTCACCACCCCATGCGGGGCAGAGCCCTCTTCCAGCATTTCAACGATCGCCAGCCGCAGCACCAACAGCACATCTTCGGGCGGGTGCTTGCGCAGCAGGGGTTTGATCACCGCATCGGCACGACCCATATGGCGCAGGGTCGACACCACCAGCCGCTGCGCGCGGGCGCGCTCGGCGGGCGACAGCGACCCCAGCGGGCCATCCTCGCCGGTCAGTTCGGTCAGGGCCAGTTTTTCATCCAGAACCGCATGCAGCAACTGCACCGCCGCCAACCGAACCGGATCTGCCTTTTGCGCCATGACGGCCCCTTTGCTTGCCTGTGTCGAGGCCGGGGTATATCAATCCCCCGCGCCCGACAAGGAGTGAGCCCATGAGCGACGATTCCAACAAAGACCTGCCCCCCGCCGCCCAGCGCGCGCTGGCCGAGGCCGAGGAACGCCGCAAGAAAGCCGCTGCCGAGGCATTGCCCAAGGAACTGGGCGGGCGCGATGGCCCCGAGCCCGTGCGCTATGGCGACTGGGAGAAAAAGGGCATCGCCATCGATTTCTGAGGCCGGGCCTCAGATCCCCAGCACATCCACCATGTCATATTCGCCCGGGTGCATCCCCTGCCCCCAGATCGCGGCGCGCAGCGCGCCACGGGCAAAGATGCGCCGGTCGGTGGCGACATGGCGCAGGATGATACGTTCACCCTCGCCCGCGAACAGCACGTCATGCTCGCCCACGATATCGCCGCCGCGAATGGCGGAATAGCCGATCGTATTGGTCTCGCGCGCGCCGGTGATGCCATCGCGGCCCCGCACCGCCATCTCGGCATGGTTCAGCCCGCGCCCTTCGGCGGCGGCCTCGCCCAGCATCAGCGCGGTGCCCGAGGGCGCGTCGACCTTGTGCTTGTGATGGGCCTCGATCACCTCGATGTCGAAATCGGGGCCAAGGGCGGCCGCGACCTTCTTGGTCAACTGCACAAGCAGGTTCACGCCCAGGCTCATGTTTCCGGCGCGCACCACGACCGCGTGACGGGCGGCAGCGCTGATCATGGCCAGATCGGCATCCGACAGCCCCGTGGTGCCGATCACATGCACCGCCCGCGCCTGCGCGGCCAGCCCGGCAAATTCCACCGTGGCGGCGGGCGAGGTGAAATCGATCACCGCCTGCGCCTTGGCGAAGGCCTCGAGCGCGTTGTCGGTGACGACCACGCCGGTATCGGGCTCGCCGATCAGGGCGCCCACGTCGCGGCCCAGCCATTCGTTGCCGGGGCGCTCGACGGCACCCACCAGCCGCGCCTCGCTGCTTTCCAGAACGGTGCGCAGCAGCATCCGCCCCATGCGGCCGCTGGCCCCCGTGATGACGATTCCGGGCAGATCGGTCATTGCGCTCTCCATCAAACCTTTGTCGGCTTCGTTTAGCCGAGCCGGGCGCGCTTGGCAAAGCCCCGCTTGCAGCAAGGCCCGGCATGCCCTAGATGCGGGGAATGGCTAAGAACAGGTTCCATACGGGCGCAGGCCCTTCTCAGCGACAGCTTCGCGTGGGCGAGCTGATCCGCCGCACGCTGTCGGATGTGCTGGCGCGCGGCGACGTGCATGACCCCGACCTGAACCGCATGTCGATCACCGTGGGCGAGGTCCGCACCTCGCCGGATCTCAAGGTCGCCACCGCCTATGTGATGCCCCTGGGCGGCGCCAATGCCGAAGAGGCCCTGGCCGCCCTGCGCCGCAACCGCAACGAATTGCGCCGCCAGGTCAACAAGGGGCTGACGCTGAAATTCTCGCCCGAGATCCGGTTCGTCATCGACCAGACCTTTGACCAGATGGACGAGACCCGCCGCCTGCTGAACCAGGACGCCGTGCGCCGCGATGTGGCTGCCGATGGCGAGGACGAGGATGACCAGGCTTAGGCGCCTCGCGCTGACGGTCTTGGCCGGGCTGATGCCCGCCATCGCCCATGCGGGCTGTGCCGAGATCAGCCACCAGGGCCAGGATTACGTCGCCTGCCGCTATGACCCCGCCAGTGCCGATCTGCGCCTGTTTCACCGCGGCGCGCACGGGCAGGTGCTGGGCAGCTTCGGGCAGGTCAATCACCAGCTGGCCGCCGAGGGCAAAAAGCTGGCCTTTGCAATGAATGCCGGCATGTATCACCCCGACCGGTCGGTCGTGGGCCTGTATATCGAGAACCGCCAGCAGGCCCGCGCCCCCGTCACCCGCGCCGGGCCGGGCAATTTCGGGCTGCTGCCCAACGGCGTGCTGTGCCTGACCGACGACGCCGCGCAGGTGATTGAAACCCGCACCTATGCCGCCGCCCCGCCCGATTGCCGCTATGCCACCCAATCGGGGCCGATGCTGGTGATCGACGGCGCGCTGCACCCGCGTTTCCTGCCCGACAGCGACTCGCGCCATATCCGCAATGGCGTGGGCGTGAAAAAGGATGGCACGGTGGTCTTTGCCATCTCGCAGCGCCCGGTCACGTTTCACGAATTCGGGCGGCTGTTTCGCGACCGGCTGAACACGCCGAACGCGCTGTTTCTCGACGGCAGGATCTCGCGCCTTTATGCGCCCGAGCTGGGCCGCAACGACCTGGGCTTGCCGCTGGGGCCGATCGTCGGCGTGGCCGTGCCCCGTTGACGCCCGCCCCGGGCTTTTGTAGCACCCGCACCTCAACCAACCCGGAGACGACACATGGGCCGCAGCCGCAAGGGACGCGACATTTCAGGATGGCTGGTGGTGGACAAGCCCGCCGGCATCTCCTCGAACGCAGTGGTGAACAAGGTGCGCTGGGCCTTTGGCGCGAAAAAGGCGGGCCATGCCGGCACGCTTGACCCCGAGGCCACCGGCGTTCTGGCCGTGGCTTTGGGCGAGGCCACCAAGACCGTGCCCTATATCACCGACGCGATGAAGGCCTATGTCTTTACCGTGCGACTGGGCCAGGCCACCAACACCGACGATGCCGAGGGCGAAGTGACCGCCAGCAGCGATGCGCGCCCCTCTGATGACGAGATCCGCGCCGCCCTGCCCGCGTTCCAGGGCGACATCATGCAGGTGCCGCCCAAGTTCAGCGCGGTCAAGATCGACGGCGAGCGCGCCTATAAACTGGCCCGCGACGACGAAGAGTTCGAGATCGCCGCCCGACCCCTTTACGTCGAAAGCCTGGTGATGCTGGACCGGCCCGACGCCGATCATGTCACGCTGGAAATGGTCTGCGGCAAGGGCGGTTATGTGCGCGCCATCGCCCGCGATCTGGGCGCGGCGCTGGGCTGTCACGGCCATGTACGCGAGCTGCGGCGCGTCTGGTCTGGCCCGTTTGACGCCGAAGACGGCATCAGCATGGACCTGATCGAGGAACTGGCCAAAACGCCCGAGCTCGACGACTATCTCCGCCCGCTGGAACAGGGCCTCGAAGACCTGCCCGAGCTGAAATGCACCCCCGAGGGCGCCAACCGCCTGCGTCACGGCAACCCCGGCATGGTGCTGATGGCAGGCGATGTCGACTATGGCGACGAGGCCTGGGCCAGCGAAAACGGCAAGGCCGTGGCCGTGGGCATCTATCGCTCGGGCGAGCTGCATCCCAGCCGCGTGTTCAATCACTGACCCGCACACGCCTGATCGCGCGAAGTTGCGAACCGCTTTACCGGCGCCCGTGATACTTTGGTATCAGGAAGGCCGGCTGGCATCGACCCGCCCACGCCGTGACGGGCCGCCTCCTCCGGCCGTGTCCTGATTGATCAGGAACGGGAGGACACCATGGTCAACACGATCGGAAATCCCCTTACATGGGGCGCGCAGGCCGCGCGGCAGACCGGCCACCATCTGGCAGACGCCACCGCTCACGTGCAATCCAGCCGCAGCGACAGCGCACCCATCGTCAACAAGATCGGGCTCGAGGATCTCAGCCACGCCCTGCGCATGGGGGTGAAAGACTTTGCCGCCTTTCGCAGCGATGTGATGTTTCTGGTGATCCTCTATCCCATCATCGGCATGGTCATGGCCTGGGTCGCCTTCAACGCCAACCTGGCGCCCTACATGTTCCCTCTGGCCTCGGGCTTTGCCCTGCTGGGGCCGGTGGCGGGGATCTTTCTTTATGAGCTCAGCCGCCGGCGCGAGATGGGCATGCATGCCACATGGGGCGATGCCTTTGGCGTGCTGCGCGGCCCGCAGGTCGGGCCGATCATCGTGCTGGGCATGTATCTGTTGGGCATGTTCCTGACATGGATGATCGCCGCGCACGCGATCTTTACCGCCACGATGGGCCCCGACCTGCCCACCAGCACGATGGGCTTTTTCCGCGAGGTCTTCAGCACCGAGGGCGGCGCGGCCCTGATTATCATCGGCATCCCGGTCGGCGCGGTCTTCGCAGCCATCGTCCTGGCGATCAGCGTGGTGTCTTTCCCGCTGCTGATGGATCGCGACGTAGGCCTGCCGGTGGCCGTGGCCACCTCGCTGCGGGTCACCGCGAAGAACCCGCTGGTGATCGGCGCCTGGGGCCTGATCGTCGCCGCCGCGCTGGCCATCGGGTCGCTGCCGATGTTCCTGGGGCTGGTGATCGTGATGCCCATTCTGGGCCACGCCACCTGGCACCTCTATCGTCGGGCGGTCAGCTAAACCGCTTGCAATTGTCCCATGGCCCGGGCGAAAACCCGGGCCATGATCACGCGCACCCATCTGAAAGGCGATGCCGCCTCGACCGCCGTCTATTCCGACTGCGAGGCCTATCGCTATACCCTGACCCGCATCTGGGATGAGACCGGCAAGCGCGCCCTGTTCATCATGCTCAACCCCTCGACCGCGACCGAGGTGCAGAACGACCCCACGGTCGAACGCTGCGAGCGCCGGGCGCGGGCGCTGGGGTTCGGCGCGTTTCGCGTGACCAACATCTTTGCCTGGCGCGATACCGACCCCAAGAAAATGCGCGCCGCCGCCGATCCGGTTGGCCCGGCAAACGACGCGGCCATTCTGGAAAGCTGCCCCTGGGCCGATCAGATCATCTGTGCCTGGGGCACCCATGGCGCGCACCTTGACCGAGGCCCGCAGGTCGAGACCTTGCTGCGCGGCACCAGCCTGCCGCTGTTTCACCTTGGGCTGACACAGGCGGGCCACCCCAAGCACCCGCTTTACATCAGCTATACCCAACAGCCCCAGCCCTGGCCAACGCTCACCTAACGTTAACCTATTAAAGGATATTTCCTTCGCACGGCGGTCGCCCGGGCGTATCCTCGGGCCATTGCGCGGGATGCGTCTGGGAACGAGGTCTGCCATGTTGGGTATTGCGGGTTTGATGGGTCTGTTGCTGGCAGGCGTGGCGGTCGATCTGACCGGCGTGCTGAAACAGGGCGACGACAGCGACGAACGGCTGGACGGCACCGACGGTGACGACATCATCGACGGCGCCGGCGGCGACGACGTGATCTTTGGCTTTGACGGCGACGACATCCTGCATGGCGGCGACGGGCAGGACATGCTGGATGGCGGCGCGGGGCAGGATCTGCTGCTGGGCGCGGCGGATGGCGACATCCTGTCGGGCGGCGATGGCGATGACCGGCTGGCTGGCGACACCGGCGATGACCACATGTTCGGCGGCGACGGTAACGACGAATTGCTGGGGCAGGCCGGTGACGATTTCATGCAGGGCGACGCCGGCAATGACCGCATGATCGGCGGGCCGGGCGAGGACGTGATCTATGGCGGCGAGGGCGATGACGCGCTGATGGGCGGCAATGACGATGACATCGTGCTGGGCGGCGACGGCGCCGATATCGTCAACGGCAACCTGGGCGATGACCTGCTATCGGGCCTGACCGACGACCCCGACCTGACAGATGACAACGACATGGATTACCTCAACGGCGGCGACGGCGACGACATTCTGCTGGCCGGCGCGCATGACCTTGCCACCGGCGGCGACGGGGCCGACAGCTTTGTCATCGGTGACTGGCTGACCGAGGGCGAAAGCGCGATCGTGGCGGATTATCAGGCGGGCGAGGACGCGCTGATCGTGGTCTATGACCCCGACACCGACCCCACGCCAGAAATCACCATCGATACCGATGCCGAGGGCACCAGCGTCATCCGCCTGAACGGGCTGGCCGTGGCCACGGTCACAAATGCGCCGGATCTGATGCCCGGCCACATCACCCTGATCCCCGTGCAAACCCTGGACGACCTCTTGGGCCTTGCCGCCTAAGCCACCGGGGCGCTAGGCTGCGCAAAGGCAACCAAAGGCGCACGGCGTGGCAGAGCAACCCCATAATCTGGCTCAGGAATTGGCCGCCGTTCGGGCCGAGCTGGAGAAACTGAACAACCACAGCTTCTTTCGTGGCCACCGCACCATTGCCCGAATGATGACATATGCTTTTTTGCGGGGCATGGCGATTGGGCTGGGTACGGCTCTGGGCGCAACGCTGCTGGTCTCGGTCGCGGCCTATTTCCTGGCGCAAATCGACTTTATCCCGATCATCGGCGAATGGGCGCAACAGATCGCCGCCGAGATCCGCGGACCGGAATAGCCGTCGCCGGGGTTTTGCCATAGGCGCCGCCCATGTGTCACACTGACGGCGGCACCGGACAGGAGGACAGGATGAGAACGCGGCTTTGGTGGGCGATTCCGGCCCTGATACTGGCATTGGCCTCGACCGCATCGGCGCAGGAAATGCTGTATGTCATTCGCCACGCCGAAAAGGCCGACGCGCCCGCAGACCCGCCCCTGACCGAGGCCGGCCGCAGCCGCGCCGCCGCCTGGGCCACCATGTTGCGCGACAGCGGCATCGACGTGGTCTTTACATCCGACGCCGCGCGCAGCCGCGAAACCGGGCAGATCATCGCCACGGCGCTGGGGGTTGACCGCACCGAGGTTCCCCTGGCCGAATCCGGTTCACTGGCCGACCTGATCCAGTTCGACCACGAGGACGACACCGTGCTGGTGGTCGGCCATACCGAAACCATCCCCGGCCTGATCGCCGGGTTCGGCGCCACCATCCCGGTCACGCTGGACCATTCGATGTATGACTACCTGTTCGTGCTGCCCCGCGACGGCGCGCTGCTGCATCTGCACATGCCCTGACACTCAAGGCTTTTCATCGCGCCCCGAATCCCGTATACGCGCGCATCCGTCGCGTTTTTTGGGCGTGCGGAGACCTCCATGGGCCCTGCTGGACGACATCCCGGCCTGCGCCATCAACCCTTAACCAAGGAGACCCCGATGTCGATCACTGCTGACGAAAAGAACCGCCTGATCAAGGAATTCGCGACCAAGGAAGGCGACACCGGTTCGCCCGAAGTTCAGGTTGCTATCCTGACCTCGCGTATCTCGACCCTGACCGAGCACTTCAAAAGCCACAAGAAAGACAACCACTCGCGTCGTGGTCTGTTGATGATGGTTGCCCAGCGCCGCAAGCTGCTGGACTATCTGAAAGGCAAAGACGAAGGCCGTTATCAGAGCCTGATCGAGCGCCTGGGCATCCGCCGCTAAGCTTGCGATCAAATCGAATTTCGAACCACCCGCTCGATCGAGCGGGTGGTTTTCGTTTGGGCGCTGCTCACACCCCAGAGGTGCGGATCAGCCGGCTGAACGGTTGCATGTTCCCGCGTCATACCAGTCGACCGACAGCCTCCAGTTGGCTGTCGCCCGGGAATGCAGTTGAAATGTTTGCGACATTCCAATCTTATCCCATTCATGCGGCTTAACCCAATCAGGATGGCAAACACGTATGTATGACTATAACAAGGTTCAGGGCGTTTCCGAGGAAGTTTTCGAAAAAGCCCTTGAGAGCAACGACTTCGAAGACGCGTCAAAGTTCACGAAATCAGATGCGGAAGACCGGCGAAAGATCGAACGGCTGTTGGATCTGCGCGAAGGCACCTTTGAGAACGAGGATTTCTACTTCGAGAAGGGCAATTGCTCTTGCGGCAGAACGCTTACCTTTCTGGACTTCGTCTTTACCGCGATTGTCGACGCGGACCACCCAAAGTCATTTATCCTGCATACGCTCGTCGGAACAAAGAAAACCGCCAACCCCGCGCGACATGTTCGTTGCTCGGAATGTTTCACCGTATCCTCTGGCGTCATGAAATACGGCATGCCGAGCAGTTATCTTTGCCGGGATACAACAACAAGGTGAATCGCCGCGCGGCCCGCCGCATGCAGCGCGGGCCGCCCAGCCCCAAACCCAATCTATTCTCGCGGCAGGATTCAGAACCGGTGCAGCAGCGCCTTGCCCACCGTCACATCCGCCCCGTATTTGGCGCGGATTTCGGGCAGGGTGCGGGCGAATTCGTCACGCACCGTGGTCGAGGTGATCGTGTAGAAATCATCGCGGCGGTAGACCACCGTGCCCACATAGGCGACCTGCGCCCCGGCCGGCATCCGCGTGCGCAGACCGCCGGGCAGCTTGATCTGCGACATGCCGGCCGTGTTCAGCGAATAGACACCCTCTTGCAGGTAAAGCGTCGCGCGCGGCACGGTGATGAAAAACGTCTGCGACAGCGGCAGCGCCCTGTTCTCATTGCCATAAAGGAACATGCCCTGCGGCTTGACCGGCTGGGTCGAGAACGCCGTGCCCACGCGGTTTTCGGCATATTTCTTGCCCAAACCCAATGGGTCGCGCAGCCCGGTCGCGACATATTGCGGTATGTCCGGCGAGATCACCATCTTGCCGACCAGCACGATCTGATCCTGGCGCGCCGGGGCCTTGTCGGCCTCGGCGATCATGTCGGACATGCAGCCCGACAACGCCAGCATCAGCGTCATCAGGCCAATGATGCGGGTAACGACCAACATGCGTTACAGCCGGTTGATGGCTTGCTGAATCAACGGTTTCTGCTGATCGGGTGCCTCTTTCAGAATGGCCTCGAGCATCTGGCGGCGCGACGGGCCGTTGGCGCGGCTGACCGTGAAATCGCGCGGGGCAAAGAACAGGCCGCGACGCGTCTTAAGCGCATAGCTGCCCAGGTAATAGACACCCTTGCCGCGCACATTGGCGGCCGCGACATCGCTGCCCTGGGCGCCGAAATCATAGACGTTGACGACATTTCCACACAGCCCGACGCAGGTCATGGTGCTGAGGGTGTTCAGCTTGATCGGTCCGGGCGCAATGCCCACGTGGTAAAAGATATAACCCTCGCCGAACTTCATATAGCCCGAGGGATAGAGGTTCTTGTCGGCGGGCATATTGTAGGCCCGGATCGTGCCGCCAACGACCTTGTTACCGGCGGCCTGGGACAGATCGACCCAGCCGTATACGACAGATCTGTCGCTGTAATCGGAAATGGGGGTGCCCCCCATACACGCGCTCAGCGTCAGAGCGGCGAACAACAGGGCAAACATACGCGCCAAACGGGAAACCATCAGAAACTCCTTGTCTTTACCAGTGGTTACTCACTTTCGTCACAGAGGCGTTAAGCGCAGTTCTTGACGAAAGAATGGCGGATTTGGGCGATCAACGCAGCAAATCTGTTCGCATTATCCCGACCATGCTGCGCGCCCGACCCAATCTGCGCATTTGTTGATTCATATCATATGCCAACATTCGAATGTATGATCTGATTTTCCAGGCAACCAATCAGGAGACAAAGATGCGTACCTTTCTGACCAAACTCGCGCTTGCCCTTTCGCTGGTGTTCATGCCGCTGTCGGCCAATGCCGATACCGACAAGCCCGGCCTGTTCATCAACCTGACCACCGACGACACTTGGGCCGCGACCAAGGCGATCATGTTCGCGCATGAAAAGTCGCTGAAGAACGGCCACCCAACCGCGATCTGGATGAATGTGCGTGCCGTCTATCTGGCCGACAAGAAACGCCCCAGCCATGTGCACGGCCTGATGGCGGAAAAGGGTTTGTCCGTTCAGGACATGCTGACGAACTTTATGGCCGATGGCGGCGTGGTGATCATGTGCGGCGCCTGCTCGAAAGCGGCCGGTCTGACCAAGGCAGATTATATCGACGGCGTTCAGATGGGCGATTTTGCCCTGGTTGAAAGCTGGCTGTTCAACCCGAATGTTACCACTCTTTCCTGGTAAACACGGGCAATAGTGAACCAAGGGGCGGTCTGCGGGCCGCCCTTTTGCAATGCAATCGCAGCTTTCAAAACGCGCCGATCTGCGATATGGCACCCTAATCTGAGACGTGACGCCCGGACCCCGGCGTCGTGAAGGAATGATAGAGGGGTCGGCGGCAATGGGGCCGCCATGCAAAACGGGAGACCCGGAAGGCCGGGAGTGCTCCCTTACAGGATACGATAGATGTTCAACGTTACGACGAAATCGATGCAGTGGGGCAATGAAACGCTCACACTGGAAACGGGCAAGGTTGCCCGTCAGGCCGATGGCACCGTCATCGCCACCCTGGGCGAAACCTCGGTCATGGCCAACGTGACCTTCGCCAAGGAACCGAAACCGGGTCAGGACTTCTTCCCGCTGACGGTTCACTACCAAGAGAAATACTATGCTGCCGGCAAGGTGCCCGGTGGCTTCTTCAAGCGCGAGGCCCGTCCGACCGAAAAGGAAACGCTGACCGCGCGCCTGATCGACCGTCCGATCCGCCCGCTGTTCGTGCCCGGCTTCAAGAACGAAGTTCTGGTCATGTGCACCGTGCTGTCGCACGACCTGGAAAATGACCCGGACATCGTGGCGATGATCGCTGCCTCGGCCGCGCTGACCATTTCGGGCGCGCCGTTCATGGGCCCGATCGCTGGCGCCCGCGTGGGCTTTGTTGACGGCGAATATGTGCTGAACCCGACCGTCGACGACATGCACATGCTGCGCAACAACCCCGAGCAGCGTCTCGACCTGGTTGTCGCCGGCACCAAAGACGCCGTGATGATGGTTGAATCCGAGGCTTACGAGCTGACCGAGGCCGAAATGCTGGGCGCCGTGAACTTTGCGCATCAGCAGATCCAGCCGGTGATCGACCTGATCATCGACCTGGCCGAAGACGCCGCGAAAGAGCCGTTCAACTTCCAGGCGCCCGATTACAGTGCGCTTTTCGAAGTTGTGAAGGCCGCCGGCGAAGACAAGATGCGCGCCGCCTATGCCATCACCGACAAGCAACAGCGCGTCGCCGCCGTTGCCGCCGCCAAGGAAGAGATCAAGGCCGGCCTCACCGAGGAACAGCTGGAAGACGCCAACCTTGGCTCGGCCATCAAAAAGCTGGAATCGGTCGTTCTGCGCGGCTCGGTCGTGAAAGAGGGCAAACGCATCGACGGCCGCGCGCTGGATGAGGTTCGCCCGATCGTCTGCGAAACCGGCCTGCTGCCCCGTACCCACGGTTCGGCCCTGTTCACCCGTGGTGAAACCCAGGGTCTGGTCGTGACCACGCTGGGCACCGGCGACGATGAGCAATTCATCGACGCGCTGCATGGCAACTTCAAATCGAACTTCATGCTGCACTACAACTTCCCGCCCTATTCGGTCGGCGAAGTTGGCCGCGTGGGTTCGCCCGGCCGCCGCGAGATCGGTCACGGCAAACTGGCATGGCGCGCCCTTCAGGCCGTTCTGCCCGCCGCAACCGATTTCCCCTACACCCTGCGTCTGGTGTCGGAAATCACTGAATCGAACGGCTCCAGCTCGATGGCATCGGTCTGTGGCGGTTCGCTGTCGATGATGGATGCCGGCGTGCCGCTGAAGGCCGCCGTTGCCGGTGTGGCCATGGGCCTGGTGCTGGAAGAGGATGGCTCTTACGCCGTTCTGACCGACATCCTGGGCGACGAGGATCACCTCGGCGACATGGACTTCAAGGTTGCCGGCACCGAGGCAGGCATCACCTCGCTGCAGATGGACATCAAGGTCGCGGGCATCACCCCCGAGATCATGGAAAAAGCCCTGGCCCAGGCCAAGGCCGGCCGTCTGCACATCCTGGCCGAGATGAACAAGGCCCTGTCGGGCGTTGGCGAATTCAGCGTCCACGCCCCGCGCATCGAGACCATGCAGATCCCCACCGACAAGATCCGCGAAGTGATCGGCTCGGGCGGTAAGGTCATCCGCGAGATCGTCGAGGTTTCGGGCGCCAAGGTCGACATCAACGACGACGGCATCATCAAGATCGCCTCGCCGAACGGTGACGCCATCCAAAAGGCCTATGACATGATCTATTCGATCGTGGCAGAGCCCGAAGAAGGCCAGATCTACAAAGGCAAGGTCGTGAAGATCGTCGATTTCGGCGCCTTCGTGAACTTCTTTGGCAAGCGTGACGGCCTGGTGCATGTCAGCCAGATCGAGAACCGCCGCCTGAACCACCCCTCGGACGTTCTGAAAGAAGGCCAGGAAGTTTACGTGAAACTTCTGGGCTTTGACGACCGCGGCAAGGTGCGCCTGGCCATGAAGATGGTCGACCAGGAAACCGGCGAAGAGCTGAAGAAAGAAGAAACCGCCGAGTAATCGGCGCCTTTCTGACAAACAGGAAAGCCCCGCCATCAAGGCGGGGCTTTTTTGTTGGGGCCAGCGGCCTGGCCGTTCAGACGATCAGGGCGCCAGCCCGCCCGCGACCGTCAGTATCGTCCCCGACACAAAGCCCGACCGGGGCGAGGCCAGCCAGACCACCGCATCGGCAATGTCTTGGGGCTGTGCAATCCGCCCCATTGGGGTGGCCTCGGCAACCATTCTTGGGCGGTCGGGGTTGCCTTCGCGTTCATGCATGCTTGTGGCGGTGGTGCCCACCCGGATGGCATTCACGCGGATGCCCAGCGGGCCCAGCTCTTTCCCGGCGCCGATGGTCAAGGTTTCCACCGCCGCTTTTGAGGCGGCATAGTGGACATATTCGCCCGGGCTGCCCAGCGTGGCGGCCAAGGACGACATGTTCACGATCGCCCCACCTGCCCCGCCCTGGTCGGTTCGCATGCGTTTCACCGCCTCTTGAAGACAATAGACAGTGCCGAACAGGTTGGCCTCGAATGTCCTGCGCAGCGCCTCTTGCGCGAGATCGGGCAATGTCGACGTCCCGCCGATGATGCCGGCATTGTTCACCAGGCAGGTCACGGGCCCCAACAGCTCATCGCAAGTGTCAAACATGGCCCGCACGGCCTGCTGGTCTGCAACATCTGCCCCCACCGCAATGGCGCGCACCCCCGCGTCCCGACAGGCCGCGACGGTTTCGTCCGCGCCCCGGCGGTCAGAACTGTAGTTTACGCAGACATCATAGCCTTCCTTCGCGAAAGCCAGGGCGGTGGCGGCACCGATACCCTTGCTTGCGCCGGTGACCAACGCGGTTTTCCGGTAGCCAGGCGGCAGGTCATCTTGCGGCAGGGACATTCCGTTCCTCCTTTAGGGCTGCTCATGCCCCGCGAACCACTGTTTGGCCGCAAGGTCTTCGACGCTTTGCGCCTCAATCTGGTCAACCTTGCGCATCACTCGGCGCAGGTGGTCGGCCTGGTTCTGGGTCATGTTTGACCCGCGGTTGATCTTGGCCTGCAATTCGCTGTTCGACCGGGTGTAATAGTGGTTCAACTGGATGTGGTCGGCCGAATAGAACCCCGGCTTTGCCCGATCGGCCGCAGCCGCCCTTTGTCCGCGATCATTGACCGAATCCGTCGATCCATCGGTCTCGATCGAATGCACCTTGATCGCGGTCACGTGGCAGGGATCGACGATCATCTTGAAATTGCACATGCCTTTCAGCGGGCTCATTGGGTCGGGGTGGCGACGGGTATAATTGGGCACGATGCCGCCCTCGGGCGCATCCTCGAACCCGTTGCGCCCGAACATGTGCCAGGGCAGCGAAATATTCACCTCTTGCCCCAGATGACCCAGGCATTCCGGCAGGGTCTTGCCCGAGCGCGGCACCAGAAATTCATCGACATCGATAAAGGTCATCCAGCGATAGCCGCCGCCGAAATTGCGCACCGCATGGGCATAGGCGAGCACCTGGTTGTGAATCTCGGCCCCATTCACCCCGTCGCGCAGTTTCTGATCCCAGGGCATCACGGTAACGGCCCCCGCCCCCGCCGCATCAATCAGGCGGCTGACGGTCTGATCGGTCGATCCGTTGTCGTAGACATAGAAATGCGCCACCCCGGCGGCCCTGTGAAACCGGGTCCATTCAGCGATGTGGCGTTCCTCGTTTCTGACGATCAGCACCACCGCCAGCCCCGCACGCCCCGGCGCGGGCACGGGCGGGTCAAGCGCGATACGCGAGATGGATTTGGTGCGGCGCAGGAATGAAAACATAAAGACCCCCAATTCGCGGGCAGCTTAGAAAATCCGGGGGCGCGGGAACAGGGCAATTGCGGCGCGAGAAGACTCGAAAATCCTGCCGCAGCGTCATAGATAGCGTTAACGACCCTACAGGATTCGGCAGCTTGCGCATCATCCGATCGGATGACAGAGTGCCGCACGATTGGCCAAAGGAGGCGCAGATGATCGAGAAACGTCAGTTCTATATCAATGGCCAGTGGGTGAACCCTGCTCAGCGCAATGATTTTGATGTCATCGACCCCTCGACCGAGGATAGCTGTGCCGTCATTTCGCTGGGCACTCAGGCCGACACCGACGCCGCCGTTGCCGCGGCGCGTGCCGCCTTCCCGGCCTGGTCGACCACCCCCAAGGCCGACCGCATGGCCCTGTTGCAGCGCATCCTTGAAATCTACATCCGCCGCAGCGACGAGATCGGCGATGCCATCAGCCTCGAGATGGGTGCCCCGATCGACTATGCCCGCGCCAACCAGGTGAATTCGGGCCGCAGCCACATCAAGAATTTCATCCGGGCGTTTGAGGGGTTCGAGTTCGACCGGATGCTGGGCGCGCATGCCCCCAATGACCGCATCCTGCTGGAACCGATCGGGGTTGCGGGGCTGATCACGCCGTGGAACTGGCCGATGAACCAGATCACGCTCAAGGTCATCCCGGCCCTGGCCACGGGCTGCACGATGGTTCTGAAACCGTCGGAAATCGCGCCCCTGTCGGCCCTCATCCTGGCCGAGATCATCGACGAGGCCGGCGTGCCCGCCGGCGTGTTCAACCTGGTCAACGGCGACGGCGCGGGCGTCGGCACGCAGCTGTCGGTGCATCCCGATGTCGACATGATTTCCTTTACCGGCTCGACCCGCGCGGGCATCGCGATCACCAAGGCCGCGGCCGATACCGTGAAACGCGTTCACCTCGAGCTGGGCGGCAAGGGCGCCAACATCATCTTTGCCGACGCCGATGAAAAGGCCGTCAAGCGCGGCGCGGTCGATTGCTTTCTCAACACCGGCCAGTCGTGCAACGCCCCCACCCGGATGCTGGTTCAGCGCGACATCTATGACCAGGCGGTCGAGATTGCCGCCAATGTGGCGACGAATGTCATCAAGGTCGGCTCGGGCCATGACGCGGGCCGCCATATCGGCCCCGTGGTCAGCCAGGCCCAGTTCGACAAGGTGCAGGGCCTGATCGCCAAGGGCATCGACGAAGGCGCGCGTCTGGCCGCCGGCGGACTTGGCCGCCCCGAGGGCTTTAACCGCGGCTATTTCGTGCGCCCCACGGTGTTTGCCCATGTGTCGAACGACATGACCATCGCGCGCGAGGAAATCTTTGGCCCGGTTCTGTCGATCATTCCCTTCGACACCGAGGCCGAGGCCATCGCCATCGCCAATGACACCGTCTATGGCCTGACGAACTATGTTCAAACCCAGGACGGCGCCCGCGCCAACCGCGTGGCCCGCGCCCTGAAATCGGGCATGGTCGAAATCAACGGCCAGTCGCGCGGCGCCGGGGCGCCCTTTGGCGGCGTCAAGCATTCGGGCAACGGCCGCGAAGGCGGTGTCTGGGGCCTCGAAGATTTCTGCGAGATCAAATCGGTCGCCGGTTGGGCGGCCGAGTAATCTAGAACGGCGCCTTGGCCGAGAACGTCATCCCGACTCCGCCATCGGGGTGACGAATACGCAGGCTTTCCGCATGCAGCATCATCCGCGGCGCCTCGCGCGCGGGGCCGGTCGCATAGAACGGATCACCCAGAATCGGGTGCCCCTGCGCCAGCATATGCACCCGCAACTGATGGCTGCGCCCGGTCTGCGGGTATAGCCGCACCCGCGTGGCGTCTTCCTCATAGCGCATCACCCGCCAGTCGGTGACCGCCGGCTTGCCGTTCTCATGATCGACCATCTGAAGCGGCCGGTTCGGCCAATCGACGATCAGCGGCAGATCGACCGTGCCGGTTTTCGGCTCCAGCCGCCCCGACACCCGCGCGACATAGGTTTTCTTGACCTGCCGGTTCTCGAACTGCCGTCCCAGATTGCGTTGTGCATCAGGCGTCAGGGCAAAGACCATCACCCCCGACGTGTCGCGATCCAGCCGGTGCACCAGCAACGCCTCGGGGAAAACCGCCTGAATGCGGGTGATCAGGCAATCGGCCAGATGCTCGCCCCGGCCGGGCACCGACAACAGGCCCGCAGGCTTGTTCACCACCAGGATCGCGTGATCGTGGTGCAGGATATCCAGAGGCGTATCGGGCGGGGCATAGGCGGCGTCAGTCATGGCGCCTGTCTACGCCCATTCGCGCAGCCGGGCCAGTGGATACCAATTGGTAACGATTGCCCGCTAGCCTTGCCCCGATTGCGGAAGGAGAAAACCATGGATCTTACAGCGCAGGATTGCGGCGATGCCCTTTTGATCTGCGTCCCCGACACCCGGATCGACGCCTCGGTCGCCATTCAGTTCAAGGACAAGAT
Organism: Actibacterium sp. XHP0104; assembly: GCF_025751515.1. Lineage (GTDB taxonomy): Bacteria > Pseudomonadota > Alphaproteobacteria > Rhodobacterales > Rhodobacteraceae > Actibacterium_D. The sequence goes on from NZ_JAOWLE010000004.1 coordinate 54,300, forward strand.
GCGCGAGATCACCAACTCTGCCCACGCGCGTATCGTGCTTGACCTGTCGCGCGTCGATTTCGTCGACAGCAGCGGCCTGGGCGCGGTCGTCGGCGCGATGAAACAGCTGGGCAGCGAACGTCGGCTTGATCTGGCCGGGCTGACCCCCAATGTCGCCAAGGTTTTCCGCCTGACCCGTATGGATCGCGTATTCCGGATTTTCGACGATGCCGACAGCGCCACGCAAGCCGACGCCGCCTGAGCCGATGGCCGGTGAATGTCCGCTGGGCGAATGTGGCGGCCAGCTCAGCCTGAACTTTCCGGGCCAGCCACATGCCGTTCGTGCTACCCTGCTAAAGGTGCACGCCTGGCTGAAATCCGGTGGCTACAGCGACACCATCTGCGGCGATGCCGAATTGGTGCTGGCCGAGCTGTTGAACAACATCGCCGAACACGCCTATGCCGATCATCCCGACGGCCAGATCGACATGACCCTGTCGCGCTGCGGCGATCGGCTGTGTGTGCGGCTGCATGATCAGGGGGCCGAACTGCCCCAGGGCCTGTGGCCCGGTGCCGGCAACACACCCTCGGCGCCCGCGCCCGAAACCCTGGCCGAAGGCGGGTTCGGCTGGTTCCTGATCACTCATCTGGGCGAAGACATCTGCTATTGCCGCAGGGGCAAGGATAATGTGCTGACACTGCGAATCCCGCTGGCCGATCCCTAAGGCGGAACGCTGCGAAACGGGTCGAAATCTCGCATTGGAAATCGCAATTGCCCCCCATATCCTGCCCCGAGCAATCAAGGGAGCACCGATGCGCGATTTTCACCTGCCCGGCCGCTCGGCGGTCTTTGCCGCCAACGGTATCTGCGCCACGTCGCACCCGCTGGCAGCCAAGGTCGCGGTGCAGATGTTGGAATCGGGCGGCAATGCCGTTGACGCGGCCATTGCCGGTGCCGTGCTGCTGGGCCTGTGCGAGCCCCAGATGACCGGGCTGGGCGGCGACTGTTTCGCGCTGCTCAAACCCACGGGCACCGAAGATGTGATCGCGCTGAACGGATCGGGCCGCGCCCCCGCCGCGCTGTCGGCCGCCGAAATGCGCGACCGCGGCCTGACCCACATGCCGCATTACACACCCGACGCCGTGACTATCCCCGGCGCGATTGATGCCTTTTGCCGCCTCTCCGCCGATTGGGGCCGCGCGGGACTGGCCGCCAGCCTTGCCCCCGCCATTCACTACGCCGACGCGGGTATCCCGGTCGCCCCGCGCGTGGCCTTTGACTGGGCCGAGGCCGCGCATCTGCTGCAAGGCGACGCCCGCGCGCATTACCTGCTGAACGGCGCCGCCCCGCGCGCCGGACAGATCTTTCGCGCCCCCGGCCAGGCCGAGGTGCTGCGCCGCATCGCCCGCGACGGGCGCGACGGGTTCTATCAGGGCGAGGTCGCACAAGACATGGTCGACACGCTGCGCGGCCTGGGCGGCGTGCATACGCTGGACGACTTCGCGGCCATAGAATGCACCTATACCACCCCGATCAGCGGCCCCTACAAATCGGTCGAGCTGGTCGAGCATCCGCCAAACGGCCAGGGCGCCACGGCGATCCTGATGGCGAACATCCTGTCGCATTTCGACCTGCCCGCGATGGATCCGCTAGGTGCCCAGCGCGCCCATATCGAGGCCGAGGCCGCCAAGCTGGCCTATGACACCCGCAATCGCTTCCTCGCTGACGCCGATCACATCACCCGGCTGCAACACATGCTGGCGCCCGAAACCGCGCGCGCCTTGGCGGCGCTGATCAACCCGGCCCGCGCCATGGACAGCGCCACCACGATCAGCGAGGCGGTGCACAGGGAAACCATCTATATCACCGTCGTCGACCGCGACCGGATGGCCGTGTCGCTGATCTATTCGATCTTTCACAGCTTTGGCTCGGGGCTGGCGTCGAACCGGTTCGGCATCAATTTCCAGAACCGCGGCGCCGGGTTCACGCTGGAACAGGGCCACCCGAACGAGGCCGCCGGCGGCAAGCGCCCGATGCACACGATCATCCCGGCGATGCTGCGCCGCGATGGTCGCGTGGTGATGCCCTTTGGCGTGATGGGCGGCGCCTATCAGCCCAACGGCCATGCCCGCGTGATGACCAACATCGTCGATTTCGGCATGCACCCGCAGGCCGCCATCGACGCGCCGCGCTGTTTCAGCGATGCCGGCACCCTGCAGATCGAGCGCGGTTATGACCACAAGGTGCACGCCGAGCTGGCCGCCATGGGCCACAAGGTCGCCACCCCCTGCGCCCCGATCGGCGGCGCGCAGGCGATCTTGATCGACCATGAAACGGGTGTGTTGCAGGGCGCGTCCGATCCTCGCAAGGATGGCTGCGCGCTGGGTTACTAGGGCCTAGTTCAGCTGGAACTGCAGCGGGTAATGCCCATCTTCGAAATCGCCGAACAGGTCGCAGACATCAGGATGGCTGACCGGCTGTCCGGTATCGTCGGGCAGAAGGTTCTGCTCGGACACATAGGCCACGTAATAGCTTTGCTCGTTCTCGGCCAGCAGGTGATAGAACGGCTGGTCCTTGGACGGGCGGCTTTCCTCGGGGATGGCGTCATACCATTCCTGAGTATTCGAGAACATGGCATCCACATCAAAGATCACGCCGCGAAACGGATGTTTCCGGTGACGGACCACTTGGCCAAGATGATATTTCGCCTGCGATTTCAGCATTGCGTTAGTACCCCCAACTAACGTTAGTAATCCTCGAGAGGGGGGCTTGTCCATCTTGACCCCGCCGGAAAGCGGGAAACAGATTGTGAACCTCGTCCTGACAGTGCTGGAAATCGTGGCCCCGGTTTTCCTTTTGGCAGCGGTAGGTTACGCGTGGGTCAAGCTGGGGTTCGACTATCAGCTAGAGTTCGTCACCCGCCTGACCATGACCCTGTCGGTGCCCTGCCTGATCTTTGTCGCCCTCATGAAAACCGAGATCGACCCGCAGGCGCTGACCACGCTGTCGCTGGCGGCACTGGCGGGCTATGCCGTGATCACCGTTCTGTTCTGGGGGCTGGTGCGTCTGGCGGGGCTGGAAACCCGCACCTATCTGGCGCCTCTGATCTTTGGAAACACCGGCAACATGGGCCTGCCATTGGCAATTTTTGCCTTTGGTAACAGCGGCTTGGGATATGCTGTCGTGGTGTTCGCGGTGATGGCTGTCTATTCGTTCACCTTCGGGGTGTGGCTGGTGTCGGGCGGCGGGTCGCCCTGGAAGGTTTTGCGCGAGCCGCTGGTGGCCGCCACGCTCTTGGGCGGGCTGTTCCTGTGGCAGGGCTGGCAGACGCCGCGTTTTCTGACCAACGCGCTGGAGCTGACCGGCCAGATGGCCATTCCGGTGATGCTGATCACACTGGGCGTGGCGGTGGCGCGACTGCGGCCCGGAAGGCTGGGCCGGGCGCTCTGGATCTCGGTCGCCAAGATCGGAATTTGCGTTGCGGTGGCCTGGGGCGTGGGCCGCGCCTTTGATCTGTCTGCGGAACCATTCGCCGTGCTTGTGATGCAATTGTCCACGCCGGTGGCGGTGACCTCGTATCTGCTGGCCGAAAAATACGGCGCTGATTCGGATGCGGTGGCCGGGCTGGTGGTGGTTTCGACCCTGCTGTCGGTGGCCACGATTCCGCTGACCCTCGCATTTTTGATCTAGGGCCGCGCGGTCGCATTTGCCCAGGGCGCGAAATTCCCCTATTCTCTCGGCAAAACAAAGATATCGAGCGAGAGGCAGATGAGCAGATTCTTTCGCGCCATGGTTGGTATGTGCCTGCTGGCGGTCGTCGCCGGATGTGGCGGGGGGGCCGGTTCACCGCCGCGCAACCTCGACAACGCGTGCAGCATCCTTGACCAGCGCCCCCAATACGCCCGTGCCATGCAAAAAACCGAGCGCCGCTGGGGCGTTCCGATGCATGTGCAGATGGCGACGATCTATCAGGAAAGCAAATTCGACAGCGACGCCCGCACCCCGCATAAATTCCTGCTGGGCGTGATCCCGATGGGGCGGCAAAGCTCGGCCTATGGCTATGCGCAGGCGCTGGATGCCACCTGGGATGAATATGTGCGCCAAACCCGCAGCTATGGCGCCCGGCGTGACAAGATCGCCGACGCGACCGATTTCATCGGCTGGTACATGACCACTTCGCGCGACAAGCTGGGCATTCCGCTGCACGACGCACGCAACCAGTACCTGGCCTATCACGAAGGCCAGACCGGCTATGCCCGCGGCAGCTATCGCAGCAAGGGCTGGCTGAACAACGTGGCCAATTCGGTCGCGTCGCGGGCCGAGACCTATCGCGTGCAGCTGCAACGCTGCCGCTAGTTGCGGCCCAGCCGGGACGAGGTTTCCATGTTGATGTTGAACAGGGTGGGCGACAGCCGCACGCCCTGTTCCAGCGCATCCAGCGTCACGATGGTCTGCCCGCCGGTATCATCGACGATAACCCACTGCTGCAACGCCAGGGGCGCGCCGCCAAAGACCAGTGCGATCGTCCCGTAATCGGGGTTCTCGGGGTCTTGGGCCACCACGATGGTGCGCGTTTCATCGCCCGAATGCCCCACCACCATATTGGCGCGCCCCAGATTGACCTGCGGTTCCAGGATCAGGTTCAACGGCGTGCGCTTTAGCGGGTATTGCTCGGGCGGCTGGTTCGACTTGGGGTCAAAGACCGCCACCTGCCCGCCCCCGGCCATCACCAGCGCGGCATTGGGCGGGTCATATTCGAACCGCATCCGGCCCGGGCGATTGATATACAGCGTGCCGGCCGAAACCGACCCGTCGGCATTGTTCTGTGTGAACCGCGCCGAGGCCGTATCCAGCCCGTTAAGATAATCCGAGATCCGCGCCAGCGGGATCGGGTCTGCCGAAACCGGCAGGGCGACAAACGCGGCCGCAAGGGCCAGGGAAGCAACACGAAGCATTTTCATGCCGTCAATCTAGGCCCCGCGCGACCGGTTTGCACCTGTGCATTTGCTCACTTTCCGGCGAGCGGCATGTTATTGCTCGGGCACCAGGATTTCGCGCTTGCCGACATGGTTCGCGGCGCTGACCACGCCCTGCTCTTCCATCTGCTCGACCAGCCGCGCGGCCTTGTTATAGCCGATGGCCAGCTTGCGCTGGATGTAAGAGGTCGAACATTTGCGGTCTTTCAGCACGATCGCGACGGCGGTGTCATAGAGCGCATCCTCCATGTCGGTATTGCCGCCGGTCAGGCCCAGCACCAGGTCGATATCGCTTTCCTTGTCCTCATCGGGGCCTTCGACCACGCCACCGACGTAATCGGGCGGGCCATAGGATTTGAGGTAGGTCACGATTTCCTCGACCTCTTCGTCGCTGACAAAGGGCCCGTGCACGCGGGTGATCTTGGCGCCACCGGCCATGTACAGCATGTCGCCCATGCCCAGCAGCTGCTCGGCGCCCTGCTCGCCCAGGATGGTGCGGCTGTCGACCTTGGAGGTCACCTGGAACGAGATCCGGGTGGGGAAGTTCGCCTTGATCGTGCCGGTGATCACGTCAACCGACGGGCGCTGCGTGGCCATGATTAGGTGAATGCCCGAGGCCCGCGCCATCTGCGCCAGGCGCTGGATGCAGGCCTCGATTTCCTTGCCGGCCACCATCATCAGGTCGGCCATCTCGTCGACGATCACCACGATATAGGGCAGCGCCTCGGGCTGGAACTCCTCGGTCTCGAAGATCGGCTCGCCGGTATCCTCGTCAAAGCCGGTCTGAACGGTGCGGCTGAACATCTCGTTCTTGGCCAGCGCATCACGCACGCGGCCGTTATAGCCCTCGATGTTGCGCACGCCCATTTTCGACATGCGGCGATAGCGGTCCTCCATCTCGCCCACCACCCATTTCAGCGCGACCACAGCCTTTTTCGGGTCGGTCACAACGGGCGACAAAAGGTGCGGGATGCCGTCGTAAACCGACAGTTCCAGCATCTTGGGGTCGATCATGATCAGGCGGCATTCATCGGGCGTCAGCTTGTAAAGCAGCGACAGGATCATCGTGTTGATCGCCACCGATTTACCCGAGCCGGTCGTCCCCGCGATCAGCAGGTGAGGCATCTTGGCCAGGTTGGCCACCACCGGGTCGCCGCCGATATCCTTGCCCAGCGCCAGCGGCAGACGCATGTTGCTGTCGCCGAAATCGCGCGCGGCCAATATTTCGCGCAGCACCACCTTTTCGCGGTTGGAATTGGGCAGCTCGATCCCGATCACACTGCGTCCCGGCACGGTCGACACGCGGGCCGACAGGGCCGACATGCTGCGGGCGATGTCATCGGCCAGGCCGATCACCCGGCTGGCCTTGAGGCCCGGCGCCGGCTCCAGTTCATACATGGTGACAACGGGGCCGGGGCGCACGCTGACGATCTCGCCCTTGACGCCGTAATCGTCCAGCACGTTTTCCAGCATCCGCGCGTTCTCTTCCAGCGCATCATCCGACAGGTGGTGACGTTCAATGCTGACCGGGTTGGTCAGCAGCGACAGCGGCGGATGTTCATAGGATTCGGCCTGATCGTCGAATTTCAGCGCGGGCTGGGCCTCGGCCTGAGCCTGGCGCGAGGGCTGCACCGGCTTCTTGACCGGATGCTGCACCACCTTGCGCGGCGCGGCGGGCGCGGGGGCGTCAAAGGCGGCGGGTTCGGGCTCGATCAGCTCGGGCTCGAACACGTCGATCTGTTCCTCGACCTCGGCGGCCAGCGGCTGGGGCGGCGGGGTCATGCGCGGCGCGGCGACCAGCGGTTCGGGCGCACCCTTGCGGCGGGCAATGGCGGCGCTGACGGCGCTGTTGACCACCGGTTCGCGGCGCTGACCGGCGGCAAGCGCGGGTTCGACCCGCGGCACACCGTTGCCCTGGCGCACGCGCGTCCGGATCACATCGGCGATGCGGGCCTTGATGCGCTCTTCGCTCATCGGTTCGCCATTATAGTCGGGCAGCTCGGGCTCGATCAGTTCGGGCTGCGGGTCGGGCTGACGGCGCATCAGCGCGGGCACGCGGGCAAAGAGGCTGGGCTTGGCCGGCGCGGCAAGCGGGGCGGCCATGGCCACGACCTCGGGTTCCTGGGCCACGGGCGCGCGACGAACCATCGGTTCGCGCGTATGGGCAGGATGATGGGCAACGGCGTCACGACGGGCCTGGTTGCGGGCCTGCATCACGCGGGCCCCCTGAACCGCACCGCTGGCGCCACGGCCCAGCAGGGTCATCATCTGGGCATAGGTCACGATCAGCCCGACAATCAGGAACCGCGCCAGCGCGCGCAGCTCGGCCCAGTCGAACCCGGTGACGAACAGGCCAAACCCGATCATCACAACCAGGCTGATCACGGCCATCAGTTTCAGGCCAAAGCCCACGCTGAGCGGCAGAATGTTCAACAGCGCACCCAGAATGGTATCGCCAAACAGGCCACCCATGCCGAATTCATGGGTCCACTCGGGCCCCGGCACCAGGGTGGCGGCATAGATCGACATCAACGCAATGGCGATCGGCGCAAAGACCACGCGGCCCAGCGCCCGGTCTTCGCCACGATGCAGCACAAAGCGCAGCCCCCAGGCCATCGGCACCAGCGCGATGCCCCAGGCGCCCAGCCCGACGATCACGTTCAGCGGCGAGGCAATCGACGCCCCGAACCGGCCCAGCATGTTAGAGGCGGGCTCGTCCGTGGCCGACAGCCACGACGGATCGTCCGGCACATATGACACCAGCATCATCGCCACCATCGCCCCCAGCGCGATCAAGCCCAGACCCAGCAATTCCTTGCCGCGTCGCTCGATCGCTGCCTGCATGTTCGTGTCGAACAAGGGATCCCGCTGTTTGATCTGATACGAAGCCATACCTAACCCTTACCTGTAGAGACAGTCGCGAAGCCGGATCAGCCCGCGCTGCATTTCTGTGATTGGGGCCACCAAAGCGACCCGAACGAACCCCTTACCGGGGTTTTGCCCGTTTACCTCGCGGGCCAGATAGGCGCCGGGCAACACCCGCACGCCGGTCTCCAGCCACAATTTCATCGCCGCCTCTTCGCTGTCGGCCACCGGCAGCCACAGGAAAAACCCAGCCTGCGGCGCCTGATAGCCCGGCACCCCGTCAAAGATCTGATCGGCCAGCGCGAATTTCTCGCGGTAAAGGCGGCGGTTTTCTTCGACATGGGCCTCGTCGGCCCAAACCTGTTCGGCCACGCGCTGCAACGGCAGCGGCAGCGGCGCACCGGCATAGGCTCGCAGGCGCTTGATACGCACGATGTCATCGGCCCCACCGGCCACGAAACCAGACCGCAGCCCCGGCAGGTTCGACCGTTTCGACAGCGAATGAAAGATCACCACGCGGTTGGGGTCTGCCCCCATGTCGCGCGCCACCTGCAAGGCACCCACGGGGGCCTCGTCGCGGTAGATCTCGGAATAGCATTCATCGGCAAAAACGCGGAAATCGTGCTTTTCGGCCAGCGCGATCAGCGTTTCCCAATACTCGCGGCTGGCAATCGCACCCTGCGGATTTGACGGCGAGCACAGATAGGCAATCGCCGTGCGATCCAGCACCTCGGCCGGCAGCGAGGCGTAGTCGGGCAGAAACCCGTTGCCCGCATCGGCGGGCACGAACACCGGCTCGGCCCCTACGGCCGCGGCGGCCACGGCATAGACCTGGTAGAACGGGTTCGGTGTCAGCACGACCGGGCGCTGGCCATTCTTGGCCTCGTTGCACAGCGCCAGCGCCGCGTTGAACAGCCCCTCGCGCGTGCCGTTCAGCGCCATGATCTGGGTCTCGGGGTCGACCGTCACGCCATAGCGACGACCCAGCCACGCGGAGATCGCGGCGCGCAGCTCGGGCGAGCCCTCGTTCGGGGGATAGCTGCCAAAGCCATCGACATTCTCGGCGATGATGCGGGCGACGAAATCGGGAAAGGCATGCTTGGGCTCGCCGATGGTCATATGCATGACCTCACCGCCCGGCTCTGATGAGTCGAGAAGCGCCCGCAAACGCGGAAATGCGTATTCTGGCAGGTTCGAAAACCGCTCGGGATAGGCCATGTTGCCCACTATGTCTGCCTCGTCATCGGGGTCATGTCGCCCCGTTTGCAAATCAGGATACCGTTTAGCAACGGATTGGTCCAGAAAAAGCCCGCGAATTTCGGCCCTTGACGGAAAAACTGTGTCTCTCAGGCCAAGGCAGCCTCGGCCGCCGCGCCGATGCGCAGCAAACGCTCTTCGCCGCCGGGCGCGCCCAGGAACATGATGCCACAAGACGGCACGCCCGTGGGCAGCGTCAGCGCTGCGCAATCCATCAGGTTGCCCACCCGCGTGTTGCGCAGCGCCAGCAGGTTTTCGGTGACGTAATAGTCGCCATCCGACATCAGCCGCGCCGCATCGGGCGGCAGAATGGGCGAGGTCGGCAACAGCACCGCGTCATAGCCCGCCACCCGTGCGGCCCATTGCGCGCGCAGATCGCGCAACCGATGCCAGGCGGCAACGAAATCGGCCGCCGTATACTGCGCCCCGGCGCGGAACCGTTCCAGAATGGGCGGGAACATGCGCTCGGGCGCGGCCTCGATCTGTTGCCCCCAGGTGCCATAAGCCTCGGCCGTGAACAGGATCGCGGCCAGGTCCATCGCCTGCGCCACCTCGGGCGCCTCGGCGGTGTTCACGATCGCGCCTGCGGCCTGCAAGCGTTCAACCGCACTGGTAAAGCCGGCGCGGGGGGCGTCGCGCAGGTTTTCCATGCCAACGGTTTTCAAGATCATGAACCGCGTTCCGCGCAGGCTGGCCCCGCGCAGATCGGCGGCGCGCCCACCGCCCAACGCGGCCAGCATCAGTGCCGCATCCTCGACCGTGCGGGTCAGCGGGCCGACCGTGTCGAAACTGGCGGCCAGCGGCACAGAGCCGGTCAGCGACAAACGCCCGCTGCTGGTTTTCAGCCCAACCAGATCGTTCCAGGCCGACGGGATGCGCACCGAGCCGCCGGTATCCGACCCCACCGCCGCCGCCGCCAGCCCAAAGGCCACCGACGCCGCCGCGCCCGAAGACGACCCGCCCGACACCGCGCTTTCGTCATTCACACAAGGCGGCGTGGCCGTCACCGGGTTCAGCCCAAGGCCCGAGAACGCCAGCTCTGACATATGGGTCTTGCCCAGACAGACCAGCCCGGCCGCCGTCGCATTGCGCAGCACCGCCGCATCGCGCGTGGGCACACGGCCGGCCAGCAAGGCCGACCCGGCCTCGGTCACCACGCCGGCGGTATCAAAGAGATCTTTCCAACTGACCGGCACGCCATCCAGCGGCCCCAGCCGCGCGCCATCACGGGCACGCGCGTGTGCGGCCCCAGCCTCGGCCAGGGCGCGTTCCATCGTGGTGCGGGCATAGATGCGGGGGGCGTGCGGATGCGCGGCAATCGCCTCGAGATAGGCCTCGGTCAGGGCCACCGGATCAATCCGCCCTGCCCCGATCGCGCGCCCCAGATCGCCCGCGCTCATCCTCAGCCAGTCGCCCGCCATGATGCCCTCCGCTTTTGCCTCACGCTAGCGACACGTGGGCGCATGGACAATCCCGCCCGTGGCGGCATATTGCTTGGCATGACTTATGATTCCGACGTTGTGATCGTGGGCGGAGGGCTGAACGGCCCGGCCCTTGCGCTGGCCCTGGCCGAGGGCGGGCTGGATGTCACCGTGATCGACGCGCTGCCCCTGGCGGCACGTCAGGGCGATGACTTTGACGGGCGCGGCTATGCGCTGGCGCTGGCGTCGCAGCGGTTGCTGCGCGCGGTGGGCGTCTGGGGCGCGGTCGCCGATCACGCCCAGCCGATCCTTGAGATCAAGGTCACAGACGGGCGCGCGGGCGAAGGGCCGTCGCCTTTCATGCTGGAATTCGACCATGCCGAGATCGAAGAAGGCCCGATGGGTTACATGGTCGAAGATCGCTATCTGCGCCGCGCCTTTCTGGACGCGATGGAGGCCCAGCCGCGCATCACGCAAGTGTCGGGCGAAACCGTCACCGCGCAGGAGATCACCGCCACCGGCGCCACCGTCACGCTGGCCTCGGGGCGCAGCCTGACCGCGCGGGTGCTGGTCGGCTGTGACGGGCGCAAAAGCGGCACCGCCCAGCGCGCGGGTATCGGGCGCACCGGCTGGGATTACGGCCAGACCGCGCTGGTCTGCGCCATCGGCCACGAAAAGCCCCATAACGGCATCGCGCATCAGTTTTTCATGCCGCCCGGACCGCTGGCCATCCTGCCGCTGCCGGGCAACAAATCGTCCATCGTCTGGAGCGAAACCCACGCCCGCGCCGCCGAGATCGCAGCGCTGGACGACGCGGGATACCTGGACGCCCTGCGCCCGCGGTTCGGTGATTTCCTGGGCGAGATCCACCTGGAAGGCGCGCGCTTCAGCTATCCGCTGAACCTGACGCTGGCCAATGCGTTCGTCAAAGACCGGCTGGCGCTGGTCGGCGACGCGGCCCATGGCGTGCACCCGATTGCCGGTCAGGGGCTGAACCTGGGCCTGCGCGATGTCGGTGCCCTGGCCGAGGTTCTGGTCGACGCTCACCGCCGCGGCGAAGACATCGGCACCATCAACGTGCTGGATCGCTATCAAGCCTGGCGGCGCTGGGACACGGCCACGCTGGCCCTGGCCACCGACGGGTTCAACAAGCTGTTTTCGAACGACAATCCCATCCTGCGCGGGCTGCGCGATGTGGGGATGGGCGTGGTCAATGCCATGCCCGGCCTGCGTCGCAAATTCATCCGCGAGGCCGCCGGCCTGTCGGGCGACCTGCCCCGCCTGATGCAGGGACGGCGGATCTAGTCGATCTCGCGCGCCTCGTCGACCAGCATGATCGGAATGCCGTTGCGGATGGGAAAGGCCAGATGCGCGGCCTTGGACACCAGTTCCTGCTTTTCGGCATCATAGCTGAGAACGCCATGCGTCACGGGGCAGACAAGCGCCTCTAGCATGCGGCGGTCAAAGGCGGGTTGGTCGCTCATTGCATCATCTCTTCGTTTGATCCGCCGCGCAGGGCGAATTCGATCAGGGTTGTCATGGTCTCGCGCCGCTCGGTCAGGGTGGGCGCCTCTAGCAGGGCCTGTTTATCCTCGACCGAGAACGGGCACAGCATCGAAAGCGCGTTGATCAGCATTTCGTCATCGGCGTCTTTCAGACTGTCCCAATCGGTCGACAGCTGCCGATCGGCGAAATAGCGCGACAAGAGCGGCAGGAACGTCTCGCGGTCAAACCCGGCGTCATGCTCGGCCGCGCCCAGGTCGCGGGCGAACCCGTCCCAGCCGATCCGCGCGCGGATATAGGGCGCAAACCCTTCGACCTGTTCGATCATTCGAAACCGCGACACGCCGGTGAGGGTGATCATATAGCGCCCGTCCTCGGTTTCGGAAAACGCCGTGATCCGGCCCGCACAGCCGATCGAGTGCAGCTTTTTCTCGGCCCCTTTCGGCACCGGGCGGGGCTGGATCATCCCGATCAGCCGATGCCGGGTTTTCAGCACATCCTCAAGCATCGCCAGGTAGCGCGGCTCGAATATATGCAACGGCAGCTTGGCGCGGGGCAGCAACAGCGCCCCGGGCAAGGGAAAGACCGGAATGGTCGCGGGCAGATCAGCAGCAGGAAACATGCCCCTAACCTAGCGCAGCCCGGCGATCAGGCAAATATCATCGACGATAGTTTCCGCCGGCCGTTCAGCGCGATCGGGTCATTGGCCTTGAGCGCATCGAAGATCGTGAACAGCTGTGCACGCGCCGCGCCGTCGTTCCATTCGCGGTCGCGGCGGAACAGGTCCAGCAACTGGTCCACGGCCTCTTGCACCTCGCCCGCCGCATGCAGCGCCTGGGCCAGGTCGAACCGGGCCTGAAGGTCGGCCGGATCGGCCTCGACCGCGGCGCGCAGCTCGGCCACGGGGCCGGCATCCTGCGCCTGCCGGGCCAGCGCAGCCTGGGCGCGTGCGGCTTCCAGCTCGGGCGCCTTGGCGATCTCGTCGGGGGCATTGTCCAGCAGGGCCAGCGCCTGATCCAGCTCGCCCAGCGCCAGATGCGCGCGCACCAGCCCGCCATAGGCGGCGGCATTCAGGGGATCTTCGCCCAGGATCGCGGCAAAGGTCTGGGCGGCATCATCCACGGCACCCTCGGCCAGCATGGCCTCGGCAGCCTCGACAGCCTCGGCCAGCCCGTCGCCCTCATCCCCCGCCGCAGCGGCGACGCGATCGATAAAGGCCTTGAGTTCCGACGCGGGCAGCGCGCCCTGGAACCCGTCGACCGGCTGCCCCTGATAGAAGGCATAAACGGTCGGGATCGACTGCACCCGCATCTGGCCGGCGATCTGCTGGTTCTCGTCCACGTTGACCTTGACCATGCGCACCTTGCCACCGGCCTCGGTCACAGCCTTTTCCAGCGCCGGACCCAGCGATTTGCACGGGCCACACCAGGGCGCCCAGAAATCGACGATCACCGGCACGTCCTGGCTGGCCTCGACGACATCCTGCATGAAGGTCATCTCGGAAATGTCTTTGATCAGATCCCCGGCGGGGGCAGCGGCAGCATTTGCACCGAATTCAAGCATCGTCGTCCTCGTGGTTTAAGACGTTTGCGCCCTATATGTGCGCGTTTTGGGCAAAACCCAAGGGGCAAGTCACAGATCGAATGTCGCAAAGACCGGCGCGTGGTCGCTGGGCTTTTCCCAGCCCCGAGCCGCCCGCAGCACGCGCGAGCCATGCCCGGCGTTGGAAATGTCGCCCGTGGCCCAGATGTGATCAAGGCGCCGGCCCTTGTCGGCCTCATCCCAGTCGCGCGCGCGATAGGACCACCATGAATACAGCTGCCCCTCGGGGATGTCCTGCCGTGTGATATCGACCCAGCCCCCGGCATCCTGGGTCTCGCCCAGATGGTCAACCTCGATCGGGGTGTGGCTGACGATCTTCAACAGCTGCTTGTGGTTCCAGACATCATCCTCGCGCGGGGCGATGTTGAGATCGCCCACCAGGATCGATTTCTCGGGCCGTTCGCCATGAAACCAGTCGCGCATGCCGGTCAGGTAATCCAGCTTTTGCCCGAATTTCTCGTTCACCTCGCGGTCGGGCACATCGCCCCCGGCGGGCACATAGAAATTGTGGATCGTCACCCCGTTTTCCAGCTGCCCCGCCACGTGGCGGGCATGGCCCAGATCGGCAAAGTCACGGTCGCCCACATCGCGGATCGGCAGTTTCGACAGGATCGCGACGCCGTTGTAACCCTTTTGCCCACGGGCAACCATGTGCTGATAGCCCAGAGCGGCGAACTGTTCGGTCGGGATCTTGTCGACCGGCGACTTGCATTCCTGAAGGCACAGGATGTCGGGTGCCTCTTCCTGCAACAGCTTGCACACGATCGGTTCGCGCAGGCGCACGGAATTGATGTTCCAGGTGGCGATGGTAAAGGGCATGGGGCTCTCCGGCAGATGTCTCGCCCAACCTAGGCGCGGGCCGCCACGGCCTCAACCCGCGAAAAAAGACCCGGGCACGAAACCCGGGTCAGTCCAACAGGGAGGTCGTCACGCTGGAGGATAGCGTGACAAGAGAAACTAGGTCGCAACAATCCGCGGCCTGATTTCAGTATTGCCCATCTTTCGGGCAACAATGTGGCGTCAGGCCACCAGCCGATAGCCACCCGATTCCGTCACCAGCAGGCGGGCATTCGACGGGTCGGGCTCGATCTTCTGGCGCAGGCGATAGATGTGGGTTTCCAGCGTGTGCGTGGTGACACCCGCGTTATATCCCCAGACCTCGTGCAGCAGCACATCGCGCGGCACCACGCCCTCGGAGGCGCGATAGAGATATTTCAGGATGTTGGTTTCCTTTTCCGTCAGACGAATCTTTTTCTCGTCTTCGGTGATCAGCATCTTCATCGAGGGCTTGAAGGTATACGGCCCCAGCTGGAACACGGCGTCCTCGGACTGTTCGTGCTGGCGCAGCTGGGCGCGGATGCGGGCCAGCAGCACCGGAAACTTGAACGGCTTGGTCACGTAATCATTCGCACCGGCATCAAGGCCCAGAATCGTGTCGGCATCGCTGTCATGGCCGGTCAGCATCAGGATCGGGCATTTCACACCCTGCTTGCGCATCAGGCGGCACAGCTCGCGGCCATCGGTATCGGGCAGACCCACGTCGAGGATCACCAGATCATACAGCGCCTCTTTCGCCTTCTCCATCGCGCCCGCGCCGCTGGCGGCCTCGAACACGTCGAAATCTTCGGTCATGACCAGCTGTTCGCTCAGCGCCTCGCGCAGGTCGTCATCATCGTCTACCAGCAGGATTTTCTTGAGATTGCCCATCGTGGCCCTCCTTGGTTGCTGGGTTCAAAATTGTGGGAACACACGCCGCCGACAAGATTTGCTGCAATATTCTCACGCAAGCGTGTGGCATACCCGCGTTTTGTTTCATATTTCCCTTCAAACAGGCTAAAGCCTTGAAACACTGTTACAGCCGGAACCCCGCATGAGCCTTGGCCCCGCCCCTGTCGAAACCCTAGCCCGCGCCCGCGCCGACCTGCGCATGGGCGTGCCCGTGGTGCTGGCCGAGGGCACGGCCGGGTTGCTGTGCATGGGCGCCGAGACGCTGACACCCGAACGGCTGACCGATCTGCGCGCATTGGGTCGCCCGCTGATGCTGACCATCACCGCGCGCCGGGCCGAAACCCTAAAGGCGCGCGCCTATGACGGCGATATCGCGCGGCTGGCCGTGCCCGGCGATGCCGATGCCGGCTGGGTGCAGGCCGTGGCCGACCCCGCCGACGACCTGCGCACACCCATGAAGGGCCCGTTCAAATGCTATCGCGATTCTGACGCGGCCCTGCACCGCGCGGCGATCAGCGCGGTGAAATCGGCGCGGATGCTGCCGGCGGTGATCGGCTGTGATATTGACGATCCTTGGGGGTTTGCCGCGCAGCATGGGCTGACGCTGCTGAACCTTGCCACCACCCGCGACCTGCTGGCCGAAACCAGCCCGCTGCATGAAATCGTCCATGCCCGCGTGCCCCTGCAGGTCTCCGAGGCCGGCCGCCTGCATATCTTCCGCCCCGAGGACGGCGGCGAGGAACATTACGCAATCGAGATCGGCGACCCGCCCCGCGACGCGCCAGTTCTGTCGCGGCTGCATTCGGCCTGTTTCACCGGCGACCTTCTGGGCAGCCTGAAATGCGACTGCGGGCCGCAACTGCGCGCCGCGCTGGCCCAGATGGGGGCCGAGGGCGCGGGTGTGCTGCTGTATCTCAACCAAGAGGGCCGGGGCATCGGCCTGGCCAACAAGATGCGCGCCTATTCCTTGCAGGATCAGGGGTTCGACACGGTCGAGGCCAACCACCGGCTGGGCTTCGAGGATGACGAGCGCGATTTCCGCATCGGCGCCGCCATTCTGCGCGAGATGGGGTTTGGCGTCGTGCGGCTAATGACCAACAACCCCGCCAAGGTCGCGATGATGCAGGCCAACGGCATTGACGTGGCCGAACGCGTGCCGCTGCGCGTCGGCAAGGGCAAGCATAACGAGGCCTACCTGGCCACCAAGGCCGCGAAATCGGGGCATCTGCTGTGACACCGGCCGATCTGGTCGTCACACGCCAGGGCGCGCGGCTGTTAGGCCACACCCTGCCCTGCGCCATCGGTCGCGGCGGCATCCGCACCGACAAGCGCGAGGGCGACGGCGCCACGCCGGTGGGCTCGCATCGCATCGTCGGGCTGCTCTATCGGCCCGACCGCATTACCCGCCCCACGCCCTGGGCCATGCCGATCGGCCCGCGCGATCTGTGGTCGGATGACGGGGCCGACCCGGCCTATAACCACCTCGTGCGCGCGCCCTATGCCGCCAGCCACGAACGCCTGCGCCGCGCCGATCCCTTGTATGACATGGTGATGATCACCGACTGGAACTGGCCCGACGCGGTGCCGGGGCGCGGCTCGGCCATCTTTCTGCATCAATGGCGCCGGCCGCGTTACCCGACCGAAGGCTGCGTGGCCTTTGACCGCCCCACCCTGCTGTGGGTCGCGCAGAACATGCCGCCGGGCAGCCGGATGATCGTGCGGCCCTAGCCGCGCTGCCCGAAAATCGCGCTGCCCACCCGCACATGGGTCGCGCCCAGCGCCACGGCGCGTTCGAAATCGTCGCTCATGCCCATCGACAGACCAGCCAGCCGGTTGCGCGCGGCGATCTTGGCCAGCAGGGCGAAATGCAGGCTGGGTTCCTCGTCGACGGGCGGGATGCACATCAGCCCCACCAGCGGCAGGCCCAACTCTCGGCACAGCGCCACAAGGTCATCGACCTCGCCCAGCGCGACACCCGCCTTTTGCGATTCGTCGCCGGTGTTGACCTGAATGAACAGTTTGGGATGGCGGCCGATCTCGTCGCCGATCATCTTGATCCGCCGGGCCAGTTTTTCGCTATCGACCGTGTGGATCACGTCGAACAGTTCCAGCGCAGGGCGCACCTTGTTGCTTTGCAGCGGGCCGATCAGGTGCAGTTGCACCCCGTCGAACCGTTCTTTGAAGGCCGGCCACTTGCCCTCGGCCTCTTGCACGCGGTTTTCGCCGAACACGCGGTGGCCTTGTTGCAGCACCTCTTCGACGCGTTCCAGAGGTTGCACCTTGGACACGGCAATCAGCGTTACCGCCCCCGCATCGCGTCCCGCGTCGGATTCGGCCTTGGCGATTTTGCTTTGGATATCGGTCAAGCCCATGGCGCACCTCGTGACTGTTGCTGCGACCGGGGTAGCAAAAAGAAAAGAGCGGGCACAAGGCCCGCTCTTCCCTTAATCAGACTGAGTTCAGATTAGAACTTCAGCGAGATACCAGCAGCAGTGGTGGTCACGTCGTTACGCTCACCGGTCTGAGCCAGCAGGGTGGCGCCGCCGCCCAGGTCGTAGGTGACGAACACGGTGTAGTCGTCGGTGTCGGCGACATCGTTCATCAGGTAGTTGGCGCCAACGGTCAGGCCGTTAGCCGAGTACTGGGCCGAAACGTCCCACTGCTCGGTGTCGCCGTTGTTGTCACCTTCCCAGTAGGCGGTGCGAACTTCGAAGGCGTCCATCGACAGGCCAGCCGACACAGCGGTCAGGTCGCCCAGGTCCGAATCTTCGTAGGCCAGACCGAAGGAGGCACCCATGCCGCCCAGGTCGCCCGACCAGTTGATGCCAACGCCGGTGGCGTCGTCAAAATCAGCGTACGAGGCCGAGAAGCCGAAGTCGCCGAACTGGTAGTCGTAGCGCAGGATGTTCTGGTTGTCGCTGTTGTCGACGTAGCCGCCCCACAGTTCGTAGTCCAGACCGATGATGCGGTGAACTTCGGTGATGCGCTTGTCCAGGGCACCGTCGGTGTTACCCAGGGTCAGGGTGCCGAAAGCGCCCGAAACCGAAACCCACGAACCGTCCGAAACGCCCGAGCCAGCTTTCGCCAGGTTGGCGGCGTCTTCGTTTTCATCGTATTCGATGAAAGCCGAGAACGACAGACCGTTGTCGGTTTCGCCCGACATGTTCACGTACAGGTCGACGTTGTGATAGATGATGGCGTCAGCGCCTTCGACGTCCAGAACACCCATGGTGCCCATGCCGCTCAGTTTCACTTCGGCGGAAGCGATGCCAGCAGTCGCGATCAGCGCGGTGGTGGCAAAGAGAACCTTTTTCATGGTTTTCCCTCATTCATTAAAAGGTGACCTCAACCCGATGTGAGCTGAGTATGCTGCTGTGTCGCTCTTTGCCGGACCAAATGCAACAAAACCGGCCAGCCCGATCTGATTGGCGATGCAAATGATGCACCTTTGCCACACCGCAGCATGCCACCCTATACCGCTATATATAGGCCGGTATGGGAAAATCCTTGTTCCCGCCCCACCCCTCGGCTAGAGATCAGCTAGAACTTACAGGGGCAGCATCCCATGACCTTGAAGAGACTCATGCGCATTACCGCGATGGCGCTGGCAACCGCCAGCTTGACCGGTTGCGGCGGCATTGGCAGCGGCGACAGCGGCCTGTTCGGCGGCCGCAAACAGCCGACCGCGACCACCCCCGAACGCGAGGCCGAGCTGGAGCTGCAGCGCCAGAACCTGGCTGGATACGAGGACCGCAATCGCGAAACCATCTGGGATCTGTTCAATAATGCCGACAATCCCAACACCACGGTCGAGGTGAACAGATACCTCTGGCAGGCCTCGCTCGAGGTTCTCAGCTTTCTGCCGGTCGAATCGATCGATCCGTTCTCGGGCGTGATCGTCACCGGCTATGGCACCCCGCCGGGCGGCGGCCGCGCCTATCGCGCCACCGTCTATGTGCAGGATCCCTCGCTGGATGCGCGCGCGCTGAAACTGGCCATGGCCACCAAGTCTGGCCCGGTTGCGGCCTCGACCGTGCGCGCCGTCGAAGATGCGATTCTGACCCGCGCCCGCCAGTTGCGGGTGCGCGACGGCAAGCTCTGACTTTACGGCCCCGCGCCGCACGACTATGACCACGCCGGGCCATTGCGCCCGGCGTTTGACTGACAAGGACCAAGAAACATGTCCCGTTTTGAGCCCCGCGAGATCGAGCCCAAATGGCAAGCCGCCTGGGATAAGGCCGGCACATTCACCGCCACCCGCGATCCGGCCAAGGAAAAATACTATGTCCTGGAAATGTTCCCCTACCCGTCGGGGCGCATCCACATGGGCCATGTGCGCAACTACACCATGGGCGACGTGGTCGCGCGGTATAAGTCGTCTTGCGGGTTCTCGGTTCTGCACCCGATGGGCTGGGATGCGTTCGGCATGCCCGCCGAAAACGCCGCCATGGAAAAAGGCGTGCATCCGGGCGACTGGACCTACAAGAACATCGCCGACATGCGCGACCAGATGAAACCGCTGGGCCTGTCCATCGACTGGAGCCGCGAACTGGCCACCTGCGACCCCGAATATTACGGCCAGCAGCAGGCCATGTTCATCGACATGATGGACAAGGGCCTGGTCTATCGCAAAAACGCCGTGGTGAACTGGGACCCGGTCGATATGACCGTGCTGGCCAACGAACAGGTCGAAGACGGGCGCGGCTGGCGCTCGGGCGCGCTGGTCGAACGGCGCGAGCTGACGCAATGGTTCTTCAAGATCAGCGAGTTCTCCGAGGAACTGCTGTCGGCCCTCGACGGGCTGGATGACTGGCCCGAAAAGGTCAAGCTGATGCAGCGCAACTGGATCGGCAAATCGCGCGGCCTGCAATTTGCGTTCTCGACCGTCGATGCCCCCGACGGCCATGATCGGATCGAGGTCTACACCACCCGCCCCGACACGCTGATGGGCGCGTCTTTCGTCGGCATCTCGCCCGATCACCCGCTGGCCAAACATCTCGAGGCCCATGACGAGAAAATCGCCGCCTTCACCGCCGAATGCCGCCGTGGTGGCACCACCGAAGAGGCGATCGAAACCGCCGAAAAGCTGGGCTATGACACCGGCATCCGTGTGCGTCATCCCTTTGACAACGCTTGGGAACTGCCGGTCTACATCGCCAACTTCATCCTGATGGATTACGGCACCGGCGCAGTTTTCGGCTGCCCGGCCCATGACCAGCGCGATTTCGAATTCGCGACCAAATACGCCCTGCCGATCACCCCCGTGTTCGAGCCCGAAAACGCCGGCATCGACCCGACCGAGGCCTATGTGCCGCTGAAATCGGAAAAGGTGCGCTATGTTCGCGGATTCGCGGGCGACAGCCTGCAAACCGGCGAAGACGCGGTGAACGCCGCCATCGATTTCTGCGAATCCCAGGGCGTGGGCCATGGCGTGACCAAATTCCGCCTGCGCGACTGGGGCCTGTCGCGCCAACGCTATTGGGGCTGCCCGATTCCGGTGATCCACTGCGAAAGCTGCGGCGTGGTGCCCGAGGCCAAGGAAAACCTGCCGGTCGAGCTGCCCAAGGACGTGACCTTTGACAAGCCCGGCAACCCGCTTGACCGTCACCCGACCTGGCGCAACTGCACCTGCCCGCAATGCGGCGCCGACGCCCGGCGCGAAACCGACACGATGGACACGTTCGTGGACAGCAGCTGGTACTACGCCCGCTTTACCGCGCCGCGCGCCACCACGCCCACCAGCGCCGAGGATGTCGAATACTGGATGAACGTCGACCAGTATATCGGCGGCATCGAACACGCGATTCTGCACCTGCTTTATTCGCGCTTCTTTGCCCGTGCGATGCAGATCACCGGCCACCTGCCGAAAAAGGCGATCGAGCCGTTCAATGCTCTGTTTACCCAGGGCATGGTCACGCATGAGATTTATCTGACCCGCGACGAAAACGGCCGCCCGGTCTATCACCTGCCCGAGGACGTTTTGACGTTCTCAGACCTCGACGGGCAACGCCGTGCCATTCTGAAGTCGGAGGCCAAAGAACAAGGACTCTCGAGCGAGAACTTCCAACTCAATATGCAAGTGGCTCTCGACAACCTGAAGAAGGTTACGAATGCCGATGGCGCATTCTCCGATGTCGAGATCATCCCCTCGGCCAAGATGTCGAAATCGAAAAAGAACGTGGTCGACCCGGTCAACATCATCAGCGCCTATGGCGCCGATACCGCGCGCTGGTTTGTGCTGTCCGACAGCCCGCCGGAGCGTGATGTCGAATGGACGGCCTCGGGCGCCGAAGCGGCCTATAAACACTTGGGTCGCGTCTGGCGCATGGCCAATGACATCGCCGCGCAGAGCGGCGCAGGCGAGGGCGACGAAGACCTGCTGCGCGCCCTGCACAAGGCCATTCACAACGTCACGATGGGCATCGAAAGCTTTGGCTTCAACACCTCGATCGCCCAGCTGTATGGCCTGGCCAATACCATCCAGAAATCCAAGGCCGGTGCCGATGCGCGTCGTCATGCGATGCTGATGATGGCGCAGCTGATGTCGCCCATGACCCCGCACCTGTCCGAGGAAATCTGGGCGCTGCTGGGCGGCGAAGGCCTGATCGCCGACGCCCCCTGGCCCAAGGCCGACCCCGCGATGCTGGTCGAGGATACCGTGACCCTGCCGATCCAGATCAACGGCAAGCGCAAGGCGGAAATCAGCGTGCCCAAGGACATGCCCAAGGAAGAGGTTGAAAAGCTGGCCCTTGCGCATGATGCTGTGGTCAAGGCGCTGAATGGCGGCGCCCCGAAAAAACTGATCGTTGTTCCGGGCCGCATCATCAATGTCGTCATCTGACCGCCGCGCATTCCTGACCCTGCTGGCCGGCCTGCCGGCTCTGGCAGCCTGCGGGTTTGAGCCGGTCTATGGCACCGGCGGCGCGGCAGAGGCGCTGCGCGGCACCGTGCGCGCGGCCGATCCAAAAAATCGCGATGAATATCATCTGGTTACCAGGTTCGAACAACGTCTTGGGCGCCCGCAAACCCCGGTTTACGATCTGTCCTATAAACTGACGGTCGACACCGAGGCCCTGGCCATCAACGCCAATGACGACGCGCTGCGCTATCACCTGTTGGGCAAGGTCGAATTCACCCTGACCGACCGGCGCAGCGGTGCGGTGGCCCTTTCGGGCGCGGTCGACAGCTACACCGGGTATTCGGCAACGGGCACCACGGTCTCGACCCTGACCGCCGAACAGGATGCCCATGAACGGCTGATGGTGATCCTGGCCGATCAGGTCGTCACCCGCCTGTTGGGTGCCGCGGGGGGGCTGACCCCGTGAAGCTGACCGGCCGCGACGCGAACCGCTATTTCGCCCGGCCCGAGCCAAACCGGATGGGTCTGCTGATATTCGGCGCCGACGCCATGCGCGTGGCCCTGAAACGCCAAGAGGTCATCGCCGCGCTGATCGGTCCCCAGGGCGAAGAGGAAATGCGCCTGACCCGGATCAACGCCTCCGAACTGCGGTCAGACCCCGCCGCCCTGTCCGACGCCATCAAGGCACAAAGCTTTTTCCCCGGCCCGCGCGTGGCCTTTGTCGAAGACGCCACCGATGCGCTGGCCCCCACGATCAAGGCCGCGATCGAGGATTGGCAAGAGGGCGATGCGCAGGTGATCGTCACCGCCAAGCAGCTGACCGCCAAATCGGCGCTGCGCAAGATATTCGAGACCCACCCCAACGCCTATGCCGCCGGCATCTATGACGACCCGCCCTCGCGCGAGGAGATCGAGGCCGAACTGACCCGCGCCGGGGTGCGGCCCGATGCCGACGCCATGGCCGCGCTGACCGCCCTGTCGCGTGAGATCGACCCGGGAGATTTCCGGCAAACCCTTGAAAAACTGTCTCTTTACAAATTTCAGGACAGCACCCCCGCCACCGCCGAGGATGTTGCCGCCTGCGCGCCCAGCTCGACCGAGGCCGATATGGACGACGTTCTGCACGTCGTCGCCGAGGGCCGCACCGGCGAGGTTGGTCCGCTGATCGGCAAGCTGGAAAGCCAGGGCATAACCCCGGTCAGCCTGTGCATCGGCGCCACCCGCCATTTCCGCGCCCTGCATGCCGCCGCCGCCGATCCGGGCGGGGTGTCGTCCGGCATCGCCCGCCTGCGCCCGCCGGTTTTCGGCCCGCGCCGCGACCGCATGGCGCGGCAGGCGTCAAGCTGGGGCATGGCGCGGCTGGAACAGGCGCTGGCGCAACTGACCGACACCGATCTGCAACTGCGCTCGACCTCGCGCGCGCCGGCAATGGCGGTGGTTGAACGCACGCTGCTACGGCTGGCCTCGATGGCGCGTCGCTAAAACCCTTGCGGGAATCTGTTCCGCCGGGTCAGATGGGGCGAAACCAACAAAGGACACGGCATGTATCAGGTCATCGGAAACCTCAAAAGCCGCACCCTGCGCGTGCTGTGGATGCTCGAAGAACTGGGCCTGCCCTATTCCAACGTCAACTCCGGCCCGCGCTCGGATGATGCGCTGGCGGTGAACCCGTCGGGCAAGGTGCCGGTGCTGATCTGCGATGGCGGCACGCTGATCGATTCGACCGCGATCCTGTCGTTCCTGGCCGATACCCACAAATCGCTGACCTATCCGGCGGGCACATTCGCCCGCGCCAAACAGGACAGCATGACCCATTTCCTGCTGGATGAGGTCGACGGCACCCTATGGACCGCCGCGCGCCACACCTTTGTCTTGCCCGAAGAACGGCGCATGCCCGCGGTCAAGGACAGCCTGCGCTGGGAATTCGCCCGCAGCATGGACACCTTGAACCGGCGTCTGGGCGATGGGAAATTCTTGATGGGCAGCGAAATGACCGTGCCCGATATCATCGCCACCCATTGCCTCAGCTGGGCCACCAACGCCAATTTCCCGGTCGAGCATCCGGCCCTGGTCGATTACATGAACCGCATGACCGCGCGCCCGGCCTATCAGCGCATGATCGCCCGCGCCACGTCCTGAGCCGCCCAGCGCCCCGTCGCCAGGCAGGCGGTCAGCAGATAGCCGCCCGTGGGTGCCTCCCAGTCCAGCATCTCTCCGGCGCACCAGACGCCCGGCTTGTCACGCAGTTCCAGCCCCGGCGTCAGCCCGTCCCACATCACCCCGCCCGCGGTCGAAATCGCCTCGTCAATCGGGCGCGGGCCGGCGTGGTGCACCGGCAGATGTTTGACTAACCCGGCCAAATCCGCGCCTTCGGGCAGGGGGCGGCCGAATTCCAGCAACAGCGCCAGCCGCACCGGATCAAGGCCCAGAGCCTTGCGCAGATGGTTGCCCAGGCTGGCCTTGCCGCGCGGTCGCGCCAGCCGGGCGGCGATCTTGTCGGCGGGCCAGTCGGGCATCAGGTCGATGGCCAGATCCGCGCCCTCGCGCAGGTCACGCGACACGGCATAGATGCCGCCGCCCTCTAGCCCGCGCGCCGAAATCACATATTCCGCCCGCACCCGACGCGCGCCCGCGATCAGCTCGGTGCCCTTGACCGGCTGGCCGAACTGTTTGCGCATCGGGTCCGACCACGGCACCACGAATCCCATATTGGCCGGCTGAAACGGCGCCAGCGGGCTGTGATCACGCAGCGCCTCAACCCAGGCCCCGTCCGAGCCCAACCGCGCCCAGCTGGCCCCGCCCAGCGCCAGGATCGTCGCATCGGGCGTCAGGTGGATCTCACCCGCAGGCGTGTCAAAAACAGTCTCTGTTCCGGCCCAACTGCGCCATTTCCACCGGGTTTCGACCCGCACGCCCTGCGCCGCCAGCCGCCCCATCCAGGCGCGCAACAGCGGCGAGGCCTTCATCACGCTCGGAAACACCCGGCCCGACGATCCGGTGAACACCTCTTGGCCCAGACCCCGCGCCCAGTCCCGCACCTGCTCGGGGCCAAATGCGGTCAGCATCGGGCGCAGATGCGAACCCTCGGGGCCATAGGCGGCGACGAAATTGGGCAGCGGTTCGTCCTTGGTCAGGTTCAGCCCCGACTTGCCCGCCATCAGGAACTTGCGCCCGACCGAGGGCTTGGCCTCGGCCAGCGTGACCCGCGCCCCGGCCGCCGACAACACATCCGCCGCCATCAGCCCCGCCGGGCCGGCGCCGATGATCAGCACCTGCGCGCTCATGCTTGCCCCGCGCCGCGCGCGGCCCCATTCTGCCCGGCATGACCGACCCGACCTGCCCGCTGTGCGGCCGCCCCATCCCGGCGGAGGCGCAACAAAGCCAGCACCACCTGACCCCGCGCCTGCGCGGCGGCAAGGGCGGGCCGACGGTGTTGCTGCATCAGATCTGTCACAATGAAATCCACGCCACGCTTTCCGAAACCGAACTGGCCCGCAGCTATAACACCATCGAGGCGCTGCGCAGCCACCCGCGGCTGGAAAAATTCATCCGCTGGGTGGCCGGGCGCCCGGCGACCTTTCATTCGAAAACGCCGGGGCCGCGTCGCCGGCCCTAGGCGTGGCACATATGCTTGATGGCGACGCGCACATCGGCGGGGCCTGCCTCGGCGGCCTGGGCCAGCTCATCCACCGCCGCGGCCAGATCCTCGGGGGCGACGACGCGATCGACCAGGCCGAATGACAGCGCCTCGTCCGTGGTCAGCTTGGCCGCGCCCATCAAGATCATCTTGGCCCGCGCAGGCCCAACCAGCGCCACCAGCCGCCCCGGATCAGAGGGCTGCGGCAGAAAGCCCAGCTTCATCACCGGGTAAAAGAACTTGGCGCCGGGCACGGCGATCCGCAGGTCACAGGCCAGGGCCATGCCGAACGCGCCCCCCGCCAAGGTGCCGTTCAGCGCACAGATCGTCAGGCTGTTCAGCGACGCCAGACGCCCCGACAGCCGTTCCCACACCCCGTCAGTGGCCAGACCGGCGCGCGCCTCGTCCAGATCGGCCCCGGCGGAAAACACCTTGCCCGTGCCGGTCAGCACCAGCACCGGCACCCGCGCCATGTCGGCCTCGGACGCGAGCGTTTCGATCTGGCACAACATGTCCTTGGTCAGCGAATTTGCCTTGTCGGGCCGGTTGATCGTGATCGTCCAGCGCGTTTCGGTCTTTTCCAGTTCGATCATCAGATCAGCCCCACACGTTTCCTTATGTCTTCGTCACGCAACGCGATTTCCTGCCCGATCATGTCGTCGGCCTCGGGGCCGCACATCCACAGCAGCGCGCGCGCGGGCCATAGAGGGGGGATATGCGCGCTCCAGTCAAGCTGGCTGACCGGATTAATCCCGCTGGCGCTGATCTCGCGCTGCATCTGGGTGGCGACGGTGCCCGGAGACAGGCCCATCGCGCGGATGCCGCGACGGCGGTATTCCTTGTCGAGACAGCGGGTCAGCATCGCCGCGCCCGCTTTCGAGCTGCAATAGGCGCTCCAACCTTCCAGCGCGTTATGCGCCGCGCCAGAGCTGACGGTGATGATCGTGCCACCTCCCGCCGCCAGCATCCCCGGCAGAACCGCGCGCATGCCGTTGAACGGGCCCTTGAGGTTGATGTCGATCAGATGCGCCCATTCAGCCGGATCGGCCTTGCCCAACAGCGAGATCGGCTCGATCACGCCGGCATTGTTGATCAGCACGTCAACCCCGCCAAAGGCCTGACGCGCGGCATTCACCGCCCCCTGCACCGCGCCGAAATCGGCCACGTCGCAGGTCAGCGCCAGCGCACGCTCGCCGATCTCGGCCGCCAGTTCGCCGATGGCGCCGCCACTGCGCGCCAGCAGCACCACATTCGCCCCCTCGCCCGCGAATACCCGCGCGGCCTCGGCCCCGATACCGCGGCTCGCGCCCGTGATCATGACCGTCTTTCCCTGCATCTTCGGCATGGTTCCTCCCGATTAGATTCAACCTGCATCATGCCCTTGACCCCCCCCGCGTGAAAGCAGAAGGTGTCGCCAAAGTTTGCTTATGGAAAGGTTTGTTATGCTTTATCGCAACATGGTTTCGTCCGCGTCGCTGATGGCGGGGCTTTTTGCCGGGCAGATGGCCCTTGCGGATGTGACCGCCCAGGAAGTCTGGGACAACATGGTTCGCATGGCCGCGATGTCGAATGAAACGCTGACCGGCACCCTGAGCCAAAAGGGCGACACGCTGACCGTCAACGACACCGTTCTGACCTATATCGATGACGAAGGCACCACCGTCACCGTTCCGCTGGGCACCATGACCCTGGAAGAAAAGCGTAACGGTTCGGTCGAGATCAACAGCCCCGACAGCTATCAGATGCTGGTCAACGTGGCGCCCGAAGATGGCGAGAAGGTCGAGATCGTCATCGACGTCACCCAATCCGACGCAGATATCATTGCCAGCGGCAGCCGCGAAGCGATGAAGATGACCTACGAGTTCGGCAAGATCGAGCTGGATGTCAGCAGCCTGACCGTCGATGGCGAGAAGGTCGATGCCAAGATCAGCGGCACCCTCAACGACCTCGACGGCGCCTATGAGATGACCCCCAATGGCGGGATGATCCTGACCAAGTCGGAAATGTCGCTGTCCAGCGCCGATGCCACCGTCAAGGCCACTCCGCCCGCCGAAGAGGGCGCCGAGAAAGAGGGCCACCTGAACCTTGAGCTGACCATCGCCGATGTCGCCAGCGCGTCGAAAGCCACCATGCCCGAAAACGTCGACCCCACCGATTTCGGTGCGATGGTCGAGGCCGGCCTGGACACCACCGGCACGCTGACCCACGGCGCCGTGACCATGGCGATTGATTTCGCCGACAAGATGGAAACCGGCCAGGTGAATGCCTCGGTTGCCAGCGGCCTGATCGATTTCGGCCTGGTCGGCGGCGTGGTGAGCTATCGCAACACCTATCGCGACACGTCGATCTCTGCCTCGGGCTCGAACATCCCGCTGCCGATGGTGGCGTTCGGCCTGGCCGAGACCGATTTCAACATCCAGATGCCGCTGGCCAAAGGCGACGAGCCGCAGGATTTCACCTTCCTCACCGCGCTGCGCGGCCTGACCATCAGCGAAGACCTGTGGGGCCTGTTCGATCCCGCCGGCCAGCTGCCGCATGACCCGGTCAACCTGGTGATCGACCTGGCGGGCAAGGGCAACTGGGCCATCAACCTGTTCGATCAGGACGAAGCCAAAACCATGCAGGGCCCTCCGGGCGAACTGCACGAGCTGAACGTGAACGATCTGGAACTGACCGTGGCCGGCGCCTCGCTGACCGGCAAGGGCGGCTTTACCTTTGACAACACCGACCTGACCACCTTCAACGGCACGCCTGCGCCCGACGGCACGCTGAACCTCAAGCTGGTGGGCGGCAACACCCTGCTGGATACGCTGGTCGCCATGGGCCTGGTGCCCGAAGATCAGGTCATGGGCATGCGCATGATGATGGGCCTCTTTGCCCGCCCCGGCGACGGCGAAGACACCATGGTGTCGGAAATCACCGTCAAGCCCGACGGCCAGGTTCTGGCCAACGGGCAGCGCCTGAAATAAGGGCCAAACGCCCAAACCAACCAGAAAACCGCCCCGTGAAGCTTGCACGGGGCAGTTTCGCGTTTTAGGTGCTGTGGGAACACAAATTATGGCCCCCATGTCGGAACGTCTTTCCTCTCTGACAACACAACTGCTGGACGCCGCGCGCAAGGCCGGTGCCGATGCCGCCGACGCGATGGCCGTCAGCGGCACCTCGCTGTCAATCGACGTGCGCCATGGCGCGCTGGAACATGCCGAACGGTCCGAGGGCACCGATATCGGGCTGCGCGTGCTGATCGGCACCCGGCAGGCCTGCGTCTCGGCCTCGGATACCCGCGCCCAGACCATCACCGAGATGGCCGAACGCGCCGTCGCCATGGCCCGCGAGGCGCCCGAGGATGACACCGCCGGGCTGGCCGACCCCGCCGATCTGGCACGCGCCTGGGATCTGGACGCGCTGGAAATCTGCGACCACAGCCCCGAGCCCGACCCCGCCGCCTTGCAAGACGATGCCGCCCGCGCCGAGGCCGCCGCCCTTGCGGTGGATGGCATCAGCCAGGTGCAATCGGCCTCGGCCGGCTATGGCCGCCGCGCGCTGCACCTGGCGGCCAGCAACGGCTTTGCCGGCGGCTATGCCCGCAGCAACCGCGCCATGTCCGTCGTCGCCATCACCGGTACCGGCGGCCAGATGGAACGTGACTATTACGGCGAAAGCCGCATCCACCAGGCCGACCTGCCCGATGCCGAGCTGATCGGCCGCATCGCCGCCGAACGCACCATTGCCCGCGCCGGTGCCCGCAAGCCCAAGACCGGCGCCTATCCGGTGCTGTTCGACGAACGCATCGCCAGCTCGCTGATCGGGCATCTGCTGGGCGCCATCAACGGCACCGCCATCGCGCGCGGCGCGTCCTGGCTGCGCGATGCGATGGGCGAACAGGTGCTGCCCGCGCATCTGTCGCTGATCGACGATCCGCTGGCCCCGCGCCTGTCATCCAGCAAACCCTTCGACGGCGAGGGCCTGCCCACCCGCCGCCGCGCCATCGTCGAGAACGGCGTTCTGAAAAGCTGGACGCTGGATCTGGCCACAGCACGCAAGCTGGGCCTGACCAGCACCGGCAACGCCTCGCGCGGGGTCTCGGCGCCGCCGTCGCCCTCGGTGTCGAACGTGATGCTGACACCGGGCACGCACAGCCGCGACGACCTGCTGCGCGAGATGGGCACCGGGCTGCTTGTGACCTCGATGATCGGCAGCACGATCAACCCCAACACCGGCGATTATTCACGCGGCGCCAGCGGGTTCTGGGTGGAAAACGGCCAGATCACCTATCCGGTGAACGAATGCACCATCGCCGGCAACCTGCGCGACATGCTGCGCGGCATCATCCCCGCGAACGATGCCCGCACCCACCTGTCGCGCCAGGTGCCCAGCCTTTTGGTCGAGGGGCTGACGCTTGCCGGTGACTGACGACCTGACCCTTCTGATCGACGCTGCGCATGAGGCCGGGCATATCGCCGCGCGCTATTGGCGCAAGTCGCCCAAGGTCTGGCACAAGCCCGACCACCAGGGCCCCGTGACCGAGGCCGATATAGCCGTCGACACCATGCTGCGCGACACCCTGCTGGCGGCGCGCCCCGATTACGGCTGGCTGTCCGAGGAAACCGCCGACAGCCCGGAACGCCTGCGCAACCGGCGCATCTTTGTGGTCGATCCCATCGACGGCACCCGCGCCTATATGAGCGGCGACCGCACCTTTGCCCATTCGCTGGCCGTGGTCGATCAGGGCGAGGTCAAGGCCGCGGTGGTGTTCCTGCCGCTGCGCGACAAGCTCTATACCGCCAGCCTTGGCGGCGGCGCGGCGCTGAACGGCACCCCGATCGCCACCGGCACCCGCGCTGATCTGGAGGGCGCCGAGCTGTTGGTCGCCCGCCCCGCAATGGAGCCGCGTTTCTGGCAGGACCGCGCGCCCAAGGTCGGCCGCAACCTGCGCCCCTCGCTGGCCTATCGCCTGTGCCTGGTGGCCGAGGGCCGCTATGACGCCATGGTCACCATCCGCGACAGCTGGGATTGGGATATTGCCGCTGGCGCGCTGATCCTGACCGAAGCCGGCGCCGTGATCAGCGACCGCAAGGGCAACCCGCTTAGCTTCAACACCCCGCACCCGGCCTCGGGCGGGGTGGTGGCGGGCAACGCGGCCATCCATCGCCAGATCATCGACCGCCTGACCTAAGCCCCTTTCGCGGCGGCGCAGCGTGGTCTAGATTGCCCGCGAACGACCTACAGGAGAAAGAATCCATGGCGCAGCGACTGCATCTGGTGTTTGGGGGCGAGCTTGTCGACCCGACCAAGACCGTTTTCAAGGATGTCGATAATATTCACGTCGTGGGCATCTTCCCCGACTACGCCACCGCCTATGACGCCTGGAAGGCCGAAGCCCAGCGCACCGTCGATGACGCCCATACCCGCTATTTCATCGCCCACCTGCACCGCCTGCGCGACGAAGAGGCCGAAACCAGCGCCGACGCCGGCTGATCTCGGCCCATGGCGGGAATGCTGAACTGGCTGCGGACCCTGGTGCCCGGCCCTGCCCCGCAGGAGCCGGACACAACCGATCCGCAGACGCCCGACATTCCCCTCGAACGCCCGGGCGGCGGCCCGCTGATGTGGGTGCATATCGAAGCCGGCCGCCCCGCCGGCCCCGTGCGGGCGCTGATGACCGCGCTGGACGATGAATACGGCACCCTCAATTTCCTGGTCACCGGCCCAGGCAGCCGTGATGCCGATTTCACCAACCTGCCGGTGCTGCGCACCCTGGCCCCGGGCGACAGCAACACCGCTGCCCGCACCTTTCTGGATCACTGGCGGCCCGATATCGGCCTGTTCTTTACCGCCGGCATCCCCGCCACTGCCGAGGCCCAGAAACGCGGCATTCCGCTTTACCTGATCGCCGACGAGGATTCGCTGCGGATCAAGCCCGCCCGCCTGGCGCTGCGCCGGTTCGATCACATCTTTGCTTCGGGTTATGAACAGGCGGCCACCATCCTCAAGCTGGGCGCCACGCCCGAGCGGGTCGAACAGGTCGGCCTGCTGTGCGAAGGCACCGTCCCGCCCCATTGCAGCGAGATCGAGCGCGACGATTTCGTCCGCCTGCTGGCCGGGCGGCAATGCTGGCTGGCGCTGGATGTCACCGCCCGCGAAGACCATATCGTCGTCGCCGCCCACGCGGTTGCCGCGCGTCACGTGCACCGGTTGTTGCTGATCCTCGTGCCCGCCGACCCGACCCGTGGCCCCGATCTGGCCCAGACCCTTCAGGCCGAAGGCTGGCGCGTAGCGCTGCGCTCGGCCGGGCAGGAACCGCATGAAGAAACCCAGATCTATGTCGCTGATACCGCCGGCGATCAGGGCCTGTGGCTGCGGCTGTCGCCGATCACTTTCGCCGGCGGCACCCT
Organism: Actibacterium sp. XHP0104; assembly: GCF_025751515.1. GTDB lineage: Bacteria > Pseudomonadota > Alphaproteobacteria > Rhodobacterales > Rhodobacteraceae > Actibacterium_D. The sequence goes on from NZ_JAOWLE010000004.1 coordinate 86,523, forward strand.
GTCCCCCGACACCGAGCCCCCCGCCCAGCCGCAGGCGATCGCGGCGCTTGGCTCTGCGCTTTTGCACGGGCCGAAACTGGGCCGCCACGAAGCCTTCTACCGCCGCTTGGATGTCGGGCGCGCCTGTCGCACCGTTGGTGACGCCAATGCGATGGCGCGCGCGCTGGGTATCCTGCTGGCCCCCGAGAAAGCCGCCGAACTGGCCCATGCAGCCTGGGATATCTCGACCCGTGGCGCCCAGACCACCCAGCATATCGCCAGCCAGCTGATGGATCGGCTCGACACGCTGGAGGGCATCTGATGCGCGCGCCCCGGTTCTGGTTCAACCCGCCCGATCAGCCGGGCCTTGCCACCCACGCGCTGGCACCGTTGGGCGCGCTCTATGCCGGGGCCACGGCCCGCCGCCTGCGCCAGGGCGCGCCGCATCGCGCCAAGGTGCCGGTGATCTGTGTCGGCAACATCAATGCCGGCGGCACCGGCAAGACGCCCACCACCATCGCGCTGGTCATGCGCCTGATCGAACGCGGCCACACCCCGCATGTGGTCAGCCGCGGCTATGGCGGCCGCCTGGAAGGCCCCGTTCAGGTGATCGAGCGTGACCACACCGCCGATGACGTCGGTGACGAGCCACTGCTGCTGGCCGCCTTTGCCCCGACCTGGGTCGCCAAGGACCGCGCCGCCGGTGCGCGCGCGGCCGAGGCCGCCGGGGCCGATGTGATCATCTTGGATGACGGGTTTCAGAACCCCGCCGTGCACAAGGATCTGTCGATCATCGTGGTCGACGCAGCGCGCGGGTTCGGTAATGGCCGGGTCATCCCCGCCGGGCCGCTGCGCGAACCGGTGCCCACCGGCATGGCGCGCGGCGATCTGGTGCTGTCGATCGGCCCCGCCGCCGCCCAGCGCCACTTTGCCAAGACATGGGGCCATGCGGTCACGCTGCCGCATCTGACGGGCGCGCTGAAACCGCTGCCCACGGGGATGGACTGGGCCGGGCTGAACGTGCTGGCCTTTGCCGGGATCGGCCACCCGCAGAAATTCTTTGCCACGGTCGAGGCGTTGGGGGTCAACCTGTTGCGCGCGGAATCGCTGGCCGATCACCAGCCCCTGACCGAGGCCCTGATGAAACGGCTGGAGATCGAGGCCGCCGCCCTGGGCGCCCAGTTGATCACCACCGAGAAAGACGCCGTGCGCCTGCCCGACAGCTTTCGGCAAAAGGTGCTGACCGTGCCGGTGCGGCTGGAACTGGCCGACCCCGCGCCGCTGGATGCGGCGCTGGATCGGCTGTTGGCTTAAAGCGCCTCGTCGATCGCCTCTTTCAGGCCCTTGTAGGTCAGGTTGCCATGCAGCGTGCCGTTGACCACCAGCGAGGGCGTGCCCTCGATCGCATATTCCTTGCGGTTCGCCTGGTCGTGGTCATAAAGCGCTTGCGCGGTGGCGCCGTCGCTCAGGCACTGGTCCAGCTCTTCGGCGGTCAGGCCAGCGGCCAGGCCGATCTTGCGCAGGTTCTGCACGATCGCATTGCCGCTGCCATCGCCGATCCACTCGCGCTGTTTTTCATACAGCATGTCGGTGATCGCGAAATAGCGGGCCTCGCCGCCGCAGCGCGCCACCATCGCCGCCCACAGGCCGGGGCCGTCGAAATAGACCTCGCGATAGATCATCCGCACCTTGCCGGTCTCGATGTAATCGGCCTTGAGCTTGGGCATGACCTCTTCGTGGAAGGCGCGGCAATGCGGGCAGGTGAAAGAGGCATATTCGATCACCGTCACCGGCGCGTCTTCGGCGCCAATGGCGTAATCGATGATCTCGGGCGCGGCGGCCTCGGCGGCGGCCTCTTCGTTGGCCAGGGCCGACATCGGGGTCGCCATCGCGGCGACTGCGCCGGTGCCAAGGATCAGTGCGGTTCTGCGGTCCATTTACTCGGTCTCCGTTACCGTTTCTTTCGGGATAATACGTTGCGCCCCAGGTTTTCCAAGGCGGCGCGCAGGTGGTCGTCACCTACGCCCCGCGACAGGGCCTTGGCCTCGGCCAGGGCCTGCGGATCGGGGGCGGGTTTCTGTTTCGGGGCGGGGTCGAACTGGGCCTGCCCCTCGGCAAAGCCGGTGGGCGCAGTCTGGGTCAGCATGATCCGGGAAATCGCGGCATAGCCATAGCAGGCGTTCACCTTTTCGCGGATCTGTTCCTTTTGCATCTCCAGCATCGGCGCATTGGCGCCCGTGGTCAGCACCGTCAGCGTGGCGCCGAACCCGTGGCGTCCATAGCTGACCTTGACCGGACGGGCCACGCGGGCGGTGCCCTCACCGACGATCTCGGCCCAATGGGTCAACAGCCGCGTCACGGCAAAACCGCGCGCCTCGCCCGCCTGCCGCACCTGCCCGTTCAGCAGCTGCGACGCCCGTTCAAACCCGCGTTTGCGGCGCTTGGGGGGACTGTCGGTGGGGGCTTTGCTCATCACGCCTGTCAATTCCTGTCTCAGCCCCTATTCTTATGCACCGGCGCCCGGCGCGCCAATGGGTATCACGGAAAAGGGCATAAAACTTGCGTGACAAAGAGGTGAGCACCGCGCTGATGCACTGGTATGACCGCCACGCGCGCGATCTGCCCTGGCGCGTGGGGCCGCTGGCGCGCAAGGCCGGGCAGCGGCCCGACCCCTATGCCGTGTGGCTGTCCGAGGTGATGCTGCAACAAACCACCGTTGCGGCGGTGCGCGACTATTTCCACCGCTTCACCACGCGATGGCCCGATGTGGGTGCGCTGGCGGCGGCCGAGGACGCCGATGTCATGGGCGAATGGGCCGGGCTGGGATATTACGCGCGGGCGCGCAACCTGCTGAAATGCGCGCGGGTTGTGGCCCAAGACCACGGCGGCCAGTTCCCGCAGTCGCGCGAGGGCCTGCTGACCCTGCCAGGCATCGGGCCCTATACCGCCTCGGCCATTGCCGCGATCGCCTTTGACGAACCGGCCACCGTCGTTGACGGCAATGTCGAACGCGTGATGGCCCGCCTTTTCGCCGTCGAGACCCCGCTGCCCAAGGCCAAGCCAGAGCTGACCGCCCTGGCCGCCCGGCTGACCCCGCAAACCCGGCCCGGATGCCATGCCCAGGCGGTGATGGATCTGGGCGCCACGATCTGCACCCCGAAATCGCCCACCTGCGGGCTGTGCCCGCTGCGCCCGGCCTGTGCCGCCCATGCCGCCGGCATTCAGGCCGATCTGCCGCGCAAGACCCCGAAAAAGCCCAAACCCACGCGCCACGGTATTGCCTATCTGGCCCGCCGCGCCGATGGCGCCTGGCTGCTGGAGCGCCGCCCCGACAAGGGGCTGCTGGGCGGGATGCTGGGCTGGCCCGGATCGGACTGGGGCGAATCGCCCACTGACTGCCCGCCAATCACGGCGCAATGGCACGATCCCGGCGCCGAAGTGCGGCATACATTCACCCATTTCCACCTGCACCTGGCGCTGCGCGTGGCGCAGGTGCCGCTCGATTCTGCCCCTGATCGCGGGCACTTTGTCGCGCCGGGCGATTTTAGGCCCTCGGATCTGCCCACGGTGATGCGCAAGGCCTTTGACCTTGCCCGCCAGCCCGGGCAATAGTCGCGCCATGAAACCTACGCTACGCCACGCCCTACCGTTCTGGTTGTCTCTCGGACTGATCCCGATGGCCGTCATCGCCGCCATCTGGGGCAGCTGGACCGTTCTGCTGTTGCCCTTTTACGCCTGGTGGCTGACCACGTTCATCGACCTGGCCAGCGGGCTGGACCGCGAGAACCTGCCCACCGAAACCGCGCGCGCCGATCTGTTCTGGTATCGGCTGATCACGCTGATCTGGTTCCCGGTGCAGGCGGCCAGCATCTATGGGATGATCTGGTGGGTCACCCACACCGACCATCTGTCGGTGATCGAGATCATCGTGCTGTTCTTTGGCGTCGGCACAATCTCGGGCACGGTGGGCATCGTCTATTCGCACGAGCTGATGCACCAGAAGACCCGGCTGGAACGCTGGATGGCCGATCTGTTGCTGGGCTCGGTGCTGTACAGCCATTTCCGGTCAGAGCATCTTTTGGTCCACCACCGCCATGTCGGCACCCCGCGCGACGCGGTGACGGCACGCTTTGGCGAGAGCTTTTACCGGTTCATCCTGCGGGTGCTGCGCGAATGCCCCGGCTCGGCCTGGCGGGCCGAGGCGGCGATGCTGGCGCGCAAGGGCCTGCCCGCGACGCACCGGTCAAACCCGTTCTGGCGTTATGGTGCGTTGCAACTGGCGGCGCTGGCGCTGGCGGTTGTGGTCGGCGGCTGGGTCGGGCTGTTGCTGTTCGTCTGGCAGGCGATCAGCGCGATCTGGCAGCTGGAGCTGACCAACTACATCGAACATTACGGCCTGACCCGCAAACACCTGGGCGACGGCAAATACGAACATGTCCAGCCGCATCACAGCTGGAACGCCGCGCATCGCGGATCGAACTGGCTGTTGATCAACCTGCAACGCCATTCCGACCACCACTATAAACCCGACCGGCCGTTTCCGCTGTTGCAGAACCACGGCCCCGATCAGGCGCCGCAACTGCCGCTGGGCTATCCGGTGATGGGCACGATGGCGATGGTGCCGCCGCTGTGGCGCTATCGGATGGACCCGCGCGTGCGCGCCTGGCGCCGCAAGTTCTACCCCGAGATCGACGACTGGGCCCCCTACGACTGCGCCGCCACACCGCAGCCGCGCGGCGCCTGACGGGCTAAGAGACCAGCATCCAAACCGCGACCAAAGCCAGGATGACGCCGAACATCCGGTTCAGCCTTCGGGCGCTGTCCTGGGCGCGGAACAGCCGGGCGATCTTTTGGCCGATCACCGTCCACACGGAAAACGCCACCAGGTTATTCAGGGTAAACACCGTGCTGATCAGCAAAACCGCCAACAACTGCCCCGACTGGACCCCGCCCAGAAACTGGGTGAACATCAAGGCAATGATCACATAGGCCTTGGGGTTGAGGGTCAGCAGGATCACCCCATCCCAATAGCCGGCCGGCCTGGCGTGCGGATCAGCATCCACCGCCCCAGCCCTGAACAGTTTCCAGGCGATCCACAAAACATAGGCCGACCCGGCCAGTTTAAGCGCGACGAAAAGCTGGGGCAGCTGATCCATGACCACCACAAAGCCTGACCCGATCGCCACGGTGACGATCCATGTCGCGACGTGATAGCCGATGCTGGCGGGCACGGTGGCGGCAAAACCAAATCGGGCCCCCATCGCCGCAAAGAACATGTTGCCCGGTCCGGGGCTGTAGGCGAGGGGAAACAGGAAAACGATCAGGGCGGCGGCGGTCTGAAACATCTGGCATCTCCGATACTATGAGACCCCAGATCATCTGATCCCGCGTCGCGTATCGACCCGGTTCCTGCGCAAATCCACTGCACTGCGCACACGAAAAAAGCCCCGCCAGGCAGGCGGGGCAAGTTGATGCCGTGGTGTCAGGCCACAGGCACCGGCGGTAAGCCTAAATTTTCGGTAAGATCAGTGCGGGCGCTCAGCCATCTCCGACCGGATCTGCTGGCGCAGCACGTCGATGGGCACGGTTTTGCCGTCGCGCTTGAACATCCAATAGGTCCAGCCGTTGCAGCTGGGCGCGCCTTCCAGCGCGGCACCCACCTGGTGGATAGATCCCTTGACGTCTTGCGCCACCAGCGTGCCATCGGCGCGCACCTTGGCGGTTTTCCCGCGCGGAGAGGTCAGAACCTCGCCCGGACGCAGCATGCCGCGTTCGACCAGCTGGCCAAAGGGCACGCGCGGCTCGGCGCGTTTCGAGGTGCTGACCGACAGCGCCTCGCGGTCAAACTTGCGCACATTGGCGATGCGTTTCTCGGCCACCTTGCGATAGGCCTCTTCGCGCTCGATCCCGATGAAATCGCGGCCCAGCATTTTTGCCACGGCGCCGGTGGTGCCGGTGCCAAAGAACGGGTCAAGGATCACGTCGCCGGGGTTGGTGCTAGCGACCAGCACGCGGTGCAGCAGGGCTTCGGGTTTTTGCGTCGGATGGGCCTTGTCGCCGTTTTCGTCTTTCAGACGCTCATGCCCGGTGCAGATCGGCAGCACCCAGTCGCTGCGCATCTGCACGCCCTCGTTCAGGGCCTTCAGCGCCTCATAGTTGAAGGTGTATTTGCCACCCTCGGATTTCGACGCCCAGATCATGGTTTCATGGGCGTTCGTCAGGCGCTTGCCGCGGAAATTCGGCATCGGGTTCGATTTGCGCCAGACAACGTCGTTGAGAATCCAGAACCCCTGGTTCTGCAACTCGGCGCCCATGCGGAAAATGTTGTGATAGCTGCCGATCACCCAGATCGCGCCATTCGGTTTCAGAATGCGGCGCGCGGCGGTCAGCCAGTCGCGGGTGAACGTGTCATAGGCGCGGAAGCTGTCGAACTGATCCCAGTGGTCGTCAACCGCGTCGACCTTGGAATTGTCGGGGCGATGCAGGTCGCCCTTGAGCTGCAAGTTATAGGGGGGATCCGCGAAAATCAGGTCGACCGAATTCTCGGGAAGGCTGTTCATCACTTCCACGCAATCGCCGGCCACAATCTGATTGAGCGGCAACTCGGCCGCCTTCTTCGACTTGGTCATCGTCTTCATCTCTGCCTCTGGTGCCGCGCCATTTTGGCGTCGTCTTGTTACCCACAAAGATGAGTCAAAGGTGATTCGGCGTCAAATTCTTTTTTGAATCAGTCACTTACTGTTTTGGCTTGATACAAGATATTGTGCACGGGTTTGAAACAACGCCTATGGTGTGGGGTCACACCAAGATTTTGCAGCGCCTCCAGATGCGCTTTTGACCCGTATCCGGCGTTGTTTTCCCATCCATAGCCGGGATGCTGTTGCGCCAAATCCACCATCAGCCGATCGCGCACCGTTTTGGCAACAATCGACGCGGCCGCAATCGACACCGACCGCGCGTCGCCCTTGACGATGGCCTCGCCCGCGCAGGGCAGATCCTTGGGCAGGCGGTTGCCGTCAACCAACGCCAGGTCAGGCAGCTGCGGCAGCCCCGCCACCGCCCGGCACATGGCCAGATGCGCGGCCTGCAAGATGTTGATTTCGTCGATCTCTTCGACACTGGCATGGGCGACGCTGACATCGGCCACCTGCATCAGCTCGTCATACAGCGCCTCGCGCCGTTTCGCGCTTAGCGCCTTGGAATCGTTCAGCCCTTGCGGAATTCGGTCGGGCCTCAGGCGTACGGCGGCGGCCGTTACCGGCCCGGCCAGCGGCCCGCGCCCGACCTCATCCACCCCCACCACATAGCGCGCACCACGCGCCAGGGCGGTCTGCTCGAAGGTGAAATCAGGGGATGTCTTGGTCATACCCCCTGATCACCCGCCCATCCGCCGGGGGCAAGCGGAATTATCGGCTGGCGCGCACCACATAGCCCTTGTCGCGCAGGCAGCCCAGGTCATAGCCCTGATACCGATAGCGGCCATTCACATAGCTGGCCTTGCAGCTGCGCGGCATCGACGGGATGGCGCCGCGGCGGGCCAGACATTGCATCGACACAAAGCTTTCGGCGCGGCTGTGGCGCTTGCCAACCTCGAACCCGGCGCGCAGGCACGATTGCGGCACAACCTTCGACGAATGGCGGCCGCGGCGATCGTTGTCGCGCCAGCGGTCATGGCGATGGTCGCGATCCCAGCGATCATCGCGGTCATAATAGCGTTGCTGCGAGCGATCATCACTGCGCGTGATGATGGTCTGGCGATGGGGCGAATTCCGGGCGTTCTTGTTCTTGTCGTCGATGACGGCGGCAACGGCGGCGGCGCCCAGCAGCCAAAGCGCGATCTTTTCACCATCGCTGGCCGCCTGGGCCGGTGCGGCACCGACGCTAAGCGCAATCGCGGCCGCGGCAATGCCTGCAATCAGTTTGCGGGTCATGGCGTTTCCTTTCCTGTTGCCCGCGACCGGGTGTCAGCGGGCTGCCCCATGACGATGCGCCCGCCCCGGCATGCAGGCAATAACAGCCCCGCGCTATCGGATAGCCCGACCAAAATCCTTATTGTTATTGAATATCTGACGCGCCTGCCGCATCGTGGGGGCATGAAAAACCGCATGCTACCCTTGTCCGCTTTCGCGATCAGCCTGTTCCTGGCCCTGCCGGCCAGCGCGGCCTGCTATGCGGACTACAAGGCCAAGAAAGCCTCGCCCCTGCGCCTGCATTACGGCGTGATCGAACTGCCCGATGCGGCCTGCGGCAATCGCAAGGCGGCCGCGTCCGAAGTGGAAAAACGCCTGACGCGCAATGGCTGGCAGTTGCTGAATGTGATGTCACTTTTCGACCAAGGCGGGCTGGCTGAAAGGAAAGACAGTGCGGGACAGTACTTCCTCCGCTTCTGAGACACGGCGATCGGGCACGTTCGTTGTGCAGATCGGCATCGTGATTATCGTCGCGATCCTGCTGACCGCGGCCGTTCTGCTGTTCATCAACCTGCCCGATGCCAACGCGTTCAACGCGCGGGTCGAACAGATCTTTGTCGAGAATGACGACCTGACCTCGAACGCGGAAATCAAGCTGCTTGAGATCCTGGCCGAATCCGGCACCGCCTTTTCGGGGGTTCTGGCCTCATATCGCACGGTGATCTTCGTGCTGCTGGTGTTTTCCACCGCGCTGCTGATCGCGGCGCTGGTGTTTCTGGTCACCATCATCGCGCTGAACCGCCGCATGGGCGAGATCGAGCGCGCCGGCATCCAGGTCTCGTCGCTGTTGATCAGCCGCAGCGAGAACACCGTGCTGCTGAACAACATGGCCTTCAAGCTGACCGAGGCCGCGATCGAAACCCTGTCGGTGCTGGCCGAGGCCCGCATGGATGACGACGTTCTGTCAGGCGCCGAGATCGAGGCGATGATATCGGGCCGCAGCGCCGCCGATTGCGACGAGGCCGCCGGCGCCACCCGCATCAAGCGCCTGCGCGATGCCCTGGGCAATCAGATGGTCAGCGAGCTGTTGATCAAGAACATCGCCCGCAAGGGCTACATGCTGTCGATCGACAAGGATGTGATCCGCATGATCTAGGCGCGCGTGGGGGCTTTGAACAAAGACCCTACTCGCACATTAGCGTGGGCTTCTCATAGCCTATCACGGTAAAGCTATCCTGCGCGTTTTCCTTTGCATACAACGTATAAACACAACGCGAAGACCCGACATATCCGCCCGTAGTGGTGGCATACCCGGTGGTCACGTTTCCATATGTTGTTGCATTATAGGTCGTGGTCGATGGCAATACGACATTGCTATCAACCCTCCACTGAAACGCCTTCCGGCCATCAGGCATTTCCAACATGTTCATTGGCGGACCGTATTTGACAATCACTTCTGTGATATCCTTGCCCACATAGCTCTCCATAATCTGGCTTGCACAGCCAGATACAAAGAAAGCCACCGCGACGGCCACTATACGCAGGTTGTTCTTCACCATCACCTCCGATTGCATTTATTTGGAAAGACTCCAATAAGGAGATCCTGTCAACACGTCAAAGACAAGTCAAAACGACGGGAGATTTCTGTATCCGTTGGAAATGCGACTAAGCCGGTCAGCCTGAAAGCATTGGAGAATGGTGACCCCGGCAGGATTCGAACCTGCAACCTGCCCCTTAGGAGGGGGCTGCTCTATCCAGTTGAGCCACGGGGCCAGCCCATGCCTTTCTTGCCGGAATGCGCCGCCGTTGCAAGCCCGCAGCCGCTGCCGCAATTACGGGCTTGGAAAACCGACAGCTTTACCGCTAACTATTGGGAACAAGCACAAAGAATGCAGGGGCCCACATGTCACACCCGCCATCCGACCGTCCGCGCCGACCGCTAACCCTTCGGGACGTGTCCGAGGCCTCGGGCGTCAGCGAGATGACGGTCAGCCGGGTGCTGCGCAATCGCGGCGATGTCAGCCCCGCCACCCGCGAACGGGTGCAGGCGGCGGCAAAGCGTCTGGGATACGTGCCCAACAAGATCGCCGGGGCGCTGGCATCGCAGCGGGTCAACCTTGTGGCGGTGATCATCCCGTCGATGTCGAACATGGTCTTCCCCGAGGTTCTGACCGGCATCACCAAGACGCTGGAAAACGGGCCGTTGCAGCCCGTTGTGGGCATCACCCATTACCACCCCGAGGACGAGGAACGCGTTCTGTACGAGATGCTGTCCTGGCGGCCCTCGGGCGTGATCATCGCCGGGCTGGAACATACCGATGCCGCGCGCGCCATGCTGATGAACGCGGGCATTCCGATCGTCGAGATCATGGATACCGATGGCGAGCCGGTCGACAGCATGGTCGGCATCTCGCATCGCCGCGCCGGTATCGAGATGGGCCGCGCCATCGCCGCCGCCGGCTATAAACGCATCGCTTTTCTGGGCACCAAGATGCCGCTGGACCACCGCGCCCGCAAACGGTTCGAGGGGCTGACTTCGGCCCTGGCGAAACAGGGGATCGAGATCGCCGATCACGAGTTCTATTCCGGCGGTTCGGCCATGGTCAAAGGCCGCGAGATGACCGAGGCCGTGCTGAAACGCACCCCCGACATCGATTTCATCTATTACTCGAACGACATGATCGCCGCGGGCGGGCTGCTGTATTGCCTGGATAACGGCATCGACGTGCCCGGACAGGTCGGGCTTGCCGGTTTCAACGGGATCGAGCTGCTCGAGGGCCTGAACCCGCGCCTGGCTACGATGGATGCCTGCCGCCGCGAGATCGGCGCCAAGGCGGCCGAGATCATCGCCCGCTGTGTCGACGAGGGCGCCCCCAACGCGGGCGAGCGTATCGAGCTGACGCCGCGTCTGGAAATCGGCCAGACGCTGAAACGTAGCTGATACAGCTTTATTAACATTTTCGGGAAACTCCCCGCCGCCGCCACAATCGGGCAAGCGGCGATTAACACCTGAGGGCCATCCTTTTCCCTACGCAGGGGTGCGTGGAAAGGGTGGTTGTGGTGGCCTATTTCACCAACGCGGGTGCTGTCGTGGGCGGCGCCCTGGTCTTACCGTTGACGGCGGTGCGGCTCGACGCTTTGTCGGGCCAGCTGTTCCTGACTGACAATGACAGTGGCACGCGGCTGACCTTTGACCTGGCGCAGGGCGCGCTGGCGGTGCTGAATGCCACCGCCTATTACCCGCCCAACCTGGGCGAGGTCACCAGCGCCATCCTGGGCGCGCGCATCGTGCTGCTGGGCAAGGATGATCTGGCCGCCGTCACAGACCAGGCCGAAGCGGACAGTTTGCGGCTCTATTCCCGCCGAACAGGCACTGAAGCCGACCGGGTCGAGGCCTTGTCGATCACCACGCCGAACGGCACATTCGTCTACCTGGCCGATCCGAATGCCAGCGGCCTGACCTCCTATGCCAGCGCGCTGGATGGCAGCCTGACAATGCTGGTCGCAACGCCAGAGTCGCCCACCATGCCGCTGTCGGGCATCACCGCCATGGCCCGCGTCGAAACCGCCGGCGGCACCTATCTGATCGCCGCGTCCGGGCCCGATGACCGGCTGACGGTCTTTGCGGTGGATGACGACGGCGCGCTGACGCCGACCGTTGCGCTGGGGGCGTCCGATCTGTTGCCCATCAACAGCCCCGAGGCAATCGAGGTGGTCGATATCATGGGCGCGCCGCATCTGGTGGTGGCCTCGTCGGGCAGTTCCAGCCTGACGGTGCTGGCCATTGGCGATGACGGCACTCTGACCCCGGTCGACCACGTGATCGACGACCTGAGAACCCGGTTCGCCGGCGTGTCGGTGATGGAGAGCTTTGTCTATGACGGGCGCGCCTACATCCTGGCATCGGGGCGCGATGACGGGCTGTCGCTGTTCACGCTGCTGCCCAATGGCCGGCTGCTGCATCTGGAAACCGTGGTCGACAGCTATCAGACCGCCCTGTCCAACATCAGCGAAATTGCCGCCCGCGTGGTCGGTGCCGAGGTGCAGGTTTTCGTCACATCCGCCTCCGAGGCCGGCATGACCCAGTTCATGCTGACCCCCGGCCTGTCGGGTCAGATCCTGTGGGGTGGCACATCGATAAGCGGCACGGCAGGGAACGATGTATTGATCGATTCCGCCGAAACAGAGACGTTTTTCGGCGGCGCAGGCGCCGACATGTTCGTCTTTACCGCCGATGGCGCGCCAGACACGATCCTTGATTTTCAAAAAGGCGTCGACCGCATCGACCTGTCCGGGTTGGGCATGGTCTACGACATCTCGAATGTTGTGATCACACCAACCGCCACCGGCGCCACGCTGGTGGTGCATGACGAGATCCTGACCCTGATCAGCCATGACGGCCTGCCGCTGAGCGCATCGGATTTCACCTCGGCCGACCTGGTCAACCTGTCGCGCATCGCCTTTCAGGTCACCCTGCCCGACCCGCTGCCGCCGCAGCTGACACCGGTGCAGGGCACCGACAGGGCCGATGTCCTGATCGGGCAGGACATCAACGAAAGCCTGCACGGCGAAGGCGGCGGCGACCGTATCCAGGCCAATGGCGGCAATGACGAACTGTTCGGCGGGGCCGGGCCGGACAAGCTGTATGGCGATGCCGGCAACGACCTGCTGTCCGGCGGCGATGGCGACGACCTGCTGTTTGGCGGCGAGGGGCAGGACCGCCTGTATGGCGATGCCGGCATCGATATCCTGCGCGGCGACGGCGGCGACGATCTGCTCGACGGCGGCGACCACAACGACAAACTATACGGCGGCGATGGCGGCGATCAGCTGTATGGCGGGATCGGCAACGATATCCTGTATGGCGATGATGGCGACGATGTCATGTATGGCGGCGACGGGCATGACAGGATGTTCAGCGGCGAAGGCGATGACCAGGTCTTTGGAGAGGCCGGAAACGACCTGCTGATCGGCGTGGGCGGCGACGATATTCTGAACGGAGGCGCCGACAATGACCGGCTGGTCGGCGGCGACGGCAGCGACACGCTCTATGGCGATACCGGCAACGACAGGCTCTTTGGCAATGACGGCAATGATATCCTGTATGACGATACCGGTGATGACAGGCTCTTTGGCGGGAACGGCAACGACCGCATGTATGGCGACGCCGGCAACGACATACTGAACGGCCAATCGGGCGATGACATCATGTATGGCGGGGCCGACAACGACCGGCTGATCGGAGGCGACGGCAATGACCGGATGTCGGGCGGCACGGGTATCGACATCGTGATCGGCAATAATGGTGACGACATCATGTATGGCGGCGATGGCGACGACCGGCTGCTCGGAGGCGAGGGCAACGACCAGATCTGGGGCGGCGCGGGCATCGACCTGCTGATCGGTGCCAATGGTGACGACTCCATGGATGGCGGAGACGGCGATGACCGGCTGTTGGCCGGCGCGGGCAATGATCACATGATCGGCGGCGCGGGCAACGATACCCTTCTGGCCGCAATCGGCGATGACGTGCTGGATGGCGGCCTGGGCGATGACACGCTGCTGGGCCATGCCGGTGATGACATCATCGACGGTGGCGAGGGCAACGACCTGTTGAATGGTGGCACCGGCAATGACCAGATGACCGGCGGCACCGGCAATGACACGTTGCTGGCCGGCGGCGGAGATGACAATCTCGATGGCGGCGAGGGCGATGACTCTTTGGTGGGTCATGCCGGCAACGACATCATGCATGGCGGCGACGGCAACGATACCCTGAGCGGAGGCTCCGGCCATGATCTCATGACCGGCGGCGCCGGCAATGACACGCTGTGGGGTCAGTTCGGTGACGACATGATCGACGGCGGCGAAGGTGACGACACCCTGCTGGGCCATGGCGGCAACGACACAATGCATGGCGGCGGCGGCAACGATACCCTGAACGGAGGGTACGGCCACGATCTGATGACCGGCGGCACGGGGAATGACACGTTGCTGGCCGGAGATGGTCACGACACGCTTTATGGCGACGACGGCAACGACCTGCTGGACGGCGGCGGTGGCAACGATCTGCTTGTCGGGGGCGCCGGGGCCGACACCTATATCGGCGGGGCCGGAATAGACACTGTTTCATTCGAACATTGCCTTGCCGGCGTGACCATCAACGTGCCCGACGGGGCCGCCGGCACGGGCGAGGCACAGGGCGACAGCTATGCGCAGGTCGAGATATTTATCGCCACCAATCACGACGACCAGCTGCATGGCGACAAGTATAACGAAACCCTGATCGGCCTGGATGGCGATGACCTGATCATCGGCGGCCAGGGCAACGACACCCTTATCGGCGGGCGCGGCGACGACACGCTATGGGGGGGCGAGGGCAAGGATATCCTGTCAGGTGGCGAAGGCGCCGATGCCTTCTACTTTGACTTCATGAACCTGACGCAGCTTGATGTGATCAAGGATTTCGAGGTCGGAATCGACACGATCCACCTGGATGCCGATCCGCTGTATCCCGGCTATGACCTGTCGGAAAAACTGCTTTCAGGCCAGCTTTCGACGCTGATCAAATGCGGCTACCAGACTATCATCGTCGAAGGCGTGGCCCTGGCCGATTTTTCGACCGACGACATTTTCCTGTTCTAGTAGTCGCGCTCGTAGAACACGCCCAGGCTGGTATCACCCTCGTTTGTGACCCCGCCGCGGACGGTGATGTCGCGGGTGATATCCAGGTTAAGGTTGATCTCGGCCTGGCCTTCGCTATCGACCACCACGTCGGAATAAAGGTTGTCTGACAGATACTTACCAACGCGCAGCTCGGTGGTTCCCTCGGTGGTCGAGGTCACGTCAAGATCGTCCAGCCCAAAGTTGCGCCGCAGCTTGTCGATCACGCCGCCATCGCTGCGGCCGGTCAGAACCGACACGGCGCTGGCCAGTTGCAACGCCTGCAAGGCGCTAAGGTTGGTGACGCTGCCCCCGAAAAGCAACCGCGCCAGGATCTCGTCTTCGGGCAGCTGGGGCGCAGACAGGAAACTGATCTGCGGCGCACTCACCAGCCCCTCGGTGACGATCTCGATATCGGTGCCATCCTCGGCACGGGCCTGCGCCACCAGACGCAGATAGGGGTCAAACGACCCCTGCAGCCGGATCAGACCCTCGGCAAGCTCCAGCCGACGGCCCAGAATATCCAGCCGCCCGCGGATCAGCTCGAACCGGCCCACGGGCACCACATCGGCCGTCGTGCCGGTCAGCTGCAACCGCCCGCCCAGCTCGGCCTCTAGCCCGCGGCCACGCAGGAAAATCTGGTTCGGCGCGTTGATCACCACATCCAGCCCATAGGCCGGGCCGCCCGAGCGATCGGTCGAATTCGTCTCTATTCCGGCCCGATTGCGCGTCGCGCGCACATCTGCCTCATCGTTGACATGGCTCAGCCCGTCCGGGATCGACCCACCCGACCCGATATGGCCCGAAGGCACCCTCAGCTCGGTCGGATCAAGATTGATCTGGCCCGCGATCAGCGCGCCGCCCGCCAGAGGGCCGGCCACCGACAAGGCACCGCTGATCCGGGTCTGATACAGTTCCGGATCACGCAAAATCAGCCGGTTCAGAGACAGATTCAGGTTCGCATCATAGGGCGCGGCCAGGTTGATCGGGCCGGTCAGCTCTAGCCGCCCGCCGGTCAGCAAGCGCCCGCTGCCTGTCACCTGTGCCTGCCCCCCGGCCAGCGCCAGCCGCATCTCAAGGTCGGTCAGTGCCTCGCCCAACAGCGGCGCCGACAGCCGCGCGCCGCTGGCGCTAATCTGGCCCGACAGCGCCGCCAAACCGGGCGCACCAGCCATCTTGAGGTCAAACTCCGCCACACCTTGCAGGTTGCGCGGCGCGATGAACCCGTTCGCCAGGCCCAGGGGCACCGCCCCGTCGATATCAAGATCGACCAGCGGCGCCTGCCCCTCGCGCGGATCAATCGTGCCGACCACCTGCGCGCGGGCGCCGGCGGCGTCGATGTCAAACTGATCCAGAACCACCGGCGTGCCTTCGACCCAATGGGCGCGCGCAGTCACGCTGCCCGGCCCCGTCACGCCATCGGCCAGCGGTGCGATGTTGCTCAGCCGGGCATCCAGCGCGCCCTGCCCGCGCTCGGACGACAGCTGGCCCGAGGCCTCGATCGTGGCGGTGGCGCTGGTGACTTTCAGCGTATCCAGCGTGGCGCCGGTCTCGTCGCGCCGGGCCACGATCCGGGCCTCGGCCGCGCCTTGCAGATAGGGATCAAGCTGCGCGATTCCGACCGACAGATCCTGGGTCTGGGCGTTCAGAGTGATATCGAACATCCCACCCAACGGGGCGTAATCACCGCGCAGATCCAGCTGCCCGGCCCCCTTCAAGGGCCGCTGCGCAACCCCCGAGAACCGGGAGAAATCGTCACTAACAACGCCCAATTCGCCCGACATGGTAAAGGCATCGGCCAGCCCCCGCAGCTGGCCCTCCGCGATCAGTTGCGTGCCGCCCGAACGCAGCCGCGCCTGCGACACCTGTACCGGGCTGCCTTGCACCCAGCCAATACGCGCCGCCGCATCCAGCGCTTTGCCGATGGCGCGGGCCAGAGCCGGGTCATCATGGGCCAGATCGCTGGCGCGCAGGGTCAGATCGGCGCTGATGCCCTGACGGCCATCGGCCAGAATGCGCCCTTCGCCCGCCAGCGCGGCCCGGCCAACAGCCAGCCCGCCCCGCGCCAATCCACGCAGGCTGCCATGCGCCACCCAGCGATCGCCGCGATCGGCGTCGAATTGCACCGCCAGCGCCGCGGCCTCGATCGTGGTTTCGGGCCCCGCAAGCGGCAAGACGACCGGCCCGGTCCCGGCAATGCGCCCGGTCACGTCGATGTGGCGCGGCAGGCCGCCGGGCAACAGCGTCAGGCTACCGATCAGGTCGATCTGATCGGCCTGAAGCCCGAATTCGCCAATCTCTGTCGCGCCATCCGCCAAGCGTTTTCCGCTGAAATAGAGCCGCATTCCCGACCCGAAAAACGCCCGCATCTGCGGCGCGAACAGGGGCGCGATATCGCCCGACAGATCGCCGCTGAACAGCCTTTCGGGCGTGGTATCATCATCGGCGGGCGCATCTTGCAGACGCACAAAACCGCCAAGGCGGGGCTGTTGATCAGACGACAACGCGATCGTCGCGGTGAAATCCGACAGCGGCGCATCACCCTGAACCGTCAGCCCCAGCGCGGGCTGCCCCGGCAGGCGCAGCAGGTTGCCAACGATGCCGCCCTGGTCTTCGCGCAGGGCCAGATCAATGCGCAGATGGCGGGTGAGGTTGGCATAGTCGACATCCAGCCCAAGGGTATCGGTGCGTTCGTCGATCCGCTGGGCGGTCAGCTTGGCCGCACCTTCGCCATTGGCCAGGCTCATGCTGCCGCTCAGCGCGAACTCGGCCGGCTGACCCAGCACCGGCGCGCCCAGCACCACCTTATCGGCGCCCAGCGTGCCGATCTGCACCGAAACCGGCAATTCCGGCAGGGCAAACCCGCTGGCATTCGCATCATCGGGGGTGATCTCGGATTTCGGCAGACGCGGCAGCAGGATTTCCTCGGCGGTCAGGGTGTTGACCTCGACGCGCCCCGACAACAGCGCGGCGCGCGACCAATCCAGTGTCACCCCGCGCAGCGTCAGCCACACGCCGTCACCATCGGCAATGGTCAGCTCGCGCAGCGTCGCGGTCGAAGACAGCGCGCCCTGAAACCCGACGATAGTGACCGCCCGCCCGGCATCGGACAGTTTTTCTTCCAGAAAGCTCTCAAGCGCGCTGCCGTCATCCTGCTGCGGCTGGGCCGGCAGGGGCAGCATCATCAACAGGGCGGCGAAAACGATCTTGCGCATCAAAAGGCCTGCCCGATCCCGACATAGAATTGCATGCCGTCGCTTGTGCTGCCCGAAACGGGCACGGCCACGTCCAGGCGGATCGGGCCGATGCCGGTATTATAGCGCAGCCCCAGCCCGGCACCCGAATGCCAGTCGCCATCGCCGCCCAGCGCCTTGCGCCCGACAAAGCCCGCATCGGCAAAGCCGACAACGCCCCAATCGTCGGTGACGTCATAGCGCAGCTCGGTCGAGAGACCCAGGAATGAGCGCCCGCCGGTGGAATCGCCGCCGCCCAGATCGACACCCAGCGATTGATAGGGCTGCCCGCGCACGGTGCCTCCGCCGCCCGAATAGAACAGCATCTCGGGCGGAATTTCCGACAGGCCCACCCCAAGGGCCGAGCCCAGCTGCACCCGCGCGGCGGCGGTCAGACGCTCATCGGCACCAAAGCTTTCATAGGCCCGCCCGTCGATATAGAACCGCGCGCCCGAGGCGCTGCCGCGCAGACCCAGAAAGGGCGTGGCCTCGGCATTGATGAAAAACCCGTCATCGGCGTTCAGCGTGCTGTTGCGACGTTCCCAGGTGGCGACGACCGGAAACAGCAGCAGGTCGAAGTTGCGCGCGCCCAGATCATCCCAAACCTCGGAATGGCGCAGGCCGACCCCGACGCCCCATTCCAGGTTCTCGATATGGTGAAAGCGTAGCGCCGCCTCGGCGGTCAACTTTTCCTCGATGTAATCGGGCTCGTCCAGCCGCTGGGCCGCGATGGCAAAGCGCAGGCTGGTATCGGGGCCAAAGGCGGCGGGGCGGGTCAGGCTGGCGCCCAGCAGGTAATCCTCGCCGCCCGATTGCCCGCCGATACCGCCGATCTCGGCGTCAAAGCGCAGCCGCTCGGCCCCGCCGAAAAAGTTGCGATGCATCCAGTGCGCCGACAGGCCGACGCCCTCTTGCGACGATATCTCGGCCCCGACACCGATACGGCGCGGGCGCTCGTCGGTGACGGTCAGGCCAATATCCATGCTGCCATCGGGGTTGATCTGGTCAGATTCCGTCAGCACCACCGACCGGAACGCCCCGGTGCGGCGCAGGCGGTTGGCAACACGGTCCAGTTCGTGCGGGTCAAAGATCGTGCCGACCGGCAGGCCGGCAATGCGATGCAACCGGTCATCGCGCACACGGCTTTCCCCGTGCAGGACCAGATCGCCAAACTGCACACGCGGACCGGGGGCGAGGGTCAGATCGGCCGCCAGGGTCGCCTTGCGGTGATCGGCCAACAGCCTCTGCCCCGCCAGCGCGGCCTTGGCGTGACCGGCACTGCGCCAGCCATCAACCCCCGCCACGGCGGCAGCCTTGATTACGTCGGCCTCGGCCGGCTGCCCGGCGGCAAACCCCTCGGGCAGGTCTACCCGTTTGGGCAAGGGGGCCATCTCGGCGCGCGAAAACACGAAACGCTGGCCCGGATCGACGGTTATGACGATCTCGCGCACCTTGTGCGGCCCGTCAAAGGGCGGCAGGGCGGCGGCCTCGGCCCCGTCGATGCGAATATGGATCACCGGCCCGTAATAGGCCCGGCCATACAGCACCCCCACCAGCCGCGCGTAATCGGCCCGCGCGGCGGCGATCAGATCCTGGGTGGTGCTGGCGGCATCGGCATTGGCGGAAAAGGTCAGCGAAGCGGCGCGCAGCTCTTCGTGCAGGCCTTCGGGCGCCTCGCCGGTCAGCTTCAGGCTCAGCTCGGCCGCTTGGGCGCCAGACACGCCCAACATCACGGCCAGAAAGAGAGTAGATAACCGCATACGCCCGCACCCAGATGCACCCAGCCATGCCTAGCACCGTTCGAAACCGCCTGCCAGCACGCGGTTGTCACGATCGCATCAGACGCGGGAAATCGCTTGGGGGCGGGGTGAAAGGCGGCTTGCCAATCAACGGGCCGCATCGAATACTTGCCCGAAAGCCGACCAGCCCGGCCAACACCCCGCGAGGTTCAGCAGTGACCATCCCCGTCGTCTTTCTATACGCGCGCGGCCATGCGACCCGCGGTTCGGTGGTCATGCGGTGTTTTCAGTTCGCCGAGATGGCCCAAACCCTGCTGGGTCAGGATTACAGCTTTCGCACCATCGCCCTGCCCCGCAAGGGAACCGGAGGCCATCTTGAGGCCGTTCAAGGGATCAACGGCGCGGTTGTCGTGCTGGTCAAGGCGCTGATCCAGCATCTCGACCCCGAGGCGATGGACCATCTCAAGGCCCATAACCGCGCGATCCTGGCCGACTGGATCGACAAGGCCCTGCGCAGCCCGCATACCGATCAGATCGACATTCACATCGCGTCGTCACGCGCCCAGGAACAGGCGCTGCGCAACCGGTTTCCCCAGGCCGAGATACGCCATGTCACCCACCACGCCGATCCGCGGCTGATGGGGCAAAGCTTTGGCGCGCTGGCCGATCTGCGCTGTTGTTACCTGGGCCGCCGCGAGAACGCGCCCGAACTGCCCGGGGCTGAGGGCCGGATCGACTGGCTGGACGCCCAGACATCGCAAGGCTTCGAAGACCTGCTTGGCCGGCTGCCAAACTATAACCTGCATCTCGCCGCTCGGGCCGAACCCGCCGACCCGAGGATCCACAAGCCCTTTACCAAGGGCTTTACCGCCGCGCTGTGCCGGTCGAACATTCTGGTGCCGCGCGATGTGCCCGATGCGGTGCATTACCTGGGTGCGGATTACCCGTTTCTGCTGGATGACGACCGGCCCGAAACCGTGATGCAGGGGCTGAGCCGCGCGGCCGAGGCCTTTGGCAGCCCCGAATGGCATCGCGGGCTGGCCGTGATGGCCCAGATCATGCGGCTGTCGTCTCCGAGCCATGTGATGGGGGAATTCGGCGCCATTCTCAGCGAGATCACCGGCCTGCCGCTGCGCCAGAACATGGCGCCACCGCAACTAGACCCCGTGCCGCTGACGGCCTGACGGACGGGTCTGCCCAAGGGACGGCGCCCCTTGGGCAAGGGTGTTACTTCTTGGCTTCCTTGCGCACCAGGGCCTGACGCGCCTTGATCTGCTCGGATGTCGCGATGACCACGGCAATGCGATCGGCATCGGCCGGATGCGTGCCCCAGAACGACAGCTTGCCCGTCTCCCCGCGCGCCTCTTCGGCTCGGGCGAAATATTTCGCGCCCCTGACCGGGTCATAGCCCGCCGCCGCCGCGATCCGCGCGCCCAGCATGTCGCTCTCCAGCTCGTAATTCTTCGAGAAGGCACCATGGCCCAGCGCCGCGCCCAGCTCGATGCCCGAGTTGACCGCATCAGCGTCATAGGTGGTGCCACCGCCCGCCGCCGCAATCAGAGTGCCCATGATCAAGGCCCCGGCAATCGCTTGTTTCTGCTGCTTGTCGATATGCTGACCGATCAGGTGACCGTATTCATGGCCCAGGATGAACGCCACTTCGTCATCGCTTTGGACATCGCGCAGAATCGGCACGGTAAAGCGGATGACCGGGCTTTTCTTGCCCTTCTCGGCATAGGTGAAATAGGCGTTGCGCTCTTCGGCCTTGTAATCCAGCTCTAGCCGCACGTTGCAATCAATGCCCGGCTTGTTGGCCAGCTCTGCCTCGCAGAACTTTTTCGCAACCGGCTCGACCCGGAGCGCAACGCGGGTAAAGCGGGCAACGCCAGAGGCCTGGCTGTTCAGGCCGCGCTCGGGCGAGGACTGCGCCTCGGCAAACATCGCATTGGCGCGAGAGGTGACACCCTCATCAACACCGGGCAACTCATAGGTCGTACCGCAGGCCGCAAGCACCGCAAGCGCCATGCCGGAACAGGCAATTCGAAACAGTTTCATGTTGTCTCCACTCTTAACTCGCCCAAAGGTATAGCGTTGATCGTGGCAACAATTTTTCGGCGAAACAGCAACTTGGCGACGGCGCGACAAACAAAAACCGCGCCCAATGGCGCGGTTTGTTAAGACCCTGATAAATCCGGGAATAAGTGGTGAGCCGTGCAGGATTCGAACCTGCGACCCACTGATTAAAAGTCAGTTGCTCTACCAACTGAGCTAACGGCCCACTTGAGGCCCGCTAACTAGAAAAACCCCGGGGGGCGGTCAAGCCCAATTCGTCGCTTTTTTTCGCTATCTCTGGATTTGGCCGATTTCGCGCGTTATATGCCGCCGCATGGTGACACAGATCGGCACATCCGGCCTGCCCTTCATGAAAATGCACGGGCTGGGCAATGACTTCGTGGTCATGGACCAGCGGGCAGGCGATGCACCGCTGTCTGAGGCGCTGATTGCGGCGATTGCCGACCGGCATCAGGGCGTGGGCTTTGACCAGCTTGCGGTGATCCTGCCGGGGGGCAACGCCGATGCGCGGCTGGTGTTCTACAATTCCGACGGCTCGGTCTCGGCGACCTGCGGCAATGCCACCCGCTGTATCGCACGGCATCTGATGGATGAGACAGGCCAGACCCGCCTGACCCTGACGACCGAGCGCGGCACGCTGATTGCCGAGGATGCGGGCGACGGGCTGACCCGTGTGAACATGGGCGCGCCGCTGCTGGCATGGGACGAAATTCCGCTGGCGCATCAGATGGATACGCTGGAATTGCCGATCGAGGGCACACCGACCGCCACCGGCATGGGCAACCCGCATTGCACCTTTTTCGTCGAGGATGCCGAGGCCGTCGACCTGGCTACCCGCGGCGCCGAGATCGAACATCACCCGCTGTTTCCCCAGCGTACCAATGTGCAATTCGCCAGCCTGATCGGGCCCGACCACCTGCGGATGCGGGTGTGGGAGCGCGGGGTTGGCGTCACGATGGCCTCGGGCTCGTCCTCTTGCGCCACCGCCGTTGCGGCGGCGCGGCGCGGGCTGACCGGGCGCAATGTGCGTATTGATCTGGACGGCGGCACGCTATGGATCGACTGGCGCGACGATGGCGTCTGGATGACCGGCCCGACGACGCATGTGTTTTCCGGCACGTTCACCCGCGAATTCCTGGATTCGGTCTGATGACCGCCAAACCCCCTGTCTTTGCCACGCTGGGCTGCCGCCTGAACGCCTATGAAACCGAGGCGATGAAGGATCTGTCGGCCCAGGCGGGCATGGATAACGCGGTGATCGTCAACACCTGCGCCGTCACCGCCGAGGCCGTGCGCAAGGCGCGGCAAGAGATTCGCAAGCTGCGCCGCGACAACCCCGGCGCAACCTTGATCGTCACCGGTTGTGCCGCCCAGACAGAGCCCGACACCTTTGCCGCCATGGCCGAGGTCGACATGGTGATCGGCAACACCGAGAAAATGCAGGCCGAAACCTGGGCGCGCATGGCCAAGGGGCCTGATTTCATTGGCGAAACCGAAAAGGTGCAGGTCGATGACATCATGTCAGTCACCGAAACCGCCGGCCATCTGATCGACGGATTCGGCACGCGCAGCCGCGCCTATGTGCAGGTTCAGAACGGGTGTGATCACAGATGCACCTTCTGCATCATCCCCTTTGGCCGTGGCAATTCGCGCAGCGTGCCGGCGGGGGTTGTGGTCGATCAGATCAAGCGGCTGGTGGACCGGGGCTATAACGAGGTCGTGCTGACCGGCGTCGATCTGACCAGCTGGGGCGCCGACCTGCCGGGCGAGCCGCGCCTGGGCGATCTGGTCATGCGCATCCTGCGGCTGGTGCCCGACCTGCCGCGCCTGCGGATCAGCAGCATCGACAGCATCGAGGCCGACGAGAACCTGATGCAGGCCATCGCGACCGAGCCGCGCCTGATGCCGCATCTACACCTATCGCTGCAGGCCGGCGACGACATGATTCTGAAACGGATGAAGCGCCGCCACCTGCGCGATGATGCGATCCGGTTCTGCCAAGAGGCCCGCGCGCTGCGGCCCGACATCACCTTTGGCGCCGATATCATCGCCGGCTTCCCGACCGAGACCGAAGCGATGTTCGAGAACTCTCTGCGGCTGGTGGCTGACTGCGATCTGACCTGGCTGCATGTCTTTCCCTATTCGCCCCGCCAGGGCACCCCGGCGGCCCGGATGCCGCAGGTGAACGGCAAGGCGATCAAGGACCGTGCCGCCCGGCTGCGGGCGGCGGGGGATGCGCAGGTCGCGCGGCATTTGCAGGCGCAGATCGGCGCGACGCATCAGGTCTTGCTGGAAAACCCGCGCATGGGCCGCACCGCGCAATTCACCGAGGTGACATTCGGCACCGATCAGCCCGAGGGCCAGATCGTCACCGCCCGGATCACCGGCATCGACGGCCAGCAGCTGACCGCCACCGCAATCGGCGCTTGAACCGGGCCGGACGGGCGCTAAGCTGCCCAAAACCCCGGAGGCCCGCCATGAAACTCTATCACAGCCCCACATCCCCCTTTGCCCGCAAGGTGCGGATGGTTCTGCTTGAAACCGGGCTGGACGCCGGGGTCGAGAAACAGGTCGGCTCGGGCACCCCGGTCGATCCGGGCCAGGCGCCGCTGACCGAAAACCCGCTGGGCAAGATCCCGGTACTGACCCGCCGCGACGGCCCGCCGATCTATGACAGCCGGGTGATCTGCCGCTATCTCGACGCCCGCGCCCAGGCCGGCCTGTACCCGGCCGAGCCCGATCTGTGGGAGGTGCTGACCGCCGAGGCGCTGGCCGATGGCATCATGGAGGCGGCCGTGCTGATGGTCTACGAGACCCGCGTGCGGCCCGAAGAGCTGCGCTTTACCCCCTGGGTCGAAGGCCAATGGGCCAAGATCGACCGCTCGCTGGGCGATCTGAACTCGCGCTGGATCATGTGGCTGAACCGGCCAATGACCATGGGCCATATCGCCGTGGCCTGCGCGCTGGGATACCTCGATTTCCGCCATCCCGCCCGAAACTGGCGCGCGTCCTATCCCGATCTGGCGCAATGGTTCGAAGGATTCGCGACCCGTGACAGCTTTGTCACCACAACTCCGCCGCAAGCTACCTAGTTCGACCCGAATCCGCGCCAAACCGCGACGAAACCGCCCATATGCCATGCTGCGACCGCTACCATGCGGAAACGCCGCGCGAAAATGGTACATGTAAGGTCAATGATTGCTGGACGAAAGGGTTGAGCACCGCTAAAACCGCGCCGATTGCAATGTCATAGCACCCTCCGTCCGGGGGGTGTTTTGGCCACCGCAGGGCCAAGGAAGGGAGAAGTCTCGTGTCCCACGCTGAAGACCACGATAGCACCCGCCGCGATTTTCTATATTACGCGACCGCTGGTGCCGGTGCTGTGACGGCAGGTGCTGCCGTCTGGCCGCTGGTAAATCAAATGAATCCGTCGGCTGACGTTCAGGCGCTCAGCTCGATCCGTGTTGACGTGTCGGGTGTTGCCGAAGGCAGCCAGCTGACCGTCAAATACCTGGGCAAGCCGGTGTTCATCCGCCGCCGCACCCCCGAAGAGATCGAGGCCGGCCGCAACGTCGAGATGAGCGAACTGATCGACCCGCTTTCGCAAAACCCCAACGCCCCGGTCGGCGCCGATGCTTCGGATGCCAACCGCGCGATGGATGAAAACGGCGAATGGCTGGTCATGATCGGCGTCTGCACCCACCTGGGCTGCGTTCCGATCGGCAACGCCTCGGGCGATTTCGGCGGCTGGTTCTGCCCCTGCCACGGTTCGCACTACGACACGTCGGGCCGCATCCGCAAAGGCCCCGCGCCGCAGAACCTGCACATCCCCGTTGCTGAATTCGTGGATGAAACCACGATCAAGCTGGGCTGAGGGAGAACACGATGTCTGGAATTCCGCACGATCATTACGAACCGAAAACCGGTATCGAAAAGTGGCTGCACGCCCGCCTGCCCATCGTTGGGCTGGTCTATGACACCATCATGATCCCGACCCCCAAGAACCTCAACTGGATGTGGATCTGGGGTATCGTCCTGGCCTTCTGCCTGGCGCTGCAAATCGCCACCGGCATCGTTCTGGCCATGCACTACACCCCGCATGTCGATCAGGCCTTTGCCTCGGTCGAGCACATCATGCGTGACGTGAACGGCGGCCACATGCTGCGCTACATGCACGCCAACGGCGCCTCGCTGTTCTTTGTTGCCGTGTATCTGCACATCTTCCGCGGCCTCTACTATGGCTCGTACAAGTCGCCGCGCGAGATCACCTGGATCGTCGGCATGCTGATCTACCTGGCAATGATGGGCACCGCCTTCATGGGCTACGTTCTGCCCTGGGGTCAGATGTCGTTCTGGGGTGCCACCGTTATCACCGGCCTGTTTGGCGCGATCCCGCTGGTTGGCGAGTCGCTGCAGACCTGGCTGCTGGGCGGGCCCGCCGTGGACAACTACACGCTGAACCGCTTCTTCTCGCTGCACTACCTGCTGCCCTTCGTCATTGCCGCTCTGGTGATCGTCCACATCTGGGCTTTCCACCACACCGGCAACAACAACCCCACCGGTGTTGACGTTCGCCGCAGCTCGAAAGCCGAAGCCGAGAAAGACACCCTGCCGTTCTGGCCCTATTTCGTGATCAAGGACTTCTTTGCCCTGGCCGTCGTGCTGGTGGTGTTCTTCGCGATCGTCGGCTTCATGCCGAACTACCTGGGCCACCCCGACAACTACATCGAAGCCAACCCGCTGGTGACGCCCGCGCATATCGTTCCCGAATGGTACTTCCTGCCGTTCTACGCGATCCTGCGTGCCTTCACCTCCGAAGTCTGGGCGGTGCAGCTGGTCGAATTCGTCACCTTCGGCATCGTCAACGCCAAGTTCTTTGGTGTGCTGGCCATGTTCGGCGCGATCATCGCGATGGCTCTGGCCCCGTGGCTGGATACCTCGTCGGTGCGCTCGGGCCGCTATCGCCCGATGTTCAAGTGGTGGTTCTGGCTGCTGGCCATCGACTTCATGGTCCTGATGTGGGTTGGCGCGCGTCCGACCGACTTCCCCTACGACTGGATCTCGCTGATCGGTGCCACCTACTGGTTCGCTTACTTCTTCGTCATCCTGCCGCTGCTGGGTGTCATCGAAAAGCCGACCGCACAGCCGGCCACGATCGAAGACGACTTTAACGCCCACTACGGGACCGATGGCGCCGCCGCGCAATCGACCCCGGCCGAGTGAGAGAAAGGATCAAGAACATGATCAAGCAACTCACCCTTACGGCGGCGACCGCCCTGGCCTTGACCGCTGGCAGCGCGCTGGCGGCAGGGGACACCGGCCATACCCACGACGTCGCCTTCTCGTTCGAAGGCCCGTTCGGCAAGTATGACCAAAACCAGCTGCAGCGCGGCCTCAAGGTCTACACCGAGGTCTGCTCGGCCTGTCACGGCCTGAAATACGTGCCCTTCCGCACCCTGGGTGACGAAGGCGCACTGGGCTACAACGAAGAAGAAGTCATCGCCTATGCCGAACAGTTCGAGGTCTTCGACCCCGAGCTGGACGACTTCCGCCCGGCCAAACCGACCGACAAGTTCCCGGCCTCGGGCCTGGAAACCGCGCCTGACCTGTCGCTGATGGCCAAGTCGCGCTCGGGCTTTCACGGCCCTGCCGGCACCGGTCTGAACCAGCTGTTCAAAGGTATCGGTGGCCCCGAATACATCGTCTCGATCCTGACCGGTTACACCGGCGAGGAAAAAGAAGAAGCGGGCACCACCTACTACAAGAACACCGCCTTCCCCGGCGGCTGGATCGCGATGGCCCCGCCGCTGTACGGCGAGGATGTCGAGTTTGACGACGGTCACAGCAACGATCTGCACCACGAAGCCGAGGACGTTGCCTCGTTCCTGATGTGGACTGCCGAGCCCAAGATGATGGCCCGCCAGCGTGCCGGTTTCGCCGGCGTGTTCATGCTGGTCGTGCTCAGCACCCTGCTGTACCTGACCAACAAGAAACTCTGGGCCCCGGTCAAGAAAAAGGCCAAACAAGCCTAAGGCTGACCACAGTCGAAAAAATCAAAGCGCGCCTCTCGGGGCGCGCTTTTTTCATCCCAGATAGGCCCGCAACGCCGGGGGCGGGTCGTTGAACAGCGCCTCGGTCGGTTGCGGCGGATGGGCCAGGCCGCCAGCCACCAGAACCGTTTGGTCGCCCAGCGCCCGCGCATCGCGCGGATCATGCGTCACCATCAGAACCGTCGCGCCGGTTTCATCGGCCAGCTCGCGCACCAGCATCAGCATCTCGGCCCGCAGCGCCGGCCCCAGCGCGGCAAAGGGCTCATCCAACAGCATCAGCGGCCGTGCCCGCAACAGCACCCGCGCCAGCGCCACGCGGCTGCGCTGTCCGCCCGACAGGGCCGCGGGCTTGCGCGCCTCATAACCGGCCAGGCCGACACGGGCCAGCGCGGCACCCACGGCCGCCCGCTGATCGGCCGACAGCCGCAGATCGGGCCGCAGGCCAAGGCCCACGTTTTGCGCCACGGTCAGATGCGGGAACAGGTTGTTGTCCTGAAACAGCAGGCTGATCGGGCGATCGCCCGGCGGCATCCGGGTCAGGTCATTGCCCTGCCACAGCACACGACCCTGCACCGGGGCAAGAAACCCCGCGATCATATCCAACAGCGTCGATTTCCCCGACCCCGACGGCCCGATCACCGCCACCCGCGCGCCGGGAGGCACGGCGAAATCGGCGCTCAGGCTGAAATCATCCGACCGATAGACAAGACCCTCAAGCGTCAGCATTCACCCGTCCTCCGCGATCGAACAGCCAGAACAGGGCCAGCGACAGCCCCAACAGCAACAGCGCGGCCCCCGCCGCCTGATCCAGCCGATAAGACCCCATCAGGCGATACAGCTGCAACGGCAACGTGGCCTGCGACGGATCGGCAAACAGCGCGATTACCCCCAGATCGCCCATCGACAGCGCCGCCGCCAGCCCCATCGAAAACCCGATGGGCCGCCGCAGACGCGGCACCAGCAACAGCCGCAGCCGCGCCCAGCCGCGCATGCCCAGGCTGTCGGCCAAGTGGCCATAGGTGGCCTCGACCTCGCGCAGGGCGGGCAGCAGGGCGCGCAAGGCAAAAGGCAGGCTCATCACCGCGTTCACCAGCGCCGTCACCGGCAGGGCCAGCGCCACCGGATCGGCCACAGGGCGCAGCAGGATGAACAGCCCCGTGCCGATCACCAGCGGCGAGGCAGCGATCGCCAGCGTGCCGATCACCTCGAACAGCCGCCCGGCCCGCACCGCCGCCACCGACAGCGGCAGGGCCAGCGCCAGCATCAAACAGGCCGACCCGACCGCCACCAGCACGGACCGCAGCGCCGCGCCGAACACCTGCGGCGGCAGGCTGAACAGCGACGCCACGCCCTGCCCCACCACCATGCCCAGCGGCAACAGCAGGAACAGCGCCGCAAGGCCGATCCACAGCGCATCCAGCGCCCGCAGCCAGCCGCGTCGCGCATCCCAGCGCAACACCGGCCGATCCAGCCCCGCGCCGCTAAACCCCGGCACCGCAATCCAGGCGGCCAGCACGGCAGCCAGCGCCGACAGGCCGAACTGCACCACCGACAACAGCGCCGCATGGCCCAGATCAAAATCGAAGCGGAACGCCTGATAGATCGCCAGTTCGACCGTGGTCGACCGCGGCCCGCCGCCCAGCGTCAGCGCGACCGCGAAACTGGTCATGCAGATCACGAAAATCACCACCAGCGCACCGGGCACCACTGCCCGCAGCATCGGCCGCCCCAGCAGGCGATTCACATCATCGGCGCGAAAGTTCAGACTGGCCGCCAGGCGAAACCGCTCGGACGGGATCGACAGCCAGCCTTGCAGGATCAGCCGCGTCGCCAGCGGCAGGTTGAAAAACACATGCGCGACCAGCACGCCTTGCAGCCCGTAGATCGAAACAGGCTCTATTCCGGCCCAACTTAGCGCAATATTCAGCAATCCGTTGCGCCCGAACACCGCCAACAGACCCAAAATCGCGACGATTACCGGCAAGATGAACGGCGCGCCCAAGAGGGTGATCAACAGCCCCCGGCCGGGGAATTGCCGCCGCGCCAGCGCGCGCGCCACGGGTATCGCCAGCGCAACGCTGATCAGCGCCGACAGGCTGGCCTGTAGCAGGGTAAACCGGATGGCGGCCCAATCGGCCGGGCCAAAGCCCGAGAATGACCCGGCGCGATGCATGACCGCGCCGAGCGTGCCCAGCGTCAGCATCAGGATCAGGGCCGCCGCAGCCGCCCCGACCCAGAGGCCCACGCTTATTGGCTGAGCGCGGCGCGCCATTCCTCGACCGCCGCATCGCGCAGGGCGGCGGCTTGCTCTTCGTCAAAGAACAGCACGGTTTCGGGCATGTTCAGCTTGGCAAACCCTTCGGGCAGCTTGTCGTCGGCCAGCTTGGCGGGCAGCGACCAGTTGCCGGTCGGGATCATGTTCTGAAACGCCTCTGACACCACGAAGGCCATGAACTGATCGGCCAGTTCAGGTTGATCAGTGCCTGAAATCTTGCCGGCGAGCTCGACAAACAGATAGTGCCCCTCGGGGAAGATCGCGGCCTTTTTGGTCTCATCGCCCTCGGCGATGATGTGATAGGCGGGCGAGGTGGTGTAGCTTAGCACCATGTCGGCCTCGCCATCGGTGAACAGGCCATAGGATTCCGACCATCCCTTGGTGACGGTCAGGATCTTGGGCGACAGCTTGGCCCAGGCCTCGCCCGATTTGTCACCGTAAACCGCCTTGACCCACAGCATCAGCGCCTGCCCCGAGATCGAGCTGCGCGGATCCTGGATCACGATCTTCAGGTCATCGGGGGCGTTCAGCAGCTCGTCAAAGCTGGCCGGCGGGTTTTCCACGCGCGTGGTGTCATAGATAAAGGCCACATGCGAATAGTTGAACGGCAGGAACACCTCGTCCGACCACGAAATGGGCAGTGTTAGAGACGCATTGTCCTGCCCATGCGGGGCAAAGAGGCCCGATTCCCGCGCCTTTTTGGTGACGTCGGTATTCAGGCCGATCACCACATCGGCGTCGGTCTTGTCGCCCTCTAGCAGCAGGCGCGGCATCAGATCGCCGGTGCGGAATTGCAGGTCGCAGCCGCATTCGGCCTCGAACAATTCCTCCATCTTGGGGCCGGGGCCCCATTCCGAGGCGAAATAGTCAGGCGCATAGACGGTAAGCACTGGGGTCTCGGCCACGGCCATCGTGGCGAACAGGGCTCCCGCAGCGAAGATCGGATATTTCATCTGGTCATCCTCATTCACGACGGGCGGGGTCGGGGTTGGTGGATGTCCACGTGCCTTCCCTCCGCCGGTCTTAACCGGTTCAGGTTCAACGGGTTTGCGTCATGCATCTCAGCCCGGCCGGGCACCCCGAGGTAAAGCGCAATCTAGGCCAGCGCCCCGGTGGCCACAAGGGGCAGCAATGGTGCAAAACCCTTGTGTTTTCAGGGGCAGATGCTAATCACATCATAAAACATGAATATAAAAGGTTGGTTCTGGTGACCCTGCCCCCGCTGAAGGCGTTCAAACGATACCTGCCGATTCTCGACTGGGGGCGGCACTATAGCCGCGACACGCTGACCAATGACCTGGTGGCGGCGGTGATCGTGACCATCATGCTGATCCCGCAATCGCTGGCCTATGCGCTGTTGGCGGGGCTGCCGGCCGAGATGGGGCTTTATGCCTCGATCCTGCCGCTGGTGGCCTATGCGGTGTTCGGCACCTCGCGTGCGCTGGCGGTGGGGCCGGTGGCGGTTGTGTCGCTGATGACGGCGGCCGCTGTGGGCAACCTGGCGCTGCAAGGCACGGCCGAATATGCCGCCGCCGCGATCATCCTGGCGTTTCTTTCGGGTCTGATCCTGCTGATCATGGGGTTTTTCCGGCTGGGCTTTCTGGCGAACTTTCTGTCGCACCCGGTGATCGCGGGGTTCATCACCGCCTCGGGCATCATCATCGCCACCAGCCAGCTAAAGCACATCCTGGGCATTCCGGCCTCGGGGCATAACCTGCTTGAACTGCTGCAATCGCTGATCGCCAATCTGGGCCAGATCAGCATCTGGACCCTGCTGATCGGCATCAGCTCGACCGCGTTCCTGTTCTGGGTTCGCAAGGGGCTGAAACCGCTGCTGCTGGCGCGGGGCATCAAGCCGCGCCTGGCCGACATTCTGGCCAAGGCCGGGCCGGTGGGCGCGGTGGCGGTGACCACTCTGGTGACCTGGATCTTTGGCCTGCACAAGCACGGCGTCGCGATCGTGGGCGAGGTGCCGCAGGGCCTGCCGCCGCTGGGCCTGCCCAGTTTCGACTGGGAGATCTGGACCGGCCTCTTTGGCTCGGCGGTGCTGATCTCGGTCATCGGATTCGTTGAATCTGTGTCAGTCGCGCAAACCCTGGCCGCCAAGCGCCGCCAGCGCATCGTGCCCGACCAGGAACTGATCGGCCTTGGCGCATCGAACGTCGCGGCGGCGATCTCGGGCGGCTATCCGGTGACAGGCGGTTTTGCCCGGTCGGTGGTGAATTACGACGCGGGCGCCGAGACCCCCGCCGCCGGCGCCTTTACCGCCGTGGGCATCCTGCTGGCCGCGCTGGCGCTGACGCCCTTGCTGTATTTCCTGCCCAAGGCCACGCTGGCCGCCACCATCATCGTGGCCGTGCTGTCGCTGGTCGATTTCTCGATCCTGCGCACCACCTGGAACTATAACCGCGCCGATTTCGCCGCCGTGGCTGCGACCATCCTGCTGACGCTGGGCTTTGGCGTCGAAATCGGGGTGTCGTCGGGCGTGGGCCTGTCGATCTTTCTGTTTCTCTACCGCACCTCGCGCCCGCATATCGCCGAGGTTGGCCTGGTGCCCGGCACCGAGCATTTCCGCAACATCAACCGCCACAAGGTGGAAACCCGCCCCGAGATCCTGACCATCCGGGTGGATGAGAACCTGTATTTCGCCAATGCCCGCTATCTCGAAGATTACCTCTATGACCGCGTCGTCGCCGATTGCGATCTGAAACATGTGATCCTGATGTGCTCGGCCGTGAATGCGATCGACACTTCGGCGCTTGAATCGCTCGAGGCCATCGACGCGCGCCTGCGCGACATGGGCATCAGCCTGCACCTGTCCGAGGTCAAAGGCCCGGTGATGGACAGGCTGGCCCGCACGCATTTCCTGCATGATCTGTCGGGCCGCGTGTTCCTTAGCCAGTTCGACGCCGTGCAGCAGCTGTCGAAACCCGGATCGGCAGCAAATCGCCCGGCCCATGCCCGCGTCTCGGCGACCGATTGACCGGCCCATGCGCGCCAATATTGTGACGCGCGTGACCTACCTTGGAGACACCCGATGAAATTCCACCTGTCCCTTGCAGCCGCCTGCCTGCTGGCCGCCGCCCCCGCATTTGCCAACTCGCACGGTGCCCAGCCCGCCGCCGAACCCGCGGTCGAGGAACTGACCGTCACCGGTGACGCCGCTGCGGGCGAAAAGGCCTTTCGCCAATGCGCCGCCTGCCATGTGGTGGTGAACCCCGCCGGTGACATTCTGGCCGGCAAGGCGGGCAAGACCGGCCCCAACCTTTACGGTATCGCCGGCGCACCCATGGGCGCGGTCGAGGGCTTTCGCTATTCCAAGCTGATGGAGGCCGCCAATGCCGCCGGCCTGACCTGGACCGAAGAGAATTTCGCCGCCTATATCCAGGATCCCAGCGGCTATCTGACCAGTGCCACCGGCGAAAGCGGCCGCTCGGCCATGACCCCGCAGCGCCTGCGCAAGCCCGAGGACGCCGCCAACCTCTTTGCCTTCCTGCACAGCCTGCAATAACGGCCACACGCGCCATTCGGGCCGCTGGCGCGTTCCGGCGGCCTTTTTCATTGCGCGCCGCACCCTTGCGACAAATCGCCGGGGCGGCTATTCCGGCTGGAAAGGAGCCCGCCCATGAGCATGAACACATTCGGCCATCTTTTCCGTGTCACCACCTGGGGCGAAAGCCACGGGCCGGCGCTGGGTGCGACGGTCGATGGCTGTCCGCCGGGCGTGCCCGTGGATGCCGCGCAGCTGCAACACTGGCTGGACCGTCGCAAGCCGGGCCAGAACAAGTTCACCACACAGCGGCGCGAGCCTGACGAGGTGCGCATCCTGTCGGGCGTGTTCGAGGGCGTCACCACCGGCACGCCCATTCAGCTGATGATCGAGAACACCGACCAGCGGTCCAAGGATTACGGCGATATCGTCGAGAAATTCCGCCCCGGTCACGCCGACATCACCTATTGGCAGAAATACGGGATTCGTGACTATCGCGGCGGCGGGCGCAGCTCGGCCCGCGAAACGGCGGCGCGTGTGGCCGCGGGCGGGATCGCGCGCGAGGCCCTGACCGCGCTGGTGCCGGGCATCCAGATCACCGGCTATATGACCCAGGTCGGCCCGCACAAGATCGACCGCGACAATTTCGACTGGGACCAGATCGAACAAAACCCGTTCTGGACGCCTGACGCCAAATCGGCCGAGACCTGGGCCACCTATCTGGACGATCTGCGCAAATCGGGCAATTCCGTCGGCGCCGTGGTCGAGGTGGTCGCGCGCGGCGTGCCCGCCGGGCTGGGCGCCCCGATCTATGGCAAGCTCGACACCGACCTTGCCGCCGCGATGATGAGCATCAACGCCGTCAAGGGCGTGGAAATCGGTGAAGGCATGGCCGCGGCCGAGCTAACCGGCGTCGACAATGCCGACGAGATCTTCATGGGCAATGACGGCCAGCCGGTGTTCTCATCGAACCACGCCGGCGGCATTCTGGGCGGGATTTCCACCGGTCAGGATGTCGTGGTGCGCTTTGCGGTGAAACCGACCAGCTCGATCCTGACGCCGCGCAAGACGATCACCAAATCGGGCGAACCGGCCGAGATCATCACCAAGGGCCGCCACGACCCCTGCGTCGGCATCCGCGCCGTGCCCGTGGGCGAGGCAATGATGGCCTGCGTGCTGCTGGATCACATCCTGCTGCACCGGGGTCAGATCGGCGAAAACCGCGGCAAGATCGGTTAAGAGGTCGCCGCGCCCAGCGCGGTGTCCATCAGCGCCTTGATATCCTTGCGCGAGGTGCCGGCGACGATCCGGCCCAGTTCCTGGTCGCCCTTCAGCACCACCAGCGTCGAGCGGCGCGGGATGTTCATCTGGCGCACCAGCGACCCGTTGCCGTGGGTATCCCAGTCGATGTCGATAAAGGTCACGGCACGCTCATAGGCGGGGTTCTCGGCCTTGAGCGCCTTGATCACCCGTTCCTGCGCGGCGCAGGTGCTGCACCAGCTGGCCTTGAAATCCAGAAACAGGGTCTCGCCCGCGGCAAGGCGCTGTTCAACCAGCCCCTTGGTATAGTCCAAAGGCTTGGCCTGCCCCATCACCGGCAGGGTGACGGCGGCAACTCCGGTCAGGGCCAGAAAATCACGACGGTTCATGGGTGTGTCTCCTTAAATCGCAACAGACAGATCGATCAGCCAGGCGGGCAGGCTTTGCACGGCCCAGGCCTCGATCAACAGGTGAAGTTTGAACAGAATGGCCAGCCCGACGGCGGCAAAGATCACCCCCATCAGCGGCCGCGCCTTGACGGCGATGCGGCGCATCAGGGCCTGACGCCGTTGCAGGGCCGAACGCGCGCCATAGCCCAGCGCCAGAATGATGGTGGACACGCCCAGCGCAAAGCTGACCATGATCGCCCCCGCCAGGCCCAGGCTTTCGCCCTGGCTGGCCAGCGAGATCGCGCCGCCCAGCGTGGGGCCGATGCAGGGGCTCCAGACCGCGCCCAGCAAGAGGCCGCCCAGAAACTGCCCCGGCAGGCCCGACCGGTCGACGCCATCCAGCCCGGCATCGGCACGCGCCGACACCCCCGCCGTTGCCGTGGCAAAGCGCGCCCCGAATTGCGGCACCAGCAGGATCAGGCCAAACCCGATCATCAGCACGGCGCCGGCGTTGGCGACCATCTCTTCGGTCAGGCCCAGGCTGCGCCCGGCGACCGTGACGACCATGCCCAGCGTGACGAAAGACAGGCTCATCCCCGCAGCCACGGCAACCGGCCCCAGCCGATGCGCCTGCAACGCGGTGGCCAGCACGATCGGCAGCACCGGCAAAACGCAGGGGTTGATCAGCGTCAGCAGCCCCGCCAGATATCCAAGCAAAAGATCCATGCCCTCAATCTGGCCTCGGCGCGCGGCCAAGTCACCAAACATCAGCTGACATGCCTTCACATGCGCGTCAGCGCACCTGCCGCGACAGCTGCACCGCCAGGATGCCGGCGGCGATCACCGCCACGCCCACCAAATCCATGACGCCCAGTTTCTCGTTCAACAGCACCGCCGCGATGGCGACGCCAAAGAACGGGTTGAGAAAATGAAAGGTCGCGGCCCGCACCGCGCCGATCCGCCCGACCAGCACGAACCAGATGATCGTTGCCAACAGGCCCGGCACCAGCGTCGTATAGACAAAGGCCGCGATCCAGCGCGGGCTGATCGTCACCACCCAGGTTTCGGTCGCCAGGCCGATCACGCCCAACACGGCGCTGCCCACCAGCATCTGCAAGCCGACAATCATGATCAGGTTGCCGCCCGAAGACGCGCTGCGCACCGTCAGCGTCGCCACCGCCAGCGCCAGCGCACCGATCAGGCACAGCCCCACGCCCACCATGTCGACCCCGCCGCCCAGGCGGCTGGACATGATGATCGCCACGCCGGCAAACCCCGCGACCAGCCCGGCAATGCCCATGGGCCGCAGGCGTTCGCGCCAGATCAGCCAGCCCAGCGCCGCCACCAGCAACGGCATGGTCGAGGCGATGATCGACGCCAGGCTGGCCTCGACCGTCTGCATCGCGAAAAAGTTCAGCCCCAGATACAGCGCGTTCTGACACAGGCCAAAGATGATGGTGCTTTTGATCTGAGCGCCGTTCAGGCGCCAGCTTTGCCCCAGCGCCCGCGCGATGGCGATCGCCATCAGCCCCGAGATCAGAAACCGCAGCGACAGCGCCAGCAAAGGCGGCGCATCGGCCACGATGATCCGCGCCGAGGTAAAGGCCGAAGACCACATCAGGGCAAAGGCCAGCCCCATGCCGATGGCGCGAATATCCATGGAACCTCTGCACAAAAGAAAAGGGCCGCCCAAGGCGACCCTAAGCCATTTTCACAGGGGCACAAGCCCGTGTGATCAGCCGTTCACGCTGTCCTTCAGCGCTTTGGCAATGGTCATCTTGACCACCTTGTCGGCCTCTTTCTTGATCTGCTCGCCGGTGGCGGGGTTGCGCACCATGCGCTCGGGGCGCTCGCGGCAGTAGATCTTGCCAACGCCGGGCAGGGTCACTGCGCCGCCGCCGGCAACTTCCTTGGTGATCACGCCGGTCAGCGCGTCCAGAGCAGCCGAGGCGGCTTTCTTATCCGCACCCATTTCCTCGGCCAGCGCAGCAACCAGCTGAGTCTTGGTCATCGGTTTTGCCATGTATGGTCTCCTCACTCCTGCCCCATTGGGTTGGGGCTGATCCGCATAATGTAACGGTATGTAGGCATGACACACAATGATTTGCGGACGCAATCAAGTGCTTTTCATGCATTTTGTAGTTGTTTTCGCCACGTCAGAGGAAAGCTGTTTCCTCAAAGCTACGCAATTTCCGGCTGTGAATACGTTCCAGTGGCATTTCGCGCAATTGCTCCATCGCCCTTATACCGATCTGCAAATGCCGCGAAACCTGTGTTTTATAGAAATCACTGGCCATTCCGGGCAGTTTCAGCTCGCCATGCAGCGGCTTGTCGGACACGCACAAAAGCGTGCCATAGGGCACACGGAACCGATAGCCGTTGGCGGCGATCGTGGCGCTTTCCATGTCCAGCGCGATGGCCCGCGATTGGCTTAGGCGCTGCACCGGGCCCGACTGGTCGCGCAGTTCCCAGTTGCGGTTGTCGATCGTCGCCACGGTGCCCGTGCGCATGATGCGCTTCAGCTCGAACCCCTGCAATTCGGTGACCTGCGCCACCGCCTGTTCCAGCGCGATCTGGATCTCGGCCAGCGCCGGGATCGGCACCCAGACCGGCAGGTCGTCGTCCAGCACGTGATCTTCGCGCAGATAGGCATGGGCCAGCACGAAATCGCCCAGCCGCTGCGAATTGCGCAGCCCCGCGCAGTGCCCCACCATCATCCAGGCATGGGGGCGCAGCACGGCGATATGGTCGGTCGCGGTTTTCGCATTCGACGGCCCCACCCCGATATTGACCAGGGTGATCCCGTTCCCGTCGTCGCGTTTCAGGTGATAGGTCGGCATCTGCGGCAGCTTGGCTGGCACCGGCAAGGGCGCCTGCGCATCGCGGATCGTCACATTGCCCGGCCCCACCAGCGCGCAATAGCCGCTGTCCGGGTCGGCCAGCGCATCGCGGGCGAATTGCTCGAACTCTTCGACATAGAACTGGTAGTTGGTGAACAGAACATGGTTCTGGAAATGCTCGGGCGCGGTGGCGGTGTAATGCGACAGCCGCGCCAGCGAATAGTCGACCCGCTGCGCGGTAAAGGGCGCCAGCGGCGCGGCGCCGTCGTCATACTTGAACCCGTATCCGTTGACGATCTCGTCATGGGTGGTGCTGAGATCGGGCACGTCGAACACATCGCGCAGCGGGAAATCCAGCGCGCCCTCTTGCGGCACGGTGATGCTGGCGTCGCCCGCCACCGCGAAATGCACCGGGATCGGCGTCGTCGACGGGCCGATCGTGACCGGCACGCGGTGGTTCTCGATCAGCAACCCGATCTGCTGGCGCAGGTAGTTGGCGAACAGGTCGGGCCGGGTGATCGTGGCCGAATACATGCCCGGATCGGTGACATGGCCAAACGACAGGCGGCTGTCGACATGGGCAAAGCTGTTCGTGACGAACCGGATCTCGGGGTAATAGGCGCGATAGCGGGCCAAGCGCGGGGCGCCTTCGATCGTGTGCTCGAACCGGTCTTTCAGAAAGGCCGTCGCCTGGGCGTAAAGCTCGCACAGCCGGCGCACGGCGGCGGCGGCATCGGAAAACTCCTCGGGCGCGGTCGCGGGGGGCGTTTCAAAGGGCAGGGTCTGCTCGGCCATGGGGTCACTCGTTTTGGCGCTGTATCGCGCGGGGTTGCTCAAATAGTGACCATCCCGCGCCAAGGCGCAAGCCCGGCCTTGCGCCCCGCCGCCCAAGATCGGATGATCGCGGCCATGAACACACTGCTTTCCATCGGTCACGGCTATAGCGCCCGCGCGCTGGCCAACATCCTGCCCGCCGGCTGGCGGGTCATCGCCACCACCCGCAGCCCGGAAAAGGCGGCGCAGATGACGGTTGATCAGGCCGTAATCTGGCCCGGCGGCGATCTGGCGGGCGCGCTGGCGCAGGCCACGCATGTGCTGTCATCCGTCGCGCCCGATGATCAGGGCGACCCGGTTTTGCGCGAGATCAGTGACGCATTGGCCCGCGCCGATCACCTGCAATGGGTGGGCTACCTGTCGACCACGGGCGTTTACGGCGACCATCAGGGCGGCTGGGTCGACGAGGCCACGCCCCTGACCCCCGCCACCGAACGCGGGCGCGCCCGCGTCGCGGCCGAGGCCGAATGGGCCGCGCTGAACCTGCCGCTGCATATCTTTCGGCTGGCAGGTATCTATGGCCCCGGCCGCGGCCCCTTTGCCAAGGTCAAATCGGGCAAGGCGCGGCGGATCATCAAACCGGGCCAGGTGTTTTCGCGCACCCATGTCGAGGACATCGCGCAGGTGCTGCTGGCCTCGATCCAGCGGCCCAACCCCGGCGCGGTCTATAACGTCTGCGACGATGACCCCGCCCCGCCGCAAGACGTGATCGAACATGCCGCAAACCTGCTGGGTCTGCCGGTGCCGCCCGACATCCCGTTCGATGAGGCGACCTTCACCCCGATGGCGCGCAGCTTTTATGCCGAATCCAAAAAGGTGCGAAACGACCGCATCAAGGAAGAGCTGGGCGTAACGCTGAGATACCCCGACTATCGCGCCGGGCTGGCGGCGTTGTTAAAGGCGGAAAGCTAGGCCCGCTTTTCCCCGATCTGCGCGATGCCCAGAACCTCTAGCACCTTGGCCTCGATATCGGGGGCGTTCAGATGGGCGGCGGCATACATGTCGTCGGGGCTGGCCTGGTCGATGAAACTGTCGGGCAGCACCATCGAGCGGAACTTGAACCCTGCGTCAAACACGCCCTCGTCCGACAAGAGCTGCGCCACATGTGAGCCAAACCCGCCCACGGCGCCCTCTTCGATGGTGATCAGCGCCTCGTGCGTGGCGGCCAGATCCAGGATCATCTCGCGGTCCAGCGGCTTGGCGAACCGGGCATCGGCCACGGTGGGGGTGATGCCCCGCGCCGACAGGGCCTCGGCGGCCTTGGTCACCTCGGACAGGCGCGTTCCAAATGACAAGATCGCCACCCGCGCGCCTTGCTGGACCATCCGGCCCTTGCCGATTTCCAGAACCTCGCCGCGCTCGGGCATCTCGACGCCCACGCCCTCGCCCCGCGGATAGCGAAATGCAATCGGCCCGTCATTATAGGCGGCGGCGGTGGCGACCATATGTACCAGCTCGGCCTCGTCGGCGGCGGCCATCACCACCATGCCCGGCAGGTTGGCCAGATAGGCGATGTCAAAGCTGCCCGCATGGGTCGCGCCATCGGCGCCGACCAATCCGGCCCGGTCGATCGCAAAGCGCACCGGCAGACCCTGCAGCGCCACATCATGCACCACCTGATCATAGCCGCGCTGCAAGAATGTCGAATACATCGCGCAGAACGGTTTCATCCCGCCCGCCGCCAGCGCGCCGCAAAAGGTCACGCCATGCTGTTCGGCAATGCCCACATCGAAACAGCGGCTGGGATAGCGCTCGGCAAAGAGGCCCAGACCGGTGCCATCAGGCATCGCCGCCGTGACCGCGACGATCTTGTCATCGCGCGCGGCCTCGGCCACCAGCGCATCGCCAAAGACCGACGTATAGCTGGGCGCATTCGACGGCGCCTTGTGCTGTTTGCCGGTGACGACATCGAACCTGGCGGTGGCGTGGCCCTTGTCATCGCGGGCCTCGGCGGGGGCATAGCCCTTGCCCTTTTTGGTGATCGCATGAATCAGGATCGGCCCGGTGGCGCGCGCCTTGACGGTGCGCAGCACGGCCAGCAGCTGTTCCATGTCATGGCCGTCAATGGGCCCGAGATAGCTGAAGCCCAGCTCTTCGAACAGGGTGCCGCCGACGGTCATGTGCTTCAGCATGTCCTTGGCCCGGCGCGCGCCTTCCTGAAAGGGCGAGGGCAGCAGGCTGACCGCACCCTTGGCGGCGGCCTTCAGCTCCTGGAACGGATCGCCGGCATAAAGCCGCGACAGATAGGACGACAGCGCGCCCACCGGCGGGGCGATCGACATGTCGTTGTCATTCAGAATGACGATCAGGCGGCGGCCCAGATGGCCGGCATTGTTCATCGCTTCGAAGGCCATGCCGGCGCTCATCGAGCCGTCACCGATTACGGCAATCGCGTCGCCGATGCCATGCTCGGTCGCGCCGCCCAGATCGCGCGCCACGGCAAAGCCCAGCGCGGCGGAAATCGAGGTCGAACTATGCGCGGCGCCGAACGGGTCATAGGGCGACTCGCTGCGCTTGGTAAAACCCGACAGCCCGCCCTTTTGCCGCAGCGTGCGAATACGGTCGCGCCGCCCGGTGATGATCTTGTGCGGATAGCACTGGTGCGACACGTCCCAGATCAGCCGATCCTTGGGCGTATCGAACACCGCGTGCAGCGCCACGGTCATTTCGACCACACCCAGACCCGC
The DNA here is from genome assembly GCF_025751515.1 of Actibacterium sp. XHP0104. GTDB lineage: Bacteria > Pseudomonadota > Alphaproteobacteria > Rhodobacterales > Rhodobacteraceae > Actibacterium_D. Next base: position 127,945 of record NZ_JAOWLE010000004.1, read on the forward strand.
ACCCAGATGGCCACCGGTTTCGGACACGGCGGCGATGGTCTCGGCGCGCAACTCGTCCGCCACCTGACGCAGCTCGGCATCCGAAAACTGTTTCAGATCGGCCGGAACGTTCACACGGTCCAGCAGGGGGGTGTCTGGTTTGGCGCTCATGGCTTGCCCTCCCCGGGCGCTTACATCTCGCGCGAGATAACGAAACGGGCGGCTTGCCGCAAGTTTTCCGCGCTTGTCCCGTAGGGGTCAAGGGATGTGCAGGCCTGATCGACCAATTGTCGCGCCCGCGCCTTGGCCCCATCGAGGCCCAGCAAAGACACGAACGTGGCCTTTCCGGCCTCGGCATCCTTTTGCAGCCGCTTGCCCGCCTTTTCCGCGTCGCCCTCGACATCGAGAATGTCATCGGCGATCTGAAACGCCAGGCCCAGCGCATCGGCATAGGCACCCAAGGGCGCCACATCGGCCCCGGCCAGACGCGCGCCCGCCTCGGCCGACCAGCGGATCAACGCCCCGGTCTTGCCCGCCTGCAACTCGGTGATCTGATCCAGCGTCAGCGGCTGGTCGGCGGTTTCGGCGGCGATATCCAGCGCCTGACCGTAAACCATGCCCCGCGCCCCGGCCGCCAGCGCCATAGACGCCACCAGATCGGCCCGCACCGCGCCATCGGGGTGGGTGGCCGGATCGGCCAGCAGGCCGAAACACAGGGTCTGCAACGCGTCCCCCGCCAAAACGGCGGTGGCCTGATCCCATTTCACATGCACCGTGGGCAAGCCGCGGCGCAGGTCGTCGTCATCCATGCAGGGCAGATCGTCATGCACCAGGCTATAGGCATGCAGCGCCTCGACCGCCGCCGCCGCGTTCAGCGCGCGGGCCACGGGCACGTCATGCAGCGCCGCGCCCTCGATCACCAGAAAGGCGCGCAGCCTCTTGCCGCCCGCCACCGCATAGCGCATCGCCTGCACCACGCGCTGATCGGGGTAGTCTGCCAGAATGTCATCCAGATGCGCGGCAACCTGCGTTGCCACGTCGGTAAGGCGCGCCTCGAACATCAGACCTCGTCTAGCGGACGGGTGCCGGTGGGCGTGCCGCTGGCATCGGTGGTGATGGCGGCAACCTTTTCCTCGGCCTCTTTCAGCTTGGCCTCGCAGCGTTTCTTCAGCTCGGCCCCGCGCTCATACAGCGTGATCGATTCCTCAAGCGGCACGTCCCCGCGCTCTAGCTGGCCGACAACCTGCTCCAGCGCGCGCATGGCCTCTTCAAAGCTCATCTCATTCACCGGTTTGTCGCTCACGATCCCCGCTCCATCAGAACCTGCACATGCGCGGCCGTGCTGGCCGCCAGCGCATCCAGATCATATCCGCCCTCCAGTGTCGAGACCACCCGCCCCCCGGCATGGGTCTCGGCAAGGTCGCAGATCTGTTGCGTGGCCCAGACGAAATCATCCGTGCCCCAGTTCAGCTCGGCCAGCGGATCGGCCATATGCGCGTCGAACCCGGCCGAAATCAGCACCATCTGCGGTGCGAAAGCATCCAGCCGCGGCAGCGCATAGTTTTCGAACACCATGCGCAATTCACGCCCCGTCGATCGCGGCGGCAGCGGCAGGTTGATGATGTTGTCGCAGCCGCCCTTGTCCGTCAGCGCGCCAGAGCCGGGCCAAAGCGGCGACTGATGCGTCGATACGAACCGCACCCGGCCCTCGTCCCACAACAGATCCTGCGTGCCATTGCCGTGGTGCACGTCGAAATCAACGATGGCGACGCGATCCAGCCCGTGGTGATCAAGCGCATATTTGGCTGCAATAGAGACGTTTCCGAATAGGCAGAACCCCATCTGCTGGGCCTTTTCGGCGTGATGCCCCGGCGGGCGGCAGGCGACAAAGGCATTCTGCGCCTCGCCCGTCATCACCATATCAACGGCCCGCATGTTGCCGCCCACCCCGCGCAGCGCGGCGGTAAAGCTGCCCGGCGACACGAACGTATCGGCATCCAGCGCGGCAAAGCCGTCGGCAGGAATGGCGCCCTTGATCCGCGTCAGGTAGTCGGCGCTGTGACAGCGCAGCACCTCGGCCTCGTCGGCCAGGGGGGCGTCAACGCGCAAAAGCGGCTCGAACTCGGCTGAACTAAGCCGTTTCAGAATGGTTTCCAGCCGCGCCACGCGTTCGGGGTGGCCCGACGGGGTCAGGTGGTTCAGGCAGTCGGAATGGGTGATCAGCGCAGTGGTCATGTCAGAGATCCGGTTGCAGCATGTAACCCGCCCCGCGCACGGTTTGCAGGTATCGCGGTTGTTTAGGGTCTTTTTCGATCTTTTTGCGCAGCCTGGTGATCTGCACATCGACCGCTCGTTCCTGAGCCTGCCCCCCATCGCGGCCCAGCTCCTCGACCAGGCGCGACCGCGCGATCGCCTGCCCCGGCTCGGCCGAGAAAATCCTCATCAGCTGCGCCTCGGTGGCGGTCAGCCGCACCAGAGCATCACCCTGCCACAGCTCGCCCCGATCAATGTCATACCGCACCGCGCCCAGATGCAGCACGGTCGGCCCCGAGCTGGGCTCGGCCGCCTGCGGCACCCGGCGCAAAATGGCGTTGATCCGCAGCAACAGTTCCTTGGGCTCGAACGGCTTGGCCAGATAGTCGTCGGCCCCGGCCTCAAGCCCCATGATCCGGTCGGGGGTCTCGCCCCGCGCGGTCAACAGCATGATCGGCGTGGTGATATCCTTGCGCAGCTCGCGCGTCAGGGTCACGCCATCCTCACCCGGCATCATCACGTCCAGCACGATCAGGTCGAATTCCAGCCCGCTCAACAGCCGCCGCGCATGGGCCGCATCGCGCGCCGCGCTGACCAGAAAGCCGTTGCGCATCAGAAATTTCTGCAACAGCCCGCGAATGCGTTCGTCATCATCAACGATCAGCAGGTGAATATCCTGGCCCGCGCTCATTGGCCGCCATCCCGCATCGAGGCATATTGCCGGCGCATCTCGGGATCCATCATCGCCTCTAGCACCTGGCGAAAGCCTGCCACGGCCTCGGGGCCGGCGGCGCGAAAGGCGCTGCGCATCCGCGCGCGCTGGGCATCCGACAGCTCTTGTTCCAGCGCGGCACCGACGGGGGTCAGATACAGGTGCCGTTCACGCTTGTCGCGCTTGCCGACCCGGCTTTCGACCAGCCCATCCTCGATCAGCGCCCGCAGCACCCGGTTGAGAGACTGTTTCGTCACCCCCAGAATCGCCAGCAGGTTATTCACCGTCGTGCCGGGCGCGCGATGGATGAAATGCACCGCCCGGTGATGCGCCCGGCCATAGCCATGCTGTTCAAGAATGCGATCGGGATCGGACGTGAAGGCCCGATAGGCAAAAAACATTGCCTCGATCCCCTTGCGCAGCTGCTCGTCAGTCAGGAACAATAGGCTTTCGCCATGCTGGATAGGCCCGGTGCCGGTATCGGCCATATTGCGCGTCCCTTGTGTTCACGTATTATGTTTCAGGCACCGATTTTATGTCAGTCTTGTTGACATTCCAAGAATCAATTACTAGGAATGCCTCAATTTCGCGCAACATTATGTCCGAACCGGCCCTAAGTTGCGCAACATTAGAAAAACGGGCCCGGCCCGACGCTTGGAAAGGACAAACCGATGACCGGCTATGATGACCGCGACGGCAAGATCTGGATGGATGGCAAGCTGATCGAGTGGCGCGATGCCAAGGTGCATATCCTGACGCATGCGCTGCACTATGCCTCGTCGGTATTCGAGGGCGAGCGCGCCTATAACGGCAAGATCTTCAAAAGCGTCCAGCACTCAGAGCGCCTGCGCCATTCGGCCAAGCTGCTGGATTTCCAGGTGCCCTACTCGGTCGAAGAGCTGGAAAAGGCCAAATATGACGTTCTGGCCGCCAATGGCTGGTCGGACGCCTATGTGCGCGCCATCGCCTGGCGCGGTGCCGGCGAAGACATGGGTGTCGCCTCGCGCCGCAACCCGGTTCGCGTGGCCGTTGCCGCCTGGGAATGGGGCAACTACTACGGCGACGCCAAGATGAAAGGCGCCAAGCTGGACATCGCCAAATGGCGCCGCCCCGACCCGGCCACCATCCCGTCCGAAGCCAAGGCCGCGGGCCTTTACATGATCTGCACCATGTCGAAACACGCCGCCGAGGACAAAGGCTGTTCCGACGCGATGATGTTCGACTATCGCGGCTATGTGGCCGAGGCGACCGGCGCCAACATCTTTTTCGTCAAGGACGGCGAGGTGCACACGCCCAAGCCCGATTGCTTCCTCAACGGGCTGACCCGTCAGACCGTGATCGGCATGCTCAAGGAAAAGGGCATCACCGTGAACGAACGCCACATCATGCCCGAAGAGCTGGAAGGCTTTGAGCAATGCTGGCTGACCGGCACCGCCGCCGAGGTTACCCCGGTGGGCCAGATCGGCGAGTTCAACTTCGAGGTCGGCGCTCTGACGCGCGACATCTCGGACAGCTATGAAAAGCTGGTGCGCGCCTAAGCGTTTTCGGCTGAAACAGTCTCGAATGCGGCCCCCTCGTGGGGCCGTTTTTCATCCCAGCGGGGTCTGCGCCTTACGCTGCTTGTCGCGCTCGAGCCCCAGCTGGCGTTCGCGCCAGATGATCACCACCCCAGCCCCGATCACCAGCGCCGCGCCGCCCACCATCGGCCGCGTCGGCAGTTCGTCAAAGAACACGTAGCCGATCGCCACCGCAAACAGCATCGACGCATAGTCAAACGGCGCCACGACCGAGGCATTGGCAAACCGATAGCTTGAGGTCAGGAAAATCTGCGCCACCCCGCCGATGAACCCGGCCAGAACCAGCATGACCGCCACATCCCAAGTGGGCATCACCCAGCCAAAGGGCAGCGTCAGCAGCGACAACAGCGTCGCCGAGATCGAGAACCAGAACACGATGGCCGAGGTCTGTTCGGTCTGCACCAGCTTGCGGATGAACACCTGCGCCAGCGCCGCGCAGCCCGCCCCGGCCAGTGTGATCACAGCGCCCAGCGCCAGACGGGCATCCATTTCATGATTGGTCAGCGCCGTCAGCCGCGGCGATAGCATGATCAACACCCCGATCAGCCCGACCATGACCAGCCCAAGGCGAAACAGCCGCACCTCTTCGCCCAGGAACATCGCGGCAAAGATAACCACCAACAGCGGCGTGGCATAGCCGATCGCCGTCACCTCGGGCAGGGGCAACAGCGCCAGCCCGGCAAACATCAGCCCCATCGCGCTGGTGCCAACAAAGCCCCGCCAGAAATGCCCCATCGGGTTGGCACTGCGCAGCCCGGTGCGCAGATCGCCCCGCGCCGCCAGCCACAGCACGATCACCGGCACCGCAAAGAGCGACCGGAAAAACACCGCCTGCCCCGCCGGCACCTGGTCCGACGCGGCCTTGATCAGCGACGCCATGATCACGAACAGGGCGACGGACAGCAGCTTGAACAGAATGGCGCGCAGGGGATTCATAAGGAGTCTCGCTTGATCCTCCTCATCTCGATCAGCTTTGGCGCGCAAGCAAGACCAACGTCAGGTCAGATAACCTTTTTCAATCCGCAGATACTCGGCCATGCGCATCGATCTCTCATCGACATTGGTGGGCCGCCGCTGCGCCGCAACCGCCGCCCGATGCGGGGCAGTCTGCCGTTCGATCCGGGCGAACTGCGCGGCGCGCTTGGTCACGTCATAGTCACGCAGATGGTCAAAAAAGCTGCGTTCGGTCATGTCTGATCCTCCTATTGGGGCGATCATACCACAGCGCGGGGCGCTTTTCGCCCTTACAGCAGCGTCCGTTCCACAACCCACCACGCCCCGACCAGCGCAATCGCCGCCGATCCGGGCACCACGATGGCCGCGCGATACCAGGGCTTGCGGCCAAACCACAGCCCGACCGCCAGATAGGCCAGGGCAATCACCGTCAGCTGCCCGATCTCGACCCCGATATTGAACCCGATCAGATCGGCAACAAACCGCGCGGGGTTCAGCCCGATCTCGCCCAGCACACTGGCAAAGCCCAGCCCGTGCAACAGGCCAAAGGCAAAGACCACAGCCACCCGCCGCCAGCCCAACTTGCCGCCGATGATGTTTTCAACCGCCACGAAAACGATCGACGCCGCGATCAAAGGTTCGACGATTTCCGCTGGAACAGTGACGATTTTCAGGCTTGCAAGCGCCAGTGTCACCGTATGCGCCAGGGTAAAGGCCGTGACCTGCAACAGCAGCGGGCGCATCTGCAACGAGAACAGGAACAGCCCCAAAACGAACAGGATGTGGTCCAGCCCCTTGGGAAGGATATGTTCGAACCCAAGCACCACATAGCGCCCGAATTCCGTGATCGCGCCCACCTGCGCCACACCCTCGCGCGGCAGCGGGTCAGACAGCGCGCCCCCCGTCAGATAGCCCGAATACAGGTCGTCCCCCTGCCCCATCTGCCGCAGCACCAGCGGGCCGTTGGTCGCGGCCCAGCCGATCTGCACCGGGGCATCGCCCGTCGGCAGCACAGCGGTCAGCACCAGAACCGAATCGCGCGGCAGGGCGGTGTCGCCCACTTCGGGAATGCGCAGCCCGGCCAGGTCAGGCACAATACGCGTGTCACCCACCTGAAATACCAGCCCCTGTGCGATACGCGGCCAGACCTTGTCAAAGGCTTGCTCCAGCTCTTGCGGAGGCAGCGCGCGCAGGCGGTCATAATAGCCCGACAGGGGCGATTCATTGGTGTCGCTCAGCCCAGCCATGTCGATCCCGGCCACCAGCGCCTCTAGCGTCACGGTCAGATCGACGCGCACCTGCTCGGCCGTAACCGTGACATCGCCAACCGCCGGCCGCACCTCATGCGCCTGCCCGGGCAGCGTCATCACAAACAAGACAACCGCCGCCAGGACGCTTGACCGCCCACAGATCCGGTTCACATTGAATATCATCGCTGAAAGGCCCCTCATGCGTTTGCCCATATTACTGATCACTGCCCTACTTAGTGCACCCATGGCGCTGGCCCATGAATTCTGGCTGTCTCCGCAAACCTATCAGGTTGATCCCGGCGCGCCAGTCATTGCCGACCTGCGGCTGGGGCAGAATTTCAGCGGCGCGCCCATGTCGTTTTTGCCCGGTCGGATCACCCGGTTCGAGCTGTTTCAAGGTGAAACAGTGACTGAAATCACCAGCCGTATCGGTGACCGCCCCGCCATGTCTCAGCCCGCCCCGGCCCAGGGCCTGGCGATCATCGTACATGAAACCACCGATCAACGGCTGACCTATACGGAATGGGCCAAGTTCACTGATTTCGTCACGCACAAGGCCTTTGACGGCCTGCCAGACACTCATACCGCGCGCGGCCTGCCGCAAACCGGGTTCGACGAAACCTATCGCCGCTATGCCAAATCTCTGGTCGCGATCGGCGACGGCCAAGGTCAGGATCGCGCCATCGGCCTCGAGACCGAGATCGTCGCCCTGCGCAACCCGTATACCGATGACCTGACCGGCGGCCTGCCCGTTCGGGTGCTCTATCAAGGCCACCCGCGCAACAACGCCCAGCTCGAGCTGTTTAACCGCGCCCCGGGCGGCCAGATCGAGATACAGCGCCTGCGCACCGATCAAAATGGTGAAGTATCCGTGCCGGTCGCGCCGGGGCATGAATACCTTCTCGACGCGGTGATCTTGCTGGATACAGGGCAGAATGACCCCGCACTGGGGCCTGTCTGGCATTCGCTATGGGCCAGCCTGACCTTCAGAGTTCCGCTGGAATAGAGCCTATTTCAGCGACAAACGCAGAATACCGCCATCATCGGCATCGACCAGCACCAGGATCGACCCGTCCGGGGCAACCTCGACATCGCGCACCCGCGTGCCGGTCAGCATCCGCTGTTCGCCCACAACCCGACCATCGCGCAGACGCAGCCGCACCAACCCGCCGGGCCGCAGCGACGCGATCAACAGATCACCGCGCCATTCCGGGAACATCGCGCCGTCATAGAACACCATCCCCGAAGGCGCGATCACCGGATCCCAGTAATACACCGGCTGCTCCATCCCCGGCGCCTGGGTCAGCCCGCGCCCAACCGGCGTGCCGCTGTAATTCTCGCCATAGGAAATCACCGGCCAGCCGTAATTGGCCCCGCGCGTGATCTTGTTCAGCTCATCCCCGCCCTTGGGGCCGTGCTCGATCGCCCACAGCTGTCCGGCCGCGTCAAAAGCCGCACCCTGCACGTTGCGATGACCCAGCGACCAGACGGCATTGCCGAACGGGTTATCCGCCGGCAGCGCGCCTTCGGGCGACAGGCGCAGCACCTTGCCGTAATCGACACCCTTGTCCTGCGCCAAAAGCCGGTTCGCGGGCGAAAACCTCTCTCCCGTGGTGATGAACATGTGGCCCCCGCCAAACACCACCCGCGACCCGAAATGCGCGGCGTTCCGGCTGGGTCGATTCTGGAAATAAACGTCTCTAATATCGCCCAATTCGGTCATATCATGTGACAACTGACCGCGTGCCACCGCCGTTACCGACCGCCCCAGACCCACCGGTTTCGCATAGCTCAGATAGATCGCGCGACTACTGCCAAAATCGGGCGCCAAAGCCACATCCAGCAGCCCGCCCTGCCCACGGGCCACAACCTCGGGCACGCCCAAGATCGCCGCTGAAACAGCCCCATCCGCACCGACATGGCGCAACCGCCCGTCGCGCTCGGTCACCAGAAAGCCGCCTCCAGGCAGCGCTGCAATCCCCCAGGGATGCGCCAGACCCTGGGCAAAGATCGTGACATCCAGGCCATCAATCGCGGCCATTTCGGGCGCACGGGTCTGCCCAGCGAATGCGGGCGCGAACTCTGGCACATTGGGAGCGCCCTGCGGCACCTCGCCCCAGGAAATCGACGGAATCAGCAGGAATAGTGACAAAACTCGGCGCATTTGGCCTCCCTTATCGCAGCCGCCCAACCGCCCAGCACGCCGCATCGGCCACGGTGTCATCCTCATCCTCGCACAAACCCTGCGCCACCGCCATAAGCGCCGGATCACCGGAATTGCCGATCGCATACAGCACATTCCGAACGAACCGGTTGCGCCCTACCCGCTTGACCGGCGAGCCCGAAAACAGCGCCCGAAACGCCGCATCGTCCAACACCGCCAACTCGGCCAGACGGGGCGCAACCAATTCAGGCCGGGCCGCATAGCGCGCCTCACTCGCAGTCTGGGCAAACTTGTTCCACGGGCACACCGCCAGGCAATCATCGCAGCCATAGATCCGGTTGCCCATCAACGGGCGCAATTCTTCCTCGACGGGTCCGTGATGTTCGATCGTCAGATAGGAAATACACCGCCGCGCATCCAGCTGATTGGGCGCAGGAAACGCCGCTGTCGGACATACATCCAAACACGCCCGGCACGACCCGCAATTGCCGTTTTCAGGCGGATCAGGCTCTAATTCAATCGTCGTAAAAATCGCTCCCAGAAAGAACCAGCTCCCCAGATCACGCGACAACAGATTGGTATGCTTGCCCTGCCAGCCCAACCCCGCAGCAGCGGCCAGCGGCTTTTCCATCACCGGCGCGGTATCCACAAACACCTTGATTTCGTCACCCGGCGCCTGCTCCAGCAACCAGCGCCCCAGCCGTTTCAGCCGCTTCTTGACCAGATCGTGATAGTCCCGGTTCTGCGCATAAACCGAAATCGCCCCACGATCGCGCTGCCCGATCACCTGCATCGGATCATGCGCGGGCGTGTAAACCTCGGCCAGCATGATCACCGATCGCGCCTCGGGCCACAGCGCCGCCGGATTCCCGCGCCAACCCATCCGCTCAGCCATCCAGCCCATCTGCCCATGCCGCCCCTGCGCCACGAACTCATCCAGCCGCGCCGGCAATTCCGGCACCGCATCGGGCCGTGTCACCCGGCACTTGGCGAACCCCTCTTCAAGGGCACGCGCCATCAAACGATCTTTCAACACAGCCCCCTCCCTTCTTCTTTGGAAAAGTATCCTCGGGGGGGAATTCGCCGTAGGCGAAGGGGGGGCAGACAGCCCCCCACCCTAGAAATCCAGATCGGCATAATGCGCCGGCGGCGGAAAGCCCGGCACCTGGTCGGCCAGCAACCCGCGAAAGGCCGGGCGAGATTTGATCTTGGCATACCAGTCCCGCACCGTCGCATTGCGGTTCCAGTCGACATCGGAAATGTAATCCAGGCACGACAGATGCGCGGCGGCGGCGAAATCGGCCATGGTCATCACATCACCCGCCAGCCAGCGGCGCTGATCCAGCAACCAACCCATATAGTCGAGGTGATACTTGATCTTCTGCGCGCCCGCCTTGACGTGCTTGCTTTCGGGATAGCCCAGCCCCATGACCTTCTTGTTCACCCGCTCATACAACAGCTTCGACGTCACCTCGGCGTGAAACTTGTCATCGAACCACGAGATCAGCCGCCGCACCTCGTAGCGGGCTGCGGGGTCGCTGGGCAGCAGCGGCGGGTTGGGGTTGGTTTCCTCGATATACTCGCAGATCGCCTGGCTTTCCGACATGGTACGCCCGTCCAGCCGCATCACCGGCACCTTGCCTGCGGGGTTACGGCGCATGAATTCGGCGGATTGCTCCCAATAGCGCTCTTCGATCAGCTCGACCTCGATCTTCTTTTCGGCCAGCACCAGGCGAACCTTGCGGCAATACGGAGACAGGGGAACGTGATAAAGGCGGTTCATAAGGGGGCCACGACTGATTTGATTGCCCCCTGTCTTGCCGTGCCGCGCAGGGTTTTTCAACCTTCGAAACAGGATGCGCGGCCGTCTGCCTGTATCGTTGCGGCCCCATCGACCACCCCGTCGACCCGGCGCAGCATCCGGCGTGACAGATCTGCGGCGTTGCGATTCTTGGGGTCGGGCAGGATGGCGGCCAGCCGCGCCGCCTGGCGCGCGGTCAGCTTGTCGGGCGTGGTCTTGAAGTAATGCCAGGCCGCGGCCTCGATCCCGAACACGCCAGTGTCGAACTCGGCCACGTTCAGGTAAACCTCAAGGATACGCCGCTTGGGCCAGGCGGCCTCGACCATCGGGGTCAGCATCGCCTCTAGCGCCTTGCGCAGCCAGCTGCGCTCTTGCCACAGGAACACGTTCTTGACGGTCTGCTGGGTGATGGTCGACCCGCCCCGGCGCGCACCCTCGCGCAGCGCCGCCCGGATCGCGCCCATGTCGAACCCCCAGTGGTGACAGAAGTTGGCATCCTCGGCCGCCACGACCGACCGCACCATCACCGGCGCGATGTCGTCGATATCGACCCAGTTGCGCTCGATCCGGCCCAGCCGCCGGCCCTCGGACCAGATGGTGTGGGTGATCGGCGGATTGACGACCCGGTAAAGCAGCACCAGCCCCAGCACCAGCAACACCGCCGCCCCCAGCCCTCGCAGCGCCCAGCGGCGAATGCTCCGCCAAGGCACCAGCCATTGCCAGAGTGTGCGCTCGTCGCGCTTGGGTTTCCTTGCCTGTTTCGTCTTCTTTGCCACGGCGGCACAATATCCGCCCGCGCGGCGGCGACAAATGAAAAAGGCCGGGCAACGGGGCCCGGCCTTTGCAATTTATCGTGCGGCGATTACTCGGCCGGCACGGCGGCGCTTTCCACCGACAGCGGATGCGCGATCTTGTCCAGCATCTCTTTCGGGCAGACCTGAACAAAGTTCGCCAGCTCGAGATCCCAGTGCTGCAGGATGTTCCGCGCCTTGGCGCTCTTGGTTTCCAGGGCGTGCCGCTCGATCAGGTCTTTCAGCTGGTTCTCCCAGTGTTCGACCGTAACCGGGCAGGTCACCAGCGTTTCCAGGTTCATCATGTCGGCGGCCTTGCCGTCGGGGTCATAGAGATAGGCCATGCCCCCGGTCATACCGGCGCCAAAGTTGGCCCCGATCGACCCCAGGATCACCGCGACACCGCCGGTCATGTATTCACAACCGTTGCTGCCACAGCCCTCGATCACCACCTTGGCGCCCGAGTTCCGCACCGCGAACCGTTCACCCGCACGGCCGGCGGCAAACAGATAGCCGTCGGTGGCGCCGTACAGAACGGTGTTGCCGATGATGGTGTTTTCGGCGGCGACCAGCGGGCTGGCCATCGGCGGACGCACGATGACGATACCGCCCGACAGACCCTTGCCGACATAGTCGTTCGCATCGCCCGACACCTCGATCTTGAGGCCCGGCGCGGCGAACGCCCCCAGCGACTGCCCGGCCGAGCCGGTCAGCTTTACCGTCAGGTGGTCGGGCTGCAGACTGTTGCGCATGCCGAACCGTTTCACGATATGGCTGGAAACGCGGGTGCCCACGGTGCGGTCGGTGTTCTGCACCGCATAAGACAGCTGCATCTTTTCGCCGTCTTCCAGGAAGCGGTGACCGTCTTTGACGATCTGCGCATCCAGCGTGTCGGGCACCGCGTTGCGCGGCTTGTAGCGGTCATAGGTGATCTGGGCCGAGCCATCCACGGTCAGCAGCAGCGGGTTCAGGTCCAGGTCATCCAGATGCGCCGAGCCACGGCTGACCTGGGTCAGCAGGTCGGCACGCCCGATCACCTCGTCGATGCTGCGGGCACCGATCGAGGCCAGGATCTCGCGGACCTCTTGCGCGTAGAAGGTGATCAGGTTCACCACCTTGTCGGCATTGCCGGTGAACTTGTCACGCAGGCGCTCGTCCTGGGTGCAGACGCCCACCGGGCAGGTGTTCGACTGGCACTGACGCACCATGATACAGCCCATCGCGATCAGCGCGGCGGTGCCGATGCCGTATTCCTCGGCACCCATCATGGCGGCCATGACGATGTCGCGGCCGGTGCGCAGGCCACCGTCGGTGCGCAGGGTCACGCGGTCGCGCAGGTTGTTCATCGCCAGAACCTGATGCGCCTCGGTCAGGCCCATCTCCCACGGCAGACCCGCATATTTGATCGAGGTCGCGGGCGACGCGCCGGTGCCACCGTTGTGGCCTGAGATCAGGATGATGTCGGCCTTGGCCTTGGCCACGCCGGCGGCGATGGTGCCAACGCCCGAGGACGCCACCAGTTTGACCGTCACCTTGGCCTTGGGGTTGATCTGCTTGAGGTCGTAGATCAGCTGCGCCAGGTCCTCGATCGAATAGATATCGTGGTGCGGCGGCGGCGAAATCAGCGTCACGCCCTTGGTCGAATGGCGCAGCTTGGCGATCAGGTCGGTGACCTTCATGCCGGGCAGCTGACCACCCTCGCCGGGCTTGGCGCCCTGGGCAACCTTGATCTCCAGCTCTTCGCAATGCAGCAGGTATTCGGCGGTGACGCCAAAGCGACCCGATGCCACCTGCTTGATCTTGGCCGACGCGTTGTCGCCATTGGGTTCGGGGGTGAAATCCTCGGGGCTTTCGCCGCCTTCACCCGAATCCGACTTGGCGCCGATACGGTTCATCGCGATCGACAGGGTGCGGTGCGCCTCGGGCGACAGCGCGCCCAGCGACATGCCCGGCGTCACGAACCGCTTGCGGATCGAGGTGATCGATTCGACCTCTTCGATCGGCACCGGCTTGCCCAGCGGTTTGATGTCCAGCAGGTCGCGCAGGTGGATCGGCGGGTTCGCCCGCATCGCGGCCGAGAACCGTTTCCACATCTCATACGAGGCACGATCACAGGCCGATTGCAGCATATGCATGGTCTGCGCTTCCCAGGCGTGTTTCTCGCCCGAGCGACGCGCCTTGTAGAAACCGCCGATCGGCAGAACATCGGTGCCGGCTTTCCAGCCCTTGGCGTGCACCTCTTCCAGCTTGTGCTGGATGCCGTGCACACCGATGCCCGAAATGCGGCTGTGCATGCCGGGGAAGAACTCGGCGCACAGCGCGCGCGACAGGCCGACGGCCTCGAAGTTCAGACCGCCGCGATAGGACGAGATCACCGAGATGCCCATCTTGGACATGATTTTCAGCAGGCCGTAATCCACCGACAGGCGATAGTTTTTCACCGCTTCGGTCAGCGACATGTCCAGCAGGCCGCGCTCGATGCGGTCGGCCAGGCTGTCTTCGGCCAGATAGGCGTTCACCGTGGTGGCGCCACAGCCGATCAGCACGGCGAAATAATGCGGGTCGATACATTCGGCCGAACGCACGTTCAGCGAACAGAAGGTCCGCAGCCCCTTGCGGGTCAGCCAGGAATGCACGGCCGAGGTGGCCAGGATCATCGGCATCGCGACCTTGCTGGCGCTTTGATGCTGATCGGTCAGCACCAGGTGGCCGGCACCCGAACGCACGGCGTCTTCGGCCTCGGCGCGGATGCGGGTCAGCGCGTCATGCAGCGCCTCGGGCCCGCCATTGGCGGGGAAGGTGCAGTCGATCACCGACACTTGCGCGTTGAACTGGCGCACCAGCTCGTCGAACTGGGCGTTGCCCACGAACGGGCTTTCCAGCACGAAAATCTCGGTCTGGCTGCCGTCTTCATCCAGCACGTTCTTGAGGTTGCCGAACCGCGTCTTCAGCGACATCACGCGATATTCGCGCAGGCTGTCGATCGGCGGGTTGGTCACCTGGCTGAAGTTCTGGCGGAAGAAGTGGCTAAGCGGGCGATACTGCGTCGACAGAACCGCCGACGGGGTGTCGTCGCCCATCGAGGCAATCGCCTCTTTGCCATCCTCGGCCATCGGTGCGAGGATCTGTTCCAGCTCTTCGATGGTGTAACCGGCGGCAATCTGACGCTTGCGCAGCTCGGCGCCCGAGAACATCGGCTGTTCGGTCACCTCGGCCAGCACGTCGTCCAGCTCGTTGATCTTGCCGACCCATTCACCAAAGGGCTGGGCGGCGGCCAGCTTGTCCTTGATTTCCACATCGTGGAACAGCTTGCCCTCTTTGGTGTCGACGGCAATCAGCTGACCCGGACCCAGGGCGCCTTTTTCACGCACGGTCGACTCGTCGACGGGCACCATGCCCGCCTCGGAACCGGCAATCAGCAACCCGTCGCCGGTGACGACATAGCGCATCGGGCGCAGGCCGTTCCGGTCAAGACCGGCGCAAACCCAGCGGCCATCGGTCATGGCCAGCGCGGCGGGGCCGTCCCAGGGCTCCATCACGCTGTTGCAATAGGAATACATGTCGCGCCAGGCCTCGGGCAGTTCGACGGCCTGTTTCGACCACGATTCCGGCACCAGCATGGTTTTCGCCATCGGCGCCGAGCGACCAGCACGCACCAGCACCTCGAACACCGCGTCCAGCGCGGCCGAGTCCGAGCTGCCCTGCGGCACGATCGGCTTGATGTCATCGGCCAGATCGCCAAAGGCGGCCGAGGTCATGCGGATCTCGTGGCTCTTCATCCAGTTCAGGTTGCCCTTAAGCGTGTTGATCTCGCCGTTATGGGCCAGCATGCGGAACGGCTGAGCCAGCCACCACTGCGGGAAGGTGTTGGTCGAATAGCGCTGGTGATAGATCGCGAAGGCCGATTCAAACCGGACATCCTGAAGATCGGGATAGAACACGGCCACCTGTTCGGCCAGCATCATGCCCTTGTAGATGATCGACCGGCACGACAGCGAACAGACATAAAGGTTGTTGATACCTGCGGCGATCGCGGCCTTTTCGATGCGGCGGCGAATGACATACAGCTCGCGCTCAAACGTCTCTTCGTCCACGCCCTTGTTGTTCGAGATCAGGATCTGCTCGATCTCGGGGCGGGTGGCGTTGGCCTTTTCACCCAGGCAGGTCACATCGACCGGCACGTGGCGCCAGCCATAGATGTAATAGCCCATGCGCAGCACTTCGGCCTCGACGATGGTCCGGCATTTTTCCTGGGCGCCGAAATCGGTGCGCGGCAGGAACACCTGGCCAACAGCGATCAGCCGATCCATCTGCGGCTCGTGGCCGGTGCGGCGGATCTGGTCGTAAAAGAACGGAACCGGGATCTGCACGTGAATGCCCGCGCCGTCGCCGGTCTTGCCGTCGGCGTCGACAGCACCGCGGTGCCAGATCGCCTTGAGCGCATCAATGCCGGCCTCGACAACCTTGCGCGACGGCTTGCCGTTGACCGACACAACCAGGCCCACACCACAGGACGAATGCTCGTCCTCGTCACGATACAGGCCATTCTCGGCCATGAAGGCGCGCTTTGCCTCTTCGGCGGCGACCCAAGCGTCATCGTATTTCGTCATCGTCGTTCTCCTGCTTTCGGCGGCGGGGCGGTTCTGGGCCCTCGGCCACCACAGTCCGGGCGTGGCCCGGAAATCCTTGTCTTACTCGGCGGCGGCCTGAGCGGGCTGCGCCAGATATTCCAGAATGCTGTCGGCGGCTTCGCGGCCATCGCGGATCGCCCAGACCACCAGCGAGGCACCGCGCACGATGTCACCCACGGCATAGACGCCGGGCAGGCTGGTCTGGTGGCTGCGGAAATCGGCCTTGATGGTGCCCCAGCGGGTCACTTCCAGCGCCTCTTCGCCCCACAGCGTCGGCAGATCCTCGGGTTCGAACCCCAGCGCCTTGATCACCAGATCGGCGGGCTCGGCATAATCGGCGCCTTCGATCACCTCGGGCGACTGGCGGCCGCTGGCATCGGGCGCGCCCAGGCGCATCCTTTGCACCAGCACGCTTTCGACATGGTCACCGGCAAAGCCCTTGGGCGCCGACAGCCAGACGAATTCGACGCCTTCTTCCTCGGCGTTCTGGGTTTCGCGCTGCGAACCGGGCATGTTGGCGCGGTCACGGCGATAGAGGCATTTCACGCTGGTCGCACCCTGGCGGATAGCGGTGCGCACACAGTCCATCGCGGTATCGCCGCCACCGATGACGATCACGTTCTTGCCCTCGGCGTTCAGCTCACCGCTGTCATATTCGGGCACGTCATCGCCAAAGCTCTTGCGGTTGCTGGCGGTCAGATAGTCGATCGCATTCACGATGCCCTGCGCGCCCGAACCGGGGCCTTGCAGGTCGCGGGTCTTGTAAACGCCGGTGGCGATCAGCACCGAGTCATGCTTGCCGCGAATGGCGTCGAAGGAAATGTCCTCGCCCACGTTGCAGTTCAGCACAAACTCGACGCCGGCTTTTTCCAGCTGCTCGATGCGGCGCATGACCACGTCTTTTTCCAGCTTGAAGCCCGGAATGCCATAGGTCAGCAGACCGCCGGCGCGGTCATACCGGTCATAGACCGTGACCTGCACACCGGCACGGCGCAGACGATCGGCGGCGGCCAGGCCACCGGGGCCGGCCCCGATGATGCCAACGCTTTCGCTGCGCTCTTCGGCGGGGGTGATCACCTGCACCCAGCCTTCGTCCCAGGCGGTGTCGGTGATGTATTTCTCGACCGAGCCGATGGTCACGGTGCCGTGGCCCGACTGTTCGATCACGCAGTTGCCTTCGCACAGGCGATCCTGCGGACAGATGCGGCCGCAGATCTCGGGGAAGGTGTTGGTTTCCTGACTCAGCTCATAGGCTTCTTTCAGGCGGCCCTCGGCAGTCAGGCGCAGCCAGTCGGGAATGTTATTGTGCAGCGGGCAATGGGCCTGGCAATAGGGCACACCACATTGCGAACAGCGGCTGGCCTGGGTCTTGGCCTTTTCCGCCGCGAATTCCGCGTAGATCTCGTTAAAGTCCTGTTTGCGCGCCTCGGCGTTCCGCTTTTGCGGCATTTCCCGTTGCACATCCACGAACTGGAGCATCTGCTGCTTTGCCATTGCCAACCTCTTCAATCTCTCAGCCGCGTTGTAATACTTTGGTTGTTCGGGAAATAAAAGTCAGTATGAGTGACCTAAAACAAATATTTTTAGCCCATGCTCGCCCTGATTGCCCTCAAAAGGTGGAAATTTAGGTTATATATACTGACCTATTAATCGGCTTTTCTTTAAAAAACATTGATTTAGTATCTGCACAGGAAAATGAGGCCCTCAAACGATGTCCTGGCTCTATCTTCTTGCCGTTGCTGCGCTTCAGGGCGTGACAGAGTTCCTGCCCGTGTCGTCATCGGGTCATCTGATTCTCTTGCCGGCGCTGACAGGGCATGCGGATCAGGGCCAGATCATCGACGTCGCGGTGCATGTCGGCACCCTGCTGGCGGTGATGCTGTATTTTCGCCGCGACGTGGCCATGGCGGCCGGCGGCATTCCGCGGCTGCTGACCGGGCGGATCGACACGCCGGGCAGCCAGCTGGCGTTTTTCCTGGCCGTGGCGACCGTGCCGGTGGTGATCGCCGGGCTGATCCTCAAGATGACGGGCCTAAGCGACGCGATGCGGTCGATCGCGGTGATCGGATGGGCGATGCTGCTGTTCGGGCTGGTGCTGTATTGGACCGACCAGAAAGGCCCCGCCCGGCTGGAAGCCCGCGACTGGACGCTGCGCGACGCCATTATCATGGGCCTGTGGCAGGCGGTGGCGCTGATACCGGGCACCTCGCGGTCGGGCATCACCATCTCGGGCGCGCGGGCGCTGGGATACAAACGTCAGGATGCCGCGCGGCTGTCGATGCTGATGTCTATTCCGACCATCATCGCCTCGGGCACCCTGCTGGGGCTAGAGGTCGCCGCCACCGCCAATGCCGCCGTCGCCCGTGACGGGGCCATCGCGGCGGTGTTCGCCTTTCTGGCGGCGCTGCTGGCACTAAGCCTGATGATGCGGCTGCTGCGGTCGGTCAGCTTTACGCCCTATGTGATCTATCGCGTGATCCTGGGCGTGGTGCTGCTGGTCATCGCCTATACCTGAACGAAAAAGGCCGGGCGCAATGGCCCGGCCCCTATTCGATTGTCACCCGATCAGGCCTTGAGGTTCTTGGCCGAGTTGGTGATCGCGTCATACTGACCCTGCGGGCGATAGCGATACAGGTATTCCGGCACGACCGCCTCGGACGGCGTCGGCGTGATGCCCAGATCGGCGAACCCCTTGGCGCCTTCGGATACAACATTGTCGTTGCGCAGATCGCGCACCTGGTTGCCGGTCAGGATCTTGTTGGTGATCAGGCCGCCAGTGACGAACTGCATGAAATCAAAGCCCATGGCGAGCGCGCGGCCAACAAGGAACGGCGCGTTGATCACCAGGCGGCGGCGATGCGCGACCTTGGCGATGCCCTTGACGATATCGCCCAGGGTTTCGACATCGGGACCGCCCAGCTCATAGATACCCGCCTGGGCCTTGCCCTGCGCGGCGGCGACGGCGGCGCGGGCCACGTCATCAACATAGACCGGCTGGAACTTGGTGTTGCCACCCACCAGCGGAATGATCGGGCTGAACCGGGTCATGCTGCCAAAGCGGTTATAGAACTGGTCCTCGGTGCCGAACATCACCGACGGGCGCAGGATCACGGCGTTGGGGTGGCCGGCCTGCACGGCAGCCTCGCCTTCGCCCTTGCTGCGGCTGTATGCGCTTTTCGAGTTCGCATCCGCGCCGATGGCCGACACATGCACCATATAGCCAATGCCCAGCTCATGAGCGATGCGGGCGATACGGCCGGCGCCTTCGGCCTGAACGGCGCCGAACTTGTTCTTGCCGACCTCGTTCATGATGCCCACGCAGTTGATCACCGCATCGGCGCCCTCGGCCACCGCACGCACCGAGGCGTCATCGCGGATGTTGCAGAACACCGGCTCTACCTGACCAACGCGGCCATAGGGTTTTACATGCAGCGCCTCGTTGGGGCGGCGAACGGCGACACGCACGCGCCAGCCATCCTGTGCCATGCGCCGGGCGATATACTTACCCAGGAAACCCGAACCGCCGTAGATCGTAACAAGCTTGGACATCTTCAAGCCTCCATGCCTTTCGTTACTGCCCTGAATAGCTTTCCAAGCCGCCACAAACAAGCCGATATGCAGTTTGTGAAAAAACTGTGCGAAAGCCCGTTGACACTATCTGCACCCGCCTATAAATCCCCGCTCCACGACACCTGCCCAGGTGGCGGAATTGGTAGACGCGCTAGCTTCAGGTGCTAGTGTCCGTATGGACGTGGAGGTTCGAGTCCTCTCCTGGGCACCAACCCCTTCTCAACACAGGGGCCACCGTGGCGAATATCCTTTACAAGAACGACCTGCCCGCCGATCTCGACCTTGGTCCGATCGTTGCGATTGATTGTGAAACCATGGGTCTCAACCCGCATCGCGATCGCCTGTGCGTGATCCAGATGTCGGGCGGCGACGGAAATGCCCATCTGGTGCAGATCGAAAAGGGCCAGACCAGCGCCCCGAATCTGTGCAGGATGCTGGCCGATCCGACCGTGCTGAAACTGTTTCATTTCGGCCGGTTCGACATTGCGGCGATGCATCACGCCTTTGGCACGCTGGCCGCGCCGGTCTATTGCACGAAAATCGCCTCCAAGCTGATTCGCACCTATACCGACCGGCACGGGCTGAAATTCCTGTTGCAGGAACTGGTGGGCGTGGACATTTCCAAACAGCAGCAGATGAGCGACTGGGGCGCCGAAACCCTGACCGATGCCCAGCTGGAATATGCCGCTTCTGACGTTCTGTATCTGCACCAGCTGAAAGAGGCGCTGGATGCCCGCCTGGCCCGCGAAGGCCGCACCGAACTGGCGCAAGCCTGTTTTGATTTTCTGCCGACCCGTGCCAAGCTTGATCTCGAAGGCTGGCCCGAGATCGACATTTTTGCGCACTGAGACATGAGCACTGAAACCTTCCTGACCGTCGGCCGCCGCGTCGTCACCCGCGAGGCCGAGGCCCTGACCCTGCTGTCCGAGGCGCTGGGCGACAGCTTTGCCCAGGCCGTGCAGCTGATTCTGGACGCGCCCGGCCGGGTGATCGTGTCGGGCATGGGCAAATCTGGCCATATCGGGCGCAAGATCGCGGCGACGCTGGCCTCGACCGGCACGCCCGCGCATTTCGTCCACCCCGCCGAGGCCAGCCATGGCGACCTGGGCATGCTGGCCAAGGGCGATGTCACGCTGGTGCTGTCGAACTCGGGCGAAACGCCCGAACTGGCCGATATCGTTGCCTATACCCGCCGGTTCTCGATCCCGCTGATCGGGGTTGCGGGGCGCGAGGGCTCGACCCTCTTGCGCGAATCCGACGTGGCCATTCTGCTGCCCGCCGCGCCCGAGGCCTGTGAAACCGGCATCGTGCCGACCACATCCACCACGATGACCCTGGCATTGGGCGACGCGCTGGCCATCGCGCTGATGGAACACCGCAAGTTCACCCCCACCGATTTCCGCCAGTTCCACCCCGGCGGCAAGCTGGGCGCGCAGCTGTCCAAGGTGCGCGACCTGATGCATGGCGCCGACGAACTGCCGCTGGTGGCCGCCGACGCGCCGATGGCCGACGCGCTGCTGACGATCAGCCAAAAGGGCTTTGGCGTGGTGGGTGTCACCGACGACACAGGCGCGCTGGCCGGCATCATCACCGACGGCGACCTGCGCCGCCACATGCAGGGCCTGCTGGATCTGACCGCATCGCAGGTCATGACCCGCGCCCCCAAAACCATCGAACCCGACGCCCTGGCCGAAGAGGCGCTGGCGCTGATGAATGACCGCAAGATCACCTGCCTTTTCGTCACTGATCCTGCAGAAAACGGCCGTGCCTGCGGCATTCTGCATATTCACGACTGCCTGCGCGCCGGGGTAGCCTGAGGCCATGGCCTCGTATGACAACAGCTATTCGCGCTTTATCGCCTGGGCAAAGGTGATCCTGCCGCTTGCGGCGCTGGCGCTGTTGTCGACGCTGTTCCTGTTCTCGCGCACGCTCGACCCGACGGCGGCCATTCCCTACGCGCAGGTCGACGTCGAGGAACTGGCCCGCGAGCAATCGGTGTCCTCCGCCGAATATGCCGGTGTCACCGAAGACGGCGCTGCGATCTCGATCTCGGCGGCGCGGGTCGATCCCAGCAATGCCGACCGCCCCGACACCCTGGCCCGCGACATGACCGCCCGGCTGGAATTCCCCGACGGCTCTTACGCCGTGATCCGCGCGCCGCAGGGCCAGGTCGACGCCCGCGCCTCGGTCGCGACACTGGGCGGCGGGGTCGAGATGGACAGCTCGACCGGCTATCACATCACCGCGCCGCAGATCGACACGGCGCTGGACCGCACCGAGGTGCAGGCCGACGGCCCCGTCGACGCCACCGGCCCCGCCGGCACGCTGACCGCGGGCCAGATGCAGATCACCACCCAAACCACCGATGACGGTGACAGCCACGTTCTGGTTTTCAACCAGGGTGTGAAGCTGATATATCAACCCCCGAATTAGGATGGATTTTCGGTTGATGCGGTTGCGTTTTGTTCTTGTGGCCTTGGCACTGGCGCTTTCCCCTGGTCTGGCCACGGCGCAGGGCACGGATATCTCTCTGGGCGCGCTGGTCGTCGACAGCAAGCTGCCGGTGCAGGTAACGGCCGATCAGCTGCGCGTGGCCCAGGCCGATGGCACCGCCACGTTTGACGGAAATGTTCTTGTTATTCAGGGTGATATGCGCCTGTCGGCCGATCGGGTCGGGGTTGAATACGTGCTGGAAAACGGCCAGCCCACCCGCCGCATCGCGCGCATGCAGGCCGAGGGCAAGGTGCTGTTGGTCAATGGCTCCGAGGCCGCAGAGGGCCAGCGCGCCACCTATGACATCGAGGCCTCGACCCTGGTCATGACCGGCGACGTGTTGCTGACCCAGGGCGGCAACACCGTGTCGGGGCAATCGCTGTCGATCAACCTGAAAACCGGCGCCGGGCAGATGCAGGGCCGGGTAAAGACCGTGTTTTCCCCGCAGGGGGGCGCCGAATGAGCAAGGCCCCCAAACTGACCGTCGAACAGGGTGACGCGGGCCTTAAGGTCGTGAACCTGCGCAAAAGCTATCGCCGCCGCCCCGTGATCCGCGATGTCAGCCTGGAGCTGAACCGGGGCGAGGTCGTCGCCCTGTTGGGCCCGAACGGGTCGGGCAAGACGACGTGCTTTTACAACATCGCCGGGCTGATCCGCCCCGAGGGCGGGCAGGTGCTGATCGACGGGCGCGACGTGACCAACCTGCCGATGTATCGCCGCGCCAAGCTGGGCATCGGCTATCTGCCGCAAGAGGTCAGCATCTTTCGCGGCCTCAGCGTCGAAGACAACATCCTGGCCATTCTCGAAGTGGCCGAGCGCGACCCGCACAAGCGCCGCGAACGGCTAGAGGAGCTGCTGTCGGAATTCTCGATCAGCCACCTGCGCCGCGCGCCCGCTCTGTCGCTGTCAGGCGGGGAACGCCGCCGGGTGGAAATCGCCCGCTGCCTGGCCGCCAACCCGAAATACCTGCTGCTCGACGAACCCTTTGCCGGGGTCGACCCGATCGCCGTGGGCGAGATCCGCCACCTTGTGCATGACCTCAAGGATCGCGGCATCGGCGTGCTGATCACCGATCACAACGTGCGCGAGACGCTGGAAATTGTCGATCGGGCCTATATCCTGAACGATGGCACGGTGCTGATGAGCGGCACCACCGACGAGGTGATCCGCGACGAGAACGTGCGCCGCGTCTATCTGGGGCAATCCTTCCGCATCTCATAGGAACGCGCATGGCGGCTCGGCAGACCCTTACCGCGACCCAGACCCAGCGCCTGAGCATCACGCCGGGCTTGCGGCAGGGCATGTCGCTGTTACAGCTCAGCACCGTCGATCTCTGGGCCGAAATCGCCCGCGTCGCCGCCGAAAACCCGCTGCTTGATTACACCGAGGGCGGCGAGCGTCAGCTGCCCGATTTCGACACCGCCACCCGCACGATCAGCGAATCTCAGACCCTGGCGCAGAACCTGACCAAGCAGATCACCCTGATGGACCTGCCCAAACAGGTGTCATTGCTGGCGCAATACCTGGCCGCCGACCTGACCGAGGACGGCTATATCGAACACAGCGACGAAGATATTTCCGATATGCTTGACCTGTCGCTGGTCACGGTCGAACGGGCCATCGACGCGTTGCAGGCCTGCGAGCCCACCGGCATCGCGGCGCGCAATCTGGGGGAATGCCTGGCATTGCAACTGATCGAAAAGGGCGTGCCCGGCCAGGCCGCGCACCTGGCCTGTCAGCATCTCGACCTGCTGGTCGAACAGCAATGGCGCCGCGCCCACCGGGTGACCGGCCTGGCGATCGAGGCCCTGCAAGACATCGCCCAGCTGCTGCCCGGGCTGAACCCTCATCCCGGCCGCGACTATGCCCCCCTGGCCGCGCCCATGATCCCCGAGATCGAGGTCGAGCTGGATCGCGGGGGCAACCTGAACGTCGTTCTTATTCGGGACGTGCAACCCCGGCTGCAACTCGACGATCAGCTGCTGGCGCAGATGAGTCGGGACTCGGCCCTGCGGCGGCAATTCCGAACACCGGCGCAGGCGATGATCGGCGCATTGGCTTTCCGCAACGAAACTTTGCTGAAAGTTGCCCAGGTTCTGGTGCGCCGGCAAACCGCCTTTTTCACCCGCGGCCCCGACCACATGGCGCCCCTGACTCGCGCCGATCTGGCCGCCGATATGGGCCTGCACCCGTCGACCATCGGCCGGGCAATCTGCGGCAAGGCTTTGATTTTCAACGGTATTACTCATCCGCTTTCGGGCTTTATCTCGTCCGCGGTTTCAAACGGGACGGGCGCGCAGGTTTCGGCCTATTCGGTGCAGCGCCGCATTCGCCGCATGATTGAGCACGAACAGCCCGACGCGCCGCTGTCAGACAGCGAAATTGCTGCGGTGCTGCGCAGCGAGGGCGTTGACATCGCCCGTAGAACTATCGCCAAATACAGGGGATGCATGAACATTCCATCATCATTCGAGCGTGGCCGTTTGGGGGCCATGCGTCGAAATCGCCCGGCACCACCGGGCAGCGGTTCTCCCGAATAATCAACATGCCCAAGTATGCCCGCGGGCAGCTAGGGGCGTGACTTTAACACTAGAGGAGGCGATATGCGCTATCAGATCACTGGCAAACAGATCGACATCGGGGATGCCCTGCAAACCCACGTCAAGCAAGAGCTTGGCGCCGTCGTGGACAAGTATGCCGAACGGCCGACCGATGCTATGGTGATTTTCTCGCGCAGTGCCCACGAGTACGTGTGCGAAGCCACCGTGCACCTGTCGACCGGTCTGACGGCTCAGGCCAAGGCCCATGCGAACGAAATCTACGCCGCATTCGACAGCTGCGCCGAGAAAATGGAAAAACAGCTGCGCCGCTACAAGCGCCGGCTCAAGGACCACCACCGCGACCGCTCACAGCCTGTTGAACTGTCCGGCGCATCCTCGTATATCCTCGCCGCGAACGACGGGGCCGAAGATGTGGAACCGGATTCGCTGGCGCCGATTATCATCGCCGAGATGGAAACCAGGATTCCGTCTTTGTCGGTGGGCGAGGCAGTGATGCAGATGGAACTTGCCGGCGCACCGCTGTTGGTGTTCCGCAACGAAAAAACCGGGGGCGTCAATGTTGTCCACCGCCGCGATGACGGCAATGTGGGCTGGATCGACACCTGACCGAAAACGGGATCAGCCTGCGCGCAGGCGCAGGAAAGGCAGAGCGGATACATGGAACTTTCGAGCATTCTTAAGCCCGAAGCGGTAAAGGTATTCGGCACCCTTACCAGCAAGAAGCGTCTCTTCCAGGACCTGGGAGAGATCGCCGCCAGCTGTTACGGCCTGCCCGCGTCCGACGTTGTGGACGCCCTGCAAGAGCGTGAAAGCCTGGGCCCGACCGGCGTCGGGCAGGGTGTCGCCCTGCCCCATGCCCGCCTCGAAGGCCTCGACCACGTGGTCGGCGCCTTCCTGCGGCTCGACAAGCCGATGGATTTCGACTCGGTCGACCGCCAGCCCGTCGATCTGATCTTTGCCCTGTTCGCGCCCAAGGATTCGGGCGTCGATCACCTGAAAGCGCTGGCGCTGGTCTCGCGCACGCTGCGCGACACGACCGTCTGTGCGAAACTGCGCGCCAATGACGACCCGGTCACCCTGCACGCCCTGCTGACCGAGGCGCCCAGCTCGACCAAGGCCGCCTAAGCCCAGGCGCCGTAGCCGAACACCATGTAATCTCGCTGATAGACATCGCGCACCGCGGCCTCGACCTGGCTGTCATAGATGCTGCGCAGCGCCTCGGCCATGTCATCGCCCGCAGGCGCCTCGGGCGCCGCAACGCCCACCTGCCCCGCCAGAACCGCCCAGTCGCCCGGCAGACGTTCCTCGCGCAGGATCAGGTCGGGCAGGGTGAATTGCGCCATGCCCTGCACCAGCGCGTCCTGGCTGGCCCAGGCCTGATCGACCCGAATGCTGGTCTGCCCGGCAAGGTTACCCTTGAGAAACCCGACAAAGCCCAGAAACGCTGCGCGGCGATCGGCATCGCTGATTTCCGGGTCGGTCGGGATGGGCAGCTTGTAGCGCCGGGCCAGAACCTCGCGGATGGCGGCAAACCCGCCCTCGCCGGGGTTGAGGATATGATTGGCAAAGCTGCGATAGATCCGCAGTACCGGGTGGCTGACGATGGTAAACCCGCGATGGCCCGTGTTCTGGCGTTTCCACTGGCGCAGGGTCTTTTGGGTAAAGCCGCGCTGCAACGCGCCCTCGGGCGCCAGCGCCTGCAACCAGGCCTCGGCCAGCGTCACCGGCCCGCCGCGCACCGGCATATAGATCAGCGGCGCATTGGCAGCGGCGACATAGCCCGGCACGGCGGGGCCGCGACGCGGCTCGAAATTCGGGGTGCGGGTCAGGTCGAACCGGTCATAGCCCGCCAGCGCCTCCTGCATCTCGTCGAAATTTTCCACCTTGTCCGACAGAGGCTCGGGGTTTTGCTTTTTCAGATCGCCGTCCAGCTTTTCCAGCTTTTGCTTACAGCCCAGATAGCGCCCCAGCCCGTTGATCACATCCAGATCGTTGATGTCGTCATAGCCGATGTAAAACGCCGTCTGACCACTGGCCTGCAAGCCATGCATGACCTGCACCTGAAACTCTTGCAGATCGGCCAAAAACGTCTCGAACACAGCCGGATCGAACCGAACCTGCGCGTCGCGGCGGTGCTTCATGTCCGACAGTTTCCACTGCCCGGTCTGGGCGGCGATCTGTAGCGACACGAAACTTTCAACCGGGTTGCGGGTCAGGATGATCTTGGCGCAGCGCCGGTCCGACAGCACATGCGCGATCACGCGCGGGTCATGGTCGTGAAACAGCCGAAACCCCGGCATCGCGTGGCCATCACCCTGCATCGCCTCCAACAGCGCCAGCGGATCGGCCTCGCGCTGGGGCAGGGTCATACCCAACAGCTGGGTGTCGTTCTTTTTGCCGATGAAATGCGGGTTGAAGGCCTCGCCATAGCTGTGCACGCCCTCGAACCCGTTCAGGTTCGCCTCGAGAAAATTCGACCCGGTGCGCATCTCGGCCAGAATGACGAAATAATCGAACCTGCCTGCCATGCGCTATTTCACCAGATAGGGCCGGCGACGTTCGCGCGGCGGGGTGCCGGGGTCTTCGCCGACGGGGAAATCGCCCATCAGATAGGGGTGCATGCCCTGGTTCTTGAGGTTTTGCAGAAACTGCCCGAACCCGCGCAAATCGGCCATCACCGGCGCCTCGGTCAGGCGGTGCTGCCCGCGCGGGGCGATCTCGTCGATGATGATTTGCAGCGGCTCCATCGGGTTTTGAACGAAATCGGCCATCGACCAGATCCGCACCCGCGCCTTGGTGAATTGCGAGCGCAGGATGTCGACATGCCGCGCCTCGATCTTTTGCAGGGCCGCCGCTTCGCGCCGGATGGTCGAGAAATTGCGGTTCGACTGGAACAGCCGCACCGCCCAAGCACCTGTGATCACAGAGATCTGGGCATTGGGGTCGCAGGCAATGAACCAGCTGATATCCTGCTGGTCATAGGGGCCGAACTGAAAGCACTGTCTTTCGCCCCGCGTGTTCCAGATCAGATTGGTCAGAAAGGCGCGCGGGTTATAGTCGCGCAGCGGCGCGCCATTGCCGAGCGAGCCGTTATAAACCTGCTCGTCCCCGGCAAACTGCACCTGTTCGGGGTGGAATAGATGCCCGTGCACCCGCCCGCCAACCGAACGCGCCAGCCAGGTTTCAAAGTTCTCGAACAGATCGCTGAACCCTTCGAACACCGAATACTGCCCTGCCGTGCGGCCATTTTCGAACCCGTCGATGGGAAAGCGACTTTGCATATACAGCCCCGCCCGGCCCAGCGTGCGCCGTTCGACCGCCTTGGTGAACAGCCGGTCGATCTTGGCCGGGTTAGGCTCTGCATTCTTGGTGACGGCCGGGTCATTCGACAAAAACGCCGAATACAGCCGCCCCGCCTGCGGCCAGATCTTGCGCGCGACAAAGCAATCCGACCGGCGCAGCAGCTGCAGGTGGTCGTCATAGAAAATATGCGGTTTGCCCTGGTGATCGAACTTCGACAGGGTCAAAGACCGGCTTTGCATATCCTGGCTGTAAAGCCGCGCCAGCGTCTGGAAATAGCTTTCATCCGGAATCCAGACCCGGCGGAAATAGGCGTCATAGGTGGCGCGGTCGGGATCTTCGAGAATGGCCGACAGGGTTTGCCGAGTCAGGCACCACCACTGCGACCCCAGATGCGGCACGATGCCCGGCGGCACCTTGCGGCGGTATTTCACCCGGCGCTGGACTTTCACATAGGCGTCGAACAGGCGGCGGTGGCGTTTCCAGCTGAACGGAAAGCGCATGGTGAACCGCTCGCGGTCCAGCCCGCCGACCGTCCAGGGCACGTCAGACGTGGTGACGGATTCGATGAAATCGGTGCGCGGGCGCGCCGCCAGATAGGCGACCAGTTCCTGCACCGGGCGCAGCGGCAGACAGGCGCCCGAGGCCAGGTAAACATGGCGGATATCGGGAAACTCGGCCAGGGCCATCTCGGCCGCCGATTGCGTCGCGGCAACCATCGACCAGGTGCCCCATTCGACCCTGTGCCGCCTGCAAAAGCGCACATTGTCCAGATCAGCCAGGCCCTGCGCGAATTCGTCATAGTCAGACCGCGCGACGTTGCGATCGACATGGATCACCACCGGGCAACCGCTGCCGGCCCAGTGCCGCGCCACGGCCGTAGCCCGATCCAGCGCGGTATGCACCAGCATGATGAACCCGACGCTCATGCCCAGTTCCCCTTGGACATCAGGCCCAGAATTTCCAGCTGACGCCAGTTGATGTATTTCTCGGACCACTTGTTCCACAGAACCGGGCTGTTCTGCATCTGGCGGACATAGGCCTTGTATTCACGGCTTTCGCCGTAATGTTCCTTGCGCTCGATTTCCTCTTCGCTCTTGTCGATGAACGTGTCGAGGAACTTGGCATGCAGCAGAACGCCGCTGGCCTTTTCGCCGCCGCGGTCGTCATAGACCAGGTTCAGCCCGCGCGGCAGCAGCATGTGGGTCGAGTTCACGAACGTATAGCTGCGGTGCCATTTGATCAGCGGGATCTTGTTCAGCGCCGGCGCCTCTTGCGGGCGGTCGGGGAAGAACAGCCGGGCACGCGGCCCGCCCTGAATCCACAGGTTCCGGTATTCGGGGTTGCGGCTGATGATGTAATTGCCGCTGTCGAACCAGGCGGCGATATCAAAGGGGTTCTGACCCTCGACATAGGTTTCGGCCTGCACCGGCCCGCGCGGATACATATCCAGCATCATCGTGCCGAAACTGCGCACGCCGCTGCTGTCCAGCCAGTCGGTCAGCGCGGCGATGGGGCGGGTGTCGCAGAACGGATAGACCAGGAATTCATCAACATCGACCACCACGCACCAGTGATCCTGGCCGTATTTACGCAGCAGCCAGTTCATCCAGTCGACCCCAAAGCGCGACCGTTTATAGCTGGCCGTGGTCGACCACAGCGACACATCGGGCTGCGCCTCCAGAAACTCGCGGCTGCCGTCGTCTGACCCGTTGTCGACAAACAGGAAATGCTGCACGCCCTGCTGGCGGTAATATTGCAGGAAATACGGCAACCGCCGCTTTTCATTGCGCAGCGTGCAGAACAGCAAGATATCGTTGGGTTTTATCTGACCGGTGCGCCCGGCAACGGCACTCAGCTCACGCCGCTTGCGCAAGGCCCGAATCCGGAGCCTTCGGCGGGCAAGCCGCAACTTGTATCGCTGCCAAAGACCCAACTGCGCCTCGTTTTTGCGTTATCTTGCGCGACAGGGCGTAAACATTGCCTAAACCGCGTGAATTGGGCCGAATCATACGCAATGCGCCGCCGCAGGTAAATCGCCCAGTTGCATAGACTTAGCGCCAGTCACCGCGCGTCATCAGGCCCAGGTCCTCGAACTGCTGCCAATCGCGCAATTCGCACGAGTCCGGCCCCCACAAAACCGGGTCGGCGGCAAGGTGGTCGTAATAGGCATCATAGCGCGCGGCATGGGTGAAATGCTCGGCCCGGGTCTTTTCCTCGGTCGATTTGGTGACGACCTCGGGCAGGAACTTGCTGTGCAGCAGCACGCCCGTCGGCAGACCCAGCCGCGCATCCAGACCCCGGTTCAACCGCCGGGGCAATGCGATATGGGTCGAGCTGATATAGGCATAGGACCGGTGCCACTTGATCAGCGGCGTCTTGTGCAGATGAGGCGCAAAATCGGGTTTTCCGCTGAAATAGAGCCTTTTTCTGACCCCGCCCCGCACGGAAATATTGCCGTATTTGGCCTGTTGCTCCCAGGTATGGCCCCAACCGTCGAACCAGCGTAGCGCCTCTTGCGGGGGCTGGCCGGGGGTGATCTGGGTCTGGCTCAGCCGGCCTTTGGGGTACAGATCGACCATCACCGCGGCAAATACCTCGGCCCCGCGCGCATCCAGCCAGGCGGTCAGGTCGCGCAGATCGCGCGCGCCGTGATGCGGCAGCATCAACAGCTCGTCCGCGTCGGCGGTCAGGCACCAATGCCCGTGGCCATAGCGCCGTTGCAGCCATGTCAGCCAATCGACCCCGAACCGCGAGGCGCGATAGCTGGCCCCGGTGCGCCACAGCGAAACATCGGGCTGTTGGGCAAGAATAGAGACTGTTTCGTCACTGCTGTCGTTATCGACGAACAGGAAATGCGCCACGCCCAGCGCGCGGTAATGGCGCAAGAAATAGGGCAGGCGCGCGGCCTCGTTCCGGATGGTGGAAAACAACAGGATGTCATCGGGCATGATCCGCGCGGTGCGGTCATGCAGCCGCGTCACCTCGCGCCGTTTGCGAAAGGCCCGCCACAGCAGACGCTTGCGCCGCCAGCGCAGCCGCAGGGCCTGCGCCGGGTCAGCGGTCGTAATGTCCGGTTTGGTGCCAGCGCCAGGCATCGGCGATCATGATCTCCAGGGTTGACCGTTGGGGCGTCCAGCCCAGTTCGGTCTTAGCCCGGCTTGACCCCGAAACCAAGCACACCGCGTCACCCTCGCGCCGGGGGCCGATCTCGAACGGCACCTCGCGGTTGGTGACGCTGCGCGAATGGTCAATCACCTCGCGCACCGAAAAGCCGGTGCCGGTGCCCAGGTTGAACGCCCGGCTGCCCTTGCCATCGGTCAGCCATTTCACCCCCAGCACATGCGCATCGACCAGATCCATCACATGCACATAGTCACGAATGCAGGTGCCATCAGGCGTGGGATAATCGGTGCCGAACACGGTCAGCGCCGGGCGCTTGCCATCGATCGCATCCAGCATCAGCGGAATCAGATGGGTCTCGGGCTGATGAAACTCGCCCACCTCGGCGTCAGGGTCTGCACCGGCAACGTTGAAATAGCGAAAGATCACCGATTGCAGGCCGTGGCTGGCCTGGAAGTCGTGCAGGATATCCTCGATCGCGCGTTTCGATGCGCCATAGGCGTTCAGCGGCATCTGCGCGCTGTTTTCATCCAGCACCACACCATCCTGGTCGCCATAGGTGGCGCAGGTCGAGGAAAACACGAAATTCAGGCACCCGGCCTCCACCGCCGCCTCGATCAGGGTCAGCGATCCGGCCACGTTGTTGCGCCAGTATTTGCCCGGCTCGCGCATGGCCTCGCCCACCTGGCTGAAGGCGGCGAAATGCATCACGGCGGCGGGTTTGTGCTTGGCGAAAACCTCGTCCAGGCGGGCGCGATCCATCAGGTCGCCCTGTTCGAACGGGCCGAATTTCACCGCATCGGCCCAGCCCGTGGACAGGTTGTCATAGGTGACAGGGGTATAACCCGCCTTGCGCAAAACCTTGCAGGCGTGCGAGCCGATATAGCCCGCGCCGCCTGTCACCAGAATGGTCGTCATAAGTCGTCTGCCTTGTTACTGCGCGGCCTTGTCCAGCATGACCATCTCGCGCAGATAGTCACCGAATTCCTCGCGCAGATCATCGCGCGCCAGGCCAAAGGCCACGGTGGCCTGCAGGAACCCGGCCTTGGAGCCGCAGTCGAACCGCTGCCCGCGGAAGCGGAAGCCGTAAACCCCGCCGTTGGGCTCGTTGATCTGCTGGGCGATGGCGTCGGTCAGCTGAACCTCGCCACCGGCGCCTTTCTTCAGCTTGCCGATATCGTTCATCACCTTGGGCGACAGGATATAGCGGCCGATCACCGCCAGGTTCGACGGAGCCTTTTCGGGCGCGGGCTTTTCGACCATGCCCTTGACGGAAACCAGCTGGCCCATGTCCTCGGCCACGTCCAGCACACCATAGGCGCCGGTCTTTTCCTGCGGCACTTCCATCGCGGCGACCATGTTGCCGCCGGTCTCGGCATAGGCCTCGACCATCTGCTGCAGACAGGGGGTTTCGGCGGCGATCACGTCATCGGGCAGGATGACGGCAAAGGGTTCGTTCCCGACCAGACGGCGGGCGCACCACACGGCATGGCCCAGGCCCAGCGCCTTTTGCTGGCGGATATAGGCAATCGCGCCGCTTTCCATGTTGGTTGCGCGCAAAATCTCTAGCAGGTCGGTCTTGCCGGCGCGGCGCAGCTCGGCCTCGAGGATGGGCGCGGTGTCGAAATAGTCTTCCAGCGCGCTTTTGCCGCGCGCGGTGACAAAGATGAATTCCTTGATGCCGGCGGCACGGGCCTCGTCGATCGCGTATTGGATCAGCGGGCGGTCGACCAGCGTCATGATTTCCTTGGGAACGGACTTAGTGGCGGGCAGAAACCGCGTACCCATCCCGGCGACGGGAAAAATA
Source organism: Actibacterium sp. XHP0104 (assembly GCF_025751515.1). Taxonomy (GTDB): domain Bacteria; phylum Pseudomonadota; class Alphaproteobacteria; order Rhodobacterales; family Rhodobacteraceae; genus Actibacterium_D. Next base: position 160,911 of record NZ_JAOWLE010000004.1, read on the forward strand.
GCTTTGGTAACCTTACGCTTCATATCAACACTCACCCTTTAACTTGGTTGCCGACTCTGCGTCGGGCCTGCTCTTGTTTCATACGCTGTGGGTTTCGCCCGCAAGATGCAATTGTTCAGCCCAGCAACGATATCGATTATCGCACCATTGTAACACTACAGGCAAAGATGCCCTATTTTAGGCGGCTTTGGTATCAAATCGTGACATGCTCAGCCGACCTTTGCCGATGGGGGCCTAATCAACCCCCATCTGCGCCAGCATCGACTCGATGCGCGGCACGTCTGATGGGTTGTTCAGCTCCCAGAACTGGCGGCCTCGGCCTTCGACCTCGACGCACAGAACCGGGCGCTCGCGTTCCAGGAACCGCAGCTGTTCCAGCCCCTCAAGCGTCTCCAGCGGGCCGGCATCCCAGCGCGGATAGGCGGCCAGCGCCGAAGGCCGGTAGGCATAGCAGCCCACATGGTGAAACACCGGAGTTTCGGCATCATCGGCATAGGTCTTTCCGGTATAGGGAATGACCTCTTTCGAGAAATACAACGCCTTGCGATCATTGCCGAAAACCGCCGTTGTGCCGCCCACGCGACCGGCGCGGCGGTCGGCCAGCAGCGCGTTCAGCGTCTCGCCATCACAGCGCAGCACCGGGGTCGCGACCTCGGCCACCGGATCGGCGCGCAGACCCGCGACCAGTTCATCCACGAACCAGGCGGGCGTCAGCGGCGCGTCGCCTTGCAGGTTGACCACCACGTCATAGCCACCGCCCAGCGTATCGAACGCCTCGGCGCAGCGCTCGGTGCCATTGGCGCAGGATTCACTGGTCATCACCACCTCGGCGCCAAACCCTTCGGCCGCCTCGCGGATGCGGTCATCATCGGTGGCCACAACCACGCGGGGGCTGCCCGGCACGGCAACCGCGGCCTCCCACGACCGGCGGATCAGAGACTTTTCCACCCCGCCGGCGCCCTTGAGCCCGACAAGCGGTTTGCCCGGATAGCGGGTCGAGGCATAGCGGGCGGGGATGACAATCAGAAAGGACATCAGGCGCTCTTGAGTTCGACACCAGGGGCATAGACGATAAAGAACGGGTTCTCGTAGATCGGCTTGCCATAGGTCAGGTCGGAATGGTCGTCAAAGCGCACAACGCGCCCGCCCGCGCCCAGCACAACGGCGTGGCCGGCGGCGGTATCCCATTCCATCGTGCGGCCCACACGCGGGTAAAGATCGGCCTCGCCCGTGGCGACAAGGCACAGCTTCAGCGACGACCCGGCGCTGGTCATGTCCTTGACGTTATACTTGGCGATATAATCGTCGGTGGCCTGATCCCGGTGCGATTTCGACGCCACCACCACCAGCGCGCCATTGTCGGGCGTCGCGACCGAGATCGGCGCAACCGGCCCGGCCTGATCCAGCGCGAAATCACCGGTCTCCTCGACCGACTGGCCGCTGGCATCGGTATAGAACAGCCGGTTCTTGGCGGGCGCATAAACCACGCCGCGGATCGGCACGCCGTTTTCGACATAGGCGATGTTCACGGTGAACTCGCCCCGGCGCTTGACGAATTCCTTGGTGCCGTCCAGCGGATCGACGATCAGAAAGGTATTGGCGGTTTCCGAATGGCTGTCGGCCTGTTCCTCGGTCACGATCAGCGTGTCGGGGAAGGCATCGCGCAGAATGTCGGTGATGATCGCATCGGCGGCCTCGTCGGCCTCGGTCACCGGGCTGGCATCCGACTTGGTTTTCACCTCGAAATCGTCCGAATTGTAGATTTCCATGATCTTGGCGCCCGCTTCCAGCGCCGCACGACGGGCGATTTTCTCAAGCTTCTCGAAATCCAATACCTGTACTCCGTCTCGCGAGGCGCGCACACGCGGCCCCGTCGTTGTAAGAATTTGCTAATTCCCTTATGATCCGCTGCAACAAGAACAGCAAGCCGGGCAAATGGTTCCGGCGTCACGCGATGCAGGCACCCCATGTTTGAGGCACAGCGCACCACCAACAGCCTGACAGGCGCGTTCCGCCTGTTCGCGCTGATCTATCACGCGACCGTGCGCAACATCCGGCGCAGCCATGGCAACGCGCTGATCGGGCTGCTGATGAACATGCTACAAACGATCATGTTCGTGGCGGCGTTTTACTTCATGTTCGAGTTTCTGGGCCTGCGCGGCGTCGCGATCCGGGGCGATTTCATGCTGTTCATCATGTCGGGCATCTTTCTGTTCCTGACCCATAACAAATCGCTGGGCGCGGTGCTGTCGTCCGAGTCCTCGACCTCGCCCATGATGCAGCACGCGCCGATGAACACCATCGTCGCCATCAGCGCCGCTGCGCTGTCGTCGCTGTATATCCAGGTGCTGTCGATGGTGGTGGTGATGTTCATCTATCACGCCGCCATGACGCCCATCACCATCTATCAGCCCATCGGCGCCTTTGGCATGGTGCTGCTGGCCTGGGGGTCGGGCGTGGCGATCGGGCTGATGCTCTTGGCGATCAAGCCGTGGTTTCCGGGCCTCGTCAGCATTATCAGCCTGGTCTACATGCGCGCCAACATGATCGCCTCGGGCAAGATGTTCGTGGCCAACATGATGCCCGGCTATATCCTGACCATGTTCACCTGGAACCCGCTGTTCCACACCATCGACCAGGCACGCGGCTTTGTGTTCATCAACTACAATCCGCATTTCTCGAACACCACCTACCCGATTCTGCTGTCTCTGATCCTGGTGCTGATCGGCCTGATGGGCGAGTTCTATACACGCAAACACGCCTCGAAAAGCTGGAACGCCAAACGCTAAGCCGTTGAAATCACGCAATCTGGCGCGCTGTTATCGACTATCAAAGCCGTTTCATGCCTTGTGATCGTGGTGGTGCGGGGCCGATTGGTCGTGCCCACCGGCAGGGCACAAATGCATTGACGAGTGTTCCGCTTTATTAGTCCCCGCTGGGCCGTCCCCATGATTAACGGCCCATTGCCCCGGCGCAGTCCCCGCGCCGGGGCATCAATCAACCACCCGCAGCGTCAGGTTGATCCGCCCGCCCTGGGGCAACAGCGACGACGACCCGGCCCGGATGCGATCGACCCCGTGATAGATCAGCCGCGCCTCACCCCCCATCACCACCACGTCGCCCGAGTGCAGCCACAGGCTCTCGGTTCGGCCACCCCGCGTCAGGTTGCCGATGCGAAACAGCCCGTCATCGCCCAGCGACAGTGACACAACCGGGTAGGAAAAATCGGCCTCGTCGCGATCCTGGTGCATGCCCATCCGCGCGTCGGACCCGTAGAAATTGATCAGACAGCAATCGGGCGCGCGGCTTAGCCCGGTGATCTGGTGCCACATCTCGGCCACCGCGCCCGGAATGGCCGGCCAGGCCGCGCCGCCGGGATGGTGCGGCTGATACCGGTATCCGCGCCGGTCCGACACCCAGCCCACGCGCCCTGCCGAGGTCATCCGCACGCTCATCGCCTTGCCCGAGGGCGTGACCGGCGAAAACAGCGGCGCGGCCCGCACCACGGCGCGCAGATCCTCGACCAGCGCCGCCTGCGCCTGCGCGTTCAGCCAGCCGCGAAACACGCCCACACCGCGCACAGACAGGTCGGGAACCGGCATTTCGCCCGCTTTAAGTCGGGTTTTTGGCATTTCTCCTCACATTTCCGTCATGCGCGCCGCTTGCAGCGTCCCTGACCCCTCCTTATATACGCCGGGAAGCCTGATCGGGGCATACCCGGTCAACAATCTGGGATCGGGGGCAGAAGCCTTATAAGGGTCTGCACCCCATATCATCGCCTAAAGAAGAGGTAGAGTAATTATGGCCAAAGTCATCGGGATCGACCTCGGGACGACCAACAGCTGCGTTGCCATCATGGATGGTTCGCAACCCCGTGTGATCGAAAATGCCGAAGGGGCGCGCACCACGCCCTCGATCGTCGGTTTCACCGACAATGAACGCCTTGTGGGCCAGCCGGCAAAACGCCAGGCGGTCACCAACCCGTCGAACACCGTTTTCGCGGTCAAGCGCCTGATCGGGCGCCGCGTCGACGACGCCGAAGTCACCAAAGACAAGGAACACGTGCCCTATTCGATCGTCGATGGCGGCAACGGCGATGCCTGGGTCGAGGTGAAAGGCGAGAAATACAGCCCCAGCCAGATCTCGGCCTTCATCCTGCAGAAGATGAAAGAAACCGCCGAATCCTATCTGGGCGAAAAGGTCGAACAGGCGGTCATCACCGTGCCGGCCTATTTCAACGACGCTCAGCGCCAGGCCACCAAGGACGCCGGCAAGATCGCCGGTCTTGAAGTGCTGCGCATCATCAACGAACCGACGGCCGCCGCGCTGGCCTATGGTCTGGACAAGAAAGAAACCCGCACCATCGCCGTTTACGACCTTGGCGGCGGTACCTTCGACATCACCATCCTGGAAATCGACGACGGCCTGTTCGAAGTGAAATCGACCAACGGCGACACCTTCCTGGGCGGCGAAGACTTCGACATGCGCATCGTCCGCTACCTGGCTGACGAGTTCAAGAAAGAGAACGGCACCGACCTGACCAAGGACAAGATGGCCCTGCAGCGCCTGAAAGAGGCCGCAGAGAAAGCCAAGATCGAACTGTCCTCGTCGCAGCAGACCGAGATCAACCAGCCGTTCATCGCGATGGACCCGAACTCGGGCGCACCGCTGCACATGGTGATGAAACTGACCCGCGCCAAGCTGGAAAGCCTGGTGGGCGACCTGATCAAGGCCTCGATCAAGCCGTGCCAGGCCGCGCTGAAAGACGCGGGCCTGTCGACCTCGGACATCGACGAGGTGGTTCTGGTCGGCGGTATGACCCGCATGCCGCGCGTCATCGAAGAAGTGACCAAGTTCTTTGGCAAGGAACCCCACAAGGGTGTGAACCCCGATGAGGTTGTCGCCATGGGCGCCGCCATTCAGGCCGGCGTGCTGCAGGGCGATGTCAAAGACGTGGTTCTGCTGGATGTGACCCCGCTGTCGCTGGGTATTGAAACCCTGGGCGGCGTCTTCACCCGCCTGATCGACCGCAACACCACCATCCCGACCAAGAAGAGCCAGATCTTCTCGACCGCCGAAGACAACCAGAACGCCGTGACCCTGCGCGTGTTCCAGGGCGAGCGCGAGATGGCCGCCGACAACAAGCTGCTGGGCCAGTTCAACCTGGAAGAAATCCCGCCGGCGCCGCGCGGCATGCCGCAGATCGAAGTGACCTTTGACATCGACGCCAACGGCATCGTGTCGGTGGCCGCCAAGGACAAGGGCACCGGCAAGGAACAGTCGATCACCATCCAGGCATCGGGCGGTCTGTCGGACGACGAGATCGACCAGATGGTCAAGGACGCCGAGGCCAACGCCGAGGCCGACAAAGAGCGCAAGGAACTGGTCGAAGCCAAGAACCAGGCCGAAAGCCTGATCCACTCGACCGAAAAGTCGATGGAAGAGCACGCCGACAAGGTTGACCCGACCACGATCGAGGCCATCGAACTGGCCATCGCTGCCCTCAAGGACACGATGGAAACCAACGATGCCGGCAAGATCAAATCGGGCATCCAGAACGTGACCGAGGCTGCGATGAAGCTGGGCGAAGCCATCTACAAGGCTCAGCAGGCCGAAGCCAGCGACGGCGATGCCGGTGATGACGAGCCCCGCGGCGTCGATGACGACATCGTGGATGCCGACTTCGAAGACCTCGACGACGACAAGCGCTCGTAAGGGCTCAACCCGTGCCAGGGCCGGTCCGGTAATTCCGGGCCGGCCCTCGCATTCCCCCTCAGAGGGATCCTGACATGTCAAAACGTGACTTCTATGACGTCCTGGGTGTTGCCAAAGGCGCCTCGGCCGAAGAGCTGAAGAAAGCCTATCGCAAGAAGGCGAAAGAGCTTCACCCCGACCGCAATTCCGACAACCCCAATGCCGAGGCCCAGTTCAAAGAGGTGAACGAGGCCTATGACATTCTGAAGGACCCCGAGAAAAAAGCCGCCTATGACCGGTTCGGCCACTCCGCGTTCGACGGTGGCATGGGCGGCGGCCCCCGTGGCGGCCCGCGCGGCGGAATGGGCGGCCAGGGCGATTTCGCCTCGGCCTTTTCCGACGTGTTCGACGACCTGTTCGGAGACTTCATGGGGGGCCGCGGTGGCGGCGGCGGACGTTCGCGCGCCGCACGTGGCGCCGATCTGCGCTATAACCTGCGCATTACCCTCGAAGAGGCCTATGCCGGCCTGCAGAAAACCATTCACGTGCCGACCTCGGTCTCGTGCTCGGGCTGTAACGGCACCGGTGCCGAAAGCGGCGCCGAACCCGCCGCCTGCCCCACCTGCTCGGGCATGGGCAAGGTGCGCTCGCAACAGGGCTTTTTCACCGTTGAACGCGCCTGCCCCACCTGTGGCGGCCTGGGCCAGATCATCAAGAACCCGTGCAAATCCTGCGGCGGCGCCGGCCGCGTCGAGAAAGACCGCACGCTGAACGTGAACATCCCCGCGGGCGTCGAAACCGGCACCCGCATCCGTCTTGCCGGCGAGGGCGAGGCCGGGCTGCGTGGCGGCCCGACGGGCGATCTGTACATCTTTATCGAGGTCGCGCCGCACCCGATCTTTGAACGCGAAGGCGTGCACCTGTCGTGCCACGTGCCGGTGCCGATGACCACCGCCGTTCTGGGCGGCGATATCGAGGTGCCGACGATCGACGGCGGCCGCTCGCGCGTCAAGGTTCCCGCAGGCAGCCAGTCGGGCAAACAGATGCGCCTGCGCAGCAAGGGCATGCCCGCCCTGCGCGGCGGCGGCACCGGTGACATGTTCATCGAGCTGGCCGTCGAAACGCCCGTGAACCTGACCTCAAAGCAAAAAGACCTGCTGCGCGAGTTCGAGCGCCTGAGCGAGAACAACAACCCCGAAAGCAGCGACTTTTTCGGCAAGGTCAAAAGCTTTTGGGACCAGATGAAAAGCTGATAGCCAAGGCCCGCCGTTTCCGCCACGGCACAATGGTGGGCCTCGGCTCTTGCAGCGGGCTTTAGCGCTCTGTCTGGAACGCCACCGGCATCTGTGGCACGCTGCCTGAATGACCGGCAAAACCGCCCATGACACGCGTCGCTATGACCTTGTTGCCCCCCGCTGGGGCGACAAGATGCGCGCGCTTGGGTATTACGACGGCTATCTGGGCTTTCTCACTGCCGCAGGGCCGCGCCCCGATCCGCAGCAAAGCGTGATCGACATCGGCGCAGGCACCGCCGCCTTTTCCGAAGCCTGGGTCGCCGTTCATGGCCCGCCGCGCAACCTTACCCTGCTGGACCCAAGCCGCGAGATGCTTGATCGCGGCCTGGCCGCGCTGCGCGCCCACGGGGTTGATCCGATCCCCGTTCAGGCGCTCTTGGGCGACCATGCCGCACCGCCCGTTGACGTGGTTCTGGCCGCCCATGTCATCGAACACTGCCCCGATCCGCTGGTGGCACTTGGGCAGATGCGCGATCTGCTAAGGCCCGGCGGGCGGCTTTACCTTGTCGTGTCCAAGCCGCATTGGTGCAATGCGATCATCTGGCTGCAATGGCGGCACCGAACCTTTCAACAGGAAGAGATCGTCGACCTGCTGCACAAGGCCGGCTTTGACGTTGAACAGATCCACGATTTCCCCGCGGGGCCGCCCTCGCGAACCAGCCGGGGGATCGTTGCGGTCTCACGGCATTAACCTGTTCTTTACCAAGCAACGCGCAGATTGCCGGGTATGAACACGCCCCGCGCCTTTCACGAAGCCCCCCTGCCGCTCTTCGAGCCGGATGAATGCGCCGTGCCCCCTCCGGCGGCGGGCAAGCTGCCCTCATACATCCGCGATCATCGCAGCCGCCTGCGCGCCCGGTTCATCGCCGGCGGCGCCGGGGCCATGCCCGATTATGAATTGCTTGAACTGGTGCTGTTCCGCGCCATCCCGCGCCAGGATGTCAAACCGCTGGCCCGCGCGCTGATGGATCAGTTCGGCGATTTCAACCGGGTCATCTCGGCCCCCATCCCCCGCCTGCGCGAGGTCAAGGGCGTGGGCGACGCGGTGATTTGCGAGCTAAAGATCGTCGAAGCCGCCACCCACCGCATGGCCCGCGCGCGGGTGATCGACCGCCCGGTGATTTCCGGCTGGGATGCGGTGATCGACTATTGCCATACCACCATGGCGCACCGCGATACCGAACAGTTTCGCGTGCTGTTCCTGGATCGCAAGAACGTGCTGATCGCCGACGAGGAACAGGGCCGCGGCACCGTCGATCACGTGCCCGTCTACCCGCGCGAGGTGGTCAAGCGGGCGCTTGAACTGAACGCCTCGGCGCTGATCCTGGTGCATAACCACCCCTCGGGCGACCCCACGCCGTCGGAATCCGATATCACCATGACCACACGCATTGATGAGGCCTGCCAGGCGCTGGGCCTGACGCTGCATGATCACATCATCGTCGGCAAATCGCGCGAGGTCAGCTTTCGCGCGGGCGGCTATCTTTAACGCAGCCAGACCTCGACCCGGCGGTTCACCCGTGTGCCCCAGTCGGTGTCGTCACAGGCCATCGGCATCGCCGGCCCGTATCCGGCGACCCTCAGCCGAAACCGCGATTTGTCGGCCGCAAAGGCCGCGCGCAACACCAGCGCCCGCATCTGTTCGGCGCGTTTCAGCGAGGCCCGCTGCGCCGTCTGCCAATCCGCGCCGCCCTCGGCAAAACCCACAAGGATCAGCTCTCGGCCGTCGAAAACACCGCTTTCCAGCGCCCGCGCCAGATCGGCCAGATCGCCAGCCGAATGCACATCCAGCACCTCGGCCCCGGGCCGGAACCGAAACGCATAGGTCAGACGCTGCGCGCCGTTCAGGTCGTTCAGCATGGATTGAACTTCGTTCAATGGCGCCCCGCCATCCGCCCCACGCAGCGCGTTGGCCAGGCGCAGCCCCTGGTCGTTCAGCGCGATCACCTCGCGCCCGCGATCGACAAACCCGGCCTTGCGGATCACCACCTGCGCCGCCGGGGTCGACAGAAAGGCCAGGAACTCGCGCGCGAAAAGCGGCAGTTTCTGCGACGACGTATACAGCAACAGCGGCGCGCTGAACGGATAGTCGCCGGTTTTCAGCGTCCGCCGATCCAGCGGCAGCGCCATGCCGCAACCGCCCGTCAGCGCGATTGGCACCGCATTGCCCAGCTCAGACAGCCGCGTCACGCCCAGCGCCAGAGGGTCAGCCGCAACCCGGTCAACCAGATCGGCATCACGCAGATGGCGGGCGGAGGCGGGCTTCAGCGCCTGCCCGTGCAGCAGCTGGTCGCTGATCACCTGCGCCAGCCCGTTGTGGTCATCGGGCAGATGCAGCGACACCGGCGCGGCTTGCGGCCCCCAATCGGTGGTCTCGCCGGTCAGATAGGCCGCCAGTTCCGGCACGGTCATCGCCGTCACCGGATTGCCCCGCGCCGTGACCGGCACCAGCGCATCCAGCGCCACGATCCGCGCCCGCGCCGGGTCGGCCAGATCGCCCAGCCCGGCCTCGGCGGCAAGGCGGGCCTCGTGCGGGCGCACCTCGCGCATGGCCATGACGATATCGGCCTCTTCGGCGATCAGATCGGCAAACCCCTCGGCGGTCGAGCTGATGCGAAACCCGATCCGGGCCAGCGGCTGGCGCGTGGCCTCGTCCAGCAGGTCGATGCGGAAATCGCTGTCACTGCTGACCACGCGGCGCAGCAACAGCCCACGGCGCGTGGCATAGGCCTCGACCAGCGCGGGCAGCAGCACCTCGCCCAGCGCGGGGGCGCCGGCAAAGGTGAACTCGGCCACGTAATCGGCCAGATCGGGGCAGCCCGCCCCGGTGCAACGCACACCCTGCCCATCCAGAACCAGCGGGCCATAGGGCGTATCAACGCGGTAAAACTCGCCGTCAAAGCCCAGCAGCGTGCCGTGCAGCGTGATCCCGCCATCGCGCGAGGTCAGGGTGACATCTTGCGCCAGAGCGGCGGAAGAGAGGCCAAGAAAGCCAAGCGCGGCGAAAACCGCCGCGCCAAGAAATGTCCGGATCATGTCACCAGCTGTGTTGTCTTAGTTGCTGGCGACTTTCAGGTCTCGCAGCAGGTTTTTCAACACCAGAAATTCACCTGCGGCATCACATCCCGGCACCGACAGGTTGATCTCGCTGGCAGTCAGCGTGCCATCGGCCGCCGGTTGCAGGGTTTCGGCGATCAGGTCGCGCCCGCAATTGGCGGCGGTGACCTCGGCCTCGATGTTCAGGCGCACGACACCGTCCAGACGCTGCGGCCCGCGCGGATGGCTGTAAACCTCGGCCATGCGCGGATCGGCCAGGGTTTCGTCGCCCAGCCGCACCATGAATCCACCCTGCGCAGCCTCGGCGCGGGCGGCATCATGGGCGTTGCCCGCCCAGACATGGCCGGCGTCATCGTAATCGGCACCCATTTCAAACGCGTGAATCTGCACCCCGCTATGCCCCTGCCATTGCAGCGCGACACGATCATAGGCGGCGGCCTCGGGCATCTGGGCGGTGGCGGTCAGCAAGGGGCCATCTTCGACCTCGACGATAAACACCGGCAGGGTCGACAGCGCCGGCACATCGACGCTCAGGTCGCCCGTCACCGAGTTGCGCAGGGCAAAACGCAGCCGATCCTGCACCACTTCAAGACGTGCCAGCGGCGCGCAAGAGGCCGTGATCGACAGGCGCACCATGCCACCCTCGATCGGGGTAGCGCTGAGTGCGTTTTCACAAGGCAGGCCGAATTCATTCAGGCCCAACCCGGCCCCACGCGGGGTGTTATAGCGCGGTTCCAACCCGGCAAGGCGCGTCGCCAGGGCAGAGGTCTGAGGGTCGAACCCAAGGGTTGCCGTGGCGAAACCCGGCTCGGCCGGCATTTTGACCGGCGCGGCACCGATCACGTCGGTATTTACGGGACGATTAAAATTGGCCTTGACGGCCGGACGGGCCACCGTGGCCGGTTGCTGCGATTTGACAGAGGCTTGCGGCACCACATTGCTTTGGGTGGCCCCGGCCTGAGATTGCACGAAATGCCCGGCCACAAAGGCCACGGCCATGGTCATCCCGGCGGAAATCAATCTGCGTTTAATCGTCACAACACGACCCCTTTCTTAACCTTTGGGGTCGAAATACCCGCGATTCTGGGCAATTGGATGGCGAATTCAGGGATTGTTGCGGCAGCCCGAACAACTGCCGCAGCCTGAGTCAGATACGTCCGTGGCAATGCTTGAACTTGGTTCCAGAACCGCAGGGGCAGGGATCGTTGCGGCCCGGATTGCCCCAGGTGCTTTGATCGGTCTCGTCGAAACCATCGACCAGCGGCGCGGGCGCCTCTTGCGGGCCGGCATCGACAGGCGCCTGCGCGGCCTGCTGCTGAGCCATCATCTGGGCCATCATCTGGGCCTGTTCTTCCTCGGTCAGCGGGCGCACGCGGCCCAGCTGCTGGGACACCTGCTCGCGCAGGGCGTCCAGCATCGATTCGAACAGGGCAAAGGCCTCGGTCTTGTATTCGTTCAGCGGGTCACGCTGGGCATAGCCGCGGAACCCCACGACCGAACGCAGGTGATCCAGCGTCAGCAGATGCTCGCGCCACTTGCCGTCGATGGTTTGCAGCAGCACCTGCTTTTCGATGTTGCGCATGGTCTCGGGGCCGAACTGTTCGGTCTTTTGCGCCATGGCGTCATCGCTGATCTGTTCCAGACGCTCGCGGATCTCGTCGCCATCGACGCCCTCTTCGTCGGCCCAGTCGGCCACGGGCGCGTCGATGTTCAGACGGTCGATGATCGCGGCGCGCAGCCCCTCGACATCCCACTGATCGGCATAGGAGCGTTCGGGGATATATTCGTCGACCAGATCGTCGATCACCTGGTGGCGCATATCCTGCACGATCTCGGCCAGGTCGTTCGATTCCATGATCTCGCGGCGCTGGCCAAAGATGACCTTGCGCTGGTCGTTCATCACGTCGTCGAATTTCAGCAGGTTCTTGCGGATGTCAAAGTTGCGGCCCTCGACCTTGGCCTGCGCCTTTTCCAGCGACTTGTTGACCCAGGGGTGAACGATGGCCTCGCCTTCCTTCATGCCCAGCGTCGACAAGACCTTGTCCAGCCGTTCCGACCCAAAGATGCGCATCAGGTCATCTTCGAGCGACAGAAAGAACGACGACCGCCCCGGGTCGCCCTGACGGCCCGAACGACCGCGCAGCTGGTTGTCGATGCGGCGGCTTTCGTGACGCTCGGTGGCCAGAACGAACAGCCCGCCGGCATCCTTGACCGCCTGTTCATCGGCGGCGTGCTCGGCCTCGATCCGGGCGCGGATCTCGTCGGGGTGCGCCTCGGGGTCGGCGGCGATGGCCTCCATCACCTTGAATTCGACATTGCCGCCCAGTTTGATGTCGGTGCCACGACCGGCCATGTTGGTGGCGATGGTCACCGCGCCCAGCTTGCCGGCATCGGCCACGATCTGAGCCTCTTGTTCGTGGTGACGCGCGTTCAGCACGTTATGCGGCACGCCGGCCTTTTTCAGCAGGCCCGACAGCATCTCGGATTTCTCGATCGAGGTGGTCCCCACCAGGATCGGCTGACCCTTGGCGTTCGACTCTTTGATCGCCTCGACGATGGCGGCGTATTTCTCGGCGGCGGTGCGGAACACCTGGTCATGATCGTCGATCCGCGCCACGGGACGGTTGGTCGGAACCTCGACCACGCCCAGGCCATAGATCTCGGCAAATTCGTCCGCCTCGGTGACGGCGGTGCCGGTCATGCCGCCCAGCTTGGAATACAGGCGGAAATAGTTCTGGAAGGTCACGCTGGCCAGCGTCACGTTCTCGGGGTGGATATGCACGCCCTCTTTGGCCTCGATCGCCTGGTGCAGACCGTCCGACAGACGCCGCCCGGCCATCATCCGGCCGGTGAATTCGTCGATCAGCATCACCTCGCTATTGCGGACGATGTAGTCCTTGTCTTTCTGGAACAGCACATGCGCCTTCAGCGCCTGCGTGGCGTGGTGCACGATGGTCGTGCTTTCGGGGTCATAGAGCGACTGGCCCTCGGGCAGGATGCCCAGGCGCGCCAGTTCCTGTTCCATGAACTCGTTGCCCTCGTCGGTAAAGGTGACGTTGCGGGACTTTTCATCCTTGGTGAAATGCGCGTCGGTCAGCGAGGGAATGACCTCGTTCAGCGTCACATACATCTCGGACCGGTCCTGGCTGGGCCCCGAGATGATCAGCGGCGTCCGGGCCTCGTCGATCAGAATACTGTCGACCTCGTCAACGATGGCAAAGTTATGCCCGCGCTGCGACATCTGCGACAGCTCGGCGCGCATGTTGTCGCGCAGGTAATCAAAGCCCAGCTCGTTGTTGGTGGCATAGGTCACATCGGCGGCATAGGCGGCCTTTTTCTCTTCTTCGGGCTGCTGCGGATAGACCACGCCGCAGGTCAGGCCCAGCTGGGCGTAAACCTTGCCCATCCATTCGGCGTCACGCTTGGCGAGGTAATCGTTGACGGTGACGATATGCACGCCCTTGCCGGTCAGCGCGTTCAGATAGGCCGGGAAGGTGGCGACCAGGGTCTTGCCCTCGCCGGTCTTCATCTCGGCGATATTGCCCTCATGCAGGAAAATGCCGCCCATCAGCTGGGTGTCGAATGCGCGCAGGCCCAGCGCCCGTTTCGCCGCCTCGCGGCAGTTGGCGAAGGCCTCGGGCAGCAGGGCGTCCAGGCTTTCGCCGTCCTGCGCGCGCTGCGCCAGCTCGCGGGTTTTTTCCTTCAGACCCTCATCGCTCAGCGCCACGAAATCTGGCTCTAGCGCGGTGATCTTGTCCACGATCGGTTTGGTGGCTTTGACTTTACGGTCGTTCGGTGTGCCAAATACCTTTTTGGCGATGGTTCCGATGCCCAGCATGTTTACTCCGCGTGGTGGTCTTTGTCGGGATCGTGAAAGCGAACGCCTTGCCCACCCCGGCTGCCCCGCTTAGGTAGGGCAATGAAAAAAGGGCGGTCCGGCACTTTCGGACCTTGAAGCGATGTAAGCGCCCACCCATAGAGTGTCAACGCCGCCGGGTCAGGTGGCCGGAAAAGGAGTTGCCAAGATGCCGAATCTGATGAAATCCGCGATGGTTGCCACGCTGGCGGTCGGCCTTGCCCTGCCCGCCCTGGCCGACGAGCCCACTGCAGACACCGTGATCGCCAGCGTCGGCGGCACCGATATCACCCTGGGCCAGATGATCGTGATGACCGCGCAGCTGCCCGGCGAATACCAGGCCATGCCCGACGACGTGCTGTATCAGGCCGTGCTGGACCAGCTGGTGCGCCAGACCGCCGTCGCCCAGACCATCGAGGGCCAGCTGAGCCGCGAGGCCGAACTGGCGCTGGCCAACGAACGCCTGTCCTTCATGGCCAGCGAGGCGCTAAGCAAGATCGTCGCCGATGCTGTCACCGAAGAGGCCGTGCAGGCCGCCTATGACAAGGAATTCGCCGATATCGGGTCTGAAACCGAATACAACGCCTCGCATATCCTGGTCGAAACCGAAGACGCCGCGAAAGAGCTGAAGGCCGCGCTGGATGGCGGCGCCGATTTCGCCGAGCTGGCCAAGGAAAAATCGGTCGGGCCGTCCGGCCCCTCGGGCGGCGCGCTGGGCTGGTTCGGCGAGGGCGCGATGGTGAAACCCTTCGAAGACGCGGTGCTTGCGCTTGAGGTCGGGCAGATCTCGGAACCGGTGCAGACGCAGTTCGGCTGGCATGTCGTAATTCTGAATGAAACCCGTGCCAAAGAGGCCCCGGAACTGGACCTGGTGCGCGATCAGCTGGTCGCCCAGATTCAACAAGAGGTCGTCACGCAGGCCATTGATGAAATCGTTGAAAAAGCAGATGTTGTGCGCAACGAGCTAGAGATCGACCCCGCGCAGCTGCGCAACCGGGATCTGCTGGCCGAGTAACTTGTTAGGGATAGAGCATGCCCAAGAAAGACAAATCCAAATCCAAGTCCGTCACCAAACGCGAGGTCGAAGCCTTTGAGCGCGAAGTCGCCAAGCTGAGCAAGAAGGTGAAGACCAAGAAGAAGGCCAAGGCCAAAGTCGAGGCGCCCAAGGAAAAGCTGCAGATCATCTCGCCGCTGGCCCCCGCCGGCATGCCCGATCTGCCGATCATCAAGGGCGCCGAGTTTGCCGCCATCGCCGCCGGTGTGCGCTACAAGGGCCGGGTCGACGTGATGCTGGCACGGCTGGCGCCCGGCACGCAGATGGCCGGGGCCTTTACCCGCTCGGCCACCCGCGCCGCGCCGGTGCTGGATTGCGAATCCAAGATCGGCCTGGCCGATGACGGCGCGGGCGCCGCGATCATCGTCAACGCGGGCAACGCCAACGCTTTTACCGGCGACAATGGCCGCAAGGCGGTCGAGGCCGTCACCGCTGGCGTCGCCGCCGCGACCCAGGTGCCGCAAAGCCGGGTGTTCTCGTCCTCGACCGGCGTGATCGGCGAGCCGCTGCCGCATGACCGCATCACCGCCGCGCTGGAAGACCTGACCGCCAACCTGTCGGAAACCGCCATGGCCGACGCCGCCCGCGCGATCATGACGACCGACACCTTCCCCAAGGCCTCGACCGCCAGCTTTGAGATCGACGGCAAGACCGTCAATATCGCCGGCATCGCCAAAGGGTCGGGCATGATCGCGCCCGACATGGCGACGATGCTGGTCTATATCTTTACCGACGCGAAAATCGCCCGCGCCCCGCTACAGCGCATCCTGTCGCGCCTGACCAACGAGACCTTCAACAACATCACCGTCGACAGCGACACCTCGACCTCGGATACGCTGTTGCTGGCCGCCACCGGCCAGTCCGAGGCGCCCGAAATCACCGACATGCGCGCCAAGCCGGCCCGTGATTTCGCCGCCGCGCTGAAATCCGTGATGATGGACCTGGCCCACCAGGTGGTGCGTGACGGCGAAGGCGCCACCAAGTTCATCGAGGTTGCCGTGACCGGCGCCGCCAGCAATGCCGACGCTCGCAAGGTGGCCATGTCGATCGCCAACTCGCCGCTGGTGAAAACCGCCGCCGCCGGCGAAGACCCCAACTGGGGCCGCATCGTCGCCGCCGTGGGCAAGGCCGGCGCCAAGGCCGACCGCGATACTTTGTCGATCCGGTTCGGCGATCTGGTCGTGGCCGAGAAGGGCTGGGTCTCGTCCAGCTATTCCGAGGCCGACTGCGCCGCCTACATGAAGAACCCCGACCTGGTGTTCGGCGTCGACATGGGCCTCGGCCGCGGCAAGGCCACCGTGTGGACCTGCGACCTGACCCATCGCTATATCGACATCAACGCGGATTACCGGTCGTGAAAACGGTTCTGGTCTCGGCGGTTGCGCTGATCGACATTGACGGGCGGGTGCTGCTGGCGCAGCGCCCCGAGGGGAAATCCATGGCTGGTCTGTGGGAATTTCCCGGCGGCAAGGTCGAACCCGGCGAAACCCCCGAGGCCGCGCTGATCCGTGAGCTGCAAGAAGAGCTGGGCATCGACACCTGGCAGAGCTGCCTGGCGCCGCTGACCTTTGCCAGCCACAGTTATGACGACTTTCACCTGCTGATGCCGGTTTTCGCCTGCCGCAAATGGCAGGGAATCCCCCAGGCCCGCGAAGGCCAGGCGCTGAAATGGGTGCGCCCCAATGATCTGCGCAACTATCCTATGCCGCCAGCAGACGAGCCCCTAATTCCCGTATTGCGCGACTGGCTGTAGCGCGCTCGCCGCAATTTCTTACGTTTGCAACGATTTCATGGGCGGATTCCCCAGATCTGCCCAAATAATCGGATGATTTTTCGCAGATTTTGTGTATTGTCTCCAAACTGTCACAAATCTTCATGTTTGCGAAAGTGGGGTCGCACATGATCAGAACGATCACGATCGGAAGCTGTGTTTCGATACAAGGGGCTTTCGTACGCAAGATGGCCAACGGCAACATTCAGGTGCGCGTTGGCGAAAAAATATACGAGGGACGCCCCGTAAAAGGCCGGTCTGCGGCCTGAGGCATTACCACTCATGGAAGACAAAAAGGACGGCCGCGGGGCCGTCCTTTTTCATGTCTGCACTGAGGGCTGCGATCAGTCGAGCTGACGCTCGACCTCTTCGCGCTCGAAAATCTCGATGACATCGCTGGGGCGGATATCGTCGTAGTTTTCAAAGGCCATGCCGCATTCCTGGCCCGACTGCACCTCTTTGACTTCGTCCTTGAAGCGCTTGAGCGTTTTCAGCGTGCCTTCGTGGATCACGACGTTGTCGCGCAGCAGGCGCACACCGGCGCTGCGGCGGGCGACGCCCTCGGTCACCAGACAGCCGGCAACCTTGCCGACGCCCGACACCTTGAAGACCTCTTTGATCTCGGCGTAACCGATAAAGTTCTCGCGGATCTCGGCCGACAACAGGCCAGACGCAGCGGCCTTGATGTCATCCACCAGGTCATAGATGACCGAGTAATAGCGGATTTCCACGCCCTTCTGGTTGGCAGCATTCCGCGCGGGCGCATTGGCACGCACGTTGAAGCCCACGATCGGCGCGCCCGACGCTTCGGCCAGGCCGACATCGGTTTCGGTGATGGCACCCACACCGGCATGCAGCACGCGCACGCGCACCTCTTCGTTGCCGATCTTTTCCATCGCCTGAACGATCGCCTCGGCCGAACCCTGCACGTCGGCCTTGACCAGCACCGGCAGCTCGGAGACGCTTTCGTCTTCCTTGGCCTTGGCCATCAGCTGATCCAGCGTGGTGGCGGCACCGGCAGCGGCACGTTTGTCCTTGGCCGCCTGGTGGCGGTATTCGGCGATCTCGCGGGCCTGCGCCTCGGTCTCGACCACGTTCAGAACATCGCCCGCCTCGGGCGTGCCGTTCAGGCCCAGAACCTCGACCGGAACCGACGGCCCGGCCTCTTGCACACGGTCACCCTGATCGTTGACCAGCGCACGCACCTTGCCCCACTGCTCGCCGACGACAAAGATGTCGCCCTGGCGCAGCGTGCCGTTCTGAACCAGAACGGTGGCAACGGGGCCGCGGCCCACGTCCAGCTGAGCCTCGATCACGGCACCCAGCGCGGCGCGCTTGGGGTTGGCCTTGAGCTCGAGGATCTCGGCCTGCAGCGCGATCGCTTCCAGCAGTTCGTCCAGGCCCTGGCCAGTATGGGCCGAAACCTCGACATCCTGCACTTCGCCCGACATGGCCTCGACGACCACTTCGTGCTGCAACAGCTCGGTCCGCACCTTCATCGGGTCGGCCTGGGGCTTGTCGCATTTGTTGATCGCCACGATCATCGGCACACCGGCCGCCTTGGCGTGGTTGATGGCCTCGATGGTCTGCGGCATGACGCTGTCATCGGCCGCAACCACCAGAACCACGATATCGGTCACCTGCGCACCACGGGCACGCATCGAGGTGAACGCCGCGTGGCCGGGCGTATCGAGGAAGCTCAGCACCGCGCCGCTGTCGGTTTTCACCTGGTAAGCGCCGATATGCTGGGTGATGCCGCCGGCCTCGCCCGCGACAACCTTGGCGTTGCGGATCGCATCCAGCAGCGAGGTCTTGCCGTGGTCGACGTGACCCATGATGGTGATCACCGGCGGACGCGATTCAAGATCTTCGGGCTTGTCCTCGACCGAGTCGATGACCTGTTCCACATCGGCATCCGACACGCGCACGATGCGGTGGCCGAATTCCTCAATGATCAGCTCGGCCGTATCGGCGTCGATCGACTGGTTCTGCGTGACCATCATGCCCATTTTCATAAGCTCTTTGACCACGTCAGCCACGCGTTCGGCCATGCGGTTGGCCAGTTCCGAGACCACGATGGTTTCGGGAACCTGCACATCACGCACGATCTTTTCGCGTTCCTGCGCGCCGCCCATGGCCTTTTGGCGCATGCGCTCTTGCTTGCGTTTCATCGCGGCCATCGACCGCTGACGGCCACCCTCGCCCGACAGGGCCTGGTTGACGGTCAGCTTGCCCGAGCGGCGGTTATCGTCGCGGGCCTTGTTGCCACGCGGACGATCATCGGCGCGCTCGCGCTCGACCTTGCGCGGCGCGGCCTTGGCAGCAGCGCCACCACGGCTGGCCTCGGCTTCGGCATCTGCGGGCGAAGCGGGCGGCTGCTGCGGCTCGGCCGCCTTGGGGGCGGCTGCGGCACGCTTGCGGGCCTCTTCGGCCTCGCGCTTTTCGCGCTCTTCTTCCTCGGCCTTGCGGCGCGCGGCTTCTTCGATCTCGCGCTGCTCGCGTTCCTTGGCCTCGGCCTCTTCGCGGCGGCGCTGGCGATCTTCCTCGCGGCGCTTTTCATCTTCGGCGCGCTGACGCGCCTCATCGGCCTCGTTCGCCTTGGCCGCGGCCAGAGCTTTCAGACGGCGCTCCATCTCGGCATCGGAAATGCCTGCGGGGCGCTTCGAGGGATCCCCCGACTGCGGCGAACCGGCACCGGCCTTTGCCGCGCCCGGCTTGGGCACGACAACGCGCTTGCGCTTGGTCTCGACCACGACATTCTTGGTCCGTCCATGGCTAAAGCTTTGCTTTACCTGGCCAGACCGCGGACCGCCGCGGATACCGAGAGTTTTTTTGCCGTCACTATCGCTCATGTGGTCTTAACACCCTTCCCGGAGGCCTTGCCCCCGCTCACTTTGCGAACGCCCGCAAGTTTGGCAGCATCCTCTACAACACGTCGTGTGAGTCCGCCAGCCGCAAGCGCGCCATGTATCACATGTTCCCGTCCGAAAGCCAAACCCAATTCATCGGCAGTCAGACAGCCTATAAAAACAGACGTATCCGAGGGCAGCCGCAGCTTGGACTTGCCCCTTTCGGACCCGTCACTGGCCTGGATCAGAACGTCGGCGTTCCCCCCCATCAGCCAGTTTTTAACCTTTTCATACCCGGCCACCGCCAGCCCGGCCTTGCGCGCCAGCGAGATCCCCTCGACCACGCGCTTGGCCAGCCCGGCCTCGACCTGGGCAAACAGATCCTCGGGCACGTTGACCGCCTGTTTGGCGCCGCGCGCGAACAGCCGCTTTTTGATCGCGGTTTCCAGCGCGGCACGGTCGGCGGCCACCCAGATGCCCCGGCCGGGCAGCTTGCCCAGCAGGTCGGGCACGATCACGTCGCCCGGGCCAACCACGAAACGGATCAGCCCGGCCTTGGGCTGCACCTCGCCGGTGGCGATACAACGCCGCTCGGGTTCGTCGTGCTTGTTATGTTGGCCACCGCGGCTCATGTTCGTGCCCTCCGGACCTGAGATCAGGCCTCGGCCTCCTCGGTTTCGTCACCCTCGGCCTCGGCATCGTCCTCGGACACCAGATCAGCCGGATCGACCCAGCCCAGCGCGATGCGGGCATTCATGACCAGATCCTGGGCCTCTTGCAGCGACACGTCGAATTTTTCCAGGATGCCGTCATCCTTGGTGCGCTCGCCGTTCACCGTGGTCCAGCCGCCGGCCAGTTCCCAGTCGGCGCAGGTGGCAAAGTCTTCCAGCGTTTTCACGCCGTCTTCGGCCAGAGCCTCTAGCATCTGGGGGGTCAGGCCTTCGAATTCAACCAGGCTGTCCTCGACACCCAGTTCGCGGGCGCGTTCCATCGCCTTCTGGTTCAGTGCGTCGATATGATCGCGGGCGCGGGCCTGCAGCTCTTCGGCGGTGCCTTCGTCGACACCGTCGATCACCAGCAGCTCGTCCAGGTCGACATAGGCGACCTCTTCCAGGCTGGTAAAGCCTTCGGACACCAGCAGCTGGGCAAAGAATTCGTCCAGGTCCAGGCTGTCCATGAACAGCTGGGTGCGCTCGGCGAATTCGGCCTGGCGGCGCTCGGATTCTTCGCTTTCAGTCATGATGTCGATATCAAGATGCGTCAGCTGGCTGGCCAGACGCACGTTCTGACCGCGGCGGCCGATGGCCAGCGACAGCTGCTCGTCGGGCACGACAACCTCGATGCGCTCGGCCTCTTCGTCCAGAACCACCTTGGAAACCTCTGCCGGCTGCAGCGCGTTCACCAGGAAGGTCGGCTGGTCCTCGTTCCACGGAATGATGTCGATCTTCTCGCCCTGCAGCTCGTTCACGACGGCCTGCACGCGGCTGCCGCGCATACCAACGCAGGCGCCCACGGGGTCGATCGAGTTGTCATAGCTGATCACGGCGATCTTGGCGCGCGAACCCGGGTCACGGGCGACGGCCTTGATCTCGATGATGCCGTCATAAATCTCGGGCACTTCCATCTTGAACAGCTCGGCCATGAACTCCGGCGCGGTGCGCGACAGGAAGATCTGCGGGCCGCGGGCCTCGCGGCGCACATCCTTGATGTAGCAGCGGATGCGGTCATTCGGGCGATAGCTTTCGCGGCCGATCTTTTCGTTGCGGCGCAGGATGCCTTCGCCACGGCCGATATCGACGATGACGTTGCCGTATTCCTCGCGCTTGACGACACCGTTGATGATGGTGCCGGCACGATCCTTGAACTCTTCGAACTGGCGGTCGCGCTCTGCTTCGCGAACCTTTTGCAGGATGACCTGCTTGGCCGACTGGGCGGCGATCCGGCCCATTTCCACCGGCGGCACCTCGTCGCTGATCTCGTCACCGATCTGGGGATTTTCGAGATACGGCTTGGCCTGCTCGACGGTCAGCTCTGCCTGATAGTTTTCCAGCTCGTCATCGGCGACAACGGTGCGCACGCGGGTAAAGGTCGCCTTGCCGGTCTTGCGGTCGATCGACACGCGAATGTCCATCTCGGCGCCGTAGCGCGACTTGGCGGCGCGGGCCAGGGATTCTTCCATCGCCTGAACCACCAGATCGGGGTCGATCATCTTTTCGCGGGCCACGGCCTCGGCGGTTTGCAACAGCTCAAGCTGGTTTGCAGAGGTAATCGCCATCACTCACTCCTCCTCGGAAGCGTCGGTTGTTTCAATCTCGTCGAATTGGTCTTCGTCCACGATGCCGGCGGCCTTGCGGGCGCGCAGCATGTCGCGGATCAGATCGTCGGTCAGCACCAGCTTGGCATCCGACAGCCAGTCGAATTTCAGCCCGATGGTCACATCGTCGCCCTGATCCTCGATGGTGATCAGAACCTCGTCGCCCTCGGTGCCGGCCAGCGCGCCCTTGAAGCGGCGGCGCCCGTCGATCAGCTCGGAAGTCTCGATCTTGGCCTCATAGCCGCTCCAGGTGTCGAAATCCTTGAGCCGGGTCAGCGGGCGGTCGATACCGGGGCTGGACACCTCAAGGGTATAGTTTTCCTCGATCGGGTCCTCGACGTCCAGCACAGCCGATACGGCGGTCGAAATCTCGGCGCAATCGTCAACCTCGATCCCGCCCTCGGGACGCTCGGCCATGATTTGCAGCGTATGGGTCTTGCCACCCATCAGACGCAGGCGCACCAGCTCATAGCCCATGCCCTCTAGCACGGGCTGGACAATCTCGGCGAGGCGCCGGTCAATGGCGGCTTTGGCGATCAGGTCGTTCATATGGTCCAAACACAAAAAAACGGGCGCGCGGCCCGTTGAAACTCTCCGGTGGAGCGTCGGGGTGGAAACCAACGCACCGCTGTTGAAGGGGGATATACGCCCGATGCCCCGAGTCTGCAAGGGGCAATCCTAGAACCCCAGCAACCCCGCCTGGCGTTGCACCGCACGGGTGGCGCGGATCAGTTCGGCGGTGATGCCCGGCTCGCTTAGCGCGTGGCCGGCCAAGGGCACCAAGCGCAACTCGGCGCGGCTCCAGCGTTCCGACAGTTTCCACGACGCGGCCGGCGGGCAGACCATGTCATAGCGGCCCTGCACGATGGTCGCCGGTATGTGGCTGATCAGCGGCACGTTGTTCAGGATCTGCTGGTCATGTTCCAGCCAGCCCTGATGGCGGAAATAGTGGTTTTCCAGCCGGGCAAAGGCGCGGGCATAATCGGCCGGGGCCTCGCCCACGGGGCCGTCATGGTCGATCGTGGCCAGCGCGTTTTCCCAGCCGGCCCAGGCGCGGGCAAAGCGGGTTTCCAGCATCCGGTCGCCGGAAAACAGACGCTTGTGATAGGCGCCGATCATATCGGATTGCTCGTCCAGCGGGATCATGCTGGCGAACCGCGACCAAAGATCGGGCCAGAACTGCCCCGCGCCGCCGCCATAGAACCAGTCGAGCTCGGCCCGGGTCATCAGGAACACGCCCCGCAGGATCAGATGCGCCACCCGTTCTGGGTGCGCCTGCGCATAAAGCAGCGACAGCGTCGCGCCCCAGCTGCCGCCGAATACGACCCAGCGGTCGATGCCCAGCGTCTCGCGGATCAACTCGATATCGCGCACCAGGTGCCAGGTGGTGTTGTCGTCGACGCTGGCATGCGGGCGCGAACGGCCACAGCCGCGCTGATCGAACAGCACGATGCGATATTCCTTGGGGTCGAAATAGCGCCGCATCGCCGGGCTGCACCCGCCGCCGGGGCCGCCATGCAGCACCACGACCGGTATGCCGCCGGGGTTGCCGCATTGCTCGACATAAATCTGATGACCGCCGCCAACATCCAGCATCCGCTTGTCGAAGGGCTCGATCGGCGGATAAAGGAGTTGCGTTGCGCTCTTTTGGCCTGCGGACTTGTCCATAACAAATCTATATAGTGCCTCGAAACGCCCGCACAGGGGTGAAACGCGCAAAACCGCGGAGACAGACATGACCACCACGCAAACCACCGTCGATACCGCCGAGGTCGCCAAATTCGAGGCGATGGCCGCCGAATGGTGGGATCCGCATGGCAAGTTCAAACCGCTGCATATGCTGAACCCCTGCCGGCTGGATTACATCACCCGCCAGATCGCCGCCGAGTTTGGCCGCGACCTGACCGCGCCCAAACCCTTTGCCGGGCTGCGCCTGCTGGATATCGGCTGTGGCGGCGGGCTGTTGTCCGAACCGATGGCCCGGCTGGGCGCCACGGTAATCGGCGCCGATGCCGCCGGGGGCAATATCCCCGTGGCGCGCATTCATGCCGAACAATCGGGGCTGGACATCGACTATCGCCACACCACCGCCGAGGCCCTGGCCGCCGACGGCGAACGGTTCGACGTGGTGCTGAACATGGAGGTGATCGAGCACGTGGCCGACCCGCTGGCCTTTCTGACCGCCTGCCGCGACCTGTTGAAACCGGGCGGGCTGCACCTGTGTTCGACCATCAACCGCAACGCCAAAAGCTTCATGATGGCGATTGTGGGGGCCGAATACGTGATGCGCTGGCTGCCCAAGGGCACCCATGAATGGAACAAGTTCATCACCCCCGACGAATTGTTCGATCTGCTGAAAAGGGCCGGGCTTGATCCGGTCGATCGCAAGGGGTTCGTGTTCAACCCGGTCAGCTGGCAATGGTCGATTTCCGACCGCGACCTGGCCGTGAACTATGTCACCGCCAGCCTGCGCCGGGCCGAGGCCTAGCTGTCGCTGGTGCCCAGTTTCTGACGCAGCGCCCGCAACACCGGCAGCGCGGCGCGCACCTTGTCGGCGCCGATATCGTCGACCACCTCGGAAATCAGCGGCGCGATCGCCTGAATCGCCACGTTGCGCGCCTGGATGCCGGCCGGGCTGACCGATACCAGCTTGCGCCGCGCATCGTCCCAGTCGGGGCGGATATGCACGTGGCCGGCCCATTCCAGCTTGTTCAAGGTGTTGGTCATCGCCCCGCGCGTCACGTGAAAGTTCTGCGCCAGCTGCGCGGGGGTGCGTTCCTCGCCCAGGCGGGCCAGATGATTGAGCACCGAGAAATGGCTTAGCTCCATCCCGCGCGGCAGCGCCTTGGTCAGCCGCGACCGTGCCAGCTGATCCGCCATGAACAATTCGCTGAACAGCGAAACGGCTAGATTTTCAGATTGGTCGTTCACAACTGGGGCGCCTTGAAATCGTGATCATGGTTCAAAGAGGGCACGCGGCCCCGCGCTTTGTCTACGTTCGCGGGGTCGAGGTCAACGAAAACCACGCCCTTCTCGGTGCCCGCATCGGCCAGAACCTCGCCCCAGGGCGAAATTGCCAGGCTATGCCCATAGGATTGGCGCGGCCTGCCCTGCCGGATCGCATGATCGCCGGTCTGGGCCGGGGCCAGCACGTAACAGCCGGTTTCGATCGCCCGCGCCCGCAACAGCACATGCCAATGCGCGGCACCCGTCACCGGGTGAAAGGCCGACGGCACCGTCAGTATCCGCGCGCCCGCATGGGCCAGGGCGCGGTAAAGATAGGGAAAACGCAGATCATAACAGACGCTCAGCCCCAGCGCGCCAAAGGGCGTATCGGCTACAACGGCCCGATCACCGGGCCGATAGGCATCAGATTCGCGAAACACCTCGCCATCGCCGATATCGACATCAAACATGTGAATCTTGTCATAACGCGCGGCAATCGCCCCATCCGGCCCGATCAGGAACGACCGGTTAGCGAACCGCCCGTCGGCGTCATCGGTCTTTAGCGCCAAAGACCCGATCAACACCCAGATGCCCAGCGCCGCCGCCTGGTCACGCAGTGCATCCAGGGTGGCATCGTCGGATTCGTGCCGCAGCACTTCATTCTGAACACTGCGGCTGGTCGAGATACAGTTGGTCGCCTCGGGCGTCAGCACGAAACCGGCACCGCCCTCGGCGGCCCGGCTGATCATCGCCTGGGTCTCGGCCAGATTGGCGACAGGATCGTCGCCCGATGTCAGCTGTATCAGCCCGGCCCGCACCGATCAGGCGGCCAGGATCGGGTCAAGCTTGCCAGCCCGGTCCAGCGCATACAACTCGTCGCAACCGCCGACATGCTGCCCGTCGATGAAAATCTGCGGCACGGTGCGGCCACCAAGGGCGCGCTGCGTCATCGCGGCACGCTTGTCGGGGTCGCCGGCCACATCGATCTCGACATAAGACACGCCCTTTTCGGCCAGCAGGATCTTGGCGCGGCGGCAATAGCCGCAGGTGGGGGTGGTATAAATCTCGATGGTTTTCATCTCGGGTATCCTCTGCTTCGCGCCAAGATATAGGGCGTCAAAGCTCTTTCGCAACGCGCGCCAAGACCAGAACCGACACATTTTTCGCACCTGCGGCAAAACAGGCGTGGCTGGCGGCCGTCATCGTCGCGCCAGAGGTCATCACATCGTCGATCAACAGCACATGCCGCCCCGCCAGCCGCCCGATACGACGCGGATTCGCCCGGATCGCCCCGGCCAGATTGGAAAAACGGGCGTCATGGCCCTTGCCGTCCTGGCTCTCGGTGCGGCGCGCGCGAATCAGCAGGTCGGGGCAATGCTCATAGCCCGTGCCCGCCGCGATCCGCGCCGATAGCAGGGCGGACTGGTTATACCGCCGCCGCAACAGCCGCCAGCGATGCAGCGGAATCGGCGCGACCAGCATGCCATCCTGAAAAATCGGCGCCCCCGCCCGCAGCATCCACCCCGCCCCCGGCCGCGCCAGATCGGCCCGGTCGCCATGTTTCAGCGCCAGAACCAGCCGCCGCGCATTGTCCTTATAGACCAGCGCCGCCCGCCCCCGCGCCCACGGGCGATCAAACGTCATGCAATCATCGCAACGCACAGATGTGTCACTATCCTCGCCCGGCAGGGGCACGCCGCAGCAATCACACACCAGCCCGTTGATGAAATGCGTATCGCGCCAACATGGCCCGCACAGGCCGAACGCGCCCTCGACCAGCGCGCCGCAGGAAATGCAGGTCGGCGGATAGATCATCTCAAGCGCGCTTTGCAAATTCATGCGATGCCTTCTACATAGCGGTCAAAGGACATTGCCGATGACCCAAAGCCCCACCCTGACCGACCGCGCCGCGCTGGCCCGGTTTCGCGCCCGCGCCCAGCGCCGGGCCGAGCCCGCCCTGTTCCTGCATCAGGACGCCGCCGACGAGATCAAGGAAAGACTGACAGAGGTTAACAGAACCTTTACGGCCCCCGCCGTCGTGTCGGGTTTTCCGCAGGTCTGGGCCGATCTCATCCCCGGCGCGGTGCATGTGGCCGATGACGACATCCTGGCGCTGGAACCCGGCGCGCATGACCTGGTCATTCACGCCATGGGCCTGCACTGGGCGAATGATCCGGTCGGGCAGCTGGTGCAATGTCGCCGCGCGCTGCGGCCCGACGGGCTGTTTCTGGGCGTGCTGTTCGGCGGCCATACCCTGCACGAATTGCGCGCCGCCCTGGCCCAGGCCGAATCCACCCTGACCGGCGGCCTGTCGCCGCGCGTTGCCCCGATGGGCGAGATCCGCGACCTGGGCGCGCTGCTGCAACGCGCGGGCTTTGCCCTGCCGGTGGCCGATGGCGCGCCGCGGATGGTGACCTATCGGTCGGTCCTGCACCTGATCGACGACCTGCGCGCCATGGGCGAGGTCAACGCCCTGCACAACCGCCACCGCGCCACACCGCCCCGCGCCCTGTTCGCCGAAATGGCCCGTATCTATCACGAGGCCTATAGCCAGCCCGACGGGCGGATTCCGGCAACGTTCGAGACGATTTTCCTGACCGGATGGGCCCCCGATGACAGCCAGCAGAAACCCTTGCGCCCCGGCAGCGCAAAGGTGCGTCTGGCCGATGCCCTGAACACGAACGAGATCACCCTGCCCGACCCCGCGACCCCAAAGCGCGATTGACCCGCCGCCAAATGGGGTTATGTCGGAACCAAGACCCTTAACCGCCGAGGACCACATGACGGAAAAACCCGCCCACGCCCCCGCGGATCATCCCGCCCTGCCGCGCCCCAAGATCGGCGTTCTGATCGCCAACCTGGGCACGCCCGACGGCTATGATTACTGGCCCATGCGGCGGTATCTGAACGAATTCCTGTCCGACAAGCGGGTGATCGACTATCCGTCATGGAAATGGCAGCCGCTGTTGCAGGCGATCATCCTGACCAAGCGGCCGTTTTCCTCGGGCAAGGCCTATCAGTCGATCTGGAACGAGGAAAAGGGCGAAAGCCCGCTGATGACCATCACCCGCGACCAGACCGATGCCCTGCGCGCCGAGCTGGAGAAAACCTATGGCGCCGAAGTGCTGGTTGATTTCTGTATGCGCTACGGCAACCCCTCGACCAAATCCAAGGTGCAGGAGATGGTCGATGCCGGCTGTCAAAAGATCCTGTTCTTCCCGCTTTACCCGCATTACGCCGGCGCCACCTCGGCCACCGCGAATGACCAGTTCTTTCGCGCGCTGATGGATCAGCCCTGGCAGCCCGCCGCGCGCACGGTCGCGCCCTATTTCGACAACCCCGCCTATATCGACGCGCTGGCCCAATCGGTCGAGCGCGCCTATGCCGACCTGCCGAATGCGCCGGAAAAGCTGATCGTGTCGTATCACGGCATGCCGAAACGGTACCTGATGCAGGGCGACCCGTATCACTGCCAGTGCCAGAAAAACACGCGCCTGCTGCGCGAGCGGCTGGGCTGGTCTGACGCCCAGATCGGCACCACCTTTCAGTCAGTTTTCGGCCCCGAGGAATGGCTGCGCCCCTATACCGTCGAAGAGGTCGCCCGCCTGGCCCGCGAAGAGGGCATCAAGCGCATCGCCGTCATCGCCCCGGCCTTTTCCGCCGATTGCATCGAGACGCTGGAAGAGATCAACGAGGAAATCCGCGAAAGCTTTGAGCACGCGGGCGGGCAGGAGTTCACCTATATCCCGTGCCTCAACGACGAACCCGCCCATATCGCGATGCTGGCCGATGTGGTGCGCGAAAACCTGCGCGGCTGGATCAGCTGACCAGACAAGCAAAAAGGGCGGTGAAACCACCGCCCTTTTCGTAGATCGTAGCGTGCGCTGATTAGTTCGACGCGATCGCGGCAACAGCCAGCAGCAGCAGCAGCGGAACAACCATGCCGCCAGCCGACGACGAGGTTTCTTCGACGATAACTTCGGGCTCCATCACCGGCTCGGCCATGTTGCCGGCATAGGCGGTCGAGGCAGCAGCGGTCAGGGCAGCAGCGAGAACAAGTTTCTTCATTTTTTCACTCCAGAATGGGAACACGGGCGAACCTTTCGCCGCGCGAACACAAAGCGTGTATGTAAACATCACTAAACAGGAAGAAAAAGATATTTCAACTGGCGTTTTTGTCCAGCGTTCAAAGTTGCAAATATGTGGTCAAATCAGCAACACCTGTGTGCCCACCTTGGCATAGCCGAACAGCTCGGAAATATGCTCGTTATAGAGACCGATACAACCATTCGACGAACGGCGCCCGATCTTGCGCGTGTCATGGGTGCCGTGGATGCGGTAATAGGTCCATCCCAGATACAGCGCGTGGGTGCCCAGCGGGTTGTCGGGGCCGGGGCCGACATAGTCGGGCCATTCGGGGTTGCGCTTTTTCATCGACGGGGTGGGTCGCCATTCGGGGCCCTCGACCTTGCGCACCACCGAGGTGCGGCCACGACGGGTCAGCTCCTCTGACAGCGGCACGCTGGTGGGATACAGCTTGTAGGTCTCGCCATCCGCCGACCAGTAATGCAGCGCGCGCGAGGTCGTATCGACCAGAATCGCGCCGCCCTTGAGATTGGCAAAATAAGGCTCCCATTGCAGGGTGCGGAAGCTGGAAATGTTGTGCCGAACGATGCTCGACACCTCGGCCTCGATCTCGACCGAACCGGGCAGATCCTGCGCCAGCGATGGCCGGGCCACACCAGACAAAAGGGCCGCGCCCCCCGCCAGAAACGCCCGGCGGCTATTGATATCAAACGACCCCTTACCCATCACATGCTCCAGCTTGTGGCCCTGTTTCGCGGTATCTTATGGCTTTAGCGCCTCAGTCGCAAATCAAACACGCGGTTCTTGGCCGCCCATCATCGAACCGTTTGAACCATGCCACGCTTCGGGCTAGAGGTGGGACAAATAAGAGGTTCCGCCCATGCTGCGTCTGTTTTCGACCGTCATCTTTGCCGCCTTCACGCTGGCGGCCTGTACCACCACCGCGCCGCAATACGGGCCGGATGGCAAACCCTTGCCGCGCGTCTATCGCATTGCCGCAGGTGACACGGCCAAGATCCAGTATCGCATGCTTGATTCGGTCAACGCTCTGCGCCAGGTGCGCGGGGTTGCGCCGCTGCAGCTGAACGCCCAGCTGAACGCCGCCGCCGCCACCCATTCGCGCGACATGTCGGTGCAGAACCGGCCGTGGCATTTCGGCTCGAACGGCTCGTCGCCGATCGACCGCGTTCAGCGCGCCGGCTATCCGGGCACGATGCTGGGCGAAAACATCTCGGAAACCTACGAGACCGAGCTGGAAACCCTGGCCGCCTGGATGGAACAGCCCGACACCGCCAACGTGGTGATGGATGCGCGCGCCCGCGACCTGGGCTTTGCCTTCTTCCAGGAACCCAACGGCAAGATCTGGTGGACCATGGTCACCGGCGCGGGCACCGGCCTGTCGGCCACCGCCGGGTTCTGACCCTTAGGGAAAGATGTCGATGATGGTGCCGTTGGGCACCATCGACCACACCTGTTCAACCTCGCGATCCGTGACCGAGATACACCCCGCCGTCCAGTCGCGCGGCTTGCCCTTATGCTTGCCTGCCTGGCCGTGAATAAAGATATCACCGCCCGGCTTTTTCCCCAGGGCCTGCGCCGCCGCCACATCGGCGGTGTTGGGGTATGAGATGCCCAAGGACAGGTGGAACTGGCTGCGATGGTTGCGCCGGTCGATAAGATAGCGGCCCTCGGGGGTGCGGCCATCGCCTTCGAACTGCTTGTCGCCTTCGGGTGCGAACCCCAACGACACATCGTATTTCTCGAGGATTTTCTCGTGATGCATCAGATACATGCGCCGGTTGGCCTTCATCACCACCACGCGCGTGACCTCGGGGCCATCATACCGCGGTATTTGCGGGCTGGATGCACAGCCCGTCAGGGCCAAAGCCGCACCGGAAAGAACAAGCTCGCGCCGGGTGAACATGGAATACTGCCTTGCCTCGTTTTTTGTTGCGGCGCTTATACCGCATTTGCGGGCGGGCTTGAATCCCCCGCGTATCAGCCCCGGCTGAATTTCGCGGCCAGTTCGATATGCGGCGACCAGCGAAACTGATCGACCACCTGCACCCAGTCCAGCACGTACCCCGCACCCACCAGCAACGCCGCGTCGCGCGCGAATGTCACCGGGTTGCACGACACTGCCGCCACAACCGGCACCTCGGAGCGGGCGATTTGGCGCATCTGGGCCTCGGCCCCAGCGCGGGGCGGGTCGATGACCACGGCATCGAATCGCTTTAGCTCGTCCGGCATAAGCGGGCGGCGAAACAGGTCGCGGGTTTCGGTCGAGACCCGGCGCAGCCCCTGCGCCTGGCGCCAGCCCCGATCCAGCGCGGCCATCATCTCGGCCTCGCCCTCGACGGCATGCACCTCGGCCCGTTCGGCCAGCGGCAGCGAAAACGTGCCCGACCCGGCAAACAGATCGGCCACCGATTTCGCCGGCCCGGCGGCCTCGATCACCGCATCGGTCAGCGCCGCCTGCCCGGCCTCGGTCGCCTGCAAGAACGCACCGGCGGGCGGCACGACCACCGCCTTGCCGAACCGCTGCGCAGGTGCGCGGCGTTCGACCACAAGTTCGCCATTCCAGCTTAGCCGGGCCAGATCATATTGCTGCGAAAACGTGCCTAACTCGGCCCAAAGCGGCCCGTCCAACGGCTTGGCGTTGCGCACGGCCAGGTCAATTCCGGCCTCGGACCGGGTGAGGGTAAAGCTGATCTCGCCCTTGCGCGACCCGCCGATCGGGATCAGCGCCTCGAGCATCGGCAGCGCGGCCATCAGGTCGGGATGCAGCAGCCGGCAATCGGGGATCGGCACCACCGTATCCGAGGCCCGCGCATGAAACCCCAGGATCACGCCTTTTTTCGTCCGTCGCCCGGCCAGGGTCGCGCGCCGCCGCGATTGCGCGGGCGATGTGATCACAGGCCGCATCGGCGCCGACAGCCCCTGCGCCCGCAGCGCGGCCTCGACCACACTCTGCTTCCAATCGGCAACAAACCCGTCGCTGGCATGTTGCAGCGTGCAACCCCCGCAAGACTTGTAATGTGCGCAGGGCGGGCGCACCCGATCAGGCGACGGCGTCATAATCCGAGGCTGCGCGATGCGACCATCGGTGATCTCGCCCTCGACCACCTCGCCCGGCAGGGCCAGCTGCACGAAAACCGGGCCATCGGCCACCCCGTCACCAAGATGGCCAAGCCGTTGAATCGTAACGCTCATTCCGTGATTCCTAGCAATTCATCGCGGCCCAGCGCGAACCCCGACGCGATCCATCTCTGTTCCAACAACCTCAGCCGCGCGCCCAACGCCGGGCCTTGCAGCGCGGGCATCAGATCGGCGGCCTTGATTGGGAACTCTGCCGCCGCGCCTTGGGCCACGGCGGCCTGCCAGCCCTGCGGCAAGGGCTGCTCAAAAAGCGCACCGCGCAGCATCAGCGCATCGCGCGCCTCATCCGTGCCCAGCCGATAGCCCAGCGCCCCCGGCCCATCGGCCGACCCGATCGCCTCGCGCAACCGTTCATGTCGCGCCGCCTCGTCGCGACTAAGCCGCAAGGCCGCAGCCACGTCCTGGCCACTCAGCACAGCCAGGCGACGGATTGCATCAGGCGCAACGCCCTCTTCAAGATGCAGCAAAACCGGCAGGGCGCGCGCATCGGCCCCCGGCAAAACCCGCGCCAACACTCCGGCCTGCGCCATTGCCGCGACCGACGGCCCCGGATCGGGCGCCGAAAGCAGCTTTTTCATCTCGGCGCCCAAGCGTTCGCGCGAAAGTGTCTCTATTCCAGCCGAAAACGCCGCACAGGCCGCCAACCCGTCAGCATCCAGCCCGGCCTGCGGATCGCCATACCAGGCGTGAAACCGAAAGAACCGCAGGATGCGCAGGTAATCTTCGCGGATGCGCATCTCGGCATCGTCGATGAACCGCACCCGCCGCGCCTGCAAATCAGCCAACCCGCCCAGCGGGTCGATGATCTGCCCATCGGGGCGGGCATAAAGCGCGTTCATGGTGAAGTCGCGGCGATGGGCGTCGGCCTCGGGACCATCGGCATAGGCCACCACCGCGCGCCGCCCGTCGGTTTCGACATCGCGGCGAAAGGTTGTGACCTCGTGCGGGACGTGGTTCGAAACCACCGTCACCGTGCCATGATCAATGCCCGTGGGCACCGCCGCCAAACCGGCGGCGCGCACCACATCCATCACCTGTTCCGGGCGGGCATCGGTGGCGATATCCAGATCGCTGACCGGCGCCCCCAACAGCGCATTGCGCACACAACCCCCGACAAACAACGCCTGATAGCCCGCATCGGTCAGCGCCGCACAGACCGCGCGGGTCTCGGGCGCGCTGATCCAGGCCTCAGAGATGCGCATCAGTCGGCCATGCGCGCCGCCAGCCCACGCAGAATGCGGGCCGTGGCACCCCAGATGTAATAGGGGCCAAAGGGAACGGTGTAATAATACCGCCGTTGCCCCAACCACATCCGCGATTGCACAACAAATTGCGCCGGGTCGATCACATGCGCCAGCGGTACGGTAAAGACCTCATCCACCTCTCCGGC
Source organism: Actibacterium sp. XHP0104 (assembly GCF_025751515.1). Classification (GTDB taxonomy): domain Bacteria; phylum Pseudomonadota; class Alphaproteobacteria; order Rhodobacterales; family Rhodobacteraceae; genus Actibacterium_D. The sequence continues at coordinate 194,382 of NZ_JAOWLE010000004.1, forward strand.
CTCGGGGATCGGGCGAAATTCTTGATGAATCAGGCCGAAAACCGGGGTTACGGTAAAGCTGGTGACGGTTTCATGGGACGGCAGCGTGCCCAGAATGGTCACGTTTTCAGAGGGCAAGCCAACTTCTTCGCGCGCCTCGCGCAGCGCCGCCTCGACCGGGCCGGCATCGATGTCATCCTGCTTGCCGCCCGGAAAGGCAATCTGGCCGGGGTGGTGTTTCAGCCGCGACGACCGCTTGGTCAGCAGCACGCGCGGCCTGTCATGATAGGTGGTCACGCCCACCAGCACCGAAGCCGGGCGCAGCACCCGCCCCGGCGGCGGGGCATATTGCGGGTTAAGGTCGAAGTCGGACGACCCGTCACCGGGCATCGTTAGCGCGGCGCGCAGGCGCGACAGGGTGTCAGTCGTCGTCACCCGGCGCCCCCTTGTCGGCCTCGAACCCCAGCGTTTCGGGATCAAGCACGTAATGCGCGCCGCAGAACTGGCAATCGGCGGTCACGATGCCCTCGTCCGTGGTCATATGCGCGATGTCCTTGGCCGAGTAGATCGACAGGCTTTCGCGCACACGCTCTTCGGAACAGGTGCAGCCGAACTTGATCGACTGCGAATCGAACACCCGCGGCTGTTCCTCGTGAAACAGGCGGATCAGCAGGTCGGTCGGCTGAACCGAGGGGCCGATCAGTTCCAGGTCTTCGACGGTATCCAGCAGGGTATTGGCGCGGATCCAGTTTTCCTCTTCGTCGCCGGTCAGCATATCCGCCGCGCGCAACAGGCCGCCATCGCCCGAACCACCCTCTTGCGCCACATGCGGCGAGGCCTTGGGCATATGCTGCAACATCACCCCGCCCGCGCGCCAATGTTCGCCTTGCCCAGCCAGGGTCGAGCGGCCAAAGCTAAGCGCGAACCGCGTCGGCAGCTGTTCGGACTGGGCGAAATAGGTCTCGGCGCAAGAGGCAAGCGACCCGCCGGCGATCGGCGTGATGCCCTGATAGGGCACCATGCCCTCGCCCTGGTCGATCAGGATTGCCAGATAGCCCTTGCCGATCTGGCTGAACGGATCTGCCGCAACCGGGTCAAGCCGATCCTCGTCATAAGACGCATAGGCCCGCACCCGGGCCGAGCGGCCGTCCTCGGTCGGGCCATAGTAATCAGTGGCAATCAGCCGCGCTGGCCCATCGCCGCGCACCTGCAACGACAGCTTCCACCGCAGCTTGATCGTCTGCCCGATCAGCGCCGTCAGCAGCGCGGCCTCGGCAACCAAAGCCTCGATCGCGGGCGGATAATCATGTTGCGCCAAAACCTGATCCAACACCCCGTCAAGCCGGGCAACACGGCCACGGATATCCGAGCGATCCAACTGGAAGGGCAGGACTGTATCGTCCCAGGCGATTTGAGATCCGAAAGACATGGGGTTTCCTTGCGTGCCTGTGCTTGGCATACCGCGACTATATAGGCGGCACAACCAGACACACCAAGGGGGCAGCATGATCAGACGGTTTGGCGAGGCGGTTCAGGCCGGAAAGCCCTATCGGGTGCGCCATGGCGCCTATGCGCTGCTGCCCATGGGCAACGGCCTGTTGCTCACCCATCAGGCTTATCCCTACCCGGAATTCCAGCTGCCCGGCGGCGGTATCGACCCCGGCGAATCCCCGACCGCCGCACTACATCGCGAGGTAATCGAGGAAACCGGCTGGCGCATCGCGGCGCCCCGGCGGATCGGGGCCTTTCGGCGGTTCACCTATATGCCCGAATATGAAATCTGGGCCGAGAAGGTCTGTCATATCTACCTCGCCCGCCCGGTGCGGCAACTGGATCTGCCCAGCGAACCGGGGCATCGCGCCGTCGTCGTGCCGGTGGCCCGCGCCGCCAATCTGTTGGGCAATGCCGGCGACCGTCATTTTGCCCGGATGTTGCTGTGATCACGGCCCTCCGTATTCGATCAGCACGGCCGACACGTCATCCGCCATCGGCGCGCTGCCCTGTCGCTCTGTCAGTTGCCAGTAGAGATCATCCAGAACTTCGGGCCCCGACAGGCGATGCGCATGGCTGATCATCTCGCGCAGACCGTTTTCCTCTAGCATCTCACCGTCGGCCTCTGCCTCGGTGAACCCGTCGGAATACAACAGCAGACGATCGCCCGGGCTAAGCCGGATCTCGAACGATTCATACTCGGCCCCCGGAATCAGCCCGACCGGCACGCCACCGTCACCGACAAATTCGATCCGGCCATCGGCGCGTTGCACCATCGGGTGCGGATGCCCGGCCTGCACCAGCTTGATCTGCCCGGTGGCCAAATCGGCGATGCCATAGGCCATGGTGAAATATTCCTCGACCCCCGAATCCGCCAATAACCGCTCGTTCAGCAACAGCGCCACCTCGTCGGGCGGACGCAGGGCAAAGAAGCGATCAAAGCGACGTTCAAGCGCGATGTTCTGTTCCAGGAACTGCGCATTCAGATAGCCGGCCAGCCGCGCCGTCATCAGCGCCGAAGTCACCCCGTGGCCCGACACGTCGACATTGTAGAACCCCAGCCGGCGCGGCCCCGGCGAGAACACCCCGACCAGATCGCCGCCCACATGGCCGCAGGGTTTCATCAGCATCGAAACCTGCGTCTTGCCGAATTGGCAGTGCCGCTCTGGCACCAATGACTCCTGGATCTTGCGCGCCTGGGTCAGGTCGCGATCAATGGTGTCATAGAGCAGCTGCAATTCGTTCAGTGCCGCGCTGATCATCTGCGTTTTGCGATTCAGCTCGTGCTCCATCATCAATACGCGTTCGCCCGCGATCAGCCGCGCGCGCAGCTCGCTGGCATTCACCGGTTTCGTCAGAAAATCATCGGCGCCGATCTCCAGCCCGTTCACGATCTCGCCGGTTTCCGATTTCGAGGTCAGCAAGATGAAATACCCGTAAGTATCGCGCGACAGGGCGCGAAACCGGGCGCAGAAATCCAACCCGGTCATGCCGGGCATCATCCAGTCGCTGATGATGAAATCGATCTGTCGCTGACGGCAGATATCCAGCGCCTCGCCGCCCGAACCGGCCTCGACCACGTCATAGCCCCAGCGCATCAGCGACGCGCGCAAGATGCGCCGCTGGGCGCGGCTGTCATCCACCAACAGCACCACCTTTGGTGAGGTGGCCACGGCATCAGGCATCGATGCCAGCGAATGTTTCTCGGCGATTGTCACGAAAGCCCCGGTTTGTCTGCCACTGCGACTCAGTCATGACAGCCCCGGCTTAACACCGCGTGAACGCTAAAATGCCAGCCAAATTCCCGGCGCCATTAGCAACTGCGTAACTTATGCCGGTCACTCTGGTCACGTGGGGTGCGCGGCAAGCCGGAGGGGTGGCATGATTGATTGGGACCGCGTTGTAGAGTTGAAAACAGAGGTCGGCGATGATGCCTTTGACGAGGTTGTCGACCTGTTTCTGGAGGAGACGGATGAAGAAATCGCCAAGCTGACAACTGGCGGATTAGCGGACGCATTGCCCGAGATTCTGCATTTCATCAAAGGCTCGGCGCTGAACCTGGGGTTTCAGGATCTGGCTGCGCTAAGCGCGCGTTGCGAAAAGGCGCTGGCTGGTGGGGGCACGGTCGATTGTGGCGAGGTGACGGAATGCTATCGCCTGTCGAAACAGTGCTTTCTGACCCGTATAGGCCGGTTGCAGCCCGCCGCCTAAAGCATGAACTGCGACAGCAATTCGTCGTCGGTGATGTCGCGATAGGCAAACCCGGCGGCGTCCAGCTTTTTGAACAGGGTGCGGAAATTCTCGGCATGGGTGGTCTCGATGCCGATCAGCACCGAACCAAAGTTTCGGGCCGATTTCTTGAGATATTCGAACCGTGCAATATCGTCATCCGGCCCCAGCAGTTGCAGGAAATCCCGCAACGCGCCGGGGCGCTGGGGCATGCGTAGAACCATGTATTTCTTGACCCCGTTATAGCGCTGGGCGCGCTCTTTCACCTCAGGAAGGCGTTCGAAATCAAAATTCCCGCCCGAGGTCAGGCAGACCACCGTCTTGCCGGCGATCTGGTCGGCCAGCTCGGGCAGGGCGTCGACGGCCAGGGCGCCGGCGGGCTCTAACACGATGCCCTCGATGTTCAGCATCTCAAGCATGGTCACACAGATCCGGTCTTCGGGCGCCAGCAGAACATGCCGGCGCGGAACGTTGCTCAGCACCTCAAAGGTCAGCGAGCCGATACGCGCCACCGCGGCCCCATCAACGAAACTGTCGACCTGTGGCAATGTCACGGGCCGCCCCGCCTCTAGCGCCGCGCTTAGCGATGCCCCGCCTTTGGGTTCGACAAAGCGGATCATCGTGCGGGGCGATACCTCTTGCAGATATTGCACCACACCCGCCGCCAGCCCACCCCCGCCCACCGGCAGGATCACCAGATCGGGCGGCCGGGGCAGCTCTTCGATCAGCTCAACCGCGACCGAGGCCTGACCCTCGATCACGTCACGATCATCGAAGGGCGACAGGAAATGCGCGCCCACCTCGGCGCAATAGGTCTGGGCGGCGGCAAGGGCGGTATCGAAATAGTCGCCCGTCAGGCGAATTTCGACACAATCTCCGCCGAAAACCCTGGTTTTCTCGATCTTTTGCTGGGGCGTCGTGACCGGCATGAAGATCACGCCGCGCACACCGAAATGACGGCAGACCCAAGCCACACCCTGGGCATGGTTACCCGCGCTGGCACAGACAAAGACACGCTGATCGGGCGCCTCGGCCAGGGCCTTGCGCATCGCGTTGAAAGCCCCGCGGATCTTGTACGACCGCACCGGCGACAGATCTTCGCGCTTTAGCCAGATCTCGGCGTCATAGCGCGCCGACAGGTGATCGTTGCGCTGCAGGGGGGTCGCGGCAAACACCTCACGCATGGCGCGGGCGGCATCCTGGGCCTGTTTTGAAAACTCTGGCATCTTGGCCCTCTTCTGGCTGCCGGCTTGGCGATCCTCTGCCGCGCTAGCGTGAACACCGGCAAGTTTCCGCACAAATCCGGGCCGAGCGCAACGTAAGCTCAAGGCATTTGCAACAATTTGCCATTGTATGGCCCCAATCCAAACTTAACCATTACCGGGAATTTTATTTCGAGACGCCGGAGGAACTCCATGAAAACCACTCTTCGAAACACAGTAAGTGCGCTGATCGTCAGCGCCATGGCGCTGGGCGCCGTATCAACCGTCAGCTTTGTTCTGACCGCAGATGAGGCATATGCCCGCGGCGGCGGCGGTGGTGGCGGCGGCGGCGGTGGTGGCGGCGGCGGTGGAAACGGCGGCGGCGACGGTGGCGGCAATGGCGGCGGCAACGGCGGCGGTAACGGTGGAGGAAACGGCGGCGGTAACGGCGGCGGCAAAGATAGCGGCAAGGATGCGGGCCATGGGGGCGGAAAGAGCTCTGGCAAGTCGTCCGGCAAGGCCAGCGGCAAATCCAACAGCAAGGCCAGCAGCAAGGCCGCTGAGAAAACCAACAATGGCCGCGGCAAGATCGCGTCCGAGCTGAAGGGCCTGAACGCAGCCCATGCCAGCCCGAACGCAATGGCCAACGCCAGCCCCAACAGCATGGTCGGCAAGGTTGCCACCTATCAGGCGGCTGTGCAGAACTCGCAAGCGATCGACAGCCAGCTGGGCGATAAGAAACAGGCCCTGGCCGATCTTGAGGCCGCCTATTCCGGCCGCACGTCGGGCGATATTCAGAGCGATATCGACGCCGTCAACGGCCAGATCAGCGATCTGGACCCCGAAGCGGAAAGCTATGCCGACGACCTGGCCGATCTCGAAGGTCAGCTGGGCGATCTGAACTCCGAGCTTGAAGGCGCTGTCGGCTATGAAACCCAGCACGAGGCGCTGGCCGGCGAGGTTGCCGATCTCGAGGCTCAGGCCGCGACCAGCCAGCAGGCCGAAGATGACGCGCTAAGCGCGGCCACCGGCGGGCGCGCCCTGTCGCCCGAGGCCAAGGCCGAGCTGCACGACATGCTGGGCCTTGAGGCCCCCGAGGCCGAAGAGGCCGGCGAGACTGGCGAAGCGGCCGAAACCGAAGAAGCCGCAACCAGCGAATAGATCAACACGGGGGCGATCACAGGGTCGCCCCCGCTTTTCGGCCGCGAACCCGGCCCACCCCTTGCCCACAAGGCAAAAAAGACATAAACGCCGCCCGAACCCGTATAATATCCGGAGGCGTTAGTCGCATGTCTGCCCCCAAGAAAGTTGTCCTGGCCTATTCTGGCGGCCTCGATACCTCGATCATCCTGAAATGGCTGCAAACCGAATATGGCTGCGAGGTCGTGACCTTCACCGCTGACCTTGGCCAGGGGGAAGAGCTGGAGCCCGCCCGCAAAAAGGCCGAGATGCTGGGCATCAAGCCCGAGAACATCTTTATCGAAGACGTGCGCGAGGAATTCGTGCGCGATTTCGTCTTCCCGATGTTCCGTGCCAATGCCGTGTATGAGGGCCTGTATCTGCTGGGCACCTCGATCGCGCGTCCGCTGATTTCGAAACGCCTGGTCGAGATCGCCCAGGAAACCGGCGCCGATGCCGTGGCCCATGGCGCCACTGGCAAGGGCAACGACCAGGTGCGGTTCGAGCTTAGCGCCTATGCGCTGAACCCCGACATCAAGGTCATCGCCCCCTGGCGCGAATGGGATCTGACCTCGCGCACCAAACTGATCGACTTTGCCGAAAAGAACCAGATTCCGATCGCCAAAGACAAGCGCGGCGAGGCCCCGTTCAGCGTCGACGCCAACCTGCTGCACACCTCGTCCGAGGGCAAGGTTCTGGAAGACCCCGCCGACGAGGCGCCCGAATACGTGTTCCAGCGCACCGTCAGCCCCGAAGAGGCCCCCGATCAGCCCGAGTTCATCGAGATCACCTTTGAAAAGGGTGACGCGGTGGCGATCAACGGTGTCGCCATGAGCGCCGCCACCATCCTGACCGAGCTGAACGAATATGGCCGCAAGCACGGCATCGGCCGTCTGGATTTCGTCGAAAACCGCTTTGTCGGCATGAAATCGCGCGGCATCTATGAAACGCCGGGCGGCACGATCCTGCTCGAGGCCCACCGCGGCATCGAACAGATCACGCTGGACAGCGGCGCGGGTCACCTCAAGGACTCGATCATGCCCCGCTATGCCGAGCTGATCTACAACGGCTTTTGGTTCTCGCCCGAGCGCGAGATGCTGCAAGCCCTGATCGACAAGTCGCAAGAGCACGTCACCGGCACCGTGCGCGTTCGCCTCTACAAAGGCGCCGCCTTTACCGTTGGCCGCTGGTCCGATCACAGCCTCTATTCCGAGGCCCACGTGACCTTTGAAGACGACGCCGGCGCCTATGACCAGAAAGACGCCGCCGGGTTCATCCAGCTGAACGCCCTGCGCCTGAAACTGCTGGCCGCGCGCAACCGTCGCCTGGGCTAAGACCCGCCACAAGATTTCAAACCGGCGATGCCCCGCGCACCGCCGGTTTTTCTTTGCCCGAATTGTTTCAGCCGTTCGCCATCGCGTGAGGTCACGGGCTTGTCAGTTCCCTGTCATCGCCGCCTGCCGTTAGCTAGTGCCCACAGCTACAGGAGACGGCCATGACAATGACCCTGCAAACCACCAAGACGCTGATCCTGGCCTTTGCCATCGCGCTGGGCCTGACCGCGCATTGCACCGCCGCCAGCGCCGCACCCAAGGAAACTGCAATCTTCGCGGGCGGGTGTTTCTGGTGCGTCGAAGCCGATTTCGAAAAGGTCGAAGGCGTGAAAAGCGCGGTGTCGGGCTATACCGGCGGCACGACCGTGAACCCGACCTACAAGGATGTCACGCGCGGGGGCACCGGCCATTACGAGGCGGTAAAGATTACCTATGACCCCGATCAGGTCAGCTATGAACAGCTGCTGCACCTGTTCTTCCGCAGCGTTGACCCGCTGGATGCCGACGGCCAGTTCTGCGATCGCGGCGACAGCTATCGCACGGCGATTTTCGTCTCTAACTCGACCGAACACGCCGCCGCCGAGGCCGCCAAGGCCAAGGCCGGCGCCGATCTGGGCAAGCGTATCGCCACGCCGATCCTGCCCGCCGCGCCGTTTTATGACGCCGAGGATTACCACCAGGATTACTATAAAAAGACCGAGCGCGTGCTGACCCGCTTTGGCCCCAAGACCAAGGCCGAGGCCTATAAACGCTATCGCCAGGCCTGTGGCCGCGATGATCGGGTGAAGCGTATCTGGAAAGACGCCGCCGCCTTTGCCAAATAGGCCGCGCGGCAAAGAAAAACCCCGGCAAGGCGCGCCCTGCCGGGGTTTTTGTTTTCTTAACCGATCTTGCTAGAGGCCAGCAGCGCCATGTTCAGGATGTCGTTGACCGTGGACACGGTCGAACAGATCTGAATCGGCTTGTCGACACCGGTCAGGATCGGGCCGATCACCGTGGCGCCGGCCATTTCCTGCATCAGCTTGACCGAGATAGACGCCGAGTGCCGCGCCGGAACCACCAGGATGTTGGCGGGGCCAGTCAGGCGCGAGAACGGGTAAAGCTTGCGCGCATTCTTGTTCAGCGCCACATCCACCGTCATCTCGCCCTCATACTCGAAATCGACACCCCGCTTTTCCAGCACCTGCGGCGCCAGATGCATCTTGTGGGCGCGTTCCGACATCGGGTAGCCGAAGGTCGAGAAGCTGACGAACGCCACGCGCGGCTCCAGGCCCAGACTGCGGGCCACGGCGGCGCTGCGCTCGGCAATATTGGCCAGATCGTTTTCGTCGGGCCATTCATGCACCAGCGTGTCGGCGATCAGCACGATCCGCCCCTTGTGCAACAGCGCCGTCACCCCAACCGCCCCGTCCGATGCCTTGGCGTCAAACACGTGGTTGATCTTGTCCAGCACCTGCGCCGAACGCCGGGTCGCCCCGGTGATCATGCCGTCGGCATGGCCATGTTCCAGCATCAGCGATGCAAACACATGACGGTCGCGCGACGCCATACGGTGGCTGTCGTGCATGTCGTAACCGTTGCGCTGCAGGCGCTTGTACAAGAAGTTGCGATAGCTATCGAGGTGCCGCGAGTTTGCAGCATTCACGATTTCCAGCTCGCGATAGGCGTCACCGATCCCGGCCTGCTCGAGCATACGGCGCACGTTGTCTTCGCGCGCGATCACCAGAGACTTGCCGTAACCGCCGCGCTGATACTGAACGGCGGCGCGCAGAACACGCTCGTTATCGCCTTCGGCAAACACGATCCGGGCCTGCGAAGATTTCGCACGCGCCGCGATGCCGCGCAGGATGCTGGCGGTCGGGTCCATCCGCGCCTTCAGCGATTCCTGATAGCCATCCATGTCGACGATCGGGCGACGGGCCACACCAGTATCCATACCCGCACGGGCAACCGCCGGCGGGATGATGTGGATCAGACGCGGATCGAACGGCGTCGGAATGATGTAGTCGCGGCCAAAGGTCAGCTTGCGGCCATAGGCCATCGCAACCTCGTCGGGCACATCGGCACGGGCCAGTTCGGCCAGGGCCTGGGCGCAGGCGATCTTCATCTCGTCGTTGATCGCGCGGGCGTGGATATCCAGCGCGCCGCGGAACAGGTAGGGAAAGCCCAGAACGTTGTTCACTTGGTTCGGGTAATCCGACCGCCCCGTGGCGACGATCGCATCGGCGCGCACCGAATGGGCCTCTTCCGGGGTGATTTCCGGGTCAGGGTTGGCCATGGCAAAGATGACCGGATTGTCGGCCATGCTGGCAACCATCTCAGGCGTCACGGCACCCTTTGCCGATACGCCCAGGAACACGTCGGCACCCTCCATCGCCTCTTCCAGGGTGCGGGCATCGGTCTCGGCCGCATGGGCCGATTTCCACTGGTTCATGCCCTCGGTGCGGCCCCTGTAGATCACGCCCTTGGTGTCGCACATGATACAGTTGTCGTGCTGAGCACCCATGGCCTTGATCAGCTCAAGGCAGGCGATCCCCGCCGCGCCCGCGCCGTTCAGCACGATGCGGCAATCCTCGATCTTCTTGCCCGAAATATGCAGCGCATTGATCAGACCGGCGGCACAGATCACGGCGGTGCCGTGCTGGTCGTCGTGAAACACCGGAATGTCCATCTCTTCCTTGAGCTTCTGCTCGATGATGAAACATTCGGGCGCCTTGATGTCTTCAAGGTTGATCCCGCCAAAGGTCGGGCCCATCAGCTTGACGGCCTTGATGATCTCGTCCGGGTCTTCGGTATCCAGCTCGATGTCGATGGCGTTGACGTCGGCGAAACGCTTGAACAGCACCGCCTTGCCCTCCATCACCGGCTTGGATGCCAGCGCGCCCAGATTGCCGAGGCCCAGAATGGCCGTACCGTTCGATATCACGGCCACCATGTTGCCCTTGACCGTGTAATCGTAAGCCGTGCCGGGATCGGCGGCGATTGCCTCCACCGGCACCGCAACGCCGGGGCTGTAAGCCAGCGAAAGATCCCGCTGGGTATTCATGGGTTTTGACGAGACGATCTCGTATTTCCCCGGGGTGGGTTCCAGATGATAGACTAACGCCTCTTCATCCGTAATCTTGTTATTGGTCCCCATCGCTTCCTCCTTATTTTTTATCCCTCCGTCATAGCGTCACAATTCTGAACCCTCAATAAAATATGGAAATCCGCTTTCCCCATTTTGCGCAGCCCTCTAATCTGTCGGCACATAAATTCGGGGGAAGTCGTGACGATCGCCAACGCAGCCGTGACGCCGATGATGGCGCAGTTTCTGGAAATCAAAGAGGCGCACAGGGATGCGCTTCTTTTTTACCGGATGGGCGATTTCTACGAGATGTTCTTTGACGATGCCGTCGCCGCGTCCGAGGCGCTGGATATCGCGCTGACCAAACGCGGCAAGCACCTGGGCGAAGACATTCCCATGTGCGGCGTGCCGGTGCATTCGTCCGAAAGCTATCTGCTGACGCTGATCCGTAAGGGCTTTCGCGTCGCGGTCTGCGAACAGCTCGAAGACCCCGCCGAGGCGAAAAAGCGCGGCTCGAAATCGGTGGTGAAACGCGGGGTTGTGCGGCTGGTCACCCCCGGCACCCTGACCGAGGAATCCCTGCTTGAGGCGCGGCGTCACAACTATCTGGCCGCCTTTGCCACGGTGCGCGATCAGGCAGCATTGGCGTGGGTCGATATCTCGACCGGCGCGTTTCGCGTCATGCCCTGCCCGCCCGCGCGCCTGTCGCCCGAACTGGCCCGCCTCGCCCCGCGCGAGGTCGTGATCTGCGACACAGATGACGCGGATTGGGCTGAAATAGTCACTGAATCGGGCGCTGCGCTGACCCCCCTGTCGCGCGCCAGCTTTGACAGCACCAATGCCGAAACCCGCCTGACCAGCCTGTTCGGCGTCGGCACGATCGACGCATTCGGCAGCTTTACCCGCGCCGAAATGTCGGCCATGGGCGCCATCGTCGATTACCTGGACATCACCCAAAAGGGCAAACTGCCGCTGCTGCGCCCCCCCGCGCGCGAGGCCATCACCCGCAACGTCCAGATCGACGCCGCCACACGCCGCAACCTTGAACTAACCGCCAGCCTGTCGGGCGGGCGCGACGGCTCGCTCTTGGCCTCGATCGACCGCACCGTCACCGCCGCCGGCGCGCGCCTGCTTGAACGGCGCATCTCCAGCCCCTCGCGCGACCTGCCCACCATCCACGCCCGGCTTGAATCGGTGCGTTTCATGGTGGAACAGTCTCGATTGGCCGAGACCCTGCGCGCCCACCTGCGCAAGGCCCCCGACATGGATCGCGCCCTGTCGCGGCTGGGTCTGGAACGCGGCGGCCCGCGCGACCTGGCCGCCATCCGTAATGGCTTGGCCCAGGCCGCCGATATCGCCGCCGACCTGCCAGAAACCCTGCCGCCCCTGCTGGCCGATGCCGCCACCGCCCTGACCGGCCACGATCAGCTGCTTGACCTGCTCGATCAGGCCCTGATCGCCGAGCCGCCCCTGCTGGCCCGCGACGGCGGCTTTATCGCGCCCGGCTATGACCCCGATCTCGACGATGCCCGCCAGCTGCGCGACGAAGGCCGCTGCGTCATCGCCCGGATGCAGTCCGACTATGCCGCCCAAACCGGCATTCAGTCGCTCAAGATCAAGCATAACAACGTGCTGGGCTATTTCATCGAAACCACCGCAACCCATGCCGAAAAGATGCTGTCGGCGCCGCTGTCCGACAGCTTTATCCACCGCCAGACCACCGCCAACGCCGTGCGCTTTACCACGGTCGAGCTGTCTGAAATGGAAACCAAGATCCTCAACGCCGGCTTTCGCGCGCTCGACATCGAAAAGCACCTGTTCGAACAGCTGCGCAACGCCATCCTCGACCACGCCGCCCAGATCGCCCAAGCCGCCAGCGCCCTGGCCGAGATCGACCTGGCTGCCGCCTTTGCCGACCTGGCCAGCGGCGAAAACTGGTGCGAACCCCATGTCGATGACAGCCGCGCGTTCGAGATCACCGGCGGCCGCCATCCGGTCGTCGAGCGCGCCCTGCGCAAACAAGGGGCCGAACCCTTCGTCGCCAATGACTGCGACCTGACCGCCACCGACACCGCCGCCGTCTGGCTGCTGACCGGCCCGAACATGGCCGGTAAATCGACATTCCTGCGCCAGAACGCGCTGACCGCCCTGCTGGCCCAATCGGGCAGCTTCGTCCCCGCCAGCCGCGCCCATATCGGGTTGGTCTCACAACTCTTCAGCCGCGTCGGCGCCTCGGACGACCTGGCGCGCGGGCGATCGACCTTCATGGTCGAAATGGTCGAAACCGCCGCCATCCTCAACCAAGCCGACGACCGCGCCTTGGTCATCCTCGACGAAATCGGCCGCGGCACGGCAACCTATGACGGCCTCTCGATCGCCTGGGCCACGCTCGAACACCTGCACGACGTCAACCGCTGCCGCGCGCTGTTCGCCACGCATTACCACGAAATGACCGCCCTGGCCGGCAAACTCCCCGGCGTCGAAAACGCCACCGTCGCCGTCAAGGAATGGCAGGGCGAGGTGATCTTCCTGCACGAGGTCCGCCGCGGTGCCGCCGACCGATCCTACGGCGTGCAGGTCGCCAAACTGGCCGGCCTGCCCGAGGCCGTCGTCGCCCGTGCGCGCGTGGTGCTGGAAGCATTGGAAAAAGGCGAACGCGAAGGCGGCCCGGGCCAAAAGGCCCTGATCGACGACCTGCCGCTTTTCGCGGCCACACCCGCCCCCGCCGCAACCCCGGCCAAAGACTCCGCCGCCCTCGACCGCCTGCGCGATATCCATCCCGACGGCCTGACACCGATCGAGGCGCTCAACCTGATCTACGAGCTCAAATCGCTCGACGACCAGTAGCCTTTTCATCTTGGATAAAATACCTCGGGGGGCACGGGGGGCTGGCCCCCCGCCCCGAAATCAGGATTTCGGCGTCGACGACACGCCAACCTGCGCCGGGCGCAGCAGGCGGTCGTGCAGCATGAAACCGCCGGTCATCACCTGAATAATGTCGCCAGCCTTGGTGCCGGGCACCGGGGCCTCGAACATCGCCTCGTGCATCTGCGGGTCGAACCTGTCGCCCACCTGCGGGTTCACCTGGGTCACACCATGCTTGGCGAACACATTCAACAGCTCGCGCATCGTCAGCTCGACACCTTCGATCAACGCCTTGTTGCTTTCGCGCTGGTCCTCGGGCACCGCCTCAAGCGCGCGGTTCAGGTTGTCGAACACCGGCAGCATGTCGCGCGCCAGTTTCGATCCGCCATATTGCTCGGCCTCGCGGCGATCACGATCGCTGCGCTTGCGCGAGTTCTCGGCGTCGGCCAGCGCCCGCATAAAGCGGTCGCGCAGCTCGTCGCGCTCGGCGCGCAGCGCCTCCATCTCGTCGGCTTCGCGCTCCAGCTCATCCAGGCCCAGCACGTCTTCGGTTTCGCCCATGTCGGTCAGATCGACCTGGGGCTCGTTCTTCTCAGCATCTGCCATCTTTTACCTCTTACCCCGATCAGAGATCAGTTTTCCGACCAGTTGGGCGGTGTAATCGACGATCGGGACAATCCGTCCATAGTTCAGCCGGGTCGGGCCGATCACCCCCACCGCACCAATGATCTTTCGGTCAGCGTTCATATATGGAGACACCACCAAAGAGGAACCCGAAAGTGAGAAAAGTTTGTTCTCGGAGCCAATAAAAATGCGCACGCCCTCGCCCTGTTCGGCCAGTTCCAGGAATTCGGCAATGTCGCGCTTGCGTTCAAGGTCGTCGAACAGGCTGCGTATGCGTTCCAGCTCTTCGGCGGCGGCCGCATCTTCCAGCAGATTCGACCGACCGCGCACGATCAGGCGTTCGTAATTCTCGCCGGCATTTTCCCAGATCGCCGCGCCGGTTTCGACCAGTTCGCGCGCCAGCACGTCCAGCTGTTGCCGACGCGCCTTGATCTCGCGCTCGACCACCACGCGCAATTCGCTCAGCGTGCGACCCTCGGCCAGCGCATTCAGAAAATTCGCCGCCTCGCGCATCGAGCTGGGCGTCTGCCCCATCGGCGGGGTGAAGACGCGGTTTTCGACGTGACCGTCGGCAAAGACCAGAACCACCAGCGCCCGGTCATGGCCCAGCGACACGAATTCGATATGGCGAATGGGCGCCTCGTGTTTCGGGGTCAGCACCAGACTGGCCCCATGGGTCACACCCGACAGGGCCGACCCGACCCGATCCAGCAAACTGCCCATATCGCGGTCATTATTGCCCAGTGTCGCGTCCAGCTTTTCGCGGTCGCCATCATCCAGATCACGCACCTCTAGCAGACCGTCGACAAACATCCGCAGCCCCAGCTGCGTCGGCACGCGCCCCGCCGATACATGCGGGCTGTCGAGCAGGCCCATATATTCGAGGTCTTGCATCACGTTGCGAATGGTTGCGGCGCTGACCTTTTCGCTCATCTCGCGGGTCAGGGTGCGCGACCCGACCGGGCCGCCACTGTCCAGATAACCCTCGACCACGCGGCGAAACACCTCGCGCGATCGCTCGTTCATCTGGTTCAGAATGTCCGCTCGGTCAGTCATCCGACCCCTTTCCGTACTGCCCCGCCATTAAAGAGGATGCGCTCGTGGCGTCAATCGGGCTTGCACCAGCGGCAAAGGCATGGGAACACACCGCCAATCAAAAAAGAGGATGACATGATGCGCCCGTCTGGTCGTGATGTAAGCGAAATGCGCTCGATTTCAATTGAAACCGGTGTGATCAAACATGCCGAGGGGTCTTGCCTGATCAAGATCGGCGACACCCATGTTCTGTGCACCGCCTCGCTGGAACCGCGCGTTCCGCCGTTTCTCAAGGGTTCAGGCCTGGGCTGGGTCACCGCCGAATACGGCATGCTGCCGCGTTCGACCGGGTCGCGGATGCGGCGCGAGGCCGCTGCCGGCAAACAAGGCGGCCGCACCGTTGAAATTCAGCGCCTGATCGGCCGCAGCCTGCGCGCCGGTATCGACCGCGTCGCCCTGGGCGAACGTCAGATCACCGTCGACTGCGATGTCATCCAGGCCGATGGCGGCACGCGCTGCGCCTCGATCACCGGCGGCTGGGTCGCGCTGCGCCTGGCGGTGAACAAGCTGATGAAGGCCGGCGATGTCATTTCCGACCCGCTGACCGATCACGTCGCCGCCGTGTCTTGCGGCATCTATGCCGGCCAGCCGGTGCTCGATCTGGATTACCCCGAGGATTCCGAAGCCGGCGTTGACGGCAATTTCGTCATGACCGGTGGCGGCCAGATGATCGAGGTGCAGATGTCGGCCGAAGGCGCCACCTATTCGCGCGCCCAGATGGATCACCTGCTGGATCTGGCCGACAAGGGCATTGCCGAGCTGGTCGCCGCCCAAAAGGCCGCCGTGGGGGAATAAGATGCGCAAGTTCGACAGCGATACCCTGCTGGTTGCCACGCATAACCAGGGCAAACTCGAAGAGATTGCCGATCTGCTGCGCCCCTATGGGATCGCTGTCACCGGCGCCGCCACGCTGAACCTGCCCGAGCCGGAAGAGACCGGAACAACGTTCATAGAAAACGCCCGCATCAAGGCCCACGCCGCCGCCAAGGCCACCGGCCTGCCCGCGCTGGCCGATGACAGCGGCCTTGCGGTCGATGCTTTGGGCGGCGCGCCGGGCGTCTATACCGCCGACTGGGCCGAAACGGGCGATGGCCGCGATTTTCCAATGGCCATGACCCGCGTCTGGGACGAGCTGGAAAAAGCAAACGCGCCCGCCCCGCGCGCGGCGCAATTCTGGTGCACCTTCGTGCTGGCCTGGCCCGATGGTCATGACGAGGTGTTCGAAGGCTTCGTCCCCGGCCAGATCACCTGGCCCATGCGCGGCGATCAGGGCCACGGCTATGACCCGATCTTTCTGCCCGACGGCTATGACATCACCTTTGGCGAAATGGACCGCTGGGAAAAGAACCGCATCAGCCACCGCGGCCGCGCCTTTGAAAAACTGGTAGCGGCCTTTGACCGCTGATTGGCAGAACGGGGGCTTTGGCCTCTATCTGCACTGGCCGTTCTGCATGGCCAAATGCCCCTACTGCGATTTCAACAGCCATGTCGCGGCCAGCATCGATCAGGATCGCTGGCAGCGCGCCTACCTGTCCGAAATCGACCGCATCGGTGCCGAAACCCGGGGCCGCGTTCTGAACACCGTGTTTTTCGGCGGCGGCACGCCCAGCCTGATGCAGCCCGAACTGGTCGCCGCGATCATGGATCGCATCCGCGCCACCTGGCCTACCGCCAATGATCTTGAGGTCACGCTCGAGGCCAACCCCACCTCGGTCGAGGCCGCACGGTTCATCGGATATCGCAATGCCGGGGTGAACCGGCTGTCGATGGGGGTGCAGGCGCTGAACGACGACGATCTGCGCCGCCTTGGCCGCCTGCATTCCGTGGCCGAGGCCCGCGCCGCGTTCGACATTGCGCGCAACACGTTCGATCGCGTCAGTTTCGACCTGATCTATGCCCGCCAAGATCAAACCTACGACGCCTGGCGCGCCGAGCTGACCGAGGCCCTGTCGATGGCCGTCGATCACCTGTCGCTGTATCAGCTGACCATCGAACAAGGCACCGCCTTTGGCGACCGTTATGCCCGCGGCAAACTGCGCGGCCTGCCTGATGAGGACGACGCCGGCGATTTGTATTTCCTGACGCAGGACCTATGCGAAAAGGCGGGGATGGAGGCGTATGAAGTCTCTAACCATGCCCAAAACGGCTCTGAGTCACGTCACAACATGATCTATTGGCGCTATGGCGATTACGCGGGCATCGGGCCCGGCGCCCATGGTCGCGTGACGATAGACGGGCAACGCTATGCAACCGATACCGGACTTTCGCCCGCCAACTGGCTGGAACAGGTCGAAAAAACAGGAAGCGGCGAACAGTCGCGCAGCGCGATCTCTGGCGCCGATCAGGCCGCCGAATACCTGATGATGGGCCTGCGCTTGCGCGACGGTATCAGCCTGGCCAGATACGAATCGCTGGCAGGAAAGCCACTAAATACAAACAATATCAATCGCTTAGCTGATATAGAGATGGTATCGCATCAAGGCGACTCGCTGCGCTGCACCCCCAACGGGCGTGCGGTTCTCAATGCCGTCTTGCGCGACCTGCTGCCGGACTGATGCGAGCGGTGTGGTTGATATCAGGGCTGATCTGCGTTGGCCTGGGCATGGCGGGCATCTTCCTGCCGCTGCTGCCAACCGTGCCGTTCATGCTGCTGGCCGCGTTCTGCTTTGCGCGCTCGTCCGAGCGGCTGCACAACTGGCTGCTGATGCACCCGCGGTTTGGCCATCACATCGTCGATTGGCAAGAACGCGGCGCCATCACGCGCCGCGTCAAATGGATCGCAACAGTCTCTATCCTTGCGACTTTCGCGATTTCCCTAGCCCTGGACCTGCGCCCACTGGTGCTGGGCATTCAGGCCGTCACACTGGGCTGTGTGCTGCTGTTTATATGGTCCCGGCCCGAGGGCTAGCGCTAAGCATCCGGCACAGCTCGTCCAGCTGATCAAGATCGGCATAGCTGATCGTGATCTTGCCGGCCTCTTGCCCTGGCGGATGGTCAATCGCCACCTTCATTCCCAGATTTGCAGCCAGATCCAGCTCTAGCGCGCGGGTGTCGGCGTCTTTCTCGCCGCTGGGCGCGGAAACGCGCGGCTTTGACGCCACCGGTTTCGGCCCCTTAGCCAGCTTTTCGGTCTCGCGCACCGACAACCCGCCGGTAATAACCTGACGCGCCAGCGCGGCAGGATCGTCGGTGGTGATCAGCGCCCGTGCATGGCCAGCGGTCAGCTTGCCCTCGCGCAGATAGTCCTGCACCTCATCGGGCAGCTGCAACAGCCGCAACAGGTTGGCGATATGACTGCGCGATTTGCTTAGCGCATCGGCCATCTTTTCCTGGGTGTGACCAAAGCGATCCATCAGCTGACGATAGCCCTGCGCCTCTTCGATCGGGTTCAGATCGGCGCGCTGAATGTTCTCGATGATCGCAACCTCAAGAACCTCGGTGTCGTCGAATTCACGCACCAAAACCGGAATCTGATGCAGCTGCGCGCGCTGCGAGGCACGCCAGCGACGCTCACCGGCCACAATCTCATAGGTGCCAGCCTGGCGCGGGTTGTTGCGCACGATCAGCGGCTGGATCACGCCCTTTTCACGGATCGAGGCGGCCAGCTCTTCCAGTGCCTCTTCGGCGAAATGGCGGCGCGGCTGATCGGGGTTGGGCACGACGCTTTCGATCGGCACCAGCATATCGGCGCGGCGCGGGCGGTCTTCGGTCGCGGGCGCCTCTTCGTTCATGTTCACATCGGCGATCAGCGCCGACAGGCCACGGCCCAGGCCACGTCTTTCGGGTTTTTTCATCAATCTTCCCCTTATGCCGCGATCGCCGTGCCGCGTTTCAGCATTTCCCGCGCCAGCGCGCGATAGGCCTGCGCCCCGCGCGAGGTCGGATCGTAATCAAGCACCGGCATCGCGAAAGACGGCGCCTCGCTGACCCGCACGTTGCGCGGGATCACCGTTTCGAACACCAGCTCGCCCAGATATTCGCGCGCGTCCGATTCCACCTGCTGCGACAGGTTGTTGCGGCCGTCATACATGGTCAGCACCACGCCCTCGATCCGAAGGCTGGGGTTGGCGGTCTGGCGCAGCTCGCGGATCGACAGCATCAGCTGCGACAGCCCTTCGAGCGCGAAGAATTCCGATTGCAGCGGCACCAGCACCGAATGCGCGGCGACCATCGCGTTGACGGTCAACAGGCTAAGCGACGGCGGGCAGTCGATCAGAATGAAATCAAAGCCATAGGCATCAATCGCGGGCTGGCGCAGGGCGTCGTGCAGCAGATAGCTGCGCTTTTCGTTCGAAACCATTTCGATATCGGCAGAGCTAAGATCGGTGGTGGCAGGTGCGATCAACAGGCCCTCGACATCGGTACGGCGGATCACCTCGCTCAGCGGTGCGTCGTCCAGCAGCAGATCATAGGTGGTGCGGGTGCGCTGGTCGGGCTCGATGCCCAGCCCGGTAGAGGCATTGCCCTGCGGATCGAGGTCAACGATCAGCACGGTCAGCCCCTCGGCCACCAGCGCGGCAGCCAGGTTGATCGCGGTGGTGGTTTTGCCCACACCGCCTTTTTGGTTGGCAACGGCGATGATTTTCGGGCCAGCGGGCCGGCTTGGATCAGACATGGGAAAGCCCCTTGATTGCCAGGATGACGGCGTTTGAATCGGTTACGCTATTGGATTTCTGAACCTCGAAGCGCCAGTTTGCAAGCGCCTCGGTCAGTTCGGCCTGATGGTTTGCGCCCTTGGGGAAAATCGCCACACCATCGGGCAAAAGATGCCGCTGGGCAAAGCCCAACAGCACATCAAGCGAGGCCAGCGCCCGCGCCGACAGCACATCTGCGCCCAAGGGCGGCACATCCTCGATGCGTTCGGCGATCACATTCGCACGCACACCGGCCTCGCGGGCGACGGTACGCAGAAATGTCGCCTTGCGCTGATCGCTTTCCACCAGCGTGACTTGCATGTCGGGCGCATGCTCGGCGGCCAGAATCGCAATCACCATCCCCGGAAATCCGCCGCCGCTGCCCAGATCGGCCCAATGGCGGGCCAGCGGGGCCAACTGAAAGATCTGCGCGGAATCGACGAAATGCCGCGCCCAAGCGTCGGCCAAAGTGGACTTGGCGACCAGGTTGATCGCCGGATTCCACTTGTGCAGCAGGGATTCATAGGTTTTCAGGCGCTCGAATGTTTCACGTGAAACACTCAGCCCGGCCAGGTCACTCATGCGGATTTGCGCCCCATCTGGCGGATTTTGGCCAAAAGCAACGTCAGCGCGGCGGGGGTCATCCCATCCACGCGCCCCGCCTGCCCCAGCGTTACCGGGCGCACGCGGCCAAGTTTCAGCTTTAGCTCATTCGACAGGCCTTGCAGCGCGTCGTAATCGAAACCATCCGGAATCGCCTGCGCCTCGTCGCGCTTCATCGCCTCGACATCCATCTGTTGGCGACGGATGTAATTGGCATAGAGCGCATCGCGGGCGATCTGGTCGCTAATCTCGGGCGCGACATCGGTCAGCGCCGGTTCAAGCCGCGTGACATCGGCAAAGGTGACATCCGGAAACGCCAGCAAATCAAAGCCCGAACGGCGGTTGCCATCAGCATTCACCCGTATCCCGGCCTCGTTCAGCTGCTTGGGCGACAGGGCCATCGCATCAAGGATCTCGCGCGCCTTGCCCATCGCCTGCATCTTGTCGCCAAAGGCGCGGCGGCGGGCCTCGCCCACGCAACCCAGATCAATGCCCATGGGCGTCAGCCGCTGGTCGGCATTGTCGGCGCGCAGGCTCAGGCGGAACTCGGCGCGCGAGGTGAACATGCGATAGGGCTCGGACACCCCGCGCGTAACCAGGTCATCAATCATCACGCCGATATAGCTGTCGGTGCGGCTGAATGTGATCGGATCACGCCCCAGCGCCGCCAGCGCGGCATTCAGCCCGGCCACCATGCCCTGCGCGGCGGCCTCTTCATAGCCAGTGGTGCCGTTGATCTGCCCGGCCAGATAGAGGCCCGGCACATCCTTGACGGCCAGCGTCGCGGCCAGCGCGCGCGGATCGACGTAATCGTATTCAATGGCATAACCCGGCTGCAGGATCACCGTATCCTCTAGCCCGCGGATCGAATGAACATAGTCATGCTGCACATCCTCGGGCAGCGAGGTCGAGATACCGTTCGGATAGACCGTATGGTCGTCCAGACCCTCGGGTTCGAGGAAAATCTGATGCGAGGTCTTATCGGCAAACCGCACGATCTTGTCCTCGATCGAGGGGCAATAGCGCGGGCCGACGCCCTCGATATGGCCACCATACATGGCAGATCGTTCAAGGTTCTCGCGGATGATCTCGTGGGTTTTCTCATTCGTATGGGTGATGCCACAAGCCACCTGCCGCACGAACGGCGTCTTGTTCATAAAGGAAAACACCACCGGATCGTCGTCGCCCGGCTGTTCCTCGAGGATATCCCAGTTGATCGTGCGCCCATCCAGACGCGGCGGTGTGCCGGTTTTCAGACGGCCCAGCGGCAGGCCGAAACCATCAATCCGCTCAGCCAGCTTGACCGAGGGCTTGTCGCCCATCCGCCCGCCCGCACGCCGCACATCGCCAATATGGATCACGCCGCGCAGGAACGTGCCCGTTGTCAGCACGACAGACGCCGCGCGCAGCTCGGACCCATCCTCTAGCACCACGCCACATACCCGGTCGCCCTGCATGATCAGATCGGTCGCTTCGCCCTCGATCACGGTCAGGTTGGGCGTCGCGGCGATCATCTCTTGCATCGCGGCGCGATACAGCTTGCGGTCGGCCTGGGCGCGCGGGCCTTGGACAGCGGGGCCTTTGCGGCGGTTCAACAGGCGGAACTGGATGCCCGCCCGGTCGGCAACCTGCCCCATCAGCCCGTCCATGGCGTCAACCTCGCGCACCAGGTGGCCCTTGCCCAACCCGCCAATCGCCGGGTTGCAGGACATGGTGCCTAGGTCGGCCTGGCGCAGGGTGATCAGCGCCGTGCGCGCACCCAGCCGCGCCGCCGCATGGGCCGCGTCTGCACCGGCATGGCCACCACCGATGACCACCACATCAAAGTCGAGATGTTTCACGTGAAACACTCCTTACTTGCCAAGGCAAAAGCTGGCGAAGATCTCATCCAGAATATGTTCGACATCCACACGCCCCACCAACGAATCCAGCGCGCGGATCGCGGTGCGCAGGTCTTCGGCGGCCAGCTCTGCAAAATCAGGGCCCCGTAATACCTGATTCCGCGCCTCAGCAATAGAGGTCAGCGCATTCACAATCGCCAACCTGTGGCGTTCGCGCGTCGCGGTCACGGCGCGGGCAGCGCGGGTTTCCAGCCGGGCGGTGATATCGGCGATCAGTTCAGCCACGCCCTGCCCGGTTTTTCCTGATACTGCAGGGCCTTGGCCGGTGGACACATCCGCCTTGCCGCGCAGCACAATGTCATCAGCATCGGGCGTCAGGCCAAGGGTAGAACCCTCGGCATCCAGCAAAAACACCCGCAAATCCGCGGCCCGCGCCCGGTCGCGCGCGCGTTCAATGCCGATGCCTTCGACCACATCATCGGTTTCGCGCAGCCCGGCGGTATCCAGCACCGTCACGGGCAGACCGTGCAGATCCATCCGCACCTCGATCACGTCGCGGGTGGTGCCGGCATATTCGCTGGTAATCGCGGCCTCGCGCCCGGCGAGCGCGTTCAGCAACGTCGATTTCCCGGCATTCGGCGGCCCGACGATCGCCACCTCGAACCCCTCGCGGATACGTTCGGCAGCGGAAACGCCTTCGGCCTCGCGCAGCAGATCGGCCTCGGTGCGGTCCAGCAGGTCGAGCACCTCGGGCGAGACATCGACCGGCACGTCCTCGTCGGCGAAATCAATCGTGGCCTCCATCAGCGCGGCGGCGCGGATGAGATCAGACCGCCAGACCTCGGCCCGTTTGCCGATGGCGCCCGACAGAACCCGCAGCGCCTGCTTACGCTGCGCTTCGGTCTCGGCCTCGATCAGATCGGACAGACCTTCGACCTGGGCCAGGTCCAGCCGCTCGTTTTCAAGCGCGCGGCGGGTAAATTCGCCCGGCTCGGCCAGACGCAGCCCGTCGATGTCGGACAAGGCGCGCAGCACGGCCGTGACGGTGGCGGAGCTGCCATGGGTGTGCAGCTCGACCACCTCTTCGCCGGTAAAGCTGTGCCCGGCCTCGAACCGCAATACCAGGGCCTCGTCCAACACCTCATCCCCCTGGCGCAGCAGGCGCAAGGCAGCGCGGCGCGGGGTTGGCACATCCGCCCCCAAAGCAGACAGGGCCACACTTGCGTGCGGCCCCGAGATCCGGATGACAGCAACGCCCGCCTTACCGCGGGCCGTTGCCAAGGCATAGATCGTATCCATCAGGCATTCATTGAATCAAAGAATTCCGAGTTCGATTTGGTTTGCTTGAGCTTCGAAATCAGGAATTCGATCGCGTCGGTCGTGCCCATCGGGTTGAGGATACGACGCAGCACAAAGGTTTTCTGCAGGTCTTTCTGATCGACCAGCAGGTCTTCTTTCCGGGTGCCCGATTTCAGAATATCCATCGCCGGGAAGACGCGCTTGTCGGCGACCTTGCGGTCCAGCACGATCTCGCTGTTACCGGTGCCTTTGAATTCTTCAAAGATCACCTCGTCCATCCGGCTGCCGGTGTCGATCAGTGCGGTGGCGATGATGGTCAGGCTGCCGCCTTCCTCGATATTCCGCGCGGCGCCAAAGAAACGCTTGGGCCGTTGCAGGGCGTTGGCATCCACACCGCCGGTCAGAACCTTGCCCGACGACGGCACCACGGTGTTATAGGCACGACCAAGTCTTGTGATCGAGTCGAGCAGAATAACAACATCTCGTTTATGTTCGACCAGACGCTTGGCTTTTTCGATCACCATCTCGGCCACGGCGACGTGGCGGGTGGCGGGTTCGTCAAAGGTAGAGCTGATCACCTCGCCCTTCACGCTGCGCTGCATGTCGGTCACCTCTTCGGGGCGCTCGTCGATCAGCAGAACGATCAGATAGCATTCGGGGTGGTTGGCCTCGATCGAATGGGCGATGTTTTGCAGCAACACCGTCTTACCGGTTCGCGGCGGCGCCACGATCAGCGACCGCTGGCCCTTACCGATCGGCGACACCAGGTCGATGATCCGGGCCGAGCGATCCTTGATGGTGGGATCTTCGATCTCCATCTTCAGGCGCTCGTCGGGATAGAGCGGCGTCAGGTTGTCAAAGTTGATCTTGTGACGCGCGCGCTCGGGCTCTTCAAAGTTGATCTTGGTAACTTTGGTGATCGCGAAATAACGCTCATTCTCGCGCGGGGCCTGCATCACGCCCTCGACCGTATCGCCGGTGCGCATGCCGTGCTGGCGGATCATCTCGGGCGAAACATAGATGTCATCGGGGCCCGGCAGATAGTTCGCCTCGGGCGAGCGCAGGAAACCGAACCCGTCTTGCAGCACCTCAAGCACACCGTCGCCGGAAATCTCCCAGCCCTCTTCGGCGCGCTCTTTGAGAATGGCGAACATCATGTCGCCCTTGCGCATGGTCGAGGCGTTCTCGATCTCCAGCTCTTCGGCCATGGCCAAAAGATCTTTGGGGCTTTTCGCCTTGAGATCGGCGAGATTCAAACATTCCTGAGTCATTGGGAAAACCACGTTACGACCCACGCCAGGCGTTTCAGGGGTCAGGGAAGTGAGTATGGGAGTTTCACGGGCAGGACTGCCCTTCGCCCGTCACATAAGCCCCTGCGCGCCCCAAGTCAACAAAGTCAGAATTTCACAATCACCGACATGACGATCACGATCATCAAAACTGTCGGCACTTCGTTCATCATCCGGTAAGTCTTGCCGGGCAGAGTATTCGTGCCATTAACGAAATCTTTGCGACGATATCCCAGCCAGTGATGAAACCATGTCATGATCAGCACCGACACCGCCTTGGTCCAGGGCCAGACCGACGACCAGTCGACGATACCGGGCGTGAAGACCAGCATCAGGCCGAACACCCATGTCGCCGTCATCGCAGGGTTCATGATGAAGCGCAGCAGTTTACGCTCCATCATCTGAAACAGGGCATCCGTTTCACTGCCCACTTCGACGCGTTCGGTATGATGCACGAACAGCCTGGGCAGATAGAACAGCCCTGCCATCCAGCTGATCACCGAAATCACATGCAATGTCTTTGTCCAGGGATAGAGCCCCGCCAGAATATCACCCAAGGGTCTGATCCTTTCGATCCGGTCCAGTCAGGCCCTTCTTAAATAAATAAAGAAAGAAAAGAAAAGATGATGATGTTTGTAGGGCCTGTGGACAGTGTGGATTAATGATCTTTCCACGGTTTCATACACAGCTATGCCCGGTTGTGAATAGATGTGGGCGACTCGGCTGCTGGCGCAGAAAATTCATAGAAAATACATGTTTATTAACGACTTATGCTGATTTCCTTATGGCAGAGCCTGTGGATAGCCCTGCGGATGAAATCTGAAAGGCGCGCTTATCCCAACGCTGAAAATCTTGCCGCCCACAAGGAATAATATCGGGGTCATCCTTGACAAGATGCCGGCCATCTGGGGAATTCATCCAAAGGCCCGCATCTGTCCAGAAATCACCCCCGGCCTTATCGGGGGCTTATCCACAGGTTCATACCCATGCCCAAACCCGTGCTGTTGGCGTCAGGCTCTGAGATCCGGCTGCAACTGCTGCGTCAGGCCGGGGTCGATGTCACCGCCAAACCCGCCCGGATCGACGAAGATGCCATCCGCCACGCGCTAGAGGCCGAGGATGCCACCCCCCGCGACGTTGCCGACACGCTGGCCGAATTCAAGGCCCGCAAGATCGCCGAGAAACAGCCCGAAGCCCTGGTGATCGGCTGTGACCAGGTGCTGGAATATCGCGGCCAGATCCTGACCAAGCCCACCGATATCGACGACGCCCGCGACCAGCTGCGCCGGCTGCGCGGCAATCCGCATAAACTGTTGTCCGCCGCGGTGATCTATGACGGGATCGAGCCCGTCTGGCGCCATGTCGGCGAGGTGCGCCTGACCATGCGGCCCTTTTCGGATGCCTATCTGGACGACTATCTTGACCGCAACTGGCACAGCATTCGCCACGCCGTGGGTTGCTATAAGCTGGAAGAAGAAGGTGTGCGGTTGTTTTCACGGGTCGATGGCGACTACTTTAACGTATTGGGCCTGCCGCTGTTGCAGGTGCTGGCCTTCCTGACAACGAACGGAACATTACAGGCATGATCCAACGTCCCCCCCTTGCTGGTGTGATCGGCTCTCCGATCGGCCATTCGAAATCGCCGCGCCTGCATAATTTCTGGCTGAAACGCTATGGGATCGACGGGTTCTATATTCCGATGGAAATCGCGCCCGAGCATCTGGGCAAGGCGATGCGGATGCTGCCCAAGTTCGGCTTTGTCGGGCTGAACGTCACCATCCCGCACAAGGAAAAGGTGTTGGCCCTGGCCGATGAGGTCACAGATACCGCCCGCCGGATCGGCGCGGCGAATACGCTGGTCTTTGGCGAAAACGGCAAGATCCACGCCGACAACACCGACGGCTATGGGTTCATGACCAACCTGCGTCACGGCGCGCCCGACTGGGATCCGGCCTCGGGGCCGGCGGCGGTGCTGGGCGCGGGCGGCGCCTCGCGCGCGGTGATCGTGTCGCTCTTGGATGCGGGCGTACCCGAAATTCGCCTGTCGAACCGCACCCGTGGCCGGGCCGAAACCCTGGCGGCAGAGTTCGGCGACAAGATCAAGGTGCAGGATTGGGCTGATGCCGGCGATATGCTGGCCGGCGCCGCGCTGCTGGTGAATACGACCTCGCTGGGGATGGTCGGGAAGAAACCATTGAACATCGTTCTGGATGATCTCTCGCCCGATACGGTCGTGACCGATTTGGTCTATACGCCGCTGCGCACCGAGTTGCTGATCGAGGCCGAGGAAATCGGCTGCAAGACTGTCGACGGGCTGGGGATGCTGGAACATCAGGCCACCCCCGGCTTTGAGCGTTGGTTCGGCGTGAAACCCGAGGTCGACGAAAAAGCCCGCGCCGTATTGTTGGGCGCATGAGCAGGCCGTTTCTTCTGGGCCTGACCGGGTCGATCGGCATGGGCAAATCGACCACGGCGGCGATGTTCGCGGCGGCGGGCGTGCCCGTGTGGGATGCCGATGCCGCGGTTCACCGCCTTTATGCGCCCGGCGGCGCGGCCGTCGCCCCGATGCGCGGGCTTTACCCCGATGCGGTGATCAACGGCGAAATCAGCCGCGACGCGTTGAAAACCTGGATCGGCCGCGACCAAACCGCGCTGAAACAGATCGAGACGATCATTCACCCGCTGGTGGCCCGTGACCGCGCCGATTTCATCGCGCGTAATGCCGATCATGATATCGTGGTGCTGGATATTCCGCTGCTGTTCGAAACCGGCGCTGCGGGCGGGATGGATGCGGTGGTGGTCGTGACCGCCCCGGCCGATATTCAGCGCGCCCGCGTGCTGGAACGCGGCACCATGACCGAGGCGCAGTTCGAAACCATCCTGGCAAAACAGCTGCCCGACGTCGAGAAACGCGCCCGCGCCGATTACATTATTCAGACCACCAGTCTTGAGGCAGCGCAGGATGCAGTGAACGGCGTTCTGAAATCCATAAGGGGCAAGATCCATGCGTGAGATCGTTCTCGATACCGAGACCACTGGCTTTGACCCTGAAAGCGGCGACCGCATCGTCGAGATCGGCGCGATCGAGCTGTGGAACCACCTGCCGACCGGCAACACCTATCACCAATACATCAACCCGCAGCGGATGATGCCGCAAGCGGCGTTCCAGGTGCACGGCATCGGCCCCGACCTGCTGGAACCGCCCCAACCCGCTGCGCCCGGTGCGATCACTTTGGGCGACAAGCCGGTCTTTAGCCAGATCGGGCAGGCCTTTGTCGATTTCATCGGTGATGCGAAACTGGTGATCCACAACGCGGCCTTCGACATGAAATTTCTCAACGCTGAACTGCGCTGGATGGGTTTGTCGCAACTGCCCTGGGAACGCGCGGTCGATACGCTGACCATGGCGCGCGACAAGTTTCCCGGCTCGCCCGCGTCGCTGGATGCGCTGTGCCGGCGGTTCAGCATCGACAACTCGTCGCGCACGCTGCACGGGGCGCTGTTGGACTCGGAAATTCTGGCCGAGGTCTATCTGGAGCTGATCGGGGGTCGTCAGCCCGACCTGGTGCTGGGCGCGGCCAGTCAGGGCGGCGCGTCAGAAACCGGCGGCAGGTCTGATTGGCGCGTGCCGCCCCGGCCCAACCCCCTGCCCGCGCGTCTGACGGCCGAGGAATCGGCCGCGCATGAGGCGTTCGTCGCCAAGCTGGGCGATGGCGCCGTCTGGAAGAAATTCGGCTGAAATGAAAAACCCCGGCGCTGGGCCGGGGTTTGTCGGATCAGTTTGCCGGGCCGGCGTTTTCCGCCTGGGCCTGGGCGCGGCGCTGCGCCTCTTTGCGATAGAGTTCGATGAAATCGACCGGCTCGAGGTTGAGCGGCGGAAAGCCACCGTCGCGGGTGACATCGCTGACCACGCGGCGCACGAACGGGAAGATCATGCGCGGGCATTCGATCAGCAGGAACGGGTGCAGCTGGTCCTCGGCCAGACCCTCGATCTGGAACAGGCCGGCATATTCCAGCTCTAGCAGGAACAGCGGCGACTGATCGACCTTGTTCTGCGATTTGACGGTCAGCTTGGTGATCACCTCATACTGGTTTTCGACCGGGCGCTTTTTCGCGTCCAGCGCCACCTGCACCTGAATCTCGGGCTGAACGTCGCCCTTGACGCCCTTTTGCACCAGAAAGTTTTCGAACGACAGATCGCGGGTGTATTGACCCAGGATGTTCATCTTCAGCTGCGGCGCCTCGGCGGCTTGGTCGGTCATGTCATGCTCCTGACGAAACTGTGTTGGCGGGGTGCTTAGCAGATGGGCGCGCCCGCCTCAATGCCGCGTCCAGCCTGACGGCAACCGCGAGGCATCATCCGCCGGGGTCACGTCCTGGAACTCGCCATCAATGACATCATCGGGTTGCTGGCCGGGGTGCCGGTGCGGCGGCTGGGCGGTGGTAAAGGTCTGGATATGAATGCGTGATTTGATCCAGCGAAAGGCCATCGCGCGATTGCCGGGGATCAGCAGCAGGATGCCGACCGTATCGGTGAAAAACCCGGGCGTCAGCAGCAGAACCCCGGCGATCAGGATCATCGCGCCATGGGCCAAAGGTTCTGTCGGGTCGCTCATCTGTTCAAAGCTGCCGCGGATCTGCCCCATCGCCAGCGCGCCCTGCGCCCGCATCAGCGTGGTGCCGGCAATCGCGGTCAGCACGACAATGCCCAGCGTCGGCCACAGCCCGATCGCCCCGCCGACCTGCACGAACAGCGCGATTTCGATCAGGGGAACCGCCAGAAACAGCGCCAATAACCACATTTTCTTGCCTTTCTCATCAACGGGCCGTTAGCTGGACTTGACGCGACCCGTGCCTTACATAAGTGCAACGTGACAGTTTCTCAAACCCCCGGGCATTCATGAACCCTAGCATCATTCAGCTTCTGGTCCTTATAGGCGTCGCCGTTTTCCTGATCCTCAAACTGCGATCGGTTCTGGGCACGCGCGAAGGCTTTGAAAAACCGCGTGTTGACCTGCCCAAACCGGCAGAGCGCACCACGCATCGCGATTTTGAGGTGATCGAGGGCGGCGCCGATGCCGATATCACCGATCACGTGCCCGACGGCTCGGATGCCGCCAAGGCGCTGGCCGCGATGAAGCTGACCGAGCCGGGGTTCAACGTGGATCAGTTCCTGACCGGTGCGCGCGGTGCCTATGAAATGATTCTGATGGCCTTCGAGAACGGCGATATCGGGTCGGTTCAGGGCTTTCTGTCCGAGGACGTTTACGAAAGCTTCCTGTACGCGATTGCCGACCGCGAAGATAAGGGCCTGAAGATCGACGCTACCTTTGTCGGCCTGCGCGAGATCGAGCTGGTCAACGCCACCTTTGCCCGCGACACGAACGAGGCAGAGCTGACCGTGAAATTCGTGGGCGAGCTGACCTCGGTTGTGCGCAACACCGCCGGCGAGGTTGTCGAGGGCGACGCCAACCAGATCAAGCGTCAGCGCGATGTCTGGACCTTTGCCAGGGAAATGGGCGCGAACGATCCCAACTGGCAGCTGGTCGCCACCGGGGAATGATCGGTGCGCTGCGGTCGTTTGCCGCTGCGGTGGCTGTGACCGTGGCGGGCGCGGTGTCCGCATTGGGTGCGACTGCGGAAATCCTGCGGTTTGACGATCTTGAAGGCTGGGCCGATGACGATCACGCCGCGGCCTTTGCCGTTTTCCTGAACACCTGCGGCGATCTGGATGCCGACACCTGGGGCGCGCTTTGCGCCTATGCGCGCTCTGGCCCCGATCCGCGCGCGTTTTTCGAGCTGTTCTTTCGCCCCGTCCTGATCGGCGGCGAACAGCCCGCCCTCTTTACCGGCTATTTCGAGCCCGAGCTGAACGGCGCCCGCAACCCCGATGCGCGGTTTCGCTATCCGATCTATCGCACCCCGCCCGGCCTGACGCGCGGCCAGAAATGGCACAGCCGGGCCGAGATCGAAAACAACGGCTTGCTGCGCGGTCAGGGTCTGGAAATCGCCTGGGTCGATGACCCGGTTGATGTGTTCTTTCTGCAAATCCAGGGCTCGGGCCGCATTCGCCTGCGCGATGGCAATGCGTTACGCGTGGGTTATGGCGGCGCGAACGGGCATGAATACCGCTCGGTCGGGCAGGAACTGGTCCGCCGCGGCGTATTCCAGCCGCATCAGGTCTCGGCCCAGGTGATCCGCAACTGGGTGCGCAACAACCCGCGCGACGGGCGCGAGCTGTTGCAGCACAACCCGTCCTATGTGTTCTTTCGCCGGGTCACGAACGTGCCCGCCCATCTGGGCCCGCTGGGCGCGATGAACCGGTCGATCACCCAGATGCGCACCGTCGCGGTCGACCCCGCCTTTACCCCGCTGGGCGCCCCGGTCTGGATCGAGAAAGGTGGGCGTGGCCCGTTGCGGCGGTTGATGGTGGCGCAGGATACCGGCTCGGCCATCAAGGGGCCGCAGCGCGCCGATATTTTCTTTGGCACCGGCGATCAGGCCGGGCGCAACGCGGGTGCGGTGCGCGACGCGGGGCGGATGGTGGTGCTGTTGCCGATTGATCAGGCCTTTGCCCTGGCGCCGGGGGGTTGACCCATGGCGCGCAAGCCCCGCGACCTGAATCCAGACGAGCGCAGCCTGTGGAAAAAGGTGTCGGAAACCATCACCCCGATGCACAGCGATCTGCGCAAAAAAGGCTCTGATCCAGCCGAAAACGCCCCTGCACGGCCTCAGCCCCGGCATCCGGTCAAGCAGTTCAAGATCGGCCAGCGCGCGGCGCATGTTTTGCCCGGTCACGACCTGATGCCCGATCCGGGCGACCATATGCGCGCCGCGCCGCTGCGGATGGATCGCAAAACCCATCAGCGCATGACCCGCGGCAAGATGTCACCGCAGGCGCGGATCGACTTGCACGGCATGACCCTGGCCCGCGCCCACCCGGCGCTGATCGGGTTTATCTTGAACGCGCATGACGCCGGGCATCGGCTGGTGCTGGTGATCACCGGCAAGGGCCGCCACGCCCAGGATGACGGCCCGATTCCGATGCGGCCCGGCGTGCTGCGGCATCAGGTGCCCGGCTGGCTGCACGCGCCGCCGCTGGGAACGCTGGTGTTACAGGTCACGCCTGCGCATAAGAAACACGGCGGCGACGGGGCCTATTACGTCTATCTGCGCAGGTCGTGATCAGGGCGCAATCGCGCTGACCGGGGTCAAGACAACCTCGGTTGCCTCGCGCAGGGTTAGAACCGCGCCGCGCACCAGACCCACGCGCCCCGACTGATCGCCCGAGATCAGCGCCGCCACATCCGGCAGATTGGCCAGCATTGCAATCAGGGTCGGGCTGCTGGCGACGGTGAAATGGTTCATCGCATCACCCTTAAAATCGGTCACGTCGAGAACGGTGATATCCAGATCGGCCACCCTCTCGATGCTTTGCACATTGCCCAGACGGTTTCGTTCACCGGTCAGCCGCGCCGAAAGGGCCAGCGCGCGGTCGCGTTTCGACACGAAGATGAAAAACGGGTCAGGCAGCCGCCCGATCCGCGCCGCCTGAGACCGGAACACATCGATATTGATATCGGGTGAGATCAGCACAACCGCATCAACCTGACGCCTCGCCTGCCCGCGCCCGGCGATCTCGATCTGGCGCAGGGTTTCCATCGTAAGATGCGACCCCAGCGAATGCGCGACGATCAGTACATCGCGCGCCCCCGCCGCCCGCACGTCAGCGATCAGCCGTTCCAGCCCGTCGCGGGCAAACAGCGCGCTGTCGCGATCATAGGCATAGCCCATCGGGTTGCCGCGCGACGGCCAGGAATAATGCACCGCAACCGCCTTGAACCCAAAGTCATGGACGATCTGCGCGGTGCGGAACAGGCCTTCCGGGTAGGTGGTATTATACCCGTGAACAAAGATTACGACCTCGCCCTGCGCACTGGATCGCAATGCCTTGCGCAGGCTGTTTCGAAACGCCTGCGGGTCTGAAAACGCCGACTGACCGACAAGCGCAAAGGTCTTTTCGGGGTTCGACTTTGCAGCGACCTCTATCTTGCCGATCTGGTGATCGGGCGGAATAGACACGTCGACCTGGCCGTATTGAACAATCTCGCTGCGTGAAAACCCGAATGGCCCGGTTTCGTCTTCGCTGCGGCTGGCGGCAAAGAATACCGGGTAGATCCGGCCCGCATCGCTGGGCGGAACAATCTGATAGCCGGGACGCGGAGCGCAGGCGCCAAGAAGGAAGATTACCAACAGCAGGCGCATTTGCGGTCCTTTGATGTCAGAGCACGTAGCGGCTCATGTCGGCCGATTTCAGCAGCTCGCCCAGGTTTTCGTCAACAAAGGCGCTGTTCACCGTGACCGTGTCGCCCGAACGGTCGGGGGCGGTAAAGCTCAGCTCTTCGAACACCCGCTCCATCACGGTGTAAAGCCGCCGCGCGCCGATGTTTTCGATCGTGCGGTTCACCTCGGCGGCGATGCGTGCCAGCGCGGCGATGCCGTCCTCGGTGAAGGTGACGGTCACCTCTTCGGTGTTCATCAGCGCGGTATATTGCCGGGTCAGCGCGTTGTCTGTTTCGGTCAGGATGCGCACGAAATCGCCCTCGGTCAGGGCGCGCAGCTCAACCCGGATCGGCAGGCGGCCCTGCAATTCGGGCAGCAGGTCGCTGGGTTTCGCGATATGGAACGCGCCCGAGGCGATGAACAGGATATGATCGGTTTTCACCGCGCCATATTTGGTGCTGACGGTCGTGCCCTCGATCAGCGGCAGCAGGTCGCGCTGCACGCCTTCGCGGCTGACATCGGCGCCGCGCGCATCCGAGCGGGCGCAAACCTTGTCGATCTCATCCAGGAATACGATGCCGTTTTCCTGCACCGCCTCCAGCGCGGCGCGGTTCACGGTTTCATCATCCAACAGCTTGTCGGCCTCTTCGCCGATCAGCACCTCATAGCTTTCGGCGACAGTCAGCTTTTTCTTGACCGTGCGGCCACCAAAGGCCTTTCCGAAAATGTCACCGATATTCATCATACCCATGTTCTGACCGGGCTGGCCGGGGATTTCGAACATCGACATCGGGTTGCTGGTGTCGCTGACCTCCAGCTCGATCACGGTATTGTCCAGCTCGCCGCGCTTCAGCTTGCCGCGGAACATCTCGCGCGTTTGCTCGCGCGCGTCGGTGCCGGCGATCGCCTCGATCACGCGCTCTTCGGCGGCCTTGTGCGCGGCGGCTTTGACATCCTCGCGCATCCAGTTGCGGGTTTCGATAATGGCGTTATCGACCAGATCGCGGATGATCTGTTCGACATCACGGCCCACATAGCCGACCTCGGTGAATTTCGTCGCCTCGACCTTGATAAAGGGCGCGCGGGCCAGTTTTGCCAGGCGGCGTGAGATCTCGGTCTTGCCCACACCGGTGGGGCCGATCATCAGGATGTTTTTCGGATACACCTCGTCGCGCAGATCATCGCCCAGCTGCTTGCGACGCCAGCGGTTGCGCAGCGCCACGGCAACGGCGCGCTTGGCGTCATTCTGGCCGATGATGAAACGGTCAAGCTCGGATACGATTTCGCGGGGGGTCAGATCGGTCATTTGCTGATGGTCTCCACGGTCAGGTTGCCGTTGGTGTAAACGCAGATATCGGCGGCAATCACCATGGCCTTGCGGGCGATCTGTTCGGCATCCAGATCGGTCTCCATCAGCCCGCGCGCGGCGGCCAGTGCGAAATTCCCGCCCGAGCCGATCGCGGCCACGTTATGCTCGGGCTCCAGCACATCGCCCGCGCCGGTGATCACGTAAATCTCGGCCCCATCGCTGACGATTAGCATCGCCTCTAGCTTTTGCAGGTATTTGTCGGTGCGCCAGTCCTTGGCCAGCTCGACCGCGGCGCGCTGTAGCTGGCCGGGGGTTGCCTCTAGCTTGGTTTCCAGCCGCTCCAACAGGGTGAACGCATCGGCGGTCGACCCGGCAAAGCCGCACACAACGTCATGCCCGCCCGGAGACAGGCGGCGCACCTTGCGCGCGGTGCCCTTGATCACGGTTTGGCCAAGGCTGACTTGCCCGTCACCCGCGATCACCACCGTGCCGCCGCGTTTGACGCCGATGATGGTTGTGCCGTGCCAGCCGGGGAATTGATCGTCAGCCATTGGGGTCTCCTCTTCTGTCCGGCCTATATGGGGGTGGACATGCAAGTCGCAAGTCGGTGACATTGAGAGGTAACCTAGAGCAGCCGGATTGAAAATGCGCGATTTCGAACAGGCATTGGCGATGTTTGCCAATCTGGCCCCACGCGCGGGCCTGCCCGCAGAGGGCTGGGTGCCTGCGCTGTTGGCGCGGCGTCACGATGCCCAGGCCCATCGCATCGTTGTCGCCTTGACCCATCCCGACCTGCCCGAGGTGATCCTCAAGGCGCAATTCATGCCCGAAGACGGCATTGATTTCGTGCAATCAGTCTCTGTTCAGGCCGAACTGGCCGATCGCCTGCCCGGTGTCGCCCGAGTTTTGGCGCGCGACGATGCGGCGCAGGTGGTGCTGATGCAGCGTCTGCCGGGCCGCACCCTGTTCGATCTGTGTGCCAATACGCCGGTCGAAACCCATGCCGAACCGCTGCGTGCCGCCGGGCGCTGGCTGGCGCAGCTGCACGGGCTTGATGGCCCCGAAGACCGGGTGTTTCAGCCGAAATTTGCCCTTGCCCAGATCGACCGGCTAGAGGCAGCGGTGTCGCAGGGCCAAAGCAGCGTCGCCCGCCGCCCGCAATTTATGGATTGCTTGGCCGCGATGCGCGACAACCCGCCTGTGGGGGCCGAATGCCTGACCAAGGCCGGGCGCGGCCATGGCGACCTGAACCCGCGCAACCTGATGATTGATGGCGATACGGTCGGCGCGCTTGATTTCCGCCCCACCCGCATTGTGCCCGTCGCCCATGACCTGGCGCGGTTGTTCACCCATTACGGCGCCTTCCTGCCAGAACTGTCCGATTGCGGCGGCCCCCTGCCCGGCGTCGATACTACACCGTTCTTCGAGGGCTATGACCTGATTGGCCCCGATGATCACTCGCTGGCCTATCTGATGCGGATGCGGCTGCTGTTTGACTGGGCCGCCATCCCAAAACACCAAAGCCGTCGCAGCCCGGCGCAGCAGATCCGTTTTCGCGGCATTCGTCGGCTGATCGACCGCGCCTTTCCATGAAAAAGGGGCGCCAAAGCGCCCCTGATCGTTGGTCTTGCCGGTCTGGCCTTAGATCGAATCTTCGATCCAGCCCTTCAGCGCGGCCTTGGGTGCGGCGCCGATCTTGTTCGACACGACCTGGCCGTCCTTGAACAGGAACAGCGCCGGAATGCCGCGCACACCCATCTGCGCGGGCGAATTCGGGTTCTCGTCCACGTTCACTTTGACGATCTTGACCTTGCCGTCCATCTCTTCGGACAGCTCTTCCAGCGCGGGGCCGATCTGTTTGCAGGGGCCGCACCACTCGGCCCAGAAATCCACGACGACGGGAATGTCGGCGGCTATTACTTCTTTGTCGAAAGTGGCGTCGGTGACGGCTACGGTTGCCATGATGGCTCTCCTTGGCAGCGGATAAGTTGCCGAAAACCTATGGAGCGCCCCGCCTAACGTCAAGATGTCGTTGCGTCGCGCAGCGCCACTGCAACGAGTTGTGATGGCAACGTCATCAGCTGGGCGGTCGCCGTCCACAAGATCGCGGTCTCGATCCGGCGGCCCGGATAGATCTGTTCCAGCGCGGCCGCATAGGCCCCCATTTGCCGCAAAATCCCGCCCGGCACATCCTCGGGCCGGCCGGGGACCACGGCGTTTGATTTGTAGTCAATGGCTAGAACATGATCGGGCCCGACGATCAGCCGATCGATCGCGCCCAGGATTGGCGCGTCAAATCCGGGCAGATGCGCGGTGATCTCGACCTCGCACAGCGCATGGGGTGTAAACACATGGGACAAGTGTGGCGCGGTCAAAATAGTCTCTGTTTCAGCGTAAATCGCGTCAAACCAAGGCGGTGCCTCTGCTCCGATCAGGCGGCGGGCCAGCGCGGGGCGCTGCTCGGGCGGGTGATTTGGCAAATGCTCCAACAACAGATGCAAATGAGTGCCGCGCAGCTTGGCCTGATCTTCGGGCAGGCCCTCGCCCTCGCCCGGCAGCGCCTTTGCGCCGCCCAGATCGGACGGCGATACCAGCTGTGGCGGGCGCTCGGGCGTCGGCACCGGTTGCCGCGCCCAGCCGGGCAGTTCGGGCGCGGGCGGCGTGTCGCGCGCGGCCGTTTCGGCGGCCCCCGACCAATCGCCCAATTCCAGCCGCAGCCCCGGCCCGTTGGCAAACTCATGCACCACCGCGCCGCTGCGCTGCATCCCCTCGGCCACGCGTTCATACCAGCTATTGCCCTTGTCCAGCTCGCCGGCGGCGCAGGTGATTAGCCATTGTTCGGCCCGGGTCATGGCGACGTAAAGCAGCCGGTTGCGTTCCTCTTCCTGCTTGTCGCGCAAGGCGCCCATCGCGGCCTCGATTGCTGGCGGCGCGTCCTCGGCGTTGGTTTTCCACAGCACCGCATCGTCATTTGCCAGCAGATGATCCTGAATCTTGATCTCGCGCTTCGCGGTGTCGGGCAAGATCACCACCGGCGCCTCAAGCCCCTTTGACCCATGCACCGTCATCACCCGAATGCGGTCGCCTGCGCTGTCGGGCTGGCGCTTGATCTCGACCTCGCCCGACTGCATCCAGGTTAGGAATCCGGTCAGGCTGGGAACCTCGCTGCGCTCATAGGCCAGCGCCTGAGACAACAGCGCGTCGATGCCATCTTCGGCCTCTTCGCCCAGCCGCGCGATCAGGCGGCGGCGGCCATCATGGCGGGTAAGAACCCGTTCAATCAGGTCATAAGGCCGCAGGAAATCAGCATCGCGCATCAAGGCTGACAGCATCGAAACAGTCTCTGTCCCGGCCCAATCGGCGTCACGCAGCGCCGCCCACAGATAGCTGCGCCCCCGCCCCGCTGCCAGCCGATACAGCATCGCCTCGTCCCAGCCAAAGAGCGGCGACTTCAGCGCGCAGGCCAGCGCATAGTCATCTTCGGGCGTGGCCAGAAAGGCCAAAAGCGCGGTCAGATCCTTGACCGCCAGCTCGCCCCCGATTTTCAACCGATCCGCCCCCGCAACCGGCAGGCCGGCGGATTTGCAGGCACGGATGATTTCGTGAAACAGCTCGCTGCGCCGCTGCACAAGGATCAGCACATCGCCCGCCCGCAGCGGCCGGCGACCGCGATCCTTGTCGGCCAGGCTTTCGTTCTCGATCATATGGGCGATCTGCGCCGCGATCTGATTGGCCAGTCGCACCACGTGATGCTCGGGCGACAGCAGATCGCGCGGATCTTCCCAATCTTCGGGGTCGTCGCTGCCCGATTTGTCGAACGGCGCCCACAGATCGACGCGCCCCGGCAGGTCAGCGTTAAACGCGCGGTGCAGGATGTCATCGCCAATGCCGCGCCGCGCGTTTTCGTGAAACGTGTTGTCGACCACGCCCAAAATAGCGGGCGACGAGCGGAAGGAATATTCCAGCTGAGTCGTGACCAGCGGCGTATCCGCAGGCAAGCGCGCGTGAAAATGGTCGCACATCTGATCAAACCCATCAGGATCGGCGCCCTGAAAGCTGTAGATCGACTGTTTCTTGTCGCCCACCACAAAGATCGTGCGCTGAATGTCGTCGCGCGCCCCCTGCCCGGCGGCGAATTCGCGGCTCAGCAGGTCGATCACCTGCCATTGCAGCGGGCTGGTGTCCTGCGCCTCGTCGACCAGGA
Organism: Actibacterium sp. XHP0104; assembly: GCF_025751515.1. Classification (GTDB taxonomy): domain Bacteria; phylum Pseudomonadota; class Alphaproteobacteria; order Rhodobacterales; family Rhodobacteraceae; genus Actibacterium_D. Next base: position 232,909 of record NZ_JAOWLE010000004.1, read on the forward strand.
TGTGATCAATGCCACCGTCCAGTTTGAACAGCACCCATTCGGCGACATCGGGGTCGGTCAGCAGGGCGCGGGTTTTCAGGATCAGGTCGTCGAAATCAAGCCAGCCATGACGCAGCTTGCGATCATCATAACGGCGCAGAAACGGCGCGGCGAACTGATGCAGGGCCAGCGTCTTGCGCGCAGACATCAGCCCCAGCCGCAGCGGCCGCGTATCGGCGACGCGCTGCATCAACTGCTCGATCTGCGGCATCAGACCGGCCAGACCGGCGCGGGTATCCTTTGTTGGAAAAGAGCCTATCTTGGCTCCAAACGGTGTTTTCGCGGATTTACCCGTCAGGAAAGGCCCTTCGAGCGCCTCTAGGTCCGCCAGGCCAAACGGTGCGCGAACACCAGCCAGAGCCGCCCCCGCCCTGACGTCCAGCGACGACCCCGCCAGCAGCGCCGGCACCAGTTGCGACAACAGGCTTTCCTCTGACCCCAAAAACACCCGCGACAACACGCCGGCCTCATCCAGATCGGCGGGCAGCCCATGCGCGGCCCAGATCGCAGCCGCATCGGGTGCGGTCGGAAAATCGGCGCGGCGACTGGCGATCTCGGCGGTCAGGGCGTTGATATCGGCCCCGCCCATATGCCGCGCCAGCGCGATCAGCGCCCCGGCATCGGCGCCTTGGGCCATCTCGTCAACGATCTCGGCCCGCAATTGCTGCGCGGCGCGGTCGTCCATTTCGACGAATTGCGGTGAAACCCCCGCCTCTAGCGGAAAGCGGCGCAGGATCGCGGCGCAAAAGCTGTGGATCGTCTGAATTTTCAGCCCGCCGGGCGTCTCGATCGCGCGGGCGAACAGCTGCCGCGCCCGGCGCAGCGTGGCGTCATCGGGCCGGTGATCAAGGCCCAGATCCGCAAGCCGATTGATCAGATCGCGCTGATCCAGCATCGCCCATTCGCCAAGCCGCTGGAACAGACGGTTCTGCATCTCGCTGGCGGCGGCCTTGGTATAGGTCAGACACAAGATCTGCTGCGGCTCGACCCCGTTCAGCAACAGCCGCGCCACCCGGTTGGTCAGAACCCGAGTCTTGCCCGAGCCCGCATTGGCCGACAGCCAGGTCGAGCACTCCGGCCGCGCGGCCTGAACCTGGCGTTCGCTGGCGGCATCACGTCGCATCGCCCACCTCCTGCGGTTCGGGGTCGTCGGTCTCATCCCATTCGCCATAACGGGCAAGGTGGTCGTAATCATGGGTCTCGGCCCGCGCCATCACCGCCCGGCGCGATACATAGCCCTGCGCGCGTTCGCCATAGCGGTCGATCAGCTGCCCCAGCTTGGCCAGGGTTTCATCCGCCGCGCCCGGTTCCAGCTGGTTCTTGCCCTCGCCGGGCTTTGAACCCAGCCCGATATAGGCGGCATGGCTGACGGGTGACGGCGGCAGATCGCCAAAGCCGGTGCGCTCGGCAATCGCGGCCTCTAGCAGCAGCTGCTTGTCGAACAGCTTGACCTGTTTGGGCGACGGCGGCTGCCCCGATTTGTAGTCGAAGATCGCCAGCGTGCCGTCATCGCGCTGGTCGACCCGGTCGGCCTCGGCGCTAAGAACAAACCCGTTTTGCAGTGTAACAGAGCCTCTTTCTTCCAGCAAAGCGGGCTTACCAATCTCCTGGCGCTGGTATTCTTCGGTCAGGAAATGGTCGATGACCTGCTCCAGCCGCACGCGCCAGATTTGCCGTGTCGCGGGCCAGGGCGCTTGCGCGTCAAACACGCGGTCGGCAATGGCCAACAGGTCGGCGCGGGCGATGTCGCGGTCGGGCGAAACGCCGGCACGCAGGAATTCTTCGAACACCTTGTGCAAGATCGTGCCGCGCACCCGCGGTTCGGGCTGCCGCGCCAGCGGATCAAGCGGCCGCAGCCCCAGCACATATTGCGCGTAAATCGCATAAGGGTCGCGGATCAGCGTCTGAATCCGCGTCACCGACAGGCGTTTGGGCCGCACGCCTGTGGGCGGCTGCGGCGCGGGCCGGCGGGCGGGCGGAATGCGCTGGGCGGGCTCATCCAGTCGCGCGGCCATCGCCATCAAATCAGCTCCGCGCCGGCGCATCTCGGCCAACGCATCCTTGCCGCCCTGGCGTTCCAGCCCGTCCAGCAGGTTGGTCATCCGGTTCAACCAGCGCGACGGCACAGTCTCGGCCTCGGCATCCCGGATCGCGCGGGTCAGGATCACCTGGCGCGACGCCACCGCCTGTTGAAAATCATGCGCCGCAAGGCCGATACGCCGTTCGGGCAGCAACAGGCCCAGCCGCGCGCGCATGTCGCGGTTCAGCCACGGATCGGGCGGAGGCAGTTGCGGCCAGCTGCCCTCGTTCAGCCCGCCAAGGATCACCAGATCGGCGCCCTGAACGCGGGCCTCAAGCGTGCCCCAGATCAGGATGCCGGGGTGCGGGCGCAGCGGGTCGTGCACCTCTTGGCCGGTCAGAATAGAGCGCAGCAGATCGCCGTATTCGCGCGGGGTCATCTCGCCGCCATGCCCGGCCTCGTCGCGCAGCGCGGCAATCGCCGCGCGCGTGGTTTCGCCCGCCGCCTTGTCCCACAGTCCGCCCGCGCCTTGCCCGTCGGGGCCGGCGGCGCAGCATTCGGTCAGTGCGATATGCCGGTCGATCTGGGTCAAAAGCGGCTCTGTTCCGGCAGAAAACAGCCCGTTCAGCAGCTCACCCAACCATGCCGCCCAGGCGGCGACGCCCTCGATTGTCGGGTTCGCCCCGGCCCAGGCCGTCAGTATATCGGCGTCGATAAAGGGCACGGAATTGCGACGCAGTTGCAATTCCAACTCGCGCGTGGCCAACAGATGTGGCCCGCGAGACTGCGGGGTCGAACAGGTCAGCGGATGTTTCAAAACGGCCAGCACCGCATCCGAAGTCGCCACCCGCCCGCGCAGCTCGGCTAGTTGACGCAACAGGCGTCCAGGCGCGGAAAGGTGCAACGGCGTGCCGGCGCTGTCATCGGGCTCAGCCCCCCAGCGATCAAGCGCGGCGGTCACCTGACGTGTCAGCATCCGGTCGGGCGAGATCAGCGCGGCCGTCTGCCCCGCCTCGGCCGCCTGCCGCAAGGCCAACGCGATCGAAAGGGCCTCATCCCGCGGCGACGGCGCCTCGATCAGGGTCAACCCGTCGGTTGCTTCGGCCAAATCGGTCAGATTGCGGCCCTCGTCCAGCCATTGATCGGTGACGGGCGCGGGGCGCAGCGCTAGCGAAATCAGGCGGTTTCGGGCCGGGTTAGGCTCTGTTTTGGCCTCAACCCAGGCCCGCGTGTCGGTCGGATGCAGCTCGACCATGTCGGCCAGCCGTCGAAACCGAAATTGCGGGTGGTCCTCGGCGGTCAGCGCATCGGCCATGCCGTCCCAAACCGGGGCGCCGAGGTTGAAATCGAACCCGGGCAGCACCACCGCCCCCTGCGGGAGCCGCGCGACGGCCGCCATGAACAGCGCGGTCGCGCCCCGCGACCCGGTCGAGCCCGCGACAATCATCGGATGCTGGGGCGGGTTTTGCTTCCAGCGGTCGGCCAGCATTTCGGCCGCCAGGCGATTGCGCGCCTCGCGGTCCGGGGCCATGCGGGCCTCGTCGCCAAAGAACTGTTCGACCAGCGTGATAAAGCTGCGGCTGCGCGCCCAGTGGGCCGACAGGTGCGACAGGTCAAGCTGATGCAGCGCCTCGGGGCCGACGCCCTCGCCCTGCATTTCATCCATCAGGGCGGCCAGGCTGTCGGCCAGATCAAAGGCCGAGGCGCGTGGTGCCAGGTCGGGTTGGGCATCCAGCAGGCGGGCGATTAACTGGGCCAGCTCCAGCCGCCGCCGCAGGGCTGGCACCGCAGCGGGCAGTTCCGCCATGTCGCCAAGCGCGGTGATCAGCCGGATGCGCGGCAGAATCCGCGGCTGGCCATCGGCCAGCAGCTCGATCAACCGCCGCCGCATCCGCTGCGTGTTCACGATGATTTCGACCCGACCCCAATCCTCGGGCGGGGCATTTTTCAGTCTCTGTTCCAGCCCGATCAGCAGGTTTTTGGGGAAGTCCGCGCCGGGCGGCAGGCCAAACAGACGCGGCCCGGGCTCGGTAAACAGCTTAACCATCCGCAAGCATCTTTTCCGCGATCTCGATGCCCTCGGGGTGGCCGACATCGCACCATCCGCCGGGATGAACCACGCCGAACACGCGTTCGTCCAGCAGCATCGAATCCCACAGCAAGTTCAGCGAAAACGCCGGGTCGGGGATGATGGCCAGCCCCTCGGGGCGGATGATCTGGGCGCCGGTATAGACATAGCCGGGGCCGCGCGTCAGGTGGCCCGCGTCATCCATCGAAAAATCGCCCTCGCCCGCATGGGCCAGCGCGCGATCGGCCGAGATCAGCAGCAACAGCGCGTCCATCTTGGCCGGGTTCCAGGCGCGGGCCAGTGTGGTCAGCGGCGACGGGCCGGTCCAGACCGCATCGGAATTCACGGTGAAAACCGGCCCCGCGCCCAACAGCGGCAGTGCCTTGCGCAGCCCGCCGCCGGTTTCCAAAAGGTTATCAGATTCATCCGACAGCGCGATATCGGGCCGGTCGGACAGATGCGCGGCGACCTGATCGCCCAGATGATGCGTGTTCGCCACGATCCGCGCCGGGCCATGCGCGTCGATCTGGGTCAGGGCGTGGTCGATCAGCGTCTTGCCCCCAACCTTGATCAGCGGCTTGGGGCAGGTGGCAGTCAGCGCGCCCATGCGGGTGCCGCGCCCGGCGGCGAACAGCATCACCGCGTCAGGATGGTCTTGCATTTCGACTTTATCCTTTCGCGGATTTCGGGCGTGGGGGCGGGCAGGGTGGCCAGCACGGTTTGTTTCAGCCCGGCCAGCGCGGGGTGGTCGAGGTCTTGCATCAGATAAGACCACACCCGCGGCATCAGGTCGACATAATGCGCCTTACCGTCGCGAATACATAGCCGCGCAAAGACGCCGATGATCCGCAGGTTGCGCTGGGCACCCAGCGCGGCATAGGCGGCGCGGAACCGGTCGTCGGGCTGGCCGGTGGTGGCGATATAGCGGGTCAGCATCGCGCGCTGTAGAGCGAGCGGCACGTCGCGGCGCGCGTCCTCTAGCAGAGACACCAGATCATAGGCCGGGTGGCCAGCCATACCGTCCTGGAAATCCAAGAGGCCGACCCGCGCAACCCCGTCGCGATCGGGCAGCCACAGCAGGTTTTCGGCGTGATAATCACGCTGAATCAGCACGGGCGTTTCGGGGGCAAGATCGGTTAAAACAGTCTCTATCTCGGCCTGAAACGCCTGTTTTTGTTGCGCGCTGGTGGGTTGGTCGGCACCGGGAAGATACCAGTCATGCACCAGCGCCGACAGGCTGGCCATCAGAGGCGGATCATAAGCGGGCAGGTCAGTCGGGGCAGGGTGGTCGTGCAGCTTCGCCAGCAGATCGGTGGCGCAGGCATATATGGGGTCTTCCAGCGCGGGGTCGCGCTTGACCGCGCGGGCAAAAAGATCATCGCCCAGGTCTTCCAGCAGCAGAAAGCCCTGCGCGGTGTCCTCGGCCAGGATGCGCGGGGCCGACAGGCCAAGATCGCACAGATGGCGAGCAATGCGAGTAAAGGGGCGCACGTCTTCGCCCTTGTTGGTGGGGGCATCCATCAGCACGGCCGTGGTGCCATCGGGCCGGGTCAGGCGATCATAGCGCCGGTTCGAGGCATCGCCGGCCAGCGGAGCGACGCTGGCATCGCCCCAACCTGCGCGCGCGATGAAATCCCGCGCTTGCGCGTCACGCTGTGTCATCAAGGCATCCTTTCAGGGTCGCGGCCCAGCGCGGGTCGTCTGACGCGATGGTCAGCGCACGGCTGTCATCGGCATTGGCGGCAAAGCCAAGCACCAGCGCGCCCGGCGGGGTCAGGTCGGCCAGCCGGTCGGGCCATTCCACGAGGCATAGCGCGGATTCGAACGCGTCGATCAGGCCCAGCTCGATCACGTCATCGGGGTGTGACAGGCGGTAAAGATCGGCATGCCAGATTTCCAGATCGCCGGCCTCGTAGGTCTGAACCAGGGTAAAGGTGGGCGAGGGCACGTCTTCGAACGCATCGGCCTGCGCAAGCAGGTGCTGGATCAGCGAGCGGGCGAAATGGGTCTTGCCCGCGCCGATCGGCCCCTGCAGCAACAGCACGTCGCCCGGCCCCAGGCGCGGCGCGATACAGGCGGCCAGCGCGGCGGTGTCCTCGGGCAGGGGCAGGGTCAGCGAATGGGCGAATGCGGCGGTCATGGCCGACAGTTTTAACGCCCCCCCGCGCGCCCGCAAGCGCGATCAGGCAGGGCTGGGTTCAACCGGCGCCATCGCGCGGAATGCGATCAGCGTGCCACCCCCGCCGATGGCTTGAATCCGGCAATTCAGCGCCCGCCCGTCCGACAGGCGCACGGTCTCGGCGCGCGGCGAGCGCGGCCCGATATGGGCGATGAAATCGCGCGCGTCGGCCCACATGTTCGAGGGCACGCATTTGTCCTGCCACAGGCGCGTGGCATCGCGGATATTGACGTCACCCAACGTGGTCGACGGATCGTGCCCCCACAGCCGCACATAGGCCTCGTTCGACATGGCCAGAATGCCGGCGGGTGAAAAGACGGCGATGGCCTCGTCCAGGCTATCAAGCACGGCCTGGCCCATTTCCAGCTCGGCCCGGAACCGGCGGGTCAGCGAGATTTCGGCGCTGATATCCTGAAACAGAAAGGCCACGGCCCCGTCGGGATGCGGGCGCCCGGTGACGCGATAGGTCAGCCCCGAGGGCAGCGTCCAGGTGGCCTGATACTCGCCCGAGGCCGCGCCCTCTTCCAGCTCGGCCATCTCGCGGCGCCAGGTCTTGTAGTCGCGCGGCACCGGGATCATCTGGTTCTCGCGCAGCTTGTCGAGAAATTCGTAAAGCGAGGGCCGCGCGGCCAGGAACTCGGGCCCCAGATGGGTCAGGTCGACCAGCGCCGGGTTGAACATCACCAGATTGCGCGCGCGGTTGAAGATCGCCAGCCCGGTCGGCAGATCGGCAAAGGTTTTGCTGAGGGTCTGAACAAAGTTCCGCAGCGCGGTTTCAGCGCTGACCAGCGCGTCGGCCTGCTGGGCAAAGAACATCGGCGCGTCGGGCTGATCGAGAGCGGTGCAGTCATACCATTGCGTCTGGCCATCGGGGGTGGTCAGCGACAGGCGGCGCGGCGCCGGGGCATCGCCGGGCATCTCGAACAGCCGGGGCAGGGGCCAGACCAGCGCATCATCACCCTCTTGCAGCGCCTCGGCGCGCGACAGGTAGGCGTGGTTGGCCCAGACGACATCGCCCTGCGCATCCTGTTGCCAGGCCAACACCGGCATATGCGCCACGACCCGCCGCAGGGTGTTCAGCTCGGCCGTTTGGGCGGCAAGGCACTGGCTGTCGAGCGCGGCCGACACGTCGCCGCCCGAGGTATCCGACAGGGTAATCCGCGCCAGGCCCCGCGCCCAGGTGGCCAGCAGCCGACCCTCGCCATGCGGAGTGGTCAGCTCGGTGCGGCCGGTTTGTTCCAGCTGTGCGATTTCACGCTGGAAGGCGGGGAAATGCGGGGTCAGCAGCTGCACCAGCCGCGACCAGTCGCTGGGCCCGGCGGGCGCGGCGTTCAGCAATTGCCGCGCGCTGGGCGTGGCATCAACCAGTTTGTGCCGGTCGAACAGGAACACCGCCTCGCTGGCGCGCTGCCCGGTCAGCCCGGCATCCGAGCGCCGAACCGCCCAGCGCGGCAGATAGCTGGCGGCCAGCAGGGCGGTCAGCACGGTCAGCACCGAGGTGGTGGCGATGATCAACGCAAAGGTCCAATCCAGGGTCATGGCAGTCTTCCCAAAAGCAGCTTGTGCGACTTTGCGTGGGAATGGTTAAGCCCCGGTTAACCGTTATGGCGTCATCGGCAGGTTCTCGGCGGTGTCGGGCCCCGAGGCAGCGATATCGGAGCGGGTCCAGATCACCTCGACCACCGCGCCGGTCGGGCCGGGATCGCCGGGCCGGGCATGGGCCGGGTCGCGCCCATTGGCAAAGCTCAGCTCGGCGCCGGTGCGTTCCAGCAGGGTCTTGGCGATGAACAGGCCCAGCCCCATGCCCTCGTATCCGGGGCGGGTGTCGGCGCGCTTGCGCATGAACGGGTCGCCGATGCGTTCCAGCACCTGCGGCGCATAGCCGGGGCCGTCATCCATCACCCGAACCCCGATGTGGTGATCCGACCACTGCATTTCGACCCAGACGGTGCTGGCGGCGAAATCGACGGCATTTTGAACAAGGTTCCGAAGCCCGTGAATGATTTCGGGCCGGCGCGCGATAACGGGTTGGCGGGTGCCGGAATTGGCGGGCGCGTCTTCGATGATAACGGTCTTGCCGCGCGACTGGTGCGGCTCGGCGGCTTCGGTCACCACAGCCGATAGCGGCGCGGAATGCATGTGCAGGTCATCTTTGCCCGCGCGCCCCATCGACCGCAGAATGTCGCGGCAGCGATCGGCCTGTTGCCGGATCAGTTGGGCATCGTCGCGCAGATCGGGGTCGTCCGACAGCTCTTCGGCCAGCTCGCTGCTGACCAGGGTGATCGTGGCAAGTGGGGTGCCCAGCTCATGCGCATAGGCGGCGACGACACCGCCCAGATCGGTCAGCTTTTGCTCGCGCGCAAGGGCCATCTGCGTGGCCAGCAACGCGTCGGCCATCGAGTTGATCTCGGACGTGACGCGGTTGGCATAGACCGACAGAAAGGCGACCCCGATCACGATTGCGGCCCAAAACCCGAACCGGAAAATATCTGGCAGGTTCTGTTCCACCCCGCGCGCGTTTTCCAGTGGCAGAAAGACGAACATCATCACGGTGATCAACACGCCCGCACTGGTCGCCAGGATCAGCGTGCACCGCTGCCCCAACGCCATGGCCGAGATCACCACCGGCGTCAGCACCAGCAGGGCAAAGGGGTTGTTCAGCCCGCCGGTCAGGAACAGGAGCGCCGACAATTGCACCAGATCAAACAACAGCGTCTTTAGCGCGCCGCGCCGGGTTAGGCGGGTGTTGGGCGGATAGACAAAAATCGCCGCCAGGTTCACGATCATCGCGGCGCCGATCACGGCGCAAACCGGCCCCAGCGGCGGCCGCAACCCGAACTGGGCATAGGCCGCACCCAGCGCCACGATCTGACCCGTGATCGCCACCCAGCGCAGCCAGATCAGCGTGCGCAGGCGGATCCACTGGCTGCGTTCACCGGGGGCAAGCAGGCCGATCGCGCTGGATTCCGTCATTTCCGCCCCCATGTGACAAGTCGTAACCTTGTATATCCTCTGACTTCGGTGGATCAATGCGCGCAAATGACGGCAGGAGCTTTGGCATGACACGGACCTATGCAATCTTGGCGGCTATCGTTGCGGTGGCCTTTCTGGTGGGCAGCTATGCCTGGACGGCGCTTAAGGCGCCGGCCGACAAATATGCCGAATGCCGGGGTGGCCAAGTTGCTGGCGGTACCAGCACGATCGGCGGGCCGTTCACGCTGGTCGACGAAAACGGTGTGACCGTCACCGATGCCGATGTCATCACCGGGCCGACGCTTTTGTATTTCGGCTATACCTTCTGCCCCGATGTCTGCCCCGCCGACAACGCCCGCAACGCCGAGGCGGTCGACCTGCTGGATGCGATGGGCAAGACGGTGAACCCGATCTTTATCTCGATCGACCCCGAGCGCGATACGCCCGAGCAGATGAAGGAATTTACCGACTACATGCATCCGCGCATGCTGGGGCTGACCGGCTCTCCCGAACAGGTTAAGGCCGCGTCGCAAGCCTATCGCACCTATTTCAAGAAAGAAGAGGGCGGTGACCCCGAATATTACCTGGTCGACCATTCGACCTTTACCTACTTGGTTTTCCCGCAAGAGGGCTTCGTCGAATTCTTTCGCCGTGACGACTCGCCCCAGCAGATGGCCGACCGGGTGGCCTGTTTCATGGATGCGCAATAACGCGCGGATAAATTGACGCCTCGCACGCAACTAATTAGAACCTTTCCAAATACTGAATGTGTTTGGAGGGTGCGGCATGGCCGACAGTGAGGTGCAGGATATCGGGCCAGACCGGTCTTTGCTGCTGGTCGATGATGACGAGCCGTTCCTGAAACGCCTGGCGCGGGCCATGGAAAAGCGCGGGTTCGAGCCCGAAACCGCCGAAAGCGTCGCGGCCGGCAAGGCCATCGCAACCGCCCGTCCGCCCGCCTATGCGGTGATCGACCTGCGGCTTGAAGATGGCAACGGCCTGGACGTGGTCGAAACCCTGCGCGAGAACCGGCCCGACGCCAAGATCGTGGTGCTGACCGGCTATGGCGCGATCGCCACCGCCGTCGCTGCCGTCAAGATCGGCGCCACCGATTACCTGGCCAAACCCGCCGATGCGAACGAGATCACCGCCGCGCTGCTGGCGAACGGCGAGCTGCTGCCGCCGCCGCCCGAAAACCCGATGTCGGCCGACCGCGTACGCTGGGAACATATCCAGCGCGTCTACGAGCAATGCGACCGCAACGTCTCGGAAACCGCGCGCCGGCTGAACATGCATCGCCGCACGCTGCAACGCATCCTGGCCAAACGCAGCCCGCGCTAGGGTGCGCCCTATTGTGACGTAACAGTGTTTCCGCTCCTGGCCGCAGGATTGGGAAAGAGAGGACCGTATGCTTCGCAAAGCCTGGCAAAGCGGGATGATCGCCATGGCGCGCTCGCCCCGGATCAAGACCTTCATGCAAAACTCGCGCGCGACGTCTTTTCTGTCCGAGAAATATGTCTCGGGCAAATCCGTGCAGGATGGGGTGCGGCGCGCCCAGGCCCTTATGGCCGAACAGGGTGTCCGCAGTTCGCTGTTCTACATGGGCGAATATGTCGACACGCTGGACCGGGTCGAAGAGAACGTCGAGAACAAGCTGAACGTGGCCCGCGCCCTGTCGGAAACGGCGCTTGATATTCACGTGTCTGTCGATCCGACGCAGATCGGTCATCATGTCGACCCCGCGCTGGTCGAAGAGCGCGCCCTCAAGATCGCCGCCGAGATCGGGCGCGGGGCCGAAATCAGCGCCGGCCAGGTTCATTGCCTGATGTTCGACATGGAAGACGCCTCGCTGAATGACCCGACAATCCGCATTCACAACCTGGTTCAGGACCGGGGCTATCCGACGGCCCTGACGCTTCAGGCCTATCTGCGGCGAACCGAGGCCGACCTGCGCGCGCAAATCCTGCGCGGCAGCAAGGTGCGGCTGGTCAAGGGCGCTTTCGCCGCCAACGCCGATATCGCGTTCCAAAGCCGCGCAGAGATCAAGGATAATTCGCGCAAGCTGATCTCGATGATGCTGTCCCCCCAGGCCAAAGAGGCGGGGTTCTATCCGATCATCGCCACCCATGACACCAACCTGCACGAGTTTGCCATCGCGCGCGCCCGCGAAAACGGCTGGCAGCCCGGCGACTACGAATTCGAAATGCTGCTTGGCGTGCGCGAGGACGTCGCCCGCGCGCTGGCAGAGCGGGGCGAGCGTATTCGTCTTTACGTGCCGTTCGGGCATGACTGGTGGCCCCATGCCGTGCGTCGTATCGGGGAAAACCCGGCCAATGCGGTGCTGCTTGCCCGGTCCCTGGTAAGCTAACACGGCTCTGTTCGGCGTCGATATAGACCCAGTTGAGGCGCCGAGGCGACCTTTGGAAGAACGGCTTACATCTGCGCCAGCAGCTCCTCGTGCCGCGCGGTGAAATCGCGGCGCACTTCGACCGGCGGGCGCAGGTGCAGGGTCAGCCCGGCAATCAGGTCGGGGTTTTGCTTGCCAAAGAACTTGTCGCCCTCGGCACGGGTGAACCCGGCGATCTGCGTGGCCTCTAGCCAAGCCGACACCTTGTCGGCGGCCTTGATCTTGCGCTTCACCAGTTTCGGCACCACCGCGGGCAGGCCGAACCGGATGTGAATCGCCGCCGACAGCCGGTCATCCAGCGCGCCATATTCGGGGCCGACCGCCGCCTTGACCGGAGAAATCATGTCGCCGATCACATATTCCGGCGCGTCATGCAGCAGGGCGGCCAGCTTCCATTTCACCGGCGCATCGGGGTTCATCCGGCTGAAAATCTGTTCGACCAGCAGCGAATGCTCGGCCACGGAATAGGGGAAATCGCCAACCGTCTGCCCGTTCCACCGCGCGACAAAGGCCAGCCCGTGGGCGATGTCCTCGATCTCGATATCCACCGGGGTCGGGTCCAGCAGGTCAAGCCTGCGACCGGACAGCATCCGTTGCCATGCGCGCGGTTGTTTCATGGTCTTTCCTCCTGCGGAAATCCCTGCCACGGCCCGCACGCATTGTCGAGCCACCGATCCGGTGCTATGTGGCCCCCAAACGCACATTCCCAAGGAGCAAGCGATATGTCGCAGGACTATGTCGTCAAGGATATCGCGCTGGCCGATTTCGGTCGCAAGGAACTGGATATCGCCGAAACCGAAATGCCCGGCCTGATGGCCCTGCGCGAGGAATATGGCGAGGCCAAGCCGCTGAAAGGCGCGCGGATCGCGGGCAGCTTGCACATGACCGTGCAGACGGCGGTGCTGATCGAAACGCTGGTCGCGCTGGGCGCCGAGGTGCGCTGGGCCTCGTGCAACATCTTTTCCACCCAGGATCACGCGGCGGCGGCAATCGCGGCGGCGGGCATTCCGGTGTTCGCGACCAAGGGCGAAACGCTTGAGGAATATTGGGACTACGCTGACCGGATCTTCATGTTCGATGAGGGCGGCGCGAACATGATCCTGGACGATGGCGGCGACGCGACGCTGTATATCCTGATCGGCGCGCGGGTCGAAGAGGGCGAAACCGACCTGATCGAGACCCCGACCAGCGAAGAAGAGGTCGCCCTTTTCGCGCAGATCAAGAAACGCCTGGCGGAAAGCCCCGGCTGGTTCGTCAAACAGCGCCACATGATTCAGGGCGTGTCCGAGGAAACCACCACCGGCGTGCATCGTCTGTACAAGATGATGGAGAAAGGCCACCTGCCCTTCCCGGCGATCAACGTGAATGACAGCGTGACCAAGTCGAAATTCGACAACAAATACGGCTGCAAGGAATCGCTGGTCGATGGCATCCGCCGCGCCACCGATACGATGATGGCTGGCAAGGTCGCCGTGGTCTGTGGCTATGGCGATGTGGGCAAAGGCAGCGCGGCCTCGCTGCGCGGCGCCGGTGCGCGCGTCAAGGTCACCGAGATCGACCCGATCTGCGCCCTTCAGGCCGCGATGGACGGGTTCGAGGTGATCACGCTGGAGGACGTGGTCGACAGCGCCGACATTTTCATCACCACCACCGGCAACAAGGACATCATCCGCATCGAGCATATGCGCGCGATGAAGGACATGGCCATCGTTGGCAACATCGGCCATTTCGACAATGAAATTCAGGTCGCCGCGCTGAAGAACCACAAATGGACCAACATCAAGGACCAGGTGGATATGATCGAGATGCCCTCGGGCAATCGCATCATCCTGCTGTCCGAGGGCCGTTTGCTGAACCTGGGCAATGCAACCGGGCATCCGTCGTTCGTGATGTCGGCCTCGTTCACCAACCAGGTGCTGGCCCAGATCGAGCTGTTCACCAAGGGCGATCAGTATGACAACCAGGTCTATATCCTGCCCAAGCATCTCGACGAAAAGGTCGCCCGCCTGCACCTGGCCAAGGTCGGCGCCAAGCTGACCGAGCTGAACCCCGATCAGGCCGACTATATCGGCGTGACGGTGGATGGGCCGTACAAGCCGGAACACTATCGGTACTAAGATACCGTCGACACAGAATGAAAAAGGGGGCCGCTTGGCCCCCTTTTGCGTTTGATATCAGCGGTTAGGGATCAGAGATCCTCGCCAAAGCCAAAAGTCTCGGTCACATAGTCGATATCCTTATCGCCCCGGCCCGACAGGTTGATCAGGATCGACTTGCCCGGGTTCTTGGGCGCCTCGCGCATGGCAAAGGCCACGGCATGGGCGCTTTCCAGCGCGGGGATGATGCCTTCGTGGCGCGACAGGGCAAAGAACGCGTTCAGCGCCTCTTTGTCGTCGCAGGCGGTATAGTTGGCCTTGCCCGTGCGATAGAGATAGGCGTGTTCCGGCCCGACGCCGGGGTAATCAAGGCCCGAGGCAACGGTGTGCACCGGCGCGGGTTCGCCGTTTTCGTCCTTTAGCACCATCGTGCGGAAGCCGTGAATATCGCCATCCTCGCCAAAGGTGATGGTGGCGGCGTGATCGCCCAGCTTCGACGAGGTGCCCAGCGGCTCTACCCCGTAAAGGGCCACGTCTTCGTCATCGATGAACCCGGCAAACAGGCCCATCGCGTTCGATCCGCCGCCGACGCAGGCAGCAACCATGTCGGGCAGCTGGCCGGTCATTTCCATGAACTGCTCGCGCGCCTCGATGCCGACGACATGCTGGAAATCGCGGACCATCATCGGGAAGGGATGCGGCCCCACGACAGACCCGATCGCGAACAGCGCCGTATCGGCCTGGCCCAGATAGGATTGGAACGCGCTGTCCACGGCCTCTTTCAGCGACCGCCCGCCAAAGCCCACCGGCACCACGGTCGCGCCCAACAGTTTCATCCGGGTGACGTTCGGCGCCTCTTTGGCGATGTCGATCTCGCCCATGTGAATTTCGCACTCCATGCCGAAATAGGCCGCCGCGGTGGCCAGCGCCACGCCGTGCTGACCGGCGCCGGTTTCGGCCATCAGCTTGGTCTTGCCCATATGCTTGGCCAGCAGCGCCTCGGCCATGCAGTGGTTCAGCTTGTGCGCGCCGGTGTGGTTCAAGTCTTCGCGCTTGGCATAGATCTGCGCACCGCCGGCCATGTTCGACAGGTTCTTCAGATGCGACACCGGGGTCGGGCGGCCCTGGAAATGCTTGCGGATATAGCGCAGGTCGCGGATGAACTCGGACGATTTCGAGATCTTCTCATAGGCCTCACGGATCTCTTTGAAATGCGGCTCCAGCGGCGGGGGCAGCATCGCGCCGCCATATTCACCGAAATAGCCATCCTTGGTGGGGGTCGTCTTGAGATAAGAGGTCATGTGTCACTGTCCCGGGTTTTCGTTTCATTCGATATGACAATTCCCCGATAGGCGCGGCAAGCCCAGTTTTCGCCCGACGCCCGAAAAACAGGCACACAAGGCCCCAACCCGCCCAATGATGACCCTGCGGCACGGGGAATCACGGCCGATATTTTCCCTTTGTGCCCGCCCGCCTAGCCGCTAGTCTTTGGTCCGAGGCTGCAAAAGGCCTAGTAAACCGGCGTCAAGCCAACAGGTAGGAGAGAATTTATGGGTAAGCGCGACGATCTGATCGCAAAGTATGCCGATGACCTGAAAAACAAATGCGGTATCACGCCGGATATGGACCTGCTGACCAAGGTCACCATCGGCTGTGGCCCGGCGATCTATGACGCCGATGCCTCGACCGTTGCCGCCTCGCAGGAAAGCGAGCTGGAAACCGTCAAGAACAATTTCCTCATCAAAAAGCTGGGCCTGGCTGACGGCCCCGAACTGATGGATGCGATCAATTCGGTCGTCGAAACCTATGGCCAGTCCGAGCGCAACAAATACCGCGCCGTGGTCTATTACATGCTGACCAAGCATTTCGGCAAAGAGTCGATCTACGGCTGATCAACCCAAAGCCGACCCAGCGCCCGCCCATTGTGGCGGGCGTTTGCGTTTCTGCTTCGTTAACATACTGATTTAGCTTAAATTCTTGGTATTTCGAATTTGCGCGGCGTGCCCGAATGCCGTATCAATCCTGTGTCAGGCCAGGATGGCCGGACCCTTATACAGAACACGTGTGGTGCAATGGGAGCACGTGGGGTGGATGGAGGGTTCCGGTGGTCCGGGGCCCTCCATTTTATGTCAGATCAGGCACTAATCCCGCCCAATTCGCAGATGATCTGCCATTCGGCGTCGGTCACGGGCTGCACCGACAGGCGCGAGTTGTTGACCAGCACCATATCGGCCAGCCGCGGATCGGCCTTGCACATGTCCAGCGTCACCGGGGTTTCCAGCGCACGCACGGCCTTGATGTCCACGCATTCCCAGCGCGGGTCATCGGTCTTGCTGTCAGGATGGGCCTCGGCGATCACCTCGACCACGCCGACGATGCGCTTTTCATTGACCGAGTGATAAAAGAACCCCAGATCGCCGATCTTCATCGCCCGCATGTTGTTGCGCGCCTGATAGTTGCGCACGCCGTCCCATTCCTCGCCGGCATCGCCCTTGGCAACCTGGTCATCCCAGCCCCAGGTGTTGGGCTCGGATTTGAACAACCAATAGGCCATCAGCCGATCACCCGGTTCCAGTGCTGGATCGTGACGCTGTCGAACAGCCCGGCCTTGGCATAGGGGTCCCCCGCGGCCCAGTCATTGGCGGCGGTCATGTCGGCCAGATCCAGAATCAGCAACGAGCCGCACATCTCGCCCGCGTCGCTGAGGAACGGGCCGGCCTGCTGAACGACGCCAGTTTCCTTGAGATAGGCCAGATGGGCGTCGCGGTTGGCTTTACGGGTCTCCAGGTGGCCGGGTTTGTCACGGCAGATCACGGCAAAAAGCGGCATTCATTCCTCCTTGAGCGGGCGCGACAACAGCGCACCCGTGGCATCCGATATGGTGCAGTTTCCATCCAGAACCGCCGCCACCATCGTGGTCAGCGGCATGTCGATTTCGCGCGCGCGCGCCAGCTTGGCCACCGCGCGCGCGGTCGAGGCGCCCTCGACCGTGACCTTGGCATCAAAGCCTTGACCCCGCCCCAGCGCCAGCCCGAACCGAAAGTTGCGCGACTGTTCCGAGGTGCAGGTCAGCACCAGGTCGCCCAGGCCCGACAGGCCGGAAAGCGTCTCTGTTTCAGCCCCAAGCGCCTTTGCAAGGCGCTGCATCTCGGCAAATCCACGGGTCATCGTGGCGGCGCGGGCGCTGTCGCCCAGCCCGGCGCCGATGACAATGCCGCTGGCAATCGCGATCACGTTTTTCAGCGCGCCGCCCAGCTCGGCCCCGGTGGTGTCGGGGCTGCGATAAAGCCGCAGCACAGGCGTAGACAGCAGGGCCTGCATCCGCGCGCCGGCGGCCCTGTCGGCGCAGGCCAGCGTCAGCGCCGTCGGCAACCCGCGCGCGATATCGGCGGCAAAGCTGGGCCCGGTCAGGATCGCGGCGGCTGAGGCGGGGCAGACCTGCGCGATGATCGCGGTCGGCCCAGTGCCAGTTTGCAGGGAAATCCCCTTGCAACAGGCAATCAGCGGCAGCCCGTCGAACACCGCGCGGTTGTCGGCCAGAAAGCCCGCCAGGGCCTGCATCGGCACGGCCAAAAGGATAGCATCCAGACCGCCCAGATCTGCGATTTCAGCCGTAACAGTGACGCTTTCGGGCAGATCGACACCGGGCAAACGCGCGGCGTTGCGCCGGGTTTGTTGCATGCGGGCAGCGTGATCGGCGTCGCGAGCCCACAGGGTGACGGGCGTGCCCGCGCGGCCCAGCGCAATGGCCAGAGCCGTGCCGAATGCGCCTGCGCCTGCGATGCCGATGCCCTGTGTCATGCCTTGGCCCCCTTCTTGCCCGATCCAAGCATTGCGGGGCTGGTCTTGTCCAGTGGCCAGCGCGGGCGGGCGGCCAGATCCATGCCGCTGGTCTGGCCAGCGCGATACAGCTCAACCCCCGCCCAGGCGATCATCGCGGCATTATCGGTGCACAGGCTTAGCGGCGGGGCGACGAAACGGGTGCCTGTCTCGGCGCAAATCGTCTCTAACTTGGCCCGAATGGCACTATTCGCGGCGACGCCACCAGCAACGGCCAACACCGGATCGGCGGGCGAAAGCGTCAGGTATTCCTCAATCGCCCGGCGCGATTTTTCGGCCAGAACATCGCGCACGGCGGCCTGGAACCCCGCACACAGATCGGTGCGGTCTTGCACGGTAATCCCGCCTTTTTCGTCAACGATCTGGTCGCGGGCGCGCAGCAGGGCGGTTTTCAGCCCGGAAAATGACATGTCACAACCGGGCCGGTTCAGCAGCGGGCGCGGAAATTTGAAACGGCTCTCGTCCCCGCGCGCGGCCTCGGCCTCGACCGAGGGGCCGCCGGGTTGGGGCAGGCCCAGCAGGCGTGCGGTTTTGTCAAAAGCCTCGCCGGGGGCGTCGTCTATCGTGCCGCCAAGACGGGTGAAATCTTGCGCGCCGCGCACCAAAAGAAACTGACAATGCCCGCCCGACACCAAGAGCATCAGGTAAGGAAAGCGCAAATCGTCGGTCAGCCGAGGCGTAAGCGCGTGGCCTGCCAGGTGGTTCACCCCGATCAGCGGCTTGCCCGCGCCGGCAGCCAGCCCCTTGGCGCACATCACCCCCGACAGCACGCCGCCGATCAGCCCCGGCCCGGCAGTCACGGCGATGGCATCGATCTGCGCTAGGGTCAGATTGGCCTGAATCAGAGCCTGTTCCACGCAAATATCCAGTTTTTCGGCATGGGCACGGGCGGCGATTTCGGGCACGACGCCGCCATAGGCTGCGTGCAGTTCGGTCTGCCCGGCCACGACCGACGACAGGATCTCGGCCGGCTCACCCTCGATATGGCGCAGCACGGCCGCCGCGGTATCGTCGCAGCTGCTTTCCAACCCCAGTATTGTCAGTGGCTTGTTCATGGCCCGACCGTTGCACGCTTTCCCTTGGGCAGGTAACACCGAGGAAGGTTTCACACAATCCCGGCAGGCAATTCGTGACCCAAGGCCCGACCCCGATCATCCTGACGCGCCCCTGGGAGCAGGGCCAGGAATTTGCCGCGCGCCTGGCTGACGTGTTGCCTGGCACCCCGGTCATCCTGTCGCCCGTGATGCGGATCGAGCCGCTGCCCGCAGACAATCTGCCCGAGGCAGAGGCGGTGATTCTCAGTTCGACCAACGCGGTGCCTGCGGTCGCGGGGCAGCGGATTGTGGCCTATTGCGTCGGGCCGCGCACCGCCCGCGCCGCGCAAGAGGCAGGGCTGCAGGCGGTTGACTGCGGCGGCGATGCCGAGGCGCTGGTGGCCACGCTGACCCATATCGCGCCAAAGGGCCGCTTGCTGCATCTGCGGGGCGAGCACGCGCGGGGCGAGATCTGCGCCCGCCTGAATGCAGCGGGGCTGCGGTGCGACGAACAGGTGGTTTACAGGCAAGTTCCGCAGGAATTGAGCCGAAATGCGCGTGATGCGCTGGCTGGTGCCGGGCCGGTTGTGCTGCCACTCTTTTCGCCCCGTTCGGCGCGATTGCTGAGCGCGCGATGCGCGGATGCGCGGGCAGGGCTGGTGTTGGTGGCGATCAGCGAAGCCGCGTTGCAGGCCTGGGAGAGCCCCGCGCCCCGGCATGCGGTGGTCGCGCAAAAGCCCAATGCCGAGGCGATGTTGCAGGCGATCACGGCGCTATTTGCCGCGCCGGGCCGCCTTGAGGGTTGAAAGGCACAAGGCTAGGCTTGTGTTACGGGGCCTGTGCCGCGACAGTAGGAACAAAGAATTTCAGGGGGTGGCTTGGTGACTGATTCCGACAAGAAAACTCAGCCCGAGGATGCAGATGCTGTCGCGGAAGGCAAAGATGCCGTGACCGAACAGACGGCAGAGCCCGATCCGGCACCCGAGGCCATGTCCGAGGTCGAAGAGGCCGAGATCGTCGAGGATGCCGATCATGAGCCCTCCGAGGACACTGATACCGAGGAAACGGCCGAGGCCGAAGACTCCGCGCCCGACGAGCCGCCTGCACCCATCGTGACGCCCCAGCCGCAAGCCGAAAGCTCGGGGTCTGGCGGCGGGTTCCTGGCCACCGCACTTGGCGGCGTCGTTGCGGCGGCGATCGGGTTTGGTGTGGCGCAATTCCTGGGCCCCGATCTGATGGGGTCTGGTTCCGATGAGGCCGTCAAGGCCCAGGCGGCCGAGATTGCCGCGCTTGAAAAGCGTCTGAACGGGCTAGAGGCCGCCCCGGCCCCCGCCCCGCAATCGGATGAGGCTATGGCCGCGATCGCCCAGCTGCAAACCGCCATTTCAGCCGAAATAGAGACTGTTTCGACCCGGATCTCCGATATAGATGCCCAGGTTTCGGCCTTGTCCGACCGCCTGACCGAGGTCGAGGCCCGCCCCGCTGTCATCGGTGGTGGCGATGGCGTGGCTGCCGCAGCCTATGATCAGGAACTGGCCGCGATGCGCACCGCGCTGGACGAACAGCGCGCCCGGAACGAGGCCCTTGCCGCCGAGGTTGAACAGGCCGCCAGCGCCGCTTCGGCCGAGCTGAACGCCGCCACTGAAAATGCCCGCGCGCTGGAACAAAGCGCCGCGATGATGCGCATCCACGCCTCGCTGGAAACCGGCGGCGGGTTTGCCGGGGCGTTGTCGGCCTTTGACGGCGCCGCGATTAGCCCCGCCCTGGCGCAGGCCGCGCAGGATGGCGTGCCGACCGTGGCCCAGTTGCAGGCCAGCTATGTGCCGTCTGCGCGCGAAGCCCTGGCCGCGTCGCGCAAGGCGCAGATGGGCGATAGCGCGACAGACAGGCTTGGCTCGTTCCTGCGGTCGCAGGTGGGCGCCCGGTCGCTGACCCCGCGCGAAGGGGCTGACCCCGACGCGGTGCTGTCACGTGCCGAGGCCGCAGTTTCGACCGGGGATCTGGCCACCGCCTTGGCCGAGATCGCCACCCTGCCCGAGGCCGGGCAGGCCGCCATGGCCGATTGGGTCGCGCAGGCGCAGCTGCGGCTGGATGCCCTGACCGGCGCCCAGGCCCTTGCGGCCAGCCTGAACTAAGGGAGAACCGGAATGCTGTGGTCCTTGTTCAAGATCCTGCTGTTTGTCGTGCTGGTGGCCGTTCTGACCATCGGTGCCGGCCTGTTGATGGAAAGCCAGGAAGGCATCCGCATCGCGCTGGCCGGGTGGGAATTCACCCTTGGGCCGCTTCAGGCGGTGATCGTGGCGGGCGGGCTGCTGGTTGTGGTCTGGCTGGTGCTGAAACTGCTGGGCCTGCTGCTGGCGGTGCTGAAATTCATCAGTGGTGACGAAACCGCCATCACCCGCTATTTCAGCCGTTCGCGTGAACGGCGCGGGTTCCAGGCGCTGGCCGACGGTATGATGGCGCTGGCCTCGGGCGATGGGCGCGAGGCGATCTCCAAAGCGGGCAAGGCCGAGCGGCTGTTGAACCGCCCCGAGCTGACCAACCTGTTGACCGCGCAGGCGGCAGAGCTGGCGGGCGACCGCAAAAAGGCGGAACAGACCTACAAGCTGTTGCTGCAAGATGACCGCACCCGCTTTGTCGGCGTGCGCGGGATCATGAAGCAAAAGCTGGAAGACGGCGACAAGGATGTGGCTCTGAAACTGGCCGAAAAGGCCTTTTCGATGAAGCCCGCCCATACTGAAACCCAGGATATCCTGCTGCGCCTTCAGGCCGAGAACGCCGATTGGACCGGCGCCCGGCGCACCCTGAACGCCAAGCTGAAATATGGCGCCCTGCCGCGCGATGTGCACAAACGCCGCGATGCGGTGCTGGCCCTGTCCGAGGCCAAGACCGTGCTGGACGAAGACAGCAGCATCGAGACCCGCGAGGCCGCGATCGAGGCCAACCGCCTGTCGCCCGACCTGATTCCGGCGGCGGTGATGGCGGCGCGCAGCTATATCGAGAAGGGCAAGAACCGCTATGCGACGCGGGTGCTGAAAAAGGCCTGGGATGCCCAGCCGCACCCCGACCTGGCCACCGCTTTTGCCGAGATCGAGCCGGGCGAAACCCCCGCGCAGCGCATCAAACGGTTCCGCACCCTCAGCGTGATCCGCCCGCAGCACCCCGAGACCCGGATGCTGATGGCAGAGCTGCATATCGCCGCCGAGGATTTCCCCGCCGCCCGCGAGGCGCTGGGCGATCTGATCGAAACCGATCCGACCGCACGGTCGCTGACGCTGATGGCCGCAATCGAACGCGGTAAGGGTGCCGATGACAGCGTGGTGCGCGGCTGGCTGGCGCGGGCGCTGACCGCATCGCGCGGCCCGCAGTGGATCTGCGACAATTGCGGCACTGTTCATGCCGGATGGGCGCCCGTCTGCAATGAATGCAAGGGCTTTGACACGCTCAGCTGGAAGACCGCGCCCGCCGCCTCGCAGGCTCTACCGCATTCGCTGGAGATGCTGCCGCTGATCATCGGGCCGACCGAGATGCCCAAGCCCGCCCCGACCAAGGTGGTCGAGGCCGTCGAGGCAGAGCCGGTCAATGAGGCGCCCGAAGACCACGCGCCGTCGCCCGATGCCGAGCCGGAAGATACCGCGCCCGCAAGCGACGATAGCGATGATATTTTCGGTGAGGTCGTGCAGGTGCCGCCGCGGGCCAAGGCCCAGGACTAGGCGATCTGATCGCGGCGGGCAGACACGCCAGCCGCGATCGCATTACGACAGAAAGGTGCTGACCAGCGCGCCGACCTGTTTCCGCTGCGTATACATCAGCAGATGCCCGGCATGGTACACATGCAGCTGCGCATTCGGGATCTTATGCGCCAGCAGCAGCTGATTGGTAATCGGAATCAGCCCGTCATACTGCCCGGCAATCACCAGGGTCTGTTGCTTGAGCCGGCGTAGCCAGGGCAGGCTGGTCCAGCTGCACATCGCGTTGACCTGCGAGAAATAGCCCTCTGCCGAAGGCGCGATGGCGTGTTTGGAATATTCGCGGAAAATGCCCGGTTTCAGGATCGCCTCGCCGCCATACATCCACGGGCCGATGAAATTGCCATAGGCCTTGTTCATATAGCGCATCGGGAACAGGATTTCCGACAGCGCAATGGGCGTGCCCCACCAGCTGCCGATACCGCCGGCCGAGGTGATCGCCAGCACCAGTTTGCGCACGCGATCCGGTTCGTCATGGGCCAGCTGTTGCGACACCGAGCCGCCCCAGGAAATGCCCAGCACGTCGAACTGGCCGATGCCGATATGCGCCAGCAACTGGCGGATAAAGGCGGCATATTGCTGGATGCTGCGCACATGCGGCAGCATCTCGGACCGGCCGACGCCCGGAATGTCGAAGGCGATGATCGTGCGGCCGGGCAGCTCGCGGATCAGCGGAGCCAGGATCTCGATCGACTGGCCCAGCCCGTTGCACAGCAACAGCGGCGGCTGGTCGGCATCGCCGGGCCGCACGAAATAGCGGATGCTGGCACCGTCAATTTCGGTCGTGTGCAGCATCGACCGATCAAGCGTGTCGTCGGGGCCGGTGCCGTCGGAAAGGGTGGTCTGTGCGGTATTCAGCATGCGCTAGACCTTTTCCAGCACATAGGTGCCAGGCGCCGGATCGGTCGGTTTGTAGGTCCGGTTGCCCAGCGAGCGCGGCTTGGCCTTTTCGGTGCCCGGATTGACCTTTTCCAGCCAGCCCAGCCAATGCGGCCACCAGCTGCCTTCGGAGACAGTGGCGGTTTCCAGCCAGGTGTCGGCGTTATCGGCGGTTTTGCCCTCGGTCCAGAATTGCTTGCGGTTGCGCACCGGGTGGTTGATCACCGTGCCCGAGACATGGCCGCCGGTGGTCAGAACGAACTCGCACGGGCCGCCGACCAGCGAGGTGGCGGTCAGCGACGACTGCCACGGCACGATATGATCGCCGTCAGCCGCCAGGAAATAGCAGGGCAGGTTGATATTGCGCGTATCAACCGGCTTGCCCGCGAAGGTCAGCGCGCCGGGCTGTTTCAGCTTGTCGGCCATGTACATGTCTTCGACAAAGGTCTTGTACCACTTGGCCGGCAGGTTCGAGGTGTCCGAGTTCCAGTACAGCACGTCGAACGGCGGCGGAGCCTTGCCCAGCAGATAGTTCGACACGACAAAGTTCCAGATCGATTCATTGACGTGCAGCATCGCCATGGCATTGGCGATGTCGCGGCCCGGGGCCACGTTTTCCGATTTCAGACGCAGGCGATAGGCGTTGTTCTGGCTTTCGTCCATGAACACGCCCAGCTGGCCGGGGTTGGAAAAGTCGATCATCGACGACAGGAAGGTCGCGCTGCCCAGCTTGGCCCGCAGCTCGTCGGTCAGCACGGCCAGCGCGGCGACCAGCATCGAGCCGCCGTTGCACCAGCCCAGAATGTCGACACTATCCGATTTCGACACGTCCGAGGTGACCTTGATCGCCTCGAAGATGCCCTTTTCGATATATTCGTCCCAGCCATATTCGCCCAGCTCGCGGTCGGGGTTGCGCCAGGCGATGGTATAGACGCTGTGACCCTGCTCCAGCATGTAGCGGATCATGGATTTCTTTTCGTTCAGGTCGAAAATGTAGAACTTGTTCACGCAGGGCGGCACGATCAGGATCGGATTGCTGCGCACCTTGGCGGTCATCGGTTCGTATTGAATGACTTCGATCAGCTCGTTGCGATAGATCACCGCGCCGGGGCTGGTGGCCAGGTTCTTGCCCACCTCGAACGCATTCTCGTCGGTGGTGGTGATATAGCCCTTTTCCAGGTCGGCAAGCAGGTTCTTGAACCCGTCGATCAGGCTTTGACCCTTGGTTTCGCGCGCCAGCTTGAGAACCTCGGGGTTGGTCAGCGCATAGTTCGATGGCGCCAGGCCATCGGCCGCGACACGGGCGTAAAAGCTGAGCTGATCCTGCTGATGAGCGGGCAGGCCGGCGGAATCTGCGATATCGACCATCGCCTTGGTGGTCAGCTCATACGACTGGCGCAGCAGCGGGAAAATACCCTCATTCCATTCATCGGCCTTGAAGCGATGATCGCGCGACGGCTCGGATGCGGCATTCAGCCACACGCGGGCCAGGTCTTTCTGGTATTCCAGCCAGGTCTGGGTCCAGGCGGCAAACGGGTTCTTGTCGTTGCCATAAAGGGTTTCGAAAGATTTCAGGAAATCCTTCGACAGATCCTTCATCTTGCCCTGCTCCATATTCGCAAAGACCGGGTGGTTTTCCATGGATTGCTTGAAGAGCTTTTCGATCTGTTCACTCAGTTCATTCTTCATTTTCCTGCCCTTCTTGCGCGGCGAAATCATCTATCAAGGCGCGAACTGGCGCGCACGCCTGTTTTACAGGCACAATGCTGTCAGCATACGCACCCGGTAGCTATATCACATATAAATGTTACACCAATTTTTCTTTGGCCTGCCTGCGGATGCAGGCCCTGCACAGCCTTGCGGCGTCGATCGGGCCCAGGCTTTGCGCCACGAGGAAAGAAGCGCCCATGTGTTCAACCCGCCGGCCACGGGCACCAAGGTGCGCTAGGCCGACGGGTCATATGCGATAGCCGAACAGGCCTGATCAGTCGGTGACGGTGATCCGGGCCCTCATGTTCGGGTGATAGGCGCAGACATAGTCAAAGCTGCCCGCCTGATCGAAGGTGATCGCCGCCTCGTCGTCCCGGCGCAGCTCTCCGGTATCCCATGTGCCGCCGCTGTCGGTGGCCGTGTGCGGCGCGGCATCGCGGTTGATCCAGGTAATGGTCGTTCCCTTCGGCACAGTCATTTCGGGCGGGTCGAACTTGAACCGCCTGATCTCGATCTGAACGCTATTCCCGCCAAGCGCCGGCCCGGCCAGGATGGCACCCAGAAGGGCGCCAAACCGGCGGCGGGTCAGGTGGGTCAGTTGCCGCATTGCAGCCCGGCCAGCATCATCTCGGCATGGCCCTCGTGCTGTTGAAAGGTCACCAGCGCCTCTTCCAGCAGGCCCTTCAGCGGCGCCACGGTGACGGCGGGAATAAAGCTGTCCTTGACCGTGGAGTTGACGATCTGGTGATAGCCCAGCTCGTTCGCGGCATAGGCACAGTCGAACGCCTTGCCCGACAGCGCCGACAGCTCGGCCCGTTTCTGCGCGGCGCCGCTCAGCAGGGCCTGCGACAGGTCGTTATCCTGCGGCGTGACGTTCAGCTCGGTGATCAGCGCGCCGGCGGCGTCGTTCACGGCCATATGGTCGCGCAGCATCAGGGCGGCAAACTCGCGCACGGCGGGGGTGTCGGACATGGCCAGCGCAAGATGCGCATAGCGAATGTCGATCTGGCCAGCGGTATAGGCGGTATGCGCGATCTCAAGGTCGTTCATGCCGTCCTGGGCCTGGACGGCGGTCACGCTAAGCCCAAGGGCGATGGCCGAAAGAAGATACTTCATCAAAGTGATCCTTACATTGGTTGATACCCTGACAGATGGCCAAAATGCCGGCCGGTTTTGAATGACCGGACGTTCGCAAAACATGTCAGATCGTCCGCAACACTGGACGCAAGGACAGGATACGGGCAGAATACCCCTATGCTTGACCTGCTTAGCGATATCCTTACACGCCTGTCCGTTCGCGGAACGCTGTACTTTCGGACCTCGCTGTCCGAGCCCTGGGGGATCAAGGTTCCGCACTATGAAAACGTGGCGCGTTTCCATTACGCCCATCGCGGCGACTGTCAGGTGCGCGTGCATCCGGGGATGGAGACGATCAGCCTGGAACAGGGTGATCTGATCCTGATCCCGCATGGGGCGATGCATGACCTCTACTGCAAGGCGACCCCGCCCGATCAGGTTTTTCCGCTGGAAAAGGTGCTGGAAAAATCGGGCTATGACGGGCGTGGCGTTCTGGTTTACGGCGGCGATGCCAATGACCGCGAGGTGCAACTGATCTGCGGGCATTTCTCTTTCGCGCCGTTCTCGCGCCATGTGCTGCTGGACCGACTGCCGCCGCTGATTCATATCCGGAACTATGGCGAAAACGCCGGGCCCTGGCTTGAGACCAGCCTGCGGATGATCGGGTCAGAGGCCGGCGGCGCGCGCCTTGGCGGCGACCTTATCGCGCTCAAGCTGTCCGAGGCGATCTTTGCCCAGGCCATCCGCACCTATCTCGAACGCCAGGTCGATGCCCATCACCCGCTGGCCGCCTTTGCCGATCCGCATATCAGCCGCGCCCTGACCGCCTTTCACCAGGCGCCGGCGCAACCCTGGAGCATTCAGGATCTCGCCCGCGAGGCCGCCCTGTCGCGCACGGTGTTCGCGCAGCTGTTCAGCGAAAAGATGGGCATGACGCCGATGCAATACATCACCTCGTGGCGCATGCAGATCGCCCGCGAAGGCCTGGCTGGGCACAAGCTCAGCGTCGCCGATGTGGCCGAAAAGACGGGCTATTCCTCTGAATCGTCGTTCTCGCGCGTGTTTCAGAAAGAGGTCGGGATGCGCCCGGCCGCGTTCCGCAAGGCGGCCCGCGCCTAGCCCCGGCGGGCGGCGGCACGCCCTGCACATTTCCTGCACATCTTGACGGGCCGATCTGCACAACTGCCTGCGTAAAACCGCGGCATGGAACAAAAACGCGACATCTTGCTGTGGATTGGCCTTTCGACTGCATCGGCCCTGTTGGCCATCGAACCCGTGCGGTGGCTGATCACCAGCTGGCGCGACCCCTCATACCAATCCGATGGAGGCTGGTATGGGGCGGTGATCGCCGGGCTGGCAATCGCGTCGGTTTGCAGCTCATCCCCCAGGGGCCCCGACACGCGAGGGCGCGTTTTTGTTCTATTCCTGTTTGCGGCGATGACCCGGCTGGCGGGGCAGATGCTGGCGATCAACATCCTCAGCGCGCTTGCCCTGGCGATCGACGTCTTTGCGCTGGCCACGCTCTTGCGGCTTGATCAGCGTCGGCTGGTGCTGTCGCCGTTCTGGTTGTCGGTGTTCTTTCTGTTCTGCCTGCCGCTGGCGCCGATCCTCGAGCGCGTCGCGGGGTTTCCGCTTCAGATGATGTCGGCCGAGGTGGCCTGCGCGATGCTGTCGCCGGTCTTTTCCGATCTGGTCTGCGAAGGGGTGCGGCTGCGGCTTGGCGGCGTTGACGTTCTGGTCGATCTGCCCTGTTCGGGCGCGTCGGGCCTGTTGCTGATGGTCAGCCTCTGGGCCTTTCTCAACGTGCTGTTCCGCCCGGGCCTGGTCTATGCGACGCTGGCCGGCCTTGTGGTCGGGCTGGCCACGGTGATCGGCAACGGCGTGCGGATCACCCTGCTGGCCGCCGGGTTGGGGCATGGCATCGACACGATGCAGCCCACCCTGCATTCGGCGATCGGGCTGGTATCGCTGGCGCTGGTCGCGCTGCCGGTGGTGCTGTTCTATCGCCCTCAACCCGCCACGCCGCGCCGCGGTCTGTTACCGGCGGTCACGTTGCCCCGCGTGCTGCATCTGCCGGTGACATTGCTGGCGGTGGCGATGGCGGTTGCTGTGATCAACGCCCCGCGCACGCCGCTGGATCTGTCTGATCCCATGACCGAGATCCGCCTGCCCGGCCAACTGCTTGGCAACCCGGCGCAAGAGGTGCCGCTTAGCCCGACCGAGCAGCTGTATTTCGCCAGCTACGGCGGCACCGCGCAAAAGGCTCAGTTCGGCCCGATGGGTTTGAACATCGTTCGCACAACCTCGCCCCTGCGCCATCTGCATTCGCCCGCGACCTGCCTGCTGGGCATGGGATATCGCGTCCAGTTCCTTGGCACGCGGTTCGATCCGCTGCCCACTTCGGTTTACGAGGCCACCTCGCCCGACGGCCAGGTCTGGACCGTCGCGGTCAGCTTTGTCTCGCAGGACGGGGCGCAAACCGCCGGTGTCGGCGAGGCCGTCTGGAGCTGGCTGAACGGATCGTCGCGCGTGTGGCAATCGGTGCAGCGCATCACCCCCAAAACCATGCCCGAGGCCGAACGTCGCGCCTTTGAAAACGCGGCCCTTGCCGCCCTCGATCTTTGAGTACCGACCGTCAGAAGGAGTTTACTATGTCCATTCCCGCCAAACGTCGCGCGCCGCACCTGACGGGTCGCCGCTTTCCGCGCCTCAACCGCGCGGCGGTGACCCTTCTGGCCTTTGCCATGGTTCTGGCCATTCCCTTTGCCGCCCTGGCCCAGCCCGGCCGCGACGATGTCGCGGGGCGGGTCGTGGCGCGGGTGGGGGGCGCCGCGGTCGAGCTGCCGCTGCTGGACAGCGCCTACCGGGTCAACATCCAGGGCGACATGGCCACGGTCGAGCTGCGCCAGATATTTTCAAACCCGTCGCATATGCCGCTTGAGGCCGAATACCTGTTTCCGCTGAACCAGAACGCGGCGGTGTTCGGCATGACCATGCGGGTCGGGGATGAAATCGTGCAGGCGGTGATCCGCGAAAAGGAAACCGCCCAGGCCGAATTCAAACAGGCCGCCGCCGAGGGCAAGGCCGCCGCCCTGCTGACCCAGCACCGCCCGAACATGTTCACCCAGAAGATCGCGAACCTGATGCCCGGTCTGCCGGTTGAGGTGACGCTGAAATACGTGCAGATGGTGCCCAAGATCGATGGGCAATACGAACTGGTCGTGCCGCTGATCGTTGGGCCGCGCTATGAAAGCCCGCAGTCGCCCGCGCTGGCCGAGGCGCCCGAAACCCTGCCGCCCGCACCTGAGGGAACCTGGTCGATCAGCCCGCTGCCGGCCTATCCGGTCGTGGCCGGGCTGGACCTGCCCGAAACCATCCTGTCGGATCGGGTGTCGCTGGATCTGAACATGGTTTCCGGGGTCCAGCTGTCGCAGTTCGCCAGCCCGACCCACCCGCTTGACGTGACCCATGGCGACACCGGCCTGACCGCGCGTTTCGCGGAGGGCAAGGTGATGGACAACAAGGATCTGGTCTTGCGCTACATGCTGGGCGGCGACACCTTGCAGGCCGCGACCCTGACCCATCACGATGACCGCGGCGGTTTCCTGTCGCTGATGATCGAGCCGCCCGCCATGCCCGACGAAACCACCGTCACCCCGCGCGAGCTGATCTTTGTGCTGGATACTTCGGGCTCGATGTCGGGCGAACCCATGGCGGCCAGCAAGCGGTTCATGGATGCCGCGCTGGGCGGGCTGCGCGAAGGCGATTATTTCCGCATCATCCCGTTTTCGAACACCGCCCGGCATTTCGCCGAGGGGCCCAGCCAGGCGACGCCCGCGAATATCCGGGCCGGGCGCAGGTTCGTCGCGCGCCTGTCGACCGGTGGCGGCACCGAGATCGACAACGCCATGCGCACCGCCTTTGCCACGCACAGCCCCGAGGGCACGATGCGCATCGTCGTCTTTCTGTCTGACGGCTATATCGGCGCCGAAGACCAGGTGCTGCGCACCATTCGCGAACAGAGCGGCCAGGCGCGCATCTATGCCTTTGGCATCGGCAGTTCGGTCAACCGGTATCTGCTGGATGCCATGGCCGAAGAGGGCCGCGGCTATGCCCGCTATGTCGGGCTGGACGAAGACGCGATGGAGGTGGCCGAGACCATGGCCGCGAATCTGAAAACCCCTCTGCTGACCGATATCGAAATCGACTGGGGCGGGCTGAAGGTCTCGGATGTGACGCCCGCGCGCCTGCCTGACCTCTTTGCCGGCAACAGCCTGCGGGTGCATGCGCGCTATGCCGGTGTGGCCGATGGGCAGGTGGTGCTGAAAGGGCTGGTTCAGGGTCGGCTGGCCGAAATGCCGGTCAGGCTGGTTCTGTCCGATCAGCCGGGCGAGGCGGCGCTGCCGCTGATCTGGGCGCGCAACAAGATCGCGATGCTGGAACGCCGCATCGCCGTTCGCGACCGGCCCGATGCTGCCGATGCCGAGATCACCCGGCTGGGGCTCGAATTCTCGCTGCAAACACGCAACACGTCATTCGTGGCGGTATCGCAAAAGGTGGTGAACACCACCGGGCAGGCGGCCATGCCGGCATCGGTGCCTCTGCCCATGGTGTCGGGTGTGACTGCCAAGGCCTATCCGCAGGGTTTCGCGGGGTCGTCCTCGCCCGAGCCCGAGGCCATTCTGGGCATGATCATGATCGCGGCGATGACGGTGCTGGGGCTGCGTCGCCGCCGCGCGGGGGCGGGGTGATCCGATGCCCGACCCGCATGTCAGGCTGGACATGGGCGCCGACCCTTGCAAGACATCTCCCATGGCTACGCATGTTCTGATCGTCGATGACGACCCAAAGATTCGAGACATCATCCGCATCGCGCTGGACGCGGCCGGGATGCGCACAACCGAGGCGTCGAACGGCGAGATCGCCCTGACCCATATCGCCCGCGAAAAGATCGACCTGGTGGTGCTGGATATCGGGATGCCCAGGATGGACGGGTTCGATTGCTGCAAGGCGATCCGGTCGAAATCGGATGTGCCGGTGCTGTTCCTGACCGCCCGCGATGACGAGATCGACAGGGTGCTGGGCTTTCAGCTGGGGGCGGATGACTTTGTGCCCAAACCCTTTAGCCCGCGCGAGCTGGTGCTGCGGATCAAGGCCATCCTGTCGCGCAGCCGCGCGACCGGCCGGCATCAGCACCACGGTCGCCTGACGCTGGATGCGGCCGGGCATCTGTGCCGCATCTCCGACCAGACGCTTGATCTGACCGCGACCGAGTTTCAGCTGCTGGCCTGCCTGCTGGCCCGGCCCGATCACGTGCACGACCGCAATCAGCTGATACAGGCCATTTACGGCGCCAACTCGACCATGTCGGGCCGCACGATCGACAGCCATGTGCGCAACATCCGTGCCAAGGCGGGGCAGGTGGGCTGTGACGACATCATCGTCACCGTTCATGGCGTCGGCATAAAGCTTGGCCCATGCAGCCTGTAAGCCGCATCACCCGGAAATGGCGCCCGCCGATGGCGCTGGTGGTGGCGCTGGTCTGCGTGGCGCTTGTGTCGATTCCGCTGGCGGCGATGCTGACCGTTCAGCTGACCTCGAACCAGTTCGTCCGTGAAACCGAACAGGCGCTGATGAAACAGGGCGCCATCTATGCCGAGATCTATCGCACCCGGTTCGAGGCCTTGGGCGGCCCCGCGATCGGCCCGGTGCCCGACCAGAAGCTGCTGGAATTCTGGAACGCGCCGCTGCACCCGATGTCGACAAAGATCGATGTTCGTCATCACCCGGTGCTGCCCCCTCTGCCCAATGGCGACCCGGTCGAGGCCCGTGCCGATGCTCGGCATGACCAGGTGGTGCCCGGACTGGGAGACCTGTCCAAGGCCGCCGGGCGCGCGACGCTGGCCGGTGTCATCTTTCTGGATCATCAGGGCGTCGGGGCCGCAGATGGCGGATTGCGTTATTTCACGCCAGCGACGGAGGTGCAGACCGCGCTTGCGGGCGATGTGGGCGTGTCGCTGCGCACGCGTGACACCGACTATGACCGCCACCCGCTGGCCTCGATCAGCCGCGACACCGGTTATCGCGTCTTTGTGGCCTATCCGGTCTTGTCACAGGATCGGGTGATCGGCGTCGTTCTGCTGTCGCGCACGCCGCTGAACCTGCCCAAATTCATCTTTCGCGAACGCGACGCCTTGCTGATCATGGGGGTGTTTACCCTGTCGGGGGCGCTGCTGCTGGGCTATCTGCTGCTGCGCCTGATGTCGCGCCCCATACACGGCTTGCGCAACGAGGCCCGCGCGATTGCCGCGGGCGACAAGCCCCGATCCGAGCCCCTGCGCCATTACGGCGTGCGCGAGCTGGCCGACCTAGGCGAAAGCATGTTGTCGATGGCCGACACGCTGGACCAGCGATCGCAGGAAATCGCCACCTATACCGATCATGTCACCCACGAGCTGAAATCGCCGGTCACGTCGATTTCGGGCGCCGCCGAGCTGCTGCAAAGCGATCAGATCAGCCCCGAGAACCGCGCCATGCTGCTGGACAATATCCGCAGCGAAAGCGGGCGGATGAACACGCTGCTGACCCGGCTGCGCGAGATGACGCAGCTGCGCCAGCAGCCCCAGACCGGGCCGGGCGACCTAGCGATGATGCTGCCCGACATCGACGGCCTTGGCATTCACATCGCCCAGCCTGGCGACACCCGCGTGCCGCTGTCGAATGCGCATGGCGAGATCATCCTGCTGCATATGGCCCAGAACGCGCTTGCCCATGGCGCGCAAAATCTGCACCTGCGCTACCAGAACCGCGTGCTGCGGATCTGGGATGACGGCGACGGCATATCAGAGCAAGACGCGGCCAGGCTGACCGACCCGTTCTTTACCACTCGCCGCGCGCAAGGCGGCACCGGGATGGGGCTGGCAATCGTCGCGGCCCTGCTGGAAATCTACGGCGCACGGCTGCACGTCATCCCCAATGCGGGCGGCGCGGTGTTCGAGATCCGCTTTTGAAACGCCCAATCTTCGAACAAACCGAGTGCGGCAGGTGGTTTTCCGGCGTCGATCTCGGCCTGTCCTTGTAGGATCTGCTTGAAAAATGGCCGGGCTGATGGTTGGTTGCAGCCCCAATAGAACAATCCGGGTGTTCATGGCCAAGTCTGGCGCTAAGATAAGACATGGAAACGCAATTGACGAAGAATGGCCCGAAGACCAGTGTGCTTTTTGGGGGTGAACCGGACCCGCAAGCCGGGACTGCAAGCTGCACGACCGAGCCGCGTTGTGTCGAGAAGGTCACGGTATCGGGCGGCTGGTGTCGTCTCCTTGATAGTGGGGCGCTCGTGCAAAGGCCCTTCGCACTGAATAATTAGGAACGGGCCGTGTCACTATTTCTCGTCGTCGCTCTCCCTTTCTTTGGCGCATTGCTGCCGGGCATGATGAATTCGGCCGGTCGCTCTGCCTGTGCGGGCGTGACCTTCACGGTGTCGCTGATGGCCTTTGTCGGGCTTTTGACAAACCTGCCCGCCGTCATGGCTGGCGAGGTGGTCACCGCACGCGTCGACTGGATGCCGCTGCTTGGCCTGAATTTCACCCTGATGCTGGACGGGCTGGGGTTCTTTTTCGCCCTTCTGATCCTGGGGATCGGGCTTTTGATCATCACCTACGGCCGACACTATCTTAGCCGTAATGACAATATGGGCGAGTTCTTTACCTATCTGCTGCTGTTCCAGGGGGCGATGGTCGGGATCGTGCTTAGCGACAACGTGTTGTTGCTGCTGGTCTTTTGGGAGCTGACCTCGCTGTCGTCCTTCCTGCTGATCGGATACTGGAAGCACCTGCCCGAGGGCCGGCAGGGCGCGCGCATGGCACTGGCCGTGACCGGCATGGGCGGGCTTGCGATGGTCGGTGGCATGCTGATCCTGGGCCAGATCGTCGGCAGTTACGACCTTAGCGTGATCTTGCAGAACCGCGAGGCCATCCAGGCCGATCCGCTTTATGTTCCGGCGCTGGTTCTCATCCTGCTGGGCTGTTTCACCAAATCGGCGCAGTTTCCGTTCCACTTCTGGCTGCCCCACGCCATGGCGGCGCCAACACCCGTTTCGGCCTATCTGCATTCCGCGACCATGGTAAAGGCGGGCATCTTCCTGATGGCGCGGATGTGGCCGGTTTTGTCGGGCACGCCGGAATGGTTTGTGATCGTCACCTCTGCGGGTCTGGTCACGATGGTGCTGGGCGCGGTGATCGCGCTGTTCAAGCATGACCTCAAGGCGCTGTTGGCGTTTTCGACCGTCAGCCACCTGGGCCTGATCACCATGCTATTGGGAACGGGCACCGCGTTTGGCGCGCTGGCTGCGGTGTTTCACATCCTCAATCATGCGACATTCAAGGCGGCGCTGTTCATGTCCGCCGGCATCGTCGATCACGAGGCGCATACCCGCGATATCCGCCGCCTTGGCGGGTTGCGCAGGTTGATGCCGATCACCTTTGCGATTGCCTCTCTGGCCGCGCTGTCCATGGCGGGCATTCCGTTGCTGAACGGGTTCCTGTCCAAGGAAATGATGCTGGAAGAGGCCCACCACACGGTGCTGTTCGGCAGCCACTGGCTGGTGCCGGTGATGGCGACCCTGGGGTCGCTTTTCTCGGCGGCCTATTGCTTTCGCTTTATCGGGCACACCTTCCTTGGCCCCGTGCGGGATGACTATCCTCACAAACCCCATGATCCGGGCGCAGGCATGTGGATGCCGCCCGCGATTTTGGTGGTGCTGGTGGTGGTGATCGGGGTTGCCCCGTTCCTGGTGCAGGATTTCGTCTTCATGGTTGCCAAGTCCGTCATCGGCGATGCGGCAGAGCTAAAGACCAAATACATCAAGATCTGGCACGGGCTGGTGCCGGCCCTTTACATGTCGATCATCGCGGTCGTTGGCGGCCTTGTGCTGGTGCGGACCCATGCGCCG
This sequence comes from Actibacterium sp. XHP0104, assembly GCF_025751515.1. GTDB lineage: Bacteria > Pseudomonadota > Alphaproteobacteria > Rhodobacterales > Rhodobacteraceae > Actibacterium_D. Next base: position 267,930 of record NZ_JAOWLE010000004.1, read on the forward strand.
CTGCAAAAGCTGTGGGAGACCACGCCCCGGCCCGAGGCCAAAGTGATCTTCGAGGCTATCGTCGAGGGCGCGGCACGGATGGCGCAGGCGCTGATCCATCCGCTGCACAACGGATCGTTCACCCGCTACGCGATGATTGGCGTGATTGCGATGATTGCCGCCGGGTATCATGCCTGGGCAACCGGAACCGTCGCCGCGCCGGTGCGCGAGCTGCAGGTGGCCGGGCCTGTGCCGATTGCCGGCTGGGCCATGCTGGTCGCGGCCACTGTCGGCCTTGTCGCGATGCACCGGCACCGCCTTCTGTCGCTGATCCTGATCGGCATTGTCGGGCTGATGGTGTCGATCGGGTTTGTCTATCTCAGCGCGCCCGACCTTGCGATGACGCAGTTCACGGTCGAGGTGGTGACGATCATCCTGTTGCTGCTGGCCCTGAATTTCCTACCCAACCGCACGCCGGTCGAAAGCACCGTTCCGCGCCGGATCCGTGACGGGGTGGTCGCGGTTGCCGGTGGCCTGGCGACCTTTGGGCTGGCCTATCACTACATGCTGCGCGAGGCGGTCACGACGCCGATCTCCGAGTTCCACCTTGCGAACTCTTACAAGGGCGGCGGCGGCACCAATGTCGTCAACGTCATCCTGGTGGATTTCCGGGGTTTCGACACTTATGGCGAGATCATCGTGCTGGGTATTGCCGCGCTGCTGATCTTTGCGCTGACCGAGACATTGCTGAACGGGCCGGTGCGCCGGCGCCTGTTAAATCGCGTTCCCGATCAGCCGCGTTCCGGTGACATGCACCCGATGATGATGGTGGTTCTGACCCGCGTCATCATGCCGGTGGTTCTGCTGGTCGGGTTTTACATCTTCATGCGCGGCCATAACGAACCCGGCGGCGGCTTTATCGCAGGCCTGATCGTGTCGATCGCGGTCGTGATGCAATATATGGCCAGCGGTTTCACCTGGACTTCTGCGCGCCTGAGATACCCCTATCACGGTGTCATCGGCGCGGGCGTTCTGGTGGCGGGCTTTACCGGGATCGGATCCTGGTTCGTCGCCAAGCCGTTCCTGACCTCGGATTTCACCTATGTGCGCATACCGCCCTTCCACAAGTTCGAGCTGGCCACGGCCGCGCTGTTCGATCTTGGGGTCTTCCTGGCCGTTGTCGGGGCCGTGATGCTGTCGCTGGAAAGCTTCTCGCGGCTTGCGCGGCGCGCCGACACACCAGAAAGCGAATACCCGATGGATATCGACCCGTCGCGCGATGATCCCGATACGGCCAAGATGAAAGAGGGCGTCTGACATGGAACTGCTCGTCGCCTCTGCCATCGGCGTATTGACCACCGCGGGGATCTATCTCGTTCTGCGGCTGCGGACATTCCCCGTTATCCTCGGCATGTCGCTGTTGACCTATGCCGTGAACATCTTCCTCTTTGCATCGGGGCGGCTGACCATCGGGGCCCCGCCCATCCTGCAAGACGGCGTGACGACCTATACCGACCCGGTGCCCCAGGCGCTGGTGCTGACCGCCATCGTGATTTCGTTCGGCATGACCGCGGTGGTCGTGATGATCAGCCTCGGCGCCTATCTTGGGTCAGACGACGATCATGTGGATGACCAGCCCGAAGCCACCGGATCGGAGGAGCGGTCATGACCCATTGGATCATCCTGCCCATCGTTCTGCCCGCCTTTCTTGCACCCTTTATCGTGCTTGCGGCGCGCCACCATATCGGAATCCAGCGCGTGTTCTCGGTGGCCGGTGTCGTGGCGCTGATTGCCCTGGCGCTGGGCCTTGTCTGGGCGGTGTCAGACGGGTCCGTGCTGTATTACCGGCTTAGCAACTGGGCCGCGCCCTTTGGCATCGTGCTGGTCGCCGACCGGCTGTCCACGCTGATGGTGTTGCTGACCTCGGTTCTGGCGCTGTTCGTGCTGCTCTACGCAATCGGGTCGGGATGGGACAGCCGCGGACGGCATTTCCACGCGCTGTTCCAGTTTCAGCTCATGGGCATCCTCGGCGCGTTCCTCACCGGCGACCTCTTCAACCTCTTCGTGTTCTTCGAGGTCCTGCTCATCGCCTCATACGGCTTGATGATCCATGCCGGCGGCAACGCGCGCCTGAAGGCCGGCGTGCAATACGTGCTGTTCAATCTGATCGGCTCGACCCTGTTCCTGTTCGCGCTGGGCTCGATCTATGCCGAGACGGGGACGCTGAACATGGCGGACCTGGCGCAGCGCGTGGCCCTTATTGGTGCCGAGGAAACGGTCGGCATCCGTATTGCCGCGGTTCTGCTGCTGCTGGTCTTTGCGATCAAGGCCGCGATTGTGCCGCTGCATTTCTGGCTGCCCTCCAGCTATGCCGAGGCGCCCGCGCCGGTCGCGGCCCTGTTCGCGATCATGACAAAGGTCGGCGCCTACGCGATCATCCGGGTCTACACGATGATCTTCCCGCCCAATCTCGAGGCGACGATGGGTCTGCACGATCTGTGGCTCTTGCCGGCGGCGCTGGTGTCTCTGGCCATCGGGATGATCGGCGTGCTTGCCGCCCGCAAGCTGGACCGCCTGATCGCCTTTTCGATCATCGGCTCGATGGGCATGGTCATGGTGGCCATTTCGCTGTTCAGCCCGGTCGGCATCGCGGCGGCGCTGTACTATATTATCCACTCGACATTGGCGGGGGCGATCCTGTTCCTGATTTCCGACCTTGTTCGCACCGGCCGCGGAAACCTTGACCTGACCGCACAGCCCCCGATGAGAGGAACCCATATGACAGCGGGTATGTTCTTTGTCGGCGCGATTGCCATGGCGGGCCTGCCGCCCCTGTCGGGGTTCCTGGGCAAGCTGCTGGTTCTGGATGCCTCCTATGGTGCCGATCTGGTCGTCTGGGTCTGGGCGATCGTGCTGTCATCCAGCCTGATCAGCGTTATCGGCTTTGCCCGTGCGGGCAGCGTCGTATTCTGGAAGGCGCATGGCCTGGGGCCGATGGAACCGGACGCCGAGACCGCGCGCCCGGCGACGCTGGCATATGTTGCCATCGGCGGGCTGTTCGCGATGCTGATCGCGCATACGGTCTTTGCGGAAAAGGTGCACGCCTATACCACCACCGTCGCTACCGAGCTTTTCGCCCACGACACCTATATGTCGCTGGTGCTGGAAACGCCGGGCAAGCTGAGTGATCCCAAGGAGGCACACTGACATGATGCGTGCTTACCACTGGCTTCTTCCGCACCCGTTCCTGACGCTGATCCTCACCGTTGTCTGGGTCATGCTGCAAAATCAGGTCAGTGCGGGAATGGTCGTTTTCGGCCTTATCCTGGGCATCATCATCCCGCGAATGACCGCGATCTGGTGGCCAGACAGGCCCAAGGGATTTCGGTTGGGCAAGATGAGCGTCTACAGCCTGATCGTGCTGTGGGACATCCTGGTGGCCAACGTGCAGGTCGCCTGGGTCGTGCTGACCGTGCCCAACGCCCGGCTCAAGCCCGCCTGGATCGTCGTGCCGCTTGAGCTGAAACAGCCCGAGGCCATCACGGTTCTGGCCGGCACCATCACGCTGACACCCGGCACGGTCTCCGCCGATCTCTCGGACGAAGGCCACAGCCTGTTGGTTCATGTCCTGCATACCGACGATCCAGATGCTATTCGCGATGACATCAAGACACGCTACGAGCGCCGGCTACTGGAGATTTTCTCATGACCACGGCCGCAGAACTTTTCGATATCGCCCTGATCGTCGCCCTGATCGCACCAGCCGTTGGCCAGGTTCTGTGCATGATTCGGCTGGTCATCGGCCCAACGACGGGCGACCGCATCCTTGCGCTTGATACCATGGTGATCAACGCCCTGAGCCTTGTCGTGGTTCTGGGCATTCACCAAGGTGTCACCGTCTATTTCGAGGTCGCCCTTCTGGTCGCAATGCTGGGCTTTGTGTCGACCGTTGCACTGGCCCGGTTTATTCTGAGGGGAGACATCATCGAATGACGCTTACATCTGTTGCAACCGTCGCGGCGGCGTTGTCTCTCCTGATCGGCTCGATCTTCATCGTGATCGGCTCTGTCGGTCTTTTGAAGTTCAATGACCCGATGACCCGCCTGCATGCGCCGACCAAGGTCGGAACGCTGGGCATCGGCATGCTGCTTCTTGCCTCGATCCTGGCCTCCATTGCCAAAGGCGACCCATCCATGCACGAGCTGCTGATCATGGCGTTCCTGTTCGTGACGGCCCCGGTTTCCGCGAATTTCATCGCCAAGGTCTGCATCCACAGCCGTGCGTGCAAAACACCCCCGTCACCGCCACGAGATGGCACCTGGTCAACGCTCGATACACCCGACGGAGACGGAACGCCTGCACCGCAGGGGCGGTGATCCGGATATACCTCGCGATGAGCTGTCTGGCACAGCTGCCAAAGCGCCACGCGTCGTGCTCAGGCCCGCAATCCGACCGGATGCGGGGCGTCTCGCCCTGTCCTGCACGTAAGGAATCTGGAGTTAAGTGAAATGGTCGGGAGCGAAGCTTTCACTTGCGAGCGAAACACAATCCATGGAATAGTTCCCGGCATGCGAAGTTTGCTTAAGTTGAGTTTTCTGAACGTGTTGAGAGTTTTGGTACGTGCACTTGGGGCGAGTATATTCCTTTTTTCGCCCATGGCGGCACTTGGGAACAGCCTGCCATCTTTTTGCACCAGCGGCTCGCTGGAGGATACTGCGGCTTCATTCTGGTATGCTCTAAGCCAGACTCGCGAAAACTGTGCTCTTGAAAACAGTTATACAACGTGCCCATTAGCACCTCCGATTTGGAGGGCGGATGCGCCGCCGATTATTGACTTTGCAAATATTGATTATCTTCCTGATATCGCCCCCCTACTAAAGGATGAGGTGCGAGAGTTGGTCGATAGGCTTCAGTTTGATAATGAACTCTCACCATCAATCCTTGAGACGCGAGAGCACGACTCCGAGATTGGAAATGTCATTATATATGTCCTGAATGAGCAAGTCATTTCTATGATGGAACGGGGAAATTGGAAGGAACTGGACCGCGCCGACTTCCAAGAGTTCAGGCAAGGATTGGCCTCACTTACGTATCGGTGGAGTGCCTTTGATCAAAAATCTCAGTACGCAGCATTCATATATATCCTGCCGGATAGCACTTTGCCTGACTTATCTCTAGAGCTTGGTTGGCAAATCGTCGGAACCTTTGGCCTGAACTACGCACCGGCCATGCCCAGCGGATTGACGCCATCGGCGTTAGACGAGCTCGTTAATCAGACCACTATACTATACTCGTTACCAGAGAATGAGATCGCAAATATCCGAGGCCTTGAAGACGCTGTGAGTGCGCTCGAAAGGTATTGTACACATCCTTCTGACTAATTGGCGTGGAATACGGAAGGTTCTGAGCCGATGCCTAGCCCCCTGTTTCTGGGCCACAGATTTGGGCTTTCTCTAGTATGGCTTCTGGAACGGGCGCACGCATGTTGAGTGCTTGATGCGGCCGGGTGTGGTTGCACAATAAAGTTTGCTGCATTTTATCTGAGAAAATTTGCTGCGTAGCTCAGCTGGTAGAGAACGTCCTCGCGCTTGCGCGAGAGCTGAGTGAAACGAAGCCATTCGAATTGATGGGAATCATTCACAGTTGCTGTGAACGTTCACACTATTTGAGAGGGTTCAGTACTTGTGGCAAGATCATCCTGACAAAGGAAACCAGCCTCTAAGATATTGATTTGTTTGCTTGAGAAGTGGTGCCGCTGAAGGGACTCGAACCCCCGACCCCATCATTACGAATTTTGCCGTCCATGAGTTGGATCTGACCGGATGTAGTCAGCCAATGCCATCTAACCCATTATGATTATTTCACTATTCGTGAGGTTGGCCTTTGATGGTGTTGGATAGCCTTGGCGAACTTTTGACGAACATTCCCTACTAATCCCCTACTAGGTATCACACCGAAGTTGAATGATACCGTCATCCTCACCAGCCCAATGAACATATTGAACCTCTTGGCTGGATGCTCGCATCTCGCATATTGGCGCTGGAGGCTTGTATTAACTTTATCTCTGGTCCGTGACCCGGGGTAATCGACATGAAGCTTATGGGTGGCTAAGATTCTCGGACAACAATCGAAGGCACTGGAAAGCCATCGAAATCTCGATAGGTTTAGGTTGAGGCAGAAGAACAGGATTCGTGCATGGTGAAGAACTACATCGGTGTCCCGGATGGCACCACGGAAGACCTCTCCAACTATGTAGAGATAAAGAAGGTAATCCAGTTCGACTTTGACTCCTTGGAACCAAGGGTACTCGTTGGGCGCAAGGGGTCCGGTAAATCCTTCACCCAGCGAAAATATGTGGATGCCTCCTACGGTGAGGCAGATAGGTTCGTCCTGCCCTACGACAACGACCCACCAGATCTGGATGGGATCCTAAAGTTTTCAGCACAGATGCCTGTTAGTTCGAGAACAAACATTTGGCAGAAAATTTGGGAATACGCGATATACACGTCCATCGCGACACATTTGCTCTATTATGAACAGTTCAAAATGCGTTTCTCTGGAGACCGCCTTGCCGAGGCTATCAGATACATTGAGCAAGACAGGCGCCCGTTGTTAGGTTTCACCACGCCAACCAATGTCTACACCGTGGTACAAGCCATAATCTCCGATTTTGAGGAATACACGGAATTCCTCGATTTCTACAGGTCACCAGATCGCAGTAACTTTACTAATACAGTGGATCGAGCTCTACGAGACTCGCCAATTGTTTGTGTCTACCTTGACGCCCTGGATGAGGAGCTGCGTAGAGCACCTTCACTTATTGTCGATATCACTAAGGCTCTCTTTTATGTTTGTTTTAAGTTTGCCCGGGCATCTGGAAACAAGAAAAAGATCCATGTAATGACGACTATCCGTGATATCGTATATAGCACAATAATCTACGCGAGCGAACACGGCGATCGGTACAAGGACAACCCACAGGTTGTTGAACTTCCATGGACACCTGTGGCTACAGAAAAGTTCACTCAAAAAAAGGCCGAAGCTGGCCTGCGTGAGTATCCAAGTTGTAGGTTGGCTCCCCAATCTAAAACACCCCTTGGGCAACTCCTAGGATTTGAGAAAATTGAAAACATAGAAAAAGACTTTGTAGAAGACATTGACCGTTACATGGTTCGGCATACGAACTGTTCACCGCGCACAATTGTTGCAATGGGAAATAAAATCTTCGAGAGCATCGATGCAGAGCAAACAATGGATGCTGATTTGTTTAGAGATATTGTAAACCAATATTCCAAAGAATTGGCAAATCGCGTCATTAAAATAGCTTCTGCCTATCTTGTATCCTGCATTTATGATGATGAAATAGCGCTTCTTGTGGAAAATGAGGCAAACTTTCGTGAGTACGTTAGGTCGAAGAATATTCTGTCTCCCGAGGCGTTTGAGCAATTTTCTGGTGCGCCTATGCAATCCTTAACCGATGGGTTTGTCAGGCCGATTGTTGGCTTTATTCAAGGCATTGGTACAGACGAATTCTCTGCCGCAGAACTGAGCGCCGCCATAGATAAATTCGAAGGCCAAAACAATGACTATCGAGAGATGAACCCACAGCACGTGTTGGGAAAGATCGAGAATGTTTTGTGGGCGCAAGGTCTTCTGGGTGCTCGATATGAAAGGAGGGGAGAGGTTCGCGATGAGTTCTTCTTCTTTGGTCGACTCAATCGAGAGGCTGTTCTCCCACGCGATCCCGAGATGTATGTTTTCTGTCCTGGTCTGGTTGACGCCTGCGGGCTAACCCCATCCAAGGGTGTGCCTGTCGGTTATCGTTTTCATGGTGAGAGCTGATGATTACTGAAACGAACATGAACACTTGGAACGGCTTCTACAAGAAAATCTGCGATACATGCGGAACAGGCAGTTTTGGTAAGCATTTCCTCTTCCGAGGCCAAAGAGATGCTGGATGGAAGCTTGAAACCTCCTTTGATCGCTCACAGGTAGGAACACTCGTTGAAAGAGAAAGAGCATTCGACAAAGCGTTAGAAGCCTTGCGCAACCGGCTAGAGTTTGGTGGTATTCAGCCCCCAAACGGCGATGAGCTCGCTGGCTTAGCACAACACTATGGAATGCCTACGCGAATTCTTGATTGGAGTTACAGTCCCTATGTGTCCATGTTTTTCGCATGCGCTGGAGCGCTTGAAGCGGGAAGCCGACCGGCTCTGTATATCCTTGATGTGGAGGCAATGCGAAAGAATGTATCGTCTAAATCAGAGCTTTCTATAGTTGATTATCAACCTGCAAAGAATGAGCGACTCAGAAGCCAACGAGGTTGCTTTACATTTCTCAAAGGTGATTTTTCATCAATAGATGACTTTTTAGTTTCAAAGAACCTAGGAGTGCCGATTATTACAAAGGTGAAGGTTGGCCGAGCTGTAATCAAACCGGCACTGGAGCAACTGTTTAGTATGGATATTACTTATGAGCGGCTATTCCCAGGGCTTGAGGGAAGCGCAAAGCAGGCGTGGTTAGAACATATTCTCGAAAATAGCTAACTGCCGTCTGCGGATAAGGTCCACTATGTTAAACGATTGCACGTCACCGGCATCATGCCGTTTTTGAGTTTATGTAAACACTTTGAGCTCTCTCTGGCGATGCTGATGGATTTGAGCAGAAGCTTGACGCAGTTTTCAGTTTCGCGTTTATCTTTTTCGCCTCTTGGACTTCCTCACCCAGTATGGGTTCTCTCGGTCTTGAAAGTTCATATTGATACTCGTTGCTTCAAAAAGCTGACACGATATCAACTCTGCTGCATCCAAATCAAATAGCGCAACATTCGTCGACCTTTCGCCAAAAGCACTTTGATACGAAATTCCATCGAAGCCCTCGTCTCGGAAGAGCTCTACTAGTATTTGAGTTGCAACATACTCGCCCGTGTCGTCGCTTCGCGTCACCGGTTTCGTGAAGGCACGATCAATATCCGACCAAACAAGTTCCGGCCACTTGTCGATCGAGGGTTTTTCAAACAGAACATCGGCACGCACAGCAGAAAAGCGGCTGCAATCGACTAGCCTCAATTCCCTAGTTGTGACGAAGCGACCGAGCGATATCATCGAACCAATCCAAGGTCGAACTTCGCTCATTGCCGCGTTCTTATTGCTGCATAGATACAGCATTGGAACTCCCTTTGGGTTAGCTCGCCCCTCCATTGCTCTATCTTGAAGTGGTTTCATCCTTTTGAGGTGGGAAAGCCGAGGGAATTTCAGCGTCTACCTCCTCGACATATCGCCAATCGTGCCCAACTTGAGCACGCCAGAAGCCGCGATCTTTCGAAATGCGGGAAAGCCTTGATCCAATGCTTTCACGAACCGCTTCTAAAAATTGGTTGGCTTGAGCAGTTCGAACAAACCTTCGGTTTCGACATACTTCGCGTTCAAACTCCGCATATGCTTTCCATGATGTGAAATTGGCCAAGTATTAATTCCTCCATTTGGGCCGCTCAGATTTCAAAAACAGGAAAAACGAATCGAAGCCAGCACACCCCTGAAAATATTATAATGCGGGCAGCACGACCGGGTTCGCTATTGGTCCGACGTTCTGGAATCCGCCTTGGAACGCGACTTCAACGCCCCCTCCTGACTGCCCATATAAGGGGACACTTGCTCCACAGCGGGTTGGAGTGTTTGGCGGCGGCTTCAACTCCCATCGGAAGCAAGCAGGGAGGAGCCCAGGAAGCGCCAATCTTGCAACGGCAGAGAACCCCGTGGGCATGAAGGGAATTTCCGACAACGGAGCCGTGAAGGTTCCAGGCGCGACCATTCCGGTAGCCTGGTTGATCCGTTTGCTCGCTGGCCACGGCTCCCAGCGGTAGTAGACCTCGTTGGTCCCGGTCAAGCCGATGAATGGGAGATGCCCATATGTCCATTGGCCCGGCTGGGGCGGATTTGGAAAAGGACCAATTGGGAACAGTTTGAATTCAATCGAAGGCACAATTCGATCGTTCTGTAACGACCGTTCGAGTATTCCAAGGGTCCCAAACCACTCTTCGAACAACTCCTGTCGGTCTGTTTCAAGACCGCGCGCGTCTTGGCGAAACCAAGGTTCCTCAAGGTAGTGGATTGGCTCGTGCTCACCGTCGTGTGGCAACAACTCCCGAGCGAAAATTGCGACTTGGCCTCCAATGATGATAACCCAATCGTCATAGGTATCGTGCTCGGCAGCCAAGACATGTAAGCCCATTGCAGTCTCAGGACGGTAGGCGAGCCAGGCTTGGTCTTCCTCGGGTACCCGATATAGTTGCATGGTTCGAACCTCCTAAGCGAACATGAACGTCATACTGCGTTGGCACAATAACGACGGACTCGCGAAAGTGCCCTTATGTTAAATGCTGGTTGCACGTTGTGGGCGGCCCAACCAAACCCTGCAAACAAGGCAAACCCGGTGCGCTTCGTGCTCTTTAGCCAACAAGACCCTCGACCCACGTTGAAACCGCCGCGCCCATAGTCGTGATGTGATCCGCATGCGTATGGCCTGAGACGCGCTTGCGCGGCTTTAGATCGTGATCGCCGTCTTCAAACCAACGCAACTGGATCGCCGATGACAGCTCATACTCGCTGACTTCATTCTCCGAGCCAAACTGGTCGCGTGTTCCCTGACAAATCAGTGTTGGGGTCCGTAGGTGGTGCAGGTGGTCAGTGCGAAGTATCTCAGGCTTCCCAATCGGGTGAAATGGGTAGCCCACGCAGAGTAACCCGGCGATACTATCCGCCTTAAACAGCTCATCCGCAACCATACTGGCAACGCGCCCACCCATAGACTTCCCACCTATGATCAGCGGGCCATCGACATCGAGCGCCTCGATTGTGTCTTGGTACTCCGAGATCAGTTTTTCAGCGCGTGGTGGGGGTTTCCGGCTGCCTTCAGTTCGGCGAGCAGCCATGTAGGAAAACTCAAACCGGACAACTCTGAGACCCTGTTCAGCCAATGCACCCGCGATTGCTGTCATGGCAGGAGAGTCCATCGGCGCACCGGCGCCGTGGGCAAACAGGATGGTTGCTCTTGCTGTCTGCGGGCCGAGGTTTAAGAACTCGTTTTGCATAATCGCTTCTACTCCAAACGCTCCAAGGCGCGTCTGCTCCTTACATTTGGCCCGCTGCGCCCAACCCATTGACCAATACAAGTCCCAGGGTGACCCCACCCCATCGACGGGTCTCAGTCAAAGCCGACCTCTGGGCGATCCCGTTCAGATAGAGTTGGAGGCCAGTCTTTGAAATATGGAAGTAGTGCCATTCCTTCACAACAGTTGGTTGAACAATTCGGCGCCCTCTGCAAGCGTGAACACATGGCACTTTCAGATGTAACCAAAGCCTCCGTGCTCAAGGCGGTCGAAGAATACCGCGCCATTTGGCAGACTGCGTTTCTTGAGAAGTACGGGTTCGGGAAATCTACTCGCGACCTACTTCGGATTGATGGCGAGGACTTAGACTCCAAGGCGATTGTGGGTGCGGCCCACGGCTACGCGTTGCCGGAAATAGGGCCGCTAGCGAACTCGGCATTTTCAGGTGGCAAGGATGCGGCGGCTGGGGTCTTGAAAAGATTGGGATTTCAGATCTTCGAAAGGGAAGCTTCTACCAAGCGTGTTTGGGCCGTTGACGAACTGAGCCTGGTTCAGCGAGAGCACTATGACGTGTCGCGGTCATTTGAAGGTCATTTCACACGGGCACCGTTCGATGAGCGCTATCGAAAAATGTTCCCGGAACGAAACCCGAATTCCATTCTTCCAAGTGACTTCAGCCACAACAACACACAGAGAGCCAAAGATCTCTATCCGTCTTTCTTGGAAACGGTCGGAGATTCCGTCTACCGCTTTATTGGACTTGAGGCCGGTCACGAAGGGAAGAATAGAAATCCACTGTGGACGCGAGATGAACTGATCCTCGCGACAGAGTTCTACAAGAAATTTTCTCCTCAAATTCCAGGAAAAACGGATGGAAGACTTATCGACTTAGCGGACGAGATCAGATCTCTCGCCTCAAGCCTCGGACTGCGTGGCGACGAGACCTTTCGCAATCCAAACGGTGTCTACATGAAGCTTATGGATCTGAAAAAGTACGACCCGGAGTATGTTGGCAAGGGTCTAGGCCGTAAGCCACGCGCCGTCGAACAAGAAGTTTGGGACCTTTCCTCTGAAGAACTGGCCGACGCCGCGCGGTCCATCCGTGAAGTTTTGAAGTCATTGAAATTTGGTAACACACCTTGGGCAGGTACAGCAGACGCTGGGGAACCAGAGGTGGCTGAGGCGGCTGAAGGGGCGTTGGTTACCAGGTTTCACCGTTACCGTGAGCGCGATACAAAGATTGCCAAGAGTAAGAAGAAGCAGTTCTTAAAGAAGCACGGGCGCCTCTACTGCGAAGCGTGCTGAGCAGCCTCATCTGACTGGTCCAGTTTGATTGTTAGTGCATGATCGTCCTGTGTTCCATCGGGATGATGGATTCCGGGGCCGGTGGGCGATAACCCAATGCACTGTGGGGCCTCTTTGTGTTGTA
>NZ_JAOWLE010000005.1 GCF_025751515.1 Actibacterium sp. XHP0104
GCCCCATCAAAACTTCAACCTGCCGCAACTTCGAGACAATCTCTTCGGGCTTCGGTCGCTTGTTCGCCATTCTCAGTCCTCCGTTTCCTAAACATAACGGTGGACCAGTTCAGATGGGGAGGCTCACCGTAGAAACAGCGACTTCTTTGTACCAGCTTGGCGTCCGTTCAACCGGATTTTGAACTGGGGCCGTGACGTTGCAGGCCGCGACACTCAACAATGCAAAGGCTGCGGTCAACGGAAAGGCAAATTTCATGGTATCCCCACGTGAAATATCTGAATTTTAGATAACTGATTTTCAGATATATGTGAAGTGCCCATTCGGAGTAAGGATGGGCGAACGTGGAGAAGACACTTACCTCAAAGGCACATGCGAAGTTGGTACGGATGTTGATCGACAAGCGGGAAGCCGCAGGGATCACCCAAACGGAACTGGCCAGCAAGCTGGGCGAGTATCAGTCTTTTGTCGCACGTTTGGAGAGTGGCCAACGGCGCATCGACGTCGTAGAATTTATCGAACTTGTCCGCGTTTTGAATTTCGATGCAGCGGGTTTCATTGAAGAATTGATGCAGGATGGTTGCTAGTTGCGTTTCGTCGATCTTGGCCCAGACATACCAGATGAGTTGCTTCTGGCCTTAGATGAAGGCCGGGTTGTATTCTTCTGCGGTGCGGGGGTTTCACGAGCTAAGGCTGAACTACCTGATTTCTTCGGCCTTGCGGATCAAGTTCTAGGAACACTTGGCGTTCCTGACGACTCCCCAGCGGTCAAGATTTTGACCGAAGCTCGCGAAATCGAAGCACGAACGGGCGTGTCGGGTTTGATCTCAGCCGACCGCATTTTTGGCCTTCTTGAGCGCGACTTTCTCGAACGCGACATTGAACGCGCGGTTGCGCAAGCGCTTGCCCCTAGCAAAGGTGTCAACCTGTGGGCACATGAACTTCTGTTGGACCTTGCCACCACCAAGGAAGGTGTCACGAAGCTTGTAACGACCAACTTTGACAGGTTGTTTGATGATTGCGGGCGTGGATTGGACGCGTGGCAACCTCCAAGACTACCTGACCCGGCAAGACCGGGCGATTTGAACGGAATTGTCTACTTGCATGGTCGTGCGACAGAAAACTACGATGGGTCCGAGGGCGACGGGTTTGTCCTGTCTAGCGCTGAATTCGGTCGGGCTTATCTTGCAGAAGGTTGGGCAACTCGATTTTTCAAAGACGTGATCGACCGCTATTCTGTTGTGTTCGTCGGCTACAACGCAGACGATCCGCCGGTACAATACTTGCTCGAAGCACTGAACAAGTCGAATGGTCGGCTGGATGAAGTCTACGCTTTCCAATCCGGTGACGCTGACGACGCAACTTCGCGCTGGGCGCACAAGGGTGTAACGGCAATCCCTTACGACAGCGACGAAGGTCACTCAGCACTGTGGGAAACTCTTAAGGAATGGGCGGATCGCGCCAATGACCCCGAGGGCTGGCAGGTAAAAACTATCGCGATGGCCCAACACGGCCCGGAGGCGTTATCGCCCTTCGAACGCGAACAAGTCACGCATTTAGTGTCCACCAAAGAAGGTGCCCGAAAATTCCTTGAAAGCGACCCGCCTGCACCTGCCACTTGGCTATGCGTTTTTGACCCTTCAATTCGCTACTCAAAGCCGGAGCAAGACGAAAACGGATATGAAGTAAACCCCTTTGCGCTCTATGGGTTGGCAAGTGACATAGTGCCCGCGCCCATCCCCCCCGACGATCACTATGCTAAGCGCGAAACACCATCGACGGCATGGGACGCATTTTCGCTTAACCGCCGGGACAGGTTGGAGTTGCGAGACGACCACATTACGCCAATGCGGGGTGGTGCTTCACTTGTAGCGGGGCGGCTGCCCGACCGTATCAATCATTTGGGCGTATGGATTGGGAAAGTCTCCAATCAAAACGCGGCGGTTTGGTGGGGTGCACGGCAGCTAGGGTTGCACGAGGGTATTCAGGGACAAATCCGTTGGCGTCTTGAACGTAGTGACGTCGAATGTGCTCCCCACATTCTTCAAGCTTGGCACTACCTGTTCGAACATTGGCGCGCTGGGAACGTAGACGACCGTCCTGATTGGTATCGCTTCGCCGATGAACTCAAGGTTGTTGGCTGGAGCAAGACGGCTATTCGAAAGTACGAAAAGCTCTCGCGCCCGCGTCTCACTGCGCACAGCAACTATTTCCGGGACACAGTTCCTCCACAGGCTGACCAAGAGATTCGGCTGCAAGACTTGATAAGACTCGAACTTGCCTACAACGAAAACGGCCCAGACATATCAATACCAGATGAATGGTTGGCCGACGTTGTAGCAGCCCTCAAACGCAATCTGGATATTGGAATACAGCTTGAGACGGAGCGTGGCCATTACAGTTGGATGGACATACCTCCGATCATTCCTTCGGACGACCCGGACATTAGCGATTATGCCCGCAACGAAGGACTTTCCGGAGCCGTATTGTCTTATGCCGCCCTCTTCGAACGACTTCTGAACCTAGACGTCGAAAAGGCACGGCAGGAAGCCGCGACCTGGCCCACAGATGACGACAACGTTTTTGCTCGGCTGCGGATGTGGGCTAGCCGGTTTGATACGCTAGTTCCCAACGAAGATTTCACCGAGTTCTTCGACAAAGTTAGTCGTGATGCGTTCTGGAAAGTCCGTCATCAACGTGACCTGTTGTTGACACTGCAAGAGCGCTGGGCACGGCTCCCAATGCCTGCAACTAGACGGATTGAGGACCGCATCCTTGAAGGCCGAGAACGCTGGGACAACGAAGCAGAGCATGACTTTGCGCAACGCCGGGCATGGAACATTGCCGAACGTCTTCATTGGCTCCATTCCAGAGGGTGCAACCTGAACGTCAATTACGAACAGGAAATAGAACGGCTGCAAAACGCGGCCCCAGATTGGTCGCCTGAACACGCCGAAAACGCGGACCGATCTTGGGAAAGCCGGGGGGGATGGGTACGCACCGAGACTGAACATAGCCTCTTGTTGTCTGAACCTCTTTCCAACGTTTTGGCGAAAGCTCAAGAAATTGGGGGGCGAACCGGGCTAGCGCTTGTTGAACATGATCCGTTTCAAGGATTGTCTACCAGCCACCCGGTTATGGCAATTTCTGCCCTACGGTTGGAAGCCTCGCGTGGCGAGTACCCGGAATGGGCTTGGCGGCGCTACTTGAACTCAGACCAACGCAAAGAGGACAAAGGACGTCTCAAGAACTTCATTGCCGAACTTGTCATTGGGGCAAACGACGAAGCGTTAGGAGGCATAATTTACCCGGTCTCCGAGTGGTTGTTGTCCACGACTGACGACTTGCCGAATGAATGCGTTCCGACTTTCGAGCGCCTCGTCGTGCGCCTAATGGCGTTCTTGAACGAAACCCCAGACGCTGGTGGCTCTGGCATCGTGCGTGGAAGCCGCGACCCGGATTGGGCAACGGAGGCGCTAAACTCGCCCGCCGGGAAAATCGCCCAAGCATTGTATAACGATCCGCGCCGCAAGGACCTTGAGAAAAACCAAGGGCTTCCAGCCGAGTGGAAAACACTCGTCGAAAGTGCTCTTTCTCTGCCCGGCGACAATGGCCGTTTTGCCTTGGTCTTTGTTAGTCACTTGTCGAACTGGTTCCACTACGTCGATCCTGCTTGGACAAGCGACAATCTGTTGACCGTGTTGGAAACCGACGATGAAGACACGCTCGAAGCTTGGTGGACGGGCTACCTGTGGGGAGTAAAGACGCTTCCACCGATGGACCTTTTCGAAAAGCTGAAACCACATTTGCTGGCCAAGGCAGCAAGCCAAACCAAGAGCGAAAGAGACAATCGCGACAGCCTAGCAGGCTTAGTTCTTGCAAGCTGGGCCTACCCCGACTCTGACACAGGGGCAGAGCGCATCACAGACGGCGAGTTGCGCCAGCTTTTGCTGGACGCCGGTGATGGCTTCAGGGCGCGCACGCTATGGGTTCTGGAACACCGGGGTGAAGGAGAAGAAGACGACGGCGAGCACTGGAAGGCCCTTCAAGAACGGTTCCTGCGCAATGTATGGCCTGTGCAGAAAGCCGCCCGTACGCCAAAAAACTCAGCCCGCTTGATCGAACTTGCGTTCTCAAACGAAGAAACCTTCATGGCCATTTCGGAAGCAATCCTTCCGCTCCTTAGCCCAATTGAGCGCGACCACATCATGTTGCCTTCAATCCGGCGTGGCGAAGGGAACATTGTCGATAAACACCCGGAACGCGTGCTTGAAATCCTGTATTTGGCCCTTCCCGAAAATGCGAACAGTTGGCCTTACGAGATAGACGCCACCCTTGCACGCATCGGCGATTCCAAGCCGAGCCTGAAACAAGACGTACGCCTAGTCGAATTGCTCAGACGTTGGAACAATCGCTAGAGGTTCGATGCTGCACAAATGCACGATTAACTGCCTGCAACCAAGAACCAGGTCCCACCATTTCTGGCGTACAACTGCCCCTTTCCGAGACCAACCCCTTGACCAACTTCTTTGAAGCAAGCCGCACAGTAGTTCGCCCAAGGGCCGCTCTGGCCAACGGCACCGTCAATCATCAACCTGCATTGAGAGAATGGCCGGTCGCATAGTTGGCAGACAGGTAGCTCTCCCGCCCACCTTTTTGAAGATGTGGGTTCTTCGGATATTGCGAACTCTTCGATCAGATCGTTTTCGCAATCACGTAATGTCTTGGCATCTTGCAGGGCTTCAACATAGCCAGAGAATTCAGTCGAATGATTGACAAAACACGATGCTAGCTCGCTAACGAATTCACGAACCTCCGAAGCAAAGTCAAAGATGTTCTTTCCCAACGGTTTAGTGGCAATGTTCATTGACATGCCGCGGAAACGAACTTTTACGGGTTTTTGATCATCATCTAGCATCACCAATACAAATGACATTCCGAGTTCCGCTAAAATCTCGTCGTTGATGGACCGGTTCTCACCAAAGTGTTCGAACATCAAGATCATGAAGGGATCACCGCTGAAATAGCTTTGAACCAACTCGCCAAAGTTAGGCTTGGCACCGTTCCACTCTAGGAGGCCGTAAAACGTATGCGTCTCATCCTGCTTTGATATTGTCACTTCAAGGTTCGGTACATACCCGAGCTGACCGACAGCAATACCAGCAATTGACTTCAAAATGTCATCGTTGTTGAAGCAGCGCACATGGACTGTTTCATAAGCGTTCTTCTGCGCGTAATCGACAAGTGCTCCAAGCTGAGACTTCCACTGCTCGTTTGCATAGAGAACTTCAGCCATTGCATCTTTTAGCTCCGCAACTTGCGGCTTGGAGTTCAGGTCCACGACCCTATCCAAATGATAGGAACTGGTTCCGGCTTGACCGCAAATCTCGGAAACAATGGTTTCGTCATCTATATTATCGTCAGCAAACCTACCGTATCTATGCACCTCAATTTTCGCCGCTCGCTCGTTTGAAAGCCAGTGCATCGCCCTTTCTGGGTACGAGATTTGTTGTCCCCTTGGCCGCACTGCTTCGTACGCTCCGCATCCGCCCCACACCCGGTCAGCCGCTTCACCAACCTTGTCACTTTCTTCAGTAAGGTCAGAAATCCACTCCAAGAACTCTTCCAACTCACCCTTGGACAAGTTCTTCTCTATCCTCTCCATATAGTATTTGAGGCTGTGTTCCTGTTGGGCAAAGTAGATCAGACCACCGATGCCATCGACTTCGCTTCGAAGCGAAACATCCAACAGCACAAAATCTTCCAAGCCAGCATTCTTCAGAGCACTCGCCAAGGCTGGAATTCTGTTTCGCGGCTCGTCGGCCCCAACCATCTCCCAAATGTGCTGGCGGGGCGAAATCCGACGAACCAGCGCTTGTGAAGTTCTCTCGATTTCGGAAATAGCGGTGATCTCACCACTCTCTCGGACTTCTATTGAGTATCCGACACAATCGTATGGACTAGTGCGTAAGAACTCCGAAAAGGGCACCGAAAGTTCATGCCATTGCGTTGAGACGACCGCTAGGCGAATCTCGCTATCTCGAAGCAACTTGTTCTTTTTCAGAAGGGCCACATACTTTGAGAGTTCGTGGATTGCTTGCCTCGATGCCGCATCGCTTTTCTTGATCTCGACGATCAGCAATCGGTTTGCTGAATCTTTGCAGAAAATATCAACGAAACCGGATGATCCCTCATCGTTGGGAAGATACTTTTCCTTCTTGATCAGGGTTAGTCCCGGTTCAAGGATATCTAGGTTCTGGGCCAGATAGTCCCGAATATCAGCTTCTACAACCATGACTGCCTCGAGCAAGATTTCCCGTGGGTAGATCGTGGGTAGAAATCCAAATTTGGGAAATAATTGAATAAAATCAAAGCCTAATGGCGGAGACGAAGGGATTCGAACCCTCGAGACGGTTTCCCGTCTACTCCCTTAGCAGGGGAGCGCCTTCGACCACTCGGCCACGTCTCCGCCGACCCGTTTAATTGGCAGTGCGGGCGGGGGCAAGCGGAAATCTTTCGGAAAGTGATGCCGCTTAGGTGTTGAACAGAAAGTGCATCACGTCGCCGTCCTGCACGATGTATCCCTTGCCCTCGGCGCGCATCTTGCCGGTATCCTTGGCGCCCTGTTCGCCGTTGCAGGCGATAAAGTCGTCATAGGCGATGGTTTCGGCGCGGATAAAGCCCTTTTCGAAATCGCCGTGGATCACCCCGGCGGCTTGCGGGGCGGACACGCCTTTGCGGATGGTCCAGGCGCGGGCCTCTTTGGGGCCGACGGTGAAATAGGTTTGCAGGCCCAGGAGTTCATGCCCGGCGCGGATCAGGCGATCGAGGCCCGCCTCTTCCAGGCCCAGCTCGCCCAGGAACATCTCGGCCTCGTCAGCATCCAACTGGCTGATCTCTTCCTCGATCTTGGCCGAGATCACCACCGCGGCGGCGCCCTGCTCGGCCGCCATCTTGGCGACGGCCTCGGAATGGGCGTTGCCGGTGGCGGCCTCGTCCTCGGCGACGTTGCAGACATAGAGAATGGGCTTGCTGGTCAGCAGTTGCAGCATGCTCCAGGCCTTGCGGTCATCCTCGGCCACCTCGACGGTGCGCACGGGCTGGCCGTTTTCCAGCGTCGCCAGCGCGGTTTTCAGCAGGCGTTCCTGCTGCACGGCCTCTTTGTCGCCGCCACGCACCTTGCGCACGATGTTCTGCAGGCGCTTTTCGATCGATTCCATGTCGGCCAGCATCAGCTCGGTCTCGATCACCTCGGCATCGGCCACGGGGTCAACGCGGCCCTCGACATGGGTCACGTCGCCATCCTCGAAGCAGCGCAGCACATGGGCAATGGCGTCGCATTCGCGGATATTGGCCAGGAACTGGTTGCCCAGGCCTTCGCCCTTGGACGCGCCTTTGACCAGGCCGGCGATGTCGACAAAGGTCATGCGGGTGGGGATGATCTGTTTCGACTTGGCAATCGCGGCCAGTTTGTCGAGGCGCGGATCGGGCACGGCCACGTCGCCGACATTCGGCTCGATGGTGCAGAACGGGAAATTCGCCGCCTGCGCAGCGGCGGTTTTGGTCAGCGCGTTGAACAGCGTCGATTTACCAACATTCGGCAGACCCACGATCCCGGTTTTAAAGCCCATCTTTTCCAGCCCTTTCTGTCCAAAGCTGGTAGCCTTCTAGGGCCAAGTTCCCACGGCTTCAAGCTGTATGGGGTCGTGGCATTGTCAGGCAGAGATCGCGCGCGTCAGGCCACTTATACGCACGGGCTGACCGGTGCCGGGCAATGGTGCGACATGAATATGCGACGGCATCCCCATATCGGCGCCTTGAATGACGTCGAATGCCCCATAGGCCAAGCCTGCATCGCGTAAATATCCACCCAGTGCAGCGGCTGCGGCCCCGGTGGCCGGGTCTTCGTAAACCCCGTGACCGGCAAACGGGTTACGGCTGTGAAACAGGACATCGGTTTCGCGCCAGATCAGGTCAATCGTGACCAGCCCGAATTCGCGCATCAGGGCCGCTCCGGCGCTGAACTCATAGCTCATGTTTTGCAGCAGGGCATGATCCCGCAATGCAATCAGCAAGTGCTCGGCACCAGCATTGATTCGGACAATCGGAACGGAAGGGTCCAGATCGCTGTGATCCCAGCCAAAGAGATCCAGCACCCGTTTGGCCAGAGGCGCCTCGACTGGCCGGAAAGAGGTGGGCGGCGAGAGCAGCGTAATCTGCCATCCCTCTTGGGTCTGTTCAGCACTCACATGAATCTGCGCCTCGTTCAGCGTCAATGAATAGTCGCCTCGCCCGTGAACCCCGGCAAGAACAGCGCCCAAAGCGATTGTAGCATGGCCGCAAAACGGCACTTCGCCGTCAGGCGCGAAATACCGCACCCGATAGCCAGACTCTCGCGGAACGACAAAGGCGGTTTCGGAATATCCTACCTCGGTGGCCACGCGTTGCATCTCTGCGTCGGGGGGCATCTGGGCCAGCAGCGCCACACCTGCCGGATTACCCCCTGCCTCGCCCCTCGAGAAAGCTGCGATATGTTGAACGTTCATAAGAGGTCCCTTAACACCAATCAAAATAGCCACGAGCGCTTGATTTCCACTTGGGCATACAGCAAACCCGGTTCAAGAAAAACCTGAGGACTCCTATGACTCGTATCGACGCCAAATTCGCCGCCCTGAAAGCCGAAGGCAAAAAGGCCTTTGTCGCCTATGTGATGGCGGGCGATCCCGATTACGAGACCTCGCTGGAGATCGTGAAGGGCCTGCCGGGCGCGGGTGTTGATGTGATCGAACTGGGCCTGCCCTTTACCGATCCGATGGCCGATGGCCCCACCATCCAACTGGCCGGGCAGCGCGCGCTTGAGGCCGGGCAGACGCTGCAAAAAACGCTGGATATGGCGGCAGAGTTCCGCAAGGGCGATGACGAGACCCCGATCGTGCTGATGGGCTATTACAACCCGATCTACAATCGCGGCGTGCCCAAGTTCCTTGAGGATGCCAAGGCCGCCGGCATTGACGGGCTGATCGTGGTGGACCTGCCCCCCGAAGAAGATTCAGAGCTGTGCATTCCTGCCACCGAGGCGGGGATGAATTTCATCCGCCTGGCGACCCCCACCACCGATGACAAGCGCCTGCCCAAGGTTCTGCAAAACACGTCGGGCTTTGTCTATTACGTCTCGATCACCGGGATCACCGGCGCGGGCGAGGCCCAGGCCGGCGACGTGGCCCCCGAGGTCGCCCGCATCAAGTCGCAGACCGATCTGCCCGTGATCGTGGGCTTTGGCATCAAGACGCCTGACGCGGCGCAGAACATCGCCGGCGTGGCCGATGGCGCGGTTGTGGGCTCGGCCATCGTCAAGCTGGTCGAAGAGCGCAAGCCCGTGGCCGACATCCTGGCCTATGTGAAATCGCTGGCCGACGGCGCCCACCGCGCCTGATTGTTTCACATCCTTGATTTGCCGCGCGGACGCGTTGGGCGCTAGACTGATCCGTGAAAGGGTTGGGATGAACCTGCGCGCGACGCTCTCGATGCCCCTGCACCCCCGATGCTGACCACCAGATGGATCGCGGTGCTTGCGGCCTATGGCGCGCTGATGGCCTTGGGCATCGGCGCCAGTCAGGTTCTTTACACCTTTGCCGCCCCCAATCTGACCGAGGGCGAGGTTCTGGGCCTGAACGCGATGGTGGTCACTGTGGTGGCGATCTATGTGCTGGCCTCGGCCATCCCGTTCGTGCCGGGGGCCGAGATCGGGCTGGGCATGCTGATGGTGTTCGGGGCGCCGGTGGCGGTGCTGGTCTATCTGTGCATGGTCGCGGCGCTGTGCCTGGCCTTTCTGGCCGGGCGGCTTGTGCCGCAGGCCGCATTGGTTCGTTTTTTTGAGTTCCTGCACCTGCGCCGTGCCGCGGCTCTGGCCCGGCAAAGCGCCGATATGCCCCCCGATCAACGCCTGAACCTGTTGATCGAACGCGCGCCAACGCGGCTGATCCCGTTCCTGCTGCGGCACCGCTATCTGGCGCTGGCGCTGGCATTCAACCTGCCCGGCAACAGCCTGCTGGGCGGCGGCGGCGGGCTGGCGATGTTCGCGGGGCTGTCGCGGCTGTTCGCGATCCGGTGGTTCCTGCTGAGCGTGGTGCTGGCCGTGGCGCCGGTGCCGGCGCTGATCATGCTGATCGGCTATCACCCCTAAGCTGGCGCATTGCAATGCCCGCCGCAAATTGGTAGCAAACCTTGACCAATTTGCGAGAGTCTCCATGCCCGTCATCACCTGCATCGACGATCTGCGTCGCCTCTACAAACGCCGCGCGCCCAAGATGTTTTACGACTATGCCGAAACCGGCAGTTGGACGGGCCAGACATTCACCGAGAACACCACCGACTTTCAGAAAATCTATCTGCGCCAGCGCGTGGCCGTCGACATGGAGGGCCGCAGCACCCGGTCGCGCATGATCGGTCAGGATGTGGCGATGCCCGTGGCGCTGGCGCCCGTGGGGATGACCGGGATGCAATGCGCCGATGGCGAGATCAAGGCCGCCCGCGCGGCGCGTGATTTCGGCGTGCCCTATACCCTGTCGACCATGTCGATCTGCTCGATCGAGGACGTGGCCGAGGCCACCAACGCGCCCTTCTGGTTCCAGCTATATGTGATGCGTGACGAGGACTACGTCGACCGGCTGATCCAGCGGGCCAAGGATGCGGGCTGTAACGCGATGGTGCTGACGCTGGATCTGCAGATCCTGGGGCAGCGCCACAAGGATCTGAAAAACGGCCTGTCGACCCCGCCCAAGCCGACGCTGAACACCCTGCTGGATCTCAGCACCAAATGGCGCTGGGGCATGGGCATGCTGGGCACGAAACGCCGGCAGTTCGGCAATATCGTCGGCCATGCGCGCGATGTGGGCGATATGACGTCGCTGATCGACTGGACGCATAAACAGTTCGACCCGCGGCTCGATTGGGAAAAGGTCAAGGACTACAAACGCAAATGGGGCGGCAAGCTGATCCTCAAGGGCATTCTGGATGCCGAGGACGCCAAGATGGCCCTGCAAGTCGGCGCCGATGCGATCATCGTGTCGAACCATGGCGGGCGTCAGCTGGACGGCGCGATCTCGGCCATCCGCGCGCTTCCGTCGATCATGGATGCGGTGGGTGACAAGGTCGAGGTGCATCTCGACAGCGGTATCCGCTCGGGTCAGGACGTGCTCAAGGCGCTGGCGCTGGGGGCGACGGGCACCTATGTGGGCCGCGCCTATATCTATGGGCTAGGCGCGATGGGCCAGGCCGGGGTGACCAAGGCGCTCGAGATCATCCACAAGGAACTGGACACCACCATGGCGCTTTGCGGTCGAAAATCCGTGACGGATCTCGACCGCAGCGTTCTTTTGGTGCCCAAGGGCTTTGCGGGCGACTGGGAATAGTCGTCAGGTCAGCCGCCCCTGCCGGCGCGGCAGGTGCAGCGCCTGTGCAATCGTGCTTTCGGCCCAAGCCATCGCCGCAAGCGCCATCGCCTGCATGTCGGGCTTAAGCCGGATCAGGGCGGTCACAACGCCGGCCTCCTGGCTCAGCTCGGCGCCCATGGCCCGCACCATCCGCAGCATGGCGGTGTTTTCATGCAGAACCAGCAGGCGCACGCAGCGCATGTGGCGCGCGCGGGCCTTTTCCAGCGCGCTTTCGCACAGATGACGGCCCAGACCGCGGCCGCGCCAGTGCGGCTCGACCGAAACGGCCAGTTCCATTCCGCGCTGCCATCGCGGCCCCGAGGGCAGCAGCTCGGCCAGCCCGACCATCCGGGCGCCCGAGAAATGGCCGATCAGCACCGACGCCTTCCAGTCGATACCGTCGACATACCTGCGGATACCGTTGTCGGTGATGCCGGCAAAGAAGCGCATATAGCGATCCTCGGCATCCAGGCGCAACAGATGCGCCAAGACCGCCGCCTTGTCGCGGTGGCTCAGGACTCGGGTAATCCCGCCTGCGGGTTTGGGCATGACGCCCTGCTTTCCAATCCGTTCACTCGATACATTGAGCATCTTGAAGACCTTTCATTTGCACAGTCTTCCTCCCAGCTCTGCGGGGCGGCTCTTGGTTTCGGACCTTTGCCCCGCATGAGGAATAGATTGGCAGATTGCGCTATCAGTTCAAGATGCTGCGGCGCAGAATAGATTTGCGCAAAACACATGCCTCGTAAGGCGCTGTTAATAAAGGTATTTTCTGATCGCGCTTTTGTGACGCCGCGACAGGCGCTGGAAATGCTGCCTGTTGCCCGTGTGACACGCCCGACCTACACGGAAGTTGCCTCAGAGCCTTAGAAAATGGGTATTTGCAGGTGTTTTTCACTTTCCAACAAGGGGATTCTGGCCTATACGCGCGGCTTCACGCGGGCATACACCCTTGGAGGATGCCCATAACCTAGGAGAATTATCATGGCTGGTCAGATTCCTGATCTTGAAGTCACGGTTCGCGCGGGGACAGGCAAGGGGGCCGCTCGCCAAGCACGTCGTGACAATCTGGTTCCCGGTGTCGTCTATGGTGGCGGCGCAGACCCGATCGCAATCAACATCCCCTTCAACGTGCTGTTCAAGCGCCTGAAAGCGGGCCGTTTCATGTCGACCCTGTTCAACCTGAAAGCCGAAGGCCAGGACGACGTGCGCGTCATCTGCCGCGGCGTGCAGCGTGACGTGGTCAAAGACCTGCCGATCCACGTCGATTTCATGCGTCTGCACCGCAGCTCGCGCGTCAACCTGTTCATCCCCGTCGAGTTCATCAACGAGGACAAGGCCCCCGGCATCAAAAAAGGCGGCGTTCTGACCGCTGTGCGCCCCGAGGTCGAACTGGTCGTGACCGCTGGTGACATCCCCGATCACATCACCGTTGACCTGACCGGCCTGAATGTCGGCGACATCGTCCATATCTCGGACGTGACCCTGCCCGAAGGCGCCCGCCCGACCATCACCGACCGTGACTTTGTCATCGCCAACATCTCGGCCCCGTCGGGCCTGCGTTCGGCCGACAACGACGCCGATGAGGACGAAGGCGAAGCAGCCGAAGAATAAGACATCGCCAAGCGCGAACAGGAAACGCGGGGCCTTGGCCTCGCGTTTTTGTTTGCGCCACAGGCAGGCGGGGCTAAGTTATTGCCAATGACAGGAGAGGTTTGATGCGGCTGTTCGTGGGGCTGGGCAATCCCGGCGCGAAATATGCTGGCAACCGGCACAATATCGGGTTCATGGCGATGGACCAGATCGCCGGCGATCACGGCTTTGGGCCGTGGCGGGCCAAGTTCCAGGGCCAGTTGACCGAGGGCCGGCTGGGCCGCGAGAAGGTGCTGTTGCTCAAGCCCGAGACCTTCATGAACCTGTCGGGTCAGTCGGTGGGCGAGGCGATGCGGTTCTACAAGCTGACCCCCGATGACGTGGTGGTGTTTCACGACGAGCTGGACCTGGCGCCGGGCCGGTGCCGCGTCAAGACCGGCGGCGGCCATGCGGGCCATAACGGGCTGCGTTCGATCCACGGCCATATCGGCGAGACCTATCTGCGCGTGCGCATGGGCATCGGGCATCCCGGCCACAAGGATCGGGTCTCGCATTACGTGCTGTCCGATTTCGCCAAGGCCGATCACGGCTGGCTGGACGACCTGCTGCGCGGCATCAGCGACGGCGCCCCCGCTCTGGCCGAGGGCGACAGCGCCAGGTTTTCCAATGCCGTGGCCCTGCGCACCGCACCGCCGCGCTCATCCAAAAGCGCCGCGCCCGATGCGGCCAAGGCGCCCCCTGCCCCCGAGGCACCCGCCGCCCAACCCCAAACCGATGACCGCAACCCGCTGCAAAAGCTGGTCGACAAGTTCAGGTAGGATACGCAATGCAGATGGACCCCTCTGTCAACGTTCTGGGCAAGCCGCTACAGCCGTGCTCGTCCAAGCCGCTGACCGGGTTCTTTCGCGACGCCCATTGCAACACCTGCGCCAATGACTTTGGCAGCCATACGGTCTGCGCGGTGATGACGGCCGAATTCCTGGCCTATTCGAAATATGTCGGCAACGACCTGTCCACGCCGCGCCCCGAATACGGCTTTCCCGGCCTTCAGCCCGGCGACAGCTGGTGCCTGTGCGCGGGGCGGTTCCTGCAAGCGCATGAAGAGGGCTGCGCCCCCCGCGTGCATCTCGAGGCCACGCATATCAACGCCCTTGAAATCGTGCCCTTGCCGGTGCTGCGCGCCTATGCGGCCTCGTCGGGCGAGGACGGGGCCGGCTGATCAGGCACCAACCCGTCGCCCAGCAGATCTTCGATGAACAGGCCCAGCAGTTGGGGCCGCCCGCTGACCCCGGCCTTGCGATAGATCGCGTTGGTCTGGGCCTTGACCGTGCCCTCGGACGTGTTGCGCAGCGCCGCGATCTCCTGGGTGCTCAGCCCCTTGATCGCGAACAGCGCCACGTCGCGCTCGGCCGGGGTCAGGCCCCATTCGGCGAAGCGGTCATTCATCACCTCGGTGAATGCCCCCGAGGCCAGGCGCAGTTTCTCCTGAGCATGGGCCGATTGCTGCATCGTGCGTCGCAGCGCCACCGCGCCCAGCACCACGCCCAGCAACAGGCCAATCGCGGCGCCAATTTCCATCATCTCGCGCAATTGCCAGCTGATCGGGGCGGTGCGCACGCCGATGACCGATATCAGGATGTCGGACACGAAGAAGAAGGCGCAGGCAACCTGCACCATCAGGATTACGAAGATCACGCCCTTACGTGTCACTGAGCTGTCCCTGCTGCGCCGTGGTGTCGGCGCTTATGTTCTGATCCTAGTCATCGCCGCCCCCGCCGGGACCGCTGTTGCCCCCGTCGCTGTCGCCATCTCCGTCGCCGTCGCCGTCGCCGTCATCGCCACCCCCGCCGGGGCCGCTATTGTCGTGGTCATCGCCACCATCGTCGTCACGATCATTGTCGCGGTCATCGTCACGATCATCATCGCGGTCATCGCGATCGTCGCGGTCGTCATCATCGTCGCGGCCGCGGCGTTTCCGGCGGTCGTCGTCATCATCAGACTTGCCCTTGCGCGTGCGCTTGGGTTCGGCCTCAAGCAGGCCGCCGCGCTCCGGCTGCGTGACTTTCCAATAGTCGCGCAGGATCTCGCCCGAATTGGGGTTCACGATGATCTCGCGCTCCAGCCCCTTGCCCTTGGCCTCGATCCGCACACGGCCCAGCAGGGTTTTCTTGGTCTTGATCGTGGTAAAGCCCTGGTCGATCAGCTGGCGCACGATCGTTTCCTCGACCGACGCGGAAAAGGCCGGCACCGCCAAAAGCGAGCCAGCCACCAGCATTGCCAGGAATTGCCGTTTACGCATTCGCGTCACCCCGGAACCCACAAATGTGGCGTTTCGCAACTGTTCAGCATCTGGCATGGGTTGGCAAGAGGCGCAGCCCGCGCCCCTTGCCCCTACTCGATTGATCAGTCGTCACCATCGCCATCGCCATCGCCATCGCCATCGCCGTCACCGCCGCTGCCGCTGCCGCTGCCGCCGCTACCACTGCCGCTGCCGCCGTGACCATCGCTGTCGTGATCACCGTCGCTGTCGTGATCACCATCGCTGTCATGGTCGCCGTCGCTGTCGCTGTCGCCGTCATCGTCGCCACCGCCGCCGTGACCACTGCGATCGCGATCGTGATCATCATCACGATCATCGCTGTCGTCATCATCATCATCATCGTCATCGTCGTCGTCACTGCCACGACCACGTCCGCGGCCGCGATGGCCATCATCGTCATCCTCGGCGGCGTGCACCTCGTGCTTGACCAGGTTGCCGGCCCGGTCAAAGCTGCGCTCGGTCTCGATCCCGGCCTCGGTCACTTCTTCCTTGCGCAGGTTGCCGGCGGCGTCATAGGTGCGCTCGACCTTGGCGGTGGGGCTGGTGCCTTCGATCTTGACGCCCAGCAGGCCGCGTTTGACCTCGAAATGAGTAAAGCCCTGCCCTGCCAGTTCCTGCACGGCCGACTGCACGGTCTGGTCGTTGGTTGTCTGGCTCCAGGCGATATTTCCCGACAGCACGATGGCTGCAACCAGGGGATAGAATTTAAGGTTCGGCATGTCTTTGTTCCTTCTGATTGGTCCCGATGCAGCCATCGCTGCGGGCCACCCCAGAACAGCACCCCTGACTGCCCTTGCCCATTTACCCAGGGTTTATCGGCACGATTTGATCCATCGATCTAGGCGCATAAACCATAGTTTATACGCCAAAACGAAGAAAGCCCCGCGTCACCGCGAGGCTTTTTCCGTTCATTATCAGGGCGTTGATCAGTCCTTGGTTTCCATCTCAAAACCAAGGTGCTTGGCCACGGTGAAAATGTCCTTGTCGCCACGACCGCACATATTCATCACGATGATATGGTCACGCGGCAGGTCGGGGGCGATTTTCATCACATGGGCCAGGGCGTGGCTGGGCTCTAGCGCGGGGATGATGCCCTCGGTGGTGCAGCACATCTGGAACGCCTCAAGCGCCTCTTTGTCGGTGATCGACACGTATTCGGCGCGGCCAGTATCGTGCAGCCAGGAATGCTCGGGCCCGATGCCGGGGTAATCGAGACCGGCCGAGATCGAATGACCTTCGAGGATCTGGCCGTCGTCATCCTGCAACAGATAGGTGCGGTTGCCGTGCAGCACGCCCGGACGCCCGCCGGTCAGGCTGGCGCAATGCTCCATCTTTTCGTTCACGCCCTTGCCGCCGGCCTCGACCCCGATGATGCGCACCGATTTGTCGTCGAGGAACGGGAAGAACAGCCCCATCGCGTTCGAGCCGCCACCGATGGCCGCGATCAGCGTGTCGGGCAGACGGCCTTCGCCCTCTTGCTCTTCCAGCTGCCAGCGGACCTCTTTGCCGATGATGGCCTGGAAATCGCGCACCATCGCCGGATAGGGATGCGGACCGGCCACGGTGCCGATGCAATAGAACGTGTCGCGCACATTGGTCACCCAGTCGCGCAGGGCGTCGTTCATCGCGTCTTTCAGCGTGCCGCGGCCCGACGTCACCGGCACCACCTTGGCGCCCAGCAGGCGCATGCGGAATACGTTGGGGGCCTGGCGCTCGACATCATGCGCGCCCATGTAGACCACGCATTCCAGCCCGAAACGGGCACAGACCGTCGCCGTGGCCACGCCATGCTGGCCGGCCCCGGTTTCGGCGATGATCCGGGTCTTGCCCATGCGGCGTGCCAGCAGGATCTGGCCCAGCACGTTATTGATCTTGTGCGCGCCGGTGTGGTTCAGCTCGTCGCGTTTGAGATAGATCTTGGCGCCGCCCAGATGCTCGGTCAGGCGCTCGGCGTAATACAGCGGGCTGGGACGGCCCACATAGTATTTCCACAGATAGTCCATCTCGGCCCAGAAATCGGTGTCGGTCTTGGCCTTTTCGTATTGCTCTTGCAGGCTGAGGATCAGCGGCATCAGGGTTTCCGACACGAACCGTCCGCCGAAATCGCCGAAGCGGCCGTTTTCGTCCGGGCCGGTCATGAAGCTGTTGAAAAGGTCATTGGCCATGGGTGCCTCCGCTGGGTTTGCTCAGGCGTTTAATGGTTTCGCACTGTGCGGTAAAGCGGCGGGCCGGAAAAATCGGTTATCCGCGAGCCGCCGCCTTGACGAATGCCTCGATCAGGGCCGCATCCTTGACGCCCGGTGCGCTTTCGACGCCCGAAGACACATCGACCTGCCGCGCCCCGGTCAGGCGCGCGGCCTCGGCCACGTTGTCGGGCGTCAGGCCACCGGCCAGCATCCAGGGGCGCGTCCAGTATTTGCGCGCGGCCAGCAGCCGCCAGTCGAAGGACAGCCCGTTGCCCCCCGGCAGATCGGCGCCCTTGGGCGGCTTGGCGTCGATCAACAGCTGGTCGGCCACGGCGGCATAGGCGTCGATCTGGTCAAGGTCCTGCGCGTCGGCCACGCCGATCGCCTTCATCACCGGCAGGCCGTAGCGGGCGCGCAGATCGGCGACGCGCTGCGGGCTTTCATGGCCATGCAGCTGCAACATGTCCAGCGGCACCCGATCCATGATCGCATCCAGCGTGGCGTCATCGGCATCGACAACCAGCCCGACCTTGGCCACGCCGGGCGGCACGTCAAAGGCCAGCTCGGCCGCCTGCTCGACGCTGACATTGCGCGGTGATTTCGGAAAAAACACAAAGCCCACATAGGTGGCCCCGGCAGCAACGGCCGCCGCCACGTGCTCGGCCGTTTTCAGGCCGCAAATCTTGACGCGAATATTCGAGGTCATGGCGCCGGTTTATCCGGCTTTGCCGCCGCCCTCAAGCAGGGCCAGAACCTCGTCCTTGTGTTCGGGCTTGTCCTTGCGCAGGCGCTTGACCTCGCGCTCCAGCACACGAGCGTCACGCTGGGCCTGGCTGGCCTTGGCACGGTGCTTGGCCTCGCGCAGCCATTCCCAGAAGAACCCGATCAGCAGGCCCGCGATGATGCCGCCAAAGACGACCAGGAACAGCGGCAGCTCGATCGCCCAGGTCAGGCCGGTGTAATGGGCCATCTCTTCGGGCAGCAGCCGCAGGGTGACAACCTGGCGGTTGGCAAGGGCAACGGTGATCAGGCAAATGCCCAATACCGCAAGAAAACCGTAGCGCAGATAACGCAGCATATAAGCCTCGGTCAGATCAGTTGTCGTTCAGACGGTCGCGCAGCAGTTTACCGGTCTTGAAGAAGGGTACGCATTTTTCTTCGACCTCGACCGATTCACCGGTGCGCGGGTTGCGGCCGGTGCGGGCGTCGCGTTGCTTGACCGAGAATGCGCCAAAGCCGCGCAGCTCGACACGATCGCCCGACGACATCGCATCGATGATCTCTTCGAAGATCGTGTTCACGATCCGCTCGGCCTGGTTGAGGTTGAGCTCATGTTCATCCGCGATCTTCTGGATCAGTTCCGACCGGATCATTGGTTTTCGTCCCCCCCGGGAAACGCCACATGGGCGCGTTTATCATTGACTTGAGCGCCTCAAATATATGCGGGAATTCATCGTGGAGAAACAGGAACCATCGGAAAACTAAGAGAAACTGCCCATTTACACCCAATCTGACGGAGGGTTTTCCATACTTCTGCGGCGCGGCACGGCATTTCCCGGCGCGCAAACGGGCTGGTTGCGCCGTGCATGCCACAGTTGATTCGGCAAAAACAAACGGCCCCGCCGGTATGGCGGGGCCGTCCGATACCGGGCCGATGGCCCGTTGTTCTTATTCGCCGCCCTTCAGAGCAGCGCCCAGGATATCGCCCAGCGAGGCGCCCGAGTCGGACGAGCCATACTGTTCGACGGCCTCTTTCTCTTCGGCGATCTCGCGCGCCTTGATCGACAGGCCCAGACGGCGGGTCTTGCTGTCGACGTTGGTCACGCGCACGTCAAGCTTGTCACCGACCTGGAAGCGCTCGGGGCGCTGCTCGGCACGGTCACGCGACAGGTCGCTGCGGCGGATGAAGGATTTCATGCCTTCGTATTCCACCTCGATGCCACCATCCTCGATCGAGGTCACTTCGACGGTGATGATCGAGCCACGCTTGACGCCATCGACGGCTTCGGCAAAGGCGTCGCCGCCCAGAGCCTTGACGCTGAGCGAGATACGCTCTTTCTCGATGTCCACCTCGGTGACGACGGCCTTGACCATGTCGCCCTTGTGGTAGTTCTGGATGGCTTCTTCGCCGCGCTGATCCCACGACAGGTCCGATAGGTGAACCATGCCGTCGATGTCGTTTTCCAGACCGATGAACAGACCGAATTCGGTGATGTTCTTGACCTCGCCCTCGACCTGAGTGCCTTCGGGGTGGGTTTCGGCGAACACTTCCCACGGGTTGCGCATGGTCTGTTTCAGACCCAGCGAAACGCGGCGCTTGGCGGTGTCGATTTCCAGAACCATGACGTCAACCTCTTGCGAGGTCGAAACGATCTTGCCGGGGTGAACGTTCTTCTTGGTCCACGACATTTCCGACACGTGCACCAGGCCTTCGACGCCGGGCTCCAGCTCGACGAACGCACCGTAATCGGTGATGTTGGTGACGCGGCCGGTATGAACCGAGGCCAGCGGGAACTTGGCTTCGACGGCATCCCACGGGTCGGCCTGCAGCTGTTTCATGCCCAGGCTGATACGGTGAGTGTCCTTGTTGATCTTGATGACCTGAACCTTGACGGTCTCGCCGATCGCCAGGATCTCCGACGGGTGGTTGACGCGGCGCCAGGCCATGTCGGTGACGTGCAGCAGGCCGTCAACGCCGCCCAGGTCAACGAACGCACCATATTCGGTGATGTTCTTGACCACGCCGTCCACGGCATCGCCTTCGCTCAGCTTGCCGATAACCTCGGCGCGCTGTTCGGCACGCGATTCTTCCAGGATGGCGCGGCGCGACACGACGATGTTGCCACGGCGGCGGTCCATTTTCAGGATCTGGAAGGG
The DNA here is from genome assembly GCF_025751515.1 of Actibacterium sp. XHP0104. Taxonomy (GTDB): domain Bacteria; phylum Pseudomonadota; class Alphaproteobacteria; order Rhodobacterales; family Rhodobacteraceae; genus Actibacterium_D. Next base: position 20,407 of record NZ_JAOWLE010000005.1, read on the forward strand.
CTGCTTCAGACCCATCAGCGGGCCGGCGTCGCGCACGGGGCGCACATCAACCTGAGAGCCGGGCAGGAACGCAACAGCGCCGCCCAGATCGACGGTAAAGCCACCTTTGACGCGGCCAAAGATCGCGCCTTCGACGCGGGCGTCGTCGGCATAGGCTTTTTCCAGGCGGTCCCAGGCTTCTTCGCGGCGGGCCTTGTCACGGCTGATGACGGCTTCGCCACGGGCGTTCTCGACGCGGTCCAGATAGACCTCGACGTCGTCGCCAACTTCGATTTCGGGAGCTTCGCCAGGATTTGCGAATTCTTTCAGATCAACGCGGCCTTCCATCTTGTAGCCGACGTCGATGATGGCCTGGCCTGCCTCGATGGCAATGACGCGGCCTTTGACGACAGAGCCCTCGGCGGGGGTGTCGATTTCGAAGCTTTCGTTCAGGAGGGCTTCGAATTCCTCCATAGATACGTTCTGAGCCATGTGGTCTCGGGTTCCTTTACAAACGTTTTTTCTGGCCGAGCGGTTGTCTCCGCCGGTCTTGGTTGGTGTCCGCCTTGGGCGAACGGGTTGGTCCGGGCGGGTCATAAAACAAAGAGGGCCGGATGTTCCGACCCTGCTCGTCTCTTTTGTTCTATGGCTTTGATCGCCTTGTCGACGGGCGCGGTATAGTGCCGTTTTGCCTTACAGGCAAGCCCTGAACAGATTGCGCGCGCTTTCGCGCGCATTGTTATATCTCGCGGCCTGCGGCCGCTCGGGATGCCTCCGGCGGGGATACTTTACCAAAGAAGAAACCTGGCTTCTTTTTCGTCCAAATATCCCGGGGTCCGGGGCAGCGCCCCGGTACGGCGCTCAGGCGAGGCGGCGCGATTGGATATGGGCGATGGCGGCGGCGACGGCCTGGTCGATGGTCATTTGCGAAGTGTCCAGAACGACCGCATCCTCGGCGGGTTTCAGGGGCGCGGTGGCGCGGCTTTGATCGCGGCGGTCGCGTTCCTGAAGGTCGGCCAGCACCTGGTCGCGGGTGACGGATTGGCCCTTTTCGGTCAGCTCCAGGTAGCGACGTTCGGCGCGGACCTGATCCGAAGCGGTGACGTAGAGTTTTGCCTCGGCATCGGGGCAGATGACCGTGCCGATATCGCGGCCGTCGAGCACGGCGCCGCCGGCGCGGCGGGCAAAAGAGCGTTGGAAATCAACCAACGCGGCGCGGACCTCTGGCAGGGCCGCAACCTTGCTGGCGGCCTGGGCAACGGCGGGGGTGCGCAGGTCGTCGCGGTCAAAGTCGGCAGGGTCGAGGGTTTGCGCGGCCTCGATCGGGTCAAGCCCGGCCAGCATGCGCGCGCCGACGACGCGGTAGAGCAGCCCGGTATCGAGATGCGGCATGTCGAAATGCGCGGCCACCGCCTTGGAGATCGTGCCTTTGCCGGCGGCGGCGGGGCCGTCGATGGCGATGCAGAAGCTCATGACTTGGTTCGCGCCAGATGCGCGCCCAGGCTTTCCATCAGCGGCTCGAAGATCGGGAAAGAGGTGGCGATGGGGCCGGCGTCATCGACGCTGATCGGCTGTTGCGACGCCATGCCGGCGCAGAGGAACGACATGGCGATGCGGTGATCCAGACGCGCCTGCGCGGTGGCGCCGCCGGGCAGCCCCCCTGCCCCCATGCCGCGGACGATGAACGTGTCTTCGTCCTCTTCGATGGTGGCGCCGCAGGCCTCGAGCCCGCGGGCCATGGCGTCGATCCGGTCGGATTCCTTGACGCGCAATTCCTTGACGCCGCGCATCACCGTCTTGCCGTTGGCAAAGGCCGCGACCACCGACAGGATCGGGTATTCGTCGATCATCGAGGGCGCGCGTTCGGGCGGCACCTCGATGCCTTGCATATTGTCCGAGAAGCGGGCTCGCAGGTCGGCGACGGGCTCGCCCCCCTCTTCGCGCAGGTTCTCGAATGTCAGCTCGGCCCCCATTTCCTGGAGCGTGGTGAAGAGGCCCGCGCGGGTCGGGTTGAGGCCGATACCCGGCACCAGCACGTCCGAGCCCGGCACGATCAGCGCGGCGCAGACCGGGAAGGCGGCGCTGGACGGGTCGCGCGGCACGGCGATGGTTTGCGGTTTCAGCTCGGGCTGGCCGGTCAGGGTGATGACGCGGCCTTCGGGGCTGTCATGGGTGGTGATTTCGGCGCCAAAGCCCGCCAGCATACGCTCGGTATGGTCGCGGGTGGCTTCTTTCTCGATCACGACGGTCTGGCCGGGGGCGTTCAGCCCCGCCAGCAGCACCGCCGATTTCACCTGCGCCGACGGCACGGGCACGACATAGCGCACGGGCACGGGGTTTTCGGCGCCCACGATGGTCATGGGCAGGCGCCCGCCCTGACGGCCATAAGAGCGCGCGCCGAACAGCGCCAGCGGATCGGTGACGCGGCCCATCGGGCGGCCGCGCAGGCTGGCATCGCCGGTAAAGGTGGCGGAGATCGGCGAGGTCGCCATGCAGCCCATGATCAGGCGCACGCCGGTGCCCGAGTTGCCGCAGTCGATCACATCCTGCGGTTCGGCAAAGCCGCCTACGCCGACGCCGTTCACGACCCATTCGCCATGGCCCAGATGCGAGACCTCTGCCCCGAAGGCGCGCATGGCCTTGGCGGTGTCCAGCACGTCCTGGCCTTCGAGCAGGCCGGTGATGCGGGTTTCTCCCACGGCCATCGCCCCGAACAGCAGCGCGCGGTGCGAGATCGACTTGTCGCCGGGCACCTCGGCCACGCCGGACAGCGGGCCGCCTTTGCGGGCAGTCATCGGGATCGGGTCACCATGGCCGGACATGTGGCTTGCTCCTATCGGAAAATTTGCGACAGGCTTAGCGAAACCGCTGGGGGTGGTCCACCGTCAATTGCGACGAGAGATCTTGCGGCCGGTCCTGGCCATGGTGATCAGCAGCGCGATGTTAACCGCGCCGGCCAGCAGCTCGGCCCATTGGGCGCGGTGATACCAAGGGTCAAAGGCGCCCTGCCCGGCCTTGGCTGCCAGATAAAAGGCCAGCGGCATCAGCACCAGCACCCCGTTGGCCGCGATCAGCGGCATCAGGCGGCGTTTGCGTTCGATCATCCGCCCGCGCCAGCCGCGCGACAGGTGCCGACCGCTGAGCGCGGCAAAGATCAAGGCCGGAACCAGCAGCAGAAAGCCCCAGGGGATGGCCTGTTTGACCCAAAGCGTTGCCTCGGGGTTGCCCCAGATCTTGGTCGCGACGGTTGCGCCCCAGAAGGTCATGATGGTCAACAGGCCGATCACGCCGGCGATCGGATGCAGGCGGCGCAACAGGGCCTTGGATCCGGGGGCGGGTTTGGTGGCAGTGCGGGGTGTGGCGGGCATGGTGGCCTCCTGCGACTCAATTATATAGCTTACTATATAATATTGCATAGCCAGCTATTCAACATGTAGAACAGGCCATGAGCTTCGATCCTTCCAGTTCCGCCGGATATCTGGCCAATCACATGGCGCGCCTGTTTGCCCAGCAGTTGCAGGCCCGCATCGCCCCACTGGGCCTGACGCCGGGGCAGTTTCCGGCCCTGCTGGCGCTATGGGCCAAAGACGGGCAAACCCAGCGCGAGCTGGTGCAAGAGCTGAATATCGAGCAGGCCACATTGGCGAATACGCTGACCCGGATGGAGCGCGACGGGCTGATCATTCGACAGCCCAACCCGGCGGACGGGCGGTCGACCATCATTCGCCTGACCGCCAAGGCCAAGGCCCTGCAAAGCCCGGCCACAGGCGCCGCGAAAGAGGTCAACGCCATGGCGCTGGCTGGGCTGAGCGATCAGGAACGCGAGATGTTTCTGGGCGCCATGCGACAGATTATCCAGCAGCTCAAGCCAGACTAGGCCGGATCAGACCCGGCGGAAGGTCAGGTAATGCGGCGTGCGGCCTTCGCGCAGGGCTTTTTGTTCGTAGCGCGTGGAAATCCAGTCGCCCCAGGGCTGACGCCAGTCCTCGGGGTGTTCGGCCAGCCATTCGAACCCGTGGCGCGGCACTTGTTCCAGCGTCTGGCGCACATAGTCGGGGATATCGGTCGCCACGCGAAAGATCGCGCCGGGTTTCAGCACGCGGGCCAGCGGCTCCAGATGATCGGGCGTCACGAACCGGCGGCGATGGTGGCGTTTTTTCGGCCACGGGTCTGGGTAGAGCAGAAACGCGCGCGAGATCGAGGCCTCGGGCAGCACATCGAACATGTCGCGCACGTCGCCCGGATGCACGGCGACATTGTCGACCTCGGCCTGACGGATCTTGCCCAACAGCATCGCCACGCCGTTGATGAAAGGCTCGCACCCGATGATACCGACATCTGGGTTCTGCGCGGCCTGGTGCACCATGTGCTCGCCACCGCCAAAGCCGACCTCGAGCCAGACATCGCGCCCACCGAACAGCGCCTTGAGGTCAATCGGTGCGCGATCGGGGTTTTCGTCCCAACCGACCTTGCCGGGCGACAGCGCGTCGAGGTCGGTATCGAGGAATTCCTTATGGGCATCGCGCAGCGTCTTGCCGTGGATGCGACCATAGAAATTGCGCCAAGGCGCCTGGGGATGTTTGTTCGAGCCGGTCATGGCCGCGCACTTAACCGAAAGGCGCTGGCGGTGCAATCGGTCTAGCCGCGCCCGCGATAGGGCGACACGCCCTGATCTGGGATCCATACGCCCTCGGGCGGGGTGCCGGTCTGCCAGAACACGTCGATCGGGATGCCGCCGCGCGGATACCAATAGGCCCCGATCCGCAGCCAGTCTGGATCAAGCAAGTTAACCAGCCGCTTGGCGATGTCGATGGTGCAATCCTCGTGAAAGGCGCCATGATTGCGGAAGGAATGCAGGTAAAGCTTGAGCGACTTGGATTCCACCAGCCAGTCGCGCGGCACATAGTCGATGACGATATGTGCGAAATCGGGCTGGCCGGTCATCGGGCAGATCGAGGTGAACTCGGGCGCGGTGAACCGCACCACGTATTGCGTGCCCGAATGGCCGGCGGGCACCTTCTCCAGGATCGCCTCTTCGGGGCTTTGCGGGGCCTCGACATTGCTGCCAAGCTGGCTAAGGCCCGAAACGTCGGTCTTGGGCATGGATCACACGGCCTTTTTCAGGGTCTCAACCAGATCGGTCTTTTCCCAGCTGAACCCGCCATCGGCATCGGGCGCGCGGCCGAAATGGCCATAGGCGGCGGTGCGTTGATAGACGGGCTTGTTCAGTTGCAGATGCTCGCGGATGCCGCGCGGCGTCAGGCTCATCGTGTCGCGGATGGCGCGTTCAATCGCGGCGTCATCGACATGGCCGGTGCCGTGGGTGTCAACATACAGCGACTGCGGCTCGGCGATGCCGATCGCATAGCTCAGCTGGATGGTGCAGCGGCTGGCCATGCCCGAGGCCACGACGTTCTTGGCCAGATAGCGCGCGGCATAGGCGGCCGAGCGGTCGACCTTGGTCGGATCCTTGCCGGAAAACGCGCCGCCGCCGTGCGGGGCCGCGCCGCCATAGGTGTCGACGATGATCTTGCGGCCTGTCAGGCCAGCATCGCCATCGGGGCCACCGATCACGAACTTGCCGGTCGGGTTGACGTGCCAGACAGTGTCGGCATCCAGCCAGCCCTCGGGCAGAACCTCGCGGATATAGGGTTCGACGATGGTGCGCACATCGGCCGAGGTCAGATCCTCGGAGCGATGCTGGGTCGACAGCACCAGCGCGGCAACGCCCACCGGGACGCCGTTCACATAGCGCAGGGTCAGCTGCGATTTGGCGTCGGGCTCCAGCTCGGGCTCGGCGCCCGATTTGCGCACCTCGGCAAGCCGGCGCAGGATGGCATGGGCATAATGGACCGGGGCCGGCATCAGGTGCTCGGTCTCATTCACGGCATAGCCGAACATGATGCCCTGATCGCCGGCGCCTTCGTCCTTGTTGTCGCCGGCATCAACGCCTTGGGCGATATGGGCGGATTGCTCGTGCAGGTAATTGTCGACGGTCAGGTTTTCCCAGTGAAAGCCATCTTGCGCATAGCCGATATCGCGGACGCATTCGCGGGCGATGTCGGCCACGCGGTCCATCACCGATTTCGAGCCGCGAACCTCGCCGCCGATGATGACGCGATTGGTGGTGGCGAAGGTCTCGCAGGCGACGCGGGCCTGCGGTTCTTCGGCCAGGAAGGCATCAAGCACTGCGTCGGAAATGCGGTCGCACACCTTGTCGGGGTGCCCCTCCGAGACGGATTCAGAGGTGAAGAGGTAATTCTGCCGGGTCATGAAAGGTGCTCCATTGGGTTATCCCCGTCACGCCAGGAAGCCGTTGTGACGGTTCGATCACGCCCCCTTACGCCCGCAAGGCGAGTGGGTCAACGGGATATTGCGCCGCGCCTGTGGCCGCGCAGCGCCACCAGCACCAGCCCGGCCAGCAGCAGGATCGCCGCCGGCAGGTCGCCCGTCCGGGCGTAAAACGTGGGCGGCAGCGCACCCGGCAGCGCCACATCCAGCGCGCCCTGACGGTTCAGCGGCAGGCTGGCCACCACCTGCCCGCGCGCGGTGATCGCCGCCGACACCCCGGTATTGGCAGACCGCAGAACCGGCAGCCCCTGCTCGACCGCGCGCAGACGCGCCTGGGCCAGGTGCTGATACGGCCCCGAGAACGACCCGAACCAGGCGTCGTTGGTCAGTTGCAGCACCCAGTCGGGCCGCCGGGGCGCGGCGCGCAGATCGTTGGGAAAGATCATCTCGTAGCAAATAAGCGGCAGCACCTTGCCGGCCCCACCCAGATCCCAGACCTGCGGCCCGGGGCCGGGGCTAAAGCCGATACCGCCCGAGGCCAGGCCAAAGAGGCCCAGCCGCGCCAGCCGGTCGCCAAAGGGCATGTATTCGCCAAAGGGCACCAGGTGGTATTTGTCATAGATCTGCGTCACCTCGCCCTGCGCATCCAACGCCACGGCGGCGTTGAACACGCGGTCGCCCTCGCGGCGATTGGCGCCCAGGATCACCGGCGCCCCGCCCGAGGCCAGCGCGATCTGGCGCAGGGCGGGGCCGGCGCTGTTCAGCGACCAGGCGATCGCGGTTTCGGGCCAGACGATCAGATCGGGCGCCGGATCGCCCGGCGCGCGGGTCAGCGCGATCTGGCGATCAAAGAACACCGGCACCATGTCGCGCTGCCATTTCAGATGTTGGGCCGCATTGGGCTGGATCAGGCGCACGGTCATGGGCTGGTCTCGCGCGGGCACCGGTTGGGCCTGCATCCATGCCCCCGTCCCCCACAGCAGCGCCAGCAGCACCGCCGCGCCCACGGCCTGGCGAAGACCCAGCGCCAACAACGCGGCCAACGCCCAGACCAGCAGGTTCAGCCCGTGCGGCCCGATAAAAGCCGCCAGTTGCAGCGCCGGCGTGGCAATCCAGGCATGACCCGGCAAGGCCCAGGGAAAGCCGGTAAAGAGATAAGACCGCAAGAGCCCGCCCAGCGCCAACAGCAGAACCAGCGCCACCGCCCTGCCCCCGCGACTGCCGCCAAGCCGGGCCGCGCCATATCCGGCCGCGCCCCAAAACAGCGCCAGCCCGCCCGCCAACAGGATCAGCGCGAAAGGCGCCATCCAGCCATGTCGGCCGGCATCCACCAGAAAGGGCTGCACGATCCACACCAGCGCCACGGCGAAATAGCCCGCGCCCCCCAGCCACATCAGCCGTGCGACGCGCCAAAGCCCCTGCGCCGGCAGGACCAGCGCAATCAGGCAGGCCAGACCGGCCGGCGTCAGAAACCACAGATCAAAGGGCGCCTGGCCCAGCGCCGCGACGCCGCCCGAGACCAAAGCCGCCAGCATCGCGCCCCAGCCGGCGCGGCCCTCACCAATCAGACGGGCGGCGGGCCGCGTGGTCATGTTCAGTCGGCCTTCTCGGCCTGTTCGCCCACCTCGATCGCGGCGGCCACCGATTGCGGCAGACGCACCCGCAGGCGCTTGATCCGGCGCGGATCGGCATCGACGATCTCGAACTCAGCGCCGCTTTCATGGGGAATGACCTCACCACGGGCCGGCACGCGGCCGGTGACCATGAAGACCAGACCGCCCAGCGTGTCGATCTCTTCCTCGTCCTCTTCATCGACCAGCTTCATGCCGATGGCGGCCTCGAACTCATCCAGCGGCGCGCGGGCCTGAACCAGATAGCTGCCGGCGCTTTCGCGGCTCCAGAACTTGCCTTCGGCGACGTCATGTTCATCCTCGATCTCGCCGATGACCTGTTCGATCAGATCCTCGATGGTGACCAAGCCATCGACCCCGCCATATTCGTCGATCACCAGCGCCATATGCATCCGGTCGCTCTGCATCTTTTGCAGCAGCACGCCGATCGGCATCGACGGCGGCACGAACAGCAGCGGGCGCAGCATCGGTTTCAGCGTGAACCGCGTGCCTTTGCCGTTAAAGCCGTGGCGCAGTGCGAAATCCTTGAGGTGGACCAGCCCGACGGGGCTGTCCAGCGTGCCGTCATAGACCGGCAGGCGGGTCATCCCGCTGTCGCGGAACACCTTGACCAGCTCGTCCTTGCCGATGTCCAGCGGCACGGCGACGATTTCGACCTTGGGCCAGGCCACGTCCTCGACCCGAAGGGTGCGCAGGTTGCCGATGCCCAGGGCCGATGGCACGCGCGGCTGGCGCGGCTGCACCTGCCCGTCACTATCGCCGGTTTTCTGAGATTGTGCGCCGCTGCCCAGCGCCTCGGTCAGCCGGGCCCAAAGCCCGCGCCGACTGTGATCTTCATTCTCGGGCGCGCCCTGCGCCGCCATAGAAGAGCCGTCTGTTTCCTGGCCCATAAGTCCTTACCAAACCAACCGGGCCTTAGAACCCGTCCTCTTCATATGGGTCAGCCAGCCCCATGGATGCAAGTATTTCCACCTCGATGCGTTCCATCAGGGCGGCATCTTGCGGGCGGATGTGGTCAAAACCCAACAGGTGCAGCGTGCCGTGCACCAACAGATGCGTCACATGATCGGCAAACGCCTTGCCCTGCTCGGTGGCCTCGCGGGCGCAGGTGTCATAGGCGATGGCGATATCGCCCAGTTCCAGCGGCATGTCGGGCAAGTCGGGTTCGGGCGCATAGGGGCGCGCGCCGTCCTCTTCGGCGGCCAGATCGTCGGATGGCCAGGACAGCACGTTGGTCGGCACGGGCTTGTCGCGGAACTCGGCGTTGAGGGTGGCGATGCGGGCGTCGTCACAGCCCAAGAGGCTGATCTCGGCGTCATCCGGCAGGCCCAGATGCGCCAGCGCGGCGGCGCAGGCCCGGTCGGCCAGCACCTGCAGCCCGGCCTCGGCCCAGCGGTCGTCTTCGATGATCAGGTCAACGCTCATGCGCGGGCCATAGCGCAGCGGCGGGCCAAGGAAAACAGAATTCGCACATGCAAACGGCCCGCCCCAGTCGGGACGGGCCGCGCAATTATTGATCGGGGTGCGATCAGGCTTTCTTGCGGCGACGCAGCGCGGCCAGACCGCCAATACCGGTCAGCAGCAGCAGACCGCCAGCCGGCAGCGGCACCACGGCGACGCGGAAGGCATAGTTGGTCGGGCCAACCGCTTCGCCGGGATCGCCAAAGTGGTCGCTGACATAGGCGGTGGTTTCACCGAACACGTTGTATTTGCCATCACCACCGTCGTTGACATAGTCCTGCGCAACCTTGGTCGCCGTGTAGGGCCACGGTTGAGCATAGGTATCAACCCAGGTCATAAAGTCGATATCGGCGACCAGATCGCTGACGGTCGAGATGACGTAATCGGCAGCGGTGCCGCCAAACAGCAGCGCAGCGGCCTCTTGCCCGGTCAGGGCATCCGCAACAGTAAAGTTCGGGCCATCGCCCAGTTTCCAGCTGCCAACATAGTTATAGGTCGCCGCATCGGCGGTTTGGGCAAGCCCGGCAACGGATACAACCGCGCCAGCCGCCAGGATATTTTTCCAGTGCTTCACAATAGCCCCCTGTGAATGACATTTACCATAATTGTGGATCACCACCCCAAGAGGCTAGCGCAAAAGCGCATCTCAGTCGAATCTTTACTATTTCGCCGGATCGTCGGCGTCATAGGCCTCGATGATCTTGGCAACCAGCGGGTGGCGGACGACGTCCTTGGATGTGAAATAGTTGAAACTGATCTTGTCGATGCCTTTCAGCAGGCGCTCGGCATCCTGCAGGCCCGACTGCACGCCGCGCGGCAGGTCGACCTGGCTGCGGTCGCCGGTGATCACCATGCGCGAGCCCTCGCCCAGGCGGGTCAGGAACATCTTCATCTGCATGGTGGTGGCGTTCTGTGCCTCGTCCAGCACCACAAAGGCATTGGCCAGCGTGCGGCCCCGCATGAAGGCCAGCGGCGCGATCTCGATCCGCTTTTCCTCGATCAGCTTGGCAACCTGCTTGCCGGGCAGGAAATCGTTCAGCGCATCGTAGAGCGGCTGCATGTAGGGGTCGACCTTGTCTTTCATGTCGCCGGGCAGATAGCCCAGTTTCTCGCCCGCTTCGACGGCGGGGCGCGACAGGATGATGCGGTCGACATGGCCGCCGATGAACATGTTCACGCCTACGGCCACGGCCAGATAGGTCTTGCCGGTGCCGGCGGGGCCGATGCCAAAGGCCAGTTCATTCTCGAACAGCGCCTTCACGTAAGCCTTTTGTGCGTCGGTGCGCGGCTCGACCAGTTTCTTGCGGGTCTTGATCTCGGTGCGGCCGCCCTGGAACAGCTCCATCTGGTCGCCCTGGCGGGTGCCGGTGCCCTCGGCCGAGTTGCCCATGCGGATCAGCCCCTCGATATCGCCGGCCTCGACCGACTTGCCGGTTTCCAGCCGTCCGTAAAGCTGTTGCAGGATCATCGCCGCCTGGCCGCGCGCCTCGCCGTCCCCGACCACCGCCAGCAGGTTGCCGCGGCGGATGATATGGACGTTCAGCGTGTGCTCTATTTGCGCGAGATTGCGGTCGAACTCACCGCACAGATCGATCAGCAGGCGATTATCGGGAAACTCCAGAAGCGTCTCGTGGACGTCTTCGGCGTTGGGCGGGGGTGTGATTGCGCTGATGCCCAAAACGACTCCGTTCTCTAAAGCCAGTATAGATATGGTGGCAAGCAAAGGCCTTTAACGCAAGCACTGGTCGCGCATGTTTGAAAAAAACATGTGACAAGGCCGCCCATAAACCAGGGCGGCCTTGAATTTTTGGCGTTTTCAGACGGTTTTAGATCGGGTCTTCGATGGGCGAGCCGGCCTTGTAGGGGCCCACGGCCACCTCGGGCGGGGCGATGCCCGAGCACACGGGCTTGCCGTATTTGTCGAGGCGGGCGGACATGTAGCCCTCGATTCCGTCGTCGATGATCCACTGATCACAGCCGGTGGGGTCGACCCAGATCCCGGCGCGCAGCTTGCTGAGATCCTTGCTGTCGATACCGCGGTCGATCGACTTGTCGTATTTGGGTGCGTACATACAGCCCGACAGGCTGGCGGCGATTGCGAGGACGGTGAACCCTTTGATGATGGTCATGGCTCTCTCCTCAGCGCAGGCAGATGATTTCGACACGGCGGTTCTTGGCCATGCCGGCGTTGGTGCGGTTCGAGGCGACCGGCAGCCGTTCGCCATAGCCGCGCACATCGACGACACGCAGGCCGGCGGCGCGGGCCACCTGGGCCACGGCATCGGCGCGGCGCTGCGACAGGGCCAGGTTATAGGCATCCGAAGCGCGGGAATCCGTGTGCCCCACGATGATCACCGCGCGGCTGGGCGAGGTGCGGAAGAACTGGCGCAGTCGCGCCACGCTGTCGGCGTTCAGATTATGGCTGTCGGTGGTGAACAGTTGATCGGACGGGAAAGTGCCGCAGGCGGGGCCACGGCGGCAGACCGGAATGCCGTCACGGCTGACGTGGGGGGTCATGTAGCCCTCCCAGCCATCATCCAAGACCCAATGCTCGCAGCCATCGGGATCGACCCAGACACCGGGGCGATAGTGTTCGCCCTTGATCACCTGCTGTTCCGCGGCAGCAGCGCCGGCAGTGAACAGCATGCTCAGTGCCAGAATAGCCGAGATCAGCGTCAGAAACCTGTTACGCGTATTCATAACCGTTTACCTTCGTCCTCGAGCCCCCACTGCCCAAGGGCAGACCCGTTCCGAAGGTAGATATTTAAAAGACTCTGCGTGATCCGCCCAGCTGAACCCCATTCTTTGGGGCGCGCTGATCACCAAACTGGCGCAATGCGGGGGATGGCGCGGAATTGTTCGTCGTGACGCAACAATCGTCGCGACTCACCCGGCGATGAGTTCACCCGCCAGCGAGTGGCTGGCCGAGCCAGTGATGCGCACGCGCCCGATCTGGCCCAAGAGGGCCTCGGGGGCGATGACATGCACGGCATGCAGGTGATCGGACTTGCCGACCAGCTGCCCGGGCAGACGGCCTTTCTTTTCGAACAGCACACCCACTTCGCGGCCCACCATTTCGGCCTGGATCTCGGCCTGTTGCTGGTTCAGCAGGGCTTGCAGCCGTTGCAAGCGCTCGTCCTTGACGCTTTCGGGCAGTTGGGCGCGCTCGGCCGCCGGTGTGCCGGGGCGGGTCGAGTATTTGAAGCTGTAGCACTGGCCATAGCGCACCTGTTCCACCAGGCGCAGCGTGGCCTCGAAATCGTCATCCGTTTCCTCGGGGAAGCCGACGATGAAATCGCCCGACAACAGGATATCGGGGCGGGCCTCGCGGATGCGGTCGATCAGGCGCAGATAGCTGTCGGCGGTATGGCTGCGGTTCATCCGTTTCAGGATGCGGTCGCTGCCCGACTGCACCGGCAGATGCAGATAGGGCATCAATTTCGGACAATCGCCATGGGCCTTGATCAGGTCGTCTTCCATGTCGTTGGGGTGGCTGGTGGTATAGCGGATACGGTCCAGCCCATCGACCTCGGCCAGTTCACGGATCAGCCGGGCCAGCCCCCAGTCGCGGCCATCGGCGCCCTCGCCATGGTAGGCGTTGACGTTCTGACCCAGCAGGGTGATTTCACGCACCCCGCGCGACACCAGCTCGCGCGCCTCGGCCAGCACGCGGTCAGCGGGGCGCGAGACCTCGGCGCCGCGGGTATAGGGCACCACGCAGAAGGCGCAGAACTTGTCGCAGCCTTCCTGTACGGTCAGAAACGCGGTCGGGCCGCGCTTGGCCGCCGGACCGCGCGACTTGAGCTTTTCAAACTTGTCCTCTTCGGGGAAATCGGTGTCCAGCGCCTTTTCCCCGGCGCGGGTCTTTGCCTCCATCTGGGGCAGGCGGTGATAGCTTTGCGGCCCCACCACCAGATCGACCAGCGGCTGGCGGCGCATGATTTCCTCGCCCTCGGCCTGGGCGACACAGCCCGCGACCCCGATTTTCAGGTCGGGCTTTTCGGCCTTCAGGCCCTTGAACCGCCCCAGTTCCGAATAGACCTTTTCGGCGGCCTTTTCGCGGATATGGCAGGTATTGAGCAGGATCATGTCGGCATCTTCGGGGCTGTCAGTGGTGACATAGCCCGACCCGCCCATGGCCTCTGCCATGCGCTCGCTGTCGTAGACGTTCATTTGACAGCCATAGGTCTTGATAAACAGTTTCTTCGGCTCGGCCATGATCGCGCCCCTTTTGTCCGCGTCCCGCCTCTACACAATCGGCGCCTTGCCCGCAACGCTTGCAATGGTAACCGATATACAAGAGTTTTGCCGCAACAAGGCAGATGAGGCGGCAAATGACCTATACGGTGTTGGATGATTTCCTGACCAACGGCAAAGCCGTGCTGGCCAAGGGGCCGGTTGGGGTGATCCTGGTCGAGGATCTGGTCGAGGTCGACACCACCATCCGCCATCACCTGGGGCTGGGGTTCAAGGCGCTGGTGGTTCTGGGCCCGCCCGAGCTGGAGCTGCCGGCCGATATCCGCGACCGGGTGCATCTGGTGATCACCGATATTTACCGCGAGGGCGTGTTCATCGACGCGCTGAACCGGATCATCGCCGCTGCGCCGGGGGTGTGGCTGTATTACTGCTATAACGCCGAATACCTGTTCTTTCCCTTCTGCGAGACCCGCAGCGTGGGCGAAATGCTGACCTTTCACGGCGAAGAGCGGCGCGACGCGATGCTGAGCTACGTGATCGACCTTTATGCCGGCGATCTGCGCGCCTTTCCCAATGCGGTGTCGCTGGAAAACGCATTGCTGGATCGCACCGGGTATTACGCGCTGGCGCGGCCCGACCCCGACAATCACGATCACCCCAAGGAACGGCAGCTGGATTTCTATGGCGGGCTGCGCTGGCGGTTCGAGGAACACATCCCCAAGGAACGCCGCAAGATCGACCGCATCGCCCTGTTCCGCGCCGTACCGGGGCTGGTGCTGCGGCCCGATCACACGTTCAACACCGAGGAATACAACACCTATTCCTGCCCCTGGCACCATAACCTGACGGCGGCGGTCTGTTCGTTCCGCACCGCCAAGGCGCTGAAGGTAAACGCCGGGTCGACCTTTGATATCCGCCGGTTCGAATGGCACAACTCGGTTGCCTTCGACTGGACCTCGCAACAGTTGCTTGACCTCGGCCTGATGGAGCCGGGGCAGTGGTTCTGAAAGGACAAAGCATGCGCATCAAGAAATCGGAATGGGCGGTGTGCTGGTTCACCCTGGCCTATGTGGGGGCGTTTGGCGCATGGTTCCTGTCGATCGGGAATTACGAGTTCATCTGGTACATCGCCACGATGGTCGGGCTGATCCTGCTGGTGGGCATCAACCTGCGCAAAGCCGAGTTCCCGGTGGCGCTGCTGTGGGCGCTGACACTCTGGGGCTTGGCACATATGGCCGGCGGCGGGGTCAAGGTTGGCGACAGCGTGCTCTATTCCGCGATGGTCATCCCGTTCAGCGTGAATGGCGAGTTGTCGATCCTGAAGTACGACCAGATCGTGCATGCCTATGGGTTTGGCACCACTGCCTGGTTGCTGTGGCATCTGCTGACCCGGCACTACCCCGACACGCGCGGCACCTGGACGGCGGCGGTTTACCCCGCCTTTGGGGCAATGGGTCTGGGTGCGGTGAACGAGATCATCGAATTCATCGCCGTGCTGGGCATCGCCGACACCAATGTGGGCGGCTATTACAACACGGCGCTGGATCTGGTGTTCAATGCCACGGGCGCGATCATCGCGGTGGTGATATTGTCGCTGCGCGGCAGGCGTTAGGCGCGGCGCAGGCGGATGACCACGTCAACGCGCGACACTTCGGCCCCTTCCGGCGCGTCGGGCAGGCCGGTGATCCGCAAACGGTCGGCGGGGGCGTCGCTGAGGCGGCCGTCGTCCTCCCAGTAGAAATGCGGATGGTCGCAGGTATTGGTGTCGAAATAGCTTTTCGAGCCATCAACCATGATTTCCTGCATCAAGCCCGCGTCGCAAAACACCCGCAGCGTATTATAGACGGTGGCCAGCGACACGCGCTCGCCCGCCTGTTCGGCCAGGGCAAAGAGGCTTTCGGCGGTCACGTGGCGATCTTGCCCGTCGCCCACCAGCAACGCCGCCAGCGACACGCGTTGCCGTGTCGGGCGCAGGCCGGCCCTGGCCAGCCACTCGCTGCCGCGTTCGATCGAAATGGGCGCCATCATTGTCCGTCCCCAAAGGTTCATCGCATTGTATACGACGCCCGGCGGGCCAGTTTCAATTGATTTCCTGTTGCATTCCGCTGGCACAGTTGGTGCACGGCCTATTGCATGGCCACAAAGCGCGGTGTTACACGGTGAAGCTAACCACAGGGGACCATAGAACAAGGGGCAGGGCTGAATGGCCGATTTTCCGACCAGTTTCGACAAAGACGACCTTTTGAAATGCGCACGAGGCGAGCTGTTCGGGCCGGGCAATGCCCAGTTGCCGGCGCCGCCCATGTTGATGATGGACCGCATCACCGAGATCTCGGGCGATGGCGGCCTGCATGGCAAGGGCCATGTCGTGGCCGAGTTCGACATCACGCCCGACCTTTGGTTCTTTGACTGCCACTTTCCCGGCAACCCGATCATGCCGGGCTGCCTGGGCCTGGATGGCCTGTGGCAGCTGACCGGGTTCAACCTGGGCTGGCGCGGCTGGCTGGGCCGCGGCTATGCGCTGGGCGTGGGCGAGGTCAAACTGACGGGCATGGTGCGCCCCGACCGCAAGATGCTGACCTACAAGGTTGATTTCACCAAGGCCGTGCAGACGCGCCGCCTGACCATGGGCGTGGCCGACGGCATCGTCGAGGCCGATGGCGAAGTCATCTATCAGGTCAAGGATATGAAAGTCGCGCTCTCCGAGAGCTGACCCCAATCAAGTAAGGAGTGCGCCAATGCGCCGTGTCGTCATCACCGGGATCGGGATCGTTTCGCCCATCGGCAACAATGCCGCCGAAGTCGAAGCCAGCCTGCGCGCAGGCCGTTCGGGCATCCGGTTCGAAGAAAACTACGCCCAGCACGGGTTTCGCAGCCAGGTCGCGGGCATTCCGCAGATCGACCTGACCGCCTCGATCGACAAGCGCCAGCTGCGCTTTATGGGGCCGGGTGCGGCGTATAACTACATCGCCATGGAACAGGCGGTTGCCGATTCCGGGCTTGAGGAAAGCGATGTGTCGAACGAGCGCACCGGCCTGATCATGGGCTCGGGCGGTCCGTCGACCTCGAACTTCTTTACCGCCTTCGACACGGTCATCACCAAGGGCAGCCCGAAACGCATGGGCCCGTTCATGGTGACGCGCTGCATGTCGTCGACCAACTCGGCCTGTCTGGCGACGCCCTTCAAGATCAAGGGCATCAACTATTCGATCACCTCGGCCTGTTCGACCTCGGCGCATTGCATCGGCAACGGCGTCGAGCAGATCCAGATGGGCAAGCAGGACATCGTGTTCGCCGGCGGCGGCGAAGAGGTCGACTGGACCCTGTCGTGCCTGTTCGACGCGATGGGTGCGATGTCGAGCAAATATAACGACGCGCCGGAAACCGCCTCGCGCCCGTTCGACGCCACGCGCGACGGGTTCGTAATCGGTGGCGGCGGCGGCGTTCTGGTTCTGGAAGAGCTCGAGCACGCCAAGGCCCGCGGCGCCAAGATCTATGCCGAAGTGACCGGTTATGGCGCCACGTCCGACGGCTATGACATGGTCGCCCCGTCGGGCGAAGGCGGCGAGCGCTCGATGCGCCTGGCCGTCAGCACCCTGCCCGAGGGCCGCAAGATCGACTATATCAACGCCCACGGCACTTCGACGCCCGCCGGCGACGTGACCGAGGTAAAGGCCGTGCGCCGCGTCTTTGGCGAAGGCAACACCCCGCCGATCGCCTCGACCAAGTCGCTGACCGGCCACAGCCTGGGCGCCACCGGCGTGCACGAGGCGATCTATTCGCTGATCATGATGCAGGGCAATTTCATCGCGGCCTCGGCCAACGTGAAAGAGCTGGACCCCGAGATCAACGAAGGCGAGATCGTGACCGAGCTGCGCGAGAATGTCGAGCTGGACAGCGTGCTGTCGAACAGCTTTGGCTTTGGCGGCACCAACGCCACGCTGGTGATGAGCAAGTATCAGGGATAAGGCATCATGGCTGATCTGATGAAGGGAAAACGCGGGCTGATCATGGGCGTTGCCAATGACCGCTCGATCGCATGGGGCATCGCCAAGGCGCTGCATGCCGAAGGGGCCGAACTGGCCTTTTCCTACCAGGGCGAGGCCTTTGGCAAACGCGTGCAGCCGCTCGCCGAAAGCCTGGGCTCGGATATTCTGGTCGATGTCGATGTCACCAATGACGAGTCCCTGGATGCCGCGTTTGCGGTGCTCAAGGAACGCTGGGGCAAGCTGGATTTCCTGGTTCACGCCATCGCGTTTTCCGACAAGAACGAGCTGACCGGCCGCTTCATCAACACCTCGCGCGAGAATTTCAAAACCTCGCTGGTGATTTCCTGCTATTCGCTGATCGACGTGGCGCGGCGTGCCGTGCCGATGATGACCGATGGCGGGTCGATCATGACGCTGACCTATCAGGGCTCGAACCGCGTGACGCCCTATTACAACGTCATGGGCGTGGCCAAGGCAGCGCTGGAATCTACCGTGCGGTATCTGGCCAACGATCTGGGCCCCGAGGGCATCCGCGTCAACGCGATCTCGCCCGGCCCGATGAAGACCCTGGCCGGCGCGGCCATCGGCGGCGCGCGTAAGACCTATCGGTTCTGCGAAACCAACGCCCCGCTGCGTGCCAATGCCACGCTCGAGGCCGTGGGCGGCACCGCCGTCTACCTGGCCTCGGCCCACGGCGCCTGCACCACCGGCGAGATCATCAATGTCGATGGCGGCGTGCATGTCCTGGGCATGCCGCAGGCCGAAAACATCTAAGTCTCTGGCCGGCCTTCGGGCCGGTCATCCCCCCTGCCCGCCCGTTCCTTGGCCAGTTCGGCCCGCAGGCGCATCAGCTCGGCGCGATAGGACTGGGCATCCCCGTAATCGGTGAAACTGCCATAGCGGTCATGGGTTTCCGCCAGCCGCCGGGCGTGCTTGATCGGGCACCAGTATTGCTCGGTGCGCGCGGCGATTTCGCGGACATAGGCCAGCAGGCCGTTGCAATAGCCGCAATAGACACAGTTCAGTTTCTGCAGCGCGTTCAGATAGGCCAGGTGGTGGCGGTCGACGGCGATGTAATCGCGCCGTTTCACACGCGCGATGCCGTAAACCGGGAAACAGATCGCCTGGTAGAGCGTCACGAACAGATCGAGCAGCGCAAAGGGCAGGATCAGCGCATAGATCGCGGGTGCGGTCAGCACCACCAGCGGCCGGGTATGTGCCAGAAAGCTGGCCAGCCCCTCGCGCGCGGCTCGCTGGGCAGCGCGGGCCTCGGCCTCGAATTCGACCTTGTGATGGTGGATCTGATAGCGGAATTCCTGCTGCCGCTCTTCGATCTCGGCCTCAAGCGCGTCTTTCAGTTCCTGAACATGCGCGCGCAGCTTTTCGACAGTGCTTTCCATGGCTCCGGTCCTTTTCGCGTCTACATCCAATGTAGCGCGGATCAGGCCCGGAGCCATGAGCCAGATCAGACGATTTCGACCAGTTCGAAATCAAAGGTCAGGTCTTTGCCGGCCAGCGGATGGTTGGCATCCAGCGTCACGGTTTCTTCGGAGACCGCTGCGACGGTCACGGGCATCACCTGACCGGTGGGCGTCTGCATTTGCAGTTGCAGGCCGACCTCAAGCGGGATCTCGGCCGGGATCTGGCCGCGCGGAATGTCTTGCTGGGCGTCGGGGTGGCGCTCGCCATAGGCTTCGGCACAGGGGATATCGACGGTCTTTTTGTCGCCCACGGCCATGCCGGCCAGTTCCTTGTCGAGGCCGGGAATGATCTGACCCGAACCGACGGTGAATTCCAGCGGCTCGCGCCCGGCCGAGCTGTCAAAGGTAGAGCCATCGGCCAGAGTGCCGGTGTAATGAATACGGACCTTGTCGCCCGGTTTGACCTGCGTCATCGTGTTTTTCCTGCTGTTCGGGATGGGTTTGCAGAGGCCGCAGCGGGCGGGTGCTCTGAGCGTCCGCCTAACCTAACGCGCCCTGCCCTGATGTAAACCCCGCCCTTTTCGTACCCGCCTGGCTGTGCCACTCTCTGCTGCAAGGGGGATCTCATGACCATTACCACCTGCGTATTCGATGCCTATGGCACCTTGTTCGACGTGGCCGCCGCCGCGCGTCAGGCGGCAGCAGAGCCGGGCAATGACGCCCTGGCCGCGATCTGGCCCAGGCTGGCCGAGGACTGGCGGCGCAAGCAGCTGGAATATTCCTGGCTCTTGGCGGTGACTGGCGACCACATGGATTTCTGGCAGGTCACCCAGCGCGGGCTGGATTGGGCGCTAGAGGCCGCGGGCCTTGATGACCCCGCCCTGCGCGCGCGTCTGCTGGCGCTTTACTGGGAGCTGTCGGCCTATCCCGAGGTGCCCTTGATGCTGGCCGCGCTGAAGCAGGCGGGCATGAACACGGCGATCTTGTCGAACGGCTCGCCCGAGATGCTGGCTGGCGCGGTGCAATCGGCGGGGATCGGTGATGTGCTGGATGACGTTCTGTCTGTGGAAAGCGTCGGTGTCTTCAAACCCGACGCGCGGGTCTATGACCTGGTCGGGGCGCGGTTCGGCTGTGCCAAGGGCGAGGTTCTGTTCGTATCGTCCAATGGCTGGGACGCGGGCGCGGCCACCGGTTATGGGTTTCAGACCGCATGGGTAAACCGCGCCGGATTGCCCATGGACCGCTTGCCTTGGGCGCCCGCACATGTTCTGTCAGACCTGACCACAATACCCGAACTGGCACGGAGTCTTTGATGCAGTATTTCAACGCCGATGACGGCGCCAAGATCGCCTATCGTGACACTGGCAGCGGGCTGCCGCTGCTCTGCCTGTCGGGCCTGACCCGCAACAGCGCCGATTTCGACTATGTCGCCCCGCATCTGGGCGATGTGCGGATGATCTGCATGGATTACCGGGGCCGGGGCCAGTCGGAATGGACCGGGGCCGACAGCTATACGGTCATGCGCGAGGGCGCGGATGCACTGCAACTGCTGGATCATCTGGGGCTGGAGAAAGCCGCCATTCTGGGCACCTCGCGCGGCGGGCTGATCGGGATGGGGCTGGCCGCGCTGGCGGGCGACCGTATCACCGGGCTGTGCATGAACGACATCGGCCCCGCGCTGGATCGCGACGGGCTAGAGCGGATCTTTGACTATGTCGGGCGCAACCCGGCGGGCCGCAGCTACGAAGACGTCGCCGCCGGGCTGGAGCGCAACCTGCCGGGTTTTGACAACATGCCCGAGGGGCGCTGGCTGGAAGAGGCGCGCAAGCACTACATCCCGACCGACACCGGCATGAAGATCAACTATGACCCCGAGCTGCGCGCCGCCTTTTTGCGCGACTACGAGACTGAGGCGCCCGATCTGTGGCCCTATTTCGACATGCTCAAGGGCAAGCCCGTTGCGGTGATCCGGGGCGCCAATTCCGACCTGCTGTCGGCGGAAACCGTGGCCGAGATGAAGCGCCGCATTCCCGACCTGATCACCGCCAGCGTGCCGGGCCGTGCCCATATTCCGTTCCTGGACGAGCCCGAGTCCCTGGCGGCCCTGCGCGCCTTCATCGCGGCCTTGGGGTAAGCATCGACGATATCCACGCCGCTGCCGCGCGGCTGGAAGGGCGCGCCATTCGCACGCCGCTGTTGAACTCGTCCGATCTGGATGCGCTGGCCGGGCGGCGGGTGCTGATCAAGCCCGAGTGCCTGCAACGCACCGGGTCGTTCAAGTTTCGCGGGGCCTGGGCCGCGCTCAGTGGATTGCCCGAACAGGACCGCACGCGGGGCGTGATCGCCTATTCGTCTGGCAACCATGCCCAGGGCGTGGCGCTGGCAGCGCGGATGCTGGGCGTGCCGGCGGTGATCGTCATGCCCGCCGATGCGCCGGCGCTGAAACTGGCCAATACCCGTGCCCTGGGGGCCGAGGTGGTGACCTATGATCGCACCCGTGAAAACCGCGAAGAGATCGGCCAGACCATGGCGCGCGATCGCGGGCTGGTGCTGATCAAACCCTATGACGACCCGCGCGTGATCGCCGGGCAGGCCAGCGTCGGGCTGGAGATCGCCGAAGACGCGGCCCGGCTGGGTGTGGCAACGGCCGATGTGCTGGTGCCCTGCGGCGGGGGCGGTCTGACCTCGGGCATCGCGCTGGCGCTAGAGGCCCACGCGCCGGGGCTGCGGGTGCGGCCTGTGGAACCGGTCGGTTTCGATGATACGGGCCACTCGTTGGTGGCGGGGCAGGTGCTGCGTAACGCGGCGCTGACCGGGTCGATCTGCGACGCGATCCTCACGCCACAGCCGGGCGATCTCACCTTTCCGATCATGCAGCGCCTGTGCGACCCCGGTCTAAGCGTGACGGACGCGCAGGCCCTGCAGGCCATGGCGCTGGCGATGCTGCGGCTCAAGATCGTGGTTGAACCGGGCGGCGCCGTTGCCCTTGCGGCGGCGCTGTTTCAGCCGGACGCCATCACGGGCGATACGGTGATCGTGGTGGCCAGCGGCGGCAATACCGACCCCGACATGATGGCCCGCGCCCTGACCACCCTGCCCTAAGCGGCGGATCGGGTTGGTCGGCTGGTGCGCAAATATAATTGACATTGACAACTATATGCGACAAAAAGGACCAATACCAAGAGGGGAGGAGAGCCCATGAGAACTCAGGTCTGCATCATCGGCGGGGGCCCGTCGGGGCTGTTGCTGTCGCAACTGCTGCACAACAAGGGCATCGACACGATCATTCTGGAACGCAAGACGCGCGACTATGTGCTGAGCCGCATTCGCGCCGGGGTGCTTGAGAAAGGCTTTGTCGAGCTGATGCGCGAGGCTGGCGTGGGCAAGCGCATGGATGCCAAGAGCTATATCCACGACGGCACGGTCATCGCCTATGGAAACGAAGAATTCCGCATCGACTTTACCGCCCATACCGGCACTCCCGTGGTCATCTATGGCCAGACAGAGCTGACGCGCGACCTGTATGACGCCCGCGAGGCCGACGGGGCCAAGCTGATCTTCAACACCGAGGATGTGGCGATCCACGATGCCGACACCGACACGCCCTATGTGACCTACACTGTCGGTGGTCAGTCGCAGCGCATTGATTGCGACTATGTGGCGGGCTGCGACGGGTTTCACGGCGTCAGCCGCCAGACCATCCCCTCGTCTGTGCGGCGCGACTATGAAAAGCTGTACCCGTTCGGCTGGCTGGGGGTTCTGTCCGAAACGCCCCCGGTGCATGAAGAGCTGGTCTATTCCAACTCGGACCGGGGCTTTGCACTGTGCTCGATGCGCAATGCCAACCTTAGCCGCTATTACATCCAGTGCCCGTTGTCCGACAGCCCCGATGACTGGAGCGATGGCAAGTTCTGGGATGAACTCAGACGCCGCCTGCCCGACCGCCATGCCGAAAGCCTGATCACCGGCCCGTCGATCGAGAAATCTATCGCGCCGCTGCGCAGTTTCGTCACCGAGCCGATGCGCTGGGGCCGCTTGTTCCTATGCGGCGACGCCGCGCATATCGTGCCGCCCACCGGCGCCAAGGGGTTGAACACGGCCGCCTCGGATATCTACTATCTGTATCACGCGATGGTCGCGTTCTATCACGACAAGGAGTCCGAAGGGCTGGACCGCTATTCCGAGAAAGCCCTGGCCCGCATCTGGAAAGCCGAGAGGTTCAGCTGGTGGATGACCAACCTGCTGCACCGTTTCCCTCAGCAGATCGAGTTCGATCTCAAGATGCAGCGCGCCGATCTGGAGTTCCTGCGCGAAAACGAGGCCGCGCAAAAGGTGTTGGCTGAAAACTATGTGGGGCTGCCATTCTGACGCGCTTTGCCGGGCTGAAAGATGTCCGAATTCATTACCGCGATGAGGGCGTCCCCGACGGGGCGCCCGTTGTCTTTGCCCATGCCCTGGGCACAGATCTGACCTTGTGGGACAATATCGTGCCGCTGTTGCCCGTCGGGCTGCGGGTCGTGCGCTATGACGCGCGCGGGCACGGGCAGTCATCTTGCCCCGACGGTCCCTACTCGATGGGGGCGCTGGTGCGTGATGCCGAGCAGTTGCTCGATCATCTGGGCCTGCGCGATTGCGTCTTTGTCGGCCTGTCGATGGGCGGGATGGTGGCGCAGGGGCTGGCGGTCAAACGGCTGGATCAGGTGCGCGCCATGGTTCTGTCGAATACCGCTGCCAAGATCGGCACCGCCGCGATGTGGCACGACCGGGCGCGCGTCGCGCGCGAACAGGGGATCGAGGCCCTGGCCGATGCCACGCTGGCCCGATGGTTCCCCCGCCCGTTTCGCGACAGCCCGCAGGCCGCCCATTGGCGCGCGGTGATGACCGGCCAGTTGGTCGAGGGCTATGCCAGCTGCTGCGCGGCCATCGCGGGAACCGATTTCTACACGCCCACATCGGGGCTGGGCCTGCCGACGCTGGGCATTGCCGGCAGCCATGATGGAACGACCCCGCCCGATCTGGTGCGTGAAACCGTCGATCTGGTGCGCGGGTCGAAATTTCATCTGATCCGGGGTGCAGGGCACTTGCCCTGCGTGGACAAACCCGGCGACTATGCCGAGGCACTGACCGGTTTCCTGCGCGATATCGGACATATCTGACCATCAGCAAGGGACATACTCATGGCAAAGATCATCCTTATTCATGGCGCGTGGGGCTGTGCCGATACGTGGTCCGACGTGGCGCCGTTGCTGCGTGCCGCCGGGCATGAGGTCACGGCGCTGACCCTGCCGGGCCACAAGGGAGACACCACCGCGCCCGACACGGTGGGGCTGGCCGATTATGCCCGCGCGATTTCTGACGCGGTGGGCGACGGGCCGGCCGTTCTGGTGGGGCATTCGATGGGTGGCATGGCGATCTCAGCCGCGGCAGAGCTGATCCCCGACCGCGTGACCCGGCTGATCTATGTCGCGGCCTTTCTGCCGCAGGACGGCGACAGCCTGTTGTCGCTGATCAAGCGCCAGGCGCTGACCATCGGCAACGCGGTGCGTAAGGGGCCGGTGGCAGGCACGACCGTGCTCGACCCCGACACGGCCGCCGGTTATCTGTTCCAGGACGCAACCCCCGATCAGCGCGCGCGGGGGCTGTCGCAGTTGGGCGTGCAGCCCAACGCCGCCCAGACCGATCCGGCCAGCCTCAGCGCCGGGCGTTTCGGCGCGATCCCCAAAGGCTATGTGCTGTGCGACGGCGATCAGACCATCCTGCCTCCGCTGCAACAGGCCATGGCGACGGGCACGGCGGGCGTCGATCTCCGGCATCTGGATGCGGGCCATTTCCCGCAGTTGACGGCGGCGGATGATCTGGCGGCGATGCTGCTGGACATGATCGGCGCAGAGTGACGTAACGGCAGCGCCCCCGCGCTTGCCCGCCTGCCCTCGCCTCGCCATTCTGCCGGCAAAGGAGAAGCCCATGGTCAAGATCCGCGCCGCCGTTTGCCACGAATTCAACGCCCCGCTGCGGATCGAAGAGGTCGAGCTGCGCGCGCCCGGCCCCGGCGAGGTCGAGGTGACGCTGGACGCGGTGGCGGTCTGCCATTCCGACATTTCCTATGCCGAGGGCGCTTGGGCCGGCCCTCTGCCCGCTGTCTATGGGCACGAGGCCGCCGGGCGCATCACCGCAATCGGCCCCGGTGTTGCGGCCCATGCCATGGGCGACCATGTGCTGGTGACGATGCTGCGCTCTTGCGGGGCCTGCCCGACCTGTGCGACCGGCCACCCCTCCAGCTGCACGGCGCCGGCCCCGATGCCCTCGCCGCTCTCGACCGCGCAGGGTGGCGTCGTGGATCAGGGGCTGGTGACCGGCGCCTTTGCCGAACGCGTGGTGGTGCATCACAGCCAGTTGGCCGCGCTGCCCGACGACATGCCGTCGGATGCCGCCTGCCTGCTGGCCTGCGGGGTGATCACCGGCATCGGCGCGGTGGCCAATACGGCGCAGGTGCGCCCCGGTCAGACGGTCGTGGTGATTGGCGCGGGCGGCGTTGGTCTGAATGCCATTCAGGGCGCACGCATCGCGGGCGCGGCCCGGATCATCGCCGTGGACATGCTGCCCGAAAAGCTGGACGCCGCGCGCGAATTCGGCGCGACCGACACCATTCTGGCGTCCGAGCCCAAGCCCTGGTCGATTGCCCGTCGCATCGCTGGCCGCGGCGCGGATGCGGTTCTGGTCACCGTTGGGGCCATTCCGGCCTATGACAGCGCACCGCGATACCTGGCGCCGGGCGGGCGGATGGTGATGGTCGGCATGCCGCATTCGGGCGCAGCGGCACAATACGAGCCGGTGATCCTGGCGCGCACCGGGCAGGGGCTGATCGGCAGCTATATGGGCGACACGATTCTGGCCCGCGATATCCCGTGGATGGTTGATCTCTATCGGCAGGGGCGGCTGAAACTGGACGAGCTGATTTCCGCCCGCTGGCCGCTGGACCAGATCAACGAGGCCATAGCAGACACCAAGACCGGCTCGGCCAGACGGAACGTAATTGTTTTCTGATCCCGTTTCGTGAAACTTTCGCACGGTTCTGGCGCTGAAATCGCAATCTCGGCTCAAAATGCTGCGGTGCAGCATTTTTTGCTTTCATAGAATCCCCGCTTTCGCTAAAAGGTGAACCAGGTTCGGGAAAAGGAGGATTCCATGACCCCTGCGACCATGGCCAAACGCGAGGCCCTGAAAGCCAAACTGCTGGATATTGCCGAGGCGGAGATCGCCCAAGGCGGCATCGTGGCACTGCGCGCACGCGATCTGGCCAAAGAGGCGGGCTGTGCCCTGGGCGCGATCTATACCGTCGTCGATGATCTGGGCGAGCTGGCCGTTGCCGTCAACCGCCGCACCGTCGACCAGATTGTTGCCCATATGCAGGGCTCGATCGACGGGCTGGAAGACGAAGCCCCGGCCGACCTGCTGATCACGCTGTCGCAGGCCTATCTGGCCTATGCCCAGACCGAAACCAACCGCTGGCGCACCCTGTTTTCGATCGGCCTGTCCGAAACCGATGACGCGCCGGGCTTTCACGATGCGATCACCCCGCTGGTCGAGCTGTTGTCGACGCAACTGGAACGGCTCAGCCGGTTCGAGACCTCGCGCAACCTTGACCGCAATGCGCGCGCCATCTTTGCCTCGGTGCATGGCATGATCGCGCTGGGGCTGGAGCCGCGCCTGGCCGCCCTGCAGACCCGCGACCTTGATCGCATGGTGTCGCGCGTTGTCGCCACGCTGAGCGACAAAGAAGAAAAGCTGTAAGGATATCGGGGCCGTTTTCCGGCCCCGTCTGTGGCGGCCCCTGAAGGATTCGAACCCTCGGCCGTCCGCTTAGAAGGCGGATGCTCTATCCAGCTGAGCTAAGGGGCCACGCCTGACCTCGTAGCAGGACACCCCTTTCCCGGCAAGCGCCCAACACATGGTTCAGGTGACAGAATTCGGCTGTTGCCTGGGTAAATTTGCGTTATGGCAGGGCCGACACCCGCGAAAGGTAAGGCCATGGCCAGCACGCAATCGTTCGAAATCTTTCTTGCCGCACCGCCTGGGCTAGAGGCCCCGCTGGCGCAAGAGGCGCGCGAGGCGGGCTTTGGCCCGGTGACAGAGGTGCCGGGCGGGGTGACGATGACGGGTGGCTGGCCGGATGTCTGGCGCGCCAATCTGCACCTGCGCGGCGCGGGCCGGGTGCTGGCCCGGATCGGCGAGTTTCGCGCCTTTCATCTGGCCCAGCTCGACAAGCGCGCGCGCAAGTTCAACTGGGGCGCGGTGCTGCGCGCCGATGTACCGGTGCGGGTCGAGGTGACCAGCAAGAAATCGAAAATCTATCACGCCGGCGCCGCGACCGAGCGGATCGAGCGCGCCATCACCGAAGAGCTGGGCGCGCCGATCTCGCCCGAGGCGGCGGTTTGCCTGAAGGTGCGGATCGACGACAACCTGTGCACGTTCAGCGTCGATACATCGGGCGAATCCCTGCACAAGCGCGGCCATAAAGAGGCCATCGGCAAAGCGCCCATGCGCGAGACCATGGCGGCGCTGTTCCTGCGTGCCTGCGGTTATACCGGGACCGAGCCGGTGCTGGACCCGATGTGCGGCTCTGGCACGTTCGTGATCGAGGCGGCGGAGATCGCCCGGGGCCTGTGGCCGGGGCGGTCACGCAGCTTTGCCTTTGAACATCTGGCGACATTTGATCCGGATGCCTGGGCGGCGATGCGCGCCGGGGGTGACCCGCGCGAGACCACGTTGCAGTTCCACGGGTCCGACCGCGACGGCGGCGCCATGGCCAACTGCCGCGCCAATGCCGATCGGGCGGGCGTGGGCGATATCTGCAGCTTTGAGAAACGCGCGGTCAGCGATCTGGTGCGGCCCGAGGGCGCGCCCGGCCTGGTGATCGTCAACCCGCCCTATGGCGCGCGGATCGGCAATAAAAAGGCCCTGTATCCGCTTTATGGCGCGCTGGGACAGACCTTGGCCGAACGGTTCTCGGGCTGGCGCGTCGGCATCATCACCACCGAGGCCCCGCTGGCCCATGCGACCGGCCTGCCGTTCCTGCCCGCCGGCCCCTATGTGGCGCATGGCGGGCTGAAGGTGCGGCTGTTCCAGACCGCACCCCTGCCCTAGGCGCTAGCTCAGCGCCGGCGGCCAATCCATACCGCTTTTGCCGGCCTTGCCCGCCGCCGGATCGGCGGCCTCGGCGCGGGCGGTCTCGTCCATGCCCAGCTCGGTCAGAACGGCCTGGGTTTCATCGCCGGGCTGTTCGATCGCGGTCGGGTTCGGCACGCCCATGCGCGGCACGACCGGCACAGCACCTGCGGGCAGGCCCGCGTGGCGGCTGGCCATTTGCGGGTCGCGCAGGCATTCGTCGGGGTCATAGACCGGGGTCACGCAGGCATCCGACCCCAGAAAGAACGTGGCCCAGCCATCGCGGCTGTGTGCCATAAAGGCCTGCGACAGGCGCTGTTCAATCATCGGCCAGTTGGCGCGCACCATGTGATCGGGCGCGGGGCCCAAGTCCAGCATGGCCCACATGCGTTCAAAGAACGGCTTTTCCAGCGCGCCGACGGCGACAAAACGGCCATCCTTGCAGGGATAGGTGCGATAGAACGGCGCGTCGCCCGCCAGAAGACCACTGCCGCGTTCGGGGAAATGCTCGGTCTGCCACATGGGCAGATGCATCGCCATCAACGACAGGCTGCCATCGATCATGGCGGCATCGACATGACAGCCCTTGCCGGTTGTCCGCACGCCGACCAGCGCGGCCAGAATGCCGATCGTGGCCACCATCGACCCGCCGGCGAAATCGGCGACCAGGTTCAGCGGGGCCTGCGGCGGCTGGCCCTTGGCGCCCAACGCGCCAAGCGCGCCGCTGACGGCCAGATAGTTGATGTCATGCCCGGCCTCGGCGGCACGGGGGCCGTCCTGGCCGTAACCCGTCACCGAGCAATAGACCAAACGCGGGTTCAGCGCGCTGAGATCGTCATAGCCCGCGCCCAGGCGCGCGGCCACGCCGGGGCGAAAGCCCTCGACAAAGACATCCGCCGTTTCGACCAGCTTGCGCAGCGCCGCCTGACCGGCGGGGGCCTTGAGGTTGAGCGACACGAACCGCTTGCCGCGCGAAAACTCGGGGATTGCGCCCGAGCTGCGCCCGCCGCCGACCACGATCACCTCGGCGCCGAGATCGGCCAGCAACATGGTGCAGTAAGGCCCCGGCGCGAGGCGCGACATGTCGATGACGCGCACCCCCGTCAGCGGGCCGGTCATGCGTGCAGGCTCCTCGAGATGACGATGCGCTGCACGTCGCTGGTGCCCTCGTAGATCTGGCTGACGCGCACGTCGCGATAGATGCGCTCGACCGGATAGTCGCTGAGATAGCCATAGCCGCCATGGATCTGGATCGCCGCCGAGCAGACCTTTTCGGCCATCTCGGAGGCGAACAGCTTGGCCATCGACGCTTCGCGCAGGCAGGGGCGACCGGCCTCGCGCAGGGCTGCGGCATGCAGCACCATCTGGTTCGCGGCCTCGATCTGGGTCGCCATGTCGGCCAGGCGGAAGCCCACGGCCTGATGTTCGACGATCGGTTTGCCGAAGGCCACACGCTCGCCAGCATAGTCGCGCGCGGTCTCAAAGGCGGCGCGGGCCATGCCCACCGATTGCGCGGCGATGCCGATACGGCCGCCTTCCAGACCGGCCAGGGCGATCTTATAGCCCTCGCCCTCGGCACCCAGCAGGTTTTCGACCGGGATGCGCATGTCGGTAAAGGACAGCTGGCAGGTGTCCGAGCAATGCTGGCCCAGCTTATCCTCGACCCGCACGACCTCGTAGCCGGGGGTATCGGTGGGCACGATAAAGGCGCTGATGCCCTTTTTGCCGGCGTCCTTGTTGGTGACGGCCATGACGATCAGCACATGGCCGTTCTGGCCCGAGGTGATGAACTGCTTGGCGCCGTTCAGAACGTAGTGGTCGCCATCCAGCCGCGCGGTGGTTTTCAGCATCGAGGCATCCGACCCGGCCTGCGGTTCGGTCAGGGCAAAGCCGCCGATCTTGGCGCCGCTGGCCATGTCGGGCAGAAAGCGCTGTTTCTGTTCCTCGTTGCCATAGCTGTAGATCGGCATGTAACCGACCGAGTTATGCACGCTCATGATGGTCGAGGTGCCGCCTTCGCCGGCGGCGATCTCTTGCAGGGCCAGCGCATAGGCCACCGCACCCGTATCCGAACCGCCGTATTCCTCAGGCAGCAGCATGCCGAGAAAACCCAGTTCGCCCATCTCGCGTATTTCGTCATGCGGGAAGGTGTGGTTGCGATCGCGGTCATGCGCGGTCGGGGCCAGACGGTCCTGGGCGAACTGGCGCGCGGTATCGCGCACCATTTCCTGAAGTTCGGTAAGGATCATGACGCGCCCCTCAGTTGATCAGTTCAAGCGCGATGGCCGTGGCCTCGCCGCCGCCGATGCAGAGCGACGCCATGCCGCGCTTCATCCCGTATTTTTGCAGGGCGGCCAGCATGGTCACCATGATGCGTGCGCCCGAGGCGCCGATCGGGTGGCCCAGCGCGCAGGCACCGCCATGGACGTTGACCTTGTCATGCGGCAGGTCGAGGTCGCGCATCGCGGCCATGGCGACCACGGCAAAGGCTTCGTTGATTTCGAACAGGTCGTAATCGGCCAGCGGGATGCCTGCCTTTTCCTCGAGCGCGCGCATTGCGCCGATGGGGGCGGTCGGGAACAGGTTGGGTTTGTAGGCATGGGTGGTGTGACCCAGCACGCGGGCGATCGGGGTCAGGCCCTGTGCCTCGGCCTGCGACTGGCGCATCATCACCAGCGCCGCGGCGCCATCCGAGATCGAGCTGGAGTTCGCGGCCGTCACCGTGCCGCCCTCGCGGAAGGCGGGTTTCAGCGACGGGATCTTGTCGATCCGGGCCTTGCCGGGCTGTTCGTCGGTATCGACGGTGCGGGCATTGCGGCCGGTCAGCTCAACGGGGATGATTTCCGATTTGAACGACCCGTCGGCGATGGCTTTGTTGGCGCGATCCAGCGAGGCGATGGCATAGGCGTCCTGTTCGTCACGCGAGAACTGATAGGACTGGGCGCAATCCTCGGCAAAGGTGCCCATCAGGCGGCCCTTGTCATAGGCGTCTTCCAGACCGTCGAGGAACATGTGATCCATCACGCGGCCATGGCCCAGGCGATAGCCGCCACGGGCATTGTCCAGCAGGTAGGGCGCGCGGGTCATGCTTTCCATGCCGCCAGCGACCATCACGTCGGCGGTGCCGGCGCGCAGCAGGTCATGGGCCAGCATCGCTGCTTTCATGCCCGAACCGCACATCTTGTTGATGGTCGTTGCCCCCGCTGACAGGGGCAGACCCGCACCAAGCGCCGCCTGGCGCGCGGGGGCCTGACCCTGCCCTGCGGGGAGGACGCAGCCGAAAATGACTTCTTCTACCTTGTCGGCAGACAGGCCGGCGCGCTCGGCGGCGGCCTTGATCGAGGCCGCGCCCAGAACGGCGGCATCAACCGATTTGAAATCGCCGTCGAACCCGCCCATGGGGGTGCGTGCGGCGCCGACGATGACGATGGGATCTTGAGCGGTCATACTTGGATCTCCTTATTTCGGGGCCATGCGCAGCGCGCCATCCAGACGGATGACCTCGCCGTTGAGCATGACGTTTTCACAGATATGGCGGACGGTGCTGGCGTATTCGGACGGGCGGCCAAGACGCGGCGGGAAGGGCACGCTGGCGCCCAGCGCGTCCTGCACCTCTTGCGGCATGCCCGACATCATGGGGGTGCCGAAGATGCCCGGCGCGATGGTGACGACACGGATACCGGTCGAGGCCAGCTCGCGCGCGGCGGGCAGGGTCAGGGCAGCGACGCCGCCTTTCGATGCGGCATAGGCGGCCTGGCCGATCTGGCCGTCAAAGGCTGCGACCGAGGCGGTGTTGACCACCACGCCGCGCTCGCCCTCGCTGTTGGGGGCGTTCTTGCTCATGGCGTCTGCGGCCAGGCGCAGCATGTTGAACGTGCCGACCAGGTTGATGTTGATGGCACGGGCAAAGCTTTCCAGACCGTGCACGCCCTTGCGACCGATGATCTTTTCGCCCGGCGCGACGCCGGCACAGTTGATCAGGCCCCACAGCGCGCCGAAATTCGACACAGCGGCATCAATCGCGGCCTGCGCGTCGTCGCCCGAGGTTACATCGGTTTTCTGGAACACGGCGCCGGCGGGCACCTCTGAGGGCGGGTTGATGTCGGCGATGACGACATTCGCGCCCTGTTCGAGCAGCATCTCGGTCACGGCCGACCCAAGGCCCGAAGCCCCGCCCGTTACCACGAATGCACGACCCTTGATTTCCATGACGCATCTCCCTGCTGTTGGTCAGTTTCAGGCAGGATAGCCCAAACCGATATTGCAAACGATGCCGATTCAGCGCAAATTTGTGATCTATTTTGCAAGATCAATCCTTGGCATGTGCAGCAAACCGATCTCTTCCGACTTTATCGCCGAGGCGCTGGACTGTGGCCGGCGCAAGGGCGTGGACACCGACGCCCTGTTGGCGCGGGTCGGGCTGCGCTATGAGCCGGGCGCGCAATACAGCGCCGAAGAGTTCGGCCGGCTGTGGCTGGATCTGTCGGCCACGATGAATGACGAATTCTTTGCGCTGGCCGACAGGCCGATGCGGCCGGGGTCGTTCACGCTGATGGGTCATGCAACGCGGCACGCGACCACGGTTCGGCAGGCCCTGCGCCGGGCGCTGCATTTCCTGCGGGTGTCGATTGATGCGCCCTATGGCACCCTGACCGAGGAAGACGGCCAGGCGGTGATCCGGCTGACTGATCCGGCCAGCGACCGGTCGGCCTTTGCCTACCGGACCTTCTGGATCGTGCTGCACGGGCTGACCTGCTGGCTGGCGCGGCGGCGTATTCCGCTGTTGCGCGTCGATTTCGCCTGCGCCGAACCGGCGCGCTGTGACGATTACCGGCTGTTCTTTGGCGCGCCGGTGCGGTTCGACTGTGAACACAGCCTGCTGGCCTTTGACAGCAGCTATCTGGACCTGCCCGCCAATCGCAGCGAGCGCGAGCTGAAGGCCTTCTTGCGCGGCGCACCGGCGAATATCCTGGTCGGCTATGTGCATGATGCGGGGTTTCAGCGTGACATTGCCCGGCGGCTGCGCGCGATCCCGCCGGCCGAATGGCCCAGCTTTGACGTGCTGGCCCAGCAGCTGCGCCTGCCCGAGCCCAGCCTGCGCCGCAGCATGGCGCGCCAAGGCATCACCTATAGCCAGATCAAGGACGAAATCCGCCTGTCGCGCGCCAAGGCGCTGTTGGGGCGGTCGGACCTGTCGGTAGCCGATATCGCCATCGCCCTAGGCTATGCCGAGCCCAGCGCGTTCTACCGCGCCTTTCGGAAATGGACCGGGCTGGCGCCCGGCGCGTTTCGGCAGGCGCAACAGGCAGCGCACGCTGCCCGCACAGACGATTAAGCAAGCTGTCTTATCACTTGGCCCGACGCGATACCGCGAATTCACAAGGAGCCAAGGATGAAAAACCCGTTTGAAAACCGTGCGCCGTCGCTGAACGGCCCGGCCACCGACATTCTGCCCGTCACGCCCAGCGACACCACCGACCTGCCTCAGATCGCGGTGGCACTGTATGTCGAAACCGGCGGTGTGGTTGCCTTTATCACCGCCGCGGGCGAAACCCGCAGCGTCACCCTGCCCGATTTCGCCTTTCTGCCGGTCGGCGCGTCGCGCATTCTGGCGACGGGCACCACGGCAACCAATATCCATGCCCTGACGGTCGCATGATGCTGGGTCTGGGATTTGGCATCCACAGGCTGGCTCTGTGCCGGCGTGGGAATGGCGCGGCGCCCCCGCCTCCGCCGCCTCCGCCTTCGTTTCCCTATCAGCTGACGCTGGCGGCCTGGTATGATCCGTCAGACCTGGGCACGCTGTTTCAGGATACGGTAGGCACGGTGCCGGTCGCGGCCGATGGCGACCCTGTGGCGCTGATGCAGGACAAGTCGGGCAACGGCCACCACATGACCCAGTCCGACCCGGCGCGTCAGCCGGTCTATCGCAGCGCCGGCGGGCTGCACTGGCTGGAAACCGACGGTGCCGATGACAGCATGAGCACCCCGGCGCGGCTGGGTCTGCCGGGCGATCCCAGCGTCACGATCAGCGCCGCGATCCGGGTTCTGGCGGCGACCAATAGCGTCGAGCGCGTGCTGTACCTGGGCACTCCGGGCAACAACTATACGCTTTGCGCCTCGGTCGGGACGGGTGGATTTTCATGGCGTCACAACAACGGCAATGCGGTGTTCGGATCGACGGTTCTGAACACTGACCTGGTGGCAACATGGCTGCGGGGCGCGGGCGCGACCTATGCCGGCGGGCGGTTCTGGCTGAACGATGCCGAGCAGACCCAGACCGGCAATTCGGGCGCCACGCGTATTCCCACCGATGCGTCACAAGGGGCGCATCTTTTTGCCCATGGCAACAGCACCAACAACCCGGCGCGGCTGCGGTTTTACGGCATGGTGGTGACGCCCACCGACGCCGATGCCCAGCGCCAGACGATCACCACCCATCTGGGCGGCAAGGTCGGGCTGGTGCTGTAATCAGGCGCTTGCGATAAGGGCCTCGAACTCGGCCAGCTTTGCGGCCACGAGGCCCCTATCGCCCCGCGCCTCGATATTGAGCCGCAACAGTGGCTCGGTATTCGATTTGCGCAGGTTCATCCGCCAGTCATCGAATGACAGAGACAGGCCATCCAGCCGGTCGATATCGCGGGCGTGGGCGGCATATTGGTCCTCGACCGCGCGGATCACCGCGTCGGCGTCGGCCACACGGAAATTGATCTCGCCCGATGAGGGGAAATTGCGCTGCATCTCGCCCACCAGCGCCGACAGGGGCAGGCCGGTCGACGACATCCGTTGCACCACCTTGACCCACGGGATCATGCCGCTGTCGCAGAACATGAAGTCGCGGAAATAGTGATGCGCCGACATCTCGCCGCCATAAAGCGCGTCTTCGGCACGCATGGTCTGCTTGACGAAGGCATGGCCGGTTTTCGACACCACCGCCTGACCACCCGCGGCTGCCACAACGGCCTGAGTATTCCACTGCACGCGCGGGTCATGCACGATTTTGGCGCCGGGGTGATCCTCGAGGAACGCGGCCGCCAGCAGCCCCACCACATATTCACCGTCGATAAAGGCGCCGGTTTCGTCGAACAGGAAGCAGCGGTCGAAATCACCGTCCCAGGCCACGCCCAGATCGGCGCCGTGGTCGCGCACGGCCTGCGCCGTGACGGGGCGGTTCTCCACCAAAAGCGGGTTCGGAATGCCGTTGGGAAAGCTGCCATCGGGGTCGTGATGCATACGGATAAAGGTCAGCGGCGCGCCTTGGTGTTCCAGCTCGGCGGCGATGGCGTCAAAGGCGGGGCCGGCGATGCCGTTGCCGGCATTGACCAGCACCTTGAGCGGGCGCAGACCCGCCGGGTCGCAAAACCCGGCCACGTGGCGGGCATAGGCGGCACGGGTGGCGTCCATCTCGTAGCCGCCCGGCGTCGCGGCTGGGGCCAGGTTGTCATCTTCGGCGGCGGCGCGGATCGCGGCCAGCTCGGTCGCGGGGTCGAGCGGACGGCTGCCCTCGCCCACGAATTTCATGCCGTTATAGTCGATCGGGTTGTGGCTGGCCGTCACCTCAACACCGCCGACGGCGCCCAGATGGGCGGTGGCGAAATAGACCTCTTCGGTGCCCGCATCGCCGATGTCGATCACGTCGCCGCCTTGGGCGCGGATGCCCTCGGTCAGCGCCAGCGCCAGCTCGGGCGAGGTCGCCCGGCAATCGCGCCCGACCACGTATTTGCCCGGACCCAGCACATGGGCAAAGCCCCGCCCGATACGCCGCGCGATATCGGCATCAAGGTTCACGCCGATCTGGCCGCGCACGTCATAGCCTTTGAAACAGGTCAGGGGCTGCATGAGATACCTTTCACACTGAGATCACCGGTTGTTCGGGCGCGACTGTAAAAGCCGCGCGGCCCAAGTTCTACAACCGAATTGCGCCTAAAGAAACGTGGCGCCACCGGGGGTGACATGCACCGCCGTCAGCCGCCCTGTCGCATAGGCGCCGGTGTCGATGGCGACACGGCCCTGATCGGCGCCGGGCTCGTCGGTGATGGTGTGGCCATGCACCACCCAGCGGCCATCCTGCCGGGGCAGGCGCAGGAAATCGGGGTGGCCCCAGGTCAGGGCGCGGTCGGTCTGCTGATCCATCGGCAGGGCCGGGTCTGCGCCCGCATGCACCACCGACACATTGCCCGAATGCCAGGCGCGCGGCAGCGATTGCAACCAGCCCAGCGCCCCCTCGCCCAGCGCGGCACGCAGATCATGCGCGGCGTCGCGCAGGGCCTCGGGGGTAGCGCGCTCATTCACCCAGCCCAGGCCGAAACTGGACAGCGTCGCCGCCCCGCCATAGCGCAGCCAATAGGCGCCGTATTTCTCGGGGTCACCCAGAAACAGCAGCAGCATTTCCTCGTGATTGCCGCGCAGGCAGGTGACCTGCGCCGGGCGGCTTTGCTGCATGTCTTGCAGGCGGGCCAAAACCTGGGCGCTATAGGCCCCGCGATCGACATAGTCGCCCACGAACACCAGCGGCGCCTGCCGATCATGTGCGGCAAGGCGATCCAGCAGCCCCGCCAACAGGTCGTCACAGCCGTGGATATCGCCCACCGCCACGAAGGGCGCTTCGGGCGATAGCGGCGCATCCCCGAAATCGGGTGGCGCGGCGGTCGGGCGAAACAGTCGTGTCAGGCGCTTCATGCGGTTTTCCGGTGTTGCTTGCTTAGGTTTAGGCCGCAAAGCCGCGCAGCACCAGACGTTTGCGCGGTTGCAAATACGCCTGCGCACGGCCTACAACCGGTGCATCGGGCGGCGTGCCGCCAGTTGGTTCAGACAGGTGACAGGCATGAAAATCGCGGTTTCGGGTATCGGCTATGTGGGCCTGTCGAACGCCGTCTTGCTGGCGCAACGCAACGAGGTTGTCGCGCTGGATATCTCGGCCCGGCGGGTCGAGATGCTGAACGCGCGCCAAAGCCCGATCATCGACCCCGAGATCGAAGACTTTCTGGCCAACCGCAAGCTGAACCTGCGCGCCACGCAGGACAAGGCCGAGGCCTATGCCGGCGCCGATTTCGTCATCGTGTCGACCCCTACCAACTATGACCCGCGCACCAACCATTTCGACACCTCTTCGGTCGAGGCGGTGATCGCGGATGTGACCGAGATCAACCCCGATGCGGTGATCGTGATCAAATCGACCATCCCCGTGGGCTATACCCGCCGTATCAGCGCCGAGACCGGCAATGACAACATCATCTTCTCGCCCGAGTTTCTGCGCGAAGGCCGGGCGCTTTATGACAACCTGCACCCCTCGCGCATCGTGGTGGGGGAACGGTCACGGCGGGCCGAAACCTTTGCCCGGCTGCTGCAAGAGGGCGCCGCGAAAGCCGATGTGCCGGTGCTGTTCACCGACCCGTCCGAGGCCGAGGCGATCAAGCTGTTCTCGAACACCTACCTTGCCATGCGCGTCGCCTATTTCAACGAGCTCGACACCTATGCCCAGGTGCATGGCATGAACACCCGCCAGATCATCGAGGGCGTCGGGTTAGACCCCCGGATCGGCAGCCATTACAACAACCCGTCCTTCGGCTATGGCGGCTATTGCCTGCCCAAGGACACCAAGCAGCTGCTGGCCAATTACGACCAGGTGCCCCAGACCCTGATCCGCGCCATTGTCGATGCCAACAGCACCCGCAAGGATTTCATCGCCGACAGCATCATTGCCCGCAATCCGGGCACGGTGGGCATCTATCGCCTGACGATGAAGGCCGGCAGCGACAATTTCCGGCAAAGCTCGATCCAGGGGATCATGAAGCGGATCAAGGCCAAGGGCATCGAGGTGATCGTCTACGAGCCCAACCTTGACGCGCCCGATTTCTTCAAATCGCCGGTGGTCAATGACCTGGCGGCCTTCAAGGCCCAGGCCGATGTGATCGTCGCCAACCGCGCCACGCCGGAACTGGACGATGTGATCGACAAGATCTTTACCCGCGACCTGTTCGGAGCAGACTGATGCGCACCGCCCTTGTCACCGGATCGGCCGGATTCATCGGGTACTTCCTGTGCAAACGCCTGTTGGATGACGGGTTTCGCGTCATCGGCCTGGATGCGATGACCGATTACTACGAGGTCGCGCTGAAGGAACGCCGCCAGCAGATGCTGCTGCAATCGCCGCAGTTCTGCGCGGTGAACGACCGGGTGGAAACGCCGGGCCTGCTGATGGA
Organism: Actibacterium sp. XHP0104; assembly: GCF_025751515.1. Taxonomy (GTDB): domain Bacteria; phylum Pseudomonadota; class Alphaproteobacteria; order Rhodobacterales; family Rhodobacteraceae; genus Actibacterium_D. Next base: position 58,743 of record NZ_JAOWLE010000005.1, read on the forward strand.
TCTGTTTGCCACTGAGCAGCCCGACGTGGTGATCCATCTCGCCGCGCAGGCGGGGGTGCGCTATTCGATCGAGAACCCCCGGTCTTACCTCGAAAGCAACATCATCGGCACGTTCGAGCTGTTAGAGGCCGCGCGGGCCTATCCGCCGCAGCACATGCTGCTGGCCTCGACCAGCTCGGCCTATGGCGCGAATGACCAGATGCCCTATGCCGAGACCGACCGCGCCGACCACCAGATGTCATTCTACGCGGCGACCAAGAAATCGACCGAGAACATGGCGCATTCCTATGCCCATCTCTTTGACCTGCCGATCACCATGTTCCGGTTCTTTACGGTCTACGGTCCCTGGGGCCGGCCCGACATGGCGCTGTTCAAGTTCACCAAGGCCATCCTCAATGGCCAGCCGATCGACGTGTATAACCACGGCGATATGCGCCGCGACTTCACCTATATCGACGATCTGGTGCAGGGCATCCGCCTGCTGATCGACACGGTGCCCGAACGGCCCGAGGGCGGCGAGGTTCCGCCCGGCGACAGCCTGTCACCCGTCGCGCCCTGGCGGGTGGTGAATATCGGCAACGCGCAGCCCGTGCAGCTGACCGATTTCATCGCCGCAATCGAGGCCGCGACCGGCCTGCCCGCCCAGCGCAACCTGATGCCGATGCAGCCCGGCGATGTGCCCGCCACCTGGGCCGATACCGCTCTTCTGGAACGGCTGACCGGCTATGCCCCGCAAACGCCCGTGCCGCAGGGCGTCGCGCGGTTCGTGGAATGGTATCGCGACTATTACCGGGTGTAAGCGCCATGTTTTCTTGCGGCTTTGGTCCGATTGGCGCCGCAAATCGCCTGCATCCTTTGCCAGCCCGTTACCATGGGCTAATTATAAATGGGCCTTGTGACCAGTTTCGTTGAGGACAAACAGTTGAGCATCACCCCCGTTCTTCTTGCCGGTGGCTCCGGCACCCGCCTGTGGCCGCTGTCACGCAAGAGCTACCCCAAGCAGTTCTCGCGCCTGATGGGCAAGGAGACCCTGTTCCAGGGCTCGGCCCGGCGCCTGTCGGGGGGTGAGGGCGCGCTGAAATTCGCTGCACCGGTGACGCTGACAAACTCTGATTTCCGGTTCATCGTGACCGAGCAGCTGGCCGAGGCCGGGATCGACCCCGGCGCCATCCTGATCGAGCCCGAAGGCCGCAACACCGCCCCCGCCGTTCTGGCTGCGGCGCTCTATGTCGCGAAGACCAACCCCGAGGCGGTGCTGCTGGTCGCGCCCTCGGATCATGTCATTCCCGACACCGACGCCTTTCTAGCCGCTGTGAAACAGGGGCTGGGCGCGGTCGCCAATGGCGATCTGGTGACATTCGGCATCACGCCCGACCGGCCCGAAACCGGGTATGGCTATCTGGAACTGACCGCCCTGCCCAAGGGCGACGGCGCGCCGGTGAAACTGTCGAAATTCGTCGAAAAGCCCGACGCCGACACCGCCGCCAAGATGCTGGCCGCGGGCAACTACCTGTGGAACGCGGGCATCTTCCTGTTCCGCGCCGCTGACATCATCAGCGCCTTTGAGAAACACGCCCCCGGCCTGATGGTGCCTGTCGCCGCCGCCGTGGACGAGGCCAAGACCGATCTGGGCTTTCTGCGCCTGGCGCCCGAACCCTGGGCACGGGCCCAGGATATCTCGATCGACTATGCGGTGATGGAACGCGCCGACAACCTGTCGGTCGTGCCCTTCAGCGGCGCGTGGTCCGATCTGGGCGGCTGGGACGCGGTCTGGCGCGAAAGCGGTCAGACCAGCACCGGCGTCGCCCTGTCGGGCGAAGCGACCGAGATCGACTGTGCCAACAGCCTGCTGCGATCGGAAAGCGGCACGCAGCAGATCGTCGGCATCGGGCTGAAGAATATCATGGCCATCGCCATGCCCGACGCCGTGCTGATCGCCGATATGAGCCGCGCGCAGGACGTGAAAAAGGCCGTTGATGCGCTTAAGGCCAAGGGGGCCATTCAGGCCACGGCCTTCCCCAAGGATCACCGCCCCTGGGGCTGGTTCGAAAGCCTTGTGGTTGGCGGACGGTTCCAGGTGAAACGCATTCTGGTGCATCCGGGCGCGTCACTCAGCCTGCAAAGCCACTTCCACCGCTCTGAGCATTGGATCGTGGTCGAGGGCACGGCCAAGGTCACCATCAACGACGATGTGCGGCTGGTTGCGGAAAATGAATCCGTCTACATCCCGCTGGGCGCCAAGCACCGGATGGAAAACCCCGGCAAGGTGCCGATGGTGCTGATCGAGGTGCAGACCGGCGCCTATGTCGGCGAGGATGACATCGTGCGCTACGAGGATGTCTACGCCCGCGGCTGATGCTTTCGTTTGCCGCCCCGCCGCGCTAATGCTGGGCGGCAAGGGGGATCGCGTGACATCTGACAGGTTCACATATGACGGGCGCGCCGGCATCACGGTGGGCGGCGTGGCGCTGGATCAGGCCGGGCTGGGCGCCGATCCGGTGAGGGTGCTGTTACAGGCGCTGACGACTGGCCACAGCTTTCGCGCCTCGACCGATCCCGCCACGCCGATCACCGTTCTCGCGCCCTTTGCCGACAGCCCCGATTTCCAGTGCCAAAGCTCTGGCAGCAGCGGCCGCGCCAAAACCATCCGGCGCACGCAGGCCTCGTGGGTCCGCAGTTTCGAGCAAACCGCCCAAAGGTTCGGCATTGGCCCTGCCGATATCGTCGCTGTTCCCGGCACGCTGACGCATTCGCTGGCGCTTTACGGGCTGGTCGAAGCGCTGCACCTGGGCGCGCGGGCCGAGCTGCTGTTCCCCCTGCGCCCCGACAGGCAGTGGCGTCGGATGCACGAGGCGGGGGTGAGCGTCCTTTATGCCACGCCGACCCAGCTGCGGCTGATGCTGGTGGGCGATGCGCCCGCCCTGCCCGCGTTGCGCCATGTGTTCTGCGGCGGTGGCAAGCTTGACCCCGAGTGCCGCGCCGATCTGGCCCGCCACGCGCCCGATGCGCAGATCCTTGAATTCTATGGCGCGACCGAAACCAGTTTCATCACCATGGCCGATGCCGACACGCCCGAAGGCTCTGTCGGGCGGCCCTATCCCGGCGTCGAGATGCAGATCCGCGATGCGGATGCGGGCGGCGTGGGCGAGATCTGGCTGCGCAGCCCCTATCTCTTTTCCGGCTATGCCACGGGCAGCTCTGCCGACACCCGCTGGGATGACAGGTTTCTCAGCATCGGCGAGATGGGCTATCTTGATGCGCAGGGCAATCTTTTCCTGAAGGGCCGCAAGAACCGCATGGTCACCGTCGCCGATCACAACGTCTTCCCCGAGGATATCGAGGCCGTTCTGATCGCCACCAGCGGTCGGCTGAGCGCCGCCATCCCGGTGCCTGATGCACAGCGCGGCCATGCCATCGTGGCGGTGATCGCGGGGGCGGCGGATGACGCGCTGCCCGCACGCCTGCGTCAGGCCTGTTCCCGGGCGCTGGGCCCGCATGCCGCGCCCCGCCGGGTGCTGTTTGCCGATCCGTTCCCGCTGTTGCCCGCCGGTAAACCCGACCTTGTGGCGCTGCGCGAGTTCGCACTGGGGGTCGCATGAGCAGCCATATCATCGCCGCCCGCCGCACCGCCGTCGCCCCCCGTGGCGGCGCCTTTGCCGCGTTGCAGCCGCATGAGCTGACCGCGCCGGTGATCAAAGCTCTGTTGGCCGATGCGGGTCTGCCCGCCGATCAGGTTGACGAGATCATCGCCGCCAACGCCATGGGGCCGGGCGGCAACGTGGCGCGGGTTGCGGCGCTGGCGGCGGGCCTGCCTGAACGGGTTGCCGGGTTGACCATCGACCGGCAATGCGTCGGCGGGCTGGATGCGCTGATCCTGGCCGATGCGATGATCCGCGCCAGGCAGGCCGAGGTGGTGATCGCCGGCGGGGTCGAAAGTTATTCGCGCCGGCCCCATCGCCTGCACACCCATGCCGATGGCCGCGCGCCCACGCCCTATGACCAGGCCCCCTTTACGCCTTGGCCCGACCGCGACCCGGCCATGGCCGATGCCGCGCAGGCCTTGGCCGACCGGCTGGGCATCGACCGTGCCGCGCAAGATGACTGGGCCGTCGAAAGCCACCGCAAGGCCCGCTCCGCGCAGCCGATGCGTGAAATCGTGCCGCTGGCGGGGCTGTCGCACGACGCCTTTACCCGCAGCCTGTCGCCCGCCCTTTGCGCCCGCGCCACGGTGGTCAGCGGAACGATCACCAGCGCCAACAGCGCCGTGGCGGCGGATGCAGCGGCATTCTGTCTGGTGGTGTCAGACCGGGTGGCGGCGCGCCTGGGCAAGCCGGGTCTGCGCATCGGCGCCGGGCGCAGCATCGGCGGCGACCCGACCCTGCCGGGCCTTGCGCCGGTTGCGGTCATTCAATCGGTTTTGGAACACGAAGGGCTGGCCCCCACCGATCTGGCCCGCGCCGAGATCATGGAGGCCTATGCCGTGCAGGCCATCGCCTGTGTGCAGGGGGCGAACCTGCCTGCCGCCATCGTCAACCCCGGCGGCGGGGCGTTGGCCCGAGGCCACCCCATCGGGGCCTCGGGCGCTGTTCTTGCGGTGCGCCTGTTTCACGACCTGCGCCCCGGCGAGGCGGGTCTGGCCGCCATTGCCGCCGCGGGCGGGCTGGGCACCGCGCTGGTGTTGCGGGCCTAGGCGCGCGACAGCACGTAGGCCGGGCGCGCCTTGGCCAGCGCCGCCGTCAGCATGCCAGCGATCGCGGCTTTCAACACGTCACCCGGAATGAAGGCCGTGACCAGCATCGCGGCCTCGGACAGAGATTTGTCCAGCGTGACCGACATGCCCACGATGCCAAAGGCATACATTACAATAATACCACCGATGACCGAGGCGATACCCGCCGCGAGAGCCAGCGGCGCGCCGCGCCATTTCTCGGTGATCAGGCCAGTGACAAAGGCCGCGACCGGGAAACCGATCAGAAAGCCTGCGGTGGGCGAGGCGAACAGGCCCAGGCCACCACGGCCACCAGCCAAGAGCGGCAGGCCGAGCGCCACCAGCAGCAGGAACAACAGCACCGCCAGCGCGCCACGGCGCGCGCCCAGAACGGTGCCACATAGCATGACACCCAGGCTTTGCGCTGTGATCGGCACGCCAAAGGCCAGCGTGATTTTAGGGATCAGCCCCAGCGCCGCGATCAACGCGGCGTAAAGGGCGATATGAGCGACATTCTTTTCCATGTCAGGACTCCATAACATTTTGCAGACCACCGCGTGCGCGCAGCGCATCGGCAACATGGTCCGCGTCATCCATTGCGAGGATTGTAAACGGTAGTATGATACGCCATCCTGGCGTACGGCCCGAGCGCGCGCGCCAGGCCTGGGTGAGGGTCGTTCCTTTGTCGATCAGCACGGGGGTGAACCGGATCACCAGCGCAATCGCCAGCTCCAGCGCCTGCGTTTTCACCCCAAAGCGGCGCAGCGGCGAGGCCAGCCAGCGCACAACGGCGATCATGTCATCAAGTCGGGTGGTCATCGTGACCAGGTTGGCAAAGGCCACAGCACTGACCAGGCGCAGCGCAATCACCGCACCCTGCACCGGCGTTCCGGTCAGCCCGTGCCACACCACGATCAGCGCCAGAAACGGCCACAGCATCCGCAGGCGCCGCAGGCCGGTCAGCAAGAACACCCGCCCCGGCAGGGCATAAATCCCGCCGATCCCGGCCAGCACGGCCAGATGCACCCAGATATCCTGCACGCGGAACAGCACCACGGTGACAACGCACAGCGCCGCCAGCTTGGCCCCGGCGGGCCAGTCATGCGCCCGGGTCTTAACCGGCGAGGTCAGAGATATCATCGCCCCCTCCGATCCGCGTCATTTCCTGCGTGAACCTTTCTAGCACATCTGCCGCCGGTCCGTCGTGACGCAATTGCCCCTGGTCCAGCCACAGCACCCGGTCATAGCCGGCCAGATCCTGCGGATCATGGGTGACATGCACCAGCACCGCCTGCGAGCGGCCCAGATAGCGCGACAGTTGCATCCGGGTCGGAATGTCCAGCCCGGCAAAGGGTTCATCAAGGATCAGCACCTGCGGGCGCATCGCCAGAATGGCCATCAGGCAGACCAGCTGGCGCTGGCCCTGTGACAGGGTCTGGATCGAGGCATCATACCAATGCGCCTTGCCGAACCCGTCGAGCGTGGTGCGCACCTCGGCGTCGGCGACATCCTTGGCCCGGCCCTGCTGGCGCAGACCGAATGCCAGTTCCTCGGCCACGGTGGGAAAGATGATCTGGTGGTCGGGGTTTTGAAACAGGATGCCCACGGCGCCCAGAGCCGCCTTGCGGTCGCGCGCCACATCGACGCCCGCCACCCGAACCGAACCTGCGGACGGCGTGATCAGCCCCGCCATCAGCCGCGCCAGGGTCGACTTGCCAGAGCCGTTGCGCCCGATCACGCCCAGCCGCGCCTCATCGGTGCGAAAGCTGACGCCCGACAGGATCGGCTTGTGCTCGATCACACAATCCAGGGCATCGACCTCGATCTGGGCGGTGGGGTTGGTCATGGGCGGCGGCGCGGTTCCGAATTTCGATCCGAACACCCATATCGCAGTTGCAGAAAGATGAGAAGATGCCGAATAGGACGCGCACTGATCCAGGTCAGATCTCTTCGACCTGCACCACGCCGGGCAGCGACTTGATCGCGCTTTTGATCTGGGGGTTCACCGGGAAAGGCTCGGGCAGGTCCAGCGACACCTCGCCCGGCAGGTCGGGCGCCATCAGGCAGAACTGCACCGGGCCGCGCCCGCGAATGCGGATCTCGGCCTTGGCGCGTTCCAGAACGGCGGCCACGGCTGGCACGGCCTGGGGCGCGTCGATGAACACCTTCAGCCCCATGTCACCGGCATCCGCGATCTCTTCATCAATGGGGCGCACCGACTGGGCCAGCAGCTTCAGCTGATCGGATTCCAGCTCTGCCTTGACGGTCAGAACAACGTTCGCGCCGGTTTCCAGATGCTCGCGCGCCTTTTCCAGAACGTCCGAGAAAATGGTGATTTCGTAAAGGCCGGTGGGGTCGGACAGCTGGGCAAAGGCGAACCGGTTGCCGCGCGCCGACTTGCGTTCCTGCCGCCCGGCGACCGAGCCGGCCAGCTTGGCGATAAAGGGCCCCGCCTGCGCCTTTTGCGCGACCTCTTCCAGGGTCATCACCCTCTTGCGCTTCAGCGCGGCCATGTAGTCATCCAGCGGGTGGCCCGACAGGTAGAAACCGATCGCCTTGTGTTCTTCGGCCAGACGCTCATTGGGCAGCCAGTCACCCACGGCCGACAGGCGCGGCTCTGGCAGGTCATCGCCGGCCTCGCCGAACAGCGATACCTGGTTGCTGGCGCGCTGGTCGTGGATGGCCGCCGAATAGGCCACCAGCGCATCCAGACTGTCGAACACGCGATGGCGGTTGGCGTCGAGTTGATCGAACGCCCCGGCGCGGGCCAGCATTTCCATGGGGCGCTTGCCGATGCGTTTCAGATCGACCCGGCGGGCGAAATCGTAAAGCGTGGCAAAGGGTTTGCCGTCGCGCCCCTCCTCGATCAGCTTCATCGCCTCGGCGCCGACGTTTTTCAGCGCGCCCAAGCCGTAAACCAGCTTGCCGTCCTGCACCTTGAACCGCGCGTCCGAACGGTTGACGCATGGCGGCACGATTTCCAGATCCAGCCCGCGCCGCACTTCCTCGGCATAGACCGACAGCTTGTCGGTCAGGTGGATATCGCAGTTCATTACCCCGGCCATGAACTCGACCGGGTGGTTGGCCTTTAGCCAGGCGGTCTGATAGCTAACCACCGCATAGGCGGCGGCGTGCGATTTATTGAAACCGTAGTTGGCGAATTTTTCCAGAAGGTCGAAAACCTCGGAGGCCTTTTTCTTGTCGACCCCGTTGGCCGCCGCGCCCTTTTCGAACTTGGGGCGCTCGGCATCCATGGCCTCTTTGATCTTTTTGCCCATGGCGCGGCGCAGCAGGTCGGCGCCGCCCAGCGTATAGCCGGCCATTTCCTGCGCGATCTGCATCACCTGTTCCTGATAGACGATGATGCCCTGGGTTTCCTCAAGGATATGGTCGATCAGCGGGTGAACGGATTCGCGTTCCTTGACGCCGTTCTTGACCTGACAGTAGGTCGGAATGTTTTCCATCGGGCCGGGACGATAGAGCGCCACCAGCGCCACGATATCCTCGATACAGGTGGGCTTCATCTGGCGCAGGGCATCCATCATGCCCGTGCTTTCCACCTGGAACACGGCGACCGTTTTCGCACTGGCGTAGAGTTTATAGGTCGGCTCGTCATCCAGCGGGATATGACCGATATCGTTCTCGGCCCCCGGCGCGGGTTGATAAAGCTGCCGGCCATCGGCGGCCATGTGCAGATCGCGCCCCTGGGCATGGATCTGTTCGATCGCGCCCTGAATGACGGTCAGGGTTTTGAGGCCCAGAAAGTCGAATTTCACCAGCCCCGCCTGTTCGACCCATTTCATGTTGAACTGGGTCGCGGGCATGTCGGACCGCGGATCCTGGTAAAGCGGCACCAGCGCATCCAGCGGCCGGTCGCCGATCACCACGCCCGCCGCGTGGGTCGAGGCGTTGCGCAACAGGCCCTCGATCTGCTGGCCGTAATTCAACAGGCGGTCGACCACCTCTTCGGCGCGGGCCTCTTCGCGCAGGCGCGGCTCGTCGATCAGGGCCTGAGCGATCGACACGGGCTTGACCCCTTCGACCGGGATCAGTTTTGACAGGCGATCCACCTGCCCATAGGGCATCTGCAACACCCGGCCCACATCGCGCACGGCGGCCTTGGACAACAGCGCGCCAAAGGTGATGATCTGCCCCACCTTGTCGCGGCCATATTTCTCTTGAACGTAGCGGATCACCTCTTCGCGGCGGTCCATGCAAAAATCGATGTCAAAGTCGGGCATCGACACGCGTTCGGGGTTGAGGAACCGCTCGAACAGCAGGCTGTAGCGCAGCGGATCAAGGTCGGTGATAGTCAGCGCATAGGCCACCAGGCTGCCCGCGCCCGAGCCCCGCCCCGGCCCCACCGGGATGTCGTGATCCTTGCCCCATTTGATAAAGTCGGCAACGATCAGGAAATAGCCGGGAAAGCCCATGCCCTCGATAATGCCCAGCTCGAAATCAAGCCGCTGCTGGTATTCCGCGACGGGCACCGCGTGGGGGATCACGGCCAGCCGCGCCTTTAGCCCCTCATTGGCCTGACGGCGCAGCTCCTCGACCTCGTCATCGGCGAATTTCGGCAGGATCGGGTCGCGGCGATAGGCCATGAAGGCGCAGCGCCGCGCGATTTCAACGGTGTTTTCCAGCGCCTCGGGCAGGTCGGCGAACAGCGTCGCCATTTCCTCGGGCGTCTTGAAATAGTGCTGCGGGGTCAGCCGGCGGCGCGGGGCGGATTGGTCGACATAGGCGCCCTCGGCGATGCAGATCAGCGCATCGTGGGCCTCGAACATGTCGGATTTGGGGAAATAGACATCGTTGGTGGCCACCAGCGGCAGGTTCATCGCATAGGCCATTTCCACATGGCCGCGCTCTGTCTGGGCCTCGGCCTCGGGCAGGCCGTTTTCGCCGGGGTGACGTTGCAGTTCGACATACAGGCGGTCGGGGTAGATCTGCGCCAGCCGGGTCATCAGCGCCTCGGCCTTGGGGCGCTGACCGGCGCGCAGCAGCCGCCCGATGGGGCCGTCCGGCCCGCCCGACAGGCAGATCAGCCCGTCGGAATACTGCGCCAGCTCATCCACCGAAACCTTGGGCAGCTCACCCCCCGCATCGACATAGAGGCAGGTGTTCAGCTTCATCAGGTTTTCATAGCCGGCCTCGTTCTGGGCCAGCAGCACCAGACCCGCCGCCGGGCGCGGTTTCTCGCCCGGCTGGGGCGGGTCGTAATCGACATCGACCTGGCAGCCGATGATCGGCTGCACGCCCGCGCCCGAGGCGGTGACGGAAAACTCCAGCGCGGCGAACAGGTTATTCTTGTCGGTGACGGCCACGGCGGGCATGCCGGCGGCCTTGCACATGTCGGGCAGCTTTTTCACCCGCATCGCGCCTTCCAGCAGCGAATACTCGGTGTGCACGCGAAGGTGGATGAATCGGGGCTGGCTGCTCATGCCGGGCATCCTAGTCAGGGCGCCGCGGGTCGGAAAGACTAATTAGCGCAGCGTTCCAGCCGCAGATCCAGGATCGTGCCGTCGAAATAGACCTCGAACCCGTCGTCATAGACATAGCCCACCTGCCCGCGTGTCGGGATGCGACGCGGCCCGATCTTGCGGTAATCCGAGAACAGCCCGCGCCAGTCGCGCAGCACCATCTTGTCCCCCTCGACGGCGGGGCGGTCCTGGGCGCTGATCTCGGTGATGTCGCCCGCCGCGTCAAAGCCCAGCACCACCCTCGCCACGCCGCCCGATGTGGCAAGCGAGGCGGCGACGTGGCTGTCATCGACCTGTTCCCAGGCAATATCGGCGTTCAGCATGATCGCATCCGGCATCCAGGGCAGTTCGGCCAGATAGCGCATGGCCTCGGACAGGTTGGTCTGATCTCCGTGCGCCTCGGCCACCTGCACCAGGCCAAAGACCCAGACATCCAGCACACCGGTGCCTTCGGCATAGCGATCGATCACCCGGAGCAGAGGCAGCCCGCCCAGGGTTCCACGCGCCGACCAGACGAAACCGGGCGCGCCCAGCGTCATGCGCTGGCTGGCCTGCACGCGGCTGAACGCCCCGCCCGGCGTCTTGCGCAGCGCACCAACCTGCGTCAGCCGCTGAGCGCACAGCCCCGCCTGCCCCGCGCCATTGCGGCGGGCAAAACGTTCGACGATGGGGGGAAGATCAGTGCGAAGCGCGGCTATGGGGGTCGGCAGTGCCGCCTCCATTCCGGCAACCGAGCGCGACAACCGCCCATTTCCGACTGCGATTGCGCCACCGGCCAGCAGCGCCAGAACCAAAATTACCAGACCCATTACCCTAACCATGCCCCCAGCATGGCAGATTCTCGCGAAACTACCAAATGCGGCATGTGCAATTTTTTTGACCAATCGGTGAAAAATGGATTACGCTCTTGCTCACGATCCTTGCCAAAGGGCGCAGGCCCGGCTTTGCTGATCGCCAGAATATAAACCCCGCGCGCCTTCTACGCCGCATCGAGGGCGCATCGCGGGGCAACAGGACGGTAAGGCGGCGGGTAGCGCGCGAATGGAGATCGCGTTTCTTCTGAACGGAGAACAGGTGCGCATCACGGATGCCGCGCCGACGGTGACGCTGCTGGACTGGCTGCGCGAGACGCGCGGGCTAACCGGCACCAAGGAAGGCTGTGCCGAGGGCGATTGCGGCGCCTGCACGGTGATGGTCGCGCATCAGCCCGGCACCGAGAAGGGCGCGCAGGCGATCAATGCCTGCATCACCTTCCTGCCGCAGGTTCACGGGCTGGCCCTGCGCACGATCGAGGGCATCAGCGGCCCCGACGGCGCGCTGCACCCGATCCAACAGGCGATGGTCGATCATCACGGCTCGCAATGCGGGTTCTGCACGCCGGGCATCGTCAATTCGCTGGTCGCGGCGCAAATTCGCGGCGACCGCGGCTTTGATCGGGTGCTAGCGGGGAACCTCTGCCGCTGCACCGGCTATGCGCCGATCATCCGCGCGGCGGAAAGCGTGGGCGATGACATCGAGGATATTCCCCACTGGCTGCACGAATTTCCCGACGATGATCTGGGCGGCTCGCTGACTATCGCGCCCGAAAGCGCGGATGCGCTGGCAGACTGGTATGCCGCCAACCCCGATGCCACGCTGATTGCGGGTGCCACGGATGTGGGGCTGTGGGTGACCAAGGGGCTGCGCGAGCTGCCGCAGGTCTGTTTCCTGCATCGCTGCCGGGATCTGCAAAGGATCGAACAGACCGACGCGGGCCTGCGGATCGGCGCGGGTGTTACCATCGAGGAATTGCGACTGGCGATGGCGGGCCGTTTCCCGTCTTTCGCTGCCATGCTGGCCCGGTTCGCCAGCCAGCAGGTGCGCAGCACCGCCACGATCGGCGGCAATATCGCCAATGGCTCGCCTATCGGCGACGCCCCGCCCGCGCTGATCGCGCTGAACGCCCGGCTGCACCTGCGCAAGGGTGACGCGCGGCGCGAGATCGCACTGGAAGATTTCTTTATCGACTACGGCAAGCAAGACCGCGAACCGGGCGAGTTCGTCGAGGCCGTGACCATCCCCGATCAGCCCGACCGGCTGCGGTGCTACAAGCTGTCGAAACGGTTCGATCAGGATATCTCAGCCGTCTGCGGCTGTTTCAACGTCACCGTCGAAAACGGCGCCGTCACCGCGGCCCGCATCGCCTTTGGCGGCATGGCGGGCACCCCGAAACGGGCCAGCGCCGTCGAGGCCGCCCTGACCGGCCAGCCCTGGGGCGCCGGCACCATCGCCGCCGCCGCACAAGCGTGGGAGGCCGATTTCAAACCGATGACCGATATGCGCGCCAGCGCCAAATACCGGCTGGACGCCGCCCGCAACATGCTGACGCGCTATTACCTCGAGGACATGGGCAAACCCGTCAACGTGCAAGAGGTGCGGGCATGAGCGTGACCAAACCCCTGCCCCATGACGCCGCGCCGCTGCATGTCACCGGCCAGGCGCGCTATGTCGATGACATCCCGGCCCCTGCGAACACGGTTCATTTGGCCTTTGGCCTGTCGGAGATTGCCCATGGCAGCATCACCGACATGGACCTGTCCGCCGTCCGCGCCACGCCCGGCGTAATCGCCGTGCTGGGGCCGGATGATTTCGACGAGATGCCCGATTGCTCGCCCTCGAACCATGACGAGCCGCTGCTGGCCACGGGCGACGTGCAGTATCTGGGCCAGCCGATTTTCCTTGTCGTGGCCGACAGCCATTTGGCCGCCCGCAAGGCCGCGCGACTGGGCAAGGTAACCTATCAGGAACTGCCTGCCCTTTTGACCATCGAAGACGCGCTGGATGCGCAGGAATGGTTCGAAGGCGGCCCGCGCATTTACGCGACCGGCGATGCGGCCACGGCGATTGACGGCGCGCGGCACGTGATCAGCGGCGTTCTGGAAATGGGCGGGCAAGAGCATTTCTACCTTGAAGGACAGGCCGCAATGGCCCTGCCGCATGAGGGTGGCGATGTGCTGGTGCACAGCTCGACCCAGCATCCCAGCGAGATCCAGCACAAGGTCGCCCACGCGCTGCACAAGCCGATGAACGCCGTTCGCGTCGAGGTGCGCCGCATGGGCGGCGGCTTTGGTGGCAAGGAAAGCCAGGGCAATGCTCTGGCCATCGCCTGCGCGGTTGTGGCCACCCGGCTGAACCGCCCAGCGCGGATGCGCTATGACCGCGACGACGACATGATGATCACCGGCAAGCGGCACGACTTCCGCATTGATTACCGCGTGGGCGTCGACGACATGGGCCGCATTCAAGGGATCGAGTTCAAGCAATATGCCCGTTGTGGCTGGTCGATGGACCTGTCGCTGCCAGTGGCCGACCGCGCCATGCTGCATTCGGACAACGCCTATTTCCTGCCTCACGCCCGGATAGAAAGCTATCGCCTGCGCACGCATACCCAATCGGCCACCGCGTTTCGCGGCTTTGGTGGCCCGCAGGGCGTGCTGGGGATCGAGCGGGTGATGGATCACATCGCCCATTACCTCGGCCGCGATCCGGTCGATGTGCGGCGCGACAATTTCTATCGCAACGGCCAGATTACCCCCTATCACCAGACGGTCGAAGACTTTGTTCTGCCCGAGATGCTGGAGGAACTGCTGGCCAGTTCCGACTATGCCGCGCGGCGCAAGGCGGTGGTAGAATGGAACGCGCAAAACCCGGTGCTGAAACGCGGCATTGCGCTGACCCCGGTGAAATTCGGCATCAGTTTCACGCTGACGCATCTCAACCAGGCGGGCGCGTTGGTGCATGTCTATCAGGATGGCTCGATCCACCTGAACCACGGCGGCACCGAGATGGGTCAGGGCCTGTTCCAGAAGGTCGCGCAAGTGGCCGCCAGCGCCTTTGGCGTGCCGCCCGAGATGGTCAAGATCACCGCGACCGATACGGCCAAGGTGCCCAATACCTCGGCCACGGCGGCGTCGTCGGGCAGCGATCTGAACGGCATGGCGGTCAAGGCGGCCTGCGATACGATCCGCGCCCGCATCGCCACGCATCTGGCCGACACCCACCAGACCGAACCGGCGCGCGTACATTTCGACGGCGGCAAGGTGTTTGTGGGCGATGACGAGATGACATTCGCCCAGGCCGCCGCCAGCGCTTACCTCGCGCGGGTCAGCCTGTCGTCGACCGGGTTTTATGCCACGCCCAAGCTGGAATGGGACCGCATCAAGGGCCGGGGGCGCCCGTTCTTCTATTTCGCCTATGGCGCCGCCGTGACCGAGGTGGTGATCGACACGCTGACAGGCGAAAACCGCATTCTGCGTACTGACATCCTGCATGACGCGGGCGCCTCGCTGAACCCGGCGCTGGATATCGGCCAGATCGAGGGCGGCTATGTGCAGGGCGCGGGCTGGCTGACGACCGAGGAACTGGTCTGGGATCACAAGGGCCGCCTGCGCACCCATGCGCCCTCGACCTACAAGATCCCCGCCTGTTCCGACCGGCCCGAGGTATTCAACGTCGCGCTCTGGTCGAAAGGCCGCAATGTCGAGGATACGATCTATCGATCAAAAGCCGTGGGAGAGCCGCCGTTCATGCTGGGCATTTCGGCGCTGATGGCCCTGTCGGACGCGGTATCGGCCTGTGGCCCGCTTTACCCCGCGCTGAATGCGCCGGCCACGGCCGAGAAGGTTTTGAAAGCCGTTCAAAAGGTGCGCGGATGAGTTTTGACCGCGATCATATCGCCCGCATGATTGCCGAATATGGCCCGGTGGCGCGGGTGGTCGTGGCCCGCGTCGAAGGCTCGGCCCCGCGCGAGGTTGGGGCGGCGATGCTGGTCTGGACCGACGGGCAGGACGGCACGATCGGTGGCGGCGCGCTGGAACTGCAAGCCACCCAAACCGCCCGCGCCCTGCTGGCGGGGGATCGTGCCGCGCGGCTGGACCTGATCCCGCTGGGGCCTGCTGTGGGGCAATGCTGCGGAGGGGCGGTCAGCCTTGTGACAGAGGTCTTTACCAAGGACCGGCTAAACGATCTGCACGGCGATCTCTTTGCCCGCCCCATCAATGGCCCCGCCGACCCGCCCCTGCCGGTGCAGCGTCTGTTGGCCACGGCCCGCAGCACCGGGCAGATGCCTGCACCGCAGTTGATACAGGGCTGGATGGTCGAACCCTTTGCCGCCCCGCGCAGCCATGTCTGGATCTGGGGGGCCGGGCATGTGGGCCGCGCGATCATGGGTGTGCTGGCTCCGCTGCCGGGTATGCAGATCACCTGGGTCGATACCGCCGCCGACCGGTTTCCCGCGCAGATGCCCGACAATGTCGACCGTCTGATCGCACCCAACCCCGCACAGGTCGCCCATTACGCCCCGCGCCAGGCGCAGCATCTGATCCTGACCTATTCTCACCCGATCGACCTGGCGATCTGCGATGCCCTGCTGCGGCATGACTTTGCCTTTGCCGGGCTGATCGGATCGCGCACCAAGCACGCCCGTTTCCGCCATCGCCTGGCGCAGCTGGGTCATGGGCCGCACCAGATCGCGCGCCTGACCTGCCCCATCGGGAACCCGGATCTTGGCAAGCATCCGCAGGCGATTGCCATTGGCGTCGCCGCACAAATTCTGCAACAAGAACAAGTGATAACAGCCAGAAGGGACGCGACCGGATGACGACACTTCTGAACATTGACGGGCTGACCAAGGCCTATCCGGGCGTTGTCGCGAATGACAACGTGTCGTTCTCGATCCAGCCGGGCGAGGTGCACGCGCTGTTGGGCGAAAACGGTGCGGGCAAATCGACGCTGGTGAAAATGATCTATGGGCTGGTGAAACCCGACAAGGGCCGCATGACCCTGCACGGCCAGCCCTATGAACCCGCCGAGCCGCGCGCGGCGCGGGCCGCCGGTGTGGCCATGGTGTTTCAGCATTTCAGCCTGTTCGATGCGCTGAACGTGGCCGAGAATATCGCGCTGGGCATGGAAAAGCCGCCCGCGATGCGTGACCTGGCCGCGCGTATCCGCGAGGTGTCGGAAAACTATGGCCTGCCGCTGGACCCGTCGCGCACGGTCGGCGACCTGTCGGCGGGCGAGCGGCAGCGGGTCGAGATCATCCGTTGCCTGCTGCAAGACCCCAAGCTGCTGATCATGGACGAGCCGACCAGCGTTCTGACCCCGCAAGAGGTTGAGATTCTGTTCAAGACCCTGCGCAAACTGTCGGCCGAGGGCACGGCGATTTTGTATATCAGCCACAAGCTGGAGGAGATCCGGACGCTCTGCGATGGGGCCACGATCCTGCGGCTGGGCAAGGTCGTTGACAGCTGCAACCCGCGCGAAAAATCCGCCTCTGAGCTGGCCGAGATGATGGTGGGCACCAAGCTGACCCCGCCGTCGCGCCCCGAGGCCGAGCCGGGCGAGGTGGTGCTGGAGGTGACGAACCTGTCGGTGAAATCGGCCAACCCGTTCGGCACGTCGCTGAAAGACATCTCGTTCACTGTGCGCGAGGGCGAGGTTCTGGGCATCGGCGGTGTCGCCGGCAACGGGCAGGATGAATTGCTGTCGGCCCTGTCGGGCGAAACGCTGGCGCCAAATGATGCGGTGCGGCTGCGCGGCGAAAGCATCGGCCATATGGGCCCCAACCCGCGCCGCCACATCGCCGTGCTGACCGCGCCCGAGGAACGCCTGGGCCACGCCGCCGCCCCTGACATGAGCCTGATCGAAAACGCCCTGCTGACCGGTGCGATCCGCCAGGGGCTGGTGCGCAACGGGTTCCTGAACTGGCCCGCGACACGGATCTTTGCCGAAAGCATCATCAAGCAGTTCGACGTGCGCACCCCCGGCGCGGGCAATGCGGCGCGGTCGCTGTCGGGCGGCAACCTGCAAAAATTCGTCATCGGTCGCGAGGTGCTGCAAAAACCCGAGGTTCTGGTGGTGAACCAGCCAACCTGGGGCGTCGATGCTTCGGCCGCGGCGGCGATCCGGCAATCCATCCTGGATCTGGCCGAAAACGGCACCGCTGTGATCGTCATCAGCCAGGACCTGGACGAGCTGATGGAAATATCCGACCGGTTCGCCGCGCTGAACGAGGGCCGCCTGTCGCCGCCCCGCCCGGCGCGCGGACTGACGATGGAGGAAATCGGTCTGATGATGGGCGGCGCCCACGATATGGAGGTCGCCCATGCTGAGGCTTGAAAAACGCCCCACCCCGTCGCGGTTCTGGACGGCGGCAACCCCGGTTCTGGCGGTGCTGCTGACGATGATCGCGGGCGGGCTGCTGTTCATGATTCTGGGCAAGGATCCGTTCGCCGCCATCCGCACGATTTTCTGGGATCCGCTGTTCAACGAGCAGTTCGCCAGCTATTCGCGCCCGCAGCTGTTGGTGAAATCGGGGCCGCTGATCCTGATCGCGATCGGGCTGTCGCTGGGCTTTCGCGCCGGTATCTGGAACATCGGCGCCGAGGGGCAATATATCATCGGCGCGCTGTGCGGCGCGGGGGTCGGCCTAGCCCTATACCCGATGGATGCGTGGTTCATCTTTCCGCTGATGGTGATTGCCGGGGCGCTGGGCGGGTTGCTTTGGGCGATGATCCCGGCGCTGCTCAAGACTCATTTTAGAACCAATGAGATCCTCGTGTCGCTGCTGTTGGTCTATGTGGCCGAGCAGCTGCTGGCCTCGATGGCGCTGGGGCTGATGCGCAACCCCGAGGGCGGAGGCTTTCCCGGCTCGCGCAACCTGCAACAATACCCGTCGGCCTCGAACCCCGAGCTGATCGCCGGCACCGGCATGCATTGGGGCATCGTCGCGGCATTCATCGCGGTGATTGCGTCCTATGTGCTGCTCAACCGGCATCTGCTGGGGTTCCAGATCCGCCTGACCGGTCAAAGCCCCCGTGCCGCGCGGTTCGCGGGCGTCAATCCGAATGCGTTGATCCTGTTCTGCCTGGGCACCTCGGGCGTTCTGGCCGGGCTGGCCGGGCTGTTCGAGATCGCGGGCCCTGCCGGGCAGGTCAGCATCGATTTCAACCAGGGCTACGGGTTCACGGCGATCATCGTGGCCTTTCTGGGCCGGCTCAACCCGATCGGCATCCTGCTGGCGGGGCTCTTGATGGGGCTGACCTATATCGGCGGCGACCTGGCGCAGTTCATGCTGGGCCTGCCCGCCGCAGCTATCCAGGCCTTTCAGGGGATGCTGCTGTTCTTCTTGCTGGGCGTGGATGTGCTTAGCAATTTCCGCATTCGCATTGGCAAGACGGAGGCCGCGTGATGGATCTTTCTGCAATCAATCCGCTGGTGCTGATCGCCTCGCTGATGGTGGCGTCGACGCCGATCCTGCTGGCGGCGCTGGGCGAGCTGGTCGTCGAAAAGGCCGGGGTGCTGAACCTGGGCGTCGAGGGCATGATGATCACCGGCGCCATCTGCGGCTTTGCCATCGCGGTGGAAACCGACAACCCGGCGCTGGGGTTCGTGGCGGCCATGGCAGGCGGCGCGATCCTGTCGCTGATATTCGGGGTCATGACGCAGGTACTGCTGTCGAACCAGGTGGCCAGCGGCCTTGCGCTGACGCTGTTCGGGCTGGGGCTGTCGGCGCTGATGGGTCAGGGCTATGTCGGCATCAAGCCACCCGCCACCCATGACCTGAATTTTGGGCCGCTGGCCGATATCCCGGTGCTGGGGCCGGTTCTCTTTAGCCATGACGCGGTGGTTTATATCTCGCTGGCGCTGGTGGTCGCGGTCTGGGCGGTGCTGAAGTTCACCCGGCTTGGCCTGATCCTGCGCGCCGTGGGGGAAAACCACGATGCCGCCCATGCGCTGGGCTATAAGGTCGTGCGCATCCGTATCCTGGCGATCATGTTCGGCGGCGCCTGCGCCGGGCTGGGCGGGGCCTATATCAGCCTGATCCGCGTGCCACAGTGGACAGAGGGCATGACCGCCGGCGCCGGCTGGATCGCCCTGGCCATCGTGGTCTTTGCCAGCTGGAAACCGGTGCGGGTGCTGATCGGCGCCTATCTCTTTGGCGGGATCACGGTGTTGCAGCTGAACCTGCAGGCCGCGGGCGTCGCCATTCCGGTCGAATACCTGTCCATGTCACCATACCTGATAACCATCCTTGTGCTGGTCATCATGTCCGCCGACCGGTCTCGCGCCGCGCTGAATGCGCCCGCGTCGCTGGGTCGCGTCTTCCATGCCTCGTCATGAGGTAATATCGTCAACCAAGGGCGCAAAGCCCACACTCAACACGGGAGCAACCATATGAAACGCAGAACCCTGCTTGCCGCATCCGTCGCGGCATTGGGTCTGGCCTCGGCCGGGGCCGCATTTGCCGCCGACAAGACCAAGGTCGGCTTTGTCTTTGTCGGACCCATCGGCGATGGCGGCTGGACCTATGAACACAACGAAGGCCGCCTGGCGGTCGAAGAACATTTCGGCGATGCCGTCGAGACCATCTATCAGGAAAGCGTGCCCGAGGGCGCCGACGCCGAGCGCGTGCTGACCCAGATGGCCCTGTCGGGTGCCGACCTGATTTTCACCACCTCGTTCGGCTATATGGATCCGACGCTGAACGTGGCCGCGAAATTCCCGGATGTGAAATTCGAGCACGCCACCGGCTATAAACGCGCCGATAACGTCAGCACCTACAGCGCCCGCTTCTACGAGGGCCGCGCCGTGCAGGGCACCATCGCCGGCCACATGACCAAATCGAACGTGGTGGGCTATATCGCCTCCTTCCCGATCCCCGAGGTCATCCGCGGCATCAACTCGGCCTATATCCACGCCAAGAAGGTGAACCCGGATGTCGAGTTCAAGGTGATCTGGGCCTATACTTGGTTCGACCCGGCGAAAGAGGCCGACGCCGCCAACGCGCTGATCGAACAGGGCGCCGACGTGATCTTGCAGCACACCGACTCGACCGCGCCGCAGGCGGCCGCCGAGAAGGCTGGCAACGTCATCACCTTTGGCCAGGCCTCGGATATGGGCGAATACGCCCCGATGCCGCGCGTCAGCTCGATCATCGACAACTGGGCGCCCTATTACATCGCCCGCACCCAGGCCGTGATCGACGGCAGCTGGACCTCGGTCGATACCTGGGATGGCATCGGCGCCGGGATGGTCGGCATCGGCGAAATCTCGTCGGCGGTGCCCGAGGATGTCAAAGCCGAGGCCCTGGCCCTCAAAGACGCCATCGCCAATGGCAGCTACCACCCGTTCACCGGCCCGCTGAAAAAGCAGGACGGCAGCGACTGGCTGGCCGAAGGTGAAACTGCCGATGACGGCACGCTGGCTGGCATGAACTTCTACGTCGAAGGCATCACCGGCGACATCCCGCAATAAGCGCGACGAAACCCCCGAAAGCCCCGCCCTGCGCGGGGCTTTTCTTATGCGGTCAGTGCGACAACTCCTGAAACCGCTCGAACATCATCCGGTAGTCCGCCGGGATCTCGCGCGCCGACAGAATGCCCACGGGCACACCGTCGTCCAGAACCGGCAAATGCCGGAACGACCCACCGATCCGGGCCGCAAGGGCATCGCTGAGCGCATCGTCGATATCGACCGACACCGGATCGCGCGTCATCACCTGCGCAACCGGCAACTCAGCCGCGTCCCGCCCCTCGGCCACAACGCGGCAAACCACGTCACGCTCGGTGAGAACACCCGCCAGCACCCCGCCCGGCCCCAGCACCAGAACCGCGCCGGTGGCATGCTCGGCCATCTGCCGGCAGGTTTCTGCCACGCTTGCATCCTCGGGCACCGAATAAAGCGGTCGCCCGGCCAGAATCTCACGAATGGATGTGATCAGCATGTCGCCCCCCTGCATGGCCAACCCCGAAAATATCGCGTTTCGCGCATGTGTATTTGACGCGGATCAAAGTCTGGCATTACACGAAGTGTTTTAGGCGAATGAGCACAGAACAGGAGACCCCCATGAGCTGGACCGACAAAAGCGCAGAAACCAAGAACCAACTGCGCGCGCTGAACAAATGCATCCCCGAGGCAACCAAGGGCTTTCAGATCCTCAGCAAAGGCGTCAAGGAGGGCGGCGTTCTCAGCTTCAAGGAAAAGGAATACGTGGCTCTGGGCATCGCCGTCGCCACCCGCTGCGACGCCTGCATCGTCCTGCATGTCGAGGCCCTGATCCGCGCCGGCGCCACCCGCGAAGAGGTCGGCGACGTGCTGGCCATGACCATCCAGATGGGCGGCGGCCCGGCCATGATGTATGCCGCCAAGGCGCTGGAGATCTTTGACGAGTTCAGCGCGGCCTGATCACATTGCGCGCGCTGTCGCGCGCAAGAGATACCTCCTCGCCTGCGGCTCGTCAGGGTGCCTCCGGCGGGGATATTTTCGCGAAGAAGAAACCCCCTTCTTTTTCGCATAAATATCCCGGGGTCCGGGGCAGAGCCCCGGCCCTGCCCTAACCGTCTACGCGAATGGTGGCGTTGCTGGGGTCATAGGGGCTGTCGTCGGTCACGGTGGCCGTCCACAACTGGTCGAACATCTTGACCTGCAACACGGTTCCCGGCGTCGCCAGATCGGGCCGCACATAGCCCATGCCGATGCTTTTACCGAACGCCACCGAATAGCCGCCCGAGGTCAGGCGCCCGACGCGGGCATCACCGTCATAAAGCGCCTCGCGCCCCCAAGGGTCGGCATCCGTAGGCCCGTCGATCAACAGCGTCACACAAGAGCTGCGGATGCCGGTGTCCTGCATCTCGGCCTTGCCGTGGAACTCTTTCGACAGGTCGACAAAGCGATCGAGCCCGGCCTCGAACGGGGTGGCATCGCGGCCCAGTTCGGTGCCGAAGGCGCGATAGGATTTTTCCTGACGCAGCCAGTTCTGCGCCCGGGCGCCGACCAGTTTCAGCCCGTGTGCCTCGCCTGCCTGCATCAGTTTGTCCCACAGGTAGGTCTGCATTTCGATCGGGTGGTGCAGCTCCCAGCCCAGCTCACCGGTATAGGCGACGCGGATCGCACGAACCGGGCACATGCCCAGTTCGATCTCGCGCATCGACAGCCAGGGGAAGCGTTTGTTCGACAGCGCTGTCTCGGGGTCGGCGTCGCGCACCAGCTCGCGCAGGATGGCGCGGCTGTTGGGGCCGGCGATGGCGAAGACGCCCCATTGGGTGGTGACGTCGTGGATGTCGATCCAGCCGAATTCGGCGCGTTTGTCCTCGGCCGCCTTGATCAGGTAGTCGTGGTCATAGGCCTGCCATGCGCCTGCCGACACGAGGTAGTATTCGCCCTCGGCCAGGCGCACGATGGTGTATTCGGTGCGGGTGGTCCCGGCCGAGCTAAGGGCGTAGGTCAGGTTGATCCGTCCGACCTTGGGCAGTTTGTTGGTGGTGAACCAGTCAAGGAAGGCCGTCGCCCCCGGCCCGCGCACCAGGTGTTTGGTGAATGCGGTCGCGTCGATCAGGCCGGCGGTTTCGCGGATGGCCTTTGCCTCGTCCACGGCATATTGCCACCAGCCGCCGCGGCGGAAACTGCGGGCGTCATGGTCGTTGAAGCCCTCAGGGGCGTAATAGTTCGGGCGTTCCCAGCCGTTGACCTGCCCGAACTGCGCGCCACGGGCTTTTTGCCGATCATAGGCGGGCGAGGTGCGCAGGGGCCGTGCGGCGGGGCGTTCCTCGTCGGGGTGGTGCAGGATATAGACGTGCTCGTAGGCCTCTTCGTTCTTGGCCACGGCATAGTCGGTGGTCATCCAGCCGCCGAACCGTTTCGGGTCAAGCGAGGCCATGTCGATCTCGGCCTCGCCCTGGGTCATCAGCTGCGCCAGGTAATAACCGGTGCCGCCCGCGGCGGTGATGCCAAAGCTAAAGCCCTCGGCCAGCCACATGTTGCGCAGGCCCGGCGCGGGGCCAAGCAGCGGGTTGCCGTCGGGCGTGTAGCAGATCGGGCCGTTGAAATCGTCCTTTAGCCCCACCGTTTCCGAGGACGGGATGCGATGGATCATCGACATGTATTCTTCTTCGATCCGCTCCAGATCAAGCGGGAAGAGATCGGCGCGAAAGCTGTCGGGCACGCCGTAGGCAAAGCGCGCGGGGGCGTTACGCTCATAGGGGCCAAGGATCCAGCCGCCGCGTTCCTCGCGCACATACCATTTGGCGTCAGCATCGCGCAGCACGGGATGTTCGGGGTTGCCCGCCTTGCGCCATGCGACCAGCGCCGGGTCGGGTTCGGTGACGATGAACTGGTGTTCCACCGGGATGGCCGGGGTCTTGAGACCCAGCATCCGCGCGGTGCGTTGCGAATGGTTGCCGGTGGCGGTGACGACATGTTCGGCGGTGATCACGACCTGTTCGTCCGAGGGCACGAGGTTGCCGCCCTTTTCCACCATCTTGGTGCAGGTCACGCGCCATTCCGACCCGGTCCATTCATAGGCATCGACCTGCCAGCGGCGTTCGATGGTCACGCCGAACTGGCGCGCGCCCTTGGCCATGGCCTGGGTCACATCGGCCGGGTTGATGTAGCCATCGGTGGGGTGATAGATCGCGCCCTTCAGATCCTCGGTGCGGACCAGCGGCCAGCGGTCCTTGATCTGCGCCGGGGTCATCCATTCATAGGGCACGCCGCAGGTTTCGGCGGTGCTGGCGTACAGCATGTATTCGTCCATGCGATCCTGCGTCTGGGCCATGCGCAGGTTGCCGACGATGGAAAAGCCGGGGTTCAGGCCGGTTTCGGCCTCGAGCGTCTTATAGAACTTGATCGAGTAGTCGTGGATATGCGTCGTCGCAAAGGACATGTTGAAATAGGGCAATAGGCCCGCCGCATGCCAGGTGCTGCCCGCGGTCAGCTCGTCACGCTCCAACAGCATCGTGTCCCAGCCCGCGCGGCCAAGATGATAGGCAACAGAGGCGCCGACAGCACCGCCACCGACGACCAGGGCTTTGACATGGGTTTTCATGGCGGCGACTCTCCTGCGCTGGGGCTGCTGATCACATTAATGCAGCAGCCCGCGCGCGCCGGAGAAATCAGCCCGACATTTAGAGGCGGAAAAGCGACATGGGTCGCTTAAAGCATCGCCGGAACGACCTGATCGGGCGGGCGGTGGCCGTCGGCAAAGGTCTTGATGTTCAACAGAACCTTTTCGCCCATCTCGACACGGCCTTCGACCGTGGCCGAGCTCATATGCGGCAAGAGCACCACGTTGGGCAGCTCGCGCAGCTCGGTGTTGACGCCAGAGCGGCCTTCGAACACGTCCAGACCGGCACCGGCGATCGAGCCGGCGCGCAGCTGGCGCACCAGGGCGTTCTCGTCGATCACCTCGCCGCGCGACGTGTTCACGATGACCGAGTTCTCTTTCATCATCCGCAGGCGACGCGCATCCATCAGGTGGAAGGTGTCGGGCGTATGCGGGCAGTTGATCGAGATGACATCCATGCGCTGGACCATCTCGTCGAGGTCGTCCCAATAGGTGGCGTTGGTCTCGGCCTCGATCTCGGGGCGCAGGCGGCGGCGGTTGTGGTAATGGACCTCAAGGCCAAAGGCCACGGCGCGGCGGGCAACGGCCTGGCCGATGCGGCCCATGCCGATGATGCCCAGACGGCGGCCACCCACACGGTGGCCCAGCATCGCGCCGGGGGCCCAGCCGCCCCATTCGCCCTTTTGCATCACGGCCAGACCTTCGGGAATGCGGCGGGTCACGGCCAGCAGCAGCGCCATGGTCATGTCGGCGGTGTCATCGGTGACAACGCCGGGGGTGTTCGACACCAGAATGCCGCGCTGACGGGCGCTGTGAACGTCGATGTGGTCGACGCCGGCGCCATAGTTGGCGATCAGGCGCAGGCGCTCGCTGGCGCGAGCCAAGAGGCCGGCGTCAATGCGGTCGGTGATGGTGGGCACCAGCACGTCACAGCGCTGCATCGCGTCGGCCAGCTCTTGCTGAGTCATCGGCTCGTCTGTCTCGCGCAGCTCGACATCGAACAGCTCTTTCAGCCGGGCCTCAAAGACCCCGGGCAACCGTCGCGTAACAACAACAGTCAGGCGTTCTGCGGGCATTCACATTCTCCCTGTTCTTTTCAACCCATCTCCGTAGTGGCAAAGTGTCGGAAGATCAGGGGATGCACAAGACCCCGTCACCGACAAAACCCTGCGACAAAGGGAACAAGAGGCATAATGCGGGCAGTTTTTCTGGCAGTTCTGATGACTGCCCTGTCACTGGGCGTGGCAGGGGCGCAGGAACGTGGGTCGGTGACGAACCTGCCAATCCCGCGATACGTGTCGCTGAAGGCCGCCGAAGGCTATGCCCGGCACGGCCCCGGCCAGACCCATCGCATCGACTGGGTCTATAAACACCGCAACCAACCGCTGGAAATCACGGGCGAATATGGCCACTGGCGCCGGGTGCGCGATCAGGACGGCATGGGCGGCTGGATGCATTATTCATTGCTGTCGGGCGTGCGCACCGTGCTGATCGAGGCCGAGATGCAGAACCTGCATCGCAGCCCCAGCGCCGAGTCGCAGGTCGTGGCCCATGCCGAACGCGGCGTGATCGCCTGGCTAGAGCAATGCACGCTGGACTGGTGCCAGGTCAAAGCCGGGCGGGTAAAGGGCTGGGTGCAGAAATCGACCCTGTGGGGCGTGCGCACAGACGAGGTGTTCGAGTAAACGCGCCGCGTTGCCCGGCCGGGCGGCTTGGGCTAGATGGATAGGGCCTAGATCGGAACGCCCCATGTCTGAAAAACCGCATCTGATGAACATGTCCGCCGGGCTGGCCTCGGTCGGGGTCGCCGCGACGCTGGTGGTGCTGAAACTATGGGCGCTGGGCGAGACCCACGCCCTGTCGATCGCGGCCTCGCTGGCCGACAGCGCGATGGATCTGATGATCTCGCTGGGGGGGCTTGCGGCGATCATCTATGCCGCCCGCCCCGCCGATGAAGACCACCATTTCGGGCACAGCTCGGCCGAGGATCTGGCGGCGCTGGGCCAGGCGCTGTTCATCCTTGTTTCGGCCGGCGTGATCTTTTGGGCCGGGCTGCGGCGCATCGTGTCGGACGCGCCCGTGCAGCTGATGTCCGAGGGGCGCGGCATGGTGGTGATGGCCGTGTCGGTGGTGCTGACGCTGGGGCTGGTGCTGTGGCAGCGCCGCGTCGCGGCCCGCACCGGCAGCCGCGTGGTCAAGGCCGATCAGTTGCATTACCTGGGCGACCTGCTGCCCAACCTGGGGGCGATTCTGGCGCTGTGGGCCTCGGCCCAGTTCGGGCTGCAGGGCGTCGACAGCGTGGTCGCGATGGGTGCGGCTGTGATGCTGGGCGTGGGGGCGGTGAATATCGGCTCGGGCGCGTGGCATGCGTTGATGGATCGCTCGGCCGACCCCGAGATCGTCGCCGGCATTGCCGAGATCGCCCGCAACTGGCCCGGCCTTTACGGGTTTCACGACCTGCAGACCCGCACCGCCGGCAGTCAGCTGTTCATCAATCTGCATATCGAGCTGGACGGCAATCAAAGCCTGCACGACGCCCATGCCATCGGCGCCGGGCTGAAACGCGCGCTGATCGAGGCCTATCCGAATGCCCAGGTGATCATTCACAAGGACCCGGTGCGCGACTAGGTGGTCCTAGGCCTGGCGGTTGATCCGCGCCTCGAGCACGTCAAAAGGCACGCCCGGCTGATCCTTGGCGCAGCGGATCACCAGCGAGGTCTTGACGCTGGCCACATTGTCGGCGGCGGTCAGCTGCTCGGTCAGAAAGCTTTGAAAGGTGCTGAGATCGGGGGCCACGCATTTCAGGATGAAATCGACCTCGCCGTTCAGCATGTGACATTCGCGTACAAGGGGCCACCCGCGGCAGCGTGCCTCAAAGGCCGACAGGTCGGCCTCGGCCTGGCTTTGCAGGCCAACCATGGCGAAAACCTGAACCTCAAAGCCCAGCTCGCGCGCATCGACATCGGCGTGATAGCCCTTGATATAGCCGGTTTCCTCCAGCGTACGCACGCGCCGCAGACACGGCGGCGCAGAAATGCCCACGCGCTTGGCCAATTCGACGTTGGTCATCCGGCCATCCGCCTGAAGCTCGGCCAGAATCTTTCTGTCGATCGGATCGAGTTTCGCGCCCGCCATGACTGCCCTCCATTTTCGCGAATAATACGCGCGGGTCAGATGGTGCGCAATAATATTTCGCACTTGAGTAATTTTTTGAACCGCTCTATCGAGGCCGGTCATAGGCGCACAGGGGGCTTTCACCCCGCGCGGCGGGTGTCTATATCCGACATGTCACAATTGAGGGGGCCGATCATGGGCGAGACGAAACACAGCAAGGTTCTGATTATCGGGTCGGGCCCGGCGGGCTATACGGCGGCTGTCTATGCCTCGCGCGCGATGCTGGAACCGGTGCTGATCCAGGGCATTCAGCCGGGCGGCCAGCTGACCATCACCACCGAGGTCGAGAACTGGCCCGGCGAGGTCGAGATCCAGGGCCCCGAGCTGATGATCAAGATGGAAGAGCACGCCCGCTCTGTCGGGACCGAGATCATCGGTGACATCATCACCAGCCTCGACCTGTCGAAACGCCCGTTTACCGCCCATGGCGACAGCGGCACCACCTACACCTGCGACGCGCTGATCC
Organism: Actibacterium sp. XHP0104; assembly: GCF_025751515.1. Classification (GTDB taxonomy): domain Bacteria; phylum Pseudomonadota; class Alphaproteobacteria; order Rhodobacterales; family Rhodobacteraceae; genus Actibacterium_D. Next base: position 86,450 of record NZ_JAOWLE010000005.1, read on the forward strand.
TGGCGACCGGCGCCCAGGCGAAATGGCTGGGCCTGCCCTCTGAAGAGAAATTCAAAGGCTTTGGCGTCTCGGCCTGCGCCACTTGCGACGGGTTCTTCTATCGCGGGCAAGAGGTGGTCGTGGTCGGCGGCGGCAACACGGCCGTCGAAGAGGCGCTGTTCCTGACCAATTTCGCCTCCAAGGTCACGCTGATCCATCGCCGCGACAGCCTGCGGTCGGAAAAGATCCTGCAGGACCGCCTGTTCAAGAACCCCAAGGTCGAGATCCTGTGGAACCACGCCATCGACGAGATCACCGGCGGCGACAATCCGTTGGGGGTCGAGGCCGTGCGCGCCAAGCATGTCGAAACCGGCGAGATCACCGAAGTGCCCTGCAAGGGCTTTTTCGTCGCCATCGGCCATGCCCCGGCATCCGAGTTGGTCAAGGATCAGCTGGAAACCCACATGGGCGGCTATGTCGTGACCAAGCCCGACAGCACCGAAACCAGCATCCCCGGCGTCTTTGCCGCGGGTGACCTGACCGACCACAAATACCGTCAGGCCGTCACCAGTGCCGGCATGGGCTGCATGGCCGCACTCGAGGCCGAGCGCTGGCTGGCCGAAAACGAATAATTCCCGCGAAAGCGACTCTGGCCCCTGTTTGTCGGGGCCGGAGTTTTGATTGCCGAAGCTTTTCGAAACAATTTTCCCGAAAACGCTGGCTTTAGCGTTCATTTCGCCGCAGTTGCAAAATAAACGTCGCCGAAGGTTGATATTCCGGCCCAAACGGCGTTACCCAGCGCCGAAACCGCCCCTTCTTATTCCGAGTGACGATATGCCCATAAACAATAATCTCGCCCCGATCACAGAGCTTTACGTGAGCCATGAAAGCGCGCTGAAGCTGAAAGACGAAGCCGGCAACCTGCCCAGCTGGGATCTGACCCCGCGCCAGATCTGCGATCTGGAACTGCTGATGAATGGCGGGTTCAACCCGCTCAAGGGGTTCCTGGGCGAAGAAGATTACAACGGCGTTGTCGAGAACATGCGCCTGGCCGACGGCTCGCTGTGGCCGATGCCGATCACGCTGGACGTGTCCGAGAAATTCGCCGAGGGCCTCGAACCGGGCCAGGACATCGCGCTGCGCGACCAGGAAGGCGTGATCCTGGCGATCATGAGCGTCACCGACCGCTGGACGCCCAACAAGGCCCGCGAGGCCGAAAAGGTATTCGGCGCCGATGATCAGGCCCACCCGGCCGTCAACTACCTGCACAACGTCGCCGGCCCCGTCTATCTGGGCGGCCCGATCACCGGCATCCAGCAGCCCGTGCATTATGATTTCAAGGCCCGCCGCGACACCCCGAACGAGCTGCGCGCCTATTTCCGCAAGCTGGGCTGGCGCAAGGTCGTGGCCTTCCAGACCCGCAACCCGCTGCACCGCGCCCACCAGGAGCTGACCTTCCGCGCCGCACGTGAGGCCCAGGCCAACCTGCTGATCCATCCGGTTGTCGGCATGACCAAGCCGGGCGATGTCGATCACTTTACCCGCGTGCGCTGCTACGAGGCCGTGCTGGACAAATACCCGCAATCGACCACCACCATGTCGCTCTTGAACCTGGCGATGCGCATGGCCGGCCCGCGCGAGGCTGTGTGGCACGGTCTGATCCGCAAGAACCACGGCTGCACCCATTTCATCGTCGGCCGCGACCACGCCGGCCCCGGCAAGAACAGCGCCGGTGACGATTTCTATGGCCCCTATGATGCGCAGGACCTGTTCCGCCAGCATCAAGAGGAAATGGGCATCGAGATGGTCGACTTCAAACACATGGTCTATGTGCAGGAACGCGCCCAGTACGAACCCAATGACGAGATCGCGGACAAGGACAATGTCACGATCCTGAACATCTCGGGTACCGAGCTGCGCCGCCGTCTGCGCGAAGGTCTGGAGATCCCGGAATGGTTCTCGTTCCCCGAAGTGGTGAAAGAACTGCGCCGCACCTCGCCGCCGCGCTCGCAGCAGGGCTTTACCGTGTTCTTCACCGGTTTCTCGGGCTCGGGCAAATCGACCATCGCCAACGCGCTGATGGTCAAGCTGATGGAGATGGGCGGCCGCCCGGTGACGCTGCTGGACGGTGACATCGTGCGCAAGAACCTGTCGTCCGAGCTGGGCTTCAGCAAGGAACACCGCGACCTGAACATCCGCCGCATTGGTTACGTGGCCAGCGAGATCACCAAGAATGGCGGCATCGCCATCTGCGCCCCGATCGCGCCCTATGCCACCACCCGCCGCGCGGTTCGCGAAGACATCGAACAGTATGGCGCCTTTGTCGAAGTGCATATCGCCACCACGATCGAGGAATGCGAACGCCGTGACCGCAAGGGCCTGTATAAACTGGCGCGCGAAGGCAAGATCAAGGAATTCACCGGCATCTCTGACCCCTATGATGTGCCTTTGAACCCCGAGCTGCGCCTCGAGACCGAAAGCACCGATGTCGACCATTGCGCGCATCAGGTTCTGCTGAAGCTGGAATCGCTGGGTCTGATCGGCCTGCAATAAGGCCCGCCCCCGAAACGACAAAGGCCCCGGCGATTGCCGGGGCCTTTTGCATTTCTGGCGTCTGTTGTCAGTGCACGGTCACGGGCGACAGGTCGTTCTGTCGCGCCAGGATGAAGGCCAGCGTCCGGTCGCGCACCAGCGCCAGGCGCTCGCCGTTCGAATCATGCACGGCGTAAAGTTCTTCCATGCCCTGGGCCTGTTCCTGCACCTCTTCGGGCAGGTCGGCCACAGCCACCGGGCGCACATAGACGATCCGGTCGCCGTCATCGGGCAGGAACTCGTATTTCGTGTTCATCGCGTTTCCCCTTTGCCTGTCAGGCCTTGTTGATGCGGATCGTCTGCACCACCGTTTGAGGGTCGGTGCGGCTGAGATCGACATGCAACAGCCCGTTCTCCATGGTCGCGCCGGCGACCTCGACCCCATCGGCCAGCACAAAGCTGCGCTGGAACTGCCGCGCGGCGATGCCACGGTGCAGAAAGACGCGGGTCTCGTCCTCGTCGGCCTGACGGCCGCGAATGACCAGTTGCCGGTCTTCGACGGTGATCGACAGATCCTGCTCGCGGAACCCCGCCACGGCCAGCGTGATGCGGTATCCGCGCTCGGATGTCTGTTCGATGTTGAACGGGGGATAGCCTTCGTTGCCAGATTTCGCGTTGCGCTCCAGCAGGCGTTCAAGCTGCTCGAAACCCAGCATGTAGGGGTGCGAGCCAAGGGTCAGTTTCGTCATCTCCGCAAGTCCTTGAGTAAGCGACCTGAATTCCACGGTCCCGTTCAACGGCGACCTTGATGGAAATATGGGAACCCGCCCGCCGATGCGCAAGGGCGCTCTTCCCGAATGGCCCCCGAGTGACTATGTTACGGGTCAGAGGCACCTGATTCAGCCGAGCACATATGAACATCGCCAGCGAGATGAACACCGAAGAAGTCCTGCGGCTAAAGCTGGAGGTTCTCAAGCGCGAGCATCGCGATCTTGACGAGGCCATTCGTGCGCTCGAGGAAAAGGGCGGCGTGGCCGATCAGTTCACCGTGCGGCGGCTGAAAAAGCAGAAACTGACACTGAAAGATCGCATTGCCGCGCTCGAAGACCAGCTGACCCCCGACATCATTGCGTAAGCCCGCGTTCCCGCTATAGTGCCGCCTCCAAACAAGCGAGGGCAGCATGAGCGACGTCAAAGTGGGCATCATCATGGGCAGTCAATCGGACTGGCCGACCATGAAACTGGCCGCCGATATTCTGGATGAACTGGGCATCGCCTATGAGGCCAAGATCGTCTCGGCCCACCGCACCCCCGACCGTTTGTGGAGCTATGGAAAAACCGCCGTCGACCGCGGCTTGCAGGTGATCATCGCCGGTGCTGGTGGCGCCGCGCATCTGCCCGGCATGATGGCCAGCAAGACCCGCGTGCCGGTGATCGGCGTTCCCGTGCAAACCAAGGCCCTGTCGGGTGTCGACAGTCTCTATTCCATCGTGCAGATGCCCAAGGGCTTTCCGGTGGCGACCATGGCCATCGGGGCTGCGGGCGCGTCGAATGCCGGGCTGATGGCCGCGGGCATTCTGGCGATCAACGACCCGGCGCTGGCCGCGCGGCTGGATGCCTGGCGCGACGCCCTGTCAGCCTCTATCCCGGACGAGCCCAGCGATGACTGAGATGCTGCAAACCGGCGCAACAATCGGCATTCTGGGCGGCGGCCAGCTGGGCCGGATGCTGTCGGTCGCGGCCTCGCGGCTGGGGTTCAAATGCCACATCTATGAACCGGGCGCCAACCCGCCCGCCGCCGATGTGGCCCATGCCGTTACCACCGCCCCCTATGATGACCACGACGCCCTGCGCGCCTTTGCCGCCGCCGTCGATGTCATCACATATGAATTCGAGAACATCCCGACCTCGGCGCTGGACGTGCTGGAATCGATCCGCCCGATCCGCCCCGGCCGCGAGGCGCTGCGCGTCAGCCAGGACCGGCTGACCGAAAAGGAATTCCTGGCCGGGCTGGGCCTGAAAACCGCGCCCTTTGCCGCCGTTGATACGCGCGATGACCTAACCGCCGCATTGGCCAGTGTCGGCGCGCCCGGCATTCTGAAAACCCGCCGCTTTGGCTATGACGGCAAGGGCCAGGCGCGGATCATGTCGCCCGATCAGGCCGATGCCGCCTTTGACGCCATGGCCGGTGCGCCCTCGATCCTGGAAGGGTTCGTCGAGTTCAGCCACGAGGTGTCGGTGATCGCCGCGCGCGGCGTCACCGGAGAGGTCGCCTGTTTCGACCCGGGCGAGAACGTCCACAAAGACGGCATCCTGCACACCACCACCCTGCCCGCCAATCTGACCGGCGCCCAGCGCACCGATGCGGTGCTGCTGGCCGGGCGCATCCTGAACGCGCTGGATTATGTTGGCGTGATGGGGGTCGAGCTGTTCGTGACCCGCGCGGGGCTGATCGTGAACGAGATCGCACCGCGTGTGCACAACTCGGGCCACTGGACGCAAGACGGCTGCATGATCGACCAGTTCGAACAGCATATCCGCGCCGTGGTGGGCTGGCCGCTGGGCGACGGATCGCGGCACTCGGATATCCAGATGCTGAACCTGATCGGCGATGACATGGGCCTGGTGCCCGATCTGGCGCGCGATCCGGCCGTGGGGCTGCATCTCTATGGCAAGGCCGATGTCAAACCGGGCCGCAAGATGGGCCACGCCAACCGGCGCCTTGGCCCGGCGCGCGGCTAACGCCGCATCAGCGACACGCCCACCCCGCCCAGCACCAACGCGGCGGCGATGACGAACCGCGTGGTCAGCGGCTCGGCCAGAAAGGCCATGCCGCCGGCCATGGCGATGATCGGCACGGTCAGCTGCGCCACCGCCGCGCGCGAGGCGCCCAGTGACGGCAGAATCGCATACCACAGCGCATAGCCCATCCCCGAGGTGATCGCGCCCGAGGCCACCGCCAGCGCCATGCCCTGGGCGCTGACCTGATCGGGGCGCAGGGCAAAGACGATCACCGCCAGTGGTGCGGCCAGCAGGAAATTCGCCGCGGTCGATTGCAGCGGGTCGGCCGCGCCACGACCAACCAGCGAATAGATGCCCCAGCCCAGCGCCGCCGCCGCCATCAGCAGCGCAGGCACCAGCGGCGGGGCCGACACGCCTGCCGGCCACAGCAGCCACGCCAGCCCGGCAAATGCCACGCCCGCGCCCAGCCAGCGCAGGGGCGGCACCTCGTCACCTCCGATCACCGCGCCCGCGAACATCGTCACCTGCACGCCGCCGAACAGCAGCAACGCGCCCAGCCCGGCGGGCAGGCTGACATAGGCAAAGGAAAACCCCAGCATATAGAGGGTCAGCGACAGCACTCCGGTGGCGCGTCCCGGCCCAAACAGGCCCATGCCGCCGCGCCGCGAGGTCAGCACCAGCACGGCCAGCATCACTGCCCCCGCCCCCAACCGGATCGCCGCAAAGGCCGCTGGCCCCATGGCGCCGTCAGTTAGCGCCAGCCGGTTCAGAACCGAGTTGGCGGCAAAGGCGATCATGGTCAGAATGGTCAGCAGGATCAGGCGCATGGCGCCACCCTGCCTTGTTCCCCGCATCCGCGCAATCGGTGATCGCTAGGGCAGGATCACGCCCACGGCATCGGCATAGCCCATCGCGGGGTCGAAATGGCCGGTCTCGATAAAGGTGATCACCTGCGCGATCACCAGCGGGTTGTTGGCCATATAGGTATGCGTGACCGGCAGCGCGATATGGGCCTGCATCCCCGCCACGCGGGTCGAGGCGACCGAGACCTTGCCGTCATCGGGTCCGGGGATCATCTGCGAATAGGCCGGGTTCAGGCTGCGATAGCCGGCGATCACGCCCAGCGGAAACGCGACGTCGGGCAGCCGGTTCGGCACGGCGCCGGGGCCGGTGCCCAGCTGCATCCCCGCCGGGCCGTTGACCACCTGGAACAGCCGCCAGGCGCCCATCTTGTCGACCAGCTCCGACCCGTGATTGGGCGGGCCCAGCATCACCGCGCGGCCCATCCGGTCGAACTCGGCACCTGCCAGCCATTGCCGCAGCAGGATGCCCCCCATCGAATGGGTCACGAAATGCACCTTGCCGGGCGGGCAGCTTTCCACCGCCTTGGGCAACAGCGCGGCCAGATCGGCGATCGGGGCGCTGGTCGAGGGATAGCCCACGCGCCGCACATCATAGCCGCGCGCCTTGACCGCCTCGGCCATCACCGCGAATGACCCGGTCGAGCGCGCCAGCCCGTGCACCATTACCACGCAGTCGGCCCACAGGGCCGACGGCACCAGCATCAGGACAAGGGTCGCAATCCACCGCATCCCGCCGATATAGGCATGGCTTTGCCATAGTGCGAGGTCGGGCTTTCCTGACCCGCCGCGCAGGGCTAGGATGCGCGTCATGACCTCGCGTAGCCCCCGACTAGCCGCCCGAGCCCTGATCGTGCATGACGACCGGGTGTTGCTGGTCAATGCCTTTCCCAATGGCAAAAGCGATCTGTGGTGCGCACCCGGCGGCGGGGTCGAGCGCGGCCAGTCGATTCCCGACAATCTGATGCGCGAGGTGCATGAGGAAACCGGGCTGACGATCACCGTGGGCGCGCTGGTTCTGGTCAATGAATTTCACGATCCCAAAAGCGGCTTTCACCAGGTCGAGCTGTTCTTTCGCTGCGGCCTGGTTGGCGGCACGGTCGATCATCGCTGGACCGATCCGGCCGGCGTGGTGACCGACCGGCAGTTCTTTAGCCGCGCCGGGCTGAACACGATCCGCTACAAGCCCGACAGCCTGCCGCGGGTGGTGTTCGAGTGGGACGGCTGCACCAGCTATGACCCGCTGGAACGGCTGGTGATGTAACCGGCCACGAAAAAGGGGGCCCGAAGGCCCCCTTTCCCAAGTCTTGTGCCGGGTGGCTTACATCATGCCGCCCATGCCGCCCATGTCGGGCATGCCGCCACCGGCGGCGCCTTCTTTTTGCGGCTTGTCGGCAACCATGGCCTCGGTGGTGATCAGCAGACCGGCAACCGAAGACGCATCCTCCAGCGCGGTGCGGGTCACCTTGGCCGGGTCGATCACGCCGAATTTGAACATGTCGCCATATTCTTCGGTCTGAGCGTTGAAGCCAAAGGTCAGGTCGGTCGATTCACGCACCTTGCCGGCAACCACGGCACCGTCAACGCCGGCGTTCTCGGCGATCTGGCGCAGCGGGGCCTCGAGGGCACGGCGCACGATGGCGATACCGGCGTCCTGGTCGGCGTTGGCACCGGTCAGGCCATCCAGCGATTTGCCGGCCTGCACCAGGGCAACACCACCGCCGACGATCACGCCTTCCTGCACGGCAGCGCGGGTGGCGTTCAGAGCGTCATCGACGCGGTCCTTGCGCTCTTTCACTTCGACTTCGGTCATGCCGCCAACGCGGATGACGGCCACACCGCCAGCCAGCTTGGCCACGCGTTCCTGCAGCTTTTCACGGTCGTAGTCCGAGGTGGTTTCCTCGATCTGGGTGCGGATCTGGGCGACACGCGCCTGGATCTCGGCTTTCTCGCCAGCACCGTCAACGATGGTGGTTTCCTCTTTCGAGATGGCCACTTTCTTGGCCGAACCCAGCATGTCGATGGTGACGTTTTCCAGCTTCATGCCCAGGTCTTCGCTGATCACCTGACCGCCGGTCAGGATAGCGATGTCCTGCAGCATGGCCTTGCGGCGATCGCCAAAGCCGGGGGCCTTGACGGCAGCGATCTTGAGACCGCCGCGCAGCTTGTTCACGACCAGGGTGGCCAGGGCTTCGCCTTCGACATCCTCGGCAATGATCAGCAGCGGCTTCTGCGACTGGATCACCGATTCCAGCAGCGGAACCATCGGCTGCAGCGACGACAGTTTCTTTTCGTGCAGCAGGATGATGCAGTCTTCCAGCTCGGCGATCATCTTGTCGGGGTTGGTGACGAAATAGGGCGACAGGTAGCCACGGTCGAACTGCATGCCTTCGACGACGGTGGTCTCGGTTTCCAGACCCTTGTTTTCCTCGACGGTGATCACGCCTTCGTTGCCGACTTTCTGCATCGCATCGGCGATCTGACGGCCGATTTCGGATTCGCCGTTGGCCGAGATGGTGCCGACCTGGGCAACTTCGTCGCTGTCGGTGACGGGGCGGGCAGCGGCCTTGATGGCCTCGACGACCTTGGCGGTGGCCAGGTCGATGCCGCGCTTGAGATCCATCGGGTTCATGCCAGCGGCAACCGATTTCATGCCTTCCTTGACGATGGCCTGGGCCAGTACGGTGGCGGTGGTGGTGCCGTCGCCGGCCTCGTCATTGGTGCGCGAGGCGACTTCTTTCACCATCTGCGCGCCCATGTTTTCGAACTTGTCTTCCAGTTCGATTTCCTTGGCAACCGACACACCGTCCTTGGTGATGCGCGGGGCACCGAACGATTTGTCGATGACAACGTTGCGGCCTTTGGGGCCGAGGGTCACCTTGACGGCATCCGCAAGGATGTTCACGCCTTTCAGCATGCGGTTGCGGGCATCGGTGTTGAACTTGACGTCCTTAGCAGCCATTTGCTTGCTCCTGAACTAAATTGGAATTTCGTGAAAAGGCGGCTGTCTTACGACAGGATGCCCATGATGTCGGACTCTTTCATCATCAGCAGCTCTTTGCCGTCGATGGTGACTTCCTGACCGTTCCATTTGCCGAACAGCACGCGGTCGCCAACTTTCACGTCCATGGCGATGCGGTCGCCGTCTTCATCCTTGGCGCCGGCGCCAACGGCCACGATCACGCCCTCGGCGGGCTTTTCTTTGGCGCTATCGGGGATGATCAGACCACCCGAGGTTTTTTCGTTGCTCTCAACGCGCTCGACCAGCACGCGGTCGTGAAGCGGAGTGAATGCCATTTCTGAACGCTCCTTGGTTCATGTTAATCCCTGATTAGCACTCATCCTTATCGAGTGCTAACGGAGCGTAGTTAAGGGTGGCCCATGGGTGAGTCAACAGTGCCCCCCGGAAAAAATTCCGGCAAATTTCCGGGGCGCCGGAATGCTGCACAGCAGCATTTTCTGCCGTGTTTTCAGGGGCTCTGTTCAAGCATTGCCAAAGTGTCGGAATAGACGCCCAAAGCCTCGGTGCCCTTGGGGGTCAGGTCATAGATGCCGGGGCTGATCCGGTGGAACCAGCCATAGTGATCGGTCGCCATGATCCGCGTGGCATTGGGCACTTCGCAGGCGCGGGCCACATGCGCGCCCTTGGTCGGGCCGTTCGCCCGCAGATGCGCGGCACAGCGCAGCGCATCCTGGCGATAGGCGGTCACCAGCTTGGCGCGGGTCATGCCGCCGGTATTGGGGTCACCCACCCTGCGGGCGAACTCGCGCAGCATCAGCTGCTGGTGCGCCACCGATTTGCGCGGCTGGTAGGGCGCGGGGTCGAGATGGGGCTCGACCAGCCCGTCGCGCAGCCGCACCGTCAGCAGACCCAGGCCCAGGCGCCGGCACATCGCGCGGTTCTCGGCCAGCGACCGGGAATAGCGGCGCCCGGTGCCGCGCGGCACCGCGATATAGACCAGATCGGAAATCGCCTGCCGGGCCACGGCCTGGTGAAACAGGCTGAGGGTAAAGCCGGTTTTCATCTCGACGATGACCGGCTCTTCGTCGCCGCGACAGGCCACCAGATCGGCGGCGGCGACCTCGGCCTTGACCTCATAGCCCTGCGCCACAAGGAACGCCTTGAGCGGCGCGTAGAGGTCTGTTTCGCGGGGTTTGCTCATGTCACCACTATTTCGCGCCCTGCCCCGCCGCGCAAGGCGCTCGATTTTCGCGGCAGTGCAGCATTTGCACCACATCTGTCAGCGCTAGCGTGCGTGACAACCGCGCCCGCGCCGCCTATAAGAACGCCGAAATCGACACATAACCGGACAATCATCATGACCATCCAAGTATTCGGCCACAAATCCCCCGACACCGACTCGACCGGCTCGCCCATCGTCTGGGCCTGGTATCTGACCGAGGTGAAAGGCACCCCCGCCGAAGCCAAGCTGCTGGGCGAACCCAACACCGAGGCCGCCTTTGTTCTGGAACGCTGGAACCTGGACAAGCCCGAGATCATCAGCGGCGTCGAGGCCGGCGCCCCGGTCGTGATCGTTGACACCAACAACCCCGCCGAGTTGCCCGACGCCATCAACGACGCCGACATCCAGGCGATCATCGACCACCACAAGCTGGTCGGCGGCCTGGAAACCAAGGGCCCGATCGACATCACCATCCGTCCGCTGGCCTGCACCGCCACCATCATGGTCGACCTGATGGGCGACGACGCCGCCAAGATGCCCGACGCCATCAAGGGCGCCGCTCTGTCCTGCATCATCTCGGACACGCTGGAATTCCGCTCGCCCACCACCACCGACCGTGACCGCGAAGTCGTGGCCGCGCTGGCCGCCGATCTGGGCGTGAACGTCGCCGACTATGCCGCCGAGCTGTTCGCCGCCAAGTCGGACGTGTCGGCCTTTTCGGATGCCGAGCTGATCCGCATGGATTCGAAGGAATACGAAGTGGGCGGCAAGAAATTCCGCGTCTCGGTTCTGGAAACCACCGCGCCGCAGATCCCGCTGGACCGCAAAGCCAGCCTGATGGAAAGCTTCAAGACCGTCGCCGCCGAAGATGGCGTGGACGAGGTGCTGCTGTTCGTCGTCGACATCATCAAGGAAGAGGCCACCCTGCTGGTGCCCAACGACCTGGTGAAAACCGTGGCCGAGAAATCGTTTGGCGCGACTGTCAGCGGCGACACCGTTGTCCTGCCCGGCATCATGTCGCGCAAAAAGCAGATCATTCCGAACCTGACTCTCTGATCCGGGTCTGACCATGTTTTAGGCGCGCCCGATCGGGCGCGCCTTTTTTCTTACGAGTATCATATGAATATCATGCTCTGGCCGCTGGCCCTGCTTGGTGTCAATCTCTGGTCGTTCGTGCTGTTCGCATGGGACAAACACCAGGCCCGTCAGCGCGGATGGCGCGTGTCGGAAACCACCTTCCTGACGCTGGCCGCTTGCGGGGGCTGGCCCGCACTAAAGCTGGGCCAGCGGATGATCCGCCACAAGACCCGCAAACAGCCCTTTGGGTGGATGCTGAACACCATGATCGGGGTGAACCTGTTTCTGGCACTGATGCTGTGGCTGCTGGTGACGTTCGGAGGTGGGCTGCCTATTCCCGACCTCACCCCCTCTGCCCCGGACAGAGGTACAACACCCCGGTTTTTCAAAAGCGTCGGCGGCTAAAGGCGCGCCCGGGCCGGATGTTTCCGCCTCGGCCATATTTGCCATGGCTTGGCGTCCCCGGGAATGGCATACGGAGAGCAACAAGCGACTGTCGAAAGGCCCTGACATGACCCAGATCATCAACGCCCTGTCCGATATCTCTGCCCCCTACGAGGCATTGTTTGTCGATCTGTGGGGCTGTGTGCATGATGGGCGCCGCCCCTTTGCCGAGGCGGTCGAGGCGCTTAAGGCCTATCGTGCCAAGGGCGGTATCGTGGTGCTGGTCACCAACTCTCCGCGCCATCGCGGTGCGGTCGAAAAGCAGTTGGACATGATCGGCGTCGACCGCGGCGCCTGGGATACGATCGCCACCTCGGGCGACAGCGCACGCGCCGCGATGTTTCGGGGCGTGGTCGGGAATAAGGTCTATTTCATCGGCGACCCGACCGAGACCAGCTTTTTCGACCCGATCCAGATCATCGAGAACCCTGCCCAGATCACCCGCGTCGATCTGACCGAGGCCGAGGGCATCGTCTGCACCGGCCCGTTCGATCCGCTGGCCGACCCGCGCGCCGTCGAGCCGCAGTTGCTCTATGCCAAGCAAAAGCGGATGAAACTGCTGTGCGCCAACCCCGATATCGTGGTCGATCGCGGCGAGACCCGCGAATGGTGCGCCGGCGCCATCGCGCAGCTTTACACCGAGATGGGCGGCGAGAGCCTCTATTTCGGCAAGCCGCATCCGCCGATCTATGACCTGGCGCGGCGGCGGCTGTCGCAGATCGCCAAGATCCCCGACGACAGCATCCTGTGCATCGGCGACGGCATCGGCACCGATATTCAGGGCGCGCAGGGCGAGGATCTGGATTGCCTGTTCATCACCGGCGGCCTGGCGGCAGAGGACACCCGCACCCGCGACGGGCAGCCCGACCCGCAGGCGCTGGAGGCCTATCTGGCGGAACGTCAGATCTCGCCGACCTATTCAATCGGGATGCTGCGCTAGGATCGGCCGCGCAACATAGTTGCGCCCTTTTCGCCACATCCGATCAATCATTGCGCGGCGGATTGCCGAGACTGCCGGTTTCGGTTATGCGCTGCGCATCTGCTCAAGAACGGGAACGACCTATGACCACCGATACCATCACCCGCGGCACCATCTATCTCGAAGACCTCGAGGTCGGGCTGACGCGCTCTTTGTCCAAGGAAGTCACCGACAAGGACATCGAGATGTTCGCCGAGGTTTCCACCGACCGGAACCCGGTGCATCTGGATGACGACTATGCCAATGCCACCATGTTCAAGGGCCGCATCGCCCATGGCATGCTGACCGCTGGGCTGATCTCGGCGGTGATCGGTGAACAGGTGCCGGGCCATGGCACGATCTATCTGGCCCAGTCGCTGCAGTTCAAGGCGCCGGTGCGGCCGGGTGACGTGGTCGTCACCACCGTGACCGTCACCCAGATTGACCCCGCAAAAGGCCGCGTGACCCTTGATTGTCGCTGCGCGGTGGGCGATACGGTCGTCCTGAAGGGCGAGGCACAGGTTCTGGCGCCGCGCCGCAACTAGGCTGACACGCTGCCGGATCCGGCAGGTCGGGGGATGATGAAGACCTTTACCTCCTGGAACGGCTTGAAACCGGCTGATCGCGGCGCCGCTGTCGCGATCGGCAATTTCGACGGTGTGCATCTGGGCCACCAGCGGGTGATCGACATTGCCCGCGCGGCCGCCACGGATGCCGATGCGCCGCTGGGCATCCTGACGTTCGAGCCCCACCCGCGCGAATTCTTTGCCCCCGACGCCCCGCCCTTTCGGCTGATGAATGCCGAGGCCAAGTCGAACCGGCTGGCCAAGCTGGGGGTCGAGCATCTGTATCAGTTCCCCTTTGACGCCCGCATGGCCGCCTTTACCCCCGAGGATTTCGCCCGCGAGGTTCTGGCCGATGGCATGGGCGCCGCGCATGTGGTCGTGGGGGCCGATTTCTGTTTCGGCAAGGGCCGCAAGGGCGCGGTGCGCGACCTGGAACGGTTCGGCGCGCAGATGGGCTTTGGCGTCACGGCCGTCGAGCTGCTGGAAGGCCAGTCGGGCGCGGTGTCCTCCACGGCGATCCGCAACGCGCTGTCGCAGGGCGAGACCCGCGAGGCCGCCGCGATGCTGGGCCATTGGCACCGGATCGAGGGCGAGGTGATCCATGGCGAAAAGCGTGGGCGCGAGCTGGGTTTTCCCACCGCCAACATGTCGATCACCGGCCTGCACCCGCCGCGGTTTGGCGTCTATGCGGTCAAGGTCGATATCCTGACCGGCCCGCAGGCGGGCAGCTATGACGGCGCCGCCTCGATCGGGGTACGGCCGATGTTCGGGCAGAACATGCCCAACTGTGAAACCTTCCTCTTTGATTTCGACGGCGATCTCTACGGCCAGCACCTGTCGGTTGCGCTGGTCGAGTTCCTGCGCCCCGAGATGGCCTTTGACGGGCTGGACGCGCTGATCGCTCAGATGACTGACGACTGCGCCCGCGCCCGCGACATCCTGGCCGCGCTATGAGCCGCGACCCGATCCGCCGCGACGGGCTGCGCGACAGGTTCTGGGAACGGGTGCCGCTGCGCAACCTCACCCCGCGCGAGTGGGAGGCCCTGTGCGACGGCTGCGGCAAATGCTGTCTGAACAAGCTGGAAGACGAGGACACGCGCGAGGTGGTCTTTACCCGCGTGGCCTGCCGGCTGCTGGATGACGACAGCTGTCGCTGCGCCCATTACGAGGTGCGCAAATCCATCGTGCCCGAATGCGTGGTTCTGACGCCCGCCACCCTGCCCGACATCGCCTATTGGATGCCCCGCACCTGCGCCTATCGCCTGCTGCATGAGGGCAAGGCCCTGCAAGACTGGCACCCGCTGATTTCGGGCGACGCGGACAGCGTGCATCGCGCGGGCATTTCGGTGCGCGGCTGGACCGTGCCCGAGATGGATATTCCCGTCGAGGAATGGGAAGATTACGTGATCGAGGACGATCTTTAAGACGCGCCCCGCAGGTGATCGTCGAGATCATTCAGGCGGTCCTGGCCCCAGAACGGTTCTGCCCCATCCACCACATAAAAGGGCGATCCGAACACACCGGCGGCGACGGCATCCTCAAGGTTGCGGGCATAGGTTTCGGCGCCCAGCAACAGGCCCTTGTCGGCCACACCGGCGTCAAACCCCGCCTGTATCAGGCACGCACGGATCACTTGGTCATCGGCGATGTCCTTGTCCTCGGCCCAGCAGGCGCGCAGCACCGCACGCACCAACGCACCGGTATCACCGCCGCCCGCCGCCTGCGCGGCGATGATCGCATAAGAGGCGGGCGCGGCGTTGGTGGGGAAATGCGCGGGCTGCAGGGTCAGCGGCATTGCCAGCCGCGCCGACTGGCGTTGCAGGTCTTTCAGGCGATAGGCGCGCCGGGCCTCGGGGCGCTGGGGCAAGGGCACGCCGCCGCTGCGCGGGAAAAGCGCGCCGATATCGATCGGTTTGTAGGTGATCGTAGCCCCATGCGCGGCGGCAATGGTTTCCATGCGGTCGCCGGCCAGGTAGGCAAAGGGCGACAGGACCGAAAAGTAGTAGTCAATATGGGACATTTTTCCGCCTCGTTCCGGGTCAAGGTTTGCAAGACCGTAACCGGGTGGTAAGCGGTGTCAAACTCACGATTCTGTCACATCCTCTGACATCTGGACCTGCCGCAATGCCCACCATGAACGAACCCAAGCTGATCTCCGGTAACGCCAACCGCCCGCTGGCCACGTCCATCGCGCGCCGCATCTCTATGCATCGCGGCAAGAACATCGACCTGGTCGATGCCCGGGTCGAGCGGTTCAACGACCAGGAGATCTTTGTCGAGGTTTACGAGAACGTGCGCGGCGAAGACATGTTCATCATCCAGTCGACCTCGCGCCCGGCGAATGACAACCTGATGGAACTGCTGATCATCTCGGACGCGATGAAACGCTCGTCCGCTGGTCGCGTCACCGCCGTGATCCCCTATTTCGGCTATGCCCGCCAGGATCGCCGCACCAAGGCCCGCACGCCGATCTCGGCCAAGCTGGTGGCCAACCTGATTGCCGAGGCCGGCATCGAGCGGGTTCTGACCATGGATCTGCACGCCGCCCAGATCCAGGGCTTCTTCGACATCCCCGTCGACAACCTCTATGCCTCTCCGATCTTTGCGCTGGACATCAAGCACCACTTCAAGGGTCAGATGGACGACCTGATGATCGTGTCGCCCGACGTGGGCGGCGTGGCCCGTGCCCGCGAGCTGGCCCAGCGCATCGGCGCGCCGCTGTCGATCGTCGACAAGCGCCGCGAAAAGCCGGGCGAAGTGGCCGAGATGACCGTGATCGGCAATGTCACCGGCAAGAAATGCATCATCGTCGATGACATCTGCGACACCGCCGGCACGCTGTGCAAGGCCGCAGAGGTGCTGATGGATGCCGGCGCGACCGAGGTGCACGCCTATATCTCGCACGGCGTCCTGTCGGGCCCCGCCGTCGAACGCATCAGCAACTCGGTCATGAAAAGCCTGGTCATCACCGACTCGATCGAACCGACCGACGCGATCCTGAACACCCCGAACATCCGCATCGTGCCGACCGCACCGATGTTCGCCCAGGCGATCCTCAACATCTGGCACGGCACCAGCGTGTCGTCGCTGTTCGACACCAATACCCTGGTGCCGATCTACGAGGGGCTCTACCAGGTCAATTCCTGATCGCGTTATAGCGTCCAGTCATCATCGAACCCCACCGGGCCGATCGCCATCCAGTCGGCCCGGATGCGCGCCACGCGCGTGTCGCCCCAGGTCTTGAACACGATGGTGAATCCGTCGGCGGCGATGTCCTCGGCCGAGATATCGGCGCGGAAATTGGTTTTCTGATCCATATCCCACATCGACACGCTGACCTGCACGCTGGGGATGGCGATGAAGGCCTGGGCAAAGTCGACACGGCGGCGCACGGCGCGCGCGCCGGTGCCTGACCACATCTCGCCATCATCCTCGAAATCCGAAAACAGGATATGGCTGCCCTGATCCACGCCGACACAGCGGCCGTCAATCTTCTTCATCATCTTCCTCCGATACCCAGAGTAGAAAACGATTTCGCCGAGAATAGGCAATAAAAAAGGCAAAGGCCCCGCCAAAGCGGGGCCTTTTCAATACTTTGAGCCGAATATTCGGATCAGTCCATGTCGTCCAGCAGGTGAACCAGGTCGGCGACGAACTTTTCGGCACCGTCCTTGTCCTCGGCTGCGGCGGCCTGGGCCCGCGCGCGGGCTTCGGCGATCACGTCCTCGAGATCGGCCTTGGTCACCTCAGAGCCGGCATGCGCCCGCTCTGCGATCACCGACACCGACGAGGCGGTCACTTCGACGAAACCGCTGGTGACGACATAGTTCTTGTCGCCGTCCGCCGCCTTGACCCGGACAACGCCCGGACGCAGCGTGGTGATGACCGGGCTGTGACCCGGCATCGCGGTCATGTCGCCTTCGGCGCCAGGGATCTGGACTTCGGTCGCGGCGAACGAAGCAAGGCTCCGTTCGGGCGACACCAGATCGAATTGCATGGTCTCAGCCATCAATCACTCCTTAAGCTGCTTCAGCAGCCATTTTCTCGGCTTTAGCGATCACTTCGTCGATGTCACCGACCATGTAGAACGCAGCTTCGGGCAGGTGGTCATATTCGCCGGCCACAACCGCCTTGAACGAGGCGATGGTTTTCTCCAGCGGAACCTGCACACCATCCGAACCGGTGAACACTTTCGCAACGTCGAAGGGCTGCGAGAGGAAACGCTGGATTTTCCGGGCGCGGGCCACGGTCAGCTTGTCCTCTTCCGACAGTTCGTCCATGCCCAGAATGGCGATGATGTCCTGCAGCGACTTGTACTTCTGCAGGATGCCCTGGACTTCACGAGCCACACCATAGTGCTCTTCACCCACAACGGCGGGGTCAAGAATACGCGAGGTCGAGTCGAGCGGGTCAACGGCCGGGTAGATACCCAGTTCCGAGATCGCACGCGACAGAACGGTCGTGGCGTCGAGGTGGGCGAACGAGGTTGCCGGCGCGGGGTCGGTAAGGTCGTCCGCGGGAACGTAGATGGCCTGCACCGAGGTAATCGAGCCAGCTTTGGTCGAGGTGATGCGTTCCTGCAGGGCGCCCATGTCGGTGGCCAGCGTCGGCTGGTAGCCCACGGCCGAGGGGATACGACCCAGCAGAGCCGACACTTCCGAACCAGCCTGGGTAAAGCGGAAGATGTTGTCGACGAAGAACAGAACGTCGGTACCGGACTGGTCGCGGAACTGCTCGGCCAGGGTCAGGCCGGTCAGAGCAACACGGGCACGGGCCCCCGGAGGTTCGTTCATCTGGCCGTAAACCAGGGCCACCTGCGATTCTTCCAGGTTGTCCGGCTTGATAACGCCCGATTCAATCATCTCGTGATACAGGTCGTTGCCTTCACGGGTCCGTTCACCAACACCAGCGAACACCGAGAAGCCCGAGTGCACTTTGGCGATGTTGTTGATCAGTTCCATGATGAGAACGGTCTTGCCCACGCCGGCGCCGCCGAACAGGCCGATCTTACCACCCTTCGAGTAGGGGGCCAGCAGGTCGATGACCTTGATGCCGGTCACCAGGATGTCCGAGCTGGTCGACTGCTCGGCGAATTCCGGTGCGGGCTGGTGGATCGCGCGTTTCTCAGAAGCGCTGACCGGGCCCTTTTCGTCAACGGGCTCGCCGATGACGTTCAGGATACGGCCCAGGGTGGCGTTGCCAACCGGCACCGAGATCGGTGCGCCGCTGTCGACCACAGCCGCGCCACGGACCAGACCTTCGGTCGCGTCCATAGCGATGGTGCGGACGGTGTTCTCGCCCAGGTGCTGGGCCACTTCGAGAACCAGCGGTTTGCCGTTGTTGTCAGTTGTCAGCGCGTTCAGAATCTCCGGCAGCTGATCTTCGAACTGCACGTCCACAACGGCGCCAATGACCTGGGTCACTTTGCCTTTTGCGTTTGCCATGTCTTGTCTCCGGTTCCTTTAGAGCGCCTCGGCGCCCGAAATAATTTCGATAAGCTCGTTGGTGATGACCGCCTGACGCGAACGGTTGAACTCGATGGTCAGTTTGTCGATCATCTCGCCAGCGTTGCGCGTGGCGTTGTCCATCGCGCTCATCCGGGCGCCTTGTTCGGACGCACCGTTTTCCAGCAGGGCGGCGAAGATCTGAGTTGCCACGCCACGCGGCAACAGATCGGCCAGGATGCCCTCTTCCGACGGTTCATAGTCGTAAAGGGTGCTCTCGGCGCCTTCGGCGGTTTCGAACTTTGCGGGGATGATCTGCTGAGCGGTCGGGATCTGGCTGATCACCGACTGGAACTCGTTGTAGAAGATCGTCGCAACGTCGAATTCACCTGCGTCAAAACGGCTCAGCACATCTGCGGCGATGTCCTGCGCGTTGGCATAGCCCACACGCTTGACCTCGCTCAGATCGACGTGACCGACGGACAGATCAGCGTAGTCACGCTTGAGCTGCTCGCGGCCTTTCTTGCCGACCGTCAGGATTTTCACCGTTTTTCCAGCGGCTTGCAGTTCGGCGATCTTGGTGCGGGCCAGGCGCACGATCGTCGAGTTGAAGCCACCGCAAAGACCACGCTCGGCGGTCATCACGATGAGAAGCTGAACCTTGTCGCTGCCGGTCCCCGAAAGAAGTTTCGGGGCGCTGTCCGACCCACCGACCGAGGCCGCAAGACCGCCCATAACGGCGTTCATGCGTTCGGCGTAGGGCCGGGCGCTTTCGGCAGCGTCCTGGGCGCGGCGGAGCTTAGCCGCCGCGACCATCTGCATGGCCTTGGTGATCTTCCGCGTCGACTTGACGCTTTCGATCCTGTTTTTGAGATCCTTAAGGCTTGGCATCTATCCAGTCCTTACCCGCCCTCAGGCGAAGTCTTTCGCGAATTCGTCGAGCGCTGCTTTGATCTTGTCTTCCAGTTCACCTTTGACCTTACGGTCGTTGTTGGTGATGTCGGCCAGCAGGGCGGCGTGTTTCTGACGCAGATGCGCCAGCAGACCGGCCTCGAAGCGGCCAACCTGTTTCACCGGAACCTTGTCCAGGTAACCCTTGGTGCCAGCGTAGATGACACAGACGATCTCGGCGTTGGTCAGCGGCGAATACTGCGGCTGTTTCATCAGCTCGGTCAGACGGGCACCACGGTTCAGCAGGCGCTGGGTGGCGGCGTCGAGATCCGAACCGAACTGCGCGAAGGCAGCCATTTCGCGGTACTGAGCCAGTTCCAGTTTAACCGGGCCGGCGACCGACTTCATGGCGTCGGTCTGAGCCGACGAACCCACGCGCGAAACCGACAGACCGGTGTTCACGGCGGGGCGGATGCCCTGGTAGAACAGCTCGGTTTCCAGGAAGATCTGGCCGTCGGTGATCGAGATCACGTTGGTCGGAATAAAGGCCGACACGTCGCCGCCCTGGGTTTCGATGACCGGCAGAGCCGTCAGCGAGCCCGAACCATTGTCTTCGTTCAGCTTCGACGAACGCTCCAGCAGGCGGGAGTGCAGGTAGAACACGTCGCCCGGATAGGCTTCGCGGCCCGGCGGGCGGCGCAGCAGCAGCGACATCTGGCGATAGGCCACAGCCTGTTTCGACAGGTCATCATAGATGATCAGGGCGTGGCGGCCGTTGTCGCGGAAGTACTCGGCCATCGCGGTGGCGGCGTAGGGAGCCAGGAACTGCATCGGAGCCGGGTCGGACGCGGTGGCGGCCACGACGATCGAGTAGTCGATCGCGCCGGTTTCTTCCAGTTTCTTCACCAGCTGGGCAACGGTCGAACGCTTCTGGCCGACGGCGACATAGACGCAGTACAGCTTTTTCGATTCGTCGTCGCCGGCGGCGTCGTTGTACGATTTCTGGTTCAGGATGGCGTCCAGAGCAACGGCGGTTTTGCCGGTCTGACGGTCACCAATGATCAGCTCGCGCTGGCCGCGGCCGATCGGGATCATGGCGTCAACCGATTTCAGGCCGGTTGCCATCGGCTCGTGCACCGATTTACGCGGGATGATGCCCGGGGCCTTGCTGTCAGCGACGCGGCGCTCGGTGGCCGCGATCGGGCCTTTGCCGTCGATCGGGTTACCCAGACCATCAACCACGCGGCCCAGCAGGGCTTCGCCGGCGGGAACGTCCACGATCGAGTTGGTGCGCTTGACGGCGTCACCTTCTTTGATGTCACGGTCCGAACCGAAGATAACGACACCAACGTTGTCGACCTCGAGGTTCAGTGCCATCCCGCGGATGCCACCGGGGAATTCGACCATCTCACCGGCCTGGACGTTATCGAGGCCGTGCACACGGGCGATACCGTCACCGACCGAGAGCACACGGCCCACTTCGGCGACTTCGGCCTCTTGGCCAAAGTTTTTGATCTGCTCCTTGAGGATCGCAGAGATCTCAGCTGCTTGGATACCCATTTATCCGACCTCTTTCATGGTGTTCTGAAGTGCGGCGAGCTTGGAGCGGATCGAGGTATCGATCATCTTCGAGCCCACTTTGACGATAAGACCGCCGATGAGGGATTCATCAACAGCCATGCTGATCTTTACATCCTTGCCAACGCTGCTCTTGAGCGAGGCGGCAAGTTTGTTCTGCTGGTCCTTGGTCAGCGCCTTGGCGGCGGTAACTTCGGCCGTAACTTCGCCCTTTTCGTCGGCAATCATGCCGCGAAGCGCGGCCGCAAGCTGCGGCAGCACGAACAGGCGGCGCTTGGAAGCCATCAGGGCCAGCGAGTTGGCCACCAGGGTCGACAGACCCATCTTGGCCGCGATCGCGGAAATGGCCTTGCCCTGATCATCGCGCGAATAAACGGGCGAGCTGATCAGGTCACGAAACTCGGCGTTTTCGGCCAGGGTGGCCTCCAATGCATCGAGATCGCCTTCAAGCGCTTTGAGTTGTTTATCTTCTTTGGCCAGGTCGAAAATGGCCTTGGCATAGCGCGCGGCAATGCCACCTGAGATCGAAGCTGGTTCGGACACGTCCACCCTTCCGATGTCTTAGGCCCCCCCTTTTTGCCGCGGGCGCAGCAGGGGGGCGGCTCAAGTGTCGCGCCCGGACGGGCACGCTCCCGAAATCGGCGTGGGTGTAGCAGAGCGATTGCGACCTAGCAACCTTCAAGAACACCGCTTTGCGCTTATTTGGCGCTAACATCGTGATCACAAATGACCTTACGGCACTTTTGACTGCTCAGACAGGGAAATCCGTCATCTGAGATTCGTTTTTATCGTTCGGCCGGTCGCAGGCTGAGACAGGCCTTCGAGCACGCGCAGGGGGCGCCGGACGGCCTCGGGCAGGCCAGGGCCCTCGGGGCGATAGACCCGTTTCGACACCTCGACCATCAGAACCCCGCCGGCATAGAAGCCACTGATCCGGCGACCGACTTTCTCGGCCATGGTCGATGTCTTGAGCCAGAATCGTTTGTGGCTGGGCGGGGCGAACAGGGCGGCGGTGTGCTGCTCGGGCTGAAAGCCGTGCGATTTCAGCTGCGCCTCTAGCTGGCTTAGCGAATAGGGCCGCCCGAATCCAAAGGGCGTGCCATCGCCCCGCGCCCACAGGCCCGACCGGTTGGGCACGATGAACAGCGCCCTGCCCCCCGGCCCCAGCACCCGCGACACCTCTTCCAGAACGGCGGCGGGGTTTTCGCTGGTTTCCAGCCCGTGCATCAGGATCAGCCGATCCACCATGCCCGTGCCTAGCGGCCAATTGGTTTCCTCGCACAGGACCGACACGTTCGGCTGGCCCGCGGGCCAGGGCATCACCCCCTGCTGACCCGGCATCAACCCGATCACCCGCCGCGCCTCGCGCAGATAGGGGCGCAGCAGCGGCACGGCAAAGCCGAACCCGGCCACGCACTGGCCCTTGGCCTCGGGCCAGATCTGGGTCACCTGATCGCGGATCGCACGCTGAGCCACCCGGCCCAGATTGGTCCGGTAGTAGAAATTCCTCAGGTCCAGCACGTCCAGATGCATTGCAGCCCGTCCCAGGATCGGCAACAGTCGGGGGCAGTTTAGCCATGCGGAGGAAGAAAGCCATGCCCCTTGAGATCGTGACCGTCCCCTGTCTAAGCGACAACTACGCCTATCTCCTGCACAACGCCGCCACCGGCGAGACCGCCCTTGTCGATGCGCCCGAAGAGGCCCCGATCCGCGCCGCGCTGGCCGAACGGGGCTGGCGGCTGACCGATATCCTGATCACGCATCACCATTATGACCATACCGATGCGGTCGATGCCCTGCGGGCCGACAGTGGCGCCCGCGTGGTCGGGGCGGCGGCCGATGCGCATCGCCTGCCCGCGCTGGATCTGACCGTTGCCGAGGGCGATCCGCTGACCGTCTGTGGCGAGCCCGCGCAGGTGATCGAGGTGCATGGCCACACGATCGGCCATATCGCCTTTTACCTGCCCGAGACCGGCGCCGCCTTTACCGCCGACAGCCTGATGGCACTGGGATGCGGGCGGCTGTTCGAGGGCGACGCTGACACCATGTGGGCCAGCCTGTCGAAACTGGCCGCCCTGCCCGCCGACACGGTGATCTGCTCGGGCCATGAATACACCCAGTCGAATGCAAAATTCGCGCTGACCATTGAACCGGACAATCCTGATCTTATCTCTCGGTCAGAGGCTGTTGCCGCGGCACGCGCCAAGGGGCAGCCGACCGTTCCCTCCACCCTGTCGGAGGAGCTGGCGACCAATCCGTTCCTGCGTGCTTCCCTTCCGCAGGTCAAAGAAAACATCGGATTAGCCGGCTCCTCTGACGCCCAATCCTTCGCCGAGATCCGCAAGCGCAAGGACAGGTTTTGATCCGTGCTGGGCAACAATAGCGGCAAAAGAGTCGCAGAACCGCACGATGTGACACAGTTGCGCGATTTTCCACAGAAACTCCTTGATGCGCGCCAATAAAAACCAAACCTTAAAGATATGAGGCAACTGTTGAGACCGGGCCTCTGGCCCGTCTCCGCCGAGAGGAAAGGAGCACGCCCGTGCCTTCGTTTTCGACCACACTAGAGCAGTCCATCCATGCGGCACTGGCTTTTGCCAATGCGCGCCGACACGAACTTGCCACGCTAGAGCACCTGCTGCTGGCCCTGATCGACGAGCCCGACGCCGCCAAGGTGATGCGCGCCTGTTCGGTTGATCTGGACGAGCTGCGCGCCACGCTGACCGATTTCATAGACGAGGAGCTTTCCACCCTCGTCACCGAGATCGAAGGGTCAGAGGCCGTGCCCACCGCCGCCTTCCAGCGCGTCATCCAGCGCGCCGCGATCCATGTTCAAAGCTCGGGCCGAACCGAGGTGACAGGCGCCAACGTCCTGGTCGCCATCTTTGCCGAGCGTGAATCGAACGCCGCCTATTTCCTGCAGGAGCAGGACATGACCCGCTATGACGCGGTCAATTTCATCGCCCATGGCGTGGCCAAGGATCCGTCCTTTGGCGAAACCCGCCCCGTCACCGGCGCCACCGACTATGAAGAGGCCCAGCACGCCGAGACCCAGCCCAAGGAAGAGGTCGACAAGAAGGAATCGGCGCTGGCCAAATATTGCGTCGACCTGAACGCCAAGGCCCGCAAGGGCGATGTCGATCCTCTGATCGGGCGCGAGCTCGAGGTTGAGCGCTGCGTGCAGGTGCTGTGCCGCCGCCGCAAGAACAACCCGCTGTTGGTGGGCGATCCGGGCGTTGGCAAGACCGCCATCGCCGAGGGCCTGGCCCGCAAGATCGTCAACGGCGAAACGCCCGAGGTTCTGGCCAAGTCCACGATCTATTCGCTGGATATGGGCGCGCTGCTGGCCGGCACCCGCTATCGCGGCGATTTCGAGGAACGGCTCAAGGCCGTCGTGACCGAGCTTGAAGAGCATCCCGACGCGATCCTCTTTATCGACGAGATCCACACCGTGATCGGCGCCGGGGCCACCTCGGGCGGCGCGATGGATGCGTCGAACCTGCTGAAACCCGCGTTGCAGGGCGGCAAGCTGCGCTGCATGGGCTCGACCACCTACAAGGAATTCCGCCAGCATTTCGAAAAAGACCGCGCCCTGTCGCGCCGGTTCCAGAAAATCGACGTGACCGAGCCGTCGGTGGATGACGCGGTGAAAATCCTGCAAGGCCTCAAGCCCTATTTCGAGGAACATCACCACATCAAATACACCGCCGACGCGATCAAGACCGCGGTCGAGCTGTCGGCCCGCTATATCCATGACCGCAAGCTGCCCGACAAGGCGATCGATGTGATCGACGAGGCCGGCGCGGCCCAGCACCTGCTGGCGGCGGGCAAGCGGCGCAAGACCATCGGCGCCAAAGAGATCGAGGCCGTGGTTGCCAAGATTGCCCGCATTCCGCCCAAGAATGTCAGCAAGGACGATGCCGAGGTTCTCAAGGATCTCGAGGCCAGCCTGAAACGGGTGGTCTTTGGCCAGGACGCCGCGATCGAGGCGCTGTCGAGCGCGATCAAACTGGCCCGTGCCGGTCTGCGCGAGCCGGAAAAACCGATCGGCAACTACCTGTTCGCGGGCCCCACCGGCGTCGGCAAGACCGAGGTTGCCCAACAGCTGGCCAATACGCTCGGGGTCGAGCTGCTGCGTTTCGACATGTCGGAATACATGGAGAAACACGCGGTTTCCCGCCTGATCGGCGCGCCTCCGGGCTATGTCGGCTTTGACCAGGGCGGGATGCTGACCGACGGCGTCGACCAGAACCCGCATTGCGTGCTGCTGCTGGACGAGATCGAGAAAGCCCACCCCGATGTGTTCAACATCCTGTTGCAGGTGATGGACCACGGCAAGCTGACCGATCACAACGGCCGCCAGGTCGATTTCCGCAACGTGGTTCTGATCATGACCTCGAACGCGGGCGCCGCCGAACAGGCCAAATCGGCCATCGGTTTCGGCCGCGACCGGCGCGAGGGCGAAGACACCGCCGCGATTGAGCGGACCTTTACCCCCGAATTCCGCAACCGTCTGGATGCGGTGATCAGCTTTGCCCCGCTGCCCAAAGAGGTCATCCTGCAGGTGGTCGAGAAATTCGTGCTGCAGCTAGAGGCCCAGTTGATGGATCGCGGTGTCAGCATCGAACTGACCCATGCCGCCGCCGAGTGGATCGCCGACAAGGGCTATGATGACAAGATGGGCGCGCGGCCCCTGGCCCGCGTGATCCAGGAACACATCAAGAAACCGCTGGCCGAAGAGCTGTTGTTCGGCAAGCTGGCCAAGGGCGGCCTGGTCAAGGTCGGCGTCAAGGCTGGCAAGCTGGATCTGCGGGTCGAAGAGCCCACGAAACGGCAGATCTCGTCGCGCAAGCCTCCGCTGCTGACAGCGGACTGAGAAATCCCAAACCCCCGCCACCGGCGGGGGTTTTTCTTTGGGTCAACGCTCTGTCAGTTTCAGCTCGATCCGCCGGTTCTGGGCGCGGGCCTCGGGCGTGTCTGCCGGGTTGACGGGGCGGTATTCGCCGAACCCCGTGGCCGCCAGCCGCTCGGCCGGAAAGCCCAGCCGCTCGGTCATGTAGCGCACCACCGACAGGGCGCGACCCTGGCTCAGTTCCCAGTTGTCGCGAAACTGCCCGGTGCCTGACAGCGGCACGTTGTCGGTATGGCCGTCGACGCGGATGATCCAGTCGATGCCGGGCGGGATCTCGTCCGACACGTCGCGCAACAGATCGACCACGCGGGCGATCTGTTCGCGGCCCGCGGGCGACAGATCGGCCGAGGCCGGTTCGAACAGCACCTCGGACGAGAAAACGAACCGGTCGCCGACGATCTGCACGCCTTCGCGCCCGGCCAAAATGGCACGCAGGCGGCCAAAGAATTCCGACCGATAGGTTTCCAGCTGCGCCGCCTCGGATTTCAGCCGCGCGGCCTCTTCCTCCAGGCGCTTGCGCTCGGCCTCTTCCAGCGCGGCGCGGGCGCGCTGCTCGCTGGCCACCTGCGCCAGGGCCGAGTTCAACTGACTGCCCAGCGCCTCGATCTGAACATTGGCGGCGGCATCCTTGGCGGCGGCCTCGTCCAGCAGTGATTGCAGCGCGGCCAGCTGACCGCGCAACGCCACGACCTGCTGGTTCAGCAATTCAACCTTGCGCTGGCTTTCCTCGGACAGGGCCTTTTGGGTTTCCAGCTCACCCCGCGCCACGGCCATCAGGGCCGCGTTCTTTTCCGCCTCGCTCAGCTGTGCGGCCTCGGCGGTCTCGGCGCGCAGCCGCGCGGCGGCCAGCAGGGTCAGGGTATCCTCGGCGCGCTTGCGCTCGGCGTCCAGCGCGAGGGTCAGCGCGGTCAGATCGTCATCGGCCTGCGCCAGCTCTCCCCGCAGCGCGGCGGCGGCGGCGGCCTCGGCGGCCCGGGCGGCTTGTTCATCGGACAGCGAGGTTTCCAGCTCGGCCTGCCGCGCCAACAGGGCCGCGACCTGAGCCTCGAACCCCTCGATGCGGCCTTCGGCGGCCGAGACCTTGGCGCCCAGCGATGCCACAAGCGCGGCCTGCGCATTGGCCTCGGCGCGGGCGCGGGCCAGGTCATCCTCCAGCCCCGCGCCGCGGCGACGTTCCAGCCCCAGCGCATCGGCCAGCGCCGACAGTTCCTGGTTCAGCTCGTTCAGCTCGGTCTTTTGGCCCGAGATGGTTTCGCGCAGCACGAATTGCACGATCATGAAGATCGACAGCACGAACATCAGCACCAGCAGCAGCGCGGTCATGGCATCGACGAAACCGGGCCAGATCGAGCCCTGGAACCGCTGCCCGTTGCGCCGCGTGAGGGCCATCTAGCTGTCCTCGTCCTGCCCGGCGGCAACCCGCAAGACATGGGTCAGCTCGGCCAGGTCGGTGCGCAGATCGGCCAGGGTTTCCTGCCGCCCGGCGGCGATTTCCTCGAGGATGCGCAGCAGCTGCACATCCATCGACCGCAGGCGCATCCGGCTTTCGGCATCGGCGAATATGCCCTCTTCGGGGCGGTCGGCCAGCAGGGTGATCATCTTGTCCTGGCCCTCGGCGATGCGGGTCAGCGCCGCGCGGGTGCCGTCATCGCGGCCGACCTGTTCCAGCGCGGCGGCCACGTCGGCCAGGCGCTCTTCGGCGAGGGTCGCGCGGCGTTCGGACGCCTCGAGCAGCGCGGCCATCTGATCGAGCACGCCGGCCAGCACCCCGGTTTCGCCGCCGTCGCCATCGCCGGCGCCAAAGCCCAGCCGGGTGATGGTCGACAGCCATTCCTCGAGTTCACGGTAGAACCGGTTCTGGCCGTGGCTGGCAAAGAGTTCCAGCAGCCCCACCACCAGCGACCCGGCCAGCCCGAGCAGCGAGGATGAAAACGCAGTGCCCATGCCGCCCAGCTGAGCCTCTAGCCCGGTCATCAGCCGGTCGAACACCTCGACCCCGCCTTCACCGTCCGAGGGCGCCAGCGACCTGATCGTATCGACCACCGCCGGCACGGTTGTGGCCAGCCCGTAGAACGTTCCCAAAAGTCCAAGGAAAATCAGTAGGTTGACGATATAGCGCGTGATATCACGGGCTTCTTCGATGCGGGTTGCGACGGAATCGAGGATCGACCGGGCCGAGGTCGCGCCGATCTGCATCCGCGCGCCGCGCGCCCGCAACAGCGCCGCCAGCGGGGCCAGCAGGCGCGGTGCGCCCTGGGGCGCAGGCCCGCCCTTGTCGCGCGCGAATCCCACGATCCAGTTGACCGAGCTGATCAGCTGCACCACCTGCAGGAAACAGGCCAGCACCCCGATCGCAAAGACCAGCAGAATAACGCCGTTCAGATAGGGGTTGGCCAGAAACACCGGGGCCACGCGCGGATAGGCGACATAGGCCCCAAAGGAAAACAGCCCCACCACCACCAGCATCATCAGAATCTGACGCACGGGTTGCGAGAAATGCGGCTCGGCCTCGCGTTCGGTCATGTCCATCAGACGGCCCCGACCCTGTTGTTGTTGGGCCAAGCTTAGGGGAAGCCCCCGAACGCGACAACTATCAACTTTGCGGTTGGCCCTGCATCAGAATTTCGCGCACACGGGCATCCAGCCAGTCCAGTTCATCATCGGCGATGCCCAGTTCGTGCAGATGGGCGGCGGTGTTGAACAGGTATTCACTGTTGGGACCACGGCCACCATGGGCGGCGGCAATGATCTGCGCCTGTTCTTCCAGCGGCAGACCGCCGCAATACTGCACGTGATCGGGGTCGATGATATAGGTGATCGCCCGCACCCGCCCGCCGCCGCGCAGATCAATGGCCAGGTCGACCTCGAGATAGGCGGCCGAGACCAGCTCGCGCTCGCGCAGTTCGGACAGGCTTTGTTCCTCGGCGCCGGGTTCGACCCGAAAGGCCAGCCCCTGGCAGGTGCCGTGTTGCAGCGCGTCCAGCGCCAGAACCAGGCCGGGGCGCTGATGCGTTCCCCGGTGATGCAGCGATCGCATGCAGAACGAGCGGTGAAACCCGTCAAGCCGCGCGATCTTGCGCTCGGCCACCGGAAAGCCGGGGTTCCACATCAGCGATCCATAGCCGAATACCCACATCTGCTTTGTTCCCATTTGACTGGCCCTCCGTCTTGGGCCCCTGTAAACACCAGCCGCACGCCAAGGGAAAGGGTCTGTCATGCGCAAGCTGATCGTATTGGCCATCATCGGGGCGCTCTTGTGGGGCGGCTATTGGGTGCTGGCCAAGCAGGGGCTGGAAACCGCGTTGGATCAGGGCACCGCCGATGCCCGCGCCGACGGCTGGGTGGTGGATTACGCCGAGCGCAGCCTGCGCGGCTTTCCCAGCCGGCTGGATACCAGCTTTACCGATCTGACCATCGTGTCGCCTTCGGGCGAGGTCACCTGGCGCGCGCCGTTCCTTCAGGTGCTCGCCCTTAGCTATCGGCCCAATCACCTGATCGCGGTCTGGCCGCAGGAACAGACGCTGCGCGTGCCGGCAGGACAGTTCGCGCTGAGCACCGATGACATGCGGGCCTCGGCGGTGTTCCGGCCCGACAGCAGCGTCGCGCTGGACCGGGCCAATATCGCCATCGAGGGCGCACGGCTGAAACAGCCCGACGGCGGGGTATTGGCCGCGCAGGCGATGCGCGGCGCCATTCGTCAGATCAACGACGACGCCCACCAGCATGAGATCGCGATTGAACTGACCGGCCTGGCCCTGCGGCCCGAATGGCTGGCGGCCTGGGGCATCGCGCCCGAGGCCCCCGACGCGCTGGCCCTGTTGCGGGTGACGGCCGACCTGCGCTTTGCCGCGCCGCTGGACCGCACCGGGGTGGCCACGGGCCTGCCCCCGGTCACGGACACGCAAATTACGGCAGTGCAGATCACCTGGGGCGATATGGTGCTGGATCTCGGCGGCGCGATGACCGTTGGGCCAGACGGCATCCCGCGCGGCGAGGCCGTGATGCGCGCCACGGGCTGGCAACGGTTCCTTGAGCTGATGCCGATGCTGCCCGACGACCGTGCGCGGCTGATCCTGGCGTTGAATGCCGTGGCCGATCCTGACGGCACGGTCGAAATTCCCTTTACCGCCCGCGATGACCAGATCTTTGCCGCCGGCCTGCCGATTGGCCCGGCTCCGCGGCTAGTGCGGCCCCGATAGGGTCTAGCGGCAGTACGGCCCCGACCGGTGCCGGGCCGTGTCGAAATGGAAATGATCCTTGTGGAACCGGTCGGCCTTGGGGCCAAGCACGGTGCCAAACGGGCCACAGGCCTTTTTGTGCATCTTGCGCAGCATCTTGCCCTTGGCGCCTTTGCCCCAGTCGTTGAGCACGCTCAGCCGCGTGCCGTTGCTTAGCGTGATGGCCGAGATGTCGATCGCCTTGCCTTTACCGTGTTCGGATATCTTGGCGCCGGCCTGGTTGTTGCGGGTGCGGCAGGAATAATGCGCCGCCACGCTAAGCACGGCCACACCGCCGCCCTTGCGGCCAACCACGGGCTTTACCCCGTCATTGATCCATTTTTTCAGGGCCTTGGCCGTCTTGCAATCCATCACCGAGGGCTGCGACAGTTGCACTCCGGCCACCTGCGTGACCTCGACCGGGTTATCGACGCCACAGCCGCGCAACCGCCCGGCAATGGGCGAGACCTTGCGGCCGCGAATATTGCTGTCGCCGCAGACCGGGCCGTGCTGGCCGCGGGCGGTGACCGTGGGCTGAGGGCGTTGCGCGTAGGTGGCGGGCTGAACCGTGGCCGCGCCACGCGGGCGGGCGCGCGGAACGGGCGACACGGCAATCGCGGCATAGGCGGCCATTGGCAGCGGCGCGCGCTGGGTCACGACCGGGCGGGCGGCCTCGACCACGCCGCGCGGACGGGCGCGCGGGCGCATGTCGCTGGCCGAGGGGCCAAAAACGGGCAGCCAGCGGGTCACGGGGGCGGGGGCGCTGTCGGTCACCGGGCGGGCACGCGGCAAGGTCGAGGTCTGATACCCCGCGCGGGCCATCTCGCTGCCCGCAAGCACACAGATCAAGGTGCAGAATGTGGCTGTTGCTGCCCTCATGCCTCTTTCTTTTTGACGCCGCGCCCGAAATCGGGTGCGTCGGTATCTTGCCCTGCCTGAATGATACCACGTCTAATGGCGCGTGTCCGGGTAAAATAGTCGAACAGGTGGTCGCCCTCGCCGGTGCGGATCGCGCGCTGTAGGGCAAAGAGTTCCTCGGTAAAGCGGCCCAGGATTTCCAGCGTCGCCTCTTTGTTGTTCAGGAACACGTCGCGCCACATGGTCGGGTCGCTGGCTGCGATCCGGGTGAAATCACGGAAACCCGCGGCCGAGTATTTGATCACCTCGCTGTCGGTCACGCGACGCAGGTCATCGGCCACGCCCACCATCGTATAGGCGATCAGGTGCGGCACGTGGCTGGTGACGGCCAGAACCAGATCGTGGTGATCGGCGTCCATCACATCGACATTGGCGCCCATGCCCTGCCACAGCGCCTCAAGCCGTTCGGTCGCCGCCGTATCGGTGCCCTCGACCGGTACGACCAGGCACCAGCGGTTGTCGAACAGCTCGGCAAAGCCCGAGCGCGGGCCGGAATGTTCGGTGCCCGCCAGCGGGTGCGCCGGGATGAAATGCACGCCCTCGGGGATATGCGGCGCGACGGCGTCGATGACCGCGCGTTTCACTGACCCCACATCGGTGACGGTTGCGCCGGGCGCCAGATGCGGGCCGATCTCGGCCGCGACATCGCCCATTGCGCCCACGGGCACGGCCAGCACGACCAGATCGGCGCCTTTCACGGCCTCGACTGCGGTGTCGGTCACGCGGTCGACCAGCCCGATCTCGGCCGCGACCTTACGGGTATCGGCCGAGCGCGCGGTGCCGACGATTTCACCAGCCAGCCCGGCCCGGCGCATCGCCAAGGCCATCGAGCCCGCGATCAGCCCCAGGCCGATCAGCGCAACGCGGTTGTAGATTACGCTCATGTCGCCTGTTCCTTGAACTTGCGCACGGCATGGGCCACGCGGCGGCAGGCGGCCTCGTCGCCCACGGTGATGCGCAGGCAGTTGGGCAGGCCATAGCCCGCCACCATCCGCACGATGATGCCCTGCGATTTGAGGAAAGCGTCACAGGCCTCGGCCTCGGCGGCATCATGGAACCGGGCCAGAATGAAATTCGCGGTCGAGGTGTCCGACGGCACGCCCATCTCGGCCAGCGACTCGGCCAGCCAGGCGCGCATGCGGGCGTTTTCCAGCCGGCAGCGTTCGACGAATTCCACGTCGCGCACGGCGGCCTCGGCCGTGGCCATCTGGGTGTCCGACAGGTTGAACGGCTGACGCACACGGGTCATCACGTCGATCAGCGCCTTGGGGCCATAGCCCCAGCCCACGCGCAGCCCGCCCAGACCGTAGATCTTGGAGAAGGTGCGCGTCATGATCACGTTGTCACGCGCATCGACCAGCGCGGCGCCGCCGTCGAACCCGTCGACATATTCGGTATAGGCGCCGTCATGCACCAGGATCGCGCCCTTGGGCAGCCCGGCAGCCAGGCGCGCGACCTCGTTCCCGCCGATCATGGTGCCGGTGGGGTTGGCGGGGTTGGCGATGAACACGATCTTGGTGCGCTCGGTGCAGGCGGCCAGAACGGCGTCGACATCGACGGTGCGCTCGCGCTCGGGCACGCAGACGGGCGTAGCACCGACCATATGCGCCAGGATCGGATACATCGAAAAGCCGTGCTCGGTATAGATCACCTCGTCACCGGGGCCGGCAAAGCAATGCGCCACGAATTGCAGCACCTCGTCGGACCCCGCGCCGCAGATGATGCGGTCGGCATCCAGCCCATGCACCTGGGCGATGGCCGTGCGCAGCGGGGTGTGATCGGTGTTGGGATAGCGATGCAGCGAATGAACCGAGCGGGCAAAGGCCTCTTTCGCCTTGTCCGAAGTGCCGAACGGGTTTTCGTTCGACGACAGTTTCAAAACGTCGGTCTGGCCGGCAATCTGGGACTGCCCACCTTGATAGAGCTTGATCTCCATGATCCCCGGCTGGGGGGTAATGTCAGACATCGGTCCACTCCTGCTTTCAGGCCTCAATACCGGCGGCGCATCGCCATTGCCAGATGGAATGATCCGCGCCCCGCGGGCTGTTGCGAAAAAATCCGTGAGTGATAGACCGCAGGGACCAAGCGTTTGAAAGGACATGGCCATGGCGCTGTTGCCGGATCTTGAACATGACTGCGGCAGTTGCGCGGCGCTGTGCTGTCTGGCGCTGGCCTTTGACAAGGGTGACATGTTCGCCTTTGACAAGCCCGCCGGCCTGCCCTGCCCCAACCTTGATGCCTGCGGCGACTGCCTGATCTATGACGAGCTAAAGCCGCAGGGCTTTGCCGGTTGCACGGTCTACAGCTGCAACGGCGCGGGGCAGCGTGTGACGCAAGAGCTGTTCGCCGGCGCCACATGGCTGAATGATCCGAAACTGGCCGCGCCGATGATCGACGCGTTTCGGGTGATGCGACAGGTGCATGACCTGATCGCGATGCTGATGGCGGCGGGCAACCTGCCGCTGGAGGATGACCAGCAGGAAGAGCTGGAAGACCTGCTGGAAGAGCTGGTGCCCGAGGACGGCTGGACCACCGACACATTGGCCGCGCTCGAGGCCGGGCCCCTGCCCGCCCGCGCCCAGGCGTTTTTCCGCGGCCTGCGCGATCTGGTCTGACCCAAAGAAAAAGCCCGCCGAAATGGCGGGCTTTCGCAATCTTGTCTGGTGCGGCGAAGATTAGTTCTTCGCGTAGAATTCCACGACCAGGCTCGGTTCCATCATCACCGGGTAGGGCACATCCGCCAGGGTGGGGGTGCGGGTGAAGGTGGCGGTCAGCTTCGAGTGGTCGGCCTCGATGTAGTCCGGAACATCACGCTCGGCCAGCTGGGTGGCTTCCAGGATGAAGGCCAGCTGCTTGGAACGGTCACGCACTTCGATCACGTCACCCTCTTTCACGCGGTACGAAGGGATGTTCACGCGCTGGCCGTTCACGGTCACGTGGCCGTGGTTCACGAACTGGCGGGCGGCAAAGATGGTGGCGACGAACTTGGCGCGGTAGACAACGGCGTCCAGGCGGCGCTCCAGCAGACCGATGAGGTTTTCACCGGTGTCGCCCTTCACACGCTCGGCTTCGGCGTAGATGCGGCGGAATTGTTTCTCGGTCAGGTCACCATAGTAACCCTTCAGCTTTTGCTTGGCGCGCAGCTGGATACCAAAGTCCGACAGTTTGCCCTTGCGGCGCTGGCCGTGCTGGCCGGGGCCGTATTCGCGGCGGTTGACGGGGGATTTGGCGCGGCCCCAGATGTTTTCACCCATCCGGCGGTCAATTTTGTACTTGGCAGACGTGCGTTTGGTCACGGCTGATCTCCTTCGTTGGTCGAGGCCTTGCGGCCACTATGAAGGGCGTTGTCCTTTCCCTTGCGGGAGACAGGCTTCCCCTTGCGGGGGCCACCAACACCAATGAAAACCCGGCCTTTGTGGGGCCGGGAATGCGGGGCTTATACAGCCCGAAAGCCCAGAGTCAATGCCTCAGCCCGACCTCGTGCTGTAAAATCGCCGCCTCGGATGTGCTGAGGTTGCGGCGCGCGAAATCGCCATAGACGAATGGGTCGCGATCCATGCCGGGGCAATGCGCCAAGAGGCCCTCGCGCTGATCGGGATGAATCGAGGCCAGCGAGGTATTGGCGGGGTGAAAGCTTTCGGTTTCGACGCCATTGGCCCAGACCACCTGGTGCCGGTCCAGCATGACATGCACATAGGTGACGCTGCGCAGCTTGTAATCCACCAGGATCGTGCGGTCGTTGATCAGGTCTTCGGCGGCAACCAGAACCTCGGAGGCCTGGAACAGCATCTCGGCGGCGCGGCCCCGGATCAGCAGGCGATGACGCGGCGAGACGATCAGGTCGTGATCGGGGCGGTATTCGTCCAGCGCACCGGCCCGTACCCGGATGGGGCGCAGATGCGGCATGGCGTAAAGCCGGGCGCCGGTCATGACGCGACTGCCGGTCCACAGCACCTCTTGGGCGCCGTTATCCTTGGTCAGAACGTGATCGCCGGGGGCCAGATCCTCGACCGGGCGTTGGCCGGTGGGGGTGTCGATCAGCGTGCCAGCGGCGAAACAGATCACCCCGTCGGGGGCATCGCGGCGGCGCGGCTGTGGGGTGATGTCGTCGCTCAGCGTGCGCACGACCCACAGGTCGCGCCCAAGCGGTGGCAATTCATTGACGAACATCAGCAGGGGCTGTCGCCCAGGCCCGGTGGGCACTTCGGTGGCGGTGTAGGTGTCCTGCCCGTCGGTGACGACAAAGCCGCGATCGGGCATGTCGTCATCCAGCGGATCAGACAGTGTTTTCTGCGGCTCCAACGCCGCGCCGATCAGGCGGTGCACGCTTTTCGCGGCCCGCCTGCGAAGATCTGCCTCGCCCTGCGCACGGTTCAACAACAACAGATCGGCAGGCCCATCAACCCGCGTGGCCTGACCCACGCGACGCCATGTCGACCCAACCTTCAGCACGGCCATGGGGGCCGAGCGTGTACCGTCTACTTCTGTGTGCGACCAGGGGATGACAAACGTGCCTCGAAAGCCCGTTTCCATTCCTGTGCCTGCCTCAATATTTTTTTATTAGCCGGACGTTAGCACACGCAGTTGATCCATGCAAACCCGGTTTGCATGGATCGAACCTTTATTCAATCAGGGGTTGTTTCAGGCTTTCCCGAGAGTCAGGTAAAGCACTTTTCGATGCGATCCAGCGTGCGCATCGCATCCAAAACCTGTTGGGCCGATCCGTTAGGCTCGCGCCCTTCGGTGATGGCGGCGATGAACTCGCGGTCGATCAGCTCGATCCCGTTGCTCGAGACCGCCACGCCCGACAGGTCGACCGGTTTGTCATAGCCATCGAACAGGTCGTCATAGCGGGCGATATAGGTGCCGTTGTCGCAGATATAGCGAAAGAACGTGCCCAGCGGGCCGTCGTTGTTGAACGACAGTGACAGGGTGCAGATCGCGCCCGAGGGCGTTTTCATCCCGATCGACATGTCCATGGCGATGCCCAGTTCGGGGTGATGGGGGCCTTCGAGGCCGAACGCCTCGCTGACAACTTCGCCGGTCTGATACTGGAACAGGTCCACCGTATGGCAGGCATGGTGCCACAGCAGGTGGTCGGTCCAGCTGCGCGGCTCGCCCTTGGCATTCATGTTCGAGCGGCGAAAGAAATAGGTCTGAACGTCCATCTGCTGAACCTTCAGCTCGCCCGCAGCGATCTTGTTGTGAATCCACTGGTGCGAGGGGTTGAAGCGGCGCACCTGCCCCGCCATGCACAGCACACCGGTTTCCTCTTGCACGCGCACGATGGCCTCGCTGTCGGCCAGGCTGTCGGCCATGGGGATTTCCACCATAACCGGCTTGCCCGCGCGCATGCAGGCGATGGCCTGTTCGGCATGCAGCTGCGTGGGCGTCGCGAGGATCACCGCGTCCACGTCATCTCGGGCCAGGCATTCGGCCAGGTCGGTGGCGGCGTGGCCGATGCCGCGTTCGGCGGCCAGGGCGTCGATCTTGGCGCGGGTCGGGCCCATGACCGATGTGATCTGCACCCCCTCGATGGCGGCCAGCGCATCCAGATGCTTGATCCCGAACGCGCCATAGGCGCCTGCTACGCAAATTCGCATGACTGTTCCCTACCTCGGTTTGTTTTCAAGAATGATATGCCCGACCGCCGTGTTCGAGGCGGGCACGTGATAGTGGCGATGCACCTCGGTCACCTCGTCATCCAGCGCGCCGCGCATGACATGCCACATGACCATTTCCACGCCCTCTGATCCGGCCTCGCGCAGGTAGTCCACATGAGGCATCTGCGACAGCCCGACAGGGTCGGATGTCAGCCGGTCAAGAAAGGCCTTGTCCCATTCGGGGTTGATCAGCCCAGCGCGCTTGTATTGCAGCTGGTGGCTCATGCCGCCGGTGCCAAAGATCACCACGTTCAGGTCTTCGTCAAAGCTGTCGATCGCGCGGCGGATCGCCTTGCCCAGGTTGTAGCACCGGTTGCCAGTGGGCGCGGGGTATTGCACCACGTTGACGCACAGCGGGATGACCAGCGCGGGCCATTCGTCGACCTCGCCGAACATCACCGACAGGGGCACGGTCAGGCCGTGGTCGACCTCCATCTCGTTCATGATGGTCAGATCGAATTCATCCAGGATCAGCGACTGCGCGATATGGCTGGCCAGTTTCTGGTGGTTCTTGACCACCGGCACCGGGCGCGGGCCCCAGCCTTCGTCGGCGGGCTGAAACTCGGCCGCGCAACCCAAGGCAAACGTCGGGATGCAGGATGCATCGAACGCGGTGCAGTGGTCGTTATAAACCATGAAGATCACGTCGGGATTGTTCTGCCTGATCCATTCGCGCGATTTTTCGAACCCTTTGAACACCGGCTGCCAATAGGGCTGATCGGTGATGTGGGTATCCATCGCGACACCGATTGCGGGCACATGGCTGCACCCCACGCCTGCGGTTATCCGAGCCATCAGTCCTCTTCCCCCCATTCCGATTTATAGCGATTGCCCTCGATCGAGCGG
Organism: Actibacterium sp. XHP0104; assembly: GCF_025751515.1. Lineage (GTDB taxonomy): Bacteria > Pseudomonadota > Alphaproteobacteria > Rhodobacterales > Rhodobacteraceae > Actibacterium_D. Next base: position 124,261 of record NZ_JAOWLE010000005.1, read on the forward strand.
CCACCGTTCAGCATCATCTCGCGATAGGCGTCGCGGCCCATGCCGGTCATGATCCCGGCCAGATCCTGAAAGTTGATGCCGTCATTCGCGGCCAGCTTGCTGGTGTAATAGATGTTCCCGCCCAGCTCGAGCATGCGGTTCCATTCGCGGTTCAGCACCGCCTGACGCTGATCGGCTGTCATGGGAAAGCGGTCCAGATAGGCCTCTTCACCGGCGTTGAACAGATCGCGGTTCTTTTGCAGGCGCAGGGATATGCAGAACTGGTTGAGGTGATAGCCCTCGCGCCCGCGATCCGCGTCGAAGACGAAGGTGCCGGGAATGTCCTCATAGTCTTTCTTCATGCCCATGGGGCGGTCCTCCTGTCAGGCTTTGCCGGCCTTGATCGCGGCCAGCATTGCATCGGTCAGCGCAGCCAGATCACCCGCGCCGATCGCGTCGGCATTCAGGCCCAGCGCACCGGTGTCACGCTGGCGCGTGGCGGTGGCCTCGGCCATGGTGGCGGCCAGGCCGAGGTCGCGCACTGTCTTGGCGACCTCGTCCATCTCGGCGGCGCGGCGGGTGCCATGGGTGATCGCGCGTTCGATCATGTAGGGCGCGCGCTCGGCCCAGTTGATGCCGGGAAACGTGTCGGCCAGCGAGGCCAGCACCGCCTCTTCGACCCCGGCCTTGCGCGCGGCCAGCATGCATTCAACCGTCAGCGCCTCGATGCCCTTGACCATGATCGAGCGCACCATCTTGCGGGTCGAGGCCAGCCCGACCGCGTCGCCCGCGACCTGCGTGGCCATCGACAGGCCGTTCAACCGCGCGGCCAGTGCCGTGGCGTTGGCCCCCGACAGCAGGCAGGGCGTGCGATGCAGGCGCGGATGCACCGGCGCCATCACCGCCATGTCGAGGTATGTGCCTCCCGCGGCATTGATCAGCGCGGCATTGGCGCGTTTGGTCTCGGGCGCGCAGGAGTTGCAATCCAGCACGCTTACCCCCGCCAGATCCGCCAAGGCCAGCGCCCCCGCCGCCGCGCCCGCCTGATCAGCGGTCACCAGCGAAAATACCAGATCGCACCCGGCCAGATCGCCCGCGCGCTCATGCGCCCGCACCCCCTGCGCCGCCATCCGGTCCAGCATGGCCGGGCGGGTGGCGGGGTGGTCGGTCTTGATGTCATAGGCGCAGATCGACAGGCCGGGGTTGTCACCCATCAGGCCACGGGCAAAGGCCAACCCGGCCTCGCCAAAGCCCAGAAAACCGATGGTCTGCGTTTTTGCATCGCCCGGCATGAATGGCTGCGCCCCTGTTGCTGCTTGTCCAATACCTAGCACCGCCACCGCCACCGCGCCCAATTGAAAAGGCCATGGGGGTATTGAAAAATACTATACCCCCTGCCCGACACCCAAGATCACCCGGCCCGTTCGCGGGCGTATCGGCGCAGGAATTCAATGAATCGCGCCTGCGCCCCGGTCGGGCGCCAGTTGCTGCGATAGGTCAGGCCGATGCTGCGCTGACTGCCCTCTAGCCGCAGCGGCAGCACTCCGATATGGCCGGCGCGCGCATCGACGCTGATCTGGTGGCGCGAGGCGATCGAGACATAATCGCCCTCGGCCAGCAGCCCGCGCAGAAACACCAGCGACGACGACACCACCCGAACCGGGGTTTGCGCGCGTTCGTGGATCCGCAGCGTGTCATACAGATATTGCCCGGCGGGAGTTTCGCGGGGCGGCGCGATCCAGGGATAGGCCAGCGCGTCGTCCAGCGTTGGGTTGGGGTGGTAAAACAGCGGATGACCGGGCCGCGCGACGATCGACAGGTCGTCATCGAACAAAGGCTCTTGGGTCACGTCGTCAGCGGGCGCGGGGTTGCGCATGGCACCGATCAGACAATCGAGGTCGCCCTCGCGCAGGCTGCGCAGCAGTTCGCCATAGCGGCCCTCGACCACGCGGATCTGCACGCTGGGATCGGCCTGCACCATGGCATTCACGGCGCCCGGCACGATCAGCGTGCGCGCCAGCGGCATCGAGCCCAGAACGAAACTTGACTGCCCCTGCCCCAGTTCGACGCCGATTTCCTCGACGCCCTGGCGCAGCTCGGCCTGGGCCAGCTTGGCGCCCAGAACAAAGGCCTGGGCGGCGGCGGTCAGTTCGACGCCGACCACCGTGGCAGTGAAAAAGGGCACGCCGGCGATGACCTCAAGCCCGCGCGCGGTGCGGTGGATCGTGGGCTGCGACAGGCCCAGCGTGCGGGCGGCGACGGCAAAGCTGCCGGTATTGGCGATGGCGATCAGCGCCCGCAATTGCGCCGCCGTGACCAGTTGGTCGAACGGGTTGCGGGCGCGCGCGCCCTCGCCACCGCCCATCCGCACCGAGGCCCGCGCGGCCCGATGCAGATGTGTCAGGGCCGCCTCGGCCCGCGCAGCGAACAGTTCGCCGCTGGGCGTGGGCGACAAATGGCGGCTGCGCCGGATCAACAGGGGCGTGCCCAGGTCCTGTTCCAGCCGGGCGATGGCCTGGGTGGCGGCAGGTTGCGACACGTGACAGGCCAGCGCCGCAGCCGAGACCGAGCCGCTGCGCAGGGTTTCGATGAACACCCGCATATGTCTGATGTTTGGAAAGCCTGACAGCATCCCATTCCGCCGAGGGTATAGCCTAAACTTATTCTAGAAGCTTCATTCGAAATAGGCAATCGCCGCAGCTTGCGGCATGGTCTGGTCAAGACCGGCCCAGATCAAGGAGACCCCCATGTCCGACAGGAAAACCGCCCTCGTCATCAGCGCCCATTCGGCCGACTTTGTCTGGCGGGCCGGGGGGGCCATCGCGCTGCATCAGGCGCGGGGCTATGACGTGACCGTCGTCTGCCTGTCTTACGGCGAACGCGGCGAAAGCGCCAAGCTGTGGAAACAGGACGGCATGACGCTGGAGCGGGTCAAGGCCGCGCGCCGCGACGAGGCCGAGAACGCCGCCGCCGCGCTGGGGGTCAGTGACATCCGGTTTCTTGACCGGGGCGACTATCCGCTGGATCTGGGCCGCGAGACCCTGGAGCAGATGGTGGACATCATCCGCGAGGTGCAGCCGAAGTTCATGTTCTCGCATTCGAAATGGGACCCCTACAATACCGACCACATGCGCACGACCGATTTCGCGCTTGAGGCGCGGATGGTGGCGCAGGCCTGGGGGCACAACCCGGGACAAAAGGTTCTGGGCGCGCCGCAGCTGTACCTGTTCGAGCCGCACCAGACCGAGCAGATGGGATGGAAGCCGAACGTGTTTCTCGACATCACGCCGGTGTGGGACAAGAAATGGGCCGCGATCCAGTGCATGCAGGGCCAGGAACACCTGTGGCATTTCTACGAAAACGTGGCTGAAAACCGCGGCAACCATTTCCGCCGCAACTCGGGCGGCATGTCGGGCGGGCGCGATTGCCGCTATGCTGAAGGGTTCGAGGCCGTCTTCCCCCGCACCGTGGACGAGTTGGACTGATGAGCTATCAACCGGGAACAACGGGCGTCGTCGTCCAGAATATCGAGCGCGTCGACCAGGCGATTATCGACGGGCTGGCCGCCTGTGGCGTGGCCACGGTGCACGAGGCGCAGGGCCGCAGGGGTTTGCTGGCCGCCTATATGCGGCCGATCTATCCGGGCGCGCGGATTGCCGGCTCGGCCGTGACGATCCTGGCGCCGCCGGCCGACAACTGGATGCTGCATGTCGCGATCGAGCAGGTGCAGCCGGGCGATATTCTGCTGCTGGGCACGATCACCCCGTCGGATGCGGGCTATTTCGGCGACCTGCTGGCAACCTCGGCCATGGCGCGGGGGTGTCGGGGGCTGATCATCGACGGCGGCGTGCGCGATGTGCGCGACCTGACGCTGATGGGCTTTCCGGTGTGGTCAAAGGCCGTGCATGCGCAGGGGACGATCAAGGCAACGCTGGGGTCGGTGAGCGTGCCGGTGGTCTGTGCCGATGCGCTGGTCAACCCGGGCGATGTCGTGGTGGCCGATGACGACGGCGTCTGCGTTGTGCGGCGTGAAGAGGCGGCGGAGGTTCTGGAAAAGGCCCGCGCCCGCGAGGCGAACGAAGAGGCCAAGCGCGCCCGGTTCGAGGCCGGTGAGCTGGGGCTGGATATGTACCAGATGCGTGACGAGCTGGCTGCGATGGGGTTGAAATACGTCTGAGCGGCCCGCGGGTGGCGGGTTCGGGAATGGGGGCGCTGCCCCCACACCCCCGGGATATTTGTACAAAGAAGAAATGGGAAAGCGGCCATGTCTGACGGTGTGCGGTGCATGTGGATGCGGGGGGGAACCTCGAAGGGCGGGTATTTTCTGGCCGGGGATCTGCCGGGCGACGTGGCGGCGCGCGATGCGTTTTTGTTGCGTGCGATGGGGTCGCCGGATCTGCGTCAGATTGATGGGATGGGCGGGGGTGATCCGCTGACCTCGAAGGTAGCGGTGGTGCGCAAATCGGCGCGCGAGGGGGTGGATGTGGATTACCTGTTCTTGCAGGTTTTCGTGGACCGGCCCCTTGTGACGGACGCGCAGAATTGCGGGAATATTCTGGCGGGTGTGGGCCCTTTTGCCATTGAGCGCGGGCTGGTTGCGCCCCGGGGGGATGTGACGCCGGTGGTGATTTACATGGAGAACACCGGGCAGGTCGCCGAGGCGCGGGTGGCGACGCCGGGGGGCGTGGTCAGCTATGTGGGCAACGCACGCATCGACGGTGTGCCGGGCAGCGCGGCGCCGGTGCCGATTGAGTTCAGGGACACGGCCGGGTCGTCTTGTGGGGCGTTGCTGCCCACCGGCAATGTGGTGGATGTGGTCGAGGGCATCGAGGTGACGATGATCGACAACGGCATGCCCTGTGTGGTGATGCGGGCCGCTGACGTGGGGATTTCGGGCGGGGAAAGTCCTGAAGAGCTGGAGGCGATAGCCGATTTGCGCGCGCGGCTGGAGGCGATCAGGCTGGCCTGTGGCCCGCTGATGAACCTGGGTGATGTGCGCGAGAAATCAGTGCCCAAGATGGTGATGGTCAGCGCGCCGCGTGCGGGTGGCGCGATTTCGACCCGCACGTTCATTCCGCATCGCTGTCACAAGACGATCGGGGTTCTGGGTGCGGTCAGCGTGGCGACGGCCTGTTTGCTGAAAGGGTCGGCCGCCTATGATCTGGCCGTGCGCGGCAAGGGCGCCGAGCGGGCCCTGCCGATCGAGCACCCGACGGGCGAGATGACCGTGGTGGCGGGCTTGGATGAGGTGGGCGTGGTGCGCTCGGCCGCGATCTTGCGCACGGCGCGCAAGCTGATGGACGGAGAGGTATTCGCATGACTGACGCACAAAAGATGGATGCGGATTGGCTGGTCTTTCATCCCAACCCGAAGACGCCCGATTTCAAGCTGCCTGCGGGCGCGGTTGATGCGCATTGCCATGTCTTTGGCCCCAGCCCGGAATTTCCCTTTGCGCCCGAGCGCAAATACACCCCCTGCAACGCCGGCAAGGATCAGCTCTTTGCCCTGCGGGATCACCTTGGGTTTTCGCGCAACGTGATCGTGCAGGCCACCTGTCACGGCAAGGACAACCGAGCCATGGTCGATGCCTGCCGCGCGGCGGGTGATCTGGCGCGCGGGATTGCCTCGGTCGGGGCGGACATCACCCGCGATGAGATTGCCGAGATGCACGCGGCCGGGGTGCGCGGCGTGCGGTTCAACTTTGTCAAACGGCTGGTCGATGCCACGCCCAAAGAGGTGTTCCTGTCGATTGCCGACAAGATCAGCGAATTCGGCTGGCATATCGTCGTCTATTTCGAGGCGCAGGACCTGGAAGAGCTGATCCCCTTTCTACGGCAGCTGCCGACCATCATCGTGGTCGATCACATGGGCCGCCCCGATGTGGCCAAGGGCGTTGATCACCCCGATTTTCAACGGTTCATCACCTTGATGGCCGACAACGACACTATCTGGACCAAGGTCACCTGCCCCGAGCGCCTGTCGCTGCAAGGCCCGCCTTACGACGATGTGGTGCCGTTTTGCCAAGCTATCGTCGAGCGCTTTCCCGATCGGGTGCTTTGGGGCACCGACTGGCCGCATCCGAACATGAAATCCCACATGCCCGATGACGGCGCGCTGGTCGATTTCATACCGAAAATCGCGCGAACGCCCGAGCAGCAGCAAAAGCTGCTCGTGGACAACCCAATGCGCCTTTACTGGGCGTGACAACAGGAGGAACGGCCATGGAACTAGCTGAGTTCGACCATCACGCCGACATCCCCGGCACCACGATCTTTGACGGCAGGATGGCCATGAAGGGCTATGCCCTGAACAAGATGTGCTATTCGTTCAACGCCGCCGAGGCGCGCGCCGAATATCTGCGCGACCCCGAGGCCTATTTCGACAAGTTCGGCCTGAACGACGAACAGAAGGCGGCCTGTCGCGCCAAGAACGTTCTGGCGATGATCGCGGCCGGGGGCAACATCTATTACCTGGCCAAGTTCGCCGGGATCTACAAGCTGTCGGTTCAGGATGTGGGGGCCCAGCAGACGGGCGTGACCACCGAGGAATTCAAACAGAAACTCTTGGACGCGGGGAAGAAATAGATGGCCAGGATCATCGGAGGCATCACCACCTCGCATATTCCCGCCGTGGGCAACGCGATCGCCCAAGGTCTGTTCGAAGACCCCTATTGGAAGCCGTTTTTTGACGGCTATCCGCCGGTGCATGAGTGGCTGGCCAAGAACAAGCCCGACGTTGTGATCAACATCTACAATGATCACGGGCTGGGGTTCTTTCTCGACAAGATGCCGACCTTTGCCATCGGCGCCGCGCATGAATACCGCAACGAGGACGAGGGCTGGGGCATTCCGCAGCTGCCGCCCTTTCCCGGCGCGCCCGAGCTAAGCTGGCACATCATCGAGGGCATGGTCGCGGACGAATTCGATATCACCTCGTGCCAGGAACTGGCGGTCGATCACGGCTTTACCGTGCCGATGCAGCTGTTCTGGCCGGGGCTGACCGACAACCCCGACATGCCGCCGGCGATTCCGATTTCGGCCAACACGGTGCAGCACCCGATTCCGACGCTGAACCGGGCGCTAGCCTTTGGGCGCTCGCTGCGCCGGGCGGTTCTATCCTACCCCAAAGATCTCAAGGTGGTGGTGCTGGGCACCGGCGGGCTGTCGCATCAGCTGGACGGCGAGCGCGCCGGGTTCATCAACCGTGAATTCGACGAATACTGCATGGACAAGATCGTCACAGACCCCGATGCGCTGACCAAGATCTCGCGTATGGAGCTGGTGGAAAAGGCAGGCGCGCAGGGCACCGAATTCCTGATGTGGATGATGATGCGCGGGGCGTTGGGCGACAAGGTGAACCTGCTGCACAGCAACTATCACATCCCGATCTCGAACACGGGCGCGGGCACGATGCTGTTGGAATGTGTCGACTGAGCTGAGAGCCTACCACAGGCCCGGATTGTTCAGCGCCGGCACGCAGCGCGCTGGCCCGGCAAAGGGCGCGGGGGCGGTCTCGGACAGGGATTGCCCCAGCCAGCCTATGGGCTGGCTAAGCGGTAGCGGCGCGGGGGCGAAATCTTGGGTGATCTGGGCGAACCCGACGCGGGCATAATATGCCGGGTCGCCATAGGTGATCGCATAATCGACACCGCTGTCGCGCAGCGCATCCAGCCCGTGGGTGATCAGCCCCTGCCCCACGCCCCGGCCCTGATGCCCCGGCAGAACCGCAACCGGCGACAGGATGAACACCGTGCGGGTGTCATTATACCGCAGGCGCGAGAACAGGATGCAGCCCACCGGCGTGCCCTGATCAAGCGCGGTGAAAACATGCAAGTCAGGCGTAGGGGTCGTGGCCAGCATCTCGGCGACAAAGGCGCGGATCACCGCGCCCTCGTCCGCACCTTCGGATGCGGCAAAGGTTTCGGCGAACAGGGCGGCGATGTCGTCGTCGGCAATGACGCGGCCTGACAGATACTGCATATCGGATCTCGGGTTGCGACGCGGGCCGCCCATGAATAGCAGGCCCTGCCGACCTGTGCGACCATTCTTCCCTTGCCCCGCCGCGCCTTCCCGCCTAAAGGGGCGGCTTGTTGTCCTTTCCTTTGGCCCGGGGGAAACCGATGATCCAGACGCCCTATTACCTGATCGACAAGGCACGCCTGCTGCCGAACATGGAAAAGATCGCGCATCTGCGCGAGGCGTCGGGGGCCAAGGCCCTTTTGGCGCTGAAATGTTTCGCCACATGGTCGGTCTTTGATTTCATGTCCGAGTATATGGACGGTACGACATCCTCGTCGCTTTACGAGGTACGGCTGGGGCGCGAAAAGTTTCCGGGCGAGACGCACGCCTATTCGGTGGCCTATGCCGATCACGAGATCGACGAGGTTCTGGGCCATTCCGACAAGATCATTTTCAACACCATCGGTCAGCTGCAGCGGTTCGATACCCAAAGCGCGGGCCATATCCGCGGGCTGCGGGTCAATCCGGGCGTTTCGACCTCGGGCTTTGATCTGGCCGACCCGGCGCGGCCCTTCTCGCGGCTGGGCGAGCATGACCCCGAAGAGATCGCCAAGGTCGCCGATCAGATCAGCGGCTTCATGTTTCACAACAACTGTGAAAACGCCGATTTCGACCGGTTCGACGCCATGCTGGGCCATATCGAACAGCGGTTCGGTTTCCTGATCCGTCAGATGGACTGGATCAGCCTGGGCGGCGGCATTCATTTCACCGGCGAGGGCTATCCGATTGATCGCCTGGCCGAGCGGCTGAAACGTTTTGCTGGCGAAAACGGCGTGCAGGTCTATCTGGAACCCGGCGAGGCCGCGATCACCAAATCGACCACGCTGGAGGTCACCGTTCTGGACACGCTTTTCAACGGCAAGAACCTGGCGATCGTCGACAGCAGCATCGAGGCGCATATGCTTGATCTGCTGATCTATCGCGAAAGCGCCAAGATGAATGAGGCCGGCGATCATGAATGGATGGTCTGCGGCAAATCCTGCCTGGCGGGCGATATTTTCGGCGAATTCCGCTTTCCCGCCCCGATCAAACCGGGCGACCGACTTAGCATTCAGGACGCCGCCGGTTACACAATGGTCAAGAAAAACTGGTTCAATGGCGTGAAAATGCCGGCGATTGCCGTTAAAGAATTGGATGGAACCACGCGTCTTGTGCGTGATTTCGGATATGACGAATTCGCGGCAGCCCTGTCGTGATGCAACGCCTGCGGGCACTCAACGGAATACCAAAGGGGGTCTTTTGAGTTGAAAAAGAACGTTCTCATCATCGGCGCTGGCGGCGTCGCTCAGGTCGTGGCGCATAAATGCGCGCAAAACAACGATGTGCTTGGCGATATCCATATCGCCAGCCGGACGCTTTCCAAATGCGAAGCGATCCTTGAGTCGGTCCGTGAAAAAGGCGCGATGAAACAGGCGGGCGTTCTAAAGGCCCATCAGGTGGATGCGATGGACAGCGCCGCCGTGGCCGATCTGATCCGCGAAACCGGCGTGCAGATCGTGATCAACGTGGGCTCTGCCTTCGTGAACATGACCGTGCTGGATGCCTGTATCGAAACCGGCGCGGCCTATATCGATACGGCCATTCACGAAGACCCGACCAAGATCTGCGAAACCCCGCCGTGGTATGCCAACTATGAATGGAAGAAACGCGATCTTTGCGCAGAAAAAGGCGTGACCGCCATTCTGGGCGCGGGGTTCGATCCGGGCGTCGTGAACGCCTTTGCCCGCTTTGCCATCGACATGATGGACGAGGTCAAATCGATCGACATCGTCGATATCAACGCCGGCTCGCACGGCAAGTATTTCGCCACGAATTTCGACCCCGAGATCAATTTTCGCGAATTCACTGGCGTCGTCTACTACTGGGAAGACCAGCAGTGGAAAGAGAAGAAGATGTTCGAAACCGGCCATGACTGGGATCTGCCGGTCGTGGGCACCTGCCGCGCCTATCAGTCGGGCCATGACGAGGTGCATTCGCTGGCCACCAACTATCCGCAGGCCGATGTGCGGTTCTGGATGGGGTTCGGCGATCACTACATCAACGTCTTTACTGTGCTGCAAAACCTGGGCCTGCTGTCCGAGCAGCCGGTGAAAACCGCCGAGGGCCAAGAGGTTGTGCCGCTCAAGGTCGTCAAGGCCGTGCTGCCCGACCCGTCGTCGCTGGCGCCCGACTATACCGGCAAGACCTGCATCGGTGATCTGGTCAAAGGCACCAAGGACGGCCAGCCGTTTGAGGTGTTCGTCTATAACGTCGCCGACCACAAAGAGGCCTATAACGAGGTTGGCAGCCAGGGCATCAGCTATACCGCCGGCGTGCCGCCCGTTGCTGCCGCGATGCTGGTCGCCAGCGGCGAATGGGATGCCAAGACGATGAAAAACGTCGAAGAGCTGGACCCGAAACCGTTCTTTACCATCCTCGACCAGATCGGCCTGCCGACGCGGATGCAGCTTGGTGGTCTGGGCGGCGAAGACAAGGCCTGGAACGAATAAGGCCCCTGCCTGTGAAATTGAACCGGCCCCCGCAGCGATGCGGGGGCCGTTTTTGTCAGGTCTTGAAGATGCGGTAGATCGCCGGGATCACCAGCACCGTCAAGGCGGTGGATGAGGCCAGCCCGAACAGCAGCGAGATTGCCAGCCCCTGAAAGATCGGGTCGGCCAGGATCACCACCGCGCCGATCATCGCCGCGATCGCGGTCAGCAAGATCGGCTTGAACCGGGTCGCGCCGGCCTCGATCAGGATGTCGATGCTGACCTTGCCGTCGGGGTCGGCGTGGCGAATAAAATCGACCAGCAGGATCGAGTTGCGCACGATGATCCCCGCCAGCGCAATGAACCCGATCATCGAGGTGGCCGAGAACGGCGCGCCGAAGATCCAGTGCCCCAGCATGATGCCGAGGAATGTCAGCGGCACCGGCGTCAGGATCACAAGCGGCAGGCGGAAGCTGCCGAATTGCGCCACCACCAGGATGTAGATCCCCAGCAGTGCCACGCCAAAGGCCGCGCCCATGTCGCGGAAGGTTACCCAGGTGACCTCCCATTCGCCATCCCACAGCAGGGTGTTTTCGGCCTCGCTGAGCGGTTGGCCGTGCAGGCTGATCACGGGCGGGGTCAGATCGCCCCAGTCCATCGCGTCCAGCTTTTCCTGCACCGCGATCATGCCGTAAAGCGGGGCCTCGAAATCACCGGCCAGCTCGGCGGTGACCATCTCGGCATAGCGGCCGTTATGGCGGAAAATCGGGTGCGAGGCCTCTTCCTCGACCAGGGTCACCACATCGCCCAGTTCGACCACGCCGCGCCCGCCCGGCAGGGCGTTCGCGGGCACAGGGGTCGGCAGGGTGGTTTCGTCCATCACCCGCATCGCCCGGTCACGCGCGACCACGATCGGGATCGGCGCGCGGCCCTCGCCGCGATGCGAATAGCCCACCGTGGTCTGGCCGTTCAACAGTTGCAGCGTCTGCAACGCGTCGGCCTCTTGCACCAGGTAGAAATCCAGGTCCGAGGGGTTCAGCTCGGCCCGCAGGCGACGGGGCTGTTCGCCGAAACTGTCATCGACATCGACGATGAAGGGCACGTCCTCGAACGCTGCGCGCACCTTGCGCGCCACGGCGCGGCGGGTTTCGGCGTCGGGGCCATAGATTTCGGCCAGCAGGGTCGAGATCACCGGCGGGCCCGGGGGCGGCTCGACCACCTTGATATTGGTGCCCGGCGGCACGTTCAGGTCGGCCAGCATCTCGCGCAGCTCCAGCGCGATGGCGTGGCTGGCACGGTCGCGGTGGTGCTTGGGTTCAAGGTTCAGCTGCACCTCGCCCAGCTCGGGCGTCTGGCGCAGGAAATAGTGCCGCACAAGGCCGTTGAAATTGAACGGCGCCGCCGTGCCCGCATGGGTCTGGGCCGAGATCACCTCGGGCAGGTTCATCGCCACCAGCGCGGCGTCACGCGCCACGGCATCGGTGGCCTCGACCGAGGCACCCTCGGGCAGGTCGATGACGATGGCCAGCTCCGATTTGTTGTCAAAGGGCAGCAGCTTGACGGTCACGTGTTTGGTGTAAAGCGCGCCCAGCGACCCGAAAGACAGCACCACCACGGCCAGCAGAAAGATCCAGCTGATCTTTTTGGTGCGCAGCACCGGGCGGGCGATGCGGGCATAAAGCCTGCCCAGCCGACCGCCCTGCCCGGCATCGCCCGCGTCGTGATGCAAGGGCGCGCGGCCCGCGATTTTCAGCATCAGCCATGGCGTGATGATGACGGCCACGAAGAACGAGAAAATCATCGCCGCGCTGGCGTTGGCGGGGATCGGGCTCATGTAGGGGCCCATCAGCCCCGACACGAACAGCATCGGCAACAGCGCCACAACCACGGTCAGCGTGGCAACGATGGTGGGGTTGCCTACCTCGGCCACGGCGGCGATCGCGGCCTCTAGCCGGGTTTTCTGCGGGTCTTTCGCCCAGTGGCGGGCGATGTTCTCGATCACCACGATGGCGTCATCGACCAGGATGCCGATCGAGAAAATCAGCGCGAACAGCGATACCCGGTTCAGCGTATAGCCCATGATATGCGCGGCAAAGAGCGTCAGCAGGATCGTCACCGGGATGACCACGGCGACCACGACCGCCTCGCGCCAGCCGATGGCGAACAGCACCAGCGCGACGATCGACACGGTGGCGAGGCCCAGATGGAACAGCAGCTCGTTCGCCTTTTCGGCGGCGGTTTCGCCATAGTCGCGAGTGACCTCGACGGCGACGCTGTCGGGGATGATGCGGCCCTTCATGTCGTCTACATGGTGCAGGATCTGCTCGGCCACGGTCACCGCGTTGGCCCCGGCGCGTTTCGCAAGGGCAAGGGTCACGGCGGGCGACAGAATGATGTCGTCGTGGGTTTCGCCGCGGGTCAGGCTAAAGACATGGCGTTCGTCCAGATCGCTGACAAAGCCCACTTCGGCCAGGTCACGCACATAGACGGTGCGCCCGTCGCGGGTAGTGACCTCGAGGTTGGCGATCTCTTCGGGGGTTTTCAGGGTCTGGCCCAGCATCAGCCCGATCTGCTGGCCGCCGTCACGGATGGTGCCCGCCGGCGCGGCAGAGTTCGCGCCCTGCACCTTGCCCGCCAGCTGTTGCAGCGTCACGCCATAAAGCGCCAGCTTTTCGGGGTCGGGCGACACGCGCAGCGCCTGCGTGGTTTCGCCCACCAGATAGGTCAGGCCCACGTTGTCGATCTTGGCCAGCTCCACCTCGACCTCGCGGGCGATGCGGGTCAGATCGGCGCCGGATACGGCGGTGTTGCCGGGCGCCTGGCTGAAGGTCAGCGCCACGATGGCCACGTCGTTGATGCCGCGCCCCACCACCAGTGGTTCGGGGATGCCGGTGGGGATACGGTCGATATTGGCCAGGATCTTGTCGCGCACCCGCAAGATCGCGGTGTCCGCGGACAGGCCGACCTCGAACCGGGCGGTGACCATGACCTGATCGTCGCGGGTCGAGCTATAGACATGCTCGACCTGGTCGATGCCCTTGACGATGGTTTCCAGCGGCTCGGTGATCAGCTTGACCGCATCCTCAGCGCGCAGGCCCGCGGCCTGAACGTGGATATCGACCAGCGGCACGGAAATCTGCGGTTCTTCTTCGCGCGGCAGGGCGATCAGCGCGATCAGCCCCACGGCCAGCGACGCCATCAGAAACAGCGGCGTCAGCGGCGACGAGATAAAGGCCTTGGTCAGGCGCCCGGCAAGGCCCAGCGCGCCGCCGGATTGTGCGTCGTTACTCATGGTCGGTCACCACCTTGTCACCGGCGGCAAGCCCGCTGAGGATTTCGACCATCGCCACATCGCCCATCATCACGCGGCTGCCGGGCACGACGGTGCGCTGCACGGTGTGATCGCCGGCCTGAATGGTCACGAAATCCAGCCCCGCCTGCTGGCTAAGCGCGGTTTCCGGCACCAAAAGCGCCTCATGTTCGCCCACCGGCACACGCACCGGCACGCGGCGGCCGATAAACCGGCCATCAAGGCCGTCGACCTCGACATCGGCCAGAACCCGGCCGCCCGCAATCTGCGGATAGACCTTGACCAGCTTGCCCTGCTGACCGGCGTCTGAGCCGATTTCGATCGTGTCGCCCACGGTCAGGCGGCCGGCAAAGCGTTCGGGCAGCGCCAGGCGCAGGAACACGCCGCCGCCGCCGATCTGGGCCACCTGTTCACCCGGGTTGATGACCGAGCCACGCGCCACCGGCACGGCCAGCACGACGCCATCCACCGGAGACAACACGGCGCCCTCGGCCACCTGCTGTTCGATCACCAGCCGCTGCGCCTGGGTGCTGCGGATCTGGTTATCCAGCACGTTCACCGCGGTGCGCAGCTGATCAAGGTTCTGCACGGTGATCACGCCGCGCTCACGCAGGGATTCTCCGCGCTCCAGGTCGGTGCGGGCGGTGTCCAGCTGGTTTTGCAGCGCGCCCAGCTGGGCGTCGATTGCTTCCAGCTGAAAGCTCAGCTTGTCGTCCTCGACCACCGCGATGCGCTGCCCGGCGGCGACGGCGTCGCCCTCGGTCACCTCAAGCACCATCACCGTGCCGCCAATCCGGGCGCGGGCCGGGATCAGATCACGCGGTTCGACCTCGCCATAGACCGCTTTCCAGTCGGTCACGCGGACCGGGGCAAGCTCGATCACCTCGGCGCGGGCCAGACCGGCGGCCATCAGCGCGGCCACGAATATCAGTATCTTGTTCATCGCGTGTCTCCTGAAGCGGGCTGCGTCAGAGTAAACATGCATGACGCGCGCACCTTGACCCAGCGCAAAGCTGGCGGCTTTGCACACATATATTCGCGATTACGAATGTGTCTAGGGGCCGCCCCCCGGTGAAAACCCGACTGTGGCCCGAAAACCTCGACGTAAGCCCTGTTAAGGTTGTATAAGCGCCCCGATAGTGCCGCGCCACGGGGCGGCTGTACCAGTATACCGGTTGCCCCATGCCGTTTGCCCTGATCGACGAGATGACCGAAGACGCGCTGCGCGGCCTGTTAAGCGGCGCGCAGGGCTGGCGCGGGGTGGTCCGCGATCTGGCCGCACGTTTCCCCGCCGCGCCCCCTCAGGCGATGATATTCGCGCTGACCTCGGCCGGGTCGGGCATCGAAAGCAGCTTTGCCCCCGACAGCGCCGCGCATCCGGCCTCGAACCGGGCCTACCGGCTGGCGGCGCTGGTGGCGGCCGATCTTTACGCCATGCAGATCGTCGGGGCGCGGGCTGAAACGCTGGCCGACTTGCTGGCCTATTGGCGGCGTCATGACGACTATTTCCTGACGCTCTGACGCGGCGGCGGCGCTTGCCAAATGCGGGCAGGGCGTGCACCCTCGGGCCCGTCAAGACAGGGGGCAAAGAGTGCAGACCGAACACAGCCTTACGGGTGCCGTTACAGCACTGCCGCAGGTGACCCACAGCCGAAATCCGGGCATGGCGCTGGATATGGACTGGGTGAAATCGGTGCAGGCCAATACCTCGGCGATCGAACGGCGCTGCGCGACCCTGCCGGGGCGCCGGTCGGTGAAAAAGGATTACCAGGCGGCCTGGCTGCTGCGCGCCATCACCTGTATCGACCTGACCACCCTGTCGGGCGATGACACGGTCGGCCGGGTGCAGCGCCTCTGCGCCAAGGCGCGGCAACCCGTGCGGCAGGATATTCTCGATGCCCTGGGGATGGGCCCTATCCATACCGGTGCGGTCTGCGTTTATCACGATATGGTGCCCACGGCCGTTCAGGCGCTGGCGGGCACCGGCATTCCCGTGGCGGCGGTTTCCACGGGCTTTCCGGCGGGGCTGTCGCCCTTTCCCCTGCGGGTGCAGGAAATCCGCGAAAGCGTCGCCGCCGGGGCCGAGGAAATCGACATCGTGATCTCGCGCCGCCACGTTCTGACCGGCAACTGGCAGGCGCTTTATGATGAAATGGCCGAGTTCCGCGCTGCCTGCGGCCCGGCCCATGTCAAGGCGATCCTCGCGACCGGAGAGCTGGGCACCCTGCGCAATGTCGCCCGCGCCAGCCTTGTCTGCATGATGGCCGGGGCCGATTTCATCAAGACCTCGACCGGCAAGGAAAGCGTGAACGCCACCCTGCCCGTCAGCCTGACCATGATCCGCGCCATTCGCGACTATCACCAGCGCACCGGCCACCGCGTGGGCTATAAACCGGCGGGCGGGATATCAAAGGCCAAGGACGCGCTGGTTTACCTTAGCCTCATCAAAGAGGAACTAGGCAACCGCTGGCTGTTGCCCGACCTTTTCCGCTTTGGCGCGTCCAGCCTTTTGGGCGATATCGAACGCCAGCTCGAACACCATGTCACTGGCGCCTATTCCGCCGGCTGGCGCCACCCGATGGGATGATGCGATGACCGTTTCCGAGATCTTTGACACCATGGATTACGGCCCCGCCCCCGAAAGCGCGGCCGAGGCCTTGGCCTGGCTGGTGGATGGCGGCGACCGGTTCGGCCATTTCATTGACGGCAAGTTCACCGACCCCGCCGACGGGTTCGACAGCCGCAACCCCGCCACGGGCGAGGTGCTGGCCACGCTGACACAGGCCACCCAGGCCGATGTGGATGCGGCCGTTTCGGCGGCCCGGCGCGCGCAGGGAAAATGGGCGAAACTGCCCGGCCATGCGCGGGCGAAATACCTCTATGCGCTGGCGCGACTGGTACAGAAACACGCGCGGCTGTTTGCCGTGCTGGAAACGCTGGATAACGGCAAGCCGATCCGCGAAAGCCGCGATATCGACGTGCCCTTGGTGGCGCGACATTTCTATTACCACGCCGGGCTGGCGCAGCTGATCGACAGCGAATTGCCCGGCCATGTGCCGCATGGCGTCTGCGGCCAGATCATCCCGTGGAACTTTCCGCTATTGATGCTGGCGTGGAAGATCGCGCCCGCGCTGGCGGCGGGCAATACGATGGTGCTGAAGCCCGCCGAATACACCTCGCTAACCGCGCTGCTATTCGCCGATATCTGCCGCGAGGCCGGCTTACCCAAGGGCGTGGTCAACATCGTTACCGGCGACGGCGCCGTGGGCGAGATGATCGTGGCCCATCCCGGCATCGACAAGATCGCATTCACCGGCAGCACCGAGGTCGGCCGCCGCATCCGCGCCGCCACCGCCGGCAGCGGCAAGGCGCTGACGTTAGAGCTGGGCGGCAAGTCGCCCTATATCGTCTTTGACGACGCCGATCTCGACAGCGCGGTCGAGGGACTGGTCGATGCGATCTGGTTCAATCAAGGGCAGGTCTGCTGCGCCGGGTCGCGCCTGTTGGTGCAAGAGGGCGTGGCGGAGCGGTTCTACACCAAACTGCGCGCCCGGATGGAGACCCTGCGCATCGGCAACCCGCTGGACAAATCCATCGACATCGGCGCGCTGGTCGATCCGGTGCAACTGGCCACCGTGAGCCGGCTGGTGGATGAGGGCGCCGAGGGCGGCCAGGTCTATCGCGCGCCCGGCCCGCTGCCCGATCAGGGCTGTTATTATCCGCCCACGCTGATCACCGGCCTGTCGCCCGCCGCAACGCTGATGCAGGAAGAGATCTTTGGCCCGGTGCTGGTCGGCACGACATTCCGCACCCCTGCCGAGGCGGTCGAGATCGCCAACAATACCCGTTACGGGCTGGCCGCGACGGTGTGGACGGAGAACGTGAACCTGGCGCTTGATATCGCGCCGAAACTGGTGGCGGGCGTCGTGTGGGTGAATGCCACCAACCTGTTCGATGCCGCCGCCGGGTTTGGCGGCGTGCGCGAAAGCGGGTTCGGGCGCGAGGGCGGCTGGGAAGGGCTGCATGCCTATCTGAAACCCGACCACGCCACCAAGGTGCTGAAACCCGCGCCCGCGCATAAAAAACCGGATGAGCCGCAGGTCACCGACCCGCTGGATCGCACCGCCAAACTGTATATCGGCGGCAAGCAGGCCCGGCCCGATGGCGGCTATTCGCGCGCCGTGCACGGGCCGCGCGGGGCGATGCTGGGCCATGTCGGCCTTGGCAACCGCAAGGACATCCGCAACGCGGTCGAGGCCGCCCATGCCGCCAAGGGCTGGGCCAAGTCCACCGCGCATCTGCGGGCGCAGATCCTCTATTACATCGCTGAAAACCTGTCTGCGCGAAGCGATGAATTCGCAACCCGCATCCGCTTGATGACCGGCCAGAACGCGGGCCTTGCACGCGCCGAGGTCGAGGCCGCCATCGCGCGCCTCTTCACCTATGCCGCCTGGGCCGACAAGTTCGACGGCGCGGCGCATTCGGTACCCATTCGCGGTGTGGCGCTGGCAATGAACGAACCGGTGGGCGTGATCGGGGCGCTTTGCCCGGATGAGCTGCCGCTCTTGGGGCTGGTGTCGGTGATGGCCCCGGCGATTGCCATGGGCAACACCTGCGTGCTGGTGCCGTCGCAGCCGCACCCGCTGGCCGCGACCGATTTTTATCAGGTGCTTGATACATCCGACCTGCCCGGCGGGGTGGTCAATATCGTCACCGGCGACCATGCCGAGCTGGCCCCCACGCTGGCCAGCCACCTGAATATCGACGCTGTGTGGAGTTTCTCGTCCACCGACCTGTCACGGGTGATCGAAGAGGCCTCGGCCGGGAACCTGAAACGCACATGGGTCAACAACGCCCGCACGCGTGATTGGCTGGGCACAGCGGGCGAAGGGCGCGAATTCCTGCGCGCCGCGACCGAGGTGAAAAACATCTGGGTGCCCTACGGCGAGTGATCAGCGCGCCAAGAGTTCGGCCAGCGTCAGCGCCATGACCTTGGCGCTGTCGACCATATCGTCGATGCCGACCCATTCGTCGGGCTGGTGCGCCAGATCCAGAATGCCCGGCCCATAGGCGATACAGTTCTTCAGCTTGCCGATCCGGTCGATATGTTTCTGGTCATAGGTGCCGGGCGACACGACGTATTCGGGCGCGCGGGCCAGCACCTTTTCGATGGCCTGCGCCACCGTGGTGACCACGGGCGCATCGGGGTCGGTCATGGTGGGCTGCACCTCGAAGAGGTCGCGGATTTCATAGTCGAAATTCGGGCGGGTGGCCTTGATGCGCTCCATCATCCGGGCGACCTCGGCCTTGACCTCGGCAATGTCCTCTTCGATCAGGAACCGCCGGTCCAGCACGATGCGGCAGCGGTCGGCGACGCAGGGCGCGGGCAGGCCGGTGTAATCCTCGTCCTGCTCGGCCTCGCCACCATGGATCGAGTTGATGTTCAGCGTCGATTGCCGCGCGCCTTCGGGCACCACGGGCATGGCCGTGGTTTTGCTGGCCAGCAGCGGGTAAAGCGTGGCCTCCATTTCCTCGAGCACCGCGCCCATGTGGCGAATGGCGCTGTCACCCAGAAACGGCATCGACCCATGCGCGATGCGGCCCTTGGTTTCAACCTCGGCCCACCAGACGCCGCGATGACCCAGGCAGATGCGATCCTTGTTCAGGGGCTCGGGGATGATCACGTGCTGCACGCGGGAGGGGTCGAACCAGCCTTTTTCAGCCAGATAAGCCACGCCGCCATAGCCGCCCGATTCCTCGTCGGCGGTGGCGCTGATTTCGACGGCCCCGGCGAAATCGGGGCAGGTTTCCACGAAAGCCTCGGCGGCGATGATGCTGGCGGCCAGACCGCCCTTCATGTCGCAGGCGCCGCGACCATAGACGCGGCCATCCTTGACCTCGCCGCCAAAGGGATCGACCGTCCAGCCGTGGCCCACCTCGACCACGTCGTGGTGGCTGTTGAAATGCACGCAATCGCCGGGGCGCGTGCCCTCGCGGCGGGCGATGATGTTCCAGCGCGGGTATTTCGCACTGTCGGCGGGGGCGCCTTCGGCCCGCACCAGGTCGATCTTGAAGCCCGATTTGGCCAGCCGCTCGGCCAGGTAGCCGCAGATCTCGCGGTAGTTGCGGCCCGGCGGATTCAGCGTGGGAATACGGATCAGATCGGCGCAGAGCGCGGTCAGATCATCGCGCCGGGCATCGATCGCGGCGGCAAGGCGGGTGTCGAGGGACGTGTTCATGGCGAAACCCTAGCCATAGCGACAATTCGGGGCAATGCATCAGTTGGGCCTTGAGCTTGCCCGCAGACCCCGGCACCATTGCTGCACCTGCAACACAGAGGCCGTCATGCTGGGTTTCATCCGCCTGTTCATCATCGTCATCGTCGCCCAGGCCATCCTTTACGTGGTGGTGTCGGTCTATTCGCGCTCGGTCCGGCGCGAAAAGATGGAAGACAGCGCCGATGAAAAGATTGCCCAGGGTGACCTCGACCCCGGGCTGCGCGATGCCTATATCGAGGGCGGCATGCTGGACTATGAGCAGTCGCTGCGAAAGAAACTGATCTGGGGCGTGATCGTGCTGCCGATGGCGGCGGTTCTGGTCCTGATCTATGTGACAAATTTTGGGTGAGGGCCGGGTTATGCGTTACGTCAAGTGGACGATCATCACCGTTCTGGTGCTGCTGGTATTCGGGTTCTTTCACTACACCCTGCCCCAGCGCGACATCGTGCGGATCGTGAACACCTATGAGGAACGGCAGGATCTGAACGGCTGGACACGCATGTTCTGGTCCAGCCCCGATGACAATTCCGACACGCTTGCCAATCGCGATGTGCAGTTCATCCAGGCGATTCAGGCCAACGGCAAGACCATGGTCTATCGCAACGAGGATACCGGCTGGGGCTGGCCGCCCTATTTCAAGTTCGACACCGCGAACCTGTATGCCGAGGCCAATGACGCGATTTCCAGCAAGGACGCGCCCGAATGGTATGCGATCCGCCATTATGGCTGGCGCAATGAATTCCTGTCGATCTTTCCGAACGCCGTTGGCCTCAAACGCGTCGATGGCCCCGATGTGCGGCTGATCCCTTACGGCAATATCGTCATGCTGACGCTGCTGGCGCTGTTCGTGGGGTTCCTCTACCGGGTCTGGGCGCAGTTCCGCGAACGCACCATCGACCCGTTGCTGGAAGATGCCGGCGAAACCTGGGATGCGGTCGATGAACGCGCCGATGCCGCCCGCGACAAGGCGCGCGGCATGTGGGGCCGTTTGAGGGACCGGATGCGCCGTTAAACGGCGATATTGTCGATCAGGCGCACACCATCCAGCCAGGCCGCGGCCAACAGGCGCGCGGGTTCGCTGTGGGTGCCCAGCGGGGCCAGCCCGTTTTCGGCGCGCAGCTCCAGGTATTCGACCTCGGCGAAACCGGCAGCCAGGATATCGCGCTCGGCCTCGGACAGGGCCTCGTGCACGGGCGTGCCTTGCTTGATCGCCACGCCCGCCGCCTGCATCGCGGCGTAAAGCGCGGGCGCGATCTTGCGGCCGTTTTCCGTCAGGCGCACGTTGCGCGACGACAGGGCCAGCCCGTCAGCCTCGCGCACGGTGGGGCAGCCGGTGATCTCGACCGGGATGTTCAGGTCAGCGGCAAGGCGTTTGACCACCTGCAACTGCTGAAAATCCTTTTCGCCGAAAAAGGCGCGGTCGGCGCTGGTTTGCAGGAACAGCTTGGCCACGATGGTGGCGACCCCGTCGAAATGACCGGGACGCTTGGCGCCGCACAGGCCCTCGGACACGCCCGAAATGGAAATCGTGGTCGAGAACCCGTCGGGATACATCTGATCGACACCGGGCGCATAGATCACGTCGACGCCAAAAGGCGCCAGCTGGGCCATGTCGCTGTCCAGCGTGCGGGGATATTTGTCCAGGTCGTCGGCATTGTTGAACTGGGTGGGGTTCACGAAGATCGTGGTGATCACCCGGTCGGACCCGGCCTTGGCGGCGCGCACCAGGCTAAGATGCCCCTCGTGCAGGGCGCCCATGGTGGGGGTGACGCCGATCACCTCGCCGGCGTTGTGCCAGGCGTCGGTGATCTCTCTCAGCTCGTCCAGCGTATGGACCAGCTTCATTTCTTTTTCTCCGGCGCCTTGTCGGCAAAGATGTGTTCGGGCGCGGGGAAGGTGCGGGCGCGCACCTCGGCGGCATAGGTGGCGATGGCGGTATCGGCATCCTGGCCCAGCGAGCCATAGCGTTTGACGAATTTCGGCTTGAACGCGGTGAACAGGCCCAGCATGTCATCGACGACCAGAACCTGCCCGTCGCATTTCGCGGACGCGCCGATGCCGATGGTCGGAATCGACACGCGATCGGTGATGTCATCGGCCAGGCTGGCGGGGATCTTTTCGAGAACCACGGCAAAGGCGCCGGCCTCGGTCACGGCGTCGGCATCGGCCAGGATGCGCTGCGCGTCCTCGCCCCGGCCCTGCACCAAATAGCCGCCAAGGGTGTTGATCGCCTGGGGCGTCAGACCGATATGGGCCATCACCGGAATGCCGCGCTGGGTCAGAAAGCGGATCGTTTCGGCCATGGCAACGCCGCCTTCCAGCTTGACCGCCGCACAGCCGGTTTCACGCATCACGCGCGCGGCATTGGCAAAGGCCTGCTGGGGGCTTTCCTCGTAGCTGCCGAACGGCATGTCGACGACCATCATCGCCCGGCTGAGGCCACGCGCCACGGCCTGGCCGTGCAGGATCATCATGTCCAGCGTCACGCTAAGGGTCGAGGGCAGGCCATGCAGCACCATGCCCACGCTGTCGCCGACCAGAACGATATCGCAATGCTCGTCGACAAGCTGGGCAATGGGGGTGGTATAGGCGGTCAGCGTCACCAAAGGCTCGGTGCCCTTGCGGGCCTTGATGTCCGAGGGCGTGGGTGCGCGTTTCTGTGCCGTGGCGCTCAAAGGTTGTCCTCCCCTGCGCGAAGTGTGGTTTAGCCTATATAGCGCCGCGCCGCAGAAAAACCAGCCTTTACAGCATAGCCTTGCCGATTCCGCCTATCCGACCACGTTGAAGGCGGGCCCATAGGGATAGCCGGTGATGTTCTCGGCGCCGTCTTCGGTGATGATCAGAATGTCATGTTCACGGTATCCGCCGGCGCCGGGCTGGCCCTGCGGGATGGTCAGCATCGGCTCCATGCTGATGACCATGCCGGGTTCGAGAACGGTGTCGATATCCTCGCGCAGCTCCAGCCCGGCCTCGCGGCCGTAATAGTGGCTGAGCACGCCGAACGAGTGGCCATAGCCGAAGGACCGGTATTGCAGCAGGTCGCGCTCGGCGAAAAAGGCGTTCACGCCTGCCGTCACCTCGGCACAGCTGACACCGGGCCGCAGCAGCGACATGCCCAGCTCATGCGCGCCGACATTGGCCATCCAGATCTCCATGGACGCATCATCGACCGACCCCACGAACAGCGTGCGTTCCAGCGCGGTGTAATAGCCCGAGATCATCGGGAAGGTGTTCAGCGACAGGATATCGCCGCGCTGCAACTGCCGCGAGGTGACCGGGTTATGGGCGCCGTCGGTGTTCAGCCCCGACTGGAACCAGACCCAGGTGTCGCGATATTCGGCGTCCGGGAAACGCGCGGCGATATCCAGCTCCATCGCGTCGCGGCCGGCCATGGCCACGTCGATCTCGCGCGCGCCCTCGCGCACGGCGTCGCGGATGGCATAGCCGCCCACATCGGCCACGGCGGCCCCGGCGCGGATCAGGTCAATCTCGGCGGGCGATTTGCGCATGCGCTGCTGCATGGTGGCGGGCGCGATGTCGATCGTCTGCGACGGGCGCAGGAATGTCTTGAGCTTTTCGGCCTGTTGCAGGGTCAGGTGATCGGCCTCGAACCCGATGCTGCGCCCGATGCCGGCCACATGGGCCACGGCGCGCCAGAAATTGTCGCGCGCCCAGTCGGTATAGGTCAGGTTGTCGCCATGGCAACGCCGCCAGGGCTGACCCGCGTCAATGCCCGCGCTGATCGTGACGCATTCCGTTGCCGTCACCACCAGCGCATAGGGTCGGCCAAAGCTGCAATAGAGAAACCCCGAGTAATAGGCGATGTTCTGCATCGAGGTCAGCACGGCCACATCGGCGCCGGTGCCGTCCATGGCGGTGCGCAGGCCCATCAGGCGGTGATCGTATTCCTCGGCCGAAAAGGGCAGCGGCACCTTGTCGCCATTGTGAAAGCGAAAGAATTCGGGGCGGTCGGACTTGCGGGTCATGCTAGATCTCCAGGCAATGGCCCGGACCTTGCCGGACCAAGGATATCCCGGCGTTCAGGACGGCAGGCGGAGGCTCCGCCAAGCGCGGGGCTGCCCCCGTGGCGACGCCATCGCCAACGCTCGGATCAAAGGATGGCAAGACTGCCGCTGCGGCGCAAGACGGTTTTGCGCGTCGCGCCCCTTGCCGCCCCGGATTTGGCTGCGCAAGATGGGGCCGAACCGAAAGGAAGCCCTCATGCGCCCCGGCGCCCTGAACCTGATCACCGATGTGCCCGGATTGCGGGTCGGCAATGCCGAGGATCACACCGTGAAAACCGGCGTCAGCGTGCTGTTGGGCGATGTGCCCTTCACGGCCGCCGTGCATGTGATGGGCGGCGCGCCGGGCACGCGCGAAACCGATCTGCTCGCGCCCGACAAGCTGGTGCAAGAGGTCGACGCGCTGGTGCTGTCGGGCGGGTCGGCCTTTGGGCTGGATGCGGCCTCGGGCGTGGCGGACGGGCTGCGCGCTATGGGGCGCGGTTTCGCCGTGGGCGATCAGCGCGTGCCGATCGTGCCGGGGGCGATCCTGTTCGATCTGCTGAATGGCGGCGCCAAGGATTGGGCCGAGAACCCTTACAAGGGCCTGGGCCGCGCCGCGCTGGCGGCGGCGGGAACGGTGTTCGATCTTGGCACCATTGGGGCCGGAACAGGTGCCACGGTGGCGGGGCTGAAAGGCGGGCTGGGCTCGGCCTCGGTGGTGCTGGACAATGGCGTGACCGTCGGCGCGCTGGTCGCGGTCAATGCGCTGGGGGCGGTGACGATGGGCGATGGGCCACAGTTCTGGGCCGCGCCCTTTGAGCTGAATGCCGAATTCGGCGGGCTGGGCATGGGCGCGCATGACCCCGCCGCCCGCCCGCGCACCAAGCACGGCCCCGGCGCCAACACCACCATCGCCATCATCGCCACCGACGCGGCGCTAAGCCAGGCCCAGGCCACCCGGCTGGCCGTTGCCGCCCATGACGGCATGGCGCGGGCCATCGTGCCCAGCCACACACCGCTGGATGGCGATCTGATCTTTGCCGCCGCCACCGGCGCGCGCGCCCTGCCCGACCCGGTGTTCGACGCGCTGGACCTGGGCCATGCCGCCGCCACCTGCCTGGCCCGCGCCATCGCGCGCGGCGTGCATGCCGCCCGGCCCGCGCCGGGCGATCCCTTCCCCACCTGGGGCGACACATTTGGCTGAGCGCGCATCCGCGCACCTGGAGGAGAGACCATGTCAGCGACCGATCTGAAATCACGCCTTGCCGATCCGACCCTGCTGGAAACCCGCGCCTATGTGGCGGGCGACTGGATCGCGGCCGATGATGGCAAGACCTTTGCCGTGACCAACCCCGCGCGCGGCGACGTGATCTGCGAGGTGCCCGATCTGGGCCGCGCCGAGACCGCCCGCGCCATCGAGGCCGCCCGCGTGGCGCAGATCGCCTGGGGCCAGCGCACCGCCAAGGACCGCGCCAATATCCTGCGCCGCTGGTTCGACCTGATGATGCAGCACCAGACCGATCTGGCCACGATCCTGACCGCCGAGATGGGCAAGCCGCTTGCCGAGGCCAAGGGCGAGATCGCCTATGGCGCCAGTTTCATCGAGTGGTTCGCCGAAGAGGGCAAGCGCATCTATGGCGAGACCATCCCCGGCCACCAGCCCGACAAGCGCCTGATGGTGATCCGTCAGCCCGTCGGCGTGGTCGGCGCGATCACGCCGTGGAACTTTCCCAACGCGATGATCACCCGCAAATGCGGCCCGGCGCTGGCGGCGGGCTGTGGGTTCGTGTCGAAACCGGCGGCCGAAACGCCGCTGTCGGCGCTGGCGCTGGCGGTGCTGGCCGAACGCGCGGGCGTGCCGGCGGGGCTGTTCTCGGTGGTGACCTCTTCGCGGTCGTCGGACATCGGGATGGAGTTTTCCGAGAACCCGACCGTGCGCAAGATCACCTTTACCGGCTCGACCAATGTCGGGCGCATCCTGTTGCGCCAAGCCGCCGATCAGGTCAAGAAATGCAGCATGGAACTGGGCGGAAACGCGCCCTTCATCGTGTTCGACGATGCCGATCTGGACGAGGCCGTGACCGGCGCCATCGCCTGCAAGTTCCGCAACAACGGCCAGACCTGCGTCTGCGCCAACCGCATCTATGTGCAGGCCGGGGTCTATGACGCCTTTGCCGAGAAACTGTCGCGCGCGGTGGCGGCGATGTCGGTGGGCGACGGGCTGGCCGAGGGCACCGATCTGGGCCCGATGATTACTGAGAAGGCGATTGAAAAGGTCGAGGCCCATATCGCCGACGCCACCGCCAAGGGCGCCACCGTGATGCAAGGCGGCCACCGGATCGACGGCGCGGGCTGTTTCTTTGAGCCCACCATCATCACCGGCGCCACACAGGCGATGGATTTCGCCACCGAGGAAACCTTTGGCCCGCTGGCGCCGCTGTTCAAATTCGACACGGTCGATGACGTGATCGCCATGGCCAATGACACGATCTTTGGTCTGGCCAGCTATTTCTATGCCAAGGATCTAAGCCGCGTCTTTAAGGTGGCCGAGGCGCTGGAATACGGGATCGTGGGCGTCAATACCGGCATCATCTCGACCGAGGTCGCGCCCTTTGGCGGGGTCAAGCAATCGGGGCTGGGCCGCGAGGGGTCGCGCCACGGCATCGAGGATTACCTCGAGATGAAATACATCTGCATGTCGGTCTAGGCGGGGTCAGTCCTCGGGCGTCAGATCCCAGTACCAGGTGCGGTTCTGGCGCCCGCGGCTGGCGTCTTCGACCACCTGCTGGGCGTCGTCGGGCTGCACCTCGCGGCTGAGGCCCTCATAGCTCCAGCGTAGGGTCAGAAAGCCCCCGGCGCTGTCCTCGGCCGTGAATTCATAGCGGAATGCGGGGTTCTCGATGACCACGGGATCGGGGGCGGCAAACTCGATCGGGGCGTTCTTGATCCGCACCACATGTTCGCGCCGATAGGGCGTGCCCAGCGCCAGAGGCAACTGGCGGGGCTGATCCAGACCGCGCGGCAGGTCGGGCAGCAGATCCTCGGCGCCAAAGGGGAAATCGGTGCGCAGCGCCTCGGCATTCAGCGCATTGGGCGGCAGCAGATAGGCCTCGCGCACGGTGACGACGTTTTCGTCCTCGTCATCGAAATAGCGCGGCGGGTGCATCTGGATCAGGCCGGGATAGCGCGACTGGAAATAGCCCATGTAGCGCTCGCCGATATCAGACAGCGAACGATGCGCCCATTCCGACCGGCGGCGGTTGGCAGCGGCGCCGCGATTGTTGGTAACAACATCCAGGCGCACGCCCAGCAGGCCGAAATTATAGGTCTCTTCGACCTCGACCACATAATCCGAGGTGGGCGCGCGGTCGATGGGTTCCAGTTGCGTTTGGCCGGGCCGGATCGGCAGCACATAGCCGTAATCGGGGGCCACCAGGTTTTCATATCTGCCCGCCTCGAAGTTGCGCGTCGGATCGACCCAGCGCGTCTGACCGTTCAGCATCACCCCCACGATCATGTGGTCGAACCGGTTCGAGGGCATGGCCTCGGGCAGGGTATGGCCCTTTTCGGTATGGGCCAGCGCCAGAACGGCCTCGATCCCCATTTCGCGCAGCAGGGTCTGCAACAGCACCGACTTGTCCTTGCAGTCGCCATAGCCGCGCGCGATCACGTGTTCGGGGGTGCGCGCGATATAGCCGCCCGCGCCGATCTCGATGCCGACATAGCGGATCTCGTCCTGCACGATGCGCAGCGCGGCGACGGCCCGGTCCTCGGGGCGGGTGTGATCATGCATGATCTGCTGCATCCGCGCCTGCCAGTCGGTGGGCAGCGGGTGGTGCAGCGTGTAATGCGGCAGGATGCCGTCCACCACATCGCCCCAATCCCCCAGCCCCGACACGCGCACCGTGGGATAACCGCTGGTGCCCGCCGGCAGGTGGCTTTCGGGGCGATAGGGCTCGGGGTCAAGCGCCTCCCACACATGGGCGCGCAGCGCGCCGGCCTGTTCGATGCGCGCGGTCGGGCCTGCACCTTCGATCCGGGTGGCCAGCGGGCGGCCTTCGGGCCAAAGCACCCGCAGGCGCGCATGACCCAGAGGCACCGCATAGGCGAATTGTTCGCCCGCCGACATGGCCAGCTGCGGGATGACGGGGGTCTCGATCCAGACAAAGGCCGCATCGACCGTGTCGCCGGTGCGCAGGCCGGGCACGCTGATATGCACGCTCATCTCGCCATTGATGATGCCCTCGTCCAGGTCTTCTTCGCGCCGAAAGAACCGCGGCTCGACCCGGTCGCGCATGTCCAGCACCTGGTCGCCGCGCACCACGTTCAGCCGCACCAGCTGCAGGGTCTCGGTCTCGGGCATGTAGGTGTAAAGCAGCGTGCCCACGTCCTCTAGCCCGGCGCGGTTCAGCACCTTGGTCGCAAAGCGCACATAGGTATAGCGGTGCCCGTCCTGCCACCAGACCTGGTGATCGCGCATCAGGTGATAGCGGCCCGATTCTGCATGAGCCAGGCGGTCGGGATTCACCTCGGGCAAGGGCAGGTGATCGACCTGCGGCGGCGGATCGGCCACCTCGAACCCGCCCGCAAAGGCCCAAACCGGCCAGACAACCAGCAACAACAGACGGATGATACGCACGCGCCGAACCCTCTTGTAACAGTCCGCGCCAGAATCGCCGTTGATGCGGGCCAAAACAAGGCACGAAATTGATCGTTTTCGTTCCAAGGATTGACCCCCGGCGCGCGTCATACCCATTGTCATGCGCATGAACACGTCAGACGAGGCCCTGGCCCAAGCCGCCGCAGCCGGCGACCGCGATGCCTTCGCGGCGCTGTTGGCGCGGCATTATGACCGGCTGTTCGCCTTTGCCTGTCGCCTGACCGGCACCCGCGATCAGGCCGAGGATCTGACCCAGGACATCTGCGCCGCCCTGCCGCGCAAACTGGCGGGGTTTCGGGCCGAGGCGCGGTTTACCACCTGGCTGTATCGTGTCGCGGTCAATGCCGCGCATGACCGCCGCCGCCGCGCAGCCAGCCATGCCCGCGCCGCCGATGGCTGGGGCGACTGGGAGCTGAACCGCCGCGCCGCGAATGATGAGGACACAGCCGCGCAGGACTGGCTGGCCCAGGCGATGCGCGCCCTGCCCGATGACCTGCGCGACACTCTGGCGCTGGTGCTGGGCGAAGACCTGTCGCAGGCCGAGGCGGCGCAGGTTCTGGACATCTCGCCCGGCACGGTGGCCTGGCGCATGTCCGAGGTGAAACGCCGCCTGCGCGAGATGCATGCAACGGAGGAACGGACATGACAGACGATCTGGACCTTCTGAAACAGGCCCTAAAGGCCACGCCGCCCGCGGATGAGGCCACCAAGGCTGCGCATCTGCGCGCCGCGATGGAAAGTTTCGACCAGCTCCAAGAAACCCGCGATGCGGCGCGTCAGACAGACAGGCGCCCGACGACGGGCGCGCGTTTGTCGCAAGGAGTTGCCCGCATGTTTCATTCCCTGACCACCCGCGCCGGTCTGGCCGCGACCACCGGCATTGCCACCATCGCCGCCGCGTTCATCCTGTTCACCCCCGAAGGCCAGCAGATGACCGCCCCGCCGCAGGTTCTGCTGCCCGAGAAACGCATCGCGCCGCCGCCAGTGACGGTGCTGAACGACGTGGCCGAGGCCGACATGGCGCAGGACACGGCCGCCGGGGCCGCCGCTCCCGCCCCTGAGCCGATGATCATGCAAGAGGCCGCAGAGGCGGAAACCTTCGCCGCCGCGCCGCAGGCCCTGTCGCGCAAGGCCGCGCCCGTGGGCGGGCTGTATGCCGCTCACGATGCGCGTCACCTGATCGCCCCCGCCCCAACCGAGACCGAGGCCTATCCCGGCTTTGATCCCAACCCGGTGAAACTGGTGGCCAAAGACCCGGTTTCGACCTTCTCGATTGATGTCGACACGGCCGCGTATTCGGTCGTACGCTCGTCGCTGATGCGGGGGCAACTGCCGCCCGCCGATTCAGTGCGGGCCGAGGAAATGATCAACTATTTCCCCTATGCCTATCCCGCGCCCACGAATGACGCGCCCTTTGCCACCCATGTCACCGTGGCGCCCGCGCCGTGGAACGCGGGCAAGCAGCTGGTGCATATCGGCATTCAGGGCAAACTGCCCGCGCTGGACGCCCGCCCGCCGCTGAACCTGGTGTTTCTGATCGACACGTCGGGGTCGATGCAATCGGCCGACAAGCTGCCGCTGCTCAAGCAAAGCTTTCGCCTGATGCTGGGCCAGCTGCGCCCCGAGGACGAGGTGGCCATCGTCACCTATGCGGGCAGCGCGGGCCAGGTTCTGGCCCCCACCCGCGCCGAGGATCGCGCCACCATCCTGGCCGCGCTTGACCGGCTCGAGGCGGGCGGATCGACCGCCGGGCAGGCCGGGCTGCAACAGGCCTATGCCATCGCCTCCGCAATGGCCGAGGAAGGCCAGGTCTCGCGCGTCATTCTGGCCACGGATGGCGATTTCAATGTCGGCCTGTCCGATCCCGAGGCGCTGAAATCCTATATCGCCGATCAGCGCGCGGGCGGGGCTTATCTGTCGGTGCTGGGCTTTGGCCGGGGCAATCTGGATGACGCGACGATGCAGGCGCTGGCCCAGAACGGGAACGGTCAGGCGGCTTATATCGACACGCTGAACGAGGCGCAAAAGGTGCTGGTCGATCAGCTGTCAGGCGCGCTGTTTCCCATCGCCGATGACGTCAAGATCCAGGTCGAGTTCAACCCCGCCACGGTCGCCGAATACCGGCTGATCGGCTATGAAACCCGCGCCCTGCGGCGCGAGGATTTCAACAATGACAAGGTTGATGCCGGCGAGATCGGCGCGGGCCATTCGGTGACGGCGATTTACGAGATCACCCCGGTTGGATCAGAGGCCGTGCTGAACGACCCGCTGCGCTATGGCCGCGTCACCGCGCCCGATGGCCCTGCGGATGAGCTGGGCTTCCTGCGCCTGCGCTATAAGGCACCGGGCGCGGCCAGTAGCCAGCTGATCGAGGCGCCCATTCCGGTGGGCAGCCAGGATGCCGGCCCCGAGGCCCGGTTCGCCTTTGCCATCGCGGGCTTTGCGCAACTGCTGACCGACAGCCCCTATCTGGGCGACTGGGGCTGGGAGGATGCCATCGCGCTGGCCAATGGCGCGCGGGGCGAGGACGCGTTCGGATACCGGGCCGAGGCCGTCAACCTGATGCGTCTGGGCCAAAGTCTGCGCAGGCCCTAAAGTGCGCTTGCGGCGGCATGGGAACGGTGGTTTTGTGCCGCCATGCCGCATGATCACAGCCATCACCATCATCACCATATCGACCCCGATTCAGGCGACCGCAAGGTCGCCTGGGCCGTTGCGGTCAACGTTCTGCTGACCCTTGCCCAGATCGTGGGCGGGGTGGTGTCGGGGTCTCTGGCACTGATTGCCGATGCGATCCACAATTTCTCGGATGCGGTGTCGCTGATCATCGCGCTGGTGGCACGCCGCATCGCCCGCCGCCCGCATGACGACAGCATGACATTCGGCTATGGCCGGGCCGAGGTGGTGGCCGCGCTGGTCAATTACACAACGCTGTTCGTGGTGGCCTTTTACCTGATCGCCGAGGCCATCATGCGCCTGCTTGACCCGCCCGGCGTCGAGGGCTGGATCGTGGTGATCGTGGCGGGCATCGCGCTGATCGTCGACGCGGTGACCGCCCTTTTGACCTATCGGATGTCGAAGGACAGCGTGAACATCCGCGCGGCGTTTTTGCATAACGTGGCCGACGCGCTGGGATCGGTAGCGGTGATTTTCGCGGGCACGCTGATCCTGCTCTATGACTGGCGGCTGATCGACCCGCTGGTGACGCTGGGCATCGCGCTTTACATCCTATGGCATGCCGGGCGCGAGGTCTGGCCGGTGGTGCGCATCCTGATGATGGGCAGCCCCGATGCCGGGCTGCTGGCCGAACTGCGCGCGACGATCACCGGCGAGGCGTCGGTCGAGGATCTGCACCACGTGCATGTCTGGCAGATCGACGAGCACCGCACCGCGTTCGAGGGCCATGTCGTGGTGGCCGAAGGCGCCGACTTCGCCCGCATCACCGAGCGGCTGAAGCACCTGCTAGCCGATCGCCACGGCATTCGCCATGTCACGCTAGAGCTGGAAACCCGCGCCTCGGGCTGTGCCGATCAGGCCTGAGGCAGCAGCCAGCCCAGCCCGTCGCCCGTGGCCCCCGCAGGGTTGTATTCGCCGCTGACCCAGCCGCCATATCCGTCTGCATCAAGCATCTCGAAAAACGCCGGATAGTCGATCTCTCCGCCCGTGGGTTCATGCCGTCCAGGCACACCGGCCACCTGCACATGCGCGACATGATCCCTTACCTGCGGCCATTGCGCGCCCACGTCGCCATGAATGCGATAGAGGTGATAGGCGTCGAATTGCAGGCGCAGGTTGGGGGCGTCGACCGCTTGCAGCACGTCCATCGCCAAGGGCAGATCGTTCAGGAAATAGCCGGGAATGTCGTAGGGGTTGATCGGCTCGATCGTCAGGCTTTGGGCGGGGACATGGCGCGCGGCCCAGTCAAGGTTGGCGATATAGCTCTCAAGCGCGGCCACGCCCGCGGCAAGCCCCGACATGATGTGAATATGGCGCGGGGCCAGGACCTCGGCATAGGCCAGGGCCAACTCGAATTCGTCGCGAAACCGCGCCTCTTCGCCCGCAATCGCCGCCACGCCGCGCCCGCCTTCGTCCCAGTCGTGCACGGGGGTATTGAACAGCACCAGTTCCAGCCCAGCCTCTTCGATCAGGTCACGCAGTTCGGTGGGGGCGTGGTCATAGGGGCGCAGCATCTCGACACCGGTGAACCCGGCGCGGGCGGCGGCCATGAACCGCGCCTCGAACGGCAATTCGGTGAACAGAAAGCTGATATTGGCGGCGAAACGCGGCATCAGGGCAATTCGCCCGACGGGATCAGCGGATAGAAATGCCCCGACGACCACAGGCCGAACCAGCTGTCACCATCGACATCGTGATGCTCTCCCAGCTCGACCAGCCGGTAAAAGCTCTTGCGGTCGATCAGCGCCTCGAGATTGGCGCGGATGGTGACATAGGGCGATGGCTCGCCCGTCACAGGGTCGCGGGCCACGCGAATGGGGTGATCGGGGCCGGCCACGGCCATGTCGCCCACATGGGTAAAGAATGTCAGCTTTTGCCCGTTGCCCGCGCCCGCGACCTCGAAATCCTGCACCACGAACGGCGCGTCATCGACGGTGATGCCGACCTTTTCGACCGGCGTGACCAGAAAGTAATTCTCGCCATCCTTGCGCAGGATCGACGAGAACAGCTTCACCAGACCATGCCGGTTGATCGTCGTGCCCTGATAGAACCAGGTGCCGTCGCGCGCGATCCGCATGTCGATGTCACCATGAAAGGGCGGGTTCCACAGATGCACCGGCGGCACGCCTTTTCCCGCGGCCGCCTTGGCCGCAGTCGCCAGATCTTCAACAGTGGGTTTCACGATCATTTGTGCGCCTGCACCTTTTGTCATTTGTGTGCGGGGCAATAGTCCCCTTTAATGCAATCATACGGACCTGCAGGAGAGTTGTCATGAGTGAAGGCGCGGAACTGGTCGCCGAGATCGAGGCCCTGGGCACGAAACTGGCCGACGCCAAGGCCAGCATCACCCGGCGTTTCATCGGGCAGGAGCGCGTGGTCGACCTGACGCTTTCGGCGCTGTTGTGCGGCGGGCACGGGCTGTTGATCGGCCTGCCCGGTCTGGGCAAGACGCGGCTGGTCGATACGCTGTCGACGGTGATGGGGCTGAAAGGCGCGCGGGTGCAGTTCACCCCCGACCTGATGCCCGCCGATATTCTGGGGTCCGAGGTTCTGGAAACCGCGCCCGATGGCAGCCGGGCGTTCCGGTTCATTCAGGGGCCGGTATTCTGCCAGCTGCTGATGGCCGATGAGATCAACCGCGCCAGCCCGCGCACCCAGTCGGCGCTGTTGCAGGCGATGCAGGAGAAATCGGTGACGATCGCGGGCAAGGCGCATCCGCTAGAGCCACCCTTTCACGTGCTGGCCACGCAGAACCCGATCGAACAAGAGGGCACCTATCCCCTGCCCGAGGCCCAGCTTGACCGCTTTCTGGTGCAGATCGACGTGCCCTACCCCGACCGGCAGACCGAGCATGAGATCCTGCTGGCCACGACCGGCATCGAAGAGGCGGCATCGGAAACGGTGTTCAGCGCCGCGGAACTGATCGCCGCGCAGGCGGTGGTGCGGCGGATGCCGGTGGGCGAGGCGGTGGTGAACCTGATCCTAGACCTGGTGCGCGCCTGCCGCCCCGATCAGCCCGAGGCGCCCGAGATCGTGCGCGATACGCTGGCCTGGGGGCCGGGGCCGCGCGCGGCGCAGGCGCTTATGCTGACGGTGCGGGCGCAGGCGCTGTTGCAGGGCCGTCTGGCGCCCTCGCCCGAGGATGTCGTTTCGATGGCCGCGCCGGTTCTGAAACACCGCATGGCGCTGACCTTTGCCGCGCGGGCGCGCAACGTGGCGCTGGACGATGTCATCTCCGCCGCCGTGGCCCATGCCGCCCCGTCCGAGGCCGCCGCGTGACACATCCCGCCGCCCTTCGCGCCGGGGCCGAAGGCCTTGCCGCCGCCCTGCCGCCGCTGCTGGCGCAGGCCGAGCATCTGGCCACCACGGTGATGATGGGCGAACATGGCCGCCGCCGCGCGGGCATGGGCGATGAATTCTGGCAATACCGCCCCGCCCATGCGGGCGACCCCGCGCATCGGATCGACTGGCGCCGCTCGGCCCGGTCGGACCAGCATTTCGTGCGCGAAAAGGAATGGCAGGCGGCGCAAAGCGTTACCCTGTGGGTCGACCCGTCGCAGGCGATGCAATTCGCGGGCGACGGCAGGCATGGAACCAAGGCCGACCGGGCCGGGCTGCTGGCGCTGGCGCTGTCGGTGCTGCTGATCCGGGGCGGCGAACGGGTGGGGCTGGCCGGGTTCGACCTGCCACCGCGCCGGGGCGAATTGCAGCTGATGCGGCTGGCCCAGGCCTTTGTCACCCCGGCGCAGGCCGACGATTACGGCCTGCCCGAGGCGCGCGGGATGCTGCCGCACAGCCGGGCGGTGATGATCTCTGATTTCATGGGCGACATCGCCCCGGTCGAGGCGGCGCTGACCAAGGCCGCCGATCGCGGCGTGCGCGGCGCGCTGGTGCAGGTGCTGGACCCGCAGGAAGAGGATTTCCCCTTCGACGGCCGCACCATCTTTGAAAGCATGGGCGGCAGCCTGCGCCACGAAACGCTCAAGGCCGGCGACCTGCGCGACCGCTATCTGCACCGGCTGGCCGAGCGCAAGGACCGCCTGGCCGCGCTGGCCCGCGTCACCGGCTGGCAGTTCACCACCCATCACACCGGCGAAAGCGCGCAGATGGCGCTGTTGTGGCTTTACCGCGCGCTGGAACGGGTGCGCTGATGTTCACGCTGGGCCCCATCGGGTTTACCACCCCCGCGCTGTTGCTGGCGCTGCTGGCGCTGCCGGTTCTGTGGCTGTTGCTGCGCGCCGTGCCGCCGGCACCGATCCGGCGGCGGTTTCCGGGGGTGGCGCTGCTCTTGGGGCTGACGGATGACGAGCACCAGACCGACAAGACGCCCTGGTGGCTGTTGCTGTTGCGGATGCTTGCGGTGGCGGCGGCGATCATCGCCTTTGCCGGGCCGGTGCTGAACCCGCGCGAGGCGCGTCCGGGCACGGGGCCGCTCTTGATCCTGGCCGATGGCACCTGGGCCGATGCGCGCGACTGGCCGCGCC
Source organism: Actibacterium sp. XHP0104 (assembly GCF_025751515.1). Classification (GTDB taxonomy): domain Bacteria; phylum Pseudomonadota; class Alphaproteobacteria; order Rhodobacterales; family Rhodobacteraceae; genus Actibacterium_D. Next base: position 160,139 of record NZ_JAOWLE010000005.1, read on the forward strand.
GGCTGGACCAGATCGCCGCCCTGCTGACCGAGGCCGGGCGCGATGGTCGCCCGGTGGCTCTGGCGCTGGCCAGTGCGCCGCCGACTGGCCCGGTGCAATTTCAGGGCGCCGAGGCCGCACGCACCGGCCTGCCGGGGTTGGCGCCCAACCCGTGGGAACCTAATACCGAGATCGTGGCCTGGGCCGAGGCGCAAGAGGGGCCGTTCGATACCTACTGGCTGTCCGATGACGTCGACCGCGACAGCCGCGCCGATCTGCTGGCTGCGCTGGAACGGCAGGGCCAAGTGCGGGTGTTTCAATCGCCCCGCCCGGTCTATGCGCTGCGCCCGGCGCAGATCATTGATGGCGCGCTGACCCTGCAAGCCCTGCGCGCCGAAACCGGCACCCCCGCCGCGCCCGAGGTGGCCGTGATCGGCACCGACCCCAACGGGATCGAGCGTGAACTGGCCCGCGCCCCCGCCAGCTTTGGCGCGACCGATACGCAGGTCGATCTGGCCTTTGACCTGCCGCCCGAGCTGCGCAACCGCGTCCGCCGGTTCGAAATCGTGGGCGAACGGTCCGCCGCCGCTGTCAGCCTGACCGATGACGGGCTGAAACGGCGCGAGGTGGCGCTGGTCTCGGACCGCGACAGCACCGAGGCGCAGGATCTGCTGTCGCCCCTGCATTACCTTCGCCAAGCCCTGACCCCCAGCGCCGATCTGATCGAGGGCGCGTTGACCGATCTGATCCCGGCCAATCCCGATGTGCTGGTGCTGGCCGATATCGCCACGCTGTCGCAGCTCGAGGAAAAGCAGCTGCTGGAATGGGTGGCGAATGGCGGGATGCTGCTGCGCTTTGCCGGGCCGCGCCTGGCCGCCAGCGATATCAGCCGCGTGACCGAAGACCCGCTGATGCCCGTGCGGCTGCGCGCGGGCGGGCGGATGGTGGGCGGCGCCATGAGCTGGGGCGAGCCGAAAACCCTGCGGCCCTTTGCCGACACCTCGCCCTTTGCCGGGCTGGCCGTCCCCGACGAGGTGCGCGTCAGCGCCCAGGTCATGGCCCAGCCCGACCCGGCGCTGGCCGAGCGCACCATTGCCGCGCTGGCCGATGGCACGCCGCTGGTCACGCGCAAGTCGCTGGGCGCGGGTCAGGTTGTGCTGTTCCATGTCACCGCCAGCGCCGACTGGTCCAGCCTGCCGCTGTCGGTGCTGTTCGTCGAGATGCTTGACCGGCTGGCCATCACCAGCGGCCGTGTCGATCCGGGCGCGGCGGATCTGGCCGGGCAGATCTGGGTGCCCGAGCAGGTGATGGACGGCTTTGGCCAGATCGCGGATGCGGGCGCCATGCCGGGCGTCGCGGGCGAGGATCTGGCCCGCGGGCCGAGGTCAGCCACCCAGCCACCCGGGCTTTATGCCGGGTCCGAACGCCGGGTGGCGATGAACGTGTTCGATGCCGACCGCCCCCTGGCCGCCGCCAGCTGGCCCTCGCGGATCGCGGTCGAGGGCCTGTCGAGCGCGGTGGAAACCCTTCTCAAGGGGCCGCTCTTGATGCTGGCGCTGATCCTATTGCTGGTCGATATATTGGCTGCGCTGTGGCTGACCGGGCGGCTGCGCGGCCCGCGCGCCGGGGTGGCGGCGCTGGTGCTGGCGGGGATGATCGTGCCGCAGGACGCCCCCGCCCAAACCACCGACGATCTGGCCCTGTCGGCCACGACCGAGGTCGTGCTGGCCTATGTCATCACCGGTGACGCGCGGCTGGACGAGATGGCCCGCGCCGGGCTGGTGGGCCTGTCGCAAGAGCTGACCCGCCGCACCGCGATCGAGCCCGCCCCACCCATCGCCGTTAACCTGGAAACCGACGAGCTGGCGTTTTTCCCGCTGCTCTACTGGCCCGTGAACGCCGATCAACCGCTGCCTTCGGCCGAGGCCTATGTGCGGCTGAACCGGTATCTGCGCACCGGCGGGATGATCCTGTTCGACACGCGCGATGCCGGTCTGGGACCGGCGGCGAACAGCTCGGCCGAGGCGCGGCACCTGCAATTCCTGGCCCGCCCGCTGGACATCCCGCCGCTGGAACCCATCCCGCATGACCATGTGCTGACCCGCAGTTTCTACCTGTTGCAGGAATTTCCCGGCCGACATAACGGCCCCGAGGTCTGGGTCGAGGCCGCGCCGCCGGATGCCGAACAGGCCGAGGGCATGCCCTTTCGCAACCTCAATGACGGGGTGACGCCGGTGGTGATCGGCGGCAATGACTGGGCCGCGGCCTGGGCTGTCGGGTCGGACCGCGCGCCGATCTACCCGGTCGGGCGCGGCTTTACCGGCGAGAAGCAGCGCGAGATGGCCTATCGGTTCGGGATCAACCTGGTGATGCATGTGCTGACCGGCAACTACAAATCCGACCAGGTGCATGTGCCGGCCCTGCTGGAAAGGCTGGGGCAATGAGTGGCGCGGTGATCTTTGACCCGCTGCTGCCCTGGCCCGTGGTCTGGGCCGCGCTGGCGGTGCTGCTGGCGGGCACGGTTCTGGCGCTGCGGCGCGGGCTGGCGGGCTGGTGGCTGCGCGGGATGGCGGGCGCCGTGCTGTTGGTGGCGCTGGCCAACCCGTCGCTGCAACAAGAGGAACGCGCGCCGCTGTCCGATATCGTGGTGGTGATGATCGACGAAAGCGCCAGCCAGCGCCTGTCGGACCGCCCCGATCAGACCGAGGCCGCCCTGGCCCGCATCCGGGCCGAGATCGCCGCCCTGCCCAATACCGAGCTGAAGCTGGTGCGCCTGCCCGATGGCGAGGGCGACGAGGGCACCCGGCTGATGAGCGCCCTATCGGCCACGCTGGCCGAACAGCCCCGCGCGCGGCTGGCGGGGGCGATCCTGCTGACCGACGGGCAGGTGCATGACATCGAGATGGCGCCCGAGATGCCCGCGCCGCTGCACGCGTTGCTGACCGGCCATGACAGCGACTGGGACAGGCGCCTGATCGTGCGCAACGCGCCCTCTTTCGCGATCATCGACGAGGAAATCAGCCTGGGCGTTCGGATCGAGGATCAGGGCGCCGCCCCGGCCCCCGGCATGCTGGCGCAGCTGTCGATCACCGTCGATGGCGACGAGCCGCTGATCTTTACCGTGCCCGTGAACCGCGACCTCGAACTGCCCGTCACGCTGCGCCATGGCGGGCCGAACGTGCTGCGCTTTGAGGTTGCCCTTGAAGAGGACGAACTGACCGACCGCAACAATGCCTCGATCGTGACGATCAACGGGGTGCGCGACCGTCTGCGGGTGCTGCTGGTATCGGGCGCGCCGCATCCGGGCGAACGCACCTGGCGCAACCTGCTGAAATCCGACAGCTCGGTCGATCTGGTGCATTTCACCATTTTGCGCCCGCAGGAAAAAGAGGATGGCACCCCGGTGTCCGAACTGTCGCTGATCGCCTTTCCGGCGCGGCCTCTGTTCATGGACAAGATCGACGAGTTCGATCTGGTGATCTTTGACCGCTACAAGCGGCGCGGGCTGCTGCCGTCAGTCTATCTGGACAATGTGCGCCGCTATGTCGAACGCGGCGGCGCGGTGCTGTTCGCGGCGGGGCCCGATTTCGCCGGGGCAGACAGCATCTATCGCTCGCCCCTGGCCGCGATCGTGCCGGCAGAGCCCTCGGCCCGCGTGATCGAAGAGGGATACCTGCCCACCGTCACCGATCTGGGCGCGCGGCACCCGGTGACAGAGGGGCTGCAAGATGATTGGCAGGCCAGCGCGGGCACCGACTGGGGCCGCTGGTTCCGCCTGATCGACGTGCAGCCCCAGCGTGGGCAAACCGTGATGACCGGCCCCGAGGACCGGCCTTTGCTGATGCTTGACCGGGTTGGCGAGGGGCGCGTGGCGCTGTTGGCATCCGATCACATCTGGCTGTGGGATCGCGGGTTCGAAGGCGGCGGCCCGCAGCTGGATCTGCTGCGCCGGCTGGCCCACTGGATGATGCGCGAACCCGAGCTGGAGGAAGAGGCCCTGCGCGCCGAAACCGACGGCCAGTCCATCACCATCACCCGCCGCTCGCTGGAAGACATCCCGCGCAGCGTCGAGGTCACCGACCCCGCCGGTAATGTCAGCCAGATGGCGCTGACCGAGACCACGCCCGGCCGTTATACTGGCACCATTGAGGGCGGCGAGATTGGGCTTTACCGCATCACCGAGGGCGATTTCACCGCCGTCTCGGCCATCGGCCCCCCGGCCCCGCGAGAGTTCGAACAGACGATCGCCAGCGGAGCGGTTTTGGCCCCCGCCGTGGATGCCACGCGCGGCGGCATACGCACCATCGAGGGCGGCCTGCCCGACATCCGCCAGGTGCAGCCGGGCCGCGTCGCCGCCGGGCGCGGCTGGATCGGGATCACCCCGCGCGGCGCTTATCAGACGATTGATCTGCGGGTGTTGCCGCTGGCGCCCGCCTGGCTGTTCCTGCTGCTGGCAGCGATGCTCAGCGTTGGCGGCTGGCTGCGCGAGGGTCGGCGCTAGGTCTCGACCTGCATCAGTGACAGGCGTGATTGCGAGGCGAATTCACGCCGCAGCAGCACGAACAGCGTCACCAGCGCGGCCACGATCAGCGGCGTCGCGCCCACCAGCCAGGCCAGCCCGCCCAGCGCGAAATAAAGGCTGCGCATGCCGCGGTTGAAACTGCGCGCGGCAGTGTTGCTGAGATCGGCCGCCTTGCGGGCGCGCGGCCGCGCTTTCGGATCGTCAGGCTCATTGGGGACCGAGGCCATGACGACCGCGCAATAGCCGAACAGCCGGTGCGCCCAGACGAATTTCAGAAAGGCATTCGTCACCAGCAGCAGCACGGCCAGGATCTTGATTTCCCACACCACGGCCGGCGCGGTGTTCAGCGTCAGGTCACGCGCTAGGCCCAGCAGGCGCTCGGCATTGCCGATCAGCGCCAGCCCACCCCCGATCGCCAGCATCGACCCCGAGGCAAAGAAGGTCGTCCCCTGGCGCAGCGATGACAGGATCTGGCTGTCGAACATGCGCGGCTGGCGGGTGACCATTTCCTGCATCCAGGCATGGCGATAGGCCAGCATCAGCGTTGAGACCGACGGGCGGCTGTTGGGCGGGTTCTCGATCATCAGCCCGATCAGCAGCCATGACAGCGCCCAGATCGCCACCGCGATCGCATCCAGCGGCGTGAACAGGGATATGCTGTGCAACAGGTTCATATCGCGACACTAGCGCGGCTTTTGCGCTTTGCAATCGGATTTGACTGGTTATAATTTCTGACCAGTTCAGGAGGAACCCCATGCAGATGCCCCGGCCCGATGCGGCGGTGATTGGCCGCAAGGCGCAACTGGTTGCGCGGCTGCGGCAGATCCTGCCCGCCGACGCGGTGATCGACGACCCGACCGAAACCCGCGCCTATGAATGCGACGCGCTGACGGCCTATCGCTGCCCGCCCCTGTGCGTGGTCCTGCCCGCCGACACGGCCCAGGTTTCCGCCGTTCTGCGGCTGTGCCATGCCGAGGGCGTGCCCGTGGTGCCGCGCGGATCGGGCACCTCGCTGGCCGGGGGCGCGATGCCGACCGAGGACAGCGTGATCCTGGGCGTGGCGCGGCTGAACGATGTTTTGGAAATTGATCTGCCGAACCGGTTCATCCGGGTTCAGTCGGGCCGCACCAACCTGTCGGTCTCGGGCGCGGTCGAAAGCGACGATTTCTTTTATGCCCCCGACCCGTCGTCACAGCTGGCCTGCGCCATCGCGGGCAATGTGGCAATGAATTCGGGCGGGGCGCATTGCCTGAAATACGGCGTCACCACCAACAACCTGATGGGCGTGACCATGGTGCTGATGGATGGCACCGTGGTCGAGCTGGGCGGCGCGCATCTGGATGCGGGGGGTCTGGATCTGTTGGGCGTCGTCTGCGGGTCCGAGGGGCAGCTGGGCGTCGTGACCGAGGCCACGCTGCGCATCCTGCGCAAGCCCGAGGGTGCGCGGCCGGTTCTGATCGGGTTCGACAGTTCCGAGGTGGCGGGCGCCTGCGTGTCGGACATCATCCGCGCCGGGGTTCTGCCGGTCGCCATCGAATTCATGGACCGCCCCTGCATCCGCGCGACCGAGGCCTTTGCCGGCGCCGGATACCCCGATTGCGAGGCCCTGCTGATCGTCGAGGTCGAGGGATCCGAGGCCGAGATCGCCGCGCAGCTGGCGCTGATCACCGGCATCGCGCGGCAACACAACCCGGTCGAGCTGCGCGAAAGCACCGGCCCCGAGGAAAGCGCCCGCATCTGGCTGGGCCGCAAATCGGCCTTTGGCGCCATGGGGCAGATCAACGATTACATGTGCCTCGACGGCACGATCCCGGTGTCATCGCTGCCGCTGGTGCTACGTCGCATCGGCGAGATGAGTGCCGAGTTCGGGCTGGATGTGGGCAACGTGTTTCATGCGGGCGACGGCAATATGCACCCGCTGATCCTGTTCGATGCCAACAAGCCGGGCGATCTAGAACGCTGCGAGGCGTTCGGGGCCGAGATCTTGAAGCTGTGTGTCGAGGTCGGCGGATGCCTGACCGGCGAGCATGGGGTGGGCGTGGAAAAGCGCGAGTTGATGACCAGCCAGTTCAGCGCCGCCGATCTGGAGGCGCAGATGCGGGTCAAGGATGTGTTCGATCCGGCGTGGTTGCTGAACCCGGCCAAGGTGTTTCCATTGGCGGCCAGCGCGGGGCGGCGGGGTTAGGGGGCTGTCTGCCCCCTCTTGGCCTGCGGCCAATTCACCCCCGAGGATATTGGAGCGAAGAAGAATGATGGAACCTGCGACAGAGGCCGAGCTGGCCCAGGCGGTGGCCGGGGCGGCGGGGCCGCTTTGCATTCGCGGCGGCGGCACGCGCGGGGTTTCTGGCACCGGCGAGGCGCTGTCGGTGGCGGGCTTGCGTGGTGTTGAGCTGTATGAACCGGGCGCGCTGACGCTGGTGGTTCGGGCGGGCACGCCGGTGGCTGAGGTCGAGACCATGTTGGCGGGTGAGGGGCAGAGACTGCCGTTCGAGCCGATGGACATGCGGGCGGTTTTGGGCACCAACGGCGTGCCGACGATTGGCGGGGTGGTGGCGAGCAATGCCTCGGGGCCGCGGCGGATACAGGCGGGCGCCTGTCGTGACAGTTTGATCGGGGTGCGGTTCGTGGATGGGCGAGGCGATGTCATCAAGAATGGCGGGCGGGTGATGAAGAACGTCACCGGCTATGATCTGGTCAAGCTGATGGCGGGCAGTCATGGCACGCTGGGGGTGTTGAGCGAGGTGAGCTTCAAGCTGTTGCCCGCGCCCGAGGTGGCGGCCTGTGTCCTGATCGAAGGGCTGAGCGACGCGGATGCCGTGGCGGCGTTGTCGGCGGCGCTGGGGTCGCCCTTTGAGGTATCGGGCGCGGCGCATCTGCCGGTTGGGCTGGACGGGGCGCCGGTGACGATGATCCGGGTTGAGGGGTTTGCCGCCTCGGTGGCCTATCGCGCCGGGCGGTTGCAGGCGTTGCTGGCGCGGTTTGGTGACAGTGTGGTCGAGGACGACCCGGCGCGGGTGGCGGCCGGCTGGGCTTGGGTGCGCGACGTGCAGGCCTTTGCCGATCTGCCGGGCGATGTGTGGCGCGTATCGGTCAAGCCATCGGACGGGCCGCGTGTGGTTGCAGCCGTGGGGCCGCGGCGCGCGGTCTATGACTGGGGCGGTGGGCTGGTCTGGTTGCTGGTGGCGGAGGGGCGCGATATTCGGCCCGGTCTGGCGGGGATTGCGGGCCATGCGACTTTGATACGGGCCGGGGCCGAGACCCGGGCCCGGATTGCGCGCTTTCACCCCGAGGCGCCGCCGGTTGCGGCGCTAAGCGCGGGCTTGCGGGCGCGGTTCGATCCGCGCGGCATTCTGAACCCGGGGGTAATGGGCTGATGCAGACGAATTTCACGCCCGAACGGCTGCAAGACCCCGGTATCGCGCGCGCCAACCAGATCTTGCGCGCCTGCGTGCATTGCGGGTTCTGCACGGCCACCTGCCCCACCTATCAGGTGCTGGGGGACGAGTTGGACAGCCCGCGCGGGCGGATTTATCTGATCAAGGACATGCTGGAGAGCGGGCGGGCGGCGGATGAAAAGACCGTGAAGCATATCGACCGTTGCCTGTCGTGCCTGGCGTGCATGACGACCTGCCCGTCGGGGGTGCATTACATGCATCTGGTCGACCACGCGCGTGAGCATATCGAAAAGACCTATCGCCGCCCGTGGCGCGACCGGGCGCTGCGCTGGGTTCTGGCGCATGTTCTGCCCTATCCGGGGCGGTTCCGGCTGGCGCTATTGGGGGCCAAGGTCGGGCGGCCGTTCAAGCGGCTGATGCCCGATGCACGGCTGCGCGCGATGCTGGAGATGGCGCCCCGGCAGATCCCGCCGGTCAGCCGCAATGACGACCCTCAGGTGTTTCCGGCCCAGGGCATCCGCAAGATGCGGGTGGCGCTGATGACGGGCTGCGCGCAAAAGGCGCTGAACACCGGTATCAACGATGCCACGATCCGCCTGCTGCGCCGGTTGGGCTGCGAGGTGGTGATCGCGCGCGGCATGGGCTGTTGCGGGGCGCTGACCCATCACATGGGCAAGGTCGATGACAGCCACGCGGCGGCGGCCCGCAACATCAAAGCCTGGGGGGCCGAGATGGATGGCACCGGGCTGGACGCGATCGTCATCAACACCAGCGGCTGTGGCACCACGGTCAAGGATTACGGGCACATGTTTCGCAACGATCCGCTGGCCGATCGGGCGGCGGCGGTGTCGGCCATGGCGATGGATATATCCGAGCTGTTGATGCGGCTCGACATGCCCGAGGGCGCGCCAAAGGGGCTGCGCGTGGCCTATCACGCGGCCTGTTCGCTGCAACATGGGCAGCAGATCAAGACCCACCCCAAGACCCTGCTGAAACGCGCCGGGTTCGAGGTGGTGGAACCTGCTGACAGCCATCTGTGTTGTGGCTCGGCCGGCACTTATAACCTGATGCAGCCCGAGATCTCGGGCCAGTTGAAGGCGCGCAAGGTTGCGACGCTAGAGGCCAAATCGCCCGACGTGATCGCGGCGGGCAATATCGGCTGCATGATGCAGATCGGGTCCGGCACGGATGTGCCGGTGGTGCATACGGTGGAGTTGCTGGATTGGGCCACGGGTGGCCCCGCGCCGCACAGTTTGGGCTGGCCTCGGTCATAATCCCGCCCCATGCTGCGGTTATTCAGGGCAGACCTGCCTGACGGAGATCACATGCGCCGCTTTATTCGCACCCTGCTCTGCCTGCTGCCGATGCTGGCACCCGCCCTGCCCGCCTGGGCTGATGAGACCCAGCTGGTGACACTGGAAACCGCCGATGCCAGCAAGGAATGGCTGGGCGTGGGGCGGCTGAATATCGGCAATTACGGGTTTTGCACGGCGGCGATGATCGCGCCCGACGTGGTGCTGACGGCGGCGCATTGCCTTTATGATCAGAAAACCGGCGCCCTGCTGCCGATGAAGGATTTCCAGTTCCTGGCCGGCTGGCGCAATGGCCGGGCCGAGGCCTATCGCGGCGTGCGCGCCGGTGTGGCGCATCCGGGCTTCAACGCGCTGGATGCCGACCGGGTGTCGCGGGTGTCGTTCGACCTGGCGCTGTTGCAGCTTGATCGCCCGATCACCCTGGCCAATGTGCAGCCCTTTGCCACATCCGACCGCCCGCGCAAGGGCGACGAGATCGGCGTTGTGTCTTATGCCAAGGGCCGGTCCGAGGTGCCTTCGCTGCAAGAGGTCTGCCATGTGCTGGCCTGGCGCGCGGGCACGGTGATGATGTCGTGCTCGGTCAATTTCGGGTCATCCGGCGCGCCGGTGTTCCAGATCCGCGACAACCAGGTGCGCATCGTGTCGGTGGTGTCGGCCATGTCCGATGTCAACGGCCAGCCGGTGTCGCTAGGCGTGGCGCTGGGGTCGACCCTGCCGCAGCTGCAATCGCGGCTGGCTGCGGGCGACAACATCTTTCCCGCCTCGAAACCGGTTCTGCTGCGGTCGGGTCAGGCGCGCAGCCTGAACAGTGGCGGGGCGAAATTCCTGCGGCCCTGAGGGGCTTGAAACCGTCGAAATCCGTTCCCAAATCACTGGTGCGGGCGCCCGATGCGGGCCCGCGTGACAGGAAGGCCCGTCCATCACGGAGGGCCGAACACCCATCGCTCTTGGAGGATGAGACATGCGAGATTTCGATCTTTCGCCGCTTTACCGTGCCACCGTCGGCTTTGACCGTGTGGCCGATCTGATGGACCGGGTTCTGACCGCCGAGGTCGCCCAGCCCACCTATCCGCCCTATAATATCGAGAAAACCTCTGAAAACGGCTATCGCATCTCGGTTGCCGTCGCCGGGTTCTCGGCTGACGAGCTGTCGGTCGATGTGAAAGAGGGCCACCTGATCGTGGCCGCCCGCAAGGCCCCCGATGAGACAGAGCGCACCTATCTGCATCGCGGCATCGCCACCCGCGCGTTCGAGCGCCGCTTTGCGCTGGCCGATCACGTCAAGGTCACCGGCGCCACCCATGCCGACGGCATGCTGCATGTCGATCTGGTGCGCGAGGTGCCCGAGGCGCTGAAACCCCGCCGGATCGAGATCGCCCGTGGCGACACGGTCGAGGCCAAGGCCGTCGAAAACCAGGCCTGATCCGACTTTGATCTGAAACTTGCGCGCGGCCCTATGGCCGCGCGTTTTGCGTCAGTGCGCCTCGGCCCAGTTGGCGCCCTGCCCCGCGTCGACCGTTAGCGGCACGTCCAGCTTGACCGCCGGTTCAGACGCGCCCTCCATGATGGCGCGCACGGCGGCGATGGTGTCATCGACCGCGCCGGTTTCCACCTCGAACAGCAATTCGTCATGCACCTGCAACAGCATCTTGGCGGGCAGGCCGGCAGTGGCATCGGGCATGCGCACCATGGCGCGGCGGATGATATCGGCGGCGGTGCCCTGAATGGGCGCGTTGATCGCGGCGCGTTTCGCGAAACCCGCGCCGGGGCCCTTGGCGTTGATCTCGGGCGTGTGGATCTTGCGGCCAAAGAGGGTTTGCACGAACCCATGTTCCTTGGCGAAATTCACCGTGTCGTCCATGTATTCCTTGATGCCGGGGAAGCGCTCGAAATAGCGGTCGATGAACCCCTGCGCCTCGGACCGAGGGATGCGCAGGTTGCGCGCCAGGCCAAAGCCGGAAATCCCGTAGATCACCCCGAAATTGATCGCCTTGGCCTGGCGGCGAATGTCGGGGGTCATCTGATCCAGCGGCACGTCGAACATTTCAGACGCGGTCATGGCGTGAATGTCGTGGCCCTCGCGGAACGCCTGTTTCAGCGCGTCGATGCCCGCCACATGGGCCAGGATGCGCAGCTCGATCTGGCTGTAGTCGAGGCTGAGGATCACCTTGCCCGGCTCGGCCACGAATGCCTCGCGGATGCGGCGGCCCTCTTCGGTGCGGACGGGGATGTTTTGCAGGTTCGGATCGGTCGAGGCCAGCCGCCCGGTATTCGCCCCGGTCTGCACATAGGATGTATGCACGCGGCCCGTTTCGGGGTTGATGTGGTCCTGCAGCGCGTCGGTATAGGTCGATTTCAGCTTTTGCAGCTGGCGGTAGTCCAGCACCCGCGCGGGCAGGTCGTGTTCGGTCGCCAGATCCTCGAGCACATCGGCGGGGGTGGACCATTGGCCGGTCTTGGTCTTTTTGCCGCCGGGCAATTCCATCCGGCCGAACAGGATTTCGCCCACCTGCGCGGGCGATTGCACGTTGAACGGCCCGCCCGCCAATTCGTGAATCTCGGCCTCGAGCGAGGCCATTTTCTGGGCAAAGGCGTTCGACATCCGGCTTAGCGTGTCGCGGTCAACCTTGATGCCGGCCATCTCCATCTGGGCCAGCACGGGTACCAGCGGGCGTTCGAGCGTCTCGTAAACGGTGGTCACGCGCTCGGCATGCAGGCGGGGCTTGAAGATCTGCCACAGGCGCAGGGTGATGTCGGCGTCTTCGGCGGCGTATTTCACCGCGTCGTCAATGGGCACGCGGTCAAAGGTGATGGCCGATTTTCCCGTGCCCAGCAGCGATTTGATCGGGATCGGCTGGTGCGACAGATAGCGTTCCGACAGCGCGTCCATGCCATGCCCGTGCAGCCCGGAATAAAGCGCGTAGGACATCAGCATCGTGTCGTCGATGGGGGTGACGGTGACGCCGTGGCGGGCAAAGATCTTGGCGTCGTATTTCATGTTCTGCCCGATCTTCAGCACCGCCGGATCGGCCAAGAGCGGCCCCAGCATGGCCAGCGCCTGATCCAGCGGCATCTGCCCCTCAGAGAGGGACGCGCCGCCGAACAGGTCATCCTCGCCGGCCTTGTGGCCCAGCGGGATGTAACAGGCCTGCCCGGCCTCGACGCACAGCGAGATGCCCACCAGTTCAGCCTGCATTTCGTCCAGGCTGGTGGTTTCGGTATCAACCGCCACATAGCCGCGCGCATGGGCGCGGTCGATCCAGACCTGCAAGGCCGCCGCATCGCGGACGCATTCATAGGCGTCGGCATCGAACGGGCGGGCCTCGGGCGCGGGCGGGGCATCGGCGCTGGCCTCGGCGGCTTTCTCGGCAATCACCGGCGCCTCGGCGCCCAGCTTGTCGGCCACGCGCTTGGTCAGGGTGCGGAATTCCATCTCGGCCAGAAAGCTCATCAGCGTGTCTGCATCAGGCTCTCGCACCTCGAGGTCATCAAGACCCACATCCATCGTCATGTGCTGATCCAGCGTCACCAGCCGCTTCGACAGCTCGATCTGATCGCGCATCTCGATCAGGGTCTGGCGGCGCTTGGGTTGCTTGATCTCGTCGGCGCGGTTCAGCAGGGTTTCCAGGTCGCCAAATTCGTTGATCAGCAGCGCGGCGGTTTTCACCCCGATGCCGGGCGCGCCGGGGATGTTGTCGACGCTGTCACCCGCCAGGGCCTGTATGTCGATCACCCGGTCGGGGCCGACGCCGAACTTTTCCTCGACCTCTTCGACGCCGATGCGCTTGTTCTTCATGGCGTCATACATCTCGACGCCGCCGCCGATCAGCTGCATCAGATCCTTGTCAGAGCTGATGATCGTGACGCGCCCGCCCGCCTCGCGCGCCTGGCGCGACAGGGTGGCGATGATGTCGTCGGCCTCGAACCCCTCTTGTTCCAGCGAGGCGATGTTGAACGCGCGGGTGGCCTCGCGCGTCAGCGGCATCTGCGGGCGCAGATCCTCGGGCATCTCATCGCGATTGGCCTTGTAGAGGTCATAGAGGTCGTTGCGGAACGTGTGGCTGCCCTTGTCGAACACCACCGCCACATGGGTGGGGGCGTCGGGGCCGCGGTTGTCCTCGACCATCTTCCAGATCATGTTGCAAAAGCCCGCGACCGCCCCGATCGGCAGCCCGTCGGATTTGCGCGTCAGCGGCGGCAGCGCATGGAAGGCCCGAAAGATAAAGGCCGACCCGTCGATCAGATGCAGATGGCAGCCCTTGCCAAAAGTCATGCGCATTCCCCCGCTGGGCGCAGCCTGGGTTTCGCTCATCGCCGCCGAAGAGCGCCCGTCGGAAAGCGATGGAGTGGCCGGTTAGCCAGCTTTGTTGGCAAAGCTATCGTGGACGAACTTCTTGTCGCAATAGCCGCACTCGACCTCGCCGGTTTCATGCGGGATGGTCAGCCAGACGCGCGGATGGCCCAAGGCGCCTTCGCCCCCGTCGCAGGCAACACGCCATTGGCTGACTACTTCGGTTTCGGGGGCTTCAATGGTCATGGGCGGGCTCCGTTTCTTGCCGTAGCGGCAGGGTCGTCATAAGTCACCGGGCATGATAGCGAAACAACGGGCGCGGGCAAGGCCGGAAGGATGTGTATCATGGGTGAAAACGCGATCGAGATCGAAGGTCTGTGCAAGACCTATGCCGCCGGGGCCGGGCAACCGCCCAAAGAGGCGCTGAAAGGCATTGATCTGAACATTTCCACCGGGTCGATTTTCGGCCTGCTGGGCCCCAACGGGGCGGGAAAATCGACGCTGATCAATATCTTGGCCGGTCTGGTGACGAAAACCGCGGGCAAGGTGCGAATCTGGGGGTTCGATCAGGACGTGAACCCGCGCCAGTCGCGCGCCGCCATCGGGGTGATGCCGCAAGAGCTGAACATGGACCCGTTCTTTACCCCGCGCGGGTCGCTTGAGGTGCAGGCGGGCCTTTACGGCGTGCCGAAATCGGCGCGCAAGACCGACGAGATTCTCGACCTGATCGGCCTGACCGACAAGGCCCATGCCTATGCGCGGTCGTTGTCGGGCGGCATGAAGCGGCGGCTGCTGTTGGGCAAGGCGCTGGTGCATCACCCGCAGATCCTGGTGCTGGACGAACCCACCGCCGGCGTCGATATCGAGCTGCGCCAGATGCTGTGGTCGAACGTGCGCCGCCTGAACCGCGAGCGCGGGATGACGATCATCCTGACCACGCATTACCTGCAAGAGGCCGAAGAGATGTGCGACGAGATCGCCATCATCAACCACGGCAGCCTGATCGCGCGCGATACCACGGCGAATCTGCTCGGGCAGATGGATGCCAAGACGCTGGTGGTGATGCCCGAGGCCCCGGCGCCTGACGCAATCGCCCTGCCCGAGGGGGTGCACCTGAACCGCCGCGCCGATGGCGCGCTGGAGCTGGACTATAACCGGGGCAGAATCGCGGCCGGCGACATCCTGGGCGCGCTGGCTCAGGCCGGCGTCACCCCGCGCGACGTCGCCACGCGCGAGCCGCACCTGGAAGACGTCTTCCTGGAGCTGACCCGCAGCGCGGCCCGTGCCGATTAGTCGAACTTCGGCAGCATCCGGCCCAGGTTACGCCCGGCAAGGATATGCACGTGCAGGTGCTGTACCTCTTGAATAGCGTCCTCGCCCGAATTGGCGACCACGCGGTAGCCATTGCCGCCCTCGCCCGGCTGGATGCCCAGCATGGCGCAGATCTTGCCGATGGTGCGGGTGAAATCGACGATCTCGGCGTCGGACGCCTGTTGCGCGAAATGGTCGTAATTCACATACGGTCCGCGCGGGATCACCAGCACATGATCGGGGGCCTGCGGCGCGATATCGCGAAAGGCAAGGCAGTGCTCGGTTTCCAGAACGGTGTTGTTCGGGATCTCGCCGCGCAGAATCTTGGCAAAGATGTTTTCCGGGTCATAGGCATAGGCCATGGGGTCAGTCCTCAATCGACATAGAGATATTCGGTCGCCGCGATGGCGCGGGCTTTTTCATAGGGCACCGACAGGAACTCGGCCAGCGGCGCGGCGTTTTCGTCGGCTGTCTGGGTTTCGCGGATGCGGTGGAAATGCGGGAAATCCGCATCCCGCAGGCGCTCGCTTTCAAAGGTCACGTCATAGCGGATGGTCGGCAGCAACCGCGCCAGCGTATCGGGCGGCGTGTTGTCATCGGCCAGCCCGACCCGATGCGCGTGCCCGATCAGGTAGTCATCGGTGATGTCGGTCTGAATTTCCAGCAGCTTGGTCGTGCAACGGTCGGCGTAGAAATCCTGCATCAGATCGACATTGCTGGGGTCGATACAGATCATCAGGCGATCGGTTTCGTAATAGTCGAACAGCATCCGCAACAGCGCCCGGCGGTGGCGGGTGCGTTTTTCAAGGGTCGACTGAATGCCGCCCAGATCGGGCAAGGGCGTGGCTTCCTCGTTGAACAGGTACTCGACGCCGGGCAGGTTGCTTTCCTGCTGGGCGCGATGCAGCAACCGCTTGGCCACGTGCCATTTCTTGCACGAAATGATCATCAGCTCGCGGTCGCGGCCCAGGCTGGCCTCGGTCTCCCAGAAACGGGGGGCGAACCGCCGACCCTCGCGCCCGCGACCAGCCACGAAATGATAAAGCCGCCGACCCTCGTTCGAGATCTTCACATCCGCGCCCTGCGCCGCGTAAAGCCGCCCCAACCGGGTTTTCAGCTCGTCCGCCTCGGGCGAGATCTTGCGCGCGAACAGGAAATCCTGGCTCAGCAGCATGTCATAGTGATCGTTGTAGAAGTTCACCGGCATGCCGTAATCGGAAAAGATCAGAAAGGTCAGCGTGCGGCTTTCCAACTGAGCCTCGGGCACCAGGTGGCGCACCAGGGTCTGGAAAAAGGTTTCATCCGGAATCCAGGTGGTGCGGAAAAACCGGATCACATCGCGGCGCTTGCGACAGAACTCCAGCAGCGCCTCGATGGTGCGGCGGCGCAGGCACCACCACTGGCTGCCGATCATGATCTGCAAATCGGCCGGGATC
The DNA here is from genome assembly GCF_025751515.1 of Actibacterium sp. XHP0104. Taxonomy (GTDB): domain Bacteria; phylum Pseudomonadota; class Alphaproteobacteria; order Rhodobacterales; family Rhodobacteraceae; genus Actibacterium_D. The sequence continues at coordinate 176,386 of NZ_JAOWLE010000005.1, forward strand.
TTGCGCGCGAGGCCCAGCTTTTTCTGCCATTCCATCGACTTGTAGAACAGCGCCTTGCGGGTGCGTTCGTTGAAGTAATGGCGATAGATCAGGCGTTCATCCTTGATGCCGGTCTTGATCCAGTCAGAGCCAAAGAAATCGACGCTTTCGATGTAATCGGCATCCGAGGCATCCAGAAAGCGATGCGCGTATTCGGCCGGCTTGATCGGCATGCAATCACCCGACAGCATGTAGAAATGCGTGGCGCGCGGAAATTCCGCCTCGGCCGCCTCGACCGCGTTCAGCGTGGCCTGAACCAGAGACCACTCTCCCCAGCCGCATTTGATGCGCTTGGCAAAAACCACGTTCGGATTGTCGGCCAGCGCCTCGCGGATCTGGTCGAAATCTGCCGCGCCGACGCTGGCATCGAAATGAATCGAGATGTAATCGCCCACAGCCGTCAGGCGCCGGGCCTGCTGAATGATCGCAGCCGGGTCCTTGTGGCACAGCAATATGTAGGCGATCTTTGCCATCTGCTCGTCAACCTGCCAGGGCACACCTGCCTTGATAGCGTGAACCCCAGTTGAATAAACAGGTTTTCTTTGCTTTTTTCCTGATACAAGCACAAGCAGCATAAGATGCATGCACGGAGGCAGACAAGATGGGGTTTCCCGGCACCTGGATGACGGAAAGCGAAAGCATGGTCTACCGCGTGGTGCCCAAATGCGCCTGCTCGACCATCGGCCAGATCATGTATTACTCGGATCACGGGCGGTTCTTTGACGGCGATATCCATGATGCGACCGACGGGCTGCACAAATGGGCGCGCGAAGACAGCCAGGCCCCGATCGCGGCCAATGTGAAGGCGCATAAATCCTACGCCTTCACCTGCGTGCGCAACCCCTACACGCGTATCCTCAGCTCGTTTTTTGATAAGATCTGCGGCATCCAGCGCAACGGAAAACGCTATCGTGGAAACATGGTGCCGCTGCTGGTGCAACGCTATGGCGTTCAGGTCGGCGACCCCGAAACCGGGTTCGAGTTCGACCAGATCGAAAGCTTTCGCCGGTTTCTGCTGTTCGCCCGCGACACCATCCGCTGGAAACGCCCTATGGATCCCGACATCCACTGGTCGGCCATGTCGGGCCATGTCTCGACCTTCATCGTGAATGGCGGCCGCTACGATCACATCTTCTACACCGAAAAGTTCGATGAGGGCATGCAAACGGTGCTGGACGCCGTCGAAACGGCCCACCCGATCAGCCTGCCCGACATCCCGCGCTTCAACGAATCCGAGGGACACGGCCCCAAACGCGCCCATCCTGTCGAGGACTACTTCGACGACCTGTCGATGCATCTGGTCTATGAAATCTACAAACGCGATTTCAACCTGTTCAAATACGACTTTGAAAACCCGGGCAACAAGATGCCCACAGGCGAGATCGACCTGGACGAGATACACGCCAAGCTGGGCGAATAGCGCCTGCGGCGGGCGGGCAAAGGGGGCTGTCTGCCCCCTCTTGGCCTGACGGCCAATTCACCCCCGTGGATATTTTAACGAAGAAGAAACCAGAATCGGGCTTGATGGCCTAGCGGTACAGGCGGGGACGCCGATGACCGCCGAAGGAGAAGTCGCGCCCCGTGCCAGATTGGCCGGGGCGCATTTCATTTCTTCTTTGCGAAAATATCCCCGCCGGAGGCCCAAAGTTGCGCGCGAAGCGCGCCCGGCCCAACGCCGAGCAAGCGGCGCAGCCGCGCGGGTCGGGGGCGGGAGGCCTCTTAGATCAGGCCGTGCTGGCGGAACAGGGTCTTGAGGTCGGCGTCGGGGCGGGCGCCGAAGTGGCTGATGACCTCGGCCGCGGCGACGCAGCCCATGCGGCCGCTGGTTTCAAGGCTTTGCCCGGTGGCGTAGCCGTAGAGAAAACCCGCCGCGAACTGGTCGCCTGCGCCGGTGGCGTCCACGGGTACGATACGGGTGACAGGCACGATCGCCTCTTCCTCGCCGCGCACCAGCACCACGTCGTGGCCCGAACGGGTGCAGACCACGGTTCCGGCTTCGCGTGCGGCCTGTTCGAGGGCGGCGCTGAGGTCGGTCTCGTAGAGGGCTTCCCATTCGTGTTCGTTGCCGATCACGAAATCAAGTTCGCGCACGAGGCGGCGGAAGTCGTCGCGGTGCCGGTTGACGCAGAACGGGTCTGAGAGGGCAATGCCGGCCTTGCCGCCGGCGGCGCGGCATTTGCGGGCGGCGCTGGTGAAGGCCTCTTTGCCCTTGGGTTTGTCGTAAAGATAGCCTTCGAGGAAAAGGATCTCGGCCTCGCCTGCCACATCATCCGATACGTCTTCGGGGCCCAGTTCAGCCGAGATGCCCAGGTAGGTGTTCATCGACCGCTCGCCGTCAGGCGACACAAAGATCATCGAGCGCGAGGTGGGAAGCTCTCCCCCAGCGACGGGGGCGTTGACGAAGGCGGTGCCGCCGGCCTGCATCTGTTGGGCATAGAACTGGCCAAGCGCGTCATCGCGCACTCGGCCGATAAAGGCGGTTTTCAGGCCGAGATTGCCCAGCCCCGCCAGCGTATTGGCGACCGATCCGCCCGGCGCCTGGGTGCGTTCGCGCATGGCGGCATAGAGCATCTCGCCCCGCTTGCGTTCGACCAGCTGCATGATGCCTTTCTGAATGCCCATGAGGTCGAGAAAGCTGTCATCGGCCTGGGTCAGCACATCGACGACGGCATTTCCGATGCCGACCACCTGATAGGTTTTGGTCACAGGGTTTTCTCCTCAAAGGGGCAGAGATCGCGGATCAGGCAGTTGCCGCACATCGGCTTGCGGGCCTTGCAGGTATAGCGGCCGTGCAGGATCAGCCAGTGATGGGCGTGCTGCTGGAACTCGGCGGGGATGTTGTCTTCGATGGCGCGCTCAACCGCGTCGACGGTTTTTCCCGTGGCGATGCCGGTGCGGTTGCCGACGCGAAAGATATGGGTGTCGACGGCCTGGGCGGGGTAATGGAACCACATGTTCAGCACCACGTTCGCGGTCTTGCGCCCCACGCCGGGCAGCGATTGCAGCGCCGCGCGCGAGCTGGGCACCTCTCCGCCATAGTCATCGACCAGGATCTGGCTCAGCTTGATCACGTTCTTGGCCTTTTGACGGAAAAGGCCGATGGTCTTGATATGCTCGATCAACCCGTCTTCGCCCAGGTCCAGCATCTTTTGCGGGGTGTCGGCGATCTTGAACAGATCGCGCGTGGCCTTGTTCACGCCCACATCGGTGGCCTGCGCCGACAGGGCCACGGCCACGACCAGCGTATAGGCATTCACATGCTCAAGCTCGCCCTTGGGTTCGGGGTCTTGCTCTTGAAAGCGGGTAAAGATCCGGTGGATCGTGTGATAATCGAGTTGCTTTGCCATCCGGGCGTTAATGCCCTGACAGACAATCCCCCGCAATTGAAAAGGCAACGCCTAGGCCACTGTCGCGTTCATTTCCGCCCCGGCTGCCGTCAGGTTCTGCTGTACCTTCGACCATCCGGCGCCATCGGCCGCCAGCACCGCCTTCGGGTCGATCCGCACCGCATAGCCCCGGTTCAGCGCGCCATACGCGGTGTTCTTGACGCAGTGACAGCCATCCAAGCCCGTCAGGATCAGTGTGCCGATCCGGTTTTCCTCCAGGTATCGCTCCAACGCGGGTTCGGAAAACGCATCGCCCATGGATTTCTCGACCTCGATATCGGGCAGCAGGCCCAGGCGCGAGTCCAGCCCGATACCTGCCGACCCCGCGTTGCCACGCCCCTGATTGAACCAGCCGTTCAACAGTCGGGCCAGCCCGGCCTTGTACACCTGCCGTACCGCGATCACCGGCATCCCGGCCAGGCGCGCCGCATCCACCGCCGCTCCAACGCTCTTCATCGCGGTGTCCAGCTGCTCAGCCTCCCACACCGGCAGGGAGGTGAAATCGCTCTGCATGTCGATCACCACCAGCGCGATTCCGGGGCGCGCGGCCCGGTCGATCACCGGACCGTTGGTTGGAGTGCCGATCTTGCGGATCTCCAGCAGGACATAGAGAACAGCAACCACCAGCCCAGCCGCGATAATCCAGAGAACGGACATGTCAAACCTCCTTGGCCAAAACCGCAAAGAACCGGGTCAGGGCAAGCTGCACCTTGTGATAGGCGGCAAGCTCGGCGGGCGAGAAATCTTGTGAAAACCGGGCTAGCTTGGCCATCTCATCCGCCCGGATCGCAGCTATGATGGCCTCGCCTTTCGAGGTCAGCCAATAGCGGTACGACCGCGCGTGTTCAGGATTGGCCCGCCGCTCGATCAGCCCGGCGCGTTGTACTTCTTGCAGAATGCGCGAGACATATTGCCGTTTCATTTGCAACGCGGCGCCTAGTTGTGGCGCCGTGGCGCCGGGGGTCAGCGACAAACCTTCAAGGATGGCGCGCTGCCCGACGGTTACGCCCTCGCGCAAACTCCCCCGCTCAACCGCCGCCGTGATGTTGCGCAAGAGCGGCCGCGTGGCCTGCACCGCCTGATAAAGCTGATCGGTTTCATGTATCATGCGCGCAGTACTCGGCGAGTTCTGCTGATTTGTCAACTAAGTTGACAAATATTTGCACAGGTTCCGGGTCGCGATAACAGCGCCCGCGCGCTACTCTCCAGTTCAGACAAAGAGGTGCCACATGAACGTTCAGACCACGGAAGAGGGCTATCACTATGGCGTCATCCGCCGAGCGATCGAATTGATCGACGCGGGCGACAGCGCCTTGTCGCTGGAAGATCTGGCCGCCCAGATGGGCATGAGCCCCGCGCATTTCCAGCGCACCTTCAGCAAATGGGTCGGCGTGTCGCCCAAGCGGTATCAGCAATACCTGGCGCTGGATCATGCCAAGACCCTGCTGCGCGAGCGTTTCACAACGCTCGAGGCCGCGCATCACGCGGGCCTTTCGGGCAGCGGGCGGCTGCATGATCTGTTCCTGCGGTGGGAGGCTATGAGCCCCGGCACCTATGCCTCGGGCGGCGAGGGGTTGCAGATCTCTTACGGGTGGTTCGACAGCCCCTTTGGCGAGGTTCTGGTGATGGGTACCGAACGCGGCATCTGCGGCATGGGCTTTGCCGATCAGATGGGGCGCGAGGTCTGTTTCGACGATCTGGCGGGGCGCTGGCCCAAGGCGCGGTTCACCGAGGCCCCTGACGCCCTGCGCGCCGATGTCGAGGCGGCATTCGCGCAAAAGGGTGAAACCCGGCTAGCGCTGATCGGCGCGCCCTTTCAGATCAAGGTGTGGGAGGCCCTGCTGAGCGTGCCCACGGGCCAAGTGACCACCTATTCGGAAATCGCGCAATCCATCGGCAATCCGCGGGCCGTGCGGGCCGTTGGCACGGCCGTGGGGCGCAACCCGATCAGCTATCTCATCCCCTGCCACCGGGCCTTGCGCAAATCGGGGGGCCTGGGCGGCTATCACTGGGGCCTACCCGTCAAGCGCGCCATTCTGGCCTGGGAGGCCGCCCGTCGCGAGGCCTGATGCGCAAGAACCCGCTGGATGGGCGGGAAACGGTCGATGTTATCGCATATCACCCTATATTCGGGGCATATCCCGCTTGGGACGAAATGAATGAGGACATCATGATTCGTGTGAAATTTCCGATGGTTCTGGTTGCGGGCGCTGTGGCCTTGACCGCCTGTACCGACATCAACACCCCCAGCAATGACCCCAACCAGCGCACCAAGGAAGGTGCCGCCGTGGGGGCTATCTCGGGGGCCATGGCCGGTATCCTGATCGGTGACGACGCCAAGTCGCGCCGCAAGGGTGCGGTGATCGGTGGTATCGTCGGCGCTGCCGCCGGGGCCGCCATCGGCAGCAACCTCGACAAGCAGGCCGCCGAGCTGGAAGCCAATCTGCAGAACGATCAGATCCGCATCGTCAACACCGGCGACGAATTGATCGTGACCATGCCCGAAGGCATCCTGTTCGACATCGACAGCGCCACCGTCAGCCCGCGCATGCGGTCCGACCTTTACACCCTGTCCGACAGCCTGCTCGACTATCCCGGCACCACCGTCGAGGTCGTCGGCCATACCGACAACACCGGCAGCGCAGCCTATAACCAACAGCTCTCGACCCGCCGCGCGGCGGCGGTTGCCTCGGTGCTGCAAGAGGGTGGCGTGCCCAGCCGCCGGATCGTGGCCTATGGCATGGGCGAAGACCGCCCCGTGGCCTCGAACCTGACGCCCGAAGGCCGGGCGCAGAACCGCCGGGTGGAAATCATCATCACCCCCAACACCTGATCAACCGGCCGGGGCCCCGCGGCCCCGGCCAATTCCGGTTGCCCGGCCGGGTGCGTGGTCATATGGTCTTACCAATCAGGGAGGCCATCCATGCCATTCGAAAAGATCCAGGCCGAGAAACTGTCTCAGGCCGTGCAGGGCCAGATCGAACAGCTGATCCTGCGCGGCATTCTGCGCCCCGGCGAGCGTTTGCCGTCCGAGCGCGAACTTTCCGACAAGCTGGGCGTGTCGCGCCCCTCTCTGCGCGAGGCCGTGGCCGAGTTGCAGGATCGTGGTCTGCTGGTCAGCCGCGCCGGGGCCGGCATCTTCGTGGCCGAGGTTCTGGGCTCGGCCTTTTCGCCGGCTCTGATCCGGCTCTTTGCCGATCATGACGAGGCGGTGTTCGACTATATCGACTTTCGCCGCGATATGGAGGGCCTGGCCGCCGAGCGCGCGGCGCGACTGGCATCCGACACCGATCTCAAGGTGATCGATACCATCTTTCACAAGATGGAGGCCGCCCACAGCAAGCGTAACCCCGATGACGAGGCCCGCCTGGATGCCGAGTTCCACATGTCGATCATCGAGGCCAGCCACAACGTGATCATGCTGCACATGATGCGGTCGATGTTCGAGCTGCTGCGCGAGGGCGTGTTCTATAACCGCCGGGTCATGTTCAAACAGCGCACCACCCGCAGCGCCCTGCTGGACCAGCACCGCGCCATCAACGACGCGCTACAGGCCCGCAACCCCGAGGCCGCCCGCGCCGCCGTGGTGGCCCATATGGATTACGTCCACCGCGCGCTGAGCGACCAGCAGGCATCCGAGCGCCACGAACAGATCGCCCGCCGGCGGCTGGAGCACGAACAAGGGCGGGGTTGAGCCTGCGAACAAAAAACCCGGCCGCTAGGGCCGGGTTTTTCGTATCTGTAAACGGCGGGTTGCCGGATCAGTGCAGTTTGGCTTCGACCTGCTTGATGGCGTCGTCGATCAGCGCGTTGCCGCTGGCGGCGTCCATCTTCTTGCTGATCACGTCGGCAGCAGCGGCGATGGCCACGCTGATGGCGCGATCACGCACCTGGCGCACGGCGCCAGCTTCGGCCGAGGCGATCTGATCTTGCGCAGCCTGAAGGCGGCGGGCGATCGAGGCCTCGAGGTCAGCTTTGGCCTGCTTGGCCGCGTTCTGAGCCTCTTCCTTGGCGTGTTCGACGATACGGGCCGACTGGTCCTTCACTTCCTGCTGCTTGCGCTCGTAGGAAGCCAGGATGGTCTGCGCCTCTTCGCGAAGGGCCTTGGCTTTTTCCAGCTCGTCCCGAATGCCTTCGGCACGCTTGTCCAGCATCCCGCCCAGCATGCCGGGAACCTTGAAATAGGCCAGCACGACGATGAACAGGATGAAGGCCAGCAGCACAACAAAGTTGGTGTTCTGCAGCGAGAAGAACGGGCCGGATGCGGCCAGTGCGGGGCTGGCGGTCAGGGCGAACAGAGCGGTGAGTTTCTTCATCGTCTTACCCTTTCAGCCGTGCATTGACCGCGGCGGTCACGGTGCGGGCATCGGCCGACTGGCCCAGTGCCGCAACGATTTCCTTGGCGGTATCCTTGGCCACCTCGGTCACGCTTTCCAGCGCGCCGGCGCGGATCTCGTCGATACGCTTTTGCGATTCAGCCGATTTGGCAGCAATCTGCGCATCAGCCTCGGCGGTGGCGGCATCCAGGTCAGCCTGGATTTCGGCCTTGGCCTCGGCAATAATTTTCTGTGCTTCGACACGGGCATCGGCGAGCGCCTGGTTATAGGCCCCTTCCGCTTCCTGCGCCTTCAGCTTCAGCTCTTCGGCAGCCGCGATATCGTTGGTGATGGTGCCCTGACGCTCGGCCAGAACCGACCCGATCCGGGGCAGCGCGATGCGCGACAGGATCAGGTAGATCACCACGATGGTGACGACCAGCCAGAACACCTGGTTCGGGTAGGTCGAAAAATCCAGCTGCGGCATGCCGGCAGATTCTGCTGCCGCAGCCGCGCCGTGAGCCGCTTCGTTCGCTGTGTTTGCCATGTCGTCCTCCAGGAACCCAAGTTTACACCGGATGGATCTGTATCAGACCCATCCGGCCGTAAGGATCGGTTCGTAGGATTAGACGGCGAACATCAGCAGAAGCGCGACGAGGAACGAGAAGATCCCCAGGGCTTCCGCGAACGCGATACCGATGAACAGGGTCGCGGTTTGACCACCAGCAGCCGACGGGTTGCGCAGGGCGCCCGACAGGAAGTTGCCGGCCACGTTGCCAACACCGATGGCAGCAGCGCCAGAACCGATTGCAGCCAGGCCAGCGCCGATGTGTGCGAGATCGCCTTCCATTTGATATCTCCTTACGATTTTTGGAAGTTGGATATTCTGTAGTGAACCTTAGTGCGACGGATGCAGAGCGTCCTTGAGATACACGCAGGTCAGAATGGTAAACACGTAGGCCTGGATAAAGGCCACCAGGACCTCAAGGCCATACATTGCGGTGATCGCCAGCACGGCCAGCGGGGCCACTGCGGTGATCTGCGCAAAGCCAGCGAACACCTTGATCACCGCGTGGCCGGCCATGATGTTGCCGGCAAGACGAATGAAGTGGCTGACGGGGCGCACAAAGTACGAAATCAGTTCGATGATCGCCAGGATCGGGCGCAGCGCCAGCGGCGCCGACGAGACCCAGAACAGGCCCAGGAACTTGGTGCCGTTCTTGACAAAGCCAACGACGGTCACGGTGATGAACACGGCCAGCGCCAGCACCACGGTCACGGCGAAATGCGACGTGGTGGTGAACGACATGGGCAACAGGCCCAGGAAGTTGGCGAAGACGATGAACATGAACAGGGTCATGATGTAGGGGAAGAACTTGATCGCGTCCTTGCCGGCCACGTCCTCGACCATCTGGTAGACAAAGCCGTAGGCAAGCTCGGCCACCGACTGGATGCGGCTGGGGATCACGGCGCGGCCGCGGGTGCCAACCACCAGCAGCAGGAAGATCACCACGATGGTCAGACCCATCCACAGCGTCACGTTGGTGGGGGTATACCAGTTGATCGTATCGCCACCGAACAGCGGCTTGACGATGAACTGATCCATCGGGTGGAAAGTCAGACCCGCGCTTTCGCCATGTGCTTCGCTTGCCACGTCTTAGTCCCTCTCGTCGTTCTCGGCCTCGGCCGAACTCTGGTTCTGAAGCTCTTTGGCGGATCGCAGCATCGTCTGCACCCCGGCCACAAAGCCCAGCAGTATGAATATCACCATCAGAAGCGGTTTAGTGCCGAACAGCGTGTCCAGCCCGAATCCGACGCTGAAGCCGATCAAGAGACCGGCAACAAGTTCCGTCACCATCCTCCAGCCCACCTGGGCCTGCGAATAGTGTTCCTCCTGGTGCTTCTTGCCCGGTGCGCGCGCTTTCTTCAGCTCGCCGATCCGCTGATCGAGCGTTTCAAGACGCTCTTTATCCTCCGGATCCACCATGACAATCGCCCCCTTGGACAGTCGCCGCGAACCTAGAAAGCCGGGGGCCCTGAGTCAAGCGCGATCGGCGCCCGAATCCTGCCATGTAACTAGCTGTAAATAAACGATAATGACCGAACGCACCTCGGGGCCCTGTCGCCCCCGGCCCGCCTGTCCGGCGCTAACAGGGGTAAATCCGTTATTCAACCATCTGGTTGATGATCCGGTTTGACCCGCGGCATGTACAGCCTGCGCAGCAGCCGCCCGTCGATGGCGATCAGCCCGGCAAAGATCACCAGCATCCCGATCATCTGCGGCAGGTGCAGCTCTTCCTTGAGGACGAACACCCCCAGCACCACGGCAGAGACCGGCGCAATGAAGGTCACGGTCGAGGTGGCTGTCGCGCCGACACGCGGCAACAGCCAATAGAGCAGGATGAACGCCGCCGAGGTCAGCACGAACCCGATCACGCCCAGCGCCGCCCAAGTTTGGGGCTGGGTAATCTGCGGCACGCCCTCGCGCCACAGCGCCAGCGGGGTCAGGATCAGCGTGGCCAGGGTCAGGCTCCAGGCCGTCAGGGCGGTGGGCGGCATGCCCTTGATAGAGCGGGCATGGTTCATCGCCACGGCGTAGCACAGGGGGGCCAGCGCGGCGAAGAGGATCGCCCACAGCTCTGCCCCGCCGCCCGACCGCAGGGCCGGCAGCGCCAGCAGCGCGATCCCGGCAAAGCCCGCCAGCACGCCCAGAGATTTCAGCGCGGTCGCCTTTTCACCGCCGGGCCACAGGTGCGATACGATCACCACCATCACGGGCGTCAGCGCGTTCACGATACCCGCCGCGCCCGAGCCGATATGCTGTTGTGCCAGCGGATAAACCGAAAGCGGCACGCCATAGAAGAACAGGCCCAGCACCAGCATCTGCCCCAGCTGGCGCAGCGAGACCGGCACCAGCCCCCCAGTCGCGGCCAGCCAGACCCAACAGCCCAGCGCCCCCAGCGCGATGCGCAGCATCGACACCGACAGCGGCCCCAGCTCGCGCAGCAGGATCGCGTTCAGAAAGAACGACGCGCCCCAGCCCATGCCAAGGATAAAAATCAGCACCCAATATCGCAGCGGCATGGCGTGGCCCCTTTCGCGATCGTTCTTTGCGCAGGCCGCGAGGTTGTCAATCGGCGCGCTCTTTTCCTTGGCGTCACTTGCGGCTAGGGTTCGCGCATGGCCCAGCTCGACACGATCTTTGCGGCGCTTGCCGATCCGACCCGCCGCCAGATCCTCGAGATGCTGCTCGAGGATGACATGGCCGTGACCGACGTGGCCGAGCCGTTTGAGATGTCGCTGGCCGCCATCTCCAAGCACCTGACCATCCTGATGCGCGCCGGGTTGATCAGCCAGGAAAAGCGCGGACGGGTGAAATGGTGCAAGCTGGAACCTGACGCGCTGCGCGATGCGTCGGTCTGGATGCAAAGCTTTGGCCAGTTCGAGGCGGTCAACCTGGACGCGTTCGAGAAATTCCTGGCATCTGAACTGGGCGACAGCCCCGAGGCCTAAGCGCGCGCCGTCAGACCCACGATTTGGCCGCCTCTTTCAGTGCGGTGGAAAAGGCCTGCACCTTGGGCGTGCGGTGCAGATCGACATGGGTGACCAGCCACAGCTCGCTGTCCCATTCGGGCCGGGGCGGCATGACCTGCACCAGATCCCCGGCCTGCTCGGCACGCCACAGCGGCACGAATCCGATGCCGCCGCCATGTTGCACCGCATCGAACTGATCGCGCGGATCTGACAGGCGCAGGCGAATGTTGTCGGCGGGCACATTGGCGCGCATCCATTGGCTGAACAGCGCGCGGTGGTTTTCGTCAAGCGGGCCGACGAACCGGTGGGCGGCGAAATCGCCAGGGCCCTTGGGCATGCCGAACTGCGCGACATAGCTTTGATGCGCATAAAGCGCGACCTGCGCGCGGGCCAGAAGCTGCACCACGTTGTCGGGGTCTTGCGGGCGGGCACCGGCGCGGATCGCGACATGGGCCTCGCCATATTCCAGTCGGAACAGCCGTGAATCTGTCACCAGCCGCACCGACAGGTCGCAATGTTCGTTCTGAAAGGCGGTGACCACGGGCAGCAAGAGCGGCGCAAAGCCCTCGACGGCTGTGATGACCAGTTCGCCAGTGACGGCGGCGCCGTGGCCATGCAGACGCCCGGCCAGCTGTTCGAACTGGTCGGCAGTGGCCTGCGCAACGCGCAACAGATCCTGCCCGGCCTCGGTGGCGGTATAGCCGCGGGCGTGGCGCTGAAACAGCTTGACGCCCAGCCGCCCCTCTAACGCGTCGATATGCCGGATCACCGTTGCATGATGCACGCCCAGCGCCTCGGCCGCGCCGCTGACCGTGCCCAGACGCGCAACGTGATAGGCCGTGCGGACCTCATCCCAGTTTTCAATATCCATTTATGTGCACCAGCTCACAACTCATGTTGAATATCGCGAATTGTGTTCATTTCCGCAAGTGTCATCTTGGGAACAGACAGTTACCCAATGGCAGGAGCCACCCAATGACCCGCACCATTCTTCGCATCGACAGCTCGATCAAAGGCCCGCAATCGGTGTCGCGCCAGTTGACCGACAAGGTGATCGCCCGACTGACCGCCGACGCCCCCGACGCCACGGTCGTCACCCGCGACCTGGCCGCCCTGCCCGCCCCGATGATCGACGGCGGATGGCTGGGCGCGGTGTTCACCGATGCCGATCAGCGCAACGCCGACCAGACCCAGGTTGCGGCCCTATCGGACACGCTGATCGACGAGGTGAAAGCCGCCGATACGATCGTGATCGGCCTGCCGATCTACAATTTCAACATGCCCGCCCAGCTGAAGGCTTGGCTGGATCAGCTGACCCGTGCTGGCGTGACCTTTAGATATACCGAAAACGGCCCCGTCGGCCTGGTCGAGAACACCCGCGCCATCGTGGTGATGACCTCGGACGGCACCAAGATGGGGTCCGAGATCGACTTTGCCACGCCCTATCTGAAACACTTGCTGGGCTTTATCGGCATCACCGATGTGCAGTTCGTCGCCGCCGACGCCATGGTGCATGACCGCGAGGCCACGCTGAAAGCCGCGCATGAGGCGGTCGAACGCCTGGCAGCCTGACATGAAAGGCCGGGCGGCCAGAGCCTTGACTCTGCGCTGATCCCGGCCTAAACCGCCCGAGATTTCCGGAAGTGGCCATACTTCCGGTCCTTGGTTAACAAGGATCGCCCCCCGTCAGCGAGGTTTCGCCCACGGGGGACATTGGCGTTTTAGGCGTCGGCCCTTATCTGGGGCGGGCAAGGATCAACGGTCTTAGGAGGGCCAGGCATGTTTGAAAATCTATCCGAACGCCTGTCTGGCGTATTCGACCGCCTGACCAAACAGGGCGCCCTGTCCGAGGATGACGTCAAGACCGCCCTGCGCGAAGTGCGCGTTGCGTTGCTAGAGGCTGACGTTTCGCTGCCCGTGGCGCGTGATTTCGTGCGTGCCGTGCAGGAAAAGGCCACCGGCCAGGCCGTGACCAAATCGGTGACGCCGGGCCAGCAGGTGGTCAAGATCGTCCATGACGAGCTGGTGCATGTGCTGGCCGGCGACGACGAGGCGACCGAGCTTAAGATCGACAACCCGCCCGCGCCGATCCTGATGGTCGGCCTGCAGGGCTCGGGTAAAACCACCACCACCGCCAAGCTGGCGAAACGGCTGAAGGAAAAGAACGGCAAGCGGGTGCTGATGGCCTCGCTCGACGTCTACCGCCCCGCCGCACAAGATCAGCTGGCTGTGCTGGGTGCGCAGATCGGGGTTGATACCCTGCCGATCGTGCCGGGCCAGAAACCGGTGGATATCGCCAAGCGCGCCAAGCAGCAGGCCACGCTGGGCGGCTATGACGTCTACATGCTGGATACCGCCGGCCGTCTGCATATCGACGATGTGCTGATGCAAGAGGTCGAGGACGTTCGCAACGCCGTCAGCCCGCGCGAGACCCTGCTGGTGGTCGACGGCCTGACCGGTCAGGACGCGGTGAACGTGGCCGAACAGTTCGACGGCCAGATCGGCATCTCGGGCGTGGTGCTGACCCGGATGGATGGCGACGGGCGCGGCGGTGCCGCCCTGTCGATGCGCGCCGTTACCGGCAAGCCGATCCGCTTTGTCGGCCTTGGCGAAAAGATGGACGCGGTCGAGGAATTCCACCCCGAGCGTATCGCCGGCCGTATCCTCGGCATGGGCGACATCGTTTCGCTGGTGGAAAAGGCCCAGGAAACCATCGAGGCCGAACAGGCCGAGCGCATGATGAAACGGTTCCAGAAGGGCCGCTTCAACATGAACGACCTGAAGATGCAGCTGGAACAGATGCTGAAAATGGGCGGCATGGAAGGCGTGATGGGCATGATGCCCGGCATGGGCAAGATGGCCAAGCAGGTGCAGGACGCCGGCTTTGACGACAGCATCCTGCGCCGCCAGATCGCGCTGATCAACTCGATGACCAAGGTCGAGCGCGCGAACCCGCAGATCCTGCAGGCCAGCCGCAAGAAACGCATCGCCGCCGGTGCCGGTCTGGATGTGGCCGAGCTGAACAAGCTGCTGAAGATGCAGCGCCAGATGGCCGATGTGATGAAGAAGATGGGCAAGATGGGTAAGGGCGGCATGCTGAAACAGGCCATGAAGGGCATGTTCGGCAAGGGCGGGATGCCCGCCGGCATGGACCCGTCGCAGATGGACGCCAAGGCGCTGGAAGCGGCAGCCAAGCAGATGGGCGGCAAGCTGCCCGGCGGCGGCCTGCCCGGTCTTGGCGGTGGCGCCCTGCCCCCCGGCCTGTCCGGGTTCGGCAAGAAAAAGTAAGAGCCGACCATGAGCACGACCGATATCCCCGTCATCGAAACCCAGCGCCTGATCCTGCGCGGCCCCGAGCCCGAGGATTACCCTGATTTCAAGGCGACGTTCTCGAGCTATCGCTCGCGTTTCATGGGCGGGCCGCTGAACAAGTACGAGGCCTGGATGCTCTATGCGGCCGAGATCGGCCATTGGCGCATTCGCGGATTCGGCATGTGGATGATCCACGACAAGGCCACCGACGAGACGCTGGGCATGGCCGGCGGCTGGCAGCCCGCGGGCTGGCCCGAACGCGAAATCGCCTGGATCATCTGGCCCGACAAGGCCGGCCATGGCTATGCGCTTGAGGCCACCCATGCCACGCGCAAGTATTTCTACAAGCATTGCGGCTGGGAAGGTGCGGTCAGCTATATCGACCCCAAGAACCTGGACAGCATCCGCCTGGCCGAGCGCCTGGGCGCCAAGAAAGACCCGCTGGCCCAGACCATCGACGGCAATGACGCGGTCTATCGTCATCCGTCGCCCGAGAAGATGCGGTCGAGCCAGATCGCCGACGGGATCGAGCTGGAAATCAGCCATTACTGCGACCCGCTGTTCAAGCCGAAAGGATGGGCCATTGACTGATCCTGCGACCCGCGCCGCGGAACTTTTGAAAGAGCACCGCGAAAGCATCGACCGGCTGGACGCGATCTTGGTCTATACGCTGGGCGAACGCTTCAAGCACACCCAGTCGGTGGGCAAGCTCAAGGCCGAGCATGACCTGCCGCCCAGTGACCCGGCCCGCGAGGCCAAACAGATTGCCCGGCTCGAAGAGCTGGCCGTTCAGGCCGATCTTGATCCGGAATTCGCCAAGAAATTCCTGAATTTCATCATTCAGGAAGTCATCAAACACCACGAACAACACCAGAAATAGGCGGCCCGCCCGCCCATCGCCAAATTCCAAGGAGAACCTGACAATGGCACTTAAAATTCGTCTCGCCCGTGGCGGCTCGAAAAAACGCCCCTTCTACCGCATCGTTGCCGCCGACTCGCGCATGCCGCGTGACGGCCGTTTCATCGAGAAGCTGGGCACCTACAACCCGCTGCTGCCCAAAGACAGCGAAGAGCGCGTGAAAATGGACATCGAGCGCGTGCAGTACTGGCTGAGCCAGGGCGCCCAGACCACCGACCGCGTCGCCCGCATGCTGGAAGCCGCAGGCGTCAAAGCCAAGGCCGAGCGCAACAACCCCAACAAGGGCACCCCGGGCAAGAAAGCCCAGGACCGCGCCGAAGAGAAAGCCGCCAAGGCCGCCGAAGCTGCCGAAGCCGCTGCCGCCCCTGCTGAAGAGGCTGCCGCCGACGAAGGCGCCGAATAATCGGCCCTTTGGCGAAAGGACAGGCAATGAGCCCCCGTTACTGGATCGGCGTTGCCCACAGCAAACAGGCAGAAGCCGCCCGTATGGGCGGCTTTTGTGCGTTTTCCCACGGCAAGGAAAGCGCGGTGCGCCGCCTCGGCCCCGGCGACATGTTCGTCTATTACGCACCCAAGACCGATTTCGACGGCGACCCGGTTCAGGCTTTTGTTCAGCTGGGCCGTGTCACCGACAGCGCCCCGGTCGAGCGATTGCTGCCGGGCACAGACTTTCGTCCCTGGACACGCGGCGCCACCTATGAGGACGTGCGCGAGGTGCCGGTGCGCCCGATGCTGGAAAGCTTTGGCTTTATCCGCTCGCCCCGGCATTGGGGTATGGCTTTTCGGCGCAGTTTGTTCGAAATTCCCCAAACGGATTTTGAACTTATCGCAGCAGCGATGCGAGGAACGGCATGAGCGACGACAGGCTTTGCGTAGGCGCCATTGGTGGCGCATTCGGGGTGCAGGGCGAGGTGCGGCTGAAAAGCTTTTGCGCCGATCCCGAGGCCATTGCCGATTACGCCCCGCTTTACACCGAGGATGGCACGCGCACGTTCGATCTGCGGATCACCCGCGCGATCAGCGGCGGCTTTGCCGCGCGCATGACGGGGATCACGACCAAGGAAGAGGCCGACGCGCTGAAGGGCACGCGCCTCTTTGCCGATCGCGACGCCCTGCCCGACCTGCCCGATGACGAATTCTATCACGCCGACCTGATCGGGCTTGAGGTACTGGATACCGGCGGCCGGGCGCTGGGCGTTGTGCGCTCGGTTCAGAACCACGGCGCGGGCGATTTGCTAGAGGTGTTCGGCCCCGGCATGAAGGCCACGGTTCTGCTGCCCTTTACCGCCGCTGCGGTGCCGACGGTTGACCTCAAGGCTGGGCGCGTGATCGCCGACCCGCCCGAGGGGCTGTTTCCGGAATGACCGCGCGCGGGTCGAAATCTCATGGCCGATTGTCGATCTCGGCCAGCGTGCAGCCGCGCGACCTGATGACCGACCGACCGCGCGTGCGCGGGGCCTGGACGGCGCGGATCATCACGCTGTTTCCCAATGCCTTTCCCGGCGTGCTCGAGGAATCTCTGACCGGCAAGGCGCTGGATACCGGCACCTGGGCGCTGGAAACCATCGACCTGCGCCCCTTTGGCGAGGGCAAGCACCGCAATGTCGACGACACGCCTGCGGGCGGCGGCGCGGGCATGGTGCTGCGCGCCGATGTGGTCGGTGCCGCGCTGGAGCAGGCCGCGATCGGCACGCCCGAGGACCGGGCGCGCTGGCCCGTTGTCTATCTGTCGCCACGCGGGCGGCGCTTTGATCAGGCCATGGCGCGCCGCTGGGCCGAGGCCGACGGCATCACCCTGCTCTGCGGCCGGTTCGAGGGTGTCGACCAGCGCGCGCTGGATCATTACCGGGTCGAAGAGGTCAGCCTGGGCGATTTCGTCCTGACCGGCGGCGAGATCGCCGCGCAGGCGATGATCGACGCCACGGTGCGGCTGTTGCCGGGCGTGCTGGGCAACCAGGCCTCGACTGAAGAGGAAAGCCATTCAAGCGGCCTGCTGGAGCATCCGCAATACACCCGCCCCGCCGTGTGGAAAGGCCGCCCGATCCCCGAGGTTCTGCAATCGGGCCATCACGGTAAGATCGAGGAATGGCGGCGCGAGCAGTCCCACGCCCTGACCCGCGAGCGCCGCCCCGACCTGTGGGCCGCCCATCAGGCGCGCGAGAGCGGCCGCGAATGACCCATGTGATCGTGCATGCGGGCTTTCACAAGACCGGCACGACCAGCCTGCAACAATGCCTGCGCGCCCATCGCAAATTGCTGAAACCGCATGTGGCGCTGTATTTCGGCGCGCGCCTTGGCCCGGTGCAGCATCGCGGGCGGCATTACGGCTATAGCCCCACCGACGAGATGCTGGGCAAGTTCCGCCGCGCCCTGCGCCGGTTTCTGCGCGACGTGCCCGAGGCCGATCAGATCGTCCTGTCGCGCGAGGCGTTCAGCGGCGCTCTGCTGGGCGAAACCCGTGTCGATGGCAGCCGCATCACCTGTTACCACCCCACTTCCGTGCCGCTGGCGCGCGCGTTGGCGGGCGGGCTGCGTGAGCGGTTCGGCGACGGGGTGCAGATGACATTCGTCTATTCGACCCGCGACAATGACAGCATGATCGCCAGCGCCCACCGGCACCTGCTGCGCCTGCGGCGGATGACCGACGATCTGGATGCCTTTGCCGCCAGCCTGGAGTTCGACATCGCGTCCGAGCTGAATGCCCTGCGCGCCGCCCTGGGCGACGTGCCGCTGGTCGAGGCGCCGCTGGCGCAATACGGCCCCAGCCCCGCCGGCCCCGCGACGGCCATTCTTGACCTGCTGACCCTGCCCGACGCGCTGCGCGCCGGCATCACCTGGGACACGCACAACCGCCCCGGCCAAAGCGCCGAATTGTCTCAAGAACTGCTGCATCTCAACCGCACCGTCACCGATGACGCCGCGCTGGCGGCAGCCAAGCGCGACCTGTTGCTGGACCGCGAGGGCATCCGCCCCGATTAATCACCCGCCGCCCCTTGCCATATGGGCAAATCGTCGTATAAGGGCGCCCTTGAGCAACGATTGGCGGAAAGATTCTCTTTCGGCCCGTTGTTCGTTTCCCGGCCCTGTGGCCGCGGATCGCAAGCGGGCTTCTCCGCCCGTCCCCTGCGCCGCAGCGTCGCCTGACCGGGATCACAAGGAACGTCGCCCTGACCTCTGGCGGGCTTGACCGGCAACATGGCCGGCAGGGACCCGGAAGGAGACCAAGAGCTCTGAGGACGCGGAAACCAACTTCACGGGCAAAACCGTGAGCATATAGGAGTGAAAGCGATGGATCTGATCGCGCAACTCGAAGCCGAGCAGATTGCTCAGCTGGACAAGACCATCCCGGATTTCAAAGCCGGTGATACCATCCGCGTCGGTTACAAAGTGACCGAAGGCACCCGCACCCGTGTGCAGAACTACGAAGGCGTCTGCATCAGCCGCAAAAACGGCGCGGGCATTGCCGGTTCGTTCACCGTGCGCAAGATTTCGTTCGGCGAAGGCGTGGAACGTGTGTTCCCGCTGTACTCGACCAACATCGACAGCATCGAAGTTGTGCGTCGTGGCCGCGTTCGCCGCGCCAAGCTGTACTATCTGCGCTCGCGCCGCGGCAAATCGGCCCGTATTGCCGAGGTTTCCAACTACAAACCCAAAGCTGACGCCGAAGCGTAAGGAGCGGACCGATGAAAAAAGACATCCATCCCGATTACCACCTGATCGACGTCAAACTGACCGACGGCACCGTGGTGCAGATGAAATCGACCTACGGGTCGGAAGGCGACACCCTGGCTCTGGACATCGACCCGTCGGTGCACCCCGCCTGGACCGGTGGCTCGCAGCGCCTGATGGACGCTGGCGGCCGCGTGTCGAAGTTCAAGAACAAATACGCCGGCCTGGGCTTCTAAGACCCGGCTGCCCGTTGGGGCAAAGCGTGATATTGCAACGCCTCGCAGCACCCGCTGCGGGGCGTTTTCTTGTGGCCCCGCGCCGCATTTTCGGCATTCTGGGCGGGCAGGCAGGATAAAGGCGCGCGATGGACTGGTTTTCCAAGATCTTCACCTCGATCCCCTGCGGCATCGCCGACTGGACCCAGATCTGGGGCGATCCGCTGTTGTCGGGCACGGTGTTCATGATCGGCTATGGCCTGGCCGGGGTGCTGATGCTGCGCATCGCGGCGCGCACGGTGGGGCGCGAGCGCTGGCTATGGCGCATCTGCGGCTGGCTGTTCGTGTTTCAGGTGGCAAACACCCATCTCGACATGCATGCGCTGGTGGTGTCCTACGGGCGCTGCCTGGCCCGCGCGCAGGGCTGGTATCAGGGGCGGCACGACATTCAGCTGGTGGTGCTGATCGGCGCGCTGGCGCTGGCGGCGGCGATCATCCTGGGCGGGCTGGTGGTGTTCTATCGCAACATCCTGGGCAACGCGCTGTTGGTGCTGGGGGTGACGGTCGCGCTGGGGCTGACGGTGGTCAAGGCGATCAACTATCACCACATCGAACATTTCTATGTCGGCGTGTTTGGCCAGTTTCGCGGCGCCGATCTGATCGAGCTGTCGGGCGTCGCGTTGGCCCTGATCGCGGCCCTGCTGAAATGGCGCGGGCTGCGCGATTCCGTTGCTGCGGCTGCAGAAAAATAGCGCCAGACGCAAGATCATTCCGCGCCCTTGGGGCAACATCTTGGTCTTTCCAATTCGGGCTGTGGCAGATACTGTGTATGGGATCACGGACCAACGCGTGAAGCATTGAGGGACAGTCATGGCGCATATCATCGTCGTGGGTAACGAAAAGGGCGGTGCGGGCAAGTCTACCGTGTCGATGCATGTGGCCACCGCGCTGGTGCGCATGGGCCACCGCGTAGGCTGCCTTGACCTTGACCTGCGGCAGCGCAGTTTCGGCCGTTACATCGACAATCGTCGCGCCTTTGTCGCCCGCGAGGGGCTGGACCTGCCGGTGCCCGATTACCGCGACCTGCCCGAGATCGACCGTGACGAGCTGGACCCCGGCGAAAACATCTATGACCGCCGCCTGTCGATGGCCGTGGCCGGGATGGAGGAAGAGGTCGATTTCATCCTGATCGACTGCCCCGGTTCGCACACGCGCCTGTCACAGGTCGCACATTCGCTGGCCGACACGCTGATCACGCCCCTCAACGACAGTTTCATCGACTTTGACCTGCTGGCCCGCATCGAACAGCCTTCGGGCAAGATCCTGGGCCCCTCGATCTATTCCGAAATGGTCTGGAGCGCGCGCCAGCTGCGGGCGCAGGCCGGGCTGCCCGCCATCGACTGGGTGGTGCTGCGCAACCGCCTGGGCGCCCAGCAGATGCACAACAAGAAAAAGATGGGCGACGCGCTGGTCAACCTCTCGCGCCGCATCGGCTTTCGCGTGGCGCCCGGCTTCAGCGAGCGGGTGATTTTCCGCGAACTCTTTCCCAGCGGCCTGACCCTGCTGGATCTCAAGGATATCGGGGTCAAGGGGCTGAACCTGTCGAACGTCGCCGCGCGGCAGGAATTGCGCGACCTGATGATGGCCGTGAACCTGCCCGGCGTGACGGTCGATTTCTGACCGGGCCTAGTTTGGCCGCGTGTCGCAGAACCACAGACAGCCGTCCATCTTGGCATCCCCCACCTGAAAATCGCGCACCCCCGTCCAGTTGGTGGTGCTGACCTCTTGGGCATTGATGCGCTGCATGCCGCGTGCAAGGGCGGTGGCAATCGCCCGGATCGGGCCGTCGAAAAAGCTGACGATCCAGCGCACCAGCCAGCCGATCAGAACATCCAGCACGCCGGGCAGATTGGCGGTATGGCTTTCCTTGGGGTTGGGGTCGGGCTTGAACGTCACCTGTCCCTTGGCCGCGTCAAAGGCAAAGGGCATGGTGATATCCAGCGTGCAGGTCAGCACCGCGCCCAGGCCCAGCTCGGTCTTGGTGGTGGCAACGCAGGACAGCGCGGACGGTTTCAGCGAGAACACGAGCCCGGTCAGCACTGGCTCGTAGGTCGACAGCCCATATTTCTGCGGCGGCAGCGGGATCGGGCGGGCATTGAGGATCTTGCCCGATTTCATCACGAAATGGGTACGCGGGCGGAAATCGGTTTCCAATGTCGGCAGCAGCAGGCGCTCGGTGAACATGCGGGGCGAGATCACCAGATAGGCCGACCCTGCGCGCGCGATCAGCGACGGGTCGAACCGGGTGATCTTGCCCGGTGGTTTCGACAGCGCGCCCAGCACCGCCATGTATTGCCGCCCCTCGGATGTCACCACGTGGCACCAGTCGGTATAGGGCGTGGCCAGCACGCCGGCGCTGGTGGTGCCGCGGGTTTCGACCGAGGCAAAGACATAGCTGACATCGGCCCCATGCGCCGACAGGCAGGCGGCGGCGGCGCTGCGCAGCACGGCCTTTTGCAGTTCGGTCAGCTTGCCCTTGGGGTCGTCGATATCCAGCGGCAGCACCGGGTCGTCGGGGCCGCGTTGATCGTGGGGCGTAAAGTCGAACATCAGGTCGGTCTTGCCCGACCCGTCCGGCGCGGGCAGCAGCCGCAGCGCCAGCTTGACGATCAGATCCACCCCCGACACATCGACCGAGCGGCGCTGACGCGGCAGGCCCTTCATATGACCCGACTGTACCGGGATGCGCAATTGCAGCTGTTGCAGCGACCCGCCGGGCATGATCTCCCACGCGCCGAACCGGCCATTCAGGTGCAGATTGCCCTCGCGATAGTCGAACAGGGTGATCAGTTCGTTCTGGCGGGCGGCTAGCGAGGCGTTGACCAGCTTTACATCGGTGATCGAGGCCACGTCCCATTCGTTCAGCGTCATCATGGCGCGCGCTCCTGCATGCGTGTGGCAAAGCGGGCCTGAAAGGCGGCGGCGGGCGTGGCACCCGCTGCGGTGCGCAGGGCCGGGTCGGCGGTATAGGTGCCCCCGATCTGAAGCGCGCCGTTCAGCCCGGCCACGGTCGGGTCGAACTTGGTGCCGGTGGCAAAGGTCACGGCGTCGGTCGCATTGGCCACCAGCATGTCCACGGGTGGGCCGTCGCCCTCGCCCACCAGTTCTGCAATTTCCATGGCGGTGATCGTGCCGATGCTGCCCACCAGCGCGATGTAAAGCGCGCCCATCACCAGTGTGCTGGTGCCGAAGGTGCCCAGCCACAGCAACAGCCCGGCGATGGCCGCGATGATGCCCAGGATGATCTCGGTGATGACGGCGCCCTTGGTTTTCTCGGTCGAGTTTTCCGACTTGAACGGCTGGGTTTCATAATACCCCAGCGTCTTGCCGCCGCTTTTGCGCTTGATCAGGCCAAAGCCGTAATGCCCGGTCGAGGTGCAGACCGAATAGACCCCCGGCACGATCTTGGTCTTGGTGATGCTGAATACGCTCAGCTCGGTCTCGCCCAGATCGACATCCAGCTTGACCAGATCGGGGTCGTATTTCTTGCCGTCGTTCTCGATCTCTTTCAGATGCGCGGTGTGCTTGATCGACAGACCGGTGTCATCGCCCGCATACTTGATGTTGTCGGCCTCGAGCCCCTCAAAGGCCCGCGGCAGCGCGCCGCCCAGCATGTCGCGCAGATAGCGCCGTTTCGAGATCAGATAGGCCGCTCGGGTGCCCGGCGGGATGGCGTCGGCCTCGACCTGATAGATCAGCCCGTCGGCCGAGCGCCCCCCGGTCTGGCACAGCACGCCCAGCACGCTTTGTTCGGGGTCGCGGGCGTTATAGCCAAAGGCATAGGCCACGTGCGTGGGTTTGAGCCAGGCAAAGGCCGCGTTCTGGTCGACGACCTTGTGGATGTTCACCGTGGCAAAGACCTGGGTGAACTGGTGCAGGTTCTGGTCCAGCCACTGGCCCAGCGCCATCATCACATAGGCCTGATCAACAACGCCGCCGGTATCGTCCAGCTCGACCCGTGTCACCTCGGCGGCATGGCGGTGGGCGCGCTCGGCCCGCAGCTTGACCACCAGCAGAAACAGCCGCGTGTCGCCCTTTTCATTCGGGTCATGCGGCAGCAGTTCGAGATGCACATCGACCATGGCGCGGCCGGTATCATAATGCCGCGTCTGGCCGTGATCGGTCAGGGTGATGTCGGTCAGGGGCAGTTCCATCGACAGGGTCGGGCCGTCGCTGTCGGGCAGGATGCGCCAGGCGCCGAACCGGGCGCTGACCGAGATGGCCTTTTGCGCCAGCGCCTCGAACCCCGGCGGGCTGGTGCCGGCCTGGGCAATCGCGGCGTTCAGTTCCGAGATATGGATCGCGGCGACCGTATCCCATTTGTTGGTGGTCACCGACTGGCCGGTGGTGGTGAAGAAATCGCTGGGCAGATGTTTCATCGGGGGCCTCGCTGTCATGAGAACGGGGGCCGCGTGCACGGCCCCCGAGGGTGGATCAGAAGGCGAAGTTCGGATCGCCGATGGTTTGGAAGCTGCCGTTGAATTGCACCGCCTTGACCGTGTATTCGGTCTGAGCCTCGGGCCAGGTGACGGGCTCCATCACGGTGGCGGCGAATTCCTTGTATTGCGGCAGTTCCTTGGCGGCATCCTTGTCGGCCATCTTGGCCAGGATTTCCTCGACGGTCAGAGCGGCGGTCATGATATAGATCGCCACCGCGCGGCCACTGGTCATCGCGCCCAGAATCCAATTGCCCAGCGTGGCCTCGCCGCCCTCTTCCATGGCCTGGGCGGCCTGCGCCCCCTCTTCGGCCATGTCGGCGGCGGCCTCTTCATCGACCGCGCCATCGGCGACGATATCGGCGATCTGCAAGGCGCCATCGGCGGCCTCTTCGACATCTTGCGCGATGAACCGCAACCAGCCGGCCCGTGCCAGCGGGAACAGCAGCGTCAGCACATTGGCAAAGATCACGATCCATTCGACCGTTTCGGCATATTTGGTCTTTTTCGCATAGGCGGTGTGGGTCGCGACCTTCAGCTCTGCGCTGCCAGAGCCGGGGATCAGATCGAACACCTGGTTTTCGTTCAGCCGCGCCACGTTGCGGGTCTGGAAATGGTGGTGGATGTTCAGCCAGTATTCCCCCAGCGGCTTGTAATAGGGGTGGCGCAGATCCTCGAACAGGACGTCCAGATAGGTTTCCTCCATCTTGACGATCATGGTCCGGGCATCGACGCGGCAGGCGCAATCCTCATCCCCGACCTTCATCTTGTCGATGCGCAGGTCTTCGTTGTTGGTGATTGCGGTCTGGTTATCGGTCAGCTCGAAGTAATCCTCGGGCCATTTCTTCATCGGGTTGTTCTTGACCGGCCCCGAGAACATGTAGCCCATGCCGCCGATCAGCATTTTCGACAGGAACCGTTCCTTGGAAATCAGGAAGGACGAGCGTTCGCCATCGGGGATGGTTTCGCGGGTGATGATCTGATCGGGCGAGGGCGTGCGATCCTCGGTCATGCACAGAACGCCCAGGATGCCGGTCGCGACCGAGACCGTGTCGTCGATCACCGCGTAGCTGGTATAGGTCGGCTGCAGCCACTGGAATTTGCCCTCGGTAACCTTGGCGCCGATATTCACCGTCGCAAAGGTGTGGCTAAATTGATCGAGGTTCTTGTTCAGCCAGCTGCCCATCAACGAGATCAGCCAGGTGCGCACATACAGGTCGCTGTCGCTGCCCGAGTAGTTGCATTCCTCAACCGTCACGACGGCATTCTTGCCATCGGGCATTTTCAGCCGCAGCGCATGCAGCGTGCCGCCATCGGGGCCGGGCGCGTGCGGGATCGATTCCATCTGCACACGGATGATGTATTCGACATCGGTGCGCACCTCGTCCGCGTCGCCCGTATGTTTGAACGTGACCGAGGGCACCGGCAGTTTCATGAACACGTTATGGCCCGCGCCTCCGACGGTCAGCTCCCAGTCAGAGAACGTGCCCTCGATCGAGAAATCCTCGTTCGGGCCTTGCTCGGCATGCACCAATGTCTCTTGGAAAACGTCCGGGCTGGACCCGGCTTTCTTGATGGCCGAGTTCACGTCGGCATAGCGGATGGCATAGACGGTGTCCCAGCCGTTGAGGATATCGTTGCTGCCGCTGGTGGGGTTCGCCGTGGGCGCGGTTTGCATCTTGTTCATCTCTGAAACTCCCTGATGTGGTGATGGGAACAGACTGTCAGAGATGAAAAAGGCCCGCTGTGTCACTCGTCACAGCGGGCCGAAAATGTGTTTGGGGGAAAATGAACGGGCGGTCAGGCCTTGCGCCGCTTGTTGCGCAAAACACTCATGGCACCAACGGCCCCAAGCAAAAGCAGCCCTGCGGGGGGCAGCGGAACGGCCGCCGAAACCGGGTCGGCCGTAATGGTGTATTGCAGCGTATAGCTGGTCAGCGGCACGACGGCCGAAGTCGGGAAATAGTTGCCGTCATCCAGCGGGATCAGCCAGCTGGACAGATGCGTGGCGCGCCCGTCACCCGCCATCACAGGCGACTGGCTGCCGACCCAGGCCGAATGGCCCACGGTCATTTCGATCACCAGCGAATAGATGCCGGCGGTCAGGTCGAGACCCGAAAACGGGGTCAGGCTGGTGGTGGTCAGGCCGGTGCCGACAATCGCGCTGACCGCTTTCAGCCCGGCGATCGATCCGGTCGGGCCGACCGGGCTTTGCGTCAGGTAGGCCAGGCCGGAACAGCCCGTGGGCGTGAAACAAAACAGATCGAACGAGAACGCCGCGTTGGTCAGGTCGGCATTCAGCGAGAATGTCGCCGCCGCCCCGTCCGAGGCCGCCAAGGGCAGCGTGTCGGGGCCCAGCGATTCGTAACCGTCCTGCGGGCCCTGGATATCCAGCGCGACGGTCGAGGCGGTGGCGGGGGAAGCCAGAACAAAAAGCCCCGCAATCAGGGCCGCGATACTATTGATACGAAAACCGAAAGTCACTTTGTCTTCCCCCTTTGCCGCGGATTTCCCGCGACCCAATGATCTGACGCCGGAAACCCGGCAGAAAATAAACTCTGCCGATGGTCGCCCCGGAATCATGTTAAATCAAAGCGGAATCTGCATAATTTGACTGTGACGCGCGTCACAGTTTGCGCATTGTTTGCCATTGCCAACCAATCGCGGCACATATGTGAACATTGTTTACGATACGGGAAATCTGATGCCCCCCGATACCGAAAAATCCGAGGCAACCTATCTGGCCGGGCCTCTGTTCGCCGCTTTTTCCGAGAAGGGGCGCCAGGAATTGCTGGCGCGCGGGGTGATGCGCGACTGGGCGCGGGGCGAAACCGTGTTTCTGCGCGGCGATCCGGGCGATTATTTCGTCTATGTGCAGGATGGCATCGCCGAGGTTTCGATCACTTCGCTGAACGGGCGCAAATCGGTGCTGAACCACATGCGCGCGGGCGAGATCCTGGGCGAGGTGGCGCTGTTGGACGGCGGGCCGCGCAGTGCCGATGTGGTGGCGCACAGCCGTCTGCGAGGCATCGTGGTGCAGCGTCAGCAGGTGCTGCAATACCTAGGCGAAACGCCCGAGGCGGCGATCGAGATGATCGAGCATCTGTGCGGCAAGGTGCGCAACGCCTCTGACATGTTCGAGACCCATTCGATGACCTCTGCCGCCGCGCGGCTGGCGCGCTGTGTGTTGCAATTCGCGCGCAAATGGGGCGCGACCGATGCCGAGGGCCATGTGACGATCACGCAGAAATTCTCGCAGTCCGATCTGGGCGAGTTCTCGGGCCTGGCGCGCGAAAACGTCAATCGCTACATCAGCGCCTGGGCGCGCGAAGGCATCATCGGCTTTGACCGGGGGCGGATCACGCTGTTCGACCCCGACCGGCTGCACGATCTGGCGGAATACTGAGCTAGCCCAGCGCGTAGGCGGTGGTTTCGCCCGTGATGCCTTTCAGTTCCAGCGCGCGCCGGGGCAAATCCTGCCCCTGCCCCGCGGCCTGCACGGCCGCCTCGGACAACAGCGCCTCGCCCGCCTGCGCGGCCCCGGCCAGGCGCGCGGTCAGGTTGACCCCATGCCCAAAGATCGAGATGTCGCGGAAAAGCCCGCGCGCCGCCTGCACGGTGCCGATGAAGATCGGGCCGGTATGCACGCCCACGCCAAAGGGAATGGCCTTGCCATCGGCGCCGGTGATCGCGGCGCCCTGCTGCACCAGCCTGCGCGCGGCGGTCTGCGCCTTGGCGGCGTGATCAAGGCCGGAAAAACCGGGCGGCCAGACGGCCACGACGCAATCGCCGTAAAAGGCCAGGATGAACCCGTCGGATTTCACGATCGTGTCGGTCACCGCATCCAGAAAGCTGTTGATGCGCCCGCTGACGGCGGCGGGTTCGGCGCCCTCGGCGAACTGGGTCGAATTGCGGATATCGACAAAGATCACCGACATCTCGACCTCGGCCCCGCCAGGAAAGGCCTCGAGAAACCCGTCACAGGCATTGCAGAAATTGGGGTTGCGGTTTGAGCGGCCCTTGCCCTTGAAGCGCAGATAGAAACCGCCCAGCCCCTCGAACGGGGCAAAGCACAGCTTGCAGCGCGGATCGCGCGGAAGGCGGGCGTGGAACCTGTGCTGCTTGTTCAGATCGGGGTGACCGGGGCCAAAGATCGTGTGCCACAGGTCCTGGTTGCCCGACTGGGGCTGGTAATTCTCGCTCATGCGGTCTCCTCGCGGCCGTGGCGGTATTCTTCGGGCATCTCGCTGATATGACAACAGGTCTCGCCACAGGGGAAAACCGCGGGGCTGTTGCAGACGATGGTGCAGTGCATAAAGCTGTGGCCCGCCGTCACCTGCCGCACCGGGCCAAGGGCGCGATACATGACCTCGATCTTGTCGCCATTTCGGAACGGCACATCGCAGGGAATGGTCGGCGCGCCGGTATCCGCATCAGTCAGCCGCACCGCCGGCACGGTGACGATGACGCCCGCCTCTAGCATCGGCTTGTCCAGCCAGGCGGGGGCCTCAGACAGGCTCATGACATGGTCGTAATCGGGGCCGTAGGCGGCGGGCTGGAACGGGTCGGAGGCCAGCGCCGCGTGTTGCAGGTTGGTCATGTGGGCCTCTTTGCCCTCGCCCCACAGCCAGTAGGTGGCATAGGGCGGCAGCGTGGCGTTATGCGAAAACGGCCGGAACATCTGCACGCGCTCGACCGTGACCAGCACGTTTTCGATGGCGGGGGTGGCGCGGTCGCGGCTCCAGGGAAAGAAATGCTCGCCCGGGTCTTCGGTCGGCCAATAGATGCCCTGAAAGATATCGGCCCAGAACTCGGTCCGCCGCCCCGAGGCCAGATCGGGGATCGAGAATTCCTTTTGCGGGCCGATACTGTCGTCGTTTTTCTGGTTGCACAGGAAAAAGCAGTCGGACGGATAGGCGCGGCGCAGCTTGCGCAGGGCGGCGGCGTCCTTGGGTTTCAGCTTTAGCTTGAGCACGATCTGATACTTGTGCACCTCGCAGTGATACTGCGTCATGTGCACGCCAAAGAACGTCTTGTCGCCAACCATGACAAAGGCGTGCTGATGCGGAAAGTTCCAGACATCGGGGTGCTCTTCGGGCGGGGCCATCGTAACCATGGGGCGCGTCCTTTCGTTGCTATTGCGGCGGGGTCAGGCCGTGGCGCTGCATGACCTGTTGGGCCGCGCGGGTGGCGGTGCGGCGCAGGATGCGCATCAGGGTGGGCACGAAACTGCCCTCGCTGGTGGCGGTCAGCCAGGGGTTTTGCGTGGTCGAGATCAGGAACCGCAGGCTGTCGCCCGGCGTGGGGTCAACGCCACAGCGGCGGGCATAGGCCGATACGAAATCCTGGCCATAGGCCTGAGGCGCAAAGGCCGAGGCGGTGACGAACATCTCGACCTCGGGCGGGCGACCGGCGTGATAGGTCTGCACGCTCATCATGTGGAACATGGCGTCGTTCATTTCGTTCATCAGGGCCATGTCGCGGTTCGGCCCGTCGATGGTGCGGAAATTGAACGCATAGTTCAGGATCGACAGATCGCCGCCCAGTTCCTTGAAGATCGCCCGCACCTTTTCATCCAGCGTGAATTTCTCGATCAGCGCGTCATTGTCCAGATCGACGATCTCGCGCCGGATATAGTCGATCTGCGCGGCAATCTCGGACGGCGTGCCACCGGCGCGCTCAACTGGCAGCGGCTTGAACGGCGTCACCGTAAAGATGTCACCCGCATCGGGCATCGCCACCAGCGCGGCGTGAAAACGTTTGTTGTTGAAGATGCAGCGCCCTAGCAGCCGGCCATAACCCGAACGATCGGTGGGGATCATGCTGTGCGACAGGTAGACCCCCGCCGCCGCCGCGCCGGGTTTCGAGCCTTCGATGCCATAGACGCCCACGGTGGGTTCGGTGCCGCCATGGAACACCACGTCGGCGGTATAGGAAATCAGGTCGCGCATATCGCCGTTGCGATAGCACAACCCGCCCGCCGGATAGGGGATGAACCCCGATTTATGCGGGTCGAGGGTGATGCTGTCGGCACGCGGATAGGCGGCGATCTGGCGGCGGACGTAATCGCTGAGCTGCTGGTCGGGCATCCGGTCGAACGCATTGGGCGCGCGGAATTCGTCGCCCGGCTGGGGCGGCGGGGCCTCGCGCAGCATCGCGGCGAAATAACCGCCCCAGGCGCCATCGACATGCAGGGCGAATTCAAGGCCCATCTGGCGGTATTCGTCTCGGATATCGGCGATCTCGGCCAGCGGGTCGACGGCGCTTTCCTCGGTGCTGCCGACAACGGCGACGACCTGCAGAACGGGCCGCTTTTCGGCCAGGCAGCGATCCAGCGCGCGGCGCAGGGCGACGGTATCCATGCGCCCGTCGGCATCCAGCGCGATCGGCCAGACGGCGCTGGCCCCGATACCGATCATGGCGGCGGTCTTGGGCCAGGAATAATGCGCGGTGGCGGGCACCATAACCACGGGCGACCCGTTGGGCATCTCAGACAGGTGGCGGCGGTAGAAATCGAGGATGCCGATATTTTGCAGCGCGTATTTCGGCAGCGTCGCCTCGATATCGGCCGAAGTCACACCGGTGGTGGACACCATGCGCCGGGTCAGGCCGATCGCCTGGTCGACGGGCAGGTTCAGCAGCTGCCAGGTGTCCAGTTCCAACAGCCGGGCGCGGGTGCCGTCGGTGGTTTGAACGGTCAGGTTGCGGGCATCCGACAGGCGTTCTTCGGCGCGAATGGCGGCGGCGACGGCCACGGGCAGATAGGTCAGGTTGCGCGCGGCCCACATGGCCTCGCCATTGGCGATCGAGCCGTCGCAAGTGATATGCCCCCAGGGCGCAATGGCGCCGGTCGCGCGGGCATCAGACGTGGGGATTTCGAACCCCAGCATCCGGCACAGATCCTCGCCCACCTCGATTTCCAGATGGGTGGTGACCGGCGAGGCCTCGGTCGCGACGTTGTTCTGGTTATACAGCATCGCGGCGAAATAGCCGACCGATCCGGGCAGCGTGATATCCCAATACATATGCGACTGGTTGCGATAGCTGGCCAGCGGCAGAGACCCGTTCAGCGCGCGCAGCATGTCATTCAGCCGATCCCCCAACAGGGCAAGCGTCTGCTGGTGCGGCTTGGCGGCGCGTTCTTCGGCGCTGACAAATTCGGGATCATTCGGCATATAGCGCCGCCGCGCCTCGGCATGCGAGGCCACGGCGCGGGTCACCAAATGGGTCAGGGCATCATGATTCTCGGCCTTGGGGCCAAGAAACCAAGCTGCGGGCGATGTGCCTCCGGGGCGTCCCAGCTTTAGGTTTTTCATGGCACCATCCCCCGTTTCCGCGCCCCGTTTCACGGCAAGGGCGGCCAATCGTTACGAGGGCAATGCTAGGGGCAAAGCCAGTTTCTGCAAATAGTTAATGGCAGATCATGCGCTGATCAGGCTGCCCGGTTGCAGCAACCCTATGACCTGGGCGACGACAGGGCGGGGCCATACTGGTTGGCCTCGGGTCGCCCACGCCGTGCGAGCCAAACGATGCTGAGAATCAAGCTGGCGAACATCGAAATCAACGACACAAAGAGCAAGGCCGTCGGCGGTTGGGGCACGGACACGGTTTCGCCAAGAGAGGGCACTGCGGTCCGCACCTGTTCAGATACCGGAACATCCACCTGGAACGCCAGCACAGTTATTACCACCAACAATATAGCCACACCCCAACACAACGCCAGATGCCAACCAGGGCGCCCGATGTCATGCAGACGCCTGTTCGCTGCAGCGAGGAATGGAAGAAAAACCGCGAGTTGAATAAATGTTGAAAATGGGCCGGGACCGTATTTTACCGTGTTCTGCAGACCCTGTGTTGTGCCTTGAGAAGTTGTTACAACGACAAACTTGGCTTCAATTACTGGTCCAAAAACCATGACATTCGCAATCGACGCGATGATCGAAACCAAAAAGATGCCAAGCACGAATTTCCAAAACTCTGCCCTAGATGCTCGTCCTGAAAACACAATGTACTTCCGCAAACACGTCTTTACCGCCTCAACCAGTGTCATCATTCACTCCAACCCGACCCCGAAAACACACCTTAAAGTTGTTGTTCCTGCGATACAAGGCGCCTTGATGCCGGGAAGCAACTGACAGCTGCGCCTGCGCCTATGACCGCGTTTAGAGACTACGTCTATCTAGCAAGGCGTTTGCCGTGATCGACCACAGCCGCAAACACAAAAGTCCGATTAGCGCGGCTGGTGACAGAAACCCTGACCAAGCGCTAACTAGAACGTAGGTTTCCATAGGCTCCGGGTAGTGGATGTATCGCCGTGGCGTCGGCAAAATGAAGGTAAGCACTCCTTGAAATGAGGTGCGGCCAATCAATGCGACATGCAGACCCCAGAAAAGGATTCTGGTCAGGGTCGGGTATGCCCTCGTCCAGGAAGGGATAAGCACCGGCGTCTATCCAGTCCTGCCCAAGAATCCCGAATTCGCGCGCATCGGAGCCGAGGCAGCGGCGCTTTACGAGTTGCTGAACCCTGGAACGATTCTTGACACGGGTGCGGGTGGCAGCCCCGCAAAACAGCGCGCTTTACAGGATTTCATTGAAGCCGTTGGCGAAGCGTACGCACGCGGAGATTTACGGCTTCAGGAAGGCGAGCTGGCGCAAGGCTGGGTCGAGGTTTTCCCGGAACTTTCGGAAGGCGAGCGCCGTTTGGGGCAACTGCCGGGCTTCACTCCGGAACGGATCGAGCAATGGCTTGAAACCTACCCAATTGAAGACCTCGGCTTGCCGAACAACACTGGCTCCCCCATTCCCGGCGATCCGACCGACAACAGTATTTCAACTCCGGTGCCGGAGGAGACTGGTCCGAACATCGTTGAAGCCCGACCTGGAAACACAACAATCCCTGACGGCAACAGCTTTCTGCCTTATGGCGCGAAGGGCGATGGGCAAGAACACATCACCGACAAATCAGTTATCGCTCTCGCGGCCATCGTCATCTACTGGCTTTGAAACTCAATGTGTCCAGACCCTAGGAAATTGTGGCGTTAGGGTGCATCATTCAGGCGTTCATATAAGTATATAATTTGATGATGTGTCTCGAATCTGTACCTTAGGGATTAAATGATCAACCATTTGAATTTAAATCAATATTAGGAAAGCGTATTTGACCAAACTGACATTAGAAAATCACCTCGAACGAGACACTCGCCTAGATTGCTGGAGCGTCCACGGTATCGGCCCTTATTCCCATTCAACTGACGACTGGGTCAAAATGGTTTTAGACGTATCCCTTGAGGTTGATCTGCCGCCGTTTTTAGTTGAGATGTTTGATCGTGCTCAGGCCAGTATGGTCTACGGATGCTATTACTATCCACTCTTCACGCTTGGAATAGAGGAGCTTTTCCGCTTCGGTGAGAGCGCGTTCCGCGAGGCTGTCAAAGAAGCTGAACCATGCAGCAGCCTCAACAGGAAGAGATACGCTGATCTCCAGAAGTGGGCTTCTGAAGCAGGTTTGATCGATACTGCTACCGCTAGTCGCTGGAATGCATCGCGCCGGCTACGCAATTCAGTCAGCCACAAGGATGGTGCATTTTTGTTAGGCCCTAATGATGCGTTGGAACAATTGGATATCACCAAAGAGCTAGTAGAGTCGCTGTTTATTAATTGTCGAGACTATGCGAGGCGAAATCTCAGAACTCAAATCAATGAATGACCGCGATGGCATTGTCAGATTAGGGTCAAGACCCATTGATTATCTGGGATCGGCATGATTCACGACTCGAAAGCCGAGCGGTGAACATGCGTGATCTTTTCTGGCTGATACAAACGGCACAACCGGATCGAGATCATGTTCGGCAGGCTCAAGGATTGGCGACCCGTTACGACAGGTGCCCAAAGTCTTCCTGTCAGCTATCGCTCTCGCGGCCATCGTCATCTACTGGCTTTGAAACTCAATGTGTCCAGACCCTAGGAAATTGTAGCGGAGTCTTTGACCCTGCCGCTTTTGTTTCGTGGGCCAGAGGGGTTTGGACGAGCCAAACGCCCCTGTCGAATAGCATTACCTCGCTCCCTCCTGCGTTCGCCACGTAGCAGATCAACGCAACAGGCCACACGGGCAAAAACGGGGATTGGGTCACGTTATGACACGTGGGTCAGGTTCGTCTGACGTTCCACTAAAGGGGGAAGTGGCGGACTGGGGAGGATTCGAACCCCCGACCCCTTGATTCGTAGTCAAGTACTCTATCCAACTGAGCTACCAGTCCGTGGAGGCGTGATTTAGACGCGCGCGCCGGGCATTGCAAGGGGGTAAGGGCAACTTATTGGGCCGCGTCGGAAATTATTTCGACGCCCTTCGGCAGGCGGATCAGAAAGTGCGTTCCCGCATCATTGCTGCTGACCAGTTCCAGCCGCCCGCCATGGCCGCGGATCAGTTCGGCCGAGATCGCCAGCCCCAGCCCGGTGCCGCCCTTGCGGATGCCGCCCTGGAAGGGCTGGAACAGGTGCTCGCGCGCCTTGGGCGGCAGGCCGGGGCCGGTATCGGTGATGTTGATCTGCCATTCATGATCGGTTTCGTCGGCGCGAATGCCGATCTCTCCGGTCTTGCCGCTGGCGACGATGGCCTGGCGCGCGTTGCGGATCAGGTTGGACAGCACGCGGAACAGCTGTTCGCCATCGGCGCGCAGCACCAGCCCGGCGGGCACGTCCTCGGCAAAGCTGATGTCGTGCTCGCCCGCGGCTAGGCGTTCGCTATCGACCACGTCATTGATGATGGCGGCCAGCGGCACCCGGTCGAGGCGCGGGGCGGGTTCCTCGGCCTTGCCAAAGGCCAGCGTGGTTTCGCACAGGTTCACCGCCCGGCTGATCGAGCCTACCAGTTTCGGCGCGGCGCGCTTGACGGCGGGGTCTTCGCTGCCCTCCATCCGGTCGGCGAACAGCTGGGCCGTAGTCAGGATGTTGCGCAGATCGTGGCTGATCTTGGCGACGGCACCGCCCAGCTGCGCTAGGCGCTGTTTTTGCTTCAACGCGCCGGTCAGCTGGGTTTCCATGGTTTGCAGGGCGGCCTCGGCCTCGCGCAGTTCGACCACCCGCGACGAAGGCGTGATGATGCGCCGGGCATCCTCGGGGGCGTCGGCATAGGCTTGCATCGCCTGCACCACATTGCGGATCGGAACCACCAAGATGCGCCGCACCGCCAGGAACAGCAGAAAGGCCGTGATCACCGAGATCACCGCCGACAGGGCCAGGATGCGCAGGCCATAGTCGATCATCGCCATGCGCAGCGGCGCGGTGGACATGGTGACCTCGATCAGCAGACCGGCCTGCTGCACCGGCTCGCCGATCACGCGGATCACCCGATCCTGGGTATCGACCAGCCGCACCAGCGCATCGCGCATCAGCACCCAGGCCGATGGATCGCGCAGGTCATAGCTGGTGGCGA
Source organism: Actibacterium sp. XHP0104 (assembly GCF_025751515.1). Lineage (GTDB taxonomy): Bacteria > Pseudomonadota > Alphaproteobacteria > Rhodobacterales > Rhodobacteraceae > Actibacterium_D. The sequence continues at coordinate 211,703 of NZ_JAOWLE010000005.1, forward strand.
TCGGGCCGGGGATGGGCGAGGACAGCACCAATTGCCGCGACTGGTCGCGGCGCAGCACCACGTTATAGACCCCGGCATTGGTCAGCAGCTCGGCCTCAAGGTCGTCGTCGATCATGTCTTCGGTGGCCAGTGTCGCCAGTGATGCGATCTGCGCGCGTTCGAGATGCGACAGCAGGTAATCTTCGCGGAACCGGGCGATCGAGGGCACAAAGATCAGCACTTCGGCCAGCATGACGAAGGCAACCGTCAGCAGCAGGAAGCGACCTGATAATGTGTTCAGAGCCATCGTTTCACCCGTGGGTCGTCAGGGCAGAACCGCCTGCACCGCGCGCACAACCCGCTTTAGCATAGGATTATCAAATAGTTTCGGAGAGAAATAGGCACCCGCTGCGCGCTTGTTAACCTCTGCGATCGTCGGATAGGGCGCGACCATGGCGGCGATGGCCCCCATTTTCATGCGATTTGCCACGGCCAAGGCCCAGACGCCGATCAACTCACCCGCCCCCGCACCGGCGATCGACACGCCGACGGGGCGGCCCTTGACCACCATCACCTTGATCAGCCCGTCGGTCTTGCCGCCCGCGATCGCGCGGTCGTTGCCCGCGAAATCGAACCGCGCGACGGTCAGCGCATCGCCATGGGCGGCGCGGGCCTCGGCCTCGGTCAGGCCGATCTGCGCCAGTTCGGGGTCGGTATAGGTGACGCGCGGAATGTGATCGGCGCGCGCCTTGGCGGGCAGGCCCAGCAGGATGGGCCGGATCACCAGCCCGGCGTGATAGCCCGCCACATGGGTGAACTGCATTCCGCCCGCCACATCACCGATGGCATAGATGCGCCGGTTGGCGGTGCGCAACCCGGCATCGACCTCGACGCCCGCGCGGGTGGTTTTCACACCTGCCGCCGCAAGGTTCAGCCGGTCGATATTGGGTTTGCGCCCGACCGCGACCAGCATATGGGTGCCGCCAATGCGCTGCCCGTCCGAGGTTTCGACACTAATCGCCCCGGCCTGACCGGTGATCTGCGCGGCCTGCGCGCCCTCGATGATCTGCACGCCCTCGGCCCGCAGACGGGTCAGCACGATTTCGGCCATTTCCGGGTCATCGCGGTTCAGCGCCCGGTCGCCCTCGATCACCGTGACCTTGCAGCCCAGCCGCACATGGGCCTGGGCCATTTCCATGCCGATGGGGCCGCCACCGATGATGATCAGGTGATCGGGCCTCTCGCGCAGATCGAACAGGGTTTCATTGGTCAGATAGGGCACATCCGCCAAGCCGGGAATCGGCGGCACGAAAGGCGATGACCCGGTTGCGATGACGAACCGCCGCGCCTCGATCACATGATCACCGGCCTGCAATTGGGTTTCCGAGATGAACGCCCCGAATTCACGGATGACCTGCACGCCCAGGCCCTCGAACCTTTCCTGGCTGTCATGCGGTTCTATCGTGGCGATCACCTGCGCGACATGATCCTTGGCGGCGGCATAGTCGATCTGCGGTTCGGCCCCGGTCACGCCAAAAGCGTCGCCCCGCATCGCCTGCGCCCGCGCTCCGGCGGCGATCAGCGCCTTGGAGGGCACACAGCCATAGTTCAGGCAATCGCCGCCCATCTTGTGGCCCTCGACCAGCACCACGCGCGCGCCCATCTGCACCGCGCCCGCCGCCAGCGACAACCCGCCGGAACCGGCGCCGATCACGCAAAGGTCGGTTTCGATCCGGTTCATGATTTGCCTCCGCGAATGGCCTTGATGACGATGGGCAGCGCCGCCAGCGCGCAAAGGCCCAGGATCGGCCCCAGAATATGGGGTTCAAATATGATGCCCAGGTTCGGGGTTTCGCCGCGAGCGAAAACCTCGCCCAGCCCTGCGCCGACCCAAGTGTAGACCACGCCGCCCGGAATGATGCCCAGGAACGTGGTGACGATGAACCGCAGCGGCGACACGCCGACCAGCGCCGGCAGGATGTTGGCGACAAAGAACGGCACCGCCGGCACAAGGCGGATCAGGAACAGCATCGACAGCTCGTTCTCGCGGATGGCCTCGCGAATCTGGTGAATGCGGCCCTGGCTGGCATCCATCCTGGCGACCAGCCGTTCGCCCAAGCCCCAGCGCACCGCCAGAAAAATCAGCGTCGCGCCGATGGTCGCGGCGGTGATGTTGAACAAAGCGCCCGGAAAGACGCCGAACAGGAAACCGCCCGTCAGCGTGGCGATGGTGGCTCCGGGCAGCGAAAAAGCCACGATCACCACATAGATCGCCACAAAGCCCAGCACCGCCAGCAGGTAATGCTGATCGCGCAGCGCGATCAGGGCCTCGCGATTCTCGGCCAGGGCGTCGAACGACAGATGCTCGCGCAGGGTAAACGCCCCCACCAGCGCAACAGCGGCGATGATGATCAGGGGCAGTCGCCGGGCCAGGGCTGATTTTGGGGCGGTTCGCTCGGGTGTCATCGGGCATCCTGTTCTTGGTTGCCTTCAACATGCTGTGCAGCGATGAAATGCGACAGCCCCCTCACGCGCGGTTGATGTGTGGTGAAGCATTTCGGCCCGAAACAGGGGGTATTGCGGGGGGTTCGTAACATTTGCCCCGGCGAAAGACGCCCATTCGCCGAAAATGTTGCAGAAAACCGGGGGGAGGCGAATTGACAGCCGCCCACCAACCCCCTAAAGGACGGGCTTCGAACACCAACGGCCTTCGAATCCATTCCGGGTTTGGGCCTGACTTGACGGAGCCTACGCGATGAAACGCACCTATCAACCGAGCAACCTTGTTCGCAAGCGCCGCCACGGCTTCCGCGCGCGCATGGCCACCAAGGCCGGCCGCAAGATCCTGAACGCACGTCGCGCACGGGGCCGGAAGTCGCTCAGCGCATAATCCTTGCCGCAAGGCAAAAGGACAAAGACATGACACCGCCGGAGGCAAATGTGGCCAACCCGAACCCGGGCGCCGCTGAAACGCCCCCGGCGGTTTCGTCATGTCTGCAGGTTCTCACCCAACGATCCGATTTTCTAAACGCCGCCCGCGCCCGCCGTCAGGCGGTGAAGGGGTTCGTGTTGCAGGCCCGCAAACGGGCCGAGGGTGAGGCTGGGACCGGCATCCGCGTCGGGTTCACCTGTTCCAAGAAAGTCGGCAATGCCGTGGCCCGCAACCGGGCCAAGCGCCGCCTGCGGGCGCTGGCGCGCGAGGTTCTGGTGCATGAGGGCAAGCCCGGTTGGGATTATGTGCTGATCGGTCGCGCCGGGGCGACGGCGGAACGGTCTTATATGGATCTGCAAAGCGATCTGCGCTTTGCCCTGAAAAAGATCCACGGAGCCGGCCAATGACCCCGCTTGCCCATATCGCCGCCCTGCCCGTTCGGGCCTATCGCCTGATATTTTCGCCCTGGGTCGGCCATGGCTGCCGATATCAGCCCACGTGCAGCGCCTATGCGCTGGAGGCGCTGGAAAAACACGGCGCGATCAAGGGCAGCTGGCTGGCCCTGCGCCGCATCGGCCGCTGTCACCCCTTGGGCAGTTCCGGCTATGACCCGGTGCCCGACCGCAAGCCGCGCGACTGATCCTTAGAAAATTCCCATCGCCACGCCCGCCCCGATCGCCTGGCCCAGCGCCCGGCAGTCATCCAGCGTATCATCGGGGATGGCTTTGGGCGCCAGGATAGCCTCGGGCGTTTGGGCATGGGTGCAGACGATCATCGCCGGCTGCACTTCGCGCAGGCGCCAGCCGGTGGCGATGCGCGCCAGTTGCCGCGCCGCGCCCTGCCCGTCGGTGCCGGCACAGATCATCTGGGCATAGGGGCGCCCCTCGATCCGACCCAGAACCGGGTAAAAGCAACGGTCAAAGAATTCCTTCATCGCGCCCGACAGCGTGGCCAGGTTCTCGGGGGCGACAAATATATAGCCATCGGCGCGCAGCAGGTCGTCGGGCGTGGCCTGATCGGCGGCCAGCAAAACGGTTTCCACCTCACCCCGCGCGCCCTCGGCCGCGGCCTGCGCCATCTGTGCGCTGCCCCCGGTGCGCGAATGGTAAACGATCAGCAACTGCGCCATCCCGGCCCTCCTGCCGCGACGCTAGCGGGTTTTCCGGCGCGCGCCAACGCCCATGCCCTTGCCCGACTCGGGCAAGCCCAGTACACGCGCGCCATGTTAGATGATCTTGACGATATCCATCCGCTGTTCCACGGCGCGCCCTCGACCACCGAGTTCAAAAAGCTGCGCAAGCGCATCGTGCGCTATACCCGCGAGGCGATCGAACAATACGGCATGATCGAGCGCGGCGCGCGCTGGCTGGTCTGCCTGTCGGGCGGAAAGGACAGCTATACCCTGCTGGCCGCCTTGTATGAGCTGAAATGGCGCGGGCTGCTGCCGGTCGATCTCTTGGCCTGCAACCTCGATCAGGGGCAGCCGGGGTTTCCGGCGACGGTTCTGCCCGAGTTCCTTGAAAAGATGGGCGTGCCGCACCGGATCGAATATCAGGACACCTATTCGCTGGTGATGGACAAAGTGCCCCAGGGCCGCACCTTCTGCGCGCTGTGCTCGCGCCTGCGCCGCGGCAATCTTTATCGCATCGCGCGCGAAGAGGGCTGTTCGGCGGTGGTTCTGGGCCATCACCGCGATGACATTCTTGAAACCTTTTTCATGAACCTCTTCCACGGCGGGCGTCTGGCCACGATGCCGCCCAAGCTGGTCAACGAAGAGGGTGATCTCTTTGTCTATCGCCCCCTTGCCCATGTGGCCGAGGAAGACTGCGAGAAATTCGCCCGCGCGATGAACTATCCGATCATCCCCTGCGACCTGTGCGGCAGCCAGGACGGGCTGCAACGCCAGCAGGTGAAACAGATCCTGGACCAGTGGGAAAAGAACAGCCCCGGCCGCCGCCAGGTGATGTTCAGGTCGCTGATGAACATTCGACCCAGCCATATGCTTGACCCAAAACTGTTTGACTTTCAGGGGCTTGAGCGTAGTTCGGTCGAATTTGAGGAAAATCCGCAAGACATTCCCCTGCTGCGTTAACCGGCCCGTTTACCCCTTGCCATAGGCTTGCCCCGCTGGCCCATCGGGCCCAACCGGGAGAGGTGAAATGCGCATGGCGGTTCGGTGGCGGGATGCAAGGGCGTTGATGGCTCATCTGATGGCGCGGCCTCAGGCGCTGGCCTTTGTGCCCGCGGCCTCGTTGGCGGCCTATTGGATGGGGGGCGAGGCGGCGCTGATCCTGACGACGCTGGCGTTGCCGCTGCTGTTGTCGCTGTCCGGCCCCGCGGCGCCCCGCGCGGCCGAGGCGGGCACCGGCCTGACCGACCGCGCCACGCTGACCGCCGCGCTTGACGCCTGGCTGCTGGATCAGCACGGCACCGACAAACACCCCGCCGCGATGGCGATCGCCCCTGACGGCCTGGGCGAATTGCGCGCCCGGCTGGGGAACCGCGCCGTCGGCACCGCCTCGGACCGCGTGGTCGATCGTATCCGTGCCACGCTGCGCGGCGACGATCTGGTCGCCCGCGATGCGCGGGGCCATTTCGTGATCGCGCTGGCCCCGATGCGGCGCGCCGACCTGGAAACGCTGTTGCAGATCTCGGGCCGTATTCTGGATGCGCTGCGCGAACCGGTCAGCATTGATGGCACCACGATCTACCTGTCGGGCGTCGTCGGATTCTGCCCTGCCGAGCGCAGCCCCGATGCCGGGGGGACGGCGCTGATCTCGGCCGCCGAAACCGCCATGGCCGAGGCCCGATCCCATGGCGCGGGCGCGATCCGATCGTTTTCCGCAGAGATGCAGCGCAGCATCATCCGCCGCCACGATCTGCGCGGAGAACTGGACCGCGCCCTGGCCGAAAGGCAGATCAAACCGTGGTTTCAGCCCCAGCTTTGTACCGATACCGGCCGTGTCTCGGGTTTTGAGGCCCTGGCCAGATGGGTGCATCCGAAAAAGGGTATCATCCCGCCGGCCGAGTTTCTGACTGCGCTGATCGAGACCGGCCTGTCGGCCCGACTGACCGACAGCATGCTGACGCAATCGCTGACCGCGATCCGGTCGTGGGACCGGGCCGGGTTGAACGTGCCCTGCGTGGGTGTGAACTTTTCGGGCGACGAGTTGCGCAACCCCGACCTGGTCGAAAAAATCCGGTGGGAACTTGATCGGTTCTCGCTTTCGCCCGACCGGCTGACGGTCGAGATCCTGGAAACCGTTGCGGCCGATGCCGATGACGACATGATCGTGCGCAACATCGCCGCGCTGGCCGATCTGGGCTGTGGCATCGATATCGATGACTTTGGCACCGGCAACGCCTCGATCGCCTCGATCCGGCGGTTCGCGGTGCGCCGGCTAAAGATCGACCGGTCTTTTGTCACCCGCGTCGACCGCGACCCCGACCAGCAGAACATGGTCTCGGCCATCCTGACCATGGCCGAACGCCTGGGTCTGGACACGCTGGCCGAGGGCGTGGAAACGCCCGGCGAACACGCCGTTCTGGCACAGCTGGGCTGTGGCCATGTCCAGGGCTATGGCATCGCCCGGCCAATGCCGTTCGAGGAAACCATCGCCTGGATGAACCGGCACCACGAAAAACTGGACCACGCCGCCCATCTGGGGCAACAGCGAGGATAGAAGTTTTACAGGAAAAACAGGGAAAATCGCTTGACCTTCCGGGCGGGCTTCTGTTGAACCACCATCACCTTCAAAAGGACGGATGGCGGCCCTCATGGACGATCAGAACAAGAACCTAATCCTGGCTTCGGTGCTCAGCTTTGTGGTGATCCTCGTATGGTTCATCTTCTTCCCGCCGGAAGAGCAGGCCCCGGCGCCGATCGAAAACGCTGCCGTCAGCACCGATGGTGTTGCGGCGCTGCCGCCGGCCCTGGCCGCCGCGCCCAGCGCCGTCACCACCCAGGCCCCCGCCCCCGTGGCGGCCGCGGCCCCGCGCCTGATGATCGACACGACCCGGCTTAAGGGTTCGATCTCGCTGGCGGGCGGCCGGATCGACCAGCTGGTTCTGAAGGATTACCGCGAAACGCTGGAGCCGGATTCGGCCAATATCGGCCTGCTGTCCCCCGTGGGCACCGAACATCCCTATTACGCGCTTTACGGCTGGGCGCCGGGCGGCACGCTGGACATCGCCGATGTACCCGGCCCGCTGACGGAATGGGTGGTCGAAGGCAACGACAAGCTGACCGAAGCCACCCCTGTTACGCTGAGCTGGGATAACGGCAAGGGCCTGATCTTCCGCCGCACGATCTCGGTTGATGACGGCTATATGTTCACCATGGCGCAGTCGGTTGAAAACACTGGTGAGACGCCCGTGCGCATGGCGCCCTATGGCCTGATCGCCCGCCACGGCGAGCCCGACAGCAAGAAATTCTTTATCCTGCACGAGGGCGTCGTGCGTCAGAATGACAACACGCTGGAAGAGATTTCCTATAAGGACATGGCCGATCTGGACTATGTCGAACGTGAAGGCGCGCGCGCCGAAGTGGCCGACATCACCGAGAATGGCTGGATCGGCTTTACCGACAAGTATTGGATGACCACGCTGGTCACCAAGCCGGGGCAGCCCTTTACCTCGGTCGCGAAATACGTGGCCTCGGCCGAGATCTACCAGGTCGAAGCCCGGATGCCCGTCATGGACGTGGCCCCCGGCGCGACCGCCTCGGTCGAGACGCTGCTGTTTGCCGGCGCCAAGGAATGGGAAGAGATCAACGGTTACGAAGAAGACCTGGGCATCGTCAATTTCGTCGATTCGATCGACTGGGGCATGTTCTTCTTCCTCACCAAACCGATCTTCAAGGTTCTGCATTTCCTCAATGGCGTGATCGGCAACATGGGTTGGGCGATCATCGCGCTGACCATCTTCATTAAGGCGATCCTGTTCCCGCTGGCCTACAAATCCTACGTCTCGATGGCCAAGATGAAGGAACTGCAGCCCGAGATGGAGAAGATCAAAGAGCGCACCGGCGACGACCGCATGAAAATGCAGCAAGAGATGATGGCACTCTACAAGAAGGAAAAGGTGAACCCCGCTTCGGGCTGTCTGCCGATCCTGCTGCAGATCCCGATCTTCTTCTCGCTCTACAAGGTGATCTTTGTCACGATCGAACTGTATCAGGCGCCCTGGCTGGGCTGGATCCGCGACCTGTCGACCCCCGATCCGTCGTCGATCCTGAACCTGTTCGGCCTGCTGCCCTTTACCCCGCCGGCGCCGGAATCGATGCTTGCGTTCATCTCGCTGGGCATCCTGCCGATCCTGCTGGGTCTGTCGATGTGGTTGCAGCAAAAGCTGAACCCGACACCGACCGACCCCGTGCAAAAGATGATCTTTGCCTGGATGCCTTGGGTGTTCATGTTCATGCTGGGCAATTTCGCCTCGGGCCTGGTGCTGTACTGGATCACCAACAACACCATCACCTTCATCCAGCAGTACACGATCATGCGCAGCCACGGGCACAAGCCAGACCTGCTGGGCAACATGACCGCCGGGCTGCGCAAGCGTAAGGCGGAAAAGAAATGATCCTGTTGCTGGCAGGATCGACGAACGGGGGGGGGCTGTGATGCAGCTCCCCTTTCCTGTTGCGTCCGAACCTGATGAGTTCACCGCCGAAAAAGGCCGCAAGCTGTTCGCGGGTGAGACCGATTTCCTGAAAGGCGTGGTCGCGATGGACGGCCTGCCCGCCCCCGACCGGCTAGAGGTGTGTTTCGCCGGCCGCTCGAACGTGGGCAAATCCAGCCTGATCAACGCGCTGACCGGCCGCAAGGGGCTGGCGCGCGCGTCGAACACGCCGGGCCGCACGCAGGAAATCAACTTTTTCACCACGCTGGGCGGCCCCTACCTGGTCGACCTGCCCGGCTATGGCTATGCCGAAGCGCCGGTCAAGATCGTCGAAAAGTGGCAGCGCCTGCTCAAGGCCTATCTGTCGGGGCGTCAGACGCTGCGCCGGGCCTTTGTGCTGATCGACGCGCGCCACGGCATCAAAAAGGTCGATGACGAGATCCTGACCCTGCTGGATCAATCGGCCGTGACCTTTCAGGTGGTGCTGACCAAGGCCGACAAGGTCAAGGCCAACGACCGCGAAAAGGTGCTGGAACAGGTGCGCGGCGCCCTGTCGAAACACCCCGCCGCCTATCCCGAACTGGTGGTGACCAGCTCGGAAAAAGGCGATGGCATCGCGACCCTGCGCGCGATCATTGCCACGCTTGAATAATCCCCTATCCTTGCTGCAAACCGCCGAGGACAAATCATGAAAAAGCAGACCGCCATGAACCGCGACTGGATCGCCACCGCCCGCACCCTTTCCCAGGCCCTGCCCTATTTGCAGCGCTATGATCAGGCCACCGTCGTCATCAAGTTCGGCGGCCATGCGATGGGCGATGACGAGTCGATGGATACCTTTGCCCGCGACATCGTTCTGATGCAGCAGGTCGGCGTGAACCCGGTGATCGTCCATGGCGGCGGCCCGATGATCAACGAGATGCTCGACAAGCTTGAGATCAAGTCGGAATTCGTCAAGGGCAAGCGCGTCACCGACGAAGCTACCGTCAAAGTTGTTGAAATGGTGCTATCGGGGCTGGTGAACAAACGCATCGTTCAGGCCATCAATCGCCAGGGCGGCAAGGGCGTCGGCCTGTCGGGCAAAGATGCCAATCTGATGATCTGCGAGCAGACCAACCCCGATTTGGGCTTTGTCGGCACGCCGGTGGAAATGAACCCCGAGGTGATCCGCCAGCTGCACGCGGCCGAGATGATCCCGGTCGTGGCGCCCCTGGGCGCGGGCCGCAATGGCGAAACCTACAACGTCAACGGCGATACCGCCGCCGGGGCCGTGGCTGCTGCGCTCAAGGCCGACCGGCTGCTGCTCTTGACCGACGTGCCCGGCGTCAAGGATGCCAGCGGCGAGGTCGTGACCGAACTGACGCCCGAGCAGATCCGCGGCATGATCGACGACGGCACGGTTGCCGGCGGCATGATCCCGAAAACCGAGACCGCGCTTGAGGCGATCGAGGGCGGCGTGCGCGCCGTGGTCATTCTGGACGGCCGTGCGCCCAATGCCTGTTTGCTGGAACTTTTCACCGAACACGGGGCGGGCTCGCTGATCCGCACACCGCGCTGAACAGCCTTGCCGCGATCGACACCCGGCTGGCCCGTGACGGGCTGGCCGTGTTCGGCGCGTTTCATCCCGATGCCGACGACAATGCCCCCGAAGGCTGTGCCACGCTGATCTTGATCGGCCCGCGAGAGCCGGGGTTCTGGCCGCGTTTCAGCGCCAGCCCCGAATATGCCGACGGCGCTGCCGACCCGCTGGATCGTTGGTCAAAGCGGATGATCGGGGCCGTCGCCGCCGAGACCGGCGGGCGCGCGATCTTTCCGTCAGACGGGCCGCCCTGGCCGCCCTTTATCGACTGGGCGAAACGCAGCGGCCGGGCCTGGGCCTCGCCGGTGACGTTGCTGGTGCATGACGTGGCCGGGCTGATGGTGTCGTATCGCGGCGCCCTGGCGCTGCGTCAGCGCCTTGAGCTGCCCCCGCCCCCGCCCTGCCCCTGTGACAGCTGCCCAGACCAGCCCTGCCGCGACGCCTGCCCGGTGGACGCGCTGGCCGACGGGTACGACGTGGCCGCCTGTCACGGATGGCTTGGCGGCCCCGGGGGGGAGGACTGCATGAATTCGGGCTGCGCCGTCCGCCGGGCCTGTCCGATCAGCGCAAGCTATGGCAGGATGACCGAACAATCTGCGTTTCATATGAAAGCCTTTTATCCATGAGTTTGCGCCTGATCCTTGTTCGCCATGCCAAGTCCAGCTGGGACGATCTGATGGTGGACGATCATGATCGGGTGCTGAACCGCCGGGGCCGGGCGACGGCGCCGCTGATGGCGCGGTTTCTGGCCACCCATGGGCACCGGCCCGCGCTGGTGGTCAGCTCGACCGCACGGCGCACTCTGGAAACCTGGGACAGGATGGCGCCCATTTTCGGCGGCACAGATATGCCGCCCCTGCACCCCGAGCCAAAGCTGTATCACGCCAGCGCCGACACGATGCTGGCGGTTCTGCATCGCTGCCCGCCCTCGACGGTGATGATGCTGGGTCATAACCCGGGGATCGGAGATTTCGCATCGGACCTGCTGGCCGAACAACCGCGCCACCCAAGCTTTCACGCCTATCCGACCTGCGCGACGCTGGTCGCGGATTTTCCGGCACGCCGATGGTCAGAGGTGCGGTTCGGCACCGGCCGGGTTGTCGATTTCGCGATCCCGGCCGATATGACCGATTAACGGAAGGGCGGCGAGTAAATCAGCCCGCCATGCGTCCATAGCGCGTTCAGCCCGCGCGACAGGCGGATCGGGGTGGCCTCGCCGATGTTGCGCTCAAAGATCTCGCCGTAATTGCCGCCGGCCATGATCGCCATCTTGGCCCAGTCGGGCGTCAGGCCCAGCGTTTCACCCATCGCGCCCTCGGCGCCCAACAGGCGGCGCACCTCGGGGTTGTCGGAATTGGCGGCCAGTTCCTCGACATTGGCAGAGTTCACGCCCAGCTCTTCGGCGGTGATCAGGGCGTTGAGCGTCCAGCGCACCAGATCGGCCCATTGTTCGTCGCCATGGCGCACCACGGGGCCAAGGGGCTCTTTCGAGATCACCTCGGGCAGCAGGATATGCGCGTCGGGGTCGACAAAGGTGGCGCGCGTCGCGGCCAGGCCGGACGCATCGGTCGAATAGACATCGCAGTCACCCGCGACATATTTCTGATGGGCGTCAGCCGCGCTTTCGACCAGTACGGGTTGGTAGGTGATGTTGTTGACGCGGAAGAAATCGGCCATGTTCAGCTCGCTGGTCGAGCCGGTTTGCACGCAGATCTTGCGGCCCTCCAGTTCCTTGGCCGAGGTCACGCCGGCGGACTTACGCACCATAAAGCCCTGACCGTCGTAATAGCTGATGCCGGCGAAATCCAGCTCGCGGCTGACATCGTTGACGAAGGTCCAGGTGGTTTTGCGCGCCAGCAGGTCGATCTCGCCCGACAAGAGCGCCTCGAACCGGGTCTTGGCCGAAACCTCGACATAGCTGACCGCCGCCGGATCGCCCAGCGCGGCCGCCGCCACGGCGCGGCAGAAATCGACGTCAAAGCCGCGCCACACCCCGTTGGTATCGGTCGCGGCGAAACCGACCAGCGTCGGATCGACGCCACATTTCACCGTTCCGCTCGCTTTCACACGATCCAACGTCCCGGCGCTGGCGCCCAAGGCCATAAAGGCCGCGGCCAGCACACCCAGAGACAGGGATTTAATCATTGCGATGTTACCTCTTCCCGATCTTTGTGTTTTTCGGCTCTGCCCTGCCTGCGGGACTGGCCCAATCGTTCACTCGGTCAATCATCCCCCTATATAGGGGTAAGTTTGGGCGGATAAAGCGAAACCCGTCAAGGTAAAGCGGCACACCGAGATGTGATCCTGCGTCGCGGGGGCCAATTGGCCCCTAGGCGCGGCACAGGGTGAGGAAACGGTGGGCGTGCAGGAAATCGCGGCGTTTGGCCTCGGCCATCTCGGCGGCTTCTTCGTCGATGCCCCATTGTTCCTCTTGCCAGGTCTCGTCAACGCGCGAGGCGCGCCAGATCTCTTCGGGGCTGGCCCAACCCTCGCTGGCGGCAAAACCCAGCACCAAAGACCCGCTGAGCGACACCAGGTCATGCAGGGCGGTCAGCTCGAACGGGGTAAAGGCGCGCACCTCGCCCGTCAGGCGGGCGATGCTGTCGGCGGGCTGGGCACAGTGGACAACGCCGCGATGCACCTCAAGCGGCGCGCCCAGATCGCGCGCGGCCCGGTCAAGATAGGGGTCCCAGGTCTCGGCCTGGCGGGCGATCAGCCCCTCGGGCGTTTCGGCGCGATAGCACAGCAGATCGGAATCGCCATAGGCGGCGATCAGCCCGGCCACTTCGGCATGTTGCGGCGTCACCTTGTCGATGGCGGCGTTGGCCGAGCGTGTGCAGGGCATCTTGGCGGGGTCGATCTCGGCCTCGACGGCGGCCCATTCGGCGGCGATGGCCTCGGCCAGCGGGCGGGTCGGCAGGATCAGCGTGGCCTTGGCCGGGGTCTTCAGCACCCGCCCGTCCAGCACCACGCCGAACCCGTTGTCATCCTCGGTAACGGTGGCCTCTTTCCAGAACCGTTTCTTCGCCCATCCGCTCATGTGTTTCTCCATAGTTCGTCCAGCGTCGGCAGCAGGTCGTCAAAGCGATCCAGCACCCGTGCAGCGGCGGCCAGTGCAGGGCGCGGGTGATAGCCCCAGCTAACCCCGATGCCGGTCACGCCCGCGGCGCGCGCCATGTCCATATCAAAGCTGGTATCCCCTATCACGACCGCATCGCCGGGTTCCACGCCTGTTTCGGCCAGCGCGGTCAACACCATCGACGGATGCGGTTTCGAGGGGTGATGATCGGCCACCTGTTGGGTGACGAAATACCGGCCCAGGTCATGCGCCTCGATCACGTGATCCAGCCCCTTGCGCGATTTGCCCGTCGCCAGACCCAGCAGCACCTCGTCACGCGCCCTTAGCGCATCCAGCGCCGCACGGGCACCGGGATAAAGCGGCGAGGGCAGATCGGCCGCACGCAGGTCGTGAAAGGCCTGTTTGTAGGTGGCAACCATGGTCGCGCGGGTGGGATCGTCAAGCTGGGGCGCCAGCCGGGCCATGGCCTCGGGCAGAGACAGGCCGACAATGCCCAGCATGTCGTGCGGCGCAGGCAGGCCCTGTTCGGCAAAGGCCGCCGCCATGGCGCCCTTGATATGGGCCTGGCTGTCGACCAGCGTGCCATCGACGTCAAAGATCACCAGTTTCAGGCGGGTCATTCGATCTCGTCAAAGGGGTCGGCGGGCACATCGGCCTCGCGCCAATCCAGCGTTTCCCAGGTGCGTTCCATATGCGGCGGCAGGGGTGCGGTGATTTCCAGCCGGTTGCCCGTCACAGGATGCGTCAGAGAGATCATCCGGGCATGCAGGTGCAGCTTGCGGCTGATCTCTCCGCCCAGCTGGGCACCCCAGCCGTCGCCCAGGTTTTCCTGGCCCGAGCCGCCATATTTGCCGTCGCCGATGATCGGGTGGCCCATCTCGGCCATATGGGCGCGCAGCTGGTGCGTGCGGCCCGTCACCGGCACCAGCGCGACCCAGCTGACCCGGCCGCCCAGGCCCGACAGCACCGCGTAATCGGTGACTGCGCGTTTCGCGTCGGGGGTCTTGTCGACGTCGCGCGGATGGATGCACAGCATCTTTTCCGCCTCGCCCTTGGCACCGTGACCGGGCGCCTTGACCAGACCATAGCGCACCGTGCCCATGGCGGGCTTGGGCTGGCCCGCGACGGCGGCCCAGTAAATCTTGCGGGTATCACGCGCCCGGAACGCGCCGGTCAGTGCGGCGGCAACCGAGCGTGTGCGCGCCAGCAGCAGCACGCCCGAGGTGTCCTTGTCCAGCCGGTGCACGAGGCGCGGCTTGTCGTCGAGCCCGAATTTCAGCGCCTCGGCCAGGCCATCGACATGGCGGGTTTGCCCCGTGCCGCCCTGGGTGGGCAGGCCGGGCGGCTTGTTCAGCGCGATGATGTGATCGTCGCGATACAGCACACAGGCCTGGATCATCTTGGCGTCGGCGTCCGAGACCTTGGGCTTGGGCTGCGATGTCACCTCGCCCGGATCGGGCAGCGGCGGCACGCGCACCATCTGGCCGGTCTCGACCCGGCTGGCCGGTTTCACCCGGCCGCCATCGACGCGGATTTCGCCCTTGCGGCACATCTTTTCGATGCGGCCCTGGCTGACATGGGGAAAGCGGCGGCGGAACCAGCGGTCCAGCCGCTGATCGCCCTCGTCGCTGGTCACCTCGACGGTCTGAACCCCGGTCATGCGAATACCCCGCGCATCATCATCATCGCCAGCACGATCGCCGCCAAAGACAGCACCACCGAGGCCAGCACGTAAACGCCAGCGACCATCACCTGCCCGCGTTCGAACAGGGTGATCGCATCCAGCGAAAAGGCCGAAAAGGTGGTGAACCCACCCAACAGCCCGGTCATCAACAGCGGCGCATAGCGGTTGCCGAATTTCACGGCCAGCAGCACCACCAGCACCCCCATTAGGAAAGAGCCCACCACGTTCACCGTCAGCGTGCCCCAGGGGAATCCATGCCCCATCAGGCGGGTGGCCCCCAGACCTGTCAGGTAACGGGCGCAGGCGCCGATCGCGCCGCCCAGTGCCACTTGTGCCAGAACTGTCATCATGGGGTCTCTCTCGGGCCGGGCGCGGCGGATGTCAACCGCCCTGCCGTTTTGCGCGCAGTTTGGCAAAGTAATCGACGCGCTTTTTCAGCTCGCGCTCATAGCCGCGTTCGACGGGGGTGTAATAGACGCCGTGTTTCATGCCGTCGGGGAAATAGTGCTGCCCCGAGAAGCCATCCTCGGCGTCGTGGTCATAGGCATAGCCGTCGCCATAGCCCTGGTCCTTCATCAGCGACGTCGGCGCGTTGAGGATGTGTTTGGGCGGCGGCTCGCTGCCGGTTTTGCGGGCGGCGGCGCGGGCCTGTTTATAGGCCACGTAGGCCGCGTTCGATTTGGGGGCCAGCGCCAGGTAGATCACCGCCTGCGCCAGCGCCAGCTCGCCCTCGGGGCTGCCAAGACGTTCGTATGTGGCCCAGGCATCCAGGCAGTGACGCTGGGCGGCGGGGTCGGCCAGGCCGATATCCTCGACCGCCATGCGGGTGACGCGACGCGCCAGATAGCGCGGGTCTTCGCCGCCTTCCAGCATCCGGGTGAACCAGTAGAGCGCCGCGTCGGGATCAGACCCGCGCACCGATTTGTGCAGGGCAGAGATCAGGTTGTAATGCTCGTCGCCCGAT
This sequence comes from Actibacterium sp. XHP0104, assembly GCF_025751515.1. Lineage (GTDB taxonomy): Bacteria > Pseudomonadota > Alphaproteobacteria > Rhodobacterales > Rhodobacteraceae > Actibacterium_D. Next base: position 227,539 of record NZ_JAOWLE010000005.1, read on the forward strand.
TTGTCGTATTTCGCCGCGCGCTTCATCAGGCGGGTGGCCAACTGGTCGGGCGCCAAGGGCTTGTCGGTCTTCCACGCCGCGACTTGTTCGATCAGGTTCAGCAGGGCGCGACCATCGCCATCTGCCATTTCCAACAGCTGTTCGCGCGCCGGGCCATTCAGGGGCAGCGCGCGGCCCAGTTCCTTTTCGGCGCGTTGCGCCAGCAGTTCCAGATCGGTCAGGTCCAGCCGTTTCAGCACCAGAACCTGCGACCGGCTAAGCAACGCGGCGTTCAACTCGAAACTGGGGTTCTCGGTCGTGGCGCCAACCAGCAGGATGGTGCCATCCTCCATATGGGGCAGGAACCCGTCCTGCTGCGCCTTGTTAAAGCGGTGGATCTCGTCCACGAACAACAGCGTCCCCTGCCCGTTCGCGCGGCGGATCTTGGCCGCCTCGAACACTTTGCGCAGCTCGGGCACGCCTGTGAAAATCGCGCTGATCTGCACGAAATGCAGATCGGTCTCATCGGCCAACAGGCGCGCAATCGTGGTCTTGCCCACGCCCGGCGGCCCCCAGAAGATCAGCGAGCCCAGACTGTTCGAGGCCAGCATCACCCCCAGCGGCGCGTCGGGGCCAAGCACCTGCTCCTGCCCGATCACCTGAGCCAGCTTGCGCGGGCGCAGCCGGTCGGCCAGGGGGCGCGGCGCCTCTTTGCCCGGTTGGGCGGCGGGGATTTGATCGAACAGATCTGCCATGGCCCTACCCTAGCGCGCCCCGGTCACAGCCGAAAGCGCTAGCGTTGCCCAGAGGGCCAGGGGAATCAGCGGCGGGTAGCATGGTTGGCTCCGATAGGTCAGGTATCGGATATGCGCCTGCCCCCGTTGGGTTTCAACAGGTTTGCGCCCCCCGCCACAAGGACGGAGGGCCGCATTTTATATCTGCGCTTAGTGCAGGTTCGACGCAAAGTTCATCGACACAACCTGGTTGTTGATGCCGTCGATCTCCATCACCGGACCCATGGCCGTCATGTCGACGCCCACGCGCTTGGACCACAGCGGCCAGTTGGCGTTCAGCAGGGTCACACAGCTGCTGGCGCCCAGCGAACGCGCGGCCTTGGTCAGTTCAAGCACCAGCTTGAAGTAGATCGGCCGGCGCTGTGCCAGAGGCACCCGCTGCGACACAAACAGGCGCGAGCTTTCCCAGACCATGTCCGACACCGGTGCCTCATCATAAAGCAGGTTGGCCGGGATGGTGTTGAGCAGCCCCTTTTGCGCATCGCGGATCATGTAGGTGTAGATCCCGCATTTGGCCGTGGTGGGGGTCAGACGGTTGCCGGCCAGAACCTGGCCGAACTCGTCATGCACGACGACCCAACGGCTGGCCGGGGTGTCGTACTGGTCGTATTCCATTCCCAGGGCCTCGGGCAGATCCCATTTGTTCTGCTCGATGAACAGCTCGCGACGTGCGCGAAGCATGTTCGCGAACAACTCGCCATGGTTGTGGATGTTTTCGAAAGAGAGGGTAGTGGTAAGCATGAGAGCCTCCTGCAAAGTTAAGTTGGGGTGGTAGTAACCTTGCGGAGGGCGAGTTTGCTTTTCAGAGCAGCCTGTAGTCTTTCGCTCGTTGAATCGCTTCGGCAGTTGTGCGTGCCATCAGGCGTTGTCGCGCAGAGTTCAGCCGCGCTTTCAGTGCACTTTCCGAGATTCCCAGCTTTGCAGCAGCAGCTGCGTGCCGGTCGCCATCCGCAATCAGTTTAAGCGCTTCGATCTGAGCTTGGGTAAGCTCTTGCGGTGGCTCGGTCATTTCATGAAGCCTGCGAACAATCGCTTCGGCTTGTTCCATTTCGGCGTCAGTGAATTCCCGATCTGCTCGTGCCAAGCTCGCAATAGTCCTGGAGCTGATAGGCCCACAGGAGATCGTCACGCCATACCTCAACCCGAATTTTGCGGCTTTTTTGAAGATGCCGAAGGGATCCGGGATAAACTTATTGCTCCACCGCGTTGCTCCGGTGGTTGCGAAGCCCCACGCGACAACGGGGTCGCGTAGAACATAACCGTGGTCGGTGTAGTAGCTCAGCCAGTCAGGGTCATAGGTCTGAAAGGTCATCAACGGAGACGTAAACCGGATGTGCAATCCGATGTTGTACCCTTGGGGGGCCAAGGGATCCAACTTCCGCAACTCGCGATCAAACACTGACTTTTCGAACATGTCTTTTTAGACAAGTTGCTTCAAACTCAGTCAACCTTAAATTGACGCATAGGAACACGAGTATATGAGAGTCGGGAGTAGCCCGTGAATACCATTCATCCAAACCTGTTTGCACAGTTGATGCGGCTACCTGCCGGGATTCGCGTTGATCTGCTTGAGTTCTTGGGCGCAACGCCGGTCGAGGATGCCCAGTTGCGGCAGATGTTGGCAGAGGCCATTAGCCGCACCCAACCCAGCAACCCTGAGTTGAATGTCGCCGCTTGATTCTTACCACTGCCAGAAACGAAAAACCCCGCCGAACCGGCGGGGTTTCGCTTTTCCGGGCTGGCCGGATAAGTCTTATTCTTCTTCGTAGGCGGCCAGTTCGGCCTCGACGCGGGCCTTGTCGGCGGCGCCTTTGGCGGCCGGGTCACGGTCGACGAATTCGATGATCGCCATCGGGGCCATGTCGCCATAACGGAAACCAGCCTTGAGGATACGGACATAGCCGCCCTGGCGTTCTTTGTAGCGGGGGCCTAGCACGTCGAACAGTTTGGCCACATAGGCATCCTGTTTCAGACGCGAGGCAGCCTGACGGCGGGCGTGCAGGTCGCCGCGCTTGCCCAGGGTGATCAGCTTTTCGATGATCGGGCGCAGTTCTTTCGCCTTGGGCAGGGTGGTCTTGATCTGTTCGTGTTCGATCAGCGAGCCAGCCATGTTGGCGAACAGGGCCTTGCGGTGTTCATGGGTGCGGTTCAGACGGCGATAGCCACGAGCATGACGCATTTTCTAATTCCTTCTTCAGGTTTTTGCTTTGTCTGGCGGCCGATGCGTGTCAGCCACTCTCCTTGGGGCGGGATTGCCCGGTTGATGCGGGGCCGCGAACGGCCCCGCGAATGGATCAGAACTGGTCTTCGAATTTCTTGGCCAGGTCTTCGATGTTCTCCGGCGGCCATTCCTCGACATCCATGCCAAGGTGCAGGCCCATGCCCGACAGAACCTCTTTGATCTCGTTCAGCGACTTGCGGCCGAAGTTCGGGGTGCGCAGCATCTCGGCTTCGGTTTTCTGGATCAGGTCGCCGATATAGACGATGTTGTCGTTCTTCAGGCAGTTTGCCGAACGGACCGACAGTTCCAGCTCGTCCACTTTCTTGAGCAGCAGCGGGTTGAACTCCAGGCCATCGTCTTCGTCCTGGCGGCCGGCGGCTTCGGGCTCGTCAAAGTTGACGAAGATCGACAGCTGGTCCTGCAGGATGCGGGCGGCAAAGGCGATCGCGTCCTCGGGGGTGATCGAACCATCGGTTTCGATCTTCAGGGTCAGCTTGTCATAGTCCAGCACCTGGCCTTCGCGGGTGGGCTGCACGTCATAGGCAACCTTTTTCACCGGCGAATAGATCGCGTCGATCGGCATCAGGCCGATCGGGGCATCCTCGGGCTTGTTCTTGTCAGCCGAGACATAGCCTTTGCCGGTATTCACGGTCAGTTCCATGAACAGGTCGGCGCCTTCGTCCAGGTGGCAGATCACGTGGTCCTTGTTCAGCACCTCGATGCCGGCGGTTTCCGAGATCTGGCCGGCGGTCACGGCACCGGGGCCTTTGGCGGCGATCGAAACGCGCTTGGGGCCTTCGACTTCCATGCGGATGGCGACGCCCTTGAGGTTCAGAACGATGTCGGTGACGTCTTCACGCACACCGGCGACGCTGGAAAACTCGTGCAGGACGTTGTCGATCTGAACGCTGGTGATGGCGGCGCCTTGCAGCGACGACAGCAGGATGCGGCGCAGGGCGTTGCCCAGGGTCAAACCATAGCCACGCTCCAGCGGTTCGGCGATCACGGTCGCCTGACGCGCGGGGTCGTTACCCGGTTTCACGTCCAGCTGGGTCGGCTTGATAAGTTCCTGCCAATTCTTGTGGATCATGCCTGTCTCCTCAATTCTTGTTCGCGCCCATGTCCAAAGTCGCGAACGCCCGAGGTGAAAAATGACGAAACCGGGCCGTGCGGAAACCGCGCGGCCCGGGCAGTAGAAACGAAATCAGACGCGGCGGCGTTTCGGCGGGCGGCAGCCGTTGTGCGCGATCGGGGTCACATCACGGATCGAGGTGATGTTGAAACCGACGGCAGCCAGCGCGCGCAGGGCCGACTCACGGCCCGAACCGGGGCCCTGAACTTCGACTTCGAGGGTTTTCACACCATGTTCCTGGGCTTTCTTGCCTGCGTCCTCTGCAGCCATCTGGGCGGCATAGGGGGTCGATTTACGCGAGCCTTTGAAGCCCATGGTGCCGGCCGACGACCACGAGATGGCGTTGCCTTGCACGTCCGAGATCAGGATCTTGGTGTTGTTGAACGAGCTGTTCACATGCGCCACGCCAGCGGCGATGTTTTTACGCTCTTTGCGTTTAATGCGGGTCTTATCGCGAGCCATTGTTCCTGCCTCCCCTTACTTCTTCTTGCCGGCGATCGGCTTCGCCGGGCCCTTGCGGGTGCGGGCGTTGGTGTGGGTGCGCTGGCCGCGCACGGGCAGGTTGCGACGGTGGCGCAGACCGCGGTAGCAGCCCAGGTCCATCAGGCGCTTGATGTTCATCTGAACTTCGCGGCGCAGGTCGCCTTCGACGGTGTAGTTGGCGTCGATATGTTCGCGGATCGCCAGAACTTCGGAATCCGACAGTTCATTGACGCGGCGGGTGGCTTCGATGCCAACGGCTTCGCAGATCTGCGAAGCGCTGTGGGCGCCGATACCGGTGATATAGGTCAGTGCGATGGGGACGCGTTTCCCCGTCGGGATGTTTACGCCAGCAATACGTGCCAAGACGGTCTTCCTCTGGTTGCGGTTCCGTAGCTCCAGAACCTTTTTTCACAACTGAAGCCCGAAAAGCGGCAAAGCCTTCGGGCAACGGCTAACTCGTCTTAGTGATTGGGCGGGTGCCCGGACAGACTCAAGACGATTCTCATACGAGAGGCCTGTCCGTAGGACCTTTTCAGCACAAGGTCAAGGGGTCGGCAGGGCTTTGTCAAGCACGGATTTGATTTCGGCGAAATACCCGCCGAAACGACACCGGCCGAGAGCGGGAAGCCCTGCTCTCGGCCGGTGATGTTGTTTGCGGCGACTGCGCGCCGATCAGCGGCGGACGGGCCGTTTCTTGGCCTTGCGCTTGGCGCCCTTGCCGCGCAGCTGCGATTTCTCGATCAGGCCCTCATACTGGTGCGCCAGCAGATGCGACTGAACCTGTTGGATCGTATCCATGGTCACCGACACGACGATCAGAACCGAGGTGCCGCCGAAATAGACTGGGATCGCCAGCTGCGTGCGCATGATCTCGGGCAAGAGGCAAACCAGCGCCAGATAGCCCGACCCGATCACCAGCACCCGCGTGACGACGTAATCGAGATACTCGGCGGTGCGCTTGCCCGGACGGATGCCAGGGATAAAGCCGTTCTGGTTTTTCAGGTTGTCGGCCACGTCATCCGATTTGAAGGCGACGTTGTAGGTATAGAAATAGGCAAAGAACACGATCATGCCCGCAAAGAACAGCAGGTAGAGCGGCTGTCCGGGCCCGAAATAGGCCAGCAGGGTGCTCATGATCGGGCCGCTTTGCGAGCCCTGCGAGAAGGTCGCGATCGTGGTCGGCAGCAGCAGCAGCGACGAGGCGAAGATCGCCGGGATAACGCCTGCGGGGTTGACCTTGATCGGCAGGTGCGACGAGCCACCGTCGTAGATCTTCATGCCGACCTGGCGGCGGGGATACTGGATATGGATCTTTCGCAAGGCCCTTTCCATGAACACCACGAACGCCAACAGCGCGATGATCATCACCACCACCAGCAGGATCACGGCGGGCGACACCGCGCCCGAACGGCCCTGCGACAGGAACTGCGCCATGGCGGCGGGGATCTGGGCGATGATGCCGACAAAGATGATCAGCGAGATGCCGTTGCCGACGCCGCGGGCGGTGATCTGCTCGCCCAGCCACATCAGGAACATCGTGCCGCCCACCAGGGTGATCACGGTCGAGGCGCGGAAGAACCAGCCCGGATCGGTGGCCAGGCTGCCGCCTTCGAGGCTGACCGCCATGCCATAGGCCTGGAACGTGGCCAGCAGCACGGTGCCATAGCGGGTATACTGGTTGATCTTCTTGCGGCCCGGCTCGCCCTCTTTCTTGAGAGCCTCCAGCGACGGCACCATGGCCGTCAGCAGCTGCACAATGATCGAGGCCGAAATGTAGGGCATGATCCCCAGGGCAAAGATGCCCATGCGGCCCAGGGCGCCACCGGTGAACATCGACAGGATGCCCCCCAGGCCCTGGCTGGCCTGCTCCATGAAATCACGCAGCGCGACGCCGTCGATGCCCGGAACCGGGATATAGGTGCCCAGCCGGTACACGATCAGAAGGCCGAGGGTGAAGAAAATCCGCTGACGCAGCTCGGTCGCCTTACCGAAGGCGCCCCAGCTCATGTTTGCGGCCATTTGCTCTGCTGCAGATGCCATGATGCCCTGTCTCTTGAACATGAGCGCCGCCAAACCGTTTCCCGGTCTGGCGGCGCTTGGAAAACTTGAACAGGATGTAAGCGGCCTTGGCGCCGCTCACAACCTCTTATTCGGCCTCTACGGCCGCAACTTTCAGCGAGCCGCCGGCTTTTTCCACGGCCTCGATGGCCGATTTCGAAGCGCCAGTGACATTCAGGTTCAGTTTCGAGGTCACTTCACCCTTGGCCAGAACCCGGACACCGTCCAGCTTGCGGCGCACGACGCCAGCGGCGATCAGCGCGTCTTCGTTGATCTCGGCCTTGACGTCCAGCTTGCCGGCCTCGACGAATTTCTCGATCAGGCCCAGGTTGACGACGGCGAATTTCTTGCGGTTCGGCTTGTTGAAGCCACGCTTGGGCAGGCGCTGGTACAGCGGCATCTGGCCGCCCTCGTAGCCCTTGATGGCCACGCCCGAGCGCGATTTCTGACCCTTGATACCACGGCCAGCCGTCTTACCCTTGCCAGAGCCAGGGCCACGGCCAACGCGCATGCGTTTCTTGGTTGCGCCTTCGTTGTCGCGCAGTTCGTGCAGTTTCATATCGCTTCTCCTTGCCGGAAATGACCCCGAAGCGGATTGGTCAAACACGGCTTTTCTTGGTTTTGATTCCGGGCGCCAAGCGCCACCGGGCGCGTATACGCTTTGGCGGGCTTCGTTGCAAGCCCCCTGCCCCCACACGGCAAACGCCCCGCATCCATGGCGGGGCGTCGGGGCGCAGGGTGCGGTCGGGTCAGTCGCGCAGCATGGTGAACACGTCGCCGATGCTGACTTCGGGCATATCAACCGCGCCATAGGCCGAAGCGATGGTTTTGGCCAATTCGGTTTCGCGAAAGGCGGCCAGGGCCTCGGCGCTTTCCCAGATCAGGAAGCCGCCATAGGTATCCTGATCACGAAACTCGAGATAGTATTTCTGAACCAGGCCAGGGGTGGCGCGATACATCGGCAGGCGGTCTTCGGCGACGCCGATAACCTCGGCGCGGGGCAGACCGGATTTGAAACGAACAAGCTGGGCAATCATCGGGTTTCTCCTTGGTTTCTGAGAACCGGCTTTGCGGAAGCGCCGGAATAGAAACATCATGCCCTGTTCTTTTTCGCACAAATATTCGCTATGATCGCAAGATATCTTTGCAAAAACAGACATGATACATGCCCTCTATGACCGATCGGATGGAATGGAACGATCTGGCCGTCATTCTGGCGATCGGGCGCAGCGAAAGCCTGTCTGGCGCCGCGCGGCAGCTGGGCCATACCCACAGCACCGTCTTTCGCAAGATCAACGACATCGAAGACCGCGCCGGCGTACGGTTCTTTGACCGGTTCCGCCACGGCTATATGCCCACCGATGCCGGGCGCGCGGCCATGGTCTATGCCGAGCGGATCGAGGGCGAGGTGCATGCCTTTGGCCTTGAGGTTCTGGGCAAGGACAGCGAACTGATCGGCCGGATCCGCCTGACCAGCCCCGAGGCCATGGCCGAGGACATCCTGCCCGGCGTCATCGCCCGGTTTCACGCCGACCACCCGGGCATTCAGATCGACCTGACGCCGGGCACCCCGGCGCTGGATTTCTCGCGCCGCGAGGCCGAGGTGGCGGTGCGCGCCACCCGCAAGCCGCCCGATGCCACCTTTGGCCGCGCGGTCTGCGACTTTCGCTTTGCGCTATATGCCAGCCCGGCCTATCTGGCGCGCGCCGGCGACCGGCCGCTGGCCGAGCAGGACTGGTGCCTGATCGAAGGCAGCGTGGGCTGGCTGGTGCCTTTGGTGTTTCGCAGCGCCGAAGAAGGCGTCGCCCGCGCCGTGTTTCAAAGCCGCGCATCGCGAGCGGTGCTGAATGGCTGTGCCGAGGGGCTGGGGCTGGGCTTTCTGCCCTGCTATGTGGGCGACGCCGATGACAGGCTGTTGCGGGTGTCAGACACGATTGCGCATCTCGATATGCGGCTGTGGGTTCTCACCCATCCCGACCTGCAAAAGACATCCCGCGTGCGCGCGCTGATGACCCGGCTGTTTTCCGAACTGCGCCAGCACTCCGCCCTGTTCGCGGGGCAGACGAAACCGGTCAGCGACACCAGGTTCGACCTGGGGCGTTAGTGGCAGTGCACGATTCCGGTGCTGGTCTGCATATGGCAGCATTGCCCCGGAGGCGACGATTTGCGACAGCCGCCGCCATGGTTCACCGTCGACTGATCCCACAACCCCGGCAGAGACGCATCAAACGCCCAGCCGGGCGACGCAAGCGCGGCCATTGCGGCCAGCACGTAAATGGATTTCAGCATCGGGGCCTCTTAGGAATGGTTAACCGTCTCAGGCTACAACCATCGCTCGAATTACCGAAACAAAAAACGCCCCGCAGTGGTCTGCGGGGCGTTTCGAATTCGCACTCAAAGATCGCTTAGTTGCGCTCTTCGACGATTTCCACCAGATGCGGGATCTTGTTGATCATGCCGCGGACGCTGGGGGTATCTTCCAGCTCACGCACGCGGTGCATCTTGTTCAGGCCCAGACCGATCAGGGTCTGACGCTGTTTTTCCGGGCGGCGGATCGGCGAGCCGATCTGTTTAACGACGATGGTTCCCATGGTTCAGGTCTCCTTACGCTTCGGCGGCTTCGGCAGCCGGCGCTTCGTCTTTCTTCAGAATGTCGGCCACCTTCTTGCCACGGCGCTGAGCGACCTGGCGAGGCGAGCTTTCTTTCTTCAGACCGTCCAGAGTGGCGCGGATCATGTTGTAGGGGTTCTGCGAGCCGATCGATTTCGACACCACGTCCTTGACGCCCAGCATCTCGAACACGGCGCGCATCGGGCCACCGGCGATGATACCGGTACCTTCAGGGGCGGTGCGCATCATGACCTTACCGGCGCCGTGACGGCCCTCGATGTCGTGATGCAGGGTGCGGCCCTCGCGCAGCGGCACGCGGATCAGGTTGCGCTTGGCTTGCTCGGTGGCTTTGCGAATGGCCTCGGGGACCTCTTTCGCCTTGCCTTTACCAAAGCCGACGCGGCCTTTCTGATCGCCAACAACCACCAGCGCGGCAAAGCCGAAGCGTTTACCACCTTTAACGGTTTTCGACACGCGGTTGATCGCAACCAGGCGATCGGCGAATTCCGGGTTCTCGTCGCGGTCGTCGCGGCGACCCCGGCGGTTTTCACGTTCTGCCATACGGCATTCCTTTCCTACTGGCGCTGCCTGCGCCGGTTGTTTCAATCCAGGTGGGCATTGGCCCCCGGATCATCGGGGTGGCGCGAGCGCCACCCGCAGTGATTAGAACTTCAGGCCACCTTCACGCGCGGCGTCGGCCAGAGCCTTGACACGCCCGTGGAAGAGAAAACCACCACGGTCGAAGTAGCACTCTTCGACACCGGCTTTCTTGGCACGTTCTGCGATCGCGGTGCCAACTTTGGCGGCCGCTTCGACGTTGTTCTTGCCGACCACGCCCAGATCTTTCTCCAGCGTGGAGGCCGATGCCAGGGTGACGCCTTTGACGTCGTCGATCAGCTGAACGCTGATGTTCTTGTTCGAGCGGTGCACCGACAGGCGAAGCTTGCCGACGTTCACTTTCCGCTGTTTGTTCCGAACGCGCAGGCGGCGCTTCAAGAACAGGTCTCGTTTGCTATTTGCCATTTTTCGCGTCCTTACTTCTTCTTGCCTTCCTTACGGAAGATGAACTCGCCCTTGTAGCGAATGCCTTTGCCTTTATAGGGCTCGGGCGCGCGCCACTCGCGAATGTTCGCGGCGACCTGGCCGACCAGCTGCTGGTCGATGCCTTCGATCACGATCTCGGTCTGCTTCGGGCAGGTCACGGTCACGCCGGCCGGCACGTCGAAGTTGACATCGTGCGAATAGCCCAGCGACAGCTTCAGGGTGTTGCCCTGCATCTGTGCACGGTAGCCGACGCCCTGGATTTCAAGCTCTTTCTTGAAACCGTCCGAGACGCCATCAACCAGGTTCTGAACCATCGAGCGCGACATGCCCCACTGTTGACGGGCACGTTTGGACGAGCCGCGGGGGGTGATGCTGACCACGTTGTCTTCGACAGCGATGGTCACATCGTCGGTTGCGGTAAAGCTGCGGGTCCCTTTGGGGCCTTTAACTTCTACGGTCTGGCCGGAGACGGACGCCGAAACACCCGACGGCAGCTCGACCGGTTTCTTACCAATACGAGACATTGCCAAACCTCCTTAGAAGACCGTGCAGAGCACTTCACCGCCAACATTGGCGGTACGTGCAGCTGCATCCGACATCACACCCTTCGAGGTCGAGACGATCGAAACACCAAGGCCCTGACGGACCGAGGGGATGTCTTTGACGCTCATGTACACACGACGACCGGGGGTCGACACGCGCTTGAGCTCGCGGATCACCGGGGTGCCGTCAAAGTACTTCAGGCTGATGACGATCTCGGGCAGGCCATTGGCGCCGTCGATCTTTTCGTAACCACGGATGTAGCCCTCGTCGAGCAGCACATCCAGAACCCAGGCGCGCAGTTTCGAGGCCGGGGTGCGAACGGTGGACTTGCCACGCATCTGCGCGTTGCGGATGCGGGTCAGCATATCACCAAGAGGATCATTCATAGACATGTTTACCCTCCTTACCAGCTCGATTTAACCATGCCGGGGATCTCGCCTTTGGAGCCGAGTTCACGCAGCATGATCCGCGACACCTTGAGCTTACGGTAGTAAGCGTGCGGGCGACCGGTCAGTTGGCAACGGTTGTGCAGACGGGTGGCCGAGCTGTTACGGGGCAGCTTGGCAAGTTTCAGGCGAGCCTTGAAACGCTCTTCCATCGGCAGGTCTTCGTTATTCGCGATCTCTTTCAGCGCAGAACGCTTGGCGGCATATTGCTCCACCAGCTTCTGGCGCTTTTTCTCGCGCTCGATCATTGCTTTTTTAGCCATCTATCTCTCTCCCCGCGCTCAGCTGTTGAAGGGCATGTTGAAATGCTTCAACAGCGCCTTGGCTTCCGCGTCGGTTTTCGCGGTGGTGGCAATCACGATGTCCATGCCCCAGACCTCGTCAACTTTGTCAAAGTTGATTTCGGGGAAGACGATGTGCTCTTTCAGACCCATGGCGTAGTTGCCACGACCATCGAACGATTTGCCCGGCACGCCGCGGAAGTCGCGGATACGGGGCATGGCGATGGTGATCAGGCGGTCGAGGAATTCGTACATCCGGTCGCCACGCAGGGTCACTTTGACGCCCAGCGGCATTTCTTCACGGACGCGGAAACCGGCGATCGATTTCTTGGCCTTGTTCACGACGGCGTTCTGGCCGGCGATCGCGGTCAGGTCTTCCTGAGCCGATTTGACCTTCTTCGAGTCGCGCACGGCTTCGGCACCGCAGCCGATGTTCAGAACGATCTTGTCCAGACGCGGGATCTGCATGTCGTTCTTGTAGCCGAATTCTTCCTTCAGCGCGGCACGGATCTGGTCCTTGTACTGCGACTTCAGGCGCGGGGTGTAGGTTGCAGCATCCAGCATCAGATGGCCTCCCCGGTGGTTTTGGCGAAACGCACTTTCTTGCCGTCTTCCTCGCGGAAGCCGACGCGGGTGGCTTTGCCGTTGGCATCAAGCAGAGCCAGGTTCGACAGGTCGATCGGCATCGCTTTGGGGATGCGGCCGCCCTGGCTGTTCTGGGTCTGACGCTGGTGGCGGATGGCGATATTGATGCCGTCCACGATGGCCTTGCCGTCCTTGGGCATCACGGCAGAGATTTCACCCTGCTTGCCCTTGTCCTTGCCGGCCAGCACGACGACCTTGTCGCCTTTACGGAGTTTCGCAGCCATTACAGCACCTCCGGAGCAAGCGAGATGATTTTCATGAAGTTCTTGGCGCGCAGCTCACGAACGACGGGGCCGAAGATACGGGTGCCGACGGGCTCGTTGTTGTTATTCAGGATAACAGCTGCGTTGCGATCGAAACGGATCGCGGTGCCGTCTTCACGGCGAACTTCTTTGGCGGTGCGCACGACGACGGCCTTACGGACGTCACCTTTTTTCACGCGGCCGCGCGGGATGGCTTCCTTCACCGAGACGACAATGATGTCGCCGACGGAGGCGTATTTACGCTTGGAACCACCCAGGACCTTGATGCACTGAACACGGCGAGCGCCGGAGTTGTCAGCGACATCCAGATTGGTCTGCATCTGGATCATGTGGTTTCTCCCGACCTGTGGGGACGAGGCCCCAGGGTTTCGATTAGACTGATGGTCGTGACCTTAGGCGGTCACAACTTCCCAGCGTTTGGTCTTCGAGATCGGCGCACATTCCTGAATGCGGACGCTGTCGCCGGTCTTGAATTGGTTGTTCGCATCGTGAGCCCGGTATTTCTTGGACTTACGGATGGTTTTCTTAAGAACGGGGTGCGTGAAGCGGCGTTCCACCAGAACGGTAATGGTCTGGTCGTTCTTGTCGCTGGTCACGGTGCCTTGCAGGATACGTTTGGGCATGTCTCAGTGCTCCTCTTACTCGGCCGCTTCGGCAGCTTTTTGGTTCAGAACGGTTTGCACGCGGGCAACGTCACGACGGACGGTACGCATGCGGGCGGTGTTCTCAAGGGCACCGGTCGCCTGCTGGAAACGCAGGTTGAAGGCTTCTTTCTTGAGCGCGGTCAGCTGGTCACGCAGCTGATCGGGCGTCTTGTCACGCAGTTCCTGGGCGTTCATCGCCTTTTTCCTTTCTCAAACACCGGCCAGCCCCTGATTGATCAGGGTAACCAAAGACCCGGTGGTTCAATGACAGACACACGATTCCCGTCGCCGGGTCTCGTGAGATGCCGCTCTATAAGGGAGGGGTTACCAGAGGGCAAGGGAAAGTTTGGATTTCGGGCTTTTGCTATTGCCTATGTACCCTGCCCTTCACAAGATCGCTGCGGGGCGTAAGCAGAAGCGAGATTCAGTATGTATCCAACAGATGCCAAACGCTTGTTCATTCGGTTCCAGACCGGGAACCTGCTGGTGTCACTACTACTGAAACTGGTGCCCCTCTGGACGGTTGGCATGGCCTGGCTGATCACGCCAATCTTTGCACTCAAGATGATCGCCCTACTTTGGTGGAACCGCTATCCGCAAGACAGATCCGGGTGGTCTTTAGCCTTTTTCGGGATCGCCTGCCTAGACGTGGCGGCGCTTTTCCTGACCGGGGCGTTCTCGATCTACAGCCTGCTTATCACGCTTCTGCTGTAAGACGTTCGCCCGGATACCCAGCGCCTTCGCGGGTCAGGTGCCTTCCCAAATGAAAACCCCCGCCAATGGCGGGGGTTCATCATTTTGCTTATGTCCGACCTTACCAGTCTTCGCGAACCACCACGCGGCATTTCACCGGCAGTTTCATCGCGGCCAGGCGCAGAGCCTCGCGCGCCACGGCTTCCGAGACACCATCGATCTCGAACATGACGCGGCCGGGCTTGACCTTGGCGGCCCAGAAGTCGACCGAACCTTTACCTTTACCCATACGAACCTCGGTGGGTTTCGACGTCACCGGGGTGTCGGGGAAGATACGGATCCAGACACGGCCCTGACGCTTCATGTGGCGGGTCATGGCACGACGCGCAGCTTCGATCTGACGCGCGGTGATGCGCTCAGGCTGGATCGATTTCAGACCATAGGTGCCAAAGTTCAGGGTCGAACCGCCTTTTGCTTCGCCGTGGATACGGCCTTTGTGCATCTTGCGGAATTTCGTACGCTTCGGTTGCAGCATCTCGTCAACTCCTTAACGACGGCCGCCGGCGCCACGGGGCGCGGGACCTTCCTGGAGCTCCTGCTGGCGACGGTCACGAGCCTGAGGGTCGTGTTCCATGATCTCGCCTTTGAAGATCCAGACTTTGATGCCGATGATGCCATACGGGGTCGAAGCCTCGGCATGTGCATAATCGATGTCGGCACGCAGGGTGTGCAGCGGCACACGGCCTTCGCGATACCACTCGGTGCGGGCGATCTCGGCGCCACCCAGACGGCCAGCGACGTTCACGCGGATGCCCAGGGCACCCATACGCATGGCGTTCTGAACCGAGCGCTTCATGGCACGGCGGAACGACACACGGCGTTCAAGCTGCTGAGCGATGCTCTCGGCCACCAGGGTGGCGTCCAGCTCGGGCTTGCGCACTTCAACGATGTTCAGGTGCAGTTCGCTGTCCGTCATGTTGGCCAGCTTCTTGCGCAGAACTTCGATATCGGCGCCTTTTTTGCCGATGATCACGCCGGGGCGGGCGGTGTGGATCGTGACGCGGCACTTTTTGTGCGGACGCTCGATAATCACACGGCTGATGCCGGCCTGCTTGCACTCTTCCTTGACGAACTCACGGATTTTCAGGTCTTCCAGCAGAAGATTCCCGTAATCCTTGGTGTCGGCATACCAGCGGCTGTCCCAGGTGCGGTTCACCTGCAGGCGCATGCCGATCGGATTAACCTTATGACCCATTAGGCTTGCTCCTCAACTTGACGCACCTTGATGGTGAGTTCCGAAAACGGCTTCATGATCTTGCCAAACCGGCCACGGGCACGCGGGCGACCGCGCTTCATGGTCAGGTTCTTGCCAACATAGGCTTCGGCGACGATCAGCTCGTCCACATCCAGGTTGTGGTTGTTTTCGGCGTTGGCGATGGCCGACTGAAGGCATTTCTTCACGTCGTCAGCGATACGCTTTTTGCTGAAGGTCAGATCGGCCAGGGCCTTGTCGACCTTCTTGCCACGGATCATGGCAGCAACCAGGTTCAGTTTCTGCGGCGAAGTGCGAAGCATGCGCGTCTTGGCGATGGCTTCGTTCTCGGCCACGCGGCGCGGGTTCTTTTCCTTACCCATGGCTTACTTCCTCTTCGCTTTCTTGTCCGCGGCGTGACCGTAGTAGGTACGGGTCGGCGCGTACTCACCGAACTTCTGACCGATCATGTCTTCCGACACGTTGACCGGAATGTGCTTTTGACCGTTGTACACGCCAAACGTCAGGCCCACGAACTGGGGCAGGATCGTCGAGCGGCGCGACCAGATCTTGATAACTTCGTTGCGGCCCGATTCCCGAGATTTCTCAGCTTTCTTGAGAACGTAGGAATCAACGAAGGGGCCTTTCCAAACAGAACGTGCCATGTCTTACCGGCCCTTCTTCTTGGCGTGACGCGAGCGGATGATCAGCTTGCTGGACGCCTTGTTCTTGTTGCGAGTGCGAGCACCCTTGGTCGGCTTACCCCAGGGGGTAACCGGGTGACGGCCACCCGAGGTGCGGCCTTCACCACCGCCGTGCGGGTGGTCGATCGGGTTCATAACCACACCACGGACCGACGGACGCTTGCCATAGTGGCGGTTACGACCGGCTTTGCCGAGGTTCTGGTTGCTGTTGTCGGGGTTCGACACGGCGCCAACGGTGGCCATGCATTCCTGACGCACCATGCGCAGTTCGCCCGAGGACAGGCGGATCTGGGCATAGCCGCCGTCACGACCAACGAACTGGGCATAGGTGCCGGCAGCGCGAGCGATCTGACCGCCCTTGCCCTGCTTGAGTTCGATGTTGTGAACGATGGTACCGATCGGCATGCCGGTGAACGGCATGGCGTTGCCCGGCTTCACGTCAGCCTTGGTCGAGGCGACAACGCTGTCACCAACGGCCAGACGCTGCGGCGCCAGGATGTAGGCCTGCTCGCCATCTTCATAGCGAATGAGGGCAATGAATGCGGTCCGGTTGGGATCGTATTCGATGCGTTCCACGGTTGCGGGAACGTCGAACTTGTTCCGCTTGAAGTCCACGATACGATAAAGACGCTTCGCGCCACCGCCGCGGCGGCGCATCGTGATCCGTCCGGTGTTGTTCCGGCCGCCCTTCTTGGTCAGACCCTCGGTGAGGGCTTTGACAGGACGTCCTTTCCACAGCTCCGAACGGTCGATCAGCACCAGCCCACGCTGGCCCGGCGTCGTCGGCTTATACGACTTGAGTGCCATGCTTTCTGTCTTCCGTCTAGCTAACGGCGGGTTACCCCGCCTATGTGCGACCCCTTGCGGGGCCAGGTTATAGGGCCCCGAAGGTCCCAAAATTCCAAAATCAACGGGCCCCGGAACGAATCCGAGGCCACGCGATGGCCGGGGTATAGTGCGATTGCGGGGGGTTGTCTATAGCAGCAGCCTTGTTTCTTTGGCCAAACCCGCGTGCGCGCCCGAAGCGCTGACCGGCGGAATGGCGCCTTTGGTGCGGGAATTCAATCCAGATCAAATCGCCCCTGCCCGATCCGTAGTAAACTAGGCCATCAAGAAGAAAACAGGAGAGAAGCGATGGCGAAATCCGCTAAGAAACCCGAGGCCGCCGATAACAGCATGTCGGCGATGACCGCGGCCATGATGGCCGGGAACCCGCTGCTGGCCAAGGCATGGACCGACATGATGGAGGAAAGCGCCCGCTTTCTGTCCGAGCGGCTGAAAGAGGATATGGACACCCAGGCCGCCTTTATGGCGTGCAAGTCGCCGGTCGAGATGGCGCAGGTGCAGTCCGAGTTCTTTCGCAAGGCGATGGAGGATTACACCGCAGAGGCGCAGCGGATGTTCGCGCTGATGACCGAAGCCACCGAACAGGCGCTCAAGCAATCCGGGACGGGCGTCAAGCGTAAATACGACGACGTGCCGATCTGACGGCGCGTGTCGCCCCGCCCTGCCCTGCCCGGGCTGGCAACGAAAAACCCCGGCCGCTGGCGCAGCCGGGGTTTCTTTCTTTTCAGGCTCTCGCTCGACTTACAGACCGGTGGTCACGTCGATCGTGTTGCCCTCTTCCAGGGTCACGTAGGCCTTTTTGACGTCCTTACGCTTGCCCAGCATGCCGCGGAACCGCTTGACCTTGCCTTTGGTGATGGTGGTGTTCACCGACTTCACCTTGACGCCAAACAGGCTTTCGACGGCCTCTTTGATCTGCGGTTTGTTCGCGTCGATCGCGACCTCAAAGACAACCGCGCCGTTTTCGGACGCCATGGTGGCCTTTTCGGTGATGATCGGCTTGCGGATCACGTCGTAATGTTTTGCTTCGGCACTCATTTCAGTCGAGCCTCCAGAGCTTCGACACCCGCCTTCGTGAGCACCAGGGTGTCACGCTTGAGGATGTCATAAACGTTGGCACCCATCGACGGCAGCACATCGAGACCTTCGATGTTGCGGGCAGCGCGGGCGAAACCTTCGTTCACCGTTGCACCGTCGATGATCAGGGCACGTTTCCAGCCCAGGTTTTTCACCTGTTTGGCCAGGGCCGCGGTCTTGCCATCCGACTCGGCGGCGTCGATCACGACCAGCTCGCCTGCGGCCAGCTTGGCCGACAGGGCGTGCTTGAGACCCAGCTTGCGGAACTTCTTGGTCAGGTCATGACCATGGCTGCGCGGGGTCGGGCCCTTGTAGATACCACCCTTGCGGAAGATCGGCGCGTTGCGGTCACCGTGGCGGGCGCCGCCGGTGCCTTTCTGGCGATAGATCTTCTTGGTCGAGTAGCTGGTCTCCGAGCGGGTCTTGACCTTGTGGGTGCCGGCTTGCGCGTTGTTGCGCTGCCAACGGACCACACGGTGCAGGATGTCCACGCGGGGCTCCAGGCCGAAGATGTCATCGGCCAGCTCGATCGAACCGGCTTTGCCGGCATCCAGCTTGATCACATCAAGTTTCATGCTTCGCCTCCTTCGGCAGGCGCTTCTTCAGCGGCGGCTTCAACCTGGGCCGAACGCAGGGCGGCGGGCAGAACCAGGTTCTCGGGAACCGGCTTCTTCACGGCGTCCTTGATCGTGACCCAGCCACCTTTCGAGCCGGGAACGGCGCCCTTGACCATGATCAGACCACGGTCGGCATCGGTTTTCACGACTTGCAGGTTCTGGGTGGTCACACGGGCAGCACCCATGTGGCCGGCCATTTTCTTGCCTTTGAACACGCGGCCCGGTTCCTGACACTGACCGGTCGAACCGTGCGAACGGTGGCTGATCGACACACCGTGCGAGGCGCGCAGACCACCAAAGTTGTGGCGTTTCATGGCACCGGCAAAACCTTTACCGATCGAAGTGCCCGAAACGTCGACATACTGACCTGCGAAATAGTGGTCAGCGGTGATCTCTTCACCAACCTCGATCAGGTTTTCGGGGGCCACGCGGAATTCGGCCAGCTTGCGCTTGGGCGCAACGTTGGCTTTGGCGAAAACGCCACGCATGGGGGCCGAAACCCGTTTGGCCTTGGCCGTGCCGGCGCCCAGCTGAACGGCGGTGTAGCCGTCTTTGTCAGCGGTACGCTGTGCAACAACCTGCAGGTTGTCGAGCTGAAGAACGGTCACAGGGATCTGCTTTCCGTCTTCCATGAAAAGCCGGGTCATGCCGACTTTCTTTGCGATAACTCCAGAGCGCATCTGCGATACCCTCCTTAAACCTTGATCTCGACGTCAACGCCGGCGGCGAGGTCGAGCTTCATCAGCGCGTCCACGGTCTGGGGCGTCGGGTCGATAATGTCGAGAAGGCGCTTGTGGGTACGGATTTCCCACTGGTCACGCGATTTCTTGTCGACGTGGGGGCCACGGAGAACCGTGAATTTTTCGATCTTGTTCGGCAGCGGAATCGGGCCACGAACCTGCGCGCCAGTGCGCTTTGCAGTGTTCACGATTTCCTGGGTGCTGGCGTCCAGTACCCGGTAATCAAAGGCCTTAAGCCGAATGCGAATGTTTTGCGACTGCATAGTCAGTGCCTTTCGCGGCTAGAGGTTGAGAGGTGGAGCGGGGGTCATTCCCCGCCCCACGTCGAACCCGAAGGTTTTTTGTTACTCGATGATTTTCGAGACGACGCCGGCGCCGACGGTGCGGCCGCCTTCACGGATGGCGAAGCGCAGGCCGTCTTCCATGGCGATCGGCGCGATCAGTTCAACGTTGAACTTCAGGTTGTCGCCCGGCATCACCATCTCGGTGCCTTCCGGCAGAATCACGGTCCCGGTCACGTCCGTGGTACGGAAGTAGAACTGCGGACGGTAGTTCGCGAAGAACGGGGTGTGACGGCCGCCTTCTTCCTTGGTCAGGATATAGGCTTCGGCTTCGAACTTGGTGTGCGGGGTCACCGAGCCGGGCTTACACAGAACCTGGCCGCGCTCGACGCCATCACGCTCAACACCACGCAGCAGGGCGCCGATGTTGTCGCCGGCTTCACCGCGGTCCAGCAGCTTGCGGAACATTTCCACACCGGTACAGGTGGTTTTCTTGGTGTCGCGGATGCCGACGATTTCCATCTCGTCGCCAACGTTGATCACGCCACGCTCGACACGGCCGGTCACAACGGTGCCGCGGCCCGAGATCGAGAACACGTCTTCAACCGGCATCAGGAAGGGCAGGTCAACAGCGCGGGCCGGGGTCGGGATGTATTCGTCCACGGCGGCCATCAGGGCTTTGATCTTCTCTTCGCCGATTTCCGGGTCACGGCCTTCCATCGCGGCCAGGGCCGAACCGGCAATGATCGGAATATCGTCGCCGGGATATTCATACGAGCTCAGCAGCTCGCGGATTTCCATCTCGACCAGCTCCAGCAGCTCTTCGTCGTCGACCTGGTCAACCTTGTTCATGAACACGACCATGTAGGGAATGCCCACCTGGCGACCCAGCAGGATGTGCTCGCGGGTCTGCGGCATCGGGCCGTCAGCAGCGTTCACAACCAGGATCGCGCCGTCCATCTGGGCGGCACCGGTGATCATGTTCTTCACATAGTCGGCGTGGCCGGGGCAGTCGACGTGGGCATAGTGACGGGCTTCGGTCTCATACTCGACGTGGGCGGTCGAGATGGTGATGCCGCGGGCCTTCTCTTCGGGCGCGCCGTCAATCTGGTCATAGGCTTTGAAGTCACCAAAATACTTGGTGATCGCTGCCGTCAGGGTCGTCTTGCCGTGGTCAACGTGGCCAATCGTGCCGATGTTCACGTGCGGTTTCGTGCGTTCAAACTTTGCCTTAGCCATAATGGCCTCCTGTTAATCTGTGGCAGGCGGTGCGCCCGTAGGCGCACCTCTCGCTGTTTCGCTTAGGCGTATTTCGCCTGAATTTCTTCCGAGATGTTGTTCGGCACCGGCTCATAGTGGTCGAACTGCATCGTGAACTGCGCGCGGCCCGAGGACATCGAGCGCAGGGTGTTGATGTAGCCGAACATGTTGGCCAGCGGCACGAAGGCGTTGATCGCGATCGCGTTGCCGCGGTTCTCCTGGCCCGACACCTGACCACGACGCGAGGTCAGGTCACCGATGATGCCACCGGTATATTCTTCGGGGGTGATAACCTCGACCTTCATGACGGGTTCCAGCAGTTTCGCACCGGCCTTTTTCAGACCTTCGCGCATACCTGCACGGGCGGCGATCTCGAAGGCCAGAACCGACGAGTCGACGTCGTGGAAGGCACCGTCGATCAGCGCAACCTTGAAGTCGATCACCGGGAAGCCGGCCAGCGGGCCCGAGTCCATGACGGACTGGATGCCTTTTTCGACGCCGGGGATGTATTCCTTCGGAACCGAGCCACCAACGATCTTCGACTCGAACGAGTAGCCTTCGCCGGCCTCGGTCGGGGTGATGACCATTTTGACGCGCGCGAACTGACCCGAACCACCCGACTGTTTCTTGTGGGTGTAGTCGACCTCGGCTTCGTGGCTGATGGTCTCACGGTAGGCCACCTGGGGCGCACCGATGTTGGCCTCAACCTTGAATTCACGCTTCAGGCGGTCAACCAGGATGTCCAGGTGAAGTTCGCCCATGCCCTTCATGATGGTCTGACCCGATTCAATATCGGTTTCGACGCGGAAGGACGGGTCTTCGGCGGCCAGACGGGCCAGACCCTGCGACATCTTCTCTTGGTCAGCCTTGGTTTTCGGCTCAACAGCGATCTCGATCACCGGATCGGGGAAGGTCATGGTTTCCAGAACCACGGCATCCTTGATGTCACACAGGGTGTCACCGGTGGTGGTGTCTTTCAGACCAGCCAGCGCGATGATGTCGCCGGCAAACGCTTCTTCGATTTCCTCGCGGTTGTTCGAGTGCATCATCATCATCCGACCAACGCGCTCTTTCTTGCCTTTGGTCGAGTTCAGCATCGTGTCACCCTTTTTCAGGGCGCCCGAGTAGATGCGGGTGAAGGTCAGCGAGCCGACGAAGGGGTCGTTCATGATTTTGAACGCCAGACCGGCAAACGGCATGTTGTCGTCGGCACGGCGGGCGATGTTACGAACTTCTTCTTCGTCACCGGGTTTGAAGCCCATGTAATCGACGACGTCCAGCGGGCTGGGCAGATAGTCGATCACGGCGTTCAGCAGCGGCTGGACACCCTTGTTCTTGAAGGCCGAACCACCCAGAACCGGCACGAAGTGCAGGGCCAGGGTGCCCTTGCGCAGCAGTTTGCGCAGGGTCGGAACGTCGGGCTCATTGCCTTCCAGGTATTCCATCATCGCGTCGTCGTCTTCTTCGACGGCCGCTTCGATCATCTTACCACGCCATTCGTCGGCCATGTCCTTCAGCTCGTCGCGGATATCGACTTGGACCCACGAGGCGCCCAGGTCTTCACCCTTCCACAGCCACTCTTTCATGGTGACCAGGTCGATGAGGCCTTCCAGCTCGGTCTCGGCGCCGATCGGAATACCGACGGGAACGGCGCGGGCGCCGGTGCGGTCTTCGATCATGCGAACGCAGTTGAAGAAGTCTGCGCCGATCTTGTCCATCTTGTTGACGAAGACCATACGCGGAACCTTGTAGCGGTCAGCCTGACGCCACACGGTTTCGGTCTGGGGCTCAACACCGGCGTTCGCGTCGAGAACGCAAACGGCGCCGTCGAGAACGGCCAGCGAACGCTCGACCTCGATGGTAAAGTCCACGTGGCCGGGGGTGTCGATGATGTTCAGGCGGTGCTTCGGGGTGTCGGCGGTCTGGCCGTCCTCGGTGCGCTCCCAGAAGGTGGTGGTCGCAGCCGAGGTGATGGTGATGCCGCGTTCCTGTTCCTGCTCCATCCAGTCCATGGTGGCTGCACCGTCGTGCACCTCACCGATGTTGTGGGATTTGCCGGTGTAGTACAGGATGCGTTCCGAGCAGGTGGTCTTGCCTGCATCGATATGCGCCATGATACCGAAGTTGCGGTACAGTTCGAGCGGATATTCGCGTGCCATTGGTTTTGTGTCCTAGGCCAAAAGTTACCAGCGGTAATGGCTGAAGGCTTTGTTCGCCTCGGCCATCTTGTGAGTGTCTTCGCGCTTTTTCACCGCGGTGCCACGGCTGTTGGCTGCATCAAGCAGTTCACCGGCCAGGCGTTCTTCCATGGTGTTTTCATTGCGGTTGCGCGAAGCAGCGATCAGCCAGCGGATGGCCAGGGCTTCGCGGCGCTCGGGGCGCACTTCGACGGGAACCTGATAGGTGGCACCGCCCACACGACGCGAACGAACCTCGACCGAGGGCTTCACGTTGTCCAGAGCCTCTTGGAAGACTTCGACGGGCGAGCGTTTCAGCTTGCTCTCGACGCGCTCCAGGGCGTTGTAGACGATTTTCTCGGCGGCAGATTTCTTGCCGTCGATCATCAGGTTGTTCATGAATTTGGTCAGCACGCGATCGCCATACTTGGCGTCGGGCAGAACTTCGCGCTTCTCAGCGGCGTGACGACGAGACATTCCGGGATCTCCTTACTTCGGACGCTTCGCGCCGTATTTCGAACGGCGTTGCTTACGGTCTTTGACGCCCTGGGTATCCAGAACACCGCGCAGGATGTGGTAACGCACACCCGGAAGGTCTTTTACCCGGCCGCCGCGGATCAGGACCACCGAGTGCTCCTGAAGGTTGTGGCTTTCACCGGGGATGTAGGAAATCACCTCGAAACCGTTCGTCAGGCGCACCTTGGCAACCTTACGCATAGCCGAGTTCGGCTTTTTCGGGGTGGTGGTGTAGACGCGCGTACAAACGCCACGCTTCTGAGGGCAGGCCTGCAGATGCATGGACTTTTGGCGCTTAACTTTCGGCTGCCGCGGCTTGCGGATCAGCTGTTGGATCGTTGGCATGCACGTTCCTCGTGTTGCTCTCTTGTCAATACTCGCCCCCAACCGGGGACGCCGCTTCTCGACGGTGTCGTGCACGTTTGCAAAACACCAATACCGCATCCATTCCCTCGATCGCGGGAACGACGCGGTGGAATTCCAGAGGATCGGGGCGTTTCGGCCCGGATCTTGACCACTCAATTGTGATTTTGCACCGGCAGAGACACTAACCCCTGCGGCACAGGTGCGCGCGGTATATGAAGAGTCGTTGGGGTTGTCAACAGCCGCCCCCCTTTTGTTTTCAAAGGCCCGGGCGAGGGTCAGCCTGCCCGTCATCGCCCATCTCGCGCGCCTTTGCAACCGCGGCATCCAGCCCGGCGGCCACCACCTGCCCCAACCCCGCCTCGCGCATCGCCACCATGCCGGCGGCGGTCGTGCCGGCATAGTCGATCATCGCCTGCACCTGCTGACCGGGCGAGGCCAAGACCGGCCCGGCGGCCGAAAACAGCTGGCGCACCGCGCGTTCGGCCAGTTCGGGCGCGATGCCCTGGGCGCGGGCATAATCGGCCATGGTTTCGGCAAACAGCGCGACAAAGCCCGGCATCGGGCCGGTGATCGCGGTGAACACATCCAGATGCGCCTCGATGGTCAGGCGATCGGTGGCGCCGATCGCGGAAAATATCTGCCGCGCGATGGCATGATCGGCATCCAGGCAGCCGGGCGCGGGAAACCAGGGCGAATAGGCCTGGCGCTGCGCGGCGGCGGGGCTGGACATGGCGCGGATGATGCGGGGCGTGCCGGTGATGCGGGCGATCGTGTCGATGGTGATGCCCGCCATGACCGACATCACCAGCTTGTCGCCAACCGGAACGCGCAGGCCATGGGCCTGTTGCGGCGGCAGAGACAGCAAGATCACATCGCAATCCGCGGCCAGCGCGGCCAGGTCATAGGTATAGCCAACCTGCGGATAGCCCGGCAAACCGCCCTGCCCCCGACGCCCGCCCAACAGGATATTGCCGGGCGCGATGGTCGCGCTTGTGATCAGGCCGTGCGCGATTGCGCTGCCCAAGGCGCCGGTCCCGCCGATGATGCCAATGCGATATGTCATGACCCCAGCCTAGCACGCCGTGCGCTAAAAACGAAAAACCCCCGCACGTGGCGGGGGTTTTCCTTGTTCTTATGCGAGGCGCTTATTCGCCACGGCTCTCCGGCGTATCCACCAGACCACCGTCGAAGTCGCCACCACCGACGTAATCGTCGATCGGGGCGGCCAGGGCGGCGGCGGCTTCGGCCTCGGCCTGACGCGCGTCGATCACCTTTTGGTCGCGATCCGAGGCGATCCGGCGCACGCGCTGGGTGGCGCCACCGGTACCCGCCGGGATCAGACGGCCGACGATCACGTTCTCTTTCAGGCCGACCAGCTTGTCGCGCTTGCCCTGAACCGAAGCCTCGGTCAGCACGCGGGTGGTTTCCTGGAACGAGGCCGCCGAGATGAACGAACGCGTCTGCAGCGAGGCCTTGGTGATGCCCAGCAGGATCGGCTGGCCCTTGGCGGGCTGGCCACCCTTGGCGATCGCCTTGTCGTTGGCTTCATCAAACTCGGCCTTATCGACGTTCTCGCCTTTCAGCAGGGTGGTTTCACCGCTGTCGAGGATCTCCCACTTTTGCAGCATCTGGCGAACGATCACCTCGATGTGCTTGTCGTTGATCTTCACGCCCTGCAGGCGATAGACGTCCTGAACCTCGTCGATCATGTAGTCGGCCAGAGCCTCGACACCCATGATGGCCAGGATGTCATGCGGCGCCGGGTTGCCGTCCATGATGTAGTCACCTTTCTGGACGAAATCACCTTCCTGAACAGGAATGTGCTTGCCCTTGGGCACCATGTATTCGACGGGCTCACGGCTGTCATCCGACGGCTCGATCGAGATGCGGCGCTTGTTCTTGTAGTCGCGGCCAAAGCGCACGTAACCATCGATTTCGGCGATGATGGCGTGATCTTTGGGGCGGCGTGCCTCGAACAGTTCGGCCACACGCGGCAGACCACCGGTGATGTCCTTGGTCTTGGCGCCTTCGCGCGGGATACGCGCGACAACGTCACCGGCTTTGACATCCTGACCGTCTTCGACCGACAGAATGGCGTCAACCGACATCGGGTAGGTGACCGGGTTGCCCGCTTCGTTGCGCACCGGCTCGCCGTCTTCGCCCATGATGATGATCTCGGGCTTAAGCTCGTTGCCCTTGGGCGCGTTGCGCCAGTCGGTCACGATCTTCTGGGTCATGCCGGTCGCATCGTCGGTATCGTCGCGCACCGAGATGCCCGACACCAGGTCGACGAACTTGGCCACACCGGCCTTTTCGGCGATGATCGGCAGGGTGTAGGGGTCCCACTCGAACAGCTTGTCGCCACGCTTGATCTTGGTGCCTTCGGTCACGTGGACCTTGGTACCATAGCCCAGCTTGTGGCTTGCGCGTTCGACACCGTTATCGTCGATGATCAGCATCTGCATGTTGCGGCCCATGACGATCATCTCGCCGGCGGCGTTTTCCAGCAGGTTCGGGTTGCGGAACTCGATCTTGCCTTCCTGACCCGCTTCCTGGAACGACTGCTGACCACCCTGGGCGATACCGCCGATGTGGAAGGTCCGCATCGTCAGCTGCGTGCCGGGTTCACCGATCGACTGGGCGGCGATGATGCCGACGGCTTCGCCGACGTTCACCATGGTGCCGCGAGCCAGGTCACGGCCATAGCACATCGCGCAGACGCCTTCTTCGGCGTCGCAGGTCAGCGGGCTGCGCATGCGGATCGAGGCGAGACCCGCCTTTTCGATCGCATCCGCCTTGCGCTCGTCGATCAGCTCGTTGCGGCTGACCAGCACCTCGTCGGTGCCGGGGCGCAGCACGTCCTCGGCCGCGACACGGCCCAGGATGCGTTCCGCCAGCGACGCCACGACCTCGCCGTCATTGACGGCAGCCTCGGCGGTGATCGCGTTGTCGGTGCCGCAGTCGTTGCTGCGCACGATGCAGTCCTGCGCCACGTCGACCAGACGACGGGTCAGATAGCCCGAGTTCGCGGTTTTCAGCGCGGTATCGGCCAGACCCTTACGGGCACCGTGGGTCGAGTTGAAGTACTCGAGCACGGTCAGACCTTCTTTAAAGTTCGAGATAATCGGCGTTTCGATGATCTCGCCCGACGGTTTGGCCATCAGGCCGCGCATACCGCCCAGCTGTTTCATCTGCGCCGGCGAACCCCGCGCACCCGAGTGCGACATCATGTAGACGCTGTTGGGCTCTTTCTCGGCACCGGCATCGTCGAACCGCATGGCCGAGATCTCGGCCATCATCGCGGCCGCCACCTCGTCCGAGCATTTCGACCAAGCATCGACAACCTTGTTGTACTTTTCGCCCTGGGTAATCAGGCCGTCCATGTACTGTTGTTCGAATTCCTTCACCTGGTCGCGCACGCCGTCGACGATGGTCCACTTGGTTTCGGGGATCAGCATGTCGTCCTTGCCGAACGAGATACCGGCCTTGAAGGCCTCCTGGAAACCCATGCGCATGATCTGGTCACAGAAGATGACCGACTCTTTCTGACCGCAGTAACGGTAGACGGTGTCGATGACCTGCTGCACCTCTTTCTTGCGCAGCAGACGGTTGACCAGCTCGAACGGCGCCTTGGCGTTCAGCGGCAGCAAAGCACCCAGGCGCACACGGCCCGGAGTGGTTTCAAAGCGCTGGTAGACCTCGTTGCCTTCGCCGTCGATCTGCTTGACGCGGGCGGTGATCTTGGCGTGCAGATGCACTTCGCCGGCGTTCAGGGCGTGCTCGATCTCTTCGACCGAGGCAAAGGACATGCCTTCGCCCTTCATGCCCTTACGCTCCATCGAGATGTAGTAGAGACCCAGGATCATATCCTGCGACGGAACGATGATCGGCGCGCCGTTGGCGGGCGACAGAACGTTGTTCGTCGACATCATCAGAACGCGGGCTTCCAGCTGGGCCTCAAGGCTCAGCGGGACGTGAACGGCCATCTGGTCGCCGTCAAAGTCGGCGTTAAAGGCCGAACAGACCAGCGGGTGCAGCTGAATGGCCTTGCCTTCGATCAGGATCGGCTCGAACGCCTGGATGCCCAGACGGTGCAGCGTCGGCGCGCGGTTCAGCAGAACCGGGTGCTCGCGGATCACCTCGTCGAGGATGTCCCAAACCTCGGGACGCTCTTTCTCGACCAGTTTCTTCGCCTGTTTCACGGTCGACGACAGGCCCTTGGCCTCAAGCCGCGAGTAGATGAACGGCTTGAACAGCTCGAGAGCCATCTTCTTGGGCAGGCCGCACTGGTGCAGCTTCAGCTCGGGGCCGGTCACGATGACCGAACGGCCCGAAAAGTCGACGCGTTTCCCCAGAAGGTTCTGACGGAAACGGCCCTGCTTGCCTTTCAGCATGTCCGACAGCGATTTCAGCGGGCGCTTGTTGGCGCCGGTGATCACGCGGCCGCGGCGGCCGTTGTCGAACAGGGCATCGACCGACTCTTGCAGCATCCGCTTTTCGTTGCGGACGATGATGTCGGGCGCGCGCAGTTCGATCAGGCGCTTGAGGCGGTTGTTACGGTTGATGACGCGGCGATACAGATCGTTCAGATCCGAGGTCGCGAAACGGCCACCATCCAGCGGCACCAGCGGGCGCAGTTCCGGCGGGATGACCGGCACGACGGTCAGGATCATCCATTCCGGGCGGTTGCCCGATTCCAGGAACGACTCGACCACTTTCAGGCGCTTGATGATCTTCTTGGGCTTCAGTTCGCCGGTGGCTTCCTTCAGCTCTTCGCGCAGGCGGTCAGCCTCGGATTCCAGGTCGATCTGGCTCAGCATCTCGCGGATGGCCTCGGCGCCGATACCGGCGGTAAAGGCGTCGGTGCCGTACAGATCCTGGGCGTCCATGTATTCTTCTTCGGTCATCATCTGACCATAGGTCAGGTCGGTCAGGCCCGGCTCGATGACAACGTAGTTTTCGAAATACAGCACGCGTTCCAGATCACGCAGCGTCATGTCCAGCATCAGGCCGATGCGGCTGGGCAGCGATTTCAGGAACCAGATATGCGCGACGGGCGCGGCCAGTTCGATATGGCCCATGCGTTCGCGGCGCACCTTTTGCAGGGTGACCTCGACGCCGCATTTCTCGCAGACAACGCCGCGATATTTCATGCGCTTGTATTTGCCGCAGAGGCATTCGTAATCCTTGATCGGGCCAAAGATACGCGCGCAGAACAGGCCGTCACGCTCGGGCTTGAACGTGCGGTAGTTGATGGTTTCCGGTTTCTTGATCTCGCCATAGGACCACGACAGGATGCGTTCCGGCGAGGCCAGAGAGACCTTGATTTCGTCAAACTGCTTGGGCTGGGCCAGCGGGTTGAACGGGTTGGTTGTCAGTTCCTGGTTCATTCTATTCTCCCCAAATGGGTAAATATCCAAAGATTGCGGCGTCTGCGGCAGTAGCTAAAAGCAAGATGCCCCAGACAAAGGCTTTTGGTCTTTCCGGGTCATACCAGGGGCTGGCGGCACAGGGTTTCCAGAATGCGGCGACAATCAGCACCACCCCAATCGGGAAACCCAGATATGCAATCCAAGCTGGTATCACAAATCAGACCTATTCCTCATCCTCCGCATCCAGGAGTTCCATGTTCAGGCCGAGGCCGCGGACTTCTTTCACGAGCACGTTGAAGCTCTCAGGCACGCCGGCCTCGAAGTTGTCCTCGCCCTTGACGATCGATTCATAAACCTTGGTCCGGCCTGCAACGTCGTCCGACTTGACCGTCAGCATCTCTTGCAGGGTGTAGGCGGCGCCGTAGGCTTCCAGAGCCCAGACTTCCATCTCACCAAAGCGCTGACCACCGAACTGCGCCTTACCGCCCAGCGGCTGCTGGGTGACCAGGCTGTAGGGGCCGGTCGAACGGGCGTGGATCTTGTCGTCCACAAGGTGGTGCAGTTTCAGCAGGTATTTGACACCCACGGTCACCGGGCGGGCGAATTGCTCGCCGGTGCGGCCGTCGAACAGGATCGACTGACCCGACTGATCGAACCCGGCACGGGCCAGGGCGTCGTTCACGTCGGCCTCTTTGGCACCGTCGAAAACCGGGGTCGCGATCGGCACGCCACGAATGACGTTGCCAGCGGCCTCGACCAGCTGATCCTCGTCCATGCCGGTGATGCCTTCCTCGAAGACATCCTCGCCATAGGCGATGCGCATGGCCTCTTTCACCGGGGTCAGGTCACCCGTGCGGCGATAGTCCTGAAGGGCATCGTCGATCTTGAGGCCCAGACCGCGCGCGGCCCAGCCCATGTGGGTTTCCAGAATCTGCCCGACGTTCATCCGCGAGGGCACGCCCAGCGGGTTGAGGCAGAAATCGACCGGGGTGCCGTCGGCCAGGAAGGGCATGTCTTCCATCGGCACAACGCGCGAGATCACACCCTTGTTGCCGTGACGGCCGGCCATCTTGTCGCCCGGCTGCAGCTTGCGCTTCACCGCCACGAACACCTTGACCATCTTCATCACGCCCGGGGGCAGATCGTCGCCACGGCGCACTTTCTCGACCTTGTCCTCGAAACGGTGCTCAAGCGCACGTTTCTGGGCCTCGAACTGCGAATGCAGCGCTTCGACCTGGGCGGCGTCGGCCTCGTCACCGAGGGCCAGTTGCCACCATTGGCCGCGCGACAGGGTGTCGAGCAGCTCTTCGGTGATTTCCGAGTTCGACTTGACGCCCTTGGGGCCTTTGACGGCGGTCTTGCCAAGGATCATGCCCTTGAGGCGGGCATAGATGTTGCGCTCGAGGATGTGCAGCTCGTCGTCGCGGTCGCGCGCCAGGCGCTCGACTTCTTCGCGTTCGATCTGCAGGGCACGCTCGTCTTTTTCCACGCCGTGGCGGTTAAAGACGCGCACCTCGACCACGGTGCCGTAATCGCCCGGCTTGACGCGCAGCGAGGTGTCACGCACGTCGCTGGCCTTTTCGCCAAAGATCGCGCGCAGCAGTTTTTCCTCGGGGGTCATCGGCGATTCACCTTTGGGGGTGATCTTGCCGACCAGGATATCGCCCGGCTCGACATCGGCGCCGATGTAAACGATGCCGGCCTCGTCGAGGTTGCGCAGCGCTTCTTCACCGACGTTCGGAATGTCGCGGGTGATTTCCTCGGGCCCAAGCTTGGTGTCACGGGCGGCGACTTCGAATTCCTCGATATGGACCGAGGTGAACACGTCGTCACGCGCGATGCGTTCCGAGATCAGGATCGAGTCTTCGTAGTTGTAGCCGTTCCAGGGCATGAAGGCGACGATCACGTTCTTGCCGAGGGCCAGTTCGCCCATGTCGGTCGACGGGCCGTCGGCGATGACCTCGCCCTTGCCGACCATGTCGCCCACTTTCACCAGCGGACGCTGGTTGATGCAGGTGTTCTGGTTCGACCGCTGGAACTTGCGCAGACGATAGATGTCGACGCCCGGATCGCCGGGTTCCAGATCTTCGGTGGCGCGCACAACGATACGGGTCGCGTCGACCTGGTCGATCACGCCGCCGCGGCGGGCCTGGATGGCCGCGCCCGAGTCAATCGCGACCTTGCTTTCGATGCCGGTGCCGACCAGCGGCGCCTCGGCCTGCAGCAGAGGCACGGCCTGACGCTGCATGTTCGAGCCCATCAGAGCGCGGTTGGCGTCGTCGTTTTCAAGGAACGGAATCAGCGAGGCGGCGACCGAAACCAGCTGTTTCGGCGACACGTCGATCAGGTCGACATGCTCGCGCGGGGCCAGCATGTATTCGCCCGACTGGCGGGTCGAAACCAGATCGTTGATGAACTTGCCGCTTTCATCCAGCTGCGCGTTGGCCTGCGCCACGGTGTGACGCATTTCCTCGGTCGCGGACATATAGTTCACCTCGTCGGTGACCTGTCCCTCGATGACCCGGCGATAGGGGGTTTCGATGAAGCCGTATTTGTTCACGCGGGCATAGGTGGCCAGCGAGTTGATCAGACCGATGTTCGGACCTTCGGGCGTTTCAATCGGGCACATCCGGCCATAGTGGGTCGGGTGCACGTCGCGAACCTCAAAGCCCGCACGCTCGCGCGTCAGACCACCCGGGCCAAGCGCCGACAGGCGGCGTTTGTGGGTGACTTCGGACAGCGGGTTGGTCTGGTCCATGAACTGCGACAGCTGCGACGAGCCAAAGAACTCGCGCACGGCGGCCGCGGCCGGTTTCGCGTTGATCAGGTCTTGCGGCATGACGGTGTCGATCTCGACCGACGACATGCGTTCCTTGATCGCGCGTTCCATGCGCAGCAGGCCGACGCGATACTGGTTTTCCATCAGCTCGCCGACCGAACGCACACGACGGTTGCCCAGATGGTCGATGTCGTCGATGTCGCCCTTGCCGTCGCGCAGTTCGACCAGGGCCTTGATGCAGGCCACGATGTCGTCGCGATCCAGCGTGCGCTGGGTGTCGGGTTTCTCGAGCGCCAGGCGCATGTTCATCTTGACGCGGCCCACGGCCGACAGGTCATAGCGCTCGCTGTCGAAGAACAGGGTTTCGAACAGGGCGGTGGCGGCCTCGACGGTGGGCGGCTCGCCCGGGCGCATGACGCGGTAGATGTCCATGAGCGCGGTGTCGCGGCTCATGTTCTTGTCTTGCGCCATGGTGTTGCGGATGTAGGGGCCGACATTGATGTTGTCGATGTCGAGAACCGGGATGTGGGTGATGCCCGCATCCATCAGCTCTTTCAGCGACCCGCCGATGACTTCGCCGTCCTTATCCAGATCCCAGGTCAGCTCATCGCCGGCCTCGACATAGATCGCGCCGGTTTCTTCGTTGATGATGTCCTTGGCGACATATTTGCCGACGATGCGGTCGAAAGGCACCAGCAGGTTGGTGATCTTGCCTTCGTCGATGATCTTCTTGACGGCGCGCGGGGTGACCTTCTGGCCAGCCTCGGCGATGACTTCGCCGGTGGCCGCGTCAACCAGATCATAGCTGGGGCGGGTGCCACGCACACGCTCGGGGAAGAACTTGGTGACCCAGCCCTTGTTCTTTTCCAGCTTGTAATCGACGGTGTCGTAATAGGCATCCATGATGCCTTCCTGATCGAGACCCAGCGCATAAAGCAGGGTCGTCACCGGCAGCTTGCGGCGACGGTCGATACGGGCGAACACGATGTCCTTGGCGTCGAATTCGAAATCCAGCCACGAGCCGCGATAGGGAATGATGCGGCAGGCAAAGAGCAGCTTGCCCGACGAGTGCGTCTTGCCCTTGTCGTGGTCGAAGAACACACCGGGCGAACGGTGCATCTGGGAAACGATCACACGCTCGGTGCCGTTGACGATGAAGGTGCCGTTGGGCGTCATCAGGGGCATATCGCCCATGAACACGTCCTGTTCCTTGATGTCCTTGACCGACTTGGCGCCGGTGTCCTCGTCGACATCGAACACGATCAGGCGCAGGGTGACCT
The DNA here is from genome assembly GCF_025751515.1 of Actibacterium sp. XHP0104. GTDB lineage: Bacteria > Pseudomonadota > Alphaproteobacteria > Rhodobacterales > Rhodobacteraceae > Actibacterium_D. The sequence continues at coordinate 260,642 of NZ_JAOWLE010000005.1, forward strand.
TCAGCGGGGCGCTGTAGGTCATGTCGCGCTGCATGCATTCATCAACGTCGTATTTCGGTTTTTCCAGTTCGTAGCGAACGAATTCCAGAACCGCGGTTTCATTGAAGTCCTTGATCGGGAAAACCGACTGGAACACGCCCTGAATGCCCTCGCCATCGGCGGGCTGCGGCTGGTCGCCGGAATTCAGGAACAAGTCATAAGAGGATTTCTGAACCTCGATGAGGTTCGGCATCTCCAGAACTTCGCGGATTTTACCGTAGAATTTGCGAATGCGTTTCTGGCCAACATACGTCTGCGCCATGTGCGTCGTCACCTTTCGTCTTCGCGTCTGCGCATGCCGTCGGGCCCCGGCTGCGCGCCGCTCACGAATGAAGGGGGTCAGGTTCCATTCCTGCGAGCCGTCCCACCGGCCGCTCCCGAACCTAATAACCGCGCCTTAGAAAGGGCTTGGGCGACAAGCCCTTTCTAAGACAGGTTCGGCTGGACCCGACTTTCCGTCGGGACCAGCCTGTTTTTCTGCTCGCGGCACAAAAGGCCGCGATGAATTACTTGAGCTCGACTTCGGCGCCAGCTGCTTCCAGCTTGGCTTTGATGTCTTCGGCTTCGTCCTTCGAGACCTGCTCTTTGACAGCCTTGCCGCCGGCTTCGACCAGCTCTTTGGCTTCTTTCAGGCCCAGGCCGGTGATGGCGCGGACTTCTTTGATCACGTTGATCTTGTTGGCGCCAGCGGCCTTCAGGATCACGTCGAATTCGGTTTTCTCTTCGGCAGCAGCGCCGGCGTCAGCAGCCGGGCCAGCAACCATGACAGCGCCGCCAGCGGCGGGCTCGATGCCGTATTCGTCTTTCAGGATGGTTTTCAGTTCCTGGGCTTCCAGGAGGGTCAGGCCAACGATTTGTTCGGCCAGTGCTTTCAGATCAGCCATTTCAGGTTTTCCGTTCTATCTGATGTGTTCCAACGCAGGGTGTTCAATACCCCACACAGGCTCCAAGTTGCTTAAGCGGCTTCCGCACGCTCCTCGATGGTCGAGAGGATGCTCGCGATGTTCGAAGCAGGCGCACCAATGGCACCAGCGATGTTCGAAGCAGGCGCACCGATGCAGCCAACGATCGAAGCGATAAGCTCTTCACGCGACGGCATAGCGGCGACAGCTTTGACACCGGCCTGGTCCAGAGCGTTCTCACCCATTGCACCACCAAGGATGACAAACTTGTCATTGCCCTTGGCATAGGCCTCGGCAACCTTGGCAGCAGCCACGGGGTCTTCCGAGTAGGTAAGAACGGTCATGCCCGTCAGAAGGTCACCGATGCTTGCGCAGGGTTTGCCTTCAAGGGCGATCTTGGCGAGCTTGTTCTTGGCGACGCGAACAGACGCACCGGCTTCGCGCATTTGCGAGCGGAGGTCTTGCATCTCGGCAACCGTGAGACCTGCGTAGTGTGCAACCACGACCACGCCAGAGCTTTCAAAGATCTGGCCGAGTTCCTCGACCAACTTCTCTTTCTGGGCTCTATCCACAGTTCTACTCCAAGTATGGGAGGCTCTCGCCCCCCGGCTCTTATTTGCAGGGCGTTAACCCTGCGTTCAGGTCCGCATTACGGGGCACTGCCAAGTTCGCCCGAGGTTTAACCCACGGCTAATCTTGTCGTTTCCCGTCTCAGGCAGGAAATTAAGGAAGCCAGATTGGCCCCACCCACCGTCTTGGACGAAACGCAAAACAGCGCACGACGAATCGCACGCTGGCTTGCGAGGTTGCGGTTTAGGGGGATTTGCCCATCGGGGCAAGGGGCAATGCCTGACGATTTTTGTGAATCGACTTTACCCCACGTCATCGTGATCGGCAAATGTCACGCGCAGATATCGCGGCAAAGAAAAAGGCGCCCCAAGGGGCGCCCTTTCCGATCTTTGCGATCTGCGGCTTAGTTGCCGGTGGCGCTGGCCACGTCGATCGACACGCCGGGGCCCATGGTCGAGCTGATGGCGATCTTTTTCATGTAGGTGCCCTTGGCGCCGGTCGGCTTGGCCTTTTGAACGGCATCCACGAAGGCGCGGATGTTCTCGGCCAGCTTGGCGTCGTCGAACGATGCCTTGCCAACACCGGCGTGCACGACACCGGCTTTCTCGGCCTTGAACTGAACCTCACCGCCCTTGGCGGCCTCGACGGCGGCCTTGACGTCCATGGTCACGGTGCCAACCTTGGGGTTCGGCATCAGGTTGCGCGGGCCCAGGATCTTACCCAGACGGCCGACGATCGGCATCATGTCCGGGGTGGCGATGCAGCGATCGAACTCGATCTTGCCCGACTGGATGGTTTCCATCAGATCTTCGGCGCCCACGATGTCGGCACCGGCGGCGGTGGCTTCATCGGCCTTGGGGCCACGGGCGAACACGGCGACGCGAACGGTTTTGCCGGTGCCGTTGGGCAGGCCGACAACACCGCGGACCATCTGGTCGGCGTGGCGCGGATCGACGCCCAGGTTCAGGGCGATCTCGACGGTTTCATCGAACTTGGCCGAGGCATTGCCTTTAACCAGTGCGATGGCCTCTTCGACCGACAGTTCTTCTTTGCCAGCGAAGGCTTCGCGAGCGGCGCGGGTGCGTTTACCAAACTTTGCCATGGCGATTAACCTTTCACCTCGATGCCCATCGAACGGGCCGACCCCAGGATGATCTGCATTGCGCCTTCAACGTCGTTGGCGTTCAGATCCTTCATTTTCGCTTCGGCGATCTCGCGCACCTGGGCGACGGTCACGGTAGCGATGGTTTCACGGCCGGGCTTCTCGGCACCACGGGGGCGGTTACGCTTGCCCACGGGCTTCAGGCCGGCGGCCTTCTTCAGATAGAACGACGCGGGGGGCGTCTTGATGTCCATCGTGAAGGATTTGTCCTGGTAATAGGTGATCACGGTCGGGCAGGGTGCGCCCGGCTCCATGTCCTGCGTCTTGGCGTTGAACGCCTTGCAGAATTCCATGATGTTGATCCCGCGCTGACCCAGGGCCGGGCCAACCGGCGGCGACGGGTTCGCTTTGCCGGCAGGGATCTGCAGCTTCATCTTGCCTACGAGTTTCTTGGCCATCTGGCCTTCTCCTTTTCTCACCGCACCCGGTCACGCGTGACCCGATGCATCGGTTTAGTGGTCCGGCCGTCGGGCGCGCCCGCGTGCCTCCCACAGTGATCACATCAGGCCTGTTTCGCGACCTGCGTGAATTCCAGCTCGACCGGGGTTGCCCGGCCAAAGATCGACACCGCCACCTTGAGGCGCTGGTTGTCGTCGTCCACTTCCTCGACCATGCCGTCGAAGCCCTCGAACGGGCCGTCGGTCACGTTCACCTTTTCGCCGATCTCGAAATGGATCAGCGTGCGCGGAGCCTCGACGCCCTCTTCGACGCGGTTGAGGATCGCGTTCACCTCGGCGTCGCGCATCGGCATCGGGCGGCCCTGAGGCCCCAGAAAACCGGTGACGCGGTTGATCGAGTTGATCAGGTGATAGCCGGCATCCGACATCTCCATGCGCACCAGCACATAGCCGGGCATGAAGCGGCGCTCGGTCGTCACCTTCTTGCCGCGGCGCACCTCGATCACCTCTTCGGTGGGCACCAGCACTTCTTCGATCTGATCCTCAAGGCCCTTCTCGATGACAGCGGCCTTGATCTGTTCAGCGATTTTCTTCTCGAAATTCGAGAGCACGCTCACCGAATACCACCGCTTCGCCATCTTGCCCGTTACCTCATCTCGATCGACGCGAGGCGCCGAATTCATTCCAAATTCCGTGCGGTTCACCCGCTGCTCTGCCGAACACAAAACAGCGCGCAACCCGAATCGATGCGCGCCGGTGTCCGAAGATGCGCCCGCATTACCGGCATGGCCCCGTCATTTCAAGGCCATGACCGTGAAAACCGTCAGCCGAACAGCGCCAGCAGCTCGGTCAGACCGACCCGGATCACCAGATCGACCAGCGTAAAGAACAGCGCGGCAACCGCGGCCAGGGCCACAACCATAGCCGTGGTCAGCATCACCTCGCGGCGGGTCGGCCAAGAGATCTTGGTCGTTTCAGCGCGAGTCTGCTGAATGAACTGTAGGGGGTTCGCTTTCGCCATGATGATCCCGATCTTCTGTCAACGCGCAGCAGATACGCCCATCAGAGGCAGATTTCAACCCTGCCCGTCTGGCGACCTGACTGTCCGGATGTGGCCTGGCAGGGGCAGCAGGGTTCGAACCCGCGACCTACGGTTTTGGAGACCGTCGCTCTACCAGCTGAGCTATACCCCTAAGGCCGGTCGATGAGATACGAAAGCGCCCGCCGGTTTGCAAGGGCAAATCATGCGCCGGGGCAGGAATTCCCGCACGCCTAGTCGCCCGCGTCTTCGGTCAGATAGGCGCCCGAGGCCCAGCCCAGCCGTGCACCCTCACGCGACAGCAGGCACCAGCGCGGCAAAGTTGCCAGCTGCGCGCGGGTTGCGTCGTCCATGGCGTCATATTGCGCGAAAGTCAGGGTCGGTACGCAGATCTCGGCCTGAAGGCCGCGCGCATCATGGGCCAGCGTGCCGATCACCGGATGGGCCGTGCCCGGCCCGGTACGCAGGTTCAGCATGTCGCCGGGCGCCACCCGGTATACCCGCCAGGCATCGGGGCCATCAGCGGTGGCCCAGGCCGGGCCGGTTAGCAGCAGCATCGCCAGGATAAGCCGTCGCATTCGTGCTCCTTAGGGCAAAAGGGCCGCCCAAGGCGGCCCTGATGCAGGTATCTTGCGTCAGGCTTTGCGGCGGCGCAACAGCCCAAGGGCCCCCAGCCCGCCCAGCAGCAGCACGCCACCAGCCGGAAGCGGAACCACGCTCGGAGGCACAGGCGGCTCGGTCACAGAGCGGAAGCTCAGACCCACTTCGATGGTGCCGCCATCTCCGTCAAAGTTCATGTGAACCTTGAACAGCGTGTCGCTGACGACCTCGGTAAAGCCCGCGCCGCTCAACACCTCGCCCGGGGTTGCGCTGATCAAAGACAGTCCATTCACGATCGGTTCGACCCCGGCTGTATCGAGAATCTCGACGATCAGCTGCAGCGTCGCACTACCGGTCAGATGGGTGATGATCGAGGTGCCGGTAAAATCGACATACTCGCCGCCAAATAGAAAATTAGTGTCCAGGCTTGATCCGTCGCCAGAACTCAACTCGGCTCCGGCGCCAACGGTCACGGTGTCGGAGGGGTACAGGTTGCACCCAAGGCAGCCGTCATAGCTGATCCGCAACTGCTCGCCCGAAAGCGTCGAGGCCGAGGCAATATTCGGCGCGCCCAAGGCCAGAACGGCCGCAGCCGCACCCAGCATGGTCTTGAAATAGTTCATAATCAGTCCCCACCAATGGTTGTATTATTCTCGGAAAATTCTTGGTTAGCGAATAATGCTTCACCAGAATCGCATATATTGCAAGTTTTCTATGACCGGCTTGGGTACACCCCGTCGACCGCGATCCAGTAGTTCATCGCCAGATAAGGCTGGCGGTTCTCATGCGGCGCGGCCGGCACCGGGGGGGTGTTGTCGACCATATCAAGGTCAAGCCTGTCCAGCGCCGAGCCATCCTGAACGCGATAGATTGTCGCCGAGGCCAGCAGGCCGGCATTCGAGGCTTGCGGCCCATCCCTGCTGGCGCGCATCGTGTGGCTGTGGGCCGGCGCGTGCTGCGGCAAAAGGCTGACGGTATCGGCCCCATCACGCGACCCGATCGGCCGGTTGGTCAGCCCCGGCCCCTGCCCCATATGCAGCGGCACGCGGTCGCGCAGGTCGGGCAGCGCAAAGGTCGTGTGCCCATCGCCGCCATAGCTGGTGCCGATCAACGAGAACAGCGCCTGGAACTGATTGATCGCCAGAATCTGGCCATTGCACATCTGAAACGAGGACGGAGCGAAAGTGCCGCCGAACAGCATGATGTCGCCTATGTAGATCGTCATGTCTCTTCCCCTTAATTGCGCGACGGAAACAGGCCCTGCAGGCAGATGCAGTAATTGACCGTTTCGAATGGCATCATGTTGTTATGCGCGACACCCGCACCCGGCGGCGCGCCGACGGACACGGCATTCATGTTCTCGTCCTTGGTGCCGCTGTTGAAAGCCGCCGCCTCCGAGGCCAGCATGTTGCCCTGCGGATCGGTGGTGGTTGCGGCGCCCATTGCCAGTTCGGTCTGGTGATTGTGCGGCGGGATCTGCGAGGTCTCTAATGCGACCTCTTCGTGGCCCGCCCGCGCACCAAGCTTGTAGTTTTCGCCTTCGCGCTGGCCCTGTGACAGCGCCACCCGCCCACGCAGGTCGGGCAGGGCAAAGCTGGTCTGGCCGTTGCCGCCATAGGTGGTGCCGATCAGCGCGAACAGCGATTGATATTGCTGGATCGGCAGCAACTGGCCGTTGCACTGCGCCCAGTTACGCGGGGCAAACCCATAGGCCATCGGGCGCACGTCGCCGATATAGTCCTCCTCCTCCAGAGGAGCTATGCCGGACGAGCGTGACGGATAGGTGCCCTCAAGCGCGATGACGTAATGCAGCGTGTTGTAGGGCTGCATGTTGTCATGCGGCTGGCCGCCGCCGGTCTCGGCCAGAACATGTTCTTCCTGGTTCACCTTGGTCCCGCCGCCCAGCGGCCGATAGATCGCCGCCCCGCGCGGGGCGCCGGCGGCCAGAAGGGTGTTCGCCGGGGTGCTGCTGGTGGCCTCGGCCGAGCTGGCCATGACCGGGTGCTGGTGCGAGGGCATCGTGCCGATGTTCAGCGTCACGTTGCGCTGCCCGCCCACATGGCCCAGAGGGTTCTTGGGCCCGACATGGATCGGCACGCGGCCTGACAGGTCGGGCAGCCTGAACTCGGTCGTGCCATTGCCGCCAAAGCTGACCCCCAACAGAGAGAAAAGTGCCGTATGGCTGGATATGGCCAATGACTGGCCATCGCATGTTGCATAGCCCTGCGGCACAAAGCCGTAGGCCACCAGTTTCACCGTCCCCATGATCGCCACGAAAAATCCCCCCATGTTAGAATGGCAAGATCTACGCTAACGCATAAGGCGATAATTTCCTAAACCTGATTCCGGGCATGAAAAAGGGCCGCCCCATCGGGCGGCCCCTGATCTTGTCTCGCGTCGGCCGGTGGCCGGCTGCGATTACTCGATGATTTTCGAGACGACGCCGGCGCCGACGGTGCGGCCGCCTTCACGGATGGCGAAGCGCAGGCCGTCTTCCATGGCGATCGGCGCGATCAGTTCAACGTTGAACTTCAGGTTGTCGCCCGGCATCACCATCTCGGTGCCTTCCGGCAGAATCACGGTCCCGGTCACGTCCGTGGTACGGAAGTAGAACTGCGGACGGTAGTTCGCGAAGAACGGGGTGTGACGGCCGCCTTCTTCCTTGGTCAGGATATAGGCTTCGGCTTCGAACTTGGTGTGCGGGGTCACCGAGCCGGGCTTACACAGAACCTGGCCGCGCTCGACGCCATCACGCTCAACACCACGCAGCAGGGCGCCGATGTTGTCGCCGGCTTCACCGCGGTCCAGCAGCTTGCGGAACATTTCCACACCGGTACAGGTGGTTTTCTTGGTGTCGCGGATGCCGACGATTTCAATCTCGTCGCCAACGTTGATCACGCCACGCTCGACACGGCCGGTCACAACGGTGCCGCGGCCCGAGATCGAGAACACGTCTTCAACCGGCATCAGGAAGGGCAGGTCAACAGCGCGGGCCGGGGTCGGGATGTATTCGTCCACGGCGGCCATCAGGGCTTTGATCTTCTCTTCGCCGATTTCCGGGTCACGGCCTTCCATCGCGGCCAGGGCCGAACCGGCAATGATCGGAATATCGTCGCCGGGATTTTCATACGAGCTCAGCAGCTCGCGGAGTTCCATCTCGACCAGCTCCAGCAGCTCTTCGTCGTCGACCGGGTCAACCTTGTTCATGAACACGACCATGTAGGGAATGCCCACCTGGCGACCCAGCAGGATGTGCTCGCGGGTCTGCGGCATCGGGCCGTCAGCAGCGTTCACAACCAGGATCGCGCCGTCCATCTGGGCGGCACCGGTGATCATGTTCTTCACATAGTCGGCGTGGCCGGGGCAGTCGACGTGGGCATAGTGACGGGCTTCGGTCTCATACTCGACGTGGGCGGTCGAGATGGTGATGCCGCGGGCCTTCTCTTCGGGCGCGCCGTCAATCTGGTCATAGGCTTTGAAGTCACCAAAATACTTGGTGATCGCTGCCGTCAGGGTCGTCTTGCCGTGGTCAACGTGGCCAATCGTGCCGATGTTCACGTGCGGTTTCGTGCGTTCAAACTTTGCCTTAGCCATGTCGTGGCGCCTCATGGATTAGGGGGCCGACAGTGGCCCGATTCAACATCGCGGGCTACTTATTGCCTGCAGCGCCGGAAATCAAGCGCCTGTTGGCATTTACGGCTGTTTTGGCGCGGTTACTGAGCCACGGGGGCAAGGGGCTGAACGCTGATCTCACCCTCGGGGGCGGGGGCGGCATCCTCTGACAGTTCGGCCATGGGCGCGGCGCCGATCTCGCCGAACCATTCGGCGGCGTTCTCGGACATCCACTCTTCGACCTTCTTCGCGGCGTTGCGCGACAGGTTTTCCATCTGCACTTCGCGGGTCTGTGTCAGGCCCGAGCCGATGAATGTCTTGCCAGAGATGTTTTCCAGGATGGTGATCTGCTTGGGCTCTTCATTCAGTTTCTTGCCGGCCTCGTCGTCCCAGATCGTGGCCGACACCACCAGCGCCGATTTCGGCGAGACCAGCACCGGAACACCCGGCACGGCCAGCGCATAGGCATCGACCGCCAGGGCGATGTGGTAATAGCGGGTGCCGTCATAGCGGCCAAACCGCTGCTTCACCTGGTCGCTGAGAACGGCTTTCCATTCCTCGGGCGTGGCGCTGCGCGAGGGCGGCACCATCTTGGCCTCATCGGCCACCACGATCGCATAGCCCAGCAGGAAATCACCCATCGGCACGGGTGGTTCGTTCAGATCGTTCGACGCGGTGCAGGCCGCCAGCAGGACCATCCCCGCCGCAAATGCCCCGGTGCGCAGCTTTGAAAAGATCGCGTTCATGGCCCCTGCCCCTTGTTGTTTGAACGAAACGTTACCCTGCCCGGCGGGATGTCTCAACGTTTCAGGTAAAGCGGTTGTCACGCGGGAAGCCGCGCGGCGCCATGCGGCCGGTGCCCGCGCGCTTGCCCATCCATTCGGTCAGGTCGGTCTCGGTTCGGGTGCGCCCGGCGGGGTCTTTCCACGACAGGCCATCGGCCAGGGTAAAGGTCGTGGCGTCGTTCAGGCCGCCATCCTTGTATTTCTGCAACCGAACCCCCTTGCCGCGCGCCATTTCGGGCAGCTCGTCCAGCGCGAACACCAGAACCTTGCGGTTCTCGCCCACACAGGCGACGTGATCGCCCGCCACATAGCGGCAGACCTGCGCCACGACGCCATCCTTGACGTTCAGCGCCTGCTTGCCGCTGCGCGTCTGGGCCACGACATCATCGGCCGCCACAAGGAAGCCGTCACCGGCAGACGAGGCCAGCAACAGTTTCTCGCCGGGGCGGTGGATGAACAGATCGACGATCTCGGCCTCGTTGGGCAGATCGACCATCAGGCGCACGGGTTCACCCATGCCGCGCCCGCCCGGCAGCTGCGAGGCCGGTAGCGTGTAGAACCGCCCATTGGCCCCCAGCAACAGCAGCCGGTCGGTGGTTTCGGCGTGGAAAGCGAACCGCCCCTCGTCGCCATCCTTGAATTTCAGCGCCTGGCTCAGGTCGATATGACCCTTCATCGCGCGCACCCAGCCCATCTTGGAACAGACCACGGTAATCGGCTCGCGCTCGATCATGGCCTCCAGCGGCACATCCTCGACCTCGCCCGCCTCGGCGAACTGGCTGCGGCGCGCGCCGCCTTCGGATTTCTTGCCGAACTTGGTGCGGGTCTCGCGCAGCTGGTCGGCAATGGTGGCCCACTGCACGTCTTCGTTTTCCAGCAGGTCTTCCAGCGTGGCGCGCTCTGCCATCAACGCGTCGCGTTCGCGCACCAGTTCGATTTCCTCAAGTCGCCGCAGCGACCGCAGGCGCATGTTCAAGATCGCTTCGGCCTGCACCTCGGACAGCTCGCCCGGCCCCGCGCCGGGGCTGACGTAATCCTTTTCCGACATGGCGCGGCGGTGTTCCAGCGACCAGTCTTCGCGCATCAAGGCGGCCTTGGGATCGTCGTCATAGCGGATGATGTCGATCACGCGATCAAGGTTCAGGAAGGCAATGATGAAACCTTCGAGCACCTCAAGCCGGTGGTCGATCTTGTCCATCCGGTGCTGGCTGCGGCGCACCAGAACCTCGCGCCGGTGATCAAGAAAGGCGCGCAGCACCTCTTTCAGGCTGCACACCTTGGGGGTGCGCCCGTCGATCAGCACGTTCATGTTCAGGCTGAACCGCACCTCAAGATCCGACTGGCGGAACAGCGTGCCCATCAGAACCTCGGGATCGACGTTCTTGGTGCGCGGTTCCAGGATCAGGCGGATATCATCGGCGCTTTCGTCGCGCACATCGGCCAGGATCGGAATTTTCTTCAGCTGGATCAGCTCGGCGATCTTTTCGATCAGGCGCGATTTCTGCACCTGATAGGGGATCTCGGTCACGACGATCTGCCACTGGCCACGGCCCAGATCCTCGACCTCGTACTTGGCGCGCAGGCGGAAACTGCCGCGGCCGGTGCGATAGGCCTCGAGGATATTCTCGCGCGGTTCGACGATCACGCCGCCGGTGGGGAAATCGGGGCCGGGAATATGTTCGATCAGGGTCTCGTCGCGCGCATTCGGGGCCTTGATCAGATGCAGGCAGGCATTGATCAGCTCTTCGATATTGTGCGGGGCGATGTTGGTGGCCATGCCCACCGCGATGCCGCTGGACCCGTTCGCCAACAGGTTCGGATACGAGGCCGGCATCACCACAGGTTCGGTCAGCGTGCCGTCGTAGTTGTCGCGGAAATCGACGGCGTTTTCGGCCAGCCCCTCCATCAACGCCTCGGCGGCGGCGGTCAGGCGGGCCTCGGTGTATCGGCTGGCGGCGGGGTTGTCGCCGTCGATATTGCCAAAGTTCCCCTGCCCGTCGACCAGCGGGTAGCGCACGTTGAAATCCTGCGCCAGACGCGCCATCGCGTCATAGATCGCCGCGTCGCCATGGGGATGATAGTTGCCCATCACATCGCCCGAGATCTTGGCCGATTTGCGGAAGCCCCCGGTCGAGCTGAGCTTCAGCTCTCGCATGGCGTAGAGAATCCGCCGGTGCACCGGTTTCAGACCATCACGCGCATCGGGCAGCGCCCGGTCCATGATCGTGGACAGCGCATAGGTCAGATAGCGCTCGCCAATGGCGCGGCGCAGCGGTTCGGCCAGTTCCTTGGGGTCGATATTGGGTGTGTCGGCGATGTCATCCATAAGTGTTGTGATAGCGGTCCCCGCCCGCCCCGGCAAGCAGGCAGAGCACCACCGGCAGGAAAGAGCCAGCCGCCCCGCCCCACGCCGATTGCCCCGCCCCCCGATATGCCCTAGCTTGCGCGCAAAATCGGGCAGGCAGGGCCATGCAAAAATCCATTCTGATCACCGGCTGTTCCTCGGGCATCGGCTATGACGCGGCGCATGGGCTGCACGCGCACGGATGGCGCGTCTTTGCCACCTGCCGCCGGGCCGAAGACTGTGACCGGCTGCGGGCCGAGGGGCTGGAAAGTTTCGTGCTGGATTACGCCGACACCGACAGCATCACCGCCGCCGTGGCCGAGACCCTGTCGCGCACCGGAGGCACGCTGGACGCGCTGTTCAACAACGGCGCCTTCGGTTGCCCCGGCGCGGTCGAGGATCTGCCCCGCGGCGCGCTGCGCGAGATCTTTGAGACCAACCTTTTCGGCCCGCATGAACTGACCCGGCAGGTGATCCCGGCGATGCGCGCCCAGGGCCACGGCCGGATCATCAACAATTCATCCGTGCTGGGGTTCGTGCCGCTGACATGGCGCGGGGCCTATGTGGCCACGAAATACGCGATGGAGGGTCTGACCGACACGCTGCGCTTGGAGATGCGCGACACGCCGCTGCATGTGATCCTGTTCGAACCGGGCCCGATCACCTCGGATATCCGGGTCAAATCCATCCCGCATTTCGAGAAATGGATCGACTGGGAAAACTCGCCCCGCGCCGAGCAATACCGCGCCAGCCTGCTGAAGCGGCTGTACAAGGGCCCCAGCACCGAACGCGACCCGTTCGAGCTGCCCGCCAGCGCCGTCACCGCCAAACTGATCCGCGCGCTGGAAAGCCCCCGCCCCAAGGCGCGCTATTTCGTGACCACGCCGACCTACGCAATGAACCTGTTCCGGCGTATGCTGCCCACATGGGCGCTGGATTGGTTGATCGCCAAGGGCTAAAAAGGTTCGCTTTTTGCACCGGGGCGGCTATGTCCTGCCCAACTGAAAGGATTGCCCATGCTGAACGACCCGCTGTTCATCGTCGTCGCTGCCGCCTGTCTGGTGGTGGTGTTTATCCTGCTGTTGGGCATCGGCGGTTTCGCCAAGGGTGGCGACTTTAACCGCAAACACGCCAACCGCCTGATGCGCTATCGGATCGTGGCCCAGTTCGTCGCGGTGGTGCTGATCCTGCTGTTTGTCCTGCTACGCCGGAATGGAGGCTGACCATGGTTGTTCTCAACAAGATCTACACCCGCACCGGGGATCGCGGCGAAACCGCGCTTGGCAATGGTACTCGTGTCGCCAAGCATTCGCCCCGCGTCGCCACCTATGGCACCACCGACGAGGTGAACGCCACCGTCGGCTTGGCCCGGCTGCATTCCGAGGGCGAAATGGACGCCCGCCTGGCCGCCATTCAGAACGACCTGTTCGATCTGGGCGCCGATCTGTGCCGCCCCGACATGGAAAAGGACGCCGAACAGCCCTACCCGGTGCTGCGCATGGTCGATGCCCAGGTGGTGCGGCTGGAAACCGAGATCGACCAGATGAATGCCGGGCTTGACCCGCTGCGCAGTTTCATCCTGCCCGGCGGCACCCCGCTGGCCGCGCATCTGCACCTGTGCCGCACCGTGTCGCGCCGCGCCGAGCGCCTGGCCGTCGAGCTGGCCGAGATCGAGGCTGTGAACCCCGCGGCGGTGAAATATCTCAACCGCCTGTCCGACTGGTTCTTCGTCGCGGCCCGTATCGCCAATGAAAACGGCACCGCAGACGTGCTGTGGGTGCCCGGCGCCAACCGCTAGGCGCCGCGCAGGCCGTTACAATTCCGTAAGGTTTCGCCAACTTTTGGCAAAGAAACCATGCCATACCCGGCCAATCCGGCGCGGAAATGTTCAAGCGCGTCGATTTTGCACTGTTTTCCACGGCCATGACTCGCTAACACATGGCCGTGAAATCTGCCTCGGAACCCCAGGGGCGAAATCGAAGGAGAGACCAGCTTATGAAGGTATTGGTGCCTGTGAAGCGGGTGATTGACTATAACGTCAAGGTACGTGTCAAGGCTGACGGGTCTGGCGTTGATCTTGCGAATGTTAAGATGTCGATGAACCCGTTTGACGAGATTGCGG
>NZ_JAOWLE010000006.1 GCF_025751515.1 Actibacterium sp. XHP0104
TGCCCCATCAAAACTTCAACCTGCCGCAACTTCGAGACAATCTCTTCGGGCTTCGGTCGCTTGTTCGCCATTCTCAGTCCTCCGTTTCCTAAACATAACGGTGGACCAGTTCAGATGGGGAGGCTCAACCCGCCATAGCCTGATGCTTTCGGTCCATCACCGCCATGACGTTGGATTCAAGAGTGATTAGGCTTGAGTTCGATTTCTGTTCCACTTCGCGAATGCCACCGGCATCGAAGTGTTCAGCCCGCTTTCCAAGAAAATCGTCTCATTTCAGACACCTAGAGGCTAAGCACCAAATCGGCGCAGTCATCAGGTCCGGAGAATATCGGCCCTGAGAGACCGCTTTTGGGCCACCTGGCGGCAGCGGCAGTGCTCAGCCCCTCCCGCATAACCCTCGAAAACAACGGAAAAATCCGGCGTCAGCCGGATCGGGAGAACGCTTTCGCTTTGGCAAGTGGCGGAGGGGATGGGTCTGGCGTCGAACCTTCTCCACATTGAGACGCCACATCCGCCAGGCATCACAGTGGCATCTGACCGCCAAGACCCCTTGATGTGAGCCCGAACGAGATCGAAGGCGGGGGCCCGCAGGCTCATGTCTTAGCCTTTTTCTTCTGGCTCGGTGCGACTTCCAGACTGCTCGTCTCGGTCGTTACGAAGGCGGTCTTCTCGGCTCTGTCCGAGGCCTTCGCTCTTTTGAGCCTGAAGAGGACGTAACTCGTGTAGCTCACCATCAGAAAAGTGAGCAGCCAACTCGCGGCTTCGTCTCCGAATGCAGCCGAAACCAGGCTCGCCAGAAGGGGCCCGGCGACGGCGCCCATTGTCCACACGAACAGCAAGGTGACTGTGGTCGACGCGACGTAAACTGGAACCGTGCGATCCATCGCATGAGCAACAAGCAAAGAATATGCAGTAAGAAGGGCGCCTCCGAGGACAAAGAGCAAGCCAAGAAGCACCAATTGCAGGTTGGTCCCCAAGACGGCCCTGTAATCCGAGCCGTCTCCGGAACCGGCGATTGACAGGTACAGCAACACGGCAGATGCCACGCAGCCGTTCGCAACGATTATCCTGCGTCGATCGTAGAAGTCTGACGCCCATCCCAAGGGATACATGAAAACGATACGACCCAGATAAAGAGCCCCGATGGCAAGCGCGATTTCCGCGGCGTCGATACCTTGGGTGGCCGCTCGATAGGGACCAACATTGAGAAGAGTGGTTGCGACCATGCCGACCGTGAACGAACCGAGCCAGGCGGTCGGGGAATCCCGGAACACCGCCTTGAGACGAACCGAGGCATCAGCGTGCGCCGATGGCGGATCAGTCCGGGCGGCTGTCAGAATGACGATCGCAAGGCAGTAAAGTAACGAAACCACCACAAACGCGACATTGATATCGTCGGGAAGGACAGGGATCATGATCTGGCTGCCGACGGAAAGGGCGCCGATCAGCATTGCATAGATGGCCAGCAAGCGCCCTCGGCTGTTTCCATCCGCCGATTGGCTGACCCAGGCGTCTCCGATGGCGAAAAGCGCAGCCGTCGCAAGGCCAGTGGTGAATCGCACACCAAGCAGAACCGGAACGAATTCGGTCAAGGCGAAGATCAATGTCGACGCTATGCAGATCGCCGCGCCGGCAGCGAACGATCGGATGTGGCCGATCTGTGTTATCCAGCGGGACGTACGAAAACAGCCGACGAGGAAGCCGAGCGAGTAGAATGCCGGCGCAAGCGCCGCAGCTTCCTGAGAGGCACCGGACGCGGCAAAGTCGAGGGCCACAAGCGTTCCGGACGCAGCCGTGACCAACTGGATCGAGGCCATTGCGGCGAAAAGCGCGCGAAGTGTGAGCAGTTGTTTATTGATTACTCTCATCGAGATCAGGCGCCGCTGCGTCGTCCGTAGATTCGGACCGTTGCGCTGCCACCCGTCGGAATGCGCTTGTAGATGATCTTCACGGTCCGAATGCCGCGCACCAGGCCGGGCAGGAGCATCTTGCGGGTCCGGCTTCCGGCCGCAATGATCGACCGGACACGAAGCTCGGATGTTTCCCCGTTGGTGAACGTCACCTCTATGCTTTCGATGAAGATCGGCTTGTCTACGGCTTCGACAACAAGGCCCGTATAGAGTCCTTTTGCCAACGTGACCGGAACAATGCTGAAATTCTTGATAAGGTTGACCCTGCTCTCTCCAAGCAGGATCCAACCCTCCCCCAACGACGAATCTGCGCGAACCGCCAATGGAAAAGCCACGACAAGTGCAATAAATCCGCGGCGATGGATTTTCGCCAGAGAACCGAGGCTGTTGATGGGGGTCTGTGTCATGCCTCTATCCCTTCCAGCTTGCTCATCTCTTGAGGTTCTGACCCACCGTCTTGGATTCAGCATGAATCGCACTGTGCCACACGCCGGATGCAATGGTCCTGGTCCCTGCTATCAGAAACGCTGGCTCAGTATGACGTAAAGGAAATCCTCTTGGTCGTCGTTTCGTGCTTGGTCGGTCGTACAGTCGAGGCTGAATTTCCGGGACACCCGAATGCGGAATCCGACAGTGGCGGCACGCGCCGCCGCTGTCAAAGTCTTGGGGTTCGGTGGAGAGGTCGATCTGCGCCTCGCAGGATCGCCTCTCCACCTGATTAGTGGCTCTTGTCGCCCCGGTTATTCGAAGACAGTCCCGGAGAGGTCGAAATCATCGACCGCCCCTTCGCCCCGAATGAAGATCCGGTGGTTGAATCGCACGTAGTTCAGTTCGCCAGACGGATCTTTGAGCAATTCGCCAAGGGCTCCCTCGTTCGGGCCTTCGGTGATGATGAAATAGCCATCAGCCGTATTGGCCACATTTGCAGGCGCGGGATCCGATCCGCTGGTCAATGCGGAGAACTGCACAAACATATATTTATCGCCCTCTTTGCGGATCTCGATGTTTTGGGAATTCCCCTTGAAGACGCCGACGAAGGGATCGAGCACAGCCGGATCAACACCCGCTGCGACCGGAGAGTTGGCCTCGATTCCCGTGAAGGCTTTGACCATTGCATTCGCAACTTTCTTGTAGGCCTCGGATCCGCGATCGCTGTGAACCAAAACCACCACGGCAAAGTCGCGATCCGGGATCAGCTGCAGGAAGGAACGCGTGCCGGGCCAATTCCCGCCGTGGCTGGGGCTGGTGACCCCATCGTAATCGTGGATGAACCATGTCAACCCGGTAAAGTCGCCGGCCTCAGCCTCGACTGCCGGAGCGTGGGCATAGTCCAGCGCTTCTTTGGACAGCAGCTGGTTCCCGGCAGCGTCCTTGCCGTCCAGCTGAAAGCGGGCGTATTTCAGCATGTCGTTAACCGTCGACCGGAGTGCGCCGGAGGCTGCGGACTCTCTGATCAGCGGAATGTAGTACGGCGTGAGATCGTTGACGTCGCCTTCGCCGTAGATCGGCGGGTGACCCCATGCGTAGCCTTCAGCCGGCGGGGTGGCGTCGTAGTTGAAGGATGACGACTCCATGCCGAGCGGGGTGAGCAGGTTCTCTTCGATCAGGTCCTCGATCGGCTTTCCGCCGGCATGCGAGACCACATGGGTCGCGAAGGTGATGCTGGTGTTGTTGTACATCCAGGTTTGATCGAACGGATAGAGCTGCTCGACGTAAGCCGCCTGGAGCATGACCTTCTCGCTGATCGACCCGCCCGGAGGAACACGAAGGAACCCATGGTCGCCATACCAACCAGCGCGATGGTGGAACAGGTCAACGACCCGCGCTTTCGACGTCGCTTCCGCATCCGCGACCCTCCACCACGGCAGGAGGTCGACGACACGCGCGTTCAAATCCAGCTCGCCCCGTTCGGACAGCTGCATGGCCACTGTCGAAAGGAAGGTTTTGGTCACAGAGCCAATTTGAAACTGCGTATCAGGGGTAACAGCCTCGTCGGTGCCTACCTTGGTGATGCCGAGGCCGGCGCTGTAGGTGTTGGGCCCATGGATGACCCCTACACCAAGCCCCGGGATGTTCATTTCCTTGATCAGTTCAGCAGTTTCGGCGAGGACCGCATCAAAGGTCGCCTGGCCCTCTTCCTGTGTCATGGCCTGCTGTGCGAGTGCCGGTGTGACGCACAGTAGCGACGAAACAAGCAGGGCAGGTAGTGGTTTCATTCGGTTCTTCACTGAGTTTTTCCTTAGCATTGGAGTCTTCACTGGAGTTATTCCTCGCGGGATAACGATGGCTTTTGGCGGAGAGTTCTGTCTTCGCCGGGCAGGAGCGCACTGGCAGGGTCTGCAAGGCGAAGTTTCACTGTTTACTGCTTCACCATCGGCCCAACGTGGAAGTAGTCGAACAGCGACCGGGCGACCTCGGCAATTGCCCGATCCCTGTCCGCCTCGGATGTCTCGCTGCTCTTGGTGAACACGGCGATTGCAAACCGACGACCGTCGGGGAGCGTGATATAGCCGACGTCGTTGGCCACTCCCCCGATGGTTCCGGTCTTGTTCGCCACGGGCGTTCCCCGGGGTAGCAGTCCCTTGAGCCGACCAGCGCCGGTGCGCGTGCGCGACATGACATCAATCAGGAAGTCGCGGCTCTCGGCACTTGTCGCCGTGCCACTGTCGATGGCCAGCAGGAGTTGCAGCATCGCAAGCGGCGTTGACTGGTCGCGGGGATCCGCCTCGAAGTCCAGATTGCGGTCAGCCTGGATCTTCAAGAGTTCCGGCCGGGCCTTGAAGACCTCTGTGGCGAGTTTATGCGTGGCCGGTCCCGGCAAACCATAGAACTCCCCGATGATCTCGCCGGTGGGCCGATCGACTCTGATATCGCTGATCCCGATCCTGCGCAGATATTGGGTCACCGCCGCGGGTCCTCCAGCCAGTCCCATCGAGATGTCGGTCGCCGTGTTATCGCTCTCCGTGATCATCACCTCGATCACGTTCGCGATCGACAACTGGAGCCCAGGGTGAACGAATGTGCCGTTCAGCGCAGCGTCCCCGATCATCATCATGTCGAGTGTGACATCGACCATCTGGTCGAGGCTGAGTTCGCCTTTGTCGACGCGATCCAATACCGCAGCGGCGATCGCAACCTTGTAGGTGCTGGCCATGACAAAGGTTTCATCGCCATTGAACGCGATGACCTCGTCGCCGCCGATTTCTTGCGCTGCGAAACCGATCCGCCCAGCAAGCCCTGTCGCGACCCGTTCGATCGCGGCTCCAACGGCCTGTCCTTCCGGTGTCTGGCCGTATGCAGGGCCGAAGGTCGCCGCCGAAACAGTCATCAGCCCGGTAATAAGTATTGCTGTCAAAAAGGATTTTTTGGCTTTTACGGTGTTTTCCTTCGACATTTCCTGGCTCCAACACTTTCCGAGATCGCTAGAGCCGCGGGGCCATAGCCCGAGTCTCATGGTTTGCGGCTAGTAGATTAACATGCCAGCGGCGCATCCTGTTTGCCGCTCATGCCACCTGAGTCCTAAACATGTCCTAGAAGGTTAACCTGATGGCGTTGAGGGAGCAGCCCGCATGCCACCTGTGTCATAAACATGTCCTAGAAGGTTAACCTGATGGCGTTGAGAGAGCAGCACGAATGAGCAGGAAATCTGGCCCGAGCTTCACGCGCGGAATGTTGATTCTGTCACCGTTCGCAAAGGCCTTCACCTCGCGGGGCGGCGATATCGAAGCGATCCTGGCCCGAAACGGCATTCCCGCCGGTGCGCTGACCGACCCTGCGATGCTGGTTGACGCGTCCGCCTGTTATTCCGCCATGGAGGATATGGCGGAAACTCTTAGCGATCCGTATTTTGGCGCAAAGGTGGCAATCGAAACAGCGACGAAAGGAACGCCTGCGTTCCGGGATTCGGCGACCCATGCTCTCAACTTTGGAGATTTTCTGTCCCGGCTGGTGGTGGAAGTCTCAAAGCAGGTTGATAATGTGCGGTACTCCGTTTCCATCAAACCCGGCATTGTAACCTTCGACATTCACCGCACCGCCAAGGTCATTAAGCGGTCGACACAGTTGGATGCAGTCGGCGTCGCACTTTATGTGACTTTGATAAAGAAAGGGATCGGAGAAACATTCAACCCAAAAGACATCCTGATCACTGTACCAACCACCCAGGGGCTTCCGCCGGGTTTTCTTCCGAAACATGCGCTCGTCACATCGCAGATCGACGGAATGCGGATTTCATTTCCGACGCACTGGCTTTGGGCACCATTCTCGTTGGACTGGGAATTGGTGAAAGTCTCACGAGGGGAGTTTGCCGCAGATGGCGCCAGCGAAGCGACCCTTTCCTATCTTCGCGGCATGCTGATGGACAACATCGCTTATCAGGATCTGACACTGAACGACTTTTCCAAAATCTGCCGCATGCATCCACGCCGCATCCAGCGCATCCTGTGGGCACACGGCACCTCCTACAGTCAGATGAAGGACGACGTGCGCCAGAGTATCACGGAAGACCTCTTGTCGAACACGACCCTGCCTGTTGCGCAAATCGCCCTGCAGGTAGGCCTCTCCGGCCCAGCCGCCCTTGACCGTGCATTCAGGCGATGGACCGGTAGGACGCCGACACAATTCAGGGCAGAATCGAGGCCCGAACAGGTCTACCCTGCCCCCGGCGAAATCCCTCACCGTGATTTAGGGTAAGTGCCGACCCTGAAGGAGTAGACGAATGCGTAAGAGCCGTTTCTGGCGTTACGACTACAACACGGTCAGACCGCAATCATCGCTGGGCAACCAGACACCGCTGCAAGTGTGCTTGCGCAAGACGGGCAACCCGAATACCCAGTCCAACCTGCAGACTCTCATTATGACTGAGGGACCAGCGGAGGGCAGGTCACGTCGCGTGTTTACGCTCAACTTATGAAATGGCGAGATCTCTTCCGATGTTATTTGGCGTAGATAAGGTGAGGTTCAAGGCTTGTATTCTATTGCTTGTCACAAGTCTTGCAATTGTGGGCTGCGGTCCGGCGGAACGCGGGATGATCGGCCTGGTAGCCGAACCTCAGAATGGTGATGCGACCGAAAATCTCAGAAAACACGAGATCTTCATCCTGACCTCGCGTGCTCCGGACAGTGATCCAACCATTTTGTTCTCGGGAAAGCGATCGTCCGAAATTGGGTTGGCAAAACTGACGGTCAGTGTGCCCCCGAACCACACCCCCGGCAAGATAGAGAGCCCCCAGTCCGGCATCCCCCGTCCAGCGGAGCATTTCACAGCAACCGATCCAGAAATCTTTTCGTCCGAAAGCGATTTCGTCTCCGCCTTGCAGGCAGAATTGAACCGGCGCTCTGTCCAAAACCGGAACGTTTTGATTTTTGTGCATGGCTACAACACAACCTTTTCAGAAGCAGTTCTTCGGATGGGTCAGTTCGTTGAGGATTCCGGCTATGAGGGCGTTCCGGTTTTATTCAGCTGGGCCTCCGGCGGCCATTTGTTGGACTACGTTTATGACATGAACAGCGTCCTGGTCGCGCGGGACGACCTGTTGCTCGGTGCTAATCTTATCTCGAAAACCAATGCAAAGGCCGTTGATGTCCTATCGCATTCCATGGGCAATCTGCTGACGGTCGAAGCAATGCGACAGGCAAAACTCAACGGCACCTTGAACCGGACAGGTCGGCTTCGCCATGTCATTTTGGCGGCACCCGACATTGACGCCGACCTGTTCCGGCAGCAACTGGCACCTTTTGCCGACAATGAACGGCAGTTTTACATTCTTATCTCTCGCGACGACCGGGCTTTGAGTTTTTCCCGGCTTCTTGCGCGGGGAGTGCCGCGGGTCGGCAATGAGGACGTTGAAGATCTGGCAGGACTTGGCGTGACAGTCTTAGATCTGTCTGAGATCGACGTGAATGGTTCAAACCACTCAAAATTCGCAGACTCGCCCGAGATAGTGCAGTTGATTGGCAAGCGACTAAGCGTCGATGGAGTGGGGACGAGGAACGGTTCGGATCCACTCCTCTCGTCGGTGCTGATGCTGCCAATTACAGTCACTGCAGCGACCTTGGCCCGCTGACCGCTGCAACGTCTGAGCATTAACGAGCGAACTCTGGGTCATGTCTTAAACGTAAACGAAATGGTTGCGTTGAAGGACACCGCAGCGAAGGCGTTTGACCTCTTGCCGGTCAAACCATCGGACACCATCACGGATCATGCAACCAAGACAACAGAGCGGCTTCAATCGCCAGCCTTCACCATCATAGCGTCGCTGATTTCGAACAAGCGCGTGTTGCCACAGATCACGATGACAGAGCGCAGGCGGGGGGCTGGTGCAACTGCTGTCATTGAAACTGTCTGGGTATCCAGCACCTGTGCAACCATTCCGTCCGGCGGTGTCGTGGAAATCACCGCGAAGACCGATGGCACTGCAGAACGATCTGCCTTTCCGATTTTCAGGCTGACAGTATATCCTGGTGTTGGCAGCGTGAGATCGCCGCTCACGAAAAGGAGGGGGGATGCCCCATCATGCGGAGCCGGGGTGAGTTTTCCGACCCAGTTGCTGCTTTCGATCACAGGGCAATCATCGGAGGGCGTCGAGGAAGACATTTCGCGCTCGCTCTGGACTTGATCCGACTGGTTTTGCGCGTTGCAGGCAGTTGTAGCAAGCATCGGTAAAACCGCCAGACAGAGGACCAAGGCTTTCGATGGTGTCATGACTGGATCCTCCTGAAGTTAAACCCGTTTCAACGCCGCTGTTTCGTCGCCCGACATCAAGAGTTGCTGAATCGCAGCAGCTTATGACGTACTTGTAATACGGTTGTGTTCACACCACGCCGCCCGAACGCCTTTGGCACGGCAAAGAATGTATGGATCAAGCCACGACTGACATCGGCCAAAAACAACAGTAGGCAGAATGTTGACGCGCTGCAATCGGGAAACAAGATCCAATTCCTACGCTGGAGAAATCCGCCAGGTGCGTTTGGCATCGTGGTAGGGCACCGTTCGGCTCGCCTGTCGAGTTCTCGGTCGGCGTCGGTCAACCCAGCGGAAGGTGCGGCAAGGCCGCGCCGATCACGACGCGCTAACCGCAGACATCATCGCACCTGCCTCTGAATGCAGGCGGTACGGATATCCGCGACGAACTCCTGAACGGAGAGATCTTCTTCAGCCTCGCCGAGGATAAGATCGCCATCGAGAGCAGGCGCCGGCACTACAACACCAAACGCCAGCACTCATCGCTGGGCTATCGGCCAATGGCCCTGGAGGTCCTGAAGTGGCCGGCTTCGCCATCCGGCCCCACTTCGCTGGCCACCCCGAGCGTAGCGCCAAGACCCGTCCTGCACTAAGATTGAAACCGGACCACCCGGTAGGGGCAGGCCAGCCAACCCAAGCCGCGTTATTGTGGAGTGTCTTCTATGCTGTCTTTCGCCATCACCTTCGTAAGACTTCTCAAAGCGATCGTGCACTCTTGGAGTGCTCCGATGTTTCGGGCCAATTTCGCGCTGGCCGTGCTTATCTTGCTTTCTGCAACTCTGTTCTACCACTCTGTGGAAGGATGGTCGTGGATCGACGCATTGTATTTCAGCGTAACGACAATTTCGACTGTGGGTCTTGGTGATTTGTCGCCGCGTACCGATTTAGGCAAGCTCTTCACGATCATCTATATCTTCGTTGGCGTTGGCGTGTTCGTCGCGCTGTTCGCTCAATTCGCGCGCGCTTTGTTGAAGGTGGAGGGCGATAACAAAGAGCCGCCCTCCCAAAAGCAACTGACTAAGTCTGATGATGCCTGAAAATCTAAAGCCAATACCGAAACGAAGAGCATCCCCGGCGCTTGCTTCCTGCAGGATTCTGATGCGACCGGTCGACATACACGAGGGCGGTCACGTTCAAATTCACCCACAAAATTCTTTATGGTCAAGCCTAAACGATGGCGAAATATTGGACGCCAGAAAATTCATCGCTTGTTGAGAGTCTCTGACGGGTACTCTCCGAAAAAGTAGCGATATCGTTTGGCAAAGCGACCGCTTTGGGTGAAGCCAAGCGACAGGGCAACATCTTTGACCGAAGGTGGGACCCTCTCCGCCGCAAGGAATGTACAGCGCGCTTGGGTAATTCTTTTCGCTTGCAAGTACGCAATTGGCGAAACGCCGTAAACTTCATTGAAACACAAGTGCAATGTTGTTGCTCCGACGTTAGCCGCCTTGCAAAGGTCAGCGATGCTTGGTGGATTGGTCGTGCGGTCTTCAAACAGTCCTTCTGCGCGCCTGACAACTCGCACAGGGTCAAGATCGAGACGTGAAAATGCATTCTCGTCGATTACCTTTGCCATGATGAGGCCTGCAATCTCGGAGAAAAGGTCATTCTCGACCGCAGCATCGAGTGCGAACTTACCGGGACCAAGAGGCTTTTCCAGGGACGCCGCTATCGTTTCTAGAATCCGCCTGTGAAATCTTGTGCCCAAGGCTGAACCAAGGGCGATCCGTTGATCGTAGAGGGCCATATCGTCGATATCGCGACCACTCAAATTGGCGCATACATCCCTCAGTTTAGATTTTCGCACACCCAATGCTAAATTGTGTCTCTTTTCTCCGCGGGTGGAATATCCGTTAGGTCCGCCAGAAAGAAAAACATCGAACGGTCTTGCCAATTCACCGTTGAAAACGTGGTCGCCGAGCCAATCGACTGGCACCATCAAAACCATCCAGTCAGGGTGAGGGACGATGGTACTGGCCATTTTTGGCGCGACCTTGCTACGGAAGATAAGCAGATCCCGTCCAGTGACTTGCAGTATTTTGTACTCAAGGCGTCCTGGCGCAAGTTGCACCGCTTCGGCTTGAAGGGTGGGCAAGCCGCGCCAAAACTCTTGATGCGTCAGGTCGGTCTTCGCGGGAAAGTGCGTCAACTGCTTCGGTGGCCCCACAGTCATGAAATCTCTCACTGCTGGCGGATGTTCAGAAAAAACTTAACACCATCAACTCCTAGATGAACCTGTAGCCGTCGGCGGCGTAGGATTTGACCCTCGATTCTGGGCTCATCCTACCACCAGCGTAGGATCTGATCCTCATTTTCTGGCTCGGACCGTCGCCGGAGAGGTACACGTCGACAATGTAGAAACCGAACCCGAAGCACTTGACCGCGGCACGTGCCGTCGCCCTGCCCGAGATGGAGTAAAGCTTATGAAGCGTAGAACATTCAATACACTAGCTGTCACTGCAGGGGTTACGGCGATATCGTCACCTTTACTTGGGTCCCCAGGAAAAGTTGGAAAATTGAGGGTCTGCTGTGTCGGTTTTTTCCATGAAACAAATACTTACCTCACCGAAGGGATGGGCGAAACCACTCTGGACAACATGCGCATTTTTCGGGGTGATGAAATCAAGTCGCTCAGAGGAACAGCCTTGGGCGGGGCAGTAGATGTGTGCGAGGAAAACGGCTGGGAGTTGCTCCCAGGTCTCATATACGGACCAGACTCGAGCTTTGGTTTGGTGAATGCTCAATTCTGGAACGATGCGAAGAAAGAAATGCTTGAAACGCTTAGAGCGCAGATGCCGTTGGACATCGTTTACCTCGCTCTTCACGGTGCAGGCGTTGTGGATGGAACACCCGATCTTGAAGGAGACTTGGCGGAGTCCGTCAGAGGACTGGTGGGACAGGACACGATGATCGTCTGGTCCGGCGATCTGCATGGCAAGATCACGGACAAGATGAGGGACAACATGAACTTCTTCAGTGCGTGCAAGAAGTATCCTCATCTGGATATGAATGAAGCTGCACGTGATGCGATGTATCGTGCCGCTGCGATCCTGGCAGGGGAGTCGGATCCCACTCCGGCCTATCGCAAAGTGCCGCTGATGATTCCGCTCAGTAACACCGAAGAGGAAGGCATTTTTGGAAATCAGCTCAAGGAAAAGTGTATTGAGATCGAAAACCGTCCCGGTGTTCTCAATTGCTCTGTAATGCATGGTTTCCCGTACCAGGACACCGATTTTATCGGCGTGTACCCGATGGTCACCACCGAAAACAACGCCGAGTTGGCACAAGATCTGGTGGACGAATTGTCCCAGTGGATATGGGATCACAAGGATGAGGCCTTTTATCCACTGAATGACTTGGACTCAACGATGAGCACTGTACTGGCCATGCTCGACAGAGACGGCCGCTATGAGCGTCAGCAGCCGAAGAAGGGTGATATCATCGACCATACACCGATTGTGATTGGGGACGCTGCGGATAATCCAGGTGGTGGGGCGGGCGGCTCGGGGACGCACCTGCTGCGAGCCCTTTTGGAAACAGAAGGCTTGGGTAAAGTCGCCTTCATTTCCATACACGATCCGGAAACCGCAAAGGCCGCAGTCGCTGCTGGTGTCGGAGCGACAATTGATGTGAGCCTCGGTGGCAAGTTTGAGCCGATTGCGGGAGAACCGATAAAAACCAAAGCCTATGTCAAGTCGATTTCGGATGGCTACGAGTTCGTTCGTGGGGGGACCGCTTACGGTATCCCTTACACGTTTGGTCCCTCAGTCAGGCTGGTTATCTCGGATACGGTGGATGTCATCGTTATATCCGGCCTGGTTCAGGCCTATGACGATTCACAAGCGAGGCCACATGGCATCGCCATCCAGGAATATGACGTCATCGGTGTCAAAAGCGGGAATCACTTCCGAGCGTTCTATGAGAATTTCACTGACAAGGTGCTGATCGTTGATGTTCCCGGAGCCACCAGTCGCGATATCACTCTTTTCGAGCACACGCAGTTGACTGCGCCCATCTACCCTCTCGACAAGACCACAACTTTTTCTGTTGCGAAATAGGGAAGATCTGCAAGAGCTCGCTTACAAAGGCGTGCACTACACTTGCGAGGGTTTCTCATCGATGTCTTCGGAGAGAAACCCTCCAGGCGCCTTCACACTTCAATCCACTGAGTGGAAGGAGCCAATTGGTCATCTTGGCGAAGAACTCGCGGGACGCCTCGGGTCGCGAGGGTTCATGACACCGCCCGTCACTCATGTTCAACACCGAACGGGACAACATACACGGTTGAGTCGCTCTGGCCTCGGACGAATGCAGGACCCGTTGTTGAGCCAGGGTCTCGACTTCCTCGGTTGCCTTCTGGCCTTTTTCTGGCCGCATGGCAGGATCAGACAGGAGCCAAAGCGGCTCTTACGCTGTCTCAGATCTCGTGCTCGATCTTGCCGCCAGTCCCCGGTGCCAGAATGGGTTGGGTTCTGGACCACAGCGTATTCCCGGCGATCTTCGGGGCCGCTTTCGCGGGCGGGATCGACTTGCTGCTGTCGATTGTCAAATACGTCATACACTGACCTGCTGCGCGGCTATTCATTCGTCGCAGGTCTAAGGCGCCAAAGGTTTTCACCCTGCGCGACGAGTTCTTGCCGCGCGTCGGCACGTTCGCCCGCATGCAATAGGCGGCGCAGGTCCTCGCCGACGGCTCGGCTGTAGATGTGATAGAGATGACCTGTTGGACCCTCGCTGGGAAGGTCGCTGAGGTCGATCACCTCGACGCCTGCAAGTCGGGAAACATCGTTTCCCGTTTCCCCAAGCCGCGGGTAGCCATGCAATTGCGCGGAGAGCGCCAGCGGTCTGTCCCCGCTCGTCGCGTAGACTGTCATGCTCTCCGCGATGGGACGCACCCGGGGTAAAATTCGCTCGAAGATCCCGAAATCCATATCCGGCGCCAGCAGCACAACATGTCCAAGCCGGATGTCGGGATGCCGATTGGCAACTTCGGCCAGCGCCAGAACGACACCCCGAGCACCAAGGCTGTGCCCGATGACATCCACGTTCCCGGCGCCGAAGCGCCGCTCCAACTCTATGATCGTGTCCGCAATGTCCGGCAGACTCCAGTAAAGGTCGGCTTCGTCATGGGTGTAGTAGGCCGCGCCACCATCCGAGGGCCAGCTGAACCACAGGAACCGCCCCACAAGGTCGGCGTTCTGCTGCAGCAACGCCGCGCGACGGCAGCCTTTCTCGAAGCTGATATAGTATCCGTGGAGATAGAGCGCCGGTCCACGTGCGCCGGCCGTTCCTTCCAGCCGATCCAGGATGTCGCCCTGCTCCGCTTCCTCCACCGTCTGAACGCGGAGAAGTTCCTCTCGCAAGAAATTCGGAGCCATGTCGGCGAGGGGCGCCAGAACGCCAAGGTCGAGCTCTTCGACGCGGCATGCACCCGCTTTCAGATCGCTGCGTTCTCCTCCGTAAAAGTTAGTTGGATCATCCGATCCTGTCCTGTTGCGAAGCGTGAGATAGGGGAATTCCAAGGCCTGGATCTCCGTCTGGGCCGTCGACGGCACGGGGAAGGCGCATGACAAGGCGCCGAGGCTGAGCATGACACCCATCAGGCGGGCCAAGGATGGTGCGCACATTTTCATCCCCGAAATGTACCTCAGCCGCGCTTGCCGAAAAAGGGGCCTTGGCGTTTACACCATGCAGTTTCACCATGAAGGCACAAGGTCTCACACAGGCGGTGCACAATACTGGCATTTTCGAATATAGCAGTGGGAAAACAAATTTACGCGTCGCGTCGCGCGTCTTTTGCGCGTCGGGCGGCCTCGTGACAAGGTCGTAACCGAGACGTCGAACCCAGATTCAAAGAGGCACCATGAACAACGGGCGAATAGTCAGGATGATCGGCAAGATCTCGGTGCCGTGCTTGCTTCTCGGGCTGCTCTTCTTTGCGGCCTCGCTGACCCCGTCGCTCATCCCGCGCGGACCGGCTGTGCAAGGACTCCTCGGCGGACTTGTCATGGCGATCGGCTATCTGATCGGCCAGATCGTTGCGCTGCTCTGGCGGGCGGCCGATCTTCCGCAATTCTCCGGGCGACCCGCAAACGTCCTGACAACGGTGATCGCGCTGCCGCTCGTGGGGTTCTTTCTCTGGGTCCTCGGGTCCAGCCTGCGGTGGCAGAACGACATCCGCGGGAAGATGGGCATGGAAGAAGCGGATGCGCTTCAACTCGCCACGATCCTGCTGATCGCCTTTGCGACCTTTGTCACCGCTTTTGTCCTTGGACGGATCGTCGCCGCGCTGTTCCGTCTGATCCGGTCAAGGTTCTATCGCGTCATGCCGGCGCGGCGCGCCAATGTGCTGGGGTTTGTCACGGTCGTGCTCATCCTGTTCATGGTCACGCGCGATGGCATCGTCGATGGGGTCGTAACGGGCCTCGACGAAAGCTACGAAGCCGCCCAGGAGCTCTTCGAGAACGCCCCGTCGCCTCCCGGCGACCCACGCATGACCGGCAGCGCAGAGTCCCTGATCGATTGGGCATCCATGGGCAAGCCCGGGCGGGACTTCATCACCTCCGGCCCAACATCCGAGGATATCTCGGCCTTCACTGGTCGGCCTGCGCTTGAACCGATCCGCGTCTATGTCGGGCGCGCCAATGCCGAGACGCCCGAGGCACGGGCCGAACTGGCGCTTGCCGAACTGATCCGGCAGGGCGCGTTCGAGCGCGACGTCCTGGTCGTGGCAAGCCCCACCGGCACCGGCTGGATGGACCCGGGGTCCCACGATCCGGTCGAATACATGCATGGCGGGAACATCGCCACGGTCGCCGCCCAGTATTCCTACCTGCAATCACCGCTGGCCCTGATCCTGGAGACACGCACGGGGCTGGAACAGGCGACCGCGCTTCAGGACGTGGTGCATGGGTACTGGAAGACGTTGCCCGTCGATGCGCGGCCTCGCCTGTACGTTCACGGGCTGAGCCTGGGCGCCTGGTCGTCGATGCATGCCACGAACATGTTCCGACTGCTCGACGATCCGATCGACGGCGCGTTCTGGGTCGGGCCGCCCTTTCCCTCTGCCTTCTGGAACCATGTGCAGAACCAGCGCAATCCGGGCACACCCTGGGTCCTGCCGCAGATCGGGGACGGGTCGCTGGTCCGCTATGCATCCCACACGGCGGATGCGTCCGAGGCCGCGGCGGACTGGGGGAACATGCGCATCGTCTTCCTGCAATATTCCAGCGACCCGGTCGTGTTCTATGACCCCCGGTCGCTCTGGCGGGCGCCGCCGTGGATGCGGGATCCGCCGGCAGAGGACATGACCGGGCACTTCATCTTCATGCCGGTGGTGACGCAGTTCCAGCTGGCGCTCGACATGGCCCTGTCCTTCGGTGCGCCGCCCGGCCACGGCCATGCCTATTTCGCGCAGGACTATATCGGGCCCTGGGTTCAGGTCACGGCACCCTCGGATTGGACCCCCGAAGAGACGCAGCGGCTCAAGGCGCATTGCAACGTCGGCTACCAGCTCGGTTGCGCCAACGGTCGGCGGTGATCGGCAGGTTCATGGCGCAGATGGCCGCCTCCCGCGACGCTTCGAGACGGCCCCCCTGTCACTCGGGGGTCTCGATGAAATGCAAGACGGCGCGTCCGTCGAAATCTTCCATCACAAGGCCCGCACCATAGCGCACGTAATCCGAAACCTGCGCGAGCGCGGCGAGGAAACGCCGCTCCTGCGCCTCTGTCTCATCGGGGCAGGCCATCATGGTGCCGGCCATGTTGTCGGGAAAGGCAAGTCCGCGGTCGGACGGCTGCAGCTGCCCCCGGAACCGATTGCAGCCGCCAAAAACCGAGACGTTCATCTCGTCGTCGATCACGAGCGTGGCCGGATCATCGTTCGGCCATGCCTCGCCAAAGACCTCCTTCGCGGTCCAGGCGACACCCGAAATCCGGCGCGGCACCGCGGCGTTCACATCACCTTCGGGCAGCATCATGAGCAAGACATTG
Source organism: Actibacterium sp. XHP0104 (assembly GCF_025751515.1). Classification (GTDB taxonomy): domain Bacteria; phylum Pseudomonadota; class Alphaproteobacteria; order Rhodobacterales; family Rhodobacteraceae; genus Actibacterium_D. The sequence continues at coordinate 16,645 of NZ_JAOWLE010000006.1, forward strand.
ATGGCCGCTTGGCCCGAACCAACCACGCCATCGAGTGTCTTGGTCGCGCGGAATATCTGCTGCCCGTCCGGTGACCGGATGGCTGCGAAGACAGCATATCTGGTTTCTTTTCTAACGACCTTCGGGTCATAGGTCAGAGAAACGGTCATGGGAACGGTGGTCATCGCGAAACGCTGGGAAACTATGGCCACGGGGTGCCTGTCCGGGTTCACGACCTCAAGTACCTGCACGTCGAGTTGCACTCCGGGGGGCAACGCAATGCGTTCGCGAAATGAAACCGTCACGGAGAGCGTCTTCATATGCGCCTCCGCAGGTTTTGGTGCTGCAAAGAGCAACACGAACATTGACAGAACAACAAGAAGGCCCTGCATATTCGACAACCTTTCGCAAGCAATCCAGATTTTGCGGAAGCCGTTTCATTGTCCGCATATTCAAGCCTACGTGACCCAATGCGAGATGAGTAGCTTTCTCACGCCCGTTATGGGTTGGGGCACCACCGCCTGCACGAGCAAGAGGCCAAACGCAGGGGCTACTCGCACATCCGCGCCTGCTCCCGCATCACGGCATAGTCGCTCAACATCTCCGCGATCGCCGAACCCTCTGACAGCAAGGCCAGTTCCTCGGCCGCTCGCGCCTGGAATTCCCGGCTGTACGCGACGACCGGCGGACATGCCCGCAATGCTCCGCCGTCAGAACCGACCGTCGCGCAGCCGGTCAGCAAGCTCGTCGCGATCGCGAGGACGACGCGCCGCTGCCTCGAGCATCCGTCGTTGTACGTCATGGGCTTTCTCCATGGTCTCAAGCCGCTCGGCCAGGCGACCTGCGCGCTCGCCGGAGCGGCGCAGGGCCAGCAGAAACAGAAGGATCGCGAGCGCGGTGACACCGTATCGGATCGCCGCGCGAGCCCATGCCGAGCCGCCGAGTGCGGCTACCGCCCAGCCGATCACCGCCGCCCCCGCTTCCAGTCGTCGAGGCGGGCGTAGATCGTGACCGCGATTCCGCCGAGCGCCACGGCGATGAACACCCAACGCAGCGTGTCGAGATACGGAACGAGCGGCAGGATGGCGGTCTGGGTCTCGGCCAGCACCTGCTGCGCCACCTCCACCCCAGCGGCGCCCAGTGTCGCCACTCCGGCTGCACCACCGGCCCTCATCGTCCTGCTCTCGGCCAGCACCTCGCGTGCAGGCGGGGTCTCCGCCGCAAAGGGCATGGACCGCGTGGGGAAGCGCTCTCCCCATTGGCGCGCAGGGCCGAGATCGACATGCATGAAGCCCGAGCGCGGATAGAAGCCGAAGCCAAGGAACCCGACCTCACGCGCTGCTGCTTCAAACGCCGTCGGGTCGTGGTTCGTCATCGCAATGTCGAACGCGGCGCCCTCCATGTGCTTCGAATGTTTGGCACCGCCGACGGCGCGGTTGTGCTCAGGGCTGCGATAGGCGGAGCGGACGATCAGCGGTTTGCCCAGCCGGTCACGAAGCGCCTGCAGTTTGTCGAGCGCGGGCTCGTTGATCAGCAGGTTGCCGGTGCCCCGGCAGGCGATCTCGGCCGGACTGAAGTTCGGCCAGCGCCAGGCGCTCTCAGGCACGTCGCGCCAGTGATCGTAGAAGGTCGTGGTCATGGGGATCCTCCGGAAACGAAAAACCCGCCTCGCGGGCGGGTCTGGTGGTGACGAAATTGCTGCACGGTCGGGTCAGGGGCTGCCGCCGAAGATCTTCAGCTTCAGCGCGATGCCCGCGAGGAGCGCGAGCATGATGCCGGTGGTGATGAGATGGACGGCGGTCTGGACGGCGGTGCGGCGGACGAAGCGGATGCTTTCGAGGAGCGAGCGGAGATCGCGGATGTCGAGCGCGGCGTCCTTGCCATCGATCCCGGCATCGGCCAGCGCACGCTTCGCGCCTTCTTCGGCGGCCTGGGAGAGGAAGGCTCGGAACTCTGCTTCCGACATCCTCAGGTCGCCCTTGTCGGCTCGGGGTAAGATCATGACGAAACGATCCCCGCTTCCGCCGGCAGCGTGGCTGCGGTCCAGGGGGTGCTGTCCGCCGGGTTCAGATCCCAGCTCGAATAGACCGGCGACGGCAGGTCCGCCGAGGGCGTGCCAGGCGTCGCGTCATAATCCACGCCCCCCATGCGCAGGAAACCCGCGACGCCGGTCGGGCCGGCAGTGCCGAGCTGGGCCAGCTGCTTGACGTGCACGCCTGCGATGGTCGTGGCCCCGGCGGGACCGGTCGGCCCCGCGAGCGAGAAGGAGAGCCGCTGGCCCGCGATGTCGCTGGCGGCCCTCGTGGCGATGTCGCCGTCCTTGATTGCATCGATGCCGCCCGAGAAGGCATCGTAGGTGCCGACCAGATCCGGCGTGCGCCGCGCGAACCGCCGGCCGATGGTCGAAACACCCTCGAGCACGGCGATATGGGCGTAGTACCAGGTCGCGGTGGCATAGTAGTCGAACAACTGAAGATTACGCCATACGCAGCGGACGGGCCGGCCCTTCCCGCCGGTGTTGGCGGCCGTGGAGCTGCTGTGAAGCACTCCGTCGACATGGAACTCGATGGTGATGTCGGTGCCGACGGCAATCCTGACGTCGATCCAGTAGGTCTGGTTCGTGGCAGCGACGAAGGACGAAGCCCCGTCGACGCTGGTATCGCCAATCGCCATCGCCCGGTACTTCTCGTCGTCCCGTTCGGTCCTCACGAGGCCGATCTGCCGGTTTGCAGAGTCGTAGAACTCGAGGAAGATGCCGTCCTGCGCGATGGCATGGGCGTTGATCGACGGCGCCCGGTAACGGAAGCCGATCCAGACATCTCCGGTGGGTTCCGCCCATGTCGCGGTGAAGGGCACCGACGAGCCGTTACCCGCGGTGATCTTGATCGCGTTGACGTCATAGGCCGGATCGAACCCCGCCGGGTCCGTGCTGATCAGCCCGGTCACCCCGGAGAGGTCCGTGACCTGGTGGCCGAGATGGAGGATGTGGGTCATGGGATCACCTCGATGTAGAGTGCGCTGTCGGCGGCGGTGAGGCGCGCCTCCCCGCCCCGTTCGTGGAAGAGATCGGCCCGCGCCACGCTCAGCCGGGCATCGGCCCCGAAGCCGATCCAGAGCGCGGCGTCGGCCGCGGTGAGCTGGACCGCACCGCCGAGGCCGAGGAAGACGACGGTCTCGGGTGCCGTCAGCCGGGTCTCTGCCCCGAACTCGGTCCAGAGGCTGGCCTCGGCCACCTTGATGCCGTCGGGCATGAAAAGCCGGACCCCTCGCGCCTGCCAGGCCTCATAGGTCGCACTGCCGGCCACGCGCCGCGCCTGCACCCGCACCTCGAAATGCTTCGTCCCCGTCGGCGCCGAGAGGATTGGCACATCCTCCTTCGTGAGCGTGAAGCTGTTGGTGCTGCCCACATCGATAACGGCCGCGGGCGGCTCGACGACGGCATCGGTGTCCGGATCTACCCAGCGGATCTCGAGGGCGTAGGTGACACCCGGTTCGGGCCCGATGTCGCCCGCGTCATAGGCGTCGATGGCGACACTCGTCTGCAGGAGCCGGTCGCGATGCGCCCATGTCAACAGCACGGGACCGAGGTTCAGGACGTTCGGGTTCACGACCGAGACACCGTTTCCGCGGAGGTCGCCCGGCGGCAGCGGTCGGATGGCGCGCGAGGCGAGCGTGACCTCGTCCTCGGGCGCCTGGGAAAGCGGCAGCGTCCCGAACCCCGTCTCCGGCAGCATCCTGACCGCGACGGTCTCTCCCGCCGCGAAGCGCCCCTCGCTCGCGTTGGCGAGGAGCTGCCAGCAGACCAACGGCGTGCCGGCGGGATGGACCTGTGGGACCGTGTCGAGACAGCCCCGCCCGACCGTCAGCGTCGTGGCGCTCACCCCGTCGATGCGGACGAGTTCGTCCCCGATCGCTGCGAGCGTGCCGATGGTGACGTCCGCAATCCCCGTCCAGCTGCCGACCGGCAGCACCCGCTCGGCCGGATCGTCGGTGATGTCGGCCGTCAGGAGCGCCGTCGGCACGAACTCGACGCCCGCCTCGAGCGCATAGCCCGTCCCGCTATCGGTCCAGACCTGCGCCGAGAGCGCATCGGCCGAGGGGCGCTCGCCGGCGGCAACGAGCGCGCCCGCGTCCGGATCCTCCTCGAGGAGCGCGTCGGCCTGCGCGTGACCCAGCTCCTGGACAAGGAGCCAGTATGGCGCTTCCGTCACCCAGCGGCGCGCGAGCGGCTTCGGCGGCAGGATGAGTCGCCCCGGATCGCCGGTCTCGCCGCCGACGAGGGCGGTGTCGCCAAGCCCGAAGACGTCCTCGGCGATGCGAAGCCGCACGCCATTCGCGCGCCCGTCACCATGGTCGATCTCGACGATCCGGACCGCGACGCCCTCAAGCCCGCGGCGCGGGCTCAAGAGCCGGATCACGTCGCCCGGGTCGAGATCGGCGCCGACGCGGGTGACGGTGATCTCGCCCGACAGGATCGGCGAAGAGAGTGCGCGCAGATCGCGTTCGGCCACGCGCACGGCGAGCGACTCATAGCGGATCCCCGGATAATCGACCGAGGCGCTCACGACCTGGCCGAGGTCCTGGACGAGTGCGGTATCGGTGACGCTCACGGAACCGGTCTGGTCTGTGCGGGCATCCGAGAACTTCACGGTGACCGAGTTCACCAGATCGGCGGCCTCGCGGCGCCCGAGCTCGCCCCAGTCGACGACGTTGGTCTCGTCGAAGATCGGCAGCGCCTCCGGATCGTAGTCAGCCCGGATGAGCTTCAGCTCCCAGCGGCCCGAGCGGCGGTCGACATAGAGATAGGCGTCGATGTGCTTCAGGACGTCGGCGATGAAGTCCTCGATCGTCGATTCCTGCTGCCAGAGGAGCGAGAGCCCGAACCCCTCGGCAAAGAGCGCATCGGCGGCGGTGGCGAAACTCGGGCCGATGTCGGTGAAGCCGTGGCCGAGGCCCCAGTCGCGGTTCGTCAGGCACTCCCGGATGATATGGGCCGGGTTCATGTCCGGGCCCTCGCCGAAGGCGGCGCGGAGCGAGGCAACGAGCACGTCGGGATCGCCCGCGGGGACGACCGGCACGCCATCGACGGGCGTGTTGTCGATCTGCGAGGTCGCGCTCGTGTCCGAGAGGGCGATGTTGAAGGCGAAGACGTCGACCTCCGCGAGGCCTGCGAGCGTCGCCTTGGCGGCCTCGAGGCTTCCAGCCGGGCTCGGCTCGCCGTCGGTCACGAAGATCAGGATGCGCCGCTTTCCGCCCGCGCCATTGAAGAAGGCGCCCGCCTGGCTCACCGCCGCCCCGAAATCCGTACCCCCGCTCACGGTGGTCGGCAGCGCGTCGACCCAGTCCTTGAGTTCGCCATAGGCCGTGGCATCGGCGTTGCGCCGGAGGATCGCGCCCGAGACGGTCGAATTCCAGATGACGATCTGGATGTCGTTGGGCTCGAGCGCGTTCGCGCCGATCTCGGCGATGAGCCGCGAGACGGCGGTCCGCTGGGCCGCCATGCGGCCGCCGGACATGGAGCCCGAGGTGTCCATGGCGACGTAGATCGCGGCGTCTCCGATCCGGACCTCGGGTACGATCTGCGCTTTCTCGGGATACCACTGCGCGTTGCCATCCTCGGCGCGCAGGATCCGGGTGAGGCGGACGGCCCATGGCTTCAGATAGGGATTGAGGCCGAGATAGACCTGCCGGAGGACGAGCGAGCAGATGCCGCGATAGCCCGGCACGTTGGACCCCGCCTGCGCGGCGAGATAGTCGTTCTGCTCTTGGGTGGTCCCGCCCATCAGGACGTCGATGTCGCCGACGATGCCGCCCTCGCGACTCTCGCCGCCGAAGAGGTTCGGCTTGTTGATCCGGATGCGACCGCCCGCGGCGCCGCCGCTGAGGCTCGGCAGGCTCGCGGCGTCAGAGACGGTGACGGACTGTGCGGCGAAGGCCGTGGCGGCGGGCTCGACGAGCCAGGTCGTGACGCCGGTCCCGCCATCGTAGCTTACGGCCTGAACGGTGACCGTGCGCGTCGTGTTGTCGGTGCCGAGTTTCAGGTCGTAGCTTGACCCGAGGCGGATCCCGGCGAGCGTACCCGGAAAGGTCACCTCGGCCACACTGTCGCCACCAGCTGCGGCGATCGCAGACATGCCCGCGACGGTGCCGTAACTTGCGAGCGCGCCGACGCCGGTGCCCGCGGCGCTGCTCTGGCCGGTGCCGATCGACCATGCGGTTCGGTCGTCGACCCGGATCTCGCGGATCGCATCGACGGGCCCGTGGCAGAGCGCGAGATGCGCCCCGAGGGAATACCTGTAGCCGACCGTCTGGGGCTTGGAGCGACCGCCCATGTCAGTCCTCGATCCCGGTCCGCGCGATACGCTTCTCGGCCTCGGCGATCACGCGCAGCGCCAGCGCGTCGCCGGTCGCAGACAGCACCTCGGCGGGCAGTCCTTCGGCGAGGAAAGCCTGCCAGTCGAGCCCGTGGCGGCGGAACCAGGGACGCGCGCCCTGAAAGCAGAGCCGGGCCGCGCGGATGTCCTCGGCGCGGACGATGAGGGTCTGGCTCACTTCTTGCCTCCCTTCTTGCGGATCGGGTCGACCTTGAGATCGCCGGCCCAGACGACGTTCGGGCCGCGCAGCAGCACGGTGCCGAAGACGACCGGGATCGGCCGGCCTTCCTCGGCCGTCGGCAGATCGAAATCGTCGAGCCCCGCCGCCTTCGGAACCTCGGTCTTCGGCTTCGGCGAAAGCGCATAGGAGATCGCCGTCAGCACGAGGCTGGCGACGATCTGGACGACGAAGTTCCAGACCATGGGAGGGGCTCGGGATGTTCGGGAGGATCAGACGATACTGGTGCCGCCGAAGGGATTGCGGCCGGGGATGTCGGGGAAGCCCCCGAAGTTCAGGAGATTGCCGAACTTGGCGGCGCAGCTGTCGCGGCGGAGATCGCAGCCGGGCGCCATGTCGATGACGGCGACCGTCTCCAGATCGTCGATCGCTGTCTCAAGCTCGGGCATTCGTCCCGCGAGCGTCAGCCGGTCGCCGACATGGCCGGTGATGAACCCGAGAAGCCCCGCGTGGCGCAGGACGCCGCCACGGAACCAGCCGTCCGGCAGGAGCGCGGCCTCGGAGACGGTGATCTCGAGGCCCGAGCGCGCGGTGGCGGTTCCGCCCACGTAGAAGGTCTCGATGTCGAGGCGGCAGCCGCGGGAATAGAGCGCGTGGCGGCAGAGCCGCTGGTACTTCGCCCGCACGCCTTCCCGCCGCATCGAGGTGAAAAGCGATTCCGCGCGCAGCGTGATCCGCCGTCCCTCGACGCGCGCCGAGACGATGCGTCCCTTCCAGTGCGCGACCACCTCGGCCGGGACTTGCTCGTGACCGCGGTAGATGGTGAGGGTCGTGACCGACCGGCCCCTGGGTCCGAGATAGCGACGGGCGAACGGATCGGAGAGCGGGAAGGTCACCGAGAGATCCACCCGACGCGGATCGCTGCTCTGGACGACGGAACCGTGGCTGACCGCCGAGGACTCCCAGACGAGATCCGCGGTCTCGTCGCTGATGGCGCCCGCGGGCGAGGACCAGGCGCTCGCGCGGCTGGTGAAGTGCCAGACGCTGCCCCCCTCCGCGAAGAGGTAGAGGAAATACGGCCGCCCCTCTGCGGTCGAGGTCTCGGCGAGATCGTAGGTCATGAGGGGGTCTCGATCAGCGGCAGCGACAGTTCGGTCCGGTTCGGCCCATGCGTGAGTTCGATCCGGTCGGCATCCGAGCGGACCTTCACCAGCAGGTGAATGGGTGTATCGAGGGCGATGCTCTTGCCGGGGGCGGCGATGGAGAGCCGGATCCCGAGCGCATCCCAGGCGGCGGCGGTGATCTCGCGGAAGACCGGCCCGGTCGGGTGATCGATCATCAGGTGTCGGCCGACCCAGACAGAGGGATCGGCGAGCGGTGCGACGATGATGGAGGTCGCGCCGGACGTGACCGCCGCCTGCAGAACCAGTTCCAGGCCCCAGCTCGGCAGCCAGAAGGCACGTTGTCGACCGCGCAGCGAGAGAAGCCAGCGCCGGCGGGTCAACCGCGCTGTGCCGCGGTCGATCAGCGTGATGGTCGATCGCCGTTGGACATGGGTGAGGATGGGCTCGAGAGTGATCGGCCCGAAGCCGTTGTCGATGGCTTCGACGGTCTGGCCGAGCGTCTCTGCGAGCGTCTGGCGCAGGACGGCCGGATCGGTCAGTACGTCCAGCCCTTGGTGCTGGGGATAGGGGCTGGCAGCAGCACTACCGTCGCTGGTCCGGAGCGTGAAGCTCGCCGTGACCGTGCCGAGGCCCTGACGGCGGCGGTCGATCTCGACGGGCCGTGCGAGGAAGGCACTGCCGACCGGTGCTACGATGGCGCGCACCAGACTAACGCCAGCGGCAGCAGCAAGCTCCAGCCGGTCGGGCCACACGGCGGCAATCTCGATCAGATGCGCCCTGCCACCATTGCTAGCGATGATGGCCTGCGCCGCGCCGTCGAAAGCGCCATCGGTCGTGTCGATGAAGACCGTGAGGTTCGCCGCGTCGACCGGTGCCGTCGCAGGGCGTGCCAGATGCCAGAGCGGCAGGGCCCAGTCGTCGAGCGGCCCTGCCCGGCCAAGTTCGGTGGCCTCGGCGAGCCCCGTTGCATCGAGAAGATGCGACAAGGCCAGCGTGGACCGTGGACCCGTGCGAAGCGCGATGCGCTGTTCTGCGGCCTCGGTCACCAGGACGTCGGTCGACCACTCGAGCACTTCCGTGACCGGCCTCTGCGCCGGGAAGGGCCAGAGCCGCTCAGGCATCGAGGCCTCCCCGGTTGCGGCGGATCACGTTGACGATGAGCCGCTCGCCCGCAGGCGTCGCGAGATAGTCCCCGACGATGGCGGGATCGAGCACGTTGACGATGCGGGTCGCGGGCTGGGGCGCCGGACCACCGCTGTTCGCCTCGACGCCGAGCCGCCCGCCCGGGCCACGGCGAAGGGGCAGGATCGCCTCCGGTCCGGCCTCGCCCATGAGCCCGATCCCCCGCGCGAAGGGAAACACTGTCGGCCGGTTGACCACGCCACCCCGGGCGAAGGCCGTGATCTCTCCGGCCTGCGCGAAAGCCCCGCCCTTGGCAAAGCCACCAATGCCGAAGAGCCCGCCGATGGCGCTCCCGATCCAGCCGAAAAGACCACCACCGCCGCCGGTCCCCGCGCCGGAGAAGGCACGGAAGAGCGCGTCCTCGATCGGCTTGAAGGCCTGATCGATGAGCCTGCTCGCGAGATTGCGCGCGATCCCCGCCACGGCGCCAGCGAAGGTCTGCCAGCTGAGCTCGCCCGACTTCAGCGCCTCCTTGATCGGACCCGTGATGTCTTCCGCCAGTCCCTTCGCGATCTCCTGCGTCCGTTCCACGGCCGCGCGGGCCGCATCCCAGGATTGGCGCGCGACATCGGCCGCACTCTGCATGGCGCCGCCCGCGCGCCCCGCGGCCTCGGCGGTCTCGTCGAGCGCGGCGGCCGGTCCCGCCCCGTCCTCACCGGACAGCGCGGCATCGAAGCGCTCGGCAGCGATCGTCGCGCCATCGAGCGCCGTCTCTGCCTCCGTGCCCGTGCTGCTGACGGCGGCACGCAGGGCGTCGAACGCGGCAAGCGGCTGGAGCGCGCCGTCGGCCAGTGTGGCGGCGGTCTGACGCCAGGCTTCGGCCGAGGCGGCGGCTTCGCTGGCAGCAGCCGTCAGTCCGAGATCGGGAACGGCGAGCGGGTTGTCGGCGAAAGCCGAGGCGAAGGCATCGCGCGCGGCCGTGGCGGCCTCGGTGGCCGCACCGGCGAAGCGGTTCTCGAGGCGGCCGAGATCGAGGTCGGCGATGACCCCGATCCGGCGCTCGACGCCGAGCGCTTCCAGCCCGGCATTCACGCCCTCGATGAAGCCGTTGATCCGGGTGACGACGCCATTCAGCATCGCCTCGACGCCCTCGATCAAGCTGTTGGCAGCCTGGAACGCCAGATCGCCGATGGCGGCGGGGAGCAGACCCCAGACGGCCCTGATCGCCTCGAACGCGCCTTTGAAGCTGTTCACGGCGGCATTCGCGAATCCGACCACGGCCTCGAGCGCGCCCTGCATGGCGGACGCCGCGGAGGCCTGGATGTCGGCGAAAGCCGCCATGGCCGAGGCTCCGGCGCTCGCAGCGCCCATGCCGATCCGGTCCCAGACCTCGCTGGCGAGATCCCCAAGGAGCGCCATCGCGTTGCCGAACCCGCCCGCGCCCGAGACGAGGCGCGTAAACTGGTAGATGAGTTCTCCCGCGCCGACGATGAGCGCGCCGATGCCGGTCCGGATCACCGCGCCGCGCAGGACGACCAGCGCCGTCGCGAGACCGCGCACCGAGAGTGCAGCAGCGGCAAGACCCGCGACCCAGCGGCCAGCCAGGAAGGCGGCGAAGGTGGCGGCATAGGTCGCCAGCCGAGCGATGTTGTCGAAGAGACCTCGGATCGCGATGCCGAGCGGGCCGGTGCGGCTTGCGACGGACGCCAAGGCATCGGCGACCGCCTCAAGCGCCGGGGCCGCGGCGACGGCCAACTGGTTCGACAGCCCGCGCCAGATGAGCCCCAACCTCGAGATCGCGTCGTTCGTTCGCTCGATCTGGTCCGCGTCCTGTTCGGAGACAACGACGCCGAAGGCACGGACGTCCTCGGTCGCCTGGCGCAGCGTTGCCGTCTCGATCCGCGACATGGCGATGGAGCCTTCCTCGCCGAAAAGCTGTCCCGCGACCGCCGCGCGCTCGGCAACCGGCACGAACTCCTCGATGGCCGCGTTGATCGCGCCGACGCGCTCGTCGAGCGGCAGGGCCAACAGGTCGGAGGCCGAGAGCCCCAGCCGCTCCAGAGCTTGCGCCGCGGGGCCGCCGCCGGCTGCAGCCTGGCTCAGACGCCGCGTGAGATCCTTGGTTGCCTGCTCGATCCCCGACATCGAGACGCCGGCCAGTTCGCCGGCGCGCTCCAGCGTTTGGATCGAGGCGACCGTGGTCCCGAGCGACTGCGCGAGCTTCGCCTGTGCGTCGATCGTCTGCAGGCCGGAGCGGACCATGGCGACGCCCGCGGCGGTGGCGGCAGCGACAGCGGCTGCAGCCGCCACGCGCACCCGGCGTGCGAAGCCGGCGAGCCGGGCGTTCGCCGCTTCCATCTCGCGGCTGAGCCGCCCGAAGCCGCGCGCTCCGGCTTCGCCCACGCCTTCCAGCTCGGCGCGGACCTGTCGCCCGCCGACGGCGGCGAGGCGGACGGATACACGCTTCTCAGCCATCGGGGCGTTCCATCTGTTCGTTGAGCTTTGCCACCATCACCGCTTCGATGACGGGGAGCAGTTCGCCCGCGGCGGCGGGCGGCACGCCAAGCGCGTCGCCAAGGGCGAGCGCTGCAGTCAGATCCCATCCGACGACGGACCCGGGAAGGATGCGCAGCTGTCCGCCGAGACGGCCGACGAGATCCCAGACCTGCCAGCCTTCATGCGTCAGCGGCCGGTTCGCGCGGCCTGGGCAGTCCTCGCACGCTTGCGCGCAGGCGTCGCAGTACCGCTCGCCCCCGCCGAAAGACCAGTCGGCGAGAGCGCGGAGGCGTTTTTTTCCTGTTCCAGCAGCAGACCCTTGGAGACGTAGGTCAACTGGAAGGCTTCGAAGATCGGCCAGACGTCGAGCAACGCGTCGATGGCCTCCGGGCTGGGTTGGATGGGGGTGCCGTCCGCGTTGCCAATGCCCTCCCAGGCGAGCACCGCGCGGCGGGCCAGTGCCTTGGCGAAGGCGACCGCGCGTTCCTCGTCGGAGGCCTCCTCGGGGACCGCCTCCACTACCGGGTCGCTGCGCGTCGCCACCATCAGCGCCGTCGTCAGCGGGCGGAGCTGCACCCGGACGCCGGGGGCCAGGTCATGCCAGCGCGGCGCGTTCGTCAGGTCGAGTGTGAGCATGCTCAGTACACCTCGATGTCGTTGATCAGGGTCGCCGTACACATCCGTCCCACGCTGCTGTCGCGGGCGGCCTGCCAGTCGAAGGTGGCCTGCACCCCCTGCGGTCCGGAAATCTCGATCCGCGGGCGCGGCAGGTAGACGGCGTGTACGGTGAAGGTGAAGCTCTCGCCCGAGGGCAGCGCGTAGCCGAACTCGAGTTCGCACGGATCGCCGTTGATCGCCTGACTTACCAACGTGCTGTCGGCGAAACGGACCTCGATGGAGCCGGTCAGCGCTGCGATGGACGGGTCTGCACCGTCGATCCGGCCATCGCTGCGGATGGTCTCGATCCGGTCGAGGTTGTTGGCATAGGTGATATCGGCCGAGACCACGTTACCGAGCGCCATCCCGTTCCGCGTGATTGAGCCGTTGAAATGGCCGAACCGCTTCAGCTCCAGCGCAGCTGGGGTACCAGCGCTGGTCGTGGTGTCCACCGTCTCGCCCTGCGCCACTAGCCGCGCGGTGGCCGTGAGCAGACCTGAGCGCTGCATCTGCCAGGTCAGCTGGTCGAGCACGCAGCCGGAATATATGGCAAAGCGCGGCACCTCGGGCATGCCGGTCTCGATGGAAAGGCTCGGCAGCGTCCAGGCGCCCGACTGGAACTCATGCGTGAACGGCCCCGGAGCCGTGCCTGTCGTTGCAGGCGGCCCGAACGCGGCCTTCAGCCAGAAACCGAAGGCCTCGGCGTCAAGCGGCACGACGACATCGCCGTCGGCGGTTACCGCGTCCTTGATCGGTGCCAGCGGATCGCGGCCGTAGCCCAAGAGCTCCGAGTTCAGCAGCGGCTGCTCGGCTCCGAGCGAAGTGCTGGCGAAGGGCATGCGGGTGAAGCCGCTGGCGGGCGGCGTTCCGTAGGTCGTTTCGAACGCAAGCGCCATCAGCGCCCGCGCCCCCTGGGCTCGTGCCATGGTGTTCTCCTCGGGTTGTCGGGGTCAGGCCAGCGGGTCGGCCGTGGAATAGTGCAGCACCACCGGGATCACGGCGGCCTTCAGGCTGGCCGCGCCCTCTACCGGCAGGTCCACGGGGCGCGGCGCTTCCGCCTCGACCCAGTCGCAGAGCCCGCCCAGCGTGCGGTCGGCGGCGAGCGTCGCGCCGACGCTGGCGATCAGCGTGTCGAAGGCGGCGTCACGGGCGGCACCCTGGACGACCGCCTCGATCTCGGCGCGGTGCTGGTAGTGGTAGCGCAGCGGCGACAGTGTGACCTCCGGCTCCCCCGGCTCGCCATCGCGCAAGATAAGCAGCCCCTCGGCCGGGACGCGCTCGGGCAGCACCTCACCGCGGAGGGCGGTCGCTGGCAGCGCCGAGAGCCGCGTGTGCAGCGCGGAGAGGATGGTTTCGCGTGGGGTGGGCATCTTCTACTCGGCCGGGGGCTGGTGAGCATCATTCATAGTCGTGTATTCGTCAGGACCGTGATCCAATAGATCAGTGAGGGGTCTCAAAGTGTTCTACCTTGATCTTTATCCAGCCAATCCCCCTGGCTTTCATGCACTTTCGACATCCGCGGATTGGCTTCCTTGGCTGATCAGGGCAATTCCGGCCGGCATTCATCCAGATGTCAGGAGAAGGCTGAAATCTAACCTGAAACACATCATGGTCGGCCTTGAGATGAAGGCTGGACTTATCGTTCCGCATGGGGAACGGGTATCCGGCAGATCAGTGCTTTTCGAGCCCTACTTCCAAATCATGAACTTCGAGTTCAGCGTTGGGGTGTTTTCGATCTGCGAAGGTCTTGGATCGGTCCATCACCTTGCAGGAATTGGGGACGACGGCGCCACAGGCGCTCGCGTCAACACGAACGACTGGATTGCAGCACTTTGCCGTGAGTTCGACCCAACCGGCGCAGCGCAACTTGATGCAAATGTCCGCAGGGTCAAAGAGGTGCGAGACAAGATGCACCAAGATCGGCTTGGCGCGCGGGCTGACATTGATTGGCACGACTTCGACTACAACGAGTCGTTTATTCCGTCCCGCGCCGCATTGCAGCCGATTCTGCGGAGGCACCTTGGTGAGGTACCGGGGCAAACCAATCTGCTGCTTACATGATGTCAGCGGCGTTGACGCTCGTGCGCCGGGCGAACTTCAACGCGCCTCCATCCAATTTGCGACGATCAACCCCGGCACGCTGTCCAATGCCCGGTCTGCATCCCGCGCCAAGTCCAGCCGCTTCGGCAGCTTGACCTGCGGCACCAGCAGGAAAATCGGCGCGGTGACCTTGCCGCGTCCGGTCTTCGAGCGCGACACGACCGCCTGGCCCTTCGTGTTCAGCCGTCCCTCCGCCACCAGCAGGCTCGGTCCGGTGCGACGATAGACGAAGCGCAGGCGCAGGCCGCGTCGCCGTTCCCATTCGCCAGGGGTGATCCGGCCGCCGCGCAGGGACTTGCCCGCCGCGGGTAGCGGGATTGCGAGCCAGAACCCGTCCTTCGACCGGATCAGCGGGCCGGTGTCATGTGCTCCGACGATTACCGGGGCCTGGGACCAGACGAGCGCGGCGGCGTCCAGGCTCTCGCCAGATCTCGGGAAGTTCTGGCTCCGGATCGAGTTGGCCAGCCGAGTACCGAGCCCCGCGCCGGTGATCTGCAACCGCCACGCCGACTTCAGCCCGCTCCCGGCCTCGCGCATGGCTGCGGTGACGGCCCGTTCGCCCGCCGCGATCTCGGCCTGCATCATCGCCACGATGTCGGGATCGAGGTTCAGCCTCAGTTTCACGTGGGCCTCAGGTCGACGGTCCAGACGAGCCGCTTGCGGTCGCGAACGGGCTCGCCCTGGATGAGGAAGGCATCCCCGTCGATCTCGATGCGGTCGCCGGGACGCGGGTTCGCCACCTCGGCCACGCGCAGGTCGATCCGGGTGGTCTCGGACCAGAGCCGCGCGTCACCGAAGTCGGAGACGACATCCGCGCGCCGGGCGACGACGCGCACCAGCACCGGCGCGCCGCCATCGGCGATGTAGACCGCGTCCCGGCCGATGTTCGGATCGGCGAAGAGCGCACTGAGCGCGGCGGCGAAGGCGCTCATCAGAACGTCGCGTTCAGGCGGACCCGGCCGATGGTGTCGCCGGCGCCGCTCGCCACCGCCTCGGTGGCCACGCCGACGAGCGTGTTGTCGGTCGCGACCGTCGTGGAGCGCTTGTTAGTGTCGTCCCAATAGACCTTGGCGCCGACGGTCCAAGCCTGCGAGCCGACCTTAGTGATGTCGAACACGCCGGTGAGCGCGGTCTCGACGGGTTCGCCGAGGGCGGCCATGCCTGCCGCAACACCGAAGATGGAGCCGACGAGCAGGCCATCGCCTGAGGCGACGGCGTAGGGCGCGGTCAGGGTGATGGTGTTGCCGGGCTGGACGTAGTTTTTCATGGGGAGGATCCTTGTGGAAAGACGAAGGGCGGCCCGATTGGACCGCCCGCATGTCAGGGTTCAGGATGGATGCGGGTTACGCGCCCGGGTTCTTGTAGAGGCCGCGCCAGTCGATGGCCTTGGCGCCGAAGTCGAGGCGGCACTTGATCTCGACCCCGTCGACGTCGAAGCCGTTGCGGGTCTCGATGTAGGCGCCCTGCTGGCCCTCGAGATAGGCGTACTCGATGGTGTCGATCTGGTTCGGGCTGGCCGCCAGATACCAGGCGGTCTCGCTGGCGGCGTCGAGCCGGGGCTCGCTGATCGGCGCCAGCGTGCGGATCGACTGCGGCACCACGCTGGACGTCGCGGCGGGCACGAGGTTCTGCGCGACCAGCTGCTCGGCCTTCAGTTCCAGCGAGGCGGGCACGATCAGGAAGGCCGGGCGGACATTCAGCACCGTCTTCTTGTCGAGGCCGGTCTGCTTGGACATCGCCGCGCGCGCCGCGCCCACGCTGCTGACATCAAGCGCCGCCCCGGTGCCCGCGAGGTTCTTGTGGGTGGTGTGGAACAGCGCGTTGCCGTCGGCCATGGCCGGGTTGGCGGTGATGATCCCCCAGACCACGTCCGATTCCAGCTGTGCGATGGAGTTGCCGTACATCGCCGGGATCCGGGTGAAGGCGTCGAGATCGTCGTTGATCAGCGTCTGGCGGGTGATCGCGACCACCCGGCCATAGGTCTTGACCTTGTAGCTCTCCTTGCTCTCGCCGAGCGTCCCGCGCTTGAACTCGCCGCTCTCGCCGACTTCCAGAAGCTGAGGGGCCTCGCCCAGCTGCACCCGGTGCATCGCCTTGAAGTCGGTGGCCAGCACCTGGCGGCAGAACAGCATGAAGGTGCGGGGATAGGCCTCGTAGGCCTGACGCAGGGTCTTGTTGGTGACTGCCGACAGGATCTCGGGGAAGTCCGAGGTCGAGTGCAGGGCCCGCGTCGCCACCTCGTCGCGCGACAGGCCGCGCGTGTTCACCCCGGCATTGCCGAGGCTTTCGCGGGCCAGTTCCAGCAGCGTCATGCCGCGGTACTGGCGCGCGGCGTCCTCCAGCTGGAACAGCGTCGGGCTGTAGCGGTGCAGCAGCGCGTTCGCCACCGCGTCGCGGCGGGTGATGTGTTCGTCCCGACCGCCGAGCGGGACGGAGACATGGCTGAAGGTCCGGGTCTCGTCGGATTTCGCGGCGACCTGATCGAGGATCAGGCGGCGGGACTCGTCGACGCTGACGCCGCGTTTCACCAGATCCTCGGCGAAGCCGCGCTCGAGGTTCAGCCGCCCGGCCAGGCCGTAGATGGTGGAGACGCGGTCGCGCTCGGCCTCGCGGGCGCGGGTGGCAACCGCTTCGGTGTCGGGCGCAGCGGGGGCATCGGTATTCTGAAGCTTCGGCTGGCTGCGGGTTTCGACTCCGGCGACCTTCGGGTCGGGCGCAGCCGGTTTCGGCTCGGTCATGGGGGTGTCCTCGGTTTCGACCGGCTCGGTCGGCTGGGTGGTGGCGGGAGTTGCGGCGTCGCGCGCCGGGGTCTGGGTCTTGTCCGTCATCGGGGATGCTCCTTGCAGTGTGGGGGCGTCCCGGCGGTGAAGGACGCAGTCGTGAAGGGGATGCTGGGCGCGGAAGCCCGCGGCGGGGTCGGCGCCGACGGCGACGGCGGAAACCTCGAAGGGCGTCCAGTCCACCGCGCGCCAGAGTTCGCGGGCGGCCTCGGGTTTCGAGACCTCGAAGCGGTGGACCTGATAGCCGATGGAGACCGCGCGGATGTGCCCGGCCTGAATGTCGCGCCAGATCGGTTCGACATCGGCGCGCTCGCTGATCCGCACGAGCGCGATGCCGCGTCCGTTCTCGATCCGCGCCGAGCCCGGCACGACCGAGCCGATCACTGCATCGAGCGTGTCAAGCTCATGCACCTTCAGGAAGGGCGCGCCCGCGTTCAGCCGGTCGAGCCGAACATGGGCCGGATCGAGGCTCAGTTCCTCGTCATAGGGCTCGCCGAAAAAGGTCGCGCGGCGGACGCGCGCGCCTGCCGACCAGACCACCTCGACGGTGCGGCTGTCGGCATCGGCCGTGTTCGGCGCAAGCTCCGCCGACCGGCGCATGGCCGGCAGTTCGATCATCGTGTCCATGAAGGTCAGTCCTGTTGGTCGGCCTGTGCCGGGTCGGTTTCCGCATCGGCGGAGGGGTCATCGGCCGGTTCGTCTGCATCCGGATCGGAGGCCGGATCGCTGGTCTGCGCGCTGCCGGTCTTGGTGACGCGCCGCGGGTCGCTGTCGAGCACCAACCCCAGCGCGTCGAGCTTGGCGTTGGTGGCAGCGATCTCGGCCAGCACGGCGTCCGGGTTGCGTCCCTGCCGCGCGATCACCTCGGCCAACGTCATGGTGCCGGAGCGGATCGACAGCAGGTTCGCCATCGCATCCTTCTGCGGATCGACCGCCTCGAATTTCGGCGGCGACCATTCCACCGGCACGGTCGGCGACGGGATCTGACCCGCGGCCCATGCCGCTTCCGTGAACCACCGCCAGACAGGGGCGCAGAACATCGGAATGAAGAGTTGCCACTGCACGGCGTCAATCTGGCGGCGGAACTCGACGAGCCCCGCGCGGATCGAGGAATAGTTCACCTGGGACAGGTCCCCGGTCAGCAGCTCGTAGGGCACCCGGAACCCGGCCGAGATCGTGTGCAGGCTGGCGCGCTTGTATTCGCCGTAGCCCCCGGTCGCCGAGGGCTGGTTGAACCGGATGTCCTTGCCGCCCCGCGCATAGGCGATCAGCCCTGGCTCGAACTGCTCCACCCGGTTGCCGTCGGCGTCGACCACCGAGGGCGCGATGCCCTGTTGCGCCTCGTCGTCGCCGAAGACGATGGCGGTGACGCAGGCCTCGGTCTTCTTGCGGACCAGCTCGGCCACCTCGTAATCGTCGAGATCGCGCAGAGAGCGGATCACCGGCGCCCCCCAGGGAACGCCGCGCGCCTGCGTGCGCTGCTTCTCGTAGACATGGGCGATCTCGGTCGCCGGGACCGGTCGGCTCTGCAGCCCGTTCTGCAAGGCCCCGTAGGCATCGCCCGGATGCTCGGCGTGGAGCCAGTAGGCCCGGCGCTTGCCCACCGGATCGAACTCGATTCCCTGCACCAGCCGACCAGCGCCGAGGGCGCCGGACTTGGTGGCGTCGAGGAAGTCGGCCTCCAGCACCTGCAATTGCAGCGGCACGGGCAGTCCGTCGCTCGCCCGCCGCAGACGGCGTCGCACCAGAACCTCGCCCGCCTCGACCATCTCGCGGCAGATGAGCGTCTGCAGGCCGTAGAAGTCGAGCTGACCGTCGGCGTCGCACTCCGCCGTCCAGCGTTCGAACAGCGCGTCGACCTTCCGGTCGAGCTTGTCGTCGCCGCTCGCGGCGCGCGGCATGATGCCTGCGCCGATGATGTTGTTGACCAGCACCGCCACGGCCTTGGCGGCATGCGGGTTGTTGCGCACGAGATCCCGCATCCGGTCGCGCAAGAGGGCCCCGGCGACGCCGATTTCGGTGTCGGCGGAGGATCCGGGCGCGCGCCAGCCCTCGGTGCGACGCCCGCGCGCGGCCCCGTCGTAACCGCGCGTCAGGGTCTCGAAGGCCTGCCGCGCCATCACGCGGCGGGCCGCCATGCGCGGCGCCACCGTGGCGATGGCGTGGTCGAACCAGTTCGCCGACATCACCGATCCCCGCGCGAGAAGCCCGCAAGCCCGGCAACCGGCAGCGGCCGCGTGGTCCCCGCGATGGCGCGCTCGATGGTCCGGATGCGGGCGAGGAGATCCTCGGCCGATCCGTAGTCCACCGACTTGCCGTCATAGCTCACCCGGGTCGTGCCGCTGGCATAGGCCCGACGCAGCGCCGAGAGCTCGGTTTCCGTCCAGTCGGTCATCTTCAGAACCATCCTCCGCGCCGCCCGAGCCAGTCGGAGCGGCGCTTGCCCTGCGGGGCCTGTCCCGGCCGGTTGATCTGCCCGGCGGGATCGGTGTCGGTTGGGGCGGCCCCGAGCTGATCATCGAGGTCGCGCCATTTCTCGTCGGGCCAGCGATCCGCGCCCGCGATCCAGGCGGCGGCGCGGGCGTAGACCCGGCAATCCAGCGCCTCGTTGCGCTCGCGCAGCTTCTGCCATTCCAGCCGAGCGAAGCCGCGTTTCGTGCGCACCGTCACCAGCTGCTCGGCCACGAACTGCTTGAGCCATTCGTTCTCGACCCAATGCGGCAGATGCACCGAGCCGGGCGGGAACGCGGCACCGTCGGCCATCTCCTCCTCGGTCGGGCGCGCCAGCCGCAGGAAGCGGTAGGTCTCGGCCTTGAAGGTCGACACCGCCACGGTCCAGAGCCGGGCGCCGCGCCGCAGGCGTTTGCCACCCTCGGTCGCGTCGACGAAGGTCGGCCCCGACACCGGGCTCGAGCGGTTGAAGCCTTCGACGCCCTTCACCGGCGACACCTGCGCGAAGCCTTGCGCCCGCGACCAGGAATAGACCGCCGGGGCCTCGTAGCCGGTGTCGATGGCGAGCCGCGCGATCCTGAGATGCGCGCCGCGTTCGTGCGGCCAGCTTTTGTCCAGCAGCGCCGTAAGCTCGGACCATGCGTCGTGCCGATCCGGCCCGCCCTCGATCACGACGTGATCGACGAGCCAAGACTCAAGTCCGCGCCCCCAGGCCCAGACATCGACCTCGATCCGGTCCTTCTGGACGTCGGCCCCGGCGGTCAGGAACAACCCGCCCGCTGGCACCGTGCCGGATGTCCAGCGCTCGCGCCGGTCGTAGAGCCGCTGCCAGTCCGGCGCTTCGCCGGTCTCGACCCATGTCTCGCCGAGGATCGTGTTGCGGAACGCCTTGATTGCCTCGTCCGACCCCTGTGCCGCGTCCCATGCCCGCACGATCCGCTCCCAGCTCAGCCAGCCGATCGGCGAATAGAGCGCCGAGAGGTGATACCCGACCGTGGTCGGATCGGCGGCCGTGGCGGTCGCCCGCCATTCGCCACCCTCCAGCATCGCCGTCTTGTGATGCTCCGCGATGGCCTTGTCGCAGCCCTCGCAGTGATACTCCGCCGTCTCGGGGCGGCCCTTCTGCCAGCGCAGCCGGTCGAACTTCAGCCACTGCATCGCGCCGCAATGCGGGCACGGCACGAAGAACCGGCGCTGGTCGGACGCCTCGTACTCGCGCTCGATGCGCGACAGCCCCCGGATCGTGGGCGTCGAGACCAGGAACACCTTGCGCCGGTGCGCGAAGGTCAGCGACCGCGCATCCGCCAGCGTGACCGGATCGCCTTCCTCGTCGGCGGACGCGGGATACGCATCGACCTCGTCGAGGAAGATGTAGCGCGCCGGGGTGGAGCGCAGCCCGACCGCCGAGTTCGCGCCGGTCATGATCAGGATGCCGCCCGCGAACTCCTTGGACAGCATCGTGTTGCCCGCGTCGCGGGACCGGGCCGGTTTGACCCGCTCCCGCAACTCCGGGCTTTCGTCGATCAGCGGGTCGATCCGCTGGCGCGAGTTCCGCTTCGCCAGTTCCACCGTCGGCTGGACCGCAAGCATCGGGCCGGGCGCCTGGTGGATGGCGAAGCCGATCCAGTTGTTACCGGCCTCGGTCGCGCCGACCTGCGCGGCCTTCATGAACACGATCCGCTGCGTGGGATCGCCGGGGCTCAGCCGGTCCATGATCTCGCGCATGTAGGGCGTGCGCACCGTGCGATACCGCCCGGGTTCGGCCGAGGCGCGGCCCGAGAGCATCCGGTGCCGGTCCGCCCATTCCGAGACGGTCAGGTCCGGGTCGGGCCGCAGCCCGTTGCCCCAGGCGCGCAGGATCTCGCCCGCACCGTCGAAATCCGTCAGCGCGTCATCTTCACCGGAAGTTGGGCCGGACCTCGGCGAGTTCGTCGAGGTGGGCGCGTACATGTTTTTCCAGCACCTTCTGCATCGCGGCTGGCTCCACGGTGATCTGCTGGCCCGTCGCGTCGCTGGATGAGCCCGAGAGCTCGGCCGCCATCAGCGCCGCCGCGCGCGCGGGCCAGTTCACCCATGCGTCCCGTTCCTCCCGCGCCAGCCGGAACACCAACGCCAGCGCGCGGGCCCGCTCGATCAACTCTCCCTTCAGCTTCTGCAAACGGATGCGCCGCTCCTGCGCCTTCAGCACCTCGTTCGCGGTCTTCGCCTGCAGGAAGGTCGTGCCGCCGCCAACGGCCGGGACCGCCAGACCCTGTTCGCGCAGCGTGTCGCCGACAGCGGCCACCGCCGCCTCGGGGACAGGCTTCAGCTTCGGCGCTGGCGCCTTTCTCGTCTTCGACGGGTCCGTCGTCTCGGCACGCCGGGCGTCGCTGGCCGCCGCGTTGATGCTGCCGTCGGGATAGAGGACCAGCCGCTCAGCGGCCTTCGCCTTCTGGATCGCGCCCCGCGACAGCCCGACATGGGCGGCGTACTGGCGCTCGCTCATGCCCTGCATCGACGGCTCCGATTATCATTCAAGATCATGTGCTTATCGAGTTGATAAGCGCACCGGAGAGAGCGAACGTCCGTTCAGAAGGACGATGCAACTCACCACGGAGCCACCACGATGACCACGCGCCTGAACCCGATCACCCCCCCCCGCCACGAACTCCGCGCCGAGAAGGCGCGCCGGAACAAGGAGGCCGCACTCGCCGCCTTCATCGGCAAGAAGGCCGAAATCGACGAGATGCTCGCCCGCCTGCAGGCGCTCAGCGACGACCATTTCAACTGCCACCCCGACGAGGCGGGCTGGGCCATGGTCGGCACCCTCGAACACTACGCCAGCCTCCTGAAGCGCATCACCGACAGCGCCTTCGGCGAGGGCGAGCACGCCCGCTGATCTCCGGCACCGCCGGAACTCCCGCCGCGCGCCCTGCGCGGCTCGGGGTCGTAGAAGGCGCCGCATGACGCGGGCCTCGAGCAAGGAGACGACCCCATGACCCAGATTCAGCTTTCCGACGCCCAAGCCGTCATCCTGTCCACCGCCTGCGCGCGCGAGGACGGGGCGGTCTTTCCCGTCACCGCCAGCCTCAAGGGCGGCGCCGTCGGCAACGTCTGCAAGAGCCTTCTGAAGCAGGGCCTGATCGAGGAAATCGGCGCCACGGACCTCAACACGGTCTGGCGGCACGACGAGGAGCGCGGCCCGATCACGCTGCGCGCCACCCCTCTGGCCTACAGCACCCTCGGGATCACGGACGAGCAGGACGACACGCCGCCGGCTGAGACGCCAACCGCCCCGGTCCAGCGCCGGAAGGGCACCAAGCAGGAGACCCTGATCGAGATGCTCCGCGCAGAGGGCGGCGCGACCATCGACGAGATCGTCGCCCAAACGGGCTGGCAGTCGCACACGGTGCGCGGCGCCATGTCCGGGGCGCTGAAGAAGAAGCTCGGGCTCGAGGTCACCTCCGAAAAGGTCGAGGGGCGCGGGCGCGTGTACAGACTCCCCGCCGCCTGACGCACCGGACCCCGAAAAGTTGATGGCCGCCGTCCCTCCGGGGCGGCGGTCGATCATTTGGCGCTCCGCATCCGGATCGCCTCAAACACCCGGCGCAGGGCGAAGGATCGTGCGATGCTCACCACGGTGAAGATGGCGCCCATCTTCAGGTTCTGCGCCAGCGTCGTGTGCAGCCCGAAGACCGGGAAGATCAGGATCTGCGTGACGACGGCGACGCCGTAGCCGACGACCACGTTGGCGACGGACTCGACCAGCGACATGAGGCGGGATTGCTTCATGCCGCAGCCTCATCCATCGGCCAGCAACTCAGCTGCCAAAGTTCGCAGCGCGTGCGCTGCAACCAGGGGGACCACACCGTTGCCACAGAGCCGAAGCCGGTCCACCCGGTGGGCCAGCCCATCAGCGCCTCGACGAACAGCGGGTTCAAGGTCCGGCGCGGCTCGGAGGTATCGCTCCCAGCCATCGGCGTCACCAGGACCTGGCGGCCAAGTAGACCGTTCACCGGTGTGTTCGCCAGCGTCGTCGCCCCGTCCTTGTGATCCCGCGCCGTCGGCGTCATCCACATCTGACTGGCATAGGTCAGATCGGCTGTCTTGCGATTGCCCGCGCTCGGTTTGTTCCCGTCGGTTGCCATCGGCGTCGGCCAGTCCCGCGCCATGCCGTCCAGACCCTTCTCGTGCTTCCGATCTCCGCCCCGGCTGCGAAAGCTGTCGGTCTGCGGCGTCGGCCACATCGCGGCTGTCGTCGCGAGGTTCATGCCGTGCTGGCCCGCAGCCTGCGATGGCGTCGGCTTCGTCTGCCTGTTCTCGTTGGCGCTGGCCCTCGGTGTCGGCCAGAGCCGCAGCAGCTCCGTCCGGTTCCCGCCACTCGACCGGGTGCCAGAGCAGGCGCGCGGGGTCGGCCAGCTCGTCGCTCTCGCGGACGGCGAGGATGAAGAGCCGTTCGCGTTTGTGGGGCGCGCCGACCTCCGCCGCCGTGAAGAGGCCTGCCGCAAGTTTGTAGCCCATGCCGACCATTCCTGCGGCGACTTCGGGGAAGCCGAGGCGGAGATGATGGGCGACATTTTCGAGGAAGACGAAGGGCGGCTCGACCTCGCTGATGATGCGGGCGACATGCGGCCAGAGGTGGCGTGGGTCGTCCGCACCCCGGCGCTTGCCCGCGACGGAGAACGGCTGGCACGGATAGCCCGCAGTGACGATGTCCACCGCGCCGCGCCACGGGCGGCCGTCGAAGGTTTCAACATCGTCCCAGACAACAGCCTGATCCAGGGACGCGTCTTCCATCCGCGCCACGAGAGTGGCTGCGGCGTAGGTTTCCCGTTCGACATGGCCCACAGCACGATATCCGGGGATAGCAATGGTGAGCCCGAGGTCGAGACCACCTGCGCCGGAACAGAGCGAGAGGCCGAAGAGGCATGCGTCTCCGGCTCCGGAAGCGCGTCCGGGGGAAGGTAAAGCCAGGTCATGCATGTCACGCGGCGGTCTTGCGCTTTCGCGCGGGTTCGGGTGCGGCGTCCGTGTCCGGCGTATCGGCCGGGGCGTCGGCATCGTCGCCCAGCCGCTCGGTCCTTACCTGCGCAAAGGTCCGGCCGTCGCCGTCGAGGATCGCGTCGCGGCCGGTCTCGACCTGCCAGCGTTCCACGGCCACGTCGACGTAGGCCGCGCTGATCTCCATCGCGAAGACGCGACGGCCGTTGGCTTCGCCCGCCATGATCTGCGATCCGGAGCCCGAGAACGGCTCGTAGCAGAGGCCGCCCCGCGCCACATGCTGGCGCATCGGAATGCCGAAGGCGTCGAGCGGTTTCGGCGTCGGGTGATCGGGGCGCTCGTCCTTGGCGAAGGACGGCATCTCCCAGGTGGAAGGCAGCGTCTGCTCGGCGACCTTTGGCGGGCGGTTCGGGCGGCGCCAGCCCATGAAGCAGGGTTCGTGCTTCCAGAGGTAATGCGACCGGGTCAGGACGCCCCGGTCCTTCACCCAGATAATCTGCTGGTGGACGAAGGCTCCGGCCTTTTCCCAGCAGGCTTCCAGCATCCCTTGACGGCGAGAGGCGTGCCAGCAGTACCAGGCGGCATCCTCGGTGATCGCCTCGGCCACGGCCGCGGCGATGAAACCATCGTAAAGCTCGGCCCCCTGCGAACTGTCGTCCCAGGTCGTGCCGTAAGACGCGGACCAATCCTTGTTTCGCGTCGGGTGGTTGGAGCCGTCGTAGTCGACGAGATACGGCGGATCGGTCGCGAACAGGATCGCCCGCTCGCCATTCATCAGGCGGCGCACATCGGCAGCGCTGGTGCTGTCGCCGCACAGCAGCCGATGATCCCCGAGGATCCACAGATCGCCCGTGCGCGACGCCGGGTTGCGCGGCGGCTCCGGGATGGTCACCGGCGGCACGGAGCCACCGGCGCCACCTTCTTGCCCGTCCCCCTCCGGCACGTAGGCCAAGAGCTTGTCCAACTCGCCGTCGGAGAAGCCGACCAGCGACAGGTCGAAGTCGTCGGCCAGCAGGTCGTTCAGTTCCGCCGACAGCAGCGCCTCGTCCCAGGTGCCGAGTTCGGTCAGCTTGTTGTCCGCAATGCGATATGCCCGGCGCTGCGCCTCGGTCAGGTGCCCAAGCACGATCACCGGCGCCTCGGTCAGCCCGAGCTGCGTGGCGGCCAGTACACGCCCATGCCCGGCGATCAGCTCCCCGTCCTCACCGACGAGGCAGGGCACGGTCCAGCCGAATTCCGCCATGCTGGCGGCGATCTTCGCGACCTGGTCCGCGCCATGCGCCTTCGCGTTCTTCGCGTAGGGCTGGAGGCGCGACAGCGGCCACGTCTCGATCGCGTCCGGGGCGAAGCTCAGCGTCATGGTGGGCAAGGTTCCTTGGGGCGGGTGGATGCCGGTGGCTTCCGGACTCCGGATGCCGGGCCGGACTCCAAGCGGGGTCCAGCGGCCACCAGCGGTGTCCGGTCGGAAGGTCAGCGTTCATTGGTGTTTGCGCGGGGCGTGAGTGGGTCCGGCTTCCGGGTGGCTTCCCAAAAATCCGGCCCTGTCGCTGGCGATGTCCCGCGCTTCGCCCGCCAGCATACGAATATTGCTAGGAAGGAACCGGAAACTGCCGTGGGCTGGACCCCGGCCGGACCCTCGCTGGATACCGGGGTCCAGAAGGCCCCCGTCAACGCAAAGGGGAGAGCGAGCTTTCCAGCGCACTCTCCCCATCTTGCCTTCGGAATAGCATGGATCTGTTGCAGGTGTCGAAGGAAAAAGTGTTGCAACACATTGGAGTCGCTCACGCATTCAGTCGCGCGGCGATCTTGGTCAACGCCAGTTGCCAGCGACGCCATGCGGTCGTGCGGTCGCAGCCGAGTTCACCGCTGATCTGCTTCCACGGCACCCGGGCCGCGCGGGACCAGACCAGCTTGCGCTCCGCCTCCTCAATCCAGAGCACCCAGTCGAAGGTCTGCTCGAGCCGGGTGATCGCGGCGGCCGAGGGCCAGACCCGCATCGGCTGCGGCTCCATCGCGGCGATCTCGCGGCTGGTGCGCACGATGTCCGGCCAGGTGTTGAAGTAGCCCTGCGCCTTCACCGGCGGCAGCTTGCGCAGGGTGCGGAACGCCTCCTCGAAATGATCGGCGACGCAGTCGGCGGTCCATTCGCGATCAGCCATGGCGCACCTCCCTGTCGGAGGGACGCGGGCCGTAGAGCTTTTCGCCGAGCTGGCGGACCAGTTCACGCTCGGGCCAGGTGAGGCGGTCGTCATCGGCGGAGACCGCGAGGACGCCCTGTTCCTGCCAGCCCTCGCGCTTGACCTGCTCGGGATCCCGGCGTCGGCCGCCGTAGCCTTGGGGATGCCATCTCATGCGACACCTCCCTTCGTCTCGATCGCCCAGAGCAGGATGGCGATGGCGTCGGCCTCGTTGTCGTCGGCCGGGCTGAAGCCGCGGGCGCGGACGGCGGCGACCATGGCGGCCTTGTCGGCGTTGCCCTTGCCTGCGGCATGACGCTTGATCGTGCCGACCGGGACGCCCTCGTAGGGCACGCCGCGCAGCTCGGCCCATGCGGTCAGCGTGGCCATGAGCCCGCCGTAGATGTGGCTCGCGTCGGTGCCCGCGTGGCGGCGGACTTCCTCGAACCAGATGGCGGCGACAGGACCGGAGAGCCGGTCGATCTCGGTCAGCCAGTTGGTGAAGCGCAGATAGCGCATGCCGCCGCCGTCGAAGCGGCCGGGGCGCAGCGAGACGGTGCCGCTGGTGATCAGACCGTCATGGCCGCGGATCGCCCAGCCGGTCGAGGTGCCGAGGTCGAGCGCGAGGATGCAGCGGTTGCGGGGCGTGTCGAGCGGCAGCGATTCAAACCTTGCGCCGTCGCAATTCGGGATCAGAGTCGGCTGAGCCATGATGGGTCTCCTTTGCCGGTGGCCTGTGGTGGTGGAAGACGACGGCGGTCTGGTGCTTGGCGGTACGGGGCCGCCGTCGTCGGATCGGAAAGCACAAGGGAGCGTCACGGCGGCGCGCGCGGCTGGCCCGGACGTATGGGAGGAGTGGCCAACCCTGTGGGGTGGCCCTCCCATACGTAGTATGGGGGTTTGACACCTAACTGTTCCGGGAAGGCCAAGTGCCTGAAATCATTGCCGAATAAGACTTCATGAAGTCTTCGGGCATGAGTTTGGGACCTAACTCTTATTTGCCCGTAACCCGTTGATTTCATTGAGTGCACAGTTGGCGCTGTCATATGAGTCAGGCCTCACTCATATGAGTGAGGTCGTCCTCCAGCCCCTCCGGGTAGACCCAGACGGCGGGGTTTTCGACCTGCAGGCAGAGCCCGGATTGGGGGCACTTGAAGTGGCTGGGCAGGACCGGACGGACCTCGGTAGTGACCTCGCCGGTAGCCGGATTGACATGCTCGACGGGCGCGCCGAACTGCATCCCCTCGACGCAGAGGTAGCCGAACCGGGACCGGGTGACGGGGAAGCCGAACCCCGAGGGGTCGCGCAGGAACTTCACGAAGCCCTTGGTCGCCAGCACGCTGAGGCGCTCGCGAATGGTGTGCTTGCTGCCCAGACCGCCACGGTTCTCGAAGGTCTCGGCGAACTGCATCGCGGTGTAGAGGCGCTCGCTGGCCGCCTCATCCAGCAGCATGCCGAGGATGACATCATGCTTGCGCAGCCGCTCGGCATCGAGCTTGGCGCCGACCTCCCTACGCACCAGGCGCTCGTTCAGCGGGTTCAGTTCGACCCACTCGCCCTTCACCTTGTCGATCAGCTTGCCCGGCAGCGCGGGGCCGTTCCGCAGCTCGATCTCCAGCCTGCGGACGCTGCTGTCCTCGTCAGGCCGGTGCATTAGCAGCCCGGAGGTGTAGAAGCCGCGCAGCGCGCTGGCGCCGGAGAGCGCGAGGAAGGGATCGTCCTTGACCTGGTGCTTGGTGGCCTTGCGGGTGTGGTGGGCGAGGATGACGCCCGCGTCCGGACTGACCGCCTCGCGCAGGAGCTCCACGCGGTCCTTCAGGAAGAACATCATGGCGGTGTTGTCGTTCTCGCCGCCCCCCTCAGGTCCGCCGTCGAAGAGATTGCGGATCGGGTCGATGACGATGATGTCGGGCGGCGCGTCGGCGAATGCGGCCCGGATCGCCTCGGCAACGCGGGCGACGCCCTCCGCGTCGAGCAGCAGCTTCAGCTTCGGCGTGGCGATGAAGGTGTCGCGCGCGGCGGCGATCACGGCGGCGGGCAGAGCGATCTGCTGCATGCGCTCGCGCAGGTAGTGATACTGGATCTCGGCCTGCAGGTAGAACACGCGCAGCGGCCGCGGCGGCGTGAAGCCGAGGAACGGCACGCCAGCGGCCATGTGCACGAGCCATGAGATCAGGAAGTCGCTCTTGCCGACCTTGGGCGCGCCCCCCAGCACCAGGAGACCGCCCGGCGTCAGCACGCGCGGACCGATGATGTCCTCGGGCATCGGGCTCGTGTCGTCGAGCAGCGCGCCGAGGCTGAATGTCGGCAGCGGGCTGGCCGGGGCACCGGCGTGGGCCGCGCGCAGGAGCGGCGGACCGTTGCGCTTCACATGCAACGCCCAGAGCCGTTCGGACTCGGCCATCAGCCGATCGAGCGGCCAGGACGGTCGCAACATGGCGGCGTTGTAGCCGCAGATCGCCTCCCAGCCCGCGAAGGGATCGAGCCGGCCCTCGTGCACCAGGCGTACGTAATGGCCGATGGCGGCGCTGGCCCCTTGGAAGCGCGACCAGTCGTCAACCGCGCCTTCGCGCACCGGCGTGGTGAGCACCGCGTCGATGCCGGGCTTCGATGCTGGTGTGGCAACGTCGCTGGCGAAGCCCACGCCGGGGAGTGGCGGCATCTCGGCGACCCGTTCGGCGAAATCCGCAAGGTCCACCTCGACGTCGCGATGTTCGCGGATCTGCACGAGGCGTTGATGGCCATGCTTGTGATAGACGCTGCCCGGCACCCGGATCGGCTGGTGGGCCGAGCGGAAATGCGTGTCGCCGCCGACCTTCACGGCGATCTCGCCGCGCAGGCGGCAGAGGGTGACCAGATCCTCGCCCTCGGCGGGCTCGGTCAGTTTCCACCAGACATGGAGCTTGGCCGCGCCCTCTGGCGTGCGCCCGCCGCTTTCGATGATCAGCGTCGGCGGGCCGAGGTGGCGGCTGACATGGTCCAGCTTCGCCGGGATATCGCCTGCGTCGAGATCGACGACGATGGCCTGCATCTGCAGCACGTCGGCGGCGCGGGCCTGACCCTGTTCGGCGACCGTGCCGGGGATGACATAGACTGCCGCCCCCTCGCGGTTCGCCCACGCGGCGAAGGTCGCGAGTTTCCCCGGTGCGTTGTCGTCGGCCGGGATCCAGATGTTGTGCGGCTTGCCGTCCCGGCCCTGACCCTTGTCGACGAAGCCGCGGAGCGGGATCAGCCCCTCGCACCAGCTGAACACGGTATCGAGGAAGACAGAGATCTGCTCGGGGTCGTGGTCGCAGCCGAACGGGTTCTCGGACGGCGGCCCGTCGTTGAAGTCCATCCACGGGTTGAAGTGCAGGATGCCGTCGTCGCTCATGCCGGGAGCCTCCAGCAGCGCTCGGACCAGGGGCAAAAGCGGCATTCGAAAAAGTCGGGCGTGGTGGCGACGCGCGGCAGAAGCTCGCCTGCGTCGGTCGCCTGCAGGATCCGCACGCCCCGGTCGGACATGCGCTGCGCGAGATCGGCATCGAACGCGACCTGCTCGTGGTGCAGCTCGGCGGTGTCCTTGTTGATGGCGGTGAAGAACGCGGGCGCGGCGCTGATGCCGGGCACGCTGGTTTCCATGTAGGCCTGATAGACCGCGATCTGGGCGGCGTAGACCGGCTTCGACCTGGTCACGCCGTCCTTCACGCAGGCGCGCCAGTTCTTCGCGTTCATCGTCTTGCATTCCCAAAGGGCGGGAACGGTCAGACCGAAGCCCTCGGGCCCGGCAGCGACGATGCCGTCGACATGACCGCGGATGCGTCCGCCCGCGACGGAGAAGCCGAACTGGCCGCCATCGGGACGGTTGCCCTTGCGGGTGTAGAGGTCGAACCCGGCGCCGCGCAGCCAGGCGACGGCCAGATCCTCGAGGGCGTGGCCGATGCCGAAGATCCGCAGCGATTGACCCGAGAAGTCGTGGCCCTCGTCCTTCGGCGTCGCCGTGAACTCGAACTGCAGGGCGCGCTCGCAGGCATGGCCGAGACGCGAGCCGCCGAGGTAGTCGCGGGGCGGCCGCGTCGCCTGATCGGCGGTGAGCGCCCGATCGACGGCGGCGTTGACCCGGTCGGCGAAGCTGGGGCGGTGATTGTAATCCAGCATCAGAACGGCACCTCCGGCGTCTGCGCCCGGGCGATGTCGGACATGGCCTCGCGGAAGCCCTCGACGGCTTCCTCGATAAGTGCGCGCACCTGCGCCTCGGTCAGATCCGCAAGCGGGGTGGCCCAGCCGATCTCGTCCATCAGCAGCGCCACGCGCTTCATGGTGGCGGTGACGGCTGCGCGCTCTTCCTCAGTCAGGTCAACCATGGCGAAACGCTCCCGCGCCAAGCGCGTCCAGAAGGACTGGCAGGGCATCGAGCAGAACCAGACCGAGGGCCGGGGCTGCTTCGACCGGTGCGGATCGAACCAGCCAAAACCACGGGTGGGTTGCCGGCAGACAGCACAGAGCGTTCCACGCGGATGCCAGAGCCGCCGCCGGTCCTCGGCGGTGATGGGGGTGGATGTGGGCATGGGTCATGCCGCCCTCCGTTCGGGCGTAGCCGCCGCGTCGATCAGCTGGCGGATGGCGCGCTTGTTGAAGCCGAAGGTCATCAGCGCCGAGGCGCGGTAGCGCGTCAGGCCGAAGTCATGGCGGCACTCGGGCGGCAGGTACTGGAGCTGCTTCTCGGTCGGCGGCTGGCGCAGCCAGGAGCGGGTCTTGAAGGCGCTCTCGTCGGTCTCATGGGTGTTCAGCCAGTCGTCCGCCTGCGCGAGGCAGACCGTGCGCTCCCCGACGCCCAACAGATGCGGGCGTTCGCCCTTCGCGCCGCCGATGGCGTACCAGACCCCGTCCAGCCAGAAGATGCCGCCCCAGGCCGCGAAGCCCGTGGCCATCAGCGCGTCGTCCGTGCCGTAGAGGTCGACCCACGCGAAGCTGGACCGCTTCAGCAGGTCGATCTCGGTCATCATGAAACCCGAGAGCGGCGCTGCGGCCCCGCCTTCGCCCGCATCCAGATCCTCGCGCGGGAACGCCTCACCGCAGAGCGGACATTCCGTGGCGGCCAGCGGGATCTCCGCGTCGCAGGCCGGACAGGTCTTGGTGGGTGCCTCGCCGGTTTCGGTCTTGCCATCGAGATCGACGTCCTGCTCCAGCGTGCCGTGGATCAGGCTCGAGGTGCCGAAATCCAGCACGACGCAGTCGGTCTTGACGATGCCGGGGTGTTCCTCGGGATCGACGGTGCGCAGCCCGCGACCTACCATCTGGATCATCGTGGACTTGTAGGAGCTGGGGCGCAGCAGCACGACGCAGGAGGTGGGCGGATGGTCCCAGCCCTCGGTCAGCACCGCGACATTTACGACGACGCGAATGTCGCCCGCCGCGTAGTCGGCGAGGATCGCCTTGCGGGTCTCGGCCGCCAGATCGCCGTGGATCAACGCAGCGGAAACGCCTGCGGCCCTGAACGCGTCGGTGACGTGTTCGGCATGGGCGACGGTGGAGCAGAACACCACGGTCTGCCGGTCGCCCGCCTTTTCCTTCCAGTGGCGGATCACCTCGTCAGTGACGGGGGCGCGGTCCATGATGCCCGCCACCTCCGCCATGTCGAAATCCGACATGGTCTTGCGGACCGAGCGCAGCTCGTCCTGCACGCCCACGTCGATGACGAAGGTGCGCGGCGGCACCAGGTGGCCCGAGGCGATCAGCTCGCCCAGCCGCACCTGATCGGCAACATTGTCGAAAACCTCGCGCAGGCACTTCTTGTCGCCCCGGTTCGGCGTCGCCGTGACACCGAAGATGCGGGCGTCGGGATTGGCCTCGCGCACCCGGTCGATGATGCGGCGGTAGCTGTCGGCGATGGCATGGTGCGCCTCATCCACGACCAGCAGGTCGAGGCGCGGCATGTCGGCAAGGTTCGAGGCCCGCGCCAGCGTCGGCACCATGGCGAAGGCGACCTGGCCGCCCCAGGACTTCTCCGTGGCGTCGATGACCGAGGTGGCGACGCCCGGCACCACGCGCTGGAACTTGGCGCGGTTCTGCGCCGTCAGCTCGTCGCGATGGGCGAGCACGCAGGCCTTGGCCCCGTCGCCGATCATCTCGCCGGTGACCGCCGAGAGCATGATGGTCTTGCCCGCGCCGGTGGGCGCCACGCCCAGCGTGTTGCCGCGGGAAGCGAGCGCAGCCACGCTGCGCTCGACGAAGGTCTTCTGGCGGGGGCGCAGGCGCATGGCCGGTCTCCCCCTTACTGCGCCCAGCTCGGCCGACCGGCGTTGCCGGGGGCGGACGCGGGCTGGCTGGGCTGGGTGGCCGTGGTGGGCTGCGCGGCTTGGCCCTGCGCCGGGGCGGCGGAGACCTGCGGCGCGACCGTGCCCATGAGCGCGGCGTAGTCGCGATGGTCGGGCGTGACCGCGGCGCGGATCTCGTTCTTGTCCTCGCCGTTGGTGTCGGTGCCGATGTCGATGCGGGCGACGAATTCGACCCCGTCGAGATCGCCGAAGCCGTTGATGCGGCGGCGCGACTGCGCCTCCGGCGAGTTGTCCTTGTCGGACACGCCGCGCGCCGAGTTGAGGATGCCGCGGATCAGGCCGCGCCCCATGTTCGCCCAGTCCGGACCCTTGGGGCTGTAGAGGCCGATCAGCGACCAGACCTTGCGCCGGGCATAGGGCCCCTCGAGCACCGTGTATTCGGCGTCGAGATAGACGGCGCCGGTGGCGGCGCGGCGCGCCCAGCCGCCGGTCCAGCCCTGCGAGGGGTCGTCGAAGCCGCCGGGGCGGAGCGTCAGGCGCACCTTGGCGAGCGTGCCCTTGGGGATGACGTTGGTGTTGGATTGCGCGGAGTTGAAGTCGTTCCAGGGTCCGGACATTGCGCGGCTCCTTTCAGTTGGAGGGTGGGACGCGCAGCGGCGTCAGAAGGGGAAAGCCACCCCGGCGACCGGATCGGGACACCGGGCGTGGCGAGAGGCGCTCAGCCATGGTCGGGCTCCTGCGCGGGGGCGGGATCGGTGGGCGTCACCGGCGGCCAGGTCAGGCGTTCGGAGGCAGGCGCCGCGGGGCGCTGGATCTTCTCCATCAGCCGGCCGAGATGCGGAGCCTCGACCCTGTCGAGGCGGCCGGAGCGGTCCTTGGCCGGATAGCCCCAGGGGTTCAGCGTCTGGCAGACGAAGGCGCGCTGCGGCTGGCCGCCGGGGTCCGGGATATCGGCCATGGTGATGACCTGATCCACGATTCCGGGCAGTTCGAGCCCGGTCTTCGAGCCGTCAATCTGCGGCTGGAAGACCTTGCGGTTGAAGTCGTCGAGCCGCTCGTCGAGGATGCCCACGAACCAGACATGCTTGCCGCGCGTGTGCTGCAGGTGGGTCAGCCACCCGATCATCTCGCGGCCATGCAGCCCGTAGGCCCCGCGGATGTCGGGCTTGCCGGTCTTCTCGGAGAAAGCCTCGGGCTGGCCACGGCACCACTGGAAGCAGAGCCGCCCGGCCACGGTGATCGAGTCGATGAAGACGGTCTCGTACTTCCCGATCACCGTGGGATCGCCGTAGCGCCCGCAGACCTCGTCGAAATGCGCCTGGCTGTAAGGCTGGTCCTCGCGCAGCGCCGGGTTCGGCCCGCCGATGAACACCGCGAAGTCGCGGCATTCCTTCCAGGTGCGGGGCCGGAGCGTGTCGATCTCCAGCCCCTCGACCGCCAGATCCCCGGCCTCGAGGTCGAGGAAGAGCGTGGTCGGGGCGTTCAGCGTCCAGAGCAGGCTGGTCTTGCCGATGCCGGAGCGGCCGAAGATGACCCCCTTGATGCCCTTGCGCTGCGCGAGCCGTTCGTCGGCGCCGATGATGGGAAGGGCCATCACTGGCCCTCCTTTTTCATCACCGCCGTGGCGGCGCGGTCGGCGCCGATGCACCCCGCCTCACGGGCGAGCTTGTAGAGCCGCTTCAGCGCGTCGGCGCGGCGGTAGGCGGCCGAGCTCTCGCGCTCCGCTTCCACGATCGCGAAGGCGATCTCGTCGACGGTCGCCTCGACGACCGGCAGCGGCTCGCGCGGCTCGTCACCGGGGCGCTGCGGGAGGGAGATGGTTTCGGGGAGGTCTTCGAGCGCGTAGCTCGCCTTGCGAAGACGGGTGATGTCGTCCGGCTGGTCCGGCATGGCGGTTCTCCGTGGGATGATGTGATCGAGGAGGCGCATCAGGCGGCCTCGCGGACGTCGGGCGCGGGCTCGGCGACGTAGATCGCCAGCAGCGGCGTCCCGTCGGCATGGGCGCCGGCGTCCTCGATCTGATAGTTGCGGTTGGGCTCGCAGACCTCGGTCAGTTCCCAGCGGCGATAGAGCCCCGGAAGACGCCTGAAATCCTCGAGCGACAGATCGGCAGTGCGGTTCATGCGTGTCTGCTTTCGGTTGGAGGGAAGGCGCTCGGGGCGCTCGAATGGGAAAAGCCACCGGCGGGACCGGATCGGGACATCCGTTCAGGGGATTTCCTCGAGGGCGGCGTGCAGCCGGCGCATGGCGCGCTGGTACCGCTTGCGGGCGGCGGCTTCGGTCAGCCCCAGTTCGACGGCGACCTCGGCCTGCGAGAATCCCTCGATCGCCACGCGGATCACCAGCAGGGCGTCGTCGCCGAGCAGCTTCCGCAAGGCGCCGTTGAGCCGCGCGTATCCGGCCGCGCCGATCCCGCTGTCGCCGCTGTCCGCCACTTCATCGGGATCGGCGCTGCTGGCGAGATGTTCGCGCGCCGTGTTGCGCTGGCGCACGCGGATCATGTCGCGCTCGACGTTCCGCAGCACCGTGGCCGCGATCCAGTTGACACGCCCGAGGTCGAGGCTGCGGACTGCCTCGGTGGTGCGCGCCAGAACGTCGGACGCGATCTCATCGGCAGTGCCGAGCCTGCGCCAGATCGATCGGCGGCGGATGGCGTCGAGGCCGGGCCAGAGCGCCAGCAGCAGCAACGTCAGCGCACAGTCGGACGCGGGCCCGTCGCCCTGCGCCGCTCTGACGAGCGCGGAGAGGATCAGGTTCTTCTGGCCCTGATCGCCGGGCGTGCGGTGCAGCCCGTCCAGCAGGGCCGCCGGATCCCGGAACGGTGCGAGGACGGCTTGCGCACGCCTGACGGCGTCGAAACTGCGCTGGAAGTGAAGGTTGGAGGATGAATGCATGAGGTGATCACGGATCTCGTGCCACGCGAAGGACATCGGACGCCTGCCTTGCGGCCAGGCGTCCGGCGCCTTCTTGTGGCCAGGTCAGGACGTCGCGCGTCTCTGCGATTTCAGGGGGTTGGGTGAATTCGTGCGTCAGCGCGCGGGTGCGGTCGCGTTGTTCAGCGTGCCGCAGCCGCGGCAGGTGGCCTGAACCGGGAAGCCCACGAGATACTCGTGCCCCCGCGCGAAGCGCAGGTGCATGCGGCCGTCCCGGCAAACGCCGAGCAGCTTGTCACAGCGCGTGCAGCGCCATTCCGAGTTGTGGGCGGTGGGCTTGGTCTTTGCGGCGCCGGACCAGCTCGTCTGGGCTGCCTGGCGCGAGGGGAAGGGAGTCGGCATCGAAGTGCTCCTCTGATGTGGAGCACTCCCATTGGCCCGGAGAATCGGAGCTAGTCAGACCCCCCAATCGGAGCCGGATCGGAGCCAGCCGTCAGATGGCGATCTCCCATTGCCCTTTTCCGGGGCTTCGCAGGAAGTCGGCCGTCAGCTTTTTCCAGAGAGGCTGCTTGAAAATGTTCGCCAACGACTGGTCCTCCGCGATCCCGCTGATCAGGTCTGCTGTCGCCATTGGCATCGGGCCGGCGTTGTGCGCATCGACCAGCCGCTGGATGACATCAATGCGGTTCTCGCCCTTGATGTCGATGCTGCCTTTCCCCGGAACAAACAGAGTTGCCATATTGTCCCCGACCCGGGTGAGTTCGACAGCCTGGCCGCCGCGGGCCAGTATCCGATGGCGTCGAAGCACGGACCGGAGCTTGTCTCCGACCAAAGCGATTTCGGCTTGCTGCGTGTCGATCTGATCAACAAGCGGCGTCAGAACATTGGCCGCCAGGCACGGTCCGGGAGCGCTGCCGGCCTGCAGGACAAGACCTATTCCGAGGTTGTGGCGCGCCCGAAGCTCAGTATCGACGGCCGAGCGGACCTTCTCCCGGTCGAGACCGCGCGCGAGATAAATCGGGACGTCCCCGCCATCGACATTGAGCGTTCCAAGGTAGAGAAGGTGGTCGGTCAGCTTCTCGATTGCAGGCGCATCGAGCACTTGTTCGAGACGTTCCTTCAGGTGTTGCACGACCCAGCCATCGCGCACCCGATATATCCTGTAGCGATCCGGGTTGCCCGCAGACGTCACCTGTCCCTCGGCGACCTTGAGGTCGGCCACCTTTCGGTGACTTTCCTCCGCATCTCCCTCATCGACCCGAACGACCACTTCGGCTGCGACCGGTCCGACCTCGTCTTCATCGTCGATCAGGTCGTCCCCCTCCCAGCCGGCGGGCACGAGGAAACCCAGATCGGTCAGGAGGCCAGGATCGACACCACGAGCTTGGAGCCATGCACCGGTCACCCTCTCAGCTCCGATGTCCCAGATGGCCAGCAAGGCGGGCATGACCGCCATGCTCTCCTCATCGCCCGGTGCGCGACCATCACGAAGGATGTTCCAGTGTCTGAGCAAGCGATGCCCCAGAACGCGCTCGAACGGGTCGTCGATGCTGAGAAGGCTGCTCGTGTTGCGGTCGGTGAGCGTGAAGTTGAGGGTTTGCGCCTCATCCCGTCCCGCGCGGGAGTACCGGACCGCAATCTCCACAAAACGGATTGCGAGCGCTCGCTCGAAAATCCTTGGAAGGCCCGGCTGGTTGTCGATGATCTCTGAGATGTCCTGGTCGATCGTGGTGGAAAGCGAGAGACGGTTGGCCAGATTACCGATGCTGATGTCAGCGCGGATCACCTGTGCGCGGTCGATCACGACGTCGTCGAGTTCCGGCGGTTCAAGATCGAGTCCTCGCAGGAACTGCGAAATGTCGTAGGCCTGAAAGTCTACGGGCTGGTTGGAGTAGGTCTGCTCGAGAGCAGTCTCGATGAAGCGTTCGGCGACCGTGTGCCTGAGCTTTCGGTTGCCAGCGCGGACATGGACCCGCCCGGTCGATGGCGTGTAGACGATCATCGCCTCTCCGGGCGGCCGAAAATAGATGCTCGACCGATTGCCATCGTCATCGATCTCCCGAACGCTCGTGGGGGGATCGGGATGGAACAGCAGGTACATCTCCGCCGCCGGTTCATCTCCGTCCTTGGGGATGTCGAACTTGTCGATGCTGTAGCCGTCGCCGCGATCGAGACGCTTGTTGAGGTCGACCAGAAGCTCGTCGAGCAATGCACTGCCGGCGTCGGGGGCCCCGTCGACCGAAGGCTCGGCCATGAAGGTCTGGTAGTGCTTGTCGTAGCGCCGGTAGAGACGCAGGTGCAGGCTGTTCTCCGCCGCTTCAAATAAGCCGTGTTCGTTGGCGTAAGCCCACAGGCTTCGCGCGAGCTTGTCCCGCCGGTTCAGAAGTTCCTTGGCGCGGTCCGGTTCAAGCGTAGTCGTGGCGAGACCTTGGAGGACATATTCGCCGCGGTCGCTCGCAATTGTGACGATCCGGGCTGCTTCAGCTTCGAGCGGGCCCAGCCGGTCCTTCTTTTCCTTCGGCAGCATATTCCTCGCTGCTGTCGGACCGTCCGGATCGTCGGGGTCGAACTTGTAGGTCGCAAGCCAGGCCAACCTCTCGAAAGCCTTGCTGTTGAGAAATCCGGACAGCAATTCGGGCTCTGCATCATCGAAAAGTCGAGAAAGATTGGGGCAGGTTTTAGCCGGGACGCGTACCATTGAAGTCTCCGAGAGTTTTGACTTGCGCTACTGAAGGCGATCGTGGCGCCGTGCTCGGAGCTTGATACCGCGATGTCGCCTCTGGAGACCGAGGGCGACGCCGCCATTTCGCCGGAAAGTTACGTCCACAGAGGCGAGAACCACGCGCGCGTCCTCGATCTGCTCCAGGAGATTGGGACCGATCGGAGTTGCTTTGCGCGTCATGAACTTACCTCAATGAACTACTGCTCTCGACTGATTCAACTCGCGATTGTCGCGGACAAATCGGTGATCGGCAAGTCCCGATGTTCTCCACCTGTTCGCAACCCTGAATCCTGTAGGGAGTGATGTCCCGTCACGGCCAGTGGGGTGGCTTTTGATCGGTAAGTACCACCGATCACGGCTACCGAAACATGAAGCGCCCGAATCCGCTGCCGCCCGACCAGATGACGCCCGCAGAGCGCCGCACTGAGCTGTGCGGCCTGCTGGCGCTCGGGCTGGTTCGGTTGCGGATGCGAAAGACGGACGAAGTATCTGACGATACTGGAGAACGTTGCCTACACTATCCGCCCGACCAATGCCGTCATGCAACTCCAACTCACCGGAGAAATGCATGAACAAGCCCGATCCCATCCCCGCGCGCCTGGCCGCGCTGAAGACCACGCCAACGCCGAACCTGAAGAAACAGTGGCGCGACCTGTTCGACAGCGAGCCGCCCCCGTTCAACCGACGCTACCTCGAATCCCGGCTGGCGTACCGCATCCAGGAACTTGCCTATGGCGGGCTGAAACCGGAGACAATCCGGCGGCTGGAACGGCTGGGCGAGGAACTGGACGGCGGCGACCGATCCAAGCGCAGCATCCGCGCCGATCGCGACCGCCCCATCACAGGCACGCGCCTTCTGCGCGAGTGGCAGGGCGTCGAACAGGTCGTCACCGTCACCGCCGATGGCTTCGAGTGGCAGGGTCGGCCGTACAAGTCGTTGTCCGCCATCGCGCGGGCCATCACCGGCACGCGCTGGAACGGCTGGGTGTTCTTCGGGCTCAAGAACCACAGGGGGCGGAGATGATGAAGCCGCCGGATAAAACGAAGCTCGTCCGCAAGCTGCGCTGCGCGGTCTACACCCGGAAATCCTCCGAGGAAGGGCTGGAGCAGGAGTTCAACAGCCTCCACGCTCAGCGCGAGGCCTGCGAGGCGTTCATCGCCAGCCAGCGGTCCGAGGGCTGGGTGCTGGTCCGCGATCAGTATGACGACGGTGGCATCTCGGGCGGCACCCTGGAACGCCCCGGCCTGAAGCGGCTGCTGGAGGACATCGAGGACGGGCTCGTCGACGTGGTCGTCGTCTACAAGATCGACCGCCTCAGCCGCTCGCTGGCCGACTTCGCCAAGCTGGTCGAGGTGTTCGACCGGAACGGCGTGACGTTCGTCTCGGTGACGCAGTCCTTCAACACGACCACCTCGATGGGCCGGCTGACGCTGAACATCCTGCTCTCGTTCGCACAGTTCGAGCGCGAGGTGACGGCCGAGCGTATCCGCGACAAGGTTGCCGCCAGCCGCAAGAAGGGGATGTGGATGGGCGGCGTCCCGCCCTACGGATATCGCGCCGAGAACCGGAAGCTGGTGGTCGACGAAGAAACCGCTGCGCATGTGCGCTGGATCTTCGCCCGCTTCCTCGAGATCGGGTCCTGCACGGAACTGGCGCGGGAGGTTGGCACGCGCGGAATCCGGACGCCGCGAGGCAACCGAATCGACAAGAAATACATCTACCGGATGCTCGGCAACCGCGCCTACATCGGCGAGGCGGTCCACAAGGGCGACAGCTATCCCGGCGAGCACGACGCGATCATCGACCGCGAAGCGTGGGATCGCGTCCACGCCATCCTGCAGGAAAGCCCCCGCAAGCGCGCCGCCCGGACTCGCGCCGACACGCCCGCGCTGCTGAAGGGACTACTCTTCGGTCCCGATGGCGCCGCGTTCTCGCCGACCCATACTCGCAAGGGCGACAGGCTCTACCGCTACTACGTCAGCCAGACAGTGCTGAAGCACGGTGCCGGGTCATGCCCCGTGGGCCGCGTGCCAGCAGGGGAGATCGAGGCCGCGGTCATCGACCAACTCCGTGCCGTATTCCGCCAGCCGGAGATCGTGGCGGGGACGTGGAAAGCTGCACGCGTCCACGCCGACGACGTCTCCGAAGCCGACGCCCGCGCAGCCCTGCAGCATCTCGATCCGCTGTGGGACGAACTGTTCCCCGCCGAGCAGGCACGCATCGTGACATTGCTGGTTGAGCGCGTCGACATGCGCACAGACGGATTAAACGTCCGGCTGCGCGTCGATGGGCTGAGCGGCCTCGCGCGCGAGATGCTGTCCGGCGGGATCGGAGAAGCCGCATGACACGCGGCATGCCGATCCCCGAGACTGTCACGCTCCACATCCCGTTCCGCGTCGTGAAGCGCGGCGGGCGGAAGGAGATGCAATTGCCGGACAGCGCCGCGCAACCGCGGCGGACTGACAACACACTCGTCAAGGCACTGGCGCGCGCGTTCCGCTGGAAGCGGATGCTCGAGTCGGGTGAGTTCGCCACCATCGCCGAACTGGCTGAGCGCGAGGGGATCGCCTCCTCCTACCTGACGCGTGTCCTGCGCCTGACCCTGCTCGCACCGGACATCGTCGAAGCAACACTAGACGGCAGACACGGGCCAGCGGTGACGTTGGCGCGCGTCCTGGAGCCGTTCCCACTAGCTTGGAACGAGCAGCATGACGCGGTCGGAACGGCATCATCGCGCGACGGCAACAAGCCGGTCCTTTCCCCGCGCCGTTCAATCGGTTAGTAAAATCGGAGGGTTGGGGCCGTCAGCACAGTGCTCGATGCCCTGCACATTCATTTTATGACAGGCGCGACATTGGCAAAGCTTACACTCGAAAAACTTGAACGCCACCTGTTCGCCGCGGCTGACATCCTTCGCGGCAAGATGGATGCGTCGGAGTTCAAGGAGTATATTTTCGGCATACTATTCCTGAAACGATGTTCCGACGTGTTCGAGCAGCAGCGCGAGAGGATACTGAAAGAACAACGGGCGCTTGGTCGGTCAGAAACGGAAGCCCTGCAGCGCGCAGATCATCCGTCTTCCTACACCAAAACCTTCTTCGTTCCTCAAGTCGCCCGCTGGGATCGACTCTTGAATAACGTGCACGCCAACGTCGCCAATGAATTGAACAAGGCTCTCGAGGGTCTCGAGAACGAGAACCACAACGCCTTGAGGGGTGTGCTGGGGCACATCAATTTCGCCCGGAAGGTTGGCGAGTCGGAGATCCCGGACGAGAGGCTTCGCCGTCTCATCAGCCACTTCAACAAGTATCGCCTACTCGACGAGGACTTCGAGTTTCCCGACCTCCTCGGCGCAGCCTACGAATACCTGATCAGCGAGTTCGCGGACTCTGCCGGCAAGAAGGCGGGAGAGTTCTATACGCCGCGGGGTGTGGTGCAGCTGATGGTCCGCATCCTCGATCCGCAGGGCGGCACATCGCTCTACGATCCCACTTGCGGCAGCGGCGGCATGCTGAACCAGGGTTACGAATACGCCCTGCAGCACGACGGTCGGCGCTTGAGCCTCTATGGCCAGGAGGACAACGGCGCGGTCTGGGCCATCTGCCGGATGAACCTGCTACTCCACGGCATCCCTGACGCCGACATCCGGAACGGCGATACACTCGTTGATCCGAAGCACATCGAGGACGGCCGCCTCATGCGGTTCGACCGGGTGATCGCCAATCCGCCTTTCAGCCAGAACTACACCAAGCGCGGGATTCAGTTCGGCGACCGCTTCCGATTTGGCTGGTGTCCCACGACGGGCAAGAAGGCCGACCTGATGTTCGCCCAGCACATGTTGGCCAGCCTCAAGCAGACCGGAAAGATGGCCGTGGTCATGCCGCACGGCGTGCTGTTCCGCGGCGGCGAAGAAAAGAAGATCCGGATCGCGCTGCTCAAGGAGGACTGCATCGAGGCCGTGATCGGCCTGCCGCAGAACCTCTTCTACGGAACCGGCATCCCGGCCTGCATCCTTGTGATCCGCCACCCGGACGGGAAGCCGGACGCGCGCAAGGGCAAGGTGCTCTTCATCAACGCGGACCGCGAGTATCGCGAAGGGCGCGCGCAGAATTTCATCGACCCGGAGCACATCGAGAAGATCGTCAGCGCCTACGACGCGTTCGCTGACGTGCCCGGCTTCGCGGCGGTCATCGACAACACCGCCATCATCACGGACGAAGCCGGCAACCTGAACATCCGGCGCTATGCCGACAGCAGCCCGCCGCCCGAGCCCCACGACGTGCGCGCCCACCTCCATGGCGGCGTGCCGAAGCGGGAGATCGAGACCATCCGCCAGCATGCGCAGGCACAGGGCTTCGACGTCGATACGCCTTTCGTCAAGCGCGATGCGGACTACGCCGAGTTCGCGGATACCGTCGAGAAGCGCGCCGATATCAGGGCACTCGTCGAGTCGGATCCCGGCGTTGCGACCAGGCAGGGAGAGATGATCGCAGCGTTCGATGCCTGGTGGTCCACCGCGCGGACCGGGTTGGCCGACCTTCCCGAAAGCAAGCGCCTGATGCCGCTGCGCCGCGAGATCCTCGACAGCTTCGAGCCCGCC
Organism: Actibacterium sp. XHP0104; assembly: GCF_025751515.1. Lineage (GTDB taxonomy): Bacteria > Pseudomonadota > Alphaproteobacteria > Rhodobacterales > Rhodobacteraceae > Actibacterium_D. Next base: position 59,516 of record NZ_JAOWLE010000006.1, read on the forward strand.
ATGCTGCCGGTCGGCTGCCTCGACCGCTATGCGCTGATGGGCTCCATCGCGGGCTGGTGGGACGAAATCCGCTACGAGCTGCGTGTCATCGTCGAGAACGGGTTCGCCGAACTGGTCGACGGCTGGGTCGAGACGCTGCGTTCGGCGCTGGAGGATGAAGACGCTGACGACGACGAGGACAGCGATGCCAAGAAGACCGTGAAGGTCACGCTGGAGGAGCTGCTCGCCCATCCCTTCGTGCGCCATCGCATGGCGGACTACGTCACCGAACTGTCCGCCGCGCAGGCCGAGGTGGAGCGGGTCAAGGCCGAGAAGGAAGCCTGGGAAACTGGCGACGGGGTCGAGGGCGCCGAGGATTGGCTCGACGGGGCCGAGGAAGGCAGCAACCTCGCCAAGGAGCTGGAGAAGCGACGCAAGGAACTGCGCGCCGAAATGAAGGACGACGACAAGCGCCGGAAGGAGTTGGTGAAGACCACGGGCACCGGCAAGCCGTCCAAGGGCTCCATCGACTGGATGCGCGCGCAGGGCATGGATGTGCGGGAGTTCGAGGCCGAACTGGCAGAAATCGAACACCGCCTCGCGCCGCTGGTCGATGAGGCAGCGACCATTGACGCCATGCTCGCCCCCTATGAGGCGATCAAGGAAGAGCTGAAGGAGGCGCGCGCCACACTGCGGCGCCTCAAGGCGGCGTTCGTCGAGCGGCTGACGGCCGCACGGGCCGAACTGGAGGACGACGCTTGCCGCGAACTGGTGCTCGACATCGACCGCGAGCGGCTGCTCGACCGGCTCGAACGCGCCCGCGTCCGCCGCGTCGGCTCTCTGGTGGCTGACGTGGAGCGGCTTTGGGACAAGTATCGTGTCAGCCTCGCACGGATCGGGAGCCGGAGGGCAGACGCTACGACGCGGCTCGACGGCTACCTGCTGGAGCTCGGGTATGCCTAGAACCGTCGTATCCGATCTGGTCGAACCCATCACCGACAAGCAGGTCGCAGACCAAGCGAAACCCGAGGCCTACATTGGCCTTGAGCATATTCCCGAGCGGGCCATCCGCATCGAGAGGACCGGCGACACCGAAGCCATTCGCGGCATGTGTGTCCGTTTCTCCGAAGGCGACATACTATTCGGGAAACTCAGGCCGAACCTTCGCAAGAGCGTCCTGGCCCCAGTGAACGGCTTGGGCTCGACAGAGATTATTGTGCTGAGGCCCAAGCTGGGCGTTGATCCTTCATTCGCCGGTCACGTTCTGCGCTCGGAAGCCGTATTCTTTGAGGCGGAAAGAATGACCGAGGGCACCCGGATGCCCCGGACATCTTGGAAGACACTTTCAGCTATCGAGGTCTTCGCTCCATCGGACCTGCGCGCGCAGAAGCTGATCGCGGACATCCTCGATGCCATCGACGACGCGATCCTCGAAACTGACGCGGTGATCGAGAAGCTCAAGGCGGTCGGCAAAGGCATGGCGGCCGACCTGTTTTGTCTCGGCTTGGACGGCAACGGTGAACTGCGGCAGCCGTATGCGCTTAGACACACGGCGCTCGGTATGCTCCCTCTCGATTGGACCGTTGACCGCCTCGATACGATTTTTGGCGTCTTTGGCGGCAAGAGGCTGCCCTTGGGTCACACCTACGCGATGGAAGCGACGGGGTTTCGTTACCTGCGAGTAACGGACTTCTTTGGCGAAGAAAGTCGACCGCACGAACTGCCGAGCTTGGAAACCAGAACCTTCAAAGCTCTTGAGCGATACGAAATCACTGACGGCGCTCTCGCCGTCTCCATCGCTGGTTCAATCGGTCGGTTTCATCCTTTCAGAAACGACACGGATCTTCGTGTCATCCTGACGGAGAATGCCGCGCGCCTCGAACCAAAGAAGTCGATCAATCCCGACTTCTATGCCCGTTTTCTGAATTCGCTTCCGGTTCAGAAGCAGGTGGAACTTGAGATTGGTACTGGCGGAGGTGTGCCAAAGTTGGCGCTTCACCGAATCCAGGCGCTCAAGATCGTCGATGTTCCGCGGGATGAGCAGGATGAAATTTCGCGACGCCTCAACGCGCTAGAACTCGAAATCCAAGCCTACCGCCGCGAGCGCGCCAAGCTTTCGTCGCTCCGTGAGGGTCTGCGCGATGACCTCCTCACCGGCCGCAAGCCTGTGGTTGCCATTCGCGAGGCTGCGGAATGAGCCAGCAGGACCGTCTGGACGAACTGAACGTCGTCGAACGCCCTCTGCTGCGCCAGCTAGGCGTCATGGGCTGGTCCCATGTCGAGGGCGCCGATGAGGACCCGAGCACCGGCCGCAAGGACTATCACCTGCTCGGTCGCGATACCTTCCAGAAAACGCTGCTGCGCGACCGGCTCGAGGCCGCGCTGCGCCGGCTGAACCGGAACGACGACGGGTCCGAATGGCTGGACGAGCGCCGCATCAGCCAGGCGATCTCGCTGCTCGAGCGGCCGACCTCGCGGGACTTCATCGCGATCAACGAGGAGCTGCACGACAAGATCGTGCGCGGCGTCAACGTTTCGGGCCCTGACGGCGAACACGAGCGTCGCGTGCGCTTCATCGGCTTCGAGCCGGGCGACAAGAACGAGTTCGTCGCGGTCAACCAGTTCCGCGTGGACCCGCCCGGCGCTGTCGGCGACCGGGGGTTCATCGTGCCGGACGTCGTGCTGTTCGTGAACGGCCTCCCGCTGGTGGTGGTCGAGGCCAAGAGCCCGGCCGTCACCGACCCCATCGCCACCGCCATCGACCAGATGCGCCGGTACGCCAACCGCCGCGTGCCCGAAAAGAACGAGGGCGCGGAGCGGCTTTTCTGGACGAACCACCTGCTGGTCGCCACCGACTACTACGACGCCCGCGTCGGCTCGGTCACCGCCCGACCGGACGACTTCCTTCCGTGGCGCTCGGTCAAGCCGGTCGGCATCGAGCAGACGCGCGCCGCCATGGACGAGGTGTGCGGCGAGCTTGGTAAGGCGCCGGGCACGGAACTGGTGCAGCAGGAGGTGATGGCGGCGGGCCTGCTGCGGCCGCAGTACCTGCTCGATGCGCTGCGCTCCTTCACCGTCTACATGACGACGGACGACGGCGTGCGCATCAAGGTGGTGCCGCGCTATCAACAGTTCCGTTCGGTGCACATCGCGCTGCAGCGCCTGCAGGAGGGCAAGACCCGCCGTCAGGATGGCATGAGCGACCGCCGGGGCGGCATCATCTGGCACACCCAGGGCTCGGGAAAGAGCCTGACGATGGTGTTTCTGGTTCGGAAGCTGCGCACCATCGCTGCACTCCGCCGGTTCAAGGTGGTCGTGGTCACCGACCGGACCGACCTGGAGGATCAGCTGTCCAAGACGGCGAAACTGGCCGGCCAGGTCATGCGGGTCGCGCGGAATGCCGATGGCGCGAGGACGCATCTGGGCCGGCAGGAACCGGACCTCGTGTTCGTGATGATCCAGAAGCTGCAGGAGCGGAACGGCGAAGGAGACGAGCAGGAGATCGTGTTCGCGGCCGAGAACGAGGAGCAGCTCGACGCCAAGGGCGAGAACCTCCTGCCAGCCAAGACCGGCGAGCTGCGTTCCGGCAAGTTGGTCGCGAAGATCGGCGAGCGAAAGGCATTCCCCGTTCTGAACGAAAGCGAGGACGTGCTCGTTCTCATCGACGAGGCGCACCGCTCGCACACCAGTGGACTTCACCAGAACCTGCTCGACGCGTTGCCCAACGCCGCGCGCATCGGATTCACCGGGACGCCGATCGAAGAGAAGAACAAGAAGAAGACGCGGGAGATCTTCGGAGCCTACATCGACCGCTATCTCCTTCGGGACGCAGAGGCCGACGGCGCCATCGTGAAAATCCTCTACGAGGGGCGGGAGCTGAAGGCCGACGTCACGGACAAGGGCACGCTGGACGGCTTGTTCGACGCCACCTTTGCCGGAAAGTCGGCCGACGAGCGCGAGGCCATCAAGGACCGCTATGCAACGCGTGCGCGTGTCCTCAACGCGGCTGACCCGCTGAAGGCCAAAGCGATCGATGTGCTCCGGCACTACATCGTCAACATTCTCCCCAACGACCTGAAAGCGCAGCTCGTCGCCGCGAGCAGGGAGCTGGCGGTACAGTACGTCGAAGCCTTGAACGACGCCCGCGACGAGATCGTTGCCGCCATCGAGGGCGCTGCGGACATCCTGAAGGATATCGCTCCGGAGGACGCGCAGGACGCGGGAGGCGACGTGGCGTTCCTCTCCACAGCGCTGCCCTATCTCGACACGATTAAGGCTCTCGAGTTCGCGGCGGTCATATCCGTGGACCACAACGACCTGCCACATCTGAAGGCATGGGGCGGTGTTTCGGAGACGAAGCAGCGGATCGAACGCTTCAAGAAGCCGCTGTCTCAGGACGCGCTCGCAATCCTGGTGGTGAAAAGCAAGCTGCTCACCGGCTTTGACGCCAAGGTCGAACAGGCGATGTATCTCGACCGGGCCATATCGGGCGCCGAGCTGCTGCAGGCCATCGCTCGTACCAACCGGACGGCGGGGGAGGCCAAGCGCTTCGGTATCGTCGTCGACTACTACGGTGTCGGAAAGAACCTCGCGGACGCTTTGGCGATCTACGACGCGGAAGACCAAAGCGATCTGACCGGCGGCATTGGAAAGCCTGAAGACCTCTTGCCGGAGCTGCGGCAAGCGCGTGACGCAGTGGTCAAACACTTCTCCGATGTCGGGATAACCCTCGGGTCCGACCTGCAAGCCTACGTCGACGCATGCGTGGCCAAGCTGAAGGACCAGAAGTTCCGCGCTCAGTTCCTCGTTCTCGTCAAGAAACTCGTTGGCTTGTTCGATGCTCTCATGCCGCGCCCCGAGGCCCGACCATTCACACGTGACGTGAAGATTTTTGCGTTCATCGCCAAGGCTGCGGCGAACCTCTACCGGGATCGTTCGCTCGACGTTCGGGGGGTCGCCCATAAGGTTCAAGCCATGCTCGATGCCTTCATCGAGGCGCACGGTATCGACCCGAAGGTGCCTCCTATCGAGATACTAGACCCGAACTTCGCCGCCGAGGTGGCGCGGAAGCCGAGCGGTCGAGCGAAGGCGGCGGAAATGGAAAACGCCCTTCGCCACCACATTTCGATTTCCTTCGAGAGGGACCCTGCGAAGTACAAGACGCTCAGCGATCGCCTTGAGGGCATTCTCACGAGCCACCACCAAGACTGGGATGAGATTGCCCGGCAACTTCAGGCGCTGATCGACGAAGCTACCGCTCGCTCCGGTGGCGGCTTCACAGTCCACGGTCTTGAACCTCACACGGAAGCTCCGATCTTCGGAATCCTCCGCCTGCGCTATGGCAATGATGATCGAGATGCGGACTTGGCAGAGCTTTCCGCCAGGATCGTCCAGCACTTGCGAGAGGAAAGCGCTGTCTCAGGGTTCTGGGATAATCCGGTAAGCCAAGAGGAGGCCAGGCGCTGGATTTTTCAGCATCTCGATAATAGCAGCATCTTCGATTTCGGTGACTTGGACGCGATTTCGTCCGACTGCATGGGGGTAGCGAGGGCAAACCGAGCGGCATTCACGTCATGAGCGAAACGATCGAGATCGACGAGCTCGTCTTTTCAGTGAAACGAAGCACAAGTCGGAGAACGGTCGGTGTTACGGTCGAACGAGACAAATCTCTCGTTGCTCATCTCCCGCAAGAAGTAACGCTAGAAGAGGCGACAAAGCTTATAGCCTCAAAGCTATTATGGGTTCATCAAAAGCTCGCTGAGCAGGGCGAAAGTGCACGCGAGGACGTTTTTCGGGTCGCGGAGTTTGTGGATGGCGAAGGCTTCCACCTACTTGGGAAGCACTATCGCCTCAAACTCGTCGATATTCCCAAGAATGTGACCGGTGTGCCGAGCGTCAGGTTCGAGGGCGATCGGCTTTTGTTGCGGCGAGAGCAAGCTGCCTCGGGGGGCAAGCGGATTGAAGAATACTATACTAGAGCGGCACATCCCTACCTGAATGAGACCGTTCAGAGGTGGAAGAGAATCGTTGGCGCTGAGCCCGGGCGCTTCGTCCAGGTAATGGATCTTGGATACAGGTGGGGCTCATGCAGCGCAGATGGGACATTGAACTTCCACTGGCGGGTAATGCAGCTACCACCCAGGATCATCGAATATGTCGTCTTGCACGAGCTGGTGCACATCAAGGTTCCAAACCATTCAGAAAAATTCTGGAAAATGCTCGGTTCGGTCATGCCAGACTATGAAAGTCGTAAAGCTTGGCTGAAGCAAAAAGGTGGTGAGCTTTGAACACATTGGCACTAAATCATGTGTTCTTTCACGCCCTTTCTAAATTGGCTGCATAATTCAATCGTTGGTCACCTTCATGAAGCCCCGCTCGATCAACATTTTCCTTCTCGACGGCGATCCGAACGGCATTCGGGTGGCGCAGATCTCGATGTCAACGATCCAGGCCATTGCCTTTCGACGCAATCAGCTACGTCGGGTGCGGGAGGCTTTTCCCGAGATCGAACGGCCAGGCGTCTACATCCTCATCGGTGCCGATGAAGACGCGCAGGACCGGCAACTCGCATACATCGGCGAGTCCGAAGGCGTCGGCGCTCGCCTATCGTATCACAACTCGAATGAAGCCGGTCGTGATGCCAAAGGCTTCTGGACCGACACGGTCGTGCTGATCAGCAAGGACGAGAACCTGACCAAAAGCCACGCGCGTTATGTGGAAGCCTGCCTGATCCGGGGCGTCGTTAGCAATCCCCGCTGGACCCTGCCCAACACTCGCACGCCCTCCGACGACGCGGGAAAGCTACCGCTCCCCGACCGCGCGGCCATGGACGAGTTCGTAGATCAGACGAAAACGTTGGTCGGAGCCCTCGGCTGGGATCTCTTCCGAGAAGTCCGAGGTCGTGCGCCGGAGCAGGTCGCAGGGCGAGAACTGCCAAAGGCTGAAATCCATGAAAGCCCTCGGTTCTTCTTCCGAGGCGACGGCTTCGCGGCAGAGATGGAGATTGGGCCCTCCGGGGATTTCGTCGTCACAGCAGGTTCGAGGGCAAGGGTCCGGACGACGCGAACGATACCGAGGGGGACGGTCACGCTCCGGAACACCCTTGTTGAAAAGGGCGTCCTCCGCGAGGAAGGCGATTTTCTTGTCTTCACAAGCGCCTACAGCTTCACGTCTGCCTCTGCCGCGGCTGCGGCCGTCATTGGTGCGAGCGCTAATGGCCGGATCCTGTGGAAGCTCCCGGACGGGCGCAACTACGCGGACTGGGAAGCCTCTCAGGGCATATCAGACTGCGCCTCGCAGTGAGGCCGCTCAAAGGCGGTAGCAAGTTGGATTTCTGTTCCATCTCGCTGAACGCCACTGACCTGCCACTGAACCTTCATCCAGTCGCGACCGGAGCCCTTTTGGTATTTACGCCAGATGGCGTAGGTTGAGCAATCGCCCGACGCGCGGAGCTTTCCTCTCGCGCAGCGGGGCGGGCGATTGCGGTGATCAGGGTCCGTGCGTAGTCGACCGGGGTCTGATAGCCCAAAGCCGAATGCGGACGCTCGGTGTTGTAGTCGGCCGCCCAAGCCGCGATCACGACGCGCGCGTGAGCCAGGTTGCGGAACATGGTCTCGTTGAGCAGCTCATCGCGCATCCGACCGTTGAAACTCTCCACGAAACCGTTCTGCATGGGCTTTCCCGGCGCGATGTAATGCCATTCGATCCGGTGCTCGGAACACCATCGCAGGATGGCGTTACAGGTCAGTTCCGTGCCATTGTCGCTGACAATCATGCCGGGCTTGCCGCGGCGCTCGATCAGGGTCGTCAGTTCACGCGCGACACGGCGCCCTGAGATCGAGGTGTCCGGGATCGCAGTGAGGCATTCCCGGGTGACGTCGTCGACCACGTTGAGAACGCGGAAGCGCTGGCCGTTGGCAAACTGATCGTGGACGAAATCCAGCGACCAGCGCGCATTGGGACGTGCTTCGACCAGGATCGGAGCTCGTGTCCCGACAGCCTTGCGCCGGGCCTTTCGCTTGCGGACCGTGAGACCTTCCTCGCGGTAGAGCCGATAGATCCGGTTGATCCCCGAAGGCTCGCCCTCGCGGCGCAGCAGGACGAAGAGCCGCCGATAGCCGAACCGCCGGCGCTCATTGGCCAAGTCACGCAACCGACCGCGCAGCACTGTGTCCGGCGCACGCTGAGAGTGGTAGCGGATCATCGTGCGATCCGCGCTCACAATGTGGCAGGCCCGCCGTTCTGACAGGCCATGTTCGGCCCGGAGATACGCGACGGCTTCACGCTTCACGGCGGGCCCTACCACTTTTTTGAAACCAGATCCTTCATTGCAGCCAGATCCAACATCTGCTCAGCCAGAAGCTTCTTCAGCTTGGCATTCTCATCCTCGAGCGCCCTTAGCCGCTTTGCTTCCGACACCGTCATGCCACCAAACTTGGCCTTCCAGTTGTAGAAGGTGCCTTCCGACATGCCGTGCTTGCGGCACAGGTCAGCACACTTCGCGCCTGCCTCATGCTCGGCCAGGATGCCGATGATCTGCTCGTCCGTGAATCTCGTTCGCTTCATTGTCCGTCCTCAAGTTGGGTCGGACTCTAATCGACGGTGGAAGAAAAATCCCGTGGCAGGTCACCACCCACGTCGAACTGCTTAGCGGACGCTCTCAAAAAGTTCTACACTTTCAGTTACTTGCAAGAAATTCACCTTAACGGCGCAGTCATCAGGTCCGGAGAATATCGGCCCTCAGAGACCGCTTCCGGGCCTCCTGGCAGCAGGGGCAGTGCTCAGCCCCACCCGCATAACCCTCGAAAACAACGGAAAAATCCGGCCGTAGCCGGATCGGGAGAACACTTTCGCGAGGACAAGTGGCGGAGGAGGTGGGATTCGAACCCACGGTGGACTTTCACCCACGTCGGTTTTCAAGACCGGTGCATTAAACCACTCTGCCACTCCTCCGGCAGGTCAAGCGCATATCGTGGTGTTGTTGATTCTGAAAGGCGGCGCTGGCCGATTTTTGCCGCCCCAGCCCGGCGCGCACTTTCCATGCAGCAGTGGCGCGGTTATCATGCCGTCGGGCGCGCGAGCAGTAGCGCCGACAGGAAACGCGCCGGGTACTGGCGCCGCACGCGGGGCAAGACCCCTGCGGCAGGAGGGGTGAGGCATGATTAATACGGGTTTTGGGCGCATGGCTACCGCCCTGGGGATGATCCTCATGGTTGCGGGCTGCATGGAACATGGCGTTCTGTCATCAAAGAAAACCGACGGCGCGGTGGCGGAAACGTCGACCCGGCTTGTCGAGCGCGATGTTGAGGCCCCGGACGTGTTCCAGGCGACCGAAAACGGGCTGTGGGACGGGCGCCCCTCACTGGGCGGGGTCTGGGTGGCCTATCCTGGTGTCGCCAGCCCCGAGCGCGTGATCATCCGCAACGAGGAGAACGGCAAGTTCGTCATCGGCGCCCTGTTCAACCGCGAGCGTGACAATCCCGGCCCCCGGCTGATGGTGTCGTCGGACGCGGCCAGCGCGCTGGGGGTTCTGGCCGGTGCGCCGACCCGTCTGAACGTGACCGCGCTGCGCAAAGAGCAGGTACCGGTCGATCCTCCCGCGCCCGAGCCTGAAGAGGCCGCAGAAGAGATCGAAAGCGAAGAGCTGGCGCCTCTGGCCGCCGCCGCCGCCGCGATCGAGGCCGCCGAGAGCAAGGCCTCGGGACAAAAAACCGCGACCAAGCCGCTGGGGGCGATCATGCCCGCCGGCGCCAGCGCGGCCCCGCCCGCGAAACCGGCAACCGCGGCCCCTGCCCCGGTGGCGGTCGCAGCCCCCACCGTCAAGGCCGAGCCCAAGATGGCCCCTGAAAAAGTCACCGCCGAGGCCGCACCGCCGGCAGAGCCGCTGGCCGCGCCGATGGTCAAATCCGACCCCGTGCCGGCCCAGGCCAGCGCGACCGCCCCTGCCCCCGCGACCAACCAGGGCCCGGCCCCCGTGGCCGAAAAGATGGACAAACCCTTCATCCAGATCGGTATTTTCAGTGTCGAGGAAAACGCTTTCAACACCGCCACGTCGATGCGCATGGCGGGCATCCTGCCCACCGTCGACGAGGGCACCTCGCAGGGGAAACCGTTCTGGCGAGTGATTGTCGGCCCGGCTAACACTGCCGATGAACGCGATGCGCTTTTCAAGAAAATCAAAGATCTGGGCTATAACGACGCCTATTTCGTGACCAACTGAGGACGACGTGACCCATTCCCGCTCTCCGCTCCGCCCCGCCCGCCTGACCCTGGCTGCGCTGGCCGCCGTGCTGGCCGTTTCGGCCCCCGCCTTTGGCCAGTCGGGTTTCGATACCCGCGCCCGCGCCGCCTATGTTCTGGACCAGACCACCGACACGGTGCTGTTGTCCAAGAATTCCGATGTGGCGCTGCCGCCGGCGTCGATGTCCAAGCTGATGACGCTGAACATGCTGTTCGAGGCGCTGCGCGACGGGCGGGTTACGCTCGACACGCGGTTCTCGGTCTCGACCAAGGCGATGAACATGGGCGGTTCGACCATGTTTCTCAACGACCGCGACCGCCCGCGGGTCGAAGACCTGATCCAGGGCATCATCGTCCAGTCAGGCAATGACGCCTGCGTGGTGGTGGCCGAGGGCCTTGCCGGCACCGAAGAGGCCTTTGCGGCGCTGATGACCGAACGCGCGCTGGCGCTGGGGATGGAGAACTCCTCGTTCGCCAATGCCTCGGGCTGGCCGCATCCGGGGCAGCGCATGTCGATGCGTGATCTGGCTGTTCTGGCCGATCACCTGATCACCGACTTCCCCGAATATTACCATTACTTTGGCCAGTCCGAGTATGACTTTGACGGCCGCGCCCCGCAGAACCGGTTCAACCGCAACCCGCTGCTGAAGCTGGGCGTGGGCGCCGATGGCCTGAAGACTGGCCATACCGAAGAGGCCGGCTATGGCCTGGTCGGCGCCGCCATGCAGGGCAAGCGCCGGGTGATCGTGGTGATGTCGGGGCTGACCTCGGAAACCGAGCGCGCCGAAGAGGGCGAGCGGCTGATCAACTGGGCGTTTCGCCAGTTCATCCAGAAAACCGTGGTCAAGGGCGGCACCCGCCTGGCCGAGGTCGATATCTGGCTGGGCGATGACCGCCGCGTCGGGCTGGTCGTGCCCGAGGATGTGACGCTGCTGCTGCCGGCGCTGTCGACCAGCGAGGTCCAAGCCGAGCTGCGCTATGACATGCCGGTGCGCGCGCCAATTGCCGAAGGTCAAAAGCTGGGCGAGCTGACCATCGAACGCGCCGGGCTGGACAGCGTGACCGTGCCGCTGGTGGCCGAAAACGCCGTGGGCTATGGTGGCATGAAATCGCGCCTGCGCACCGCCATCGGAGCGCTGCTGGGCAAGATCGCAGCGGGGGCGCAAAGCCTCTGATCAATGGGGGGCAAGGGCCTGTTCATCACGCTTGAAGGGATCGACGGATCGGGCAAATCCACGCAGGCGCGCCTGCTGGCCGACCACCTGCGCGCGCAGGGCTATCAGGTTGTGCAGACACGCGAACCCGGCGGCGCGCCCGGCGCCGAGGATATCCGCGCGCTGGTCCTGCAAGGCGATCCCGACCGCTGGTCGCCCGAGACCGAGCTGTTGCTCTTTACCGCCGCCCGGCGCGATCATCTGGAAAAGACCATTCTGCCCGCGCTGAATGCGGGCAAGATCGTGGTCTGCGACCGGTTTGCCGACTCCACCCGTGTGTATCAGGGCGTCACCCGTGGCGATCTGCGCGACAAGGTGGACGAATTGCACCGCCTGATGATCGGGCGCGAGCCCGACCTGACGCTGATCATCGACATGGACCCCGAAACCGGGCTGGCCCGCGCCAAGGGCCGGGGCGGCGACGAGGAACGGTTCGAGGATTTCGGCCTGGACATGCAGCGCCAGATGCGCGCCGCATTCCTGGATCTGGCGGATGAGTTTCCGCGCCGCTGCCGGGTGATCGACGGCAACCGTCCGCCCGAAGAGGTGGCCGCCGAGGTGAACGCCCATGCCGAGGCCGCGCTGCTATGAGCGCGCTCTCGGACCTGCCCGAACCCGACCGCGTCGAAGGCGCGCCCCACCCGCGTGAAACCGTGCGGTTGGTCGGGCAAGAGGCTGCCGAGGCCGCCTTCCTCGAGGCCTATAATTCTGATCGCCTGCATCACGGCTGGCTGCTGACCGGGCCGCGCGGGGTGGGCAAGGCCACGCTGGCCTGGCGCATCGCGCGGTTCCTGCTGGCAACACCGCCTGCCGATGACGGCGGGCTGTTCGGCGCCCCGCCCCCGCCCAGCAGCCTGGACATCGCCCCCGAACACCCCGTTGCCCATCGTCTGGCCGCCCTGTCCGAGCCGGGCCTCTGCCTGATCCGGCGCGGTCCCAATGACAAGGGCGATGCGATCTCGAACGACATCCGGGTCGATCAGGTGCGCAAGCTGAAATCGTTCTTTGGCCTCTCGGCCAGCGATGGCGGGCGCCGGGTGGTGATCGTTGACGCCGCCGACGAGCTGAACACCAGCGCCGCCAACGCCCTGCTGAAAGAGCTGGAAGAGCCGCCCGCGCGCTGCACCATGCTGTTGATCTCGCATCAGCCCTCGCGGCTGTTGCCGACGATCCGGTCGCGCTGCCGCGAGTTGCGTCTGGGTACGATGACCGCCGACCAGATCGCCCAGGCCATGGCCGCCGCCGGGGCCGAGACGACCGACCCGCAGGCGCTGGCCGCGCTGTCGGGCGGATCGGTGGGCGAGGCGATCCGCCTGACCAACCTTGGCGGGCTGGAGCTTTACGCCGAGCTGATCGGCCTGATGGCCACCCTGCCCCGGCTGGACCGGCCGCGCGCGTTGAAACTGGCCGACAGCACCGTGGGCAAGGCGGCGCGGCCCCGGTTCGATCTGCTGCTGGCGCTGTTCGATCTGTTCCTGGCCCGTCTGGCGCGCACCGGCGTTGCCGGACCGCCCGCGCCACAGGCCGCGCCGGGCGAGGCCGAGCTGATGGCGCGGCTATGCCCCGACGCGCATGCCGCCCGCCTTTGGGCCGAGCGCGCCGCCGAACTGGGCGCCCGCGCGCGCCATGCCCGCGCGGTGAACCTTGACCCGTCCTCGCTTATCCTTGATATGGTTCTGAGAATTGATCAGACGGCGGCACAGCTGGCCGCCCGGCAGGCGCATGTATGACCCAAAAGCCCGAGATTACCGACAGCCACTGTCACCTTGATTTCCCCGATTTCGCCGACGAACTGCCCGCTGTCATCGCGCGCGCGGTCGAAGGCGGCGTGACGCGGATGGTGACGATCTGCACCAAGCTGCGACTGGTGCCGCAGGTGCGCGCCATCGCCGACGCGCATGAGCCCGTGTTCTGGGCCGCCGGCACCCACCCGATGAGCGCCGCCGAAGAGCCCATGGCCACGGTCGATGAGCTGGTCACGCTGGCCGAGCATCACAAATTCGTGGGCATCGGCGAAACCGGGCTTGATTACCACTACACCGCCGACAGCAAGGCCGTGCAGCAGGAAAGCCTGCGTGTTCATATCGAGGCCGCGCGCCGCACCGGTTTGCCGCTGATCATCCATGCCCGCGCCGCCGATGACGACATGGCCCGCATCCTGACCGAGGAATATGACGCCGGCGCCTATTCCTGCGTGATGCATTGCTTTTCGTCCTCGGCCGAGCTGGCGCAGGCGGCGCTGGATCTCGGGTTCTACCTGTCGATGTCGGGCATCGCGGCCTTCCCGAAATCGGGCGAGCTGCGCGATATCTTTGCCTCGGCGCCGGTCAGCCGGATTTTGGTGGAAACCGACGCGCCCTATCTGGCGCCGCCGCCCCATCGCGGCAAGCGGAACGAGCCGGGCTATACCCGCCACACCGCCCATGTGGGCGCGCAGCTCTTTGACATGGAATACCGCGATTTCGCGGCCCAGACGCAGGCCAATTTCGACCGTCTGTTCAAGAAGGCCGCGGCCTGGGACGGGGCGGCCTGATGGCGCGGATGCATTTCACCATACTGGGCTGCGGCTCGTCGGGTGGGGTGCCGCGCCTTGGGGGCCATTGGGGCGATTGCGACCCCGAAGATCCGCGCAATGTCCGCACCCGCTGTTCGCTGCTGGTCGAGCGCGAGGACGAGGACGGCGTGACCCGCATCCTGATCGACACCACGCCCGACATGCGCGCGCAACTGCTGCGCGCGGGGGTGGGCGAGCTGGACGCGGTGGTGTTCACCCATTCGCATGCCGACCATGTGCATGGCATCGACGACCTGCGCCAGATCGTGTTCAACATGCGCGCGCGCCTGCCGGTCTGGGCCGATGGCGCCACGCAGGACGCGCTCTATTCGCGGTTCGGCTATGCGTTCACACAGCCCGAGGGATCACCCTATCCGCCGATCCTGGACATGCACACGATCAAGGGCGATGTGGTTGTAACCGGTGCCGGTGGCACGGTGCGGCTGACACCGTTCCGGGTCAATCATGGGTCGATCGACGCGCTGGGGTTCCGGGTGGGCGACGTGGCCTATCTGCCCGACGTGGCCGAGATGTATGACGAAAGCTGGCCCAAGCTGGAGGGGCTGGATCTGCTGATCCTCGACGCGCTGCGCCGCACGCCGCACCCGACGCACCTGCATCTGGACAAGGCGCTGGACTGGATCTCGCGCCTGGCCCCCGCCCGCGCGGTGCTGACCAACATGCATATCGATCTCGACTATGCCACGGTCGAGGCCGAGACCCCCGATCACGTCACCCCCGCCTATGACGGTCTGACGCTTAGCTTCGACCTCTGACCCATGCAGGCCATGCTGGATGTCATCGCCCCGGTCTTTCTGGTCCTGGGGTTCGGATATCTGGCGACATGGCGCCGCGTCATCGGGCCTGACGCGATCGACGGGCTAATGGCCTTTACCCAGAAAATCGCCATCCCCTGCCTGCTGTTCAAGGGCATCTCGACGCTGGATCTGGGCCAGAACTATGACTGGCGCTTGCTGGTCAGTTTCTACAGCGGGGCGGTGATCGGGTTCTTTGGCGGGATGCTGGGCGCGCGGATGTTGCTGGGGCGCAGCTGGGAGGACAGCGTGGCCATCGGCTTTGGCGGGCTGTTCTCGAACGCGCTGCTGCTGGGCCTGCCGATAACCGAGCGCGCCTATGGGCCGGATGCGCTGGAGGCGAACTATACCATCATCTCGATCCACGCGCCGATCTGTTACGGGCTGGGCATCACCGCGATGGAGATCGTGCGCAACCGCGGCCAGCGCCACCGGGCGATGCTGGGCAAGGCCTTGCGGGCGATGTTTTCCAACGCGCTGGTGATCGGCATTGCACTGGGGTTCGCGGCCAATCTGACGGGGGTCACGCCCGCCGGGCCGGTGGCCGATGCGCTGAACCTGATCACCCGCGCGGCGCTGCCGGCGGCGCTGTTCGGGCTGGGCGGGGTTCTGGTGCGCTATCGCCCCGAGGGCGACGCCAAGGCGATTGCGCTGGTGCTGGGCCTGTCGATCGTGGTGCATCCGGCCATTGCCTATGGGCTGGGCCGGGCGTTCGACCTGAGCACCGAGCAGCTGCGCTCGGCGGTTCTGACGGCGGCGATGGCGCCGGGGGTGAACACCTATATCTTTGCCAACATGTATGGCGCGGCGCGGCGAGTTGCGGCCTCGGTGGTGTTGATCGGCACGGCGCTGTCGATTTTCACGATCTGGGGCTGGTTGCAGGTTCTGCCATAAGGAAACCGGCCCCGAGGGGCCGGTTGCTGGTTTTGTGTCGCGGCCCTTTGGGCCGCTCGGGTGTCTTCGGCGAAAGTATTTTCGCCAAGATGAAAGGGCTTATCCCGGCGAGAGGCCGCGCAGGCGTTCGGAGCGGCGGCGTAGCAGTTCGACCACGGTCAGGAGCCCGATCGAGATCACCACGAGGATCGTGGCCACCGCCAGGATGGTGGGGCTGATCTGTTCGCGCAGGCCGGTGAACATTTGCCAGGGCAGGGTTTTCTGGCCGGCAGAGCCGACGAACAGCACCACGACCACCTCGTCGAAGGAGGTGATGAAGGCGAAGAGCCCGCCCGAGATCACGCCGGGCAGGATTAGCGGCATCTGCACTTTGAAGAAGGTGCGCACCGGCGAGGCGCCCATATTGGCCGCGGCGCGGGTGAGGGATTTGTCGAACCCCACCAGAGTGGCCGTGACGGTGATGATGACAAAGGGGATGCCCAGCGCGGCATGGGCCAGCACGACGCCCAGGTAGGTGCCTTGCAGGCCGATGCGCGAGTAGAAGAAGTACATCCCCGCCGCCGAGATGATCAGCGGCACGATCATCGGCGAGATCAGGATGGCCATGATTGCGCGGCGGAAGGGCACGTGGCTTTGGCTGAGGCCGATGGCCGCCAGCGTGCCCAGGCTGACCGAGATGATGGTCGCCATGGGCGCGATCTTGATCGAGTTCGACATGGCCTTTTGCCAGTCGGGACTGGTCATAAGATCCTTGTAGTGCTTGAGCGAGTAACCTTCGGCCTCGAAGGCCAGCATTTCCGGGGTGAAGGTAAAGAAATCCTGGCTGCTGAAGCTGAGCGGCATGATGACCACGATCGGGGCGATCAGGAAGAAGAAGATCAGCCCGCAGATCACGCGGAAGGTATAGAACCAGACGCGCTGGCCGGTTGTGGCATAAGGGGGCAGGTCCATGTGTTTCTCCTCTTATCCCAGGCTGACGTTATCGATGCCGACGATCTTGTCGTAGATCCAGTAGAGCATCAGCACCACGATCAGCAGGATCGAGCCCAGCGCGGCCCCAAGGCCCCAGTTGCCCGAGCGCGAGATGTGGAAGGCGATCCGGTTGGAGATGAAGATACCGTCGGTGCCACCCACCAGTTCGGGGGTGATGTAGTAACCGATCGCCAAGATGAATACGAGGATCGACCCTGCGCCGATGCCGGGCACGGATTGCGGGAAATAGACCCGCCAGAAGGTTGTCCAGTTGGTGGCGCCCAGCGATTTCGACGCCCGCACGTAAGAGGGCGGGATGGTCTTCATCACCGAGTAGAGCGGCAGGATCATGAAGGGCAGCAGGATATGGGTCATGGCGACGATCGTGCCGAACTGGTTGTTAATCATCACCAGGCGGTTGGCGTCGTCCACCAGCCCGATCCAGACCAGAATGTCGTTGATCACGCCTTGTTGTTGCAGCAGCACCTTCCAGCTGGATGTGCGCACCAAGAGCGATGTCCAGAATGGCAGCAGAACAAGGATCATCAGCATGTTGGATGTGCGCAATGGCAGGCTGGCCAGCAGGAAGGCCACCGGATAGCCCAGCGCGATACAGGAAACGGTGATGACGATGCTGAGGAACATGGTTCGCTTGAACATCATCACATAGATTTTCTGGCTGTCATCGACCTGTTGCACGCCGTCGGGGCCTAGCTCCATATCGGCGGCGTTGAGGAAATAGCCAGGCGTATAGTTGGCCGAATAGGTCTGGATCACGCGCCACAGCTCGTGGCTGCCCCAGTCGTCATCGACATCCAGCAGCTTTTCCATATAGGGGCCGTCGTTGGGAACATCCCATTTCTTGACCTGACGGCCGGTCTTGCGAAACAGCGACGACACGCCGCTGGTCTGATAGTTCAGACGGATCGCGAGGGTGATGTGCTTTTTCTCGGCTTCGGCGATTTTCAGGTCTTCGGCCATGGCGGCAAAGACCGACTCGTCGGGCAGCTCGCCCGATTTGGCATCCCAGTCCTTCAGCGCAAGAACGGTGCGCGGCAGGGTGTCTGAAACGATGCTGTTCTCGACCGAGCGGAACAGCATGTCCGCGATCGGGGCGACGAAGGTCAGCAAGACAAAGATCAAGAGCGGCGCGATCAGCGCCAGGGCGCGCATCTTCTGTGCCCTGAGTGCCCGTTGCAGGCTGCGTTTCAGCGGCCTTCCGTCGGCGGCCAGAACCGGGCCGGTCTGGGTTGCGTCACTCATGCTTTGTCCCCTTTCCCTTGGGTGGCAGGGGCCGGTGTCGGCCCCTGCCCTGTTCGTTCGCGCGGCTTATTGCGCCAGCCAGGCCTGGAACTTGGTTTCCACGTCATCCTGGTTGTCGGCCCACCATTCGAGGTTGTTCACCAGGTAACGCTGGGCGTTGGCCGGGTTGGTGGGCATGTGCGGCGCCATTTCGATGCCCAGATCGGCATGGGTCGAAACCAGCGGCTGCGACGAGGCGCGGGCCGGGCCGTACGAGATGTACTTGGCCTGATCGGCCAGGCGCTGGGTGTCGGTGGCGTATTTCACGAAATCCAGCACGCGGGCCAGGCGGTCATCGGGCAGATCCTTGGGAATGATCCAGCCGTCGAAATCGAACACCTGATAGTCCCACAGCATGGCCACGGGCTGTTTCTGCTCTTCGATCACCGAGAACAGACGACCGTTATAGGTCGAGCCCATCACGACCTCGCCGTCGGCCAGAAGCTGCGGGGTTTCGGCACCGGCCGACCACCAGACAACCTGGTCCTTGATGGTGTCGAGCTTGGCCAGCGCACGTTCCACGCCGCCTTCTCCGTCGAGCACGTCATAAAGGTCGTCCTTGGCCACGCCATCGCACAGCAGCGCCCATTCGATGTTCTTCTTGGGGCGTTTCTCCAGGGCGCGCTTGCCCGGGAAGGCCTCGAGATCGAACACGTCGCACAGGTCATCGGGCGCGTTGCCGCCCCAGGCCTCGACATCGGTGCGATAGCCGAAGGTGGTCGAGAACACGATCTGCGGGATAAAGCAGTCGTTGATCAGGCTGTCGCCGAAATCATCTGCGGGGGTCGAGCCATCATCGCCCGGCGCCAGCATGGTTTCAAAGTCGATCTCCATCGCCAGGCCTTCGTCACACAGACGGGTGGCGTCGGGGCCTTCGACATCGACCAGATCCCAGGTCACATTGCCGGCCTCGTACATGGCGCGCATCTTGGCCACGGCCTCGTTCGAGCTTTCATCCCAGATCACCTCGAGCCCGTCATTCATCGCCTGGTAAGGCGCCGAATAGGCGTTGATCTGGCTTTTCTGGTATGCGCCGCCCCAGGACACGATCGTCATGCTGCCGGCCATGTTGCCATGACCAGCCGCATAGGCCGACACGGCAAGCGCCGCAAGGGCGCCACCAGACAGCATAAGGGTTTTCAGTTTCATATGTTCTTCTCCATGTTGAGCGCCCGATTTATCTTGTTCAGCCTGTGATCCTCGGGCCGGATCCGGGCCATGTTGCGCGCCCCGCGCTCAGGCGTCGAGCGCGCGGCAATCTTCCGGCAGCCAGCCGATCTCGATCGTCTCGCCGGGTGTCAGGCGGCGCTGATCGGGGGCGTTACGGGTCTTGATGACAAAGTTGTCGTTGCCGGCGACACGCAGGCGCGTGCGGAAGATGTCACCCATATAGATGAACTCCAGCACCTCGGCCTTGAGCGTATGCGCGTCGGCATGCAGGCGGTCCTTGTTGTATTCGACCCGTTCGGGGCGGATCGATACCCGCGTGCGTTCGCCCGGCTTGCTGACATTGACCGGCTTGGCGACGATGATCTCGCCTCCATCCAGCGTGACCAGCGCCTCGGTGCCCTTGATTTCCTTGATCGTGCCTTCCAGCGTGTTGTTCTCACCGATGAACTGGGCAACGAAACTGTTCTGCGGCGCCTCATACAGCTCATCCGGCGGGGCGAGCTGTTGAATGCGGCCATCGTCGAACACCGCGACATTGTCCGACATGGTCAGCGCCTCGGTCTGGTCGTGGGTCACATAGACGGTGGTGATGCCCAGTTCGTGCGCCAGGCGGGTGATCTCGAACTGCATGTGTTCGCGCAGCTGCTTGTCCAGCGCGCCCAGCGGTTCATCCATCAGCACCAGCTCGGGCTCGAACACCAGGGCACGCGCCAGGGCGATCCGCTGCTGCTGGCCGCCAGACAGCTGCGCTGGGCGACGGCCGCCGAATGCGCCCATCTGCACCATGTCCAGCGCGCGTTTGACCTTGGCGTCGCGGTCGGATTTGCCGATCTTGCGCACCTCCAGCGGGAAGGCCAGGTTCTCGGCCACGGTCATGTGCGGGAACAGCGCATAGTTCTGAAACACCATGCCGATGCCGCGCTTGTGGGGCGGAATGTTGTTGATCGGCTTTCCATCCAGCAGGATGTCGCCATGGGTGGCGGTTTCAAACCCGGCCAGCATCATCAGGCAGGTCGTCTTGCCTGACCCCGAGGGGCCGAGCATCGTCAGAAACTCGCCCTTGGCGATGGAAAGATTGAGGTCTTTGACGACAAGAGTTTCGCCGTCGTAGCTTTTCTGTACGCGGTCGAAGACCACGAATCCGTCATCGGATGCGGTGGGCACACCTATCTCCTGTTGTTTCGCGCCTCTGACGGGCGCCGTTTGTGGTCACACAATTCTTGACCAAACGGTAACATTTTTGAACCACATATCAACGTTGTATTTTTCGCAATGAAAACCTTCCGTCAAAACCGACATTTTGCTGCACATTTCCGCCATGTGCCAAATTCAGGGGTCTTGAGGGTCTGCGGCCGGCCTGTCTGGGCATCAACCCGCGCATCGGCGGGCTTGGAAACAGATTGCAAAATGAAACATGAATCATTATTCATGTGTCATGAGCACCCCAACCGCACTCCCCAAGACCAAACGTGGCGTCGAACGACGCGCGCAGATCCTCAGCGCCGCGGAAACGGTGATCGGGGAAAAGGGCTTTACCGCCGCCTCTATCGCCGACATCACCCGCGAGGCCGGAACCGCGCAGGGAACATTCTACATCTATTTCGCCAGCAAAGAGGAAATTTTTCGTGAGCTGGTTCTCGAGATGGGCCGCATCACCCGCACGATCGTCACGCGCGCGGTGTCCGAGGCCTCGGACCGGTTGCAGGCCGAGCAGGATGGCCTGCGCGCCTTTTTGCGGTTCGTCGCCAAGCGCCCGTCGCTCTATCAGATCGTCGAAGAGGCACGGTTTGTCGATCCCGACGCCTATCGCGCCTATTTCACCAGCTTTGCAAAGGCTTATGAATCCCAGCTGGCCGCCGCCGCCGCCGCGGGCGAGCTGCGCCCCGGCGATGCCGAGATCCGCGCCTGGGCGCTGATGGGCATGGCCAAGACGCTGGGCGAGCGCTTTGTGATCTGGGAGGCCGAGCCGGATATCGACCGGGTCGTGGACGAGGCCTTTGCCCTGATCCGAACGGGGCTGGAGCCATGACCGACCGGGTCGGGCTGACATTTTCCGATCTGCCCAACGGCGCGCGGCTGGCGCATATCCGGCTGACCGCACCGCGCGCCAACGCGCTGGAACCGGGGCTGCTGGCCGATCTGCACGCCGCGCTTGATCAATGCGCCGATGCGCAGGCGGTGCTGCTGTCGGGTGGGCGCAATTTCTCGACCGGTGGCGATGTGGCGGCGTTTCTGGCAGCGGCAAAACGGGGCGAGGCCCAGGCCTATGCGATGCAGGTGGTGCCGCCCTTGCAGGAACTGGTGCTGCGTCTGGTGTCGATGCCGGCGCTGGTCGCAGTGGCGGCGCGCGGCGCGATTACAGGCGGGTCGGCGGGTCTGTTATTCGCGGCCGATCTGGCCGTGGTGGCGCCCGATGTCTTTATCCAACCCTATTACGCGCGGATGGGGTTTGCCCCCGATGGCGGCTGGGCGGCGCTGTTGCCCGAGCTGATCGGCATTGCCTCCGCGCGCAGCTGGCTGAACGCCGATCAGCGGGTGATGGCCCCCGCCCTGCCCGCGACGGGTCTGGCGGCCGATCTGTCCGATACGCCCGAAGACCACGCCATCGCCCTGCTGGGCGATCTCGATATCGGCACGCGGCTGGCCGCCAAGGCGGTGATCTGGGACGCGCCCCGCCGCGCCCTTTTGGAACAGCGCCTTGCCGCCGAGACACGGGCCTTTGTCGCCCGCATCACCCGCCCGGACGTGGCCGCCCGGATGGAACGCTTTGTCCGCCCTGCCCCGAGTGCCCCCGATGTTTGACATGATCCCCGACATGGCCGCCAAGCGGGCCGAGATCTCGCCCGACGCGCTGGCCTTTCGCGATGACAACAGCGGCCGCGACTGGAGCTTTGCCCAGGTCAACGATGCCGCCGATGCGGTCGCGCATGGGCTGACACAGGCCGGGCTGGCGGCGGGCGACCGGCTGGCCATCCTGTGCCTGAACCGGGCCGAGTTCTTTATCACCCTCTTTGCCTGCCAGAAAACCGGGATCATCCTCTGCCCGCTCAACTGGCGCCAACCCGCGCCCGAGCTGATCGAAACCCTTGGCCCGGTGGGCGCGCGCGCGATCATCCATGGCGGCACCCATGCCGATCTGGCCCGGCAGGTCGCGGCCGTCTGCGGGCTGCGGGTCTTTGGCATCAACACCGATCTGGCCGGGTGGATCGCGGCGGGCGGCCCTGCCCTGCGGGCCGACATCCCGGCGACGCGGCCCTGGTATCTGCTGTTCACCTCGGGCACGACCGGCCTGCCCAAGGCGGTGATCCAGACCGCGCGCATGGCCTGGGCCAATGCGGTGAATATCGGCCAGGCCACCGGGCTGACATCAGAGGCGCGGTCGGTGAATTTCCTGCCGCTGTTTCACACCGCCGGCATCAATCTTTACACCCTGCCGGTGTTCCTGACCGGCGGGCGGTCGGTGATCCTGCCCAAGTTCGAGCCCGAGACCCTCTTGCGCCTGATTGCGGCGGGCGAGGTGAACCAGTTCTTTGGCGTGCCCGCGATCTATCAGGCCTTCAGCCTGATGCCCGAGACGCGGCAGATCGACTGGCACGCCATTCGCTGCGGCTGTGGCGGCGCGCCGCTGCCCGAGCCGCTGATCCATTTCTTTGCCGATCTGGGCGCCAAGGTTCTCAACGGGTTCGGCATGACCGAAACCGGGCCGACCGTGTTCCTGATGGACCCGGCGCGCGCGGCGGAAAAGATCGGCTCGGTCGGGCGGGCGCAGATGCTGACCGATTGCCGTCTGGCGGGCGTGCCCGACGGCCAGCCCGGCGAGGGCGAGATCCAGCTGCGCGGCCCCAATATCACACCCGGTTATTTCAACAATGACGCCGCGACCG
This sequence comes from Actibacterium sp. XHP0104, assembly GCF_025751515.1. Classification (GTDB taxonomy): domain Bacteria; phylum Pseudomonadota; class Alphaproteobacteria; order Rhodobacterales; family Rhodobacteraceae; genus Actibacterium_D. The sequence continues at coordinate 82,539 of NZ_JAOWLE010000006.1, forward strand.
CCAAGACCTTTACCCCCGACGGCTGGCTGGCCACGGGCGATGTGGGGCGGCGCGACGCGGACGGCTATGTCTTCATCGTTGACCGGATCAAGGATATGTTCATCTCGGGCGGGGAAAACGTCTATCCCGCCGAAGTCGAGCGTGTGCTGAACGCCCATCCCGATGTGCTCGAGGCCGCGGTGATCGGCGTGGCGGATGCCAAATGGGGCGAGGTCGGTGCGGCCTTTGTCATCGCGCGCCCCGGCGCCGCGCCCGATCCGGCCGCCCTGCGCGCCTGGTGCCGCGACCGGATCGCGCCCTACAAGGTGCCGGCCACGGTCACACTGGTCGAAGATTTTCCGCGCACCGCCTCGGGCAAGGTGCGCAAACCCGATCTGAGGGAGATGGCTTAATGGATGTGCGTGAAATCTGGACCCCGTCCCAAGATGAATTCGACGCCTTCGCGCAGGTCTCGGGCGATGACAACCCGATCCATGTCGATCCGGTGTTTTCGTCGGAAACCACCTTTGGGCGCACGGTCAGCCATGGGATGCTGATCTATACCAAATTGTGGGGCCTGATCCTACGCAGCCGCCCCGGCACGCGGCAGATCAGCCAGGAAATGATGTTCCCCAACCCCACTTTCGCGGGCGAGCCGGTCGAGCTGTCGATCTCCGGCAAGGCGCCCGGCATGCTGCATGTCTGCGCCGCGCGGGTGGCGGATGGGGCCGAATTGCTGATCGGACGGGCAGAGGTGGAATGATGGAACTGGATCAGATCGCAGAAGTGACCCGCCGCTATAGCGCCGAGGACATGGCCCTGTTTGCGGGTCTTGCCGGGATCGACGCCCCCGACAGCGTGCCCGAGCCGCTGATCGCGGCGCTGTTCTCGTATCTCTTGGGTGTGCACCTGCCCGGCCCCGGCACGAATTACCTGAAACAGGAATTGCAGTTCCGCGCCCCCGCGCCATTGGGCGTCGATCTGACGGCACAGGTGAAAATCACCCGGCTGCGGCCCGAAAAGCATCTGGTCGATCTCTGGGCCTGCTGCACCACGCCTGACGGCACCGTGCTGTGCGAGGGGCGCTCGCTGGTCAAGGCCAAGGACGTGCGCGGCTAGAGGCTGCGGGCGAAATCGCGGATCAGCGCGGCGAATTCATCGGGCTGCTCCAGATGCGGCGAATGGCCCGAGCGGGCGAATTCATGCACCCTGCCCTGCGGCGCGGTGTCGGCCAGCCAAGTGGCCGCGCTGGCGGGATAGACGCGGCTTTGGCCGCCATAGGCCGCGATATAGGGCAGGTCGATCCGGCCGATCACATCGCGGCAATCCATCATCACCATGTCCTGCCACAGGGCGCGCATATGGTCGGGGTCATGGCGCAGGATCTGCGCCTCGGCCCAGTCGCGCAGCGGCGGCTGCCCCTGAGCCGGGCGGGCGAACATCGTGGCCGAGATCGCCGCCGCCAGGCCCGGCCAGTCGCGCGCCATACGGGCAGAGCTGGCCGCGACATCCTGGGCGGTCTGCCCCAGCAGCCCATGCGGCCAGTCGGGGGTGCTGACAATGCGCGGGCTCATGTCCAGCGTGACCAGCCCGGCCAGACGGGACGTGCCGAATTGGCGGATGTAATGCCACGCCACCGCCGCCCCCATCGACCAGCCCACCAGAACGGCCTTGCCCCCCTGCCCGGCCAGCAGATCCTCGACCATCTGCGCGGCATGGGTCAGGCTGGGCGGTTCGTCGGCGGAGGCACAATGGCCGGGCATGTCGGGGGCCAGGCTGGTGAACTCGGGCGACAGCGCGGCGCGAATGTCGCCGAACACCGCGCCGCACATGGTCCAGCCATGCAGAAAGACGATCACGGGGGCCGTCACGCGCGGCGGCCCTCGCGCAGGCGGCCCACGATTCCAGTGGGAAAGAAATAGACGCTAAGGATGAACAGCACGCCCAGCCACAGCAGCCACCGGTCGGGATTCAGCAGGTCGGGGATCAGCGGCAGGCCGGTCGTGGCCTCGGACGCGGCGCCCATCAGGTTTTGCAGATAGTTCTGCGCCAGCACGAAAATCGTCGCCCCCAGCACCGCGCCATACATCGTGCCCATGCCGCCGATCACCACCATCAGCAGGATATCCAGCATGATCTCGAAGGACAGCGTGGTATCGGGCCCGACATAGCGCAGCCAGATCGCAAAGATGCTGCCCGCCAGCGCGGCAACGGCGGCCGACAGGCAGGTGGCGGCGATGCGGTAGTAGATGACGCGATAGCCGATCGCCTCGGCCCGGAAATCGTTCTCGCGGATCGCTTGCAACACCCGGCCAAAGGGCGAATTCACCACTCGCAGCAGCATCAGGAACAGCGCCAGCGAGGCAAAGAACACCAGGTAATAGTTCAAGAGCTTGCCGTTGATCTTGACGCCCAGAAATTCGCCCAGACGAAAGGCCGGGGTCAGTTCACGCGGGATGGAATAGTTCAGCCCGTCTTCGCCGCCGGTGATGCCCGACAGCTGGCTGACCAGCACCGCCACGGCCGAGGCCACCGCCAGCGTGATCATCGCGAAAAAGATCGCCCGCACCCGCAGAGAGAACAGCCCGATCACCAGCGCCAGCACCGCCGCCGCGACCGCCCCCGCGACCGTACCTACGGCCAGCGATCCCCAGCCGCGGCCCATGTTTTCCGATGCCAGCGCCACGCCATAGGCGCCAAGGCCAAAGAACATCGTATGGGCGAAACTGACGATGCCGCCATAGCCCAACAGCAGGTCATAGCTGGCCACCAGCACGATGAATATGCAGATCCGCGCCGCCGTTTCCAGCGATCGCACGCCGGGAAACAGGAACGGCGCAAAGGCCAGCGCCACCAGGATGCCCAGCAGCAGAACCGTCAAGATCACCGAGCGCGGCTTGTCGCCGGAAAGAATGTTGATCAGCATCTTATTTCGCCTTCACTACGGGCATCATGCCTTGCGGCCGCCACATCAGGACCGCGGTCATCAGCGCGATGTTCGACACCAGCGCCAGCTTGGGTTCGAGAAAGGCAATGTAGTTCTGCAAGAGTCCCACCAAGAGCGCACCGATGAACGCCCCTTCGACCGAGCCAAGGCCGCCGATGATCACCACGATGAACACCAGGATCATCATTTCCTCGCCCATGCCGGCGGTGATGACCTCTTGGTACAGGCCCCACATCACGCCGCCCAGACCGGCCAGCGCCGAGCCCGCGATGAACACGCCGATGAACACCAGCCGCAGGCGATAGCCCAGCGCCTGCACCATCTCGCCGTTCTGCACACCCGCGCGCACGATCAGGCCGATCTTGGTACGCTTGAACACCAGCCGCATCGCGACGAACAGCACCAGGCCAAAGACGACGGCCAGCAGGCGGTATTTCTCGATCGCGGCGCCTGCGAATGTGAACGCGCCCTTCAGGGTTTCGGGGCGGGTCAGGAAAATCTCGTCTGGGCCCCAGATCACGTGGATCATCTGTTCGATCACGATCAGCCCGCCGACGGTGACGAGGATCTGTTTGAGATGCGCGCCGTAGACCGGGCGCACGATGACCCGTTCAAACGCCCAGCCCAGCGCGCCGGTGATGATCATCGCGGCGATCACCGCCAGCATCACGGCGGCGACGTTCAGCGCCAGCGAGGGCGCGCCGGTCCAACTGCCCAGCACCAGCAGCACCGAGATACCGACAAAGGCACCGACCGAAATAAAGGCGCCGTGGCCGAAGTTGATGACATCCATCAGGCCAAAGACCAGCGTCAGCCCCGAGGCCATGATGAAGATCATCATGCCCATGGCCAGGCCCGACACGGTCAGGGTCAGCCAGCTGCTGGGGCTGCCGATGGCCAGAAAGCCCAGCGCCACCATGACCGGCACCAGCAACAGCGGCGCGGCCTTGCCGATCCGCTCCGACAGCGAAATCTGCGCGAAAGTGGGGGTATGATCGGGTGCGGCTGACATCAGTGCGCCTCCATGCTGAGGCCCATCAGGCGTTCCTGCAGGGCGGCGTCGTTCGCCAGCTCGGCCATCTGGCCGGTCCAGTTGATACGCCCGTCTTCCATCACGGCGACGGTATCGCCCAGCGCCTTGGCGACCGAGAAATTCTGTTCGACCAGCAGGATCGACGCGCCCTGATTTTTCAGATCGCGCAGCGCCCCCGCCATGGTCGAGATGATCGCGGGCGCAAGGCCCTTGGTCGGCTCGTCAATCAGATACAGCGCGCGGTCCTCGGCCATGGCGCGGGCGATCGACAGCATCTGTTTCTGCCCGCCCGACAGGTTGCCCGCGGCCGCGCGCCAAAAGGTTTTCAGCGGCGGAAACACCGAAAAGATCCAGTCCAGCCGGGCGCTGTCCAGCGGCCCGGATGCGGCGGCGAGGATCATGTTTTCCTCGACGGTGAGGTCGGAAAAGATGCCCATGTCCTCGGGCACGAACCCGATCCCGGCGCGGGCGCGCGCGGGGGTGGGCATGGCGGTGATGTCCTGCCCGTCAAAGGTGATGGTGCCGGCACGGGCCTGCCAATGGCCGATGATGGTGCGCAAGGTGGTGGTCTTGCCCACCCCGTTGCGGCCCAACAGCATGGTCACCCCGCCGCGCGGCACGGTCAGGTCGACCCCTTGCAGGATGTGGTATTGCGCGATGTCGGTCTGCACGCCCGACAATGTGAGGATCGGGTCAGACATCGGTCAGCTCCTTGCCCATATAGGCCTCTTGCACCACGTCCGAGGCCATCACCGTGGCCGGGTCGCCATCGGCGGCCAGCGCGCCGTTGTGCAGAACGATGATGCGGTCGGCCAGGGTGCGGATCACGTCCATCTTGTGCTCGACCAGCAGGATGGTGCGCTCGCGCTCGGCCTTCAGCTCGGCGATCAGGTCCAGCACCACGGGGGCCTCGTCGGCGCTCATCCCGGCGGTGGGTTCGTCGAACATGTAGACCATCGGATCCAGCGCGATCAGCATCGCCACCTCCAGCTTGCGCTGGTTGCCGTGGCTCAGCTCTGACACGTTCTTGTCTTTCAGATGGTCCAGCTTGACCCGTTCCAGCACGGCCATGGCCTCGGTCGTCAGCTCGGTATGCGAGGCGGCCATCGAGAACAGGCTGAAGCCCTTGTTGCGATGCGCCTGGATCACCAGCCGCACGTTTTCCAGAACGCTGAGATTGGGAAAGAGGTTGGTCAGCTGAAACGCCCGGCCCAGGCCCTTGCGGCAGCGGTCGGCCACCGAGGCGCGGGTGATGTCCTCGCCCATCAGGCGGACGCGGCCCTCGGTTGCCGGGATCTGCCCCGAGATCAGGTTGAAATAGGTCGTCTTGCCCGCACCGTTCGGCCCGACGATCGCCGTCAGTTCCCCGGCGTGAAAGGCACAGCTGACATGGTCGACGGCCACATGGCCGCCAAAGCGCACGGTCAGCCCGTCCGTTTCCAGAAGCGTCTGGGTCATGGCATCCATCCGATTAAGTACAATGCGGGCGCCCGAGAGGAGCCGGACGCCCGCGCTGATCCGCTTATTGGTTGCGGATCGGGATGTTCATCTCATCCATGCCGATTTCACGCACCAGGACCGGCACGCCGTAATCCTTGCCCTCCTGCACCTCGGTGCGGAAGTGATACATGGACTGCATGGCCTGGTGATCTTCGGGGCGGAACTTCATCTTGCCCTTGGGCGTCTCAAATTCCATCCCTTCCATTGCGGCGATCAGGGCGTCGGTGTCATCGGCGCCGCCAGCGGCCTTGATGGCCTCGACCACGGCGATGCCAGCGGCCATGCCGCCCGCAGTAAAGAAGTCTGGCGGCGAGTCGTAGCGTTTGAAATGCTCGTCCACCAGCCAGGCGTTCACCGGGTTTTGCGGGATCTCGTAATAGTAATAGGTCGCGCCTTCCATGCCGGGGAAATCCTTGTAGGCCTTGAGCGCGGCCAGGATGTTGCCCCCCGTGGCGATCTCAAGCCCAAAGCGCGACGGGTCCATCGCCTGCACCTTGCTCATCGGGTTGCCGCCGCCGGCCCAGATGATGAACAGCTTTTTCTCGCCCTCGATATCCTTCATCGCGGTAAAGATACGCTCGGCCGCGGCGGTGAAATCGGTGGTGTCGGTGGGCACGTATTCCTCATGCGCGACCTTGGCGCCGGTGGCCTCCAGCGCCTCGCGGAAAGCGGCCACGCCATCGCGACCAAAGGCATAGTCCTGCGCCAGAGTGGCGATGGTCACGCCCTCGCCGCCCAGGGCAACAGCATTCGAGATCGCATCCTGCGACGAGTTGCGCCCGGTGCGGAAGACAAAGCGGTTCCAGTTCTCGCCGGTGATCGAATCCGCCACGGCGGGTTCGACGATCAGCACGCGCTCATATTCTTCGGCCACGGGCAGCATCGCCAGCGCCACGCCCGAGCTGACCGGCCCAACGGCGATCTGCGCGTCATCGTCGCCGTAAGCCTCGGCCAGCAGCGCCTTGCCCAGGTCGGGTTTCAGCTGAGTGTCTTTCTCGATCACGACGATCTTTTCGCCGTTCACTTCCATCGTGCCGCCGGTGGCATATTCCAGCCCCATCATCAGGCCGTTGTGCGATTGCGCGGCATAGGCCTCGAACGGGCCGGTCTTGCCATAGACATGGGCGATGCGGATTTCCGCCATCGCCGGGGCGGCAAGGGCGATAATCGCCGCGCCAGCCATTAGAATCTTTTTCATCTGGGGTGTCCTCCTGCTGTCAGACGACTTTGCGCCTTGCCAATTATGAAACATGAATCACTGTTCATGTCAACGAAAGCCGTAAGGACAACCCGTGACATGACAACGTAACAGGAGCATGGCCACGGCCATGCCCACAAAGTGATCTACAAGATATTCAGGAGAGTGTTGGTGCGGTCGAGAAGACTCGAACTTCCACGGGAGTTACCCCACAGCGACCTCAACGCTGCGCGTCTACCAATTCCGCCACGACCGCACGATCTGGTGGTGCGCGGTTACATAACGGCTTGCCCCGATGATGTGAAGAGGAATTATGCGCCTTTTTCGCGCGGCTTGCAGGGGCGCGCCGGGCGCCCCTGTACCGGTATCGCGGGCCTAGTTCGCGATCGAGAATGACGGCAGCGATGCGGGTTGCGGCGCGGCAGATTGCGCGGGCCCCGCGGCGCGGCCGTTGATCTGGTAGGCGGCGTTCATGATCAGGCTGTTACGCTCGGGCTGGCCGGGGGCAAAGACCGGCGTTGCGCCATTGTCGATGGCGTCCGAGGCCGACTGATACCAGGTCAGCGCCAGGTCGGGCCGGCGGGTCGCGCCAAAGCCCTGAGCCAGGTGGTGGCCCATCAGTTCGCCATAGGGCTGTTCACCCAGCGCCGTCAGCAACAGCGCCGAGCCCAGCGCCACGTCCATGTCATCGGTGCGATAGCCCACGGACAGGCAGATCCGCGCGGTGCCGGCCAGTTGTTCCAGCGACATGCCCGAGTTCAGGATGAACCCGCCCACGCCCTGCAACACCTCAGCCTGCGGTTTCAGCGACAGCGCGGCGACATGTTCCTTCATCGCCGGACCAAAGCCCGCACATTGCTGGGCGATCTGGTCGCTGGAGAAGCCCTGAACCTGCTGGGCCAGTTCCTCGCCCCGGGCGATGGCATAGGTGCGCGCCAGGCAGAACTGTTCGTTCAGCGCAAAATTGGCGTCGGTCATCGCGGCCTGGGTGGTAAAGCCGCCATTGCTGTTGGTCAGCAGGCTGACCTTGTTGCAATGCGAGGCCAGCGAGGGCCGGCCGGACTGGGCGACGAAATTCGGCAAGGCGGGTGTTTGAGGCGCGGCCTCTTCGACAGGGGCAAAGGCCATGGTGCCCTGCTGTTGGGGCAGCGGCGTTTGCGGTGCCATCGGGGTGGTGGCCATGGTGGGCGGAATGCCTGCGGCCTCTTGCTGATAGGCCTTGAGCAGCCCGCGCGTGCCCATCTGGTTTTGCGCAACCAGCTGCGTGGTGGCCGCCCCACCCGTGATCGCGCGGTGATAGGACGACACCAGGAAGCTGCGTTCGTAATCGGTCAGGTATCCCGAGGGCGGATAGCCCATGAACACCTGATATTGCGAAATCGCCGTGCGCGAGTTGCGCCCCAGCACCCCGTCGGGCGAACCAGCCGCGAAGCCGAAGTAGTTGAGCGAGGTCTGCACCTCGGCATTCTGGGCGCGCGTGGCCGAGGGCACGTGACGTGTGGTGTAGGTCTGGCGCTTGGGCTTGTTCGATTCCTTGACGATCGCGCCGCCGATGATCCCGCCGATGATCCCGCCGGCAAGCGCGTCGCCGGCATCGGCCGCGGCGCGGCCCGCAGGCACGGACACGGCGAGACTGGCAGCTAGAATGGACATTGTAATCTGTTTGCTGAACATGGCATCACTCCCTGAAAGCCCCCGAAAGGGGGCTGGCGGAATGCCCGAAGAGCAGAGGTTCGGCATTTCGCCGTCAAAGGATCATTGTCGGACTCGGCCCCGCGGCCTGTCAAGGCAGGAATAGGAGACCCTGATATGGTCGAATGGCGCACAACGGACGGGCTGACCGATTACGATGATGCGGTCGCCTTTATGGAAGAACGCGCCGCCGCCATTGCCGAGGGCCGCGCGGACGAGCTGATCTGGCTGGTCGAGCACCCGCCGCTTTACACCGCCGGCACCTCGGCCCGGCGCGAAGACCTGACCGACCCCGACCGCTTTCCGGTCTATGACACCAAGCGCGGCGGGCAGTATACCTATCACGGCCCCGGCCAGCGCGTGGCCTATGTGATGCTGGATGTGGGCAAGCGCGGCCATGACGTGCGGCGGTTCGTGCATCAGCTTGAAAGCTGGGTGATCGCCACGCTGGACGAATTCAACATCAAGGGCGAGATCCGCGAAGGCCGTGTCGGGGTCTGGGTCACCCGCAACGACAAACCGCTGAACGCCGACGGCACCCCGCGCGAGGACAAGATCGCCGCCATCGGCATCCGGCTGCGCAAATGGGTCAGCTTTCACGGCATCTCGATCAATGTCGAACCTGATCTCGACCATTTCGGCGGCATCGTCCCCTGCGGCATCCGAGAGCATGGCGTGACCAGCCTGGTCGATCTGGGCCTGCCGGTGACGATGGCCGATCTCGACGTGGCGCTGATGGCCAGTTTCGGGCGAATCTTTACAGACGACCCCGCCGGCTAAACCCGCATCTGGCGGACATATTCACGATCCGTGTTGATTTTAGCGCCCCAACCGGTAATTTGCGCGGCGACCAGTGTCGCAAAACGGCTGTTATAATGAGGGAAATCCGTCGCGAAAGCGTAACGGAGCATTGCCCAGTCTGTCTGCGCACACTAAAAGCAGGGTCAGGGAAACTTGCGGCGAACCCCCGTGTTCGCCTGCATTAACATTAGGAACGGGAGGCAACGCATGGCCGACGCAGCCATTCATAGCCACGACGGACATGACAAGCGGGGGTTCTTTACCCGCTGGTTCATGTCGACGAATCATAAAGACATCGGGATTCTCTATCTCTTCACCGCAGGTATCGTGGGCTTCATTTCGGTCTGCTTCACGGTCTACATGCGTCTGGAGCTGATGGAGCCGGGCGTCCAGTATATGTGCCTTGAGGGCGCGCGTTTCACGGCTGCTGCCGCGGGCGAGTGTACCCCGAACGGCCACTTGTGGAACGTTCTGATCACCGGCCACGGCATCCTTATGATGTTCTTCGTGGTTATTCCGGCGCTGTTCGGCGGTTTCGGCAACTTCTTCATGCCGCTGCAGATCGGCGCACCGGACATGGCCTTCCCGCGCCTCAACAACCTGTCGTACTGGCTGTATGTGACCGGCACCACGCTGGCCGTTCTGTCGGTTCTCAGCCCCGGCGGCAACGACCAGCTGGGCTCGGGTGTTGGCTGGGTTCTGTATCCGCCGCTGTCGACCAACGAGGGCGGCTATTCGATGGATCTGGCGATCTTTGCCGTGCACGTGTCGGGCGCCAGCTCGATCCTGGGCGCGATCAACATGATCACCACCTTCCTGAACATGCGCACCCCGGGCATGACCCTGCACAAGGTTCCGCTGTTCGCCTGGTCGATCTTTGTCACCTCGTGGCTGATCCTGCTGTCGCTGCCCGTTCTGGCCGGCGCCATCACCATGCTGCTGACCGACCGTAACTTCGGCACCACCTTCTTCTCGCCTGCCGGCGGCGGTGACCCGATCCTGTACCAGCACATCCTGTGGTTCTTCGGTCACCCCGAAGTGTACATCGTGATCGTGCCCGGCTTTGGCATTGCCAGCCACGTGATCGCCACCTTCTCGCGCAAGCCCATCTTCGGCTACCTGCCGATGGTCTACGCGATGGTCGGTATCGGCGTTCTGGGCTTTGTCGTGTGGGCGCACCACATGTACACCGTCGGCATGTCGCTGACCCAGCAGTCGTACTTCATGCTGGCCACCATGGTGATCGCGGTGCCAACAGGCATCAAGATCTTCTCGTGGATCGCGACGATGTGGGGCGGCTCGGTTGAATTCAAGACGCCGATGCTGTTCGCGATGGGCTTCCTGTTCCTGTTCACCGTGGGCGGTGTGACCGGCATCGTGCTCGCGCAGGCCGGTATCGACCGCGCCTATCACGACACCTACTATGTGGTTGCGCACTTCCACTACACCATGTCGCTGGGTGCGGCCTCGTGTATCTTCGCGGGTGTCTACTACTACATCGGCAAGATGTCGGGCCGTCAGTATCCCGAGATGCTGGGCAAGCTGCACTTCTGGATGTTCTTCATCGGTGCGAACCTGACCTTCTTCCCGCAGCACTTCCTGGGCCGCCAGGGCATGCCGCGCCGTTACATCGACTATCCCGAGGCCTTCGCCAAGTGGAACGAACTGTCGAGCTATGGCGCCTTCCTGTCCTTCGCCTCGTTCGTTCTGTTCATCGGCATCGTCGCCTACACCCTGTTCGCAGGCAAGCGCGTGACCGAGAACAACTATTGGAACGAATACGCCGATACGCTGGAATGGACCGTGTCCTCGCCGCCGCCGGAGCATACGTTCGAGACGCTCCCCAAGCAGGAAGAATGGGACAAGGGCCACGCCCACTAAATGCCCTATGAATGGGAAACAGATCTGACAGGGGCCCCGGTGAATTCCGGGGCCTCTTCGCATGCAGAGGGCGCGGCGCCGCTGGCGGTGCTGCACCTGTGGCCCTACCGGTCGCTGCCCCGGCGCGGGTTCGTGATCTTTATCGGGGCCACGTTCGCCCTGCTCAGCCTGCCGCTGATCGCGGCCTTGGGCACGCCGGTGCTGTGGGGGCTGTTGCCCTTTGTGCTGGGGGCGGTGGGGCTGACCTGGTATCTGATCGAGCGGTCCTACAAGGATGGCGAGATCCTGGAAGAACTGCGCCTGTGGCCCGACCGGATCGAGCTGACCCGGCACGAGCCGCGCGGCCCGGTCAGGGAATGGCACGCCAATCCCTATTGGATCGCAGTAATCCGCCACGGCAAGGGCGCCCCGGTCGAGCACTACCTGACCCTGCGCGGCGGCCCGCGCGAGGTCGAGATCGGCGCCTTCCTGACACCCGAGGAACGGCTGGCGCTCAAGGACGAGCTGGAAATCAGGCTGGCCGCCCTGCCCCGCATCCCGACATGAAAAAGGCGCCCCAGCGGGCGCCTTTTTCGTTCAATGCTGTCGCGAGCCTTAGCCCAGGCGATCCTTTACCATCGGCCCGACGCTGCCGAAATCCATCTGGCCGGTGTATTTGGCCTTGAGTGCGGCCATCACCTTGCCCATGTCGCGGATCGAGCTGGCCCCGGCCTGCGCGATGGCGGTGTCGATGGCCTTGGCCACCTCGGCATCGTTCAGCTGCTTGGGCAGGAACTCCTCGATCACCTCGATCTCGGCGCGCTCGCGTTCGGCCAGATCAATCCGGCCACCTTCGTCATAGGCGCGGGCGCTTTCCTTGCGTTGCTTGACCATGCGGCCAAGGATTTGCAGCACATCATCGTCGGTCACCGCCGTGTCGCCGTCTTCGGCGCGCCGGGCAATATCCATATCCTTGATGGCCGCATTGATCAGCCGAAGCGTCGACAGACGGTCGGCTTCCTTGTTTTTCATCGCGTCCTTAAGGCCGGCCGCGATGCGCGTTCTCATATCCATTCCGGTTCTCTCATCCCCGTGAGTCCGAGTTTTTGAAAATACCGGGAATAGGCGCGCTGTGCAACCGCAGCAAGAAGATTCTCAACCGCCTGAAAAGTAACGGAAAGGCATTTGCCCTGCCCCCTTGACCCTGTGGCCCCCCGCGCCTAGGTTCCGGCCAATTTGAGCTTTGGAGCCCATCATGACTGCCACCGCACAGAAATCCCGCCCCACCGCCTGTCTCACTCTTGCCGATGGCACCGTATTCTACGGTCAGGGCTTCGGCGCCACGGGCGATACGGTGGCAGAGCTGTGCTTTAACACCGCGATGACCGGCTATCAGGAAATCATGACCGACCCGTCCTACGCGGGCCAGGTGGTGACCTTTACCTTCCCGCATATCGGCAACACCGGCGTGAACCCCGAGGATGACGAGACCGGCGATCCGGTCGCCGCGGGCATGGTGGTGAAATGGGACCCGACCGAGCCCAGCAACTGGCGCTCGACCGAGCGGCTGACCGACTGGCTGGCCAAGCGCGGCCGCATCGGCATCGGCGGCATCGACACCCGCCGCCTGACCCGGGCGATCCGCCAGCAGGGCGCGCCGCATGTGGCGCTGGCCCATGACCCCGAGGGCAACTTCGACATCGAGGCGCTGGTCGCCAAGGCGCGCGCGTTTTCGGGCCTTGAAGGCCTGGATCTGGCCAAGGACGTGACCTGCGCCCAAAGCTATAAATGGGATGAAATGCGCTGGGCCTGGCCCGACGGCTACACCAAGCGCAGCACGCCCGGCCGCAAGGTCGTGGCGCTGGACTTTGGCGCCAAGCGTAACATCCTGCGCTGCCTGGCCTCGGCCGGTTGCGACGTGACCGTTCTACCCGCCACCGCCTCCGCCGAAGAGGTGCTGGCCCATAACCCCGAGGGCGTGTTCCTGTCGAACGGCCCCGGCGACCCGGCGGCGACCGGTGCCTATGCCGTGCCGATGATCCGCGAAGTGCTGGACAAGACCGACCTGCCGGTTTTCGGCATCTGCCTTGGCCACCAGATGCTGGCCCTGGCCCTAGGCGCCAAGACCATCAAGATGAACCACGGCCACCACGGCGCCAACCACCCGGTCAAGGATCTGGACACGGGCAAGGTTGAGATCACCTCGATGAACCACGGCTTTACGGTCGACAGCCAGACCCTGCCCGACGGCGTCAAGGAAACCCATGTGTCGCTGTTTGATGGCTCGAACTGCGGGATCTCGATGACCGATCGGCCCGTGTTCTCGGTGCAATACCACCCCGAGGCCAGCCCCGGCCCGCAAGACAGCTATTACCTGTTCGAGCGTTTCGTGGCCGCGATGGATGCCCGCGCCTGAGGCACAAGCGCCGAAAACGCGGGTTTTCATTGTAGTTTAACCGAATTTTAACCATCGCGCGCCCAGCGTGGCATCTGACTTGCCACGCTCTGGACCGCGATGCCCGAACCGATCGCCCTTCACCACGCCTCGCACCCGCCGCGCGCCCCGCGCCGGGACAGGCGCCCTTTGGGCGCGCTGCTGGTCGAGGATGGCGCGCTGAGCGCCGACGAGCTGGAGCGCGCCCTCTTCATCCAGCGCCGCCGCGACTTGCGGCTGGGCGACGTGCTGCTGTCGCTGGGGCTGGTGACCCAAGATCAACTGACCCGCGCGCTGGCCCGGCAATATGCCGCCATGCCGGTGCCCGCGTCGCAACTGGTGCCCGACCCGCGCCTGGTCGAGGAAATGGGCGTGGTGACGTGCCTGCGCGCGGGCGCGGTGCCGCTGCGGCGGCTTGGCGGAGCGACGGTGATCGCGACCTGCCGGCCCGACCAGTTTGCCGAGCTGGCGCAGAACCTGCCGCACAGCTTTGGCCGGCCGATCATGGCCATCGCCCCCGAACGCCCACTGCATGACGCGCTGCTGACCAGCCGCGACCGGCGGCTGGTGGAAAAGGCCGAGACCCGCCTGCCCGAGCAGGACAGCTGCCGCTTTTGGTACGGGCAGCGGCCCCGCCGGGTGCTGGCGCTGGCACTGGGGCTGCTGGCCCTCGGCGCGGTGGTTGCGCCGGTGACGGTGCTGGGCGCTCTGACGCTGCTGGCGCTGTTGACGATGTTCGCGACAACGGTGCTGAAAGCGGCCTCGGCCATGGTGGCGCAGCCGTCGCAGCCCGTGCGCGGGGCCGCCACGATCGCGCGCAAGCCGGTCGTGTCGATCCTGGTGCCGCTGTTTCACGAACATGACGTGGTCGACCGGCTGATCCGCCGGCTGGGCCGCACGAGCTATCCCAAGGAACTGCTGGAAATCTGCCTGATCACCGAGGCCGGCGATGCCCAGACCCGCGCCATGCTGGACCGGGCCGACCTGCCCTATTGGATGCGCGTCATCACCGTGCCCGAGGGCGGGCTGAAAACCAAACCGCGCGCGATGAATTTCGCTCTGGATTTCTGCAAGGGCTCGATCATCGGCATCTATGACGCCGAAGATGCCCCTGACCCCGATCAGATCAGCCAGATCGTCGCCCTGTTTCATCAACGCGGCCCCGAGGTGGCCTGTTTGCAAGGCGCGCTTGATTTCTACAACAGCCGCACCAACTGGATGTCGCGCTGTTTCACGGCCGAATATGCCAGCTGGTTCCGCATGTTCCTGCCCGGCCTCGACAAGCTGGGGCTGGTGGTGCCGCTGGGTGGCACGACGCTGTTCTTTCGCCGCGCCGCGCTAGAGGAAATCGGCGCGTGGGATGCGCATAACGTCACCGAGGATGCCGATCTGGGCGTGCGGCTGGCCCGGCGCGGCTATCGCACCGAGGTGGTCGATACCGTCACCCATGAAGAGGCCAATTGCCGGGTCTGGCCCTGGGTGCGGCAGCGGTCGCGCTGGATCAAGGGGTTTGCCATCACCTGGAGCGTGCATATGCGCAACCCCGCCCAGCTGTGGCGTGACCTGGGGGCCAAGCGGTTCATTGCGTTGCAGGTTTTGCTGATCGGATCAGTGGTGCAGGCGTTGCTGGTGCCGCTGACATGGTCGTTCTGGCTGTTGGCGGCGGGTGCGGGTCATCCGCTGGATGGCGCCGTCGGCCCGCGCGAGCTAAGCGTGGTTGCCGCGCTGTTCACAACGACCGAGCTGGTGAATTTCGCCGTGGCCCTGGTGGCGCTGCGACGCGCACAAAAGGGCCGGCTGTGGCCCTGGCTGTTCACGCTGTTCCTGTATTTCCCGCTGGCGACGCTGGCCGCCTACAAGGCCCTGTTCGAGCTGGTGCTGCGCCCGTTCTACTGGGACAAGACCCAGCACGGCGTTGCGGACGATCAGGCCGATCTGGCCTAGGTTTCGTCGCCGTATCCGGCTGCGTCCAGACGCAGGCGTTCCTCGTAGGAAATCGAGATATGGGATTTCATCGACTCATAGGCAGCGGTGCCGTTGCGGTCGCGGATCGCATCGACGATGGCCTGATGCTCCTCAAGCGCGCGGGTGCTGCGCCCCTTGGCCGCCAGCGACGTCGTGGCCAGCAGCGCCATCGACCGGTGCACCAGATCAAGCTGCTGCACCAGGAAATGATTATGCGAGGCCAGATGCACCTGCTTGTGAAAGCGCCGGTTGGCGCGCGACATGGCGTTGGGGTCACCCACCAGCGCCTGATCGCCTTCGACCATCTCGGCCAGCACGCGAATTTCCTCGGGCGTGGCATGGCGCGCGGCCAGGCGGGCGGCCAGGCCCTCCAGCTCTCCGCGCACGACGTAAAGTTCGGCCAACTGGTTGTGATTGAGCGAGGCCACGATCAGGCTGCGCCCGTCGCGTGCAAGCAGGGACTGGGTTTCCAACCGCTGCAACGCCTCGCGCACCGGGGTGCGTGAGACGCCGAACCGTTCGGCCAGTTCGCTTTCGACCAGCCGGTCGCCCGGTTTATAGATCCCGACATCAATCGCATCGAGGATCAGCGCATAGGCGTCCTTATGGGCGGGTTTCAGATCTTTCATCCCTGTCTCCGGTTCAGGCCCCACAGGCTAGTCTCGCCATCGGGCACGAATCAAGGCTACCATTCGCCCAGCACTGGAATGGACGCAACGTGAAACCATCACCTAACCTCGATTTCGCACATATCAATGCCTGGGTCTTTGATCTGGACAATACGCTCTATCCGCCCGAGGCGCGGCTGTTTGATCAGATCGAACTGCGCATGACCGATTGGGTGATGCAGGAGTTGCGTGTGCCGCGCGCCGAGGCCGACCGGCTGCGGCAGGTCTATTGGGCCGAATATGGCACCACGCTGGCCGGGCTGATGGCGCTGCATGATATCGACCCGGCGCCCTATCTGACCCATGTGCATGACATTGATCTCAGCCACCTGCCCCACGCCCCCGATCTGCGTGCGGCGATCTCGGCCCTGCCGGGGCGGCGGATCGTCTATACCAACGGGTCGGCCCCCTATGCCCAGCGCGTGCTCGAGGCGCGCGGGCTGGCGGGGCTGTTCGATGCGGTTTACGGGGTCGAACATGCCGGCTTTCGCCCCAAGCCCGAGCGCGCGGCGTTCGAGGCGATCTTTGCCCGCGACGGGCTGACACCAGGTACCGCCGCGATGTTCGAGGACGACCCGCGCAACCTGGCCGCCCCTCATCAGATGGGAATGCGCACGGTGCATGTGGCCCCATCGGCCTGCCCCGCCCCGCATATCCATCATCACACCGATGATCTGGGCGGGTTTCTGGCGCGGCTGGGGGTCTAGGCGTTAATGCCGCGCTGCGGCAATATGTGACATACCAGATATATCTATATCGGGCGATACAGGGCGCATCATCAAAGGAGACGCGCCATGACCACCCTGACAGCCGACATTCCTGCAACCCCCGCCCCCCGCCGCCCCGGCCAGACCGTCATGATCTATCTGGTCACGCTGCTGGCGCTTGCGCTTTGGGGCGTCAGCTTTTTCCTGTGGGGCGTTCCGGGCCTCTATCTGCCGGCCGTGGCGTTGGTGCCGGTGATTTTCCTCCTGCTTCTGATCGTCACACGAGGGTGACGTTTTGGCCTCTGGCCCCCGCGCCCGAATGGGCCTATCTGTGGGGGCCGGAGGACATGCGATGGACCGTATCAGCACCGACATCCTGATTTCCGGCGGCGGCGTGGCCGGGCTGACCGCTGCGGCCGCCTTTGGCAGCGCCGGTTTCAACGTGATCTGCGTCGACCCTGCCCCGCCCGTCACAGATGGCGACGCCGCGGGGGCCGACATGCGCACCACCGCCTTTCTGCAACCCTCGTTGCAGGTGCTGCGCGACGCCGGCCTGTGGGATCGCCTGGCGCCCCATGCCGCCGATCTGCAAATCATGCGCATTGTGGACGCCGGCGGCGAAGTGGCCGAACCGCGCATCACCAAGGATTTCGACGCCGCCGATATTTCCGACCTGCCGTTTGGCTGGAACCTGCCCAACTGGCTGCTACGGCGCGAGATGGTCGCGCGGCTGGCCGAGCTGCCCAATGTCGAATTCCGCCCCGGCGTCGCCACCCAATCAGTGCTGACGCGCGAGGCCGAGGCACTGGTGACCCTTAGCGATGGCACGCGGGTGTCGGCGCGCCTGTTGATCGCGGCGGACGGGCGCAATTCGCCCATGCGCAACGCGGTGGGCATTGATGTCACCACCACCCGCTATGGGCAAAAGGCGCTGGCCTTTGCGGTCACGCATCCCCTGCCCCATGACAATGTCTCGACCGAGGTGCACCGCTCTGGCGGGCCGTTCACCCTGGTGCCGCTGCCCGACCGCGACGGCAAGCCCTGTTCGGCCATCGTCTGGATGGAGCACGGCCCCGAGGTTCTGCGCCTTGCCGCGCTGCCCGAGGCCGCGTTCGAACAGGAAATGAACGCGCGTTCAGCGGGTCTTTATGGCCAGCTGACCCTTGTCACCCCGCGCAGTGTCTGGCCGATCATCAGCCAGATCGCCGAGCGGTTCGACGGCGAGCGCACCGCCCTGCTTGCCGAGGCCGCTCATGTGGTGCCGCCTATCGGCGCGCAGGGGCTGAACATGTCGCTGGGCGATCTGCGGGTACTGCTGGAGCTGGCCCAGGCCGATCCGGCGAACCTGGGCAGCAAGGCCATGCTGACCGCCTATAACCGCCGCCGCTGGCCCGAGGTCAAGGCGCGCGTCACCGGCATTGACCTGCTCAACCGCGCCTCGATGATGGGCGCGCAGGGGCTGCGCGACATGCGGGCGGGGGCGCTGAACGCGCTTTATTCCGTCGCGCCCGTGCGCAAGACCTTGATGAAAGCCGGGTTGGGCGTGCGCTAAAGCACCTGATCGACGACTGCGCGCAGCCGACCCAGCGTGCCGTCGACATCATATAGCTTGTCCAGGCCGAACAACCCGATACGGAAGGTGCGGAAATCGTCGCCCTCGTCACAGGCCAGCGGCACGCCGGCCGCGATCTGCATTCCCAGCGCCGCGAATTTCGATCCGTTCTGAATATCAGGATCGTCGGTATAGCTGACGACCA
Source organism: Actibacterium sp. XHP0104 (assembly GCF_025751515.1). Classification (GTDB taxonomy): domain Bacteria; phylum Pseudomonadota; class Alphaproteobacteria; order Rhodobacterales; family Rhodobacteraceae; genus Actibacterium_D. The sequence goes on from NZ_JAOWLE010000006.1 coordinate 101,080, forward strand.
CGCCCGGCGCACCGAACCCGTCGGCCGCCACGGATGTCAGCCCCTTGTCGGCCATCATCACCCGCACGCCATTGCCCAGCGCCCATTGCGCCTCGCGCAGGCGCTCGAACCCATAGTCGCGGGTTTCCAGCATGGTGTCGCGGAACGCCCGCAGCGCGTCGGTGGGCATGGTGGCATGATAGGCATGGCCGCCGTTTTCATAGGCCTCCATGATCGTCAGCCATTTCTTGAGATCGATGGCAAAGCTGTCGCTGTCGGTATGGTCGATGCGGGTGCGCGCGGCCTCGGACATCATCACCAGCCCGGCCGAGGGCGAGGCAGACCAGCCCTTTTGCGGCGCCGAGATCAGGATATCGACCTTGCAGGCCTGCATATCGACCCAAACCGCGCCCGAGGCGATGCAGTCCAGCACCATCAGCGCGCCCACATCATGCGCTGCCTGAGCCATCTGGGTGATATAGTCATCGGGCAGGATCACCCCGGCCGAGGTTTCCACATGCGGGGCAAAGACGATATCGGGGCGGTCTTCGTGAATTTTCGCCACGACCTCGTCAATCGGGGCCGGGGCGAACGGAGCGTTTGGGCCATTGCCCACGCGCCGCGCCTTCATCACGGTGCTGGATGCGGTGAACCCGCCCGCCTCGAAGATCTGGCTCCAGCGATAGGAAAACCAGCCATTGCGCACGACCAGCGCGCGGCGGTCGCGGGCGAACTGGCGGGCGACGGCCTCCATCGCGTAGGTGCCGCCGCCGGGCACGATGGCGACGGAATGGGCGTTATAGACCTGTTTCAACAGGCCCGAGATGTCGCGCATCACCTGCTGAAACGCCTTCGACATGTGGTTCAGCGACCGGTCGGTGAAGACGACCGAGAATTCCTGCAAACCGCCGGGGTCGATATCGTGGGTCATGGGGGCCTCCGTTGTTTGTGACAGATGACCCGTTTCCGCGCGCCGGGGCAAGCGGTGGAACGCAAAGCGCCGTGGGGTCAGTCGGCGCCAAGCGCCCAGTCGGCATTGGCAAAGATCGCGTCGGCCACGCGCATGGCCTTGGCGGCCAGGTCTGGGTCGGTGTCGTCGGACAGGGCCGTTGCCACGATCCGGTCATAGAGCGCCTGCGAGGTGTAGAAGGCAAAGGCGGCGCTGTTGCCGCTGGCCTCCCAAAAGGCGGTGATCCAGATCGTCGGGCGGCCCTGGCACCAATCGGCCCAGAGTTTCGGGATCAGGTCGTGATCGGGCATGGCCGCGACCTGGGCAAAGAGGTCATCCAGCGGCCAGCCCGCGTTGCCGAACATGCACAGCACGTCATCCAGCGCGTTTTCGCGCCGCCGCACCTGATCGTGCAGGAACTGGCGTTGAAACCCGTCCAGCACCTGCCATTGCGCGTCGGTCCACTGGCTGCGATCCCCGGTGGGAAAGCGGCTAAGGCTGACCTCTAGCCCCGCATAAGACGGGTCTTGCCCGCAGGCCAGAACCTCTAGCACACGGGGCAGCAGATACATCCAGACCGATTTGGCCAGCGGCGGGTTGCAGGCGGCAAAGAACCAGTCCTGCACATAGGTCAGCGGCATCTCGCGGATGGGTGGGTTCAGGAAATCGGCCTCGATCTCGGGATCCATGCAGCAGTCGGTGCACACCCCGGTGGCGGGCGGCGTGGCGCAGGCAAAGGCACCATAGGCCGCGTCGATCAGGGCGGCATAGGGGCTGTCTTCGGCCAAGCGGGCGCCGATGTCAGGTTTCGCGGTCATGGATGCAGCCTAGCACCGCGCGCCCCTAGCCCAAAGGCCCGGGACGGCGTTCCTCGGACAACAGGACGTTGGCCTCGACATTGCCGACCCCCGGCAGGGTCATCACCCGGCGGCGCAGAACCCGTTCGAAATCGGCGATATCGCGGGCGGTAACCCGCAGGCGATAGTCATACATGCCCAGCACGTGCTCGACCGTCTGCACCTCGGGGATGGCGGTCACGGCGCGCTCGAAATCCTCAAGGCTGACGCGGCCCTTGGTGGCCAGCTTGACGCCCAGAAAGACGGTGACGCCGAACCCCAGCTTTTCTGAATCAAGGTCCAGCTTGCGCCCGGCAATGACGCCCGCGTCTTGCAACCGCTTGATCCGCCGCCAGGTCGCGGGCTGCGACAAGCCAAACTCGCGCCCCAGCGCGCCCGCCGATTGCGTGGCATCACGCGCCAGCGCCCGCAGCAATCCACGGTCGATATCGTCGAGGTCGATCATAGCGGCAGGCTTTCATCGGATTTGATCCGCGCCACATGCATCAGCGCCTCGATATCGGCGATATGCGGCAGGGTCAGGATGCGGGCGCGATAGATATCCTGGTAATGGGCCATGTCGCGGGCGATCACCGACAGGCGCACATCCACGCGGCCCAGGAATGTCTGGATCTCGACCACCTCGGCGATCTCGCGGGCGGCGGCGATGAAATCGTCAAAGGCGCGGGGCTGGGTTTTGTCGAGGGTCACACGCAGGCTGACCTCGACCGCATAGCCCAGCGTGGCCCAGTCGATCACCGCGCGCACCCCGCGCAGAATGCCGCCCTCGCGCAGCTTGTCCAACCGCCGCGACAGGCGTGACGGCGACAGGCCGGTGCGCTCGGCCAGTTCGGGGGTCGAGAGCGTGGGGTCCTGCTGCATCAGGCGCAGAATGCGGCGATCGAGGTCATCAAGCATGAATATTGCGATAATTGGAAAACTTACGAATGGCTAGCGCGAAAATAACCGAATATTCCCACAGATCACACTCGCATGTCGCGCGCGCGCCCCTATGATCGCCGCCAATCTTAACGAAAGGACCGCCATCATGCGCGTTTATTATGATCGCGATTGCGACATCAACCTGATCAAGGACAAGAAAGTTGCCATCCTGGGCTATGGCAGCCAGGGCCACGCCCACGCGCTGAACCTGCGTGACAGCGGCGCCAAGAACCTGGTCGTCGCCCTGCGCGAAGGCTCGAAATCGGCCAAGAAAGCCGAAGCCGAAGGCCTGAAGGTCATGGGCATCGCCGAAGCCGCCGCCTGGTGTGACGTGATCATGTTCACCATGCCCGACGAGCTGCAGGCCGAGACCTACAAGAAATACGTCCACGACAACATCAAGCCCGGCTCGGCCATCGCCTTTGCCCACGGCCTGAACGTGCATTTCGGCCTGATCGAGCCGAAAGAAGGCATCGACGTCATCATGATGGCCCCCAAGGGCCCCGGCCACACCGTGCGCGGCGAATACACCAAAGGCGGCGGCGTGCCCTGCCTGGTGGCCGTTGACACCGACGCCACCGGCAAGGCGCTGGAAATCGGCCTGTCGTATTGCTCGGCCATCGGCGGCGGCCGCTCGGGCATCATCGAGACCAACTTCCGCGAGGAATGCGAAACCGACCTGTTCGGCGAGCAGGCCGTTCTGTGCGGCGGTCTGGTTGAACTGATCCGTTGCGGCTTTGAGACCCTGGTCGAGGCCGGCTATGCCCCCGAGATGGCCTATTTCGAGTGCCTGCACGAAGTGAAGCTGATCGTCGACCTGATCTATGAAGGCGGCATCGCCAACATGGATTACTCGATCTCGAACACCGCCGAATACGGCCAGTATGTCACCGGCCCGCGGATCCTGCCCTATGAGCAGACCAAGAAGGCGATGAAAGAAGTGCTGAACGACATTCAGCAGGGCAAGTTCGTGCGTGACTTCATGCTGGAAAACGCCGTTGGCCAGCCCACGCTGAAGGCCTCGCGCCGCGCCAATGACGAGCATCTGATCGAAGAAACCGGCGCCAAGCTGCGCGGCATGATGCCGTGGATCTCGGCCGGCAAGATGGTCGACAAAGAGCGCAACTGATTTATTTCGCTTGCGGTTTTTCAAAGGGCGCCCGGTCTGGGCGCCCTTTTTTCGTGGCTGGCGCCAAAACCTCGATAATGCGCCGAGATGGAAACATTTTTCTGAATCCCCCCTCATTGCAGCCCCGGTCGAAACGAATTAACCCCCTTTTCGCCCCAAACGTTGACTCAACCTTAATGCCGGGCGATTTGCCATAAAACGGCCATCATTCGCGCTCGTCGCAATCGGCCAACTCAATAGTAGGTATCCGAAAGGACATGTTATGAAATTGCGTTATCTCGCAGCCTTCGCCCTCTCGGCGCTCACCGCCGGTCAGGCCGGTGCCGCCACGATCGGTGGCGACGTACTGTCCGCCACGAACAACGCGGTCGGAGGGACCTTCGTCCTTTTGGATGGCACTTCGACTTTCAGCGTCGGCCAGGACAACTTCAACGCGCCGCACCTCTATGCGTTCGACGAAAAGCAGAACGTGCTTCTCGGGGCTGACCTTACGCTCAACATCGGATCGAACGCACTGGCCAACACCTATGTGTCCAGCCACTACGTCTTTTACGACCCGCGCGGCAGCAGCGGCTCGCGCCAGATGGGCTATATCGATTTCGACGGCGATATCTTTGGCATCGCCACCCGAACGGGCACCCTGGGCGCCAGCGACTTTCTGGGCAGCGATACGGTGACCTACCTGTCGCACAATCTGCGCGGCCTGGAATCCAACGACAGCATCTGGATCGACGCCAACAAGGCCAACCGCCTGTGGGTCGACTGGATTGCCAGCACGCCCGGCGACTATATCCGCGTCCTGACCGCGGGCGTCCCGATTGCCGCCGTGCCGTTGCCTGCCGGCCTGCCGCTGCTGGGGGCCGCGATCGGTGCTCTGGGTCTGGCCGCACGTCGTCGCCGCAAGGCCTAAGCCCCTGCGACAGTCATGAAAAGGCGCCCTGCGGCGCCTTTTTTCGTTTCAGGTCGCGGCTGTCACGGCCTCGACCACGCCGTCGACCACCTGGGTCAGCAAAGCGTCATCCTCGCATTCGGCCATGACGCGGATCAGCGGCTCGGTGCCCGATTTGCGGATCAGCAGGCGACCCGCGCCCGACAGGCGCGCCTCGGCATCGGCGATGGCGGCCTTGACGCTGTCGGCCTCAAGCGGCGTCTGACCGGCGGCAAAGCGCACGTTCTTCAGCAGCTGCGGCACGGGATCAAACTGACGCACAAGGCGCGAGGCGGGCTGGCCGGTTTCGACCATCGCCGCCAGGAATTGCAGCCCGGCCAGCAGGCCGTCGCCGGTGGTAGCGTAATCGGTCATGACGATATGGCCCGACTGCTCGCCGCCCAGGTTGAACCCACCGGCGCGCATCCGTTCGACCACATAGCGGTCGCCGACCGCCGTGCGCTCTAGCCGCAGGCCACGGGCCTGCAGGAAGCGCTCCAGCCCCAGGTTCGACATTACCGTGGCCACCAGCGCCCCACCGTTCAGGCGGCCCTGCTCGGCCCAACGGGCGGCGGTCAGGGCCATGATCTGATCGCCATCGGCGACCTGCCCCTTTTCGTCGATGATCATCACCCGGTCGGCATCGCCATCCAGGCAGATGCCCACATCGGCGCCATGGGCCACCACGGCCGCGGCGGCGGTGTCGGTATGGGTCGATCCGCATTTCTGGTTGATATTGCGCCCATCAGGCGAGGTGCCGATCGGGATCACCTCGGCGCCCAGTTCCCACAGCACCTCGGGCGCGACGCGATGCGCGGCGCCATTGGCACAGTCGATCACGACCTTCATGCCATCCAGCCGCTTGCCGGCCGGGAAGGTCATTTTCAGACGTTCATTATAGCGGAAGCGCCCGTCGTCGATCCGACGCGCGCGGCCGATATTTTGCGCCTGCGCCAGCTCGACCCCCTCATGGGTCAGGCGCGAGATCTCTGCCTGGGCCTCATCCGACAGCTTGAAACCGTCGGGGCCAAAGAACTTGATGCCGTTGTCATGGTGCGGGTTGTGGCTGGCCGAGATCATCACCCCCACATCGGCACGCAGGCTGGTGGTCAGCATCCCCACAGCGGGCGTCGGGACCGGGCCCAGCAGGTAGACGTTCATCCCGGTCGAGGTGAACCCGGCGGTCAGCGCGTTTTCGAACATATAGCCCGACAGGCGGGTATCCTTGCCGATCACCACGCTATGGGCGGTCGAGCCGTCGCGGCGGAAATAGCGCCCCGCAGCCGCGCCAAGGCGCAACGCCATCTCGGCGGTCATCGGCCATTCGTTTGCGCGGCCACGCACCCCGTCGGTGCCGAAGAGATCGTCGCTCATACCATACCCCACACTGCTTGGCTCAGGCTCAGGGCCTGTCGGGTTTCAGCAATATCATGCACGCGCAGAAACTGAACCCCCTGCGCCGCCCCGGCCAGCGCGATGGCGACCGAGCCGGGCATGCGGTCGGCGGCATCCTGCACATTCGCGATCACGCCAATGAAACGTTTGCGGCTGGCCCCCAGCAGGATCGGGCAGCCGAGGCCATGAAACAGGCTGAGGCCGCGGATCAGGGCCAGGTTGTGGTCCAGCGTCTTGCCGAAACCGATACCGGGGTCGACCATGATTTTCGTGCGCGGGATGCCCGCCGCCTGCGCCACCGCGACCCGTTCGGCCAGCCAGTCATAGACATCCAGCAGCACATCGTCATAGCGCGGGTCGGCCTGCATCACCTCGGGCGTGCCCTGCGCATGCATCAGGCAGACCGCCGCCCCTGCCCCGGCGGCAACGCCGGGCAGGTCGGGGTCGAATGTGAACCCGGCCACGTCATTCACCAGATCGGCGCCCGCCTGCAAGGCGGCACGCGCCACGGGCGCCTTTCGGGTGTCGATCGAGATTGGCGTGCGAAACCCGCCGGCGCGGAGGGCGGCGATGACGGGGGCGGTGCGTTCGGTCTCTTGCTGGGCGGGCACTTCGGCCGCGCCAGGCCGGGTGCTTTCGCCACCGATGTCGATCATGTCGGCGCCCTGCTCGACCATCCTTAGGGCATGGGCCAGCGCGGCCTGAGGCGCGTTGAACTGGCCGCCGTCCGAGAAACTGTCAGGCGTGACGTTCAGAATGCCCATCAGGCGCGGACGATCCATCGACAGGCCGGTCACCGGCGCACGCGGGGCAGTCAGGGTCTGGCGCACATCGTCGGGCAGATCTGAGGCAGGCAGAACCCGCGACGGCGCGCCGCGCGACAGGTGTTCGACATGGGTGAACCATGTCCATCCGCCGGCCAGGGTCAGCGCACCCAGGGGTCGCACCGGGCCGGTTTGGGCAATGGGGCGGAAATAATCGGTCATGGGGAATTTGTTCGCCATCCGCGCCGTCTTGGCAAGGCTCAGAGCGCGCTGAGGGCCTGATCGATACCGATCGCCTCGACCTGAAGGCCGGCCTCGGCGGGCAGGTCGGCGCCGATCACCACCATACGGGCGGCCTCGAATTCGCGCGCGACCCACAGCGACAGCGCCACCGCGTCACGCGGGCTGACCGAGGGCGGATGCGCGGCATCAAGCACCAGCTTGGACGGCGCCCAGACGCTGATCTGGCCGTGCTTCATGGCCCAGTCGATTTCAGTGCGCGAATTGGTGACGACACAGCGCTTGTCGCGCCCCGCCAGCACCCAGGCATTCTGTTCGATGGCCAAGAGGTCGATGCGCCGCTGCGCCGGCCCCACGGCCGATTGCGGCGCGGGCAGATCGGCCGGCCCCACGCAGAGGATGATCGGCTGTTCGCCCTGCTGCAGCTTGTCCAGCCAGCGCGGCAGGTCGGGCGCCTGGATGGCGGCGTTCGACAGGAACAGCACCACCGGATGCGGCACCGGCACCTGCGCATCAAAGGTCGAGGCCTTGTCACGGCTGCGGACAATTTCCACCCCCAGCGCGCCGGGGCCGCGATCCAGCTTTTCGATCCGCACGAACACGCGCAGCGGCTGCGGCTCGGCCAGAATGCGCAGCGCGATGCGCTCGGCCAGGGTTTCCAGCAGGTTCAGCCGGTCCAGCGCCAACTCGGCCTCGATTGCCTCGGTGATGGTGTCATAGGACAGGATCTTGTCGACATCGTCGTCCAGCGGCGCGGGGTTTGGGCGCAGTTCGACCACCACGTTGAACCGCACGCGCTGGGTATGGCCGCGCTCGGTCTGGAAGGCGCCGATATTGGCATCGATGACGTAATCGCGCAGCGAGATCCGGTCGCGCGGGTCGCGGTCATCCTCCATCGCCTCGGAGCGGGCCGAGGGATGGGCAAAGGCAAGGTGGATGTCGTCGGTCAAGGCGCTCTCCAAGGCGGCAGTGGCGGCACAATCCGCGATCTGCCGCCCGGGGGCAACCCTTGGGGTCAGTTCTGGCTGACGCGGATCGGGTTGCGATAGAACAGGTGCTCGCCGATGGCGGCAGTGCGTTCGAACTTGCGCGACCAGCGCGGGCTGACGGCGCGGGTGTGATAGAAGGTGGCGCCGTTGGTCAGGTCGGGCTCGACCCCATCCAGCATGGCGCGGGCGATCTTGCCGACGCGCTCATAGGCGCGAGGTTCGTTGATGACCTCTTTGTGGCCGTCGCAGGTATAGCTGAACTGGCACTGATGCTTGCGACCGGTGCCCTGGTTCACGACAGCACAGACCGAGTCGGGAAAGCGCGAGGATTGAACTCTGTTCAGGATGACCTCGGCCACCGCGAACTGGCCCTTGACGCTTTCGCCGCGGGCCTCGAAGTACAGCGCCTCGGACAGGCATTGCCATTCGGCACCGCCCTTGGCCTTGGGCTGGGCATCAACCCAGTCATAGGTGAAATCGATTTTGCCCGAGGACTGCGAAACAGCCTTGTGGGCGGGCGGGGTCACCAGCTGTTCGAGGCGCTTGATGCCCACGGCATCCAGCGCAATACGTTCGGCACCCAGCAATGCGGTCAAGCGGTCGTCCAGCACGGCAGTCGGATCGTTCGAGGTTGATGCAGTCACATCAGCCCCAGCCGCCCCCCAAAAGGACAGCCCAGTCGCAACGCACAGCGCCAAAGCAAACCGTTTCCGCATATCAAAACCTCAGTGTGGCACGGCCTTTGCGGGCCGCCGCACCGGGGTCATAAGTCGAATCAGGATTATGCGTCTAGAAAAACATGTCCATATTCAGAACATGACTATCTGGGTTGCACAGAGCGCAAAGCTCTGAACCCACGAACACAAGGCTGAGATTTGCAGTTAAATAAGGCAAATGCAAGGCCTATTCGGCAAATTTTCGTGCCGATCCGCTAAGTGCCAGATGTGCAGCGGCCAAGCGGGCCACCGGCACCCGGAAGGGCGAGCACGACACGTAATTGAACCCAGCTTGGCGACAAAAGGCGATAGATTCGGCATTGCCGCCATGTTCGCCACAAACGGACAGCACCACATCGGGCCGCGATTCGCGCCCGCGCTCGGCCCCGATCAGCAACAGCTCGCCCACGCCGTCGGTGTCCAGCGTGTGGAACGGGTCTTCGGGAAAGACCTCTTGCTGGACATACGAGCTCATGAAGCGCCCCGCATCGTCGCGCGACAGGCCATAGGTCATTTGGGTCAGGTCGTTGGTGCCGAAAGACAGGAACGACGCGTGGGTGGCGATGTCACCGGCGCGCAGGGCGGCGCGCGGGGTTTCGACCATCACGCCCAGCTTGTAGTCAAAGTCGCGCCCGGTTTCGACGCGCACCGCCGCCGCCACGCTGTCGACGCGGGCCTTGACCAGCTCGACCTCGCGCTTGGCCGAGACCAGCGGGATCATGATCTCGGGCACCACCGGATCACCCCGGCGCGCGACCTCGGCCGCGGCCTCGAAAATCGCGCGGGCCTGCATTTCATAGATCTCGGGCACGGTGATGCCCAACCGCACGCCGCGCATCCCCAGCATCGGGTTGAACTCGCTCAGCGCCTCGACGCGGCGGGTGACATCCGACAGGGGCAGGTCAAGCGCCTCGGCCAGTTCGCGCATACCCTCGCGCGAATGGGGCAGGAATTCGTGCAGCGGCGGGTCGAACAGGCGAATGCAGACCGACTGCCCCTGCATGATCTCGAACAGGCGGATGAAATCCTCGCGCTGCATCGGCAGCAGTTGGTCCAGCGCTGCGGCCCGGTCTTCGGGCGAATTGGCAAAGATCATCTCGCGCATCACGGTCAGACGGCCGTCTTCAAAGAACATGTGCTCGGTCCGGCACAGGCCGATACCCTCGGCGCCGAATTCACGCGCGGTCTGGGCATCGGACGGCGTATCGGCATTGGCACGCACGCTGATGTCGCAGGCCTCTTCGGCCCAGCCCAGCAGAGCCTGGAACGCGTCATCCAGCGCCGGGGGCAGCATCTTGGCCTCGCCCACCAGCGCCTCGCCGGCGGTGCCGTCGACAGTGATGATATCGCCCTCGCGGAAGACCCGGCCATCGGCGGCGCGCAGGGTCTTTTCACGCCAGCGCAGGGTCATGCCCGACACGCCCACCACGCAGGGCAGCCCCAGCCCGCGCGCGATCACCGCCGCGTGACTGGTCATGCCGCCGCGTTCGGTCAGCACGGCGCTGGCGGCGTGCATGCCGCGAATGTCCTCGGGGGCGGTTTCGCGGCGCACCAGCACGCAGGGCTCGCCCCGCGCGGCGCTGGCCTGGGCTGCGGCGGATGAAAACACGATACGGCCCGTGGCCCCGCCCGGGCTGGCAGCGATGCCGCGCGCGAACACGTCGCGTGCGCCGGTCGGGTCGACCTGGCTGTGCAGCAGTTCGGTCAGGGCGCGCGGCTCGATCCGCAGCACGGCCTCTTCGCGCGGGATGATCTTTTCATTGGCCAGACCCACGGCAATACGTACCGCCGCGCGCGAGCTGCGCGGCACCCGCACGGAATCCAGGATCATCAGCTTGCCCGCCTCGATGGTGAATTCGATCTCCATCTCTTCGCGCAGGCGCTGGCGCGAGATGCGGCCCCATTCGACCAGTTCGGCAAAAACTTCGGGGCAATGTTCCTCAAGCGAACGTCCCCGGTCGTCGCGGGTGAGGTAGAACACGCCGTCGGGCTGGGCCAGCGCGGCGCGGCCCTGGCTTTGGCTGAGATAGCGCCCGGTGATCTGTTCGCGCCCGGTGACGGGGCTGACGAACTGGATCACGCCCGAGCCGCTTTCGGCGGGGCCAAGGCCCAGCGCCATCTGTTGCACCACAAGGCCCAGCCCCGCATCGGCGGGCGCGCCCTTGGCCTGGCGCAGCAGGCGGGCCGAGGTGCCCTCCCACGCGCGGGCCATCGAGCGCAGCACTTCGCTCAGCTGCTGCACCGGGTCTTGGGGAAAGGGTTCGTCGAATTCGTCTTCGTATTCATGCAGCGCCGCGCGCACGGATTCGGCCGAGATATCGTCAGATTCGAACATGTCGGGGTCAAGCCGGGCCACGTGGATGGCAAAGCCCTGGATAAAGCGCAGGTAGATCGCGTTCGCGGCCTCTTGGCCCAGACGTTTGGTCAGCTCGGCATGGCGGGCATCGTTCATGCCGATATTGAGGATCGCGCCGGGGCCGCCCCAATCGGGATCTTCCGAGCTGGGCCGTACCGAAACCAGCGGGGCCTCGCCGAATTCGGCAAGAATTCCGGCCACATCGGGCATATGGCCCGCGGCCAGGCGATGCACCATGTCAAAGGGCAGAGCCACCGTCTTGGGCACCGGCATACCCAGCCGCAGCAGGCGCTGCATGCATTTGGCCCGGCCACCGTGGCGCGCCACGGTGATGTCCGAGCTTTCGGTGATGACGGTGAAATCTTTGAATCCGGTGTGTTTCTGCACGGCAGCATTCCTTGTGTCGGGGCGCAGGATACGCCGTTGCGGACACTTGGCAAGAAAACTGTCACAAATTTGTCGGGCCGGCGCCGATTGCGCCAGCCCGGCCGGTCAGCCCTCGACCCGCGTCAGGTCGGCGACCTGCAGGCAGGTTTCGCGGATACGGTGCAAAAGGTTCAGCCGGTTGCGGCGCACGATCTCGTTGTCGGTGTTGACCTGGACGGCCTCAAAGAACGCGTCGATCGGCGCGCGCAGGGCGGCCATGGCGCCCATGGCGGTGGCGAAATCTTCGTCCTGCAAGGCGCCCGAGATCACGCCGCGCGCGGTATCCAGCGCGTCGAACAGGGCGGTTTCGCTGGCATCCTCGGCGAATTTGATGTCGGCGCCAAAGCGGTACTCGACCCCGTCCTTTTCCTCGGCCTGGGTGAGGATGTTGTTGGCCCGCTTGAAGCCCTGCAACAGGTTGTCGCCATCCTCGGTCGCCAGGAAGGCGCCCAGCGCGCGGGCGCGGTTGACCAGCAACAACAGGTCGTCATTGCCGGGCATGGCGACACAGGCGTCGATCACGTCATGGCGCAGGCCCTCATCGCGCAGGTGCACCTTGAGGCGGTCGTGGAAAAAGGCCAGCAGATCGGCGCTGACTTGCGGCAGGCTGGCGCGCAGATTGCCCAGCCAGGTGCCCTCTTCGACCTCGAATGCCTGATCCTTGTCCTTGGCCAGCTTGTCTGCCACCGCGTGGAAGGCCGCGCCAAAGACGCCGTGATCGGCGATCTCGTCAACCATCTGGGTCAGGAAATAGGCATCGCGCTCGGCCACGGTGTCGGTGTTCAGCGCAACGGTATGGGCCAGCATTTGGGTATCGATCAGCCGTTCCAGCCTGACGCGCAGATCATTGCCCAGAACGGTGCGGATGATGCCCAGCGCCGCGCGGCGCAGCGCATAGGGGTCTTTGCTGCCGGTCGGTTTCTCGTCAATCGCCCAGAACCCGGTCAGCGTATCCATCTTGTCGGCCATCGACACGGCGATCGACACCGGGTTTTGCGGCAGGTCGTCCGAGGGGCCAAGCGGCTTGTAATGCATCTCGGCGGCTTCGGCGATATCGGCGCTCAGGCCAGCCTCGGCGGCGTAATAGCGACCCATGATGCCTTGCAGTTCGGGGAACTCATAAACCATTTCCGAGGCCAGATCGGCCTTGGCGACCTCTGCGGCCTTGCGGGCCGTGGCGGCATCGGCACCGACCAGCGGGGCGATGGTTTCGGCCAGGTCGGCAATGCGGCCCACCCGCGCGCCCTGGGTGCCCAGCGCGTTGTGGAAGGTGACGTTATCGAGCTTGTCCAGCCAGGCCTGCATGCCCGCCTTGGCGATGCGCAGGTCGTTTTCCCAAAAGAACTTGGCATCCGACAGACGCGCCGACAGCACCTTTTGGTTGCCGGCCAGGATGGTCGCGCCCTGATCGGCGGTTTCGCGGTTGGCAACGGTGATGAATTTCACGATCTTGCGGGTCTTGGGGTCGCGCACCGAGAAGAACTTCTGGTGCTCGCGCATGCTGGTTTGCAACACTTCGGCGGGCAGGCCCAGAAAGGCGGCGCCGATCTCGCCCATCAGCACGACGGGCCATTCGACCAGACCCGAGACCTCGGCCAAGAGGCCACGATCTTCGACCACTTCAAGGCCCTGCGCGAATGCCATGTTGGTGGCGTCGTGCCAGATATGTTCGGCGCGCTCGGCGGCATCCAGCACCACATGCGCCTTTTTCAGCTTGGCGGCATAGTCGTCAAACGACGACACGCGGATTTCGCCCGGCGCCATGAACCGGTGGCCCTGGGTGGTGTTGCCGGCGGTGATACCGTCGATGGACAGCGGCACAACCTCGGCACCGTCCTCACGCGTCAGGATGCAGATGATCGAATGCAGCGGGCGCACCCAGCGCAGGCTGCCCGCACCCCAGCGCATGGATTTGGGCCAGGGGAAGTTGCGGATTGCGCCTTCCAGCGCCTCGGCCACGATCTCGGGCGCCTTGCGGCCCTCTTTGGTGATGGTGGCGAAATAGACCTGGCCCTTTTTGTCGTCACGCACCTCGAGCTGGTCCTTGCTCAGGCCGGTGGCGCGCAGGAACCCCTCCAGCGCCTTTTCGGGCGCGTCGGTGCGCGGGCCCTTGCGTTCCTCGCGCAGGGTCGGGCTTTCCTCGGTCAGGCCCTCGACGGTCAGGCACAGGCGGCGCGGGGTCGAGAAGGCCCCGGCCGATTGATAGGTCAGCCCGGCCTCGACCAGCGCGTCGGTCATCAGCTTTTTCAGATCCTCGGCCGCCTTGCCCTGCATGCGGGCCGGGATTTCCTCGGAAAACAGTTCAATCAGAAGATCGGGCATCAGTGGTTCTCCGGCTTGGGCGGGCAGCCCTCGGGGGCGGGTTTGCCTTCAAAGACAACCTCGCCGCAATGGTTGATCTGGTTCCAGGCCACGGCCCGGCCATCGGCGAAAACCGCGACGATACGGTCGATGCCGTAGTGCACGTTTTCCTGCCCCAGAAAGGCAATGGCGTCGCCGCTTTCCAGCGCGGCACCGATTTCGTCGGCGTCATAGCAATCGAACCAGCCCGGCGTGACCAGCGGCACGGCATCGTCGCGCATGACATAGGTCTCGGTCAGCGTGGCCAGCGCGGTGGGCATGGTGAAACAGGCGCGAAAGCGCAGCGGGCTGCTGGTGGCGTCGATGCCCTGGAAACCGGCGACGGGCACGCGCTCGGCCTGGCCGGTGGTCAGCGAGGTCAGGCGCACCTCGGCGGCGGGGGCCGTCACGGGCACCTCGTCGTAATAGGCATAGACTTGCAGGTAATACATCGCCGCGCCGGCGATCAGGGCAGTCGCAATCATCACAATGGCCAGTATCTTGCCGCTCACGCCGCGCCTCCGGCTTCGGTCTGGACAAAGGCGTCGGCACAGCGTTTGGCCAGCGCCCGCACCCGGCCGATATAGGCCTGACGTTCGGTGACCGAGATCACGCCGCGCGCGTCCAGCAGGTTGAAAAGATGGCTGGCCTTGATGCACTGATCATAGGCGGGGTGGGCCATGATGATCTTTTTGCCGGTTTTGGGATCATCGATGGGATGCGACAGGATCGCCTCGCATTCCTGTTCGGCCTCTTCGAAATGCTTGAGCAGGATGTCGGTGTTCGCCACGTCAAAGTTAAAGCGCGAATATTCGGCCTCGGTCTGGCGGAACACATCGCCATAGGTCAGCGCGATCGGCGCGTCGGGGTCGTTGAAGGGCATGTCCATCACATGATCAACGCCCAGCACATACATGGCCAGACGTTCCAGACCATAGGTCAGCTCGCCCGAGACCGGTTTGCAGTCATGGCCGCCCACCTGCTGGAAATAGGTGAACTGCGACACTTCCATGCCGTCGCACCAGACCTCCCAGCCCAGACCCCAGGCGCCCAGCGTCGGGCTTTCCCAGTCATCCTCGACAAAGCGGATATCGTGCAGGTCGGCGTCGATGCCGATGGCCTTGAGGCTGCCCAGATACAGCTCTTGCAGATCGGGCGGCGAGGGTTTGATCAGCACCTGGTACTGATAGTAATGCTGCAGGCGGTTGGGGTTCTCGCCATAGCGGCCATCGGTGGGGCGGCGCGAGGGCTGCACATAGGCCGCGGCCCAGGCGTTAGAGCCCAGCGCGCGCAGCGTGGTCGCGGGGTGGAACGTGCCGGCGCCCACCTCCATGTCATAGGGTTGCAGCACCGCACAGCCCTTGGCCGCCCAGTAATTCTGCAGCCGCAGGATGATGTCCTGGAAACTCCGGGGTTTGCTGTCGCTCATGATCTCTGGCCTGCCTGACGAAACAAGGGCTTCAATAGGCAAGGCGCGCGGCGGGGTCAACGGGCGCGCGGATTATTGGGGTGCATTGGCTGATGGCTCTGATAGGCTCTGGCCGGATTCGAGCACCACCACAGAACGAACAGGGACAAAAGACGCGATGCGCAAAGTAATTTCACTCGTAATTCTGGTTATGATCTGGGCCCTGCCCGCTGCCGCGCAAGACCGAGTCTGGTTACAGATCGAGGCGCAGCCGACGCTGCGCGAGGCCCAAGAGGCGGCGCGCGGTTATGCCGCCACTCTGGATGACGTGGCCGGGTTTCAGCTGCGCTCGGGGTGGTATGCGATTGCGCTGGGGCCCTATACGGCGGACGAGGCCCCTGCCCTGCTGCAACAGCTGCGCCGCAGCGGCCAGGTGCCGGGCGATGCCTATGTCGCCGATGGCGGCAATTTCCGTCAGCAATTCTGGCCCGCGGGCAATGCCAACATGGCCGCCGCGCAGCCCGTCGAACAACCCGCCGCCCCCGATCAGCCCAGCCTGAGCGTGCGGCCCGTCACTGACGAGACCCCCGTCGAGGCACGCCGGTCCGAGGCGCAGCTAAGCCGCGAAGAACGGATGCTGCTGCAAGAGGCGCTGAAATGGGAAGGGTTCTATAACTCGGCCATTGATGGTGCCTTCGGCCGCGGCACCCGCGCCTCGATGGCCGACTATCAGGCGGCGCGCGGCTATGAGGCCACCGGCGTGCTGACCTCCCGCCAGCGGGCCGAGCTGGTCGAGACCTATCAGGCGCAATTCGCCGCGCTGGGTCTGGCCACCGTTGACGCGCCCGAGGCCGGCATCCGCATCACCCTGCCCGCCGGCATGGTGGCGTTCTCGCGGTTCGAGCCGCCCTTCGCGCATTACGACAGCACCGGCGACAGCGGCGTGCGGGTTCTGCTGATCAGCCAGACCGGCGATCAGGACACACTGCATGCGCTTTACGACGTGATGCAGACGCTCGAGATCGTGCCGCTTGAGGGCGCGCGCGAGCGCAACCGCGAAGATTTCGTGCTGACCGGGCAGAATGACAGCCTGCAGTCCTACACCTACGCCGCGCTGAGTGACGGGATGGTCAAGGGCTTTACCCTGGTCTGGCGCCCCGAAGACGAAAAGCTGATGAGCCATGCCGCGCAGGTGATGCGCGACAGCTTTGCGCCTTATGGCGGCGCGCTTGATCCGATGCTGGGGCAAGGCTCGGCCGACCAGACGCCCGACCTGATGTCGGGCCTGGAAATCCGCCGTCCGCAGGTCACGCGCAGCGGGTTCTATGTCGATGGCGCCGGCACGGTTCTGACCACGCTGGACGGGCTGGCCCAGTGCCAGCGCATCACCATCGGCGACGACACAGAGGCGCAAATCTCGGGCAGTGACTCGACGCTGGGACTGGCTGTTTTGAAACCTGTGCAGCGCCTGGCCCCGCTGCGCCATGCCGCGTTCCAGACTGGCATTCCCCGCCTGCAATCCGAGGTGGCCGTCGCCGGCTATTCCTATGGCGATACGCTGGGCCTGCCGGTGCTGACCTACGGCACGCTGGCCGATCTGCGTGGCCTCGCGGGCGAAGAGACCGTGAACCGGCTTGAGATCGAGACCCTGCCCGGCGATACGGGCGGGCCGGTTCTGGACGTGTCGGGCGCGGTTCTGGGCCTGTTGCTGCCGCAGGGTGGCGGTGACGGCCGGGTTCTGCCGCAGGCGGTGAACTTTGCCGCGCCGGTGACGGTGATCGCCGAATTCCTGTCATCGAACGGGATCGAGATGGCCGCCTCTGACAGCACTGCGACCGCGCTGGCGCCGGTCGATCTGGCGGCGCAGGCCTCGGATATGACCGTGCTGGTGTCGTGCTGGAACTAAGCCTTGGCGCCCGCCCTCGTGGCGGGCGCGCTCAGTTGCGCCAGAAATGGACCGAGAACAGCGCGTAGACGACCAGCAATTCCAGCCGCCCCACCAGCATCGCCGCCGACAACAGCCATTTGGCCGTATCATTCAGCGTGGCAAAGTTGCCCGCCGGGCCGATCGTGTCGCCCAGGCCGGGGCCGATGTTCGCCAGCGCCGTCGCCGCGCCCGACACCGCCGTCACGAAGTCCAGCCCCGTCATCGCCAGCAGCACCGACAGCACCCCCAGCGACACGGTGAACAGCACGAAGAACGCCATGACCGAGGACAGAACCTCTTCGGTCACGGGGCGGCCGTCATAGCGCGGGGTAAAGATGCCATGGGGCGCGTAGATCCGGCGGATCTGGGTCTTGATCGACGCGAACAAGAGCTGGAACCGGAACACCTTGATCGAACAACAGGTCGATCCGGCGCAGCCGCCGATCAGCCCCAGGAAAAAGAACACCACCACCGGGAAGGCGCCCCAGAGCTGGTAATCGACCGAGGCATAGCCGGTGCCGGTCATGATCGAGGTGACATTGAACGTGGCCTCTCGGAACGCGTGTTCCAGATGGTCGTCATTGGCCAGCACACGATAAAGGGTCATCACGACGATCAGCACGGCGATCGTCCACAAAAAGGCGCGCACCTGGCTGTCGGTAAAGATCGGCCGCGTGGCCCCCGCCATCAGCTGCACGTAGCGCACGAACGGCAGGCTGGCCAGAACCATGAAGACCGCGGCCACGTATTCGGCGGGGCCCTGAAACGTGCCGAACGAGGAATCATAGGTCGAAAACCCACCGGTCGACATGGTGGTTAGCGCGTGGTTGACGGCATCGAACGGCCCCAAGCCAACAACCAGATAGGTCAGGAAACACACGATGGTCAGAGCGAGATAGGCGATCGAGATCCGCTGGGCGATCTGCGCCGCGCGGGGCAACACCTTGCCGCCGGTGTCAAAGGCCTCGGAGCGGAAGATCTGCATCCCCCCGACCTTGAGTTCGGGCAGGAACACCATGGCCACGACGATGATGCCCACGCCGCCGAACCATTGCAGCATCGAGCGCCACAGCAACAGCCCTTCGGGCAGGTGATCAAGCCCGGTGAACACGGTCGAACCGGTGGTGGTCAGGCCCGACATGGCCTCGAAGAATGCATCGACCATCCGCGCCTCGGTCGCGCCGATCATGAACGGAATGGCGCCAAAGACCGGCAGCACCAGCCACACGCCCGAGGTCAGCAGAAAGGTCTGTTGCAGGGTCAGCGTTTCCTTGACCCCGTTGGCGCAGGCCATGGCCAGCACCCCGCCGACGATCACGGTAAAGGCGGCGGATTCCAGAAAGACCGGCCACTGGCCGTTTTCCTGCCAAAGGTCCAGCCCCAGCGGCAACAGCATGGTTGCGCCCAGAGCGACTACAAGAAGGCCGATGACATATCCTACCGGGCGCAGATCAATCATGGCCGAAGGCTTGGCGATTGCCGCACGGGCTGTCAAGCCATCAGCCGCGATGGATCAGCGAGGCAAAGAGCGTCGGATCAAGGCTGAGGCTGTCGAACGTTTCGCCCTCGGACAGCACGCTGACGGCATCGTGGCTGTGCAGGCTTTCCTGGTGGCTGGCCACCACGCGGAAATCGCCGACACGCGGATCGGCGCGCAGCTGCTCGCAAAACAGCCGCACCGCATCCTCGACAAAGATCGGGTTGGCGGCGTTCAGCTCGGCAAAGGCCTGTTCGTCCTCGCGCTTGACCATGACCTGGGTTTCGGTCGGCACGGCGGCGCGGCAGAGGTCGATCAGGTCTTCGAACCACAGGCAGTCTGCGTCCTCTTTCGCGACCACCGACACCCGCGCGACCGAGCGTTGGGCATGCGGCGTCGCCAATTGCCCGCGCGTACGGCGCGCATGTTCGGATAGTTCAAGAGAACAGGGGCAGGTCGACGAGTACACATAGTCGAGATGTATGATCTTTCTGGTCACACCAGCCCGTTCAACCAGCTCTAGCGCGATGTCGTAATACTGAAAACCCGCCAGGCCCGACCGCAAAGACCGCATCATGACGGGAAACGAGAACCGCATCAGGATGCGCGCGTCCAGGCTGTCGAGGTCGCGCTTGTAATCCTCGAGCGCGGCCGAGATCACCTCGAAGCTGAAGGCGCGTTCCGAGTGTTTGTAAAAGCTGCGCATGATCCGGGACATGTTGATGCCCTTTTTCTCGGCCTCCAGGCTGACGGTGCCGGTGACCGAGGCCTCCAGCGTCAGGTCGCCATTGTCGCGGGTGCGAAAGCGGATCGGCAGACGAAAGTTCGAGATGCCCACATGCTGAATGGTGCTTTGAGCGCCTCGGATCAGGCTGGCGGGGCCGTTTTGCAGGTCGGGCAGCGAGGCCTTGTAGGCCGGGTCGACCTGGAAATCGTCCGGATAGTCGGTGCGGAGCGGCAGGCCATTATCACCCGTTCCGGGCAGGATCGCCCCGATCGCCCGCGCCAGCGCCGCAAAATCCGCATCGGTTGCGCCATCGGCCCAGCGTTTCAGCAGGGCCACGGCCTCTTCGGCCTCTTCGCGGTCGGGCGTGCGGTCATGAATATTCATCTGGCTTCCCCTTCGGGCGCGTGGACACATAATGTAAGAGCTTGGCGCGAATTTACCAATGTCTCATGTCCGATACGCGCCCGCAGGCGGATCAGATCATTTTCAGCGCCGAGGTGATGTCAGTCAGCAGGTCATCGGCATCTTCCAGCCCCACCGACAGCCGCACCAGGCCGGGCGCGATGCCCAGCAGGTCTTTCTGATCCTGCGGCAGGCGCTGGTGGGTGGTGGTCGCCGGATGGGTGATGATGCTTTTGGCGTCGCCCAGGTTGTTCGAGATCGTCACGATCTCGAGCGCGTTCAGAAAGCGGAACGCGCCGGCCTGTCCGCCTGTCACCTCAAGCGACAGAACCGTGCCGCCAGAGCCGGTCTGGGCCATGGCCAGATCGTGCTGCGGATGTGCCTTGAGGCCCGGATAGATCACCCGCGACAGCTTGGGGTGGCCTTCCAGGGCGGTCGCCAGTTTCAGCGCGCTGTCGGCCTGGGCGCGCACGCGCAGGTCCATGGTTTCCAGCCCCTTGAGCATGACCCAGGCGTTGAACGGGCTGAGCGCGCCGCCGGTATGTTTCAGGTAGGGTTCCAGTTTGCCGCGAATATAGTCGCGGCTGCCCAGCACGACGCCGCCCAGACAGCGCCCCTGCCCGTCGATATGCTTGGTGGCCGAATAAACCACCACATCGGCGCCCAGCGCGAAGGCGTTGGAAAAGACCGGCGTTGCGAACACGTTATCAACGATCACGATCGCGCCCACCGCATGGGCCAGGTCACAGACCGATTTCAGGTCGATCACCTCGAGCGTGGGGTTCGACACCGATTCAAGGAACACCGCCGCCGTGCCGGGGCGCAGCGCGGCGCGCCACTGATCCAGATCGGTGCCGTCGACCAGGGTGATCTCGACCCCGAAACGGGCCAGGATGTCTTCGAGGATATAGAGGCACGACCCAAACAGCGCCCGCGCCGCGACCACGTGATCGCCGGCCTTGACCACGCTGGTCAGCGCGCCGTTGACGGCGGCCATGCCCGATGCGGTGGCAAAGGCATCCTCGGCACCTTCCAGCGCGGCGATGCGTTC
This sequence comes from Actibacterium sp. XHP0104, assembly GCF_025751515.1. Taxonomy (GTDB): domain Bacteria; phylum Pseudomonadota; class Alphaproteobacteria; order Rhodobacterales; family Rhodobacteraceae; genus Actibacterium_D. The sequence continues at coordinate 122,061 of NZ_JAOWLE010000006.1, forward strand.
CTCGAACATGCGCACGGTCGGGTTGCCGTAACGGGCATAGATGAATTCATCCTCGCCCAGTTCGACAAACCGGGCCTCGGCCTGCTCGGCCGTGTCATAGACGAACCCTTGCGTCAGATAGATCGCCTCGGCCACCTCGCCATACTGGCTGCGGCGGATCCCGGCGTGGATCTGTTGCGTGCGTTTGCTCCACTTTGACATCGCGCGTCCCCTTTGCGCCAAATAAAAAACCCCCGACCGGTAAAGGCGGGGGCATTTTCCCTGACCTCTTTAGCGGAATGTTTTACGTGGCCCGCAATCCGGTAACAACTCGCCACATCGGCGGCATACTCCTGGCGCGACGTCACGTCAAGCTGTCGGCCATGGCGGGCTCACGCGAAGTTGCAGCGGCGCGGCTTGCGTGCGGGGGGAAAACCCTCAACTTGGTTCGGGAAGGAGCCGCCATGACACAGCCCATCGCGTTCTATTACTGGCCGACGCCCAATTGCTGGAAGATCTCGATCGCCCTGCTTGAGATGGGCCTGTCGTTTGACCTGCGCCCGGTGAATATCGGCAGGGGCGAACAACACGCGCCCGAGTATCTGGCGATTTCCCCCAATGCCAGAGTGCCCGCGATCACCGACCCCGACGGCCCCGGCGGCGCGCCGGTGTCGATCTTTGAATCGGGCGCGATCTTGCAATACCTGGCGCGCAAGACCGGGCGGTTCTACGGCTCGGACGAACGTGACCGCATCACCGTCGATCAGTGGCTGATGTGGCAGATGGGGGGGCTTGGCCCCATCGCAGGGCAATCGCATCATTTCCTGAAATACGGCCCCGAGATGGACCCGCCCATCGACATTCCCTATGCCAAGGCACGGTTCAAGACCGAGGTGTCGCGGCTATACCAGGTGCTGGACCGCAGGCTGGCCGACAACGAATTCGTGGCGGGTGATTTCATGTCGATCGCCGATTTCGCCATCTGGCCGTGGATCTTTCGCCACCCGCGCCAGCAGCAGGTGCTGTCGGACACGCCCCATGTCGAACGCTGGTATCACATGATGCACGCCCGCCCGATGGTGCAGGCCGGGCAGCAACTTGCGGCCGGGAAAGAGCTGGATATCGGCGCCGACAAAGAGGCGCAAAAGGCGCTGTTCGGCGGGTCTCAGGCCTGATCGTCGGGCTGGGCCGCGTGTTTCTGGATTACGCCGCCCTGGGTCATGAAAAAGGCAAAGATCGCAATGGGCAGGCCGAAGGTCTTGAAATTGACCCACATGTCAGTGGACATCGTGCGCCAGATCGCCTCGTTCGCGATGGCCAGCGCCACAAAGAAATACATCATCCGGCGGGTCAGAATGGTCCAGCCCTCGGGCGTTAGCGGCATGGCGCCGTCCAGCACGTAGGACAGGTAGGATTTGCCCCGCATCAGCCCCCAGCCCAGCGCGCCCGCGAACAGCGCGTAGATCATCGTGGGCTTCATCTTGAAGAAGCGTTCGTCGTTCAGCCAGACGGTCAGCCCGCCAAAGATCACCACCAGCACCGCGGTGACGATCTGCATCTTCGACACATGGCCGGTCAGTTTCCACAGCAGCCAGGTCGAGATCAGCATGACCGGGATGAACCCGGCCGTGACCATGATGAACCCGTCATATTCGGTGCCGCCGATGGTGAAGGTCTTGTCACGCAGCAGGATGTAGCCCGCGAAAAACGCGACGATCGGGCCCATTTCCAGGGCGAATTTCAGTGTCGATTTGCCTGCCGGTTTGCTCATCACGTTTTTCCTTATGCGCCCATCTCAACTATCACGGCACCGGCTGCGATCAAGGCCATCAAGGCCAATCGGCGCGGGCCGACCTTTTCTTTCAGCACGATCCAGCCAATCAGCGCGGCAAACACGGTCGATGTCTCGCGCAGCACGGCCGCCTCGCCGACCTTGTCCAGTCGGGTGGCCATCATGACCGAGCCGAAACTGGCATAGGCCACCAGCGCGCCGGCAAACCCGCGCCGCACCAGCGGCCCCAGCGCCGGGCGATGCACCATCGCGCGCAGCCTGAGTGCCGCCAATATGGGAAAGTCGAAGGCGGTGATGAAGAAAAACCAGGCCAGAAAGGTGAACGGGTCGGGCGTGGCGCGGATGCCGAACGCGTCATAGGTGGTGTAAAGCGCGACCAGCGCGCCGGTGCCTACCGCCAGCCACAGCGCGGGCACCAATGTTTCGCGCCCCACGTCGACATGGATCAGGTTATAGGCCGCCAGCCCGAAAATACCGCCCAACAGAACCGCAACGCCCAGCCACTGCACCGGCGTGAAGGTTTCGCCAAAGATCAGCCAGGCGCCGAACACTGCGAACAGCGGCCCGGTTCCGCGCACCACCGGGTAGACGACCGTGAACGCCCCCCGCGAAAACGCCAGCGCGACGCCCAGCTTATAGGCCAGGTGGATCGGGATCGTGCCCAGAAGGATCAGCCATTCAACGCCCTGCGGGTGCGGCACCACGAACAGCGCGATCGGGGCCGACAGGATCAGCAGCCAGGCGTCGATTGCGCCGCGGCTGAGCCAGGGATCATGCCGCCCCTTTTGCAGCGCCCCGAAGACCGCGTGCAGAAAGGCCGCCGACAGCGCCAGGATCAGCGCAAGCTGTCGCCCCTCATCAGTGCCCGCGATCGAGACCAGCCAGTCGCTCAACCAGCCTCAACCCCGGCCAGCGCCTTGGCGAAATCCTCGGGGTCAAAGGGGGCAAGGTCGTCGATCTGCTCGCCCACGCCGATGGCATGGATCGGCAGGCCGAACTTGTCGGCCAGCGCCACCAGCACGCCGCCCTTGGCGGTGCCGTCGAGTTTCGTCATCACCAGGCCCGACACATCGGCCAGTTTCTGGAAGGTCTCGACCTGGTTCAACGCGTTCTGCCCGGTGGTCGCATCCAGCACCAACAGGGTGTTATGCGGCGCGTCGGGGTCTTTCTTGCGGATGACGCGGACGATCTTGGCCAGTTCCTCCATCAGGTCCTGACGGTTTTGCAGACGCCCGGCGGTGTCGATCATCAGCAGGTCGGCGCCATCGGCCTGGGCCTTGGTCATCGCGTCAAAGGCCAGGCTGGCGGGGTCCGACCCTTCGGGCGCGGTCAGCACCGGCACCCCGGCGCGATCACCCCAGACCTGCAACTGTTCCACGGCGGCGGCGCGGAACGTGTCGCCCGCGGCGATCACCACGTTCTTGCCAGCGGCGCGGAACTGGCTGGCCAGCTTGCCGATCGTGGTGGTCTTGCCAGAGCCATTGACCCCCACCACCAGCACCACCTGCGGCTTGCTGGGATAAAGCGGCAGCGGGCGGGCGACCGGTTCCATGATGCGGGTGATCTCGGCGGCCAGCAGGCGCTTGATCTCGTCGACCGACAGCTTCTTGCCAAAGCGGCCCTCGGCCATGTTGGCGGTGACGCGCAGGGCGGTATCGACGCCCATATCGGCGGTGATCAGCAGCTCTTCGAGCTGTTCCAGCATGTCGTCATCCAGCACGCGGCGCTTGACGACCTGCGGGGCGGATTTGCCAAAAATGCGACCCAGAAAGCCCGGCTTGGCCGCGCCGGGGCTGACCTCGACCGTGCCGCGGCCCATATCGGGCAGCTCGACCGGGGTGTCCATCGGCATCGGGTCGGTCTCGAGCGGCAGCTCGAGGGGCATGTCGATCTCGACATCGTCGCTGCCCGGATCGGGCAGGTTTTCCGGCTCTTCCTCGGGCGCGGGTTCCGGTTCAGGCATCGGGTCCGGCATCGGCTCGGGGTCGGGCATCGGCACCGGCTCGGGCATGGGCTCGGGTTCGGGTGTGGGTTCCGGGCGCGGGGTCGGTTCCGGCGCAGGCGTCGGTTCGGGCGCGGTCGGGGTTTCGACCGCCTCTTCGACGCCGCCGTCATCGACAATGGCCTCCAGCCCCTCATCCAGTTTGGACGAGGATTTGAACAGCCGTTCCTTGAGCTTTGAAAATAGTGCCATGCGCGCCTCCGCTTAAGCGCTGATTTAATCGCAATTCCCGCCCATTGGAAGGGAGCGCGGCCAGAAACCGCGCGGGGCTGGCGCATCGTGCGGCTTTGGCCCATTCTGCCCGCAAAGCAGAGACCCGCGCATGACCACCCGCCCGATCACCTTTTTCGCCCTCGCCACGCTGGCGCCCGTGCCCCTGCTGGGGCTGGGGGCGACGTTCGGCGGGGCGTGGATCTGGGCGGCGCTGATCTACATGACACTGTTTGCCGGGCTGGCCGACCGGGTGATGGCGCGGCCCGAACCCGACGCGCCCGAGGGGGCCGAGTTTCCCGCCGCCGACCAGTTGTCGGCCCTGCTGGCGGGGCTGCATTTCGTGCTGCTGGGCGCGGGCATCTGGGCCGTGTCGGGCGCCAGCGGCCTCACGCCCGGCGCGCGTATTGTGGCGTTTTTTGCCTTTGGCCTCTTCTTTGGCCAGGTCAGCAATTCCAACGCGCATGAGCTGATCCACCGCCCCACACGCGGGCTGCACCGGCTGGGGATGTGGGTTTTCGTCTCGCTCATGTTCGGGCATCACACATCCGCGCATCCGCTGGTACATCACCGCCATGTCGGCACGCCTGCCGACCCCAACACCCCGCGCGGTGGCGAGGGGTTTTATCGCTTTTTGCCGCGCGCATGGATCGGATCGTTCCGCGCGGGCCTGCGGGCCGAGCGCGTGCTGGGGCGGCGCGGGCGCTATGCCACCTATATCGGCGGGGGGCTGGGCCTTTTGGCGCTGAGCTATCTGGCCTTTGGGCTGGCCGGGGCGCTGGCGCATCTGGCGCTGGCGGGACACGCCAGCGCGCAGCTGCTGTTGTCGGATTACGTGCAGCATTACGGGCTGTCGCGCCCCCGGCTGGAGAATGGCAAATACGCCCCCGTCACCGCCGCGCATAGCTGGAACGCGCCGCATCGGTTTTCCAGCCACCTGATGCTGAATGCGCCGCGCCATTCCGATCACCACACCCACCCCGCGCGCGCCTATCCGGCGCTGCACCTGCCCGGCCCCGACGAGGTGCCGACCCTGCCCCACAGCCTGCCGGTGATGGGGGCGATCGCGCTGGTGCCGCCGCTGTGGCGACGCATCATGAACCCGCGCGCCGCGCGCTGGCAAAACCGCGCCACCTGACGCAGCCGCCGCTGGCGCTGCGGGCCGCAACCTGTCATTGTCACGCCATGCGCCTGCCCCTGATCCTTGCCCTTTTTGCCGCGATGCCTGCACTGGCCGAGACCCCGATCTCGGCCGCCGAGTTCGATGCCTATACCCGCGGCAAGACCATGTTTTATGGCCGTGACGGCGTACCCTATGGCGCCGAGCAATACCTGCCCAACCGCCGCGTGATCTGGACCTTTCTCGACGGCGAATGCCAGGAAGGCACATGGTTCGCCGAGGGCGAGCAGATCTGTTTCGATTACGGCAATGGCTCGCCCCTGCAATGCTGGCGCTTTTTCCTGAACAATGGCGGGCTGAGCGCGCAATTCGAGGATGGCACAACGACCACGCCTCTGGTCGAGGTCGAACAGACCCCGCAACCGCTCTGGTGCCCCGGCCCCAAGGTCGGGGTCTGATCCCTAGAACAGGCTGCCCTGTTCGGGCGGCTTCTTGGGCATTGCCTTTTTCGCGGGCTTGCCGCCCACCGCAAAGCGCCCGTCGCGGAACTGGATCTCCAGCGCGGTTGCGGCCTCGGCCGCCACACGGGTGGTGATCACCTGCTCGCCCGAGCGCACCACCGCATAGCCGCGCGCCAGGGTTTCCTCGTATCCCAGGCTCATCCGCATCCGTTCCAGCGCGGCCAGACGGTCGCGCCGCTGGCCCAGATCGGCGCGGGCGACAGCGGCCAGCCGGGCCGCGACCTGATCCAGATCGCGGCGTTTCTGGGTGATGTCACGGGTCAACGCCTCGGGCCGCAGGCGGCTGATGCGGGCCTCCAGCCGGTCACGCTTGGCGGTGATGGCATTGCGCAACAGGCCGGGGCGCAGATGCGCGGCGGCCTCGGCCAGTTTTACCCGGCGACGCTGGGTGGCGGCGCGCAGGGCCGGGTCCAGCCGGTCGCCCCATTTGTCCAGCCGTTGCCGCGCGCCTTCGACCAGTTGCTCGGGCCGGGGCAGCGCCCGCGACAGATCGGCCAGCCGCTGACGGCGCAGCAACACCGCCTGCCCCATGCCGCGCGTCATCCGCGCGCCCTGGTCATCGACCCAGCCCAGCAGTTCCAGCCGCACGGGCACGGCCATCTCGGCGGCGGCGGTGGGCGTGGGCGCGCGCCGGTCGGCGGCGAAATCAATCAGCGTGGTGTCGGTTTCGTGCCCCACGGCGGAAATCAGCGGAATGTCTGACGCCGCCGCCGCGCGCACCACGATTTCCTCGTTGAAGCCCCACAGATCCTCGATCGAGCCACCGCCGCGCGCCACGATGATCAGATCGGGCCGGGGCAGTGCGCCGCCGGGCGTCAGGGCGTTGAAGCCCTCGATCGCGCGCGCCACCTCGGCGGCGCAGTTTTGCCCCTGGACGGCGACGGGCCAGACCAGAACCTTGCGCGGGAAACGGTCGCGCAGCCGGTGCAGGATGTCGCGGATCACCGCGCCCGACGGTGACGTGACCACCCCGATCACCTCTGGCAGAAACGGCAGCGGCTGTTTGCGCTCGGGCGCGAACAGGCCATCGGCGGCCAGCGCCTTCTTGCGCTTTTCCAGCATCGCCATCAGCGCGCCCTCGCCCGCCGGTTCGACATTGTCGACGATCAGCTGATAGCGCGAGCCGCCCGGAAAGGTGGTCATGCGGCCGGTAGCGATGACCTCCATCCCCTCTTCGGGCTGCACGGCCATACGCGCGACCTGACCCTTCCAACTGACGGCATTCAGAACCGCGCGGTCATCCTTGAGATCGAAATACAGATGCCCCGAGCGCGGCCGCGACACCCGCCCCACCTCGGCCCGGACACGGACATAGCCAAACTCTCCCTCGAGCACACGTTTCACCGCCCCCGAGATTTCCGAGACGGTATATTCATGCGCATTCTGGCCGGGGCCGGCGTCTTCGATCAGGTCTGACATGGCTGCTCGCTTGTCTTGTGCTGGTGCACAGCTTAGAACGCCGCAAACCGAAGGCCAAGCAGGGGCATCCCATGAATATTCTCATTCTCGGCAGCGGCGGGCGCGAACACAGCCTTGCCTGGGCGATCAAACAGAACCCGAAATGCGACCGGCTGATCGTGGCGCCGGGCAATGCCGGCATGGCCGAGATCGCCGAATGCGCGGCGCTGAACATCGAAGACGGCGGCGCGGTCGCCACATTCGCCGAGGAAAACGCCATCGATTTCGTGGTGATCGGCCCCGAGGCGCCGCTGGCCGCCGGTGTGGCCGACCGCCTGCGCGCGGCAGGGTTCCTGTGCTTTGGCCCCTCGAAAGAGGCCGCACGCCTTGAGGCCTCGAAAGGCTTTACCAAGGAAATCTGCGACGCCTGCAACGCGCCCACGGCTGGGTACGCCCGGTTCACCGAGGCGGAACCGGCCAAGGCCTATATTCGCGAACAGGGCGCGCCCATCGTGGTCAAGGCCGATGGCCTGGCCGCCGGCAAGGGCGTGATCGTGGCGATGGATCTCGACAGCGCGCTCGATGCCATCGACGACATGTTCGGCGGCGAGTTCGGCGCGGCTGGCGCCGAGGTGGTGATCGAGGAATTCATGGAGGGAGAAGAGGCCAGCTTCTTCATCCTCTCAGACGGCAAGAACATCCTGCCCGTGGGCACCGCCCAAGACCACAAGCGCGTGGGCGACGGCGATACCGGCCCCAATACCGGCGGCATGGGCGCCTATTCGCCCGCGCCGATCATGGATGCGTCGGTCACGCAAAAGGCGCTGGACGAAATCGTGCAGCCCACCGTCGATGAAATGGCCCGTCGCGGCACCCCCTATCAGGGCGTGCTTTACGCCGGCTTCATGATCAAGGACGGCCAGCCGCGCCTGGTGGAATACAACGTCCGCTTTGGCGACCCGGAATGCCAGGTGCTTATGATGCGGCTGGGCGCTCAGGCGCTTGACCTGCTGCTGGCCTGCGCCGAGGGCAAGCTGGACGAGGCCCAGGTGAACTGGGCCGATGACCATGCGATGACGGTGGTCATGGCCGCGAACGGCTATCCGGGTGCCTATCAGAAAGGCTCGGAGATCCGGGGGCTTGATGCCCTGCCCGAGGACAGCATGAACATGGTCTTCCACGCCGGCACCAAAGAGGTCGACGGCAAGATCACCGCCAATGGCGGCCGCGTTCTGAACGTCACCGCCCGCGGCACTACCCTGCAAGAGGCCCGCGATCGCGCCTATGCCATGGCCGAGGCCATCGACTGGCCCGAGGGATTCTATCGCAAGGATATCGGCTGGCGCGCGCTGTGACCTGATTGAGACCGGCCCCTTGGGCCGGTCATTCTTCTTGCCTCGCGGCCCAAGGGCCGCTCAGGTGCCTCCGGCGGGGATATTTCCCCGAAGAAGAAGCCCCTGTCTTCTTTTTCGCATAAATATCCCGGGGTCCGGGGCAGAGCCCCGGTTCCGCCCTAATCGGCCTTGCAGGCGGCGGCGTCAGGCAGGCTGCGGGTCTTCAATTCGCGGCTGCTGAGGGTGCCGTTTTGAAACCGGGTGGCAATCACGCGTGACCAGTCGGCATTGGCGGTGATGATCTCGGGGCCCTGGCCGCAATCGCGGATGCCGCCCGAGATGAAATCCTGCCCGATCCGGTGGTTGGTCAGGCCTGGTTTCTCGGCCACCAGCGTGAGGGTGCCATTCTCAAACCGCCAGACCCGCAGCAGTTTCGCCAGGTGCGGGCGGTCGATATAGGCGATCTCGATACGGCCATCGCCATCGAGATCGGCCGCGCCCAAGGGCGCAAGCCAGCGATGCGGGCGGCCGATAAAGGGGGTAGCGGCGATCAGGCCTGTTTCGCCATAGACCGCTAGGCGCGCACCCAGTGACAGGTCGGTTTCGACCGTGATGACCTCGGGCGCGCCGTCGCCGTCAAGATCGGCAAGGCGCGGGGCGAGGTCTTCGAACACGCGGGTATCGGGCAGAACGATGCGGCGTTTACCAGCCGGGGTCGTCAGTTCCAGCGCGCCCCATTCCAGCGCATCGCCCAGCACGGCGTGGTCGTAGCGGGCGGTTGGGTCGGTATAGCGGGCGTCGGTGATCTGGGCCTGCGCCGCCCCGGAGAAGAGCAGCGCCAGAGCGGCAATGACGCCCGCGCCGCGCATCAGATCTGTTTTTCGGGCAGGTTGACCACCAGCCCGTCCAGCGCGTCGGTGACCTTGATCTGGCAGGTCAGGCGCGATTTGCCCGGTTCGGGGCTCCAGGCGAATTCCAGCATGTCTTCTTCCATCGGATCGACCCCATCGAGCCGCGCGTACCAGTCCGACGGGATATAGGCGTGGCAGGTGGAACAGGCGCAGGCGCCGCCGCAGTCGGCCTCGATGCCCGGAACGCCATTGTCGCGGGCGCCTTCCATCACGGTCAGCCCGTTGGCCACGTCCACCACATGTTCGGTGCCGTTGTGCTCGATATAGGTGATCTTTGCCATCTTTACCCTCTGAACCTTCGCAGTATCGGGGGGTGACATAGTGCAGCTTGGCCGCAAAGGCCAGAGACCCCACGCATGTTTGACCACGGGGCTTTTGCCGGGGGGGCGATCTGGCTATGATCGCGGGAAAACCGGCACAGCCAGAACGAGCAGAGAATGATCCATCATCGCCCCGCCCTTGCTGGCCTTGGCCTGTGCCTGCTGGCCGCCTGCCAGGGGATCGACGCCCGGCCTGCCCTGACGGGCAACGCCCCGCTTGGTGCGCCGCTGGGCACCTGCTGGTCACGGGTCGAAACCCCCGCGGTGATCGAGACCGTGACCGAGCAGACCCTGCTGAGCCCGGCCGAGACCACACCCGAGGGGCTGGTGCTGGAGCCCGCGCGCTATCGCACCGAGACCCGGCAGCGCATCGTGCAGGATCGCAAGACCACCTGGTTCGAGACCCCCTGCCCCGCCGCCCTGACGCCAGAGCTGGTCGCCAGCCTGCAACGGGCGCTGAACGCGCGCGGCTATCATGCGCCGATCAGCGGGGTGATGGACGATGCCACGCGCCAGGCGGTGCGGCGCTATCAGGCGGTCAACGGGCTGGATAGCGCCGATCTGTCGCTGGACACGGCGCGCAAGCTGGGGCTGGTGGCCTATCCGCGCGAGGCACGTCCCTAGCGTGAAAAGGGCGCCCGAAGGCGCCCCGTTTCGTGATTTCGTGGTGGCTTACTTGTCGGCTTCGACACCCAGCGCCACAAAGCGCGGGTCGCCCTGACGGCGGATCAACAGCAGCAGCGATTTGCGCCCGGCATCGCGGGCCTCGGTCACACGGGCCTCGAAATCTTCAAGCGAGGCGATCTGCTGCTGGCCGGCCTCGGTGATGACATCACCGGCGCGCAGGCCCTTTTCATAGGCTTCGCTGACCTGGTCGACATCGGTCACGACCAGGCCGTCGATGCCGGGGGCGACATCAAGCTGGGCGCGCATCTCGTCGGTCAGGGGCGTCAGCGTCAGGCCGAGGGTCTGCATTTCCTGCGGCTCGGCGGGGGTGTCGGGCGAGGCTGCGGCAGGCACGGCGCCTTCGGCCACTTCGCGGCGGCCCAGCGTGACCTTGAGGGTCTGGGTGCCGCCGTCGCGATAGACGACCACGCGAGCGCTGCTGCCGACGGTGCTGTTGCCGACCATGCGCACCAGTTCACGCGTATCGGCCACGTCGACCCCATCAAAGGACAAGATCACATCCCCCGACTGAATGCCGGCCTCGCGGGCGGGGCCTTCGGGCACATCGGTGACCAGCGCGCCGCCGGCCTTTTCCAGACCCATGGCCTCGGCCACGTCGGCTGTGACATCCTGGATGCGCACGCCCAGCCAGCCACGGCGGGTTTCGCCGTATTCCTTAAGCTGATCGACCACGTTGGTCACAACGTTCGAGGCCATCGAGAACCCGATACCGATCGAGCCGCCATTGGGCGACAGAATGGCGGTGTTCACGCCGATCACCTGGCCATCCATGTTGAACAGCGGGCCGCCCGAGTTGCCCCGGTTGATGGCGGCATCGGTCTGGATGAAATCGTCATAGGTGCCGGTCAGGGCGCGGTTACGGGCCGAGATGATGCCGGCAGACACCGAAAAGCCCTGGCCCAGCGGGTTGCCCACGGCCATGACCCAGTCGCCCACACGGGCCACGTCGCTGTTGCCAAAGGGTACAAAGGCCAGCGGCGTGTCGCTTTCGACCTTGAGCAGCGCGATGTCGGTCTTGGGGTCGGTGCCGATCACGGTGGCGTCCAGAACGATGCCCGAGAAGAACTCGACCTTGATCTCATCGGCCTTCTCAATGACGTGGTTGTTGGTGACGATGAACCCGTCCTCGGAGATCACGAAACCTGATCCCAGCGCCTGGCTGCGGCGCTGGCGGGGGCCATTGCGTTCACCCTCGGGGTTCATGAAATCGCGAAAGAAATCCTCGAAGGGCGATCCTTCGGGCAGTTGCGGCCCCGGCCCGGTCGAGGTCGAAACCGTGGTCGAGGTGGTGATGTTGACCACCGCCGGGCTGACCTTGTCGGCCAGATCGGCGAAACTGTCGGGCGCGCCGCGGGCATGGGCCGTCATGGCCTGCGCCAGCAACAGCGCGATGGCCAGCAGCATGCCGGCAAAGGCGCGGATCGGCCAGGACCGGTCCTGATAGGCAAGAGCGTGGGAATTCAACGTCGGTTCCTCCTGTCTGCTCATTCGGCGCCTTCGGGCGGGCACTGGCCCCGGCGCATCTTCGGTTCGATAAGAAGATGGTTACCGCCCGGGTGCAATTCAAAGCCATGTCGCGCCATGTCACATGGGTGTGAAGACTTGGGTGATCTTTTCAGGCCCCAAGCCCGCGGGCAAGCCAAACCAGCGCCACACCCAGCGCAATCGCGCCAAGGCCCAGATATCGGCGGGTTTCCACCGGTATTTCCGCCAGCGCGGCCAGCAGGTCCTCGAGACGCGAAGGGGCCAGTGCGAACACCAGCCCCTCGACAACCAAGACCAGCCCGAGGGCCAGAATGATCATTCCCATCACGGGCGATCGGCCTGCTTGAGATAGTTGAAGAACTCGCTGTCAGGCGACAGGACCATCGTCGAGTTGCTGCCCTGCAATGCCCGGCTATAGGCCGTGAGCGAACGGTAGAATTCAAAGAATTCGGCGTCCGCGCCATAGGCATCGGCAAAGATCGCGTTGCGTTCGGCATCGGCTTCGCCTCGGGCGATTTCCGACTGGCGGCTGGCATCCGAGACCAGTTCGACCACGGTCCGGTCAGCCTGGGCGCGAACGCGCTGTGCGGCTTCTTCACCGCGGGCGATCTCGTCGGCGGCCTCGCGTTCACGTTCGGCCCGCATCCGGGCAAAGGTGGCGGCAAGGTTCTGCTCGGGCAGGTCGGTGCGTTTCAGGCGCACGTCGATGATGAGCAGGCCCAGATTGCTGGCCTCTGAAATTGCCGAGTTCCGGATGCGCAGCATCAGCGCGGCACGATCGGTGCTGAGGATATCGTTCGAGTTGACCGAACCCAGAACCTCGCGGGTAGCGGCGCGCAGGATACGGTCAAGACGATCCTCGGCGGACCGGATGCCGCCGGTACCAACGGCCTGGCGGAACTGTTCGACATCGGCGATACGATAGCGCGCAAAGGCGTCGACCACCAGGCGGCGGTCATCCAGCGGGGTGACCTCCAGCTCGGCAGTTTCGAGGCTGAGAATACGGTCGTCGTAATAGACGACTTCCTGGATCAGCGGGATCTTGAAGGACAGGCCCGGGTCATCCTTGACGGCCACAACACGGCCGAATTGCAGAACCAGCGCGCGCTGGGTTTCCGTCACGATAAAGATCGACGACAGCGCGGCGGCCACGATGAGTACCAGAACTGGCAGGAAGAAGGTTATCTTTTTCATGGCTCAGTTCTCCCCCGATTTTCTGAGTTCGTTGAGCGGCAGATAGGGAACAACCCCCTGCGCACCCTCACCGCCATCGAGAATGATCTTGTCGACGTCACCCAGAACAGCCTCCATCGTTTCCAGATAGAGACGCTTGCGCGTCACCTCGGGGGCCTTGCGGTATTCTTCCAGAACGGCGGTGAAACGGCTGGCCTCACCCTGAGCCTCGTTGACGACCTGGGCGCGATAGGCCTCGGCCTCTTCCAGTTTCTGCGCAGCTTCACCGCGCGCACCGGCCACAACCCGGTTGGCATAGGCGTCAGCCTGTTTTTCCAGACGGTCGCGTTCCTGCTCAGCGGCCTGCACCTCGCGGAAGCTGTCGATCACCTCGCGCGGGGGGTCGGCCTTGTCAAAGTTGACACGCACGACATTCATGCCGCTTTCATAGCTGTCCAGCGTCGTCTGGATCAGTTCCTGCAGGCGTACGGCGATGATGCCGCGGTCACGGTTGAGGATCGGCGCCAGTTCCGACTGGGCGATGATCTCGCGCATGGCCGATTCAGCCACGGCCTCGATGGTTTGCTGCGGGTCGCGCAGGTTGAACAGGAACTTTTGCAGATCGTTGATGTTCCAGACCACCTGGAAATCGATGTCGACGATGTTCTCGTCGCCGGTCAGCATCAGCCCTTCGCCGCCACCGCTACGGCCCAGGCCGATTTCAACGGTACGTTCGCGGGTGACGGCCTCGATCTGTTTGGTGACCAGCGGCCAGGGGGCAAAGTTCAGACCCGGATTGCCGGTTTGCGAGTATTTGCCCAGGAACAGTTCAACCGACTGTTCCTCGGGCTTGACGGTGTAGAAAGAGGCAAGCCCCCACAACACCACCGCGCCCAAGACGCCCAGGCCGATCGTGCCACGGGTAAAGGCCGGACCACCCGAACCGCCGCCGGGACCACGCCCGCCACGGCCACCGCCGCCACGTCCGCCCATCAGCACCTTGAGCTGCTCTTGGCCCTTTTTCACCAGTTCGTCGATTTCGGGGATCTGCGGATCGCGCCCGCCGCCGGGACCACGCCCGCCGCCAGGGCCGCCAGACGGGCCCTGCCCGTCATTGTTCGAGCCGCCGCCCCCCCAGGGGCCGCCGTTATTTCCAGCCATAGGGTCTTTTCCCTCTCGTCGCGTTCTTTATCGTTTCACTCAACTTGGTCACATCAACATGAAAATCAAGCCACACGCGTGGGTGTCTTCATCGTAACCAGCTCTTCGGACATTGTCGGGTGCACCGCAACGGTGCGATCGAAGTCTTCCTTGGTGGCGCCCATCTTGATCGCGATGGCGGCCAGTTGGATCATCTCGCCGGCATTGGGCGCGACAATATGACAGCCCAGAACCTTGCGGGTTTCGCGGCTGACGATCAGTTTCATCAGCACGCGGTCCTCGCGCCCGGCGAACAGGGTCTGCATCGGGCGGAACGCGGCCGAGTAAACCTCGATCGGCTCGCGCTCGCGGGCCTCTTCCTCGGTCAGGCCGACGGTGCCCAGCTCGGGCTGGGTAAAGACGGCGCTGGCGACCAGGTCGTGATCGGGCTTGGTGGGGCGGCCGTGAAAGACGGTTTCGACAAAGGCCGCGCCTTCGCGGATCGCGACAGGCGTCAGGTTGATGCGGTCGGTCACATCGCCCACGGCATAGATCGAGGGCACCGAGGTCTGGCTATAGTCATCCACGACCACCTCGCCCTTGCGGCCCAGCTTGACGCCGGCCTCGGCCAGGCCCAGCCCGTCTGTATTAGGGTTGCGACCGGTGGCATACATCACAACGTCATAGGTATCGTCATGGCCGGTGGTGGATTTCACCGCGATGCCGTCCGGGGTTTTCTTCATCGACACGACATCGGTGCCGACATGCAGGTTGACGCCGCCGCTGGTCATCTGGTCGGCCACATGGCCGCGCGCCTCGTCGTCAAAGCCGCGCAGCACCTGCGCGCCGCGATAGAATTGCGTCACATCGACGCCCAGCCCGTTCATGATGCAGGCGAATTCACAGGCGATGAACCCGCCGCCCACGATCAGCATCTTTTTCGGCAGCGCGTCCAGCAGGAACATCTCGTTCGAGGTCACGGCCAGATCAGAGCCGGGGAATTCCGGCACGAAGGGCCGCCCGCCGGTGGCCACAAGGATATGCTTGGCGGTAAAGACCTGGCCGTTGGCCAGCTCGACCGTATGGGCGTCTTTCACAACGGCGCGGGTATGAAAAATTTCAACCCCGGCATTGCCCAGGTTGCGGGTATAGATGCCCTCGAGCCGGGTCAGTTCGGCATGCAGGTTGGTCTTGAAGCGCGACCAGTCGAACGCGCCGCTGGTCACGTCCCAGCCATAGGCGCGGGCGTCTTCGAACGCGGGCGTATAGCCCGAGGCGAACACCATCAGCTTTTTCGGCACGCAGCCCCGGATCACGCAGGTGCCGCCCATGCGGTATTCTTCGGCCAGCGCCACCTTGGCGCCCGCTTCGCTAGAGGCAAGGCGCGCGGCGCGCACCCCGCCCGAGCCGCCGCCGATCACGAACAGGTCGTAGTCAAAACTCATGAAACAAGAGGCCCCTTTCAGAGGTCAGCAAACAGGTTTTCGTTGTCCAGAAAGTCGATCCTGTCTTCTTCGACAGTGCCCTCGTTGATATCGCGGACCTCGACCTTTCCGTCGCCGTGGCCAATGACCACCACATCGCAGATATCAATGAACAGCCCGTTTTCAACCACGCCGGGGATCTGATTGACCACCAGCGCCAGCTGGCGGGCGTTTCCGATGCGTTTGAGATGCATATCGACGATGAAATTGCCCTCGTCGGTGACGAAAGGCGCATCGCCGTTCATGCGCAGCGTGGTATCGCGGCCCATGACATCAAGGTTGATCAGGGTTTCCTCGATCAGCGCCTTGGTGGTCTGCCAGCCAAAGGGAATGACCTCGACCGGCAGAGGGAAGGCGCCCAGTTGGCCCACCTCTTTGGCGGCGTCCGCGATCACGATCATCTGGTCACTGGCGGTGGCCACGATCTTTTCCTGCAACAGCGCACCGCCGCCGCCCTTGATCAGGTTCAGGTCGGCGTCGAATTCGTCGGCCCCGTCGATGGTGACATCCAGCCATTTGGCTTCGTCCAGGGTGATGACCTCGATGCCCACCTGGCGGGCCAGTTCGGCGGTGCGGGTCGATGTCGGCACGCCGCGGATCTTGAGACCATCGTCGCGCACCATCTCGCCCAAGCAGCGCACCAGCCATGCGGCGGTCGAGCCGGTTCCCAGCCCCACGCGCATCCCGCTTTCAACGAAATTTGCGGCCCGTTTGGCGGCCGCGAACTTGGCCTTGTCGATGGGGGAAAGCTCTCCGGTCATGGCATGTCTCCTGTGTCACCCGCAGACCTTATAAGAGATGTGCCGGGGCGCTGCGAGGGGCAATTACGCTGCAAGGCCCGATCAGACCAGCGCCGCCACGGCCGCGCCCAACCCAGCGCGATCCAGCAGCACGATCATGCCGGGCGCGTCGAACCCCAGCGTGACCGGCCCGCCCTGGGCCTGGTTCGAGGTGCCGACCCGCCCGCCGGGGGTGAATTCGATACCGTCGATCGGCCAATACAGCCCGGTACTGCGCCCGGTGATCGGAGCCATCGGAAACAGCGAAACCCGCGCGTCCCTGGGCAGATCAAGGGTCAGTTGCGGCGGCGCCAGGAACACCACGTCGCTGTCGGATATCAAAATGCAGCGCCGATCGGAATGGCGGTGCAGTACGTTCAGCGCGGCCAGCATGTGATCGGCACGCGGCCCCAGCATACCCAGCCCCAGCACCAGCGGCGCGTCGATATTGCGCAGGGCCTTGTCGAAATCGGTGCTGTCCTGTTCGGGGATGTGGTGCAGGCGCCCGGGCGCGATGGCCGCCCTTGTCTGCGGCGAAATTGAATCCATATCCCCTATGACGGCCTTGGGCACATGACCCAGCGCCAGCGCCCGGTCGGCCCCGCCATCAGCGGCAACCAGACAGGGCGCAAGACTCAGCGCCTCGGCCAGATCGGTGCCCCGGCACGCGCCCCCGCCCAAAAGCGTCACGGCGCCCTTTGATTGAAAGATATGGCTCATATAGCCGGAAATACTGCGAAAATCGGTGAATGACCACATTCCTGACATGATTAATCCCCCCAAATTTCCCAGTTCTGTTGAATTTGAAGAAACGGCCTGTGGTAAACAGGTCGATGCAGGCTTCGGAAGAGAGTGAGACGCACATGGTCGGAACGAACAAAATCCTGACGGTGTCCTATGGCACCTTCTCGTGCACGCTTGAGGGATTTGACGATTCTTTCGGCACCATGAAGGCGATCGCCGAATATTTCCGCGATCTCGCGGCCGATGACCGCTATTTCGGGGCCGAACCGCCGACCCCCGACGCCGAGATGCTGCAACGCATCGCCCAGCGCGAGATCCGCCAGCGGGTCGAGGCCTATGTCGGGAATGAGGGCGTGCATCTGCGGGCCGATCAACAGGGCGCGCTGCCGGCCCAGGCGCCTGCGCCGCAACCGGCCCCCGCCCCGCAACAAGCCGCCCCCGCGCCGCAACCTGCACCTCAGCCCGCCCCGGCCCCCGTTCAAGCCGCGCCCGAACCTGCACAAGGCGATGACCTGGGCTCTGTCGCGGCCAAGCTGGCCCGCATCCGTGCCGTTGTCGACACCACGCGCAGCGCCCCCGCGGCCCAGCCCACGCCGGTTGCCGAAGCCGCACCCGTTCTCGAAGAGCAGCCCGCCGAGGAACCGGTGGTTGCCGAAGAAGAGATCGCTGCCGAGCCCGAAGTCGAGATCGACGTCGAGGACACGCCCGTCGAGATGACCGAAGAGGTCTCTGACGAGGACGAGGACGACGAGATCGAAGAGGACGCCGCCGAACTGGCCGAGCCCGAGATCGAAGAGATCGAAGAGGACGAGCAAGAGGTCGCTCTTGAGCAGGAGATCGAAGAAGAGACCCCTGCCGAGGACGAGCTGACCGTCGAAGCCGAGGCCGAGGATGACCTCGAAGAGGACGAACCGGTCGCCGAAGAGATGGAAGAGCCGATCGAGGCTGCGGCCATTCTTGACGAGATCGAGGACGAGGACGAGCTGGATGACAGCGCCTTTCTTAACGCGCTGTCGAACTCGCTGGCCGCCACGGGCGATGACAGCGACGATGACGACGATGACTTTGACGACGACATGGAGTTCGACGGCGAAGACGAAATCGACGCCCCCGCCGAAGAGATCGCACCCGCCCCGCAGCCGGTGGCCGCGCGCGAGGTCGACGAAGACGACGAGGACGAGGACGACTACCAGCCGCGCGCGCCCCGCGACGCCAACCAGCTGGACGAAATGCGCCGCCGTCGCCGCGAGCGCCTGCGCGCCGAGGCCCGCGCCCTGCGCGAGATGGACGACGATAATGACGACCGGCAAGAGGCCGCCGTGCGCGCCCGCGCCCGGGTTCTGAAAGTCGGCCAAGACGATCTGGACGCGCTGCGCCACGAGCTGACCAGCGCCCCGGCCGACGAAGCTTATGACGACGATTTCGACGCCGAAGAGGCCGAGATCCTTGAGGATATCCCGCCGCATCTGCTGAGCGACACCGACGAGGCCGACCTGATGGCCGAGCTGGACGAGCTGGAGCAGGATACCCGCAGCGCGCCGAAAAAACCCAAGGGTGCCCTGGCGCGCCTGCGTTCGGTCGGTCTGAACAGCGACGACGCGTCGGTGTCGCGGCTGGTGAACGAAGTGAATACCAAGATGGACGGCGCCGAGAGCCGCCGCCGCCTGTCGGCCATCGCCCATCTCAAGGCCGCCGTGGCCGCTACGATGAGCGACCGCGCGGGCAAGACCCAGGCCGACCGCAAGGCCGAGGACGAGGCCGAGCGCAGCCCCTATCGCGATGACCTGGCCAAGGTCGTGCGCCCCTCGGCGCGCAAGCCCGAGACCGCGTCGCCGAAGATGCCGCCGCTGATGCTGGTGTCGGAACAGCGTATCGACACCCCGCGCGCCGGTGCCAAGATGGCTCATGCCAGCCGTGGCAACCTGGCGCTGCGCGCGATCGAGGATGACGAGCCGGGCGCCGGCAACATCTTTTCCGACGATGACAGCTTTGCCGATTTCGCCGACCGCCACGGCGCCCGCAGCCTGACGCAACTGCTTGAGGCCGCCGCCGTCTATTGCGTGGCGATCGAGGGGCAGCCCAGCTTTACCCGCCCGCAGGTGATGGAGATCGTCGCCGAGGCCATGCCCGAGGAACCCAGCCGCGAGGATTGCCTGCGCGCCTTTGGGGCGCTGTTGCGCGACAACAAGATCACCAAGATCAAACGCGGCCAGTTCACGGTTTCTAAATCGTCGCGCTATATGCCCGAGGGCTATGACGATTGACCCTTCGGGGACGCGTGATCAGTAAGGGAAACGGCAGGCCACTGGCCTGCCGTTTTCATTTGTCCGTCTGGTCGGGGGCGGCGTCGGGGTCAGCCTGGCCCACCCCGCGAAAGATCACCTTGAAGGGCAGCACCCAAATTACGCCCAGCCCCACGTAAACCGCCAGCTCAAGCAAGAACGGCGGGCGATCGAACATGCCGATCACCGTGACCGCCGCGATGATATACAGCGGCATCCACACCAGCAGCACGATCAGCGCCACACGGCGGCGGGCTTTGTAGCTCAGCGCCATCAGTCAGCGAACGGATCGGTGACAAGGATGGTGTCGTCGCGCTCGGGG
Organism: Actibacterium sp. XHP0104; assembly: GCF_025751515.1. Lineage (GTDB taxonomy): Bacteria > Pseudomonadota > Alphaproteobacteria > Rhodobacterales > Rhodobacteraceae > Actibacterium_D. The sequence goes on from NZ_JAOWLE010000006.1 coordinate 141,744, forward strand.
CTGGTCGACAGCAATGCCACCGGGCATTCGATCAGCTCTTCGACGCGGCGGACATATTTCACCGCGTTGGCGGGCAGATCGGCCCAGCTGCGCGCGCCTTCGGTCGATTCCGACCAGCCGGGCATTTCCTCGTAGATCGGGGTGCAGCGCGCCTGCTGATCCGCGGCGGTGGGCAGGTAATCCAGCCGCTCGCCGTCCAGGTCATAGGCAACACAGATTTTCAAGGTTTCGAACCCGTCCAGCACGTCCAGCTTGGTCAGCGAGATACCGTTGATGCCGTTGATGGCACAGGTCTGGCGCACCAGCGCGGCGTCGAACCAGCCGCAGCGGCGCTTGCGCCCGGTGGTGGTGCCGAATTCATGGCCGCGCTCGCCCAGGCGCTGACCGTCATGGTCGAACAGCTCGGTCGGGAACGGGCCTTCGCCCACGCGGGTGGTATAGGCCTTGACGATGCCCAGCACGAAATCGATCGAGTTGGGGCCGATACCCACGCCGGTGGCGGCCTGTCCGGCGATCACGTTCGACGAGGTGACGAACGGATAGGTGCCGAAATCGATATCCAGCAGCGAGCCCTGCGCGCCCTCGAACAGGATGCGTTTGCCGGCCTTGCGCTTTTCGTTCAGCACTTTCCACACCGGGGCGGCATAGGGCAGGAGTTGCGGGCCGATTTCTTTCAGCTGGGCGATCAGCGCGTCGCGGTCGACGGGCTCGATGCCCAGACCCTTGCGCAGCGGATCATGGTGTTGCAGGGCGCGATCGACGCGGGCGATCAGGGTCGCCTCGTCGGCCAGATCGGCCACGCGGATGGCGCGGCGGCCAACCTTGTCTTCATAGCAGGGGCCGATGCCGCGACCGGTGGTGCCGATCTTGGTGCCCTTGCTGGCGGCCTCTTCGCGGGCGCGGTCCAATTCGCCATGGATGGGCAGGATCAGCGGGGTGTTCTCGGCGATCATCAGGGTTTCGGGGGTGATCTCGACGCCCTGAGCGCGGATTTTCTCGATCTCGCCCATCAGGTGCCAGGGGTCCAGCACCACGCCGTTGCCGATCACCGACAGCTTGCCGCCGCGCACCACGCCCGAGGGCAGCGCGTGCAGCTTGTAGACCTTTCCGTCGATCACCAGCGTATGGCCGGCGTTGTGACCGCCCTGAAAGCGCGCGATCACGTCGGCGCGCTCTGACAGCCAGTCCACGATCTTGCCTTTTCCTTCGTCACCCCATTGGGCGCCGACGACGACAACATTGGCCATAGTAGATCCTTGCGATAGAGGCAAACCGGGCACCGTATAGACCCCCACAGCCCCGCGCGCAAACGGGATTTTTTCTTGGTGCCGGGCTGGACAGAGGCGCGCGCTTGCGCCACGACAGGAAAAAACCCGGAGTCACAGATGGCAGGCCTTATTCTGCGCTGGGCATTTGCGTTTGTATTGCTGAGTGCCACGTTCAACCCCACGCAATGGAATTACGTCCAATGGGCGCGCGGCGCCTATCACGACAGGCTGTCGCTGACGGTGCTGGTGGGGCTGATTCTGCTGGTGTGCTACATCATCTATCTACGGGCGACGCTGCGCTCGATCGGGGCGTTCGGCATGTTGCTGGTCGGCGCGGTGGTGGCCGCGCTGATCTGGGTGCTGATCGACCTGGGCCTGCTCTCGCTGGACCGGCCGACGCTGAACACCTGGCTGGGGATCTTTGCCCTGTCGGTGGTTCTGGGCATCGGCCTGGGATGGAGCCTGGTGCGCAGGCGCCTGTCGGGCCAGGTCGATATCGACGATGTCGAGGAATGACCCCTAGTCGAACCTGACCGGCGGCAGCGGGCGGCGATCGACGCTGAATTCAAACAGATCGGGCCGCGAGTAATGCCCGGCCACATCCAGCGACCGGCGGGCGCGGCGGGCGGCCTCGATGTCGATATCGGCATAGAGGATGGATTTCTCGCGCCGGTGCGGCCCGGCAACGATGCCGCCCATCGGGCGCACCACCACCGCATCGCCGTCATTGACCCATTCGTCATCCTTGAACAGCGTGTCGCGTTCGGGAAAGTCGGCGGGCACATCGCTGCCCTGCATCGCGGTCGCCGTACCGATCACCCAACAGCCGCCCTCCTTGGCGATGTGCTGCATGGTGGCGATCCAGCTGTCGCCTGCATCCCATGTGGGGGCGACGAATATCTCGATATCCTGGGCATAAAGGGCATAGCGCGACAGGGGCATGTAGTTTTCCCAGCAGATCAACCCGCCAAGACGGCCCAGCGGCGTGTCGACCACCCGCAGCCCCGAGGCATCGCCCATGCCCCAGACCATGCGTTCGGGGTTGGTGGGCATCAGCTTGCGGTGCCGGTTCAGGATCGCGCCATCGGGGCCGATCACGACGATGGTGTTGAACAGGGTGGTGCCGCTGAACTGGCCGTCGCGCTCATTCAGCCCCATCACCACGGTCACACCGGCGCGGGCCACGGCCTTGCAGAACGGATCAAGGTCGCCCGCCGCCAGATCGACCGAGTTCTCGCGCAGCCGGGCGTGCAATTCGCCCGACAGGGCCATGTCGCCGCCCGGTCGCAGACGCCACACCCATGTCGGATAGCCCGGCAGGTAGGCCTCTGGATAGACCACCAGCTGCGCGCCGGCGCTGGCCGCCTCTTGCAGCGACGTGATTGCCGCCTCGATTGATGCTGCACGGTTCAAAAGAACCGGCGGGCGTTGAACGACTGCGATCTTGGTCATGGTTTTGTCCCCCTGCCCCAGACTAGCAGGAACCGCACCTTTTGTCGCCCGTCGCACTTGACCACCCTGATCATGCATCCGAGGGGTTGCGACCGGGCGCACTTGCGCCTAGATAGACCCGTCAAACAACGCCGGACCCGTGCGCCCATGGAAAACGTCATTCTTATCGTCCACCTGATCCTCGCCCTGTGCCTGATCGGAATCGTGCTGCTGCAACGCTCCGAGGGCGGTGGCCTTGGCATGGGTGGCGGCGGTGGCGGCGTGATGTCCAGCCGCTCGACCGCGACCGCACTGGGCAAGCTGACCTGGCTGTTCGCGATCGCCTTCATCATCACCTCGATCGGCCTGACCGTCATCGCGGCCGATAAATCGTCGGACAGCTCGGTTCTTGACCGTCTTGGCGACCGCGCCGAAGATGCCGCCGAGGATGCCCCGGCCGCGCCGGGTACCGGCCTGCTGCCGCAGCTGCCCGCGGCCGACCCGAACGCGCCGCTGACGCCGCCGCGCGCCGAGTAAGGCACCAACGATCCAATTGCATTCACGCCGCCCCCGGGGGCGGCGTTTTCATTTGCACCCCACCGGCGCGGGGAATCGCGATGCCGCCCCGCCCCGGCAGTGGCGCGGGTAAAAAAAATCACGAAAAAAATCTTTGCGCGCACCGCCCCGCCCGCCCCTGGTGCAGCCCCAAAACGGCGTTCATTCCCCAAAAAACAGCGCCTTGCCGCCCTGACCACGCATTGCGGGGCCGATCTGGCGGCCCACAACATATCGGGCCTCAAGCCTTGTGAGACCGGGCATATTCCGGTAACAGTCGAGTCCCGTGGGTGGCCTGATTGAGCGGAACAGGCCCGCAACAATAACATGAATTCCACGGGGGCTTTCTCGGCATGGCGCGGTATATTTTCATCACCGGTGGCGTTGTTTCTTCGCTAGGCAAGGGTCTTGCCTCGGCGGCGCTGGGGGCGCTCTTGCAGGCCCGCGGCTATTCGGTGCGTCTGCGCAAGCTTGACCCCTATCTGAACGTCGATCCCGGCACGATGTCGCCCTTTGAGCATGGCGAGGTTTTCGTCACCGATGACGGCGCCGAAACCGACCTGGACCTGGGCCATTACGAACGTTTCACCGGCGTGCCGGCACGCATGACGGATTCGGTGTCGTCGGGCCGCATCTATTCCAACGTTCTGGAGAAAGAGCGCCGGGGCGATTACCTGGGCAAGACCATCCAGGTGGTTCCCCATGTCACCAATGAAATCAAAGAGTTCCTTGCCATCGGCGATGACGAGGTCGATTTCATGCTGTGCGAGATCGGCGGCACGGTCGGCGATATCGAAGGCCTGCCGTTCTTTGAGGCGATCCGCCAGTTCAGCCATGACAAACCGCGCGGCCAGTGCATTTTCATGCACCTGACGCTGCTGCCCTATCTGGCGGCCTCGGGCGAGCTGAAGACGAAACCGACGCAGCACTCGGTCAAGGAATTGCAATCGATCGGCATCGCGCCCGATATCCTGGTGTGCCGCTCGGAACAGCCCATCCCCGAGAAAGAGCGCGCCAAGATCGCGCTGTTCTGCAACGTGCGCAAAGAGGCTGTGGTTGCGGCCTATGACCTGAAATCCATCTACGAGGCGCCGCTGGCCTATCATCGCGAAGGGCTGGATCAGGCGGTTCTGGATGCGTTCGAAATCTCGCCCGCGCCCAAGCCCGACCTTAGCGTCTGGGAGGATGTGAACGACCGCATTCACAACACCGATGGCGATGTGAAAGTCGCGATCGTCGGCAAATACGTCCAGTTGGAAGACGCCTACAAGTCGATCAAAGAGGCGCTGACCCATGGCGGCATGGCCAACCGGGTCAAGGTCAATGTCGAATGGGTGGATGCCGAGGTCTTCGATCACGAAGACCCCGCGCCCTATCTCGAAGGGTTCCACGCGATCCTGGTGCCCGGCGGCTTTGGCGAGCGCGGCACCGAGGGCAAGATCAAGGCCGCGCAATTCGCGCGCGAGCGCAAGATCCCCTATTTGGGCATCTGCCTGGGCATGCAGATGGCGGTGATCGAGGCGGCGCGCAACGTCGCCGGCGTGGGCGACGCGGGTTCCGAGGAATTCGACCACGAGGCCGGCGGCAAGCGTTTCACGCCCGTGGTCTATCACCTCAAGGAATGGGTGCAGGGCAACCGCACCGTGGCGCGCAAGGTCGATGACGACAAGGGCGGCACGATGCGCCTGGGCGCCTATTCGGCGGCGCTGAAAGAGGGTTCAAAAGTCGCGCAGGTCTATGGCGGCTGCGACATCGAGGAGCGCCATCGCCACCGCTACGAGGTCGATATCAAATATCGTGACCAGCTTGAGGCCAAGGGCCTGATCTTTTCCGGCATGTCGCCCGATGGCCGCCTGCCCGAGATCGTCGAATGGGCCGATCACCCGTGGTTCATCGGCGTGCAGTTCCATCCCGAACTGAAATCGAAACCCTTCCAGCCGCATCCGCTGTTCGCCGATTTCGTGCGCGCGGCGCTGGAAACCTCGCGGCTGGTCTAGGATGCGGTGCGCGGCGGCCCTGATCTGGATCGCCGCCGCCCTGCCCGCCTGCGCGCAGGACATCCAGCCCCTGCCCTATGATCTGGTCGAACAGACCACCCAGGGCCGCGAAGATTTCCAGACCCTGCCCGACAAGCCCTATCCCGGCTACAACCTTGACCGGGGCTATGCCTTCAATGGCGGGCTGATCGGCCAGCATTTCGCCGGCCAGACGGTTGAGACGCTGGTTTTGAACGGTGATCAATTTGACGCGCCGGGGACGGACGCGCCCATCGGGCCGCTGCGGGTCGAGATGGGGCCGCCGGGGCAGACACTGTCGATCTCGCTGCATCGGGTGTTCGGGTCGAACGCGCTGTATCCGCTGGGGCCATTGGCCCAGCCCACACCCGAGGGCCGCGGCGAGGGTATGATCGCGATCGGGTTCGACCGCGATATCTGCCGGTTCGGGATCAAGGTCCATACCGAATACCTCGACGCGCTGGGCAGCAATGCCGCGCATCAGGGCGAGGTCGAGTTCCGCTTTTACGCCCGCGACGGCGCGATGCTGGCGGCGATCACCGCCCGGCTGCCGGGCGGGGTGTCCGACCTGGGGTTCGGAATGGATGGCGCGGGCGCAATAGCCGGCGTCACGATCGCGAACCGCGACAAGGGCGGGATATCGTTGGATGACATGCGCTTTGGCTGCCCGCAGTTGCTGGGATGACAGGCGCGCGATTGGGCATTGGCCCGGCGCGCGGGTCGCCCTATATCTGGGTCATGTTTGCAGATTTCCTGTCCCGCCTGATCCAGCCCGCCCCTGCCCGCCTGCCCGACACCGATGCGCGTCTGGCGCTTGGGGCGTTGTTGGTGCGCGTGGCACGCTCGGATGGCGACTATGCCCCGCAAGAGGCCCAGCGCATCGACCGCATCCTGACCGCGCGCTACGGCCTGTCGCCGTTCGAGGCCACCGCCCTGCGGGCAGATGCCGAACAACTGGAATCCGAGGCCCCCGACACGGTGCGCTTTACCCGCGCGATCAAGGATGCCGTGCCCTACGAGGACCGCGAGGCCGTGGTCGAGGCCCTGTGGGAGGTGGTTCTGGCCGATGGCGTGCGCGACCACGAAGAGGACGCGCTGTTGCGGCTGGTGGCCAATCTCTTGGGCGTGAACGACCGCGATTCCAACATCGCCCGCCAACGGGTCGAGGCCCGGCGCGGCTGATTACGCCGCAAAGTGTCGTGTTCGGTCGCGCGGGGGGCATAACCACGCGTCATTTGTCGTGAAACCGTTGCAATCCGCCACGAATTGCGCCCTATTTTACCGAACGCTCAAAAATCACGGCCCACATTGTCTGATCAACAGTTACCTGTCATCGAGATCCGCAACCTTCACAAAAGCTATGGCGCACTGGAGGTCATCAAAGGCGTCGATATCGCGGCGCATAAGGGCGACGTGGTATCGCTGATCGGCTCGTCAGGGTCGGGAAAATCGACCATCCTGCGCTGCGCCAACCTCTTGGAAAACAGCCAGAGCGGCGACATCCTGTTCGAGGGCGAGCCGGTGCACTGGAAGGGCAAGGGCCATGCCCGCGTGCCCGCCGACCGCAAGCAGGTCACGCGCATCCGCACCAACCTGTCGATGGTGTTCCAACAGTTCAACCTGTGGGCCCATATGACCATTCTGGAAAACGTGATGGAGGCCCCCGTGACCGTGCTGCGCCGCGACCGCGCCGAGGTCGAGGCCGCCGCGCGCGAATACCTGGCCAAGGTCGGTATCGGCGACAAATGCGATGTCTACCCGGCCCAGCTGTCGGGCGGCCAGCAACAGCGTGCCGCCATCGCCCGCGCCCTGTGCATGGAGCCGCGGGCGCTGCTGTTCGACGAACCCACCTCGGCGCTGGACCCCGAGCTGGAACAAGAGGTCGTCAAGGTCATCAAGGCGCTGGCCGAGGAAGGCCGCACCATGCTGATCGTGACCCATGACATGCGCCTGGCCGCCGACGTGTCGAACCACGTGGTGTTCCTGCATGAGGGCCGGATCGAAGACCAGGGTCCGCCCGAAAACATCTTTACCAATCCATCCTCAGAACGGCTGCAGCAGTTTTTGCGTGCGACCATGCCGTCTTGATCAACAACCGGGAGAAAGAAACCGATGAGAAACCTTCTTCTTGCCTCTGCCGTCATGGCCCTGACCGCAGGTGCCGCCCTTGCCGACGGTACTGTGCGCATGGGCACCGAGGGCGCCTATCCTCCGTATAACTTCATCAACGATGCCGGCGAGGTCGACGGGTTCGAGCGCGAGCTGGGCGACGAGCTGTGTAAACGCGCCGAGCTGACCTGCGAATGGGTCACCAACGAATGGGATTCGATCATCCCCAACCTGGTGTCGGGCAACTATGACACTATCATCGCCGGCATGAGCATCACCGCCGAGCGTGACGCGGTGATCGACTTTACCCAGGCCTATTTCCCGCCCGATCCGTCGGTCTATGTGGCGCTGTCGGCCGATGTCGACGTGAGCTCGGCCGTTGTGGCCGCGCAGGCCGGCACCATCCAGGCCAGCCATGTGGCCGCCTCGGGTGCCGCGCTGGTTGAATTCGCCACCCCCGACGAAACCCTGGCCGCCGTCCGCAATGGCGAGGCCGACGCGGTGCTGGCCGACAAGGGCTTTTTGGTTCCGTTCGTCGATGAATCGAACGGCGAGCTGGTGATCGTTTCGGATGACGTGATGCTGGGCGACGGCATCGGTGTCGGCGTGCGCGAATCTGATGCCGAGCTGAAGGCCAAGTTCGATACGGCCATCGCTTCGATGAAAGAAGACGGCACGCTGAACACCATGATCGCGAAATGGTTCGATGGCATGCAGGCCGGCTATTGATGTGAAAGAGGCGTGGGGCCAAGCGGCCCCGCGCGACCCCCTGAATGTTTTCCTTTTGCACCGATCCTTCTGCACTTGATGGCCTGGACTGGCTTGCCTGCTATCTGACCAATGGCAAGCACATGGCGTTCTGGGCCTCGTTCGGGACGGTGATCCTGTTGCTGCTCATCACCGCGCCGGTGGCGCTGGCCTTTGGCTTTGCCGGGGCGATCGCGGCGCGGTCGCATGTGCTGCCGCTGCGGCTGATCGGGCGGACCTATACCGCCATGGTGCGCGGCGTGCCCGATATCGTGTTCTTTCTGTTCGCCCCGATCGCGATGGACCAGGGGTTCGAATGGCTGCGCCACAAGGCGAAATGCCCCGACTGGGACGCGCCCATTCGTCAGGGCAATGATTTCGTGGTCTGCGCCGAGGCCAAGCTGCCGTTGTCGGCTAGCCCGCAATGGGTGCATGAAACCTATGGGTTCACGCTGGCCGTTATCGCCTTTGCAGTCGTGTTCGGCGCATTCGCGGCCAATGTTCTGTTCGGTGCAATGCGCGCCGTGCCCCATGCCCAGATCGAAACCGCCGGCGCCTATGGCATGAGCGAGCGTCAGGCCTTTTGGCGCATCCTGGTGCCGCAGATGTGGATCTATGCCCTGCCGGGGCTGTCGAACCTGTGGATGATCCTGGTCAAGGCCACGCCGCTGCTGTTCCTGCTGGGGGTCGAGGATATCGTCTATTGGGCCAAGGAACTGGGCGGGGCCAAGACATCGCTCTTTGCCTATCCGCACCCGGACTGGCGGCTTTACTATTTCCTGGGGCTGCTGGTGTTCTATCTGGGGCTGACCAAGGTCAGCGAGGTCATCCTGGCCCGGCTGACCCGCCGCCTGTCGCATGGGCAGGCCACCGTCGCGGGCGAAGCGCAACGAAAGGCCGCCGCATGAGCTGTCTTCAGACCATCCAGGATTACGCGCTGCGCTCGGTCGGGATCGGAGAGCGGCTCTTGCCGAAATCCGACATCACCCTGTGCGAACAGGTGACGCTGATCGGGTCGGGGCTGATCTGGAACATCTATTTCGGCGCGCTGGCGCTGTTGTTCGGGTTCTTCCTGGCCACCGGCCTGGCGCTGGCCCGCAACGCGCGCAACCCGTTGCTGCGCAAACCGGCCGACTGGTTCATCTTTGTCTTTCGCGGCTCGCCGCTGTTCATCCAGTTCTTCCTGGCCTACGAGGCCTTCGTGCTGCTGCCGCGCGCCGGGTTTGATCTGAACCTGGGCTTTGTCGAGATCACCCTGGCCACCAGCTGGCTGACCAAGGCCTGGGCCGGGGCGCTGATCGTGCTGTTTCTCAACACCGCCGCCTACTCGGGCGAGATCTTTCACGGCGCGCTGCGCTCGATCCCCAAGGGCGATGTCGAGGCCGCCGACGCCTATGGGCTGCACGGGTTCAGCCGGTTCCGCCGGGTGATCTGGCCGACCATGCTGCGGCTGGCCTGGCCCGCTTACACAAACGAGGCGATCTTTCTGTTCCACGCCACGACACTGGTCTATTTCTCGGGCTTCCCGGCCTGGCGGCAAAAGGGCGACGCGCTGTATTACGCCAGCTATTTCGCCGACAAGACCTTTAACCCGTTTATCCCCTACCCGATCGTTGCGGGCTATTTCATTCTGGTGACACTTGTGATCATCCTGATCTTCGGGGCGATCAACCGGCACCTGAACCGGCATCTGCCCCAGACTGCACGGCCCAAGATGAAATTCCGTCTACAGGTGATCCGATGAGCGACTGGCTAATGGCCCATCCCGAGGTGCGCACGATCCGCGTTGCGGCCTGCGACCTGAACGGCCAGCCCCGCGGCAAGCGCATTCCCACCCGCTTTGCCGGCAAAATCGAAAAAGAGGGCACGCGCTTTCCCTATTCGGTGATGAACCTCGACATCTGGGGCGAAGATATCGACGACAGCCCGCTGGTGTTCGATTCCGGCGATCCCGACGGGGTGCTCTTGCCGACCGAGCGTGGCTTTGTTCCCATGCCCTGGCTCGAGGCGCCGACCGCGCTGTTGCCGCTGTGGATGTATCACGAGGATGGCCGCCCCTTTGACGGCGATCCGCGCCATGCGCTGGCGCAGGTGGTTCAGCGGTTCGGTGATCACGGCCTGACGCCGGTGGTCGCGACCGAGCTCGAATTCTACCTGATCGACGACAGCGGCACGCGGCTGCGGGTGCCTCCGTCACCGCAGTCGGGCAAGCGGCGGCCGGGGGCCGATACGCTGGCGCTGCGGGCGCTGGATGCGTTTGATGCGTTCTTTACCGATCTCTACGAGGCCTGCGAGGCCATGGACATCCCCGCCGACACCGCGATTTCCGAGGCCGGGATCGGCCAGTTCGAGATCAACCTGATGCATCAGCCCGATGCGCTCAAGGCGGCGGACGACACCTGGATGTTCAAGATGCTGGTGCGCGGGATGGCCCGCAGACACGGCTTTGCCGCCAGTTTCATGGCCAAACCCTATGAGGATTACGCCGGCAACGGGATGCACACGCATTTCTCGCTGCTGGACGAGGATGGCAACAACATCTTTGCCGATGGCACGGCGCGCGGGTCCGACCAGTTGCTGCACGCCATTGCGGGCTGTCTGGATGCCATTCCCGGCACCGCGCTGCTGTTCGCGCCGCATGGCAATTCCTATGACCGGCTGGTGCCCGACGCCCATGCGCCCACGGGCATCTGCTGGGCCTATGAGAACCGCACCGCCGCCGTGCGCGTGCCCGGCGGCCCCGCCTCGGCCCGCCGGATCGAGCACCGCGTCGCCGGCGGCGATGTGAATCCCTATCTGATGCTGGCCGGCATCCTGGGCGCCGCGCTGATCGGGATCGAAGATGCCATGACCCCGCCCGAGCCGATCCGCGGCAATGCCTACGAGATGGACCTGCCGCAGATGCCCTCGACCTGGGCTGACGCGATCGAGGCGTTCGAGACCAACGAGCACATGCGCCGCATCCTGCCCGCCGGGATGATCCGCAACATGGTCGCGACCAAACGGCAAGAGCTGTATTACTACAACGAGCTGACCGCCGCGCAGAAGGTCGAGCTTTATCTCGACACGGTCTGACCTGACGGCGCCCTTGCAGGGCGCGCGGCGCTTGTCTACCGTCTGATCATCCTTTGCTGCGAGCATTCCATGCTGATTGGCATCCTTCAGACCGGCCACGCCCCCGACCAGTTGCGGGGCAAGCTGGGCGACTATTCCGACATGTTCCGCCGACTGTTGGCGGATCGCGGGCTGGAATTCACCGATTACGATGTCGAGGGGATGGAAATTCCCGGCGATATCCATGCCGCCGACGGCTGGCTGATCACCGGGTCGCGCCACGGCGCCTATGAAGACCACGATTTCATCCCCCCACTCGAGGATTTCATCCGCCGCGCCATCGCAGCGCATGTGCCGATGGTGGGGATCTGTTTCGGCCATCAGATCATCGCCCAGGCCCTGGGCGGCACGGTCGAAAAGTTTCGCGGGGGCTGGTCGGTCGGAGCCAACGATTATGACCTGGCCGGGCGCAAGGTCACGCTGAACGCCTGGCACCAGGATCAGGTCACCGCCCTGCCCGACGGCGCGTCGGTGATCGGCAGCAGCGATTTCTGCCCCTACGCGGCGCTGATTTACGGCGATGATGCCCTGTCGGTGCAGCCGCATCCGGAATTCGATGCAAAGATGATCGACGGGCTGGCCCGGTTCCGTGCGCCCGGCGTGGTGCCGCAACCCTTGCTGGACCGGGCACAAGACCGCCTTGCCGCGCCGACCGACAGCGCGCTGTTGGGCGACATGATCGCAGAATTTTTTCTCAAACCACGAAAGACCAAACATGGCTGACTGGACCGACACCCTGCCCGAAGCGGCAAAGGCCTATCTCGAAGGCCGCCGTCTGGACGAGGTCGAATGTATCGTGGCGGACATGGCCGGTGTGGCGCGCGGTAAGGCGATGCCCGCCAGCAAGTTCGGCAAACAGACGCATTTCTACCTGCCCAACTCGATTTTCCTGCAAACCATCACCGGCGACTGGGCCAGCCTCGAGGGCGAGGCCTTTACCGAGCCCGACATGGTGCTGACCCCCGATCTCAGCACCGCCACCGCCGCGCCCTGGACGGCGGACTGGACGCTGCAGGTGATCCACGACATCAACGACCAGCAGGGCAACCCGGTGCCGGTGGCGCCGCGCAACGTGCTGAAACGGGTGGTCAAGCTGTTCAACGATCGCGGCTGGGCGCCGATCGTCGCCCCCGAGATGGAATTCTTTCTGGTTGCCCGCAACACCGACCCGGCCAAGCCGGTCGAGCCGCCCATGGGCCGCTCTGGTCGGCGTGCAGCGGCGAAACAGGCCTATTCGATGTCGGCGGTCGATGAATACGGCCAGGTCATCGACGACATCTATGATTTCGCCGAGGCGCAAGGGTTCGAGATCGACGGCATCCTGCAAGAGGGCGGCGCCGGCCAGGTCGAGATGAACCTGCGCCACGGCGATCCGGTCAAGCTGGCGGACGAGATCTTTTTCTTCAAGCGGCTGATCCGCGAGGCGGCGCTGCGGCACAATTGTTATGCCACGTTCATGGCCAAGCCCATTCAGGACGAACCCGGCAGCGCCATGCATATCCACCATTCGGTGGTCGATATCGCGACGGGCGACAACATCTTCTCGCTGCCCGATGGCGGCGAGAGCCCGGCGTTTATGCATTTCATCGCCGGGATGCAGACGCATATGCCCTCGGCCATCGCGTTGCTGGCGCCCTATGTGAACAGCTATCGCCGCTATGTCCGCGACTTTGCCGCGCCGATCAACCTGGAATGGGGCCGCGACAACCGCACCACGGGCCTGCGCGTGCCTATCTCCGACGCGACCGGGCGGCGGGTGGAAAACCGCATCGCGGGCATGGATTGCAACCCCTACCTGGGCATCGCGGCCTCGCTGGCCTGCGGCTATCTGGGCCTGATCGAAGAGAAATTCCCGCGCGAGGAATTCCGCGGCGACGCCTATGACAGCGACGAGGACATCCCCCGAAACGTGGCCGAGGCGCTGGACCTGTTCGAAACCGACACCGCCCTGCGCGAGGTTCTGGGCGAAGAGTTCTGCAAGGTCTACACCGCTGTGAAAGAGCTGGAATACAAGGAATTCCTGCAAGTCATCAGCCCCTGGGAACGCGAGCATCTGCTGCTGAACGTATGAACCTGCTTTACGCCAATGACCGGCCCGGCGAATACCCTGCCAGCTGGTATGCCGCCACGGCCACCCCGCCCGGCCCCTATGCGCCGCTGCGGGGCGAGACACGTGCCGATGTCTGCGTGGTGGGTGGCGGTTACACCGGGCTGTCGGCGGCACTGCACCTGGCGCAGGCGGGGGTGCGCGTGGTGCTGGTCGAAGCCCAGCGCGTGGGCTTTGGTGCATCGGGCCGTAATGGCGGACAGATCGGCAGCGGCCAGCGGCTGGAGCAGGACGCGCTCGAACGCATGTTGGGCCGCTCGGACGCCCGCGCGCTGTGGGATCTGGCCGAGGATGGCAAGGCGCTGATCCATGCGCTGTGTGACGCGCATGGCATCGACGCGGGTTATCGCCCCGGCGTGGTTCACGCCGACTGGCACGCGCGCGACGTGCCCCATGCCCATGCCTATGCCGACAAGCTGCGCCGCGACTATGGCTATGACCAGATCGAGCCGCTGAACCGCGATCAGATCCGCGCGCTGGTGGGCAGCGCGGCCTATCAGGGCGGTACGGTCGACTGGGGCGCGGGGCATCTGCACCCGCTGCGGCTGGCCTTTGGTCTGGCGCGGGCGGCGGCGGATGCAGGCGTGGTGATCCACGAACAAAGCCCGGTGCATCACATCCAGCATGGGCAAACGGCGGTCGTGCAGACCGACAAGGGCCGTGTGCTGGCCGATCATGTGATCTTGGCCACCAATGGCTATGGCACCGGGCTGGACCGCAAGGTCGCGGCGCGGGTGATGCCGATCAACAACTTCATCGCCGCCACCGCCCCCCTGCCCGACCCGTCGGCCATTCTGGCGCGGGATGTGGCGGTGGCTGACAGCAAGTTCGTGATCAACTATTTCCGCCTGTCCGAGGACGGGCGCCTGCTGTTCGGCGGCGGTGAAAGCTATGGCTACCGCTTTCCGGTCGACATCGCCGCCACGGTGCGCAAGCCGATGGCAGAGGTCTTTCCGCAACTGGCCGATGTGGTGATCGACCATGCCTGGGGCGGCACGCTGGCGATCACGATGAACCGCCTGCCGCATGTGGCGCGGGTGGCGCCGAATGTGCTGTCGGCAGGCGGCTATTCGGGCCATGGGGTCGCGCTGGCCGTGTTAGCGGGCAAGCTGATGGCCGGGGCGACACAGGGCCAGAATGACGGGTTCGACCTGATGGCGCGCCTGCCGATCCAGCGCTTTCCGGGCGGCACGGCATTGCGCAGCCCACTGTTGGTGCTGGCCATGAGCTGGTTCGCGATGCGCGACCGGCTGGGCCTGTGACACCACGCCACAAAACCGTCACGAAAAAGGATTTGGCGCGGGGGGTGTTCTCACTTACACTTTTTCTGAAACTATAATTCAAAAAAGGTGCAGGCATGTCGAGCGCTCCCAACGTCTATGACGCGGAACCCATTCCCGAGGCCGCCCGGTCCGAAATCGACCGGCTGCTGCAATCGGGCGACCTGTTCCGCTATACCGCGCCGCAGGATGCGCCCGTCGCGCTGCTCGAGGCCGAGTTCGCCGAGTTGATGGGGTCGCGCTTTGCGCTTGCGGTATCGTCGTGCTCGCAGGCGCTGTTCCTTGCGCTCAAGACGCTGCAATTGCCGCGCGGGGCCAAGGTGCTGGTGCCGGCGTTCACATTCGCCGCGGTGCCCTCGGCCATCGTGCATGCCGATTGCCAGCCGGTGCTGGTCGAGGTCGGTGACAACTACCGTGTCGACATGGGTGATTTCGAGGCCAAGCTGACCGCTGACGTGGGCGCGATATTGATCAGCCACATGCGCGGCCACACCTCGGACATGGATGCGATCATGGCGCTGGCCGATCAGCGCGGCGTGCCGGTGATCGAAGATGCCGCCCATTCGCTGGGCACGATGTGGCAGGGCAAGAAGATCGGCACGCTGGGCCGGATCGGCTGTTTCTCGTTCCAGTCCTACAAGATGATCAATGCCGGCGAAGGCGGCATCCTGGTCACCGATGACGCCGATATCATCGCGCAGGCGATCATCATGTCGGGCGCCTATGAACATAACTGGAAAAAGCACCCGGTGGTGCATGACCGCTTTGCCCATTGGCAGAACAAGCTGCCGCTTTACAACACCCGGATGCAGAACCTGTCAGCGGCGGTGATCCGGCCGCAGCTGGCCGAGCTGGCGCGGCGGGTGCGCGACGGGCTGGCCAATCATGACTATGTCGCCGGGTTGTTGAATGGCTCGCCCTGGCTGGACGTGCCTGCGCCGCTGCTGCCCGAAACGCGGGCGCCGGATTCGATTCAGTTCAACCTGGTGGGGCTGGACAGCGACGAGCAGGCCGTGGCCTTTCAAGAGGCCGCCATGGCGCGCGGGGTCAGTGTGCAGGTGTTCGGCCTGAGCGAGAACAACGCCCGCGCCTTTTGGAACTGGCAGTTCATTCCGGGCGAAATGCCCGACCTGCCGCAAACCCGCGCGATGCTGATGCGGGCCTGCGATGTGCGCCTGCCCGCGCGGCTGACACGGCCCGATCTGGATTACATCGCCACCGCGCTGATTGATGCGGTGGCCGATGTGATGGCCGAACCGCGCGCCTACGGCACCTAAAGCACTGCCAGACCGCCAGCCAGCCATGGCATCCGCGCCGTGGCGGGCGCGACGACGATATCCTCGATCAATGGGCGCAGCCGTGTCGCCACGCGGAACGGCATGTCCTGCAACACGCCCTTGCGCGCCGTCAGGGTGATGGTGCGCGACAGCGGCGCAAAGGGCAGCGGGATGATCTCGACCTGATCATGAAAACGCGGGCCGCGCAGATAGCCCAGCGGGGTCATGATCGTCCAGCCGGCGCCACCGGCGACCATGGCCAGAATGGCGTGATAGCTATCCAGCTCGAACCGGTGAGCCAGGGTCAGGTTCTGCCGCGCCAGATGCGCGGCGATCTGGCGGCCCATGAAATGGCGCTGGGTATACTGGATCAGCGGCAGCGCCTTGAGCTGGGTCAGCGGGTCGCAGCCCTGCGTCAGCGCCCCCTTGGGCACGGCGGCGACAAAGGGTTCGCGCAGCACCGGGTGGGCCTCGGCCCAGTCGGGCGTGGGGCCGGTTTCGGCGGCCACGACCATGTCCAGCGCGCGCGCCTCGAGCTGGGCGTTCAGGTGGTGACTGGCCCCGGTTTCCAGCAGGAAATGGCAGGTGCGCATCTCGTCGGCCATGCCCGACAGCAGGCGCGGCGTGACGTCGGCGTCGAAATCCTCGATCATGCCCAGCCGAAGATCGGTCAGCGCGGTCAGGTCGCGGGCGGCGACCTCTTCGCGGGCGGCCTGGGCCTCGGCCAGGATCAGATGGGCGCGGCGACGAAAGATCTGCCCCGCCGGGGTCAGGCTGACCGGGCGGGTGGTGCGATCAAGCAGCGGCGCGCCCAGCGCGGCCTCGAGCCCCGAGAGTTGCTGGCTGATCGCCGAGGGGCTGCTGCCCAAGCTGCGTGCCGCCGCCGAGACCGACCCTTGGGCCGCTGTCGCGACAAAGGCCTCGATGCCCTGCAATGTGATGCGGCCGCCGCCCTGCGCCATCTTGAACCCGTCCGAATGTCCGATGCGCCCGCAGCCTAGGGCCAAAGCCACGCCCGTGCCAGCCCTTTACGCCCGGTCACGAAACACGGGCGATTGCGCGGCGCGCGGCGCGGCGCTAGCGTGGTCAAAACAGCCGCTTTTCCAAAAGGATCCGCGCCATGACCAATGACCAACCCAACAGCTGGGAAGCCCGCGCCGACGCCACCGCCTTTTACGGATTCACCGACCTGCCTTCGGTGCATGAACGCGGCGCGGTGGTGCTGACCCATGGCGACGGGCCTTACGTGGTCGACGTGAACGGGCGGCGCTATCTGGATGCCAATTCGGGCCTGTGGAACATGGTCGCCGGGTTCAGCCACAAGGGCATGGCCGCCGCCGCCAAGGCCCAGTATGACCGCTTTCCCGGCTATCACGCCTTCTTTGGACGGATGTCGGATCAGACCGTGATGCTTAGCGAAAAGCTGGTGGAAATGTCGCCGTTCGAGCGTGGCAAGGTGTTCTACACCAACTCGGGCTCCGAGGCGAATGACACCATGGTCAAGATGCTGTGGTTCCTGTCGGATGCCGAAGGCAAGCCCAAGCGCCGCAAGTTCATCAGCCGGGTGAACGCCTATCACGGGGTGACGGTGGCGTCGGCCTCGTTGACGGGCAAGCCCTATAACAGCGTGTTCGGCCTGCCCCTGCCCGGCTTTTTGCACCTCACCTGTCCGCATTACTGGCGCGAGGGAAAGCCGGGCGAAACCGAAGAACAGTTCACCCGCCGCATGGCCAAGGAACTGGAAGACATGATCGAGCGCGAAGGCGCCGACACGATCGCCGGGTTCTTTGCCGAGCCGGTGATGGGCGCCGGCGGGGTGATCCCGCCGTCGAAGGGCTATTTCCAGGCGATCACCCCGATCCTGCGCAAGCACGGCATTCCGCTGATCGCCGACGAGGTGATCTGTGGCTTTGGCCGCACGGGGGGAATGTGGGGCTGCGAGACCTACGATTTCATGCCCGACGCGATCATCAGCTCAAAGAACCTGACCGCCGGCTATTTCCCGATGGGCGCGGTGATCCTGGGGCCCGATCTGGCCGACCGGTTACAGGCCGCCGTCGAGGAAATCGAAGAGTTTCCGCATGGCTTTACCGCCTCGGGCCACCCGGTGGGCAGCGCCATCGCGCTAAAGGCCATCGACCTGATCGTGAATGGCGATGACGAAAGCGGCCCGCTGATCGAGAACGTGCGTGCCATGACGCCCAAGTTCGAGGCCGGCCTGGCCCGCCTGGCCGAGCACAAGCATATCGGCGAATGGCGCGGCAAGGGTCTGATGGGCGCGCTGGAGGCGGTAAAGGACAAGGACAGCAAGACGCCCTGGGACGGGTCGCTGTCGGTCAGCGAGCGCATCGCCAACACCTGCACCGATCACGGGCTGATCTGCCGGCCGCTGGGCCAGTCGATCGTGCTGTGCCCGCCCTTCATCATCAACGATGCCCAGATGGACGAGATGTTCGACAAGCTGGAAAAGGCGCTGAACAGCGTGTTTGCAGAGTTGACCTGACATAAAAAAGGCCGCGCGGATGATCCGTGCGGCCCCTTTCGAATTATCGGCACTGCCCGTTATTCGCCAAGCTTCGACAGTTTGGATTGAAGCTCAGCCAGCTGCTTTTTTATGGCGTCAAGATCACCCTCATCGGCTTCTTCGGCTTCCATCTCGATACCGCTCGAGGCGCCGGGCCAACCCTTGGTCATCGCCTTGAGGAACGCCTGCTGCTGTTTTTGCAGGGCCTCCATGTCAAAGCCGGGCATCGGCTGCATGGTGTTGGGCATGCCCAGGTTTTCCATCCACTTGGTCTGGCTTTCGCGGAACATGTCAAAGCTCATGGCCAGAAACTGCGGCACGGCGCTTTGGGCCTGGGTGGTGTAGCTGCGAACCAGATCGGTCAGCACATTCACCGGCAGCATGCTCTCGCCGCGGCTTTCATGCTCGGCCACGATTTGCAGCAGATACTGGCGCGTCAGGTCGTCACCGCTTTTCAGGTCGACGATCTGGATCTCGCGACCGTCACGAACGAACGACGCGATGTCCTCGAGGGTCACGTAATCGCTGGTTTCGGTGTTATACAGCCGGCGGCTGGCGTAACGCTTGATCAGCAGCGGCTTCTTCTCTTCATCGGTCATATGGACCCCTCCCCGACAGGTCGTATGTTGCAGCGCAGAGAACTTTATGCGCTGTTGCAGCAAAAAGAAAGGGCGGGCTTAAAAAAGCCCACCCTTGCGTTCACATCGACAGGGAGGAGGGGTCGATGTAAATCCGTGCCTTACTTCGCAGCAGCGGTCGCTTTTTTAGCGGCAGCGGTCGCTTCGTCGGCAGCTTTTTTGACAGCGGCGGTGGCTTCAACCTGGAAGTCTTTGCCAGCGGCCAGCATCAGTTCGACGGTTTCCATCTGAACTTTCTTGGCGATTTCAGCGTAGGCGGCCATGTTTTCGGCAGCAGCTTCAGCCGAAGCCGAGGCGAAATCGGTCAGGGCTTTGGTGTAATCGGCCGGCTCGTCTTTGACGGCGGTCAGGTTACCCAGTTTGCCCAGGGTGTCTTTGGTCCATTTCGACGACAGGTCGTTCGATTTTTCGGCGGCTTCCAGAACAACTTTGGCCAGCTTTTCGTTCAGAGCGGCCTGGTTTTTGAAGGCGTCCTGAGCGGCGGTGGTGTCAATCGGGAAGTTGGCCAGCATGTCCTGAACCATCTTGGTGAAGTCTTGAGCTTTAGCCATGGTATCTCTCCAAATCTCTATCGGGTGGGGGCCCGTTTGTTGCGCTTGCAGAAACTATATACGTGCTGCGGCGCAGCATTTCAAGAGAAAAATGCTGCGCCGCAGAATAACTAGTTTTTGCTTACTTTACAAAGGCTTACTTGGGGAGAACGTAGGTTCCCGGGGCTTTGCACAGCGGCGGATGATCAGAATCACCGGGGTCGCGGGCCGGAATCATCTTGCCGGACTTCTTCTTCAGCCAGGAATCCCAGCGCGGCCACCAAGAGCCCTCGTTGAACTTGGCCTCTTTCAGCCAGGTCTCGTGATCCTCCATCGGGCCGGTATTGGTATAGTGGCCATACTTGTTCTTCGAGGGCGGGTTCACGATGCCAGCGATGTGGCCCGATTCAGACAGGACAAAGGTCTTGTCCTTGCTGCCCATCTGCTTGACGCCGTCAAAGCTGGACGACCACAGCGCGATATGGTCGGTCTCGCAGGCCACGGCGAACATGGGCACCTTGATGTCCTTGAGCGTCGGGGTCTCGTCCATGATGCGGAAGGTGCCACCGGCAAAGCGGTTGTTCTGGCACAGCTCGCGCAGATACTCGACCACCATACGGGCCGGCAGGTTGGTGCCGTCGCCGTTCCAGTAGAGAAGGTCAAAGGCCGGCGGGGCCTCGCCCATCATGTAGCTGCGGATCGCCGGGCGATAGACCAGGTCATTGGCGCGCAGGAAGCTGAAGGTGCGGGTCATGAAAGAGGCGGCCAGCATGCCCGATTCGGCCACTTCGCCCTCGATGCCCTCGATGAAGTCGTCCTCGAGATAAACACCCACCTCGCCCGGCTCGGTGAAATCGGTAAGCGTGGTGAACAGCGTGGCCGAGTTGACCGGGTTCTCGCGGCCGCTGCGTTCAAGCAGGGCCAGCGTCAGCGACAGGGTGGTGCCGGCGATGCAATAACCGACAGTGTTGATCTTATCGACCTTGCAGATCTGTTTGACCTGCTCCATCGCGGTCAGATAGCCCTCTTGGATATAGGTATCCATGCCGACATCGGCATAGGTCGGGTCGGGGTTCACCCAGCTGACCACGAATACCGTATAGCCCTGATCAATCGTCCACTTGATCAGCGAGTTCTGGGGCTTCATGTCCATGATGTAGAATTTGTTGATCCAGGGGGGGAAGATCAACAGAGGGGTTTCATAGACCTGTTCGGTGGTGGGCTTGTACTGGATCAGCTCGAACATGCGGTTGCGGAACACGACCTCGCCCTCGCTGGCGCCGATATTCTCGCCAACCCTAAAGGCGTTCTTGTCCGACAACGTGACCAACAGCTCTCCTTTGTTGGTCTCGAGATCATGCACCAGGTTTTCAAGCCCCTTCACCAGCGACTCACCGTCGGTTTCAACGGCGCGGGCCAGGGCCTCGGGGTTGGTGCCCAGGAAGTTGGCCGGCGACATCATGTCGACGATCTGGCGGGTAAAGTAGTCGACCCGGCGGCGATCCTTTTCGTCCAGCCCGTCCAGATTCTCGACCGCCTTATGCACGGCCTCGGAATTCATCAGGTACTGCTGCTTGACGAAGTTGAAATACGGATGCGTCTGCCACATCTCGTGCGAAAAGCGCGGGTCTTTGGGGGTCTCATCCGCCGGGGCGCTCAGCGACCCTTGCGACAGGGCCTCTTGGGCCGCGATGAAATGCTTGAGCGTTTTGCCCCAATAGGCCACCTGTTGCTCGAAAATCTTCGACGGGTGGTTGACCAGTTCATTCATATAGCCGGACGCGGCCTTCATCATCAGCTCATGCCCCGGCGCCTGAATCGACGGATCCATCGAACGCTTGCCCGACATGGCGGCGACCAACCGTTCGGTCAATTCCTCTACCTTGGCCAGGTTCTCGTTGAGACGTTCCAAATTCTCACCCGTAGTTGCATCTTTAGTTGTCATAAGCGAAAATCCCCCCTATGTTTTCGCAGCCGCAGAAACTCGGCCGCCGAGCGACATTTTGCCGCCGCTGGCACACACACTATAACCGCGCTTTTGCCAATGCAAAGGAGTGACGCATGAAAAACATCGCCACATACGACCTAATGGAAAGCTTCCGAAACACGAATCAGTGGCTCGGCGCTTCCGCTCTGGCAATGGCGTCCTATCCGTTCACCGGGATGGCCCCGAATCCATTCTTTAAATTGCTTGCCGCTTGGGGCGAAGTGACCGAGCGCAGCTTTGCCCGCATGGTCGCCAAACCCGACTGGAACATCTACACCGTCGTCGGTGACGATGGCCGCGACCACGTGGTCAGCATCGAACCCGTGATCAAGCGCCCCTTTGGCGACCTGATTCATTTCCGCGTGCATGGCCGCGCCCCGATGAAGCGCAAGATCATGCTGGTCGCGCCGATGTCGGGCCACTATGCCACGCTGCTGCGCTCGACCGTGGCCTCGCTGCTGCCCGATGCAGATATCTATGTCACCGATTGGCATAACGCGCGCGACATCCCCGTGTCCGAAGGTAAATTCGATATCGAAGATTACACGCTGTATCTTGTCGATTTCATGAAATACCTCGGCCCCGACGTGAATATCATCGCCGTGTGCCAGCCTGCGCCGCTGACCCTGGCCGCCACAGCCTATCTGGCCGGCGAAGAGCCCGAGGCCCAACCCCGCACCCTGACCCTGATCGGTGGCCCGATCGACCCCGACGCCGCCCCGACCGACGTGACCGATTTCGGCAGCCGCATCACCATGGGGCAGCTCGAACAGCTGGCCATCCAGCGCGTCGGCTTCAAATATGCCGGTGTGGGCCGTCTGGTCTATCCGGGCCTGCTGCAGCTGGCCTCATTCATGTCGATGAACATCGACCGCCACTCGGAAGCCTTCCGCGAGCAGATCCTGCGCGTGTCCAAGGGCGAGGCGGGCGACCATGACAAGCACAACCGTTTCTACGACGAATACCTGGCCGTCATGGACATGACCGCCGAGTTCTACCTGTCGACCGTCGAGCGCATCTTCAAGAAGCTCGAGATCGCGCAGAACAAATTCGTCGTGGCCGGCAAGAAAGTCGATCTGGGCGCCATCACCAGCGTTGCGGTGAAAACCGTCGAAGGCTCGGAAGACGACATCTCGGCCCCTGGCCAGTGCGTCGCCGCCCTGGACATGCTGACCGGCCTGCCCGCGGACAAGAAGGCCAGCCACCTGGAAGAAGGCGCCGGCCATTACGGCATCTTCGCCGGCAAGAGCTGGCGCGACAACATTCGCCCGCTGGTGCTGGACTTCATCGACAGCAATGCCAGCGAAGCCACCAAGGTCGCGCATCTGAAAACCGTCTGATACGGGATCTCAGAAAAAAATCAGGGGCGGTGCACCATCGGTGCCCGCCCCTTTTCGTTGCGCTCAGATCCGGGCGATGACCTTTTCCACGGTCTTTTCGATCAGCATCAGGCAGTCGGGGGTCGAAAATCTGTGGTCGGCGCCTTTGACCAGCGTCAGGCGGATATCGTCGCCCTGGGCATGATCCAACAGGCGCAGCGCGACCGACTGCTCCACATCGGCATCGGCGGTGCCCTGCAACAGCCGCACCGGAAACGGCAGGTGCAGCCGGTCGCGCAGCACCAGGTTGTTGCGGCCGTCCTCGATCAGGCGGCGGGTGATCGTGTAGGGGCTGTCATAGTCCGACGGCAGTTTGATGCGCCCGGCATCCATCAGCTCGGCCCGCTCAGCGGCGTCGAACCCGGCCCACATGCTGTCTTCGGTGAAATCGGGCGCGGCGGCGATGCCGACCAGCCCGGCCACCTTGTGCGGCATGGCGCGCGCCACCAACAGGGCGATCCAGCCGCCCATGGACGACCCCACCAGCACCTGCGGCCCATCGGTCAGTGTTGTGATCGCCGCCATCGCATCCGCCGCCCAGTCGCCGATGCAACCATCGGTAAAGGCTTCGGAGGATTCGCCGTGGCCGGAATAGTCGAACCGCAGAAAGGCGCGCCCCGTGCGCCGCGCCCAGTCTTCCATATGGATGGCCTTTGTGCCCTGCATGTCGGACATGAAGCCGCCCAGAAACACCACCCCCGGCCCGGCACCGGGGGTCTGGTGAT
Source organism: Actibacterium sp. XHP0104 (assembly GCF_025751515.1). Lineage (GTDB taxonomy): Bacteria > Pseudomonadota > Alphaproteobacteria > Rhodobacterales > Rhodobacteraceae > Actibacterium_D. The sequence continues at coordinate 165,430 of NZ_JAOWLE010000006.1, forward strand.
AGGCGATGCGGCGGCCTTGGGGGGTGTCCAGGAATGCGGGGTCGGTCATGGGGTCTCCTTGCGGTTTTGGGCAGGTTAACGGCTGAGCCCCAAGCCGCAAGAGCGCGCTTGCCGGGGCGCGGAATTTCGGCTTTGCTCGGCCCATGACCGGACCCAGATTTACCGACCTCGCCGCCAGCCTGCCCGCCACGGTGCCCTTCGTGGGGCCCGAAACCCATGAGCGCCAGACCGGCCAGCCCTTCCGCACCCGGCTGGGCGCCAATGAAAGCGTATTCGGCCCCTCGCCCCGCGCGATTCAGGCCATGTGCCAGGCCGCCAGCGAGGTGTGGAAATACGGCGACGCGCAAAGCTGGGACCTGCGCCATGCGCTGGCCGCGCATCTGGCTGTGGGGATGGAGAACCTTGTGATCGGCGGCGGCATCGACGGGCTGCTCAGCAGCCTGGTGCGGCTGACCGTGGCACCGGGCGATGCGGTGGTGACCTCGGCCGGGGCCTATCCAACCTTCAACTATCATGTCACCGGCTTTGGCGGGGTGCTGCACACGGTGCCGTTCGCGGATGACCGCGAAGACCCCGAGGCGCTGATCGCGCTGGCCCGCGAGGTGCGGCCCAAGCTGATCTATATCGCCAACCCCGACAACCCGATGGGCACCTGGCACGATGCCGCGCGGATGCAGGCGATGATCGACGCCGTGCCCGAGGGCAGCCTGCTGGTGCTGGACGAGGCCTATATCGAATTCGCGCCCGAGGGCACCGCCCCCGCCATCGACCCCGATGATCCGCGCGTGATCCGCCTGCGCACCTTTTCCAAGGCCTATGGCATGGCCGGCGCGCGGGTGGGCTATGCGATCGGGCAGGCCGGGCTGATCGCCGCATTTGACAGGGTGCGCGACCATTTCGGCCTGTCGCGCATCAGCCAGATCGGCGCGCTGGCGGCCTTGCAGGATCAGGCCTGGCTGGCCCATGTGCAGGCCGAGGTGGCCCGCGCGCGCGACAGCCTGACCGAGATCGCGGCCCGAAACGGGCTGACCGCCCTGCCCTCGGCCACCAACTTCGTCACCATCGATTGCGGCCATGACGGCGCGTTTGCCCGCGCGGTGCGCGACGCGCTGGTCGCGCGGGGCGTGTTCGTGCGGATGCCCTTTGCCCCTCCGGGCGATCGCTGTATCCGCGTTTCGGCAGGAACCCCCGGAGACCTGGCAGTTTTCGGCGAAGAATTGCCCAAAGCGCTGGAAGAGGCGCGGCTTTCCACATTGTGAACGGTGCCCCTGCGCCGATCTGGTAAACTGGGCGCACAGTATTTTTGTGTGCAGGTATATCATGTATGACCACCCTATTTCCTCGGCTCCGAATTACACCCGCCCTGCCCTTGTCATGGCGCTGGTGAACCTGATTTCATTGTTTTTCGTCGTATGGGCCCTGTTCGGTTTCGGCCACGCGCTGATCTTGGGCGTTGTGCTGAACCTGATCCTCGACAACTGGGGGGCACGGCGCGCACGGCGCGATTGATCCGGGCAATGCTTGTCACGGCAGGCCGTTCCGGGGTAGACCGCGCTAGGAACGTCAACACAGGCCCACCGGATGCAGATGACCCCCCGCTTTGCGCAAACTGACCTGCGCGGCACAGCTGACCGGCACGCCCTTGCCACGGGTGCAGCCTGATGGCGGACGGAAATTCCATTCAAGGTGACAGCAAGGCCGTCGCCCGCTGGATCTGGCGCGGCTACATGCGCCATCACCTGCCGATCACGTTTGCCGCGCTGCTGCTGATGGCGCTCGAGGGCAGCATGATGGGCGCGCTCAGCTATATGGTCGGGCCGATGTTCGACGAGCTGTTCGAGGCCAAGAACCGCGCCGCCCTGCCCTGGATCGGCGGGGCGTTTTTCGGCATCTTCGCCATCCGCGCCTTTGCCGCCTTTGGTCACAAGGTGATCATGGCGCGCGTCGGCGAGCGGATGATGGCGGCGTTGCAGCACGATATCGTCAAGCACATGCTGACGCTGGACATGGCCTGGTTTCATGTCACGCCGCCGGGCAACCTGATTGAACGCGTGCGCGGCGACACAACGGTTTTGTCGAACCTGTGGAACACCCTGCTGGCGATTGGCGCACGCGACACGATTGCGACCATCTCTTTGTTCGTGGTGGCGATGCGGGCCGACTGGGTCTGGACGCTGATCGCGATTGCCGGTTTTCCGCTGCTGGTGGTGCCGGTGGCGCGGCTGCATCGGCTGGTGCGCGCCAAGGCGCGGCAGGTGCGGGCAGCGGCGGCCGATATCTCGACCCAGCTTGACGAGATCTTTCACGGGGTTTCGACCATCCGGCTGAACCGGATCGAAAACCGCGAGACCGACCGGCTGCGCCATGTGATCAGCGGCTATACCGAGGCCAGCGTCAAGGCCACCGCCCGCCGCGCCGCCATTCCGGCGTTGACCGATCTGGTGGCCGGGCTGGGCTTTCTGGGCGTCGTCACCTATGGCGGGTTGCAGATCATGGACGGCACCAAGAGCGTCGGCGAATTCATGAGCTTCTTTACCGCCATCGCCATGCTGATCGAACCGCTGCGCCGGATCGGCAACGTGCTGGGCGTGTGGCAGACCGCGCTGGCCAGCCTCGAGCGCCTGCATGACGTCTTCGACATGCAGCCCACCATCACCAGCCCGGCCCGGCCCGCAACGCTGTCCGTGCCCGCCCGGCAGGCCGATATCGTGCTGGATGACGTGCACCTGTCTTATGGCGACACGGCGATCCTGAACGGGCTGAGCTTTACCGCCCGCGCCGGGCAGATGACCGCGCTGGTGGGGCCGTCGGGGGCGGGCAAGACCACCGTTTTCAACCTGCTGGCCCGGCTTGTCGAACCTCAAAGCGGGCGGATCACCCTGGGCGGCACCGATATCAATCAGCTGGCGCTGACCGATCTGCGCGACCAGTTCTCGTTCGTGTCGCAAGAGGCGATGCTGTTCGATGAAACCCTACGCGACAACATCCTGCTGGGCCGCACCGATATCAGCGACGACCGCCTGCAAGAGGTGCTGGAAGCCGCGCATATCGCCGACTTCCTGTCCGGGCTTGAGGCGGGCCTCGACAGCCGCGCCGGCCCGCGGGGCAGCAAGCTGTCGGGCGGCCAGCGCCAGCGCGTCGCCATCGCCCGCGCCCTGCTGCGCGACTCGCCGATCCTGCTGTTGGACGAGGCCACCAGCGCGCTAGACGCCAAGTCCGAGCGCGTGGTGCAAGAGGCGCTGGAGCGCCTGTCCAAGGGCCGCACAACGCTGGTGATCGCGCACCGGCTGGCCACGGTGCGCGATGCCGATAACATCGTCGTCATGGATCGCGGCCGGGTCGCCGAACAGGGCAGCCATTCCGACCTGCTGGCGCGCGGCGGCATTTATGCCGGGCTGTACCAGCTGCAATTCAGCAATCAGGACTAGGCAAGAAATTACGCCCCGCCCCTTGCCCTGCCCGGATTGGGGGCGCAGTTTATTCTCACATCACCAGTTTCAGGATCCGCAATGACCGGCGAGGCCACCACCGACCGTACTGTTCTGACGCTGACCGGCACCGATCGGCATGACTTTCTGCAAGGGCTGGTCAGCAATGACGTGCCGCGCGCCGAGGGTCAGATCGCCTGGGCGGCGCTGTTGACGCCGCAGGGCAAGTATATGGTCGACTTCCTGATCGTGGCGATGGCGGATGCGCTGTTGCTGGATGTCAAATCCGAGGCCGCGCCGATGCTGGCGCAGCGGCTGGGCATGTACAAGCTGCGCGCCGATGTGCAGATCGGCCAAAGCGCGCTGCATGTGACGCGCGGCCTGGGCGACGCGCCTGTGGGCGCCCTGCCCGATCCGCGCCACCCGGCGCTGGGATGGCGGCTTTACTCCGACACGCCCGGCGGCAACCCCGTGACCGACTGGGATGCGATCCGCGTGGCACATTGCATTCCCGAAACCGGGATCGAGCTGACCCCCGAGACGTTCATCCTGGAAGCCGGGTTCGAGCGCCTGCACGGCGTCGATTTCCGCAAGGGCTGTTACGTCGGGCAAGAGGTCACCGCCCGGATGAAACATAAGACCGAACTGCGCAAAGGCCTGGCCACCGTCGAGATCGACGGCGCGGCCCCGATCGGCACCCCGATCATGGCGGGCGGTAAAGAGGCGGGCACGCTTTACACCCAGTCGGGCGGGCAGGCGATTGCCCAGCTGCGATTTGATCGCGCCGGGGGCGAGATGACCGCCGGTGATGCCCAGGTCAGGTGGCATGGCTGACCCGCTGCGCGCCCGGATCGAAACCCTGACGGGCGCGCGTGTCACCGGTCTTGGGGCGCTACATGGCGGCGACCTCTCTGATGTGTACAGCGCCACGCTGGAGGATGGTCGCCAGGTCGTGGCCAAGCTGGGCGCGCTGGTCGATACCGAGGCGCGGATGCTGCAGGCCATGGCCGCCGCCGGTGCGCCGGTGCCGCGGGTGCTGGCGACCCAGACCGGCCTGACCATCCTCGAAATGCTGGACGAGGCCCCGGCCTCGGCGCGCGGCTGGGCGGCGCTGGGGCACGGGCTGCGGCGGCTGCATGACAGTTGCGGTACGCTTTACGGCTGGGAACAGGATTACGCCTTTGGCCCCGCGCCCATTCCCAATGCCCCGCGTCGTGACTGGGCCGCCTTTTGGGCCGAGCAGCGCCTGCTGGCCTGGCCCGCCGATCTGCCGATGGATATCGCGCATCGGCTAGACGCGCTGGCCGCGCGCCTGCCCGACCTGTTGCCCGCCACGCCACCGCCTGCCCTGCTGCATGGTGACCTGTGGGCCGGGAATGTGCTGTTCGGCCCGGGCGGCACCGCCCATATGATCGACCCCGCCTGCTATTACGGCGATGCCGAGGTCGATCTGGCCATGCTATCGCTATTTGGCCAGCCAGGCCCTGCCTTTCACACTGCCTATGGCGATCTGTCCCCCGGCTGGCATGATCGGCGGCCAATCTACCAGCTGTGGCCCGCGCTGGTGCATCTGCGGCTGTTCGGCCCCGGCTATCGCGGCATGGTCGAAAACTTGCTGACCACGGCGGGCTGCTGACAGAATGCTGTCAGGGGGGCTGTGCCATACCGGGCGCACCCCAACAGAGAGGATTCAGACATGAGCTATAAACCCCAGAACCCCGTCGTTTGGACCGAGATCCCGGTGCACGACCTGGACAAAGCGATGGCCTTTTACAGAACCGTGTTCGACTATGAGCTAGAAGTCATGGACGAGGACGGAATGAAGATGGCCATGATCAAAAGCGAAAAAGACATGGAGGGCGTGGCAGGCCATCTTTATGTGGGCAAGCCCGGCGGCGACGGCTCAGGGCCGGTCATTCACCTCTGCGTGCCCGACACGGTCGAGGACGCCATGGACCGGCTGGTCAATGCCGGCGGCACCGAGGTGAGCCCGGTCGTCACCATTTCGCCCGGCCGCTATGCCTATGCGCTTGACCCCGACGGCAACCGCATCGGCCTGTTCCAGCCCGCACAGGCCTCCTGATGCGTCGCGCCGACCGCCTGTTCCAGATCGTGCAATATCTGCGCGGCGGTCGGCTGCTGACGGCTCGGATGCTGGCCGAACGGCTGGAAGTATCAGAACGCACGATCTATCGCGACATTGCCGATCTGATCGGATCGGGCGTGCCGATCGAGGGCGAGGCCGGCGTGGGGTACCTGATGCGGGCGGGCTATGATCTGCCGCCGCTGATGTTCACCAGCGACGAGATCGCCGCCCTTGTGGCCGGTGCCCGGCTGATCCGGGCTTGGGGCGGGCTGGACATGGCCCGCGCCGCCGACATGGCTCTGGACAAGATCGACGCGGTGATACCCGACGCCGCCCGCGCCCGTGCCCGCGAGGTGCAGATACATGCAATGCAGATGGGCGAGATGCCCGACGACCTGCGCGCCCGGCTGGACCGGCTCGACCGCGCGGTCGAGGCCCGACAGCGGCTAAGCCTCGACTATCGCGATGCCGAAGACCGCCACAGCGCACGCACGGTCCGGCCGCTGGGCCTGTGGTTTTGGGGCAAGGTCTGGACCTTGGTCGCCTGGTGCGAACTGCGCCAGGATTTCCGCATGTTCCGCCTTGACCGGATATGCGACATGACCGAATGCGGCGCCTTCACTCCGCAAACCGGTCGCGACCTCGAGACCTTTTATGCGCGCATGCGCCAAGGCGGCGGCTGCACCCCAAACTGAAAAGGGCGGCCCCCGAAAGGACCGCCCTGCAAGCGCCAAACGCACGCCAATCAGGCGCGCTCGGCATATTCCATGGTTTCGGTGTTGACGATGATCTCTTCGTCCTGGCCGACGAACGGCGGCACCATCACCTTGACGCCATTGTCCAGAATGGCGGGTTTAAAGCTGTTCGCCGCGGTCTGGCCTTTGACGACCGGCTCGGTCTCGACGATCTTGCAGGTCACCTTTTGCGGCAGGGTCGCGTTCAGCGCCTCGGATTCGTAGAATTCCACGACGATGGTCATGCCATCCTGCAGGAACGGGCGGCGGTCGCCCAGCAGGTCGGCGGGCAGTTCGATCTGCTCATAGGTTTCGGCATCCATGAACACCAGCATGCCGTCGGTCTCGTAGAGGAACTGCTGATCCTTCTGCTCAAGGCGCACGCGCTCGACCTTGTCGGCGCTGCGGAAGCGTTCGTTCAGCTTGGACCCGTTGCGCAGGTTGCGCATCTCGACCTGGGCAAAGGCGCCGCCCTTGCCGGGCTTTACGTGGTCGACCTTGACCGCAGCCCAGAGGCCACCGTTATGCTCCAGCACGTTACCGGGGCGAATTTCGTTACCGTTGATCTTGGGCATGCCAGAAATCCTTGGCCATCTGTTGATCTGAAGATTCCGGCACCTATATCTTGACCGTTCCGGTGTGGCAAGACGACTAAATCCTGTGGCTTGACTCTCGGAGCTATGCACATGGCGCATAGGAGCAATTCCAAATGAGAAATACAGAATCGTCACAAAACAGCCATAAACGGCCCTACGCCACGAAATTGCAAGAGCAATAATAAAAGGACGACGAGATGGTCGATTTCGTTGATGGCACTGCCTTCAACCACGAGCAGGGCAATCGCGCACGCAAACTGTTTGCTGCCGTTGTGCTTGCTGCGCTGGACGATGCAATTGCCGATGACAAGAAATACGGCAACGGCCCCGAGCAGATCGCCCGGTGGGCGCGGTCGCGCGATGGCCGCGAGGTTCTGTCTTGCGCCGGTATCGACCCCAATGAACGGGTCGTGTCGGGTCTGATGGACTTTGTCGCCAAGGGTGTGCGGACCTCGGTCGCTTTGTCGCGCGAGGAAAGCGAACGCCGTCAGGCTATGGAGCACGCAGAAGCCGCGTGATCCATACGGATGCCGTAATGAAAAAACGCGTCCCTTCGGGGGCGCGTTTTTCTTTGGCGAGTGGTTGATTTATTCGAAGTCGCGCGAGGCCAGGGCGCGGTTGATCTCGCGGCGGACCAGCTTGCGCACGTTGCGGGTGATGCGCTCGCCCAGTTCGCCCTGCAATTCCTGGCGCACGATGTCGTTGACCAACTGGCGCAGGGTTTCCTCGTCCAGCACGTCCATGTCGGGCGCGTCGCCCGAGAACATGTTGGCCTCGCCTTCGGCCTCGTCAGCGGGGGCCTCGGGCGTCTCTTGCAGCGGCTCTTCCTCTGCCACGGCCTCGGCCGTGATCTCGATGGTCTCGGGCTCGAGCGGTTCGGGCTCCAGTTCGGGCAGCGGCTCGACCAGCTCGGGGCCGCGCGACGCGGGGGCTTCGGCCTCTTCGATCGGGGCGGTGTCGTCCTCCGCCAGTTCCGCATCCTCGGGCGCGGCTTCATCCTCGTCGGCGGCCTCTTCGGCCTCGATATCCTCAAAACTCAGGTCGCGGCGTTCCATCTCGCTGCCATCGGGCTCCCAGTCTTCTTCGACATAGGCGACGGCGGCCTCCAGCTCGGCGATGCGCTGCTCAAGCGAGATCTCATCCCACTGAGCGGCCCCTGCCCCCGAATCGGTGGCGACGCTGACGGTCGGGGCCGACTGCGGGTTCGGGGCATTCGCGGCGGGCGCATCCTCGACCCGCAGCGCGGGCGTCAGGATCAGCTTTTCAGGCGTTGCGGGCTTGTCAGGAACGCGTTGTTCCGTGCCTTCGGTGACCAGCCGACGGATGGATGAGAGCACATCCTCGATTTCCATCTGTTTCAGCGGATCAGACATCTGCACTCCATAAACGGGTCTTGCAGGTATGGTAGCGCGCTCGCATGGTCCACACAACAAATGGTATGAAAATAAACTATTTCTTCCCCAGCGCCTTCATCACCTCATCCAGCTTGTCGCCCTGGATGCTGCGGCTGGGGCCACCCTTGACCGAGTTGTAATACGCGGCCGGATCATAGGTCGGGATGCCAAGGTTCAGGTGCTCGACCGTCAACAGCCCCATCGAGGACAAAACGGCGTAATAGGCGAAATACTGGGCGGCTTCGGCCTGCACGCGGGCGGTGCGGGCATCCAGCAGATCCTGCTCGGCGTCAAGCACATCCAGCGTGGTGCGCGAGCCAAGGCGGGCCTCTTCGCGGGTGCCGTCAAAGGCCAGCTGGGCGGCGCGGATCTGCTTGTCGGTGGCCTCGAGCTGGGCACGGGCGATCGACAGCTGTGCCCAGGCGTTACCGACGCCCAGTTCGACCTGTTGCGACACGTAATGCAGGTTGGCGGCCGCGGCTTCGCGATTGGCCAGGGCCGCGCGTTCGGCCGAGGCAATCGCGCCGCCGGCATAGATCGGCTGCGACAGGTCGATGCCGATGCGCGAGGCGGTGCCGTCATTGCTGGGGATATCGCTGTCGGTGGCGGTGATGCCAGCATTCATGGTGATCGTGGGCTTGCGGGCGGCCCGGGCGCGCAGCAGGTTCAGGTCTGCCACGGTCAGGCTGCGCTGCGCCGAGTCGATGGTGGGATGACTGCGGCGGGCGATGTCCAGCGCCTCTTCGCGGGTCTTGGGCAGGCCGGGCACGCGCAGGGTGCCGGTCAGCGGCTCGGGGTAATGCCCCACGGCCAGCTTGTAGTTTTCGCGCGCCACGATCAGCGCGCCCTGGGCGGCGACCTGAGCGCTTTGCGATGCGGCCAGCGCGCTTTCGGCCAGCGACACATCGGTGCGGGTGACCTCGCCCACCTCGAACCGGTCGCGCGCGGCGCGCAGCTGTTCGGTGATGACGCGGACGTTGTTGTTGCTCAGGCGCACGTTGTCGGTGGCGCTGCGGACATCAAGATAGGCCTGCACCGCCGACAGCAGCACATTCTGTTCGACATTCAGCAGACCGGCGCGAGTGGCCAGGACGGTTTCCTTGGCGGCCTCGACCGCCAGCCGGTTCGACCCGCCCTCATACAGCGTCAACTCGGCGCCCAGGCCGACAGAGCTGCTCATCAGGTTCGAGGCGGTGTCGGTGTCGGTGACACTGGCATCGGCGGTAAAGCCGATCACCGGGCGCAGCGCGGCCATGGCCGAGGCAACGCCTTCGTCCGCGGCGCGCAGCAGGGCGCGGTTCTGTTCCAGAAGGCGGCTGTTGTCGTAGGCGCTGATCAGCGCATCTGTCAGCGTTTCAGCCGTGGCATAGCCCGGCGCGCCCAATGCAACCGTGACGGCCGCGCCCACACCGAATACCGCGCTGCGAATACCCTTGATCATCTGCTCTCTGCCTCTGCTGTCGTGTTCAACCCGGCGGCCTTTGCCTGTTGCCTGCCGGGACGATCAATGCAGGGCCTTACAGCGTAAAGGCCCTTTGCCGTTCGAACCCGGGCAGTACCGGAGCCCCCGCGTTGAACGAGAAGCGCCAGGTCACGGCCCCGTCAATCTTGTAACCGACCCTGCATACGCCAAGTGCCCCCTCCATGAACAATGCGGCAATACGTCCCCCCTCGCGCAGCTGGTCGGTCAGCGCGGCGGGAATATGCTCGACAGAGCCTTGCAGCATGATCACGTCATAGGGGCCGTGCTTGGCGGAACCGGCGGCCAGCGGGCCGGCGATCACGGCCACGTTGTCGGCACCGGCCGCGGCCAGCGCGGTCTCGGCCTCGGCGGCCAGGGTTTCATCTTCTTCGACGGCGACGACGGCCTCGGCCATGCGGGCGATCACGGCCGAGGAATAGCCCAGCCCGCAGCCCACATCGAGCACCAGCTCGTCATTCTGGATATCCATCGCGTCCAGCATCTTGGCCAGGGTGCGCGCCTCGAGCACCACGCGGCCACCGCCCAGATCGACGTTCTCGCCAATATAAGCGGCCTCGCGTTTTTCGGTTGGCACGAAGTTCTCGCGCTGGACCGACAGCATGGCGTCGATGATCGGGAATTTGGTGACATCAGACGGGCGAACCTGGGTATCGACCATCATCCGGCGGCGGGTGGCGTAATCAGTCATATGACTAAACTCTTTGGTCTAGTGGCAGTCGCAAACGTCATGCCACATAAAACCCGGCTGGGCAACATATGCCGCGCGATTCCGGCGCCGCCCCGCCATGATTGTGCCAAAGCCCCCGCGCCAAGGTCTTGCGCTGAGAATTTCCATCGGATAAACGGCGATCACCACACGGCTGGCGAGTTGGCGGAGTGGTGACGCAGCGGATTGCAAATCCGTGTACACCGGTTCGATTCCGGTACTCGCCTCCAAATCTTTTCAATGACTTAGAGATCACCACGCTTTGACGCGAAGAAAAGTCTAAACAACTGTCTAAACATTCTGTTTTTGTTCTGTTCGCAGAGTAAGTGCGACGGACCGGCGGCGACCAGCAAACTGACCGCGCCTTTAAGTTGCACCAGCCATTGCAAACACGGCTCTGACAGCTAATGCTCCACTAACTTAGCTAGAGGAACTGTGATGGTCTTGGTTGGAAAACTGATCGCGTGGGCCCTGATCATCCTGGGCGCGCTACGCGTGGCGATGGGCACTTACGTGGCGACGCAATTCATCGAGTTCGAAGCCTACGAAGCCGCGACAAAGCGCTACCTAGGATCAGGAACCTCTGGCGATGCGATAGATAAAGGGCTGATGTTTATCGCTGCAGGTGTTGCATTTGGTCTGCTGGCACGCTGTGCCAGTCAGCGAGGCAACGCTTCCAATCCGGACTAACCAGCACCAACGTTGTTTGTGAGCCTCCCCATCTGAACTGGTCCACCGTTATGTTTAGGAAACGGAGGACTGAGAATGGCGAACAAGCGACCGAAGCCCGAAGAGATTGTCTCGAAGTTGCGGCAGGTTGAAGTTTTGATGGGGC
>NZ_JAOWLE010000007.1 GCF_025751515.1 Actibacterium sp. XHP0104
ACAACACAAAGAGGCCCCACAGTGCATTGGGTTATCGCCCACCGGCCCCGGAATCCATCATCCCGATGGAACACAGGACGATCATGCACTAACAATCAAACTGGACCAGTCAGATGAGGCTGCTCAGGTCGACCCGATTGCCTATGGGCTATCGGTCACAGCCTTCGTTCAGGTGCGCCTGACGCAGCATAACGAACAAACGGTCAAGACGTTTGAACAACGCATCATGCAGCTAGAGGAAGTGCTGGAGTGTTTCATCCTGACCGGCGGCACGGACTACCTGTTGAAAGTCATGGTGTCGGGCCTGAACGCCTATGAAGACTTTATCCGTAAGCGTCTTCACTTAATCGGCGGCATTGGTTCGATCGATACAAGCTTTGTCTATAGCGTGGTCAAGCAGTCGAACGTTTATCCAAGCGCGTAATGTCCCGGTTGAGAGACCTGCCGGGTGTCACGGCGTATCTGACGATGGGCGCATAGGCGAGAGCGGTTGCGTTCTCCCGATCGCGCCCAAGAGCGCCAGTGCCTATCGCCTCCTCGAGGGGCTTGATGGAGCGATGAACAGGACGCGTGGAAGCGTTCATCAATGAGCTTGGTCAACGGTGACCAATAGCCGCCGAAAGCCAGTTTATTCTATCAAGCTAAGGGATTTTGGTGGAGCCAAGGGGAGTCGAACCCCTGACCTCTTGCATGCCATGCAAGCGCTCTCCCAACTGAGCTATGGCCCCATCTTTGTGCTGGCGTTCCCGCCTGCCCGGGTGATCTATGGCAGGGCGCGGGGGAGATCAAGAGAAAAAATCCCCCGCCCCAGAAATTATTCAGTCGTCATCATCCGACGCGACATCGGCGATATCGTCGAGCGAAACGTCGTCGTCATCGTCGTCATCCAACAGGTCATCATCGAGATCGACATCGTCGTCATCGACCAGCACGTCATCATCATTGTCCAGATCCTTGTCGGCGCTGGGCTGCGATTTCGCGTCCGATTTGTCCGCTACCAGGGTGCGGGCCTTGCCGATGGCCAGAGCTTCGGCGCTGAAGCTGTGTCCGCAGGACGGGCAGGTCATCGGATCACGTTGCAGGTCGTAAAAACGGGTCGAGCAGTTCGGGCAAACGCGTTTTACGCCCCATTCTTCCTTGGGCATGGTCATTCCCTTCGTTCGTCAATGTACGGACAGAGTCGCAGCGAAGTGCCATATGTGCCGCAAGGTGTCAAAGCCCTTTTTGGTTCAATTCCGACCCTTGCCGGAATTGATGCTGGACGGCCCCAATCGACTGGCTAAACATGGCGGCATGACACGCGAAACTCCCTCTGTCGCCGTTTTGCCGGGCGATCCCCGGGTCGAGGTGCAGCTGCGCCGCTCGGGGCGGGCGCGGCGCTATTCGCTGCGGGTGTCGCAACTTGATGGCCGGGTGACGCTGACCCTGCCGACGCAGGCGCCGTTGCGCGAGGGGTTGGATTTCCTGAACGAGCGCGCCGAGTGGGTGCGCGGCCATCTTGAACAGCGCCCCGAGGCGCAGAGCGCCGTGCTGGGGGGCGAGTTGCTGTTCGAAGGCGTGCTGCTGCCCGTGCGCGGCGCGTCGGGCCTGCGGGCACCCCGGATCGAGGGTGGTGCTTTGCTGGTGCCCGACAATGACGCCCGCGCGTCTGCGCGCATTCAGGCCTTTTTGAAACAGGCGGCGCGTGATCGGTTGGTGGCGGCCTGTGACCGGCATGCCGCGGCGCTGGGCCGGCGGTATGGGCGGATCACGCTGCGCGACACCCGTTCGCGCTGGGGGTCATGCACGGCGCAGGGCGATCTGATGTTTTCCTGGCGGCTGATCATGGCCCCGCCCGTGGTGCTGGATTACGTCGCCGCGCATGAGGTGGCACATCTGATCGAGATGAACCATTCAGCGGCCTTCTGGGCGCAGGTGGCGCGGGTCTGTCCCGACTATGCGCGCCACCGGGGCTGGCTGCGCGAAAACGGGCGTCAGCTGCACCAGGTGCGGTTTGAGTGATTGACGCAAAGCCATTTCGTGATCACAGTCGCAACATGAATCCGACGCCCAGATCCCCCGACAGTTCGGCCGTTGCGCATGAGTTCGTCTATCGCACTCTGCGCACGCGTATCATGCATGGCGAGATGACGCCCGGGTCGGCCCTGACCCTGCGGGGGGTTGGCAGCCAGTTCGGCGTGTCCATGACCCCCGCGCGCGAGGCCGTGCGGCGCCTGGTGGCCGAGGGCGCGCTGACACTGTCGTCGTCGGGCCGGGTCTCGACGCCCGAGCTGTCGCCGGAGCGGATCGAGGAACTGGCCGCGCTGCGTGCGCTGCTGGAGCCCGAACTGGCCGCGCGCGCCTTGCCGCGGGCGCATATGGCGCTGATCGACAGGTTGCAGATGATCAATGGCAGCATTGCCGAGGCCGTCAGCCGCAACGATGCGATCGGTTATATCCGCACCAATCTTGAGTTTCACCGCACGCTGTACCTACGCGCGCAGGCGCCGGCGATGCTGGCGATGCTGGAAACGGTGTGGTTGCAGCTGGGGCCGACGATGCGGGCGCTTTACGGTCGATCGGGCCGGACAGAGCCGCCGCGCCATCACCTCAACATCCTGGCCGCGCTCAAGGCCGGGGACGAGCCGTCGCTGCGGCTGTCGGTGCGCACCGATGTGACGCAGGGGCTGCGGCTGCTGATCGGCTGATCGAATTTTCAGGAAAAGCGACGGAAACGGCCCCGCCGGGCGTTAGGGACATGTGACCGGGCTATCCCTTGCCGGTCATCTTTCCCTATGTCTGGCGGCAACTCCAGACGATACGGCCGGGGCGTGTTCCACCCCGGCCGTTTTTTTATCAGGCGTGGATCGCGCCGTCGCCACAGGCCAGGGCGGCCTCACGCACAGCCTCGCTAAAGGTCGGGTGGGCGTGGCAGGTCAGGGCGATATCCTGAGCCGAGGCGCCGAATTCCATGGCCACGCAGATCTCGTGGATCATGTCGCCGGCCGCCGGGCCGATGATGTGGCAGCCCAGAACGCGGTCGGTCGCGGCATCGACGATCAGCTTGACGAAGCCGTCGCCCTGGAACACGGCCTTGGCGCGGCCATTGCCCATGAAGCTGAACTTGCCAACCTTGTAGGCGCGGCCTTCGGCCTTGAGCTGCTCTTCGGTCTTGCCGACCGAGGCGACCTCGGGGGCGGTGTAGATCACGCCGGGGATCACGTCATAGTTCACGTGGCCATGCTTGCCGGCCAGAACCTCGGCGACGGCCATGCCTTCGTCTTCGGCCTTGTGGGCCAGCATCGGGCCGACAACCGCGTCACCGATGGCATAGATGCCTTTGACATTGGTCGCCCAATGCGCGTCGATCTTGACCTGGCCGCGCTGTTCCATTGCCACGCCCAGGGCCTCGAGGCCCAGACCGTCGGTATAGGGTTTGCGGCCGGTGGCAACCAGCACCACGTCGGCATCCAGCGAATGCTCGCTGTCGTCCTTGCGCAGCTTGTAGTTCACCTTGGCCTTGGTCTTGGTGGTTTCCACGTTCTGCACGGCGGCGCCCAGGATGAAATCGAGGCCCTGCTTTTTCAGCAGCTTCTGGAAGCTGCGCGCCACTTCGGCATCCATGCCGGGGGTGATGTTGTCGAGGAATTCGACCACGGTCACCTCGGCGCCCAGACGCGCATAGACCGAGCCCATTTCCAGGCCGATAACACCGGCGCCGATGACGACCATCTTTTTCGGAATCTTGGGCAGTTCCAGCGCACCCGTCGAGGTGACGACGATTTTCTCGTCCACATCAACGCCCGGCAGCGAGGCCGATTCCGACCCGGTGGCGATGACGATGTTCTTGGCGGTGTGCACTTCGTCGCCGACCTGGACCTTGCCGGCCGCGGGGATCGAGCCCCAGCCTTTCAGCCAGTCGACCTTGTTCTTTTTGAACAGGAATTCGATGCCCTTGGTGTTCTGGCCGATCACGTCGTCCTTGTAGGCGATCATCTTTTCCCAATCGACCTTCACCTTGCCGGCGTTCAGGCCCATCTTTTCGAAATTGTGCTCGGCCTCGTGCAGGCTGTGCGACGCGTGCAGCAGCGCCTTGGACGGGATGCAGCCCACGTTCAGGCAGGTGCCGCCCAGGGTTTCGCGCCCCTCGACGCAGGCGGTTTTCAGGCCCAGCTGGGCGCAGCGGATCGCGCAGACATAGCCGCCGGGGCCGCCGCCGATCACGATGACATCATAGTCAGCCATTTATCTCTCCTGTGTGCCCCTTGGGTGGGGCGTAAAGAATGGGGCGAGCCTCGGCCCGCCCCGTCGTTATGTGTCGGTCAGATCTTACAGATCCATCAGCAGGCGGCGGGGATCTTCCATCGCCTCTTTGACGCGAACCAGGAAGGTCACGGCGCCTTTGCCGTCGACGATGCGGTGATCGTAGGACAGGGCCAGGTACATCATCGGGCGGATCTTGATCTCGCCGTTGATGACCATGGGGCGGTCCTGGATCTTGTGCATGCCCAGAATACCCGACTGCGGGGGGTTCAGAATGGGCGAGGACATCAGCGAGCCGTAGACACCACCGTTCGAGATGGTGAAGGTGCCGCCCTGCATCTCGGCCATCGACAGCTTGCCGTCGCGGGCGCGGCGGCCTTTCTCGGCGATGGCTTTCTCGATCTCGGCGAACGACATCTTGTCGGCGTCACGGATGACCGGAACCACCAGGCCCTGCGGGGTGCCGGCAGCGATGCCCATGTGCACATAGTTCTTGTACACGATGTCGGTGCCGTCGATCTCGGCGTTGACTTCGGGGATCTCTTTCAGCGCGTGGCAGCAGGCCTTGGTGAAGAAGGACATAAAGCCCAGGCGGACGCCGTGTTTCTTCTCGAACAGGTCCTTGTATTGCGAACGCAGTTCCATGGCCGCAGTCATGTCCACCTCGTTATAGGTGGTCAGGATGGCCGCGCTGTTCTGAGCATCCTTCAGGCGCTTGGCGATGGTCTGGCGCAGGCGGGTCATCTTGACGCGTTCCTCGCGGGCGGCGTCATCGGCGGCCACGGGGGCGCGCGGCGCGGCGGCCGGGGCAGGGGCGGCAGCCGGGGCGAGAGCGGCTTTCAGCACGTCCTCTTTCATGATGCGGCCATCGCGGCCCGAGCCCTGCACATTGGCGGCGGCGATGCCTTTTTCCGCCATCAGCTTGTTGGCCGAGGGGGCGTTTTCGACATCCTTGCCGCCTGCGGGGGCAGCAGCAGCCGGGGCTGCGGCGGGGGCGGCGGCAACAGCGGCGCCGGCGCCCGAGGCGATGACGGCCAGCTTGGCGGTGGCGTCAACCGTGGAGCCCTCGGGGGCGACGATCTCGGCCAGGACACCGGCGGCGGGGGCCGGAACCTCGACCGACACCTTGTCGGTTTCCAGTTCGCACAGCATTTCATCCTGAGCGACAGTGTCGCCGACCTTCTTGAACCAGGTCGAAACGGTGGCCTCGGTGACGCTTTCGCCCAGGGTGGGCACCATCACGTCAACGCTGGCACCGCCTGCGCTGGCGGCGGGGGCGGCAGCAGCGGCAGGCGCGGCGGCCGGGGCCGATGCAGCGGCAGCGCCGCCTTCGGCGATGGTGGCCAGCAGGGCGTCGACACCTACGGTATCGCCCTCGGCGGCGATGATGTCGCCCAGGGTGCCGGCGACCGGCGAGGGAACCTCGACGGTGACCTTATCGGTTTCCAGTTCGCACAGCATCTCATCAACTGCGACGGCATCGCCGGGTTTCTTGAACCAGGTTGCGACGGTGGCTTCGGTTACGCTTTCGCCCAGGGTCGGGACGCGGACTTCGGTGGTCATGTTCAATTACCCTTCAATGGTCAGCGCATCATTCACGAGCGCAGTTTGTTGTGCTTTGTGCTGGCTGGCGAGGCCCGTCGCGGGCGAAGCCGAGGCGTTGCGGCCCGCATAGCGGGGACGCGAATGCTTGGCACCGATACGGGTCAGAACCCATTCGATGTTCGGCTCGATGAAGGTCCAGGCACCCTGGTTCTTGGGTTCTTCCTGGCACCACACCATTTCCGCCTGCGGGAAACGTCCCAGTTCCTTGGCCATCGAGATGGCCGGGAACGGATAGAACTGTTCCACGCGCAGCAGGTAGATGTCGTCGATCCCGCGGGCGTCGCGTTCTTCGAGCAGGTCGTAATAGACCTTGCCCGAGCACATGACGACGCGCTTGATCTTGTCATCTGCCACCAGCTTGGTGTCGGAATTGCCGTGTTCGGCGTCATCCCAAAGCACCCGATGGAAGGAGGAGCCGGTGGTAAAGTCTTCGGTGTTGGAAACGCACATCTTGTGACGCAGCAGCGACTTGGGCGTCATCAGCACAAGCGGCTTGCGGAAGCTGCGGTGCAGCTGACGGCGCAGGATGTGGAAATAGTTCGCAGGCGTCGAACAGTTCGCCACGATCCAGTTGTCCTCGGCGCAAAGCTGCAGGAACCGTTCCAGGCGGGCCGAGCTGTGCTCGGGGCCCTGGCCCTCAAAGCCGTGCGGCAGCAGCATCACCAGGCCCGACATCCGCAGCCATTTGCGTTCGCCCGAGTTGATGAACTGGTCGAACATGATCTGCGCGCCGTTGGCAAAGTCGCCGAACTGGGCTTCCCACATCACCAGCGCGTTGGGTTCGGACAGCGAATAGCCGTATTCAAAGCCCAGCACCGCGTATTCCGACAGCATCGAGTCGATGACCTCGTAATTGGCCTGACCGTCGCGGATGTGGTTCAGCGGATAGTAACGCTCTTCGGTTTCCTGGTTCACCAGGCCCGAATGGCGCTGCGAGAAGGTGCCGCGGGTGGCGTCCTGGCCGGCCAGGCGCACCGGATAGCCCTCGGTCAGCAGCGAGCCAAAGGCCAGCGCCTCGGCGGTGGCCCAGTCAAAGCCCTTGCCGGTGGTGAACATCTCTTGCTTGGTTTCCAAGAGACGGCCCACGGTCTTGTGCAGGGCAAAGTCGTTGGGCGCCGTGGTCAGGGCCTTGCCGACCTCTTCCATGGTCTCGGGTTTGATCGAGGTGTCGCCGCGCTGGTAATCCTCGCCCTCGCGGTTGAGGTGGGCCCAGCGGCCATCCAGCCAGTCGGCCTTGTTGGGCTTGTATTCCTTGCCGGCCTCGAACTCTTCGTTGAGGTAGGCCTGGAACGCGGCCTTCATGTCTTCGATTTCACCTTCCGGGATCAGACCATCGGCCACCAGGCGCTCGGTATAGAGCTGCAGAGTGGTTTTGTGGGTCTTGATCTTCTTGTACATCAACGGGTTGGTGAACATCGGCTCGTCGCCTTCGTTGTGACCGAAGCGGCGATAGCAGAAGATGTCGAGAACCACGTCCTTGTGGAATTTCTGGCGGAACTCGGTGGCGACGCGTGCAGCATGCACCACGGCCTCGGGGTCATCGCCATTGACGTGGAAGATCGGCGCCTCGACGACCAGCGCGTTGTCGGTCGGGTAGGGCGAGCTGCGCGAGAAGTGCGGAGCGGTGGTAAAGCCGATCTGGTTGTTCACCACGATGTGGATCGTGCCGCCGGTCTTGTGACCGCGCAGGCCCGACAGGGCGAAACATTCGGCCACGACGCCCTGGCCCGCAAAGGCTGCATCGCCGTGCAGCAGGATCGGGATCACGGTGTGGCGGATCGGATCCTTGTTCTGGTCGGTCTTGGCGCGGCATTTGCCCAGCACGACCGGGTTTACCGCCTCAAGGTGCGAGGGGTTGGCGGTCAGCGACAGGTGCACCCTGTTGCCGTCGAACTCGCGGTCCGAGCTGGCGCCCAGGTGGTATTTCACGTCGCCCGACCCATCGACATCCTCGGGCTTGAAGCTGCCGCCCTGGAATTCGTTGAAGATGGCGCGGTAGGGCTTGGCCATCACGTTGGCCAGCACCGACAGGCGGCCGCGGTGCGGCATGCCGATCACGATTTCCTTTACGCCCAGGCTGCCACCGCGCTTGATGATCTGTTCCATCGCCGGGATCAGGCTTTCACCGCCGTCCAGGCCGAAACGCTTGGTGCCCATGTATTTGACATGCAGGAACTTCTCGAAACCTTCGGCCTCGACCAGCTTGTTCAGGATCGCTTTGCGGCCCTCGCGGGTAAAGGCGATTTCCTTGCCGTAACCCTCGATGCGCTCTTTCAGCCAGCTGGCCTGCTCGGGGTCGGAGATGTGCATGTATTGCAGGGCGAAGGTGCCGCAATAGGTGCGTTTCACGATGTCCAGGATCTGGCGCAGAGAAGCGATCTGCAGGCCCAGAACATTGTCGATAAAGATCGGGCGATCCATGTCGGCATCGGTGAAACCGTAGGATTTGGGATCCAGCTCGGGGTGGGCATTGCCGTCGCGCATGCCCAGCGGGTCGAGATCGGCCACCAGGTGGCCGCGGATGCGGTAGGCGCGGATGATCATCAGGGCGCGGATCGAATCCAGCACGGCGCGCTTGATCTGGTCGTCGGACACCTCGATGCCCTTTTCGGCGGCCTTGGCGGCAATCTTCTTGCCGGCGCCCTTGGCCTCGACCGCGGGCGCGGCCCATTGGCCATCCAGCGCGGCGGTCAGATCGTCATTGGGCACGGGCGGCCAGTCGGCGCGTTGCCATGACGGGCCGGCGGCCTCGGCCTTGACGTCCATATCGGCGTCGCCAAGTGCAGAGAAGAATTGCTGCCATGCCGCGTCGACCGCATTCGGGTCATTGGCATAGCGGGCATAAAGCTGTTCCACATACTCGGCGTTGTGGCCTTGTAGGAACGATGATGCATGAAAAAGATCGTTGGGGGTCTGGTCGTTCATTTGTTGTTCCCTGACAGGGGTGGGGTCGCTTCTTGTTCTTTCGATCCCGGTGCGCGGACACGACCGGGAAGGGGTTAGTGAAGTGGGGTCTCCGGGTCGTCGTAATGGTCAAGAACCCAGGCCATCCGATCTTGAACGATCGAAACGGCTGGGGGGGTAGGGTGATCGGCAATGCCAAGGCCGCTGCGGAGGGCCTTGGTCGATTTGGTGATCGGCATATCAGCCGGATCGCGTTGCAGCCCCAGCTGATCACAGACATCTGCGGTGTCACCGGGCAGATGTTCCAGGCGGATCGCGGCGTCGACGATGTGCTCTCCATCAATCGTGACGACTTCGCGGTCATCGCCCCAGCTGTCGGACTGTAGAAATTCCAGAAATTCCGCCCGGGTCGATGCGATATCGGTCAAAGGGGCGGCGCCGTTGCGGGAACGGCAGAGGTGGAACGGCGGGATCATGCGGGCAAAGGGATTGCGCACCGTGGCGATGATCGTGCTGTCGTTCCGTTGCTTGGGGCCGAGATGCTGGCGCATCCCGGCCGCAGGCATGTGAGTGTACCGGATGCGCCCCCGGGGGGACGCCTGGTCGGCAGGCAGCTTGCGAAGCGCGGTAACGGCGTCGGTCTGTTCGATCACGGGGGCATCCGAGATGGCCGCTGCCTTTTGCAGGGCCATCTCAACCGAAGTGCCTCCGGTTTTGCGCGTCTTGATAAAGACGAAACGCGGATCGTTGCAGTCCAAGACCATTTACCAAGCCTTTGCGACAGTGGCGGGCGCCACCGAAGCCGATCGGGGTTAGCCGATCGCCTTCAGAACAGCCTCGCCCAGACCGGCCGGGCTTTCGGCGACAATGATACCGGCCGATTTCATGGCTTCGATCTTGTCTTCGGCGCCACCTTTGCCACCGGCGACGATCGCGCCAGCGTGGCCCATGCGACGTCCCGGAGGGGCGGTGCGGCCAGCGATGAAACCGGCGACGGGCTTCCAGCGGCCTTTCTTCTTCTGTTCGGCCAGGAATTCGGCGGCTTCTTCTTCGGCCGAGCCACCGATTTCACCGATCATGATGATCGACTGGGTTTCCGGGTCGTCCAGGAACATGTCCAGCACGTCGATATGCTCGGTGCCCTTGATCGGGTCGCCACCGATGCCGACGGCGGTCGACTGGCCCAGACCGATATCAGAGGTCTGCTTGACGGCCTCATAGGTCAGGGTGCCCGAACGCGACACAACGCCGACCGACCCACGCTTGTGGATATGACCGGGCATGATGCCGATTTTGCAGGCGTCGGGGGTGATGATGCCGGGGCAGTTCGGGCCGATCAGACGGCTGGAGCTGTCCATCAGCGCGCGCTTGACCTTCATCATGTCCAGCACCGGGATGCCTTCGGTGATGCAGACGATCAGTTCCATCTCGGCGTCGATCGCTTCGAGGATCGAGTCGGCCGCGAACGGCGGCGGAACGTAGATCACGGTGGCGTTGGCTTCGGTCTTGGCTTTCGCTTCGTGAACCGAGTTGAACACGGGCAAGTTCAGATGGCTTTGGCCACCCTTGCCGGGGGTCACGCCGCCGACCATCTGGGTGCCGTAGGCAATCGCCTGTTCCGAGTGAAAGGTGCCCTGCGAGCCGGTGAAGCCCTGGCAGATGACCTTGGTATTTTTGTCTACGAGAACAGCCATTCTTCTTATCCCTTCACCGCTTTCACGATTTTCTCAGCACCATCCGACAGGTTGTCCGCGGCGATCACGTTCAGGCCAGAGGTGTTGATGATCTCTTTACCGGCTTCCACGTTGGTGCCTTCCAGGCGCACGACCAGCGGAACCTGCAGGCCCACTTCTTTCACGGCCGCGACAACGCCTTCGGCGATGACGTCACAACGCATGATGCCGCCAAAGATGTTCACCAGGATGCCCTTCACGTTGGGGTCCGAGGTGATGATCTTGAAGGCTTCGGTGACTTTCTCGGTGGTGGCGCCGCCACCCACGTCGAGGAAGTTGGCCGGCTCGGCGCCGTACAGCTTGATGATGTCCATGGTGGCCATGGCCAGGCCGGCACCGTTCACCATGCAGCCGATTTCGCCGTCCAGCGCGATGTAGTTCAGGTCGAACTTCGACGCGGCCAGTTCTTTCGGGTCTTCCTCGGTTTCGTCGCGCAGGGCGGCGATGTCGGGGTGGCGATACACGGCGTTGCCGTCAAAGCCGACCTTGGCGTCCAGCACCTTGATGCTGCCTTCGTCGGTGATGATCAGCGGGTTGATCTCCAGCATCTCCATGTCCTTCTCGACGAAGGCTTTGTAGAGGATGCCCATCAGCGCCACGCATTCCTTGACCTGCTTGCCTTCCAGGCCCAGGGCGAACGCGATGCGGCGGCCGTGGAACTGCTGATAGCCGGTGGCCGGATCAACGGTGAACGACAGGATCTTTTCGGGGGTCGAGGCCGCGACTTCTTCGATGTCCATGCCGCCTTCGGTCGAGCACACGAACGAGATGCGCGAGGTGCCACGATCGACCAGCAGGGCGAGATACAGCTCGCGCTCGATGCCCGAGCCATGTTCGATATAGATGCGGTTGACTTGCTTGCCGACCGGGCCGGTCTGGTGGGTCACCAGGGTGCGGCCGAGCATCTTCTTGGCTTCTTCGGCAGCTTCTTCGACCGATTTGGCCAGGCGGACGCCGCCTTTTTCGCCGGCATCGGCTTCTTTGAATTTGCCCTTACCACGGCCACCGGCGTGGATTTGCGCCTTGACCACCCACAGCGGGCCGTCAAGCTCGCCCGCGGCGGTCTTGGCTTCGTCTGCTTTCAGAACGACCCGGCCGTCGGAGACCGGGGCGCCATAGGAGCGAAGAAGAGCCTTCGCCTGATACTCATGAATGTTCATGAAGTGTGTCCCATTCTAGTGCATTTCACAGGCGGTAATGGCACGGGCGGGCGGGCAAACCAAAGGTTTTTATGAGGAAGGGTGCGAATAAGGCCAAAATTCCGACCTTTGTGATCACGCCCCAGAATAGTGTGATCACATCTTGCTGCGTTGCAGCTTGGAAAATGTAACGAAATGTGATTCGGGGGGTATGCGACGTTTTTGTTACGGCAATCGACGTAGCGTCACAAAGCAGAACGGGGCGGCAAAGGCCGCCCCGTTCCGGAATGCGTTCTGGCTTAGGCCAGCGAGCTGTCGATGCCTTTGCAGGCCTCGACCAGACCTTTGACCGCATCGACCGATTTGGTGAACATCTCTTGCTCTTCTTTCGACAGCTTGATGTCCACGATCTTTTCGATGCCGCCGGCGCCGATGATGGTCGGCACGCCGACATACATGCCGTTCAGGCCGAATTCGCCGTCGCAATAGGCCGCGCAGGGCAGCAGGCGCTTTTGGTCTTTCAGATAGGCTTCGGCCATTTCGATGGCGCTGGTTGCCGGGGCGTAGTAGGCCGAGCCGGTTTTCAGCAGGCCAACGATCTCGGCGCCGCCGTCACGGGTGCGCTGAACGATGGCGTCCAGTTTCTCTTGGGTGGTCCAGCCCATTTCCACCAGGTCGGGCAGCGGGATGCCGCCAACGGTCGAGTAGCGGACCGAGGGAACCATGGTATCGCCGTGGCCACCCAGCACAAAGGCGGTGACGTCGCGCATCGAGACGTTGAACTCGACCGACAGGAAGTGGCGGAAGCGGGCCGAGTCCAGCACGCCGGCCATGCCGACAACCTTGTTCGCGGGCAGGCCCGAGAATTGCTGCAGCGCCCAAACCATGGCGTCCAGCGGGTTGGTGATGCAGATCACGAACGCGTCGGGGGCGTGGGCAGCAATGCCTTCACCGACCGACTTCATGACTTTCAGGTTGATGCCCAGCAGGTCATCGCGCGACATGCCCGGCTTGCGCGGCACGCCAGCGGTCACGATGATGACGTCGGCGCCGGCGATATCGGCATAGTCGGTGGTGCCTTTCATCGCGGCGTCAAAGCCTTCGGACGGGCCCGATTCAGCGATGTCCAGGGCCTTGCCCTGGGGGGTGCCGTCGGCGATGTCGAACAGGACGACGTCGCCCAGTTCCTTGATGGCAGCGAGGTGGGCAAGGGTGCCGCCGATTTGTCCGGCGCCGATAAGGGCAATCTTGGGTCTGGCCATTGAATTAGGTCCCCGATCTGGTTGAAATCGGGGGAATGCCTATCCATTCGCGGCGCATCGCGCAAGGATGTTGCGCGGCGTTAGCGTAAACTTGGCACTTTTTAACCTAACAGCGTTCATTGTGGCCGCTCAAACAAAGGAAATGGCAGGGCGCGGATGATCACCTTTGACCTGATGTTCTTTGTTCTGGCGATTCCCGCGGTGATCTTTGCGGGCATATCCAAGGCCGGTTTCGGGTCGGGCGCCGCGTTCGCCGCGACGCCGATTCTGGCGCTGATCCTGCCGCCGGCGGCTGCGGTGGGGCTGATGCTGCCGCTGCTGATGCTGGTCGACCTGGCGACGCTGGGGCCCTATTGGCGGCGCTGGGACACGCGCGCCGCCCTGTTGCTGATCGCGGGCGCGGTGCCCGGCGTGGCGCTGGGCGCGCTGCTGTTTCGCGCGGCCGATCCCGATTTGTTTCGCCTGCTGATTGGCGCGGTGGCTTTGGGGTTTGTGCTGTATCAGCTGGCGCTGCGCGCGGGGCTGTTTCGGATCCGGGGGCGGCCCTTTCCGCAATGGGGCGGGGTGGTGGCGGGCACCACCGCCGGGTTCACCAGTTTCATCAGCCATGCCGGCGGGCCGCCGGTGGCGGTGTTCCTGCTGGCGCAGGGCCTGGGCAAAACCACGTTCCAGGCGACGACCGTTCTGGTGTTCTGGATCATCAATCTGCTGAAATTCGTGCCTTATGCCGCGCTGGGCTTTTTCTCGAACGATACGTTGCGGGCCGATCTGATGCTGGCGCCCTTTGCGCTGATCGGGGCGTGGCTGGGGGTGCGGGCGCATCGGCTGATGCCCGAGCGCGCCTTCTTTGCGGTGACCTATGTGTTGCTGACCGTCACCGGGGCCAAGCTGATCTGGGACGGGCTGATCTAGCCGAATATTCTGCAACGCGGCAAATCGGGGGTTGCCATTTGCTGCGCCTGTGTGGTGTTTTGCGCAACAAAATTGCGGAGACCAGAATCATGACCACCCAGGCACGCCCCTATCGTTCGGTTCTTTATATTCCCGGTTCCAAGGATCGGGCCCTTGAAAAGGCCAAGACCCTGCCGGTCGATGCCATCATCTTTGACCTCGAAGATGCGGTCGCGATCGACGAAAAGGTCAACGCCCGCGCTCTGCTGGCCGAAACGCTGGCCGCCGGTGGTTATGGCCCCCGCGCCAAGATCGTGCGCGTCAACGGGCTGGATACCGAATGGGGCCGTGATGACGTGCTGGCCTTTGTCGGCGCCGATATCGACGCGATCCTGATCCCCAAGGTGGGCAGCGCCGCCGATGTGCAGGCCGTGGCCGACCTGATCCCCGATGTGCCGCTGTGGGCGATGATGGAAACGCCGATCGGCATGATCAACGCGCATGAGCTCGCCGCGCATCCGCGCATGGCCGGTTTCGTGATGGGCACCAACGACCTGGCGAAAGAGCTGAAGTGCCGCTTCCGTGCCGATCGCCTGCCGATGATCACCTCGCTGCAACTGTGCCTGCTGGCCGCTCGCGCCGAGGGCATCGTGGCTGTTGATGGCGTCTATAACGCGTTCAAGGATGACGAGGGTCTGAAGGCCGAATGCGAGCAGGGCC
The DNA here is from genome assembly GCF_025751515.1 of Actibacterium sp. XHP0104. Taxonomy (GTDB): domain Bacteria; phylum Pseudomonadota; class Alphaproteobacteria; order Rhodobacterales; family Rhodobacteraceae; genus Actibacterium_D. Next base: position 14,497 of record NZ_JAOWLE010000007.1, read on the forward strand.
GCGATATGGGCTTTGACGGCAAGACTCTGATCCACCCGGCGCAGGTCGCCATCACCAACGATGCCTTTGCCCCGACCGAGGCCGAGATCGACCTGGCCCGCCGCCAGATCGAGGCGTTCGAGCAGGCCGAGAAAGAGGGCCTGGGCGTTGCGGTCGTAGACGGCAAGATCGTCGAGAACCTGCATATCGTCACCGCCAAGGAAACCCTGGCCAAGGCCGATGCCATCGCCGCGCTGGCGGCAGGTGCCTAAGCCATGAAGGCCTATCGCCTGCTGACCGAAGAGGACACATCTGCCTTTTGTCACAAGGTGACCGAGGCGCTGTCCAAGGGCTGGGAGCTGTATGGCAGCCCCGCCTATGCCTATGACGCAACCACCGGCAAGATGCGCTGTGCGCAGGCGGTGGTCAAAGAAACCGAGGGCGACTATGCGCCCGACATGAAACTGGGGGCATTGTAAGATGGCCAAGACCAACGCCGGTAATTTCTTTGAGGATTACAAGATCGGGCAGGTGATCAAGCACGCCGTGCCGCGCACCGTATCGGGGGGCGAGCGGGCGATGTATCACGCGCTGTATCCCGCGCGTCATGCCCTGTATTCGTCGGACGAATTCGCGCGCGCCAGCGGTCTGCCGGGCGCGCCGATGGATGACCTGATCACCTTTCATACGGTGTTCGGCAAGACCGTTCCCGATGTGTCGCTGAACGCCGTCGCCAACCTGGGCTATGCCGAGGGCAAATGGCTGAAACCGGTCTACGAGGGCGATACGCTGCGGTCGGAATCCGAGGTGATCGGCCTGAAGGAAAATTCGAACGGCAAGTCGGGCGTGGTTTACGTGCGCACCCGTGGTCTGAACCAGCGCGACGAGGTTGTGCTGGAATATGTGCGCTGGGTGATGGTGCGTAAAAACAACCTGGACGCCCCGGCGCCCGAAACCGTGCTGCCGACGCTGGCCAAGGTGGTTGATCCGTCCGATCTGGTCATCCCCGAGGGGCTGGATTTCACCAATTACGATTTCGATCTGGCGGGCGAGGGCCATCGCTGGGGCGATTACGAGGTGGGCGAGACCATCGACCATGTCGATGGCGTGACCATCGAAGAGGCCGAGCACATGATCGCCACCCGCCTGTGGCAGAACACCGCCAAGGTGCATTTCGACGCCACCTTCCGCCCCGACGGGCAGCGGCTGATCTATGGCGGGCATGTGATCTCGATGGCGCGGGCGCTGTCGTTCAACGGGCTGGCCAACGCGCAGATGATCGTCGGCCTCAATGGCGGCGCGCATGCCAACCCCTGTTTCAGCGGGCTGACCGTCAAGGCCTGGTCCGAGGTTCTGGACAAGGCCGAAACCAGCGCGCCCGGCGTTGGCGCCATTCGCCTGCGGCTGGTCGCCACCAAGGGCGGCGCGCCCTTCGCCCTGAAAGGCGACGACGGCAAATACCTGCCCGAGGTTCTGCTGGATCTCGATTACTGGGCGCTGATGCCGATGTAATCTGATCAGCCGTTGCTGTGATCAAGAAATAAGCAGCTAATCTGATTTTTGGCGGCCTGAATGTCTTTACGTACATTCAGGCCGCTTTTTGATTGCGCGTTTTGCCGCTTGCAGCAACGATGGGTTTGTAACAACATAACAATCTCGGAAAGTCCGAGTGAAGTTCAAAAGAACTCTAGTGGGTTGATATCAGGAGAAAATACCCATGTTGAAGGTGTCCTACATTTCTGCGGGCGTCGTTGCCCTCTCGGCCATGGGCGGTGTGGCGTTGGCAGAACCGTCCGTAAGCTATGGCGTGACTGTGACCAGTAACTATGTCTCTGGCGGCGTGACGCAAACCGACGGTGGCGCGGCAATCCAGCCCTATATCGAGTTTGACATCGGCGCGGGCTTTTATGCTGGCATCTGGGCGTCGAACGTCGACTTCGGCACCGCCGATAACTTCGAATATGACCTCTATGTCGGGTACGGCGGCAGCTTTGGCTCGATCGAATATGACGTGTCGTATCTGCGCTATTATTACGACGACTCCGGGTTCGACAGCGAAGAGCTGATCCTGACCTTCGATTACGCGCTGACCGACAAGATCGCGGCCAGCTCGTCGCTGTCGTCGGATCTGATGGGCGCCGAGTCCTTCACTCAGGGTGTGTCTTTCGAGGTTGCCGACAACTATGAACTCTCGGCCGAATACGCCTGGGACCTCAGCGGGGACGGCGAAGACTGGAACCTGGGCGTCAGCCGTTCGCTGAACGATAATGTCTCGATTGATCTGCGTTACTTCGAAGCCAGCGGCGAAGATGCGGAATTCGCCCTGTCGATTTCTTTCGACAGCTAAGCGATCGACGTCATCCTAGGTGGGCCCCGGCGGAAAACGTCGGGGCCTACCTTTTTGTGATCGCAAAATATTTTTATGCGATCACGAACAATGTCCAAAACCGGGAATGTTGCAAAATTTTTGCAATTTATGCTCGAAACTCGTGACTCGGGCGGAAAAATCGTTATCACAAATCCCAAAGAAAACGCTTACGCGCCTAACTAAAGGGACACTCCATGGCTGATGTGAACCGGGGGAACCGGCCGCTTTCCCCCCATCTTCAGATTTACCGGCCTCAACTTACCTCGATCACGTCCATTCTGACCCGGATCACCGGCGCTGGCCTTCTGGTCGGCGCGCTGCTGGTGGTGTGGTGGCTGCTGGCCGCCTCGACCGGCGAAGGGTATTTCGAAATGGCGGATGCCGTGCTGACCTCGTTCATCGGGGATGTGGTGATGTTCCTGTCGCTCTGGGCGCTGTGGTATCACACCTTTGCCGGTGTGCGTCACCTGATCTGGGATACCGGCCGTGGCTTTGACATCCCGACCGCCACCAAGCTGGGCTGGGCCGTGATCATCGGGTCGGTTCTGGCCACGCTGTTCACCGTCGTTGTGATCTGAGGAGGCCAAGATGCGTTATCTGACCGACCGTAAACGTGCCGTGGGCATGGGCGCCGCCCATAGCGGCACCGAGCATTTCTGGGGCATGACCGTCAGCGCCGTTGCCCTGCTGATCCTGGTGCCGCTGTTCGTGTTCACCTTTGGGCCGATGCTGGGCAAACCCCATGCCGAGGTTGTCGCCTATTTCGGCCGTCCGTTCCCCGCGATCGTTGCCGGGCTGACCCTGTGGGTCGGCTTCATGCACTTCAAGAACGGTATCCGCGTTGCCATCGAGGACTATACCCATGGCATCAACCGCAAGATCTTTATCATCGGCGCGACCTGCCTGAGCTACGCCGCCGCCGCGACCGGCCTCTTCGCGCTGGCCCGCATCGCGCTGTAAGGAGCACCAAGAACAATGGCTGCATACGATTACGAAACGCACAACTATGACGTGGTGGTTGTGGGGGCCGGCGGCGCCGGTCTGCGCGCCACGCTGGGCATGGCCGAACAGGGCCTGCGCACCGCTTGTGTGACCAAGGTGTTCCCGACCCGCTCGCACACGGTTGCGGCACAGGGCGGCATCGCCGCGTCCCTGGGCAACATGGGCCCGGACAGCTGGCAGTGGCACATGTATGACACCGTCAAGGGCTCGGACTGGCTGGGCGATACCGACGCGATGGAATATCTGGCACGCGAGGCCCCCAAGGCCGTGTACGAGCTGGACCATTACGGCGTGCCGTTCTCGCGCACCGAAGAGGGCAAGATCTATCAGCGCCCGTTCGGTGGCCACACCACCGAATACGGTGAAGGCCCGCCGGTGCAGCGTACCTGCGCCGCCGCCGACCGCACCGGCCACGCCATCCTGCACACGCTGTATGGCCAGTCGCTGAAGAACAACGCCGAATTCTACATTGAATATTTCGCCATCGACCTGCTGATGAGCGACGCCGGCGAATGCCAGGGCGTTCTGTGCTGGAAGCTGGACGATGGCACGTTCCACGTGTTCAACGCCAAGATGGTGGTTCTGGCCACCGGTGGTTACGGCCGCGCGTTCTTCTCGGCCACCTCGGCCCACACCTGCACCGGCGACGGTGGCGGCATGGTGGCCCGTGCCGGCCTGGCGCTGCAGGACATGGAGTTCGTTCAGTTCCACCCGACCGGCATCTACGGTTCGGGCTGTCTGATCACCGAGGGTGCCCGCGGTGAAGGCGGCTACCTGACCAACAGCGAAGGCGAGCGTTTCATGGAACGCTATGCGCCGACCTATAAAGACCTGGCGCCGCGCGACTATGTTTCGCGGTCGATGACCATGGAAATCCGCGAAGGCCGCGGCGTGGGTAAAGAGGGGGATCACATCCACCTGCACCTGAACCACCTGCCGCCGGAAACCCTGGCCGAGCGCCTGCCGGGCATTTCGGAAAGCGCCAAGATCTTTGCCGGTGTCGATGTGACCAAGGAGCCGATCCCGGTTCTGCCGACGGTTCACTACAACATGGGCGGTATCCCGACCAACTATTGGGGCGAGGTGCTGAACCCGACCGCCGCCGATGCCAATGCTGTCGTGCCCGGCCTGATGGCCGTGGGCGAGGCCGGCTGTGCCTCGGTGCACGGTGCCAACCGCCTGGGCTCGAACTCGCTGATCGACCTTGTGGTCTTTGGCCGCGCCGCCGCTATCCGCGCCGGCAAGGTTGTCGACGCCAGCACCCCGGTGCCGGTTGCGCCGCAAGCCCAGATCGACAAGGCCTTTGCCCGTTTCGACGACCTGCGCCATGCCAAGGGTGGCATCGCCACCGCCGATCTGCGTCTTGAAATGCAAAAGACCATGCAGTCGGATGCCGCGGTGTTCCGTACCGACAAGACCCTGAAAGAGGGCGTCGAGAAGATGACGGCCATCGCCGCCAAGATGGACGATCTCAAGGTCACCGACACCTCGCTGGTCTGGAACAGCGACCTGATGGAAACGCTGGAACTGACCAACCTGATGCCGAACGCCCTGGCCACGATCTATGGTGCCGAGGCCCGTCACGAAAGCCGTGGCGCCCACGCGCACGAGGATTACCCGACGCGCGACGACAAGGAATGGCGCAAGCACACCATTTCGCGTGTCGACGGCAACAAGGTCGAGCTCAGCTATCGCCCTGTGGTCGAAGCACCGCTGACCACCGAAGATCAGGGTGGCATCAGTCTGGCAAAAATCGCGCCCAAGGCGCGGACGTTCTGAGGAGGCACAGATGGTTCAGTTTACACTTCCGAAGAACTCGAAGGTCACGACCGGGAAAACCTGGCCCAAGCCCGAGGGCGCGACGAATGTGCGCGCGTTCCGGATCTATCGCTGGAACCCCGATGATGGTCAGAACCCCCGGGTTGATACCTATTTCGTCGATATGGACGATTGCGGGCCGATGGTTCTGGATGCGCTGATCTACATCAAGAACAAGGTCGACGCGACGCTGACCTTCCGCCGTTCGTGCCGCGAAGGCATCTGCGGCTCGTGCGCGATGAACATCGACGGCATCAACACGCTGGCCTGTATCTACGGCATGGACGAGATCAAGGGCGACGTGAAGATCTATCCGCTGCCGCATATGCCGGTGGTCAAGGACCTGATCCCCGACCTGACGCATTTCTATGCGCAGCACGCGTCGATCATGCCCTGGCTGGAAACCAAGACCAACCGGCCCGCGAAAGAGTGGCGCCAGTCGATCGAAGATCGCAAGAAGCTGGACGGCCTGTATGAGTGCGTCATGTGCGCCTCGTGCTCGACCTCGTGCCCCAGCTACTGGTGGAACGGCGACCGGTATCTCGGCCCCGCCGCGCTGCTGCACGCTTATCGCTGGATCATCGACTCGCGCGATGAGGCCACGGGCGAGCGTCTGGATAACCTCGAAGATCCGTTCAAGCTTTACCGCTGCCACACCATCATGAACTGCGCCAAGACCTGCCCGAAAGGTCTGAACCCGGCCAAGGCCATCGCGCAGATCAAGAAGATGATGGTCGAACGGACTGTCTGATCTGATACGAGGCGCGTCATAACCCATGGCGCGCCTCGTCATCCATTGTGGTCTGCACAAGGCCGGTTCGACCAGCATCCAGCATCTGCTGCGGGCGAACAAAAAAAACCTTCCCGGTAATGTTCTCTATGTCTCGCGTGGGCTGCCGCCCTTTACGGTGATGTTGCAGGCCTGTCGTGATTTTGACCCCAAGCAGCAACAGGCGTTTCAGGCGCGTATCCAGAAAAGCCTGAGCGTGGCGCTGGAAATGGTGGGGCACCAGCCGGGCGATACGCTGATCCTGTCGTCCGAGGATTTCATGGGCACGATGCCCGCCACGCGGCAGGCGCGGCCGCTCTATTATCAGGCCCCGTCGGTTCTGCGCGCGATCGAGACCTCGGCCCGCGCGCTGGGCTATGAGGTCGAATTCGTGATCTGCCTGCGCGAGCGCGACAGCTGGCTGCGTAGCTGGCACAAGCATCAACTGCTGTGGCGGCCCAAGCCGATCGCATGGGATGAGTTGATACAGCGCGAGTGGGTTCAGGACTATGACCCCGCCGCGCTGGTCGGCAAGATCCGCGAAAAGGTCACGGCACCGCTGCATGTGATCCGGTTCGAGGATGAGGTGAAAACCCGGCTGGGGCCGGGCACGGGGGTGTTGCGCGTGGCCGGGTTGAACGCTGATCAACTGGCTGCCTTGCGCCCCGTTGCCGCGATGCAGCGCACACCGCGACCCTGGGTGTTCGACGTTGCCCGCTCGCCGTTGCTGCGGCTGTTGCCGGCGGGTTTGCGAACGCGGTTCAAGGTGTTGTTGGTGCGTCTTGATCGCTATCTGACAAGGGGATGACATGCCTTTGGTAATCGTGCTGTTCATCGCGACAGTGATCTTCATGTTTCTCTATCGCCGCTCGCACAGCCTTAGCCGCGACTGTCGTTGGCGCGCGCGCCGGCAACCCGGGCAGGACGTGACGCAGGAATATTATTGCGCCTCTTGCGGTGCCCTGTGGCACAGTGAGGACGGCAAGGCACCCACAGCCTGTCGCAAGCCCGAGGCCGAAAAATGACCCAAGCCCCCGATGACGCCGCCCGCCGCCGGGCCGTGCCGCCGGTGATCTGCTATCCCAATGATACGCTGCCGCAACCCGACCTGGCGCTGTATCAGCGGGCGCGGGCGACCGCGCAAAAGCTGGCGCAGGTGCTGGTGTCTCCGCGCCAGGCCGGGTGTTTCCGGGTCAGGGCGGGGCAGGTGTTTCGCATTTCCTGCCCCGAGGGCAGCCAGGTGGGTGACCTGAACCTGTGGAACGCGGATGATCTGTCGGAAAGGTTCTTTTCCGGAAAAAGTCGCGCCCTGCATGGCAGCCACCTGGGCGTGGGTGACCGGATGTGGAGCAGCTTTCCCGCGCTGCGCCCGATGGCCACGATCATTGCCGACAGTCTGGGCTGGTATGGGGCCGATGAGTTCGGCGGGCGGGTGCATGACGTGATCGGCACGCGCTGCGATCCCTACACGCATCGCCTGTTGTCCGGCGGCGAGTATCACCATTGCTGCCATTCCAATCTGACCCGCGCGCTGGCGGCGGAAACAGGGCTAACGCTGGAACAGGCCGAGGGCCATGTGCATGACGTGCTGAACGTGTTCATGTGCACCGGTTTCACCCGCGACACGGGCCAGTATTTCATGAAGGCCAGCCCGGCGCGGGCAGGGGATTTCATCGAGTTCTTTGCCGAGATCGACCTCTTGGGCGCGCTCAGCGCCTGCCCCGGCGGCGATTGCGGGGCCGAGCATTCGTCAGACGCGGCGCAGTGCCATCCTCTGTTGGTCGAGGTCTTTCAACCTGCCGAGGGCGCGCTGGACGGCTGGGTCAGCCCGCCGCCCAACGGCTATTCGCGCAGCCACGGCGCTTAGCCGAACTGCTCGATGCCAATACTTTGCGCATAGCTATAGCGCCCGCCATGGGCAAAGCCCTTGGGCAAGAGGCGCGCAATCTCGGCGCGGTCGTCATCCGACAGGGTGATCTGGTCGGCCTGCAGCCATTCCAGCAGATGCGCGGCGGTGCGAGTGCCGGGAATGGGAATGTGGTTTTCGCCCTGATCCAGCACCCAGGCCAGCGCGCCGGCAGAGGTGCTCCAGCCCTTGCCATGGCAGAACCGGCGGAACCCCTCGATGGCCTTGGCGTTGTAATCCCAGTTCGGGCGCTGAAAGCGCGGGTTGGAATGGCGGAAGTCCTTTTCGGCGATCTGTTCGGGGGTGATCGAGCGTTCGCCGAACATGCCGCGCGCCAGCGGTGAAAAGGCGACAAAGGCGATGCCCAGTTCAGCGCAGGTCTCGGTCAGCCCCATTTCAGGCACGCGGGTCCAAAGCGAATATTCGTTCTGCACAGCGGTCAGCGGCGTCACCTTATGGGCGCGGCGCACTGTGCCGGGGGCGACCTCGGACAGGCCCCAGCCGCCGATCAGCCCTTCGTCGATCAGGCGGCCCATGGTCTCGGCCACCTCTTCGACGGGGCGTTCGGCCTCGCGGCGGTGGATGTAATACAGCTCGACCCGGTCGCGGTTCAGCCTTTCCAGCGAGCTTTCCAGTTCAGCCCGGATATAGTCGGCTTGGTTGCTGAAACTGCGCGGCGGGCCGGCGACGATGCCGACCTTTGTGGCCAGCGAGATCTGCGCACCGGTTTCACGCAGGAACCGCCCGACAATATGTTCGGACCGGCCCATGCCATAGATATTGGCGGTGTCAAAGAAATCGATGCCCGCGTCCACGGCGGCCTGCATGCATTCCATCGACACATCATCATCGGCGCGGCCAAAGAAACCGGCGAAACTCATACAGCCCAGACCGATCTGTGAAACCATGGGGCCATTGGCGCCAAGCTGGCGTTTTTTCATCTTCTCTCTCCGTTTGGTCCGGGGTCAGGAAAAGGCGGCGGTCAGGGCGATCTCGACCATGTCGCCAAAGCTTTGTTCGCGCTCAGAACTGGGCAGGGCCTTGCCGGTCAGCAGGTGGTCGGACACGGTCAGCACCGCCAGCGCGCGGCGATTATGACGGGCGGCAAGGTTGTACAGCTCGGCGGCCTCCATCTCGACGGCCAGAACACCGTGGCGGGTCAGCTGTTCGTTCAGGTCGGGGCGTTCGTCATAGAACACGTCCGACGAATAGATGCCGCCGACATGGGTGGTGACGCCCTTGTCTTGCGCGGCCTTGTGGGCGGCGGACAGCAGGGCGAAATCGGCGCAGGGGGCAAAGTTCAACTCGCGGAATATGCCGCGCGACGGGGTTGATATGCTGGATGCTGTCTGCGCCAGGATCACGTCGCGCAGCCCCACCTGTGGCTGCATCGCGCCGCATGACCCGATGCGGATCAGCGTCTGTGCGCCAAAGTCGCGGATCAACTCATTGGCATAGATCGACAGGCTGGGCATACCCATGCCCGAGCCGTGGATCGTGACCGAATGGCCGCGCCAGGTGCCGGTATAGCCCAGCATGCCCCGCACCTGGTTGATGCAGCGCGGATTGTCCAGAAAGGTCTCGGCCGCCCATTTGGCGCGATAGGGGTCGCCCGGCAGCAGCACGGTATCGGCAATTTCGCCCGGCTTGGCGCCAATATGGATGGTCATGGCTGGTCTCCGCTGTTTATGCGGAAACTATAGTCGGCTGCGCAGGGATTGGCGATGCAATCCCTGCGAAACCGTTGGGTCAGATTTCCAGATCTTCGATCTTTTTGCCAGCGTCGAGATGGGCAACCACCCACAGAGGCTTGCGGCCGCGACCTGACCAGGTTTGGTCAGGGTTTTCGGGGTTGCGGTATTTCGGGGCGACAGGGGCCGAGGCACCGGTCAGTTCCGCCAGCGAGAAGCCGTGTTCGCGCGCGGCGGCCTCGACTGCGGCCAGGGCGCTGGCGCGCTCGCGCTGGGCCAAGGTCTTTTCGGCCTTGTCGATTTCCTTGCGCAGGGCTTGCAGTTCGGCGCGGCTCATCGCGTTGAGGTCGATTTTCATTATTATCCTCCATTATCCTGACGCTGAGGAATGCGATCTATGAGAAAAATTCAAGATGTTTCGGGAAAACAGATTTAAATACCGGGCGTTACTCAATTCTGAATTGAGTTATTAAGTCTCGGGACGCCTATTAATAAAAAAGGAGCCCAAAACATGGGCTCCTTCATTTCAATTATGTCGGCTTTTCTTATTCAGCCGCGACCGGCGAGGGGTCAACCAGGCCGACGATATCGAACATGATGCGGTTCAGCTCGAAATCCTTGGGGGTGTAGACCTTGGCCACGCCCATCGCCAGCAGGCGCTTGGCGTCTTCGTCGGGGATGATGCCGCCGACCACGACCGGGATATGGCCCAGGCCCTCGGAGGTCATGCGCTTCATCAGATCCTCGAGCAGGGGAATGTGGCTGCCCGACAGGATCGACAGGCCGACCACATGCACGTCTTCCTCGCGCGCGGCGTTGACGATTTCCTCGGGCGTCAGGCGGATGCCTTCATAGCTGATATCCATGCCGCAATCGCGGGCGCGGGCGGCGATTTGCTCGGCGCCGTTGGAATGGCCATCAAGGCCCGGCTTGCCGACCAGGAATTTCAGGCGGCGGCCCAGTTTGGTCGATACGGCGTCGACCTGGCTACGGATGTCTTCCAGACCTTCGGTGCGGTTCGAGGGGTTCTTGGACACGCCGGTCGGGCCGCGATACTGGCCGAAGGCGGCACGCACCATGTCGCCCCATTCGCCGGTGGTGGCGCCGGCCTTGGCGGCCTCGATCGAGGGGATCATGATGTTGGTGCCGGTCTTGGCGGCTTCGCGCACCTTGGCCAGCGCGGCCTGCACGGCGGCTTCGTCGCGGCTTTCGCGCCAGGCGTTCAGGCGGCCGACCTGATCGGCCTCGGCCTGCGGATCGGCGACCATGATCGCCTCGTCGCCGGCGGTCAGCGGGCTTTCCTCGGCTTCGGTCCATTTGTTCACGCCAACCACGATGGTATCGCCGCCTTCGATGCGCGAGATACGCTCGGCGTTGGTCTCGACCAGGCGCGATTTCATGTATTCGATGTTCTCGATGGCGCCGCCCATGCTGTCGATCTGGGCCAGCTCGGCACGGGCGCCGTCCTTCAGGGCCTCGACCTTGCGGGTGATCGCGGGGTTGCCGTCGAACAGGTCGTCATATTCCAGCAGGTCGGTCTCATAGGCCAGGATCTGCTGCATGCGCAGCGACCACTGCTGATCCCACGGGCGGGGCAGGCCAAGCGCCTCGTTCCAGGCGGGCAGCTGCACGGCGCGGGCGCGGGCGTTTTTCGACAGGGTCACGGCCAGCATCTCGATCAGGATGCGGTAGACGTTGTTTTCGGGCTGCTGCTCGGTCAGGCCCAGGCTGTTGACCTGCACGCCGTAACGGAAGCGCCGCATTTTCGGATCGGTGATGCCATAGCGCTCGGTTGTGATTTCATCCCACAGCTCGACAAAGGCGCGCATCTTGCACATCTCGGTCACGAAGCGGATGCCGGCGTTCACGAAGAACGAGATCCGGCCGACCATTTCCGGGAAGGCCTCTGCCGGCACCTTGGTTTTCAGGTCGTCCAGCACGGCGATGGCGGTGGCCAGCGCAAAGGCCAGTTCCTGCTCGGGCGTCGCGCCGGCCTCTTGCAGGTGATAGGAACACACGTTCATCGGGTTCCATTTCGGCAGATGCTCGCGGGTATAGGCGGCCACGTCGGTAATCATCCGCAGGCTGGGCTTGGGCGGGCAGATATAGGTGCCGCGCGACAGGTATTCCTTGATGATGTCGTTCTGCACGGTGCCTTGCAGTTGCGAGACATCGGCGCCCTGTTCCTCGGCCACGGCGATATACAGCGACAGCAGCCAGGGCGCGGTCGCGTTGATCGTCATCGAGGTGTTCATCTGCTCCAGCGGGATCTGGTCGAACAGCGCGCGCATGTCGCCCAGATGGCAGACCGGCACCCCCACTTTGCCGACCTCGCCCCGCGACAGTTCGTGATCGCTGTCATAGCCCGTCTGGGTCGGCAGGTCGAAGGCCACCGACAGGCCCGTCTGCCCCTTGGACAGGTTGGTGCGATACAGCGCGTTCGAGGCCTTGGCCGTCGAATGGCCAGCATATGTGCGGAACAGCCAGGGGCGGTCTTTTTTCATATCGGTCATGGAGGGGTCTCGTGAATCAGGGTCGGTAATTTTGTTTCGTTCGGGTCGTGATACTTAAAATATTATGCCAATGTCAATTCGCTGCGACGCGGCGGCGCAGTGCAAGTGCAGAGAGGTGGGTATACTGGGCTTATATGGGTGTAAATGCGGGCATTGCAGATTCGGCGGGACATAAAATTACAAAATAGGTGATCAGGCGGTTGCAATGTTGCGCAAACGTATTTACTTCCCCTTGCCAATGGCGCATTGATTCTGCGATGCGGCGCGAACTGTTAACACATTGGAGGCTTTGATGGCGCTCGATACCAAAAACGACGTTCTGACCTACGATGCTCCTGAAAAGGAACTGTATGAAATCGGCGAGATGCCCCCGATGGGCTATGTTCCGCCGAAGATGTATGCTTGGGCCATTCGCCGTGAACGTCACGGTGAACCCGAAAAATCCTTTGAAGTCGAAGTCGTGGACACCTGGCAGGTCGACAGCCACGAAGTGCTGGTTCTGGTGATGGCCGCTGGCGTCAACTACAACGGTGTGTGGGCCGGCCTTGGTGTGCCGATCTCGCCGTTCGATGGCCACAAACAGCCCTATCACATCGCCGGTTCGGATGCCTCGGGCATCGTCTGGGCCGTTGGTGACAAGGTGAAGACTTGGAAAGTGGGCGACGAGGTCGTGATCCACTGTAACCAGGATGACGGTGACGACGAGGAATGCAACGGCGGCGACCCGATGTTCTCGCCCACCCAGCGGATCTGGGGCTACGAGACCCACGACGGTTCGTTCGCTCAGTTCACCCGCGTTCAGGCGCAGCAGCTGCTGCCGCGTCCCAAGCACCTGACCTGGGAAGAGGCCGCCTGCTATACGCTGACGCTGGCCACCGCCTACCGGATGCTGTTCGGCCACCACCCCCACGAGCTGAAGCCGGGCCAGAACGTTCTGGTCTGGGGCGCCTCGGGCGGTCTGGGCTCGTTCGCGATCCAGCTGATCAACGCGGCCGGCGGCAACGCCATCGGTGTGATCTCGGACGAAGACAAGCGCGATTTCGTCATGGGCCTGGGCGCCAAGGGCGTGATCAACCGCAAGGACTTCAAATGCTGGGGCCAGCTGCCCACGGTCAACACCCCGGAATACAAAGAGTGGTTCGCCGAAGCACGTAAGTTCGGCAAGGCCATCTGGGACATCACCGGCAAGGGTATCAACGTCGACATGGTGTTCGAACACCCCGGCGAGGCGACCTTCCCGGTGTCGACCCTGGTTGTAAAAAAAGGCGGCATGGTCGTGATCTGCGCCGGCACCTCGGGCTTCAACTGCACCTTCGACGTGCGTTACATGTGGATGCACCAGAAGCGCCTGCAGGGTTCGCACTTTGCCCACCTGAAGCAGGCGGCTGCCGCGAACAAGCTGATGGTCGAGCGTCGTATCGACCCCTGCATGTCCGAGGTCTTCCCCTGGGCCGAGATCCCGAACGCCCACACCAAGATGATGCGCAACGAGCACAAGCCCGGCAACATGGCCGTGCTGGTTCAGGCGCCGCGCACCGGTCTGCGTACCCTTGAGGACGTGCTCGAGGCCGGCCCCTCGGCCTAAGCCTCGCGCCTTGCAAAGATCAGCCCCGCCCGGCCATGCCGCGGCGGGGCTTTTCTTTTCTGGGCCAAAGGGGCTAGGCATCCCGAGATTTCGCGCTATGGTTGTTTTCGGGTCGGTCAAAGAAAGGGCATACCGTGGCGGATGACTGGATTCTTGAGGTGTTGGAGGATCTGAGCAGCTTTGCGCGCCTGAACGGGTTGAACGCCCTTGCGCGCGAGTTGGACAATGCGGCGGTGGTGGCGATGGCGGAATTGTCGGGCCGCGATGTGGGTCTTGCCGCAGGGTTTTCCAAGCCGAAACTCGCCAAGCGGCACTGAGGGTCTGGCACCTTTTCGGGCGGGCGGATAGGGTCGCGCCCATGTCACTGGCTGCGCTGCAATTTTCCGACGATCAGGCCGAGGCCTATGACCGCGTGACCGAGGCGTTGCGTGGTATCGGTGTCGATCTGGATGACGAGACCCTGACCCCGCGCGCCGAGGGGCATGGGGGCACGGTTCTGTCGGTGGTCGGGAAGGCCGGGTCGGGCAAGACGATGCTGCTGGCGCGGCTTTATCAGGCTCTGGAACAGGCGGGTGTCGACGTGGTGTCGGGCGATTACGAGGGCCGCCGCCGCAAGGATCGCCGCACCCTGGCCATTCTGGCCCCCACCAACAAGGCCGCCAGCGTGCTGCGCGGCCGGGGCGTGCCGGCGACCACGATTCACCGCATTCTCTACACGCCGGTCTATGACCCCGAATATGAAAAGATCGCCGAATGGCTGGCCGGAAACGGTGACCGCCCGACGATCGAGGGGCTGACCGACACCGCGCTTGACCGGGCGCATGCGTTCTACCAGGTCAACAAATCCATCCCCGGCGCGCTGGCTGCCGCTGGTCTGCGGGGCAGCGATTTCATCACCGGGTGGAAGCGCCGCGACGAGCCGCTGGATATCGGCTTTGTCGACGAGGCCTCGATGCTGGATCAGCGCCAGTTCGATGATCTGAAAGAGATTTTCCCGACGCTGGTCATCTTTGGCGACCCGGCGCAGCTGGCACCGGTGAACCAGTCGGGCGAACTGGTGTTCGAGAGCCTGCCCGAGCGTGACAAGCTGACCCTGCATCGCATTCACCGCCAGGCCGACGACAACCCCATTCTCGATCTGGCCCACGCGCTGGCCGATCCCGATCTGGGGTTCGAAGATTTCGAGCGCATGGTTGGCGAAAAGGCCGCGCGCGATGATCGCGTGGTGCTGGCGGGGCGGGTCGAATCCGACCTGATGGCGCGCTCGCCGGTGCTGGTCTGGCGCAATGCCACGCGCATCCGGCTGATCCATGCGTTTCGCGCCGCCTATGGCGCGCCCGAAGATGCGTTGCTGCCAGGCGAGCCGCTGATCTGCGACGGGATCGAGCTGCCGCTGAAACACCGCAAGAAACGCCTCGACCTAGAGGCGCGCGGCCTGATCAAGGGCGCGCAGGTGATCTATCTGGGGCCGGGCAACCGGGCGGGGTTCTCGCGTCTGCATGTCATGGGCGCCGAAGATCCGCGGGTTTCGGCCGCGTCGATCATCAAGATCGAAATGCCCGACGAGGAAGAGCCGTTCATCCCCTTTGCCGCCCATATGGGCGCGGCGTTCCTGCACGGGGCGGCGGTGACCATTCACAAGGCCCAGGGCAGCCAGTGGGAAAACGTGCAGGTCTTTGCCCCCGATCTGTGGGCTGCCGCGCGCATGGGCCGGGTCGAGGCCGGGCAGCCTTTGTGGAAACGTCTGGCCTATGTGGCGATCACCCGCGCCGAGCATCGGCTGTATTGGGTCACGCGCAACCGGTTGGCGCGGCCGTCCGGGGCGCTGAACGTGGACGATCTGCGCGCCGCGCCCACACCCTTGGAATTGCAGATGGAGGTTCAGGATGAAGGCTAGAACAATCCTCATCACCGGGGCCAGCAGTGGCATCGGCGCCGCCGTGGCTCAGCGGTTTCTGGACAAGGGCTGGCATGTGGGGCTGATGGCGCGCCGGGCCCGCCAGCTGAACGCGTTGGCCGAGGGCCGCAAGAACGCCTATGTGTTGCCCGCCGATGTGACCGACCCGGCGGCGGTCGACGCCGCCTTTGATGCCTTTACCGATCGGGTGGGGCATCTGGATGTGCTGTTCAACAATGCCGGTATGTTTGGCCCGTCGGGGTCGATTGACGAGGTGCCGCTAGAGGACTGGTGGCAGGTGATGCAGGTGAACCTGAACGGCATGTTCATCTGCGCGCGCGCGGCCTTTGGCCGGATGCGGGCGCAGCACCCGCAGGGCGGGCGGATCATCAATAACGGGTCGATCTCGGCCCATAGCCCGCGCGCCGGATCGGTCTGCTATACCACCACCAAACACGCGATCACCGGGCTGACGAAAGCCCTGTCGCTGGATGGGCGGGCCTATGGGATTGTGTGCAGTCAGATCGACATCGGCAATGCCCGAACAGAGATGGTCGATGATCTGAACGACAGGCTGCGCAAGGCGAACAAGCCGGTGCAGCCCACGATGAACGTGGCGCAGGTGGCGGATTCGGTACAGCTGATGGCGGAAATGCCGCCCGAGGCCAATGTGCAGTTCATGACGGTGATGGCGTCGACAATGCCCTATATCGGGCGCGGCTAGCCCCGGATCATGCGGAACACGGCCGAGGCGCCCCATCCGGCGACCACGGCCAGAACCACGCAGAGAATGCCGTAGATCACCGGGCGCTGCATGGCCAGGTTGAAGGTCAGGCGCTCGATCCCCACCATCGACACGTTGATCATGGTTTCGTGGCTGTCGATCACCTCGCCGCCGCGGGTCAGGAAGATGCGGGTGGAATACAGGCCCTCGGTCAGGTTTGCGGGCAGGGCGACGGCGGCGCGGAACAGCGTGTCTTCGTCCAGGCGCACGCCGCGCGGCTCGACCCGGTAGTCGCCGCTGTCGCGCCGGATGCGCAGCAGCGCGTCGCCAAAGGTGGTGTCGGTGCCCGCCGGGATGAACTGCGGCACCGAGATGCGATAGCGCGCGTCGGCGCCGGGGCTAAGCAGCGTATCCAGCGGCCCGTTCGAGGTGATCGCGTAAAAGCTGGGTACCTCGGCGATGCTGCGGGATTCGGCATTGACCCAGATGCCCGCGACCTGATCCTTGCGGCGCACGGTCACCGTTTGCGGCGGGCCGGCGACGGTGATGATCACGCCCAGCCGCTCGTCCGTCGGGGCAGGGGCAAAGCGTTTGACCGCGCCAAAGATCAGGATCTCGGCGCCCGAGAAATCGGCGGTGATATCGACCCGCGCCTGGCTGAGGCCGGCCACCACTTCTTCGCCCGCCGCGCGCAGGGGCAGCAGCATCAGCATGGTGATCAGCAAGGCGCGCAGCAGGGTCATCAGTGGCCCCCCTGCGCGATGGAATACAGCTCAGAGGGTTGCAGCAGCAGGTCCAGCGCCAGCTTGCCACAGACCGACAGCACCAACAGCGCCAGCAAGACGCGCAGTTGCTCGGCCTTGAGTTTCACCCCGATGCGCGAGCCCAGCTGCGCGCCGACCACGCCGCCCAGCAGCAGCACCAGCGCCAGGAACAGGTCGACCGTGTGGTTGGTGATGGCATGCATCAGGGTGGTAAAGGCGGTGACGAATATGATCTGGAACAGCGATGTGCCGATCACCACCTTGGTGGGCATGTTCAGCAGGTAGATCATCGCCGGCACCATGATGAACCCACCGCCCACGCCCATGATCGCGGCCAGAACGCCCACGGATGCGCCCACCACCAGCGGCGGGATGACCGACAGATACAGGCCCGAGGCGCGGAATTTCATCTTGAAGGGCAGGGCATGGATCCAGCCGCGCTGGCGCCGTTTGGGCGGGGCGCCCTTGCGCTGGCGGCTCAGCGCGCGGATGCCCTCGACCAGCATCAACAGGCCGATGATGCCCAGGAACACCACATAGCACAGCGTTACCAACAGCTCGACCTGGCCCAGCCGGGTCAGCAGGTTGAACAGCCAGATGCCAAAGCCCGATCCGATCAGCCCCCCGATCAACAGCACCGTGCCCATCCTCAGATCGACCGAGCGCCGCCGCAGATGCGCCAGCACGCCCGACACCGACGAGGCCACGATCTGGTTCGCGCCGGTCGCCACCGCCACGGCGGGCGGGATGCCGATAAAGAACAGGAAGGGCGTAATCAGAAACCCGCCGCCCACGCCGAAGAGGCCCGACAGCATGCCGACGACCCCGCCCAACCCCAGCAGGAGGAAAAGGTTCACCGAAACTTCTGCTACGGGTAGGTAGATCTGCATGTCCTATCCCTAGTGCCGAAAACCGGGGTGCCGCAAGGGGGCGCGTCAGCGTTCCTTGACATAAGGCGCGCCGCCGGCCCGCGGCGGGATCGCCTTGCCGACAAAACCGGCAAGGATCAGCACCGTCAAGATATAGGGCAGCGCGTCCATCACCTGCACCGGCACGGTAAATCCGCCCAGGTCGATATTCTGATAGCGCAGCGCGACCGCTTGTAAGAAACCGAACAGCAGCGTGGCCCAAAGCGCGTGCCAGGGCCGCCATTTCGCAAAGATCAGCGCCGCCAGCGCGACATAGCCGCGCCCTGCGGTCATCTCTTGCACGAATCCTGCCTGCAGCGCCGTCGCCATATAGGCCCCCGCCACGCCGCACAGCACGCCGCAGATGCCCACCGCCATATAGCGGATGCCGATCACCGAGATACCGGCAGTGTCGACGGCCTCGGGCGCCTCTCCGACGGCGCGCAGGCGCAGCCCGAACCGTGTCCGATACAGCAGCCACCACGTGGCCGGCACCATCAGGAAGGCGATATAGACCAGGATCGTGTGGCCCGAGATCAGTTCCTTGTAGATCGGGCCCAGCACAGGCACACCCGCCAGCGCATCGGCAAAGGGCAGGGTGATCGGCGTGAACCGTGCGCCTCCGATCAGCGATGGCGTGCGCCCGCCTTGTTCGAACCAGTCTTGCGCGATGACCACCGTCAGCCCCGAGGCCAGGAAATTGATCGCCACGCCGGAAATCAGCTGGTTGCCGCGAAAGGTGATCGAGGCCAGCCCGTGCACCACGCTTAGCGCCATCGAGGCCGCGATGCCACCCAAGAGGCCGATCCAGACATTGCCCGTAACCGCCGCAACCGCGCCCGACAGAAAGGCCGCGGCCAGCATCTTGCCTTCCAGCCCGATGTCGAAAATGCCCGCCCGCTCAGAGTAAAGCCCCGCCAGGCAGGCCAGCAACAGCGGCGTGGCCAGCCGCACGGTGGAATCGGCGATTTGCAGGGCGGTGACAAAGTCCATCAGCTCTTTCCCTTTCGCAGCGACAGGAACAGCCGTTCCAGCGGCATCCGCACCATGTTGTCCAGCGCGCCGGTGAACAGGATGACCAGCGCCTGGATCACCACGATCAGCTCGCGCGGGATGCTGGTCCACAGCGCCACCTGGCTGCCGCCCTGATAGAGAAACCCGAAAAGCAGCGCCGCCAGCAGCACGCCGAACGGGTGGTTGCGGCCCATCAGCGCCACGGCGATGCCGATAAAGCCCGCGCCCTCGGGTGCGTTCATGACCAGCCGCTCGGCCTCGCCCATGACGTTGTTGATCGCCATCAGCCCGGCCAGCGCGCCCGAGATCAGCATGGCCAGCATGGTGATCCGCACCGGTGAAATGCCGGCGTAAACCGCTGCGCGTTCTGACTGGCCATAGGCGCGGATCTCATAGCCCAGCCGCGTGCGCCAGATCAGCGCCCAGACCAGCACACAGGCCAAGAGCGCGAACAGCAGGCTGATATTGGCGGGGGCGGCTTTCGAGAAGTTGATGCCGATCGGCGCCAGCATGTCATGCAGCGTTGGCAGGTGGGTGGCCTCGGGGAACTTGGCCGTGGCCGGGTCCATCGATCGGGGGGGGCGCATCAGGTTGACCAGCAGATAGTTCAGCAGCGCGGCGCTGATGAAATTGAACATGATCGTGGTGATGACGATGTGACTGCCGCGTTTGGCCTGTAGCCAGGCCGGGATCGCCGCCCAGGCCGCGCCGAACAGTGCCGCCGCCACCATCGCGGCGGGCAAGGCCATCGACCAATGCGGCCATGGCACGTAAAGGCATACCATTGCCACGCCCAGCCCGCCCAGCGTGGCCTGGCCCTCGCCGCCGATATTGAACAGCCGGGCGTGAAACGCGACCGACACCGCCAGCCCGGTAAAGATGAAGTTGGTGGCGTAATAGAGCGTATAGCCCCAGCCATAGGTCGACCCCAGCGCGCCCTTGATCATCAGGCTGACAGCGGCCACCGGGTCTTCGCCGATGGCCACGATCACCAGCCCCGACAGCGCAAAGGCGATGACCAGGCTGATCAGCGGGATCAGCAGAACGTCGGCCCATTTCGGCATCTTTTCCATGCGTTTATGCCTCTTGCTCTGGTCTGGCGGCGTTTGAAATCGTCCAGCCTTGCATGGCGCGGGTGTCTGCGCCGCCCAGCCCGGCCATCAGGCATCCCAGCGCCACTTGCGAGGCACTGGCGGCGGGGCCTTCGCCCATCAGGTGGCCGTCGAACATCACCGCGATGCGATCGGACAGCGACAGGATCTCGTCCAGCTCGACCGAGACCAGCAGGATCGCCTTCCCGGCGTCGCGCAACTCGATCAGACGCTTGTGGATGAACTCGATCGCGCCGATATCGACGCCGCGCGTGGGCTGGCCGACCAGCAACAGGTCGGGGTTGCGCTCGATCTCGCGGGCCAGAACGATCTTTTGCTGGTTGCCGCCGGAAAAGTTGCGCGCGGCCAGCGCCGGGTCGGGCGGGCGCACGTCAAAGCGTTCCATCTTGCCGGCGGTGTCGGCGCGGATGGCGGCATGATCCATCAACAGGGCGTTTTTCTGATAGGCGTGGTCGTGGTGATAGCCAAAGGCGGTGTTTTCCCAGGCGGCGAATTCCATGATCAGGCCTTCGTGCTGGCGGTCTTCGGGCACATGGGCGATGCCGCGCGCGCGGCGCGACTGGCCGTCGGAATGGCGCCCGGTCAGGTCAAGTGGGGTGCCGTTCAGGCGCACGCTGCCGGTGCCCGTGGTGATGCCGCCCAGCACCTCCAGCAGCTGCGCCTGACCGTTGCCCGCCACCCCGGCGATGCCCAGGATTTCGCCCGCGCGCACATTCAGCGACACGCCTTTCAGCCGCTCGACCCCGTCCTCGTCGATGACGCGCAGGTTCTCGACCTCAAGCACCGGCGCGCCGGGTTTGGCGGGGGTCTTGTCGACCCGCAACAGCACCTTGCGCCCGACCATCAGCTCGGCCAGCTGCTCGGGGTTGGTCTCGGCGGTCTTGACCGTGGCGGTCATCTGGCCACGCCGCATCACGCTGACCGTGTCGGTGATATGCATGATCTCGCGCAGTTTATGCGTGATCAGGATGATGGTTTTGCCCTCGGCCCGCAGGCGTTCGAGGATGCGGAACAGCTGATCGGCCTCGGCCGGGGTCAGCACGCCGGTTGGCTCGTCCAGGATCAGGATATCGGCATGGCGATAAAGCGCCTTTAGGATCTCGACCCGCTGTTGATGGCCGACGGACAGATCCTCGATCAGCGCGTCTGGGTCGATGTGCAACTCGTAGTCAGCGGCCAGCTCCTTTAGCGATTTCCGCGCCTTGGCCAGCGATGGTCGCAGCAACCGGCCCTCTTCAGCGCCTAGGATGATGTTTTCGAGGACGGTGAAATTCTGCACCAGCTTGAAGTGCTGGAACACCATGCCGATGCCGGCGCGAATGGCGGCCTGGCTGTCGGGGATCTGGGTCGGCGTGCCGTTGATGAAAATCTGGCCCGCGTCGGCCTTGTAGAACCCGTAGAGAATGGACATCAGCGTCGATTTTCCGGCGCCGTTTTCGCCGATGATGCCGTGGATCGTGCCGGGCATGACCCGGATCGAGATGTCCTTGTTGGCCTGAACCGGGCCGAACGCCTTGGAGATGCCTTTCAGCTCGATCGCGGGGGCGTTGGTCATGCGGGGGCTCGCGGTTCGGGGAAGGACGGGCGCGAGAGAGGCCCCGCGCCCGGCGTCATGTTCAGAACTTTAGGACCGCACAGGTGCTGGTCGCGCCGTAATCCTCGACCGTGATCTCGCCGGCGATGATCTGGGCCTTGGCGGCCTCGACGGCGGCGATCATGTCGTCGTTCACCAGGTTCTGGTTGTGCTCGTCCATGGCATAGCCGACGCCCTCGGCCGCCAGATCAAGCGTCAGAAAGCCGCCCTTGGCCTCGTCGCCGGCCATCATCACGTCATACACGGCCACATCGACGCGTTTCAGCATCGAGGTCAGCACCTGGCCCGGATGCAGGTGGTTCTGGTTGCTGTCGACGCCGATCGACAGGATGCCCGCATCAGCGGCGGTTTGCAGAACGCCCACGCCGGTGCCGCCGGCCGCGGCATAGATCACGTCGGCGCCCTGGCTGATCTGGGCATTGGCCAGTTCGCCGCCCTTGACCGGGTCATTCCAGGCGGTGGGGGTGGTGCCGGTCATGTTCGAGATGACCTTGGCATCGGGGTTGGCGGCCAGCACGCCCTGGGCATAGCCACAGGCGAATTTGCGGATCAACGGCACATCCATCCCGCCGATAAAGCCGACGGTGCCGGTTTTCGACGCCTTCGCGGCCATCATGCCGACCAGGTAGCTGCCTTCGTGTTCGGTAAAGCCGATGGTCAGCACGTTGGGCATGTCGACCCAGCCGTCGATGGTGACGAACAGCGTGTCGGGATAGTCGGGCGCCACCTCTTCGATGGGCGAGGCCATGGCGAAACCGGTGGTGATGATCGGGTTTGCGCCCGCCTCGGCAAAGCTGCGCAGGGCCTGTTCGCGCTGGGCTTCGGATTGCAGCACGATCTCGAGATACTTGCCGCCGGTTTCCTGGGCCCATTTCTCGGCGCCGTGAAAGGCGGCCTCGTTGAAGGATTTGTCGTATTTGCCGCCCAGGTCATAGATCAGGGCCGGTTCCGCCAGCGCCACGCCGGCCCCCAGCGCAAGGGTTGCCGCAGCGCCAAGGAAGGTGCGCATCAGGGTCATTGGAAATCTCCCGTTGAGGCCCGTTGGATGGTTGGGCCTGATATCATTATGCCAAGATTAAGGCCGCCGGGGCCTTGGCCGGTCAACGGTTTTTTGACTGTCTGGTCAGCACGCGTGGAAAACGTCGCGTCAGGGGTGGATCAGTGCTTTTCGCAGGATCAGCGCGTCGATCGCGGGGCCTTGGGGCGGGTGGTAGTACCCCTTGCGGCAGCCCACCTGCGCATAGCCCCGGCTTTGGTACAGCGCGATTGCGGGCAGGTTGTCGGCGGCGACTTCGAGAAAGGCATCAATGGCGCCGGCGGCATGGGCCTCGGTTTCAAAGGCGCGCAGGATTTCCCGGCCCAGCCCGGCGCGGCGGGCATCGGGGTGAACGGCGATAGTCAGCAGCTCGGCCTCGCCGGCCAGTTCGCGACCCAGAGCAAAGCCTTGCCCCTGGCTCACCAGGAAACAGCCCTGTCCGGCCAGCAGATCGCGAAACTCGTCCGCGCTCCAGGGGCGCGGGGTGGTGAAACAGGCGGCGTGCAGCGCGGCCAGCGCCTCGGGCGTCATGGCAGGATCACCGGCGGCGGGTCGGATGCCGGGGCGGCATCGGCGGCGCGCAGATACAGCGGCGCGGGGCGCGGGATGTCGCGGCCCTGATCCAGACGTTGGGCGCCGATGCGGGCCATCATCACGGTGTGATCGGCGGGGGTGTGATCGGTCGACAGGGCGACGGCGCCGTCCGGTGTGGCCTCGCACAGCACAGGGTCGCTCATCTTGTCGGGGTCGAAGAAATAGACCTGGCCGCGCGGCGCGGGCACGGCGGTTTGCGCCCAGTTCGACAAGCGCATGGTCGTATCAAAGAGCGACACGCCGACGGCGGGGATGTTCAATGCCAGCGCCAGCCCGCGTGCCGCGCTGACCGAAATGCGGATGCCGGTAAAGTTGCCGGGCCCGATGCCAACGCCGATCGCGTCGAGATCGGCCCAGGATTTACCAGCTTCGGCCAGCAGATCCTCAAGTAGCGGCATCAGCCGTTCGGCTTGTCCGCGCGCCATTTCTTCGTATCGGGTGGCGATGACCGTGTCGCCGCATAGCAAAGCGGCCGCGCAATGCGCGGCCGATGTGTCGAAGGCCAGGATCAGGCGATCAGACGGCAACCGGGCGCACCTCGGTCACCTCGGGGATATAGTGGCGCAGCAGGTTCTCGATGCCCATCTTCAGCGTCAGGGTCGAGGACGGGCAGCCCGCGCAGGCGCCCTGCATGTGCAGATAGACGACGCCGCGCTCAAAACCGTGGAAGGTAATGTCGCCGCCATCTTGCGCCACGGCGGGGCGGACGCGGGTATCAAGCAGCTGCTTGATCTGGTTGACGATCTCGGAATCGGGGCCGTCATGTTCGGCATGGGCGGCCTGAGCGGCGCCCTGCATGACCGGCTGGCCCGACTGGTAATGCTCCATGATCGCGCCCAGGATCGAGGGCTTGATGTGATCCCAGATGACGTCCTCGTCCTTGGTGACGGTCACGAAATCGGTGCCGAAGAACACGCCCTTGACGCCCTCGACCGCAAAGATGCGGGCGGCCAGCGGCGATTGCTGCGCGGCCTCGGCGCTAAGGAAATCGGCGGTGCCGGTTTCAAGCACTTCCTGACCAGGCAGGAATTTCAGCGTGGCCGGGTTCGGGGTGGATTCGGTCTGAATGAACATTTTGGGCATACCCTCTGTCTGTCACCCCTTGATATGCGCCTCGGGCCGCGGGGCGTCAAGAATGAGGGGTGAATAATCTAGAATTATTCTAAGGTATTTTGCCGCAGAGCCCAAGCCATGGCCTGTTCCAGCCGGTCGTCACCCCAAAAGACCTCAGCCCCGCTGACAAAGCTGGGCGCGCCGAACAGGCCGATGCGCATCGCCTCTTCGGTCTGGGCGCGCAGGGCTGTTTTGACCTCGGGCGTACCGGCGCGCTGGATCAGGTCGTGCGGCAAGCCGGCGGTGGTCAGGCAGTCGGCCAGAACCGCCGTGTCGCTGATGTCGGCGCCCTGCGCGAATTGCGCCTGGTAGACCGCGTGGCAAAAGGCGGGCATGGCCGTGCCCGCCGCCAGCGCGATGCGGGCGGCCATCAGCCCGTTTTGCGGAAACGGGTCGGGGCGTGCGAAGGCTAGCCCGCGTTCGGCGCAGATCCGTTCCATGTCGCGCCACATATAGCGCCCCTTGGCCGGGTAGATGTTGAAGGGCGACGTGTCCCAGCCCTGCGCGGCAAAGATTGGCCCCAGAAGAAAGGGCCGCCAGCGCACCGCCACCCCATGCTGGGCGGCAATGTCGTCGATGCGCATCGCGGACAGGTAGGAATAGGTCGAGGCGAACTCGAACCAGAAATCGAGGGTGGGCGGGGCCACGGTCAGGTGATCGCCTCGAGCTGTTCCTTGGACAGCCCGCCAGGCACCACGGTCATCGGCACCGGCAGGTTGCCCGAGCTTTTGCTCATCTGGGTGACCAGCGGGCCGGGGCCTTTCTTGCCGGTGCCCGCGCCCAGAACCAGCACGCCGATTTCGCGGTCTTCCTGGATCTGGGCCAGGATCTCGGCCACGGGTTCGCCTTCGCGGATCACCAGTTCTGGGTCGACGCCGTGCTTGTCGCGCATCCAGCGGGCGAAGACCTCGTAATGGGCGACGATGCGTTCGCGGGCCTCTTCGCGCATGATGTCGCTGACCCCGATCCAGTGGTTGAATTCCTCGGGCGGGATCACCGACAGCACCTGCACCCCGCCGCCGGTATGCTCGGCCCGCATGGTGGCAAAGCGCATGGCGTTCAGGCATTCGCGGCTGTCGTCGAGCACGACCAGAAACTTACGCATCCACAGGTCCCCCTTGTTGCCGGGTGATCTTGGCGGCTTGGCCGGGCGGTTGCAAGCGTGCTGCGAAAAAGGCCCCCGACCGCGCGGGCCGGGGGCAGGCCGTAACCGATACGGCTCAGGAGACCGAAGGCGCAATGTTGGGGACAGC
Source organism: Actibacterium sp. XHP0104 (assembly GCF_025751515.1). Classification (GTDB taxonomy): domain Bacteria; phylum Pseudomonadota; class Alphaproteobacteria; order Rhodobacterales; family Rhodobacteraceae; genus Actibacterium_D. The sequence continues at coordinate 40,137 of NZ_JAOWLE010000007.1, forward strand.
CCTTCGGAGGTGCGCGTGCGTATAGTAACGCCAGACGCGACTATCTGTGCGCAGGTTTGAAACGCGGGAATGACGGTTTTGCAAAGCTTCGGTGTCGGCGCAAAAGAAAACGCCGCCCGAAGGGGGCGGCGTCGGGTTTGCCTGTTTGGGCGCGCGCCTAGCGCGAGCTGACCATCCCCACGATGTCGTAGGTGCGGGCCAGGATCGGCGCGGCGATCTCGTTCGCGCGGTTGGCGCCGCGGCCCAGGATGCGGTCGATCTCGGCGGGGTCTTGCATCAGCCGCGCCATCTCGGTCGAGATCGGTGCCAGCCGGTCGACCGCCAGATCGGCGAGCATCGGCTTGAACTGGCCGAATTGCATGCCGGCCAGCTCGGGCATGGCCTGATCGGGGGTCTTGTCGATGAGGGCCGCGTAGATGTTGACCAAGTTGCGCGCCTCGGGGCGATCGGCCAGGCCCTCGGCGGTGTCGGGCAGGGGCTCGGGGTCGGTCTTGGCCTTGCGGATCTTTTTCGAGATCGTATCGGCGTCGTCGGTCAGGTTGATCCGGCTCATGTCCGAGGGGTCGGATTTCGACATCTTCTTGGTGCCGTCGCGCAGGCTCATGACACGGGTGCCGGCGCCCTCGATCACGGGCTCGGGCACCGGGAAGAAATCAACGCCATAGTCATGGTTGAACTTGATCGCGATGTCGCGGGTCAGTTCGACATGCTGTTTCTGGTCCTCGCCCACGGGCACGTGGGTGGCGTGATACAGCAGGATGTCGGCCGCCATCAGCGCCGGATAGGCAAACAGGCCCAGCGAGGCGTTCTGCTGGTTCTTGCCGGCCTTGTCCTTCCACTGGGTCATGCGCTGCATCCAGCCCATGCGGGCGACGCAGTTGAAGATCCAGCCCAGCTGGGCGTGGCCCGGCACCTGGCTTTGGTTGAAGAGGATCGACTTTTCCGGGTCGACGCCCGAGGCGATGAACCCCGCGGCCAGTTCGCGCGTGGCGTGGCGCAGCTTGTCGGGGTCTTGCCAGACGGTGATCGCGTGCTGGTCGACCATGCAATAGATGGTCTCCATTCCGCCCTGGTTCTGGGCTTCGGCAAAGCGTTTCAGCGCGCCGAGATAGTTGCCAAGGGTCAGGCCGCCCGAGGGCTGGATGCCCGAAAAGACGCGCGGTGTGTGGACCACCTCCGTCATGGTGCTACTCTCCGTCTGGAATTTCCTGTCCGCCTCGCTTACCCATGCGGGAACAGCCCGTCAACCAAAGGCCGCCCGATGACCCAGCCGTCGCATAATTCGCCCCTCAATCCGCTGCCGCCGGTGGTGTGGTTGCTGACCCTGCCGATCGTGGCGGTCGAGATCGTGCTCAGCGCCGGCGACCGTGGGTTTGCCGGGGGCGCGGCGGGCATCGGCTGGCGCAGTGCCGCGATCGAGGATTACGCCTTTTACGATGTGCTGTTCGACCGGATGATTGCCACCGGCGAGGTGCTGCCGGGCGACCTGATGCGCCTGGTCAGCTATCTGTTCGTCAATTACAGCTTTACCCAGGCGCTGTTTGCCGTGGTGCTGTTGCTGGCGCTGGGCAAAATGGTGGGCGAGGTGTTCAAGCCCGTCGCCGTGGTCGCGGTGTTCTTTGTCTCGGGTATTGTCGGTGCGATGGCCTATGGCCTGTTGCTGGACGAGGCCCGCCCGCTGACCAGCGCCTATCCGGCCGTTTACGGGCTGATCGGGGCGTTTACCTATCTGCTGTCGGTCAACCTGGCGGCGCGGGGCGACAGCCGCTTTGGCGCGTTCTCGCTGATCGGGTTCCTGATGGGAATTCAGCTGCTGTTCAGCCTGCTGTTTAACAGCACCAATGACTGGGTGGCCGATCTGGCGGGGTTCTTTACCGGGTTCGGCCTGTCGTTCGTGATCAGCCCCGGCGGCTGGCGCCGGGTGCTGTCGCGGATGCGTCAGCGCTAGGCCTTGCGGCGGCGCAGGCCGCTGCGCAGTTCCGACAGGCTGATCGCGCCCACGGCCTGGCCGATGCCGAAATAGGCCACCATGCCCAGCCCCACCAGCAGCGCCAGCGCGCCGTAACGGATGGTGCCCGCCGTCAGCCAGGGTGCCAGCAGATGCGCGGCCCCGGCCAGGATAACCCCCATCAGAACGGCGCTAAGCACGATGCGGCCGAGGCGGCGTTTCAGGCGGTCGTCCAGCATGGCGGCGTCGCCCATGCTGCGCGAGCCGCGCCACAGCACCGCGACCATGGCCCAACCCGCAAGCGTGGTGCCAAGGGCGGCGGCCAGATAGCCCATCACCGGGATCAGCCCCACCGCCACGACGATATTCACCGCCAGCGACAGCAGCGCGTAATAGAACGGGCGCTTGGTGTCTTCGCGGGCAAAGAACAGCGGTTGCAGCACCTTTTGCATCACGAAGGCCGGCAGGCCCGCGCCATAGATCGCCACGGCGGCGGCTGTGGCGGCGGTGTCGGCGGCGTCAAAGGCGCCGCGCTGGAACAGCACGCCGATCAGCGGGCCGGGAATTGCGATCAGCGCCACGGCGGCGGGCACTGTCAGGGCCATCGACATCTCGGCCGCGCGGTTGAACGCGTCGCGCCCCGCCACCATGTCGCCCGCGCGCAGGCGGCGCGACAGCTCGGGCAGCAGCACCACGCCGATGGCGATGCCCACCACACCCAGCGGCAGCTGATACAGCCGGTCGGCATAGTTGAGCCAGGCAATCGCTCCGTCGAAAAAGCTGGCCACCTGGCGCCCCACCAGCAGGTTCACCTGCACCACGCCCCCCGCCAGCGCCGCCGGCGCGGCGATCAGGGCCAGGCGCTTCAGCTCGGGCGTCATGCGGGGGCGGGCGGGTGTCAGGCGGAACCCGGCGCGGGCGGCGGCCTGCCAGACCAGTACCAGCTGCGCGATGCCTGCCAAAGGCACGGCCCAGGCCAGCGTGTCACCCACCGGCCAGCCGGCCAGCCCGGCCAGCATCATGGCGGTGATGAACACCACGTTCAACAGCACCGGCGCGGCGGCGGCGGCCACGAAATGGCCCAGCGAATTCAGCACCCCCGACAGCAGCGCCGCAAGCGAGATGAACAGGATGTAGGGAAAGGCGATGCGCCCGTAATGCGTGGCCAGCGCCAGCCTGTCATCGGCGGCAAAGCCCGAGGCCATGGCCAGCACCAGCCAGGGCATGAAAATCTGCGCGATCAGCGTGAACACCACCAGCACCGCCGCCAGCCCCGACAGGGCATCGCGGGCAAATCCCAGCGGGTCTTCGCCGGATTCGAGCTTTTTCGAGAACATCGGCACAAAGGCCATGTTAAAGGCGCCCTCGGCAAAGAACCGGCGGAACATGTTGGGCAGGGAAAAGGCGATCAGAAAGGCCTCGGCCACGGGGCCAGAGCCCAGGTAGGCGGCGATCAGGATGTCGCGCACGAACCCCAGAACGCGGCTGGCCAGGGTCCAGACGCCAACCGTCACAAAGCCGGTGACCAGCCGGATCGGCGCCATCAGGCGCGCGCCCTTTCCGCGCCTTTTTCGATGGATTCCCGCAGCTTTCTTTCAAGGCTGTCCTGTTTCTGCTGGGAATGCAGTTTCAGCCCGAACATGTCCTTGACGTAAAAGCTGTCGACCACCTGAGCGCCGAATGTCGCGATCACCGCCGAGGCGATGTAGATGTTGTTGCGCGCCAGCACGCGGGTCAGGTCGAACAACAGGCCGGGGCGGTCGCGGGTGTCGACCTCGATGATCGTATAGATATCGGACCCGGTGTTGTCGAAGGTGATATGCGTGGGGAAGCGGAAGCCGCGCTCGCGCTTGGACAGCTTGTCGCGATCCTTGAGCTTGTCGCGCGCGATGACCTCGCCCAGAAGGGTCTTTTCGATCATCTGGCGCAGGCGCGGCAGGCGGGCGGCCTCGTAGGGGGCGCCGTCTGAATCCTGAATCCAGAACACCGCCGTGGCATAGCCATCCGACGAGGTATAGGTGCGCGCATCCACGACGTTGGCGCCGACGATGGCCAGAGCCCCGGCAAGCCGCGAAAAGATGCCCGGGTGATCGGCCAGCGCGAAACAGGCGCGGGTGGCGTCGCGGTCGGCATCAAGGTGCAGGTCGATGCGGATCTCGTCATCGGCGATATCGCGCAGCAGCTTGGCAAAGATGACCTGGGTTTCGGTTTGCAGGCCCTGCCAGTAGGGGCCGTAATGGCGCGTGGTCTCGCGGCGCAGGTCTTTCTTATCCCAGTCGGACAGGGCTTCGCGCAGGGCGCGCTTGGCCTCGTTCTCCAGCTTGTCGCGGTTCAGTTCCTCGATGCCGTTTTCCAGCGCGTCCGCGGTCATGTTGTAGAGGTTGCGCAGCAGCTGCGCCTTCCAGTTGTTCCACACGCCGGGGCCTACGCCGCGGATGTCACAGACCGTCAGCACGGTCAGCAGATCCAGCCGTTTCTTGTTCTTCACCAGCTTGGCAAAGTCGCGCACGGTGCGCGGGTCGGAAATGTCGCGTTTCTGCGCCACGTCGGACATCAGCAGGTGATAGCGCACCAGCCATTCCACGGTTTCGCATTCCTCGGGCTTGAGCCCAAGGCGCGGGGCCACCTTGCGGGCGATCTGGGCGCCCAGCACCGAATGATCCTCGGGGCGGCCCTTGCCGATGTCATGCAGCAATAGCGCGGTGTAGATCACCTTGCGGTTCATGCCATCTTGCAGGATGCGGCTGGCGATGGGCAGGCTTTCGCGCAGCTCGCCGCGCTCGATCTGAGCCAGGACCGAGATCGTCTGGATGGTGTGCTCGTCGACCGTGTAGTGGTGATACACGTTGAACTGCATCATCGCGATGATGGGCTCGAATTCGGGGATAAAGGCCTGTAGCACGCCCAGTTCCGACATGCGCCGCAGCGCGCGTTCGGGGTTGCCGTGTTTCAGCAGCAGGTCGAAAAAGATCCGCCGGGCCTCTTTGTCTTCGCGCAGGTCGTTGTCGATCAGTTCGAGATTGGCCGAGATCGCCCGCATCGCGTTGGGGTGGATCAGCGTGCCGGTGCGCAGGGCCTCTTCGAAGATGCGCAGGATGTTCAGCTTGTCCTCGAAAAAGCTGGCCTCGTCCGCGATGCTGAGACGGTTGTGCACGATCTGATAGCCGGCCTTGGCCTTGCGGCGGCGGCGGAACAGCCCCATCAACGTGGGTGCGGTCTTGACGTGGCTGGCCTCAAGCGCGGTCAGGAAGATCCGCGTCAGGTCGCCCACATGGGTGGCGTGGCGGAAATAGTCCTGCATGAAATGCTCGACCGCGCGACGGCCGCCCCGGTCGGTATAGCCCATGCGCGCGGCGACCTCGACCTGCATGTCGAATGTCAACTGATCCATCGCCCGCTTGGCCAGCAGATGCAGGTGGCAGCGAACGGCCCAGAGGAAATCTTCGGCCTTTTCAAAGTTGCGGTATTCGTCGGCGGTGAACACGCCCAGATCGACCAGTGCGGCGGTGCTTTGCACATGGTGGACGTATTTCGCGATCCAGAACAGCGATTGCAGGTCGCGCAGGCCGCCCTTGCCCTCTTTGACATTGGGTTCCAGCATATAGCGCTGGCCGCCCTGTTTCTCGTGGCGCGCGTCGCGTTCGGCCAGCTTGGCCTCGACGAAATCGGATTCGGTGCCCTTGAACAGGTCCTCTTGCAGGCGGGTGTTCAGTTCGTCGCCCAGCGGGGCGTGGCCGGCCAGAAAGCGGTGTTCCAGCAGGGCGGTGCGGATGGTGTAGTCTTCCTCGCCCAGGCGGATGCAGTCTTTGACCGTGCGGCTGGAATGGCCGACCTTCAGGTGCAGATCCCACAGCATGTAGAGCATGGATTCGATCGCGCTCTCGGCCCAGGGGGTGATCTTGTAGGGCGTCAGGAACAGCAGATCGACATCGGAATGCGGCGCCATTTCGGCCCGGCCATAGCCGCCCACGGCCAGCACGGCCAGGCGTTCGGCCTCGGTCGGGGTGGCAAGCGGATGCAGCACGGTGACCGCGATGTCGAACACAGTGCCCACGATGCAATCGGTCAGATAGGCATAAGACCGCACCACCCTGCGCGCAGCGAAAGGCGCGGTTTCGAATGCGGCGGCAATGGCGGCGTTGCCGTCCTTGCGGGCCTTGTTCAGCATCGAAACGGTGGCGTTGCGCACCGATTTGGGGTCGGTGTCGCCCTGCAAGATCTCGGCGACCCCGGCGGCGATGGCCTCGGGGTCGAAGATATCATGCGCGGGACAGATCAGCAGATCCGCCGGGGGCGGGGTGACGGGACCGGCCTCAGAAGCCGATGCCGCCGAAGTTTCTAGGGGCGGGGTCAATCACAAACACCTGATTATCGCGAATTTCAGCCACGGCCAGGCCGCGCTCGTTGGTGCCATCCGGCATCAGACGGAATATGCCGTTTACGCCGACAAAACCAGCCCCTTGCGTCAGCGCGGCTTTGGTCAGCGCGTCCGACTTGCCCTGGGTGACCAGCGCGCCGATGGCGGCGATCCCGTCATAGGCCAGACCGGCGATCGGATGCGGGGCCGAGCCATAGGCGGCCTGGTAGCGGTTGGAGAACTGGGCGTTCAACCCGGGATCGGGCAGAGCGAACCAGCCGCCCTGAACGCCAGGCAGCGCCAGGTTCGAGGCGGGGATGTCCCAGCGCGTCAGGCCGATGAACTGGATCGTTTCGGGCGAAATCCGGTTGTCGACCAGCAGCTGCGTCACCAGCGGCAGCGCCCCGGCGGAATCGGCGGTCATCAGCAGGGCGGTGGCTTTGGTCGCGCGCACGGTGTCGGCAATGCGCGGAATCGCCTGCACCACACCGTTCTGCGAGAACTCATACGAGTCGACTGCGACGATCTGGGCGCCGTTGCGCAGCGCTGCGGCCTGCACGGCGGCGGCGCCGACCTGGCCGGCGACGTTCTGATCATGCAGCACCATCATCTGGCTGCGCCCGCTGCGAGCGGCATAGCCAACCAGGCGGTTCGCGGTGTTCTCGAAGGTCGGGCCCATAACAAAGACGTTGCCGCCGGCGATGTCGGTGTTGTTCGAAAAGCTCAGCACATTGACGCCACGGCTGGCCACGGCCAGACCCGCGGCATTGGCCGACTGGGCATAGACCGGCCCAAGGATGATCTTGGCGCCATCTCCGACCGCCTGTTTCGCGGCCTGAGCGGCCATCTCGGGGTTGCCGGCGGTCGAGTAGACCCGCAGGTCGATCTCGATTCCATCCAGATCGGCAATCGCCAGGCGCGCGGCGGCCTCAAGACCCTGGGCCAGAACCTCGTCGCCCGACTGGCCAGACCCCGACGGCACCAACAGCGCCACCGGCACCGCGGCGCGGGTGTTGATCGAGGGGCCATTGCCGACCGGCTGACAGGCCGCCAGGGCCAGCGTGGCGGTTAGAAACACCAAGATCCCGCGCAACGGCTTGCGGGCGAACCTGAAAACGGCAAACATGTCTACTCTCCTGAACTCGCGGGCGCGGCCCCGTTACTGCCCGCACCCTAAGCGGTCGGGCCCCGCAAGTAAACGTCTCAGCATCCCGGAGGATCGCCGTGCAGATCGAACGAACCAGCCTGCAGCCGGGCCTGTATTTTGTTGCCACGCCTATCGGGTCGGCACGGGATATCACATTGAGAGCACTGGATATTCTGGCTTCGGCCGATGTCTTGGTGGCCGAAGATACCCGCACGCTGAAACATCTGATGCGGCTGCATGGCGTGACGCTGGGGGATCGGCAGGTTCTGGCCTATCACGATCATTCCGGCGAAGCGATGCGCCAGCGCATCACCGCGTTGATCGCCGAGGGCAGATCGGTCGCCTATGCCAGTGAGGCCGGCACACCCCTGGTGGCCGATCCGGGGTTTCAGCTGGGTCGCTCGGCGATTGCGGCGGGGCAAATGGTCACCACCGCCCCCGGTGCCTCGGCAGTGCTGGCGGCGCTGACCATCGCCGGCCTGCCAAGCGATCGATTCCTCTTTGCGGGCTTCCCGCCGCATTCAGCCGGGGCGCGACGCAAATGGCTGGCTGAGCTGGCCGATTGCCAGGCGACGCTGGTGCTCTACGAAAGTCCGAAACGCGTTAAACAATTATTAGATGACCTTGTGCCAAGCTTCGGAGAGGAAAGGAAAGCGGCGGTGTGCCGTGAGCTGACGAAGAAATTCGAAGAGGTGTGCCGTGGCACTTTGGCCGAATTGCAGGCTGAATTCGCGGATCGTTCGGTCAAGGGCGAGGTTGTCGTGCTGGTCGATCGGGGTGATGTGGCTGCGGCTTCTGACGAGGATATCGAAGAGATGCTGATAAGGGCATTGGCCAATCTGTCGGTCAAGGATGCTTCGGCCGAGGTTGCCGGGGTGCTGAACTTGCCAAAGCGGCAGGTGTATCAACTGGCCCTTGAAATCGCGAAGAGGGAAGAATGAGCGCTACGGGATATCTGGCCGGGTTGGCTGCCGAGGAAACGGTCGCGCGCGATTACCTGCGCCGCGGCCTGAAACTTGCGGGGCGCCGGTGGCGCGGACGCAGCGGTGAGATCGATCTGATCGCACGCGACGGGGACGGGCTGGTCTTTGTCGAGGTCAAGAAAAGCCGCTCTTTCGCCCGGGCGGCCGAGCGGCTGACGCGCAGGCAGATTGATCGGATCTTGATGGCCGCGCAGGAATTTTGTGCAGGCGAACCGCTGGGCCAACTGACCGAGATGCGGTTCGATGTGGCGTTGGTCGATGGGGCCGGGCGGCTGGAGATTCTCGAGAACGTGTTGGCCGCCTGACGGATTGGGGCATTGCATCGCTGCTCGGCTCGGGTCATGTAACCTTGTAAGCACGGAGGTTACGCATGTCGCTCAAAGTCGCCCTTCAGATGGACCCCATTGCGCCGATCAACATCGACGCGGATAGCACGTTTCGTATCGCCGAAGAGGCGCAGAAGCGCGGGCATAGCCTGTTCTATTATACGCCCGACCGGCTGTACTGGCTGGATGGTAAGGTCATGGCGCGTGGCTGGCCGTTGGAGGTGCGTCGGGTAAAGGGAGATCACTTCACCCTGGGCGATGAGATTGATGTCGATCTGGGTGAGTTCGATGTGGTGTGGCTGCGCCAGGATCCGCCGTTCGACATGGGTTATATCACCACGACCCATCTGCTGGAGCGTGTTCATCCCGGCACGCTGGTGGTGAATGATCCATTCTGGGTGCGCAACTTCCCCGAAAAGCTGTTGGTGTTGCAATTCCCCGATCTGATTCCGCCGACCATGATCGCGCGTGATCTGGGGGCCATTCGCGCCTTCAAGCAAGAGCATGGCGATGTGATTCTCAAACCGCTTTACGGCAATGGTGGCGCCGGGGTGTTCCGGCTTGACCCCAATGATCGCAATCTGGCGTCGCTGCACGAGCTGTTCACCGGCATCAGCCGCGAGCCGCTGATCGTGCAAAAATTCCTGCCGGATGTGTCGAATGGCGACAAGCGGGTGATCTTGGTCAATGGCGAGCCCGTGGGCGCGATCAATCGCGTGCCCCAGCCTGGCGAGACCCGGTCGAACATGCATGTGGGCGGGCGCGCAGAGAAGGTTGAGCTGACGGCTCGCGACCGCGAGATCTGCGAGGCCATCGGCCCTGTGCTGCGCGAACATGGGCAGATTTTCGTCGGGATCGATGTGATCGGTGATTACCTGACCGAGATTAACGTGACCTCGCCCACCGGCATTCAAGAGCTTGAGCGTTTCGATGGCACTAACACTGCCGAAAAGATCTGGCAGGTGATTGAGGCCAAGCGCGCGGTATGAGCCTGCGCCGGCATCTGTTGAACGGGTCTTTGCGGCTGTTCGAGCGCCCGCATCTGGCCCGGGTCAAAGGCCCCAACAAGATGCGGCGGGCTTTCAACATGAAGGCGCGGTTTTGGTTTCGCGCGCCCGGTGGGTCGCGGTTCAAGGAGGATCGTCTGGGCGACGTGCCGGTCACATGGGCACAGGGGCCCGGCGCCATGAGCGACGCGGTGATCCTGTATTTTCATGGGGGCGGCTATGTCATGGGTTCGGCCCGGACGCATCGCGCCATGCTGGCCACTTTGTCGGAAATGGCCGGGGTGCCGGCCTGTCTGCCCGATTACCGGCTCGGCCCCGAACACCCATTCCCCGCTGCGTTTGACGATGCGGTCGCTGCCTATCGCGGCTTGCTGGCGCGCGGATTTCGCGGCGATCAGATCATTCTGGGCGGGGACAGCGCCGGCGGTGGTTTGGCGCTGGCGCTCTTGGCCGAGATCTGCCGGGCAGGCATGCCGCAGCCTTTGATGAGTTTCGCCTTTTCGCCGCTGACCGATCTGACGATGACCTCGGCCTCGCTTCGCGACAATGCCCGCCGCGAGGTGATGCTGCCGCCCGAGCGTATGGCCGAACTGCCGCGTGATTACCTGAACGGGGCCGATCCGCGCGACCCGCGTGTTTCGCCACTGTATGGCCGGTTCGACGGGGCGGGGCCGGTCTATCTGACGGCCAGCACGCATGAGATACTGCTGGATGACAGCCGCAACATGGCGGCGCGTTTGCAGGAACAGGGCGTCAAAGTGCGGTTGCATCTGGAAAATGGACTGCCGCATGTCTGGCAGCTGTTTCACAACATTCTGCCCGAGGGGCGGCGCAGTCTGCACCGGCTGGCGGCGCAGATCCGGGTGCGTATTGACCCTAGCTGCGCAGAGCCAGACGAAAGCTGACCGCCTCGGCCACGTGCGGTTGGCGCACCTCATCTGATCCGTCGAGATCGGCGATCGAGCGTGCCACCCGCAATACCCGGTGATAGCCCCGTGCCGACAGGCCGAACCGCTCGGCGACGCGGGTCAGCAGGGCGCGGCCCTCGGCGTCGGGGGTGGCGATTTCCTCTAGCAGGCGGCCCTCGGCATCGGCGTTGCTGCGCAGGCCCAGCCCGTCGAACCGAGCGGCCTGGATGGCGCGGGCGGCGGCGACGCGGTCGGCCACGGTGGCCGAGCTGTCGCCGCTTTCGGGCAGGTCGAGATCGGCAAAGGCCACGGGCGGCACCTCGACCCGCAGGTCGAACCTGTCCATCAGCGGGCCGGAAATGCGGCCCATGTAGTCGTCGCCGCAGGCGGGAGCGCGCGAACAGGCGCGAGCCGGGTCGGCCAGGTGGCCGCAGCGGCAGGGGTTGGCCGCCGCCACCAGCAGAAACCGGCAGGGATAGCGCATATGGGCGTTGGCGCGGGCGACGACGACCTCGCCGGTCTCGATCGGCTGGCGCAGGGTTTCCAGAACGGGGCGCGCGAATTCGGGGAATTCGTCCATGAACAGCACGCCGTTATGGGCCAGGCTGATCTCGCCCGGTTTGGCGCCGCGCCCGCCGCCGACGATGGCCGCCATGGATGCGGTGTGATGCGGTTCGCGAAACGGGCGCTGGCGCGAGATGCCGCCATCGGACAAAAGCCCGGCCAGCGAATGGATCATGGAGGTTTCCAGCGCCTCGGCCGGGGTCAGGGGCGGCAATATGCCGGGCATGCGGGCCGCAAGCATCGACTTGCCCGCGCCGGGCGCACCGATCATCAGCATGTGGTGGCGCCCGGCGGCGGCGATTTCCAGCGCCCGCTTGGCGCGTTCCTGACCTTTGACATCGCGCAAATCGCGAGAGGCATCGCCCTGTTGCACCTCGCCGGGGGTGGCGGGTTCCAGAGGTTTCTGGCCGCTGTAGTGCTGGATCACCTCGGCCAACGATCCGGCTGCAAAGACCTGCGTGCCACCGACCCAGGCGGCCTCGGCGCCGCAGGCGAGGGGGCAGAGCAGCGCGCGGTCAGACTCGGCGGCGGCCATGGCGGCGGGCAGGGCGCCGATCACCGGGATCAGCGAGCCGTCCAGCGACATCTCGCCCAAGGCGATGGTTTGTTCGACATCCTCGCGCGGGATCACGTCGATCGCCGCCAGCAGCGCCAGCGCGATCGGCAGGTCGAAATGCGAGCCCTCTTTGGGCAGGTCGGCGGGCGAGAGGTTGACGGTGATGCGTTTCGACGGCAGCGCCAGCGCCATCGAGGACAGCGCGGCGCGGACGCGGTCGCGGGCTTCGGACACGGCCTTGTCGGGAAGGCCGACGATGGAAAAGCTGGGCAGCCCGGCGGCGACGGCGCATTGCACCTCGACCAGGCGGGCCTCGACCCCTTCGAATGCCACCGTGTATGCGCGCGAAACCATGCTGCCTCTGCCCGTTTGGTTAACGGGTAGAGGCAGAAGGTTTACGAATGGTAAATATGGCCGCGATCAGGCCGGGCCGGGCCAGTCGCCATGCGGCAGATCAAGCATGTAATCGGGGTGCTCGACATAGGGCTGGGCCAGGCCCTCGGCCCGCCAGCGGCGGAATGCCGGGTCGGCCAGATGCGCGGCGACATAGGCGGCGGCCTGCGGGCCCACCGGCAGGCCATATCCGGCCACCCGGCCTGCGACCGGCGCAAAGAACACATCGGCCAGGCTGTACCGCCCGAAGAGCCACGGGCCATCGCCGCCAAAGCGGGCAAAGGCATCGGCCCAGATCGTTTCCAGCCGCGCCAGGTCATTCAGCACCGCCTGCGACGGCTGAAAGCCCTGCCAGGCGCGGGCCAGGTTCATCGGGCAGGCGCTGCGCAGCGCGGTAAACCCGGCATGCATTTCCGACGCCAGCCAGCGCGCCCGCATCCGCGCCGCCGGGTCGGCGGGCCACAACCCGGCCTCGGGGTGGCGTTCATGCAGGGTTTCGGCCATGGCCAGGGTTTCGCCGACCACCTCGCCCTCGGGCGTGCGCATCACCGGCACCTGCCGTGCCGGGGCCAGCGGGGACATGTCCTGGGCGAAGGTGCCGGAGTAAAGGCCGACCTCGTGAGTTTTTGCGGGAATGCCGAAATTTTCAAACATCAGCCAGCCGCGCAGCGACCAGCTGGAATAGGTTTTGTCGGCTATGAAGAGATCATAGGTCATGGCCTGTAAATACCTGATTTCATTTCGCGATAATAATGAAATTCCGTGAGTTGAAGGATCAGAAATCCTGATGGGACGGCCCCGTTTCACATGATTGTTTTGATCCGCTGTCATGGCTGTTGCGTAGACCTTTCAAACCCTTTCGGGGGCGGCTGACGACACCCATGCGAGGAAACCCAATGGCACTGGACGGTTTTGACCCTCATCTGACCCGCCGCGCGATGCGGGCCGAAATGCTGGATGCTGAGACCGAGCGCGCGCTGGCCTATGCCTGGCGTGACCGGCGCGACAAGCAGGCGCTTGACCGGCTGATCACGGCCTATATGCGGCTGGCGATTTCCATGGCGGTCAAGTTCCGCCGCTATGGCGCGCCGATGAATGACCTTGTGCAAGAGGCCAGCCTGGGCCTGATGAAGGCGGCCGACAGGTTCGACCCGGATCGCGGCGTGCGGTTCTCGACCTATGCGGTGTGGTGGATCAAGGCCAGCATCCAGGATTACGTCATGCGCAACTGGTCGCTGGTGCGCACCGGCAGTACCTCGCCGCAGAAATCGTTGTTCTTCAATCTGCGCCGGGTTCAGGCGCGGTTTGAGCGCGAGGCCGCCGCGCGGGGCGAACAGCTTGACCAGCATCAGTTGCGCCAGATGATCGCGATGGAAATCGGCGTGTCGCTGGCCGATGTCGAGACCATGCAGGGGCGCTTGTCGGGCGGGGATTATTCGCTGAACGCCCCGCAGAACACCGATGATGGCGCGCGCGAGTGGATCGATGTGCTGGAAGATGAGGCCCCTCAGGGCGCCGATCATGTCGAGCTGCGCCATGATACCCGCCAGCTGCGGACCTGGTTGATCCACGCCATGGCCGACCTGAACGAGCGCGAGCGTCATATCATCACCGAGCGTCGGCTGCGCGACACCCCCCGGACGCTGGAAAACCTGGGGCAAGAGCTGAGCCTGTCGAAGGAACGCGTGCGCCAGATCGAGGCGGCGGCTTTTGACAAGCTGCGCAAGAGCCTTGAAGCCCGAAGCCGCGAGGTGCATCACTTTCTCTCATGAGAAAGCTTGCCCTGATGATCGCCGCGCTGGTGCCCCTGCCGCTATGGGGCGGCCAGATCGACGCGGATGATTTGCGTCATCTGCCCCGCGCCGATGTGGTGGTGCTGGGCGAGGTGCATGACAACCCCGTTCACCATGAAAACCAGGCGGCGGCCGTGGCGTCGATCGCCCCGGCCGCGCTTGTGTTCGAGATGCTCGATGCCGCTCAGGCGGCGCGGATCACGCCCGCCTTGCGCGGTGATGCGGATGCGCTGGGCGCAGAGCTGGGCTGGGCCGACAGCGGCTGGCCCGATTTCGCACTCTATTACCCGATCATGGCCGCCGTTCCGCAGGCCCGCATCTATGGCGGGGCCGTGCCGCGCGCAGATGTGCGCCGGTCTGTGTCCGAGGGCGCGGCGGCGGTGATGGGGGGCGATGCGGCGGCATATGGGTTGGATCTTGCTTTGCCGGCCGAACAGCAGGCGGCGCGCGAGGCCTTGCAGCAAGAGGCCCATTGCAATGCCCTGCCGCCCGATCTGCTGCCCGGTATGGTGCAGGCCCAGCGGCTGCGCGATGCGGCGCTGGCGCTGGCGGTCGATCAGGCGCTGCGCGACACCGGCGGGCCGGTGGCGGTGATCACCGGCAATGGCCATGCGCGCACCGATTGGGGGCTGCCGGCGGCGCTGCGGCTGGTGCGGGCGGATGTGTCGTTGCTGGCGGTGGGGCAGTTCGAAACCGACCCCGGCGCGGACGCACCTTATGATCTGTGGCTGATCACCGCACCTGCCGAACGCGAAGACCCCTGCGCCGGTTTCACCCGATAGGGCGCTTGTGCCACCGCGCCCGGCGTCCTAGGAATGAGGCAGGAAGCGGCAAGAGGTGGCCCATGCTGTCTGGCAAACGAGTGTTGTTGATCATCGGTGGCGGTATCGCGGCCTTTAAATCACTGGATCTGATCCGGCGCCTGCGCGAGCAGGGCGCGACCGTCGTGCCCGTGCTGACCAAGGCGGCCGAGGAATTCGTGACGCCCCTGTCGACCTCGGCGCTGGCGGCGGAAAAGGTGTATCGCGATCTCTTTGATCTGACCGACGAGGCCGAGATGGGCCATATCGAGCTGTCGCGCGCCGCCGATCTGGTGGTGGTGGCGCCCGCGACGGCCGATCTGTTGGGCAAGATGGCGAACGGGCTGGCGAATGATCTGGCCTCGACCCTGCTGATGGCGACCGACAAGCGGGTGCTGGTCGCGCCCGCTATGAATGTGCGCATGTGGGAACACCCTGCCAACCAGCGCAACGTCGCGACCCTGCGCGGCGATGGCGTGTTGTTTATCGGCCCCGATGAGGGCGAGATGGCCTGTGGTGAATTCGGCCCCGGCCGCATGTCCGAGGTGCCCGAAATCGTTGGCGCCGTGATTGCCGCGCTGGCCGATGGGCCGCTGCGGGGCAAGCATGTGGTGGTGACATCGGGCCCCACGCATGAACCGATCGACCCGGTGCGTTATATCGCCAACCGGTCTTCGGGCGCGCAGGGCACCGCGATTGCGCGGGCGCTGTCGGCGCTGGGGGCCGAGGTCACGTTTGTCACCGGCCCCGCCGATATCGCCCCGCCTGCGGGCGTGCGGGTGGTCAGGGTGCAGACCGCGCGCCAGATGCTGGAGGCCGTGCAAGGCGCGCTGCCCGCCGATGCGGCGGTGTTCGCGGCGGCTGTGGCCGACTGGCATGTCGCCAATGAATCGGGCCGCAAGATGAAGAAAACCCGCGAGGGCCTGCCCGTGCTGGAGTTCGCCGAGAACCCCGACATCCTGGCCACGGTCAGCCAGATGGGGCAGGGGCGTCCGGGCCTTGTGGTGGGCTTTGCCGCCGAAACCGATGACGTGATCGCCCATGCCACCGCCAAGCGCGACCGCAAGGGCTGTGACTGGATCGTCGCCAATGACGTGTCGCCCGCCACCGGCATCATGGGCGGGTCTGAAAACGCTGTGACCGTGATCTCTGGCGACGGCGCCGAGGACTGGCCGCGCATGAGCAAGGACCAGGTCGCCGCGCGGCTGGCCGCCAAGATCGCCGAGGCGCTGACATGACCCCCGCCATTGCCGTTGTGCTTGAAGACTGGGCCGACACCGCCTTGCCGCTTCCTAGCTATGAAACCGCCGGTGCCGCCGGAGCTGACCTGCGTGCCAACCTGCCGCCCGATGACCGCGCAGCGGGTCTGACCCTGGCCCCGATGGAGCGGCGCATCATCCCCACCGGGCTGCGCGTGGCGATCCCCGAAGGGTTCGAGATGCAGATCCGCCCGCGTTCGGGGCTGGCGCTGAAACACGGGATCAGCCTGCCCAACACGCCCGGCACGATCGACAGCGATTATCGCGGGCCGCTGGGGGTGCTGCTGATCAATCTGGGCGATCAGCCGTTTCACATCGCCCATGGCGACCGCATCGCGCAGGCGATCGTGGCGCCGGTGGTGCAGGCGCGGTTCGCGCTGGCGGATCAACTGGGCGATACCGCGCGTGGTGCGGGCGGGTTCGGATCTACCGGGCAAAGCTGATGCTGTACGTCTTTTTCCTTGCTGCGATGCTGTGGGTCATCGGGCGCATCATGGGCGCACCGGCGCGGGCGCGCTGGTTGATGATCGCGGTGCTTTATGTGGCGGTGCTGATCGTGCAGATCCTGTTTCCCGAGGGCCACGCGCTGCGTCAGGCCACGGGGGGTCGCAAAGAGGTCTGGCTGATCCTGGGCATGGTGGCCGTCGTGATTTGGGGCTATCGCCAGCTGCTGGGCCGGCTGCACCAGAATGCGCAGCCGGCTGTCGAGACCCCGAAACAGGGCACATTTTCCGAGGCCGAGCTGGAACGCTACGCCCGCCATATCGTGCTGCGAGAGGTCGGCGGGCCGGGGCAAAAGGCGCTGAAGAACGCGCGGGTGCTGGTGATCGGGGCAGGGGGGCTGGGCTCGCCCGCGCTGCTCTATCTGGCGGCGGCGGGCGTGGGCACGATCGGGGTGGTTGATGACGACGTGGTTGATGCCTCGAACCTGCAACGCCAGATCATCCATTCCGACGCCAAGATCGGCGTGCCCAAGGTGTTTTCGGCCGAGGACAGCCTGCGCGCGCTGAACCCTTTCGTCACCGTCCACCCCTATCACCGCCGCCTCAGCGAAGAGGATGCGCGCGAGCTGTTTGCCGACTATGACCTGATTTTGGACGGCACCGACAACTTCGACACGCGCTACATGGTCAATCGCGTGGCGGTGGCGCTGGGCAAGCCGCTGATCTCGGCGGCGATCACCCAGTGGGAGGGGCAGATCAGCCTCTATCATCCCGCCGGTGGCGCGCCCTGCTATCAGTGCATCTTTCCGCAGGCCCCCGCCCCCGGCCTGGCCCCGCCCTGCGCCGAGGCCGGCGTGATGGGCGCGCTGCCCGGCGTGGTCGGGTCGATGATGGCGGTCGAGGCGATCAAGGACATCACCGGTGCGGGGCAGTCGCTGCGCGGACGGCTACAGATCTATGACGCGCTTTACGCCGAAAACCGGCAGGTGCGGCTCAAGCCCGATCCGGCCTGCCCGGTCTGCGGCGGCTGATGCGCTGGGCCGGGCACGGCGTCATTGTTCTGCTGCTGACCGTGGTGACACAGCTTGGCGGGCTGGCGTGGCTCATCGCGCTGATGACGCGGCGCAGGCTGGTGTCGTTCGTTCTGGCCTATGGTGTTATCTGGATGGCGGCGTATGCGCTTGCGCCAGTGACAGGTCGCGTGCCCTTGCCGTGTCTGCAAGAGCCTTTGCGGATGCAGTCGCCAGCCTATTGCGTGCTGATGCGCAACTACGTCTCGCCCGACCTGGCCGATGCCGCCCATCGCGCCGCCCGTCAGGTGGCCGAGGCCTATCCCGACACTGTCACCTTGGCGTTGGATGGCGGTTTTCCGTTCCTTGACGGGTTTCCATTGTTGCCGCACCTGTCGCATGCCGATGGCGACAAGCTGGATTTTGCATTCTACTACACCGATCCTGGCGGGCACTATCTGCGCGGCAAGACCCGCTCGCCCATCGGATATTGGGCCTTTGAAACGCCCGAGGCGCAGATATGTCCAAACCGTCGATGGACGCTGCGCTGGGATATGCGGGCGCTGCAACCCCTGTGGCCAAACCGCCCGATCGAGACCGCGCGCACGCGGGTCCTGATCACGGCATTGATGACGGATCCACGTATCACCAAGCTATTCGTCGAACCGCCGCTGGCCCAACGCCTGGGCGTTCAGGGGGCCAAGCTGCGGTTTCAGGGCTGCCGTGCCGCGCGGCATGACGATCATATTCACGTGCAACTTTAACCACGCGGCGGGTATTTCCCCGGCCCGTCTGGACCTTTGCGCGGCGCGCCCCTAGCTTGCCGTGCAAAGGAGTTTCCGCATGACAAATCCGCTGTTGGCCGACTGGTCCACCCCGTTCGAACTGCCGCCGTTTTCGGACATCAAGGATGATGATTTTACCCCGGCCTTCGAGACCGCGCTGACCGAGGCGCGGGCCGATATCGCGGCGATTGCGGATAACCCCGAGGCCCCTGATTTTGCCAACACGATTGATGCGCTGGAACTGTCTGGCAAGCGGCTGGACCGGGTTTTGGGCGTGTTTTATTCGCTGGCGGGCGCCGACAGCAACCCCGCGCGCGAGGCGTTGCAGCGCGATTTCGCGCCCAAGCTGGCCGCCTATTCGTCCGAGATCACGATGAATGCGGCGCTGTTCGCGCGCATCGATGATTTGTGGCAGCAGCGCGATGATCTGGGCCTGAGCGATGAACAGGCGCGGGTGCTGATGCTGACCCGGCGCGGGTTCGTGCGGGCGGGGGCGCAGTTGCAGGGCGCGGCGCGTGACCGGCTGCGCGAGATCACCGCGCGGCTGGCGGTTCTGGGCACGCAATTCACGCAGAACCTGCTGGCGGATGAGCGCGAATGGTTCATGGAACTGTCCGAGGCCGATCTTGAGGGCCTGCCCGGTTTCGTCGTGGCCGCGGCAAAGGCCGCAGGTTCGGAAAAGGGTGCAAATGGCCCGGTTGTCACCCTGTCGCGGTCCTTGATTGTTCCATTCCTGCAATTCTCGCCCCGGCGCGAATTGCGCGAAAAGGCCTATCAGGCGTGGACGGCCCGTGGCGCCAACGGGGGCGAGACCGACAACCGGGCGCTGGCCGCCGAGACCCTGGCCCTGCGTCAGGAACGGGCCCAGTTGTTGGGCTATGACGATTTCGCCAGTTTCAAGCTGGAAACCGAAATGGCCAAGTCGCCCGACCGGGTGCGCGAGCTGTTGATGGCGGTCTGGGGGCCGGCCAAGGCGGCGGCCGAGGCGGATGCGGACAAGCTGCAGGATATGCTGCATGCTGATGGCATCAATGGCCGGCTGGAACCGTGGGATTGGCACTATTACTCCGAGAAGCGCCGCAAGGCCGAGCACGATTTGGATGAGGCCGAGCTGAAGCCCTATCTGCAGCTTGACCGGATGATCGAAGCGGCGTTCACCTGCGCGAACCGCCTGTTCGGGTTGAGCTTTGCCCCGCTGGGCGCGCCGATGTATCACCCCGATGTACGGGCCTGGGAGGTCACGCGCGATGGCCGTCATGTGGCTGTGTTCATCGGTGATTATTTCGCGCGCGGCTCGAAACGGTCGGGGGCGTGGTGTTCGGCCAGCCGCTCGCAAAACCGGCTGGCGGGTGAGGTCACGCCGATCGTGCACAATGTCTGCAATTTTGCCAAGCCCGCGCCGGGCGCGCCTGCGTTGCTAAGCTATGACGACGCGCGCACGCTGTTCCATGAATTCGGCCATGCGCTGCACCAGATGCTGTCGGACGTGACCTACGATTCCATCTCGGGCACGTCGGTGGCGCGCGATTTCGTGGAACTGCCCAGCCAGCTGTACGAGCATTGGCTGGAAGTGCCCGAGGTTTTGGCAGAGTTCGCCACCCATGCCGAGACCGGCCAGTCGATGCCGCGCGATATGCTGGATCGGCTGCTGGCGGCGGCGACATACGACATGGGGTTCCAGACGGTGGAATACGTGGCCTCTGCGTTGGTTGATCTGGCATTCCATCAGGGCGCGGCGCCGTCCGACCCGATGGCGAAACAGGCCGAGGTTCTGGCCGAGATCGGCCTGCCGCACGCGATCCGCATGCGCCACGCCACGCCGCATTTCGCGCATGTGTTCTCGGGCGACGGGTATTCGTCGGGCTATTACAGCTACATGTGGTCTGAGGTGATGGATGCTGATGCCTTTGCCGCCTTTGACGAGGCGGGCGGCGCGTTCGATGCCGATACTGCCGCGCGGCTAGAGGAATTCATCCTGTCCAAAGGCGGATCGCAGGATGCCGAGGCGCTGTATCTGCAATTCCGGGGCCGGATGCCGGGGGTCGAGGCTCTGTTGAAAGGGCGCGGTCTGATCGCCGCCTGAGAACGTTATTCTTCTTTCAGCGCGGGCGCGTGCGGTGGCTTGAAAACCGCGCGCGCTCGTTTTGATTGAGGGGGGATCTCTCGGCGAAAGGCCGTTGTGCATTTGTGGACGCATTCTTTCTGTTCATGGCCGTCGGTTTTTTCGCACAGCTGGCCGATGGCGCGCTGGGCATGGGGTTCGGTTTCATTTCCTCGACCATCCTTTTGGGGCAGGGGGTTGCTCCGGCGCTGGTCTCGGCCTCGGTGAACGCGGCCAAGCTGCCGACCGGCATTGTGGCGGCAGTGTCGCATCATCTGAATCGGAACACCGACTGGGCCTTGGCGCGGCGCTTGGCGCTGTGGGGGGTGATCGGCGGGCTGGCGGGGGCGACGGTTCTGTCGTTTCTCAAGGCGCCGCTGCTGACGCTGGTGATTTCAGCTTATCTGATTTTCATGGGGGCGCTGATTGCCCTGCGCGGTTTGCGCGGCGCGGCGCCGCGGGTGATCGGTGCGGGGCGAAATCGGCTGATCGGGGCCTGTGGTGGCCTGATCGAAGGGATTGGTGGCAGCTGGGGGCCGGTCGTCACCTCGTCGCTGTTGGGCAGCGGTGTGGCGCCGCGCGTGGCAATCGGCAGTTCGGCCTTTGCGGAGCTGGTTGTTTCGGGGGCGGTGTTTGCCACGCTGGCGGTGACGTTTTCGGCCGGTATCTGGGGGCAGCATGTGAACTGGGCGCAGGCCGGGGCCTCGGTCGCGGGGCTGATCTGTGGCGGGCTGCCTGCGGCGATGCTGGGTGGCAAGCTGGCCCGCCACGCGCCGCGCCGGACGATCACGGTGATCGTGGGGCTGATGGCGATGGTTATCGGGGCGTTTCGTCTGGCCGAAGTGGTCGGATGACACGCCTACCAGTGCGGCGGTTTCTGATCGGCCAGCGGGATGGACCCGCTGTCGGACATCTCGCGCTCGGCCTCGCGTTCCATCAGCATCCGCACCCGGTTGGTCAGGCGCGCGATTTCATGCGACTGGCCGGCCACCACATCAGACAGATCGTCCACTGCCGCGCGCAGATGGGCGATTTCTTCTTCCAGGCGGGTGATGCGTTCGTCGGTCATAGGGTTCTCATAGCGCATTCATCGTAATTTCACAGGGTGAAAATCAGCCTCGCCTTGCCCCGGCGCGCCCCATCCGCTATGCCCCGCGCGAAGTTGTAACAACGGACCCAGACCATGGCCAAGGACAAGAAACCCCGGCGCCCCAAGGCCGAGACGCCCAAGGGCTTTCGCGACTATTTCGGCGCGGACGTGACCGAGCGCAAGGAAATGCTCGACACGATTGCCGGGGTCTATCATCGCTATGGGTTCGATCCGCTGGAAACGTCGGCCGTGGAAACGGTCGAGGCGCTGGGGAAATTCCTGCCCGATGTCGACCGCCCCAATGAGGGTGTGTTCGCCTGGCAAGAGGATGACAGCGACTGGGTTGCGCTGCGCTATGACATGACGGCGCCGCTGGCGCGCGTGGCCGCGCAGTTCCGCAACGATCTGCCCAGCCCCTATCGCCGCTATGCGATGGGGCCGGTGTGGCGTAACGAGAAGCCGGGGCCGGGGCGGTTCCGCCAGTTCTATCAATGCGATGCCGATACCGTGGGCGCGCCCACCGTCGCCGCCGATGCCGAGATATGCGCGATGCTGTCCGACACGCTAGAGGCCGTGGGCATTCCGCGTGGCGATTACATCGTGCGGGTGAACAACCGCAAGGTTCTCGACGGTGTCTTGGAGACTATTGGCCTCACGGAAGATGATCACGAAACGCGTGCAGCCGTTCTGCGGACTATCGATAAGTTCGACAAGGTAGGTAGAGAGGGTGTGCTACAGTTGTTGAAGGAAGGCCGCCGAGATGCCTCCGGAGCCTATATCGAAGGTGTAGGTCTGTCGGAGCAGCAAGCCGAGGGCGTTTGGAATTTTCTGTCGTCCACCGGTGACGATAACTCTGAGACTCTGGCGTTGCTCAGCCAAGTTATTGGGGATTCCGCGATTGGTGGGGCGGGCCTTCAAGAGCTGGAGGATATGTCGAAGCTGCTGGCCGCTCTGGGGTATGCGGAAGATCGGATCAAGATTGATTCAAGTGTCGTGCGCGGTCTTGGCTATTACACCGGCCCCGTGTTCGAGGCCGAGCTGACCTTTGAAATCCTCGACGAAAAGGGCCGTCCGCGTCAGTTCGGCTCGGTCGCCGGGGGCGGGCGTTATGACGACCTGGTGAAACGCTTTACCGGTCAGGCCGTGCCCGCGACGGGCGTGTCGATCGGGGTTGACCGCCTGCTGGCCGCGCTGCGTGCCAAGGGCCGCATGGGCGGCGTCGATCGCGGCCCGGTGGTGGTGACGGTAATGGATAAGGCCCGCATGGCCGAGTATCAGGCCATGGCGACCACGCTGCGCAACGCGGGTATCCGGGCCGAGGTCTATCTGGGCAACCCCAAGAATTTCGGCAACCAGCTGAAATATGCGGACAAGCGCAATTCGCCCGTGGCGATCATCCAGGGCAGCGACGAGGCCGCGCGCGGTGTCGTGCAGGTCAAGGATCTGATCCTGGGCGCCAAGATCGCCCAAAGCGCCAGTCTGGAAGAATGGAAATCCCAGCCTGCCCAGTTCGAAGTGGCGCTGGATGACCTGGTGGCCGAGGTCTCGCGCATCATCGACGGGGCCGGGCAATGATGGGTGAATCGGCGGTTCGCGCGAAATCTGAACAGTTGTTCAATTACTTTCAGGCCGCCGGCGCGCAGCCTGTCGAAACCGATATTCTGCAACCGGCCGACACGCTGTTGGACCTTTACGGCGAGGACATTCGCGGCCGCGCCTATGTGACCTCGGATCCGCTGCAGGGCGAGGTCATGCTGCGCCCCGATTTCACCGTGCCGGTGGTGCGCATGCATATGCAGAACGGGGCCGAGCCCGCGCGCTATACCTACATGGGCAAGGTGTTTCGCGCGCAGGAACACGAGATGGGCCGCGACAATGAATATTTTCAGGTCGGGTACGAGGTGTTCGACGGCACCGATCCCGTTGCCGCCGATGCCGAGGTTTTCGCGCTGATCGCCGAGGCATTGCTGCCGCTAAAACTGCGCGCTGCGACGGGGGACTTTGCCGTGCTGCTGGCGGCGGTCAACGGGCTGAACACCACCGATCGCCGCAAGGCCGCGCTGCGCCGGCATCTGTGGCGCCCGCGCCGGTTCCGGGCGCTGCTGGACCGGTTCGGCGGCCGCAAGCCCGAACCCGAAAGCCGGGTGCGGATGCTGGCCGAGGCCACGAAAGACGGGGTTGCGGCGCTGATGGATCGTGCCGGTCCCGAGGTCGGTCTGCGCAGCCGGGCCGAGGTCGAGGCGCGTATCGCCGCCTTGCAGGAAGACGCCGCCGCGCCGGCCATCTCGGCGGGTGAGCTGGAGATCCTTGATACGATTATCGGGCTGCGGGAAACGGCGCCCAATGCGCTGGAACATTTGCGCGATATCGCGGTTGATCTGCCCTCGATCCTGCCAGCGGTGCAGCGGATCGAGCGCCGCCTGACGGCGCTGGATGCGCGCGGCATCGACGTGTCGTCGCTGGATTTCGAGGCCAGCTATGGCCGCACCACGATGGAATATTACGACGGGTTCGTGTTCGGGTTTTATGCCGAAACCCGCCCCGATCTG
Organism: Actibacterium sp. XHP0104; assembly: GCF_025751515.1. Classification (GTDB taxonomy): domain Bacteria; phylum Pseudomonadota; class Alphaproteobacteria; order Rhodobacterales; family Rhodobacteraceae; genus Actibacterium_D. Next base: position 64,156 of record NZ_JAOWLE010000007.1, read on the forward strand.
CCGCCGGTGGCCAGCGGCGGGCGCTATGACGCGCTGACGCGGGTGCTGGGGCAGGGGCGGTCGATTCCGGCTGTAGGCGGTGTGATCCGCCCGGCCGAGGTTCTGACCCTGACGGAGGGTGCACAATGACCCTGAAACTGGGTGTGCCGTCCAAGGGGCGGCTGATGGAAAAGACCTTTGACTGGTTTGCCGAGCGCGGCGTCAGCCTGCGTCGCACCGGGTCGGAACGCGAATATGCCGGCGCCGTCGAGGGTGTCGAAGGCGTTGAGCTGGTGCTGCTGTCGGCGGGTGAGATCCCGCGCGAGCTGGCTGCCGGGCGCATCCAGATGGGCGTGACCGGGTCGGATCTGGTGCGCGAGAAAATCGCCGATTGGGATGACAAGCTGCGCGAGCTGGCCCCGATGGGGTTTGGCCATGCCGACCTGATCATCGCGGTGCCCAAGTTCTGGGCCGATGTGGAAACGCTGGACGATCTGGATGCGGCCGCTGCGGCCTTCCGGGCCGAGCATGGGTTCCGGCTGCGGATCGCGACCAAGTATCACCGCCTGGTGCGGGAATTCCTGCGCGAGGCTGGTGTGGCCGATTATCAGTTGGTCGACAGCCAGGGCGCGACCGAGGGCACGGTCAAGAACCTGACCGCCGAGGCGGTGGCGGATATCACCTCGACCGGCGAGACGCTGCGCGCCAACCATCTGAAGATCTTGTCGGATGGGTGCATTCATCAAAGCCAGGCGACGCTGTTCCGCGGTCGTCGCGCGGGGTGGAGCGACGCGATGCGGGCCGATTTCGCGGCGCTGATGATGCGGTTGGGGATCGAGACCTGATTGCGCGCGCGTTCCGCGCGCAGGGGTCTTGTCTCGCGGCCCTGTCGGGCCGCTCGGGTGCCTCCGGCGGAGGTATTTTCACCAAGATGAAAGGGCGTCAGCGGATGCCGATTTCGGCCAGAGCGGCCGAGAGCGCGGGGGGCAGGCTGTCTTCGCTGGGGCGTGTGCGCGGCAGGTCGGGCGGGCTGTCGCCAGGGGCGAGGTAGCGCCAGCCCTGGAACGTGCGGCGCGGGGCCGGGCGGGTTCGGACCAGTTCGGGGTCGAGTACGATGCCGCAGCGGCGGATGCCGTCGGCGCCGATGACCTCGTCGAGGCGCAGGATGCGCTGGCGGGCCAGAATCACCCCTTTGAAGACCCAGTAGAGCGAGCCGCCATTCAGCAACTCGGCCTCGCGTTTGGGCCACATGCGGGTGACATGGCGGTTGGCGGCCTCGGGATTTTCGGCCTGTCGGGCGCTGCGCCAGGCGATCAGGTCTTCGACGCTGTCGGCGCCGACGCAGAGTTTCACGAGATTGGTGTAGTTATCCACAGATTCATCCCCAAGATGGTCATATATGGTAGTGCCTTGGGCGAAATCTGCAATCTGTTGTGCCCTTTTTCTTGTCGGGGGCTGGGGCTGGGGCTATTCTGTATCTCCGCTGAAATAGAGGACCGCGCCGATGACCCGTTTTTCCGCCCCCATTGCTGAACAGATCTGGGATATGAAGTATCGTCTCAAATCGTCCGATGGGGCCCCGCAGGATGTCACGGTCGAGGACACTTGGCGGCGGATCGCGCGGTCGCTGGCCTCGGTCGAGGCGGACCCGGTGGAATGGGAAGCAAAATTCTATAACGCGCTGGAAGATTTCAAATATCTGCCGGCGGGCCGGATCACGGCGGGTGCCGGCACGGCGCGCAGTGTGACGCTGTTCAACTGTTTCGTCATGGGCACGATTCCCGACAGCATGGGCGGGATTTTCGACATGTTGAAAGAGGCCGCTTTGACCATGCAGCAGGGTGGCGGCATCGGCTATGATTTCAGCACGATCCGTCCGCGTGGCGCTGACGTGAAAGGCGTGGCCGCCGATGCCTCGGGGCCGTTGTCGTTCATGGATGTGTGGGATGCGATGTGCCGCACCATCATGTCGGCGGGCAGCCGTCGCGGCGCGATGATGGCGACGATGCGCTGCGATCACCCGGATATCGAGCAATTCATCACCGCCAAGCAAGACCCGGCGCGGCTGCGCAATTTCAACCTGTCGGTGCTGGTGAGCGATGATTTCATGGAGGCCGTCAAGGCCGATGGCAGCTGGGATCTGAAGTTCGAGGATACGATCTATCACACGGTCGAGGCCCGCGATCTGTGGAACAAGATCATGCGCGCCACCTATGATTATGCCGAGCCGGGCGTGATTTTCATCGACCGCATCAACCAGATGAACAACCTGTCCTATTGCGAAAGCATCGCCGCGACCAACCCCTGCGGCGAGCAGCCGCTGCCGCCTTATGGCGCGTGTCTACTGGGCTCGATCAACCTGGCGCGGCTGGTGACCAACCCGTTTGAGGCCGGGGCCGAGCTGGACCCCGCCGCACTGGATGATCTGGTGCGCATGGCGGTGCGGATGATGGATAACGTGGTGGATGCCTCGCGTTTTCCGCTGCCGCAGCAGGCCGAAGAGGCCGCCAACAAGCGCCGGATCGGGCTGGGTGTCACCGGGCTTGCCGATGCGCTGCTGATGCTGGGGCTGCGCTACGGCAGTGACGAGGGTGCCGCCCAGACCGAGGCCTGGATGAAGCAGATCGCGCGCGCGTCCTATCTGGCGTCGGTCGATCTGGCCAAGGAGAAGGGCGCCTTCCCGCTGTTCGATGCCGATAAATACCTGGCCTCGGGCAACATGATGCAGATGGATGACGACGTGCGCGATGCGATCCGCGAACATGGCATCCGCAACGCGCTGCTGACCTCGATCGCGCCGACCGGCACGATCTCGCTTTACGCGGGTAACGTGTCCTCGGGCATCGAGCCGGTCTTTGCCTATGCCTACAAGCGCAAGGTGCTGCAAAAGGATGGCACCCGGACCGAGGAAGAGGTGGTCGATTACGCCGTGCAGATGTGGCGTGACAAGTTCGGCGACACGCCGCTGCCCGACTATTTCGTCAACGCCCAGACGCTGGCGCCGCAGGACCATGTGAAAATGCAGGCCGCCGCGCAGAAATGGATCGATTCCAGCATTTCCAAGACCATCAACTGCCCCGAGGACATCAGCTTTGACGCGTTCAAGGATGTCTACATGCAGGCGTTCGAGACCGGCTGTAAGGGCTGCACCACCTATCGCCCGAATGACGTGACCGGCAGCGTGCTCAGCGTGTCGGAAGAGACCGAAAAGACGCCCGAGGCCGATACCGGGGCCGAGGTTGTCTATATCTCGGAACCGCTGGACCGGCCGCAATCGCTGGAGGGTCATACCTACAAGCTGAAATGGCCCGACAGCGAGCATGCGATCTACATCACCGTCAATGATCTGGTGATCAACGGCCACCGCCGCCCGTTCGAGGTGTTCATCAACTCGAAGAACATGGAGCATTACGCCTGGACCGTGGCGCTGACGCGGATGATCTCGGCGGTGTTCCGGCGCGGGGGCGATGTGTCGTTTGTGGTCGAAGAGCTGAAGGCGGTGTTCGATCCGCGCGGCGGGGCCTGGATGCAGGGCAAGTATATCCCGTCGATCCTGGCGGCCATCGGTGGCGTGATCGAGCGGCATCTGGTCTCGACCGGGTTCATCGCGGGCGAGGGCATGGGCCTGAAATCCGACCCGCAGGCCGAACGCATGGCCGTGGGCGAAACCCCGCGCGGCAAGGCTTGCCCGTCTTGCGGTCAGTATGACATGCGCATGGTCGAGGGCTGCATGACCTGCGGCAGCTGCGGCCATTCGAAATGCGGCTGACCGTTTAGCGCGGCAAAGTTCCGGATGTGGCGTGTCACGCGACATGACCTAAACGTTTCAAAGGGTCATTCTGGCAGGTGGCAAGAGAAAACAGCCTCGGATTTCGTCCGGGGTTGTTTGCATGTCTGACTGGGGCTGACGATCGAGATTGCGCTGGGATGAAGACATTATCAGGCGTTGATACGATGGCGGACTGCTGTAGGTGCGACCGGCCCCAGGTTCGATTGCCAGACCGGACATCCGATATGCCGCCAAGCGCGTTCATACTGACCGATGTGCTGCCCAACGCGCCCTCGGCCGCTGTCAGGGTTTTCGCTACGTCCTCTACCTGATTGATGATGAACGCCTTCCGCGCCTTTCCCGCCCGGGAGTCGATGCGGAGAACTCTAACCAAAGTCGGGGGCGTTTCCGGGGATCACATCACAACGAATGACAGCGTCAATGGAAATCGCGGCTTGGAAACAGGCGCTTTGCCTGGTCGCGGGGATGCATGGCGCGGGTGGGATAGCGCGACCGCTTGGGTGTGTCGTCGGCGCGAGGGCCTTCGGTGGTTAGGGCTTCTGGCTCTGGGTGGCCCAGTTCGAAAAGCTTATGCGACATGTCCTCAATGTCCTGCGCGATCAGGTGTACGACGATGCCTTCGCGTTGCAGATAGCCCGTCACACGCAAAAGTCGCGCGCCCATAACAATCCGTCGAAACCGTTCATAGACATTGCGCCAGACCACAACATTGCTGACGCCGGTTTCATCCTCGAGCGTCAGGAAAATCACGCCAGAGGCCGTGCCGGGCCGCTGTCTGGTGATGACAAGGCCGCAGACGCTGTAGCGCCCCAGGGCAATGTCATGCAAAGAGGCGTGTGTGACGAGGCCGGGAAGCGTGGGGCGCAGTAACTCCATCGGGTGGGCGCGCAAGGTAAGACGAGTTGAAACGTAATCTTCTACCACCTCTTCGCCCAATTGCATGAGGGGCAGGTGCACCTGCGGTTCATGAATGCTTTCCCCGTCAATCGGATCATTGAACAGGGGTAAAGGCTTGGGGCTTTGGATGGCTTTGACTTGCCATAATGCGTCGCGACGCGTGAGCCCCATATCGGCAAACGCATCGGCTTCGGCCAGACGCGTCAACACATCAGGTCTCAGGCCTGTGCGCAGCCACAGCGCATTCGGGTCCGGGTAACCGTTGCCGCGTGCTGCCACGATCCAACCGGCATCTTCCTCTTTCAGCCCTTTGATTTGTCGAAAGCCCAGTCGCAGCGCCAAAGTGCCATCAGGGCGACGTTCCAGCGTGTTGTCCCAATCAGAGTGATTCACGCATATCGGGCGGGTTTCAACGCCATGTTCACGGACATCCCGCACGATCTGAGCCGGGGCATAAAACCCCATGGGTTGGGAGTTCAGCAAGGCACAGGCAAAGATCGCCGGATGATGGCATTTGAGCCAGGCCGACACATAGGCCAGCATGGCAAAGGCTGCTGCGTGGCTTTCGGGGAAACCATAATCGGCAAAGCCCTCGATCTGGCCAAAACAGCGTTCGGCCACGTCTTGAGAATAGCCATTGTCCAACATCCCTGCGATGAACTTGTCGCGGTATTTGCCAATGGTGCCCATGCGCCGGAACGAGGCCAAAGAGCGGCGCAGATGGTCGGCCTCTTCGGCGGTGAACCCCGCGCCGACCACTGCGATTTGCAGGGCTTGCTCCTGAAACAATGGCACACCCAGCGTGCGTGCAGTGACTGCTTCCAGCGCGGGGCCGAAGGGTTCCGCCTTTTCCTGACCGTTTCGGCGCCGGATATAGGGCTGCACCATGTCGCCCTGAATGGGGCCAGGACGGACAATCGCAACCTCGATCACCAGGTCATAAAATTCACGGGGCCGCATACGGGGCAGGAAATTCATCTGCGCCCGGCTTTCCACCTGAAAGACGCCAATCGCATCGGCGCGACACAGCATGTCATAGGTGGGTGTATCGCCTTGGGGCACCGAGGCAATGCTGTGGGTGATATTTTCGTGGCTTTGCATCAGCGCAAAAGCTTTGCGGATGCAGCTGAGCATGCCCAGACCCAGCACATCCACTTTCAGGATCCCCAGCGCGTCAATATCATCCTTGTCCCAGCAAATGACGGTGCGATCTTCCATCGCGGCATTCTCGATCGGGGCCAGTTCGTCCAACCGTCCCGCAGTGATGACAAAGCCCCCCACATGTTGCGACAGATGACGGGGAAAGCCGATGATTTCTCCGATCAAGCGAATGGTTTGCATCAAGCGGCGGTCATTCGGGTCAAGGCCAAGTTCGCGGATGCGGTCCAGATCCACGCCGCCATTGGTCATGCCCCATATCTGGCTGGACAGACCTGCGGTCACGTCCTGACTAAGCCCCATGACCTTGCCCACCTCGCGGATGGCAGCACGGGTGCGGAAATGGATCACAGTGGCGCAAAGCCCGGCGCGGTGGCGACCGTATTTCTTATAAATCCACTGGATCACCTCTTCGCGCCGTTCGTGTTCAAAATCGACGTCAATGTCCGGCGGCTCGCCCCGATGTTTTGACACAAAGCGTTCGAACACCATGGCGATCATGTCCGGGCTGACATCGGTGATGCCCAAGAGATAACAGAGGATTGAATTCGCCGCCGAGCCACGCCCTTGGCACAAAATCCCCTGAGATCTGGCGAATTGCACAATGTCATGCACGGTCAGGAAATAAGCGGGGAAGTTCAGTTCCTGTACCACGGCCAGCTCTTTTTGCATTAATGTCAGCGCCCGGTCCGGCGGGCCATCCGGGTAGCGCCGCTTCAACCCCTCCTTGGCCAGCCGTTCCAGGCGGGCCTGCGGGGTTTCCCCGCCCGTTTGCTCATGCGGGTATTCATAAGACAACTCGCCCAGGTCAAAGCTGCACCTGTCGGCGATTTCCAATGTGCGGCGCACCGCCGCCGGGTGGTTGTGAAAAAGACGCGCCATATCGGCCCCGGCCTTTAGGCGGCGTTCGCCATTGGGCAGCGCGCGGGTGCCGATCTGGTCGATGGTGATATGTTCGCGCATACAGGTCAGCACATCAGCCAACTGTCGACGATTGGCACGGTGCATCAACACATCGCCCACAGCGACCATCGGGGCAGACGCCCTTTGCGCCGCCTGTGCGCAGGCGCGCAGATAGGTCTGATCACTGCCGTCGTAACGGGGGGCGGCCCCCAGGAAGACGTGGCCCGGGAAATGACGGACAAGAGCACGGATATCTGCTGTGGCTTCTGCCAAATCGCCTTTTGGCAGGGCAATCAGGATCATGCCTTTGCAGGCGGGGTAAAGATCTTTGCTGTACAGCAGGCAATCCCCTTTCTCGGCCCGACGTTTTCCCAAGGTCAAAAGGCGCGTCAGGCGTTGATAGGCGGCTCGGTCACGCGGCAATGCGAGCCAATCCACTGAACTGTCCTGCAAGATCAACCGGCACCCTACGATGAGCTTGGGCAACACGATCGCATCAGGCTTGGCGAGGGGATCACCCTGATCACTGACCTGCCGGGACGAACTGTCCATGCGCTGCTGGGATCGTATTTTGACACTGTCCTGCGTTCCACGTTTCAGCTCTTTCAGCGCAGACCAGGCCCGCACCACACCGGCCAACGAATTGCTGTCTGTAATGGCAATGGCCGAAAGGCCCAGCTCGGCCGCCCGCACCACCAATTCTTCGGGATGCGATGCCCCGGTCAGAAAGGTGAAATTTGTTGTGACGCACAGCTCGGCGTATTCCTGCGCCTGCGCACGGGTTTCCAACAGATCTCGCCGAAACGCCTCAACCGGGCTGTGGGTGCGATTGATTTCGATCATGCGAATTCCCCCTGCACAAACCAGCCGGGGTTTTGCGGCGTATAGAATAGCCACAACCTGCGCCCCTCACGTGTTTCCACCCGCCAGTAATCGCGCAGGCCGGATTGCCAGTTGTCATCTTGCAGCCACCATTCCGGGGCGATGCGTTCGGGCCCGGTGGCGCGGCCTGTGGTGAGCGACATTCGTCGCCAGCGAAAGCGCGTAGGGGGGCGCGAGCCTGTTCCGGCAATCGGCTCTGGTGGGAACAGAGTGATCGGACGCGGGTGTGTGCTGACCCAACTATTGGCCGGGTCAGAATACGCCACAGGTGCAACGATAAAGCTGCGCTCGGGAATATGGCTGTCGGCGGGTAGGAACCGCTGGATGTTCTCTAACCCGATCCGCGTGCCAAGGCGCGAGATCAGATCGTCCAGCTTGCCTTTTTCGCCACCTGAAACATGGCTGATCTGCTGCACGGGCAGGGCCTCTACCTGTGTGGCTTCCAGCCTTAGCTGATCAATGCCGAACCCGGCGTCAACCTCGCTTAGTCCCCGCTCAAAAAGTGGCAGGATGCGCAAGGGGTCGCGCAGAGGGCGTGCCAAACGCAGTTCGACCTGTTGCTGGCCCTGATCCACCCGGCGCAGTGTCATGCACAAGCTCCGCGCACCCGCCTCCTGTGTTTTCAATTTCGTACAGAGCTGAATAAGTAGCCGCTCGGCCCCGACCATCACATCTGACAGCAAGCCGATCGGCTCGGGCAGGGTCATTCGGACCGCGAAATGCGGCGGATCAGCATAAGGGGAAATCTCTTCGGGCTGCCTGCCCAAAGCCTGATCCAATCGCAGCAAAAGACCGGGGCCAAACCGGCGGGTCAGCGGCGCGCGCGCGGCCCCCGCCAAGTCGCCAATGCTGCGCAACCCCAAACGTTGTAACGTGACGGATGTGCTGTCGTCGATTCGCAGCGCCGCGACTGGCAAGGACGTCAAGGCGGCCAGCGCCTTGCCGCCGGGGGCGACACCCTCGCCATAATGCGCTAAAGCCCAGGCCGCCCCACGGGTATCTGCAAGGCCTATCTGAGTTGAAATCCCGGTGCGCATCAGGCGCATGCGCATGTCGGCCAGCATGGCCGCCTCTCCGCCAAACAGATGCGCCGAACCCGTGACATCCATCACCAGCCCATCTTGGCCCTCAAGCCCAACCCATGGGCAATAGCGTGTTGCCCAGCGACGGAGCGTCTGCAAAAGCCGCTGGTCCTGCTCAGGCTGCGCCACCTGGCTTTGCAGGCTTGGACAAAAGGCCCGCGCATCCGCATAGGGCATCCCCTGACGCAGGCCTTGTTGTGTGGCCGCGGCATTCAGGCAGTAAATCCGGTTGGCATTTTTCTGCTTCAGCGTCAGCGCAAAAGGCCCGTCGATGTGGCGCTGGCGTAAAACCCGGTCACTTGCGAGCCGGGGAAACCATAGTGAGACGACGCGACGCTGTATCCCATCGAACATGCCAGACACCCAGTGTTCCTGATTTGTTCTTAATAAGCTCCCACCGCTGCAGAGTCGAGTCTTTGGGGGTGAACACGGGGGTGCAGCGCCAACGCGTTTCCGCCGCATTGCTGCCCATGCCTTCGGGAATAACGGCCAATCCCGTGGACATTCCATCCCGCGCAGCCAGCTGCAATCGCCGCCCTTCAGTCAGGCCCAAAGGCTTATTCAGAGACATGACAACCAGCGACACAGCACCAGACCGCAAGGCCTCTTCTGCAACTGCAAGCGTCTCGGGCTGATTCTTGGTGTTGCAGATTGTTAGTGCCGCAGGCTCTATGAAATCGGCAAATCCAGCTGGATTGATTTGTGTCGTATCCCAGGTTTCGCGGATCCACATCGTATGACCATCCAATTGCGCCGCAAGCGCAAAGGAAAACACACATGCACCCGCCCCACAAACCTCATGTGTGCGGGATGCGGCAGGTGGAAATAACAGAACCTCGGCATTTTGCATGGGTAGAATGTAGCGAGAAACACCGAGGCCAAACAATACCGGACCTTGGTGCGGCGGCAGCAAAGCTCACTTTGTCCGGCGCTACTGACGTTCAGGAACGCTGCGGCGAGCGGGGACACGCCTGACCGTCGATAAGGTGCTTCTGTTCAGATTGTCGGTCCTGTCTTTGGCAAGACCCAAGGCAACCGCGTCAGGTGATCCATGTGATGCCGGGCAGACATTGCCCGGCGTCTTTGCTTTGGCCTGGTGGCCCGTGTGCGCAATCGTGCGATTTTTTCCAGGTTTGATTTGTGTCAAATAACATATTCGGAATATGTAATATGATACGACCGATTATGGACCCCACCCAGGAGCAGAACATGACCAACCCCATCGCCACGCGGCGACAGTTTCTCGGTCTTGCGGCGGGCGGTGCCGCGGCAGCGACGCTGACGTCCACGCAAGAGGCGCAGGCCCAGACGAAAACGTCTGCGCGTATCGTGATCATCGGTGCCGGTGCGGGCGGCACGGCCCTGGCCAACCGGCTTGTGCGGCGACTGGATGGTGCGCAGATCACCGTAATCGACCCGCGCGCCGAGCACCTGTATCAGCCGGGTCTTTCGCTGGTGGCAAGCGGGCTCAAGCCTGCGGATTACGTGGTCAGCAAGACCACCGACTGGCTGCCCTCCGGCGTCACGCTGATCGCGGAAAAGGCGGCTGCCATTGACCCGATCGCCAAGACGGTCTCGACAGAGGGTGGGCAGACGCTGGGCTATGATTTCCTGGTGGTCGCCCCCGGTCTGGTGCTGGATCACGACGCGATCGAGGGCTTTTCGCTGGACATGGTCGGCCAGAACGGCATCGGCGCCCTTTATGCCGGGCCGGACTATGCCGCGCGGACATGGCAGGCGGCGGCGAAATTCACCGAAGAGGGTGGTTTCGGGCTGTTCACCCGGCCCGAGACGGAAATGAAATGCGCGGGCGCGCCGCTTAAGCACACGTTCCTGATCGACGACATCGCCAAGCGCGCGGGCAATGGCGGCAAGATCGACGTGCATTACGCCGCGCCGCAAAGCTCGTTGTTCGGGGTGCCGATCGTGGCCGAGAAGGTGCGCATGCTGTTCAAGGATCGCGGCATTTCCAGCCACTACCAGCACACGCTCAAGGCCATCGACGCCGGCGCCAAGCGCGCGACCTTTGAAACGCCCGATGGCGTGGCAGAGATGGACTATGACTATATCCACGTCATCCCGCCCCAGCGCGCCCCCGAAGTGATCCGCCAGTCGGGCCTCAGCTGGGCCGACAAGTGGACCGATCAGGGCTGGGTCGAATGCGACAAGGCTAGCCTGCGCCACCTGCGCTATCCCGATATCTGGGCGCTGGGCGATGTGGCGGGCGTGCCCAAGGGCAAGACCGCGGCTAGCGTCAAATGGCAGGTGCCCGTGGTCGAGGACGGCCTGGTCGCCGCCATTGAGGGCAAAGAGCCGACCCAGACCTATAACGGCTATACCTCGTGCCCGATGATCACCCGTGTCGGTCGCGCGATGCTGGTCGAGTTCGACTATAACAACGATCTTGTGCCGTCCTTCCCCGGCGTGATTGCGCCGCTGGAAGAGCTTTGGATCAGCTGGCTGATGAAGGAAGTCGCCCTGAAAGCCACCTATAACGCCATGCTGCGTGGCCGCGCCTGAGGAGGAGCCGAGATGAAAGACCTGACGCTTGAGACGCTTATCGCCGTCTTCGAGGAAATCTTTGGCCGGGGCCTGTTCTGGGCCATGGTCGGCCTGGCCGTGATCGTCACGGTGGCCTACCTTTACGTCCTGGTGCGCGACCGCGCGATCAGCTGGCACAAGTTCCTGCTTGCCCAGATCTCGATGCCCTTTGGGGCCGTGGCAGCAGTGTGGTTCGTGCTGTTCATGACGCAATCGCGGCTGGCCGATATCGGCGGGCCGATCGATCTGATCGTGCTGCTGGGTGTGGCAGTGGGCGGTGCGGTCGGCGCGGCCATTCTGGTTTACACCGTTCAGTCGCTGACCCGCCAGCCGTCGTCGTCGGACTAAAGACCCCTGGCGGTGCCGGGGCCCCGGGCTTTGGCGCCGCCTGCCGTTATGCGGGCGGATTGTCCCGCAGTTCGGCCGCGATATCGTCGTCCAGCGGCGTGTCGCAACTGTTCAGGATATAGCCCAGCGTCGAGTAGAACCCCACGGTCGCGATGATGTCGAACATGGCGGCAGTGCCCAGTTGTGCGATCAGAGCGTCCTGGGTGGGCTGCGACAGGCGCTTGGCGTCGAACAGCTGATCCACGGCACCGGCGATCAGGGCGTCGGTCGGTTCCATCCCTGCAACGTCGCCCCTGATCGAGGCGATGCGCGCGTCGCTCATGCCGCAGGCGCGGGCGCGCGAGACATGCTGCCCCCATTCATAGGATGACCCCAGCCGGTGCCCGGTGCGCAGGATCGTGACCTCTGACAGCTGCGGCCCCAGCGCGTTGTCCAGCACCACGTGCTGGCGTAGCGGTGCCCAGGCCCTTAGCAGCGCAGGGTTATGCGCCATGGTGCGATAGACGTTCAGCCGCCCGGCAAAACCGTCGCGCATGTCGGCGATGGGGTCTGGCCAGGCGGCGTCAGAGATGGGTGGGAAATCGGGCATGGGGCTAAAGAACCTGTTTCAGCGCGGTGTCCAGCTTGGTGACGATCTCGTCGATATGCTGGTCTTCGATGATAAAGGGCGGAGCCAGCAGGATGTGATCGCCGCTGTTGCCGTCGATCGTGCCCGACATGGGGTAACAGATCAGCCCGGCCTGAAACGCCGCCTTTTTCAGCTTGGCGGCGATGGCGCGGCTGGGGTCAAAGGGCTGTTTGCTGTCGCGGTCCTGCACCAGCTCGATGCCGCGAAACAACCCCCGCCCGCGGATGTCGCCCACGTTGGGGTGTTGGCCAAAAGCGCCGGTCAGGGCGTTCTGTAACCTCTCGCCCATCGTGGCGCAGCGATCGACCAGCCCGCCCGATGTCAGCTTGGTCACAACGGCCAAAGCGGCGGCGGCGGCGACCGGGTGGCCGACATAGGTGTGGCCGTGCTGGAAAAACCCCGACCCGTTTTCGATCGCGGCATAGATGTCGGCGCTGCACAGCATGGCGCCGATGGGCTGATAGCCCGCGCCCAGGCCCTTGGCGATGGCGGTGATGTCGGGGGCGATGCCGTCCTGTTCGCAGGCAAACAGCGTGCCGGTGCGGCCCATGCCGCACATGACCTCATCAAGGATCAGCAGCACGCCATATTGGTCGCAGATCTGACGGATACGTTTGAAATAGCCCGGCACCGGGGGCAGGGCGCCGGCGGTGGCACCGACGACCGGTTCGGCGACAAAGGCCATCACATTGTCGGGGCCAAGGCGCAGGATCTCAGCTTCCAGCTGGTTGGCGACGCGCAGGCCATAGGCCTCGGGCGTCTCGTCCGCGCGGCGGTCGCGGTATTCATAGCAGGGCGCGATATGGGTGGTGTCGATCATCAGCGGGGCAAAGGGCTCTCGCCGCCACATGTTGCCGCCCGTGGCCAGCGCGCCCAGCGTGTTGCCGTGATAGCTTTGGCGGCGGGCGATGATATGGCGCCGCTGGGGTTGGCCGATTTCCAGGAAATACTGCCGCGCCAGTTTCAACGCCGCTTCCATCGCCTCGGAGCCGCCGGACACCAGATAGACCCGGTCGATACCGGCGGGCGCGTGGCTTATCAGCAGATCGGCCAGCTGTTCGGCCGGTTCCGAGGTGAAGAACCCGGTATGGGCAAAGGCCACCTTGTCGAGTTGGGCCTTGATCGCGGCGGTCACATCGGCGTCGCCATGACCCAGGCAAGACACAGCCGCCCCGCCCGAACCATCGAAATACTGTTTTCCGCCAGTGTCATAGAGGTAAACGCCCTGACCCGATGCAACTGTGGGGCCGGTCGATTTCGTGTGTCGCGGGAAGATGTGGGGCATGGCTGTTGCCTTAAAGGAGAATCTTTCGGCGAAACTGCCGCAAGGTCACTATGAAACATATGTTTCATATGTTGACAACAATTAATACGCATGAAACGTTCTGTTTCAATTCTGTTACGAGGACGCATGACAGCCACGCTGACCATTCAGGAAAAGATCGCCGCCGAGTATGACGGGCTAAGCGCGAAACTGCGCGATGCTGCTGATTTCGTTGCGGAAAACCCGCTGGACGTGGCCACGCGGTCGTTGCGGTCGATCTCGGCCAGCACGGGGCTGGCGCCGGCGACATTCTCGCGTCTGGCGCGCGCGCTGGGCTTTGAGACCTACGAAGACATGCGGGAATTGTCGCGCAGCGCGGTGGGCCGACAGGTGCTGTCCTTCTCGGAAAAGGCGCGCCGCCTGCAGGAAGAAACCGCCCGTGGCGAGGTCATGCCGTTTCACCAGCGCCAGGCTGCGGCGGTTACCGCCAATATCGAGGCTTCGCTGCAAACCGTCGATCCGGATCGCCTGGAGCAGGCGGTCGAGCGGCTGCACGCCGCGCGCAACGTGGTGCTGTTCGGGGCGCTGGGATCGACCGGTATCGCGGAATACATGGCCTATATGGGCAACTACTTTGCCACGAACTGGATACTGGCCGGGCGTATGGGGGCCTCGTTGTCCTCGACGATGGCCGATCTGGGGCCGCAGGATGCGATGATTGTTATTACAAAGCCGCCCTTTGCAAAACGTGCTATACTGGCGGCGGAAATGGCTGCGGCCAAAGGGGTTTACCTGGTGGTGATCACCGATACCCATGCCTGCCCGGCGCTGAAACACGCCTCTGCGGGGTTTATCCTGCCGTCTGACAGCCCGCAGTTCTTTTCATCCTATGCCGCGACTCTGGTTCTGCTTGAAACCATTGTCGGCATGCTCGTTGCGCGATCGGGGCCAGAGGCCAAGGCGCGGATCGAGGACGTGGTCGCCCGCAGCACTCAGCTGGAAGAATTCTGGGCGCCTCAAAACTAAACAACTCAAAAACACTCAACAACGGGAGTTCAAAATGTTTGCCAAACTGAAATTCACTGCTGCTGCGGTAGTGCTGGGCGCGATGGTTGCGCCGGCTGCGCATGCGGAGGAGTTCATCACGATTGGCACAGGTGGCGTGACTGGTGTGTATTATCCCACGGGTGGCGCGATCTGTCGTCTGGTTAACAAGGGCCGCAAAGAGCACGGTATCCGCTGCTCGGTGGAATCGACCGGCGGCTCGGTCTACAACATCAAGACCATCCGCGAGGGCGAGCTGGAATTCGGCGTCGCCCAGTCTGACTGGCAGTTCCACGCCTATAACGGCAGTTCGGACAATTTCGAGGCCGATGGCCCGTTCGAAGGTCTGCGTGCCGTGTTCTCGGTGCACCCTGAACCCTTTACTGTGGTTGCGCGTGCCGATTCCGGGATCACCAATTTCGACGATCTCAAAGGCAAGCGCGTGAATATCGGCAACCCCGGCTCGGGCCAGCGTGGCACGATGGAGGTTCTGCTGGCCGCGAAGGGCTGGACGGTCGATGACCTGGCCCTGGCGACAGAGCTGAAGGCCGCCGAACAGTCAGCCGCCCTGTGCGACAACCAGATCGACGCGATGGTTTACACCGTCGGCCACCCCTCTGGTTCGATCCAGGAAGCCACCACCGCGTGTGACTCGGTGCTGGTGACCGTCGACGGCGAGGCCGTGGACAAGCTGGTCGCGGACAACCCGTTCTATCGCACCGCCACCATCCCCGGCGGCATGTATCGCGGGTCGGATGCTGATGTGAAAACCTTTGGTGTGGGCGCCACTTTCGTGACCTCGGACCAGGTGTCCGAAGAGGCCGTCTATGCCGTGGTCAGCGCGGTCTTCGATAATTTCGACGACTTCAAATCGCTGCACCCGGCCTTTGCCAACCTGGATCCCCAGGAAATGGCCACCGCGGGTCTGTCCGCTCCGCTGCACCCCGGTGCCGCGAAGTATTACAAGGAAAAGGGCTGGATCGAATAATCCGCCTTTGAACATGGGCAAGAGGCGTTCGCGCCTCTTGCCGCTTTCTGCGACGGACCGCCCGGACACAAGGCGCGGCCGCATATCATAACAACAGGTCCAGCATCGTAACGAGCGCATCGCTTGCCAGTGCCACGGGGGGTATCGACATGACCGAAGACAAAGCCAAGGGCCGCGCCCTTTCCGAGGAAGAACTGCAGGAGCTGGTCGCCGCAAGCGATTCAGGCGCCCGCAACCCCGCCGGTGCGGTGGGCAAGATGCTGGCCATCGTGGCCGTCATCTGGTCTCTGTTCCAGGTGGTGCTGGCCTCGCCTCTGTCGAACGTGATCCTTCCGGGCGACATCATCAACAACTCGCGCCAGATCCACCTGGCCTTTGCGATCTTCCTGGCCTTCATGGCCTATCCGGCGCTGAAATCCAGCCCGCGTCATTACATCCCCATTCAAGATTGGATCTTTGCGCTTTTTGCGACCTTCACGGCGCTCTACGGCTATATCTTCTACGACAAGATCGTCAGTAATGGCGGCCTGGCCGATGACACGGACAAGTGGTTCGCGCTGGCCGGTTTGTTGCTGCTGTTCGAGGCCGCGCGCCGGGCGTTAGGGCCGGCGATGGCGATCATTGCTACGGTCTTCCTGGCCTATGTCTTCTTCGGGTCCAGTGACTGGGTGCCTGATGTGATCCGCTGGAAGGGCGCGTCGCTGAAAAAAGCGATGAGCCATATGTGGACCACCTCCGAGGGCGTCTTTGGCATTGCGCTGGGGGTTTCGACCAAGTTTGTCTTCCTGTTCGTGCTGTTCGGCGCATTGCTGGATAAGGCCGGGGCGGGGAATTATTTCATCAAGATGGCCTTTGGCGCGCTGGGCCACCTGCGCGGCGGCCCGGCCAAGGCGGCGGTCGTCGGTTCGGCCGCGACTGGCCTGATCTCGGGCTCGTCGATTGCCAACGTCGTGACCACCGGCACATTCACCATCCCGCTGATGAAACGCGTGGGCTTTACCAGCGAGCAGGCGGGTTCGGTCGAGGTGGCCAGTTCGGTCAACGGCCAGATCATGCCGCCCGTGATGGGCGCGGCCGCGTTCCTGATGGTCGAATATGTCGGCATTTCCTATGTCGAGGTCATCACCCACGCCTTCCTGCCCGCCGTAATTTCCTATATCGCCCTGGTCTATATCGTGCACCTCGAGGCCGTTAAGCGGAACATGCCCACCCTGGGCGACCGCGACGTGCATCTGTCGCGGACTGTCGTCGGTATGTTCTCGTTCTTCGGGGTGTTCGCCGGGCTGTGCTATGGCTCGCAATTCCCGGTCCAGGCGGCACAGGCCTGGGCGCCGTCTGCTGCCGGGCTGGTCATGTCGGTGGCAGTGGTTGCGGTTTACGTGGCGCTGCTGTGGTTCGCGGCACGGGTGCCCGACCTGGAACCCGACGATCCCAATGCCGAGCATGTCGAACTGCCCGTCATCAAGGACATCTACAAGGCGGGCCTCTACTACCTGCTGCCGATCATCGTGCTGGTCTACTTCCTGATGATCGAACAGAAATCGCCCGGCCTGTCGGCGTTTTGGGCAACTGCGCTGTTGTTCGTGATCTTGCTGACGCAGCGCCCGCTCAAGTCGATCTTCCGGGGCGAAAGCGATACCGCGAATGCGTTCATGGGCGGTGTGGCCGATCTGATTTCGGGCCTGATCGACGGTGCGCGCAACATGATTGGTATCGCTCTGGCCACGGCCACTGCGGGTGTGATCGTGGGCACGGTCACGCTGACCGGTGTGGGGCAGGTGATGGCCGATCTGGTCGAGTTCCTGTCAGGTGGCAATCTGATCCTGATGCTGATTCTGGTGGGTATACTCTCGCTGATCCTGGGCATGGGCCTGCCGACCACGGCCAACTATATCGTCGTCAGTTCGCTGATGGCCGGCGTGGTGGTCGAACTGGGCGCGCAAAATGGATTGATCGTGC
The DNA here is from genome assembly GCF_025751515.1 of Actibacterium sp. XHP0104. GTDB lineage: Bacteria > Pseudomonadota > Alphaproteobacteria > Rhodobacterales > Rhodobacteraceae > Actibacterium_D. The sequence goes on from NZ_JAOWLE010000007.1 coordinate 81,619, forward strand.
CGCTGATCGCGGTGCACCTCTTCGTGTTCTATTTCGGCATCATGGCCGACGTGACGCCACCCGTGGGCCTTGCCAGTTTCGCGGCGGCGGCGGTGTCGGGGGGCGACGCGATCCGCACCGGGTTCATCGCGTTCTTCTACAGCCTGCGCACCGTGGCGCTGCCGTTCATGTTCATCTTCAACACCGATCTGCTGTTGATCGACGTGGGCTGGGCCAAGGGCATTCTGGTGTTCATCATTGCGACGATCGCGATCCTGGTCTTTACCGCTGGCACGATGGGCTGGTTCCTGACCCGCTCGCGCATCTATGAAAGCGTGGCTTTGGTCGCGATCGCCTTTGTGCTGTTCCGCCCCGATTACGTGATGAACCAGATCCAGCCGCCCTATCGCGCGATTGCCCCGGTTCAGCTGGAGCAGGCGATGGGCAACGCCAAAGAGGGCCAAATGCTGCGGCTTGTCGTAAGCGGTCCCGATTTCGATACGGGTGACGTCAAGGACACCACCATCGTGCTGCCGGTCGAAAGCGCGGGGGATGGTGCCGCGCGGTTGAAGGCGCTGGGTCTGAGCGTCCGGCCCGAGGGTGACAGCCTGTTGCTGGACGAACCCTTCCCGGGCACGCCCTTCTCCGACACGATGAGCGGGTTTGATTTCTATCTTGATACGCCGGTGACCGTTTCGGCGGTCAAGGCCCAGGCCGATCAGGCCCCGAAAGAGCTGGTCTTTATTCCTGCGCTGGCCTTCCTGGCGCTGATCGCATTCCTGCAACGGGCGCGGGCCCGCAAACTGGAAGGAGTTCCGGCATGAGCACCTCGATCCTGTGCGCCGTCGATATCTCGCATCCCGAGGCAGAGCGGCTGGTTCTGGAAACCGCCGTCAAGCTGGCCCAGATGGATGGCGCCCGGCTGGATGTCATCACCGTGGTGCCCGATTTCGGCATGAGCGTCGTGGGCCAGTATTTCGACAAGGGTTATCACGACAAGGCCGTCGCCAAGACCCGCGAGCTGCTGAACAAGTTTGTCACCGACACGATCGGCGCCGACGCGAATGCCCAGGTGCGGCACATCATCGCCACTGGCACGGCCTACGAGGAAATCCTGCATGCCGCGCGCGAGGCGGGCACCGACCTGATCGTGATCGGGTCGCACAAGCCCGACCTAAAGGATTACCTGCTGGGCCCGAATGCCGCGCGGGTGGTGCGCCATTCGGATTGTTCGGTCTACGTGGTGCGCTAGGCCGGCGGCGCCTCGGCCATCTCGGCGACCAGCCAGTCGCGAAAGGCCCTGATGGCGGGGCTGGCGCGGGCGCTTTCAGGCAGGATCAGCGAATAGCTGTCTCCGGTTGCGAACCGGCGGGGCGAGGCCAGTTTCAGCCCGCCTTCGGCCAGCGCCTTGCGTGCGATCAGATCGGGCACAAGGCCCACGCCCAGTCCGCAGGTGGCAGCCTCGATCACCATGTCGAAATGGTCGAACCGGGCGCCGCGCAGGCTTTGGCGGGGGTCGCATCCGGTATCGCGGAACCAGTCCAGCCACAGGGTGGGGCGGGTCGATTGCTGCAACAGGGGCAGTTCCAGTATCTCTTCGGGCTGTAATTGGGCGCGCCCGTCCAAAAGCTCGGGCGCAGCGACGATGACCATCTCCTCGGCCAGCAGGCGCTGGGCATGGGTGCCGGGCGGCTCGTGCGTGCTGCGCATGATCGCCAGGTCGAACGGTTCCTGCGCGAAATCGACCGGGGTCAGCCGGGCCGCGATGTCGAAGGTGGTTTCAGGCCGCTGGCGCGCGAACCGCGCCAGGCGCGGCACCAGCCAGAACCGGCCGAAACTGGGCAGAACCGCCATGCGCAGGATCTCGGCCTGACCACCAAAGGCGATGACCGCCGCCGAGGCATCGTTGAGATCATCCAACAGCCGCTCGGCCCGGTCCAGGAACGCCTGGCCCGCATCCGACAGGATCAGCCGCCGCCGCACCCGGTTGAACAACAGCACCCCCAGCCGGTTTTCCAGCGCCGCCAGCGACCGCGACACCGCGCTTTGCGTCAGGTTCAGCCGGTCGGCGGCCTGCACGGTGGTGCCCATGCGGGCGCAGGCGACAAAGGCCTCTAGCTCGGCAATGCTGGGGGTATAGCTTCTTGGCATGATATCCGCCTGTTTGGCCTGAATATTTCGCCACTTTATTACAATAACTCATCAACTCAGCAAATATTATCGTTTGCTTCATCGCCTTGGGTCGCGCATTTTCGGCCGAAATACAGTTGCCGCCGAATTTCGAAAGGACGATCCATGGCCACCAACCTCTCTCCGCAGTCCCGCCCCGATCTGGGAAGTTTCTCCTGGGAAGACCCGTTCCTGCTGGAAGACCAGCTTGCCGAAGACGAGCGTCTGATCCGGGATTCGGCCTTTGCCTATGCTCAGGAAAAACTGCTGCCGCGCGTGACCGATGCCTTTGCTCGTGAAGAGACCGACCCGGCGATCTTTGCCGAGATGGGCGAGATGGGCCTGTTGGGCACCACCATCCCCGAGGCATATGGCGGTCTGGGTGCCAGCTATGTGACCTATGGCCTGGTCGCCCGCGAAGTCGAGCGCGTGGACTCGGGCTATCGCTCGATGATGTCGGTGCAGTCGTCGCTGGTGATGTACCCGATCTATGCCTACGGCACCGAAGAGCAGCGCAATAAATACCTGCCGAAACTGGCCTCGGGCGAATGGATCGGATGTTTCGGTCTGACCGAGCCCGACGCGGGGTCCGATCCGGGCAGCATGAAAACCACGGCCAAGAAGGTCGATGGCGGCTATGTGCTGAACGGCACAAAGATGTGGATCTCGAACGCGCCGATCGCCGATGTGTTCGTGGTCTGGGCCAAGTCCGACGCCCATGGCGGCAAGATCAAGGGCTTTGTGCTGGACAAGGGCACCAAGGGCCTGTCCGCCCCCAAGATCGAAGGCAAGCTGTCGCTGCGCGCCTCGATCACCGGCGAGATCGTGATGAACAATGTCGAGGTCGGCGAAGATGCGCTGCTGCCCGATGTCGAGGGTCTGAAAGGGCCGTTCGGCTGTCTGAACCGGGCGCGCTATGGCATCGCCTGGGGCGCGATGGGCGCCGCCGAGGCCTGCTGGCACGCCGCGCGTCAATACGGTCTGGACCGCAAGCAATTCAACCGCCCGCTGGCCAATACCCAGCTGTTCCAGCTGAAACTGGCCAATATGCAGACCGAGATCACCCTGGGTCTGCAGGCCGCGCTGCGCGTCGGCCGTCTGATGGACGAAGCCAAGGCTGCGCCCGAGATGGTGTCGCTGATCAAGCGCAACAACTGCGGCAAGGCGCTGGATATCGCCCGCGTCGCCCGTGACATGCATGGCGGCAACGGCATCAGCCAGGATTTCCACGTCATCCGTCACATGGTGAACCTGGAAACCGTCAACACCTACGAGGGCACCCACGACGTGCACGCCCTGATCCTGGGCCGCGCCCAGACCGGTCTGCAGGCGTTTGCGTGATGACCGAGGCCCCTCTCAAAGGCGTGCGGGTTCTGGAACTGGCGCGGATTCTGGCTGGCCCCTGGGCCGGTCAGGTTCTGGCCGATCTGGGCGCGCAGGTGATCAAGGTCGAGGCCCCCGAAGGCGATGATACCCGCCGCTGGGGCCCGCCCTTTATCGAACGCGAGGGCGATCGGGCCGCGGCGTATTTTCACGCCACCAACCGCGGCAAGCGGTCGGTCACGATCGACTTTCGCACGCCCGAGGGGCAGGAACAGGTGCGCGCCCTGGCGCGTGACGCCGATGTGGTGATCGAGAATTTCAAGGTCGGGGGCTTGCGCAAATACGGGCTGGATTACGACAGCCTGCGCGAGATCAACCCGCGGCTGGTTTATTGCTCGATCACCGGCTTCGGTCAGGACGGTCCTTATAGCGACCGCGCGGGCTATGATTTCCTGGTGCAGGGCATGGCCGGCTGGATGGATCTGACCGGCGACCCGGCGGGCGAGCCGCAAAAGGTGGGCATCGCTTTCGCAGATATTTTCACCGGTCTTTACGCGGTGATCGGAATTCAGGCCGCGCTTGCCGCACGCGAGCGCACTGGACGTGGTCAGATGGTTGACATGGCTCTGCTCGATTGTTCGGTGGGGGTACTGGCCAACCAGGGTATGAACTATCTGGCCACGGAAAAACCGCCGCGCCGGCTGGGCAATGCCCATCCGAACATCGCGCCCTACGAGGTGCTGCCGACCGGCACCGATCCGTTCATTCTGGCCGTGGGCAACGACGCCCAGTTCGGCCGGCTGTGCGGGGTGCTGGGGCTGAGCGGCGTCGCGGACGACCCGCGTTTTGTCTCGAACGCGACCCGTGTCGCCAACCGCACCGCGCTGCGTGACATTCTGGTATCGGCGCTGGCGTCGTGGTCGCGCGACGATCTGCTGGCGGCGCTGGAAAAGGCGACCGTTCCGGCGGGGCCGATCAACAGTCTGGATCAGGTCTTTGCCGATCCGCAGGTGATCGCCCGCGGCATGCGGATCGACGCCGATGGAATCCCCGGGCTAAGGCTGCCTATTCGGTTCTCTGATAGCAGCCTGGCCACCGCCCGCCCCTCTCCCGTTTTGGGGGAAGGGGATCAAACCCCGGCCGAGGCCCTTTGGGCCATCGGAGAGTAGGCCGGGCCGCCCCCGAACCGTTGCATGGCGACTGCGGCAAACTTCCGCCATGCAGCAGCGCGGTTCGGGGGCGGGGGCGACCTTTGCGGGGTCAGCCCGCGCTGCGGCGCAACAGGTAGATATCCATGATCCAACCATGGTCGGCGCGGGCCTTTTGGCGCGTGGCGATGATCTTGTCGGCCACCTCGGCCAGAGGTCCGGCGATGCGGATCTCGTTTTCCATGCCGGCATAGGCCGACCACCAGATCCACAGGCCATCGGGGTTCAACGCCTGAAACGCGCCACCCCCGTCCAGCATCACCACTGCCGTATCGACGCCCTGCGGCCAGCCGTTCTCGCGCAGCTGGCGGCCGGTTGTCACGACAAAGGGCGCGCCGATCTCGTTCAGCGCGATGGCGTGGCCGGCGGTCAGGGCCGCGATCGCGGTTAGGCCGGGGATGACCGTGACGGTGACGGGCATCCGGTCGCGCAGCCGGTCGGCGATGCGCAGGGTGCTGTCGTATAGCGCCGGGTCGCCCCAGACCATGAAGGCCGCCGTGCCGCCCTGGGGCAGGGCCGCGCGGATCGCGGATTGCCAGGTGTCGGCGATGGCGTCGTGCCAGTCATCGACCCCGGCGCGATAGTCGGGATTGGCCGCATCGCGCACCGGCAGGTCGAATTCATGTATCCGGGGGCCACCCGCGCGCAGGACATCGGTGCAGATCTGGCGGCGCAGGCCGGCCAGGTCGTCCTTGCCCGGGCCCTTGCGCGGAATAAGGATCACGTCGGCGGCGTTCAGCGCGTCGATGGCTTGCAGGGTCAGGTGCCGGGGATTGCCGGCGCCGATGCCGACCAGGGTCAGGTTGAACATGGGGGCTCCGGTGAAACGAAACGCGGCCCCGTTGGCGGGGCCGCGCTAGGGGTTTGGGCGGGATCAGGCCGCCGCAAAGACGCGCGGGGTCAGGATGCCGGTACCGGCGCGGCCGCGCAGCGCCTTGGCTGCGGCCAGCGCGGCCAGGTCAGCCAGCGGCTCGATCAGCACGACCAACATGTAGGCGCCGCCGAAGGACAGGACCGAGGTCATGGTCTCGGCGCCAAAGCCCTGGCCGTAGAAGGCCCAGAAGCCGACCCAGGCCACCACGCCGCCCTGGTAGGCGGTCGAAAGCGCCAGCGCCTGGCGGTATTTCAGGTCGACATAGGCGGTGCCGGGGGCGATCACGCGCTTGGCCAGCGCGCCCATGGCAAAGAGCGGCACCAGCAGCGTGGTGATGTTGATGAAATACTGCGGCAGGTCGGCGGGGGCAAAGAACATCCCCTGCAGCAGCAGGCCCATGGCCAGGCCGATTGCGGCCGGTGCCGCGCCGAACATCAGGAACAGGGTCGAGCCGAGGATGAAGTGTACCTCGGAGACGCCGACCGGAAAGTGCGGCAGGATCTGGAAAAAGCTGAAGACCGCCGCCGTGGTCACGGCGCTGCGGCCGATCAGGGCGGTGATGCCCGACTGGCGGATGGTGTCGGCGGTCAGTTTCAGGCCGACGGTGGCCGCGCCTGCGGCGGTGGCATAGCCAAGCGCCATCTTGGCGCCGGCAACGATACCGGGTTCGATATGCATAGTCTGTCTCCCTGCCGTCTCACCCGACGGCATTATGGTGGTGAAGCCGGACGGGCCGGCGGTGGGTGGGGCGCATGCCCCTGACGGCAGGTTTCCTGACTTGCGGGTCTCTGCTTGGCCGGGCCTTCCCAACCCCGATGGGGTCAGTGGCATCGTCCGGCCACGCTCTCCGCTTACAGTTGCGGGGGCAGTCACGGATTTGGCGCCTGATGGCTACACCGCACCGTGTTCCCTTTTTCATCCCCGGCGCTTTGCGCGTTTGGGGAACCGTCTGGTCTTGGGTCTCATGTCCTTGGCTGTGGTGTCAATCCTCGTCGATCAGGGGTCCGTAAAGAATCATGACCGGGGCGTTTCCGGCCCGGTTTTCCAGCTGTTGCGCTAGGCTGGCCACGGTGTGCCGGGTCAGGGTCTGGTCGGGCGAAGACACGGCCTCGGCCAAGAGGGCGGGCGTGTCGGGCGGCAGGCCCGCGCCGATCAGCCGCTCGGCCAGAGCGGCAAAGGTGCGGCGGCCCATATAGACGGCGGTGGTGGCCTGGGCGTCGGCCAGGGCGGGCAGGTTCAGCCCCTCGGGCAGGGCGCCGGTCACGTCATGGCCGGTGACGAACTGCATCCGCCGCGCGGTCAGGCGACGGGTCAGCGGAATGCCGGCAGCAGCCGCAGCGGCGGCGGCCGTGGTCACGCCGGGGATCACCTCATAGGCAATGCCGGCGGCGCGCAGGGCGGTGATTTCTTCCTCGAGCCGGCCGAAAATGCCCGCGTCCCCCGATTTCAACCGCACCACCCGCGCGCCCGTGGCGGCGTAATCGACCAGCAAGCGGCTGACGTGATCCTGGCGCGGCGACGGGCGGCCCGCGCGTTTGCCCACGCCCACCAGATCGGCGCCGTCGCGGGCCAGGTCCAGGATTGGCCCCGAGGACAGGTCATCGAACAGGATGGCGTCGGCGGCCTCGATCCGCCGCACGGCCTTGACGGTCAGCAGTTCGGGGTCGCCGGGGCCGGAAGAGACGAAACTGACAAGGGCGGTCATGTGGCCTCGGCAATCATGTGAAAGAAGGTGCCGGTGGCATTGCCCCGGCGCGACCCGGTTTCGGGCACGGCGGCGCCATTGGCATCGGTGACCTCGGCCAGCGGCGCATCGGGCTGGTCGAGGATGGTGGAGTAGTGGAACTCGTGCCCGCGCAGGCGGCTGCCGGGGGCGTGGCCGGGCAGGGCGGAGTGCAGCCGGGCCAGGCGATAGCCCAGGTGCATCTTGCGTTTGGCGAACGAGGTCACCAGCCCCAGCAGCCCGGCCATCTCGTGGCGGGCGCCGTCCTTGTCGATCAGGGCGGTGCCCATCGCCATATATCCCCCGCATTCGCCATGCACCGGGCGGGTGCGGGCGAAATCCTGCAACCCGGCGCGAAACCGGGTGGCGGCGGCAAGGCGGCCGGCGTGCAGTTCGGGATAGCCGCCGGGCAGCCAGCAGGCATCGGCCGAGCCATCGGGCGCCTGATCGGCCAGCGGCGAAAAGGGCAGGATCTCGGCCCCGGCGGCGCGCCAGCTTTCCAAGAGGTGCGGATAGACGAAGGAAAACGCCGCATCGCGGGCAAGGGCAACGCGCTGGCCCGGCGGCGGCGCGGTGCGGGTGGCGTTGGGCGCCGTGATGCCGGTGGGCCGGGCGGCGGCGATGATCCGGGGCAGGTCCATGTTCTGGGCGATGAAATCGGCGGCGGCGTTCAGGATGTCGTCAAGCGCGGCGTGTTCCTCGGCCTGCACCAGCCCCAGGTGGCGGTTGGGCATCTCGATCGAGGCCAGCCGGGGCAGCGCGCCCAGAACCTCGATGCCGGCGGCCTGCATTCCGGCGCGCACCAGGGCCTCGTGCCGGGGGCTGGCGACACGGTTCAGCACCACGCCCGCCAGCGCCACGTCGGGGCGCATGGCGGCGAACCCGCGCGCCACCGCCGCCGCCGATTGCGCCTGGCCCGACACATCCAGCACCAGCACCACCGGCCAGCCGGTCAGCGCGGCGATATCGGCGCTGGCGCCGGTGCCGCTTTCGCCGGGGCAGGCCACGCCGTCGAACAGGCCCATCGAGCCCTCGGCCAGCGCCAGGTCGGCCCCGTCGCAGGCCGCGATCAGCCGATGCAGCAGGCCCGGCCGCATGGCCCAGCTGTCAAGGTTGACCGAGGCCCGCCCGCAGGCCGCGCCGTGAAAGCCGGGGTCGATATAGTCGGGGCCGCTTTTGAAGGGCTGCACCTGCGCGCCGGCGCGGGTCAGCGCGCGCAAGAGGCCCAGCATCAGCGTGGTCTTGCCCGTGCCCGACGCCGGGGCCGAGATCAGCAGGCCGGGGGGCAGGCTCATTCGACGCCCTCCGGAAAGCGCGGCTGGGTGCCGACCGGGCGAAAGCGGCGGTCGTAATCGCCGGCGTAAAGGCAGCTTTCGTCAAAGCCCTCGGCCGCCAGCGCGGGCCCCACAAGGATCAGCGCGGTGCGGCCGCGTTCGCCATCGGTGGCGTCGATCACGCTGCCCAGCGTGGCGCGGATGATGTGCTGGTCGGGCCATGTGGCGCGCCAGACCACCGCGACCGGGCAGTCGGCGCCATAGGCCGGGCTTAGCCGGGCGACCACCTCGTCCAGCACATGCACCGACAGGTGAATGGCCAGCGTCGCGCCGGTGGCGGCAAAGTTTTCCAGCGTTTCGCCCTCGGGCATGGCGCTGGCCCGGCCCGAGGTTCGGGTCAGCACCAGCGACTGCGCCACGCCCGGCAGGGTTAGCTCGTTGCCCAGCGCGGCGGCGGCGGCGGCAAAGGCGGGCACGCCGGGGGTGATGTCGTAGGGGATGCCCTCGGCCCGCAGGCGGCGCAGCTGTTCGCCCATCGCCGACCAGACCGACAGATCGCCCGAATGCAGCCGCGCCACATCCTGCCCGGCGGCATGGGCAGTTTTGATCTCGGATATGATCTCGTCCAGCGACAGCGGTGCCGTGTTCACGATCCGTGCGCCGGGGGGGCAATGGGCCAGCAGGGCCTCGGGCACCAGAGATCCGGCATAGAGGCAGACGGGGCAGGCGGCGATCAGGTCGCGTCCGCGCAGGGTGATCAGGTCGGCGGCGCCGGGGCCGGCGCCGATGAAATGGACGGTCATGAGGGGGATCCTTCTGCAAGGGCGGCGGTGGCCATGCCATCGGCCGACTGAACGCGCGGCCCGGTCAGGCGGGCGCCGGGGCCGGCGGCGGCAAGGGCCGCGGCCTCGGCCAGGCTGCCGGTGCCGAACCGGGCGGTGACGCGGGGCGATTGGGTAAGGGTGGTCTGGCGCGCCAGATCGGCGGGCGGAATGGCGTGCAGGGGCAGGCCCAACTCGGCCGCCAGGGCGCGGGCCTGCGGGGTGCGGGCCTTGGTGTCTGCCGTCGCCAGCGCCTGAGCGCCCGCACCCGCCAAGGCCAGCGCCTCGCGCAGCGACGACAGGGGCGCGCCGGCCCGGAAACCGATACCTGCGATCTTCATCGGATGACGCTCCACTGGGTGATCGGGCGGGCGCGGTCCCAGCCGCGCATCCGGCCCAGCGGTGCGGCCTCGGCCAGCTCGGCACGCAGCAAATGGCCGCCGTGCCGCTGGTGGCTGTCGATCAGCAGCGCCTCGGATTCCAGCGTCACCGCATTTGCGACGATCCGGGTGCCGGCGGGCAGGGTTCGCCACAGATGGGCGATCAGCTCGGGCGAGCCGCCGCCGCCCAGAAACACTGCATCGGGGGCGGGCAGGTCGGTCAGGGCCTGCGGCGCGGCGCCTTGGATGACCTCGATCATATGATCCAGCCCAAAGACCACGGCATTGGCGCCGATATTGGCGCAGCGATCGGCGCGGGGCTCGATCGTGATGGCGCGCCCGCCCGGTGCGGCCAGCGCCCATTCGACCGAGATTGACCCCGAGCCCCCGCCGATATCCCACAACAATTCACCCGCGCGCGGGGCCAGGGCCGACAGGGTCAGCGCGCGCACGGGGCGCTTGGTGATCTGGCCGTCATGGGTGAACATGTCGTCGGGCAGGCCGCTGGCACGCGGCAGGCCGGGTGCGCCCGCCGCGGTGATCGCCACGGCGACCGGGGCGGCGACATCGGGCAGGGCAAAATCCTGCGCGCGGGTCTGGCGCAGCCGTTCGCGCGGGCCGCCCAGGCATTCCAGCACATGCAGCTTTGACGGGCCAAAGCCGCGCGCGCTCAGCCAGCGCGCCAGATCCCCCGCTGCCGCGCCATCGCGCAGCAGGCAGATCACCTGCCGCCCCGGAGCCAGAACCGGCACCAGACGCTCGAACGGGGCGGCGTGCAGGCCCATGCAAACGGTGGCCTCAATGCGCCAGCCCAGCCGCGCCGCCGCCAGCGAAAAGGTCGAGGGTGCCGGAAAGGCGCGCCATTCGCCGGGCGCCAGATGCGCCGCCAGCGACCCGCCCGCGCCATGCCAGAACGGATCACCCGAGACCAGCACCGCCACCTTGCGCACGCGTTCGGCCAGCACCGGTTCGACCGAGAACGGCACCGGCCAGGGGCGGCCCCGGTCGGCCACGCCGGCCAGATCCAGGTGGCGCGGCCCGCCGAACACGATTTCGGCCTCGGCCAGCGCGCGGCGGCTTGCATCGGGCAGGCCGGGCAGGCCATCTTCGGTGATGCCGATGAGGCTTAGCCAGGGGGTATCAGACATGACGCGCATCCTTGTTCTTGGCGGCACGGCCGAGGCCTCGCGGCTGGCACGGGCGCTGGCAGATGCGGGGGCGGATGCGGTATTTTCCTATGCCGGGCGCACGCAGGCGCCGGTGGCCCAGCCGCTGCCCACGCGGGTGGGCGGCTTTGGCGGGGTTGAGGGGCTGATCGCCTATCTGCGGGCCGAGCGCATCACCCATGTGGTTGACGCCACCCACCCGTTTGCCGCGCAGATGAGCGCGAATGCCGTTGCCGCCTGTGGTCGCGCCGGTGTGGCGCTGGCCGCGTTCGAGCGCGCGCCCTGGCAGCCCGGCCCCGGCGATCGCTGGACCCGCGTTGCCGATCTGGGCGCCGCCGTCGCGGCCCTTCCCGATGCGCCTGCCCGGGTGTTTCTGGCCATCGGCCGGCAAAACCTTGATGTCTTTGCCGCGCGGCCCGGTCATTTCTATTTGCTGCGGCTGGTCGATGAGCCGCAGGCGCCGCTGCCCTTGCCCGACTGCGCGGCGGTGATCGCCCGCGGCCCCTTTAGCGTCGAACAGGATACGGACCTGCTGCGCCAGCATCGCATCGACCTGATCGTCGCCAAGAACAGCGGCGGGCGCGGGGCCGAGGCCAAGCTGGCCGCCGCGCGCGCGCTGGGCCTGCCGGTGGTCATGATCGACCGCCCCGCCGTGCCCGACCGGCTGGTTCTGGGCCATGTCGATGAGGTGATGCGCTGGCTGGGTCATTAGGCGCGCCTTGGGGTATAGACGTAACGCCCGACGCGGCGGGTGTCGGCATTGCCGACGATCACCACGGTGCGCATGTCGGCCATCTCGGGCGTGGCTTCGGCCAGGGTGACGGTATGCAGGCACTGATCGGGTTTGGTCACGTCGCGGGCGAATGAAATCAGCCGTTCGCCGCCGCATTCGTCGCGCAGGATATCCAGCGCCTGGCCAAACTGATGCGGCCGCGAGGCCGAGCGCGGGTTGTAGAACGCCATCGCGAACCCTCCCCGCGCCGCCATGCGCAGGCGGTGTTCGATCACCGACCAGGGTTTCAGGTTGTCGCTGAGGTTGATCGCGCAGAAATCATGCCCCAGTGGCGCGCCCAGCTGCGCGGCGGCGGCCAGCATGGCGGTGATGCCGGGCAGGATGCGGATATCAATGTCGTCGGGTGTACCGGGGCGGTTTTCCAGCGCCTCAAACAGGGCCGAGGCCATGGCGAACACCCCCGGATCGCCCGATGACACGATCACCACGCGCCGACCCTGCGCCGCCATGTCCAGCGCATGGGCGGCGCGGTCCAGCTCGACCCGGTTGTCGCTTTCATGCAGGGTCAGGCCGGGGCGTGGCGCGATGCGGCGCACATAGGGGATGTAGCCGACGATATCGGTGGCCGCGTCCAGCGCGGCGCGCACTTCGGGGGTGATCAGCGCCTCGTCGCCCGGGCCCAGCCCTGCCACGGTCAGGGTGCCGGCGGTGGTCATGGGCGCCTGCCGTTGCCGTGAACCACGGCTATGGTGAAATAGGGCACTTCGGCGGTGGCTTCGGTCAGGCGCTGGACGTTCTGCCCGGCCATGGTGCCGCGTTCGACCAGCCAGGTGTCGTCCAGCCGCCCGGCGCGGGTCAGCGCGCGTTTCAGGCGCGGCAGGTTGCGGCCGATCTTCATCACCACCAGCGCATCGGTATCGGCGGCGCGGCGGGCCAGCTCGTCCTCGGGCAGGGTGGCGGTCAGCACGGTCAGCACGTCATCGCCCCAGGTGATCGGCACGCCGGTCGCGGTCCAGCAGCCCGACATGCCGGTGATGCCGGGGATGACCTCGACCGGGGTGCGGCCTTGCAGGCGGCTGTGCAGGTGCATGAACGAGCCATAGAAAAACGGGTCGCCCTCGCACAGCACGATCACGTCGTCGGTGCGGGTCAGCGTGTCCAAGCGGTCGGCCCAGTCGTCATAGAACGCGGCCAGCAGGCGGTTGTATTCCGGGTCAGAGAACGGAATTTCGGTCGTGACCGGATATTCCATCGCATGTTCCTGCGCGTCCGGGTTCAGCATACCCTCGACGATGGCGCGGGCCTGGCCGGCGCGGCCTGCCTTGCGGAAATAGGCCACGTGGCGTGCGCCCCGGATCAGCCGGTCTGCGCGCACGCTCATCAGTTCGGGGTCGCCGGGGCCAAGGCCCACGCAGATCACCTTGCCCATGGTCATTCCTTCCAGCTGGCCAGCGCGTTCACCGCCGCCACCGTGATGGCCGAGCCGCCGAGGCGCCCCTGCACGATCATCGAGGGCACGGGCAGTTCCTGCATCAGCGCGTCTTTGGATTCGGCCGCACCGACAAAGCCCACCGGGCAGCCGATGATGGCCGCCGGGCGCGGGCAGGCGGGGTCATCCAGCATGTTCATCAGGTGAAACAGCGCCGTGGGCGCGTTGCCGATCGCCACCACCGCGCCGTCCAGATGGGGGCGCCACAGCTCGATCGCGGCGGCCGAGCGGGTGTTGCCCATCTGGCGCGCCATCTCGGGCACGCAGGCGTCGTGCAGGGTGCAGATCACCGGGTTGTCGGCGGGCAGGCGCGGGCGGGTGATGCCCTCGGACACCATGCGCGCGTCGCACAGGATTGGCGCACCGGCGGCCAGCGCAGCGCGGGCGGCGCGGGCCATGCCGGGTGAAAAGCGCACGTCGCGTTCCAGCCCGACCAGCCCCGCGGCATGGATCATGCGAACGACGACCGGTTCCTCGTCACGGTCGAACCGCGACAGCGCGGCCTCGGCCCGGATGGTGGCAAAGCTTTCGGCATAGATGCGGGCGCCGTCGGTTTCATAGATATGGGGCATTCACGGCCTCTTGGTCAGACTGTCGAACAGGGATGGCAGATCGCCGGCGTTTAGGCCGGTCACGGCGGGCGGGGCGGCGGCGGTGCCGTCGCGGATCAGGTCAAAAAGGTCTGGGCCGCGCGCGACCAGTACCAGCGGCGCGGGGCCGGGATGGGCACAGCCCTTGGCGCAGCCCGAGACATGCAGCATCTCGTGCGGCGCCAATCGCGGGGCGAGGGTGGCGGCCACCGCGCGGGTGTCGGACAGTCCCTGCGGGCAACCGGGCGCTCCGGTGCAGGCGGTGACGCGCCGCAGCGGATCGTCGGGCCGGGTGATCAGGTCGTCTGCCCCAGCCAGATCGGTGGCGGAAAGGCCGCGCAGGAACAGCATGCGAAACGGGGTCACGGCCATATCGCCCGGCGCGCGTTCCGCCAACCAGCCCAGACGCGCGGCGGGCAGCTGGCCGAATACGGCGGTGATGCAGAGCCCGCCCGCCCATGGGCCGGGTGTGGCGGTCGGTGCGGCGGGGGCGGGTAGCACATCGCCCGGCCAGCCCGGTGGCAGGGTGGCACCGTCTTGCAGGTGGCGGCGCATTCGGCCCCGGCCATCCGGCCCCACGCCGCCTGAGGCGATGAACCAGCGCGCCAGATCCAGCGCCATCTCGACCCCCTGCGCGGGGTCGGCGGCGGCGCGGCCCGTGTCGGCCCCGTCGGGGCGTACGATCAGCCCGGTCGTGCCGGTTTCGATGCGGATATCACCGATCGCCCGCGCCAGGTCGCGCCGGTCGGGGGGCGCGTCGATGACAAAGCCGAACTTGCCGGGCAGCGCGGCCAGGTCATCGCCGGCCAGCCCCCGGATCAGGGCGGTGGCCATGGCGTCTTGCCACGCGGCGTCATCGCCGGTGCAGAACGGGTTGAGGATGATGTTGCGGCGCGCCTCGATCTGGGGGCTGTCATCGATCAGCCCCTGCGCGCGCAGGGCCTCGGTCAGCCCGGCCAGCGCGGTATCGGCCACGCCCCGGATTTGCAGATTGGCGCGGGTGGTCAGCTCGATCATGCCGGTTCCATGGGTCTGGGCCAGCTCGGCCAGCGCGCGGGCCTGGCCCCGCGACAGCCGCCCCAGCGGCGGGCGCACCCGCACCACCAGCCCGTCGCCCGAGCGCATCGGACGCAACGCGCCGGGGCAGCGGCCATGGATCACCGGCGCGCTCATTCCAGACCCTCCATCGCGGCGGCGATCGAGTTGCGCCGCGTGTCCCACAGCCCGGCCTCGCGCAGGGCGGCAAAGCGCGCGCGCATCGCCGCCAGCGCGCCGGGATTGGCGTCCTGCATGAAATCGACCAGATCGGCGCGGCCCAGCGTGGCCTCGAAGTAAAGATCGAACAGATGCGCCGGCACAACGCCCGCCAGATGGGCGAAGGCGGCCATGTGATCCAGCGTGGCGGCAATCTCGGCGGCGCCGCGAAAGCCGTGCCGCATCATGCCGGTGGCCCAGTTGGGATTGGCGGCGCGGGCGCGGGTGACGCGGGCGATTTCCTCGCCCAGATCGCGGGCGCGCGGGGCATCGGGGCGGGTGGCGTCGAGGTGGTAGAGCGCCGGGCGCGGCGCCCCCAGCCGGGCCATTGCGGCGGCAAACCCGGCCTCGTGCGCGGCATAGTCCGAGGCCATCAATAGGTCGGTTTCGGGCAGGTCTTGCAGATGCACGAAACTGTCGGCCTCGCGCAGGCGGGTTTCCAGCGCGGCGCGGGCCGGGCGGATCGCGCCCTGCGCGTCGATCGCGTGCGACGAGGCGGCCAGCCAGGCCTCGCCCGCCGCCGCGCGCGCGGCATCGGTATAGTCATCCAGCGCCGCGCCCATGTTCAGGCCATAGAGGCCGGGCTTGGGGCCAAAGACCCGCGGTGCGGTCCGCAGGTAGGGGTTGTCGGCGGCGTCCTCGTCGCGGCCCGACAGCGCGGCGGCGGCGGTTTCGAACATCTGCGCCAGCCCCGGAAACACGTCGCGAAACAGGCCCGAGACCCGCAGCGTTACGTCGATGCGCGGCCGGTTCAGCAGGGCCAGCGGGATCACCTCGAACCCGCTGACGCGTTCCGATCCGTCGTCCCATTTCGGCGCCAGCCCTGCCAGGTGCAGCGCCATGGCGAATTCCTCGCCCGCTGTGCGCATGGTGGCGCTGCCCCACAGGTCGATCACCAGCCCGCGCGGCCAGTCGCCGTGGTCTTGCAAATGGCGGCGCAGCAGTTCCTCGGCCAGTTTCACGCCCTGCGCATGGGCCGCGCGCGAGGGCACGGCGCGCGGATCGGTGGTGTAAAGGTTGCGCCCGGTGGGCCGCACGTCGTCGCGCCCGCGATGGGGTGACCCCGATGGCCCCGGCGCGACCATGCGGCCCGTCAACGCGGCCTCTAGCCCGGCCCGTTCCTGCGCGCCGTGATCGCCCAGGCCAAAGATATGCAGGCCCTCGCCATACTGGCTTTCCTTGATGTCGCAGACAAAGCTGTCGATGCGGGTGATGGCCTCGGCGGGGCTGGTATCGGCGGTCAGGCCCAGGTCGGTCTCGACGCCGGTGCCGCGAGCCTCGGCGCGGATGTCAGAGATCAGCCGGTCGCGCCGGGCCGGGTCCAGCCCGTCGGCGGTGGAGTATTCGTCGAGCAGCTGTTCCAGCCGGCCCAGCCCCTGCGGCAGGGTGGTCTGGGCCAGCGGCGGAGGCATATGGCCGATGGTCACCGCGCCGATCCGGCGCTTGGCCTGAGCGGCCTCGCCGGGGTCGTTGACGATGAACGGATAGATCACCGGCAGCGCGCCGGTCAGCGCCTCGGGCCAGCAGTCATCCGACAGGGCCACGGCCTTGCCCGGCAGCCATTCCAGCGTGCCATGCGCGCCGATATGGATCAGCGCGTCGGCCTGCGCGCGCAGCCAAAGGTAAAACGCCACGTAGGAATGGCAGGGCGTGCGCGACAGGTCGTGATAGTCGTCGGCGCGGGTGTCGATCTGGCCGCGCTCGGGTTGCAGGGCGATCAGGGTGTTGCCGCTGTGCAGGGCGGCAAAGCGGAAGGTGTTGCCGTCGCATATCGGGTCATTGGCCGGGTCGCCCCAGGCGCGGGTCAGGTCATCGCGCAGCCCCTTTGGCAGGGTGGCCAGCGCGGCGCGATAGTCGTCCAGCGGCCAGTGCAGGGTGTCATGGCCAAGGCGCGCGGCGGTGTCGTCGGTGGCGGGCGCGTTCAGCCCCATCGCGCGCAGCTGGCCCAGGATCGCGTCGCAAGAGGCCGGCGCATCCAACCCCACCGCATGGGCCAGCTGATGCGCCTTGCCCGGATAGGTCGACAGCACCAGCGCCACGCGTTTCTGGGCGGCGGGCAGGGCGCGCAGCCGGTTCCAGGCCGCCACGCGGTCGGCGATGGCGTCAACGCGCACCGGGTCGGCGCGATGGGCAAAGCGGGCATATTCCAGATCGGGGTCGCGCTTTTCGGGCTGTTTGAAACTGGCCACCCCGGCAAAGACGCGGCCATCAACCTCGGGCAGAACCACATGCATGGCCAGATCGGCGGGCGAGAGGCCGCGCTCGGCCATGGCCCAGTCCTTGCGCCGCGCGGTCGACAGGGCGACCTGAAACACCGGGCATCCTGCGGCATCCAGCGGCGAGGCCGCGCCATCGGCGCCACGGGCGGAAAAGGCGGTGGCGTTGACGATGGCGGCGGGCGTCAGGCGGGCAATGCGGTCGCGCAGCCAGTCGGCGGTGCCGGGCGCCTTGAGGCTGGTGGCAAAGATGCCGTGGGCGTCGAACCCGCGTGCCCGCAGGGCGGTGATCAGTGCATCAATCGGGCCGGTATCGGCCGAGGTCAGGTATGACCGGTAAAAGCTGACCAGCGCGAAGGGCGCCGCGCCGGGCGTGGGCTCGGGCACCACGCCATGCGTGGGGTCATAGAATCCGGCCTCGGGCACGGTCTTGTCGCCGCGCACCGGCCCGGCATAAAGCCCCGCCGCCAGCGCCAGCTGTGCCAGCGCCGCCTGTGCCGCCACCGCGCCGCCCGCATCGCACAGCACCTGCAACCGCCGCAGGGTTGAAACCGGCAGGGTCGAGACCTGATCAAGCCGGGGATCGGGCCGCCCGTCGGCGGGCAGCACCGCCAGCGCGATGCCGCGGCGCCGGGCCATGTCTTGCAGGGTGGCCAGGCCGTAGGGCCAATAGCTTTCGCCGCCGATCAGCCGCACCAGGATGCCCTTGGCCCCGGTCAGGGTCTGCTCGGCATAGGTGTCGACCGACAGCGGATGTTTCAGCGCCACCAGATTGGCCAGCCGCAGCGAGGGCAGCCCGCCGCCCGCACGCCGCCAACCCGCCGCAAAGGCCCCCAGGTCGGAATCGGAAAACGACAGCACCACCAGATCCGCGGGCGTCTGCCCCAGATCGCGCGGCGTGTCGGTTTCCTCTAACCCGTGGCTTTCGCGAAAGACGACGTGCATCTGGCGTCAGACCCCCAGCGCGGCGTGAATGGCGGCGCGGTCGATGTGGTCGTGCTCGGCGATGACGACCAGCTGCGAGCGGCGGGGCAGGTCGCCCCAGGGCCGGTCATACTGGGCGCGCAGGCGGTCGCCCACGGCCTGAACCAGCATCCGCATCGGCTTGCCCGCGACGGCGACATAGCCCTTGACCCGCAGGATGTTCAGATCGCGCGCCATGGCGATGATCGCCTGTTGCAGCGCGTCGGGGTCGGCGACTTCGCCCAGCTCGACGGTGAGGCTGTCGAAATCGTCATGCTCGTGATCGTGGTGGCCGTCATGATGGCTGGGCCGGGCATCAAGGTCATCCTCGGCGGCGGCATTCAGCCCCAGGATGACACGCGGGTCGATCACGCCCTCGGTCATCGGCAGAATGGGCAGCTTGCGCGGGCTTTCGGCCTCGATCACGGCGCGGGCCTTGGCAAGGCCCGCGTCGCCGGCCAGATCGGCCTTGGACAAGAGAACGATATCGGCACAGGCGATCTGATCCTCGAAGACCTCGGACAGGGGCGTTTCATGGTCAAGGCTGTCATCGGCCTGGCGCTGCGCCTCGACGGCGGCGGGATCGGGGGCAAAGAGGCCATTGGCCACGGCCTCGGCATCGGCCAGGGCAATCACACCGTCCACGGTGATGCGCGACCGGATCGCGGGCCAGTCAAAGGCCTTGAGCAGCGGCTTGGGCAGGGCAAGGCCCGAGGTCTCGATCAGGATGTGCTCGGGCGTTTCGGGCAGGGCCATAAGCGCCTCGATCGTGGGGATGAAATCATCGGCCACGGTGCAGCAGATACAGCCGTTGGCCAGCTCGACGATGTTCTCGGCCGGGCAATCGGGTACGGCGCAGGATTTCAGGATGTCGCCATCCACGCCGGCGGTACCGAATTCATTGACCAGCACCGCCAGGCGCTTGCCCTGCGGGTTCTGCATCAGGTGGCGGATCAGCGTGGTCTTGCCCGCGCCCAGAAAGCCGGTGATGACGGTGACGGGAATTTTCGACAGGTCGGACATGGTTACTCCTGCGGGGGGACGCGTGCGATGGATTGCTTGCGGAAAACGGTGGGGCGCTCGCGCCAGGGCACCAGCCCGTCATCGGTGGCGGCATAGGCGGTGACGCCGGCGACGATGTCGTCGACATGCTGGGCAGGGTCGAGATCGCCATACACGTAGGTCCAGCGGGCAGGGCCGCCGCTGAGCGCGATCGAGCAGCCGCGCGAACAGGCCGACAGGCATTCGACCGGTTGCAGCGTGACGCCCTCGGGCAGCGCGCGACCTTCGAGCGCCTGCAGCAGGCGGGTGCCGGGGCGCGGTTCATCCGTGCCGGGTTCGCTGCCGCCAATACTGCGGCAGGTGGTGCAAACGGTCAGTGTGACGGTGGCCATGCAACCCATCCATATCCATGGGCTGCGGGGGGAAAGGGCCAAGAGGGGCGCACGGTTTCAGGCGCCTCCCGAAGCCGGCCGCGAAACACCCCGTTCGCCCGAAACAACAAAGTTACTGGCAGGTCTCCCGGCTTGCGGATCTCGGGGCGTGGGGCCCCGGCAACCCTCCCGCCTTCCCGGCTGGCGCCAGTGGCATTGGGGGGTCTCTCCGGTCACGGTCGCGGGGGCGGCTGCGCTTTAGCCGATGGCCTATCGCATTCCCTCTTCGCCTGTCATAGACAGGAACCAGTGCGCTCAACTGAGGCATCGCCCCCTGTCTTGTCAAGCGAAGGATCGCCCCGATGACCGATACACCCGTCGCCGATGATGCCCGCCACGCCCAGAAAATGGCGAAGAAAAAGGCCGCTCGCGATAAGATCATGGCCTCGAAAGAGGGCGAAAAAGGGCTGGTGATCGTCCATACCGGGCCGGGCAAGGGCAAGTCGTCCTCGGGCTTTGGGATGATTCTGCGCTGCATCGCGCATGAGATGCCCTGTGCCGTGGTGCAGTTCATCAAGGGTGCCTGGCAGACCGGCGAACGCACGCTGATCGAGACCCATTTCGCCGATCTGTGCCAGTTTCATGCGATGGGCGAGGGGTTCACCTGGGAAACCCAAGACCGCGCACGTGATATCGCGATGGCGGAAAAGGGCTGGGCCAAGGCCAAGGAACTGATCCGCGACCCCGGCATCCGGATGGTGCTGCTGGACGAGATCAATATCGCGCTGCGCTACGATTATCTGGACGTGAACGAGGTGGTGCGCTTTCTGTCCGAGGAAAAGCCGCCGATGACCCATGTCGTGCTGACCGGCCGGAACGCCAAGCCCGAGCTGATCGAACTCGCCGATCTGGTGACCGAGATGACACTGGTCAAGCACCCCTTCCGGTCGGGCATCAAGGGCCAGCCGGGCGTCGAGTTCTGAGCAAAGGGGGCGCTGCCCCCTCGCGGCCCCAGGGGGCCGCTTACCCCCGAGGTATTTTAGCCAAGATGAAAGCAACGGAATCTTAACCATGCACGTGGAAACTGGTGTCGCGGTACAGGGAGAGGTCCCGATGACCGCCCAAGGTGAAAGCGCCGCGTTCCTCCCGCTATCGCGGCGGCCTGGGGCGCGGCGCCGATGTGCCTGGTCTTTCATATTGGCGAAAAATACCTCCGCCGGAGGCTCCCGCAGGTGCAATCGCCGTGCGACAGGGAGGGAGTGATGCCGGCGTTGATGATCCAGGGAGCGGGCTCGAATGTAGGCAAGTCGTTGCTGGTGGCCGGGTTGTGCCGTGCCGCGCGGCGGCGGGGGCTGTCGGTGGCGCCGTTCAAGCCGCAGAATATGTCGAACAATGCCGCCGTGACAGGGGATGGCGGCGAGATCGGGCGGGCGCAGGCGTTGCAGGCGCTGGCCTGCGGGTTGGAGCCGCATACCGATATGAACCCGGTTCTGTTGAAGCCCGAGAGCGATACGGGGGCACAGGTCGTGGTGCAGGGCAAGGTTCTGACCACGACGCGGGCGCGGGATTATGCGCGCCTCAAACCCCAGCTGCTGGGCCGGGTGCTAGAGAGTTTTCATCGCTTGCAGGCCGCGCATGACCTGGTGATCGTCGAGGGAGCGGGCAGCCCGGCCGAGGTGAACCTGCGGTCGGGGGATATCGCGAATATGGGCTTTGCCTGTGCCGCCGGTGTGCCAGTCGTGTTGGCGGGTGATATCGACCGGGGCGGGGTGATAGCTCAGATGGTTGGTACGCAAGCCGTGCTGGACCCGTCCGACAATGCGCAGATTGCCGGGTTCGTGATCAACAAGTTTCGCGGGGATGTAAGCCTCTTTGAGGATGGCTATGCGCTGATTGCGCAGCGGACGGGCTGGCCTGGTTTTGGCGTGCTGCCGTTTTTCGCTGACGCGAACCGGTTGCCGGCCGAGGATGCGCTGGATTTGCCGCGGCGGTCGCGGGGAGAGGGCTTTCGCGTGGCCTGTCTGGCGCTGTCGCGGATCGCGAATTTCGATGATCTGGATCCGCTGGCGCAAGAGCCGGGTGTTGATCTGACGCTGGTGGCGCCGGGCGAGCCCATTCCGGGCGACGCCGATCTGGTGATCCTGCCGGGCAGCAAGTCGACGCGCGGTGATCTGGCATTTCTGCGGGCGCAGGGCTGGGACGTGGATCTGGCGGCGCATGTGCGAAGGGGCGGGCATGTGCTGGGCATTTGCGGCGGTTACCAGATGCTGGGCCATGCGATCCGCGACCCGGACGGGCTGGAAGGGGCGGCGGGGGATACGCCGGGGCTGGGCTTGCTTGATGTCGAGACTGAGATGCGCGCCGACAAACGGCTGACCCGCGTGACGGCGGTGCATGCCGCGACGGGTGTGCCGATGCAGGGCTATGAGATCCACATCGGTCGCACCGATGGTCCGGCCCGTGCGCGGCCTTTCGCGCATGTCGATGGCCAGCCCGAGGGGGCCGTGTCACCCGACGGGCGGATCATGGGCAGCTATCTGCACGGGTTGTTCGCCGATGATGCGTTCCGCGCGGCATTCCTGCGCGGGCTGGGCGTCGAGGCCGGGCCGGTGCGCTATGGCGCGGTCGTCGAGCAGACGCTGGATGCGCTGGCCGATCACATGGAGACCCATCTGGACGTCGCGGGCCTGTTGGCGCTGGCGCGTTAGCTCAGCGCCTGTGCGATGCGGGTCCATTCGGGCTTGGGGCCGGGCAGGCCAAGGCGGATCAGGTGGTCGGACCAGGGAAAGGTGCGGGTCCAGATATGGGCGCGGGCCAGGCGGGTTTGGGCCTCTTCGGCGTTTGGGGTGTGATAGAGGCGAAAGAGCTCGGTGCCGCCGATCAGCGCCCACCCCGCGCGAAGGGCGATGTTGTCAAGGCGGGCGGCCTCGGCGCGCAGGCGGCTGGTGGTGGTGGTGGCCCAGTTGCGATCGGCCAGCGCGCGTTGCCCGATTTCGACCGCCGCCCCGCAGATCGGCCAGGGCCCGGCCAGTTCGGCCATGGGCGCGATGTCGTCGGGGTGACCCAGGGCAAAGCCCAGCCGCAGCCCGGCCAGCCCATAGAACTTGCCAAAGGATCGCAGCACGAACAGGCCGCGCCGGGTGCCGGCATGGGGCGCGACCGAGAGGTCGGGGCGGGGGTCGGCAAAGCTTTCATCGACGATCAGCGTGCCTACCTGACCGGCCAGTGCCAGCAGGTCGGCAGGGGTGGTTTCGCGGCCGTCGGGGTTGTTGGGGTTGACGATCACCGCCAGGTCGGCGCCCGGCAGATCGCTGACCGCCGCGACCTCGGTCACCTGCCAGCCGGCGGCGCGCAGGCTGGCGGCATGTTCGTTGTAGGTGGGCGCCAGCACCCGGGCCTGTCCGGGCGGCAACAGGCGCGGGATCATCTGGATCGCGGCCTGCGCGCCGGGCAGCGGCAGAATGGCGGCGGGGCTGTCATAGGCCCGCGCGGCGGCGTTGCTGAGCGCGGCCATGTCGGCCCGTGTGGGCAGGGCGCGCCAGGCGTGATCGGGCAGTGCGGGCACCGGGTAGGGCGCCCGGTTGATGCCGGTCGACAGGTCGATCCAGTCGGCGGGGTCTCCGCCGAACTGCTGCATGGCTTTGTCGATATTCCCGCCGTGATCGCGCATGGCCCGCCCCCTTTAGGTCAGCGCCCATAGCCCAAGCACCGCCGCCAGCGCAACCAGCATCCGCAGGTAAAGCCGCAGCCCGCGCCGCAGGTCGGCGGGGCCGGGATCGGGGGCGTCGGCATTCACCCAGGGCTCAGGCGAGACCCGGTCGCCATAGCTGCGCGGCCCCGACAGGCGCAGGTGCAGGGCGCCGGCCATTGCGGCCTCGGGCCAGCCGGCATTGGGCGATCGGTGGTGGCGCGCGTCGCGCAGGATCGACCGCAACGCGGTCAGCGGGCGGGGCGAGGCCAGCGCGAACAGCAGCCCCGTCAGCCGCGCCGGGATCAGGTTGACCGCGTCGTCGATCCGCGCCGCGGCCTTGCCGAAATATTCATACCGGTCGGACCGGTGACCGATCATCGAATCCAGCGTGTTGATCGCCTTGTAGGCCGCGATGCCCGGCAGGCCGGCAACCGCCCCCCAGAACAGCGGCGCCACAATCCCGTCCGAGCTGTTCTCGGCCAGGCTTTCCAGCGCGGCACGGGCCACCCCGGCCTGATCCAGCGCGGCCGGGTCGCGCCCGACGATCATCGACACCGCCTGTCGCGCGCCGGGCAGGTCGCCCGCGCCAAGGGGGCGGGCCACGTCGGCCACGTGGGTATACATCGACCGCGCCGCGACCAACGGCCAGGCCAGCAGCCCGGTCAGGATTGTGCCCGGCCAGCCGCCGGGCAACAGCGTCATCAGCACCAGCCCCGTGCCCGAGGCAGCCGCGATCACCGTCAGGCTGGCGGTCAGCCCGGCGCCGAACTGCTGGGCGGGGCTGTCATCGGGGTGGTTGTTGCGGGCCTCAAGCCGCGCGATCAGCGCGCCAAGCCAGGTCACCGGGTGGCCGATGTGCGCATAAAGCGGCGCGGGCCAGCCGATCAGCGCATCCAGCGCCAGGGCGATGATCATCGCGGCGGGCCAGTTCATCGCGCGCCTCCCGCGTCGAATTGCAGGAGGCGGGTGAAACCGGCCTCGCGCAGTTGATTGCGGCCATGGGGTGGCACGGCGCCGGGCGCAAAGATCAGCCCGCGCGCCGATCCGGTATGGGCCATGACCCATCCCAGTGCGCTAAGGCTGCGGGCCAGGTCTGCGGTCGGGTCATTGCCGGGGCCGCGCAGGGCGATGTTGCGTCGGGCCGATTGGCTGGCCAGCGCGGCTAGGCGGGGCAGGTTCGCGTCCTGCGCCGCCGCGTGCCAGTTGGGCAGCAGGTCGGCGATATCGGCGAAATCGGCGTCTGTCGGATCGGTGCGGTGGGCGGGGCCGTGGAATCCGCCCAGCACTGTGAACCGGGGCAGGGGCGGCAGGGTGCCAAGCACCTGCGCGCGGCGTGAGGCCCAGAGCAGCCGCTCGGGGCAGGGGAACATCAGCGGGTCGGTCGCGCCCTCGATCGTTAGGCAGGCGCGGGCCAGTGTCTGGGCGTCGATGCCCGGTGCCGCCGCGCGGGCCAGTGCCACCAGCGCCGCCGTCGAGGCCCCCGCGCCGCCACCGGGCGGCATATCGGCGTGCAGCACGAACCGGCCGCGAGGCGGCGCGCCGATCAGGTCGAACAACCGCCGCAGATCGGACGGGCCGATCAGCCGGGGCCGGGCCAGCAGGGACAGGCCGCGCGCCGGTCGCGCGCTGACCCGCATCGCCAGTTCCGGGCAGGGCAGCGAGATCAGCGCCACCGGCCCATGCGGCCCCATGCGGCCCTGGATCAGCTCTCCGAAATGGCCGTTGATCCGCAGATGTGATGCGCGCGGGGCAATCACCCAGAGACCTCGCGGATGACGAACCCGTCGCCGGGCAAAAAGGTGATCCGGGTCAGCGACAGCGGCGCGATCTCAAAGCTTAGCGCGCCGGGGACGGTGCCGGTCGCCATGGCCAACGCGGCGCGGATGGTGCCGGCATGGGCGACCACGGCGATGTCGCCGCCGGTGGCTAGGGCACGCAGCGCGGGGATGGTGCGAGCGCAGAGATCGGCAAAGCTTTCGCCGCCGGGCGGGCAATGCGTGGCCAGGGCCTCGCGGGTCATCGGGCCAAGGTCGGGCAGGGAATCATAGGGCTGGTCTTCCCAGGCGCCCAGGTCCTGTTCCCATAGCGCGGGCAGGGTCTCGGGCACGCGGTCGGGCCAGATTCTCGCGGCGGTTTGCAGGCAGCGCAGGGCCGGGCTGGCGACGATCCGATCGGGGGCGGGCAGGCGGTCGCGCAGGGCCGTAAACGTCCTTGAATCGCTGCAATCGGCGGGCAGATCGCGCCGCCCATAGGCGCGCCCGTCGCCCATCACCGGGGCATGCCGGATCAGCATCAGATTGGTCGTCGTGGTGTCCGGCATCGGTGACAAGCCCCTTTCCATCGACGCCCATATCTGCTTTTTCGTCGCGCCATGAGCAAGACGATACTGATCACCGGGGGTGCCCGTTCGGGCAAAAGCGCGCTGGCCGAGGCCCGTGTTCTGGCGCTGGGATCGCCCGCGATCTATGTCGCGACCGCGCAGGTTTTGGATGCTGAAATGGCCGATCGTGTCGCCACCCATCAGGCGCGCCGGGGCCCGGAATGGCAGGTGGTGCAAGAGCATTTGAACTTAGTTCAAACTTTGCGCGAAACCGATGGCGGCGGGCCTCGGTTGGTTGATTGCCTGACGCTGTGGCTGACCAACCTGATGCTGGCCGAACGCGACTGGCGGGCCGAGATCGACGTGTTGATCGAGGCGCTGCCCGCGCTGTCTTCTCCGGTGGTTCTGGTCACCAACGAGGTGGGGGCGGGCATCGTGCCCGAGAATGCGCTTGCTCGGGCGTTTCGGGATGCGGCAGGCCTTTTGAATCAAAGGGTTGCGGCGATTTCCGACGAAGTAACACTGGCCGTTTGCGGCCTTCCGCTAAAGGTGAAACCCCATGCTTGATACGCTGCCCCGCTTTGCCAATCTGGCCGAAATTCCGGCGCTTGCAGATGCCTTGCCGACCGTCGATGCCCAGTCAGCCGAGGCCGCGCGCGCCCGGCAGAACGTGTTGACCAAGCCGCCCGGATCGCTGGGCCGGCTGGAAGAACTGGCCGAGTTCATGGCCGGCTGGCGTGGCACCGCGCGGCCACAAATCGACACCGCGCAGGCGCTGGTTTTCGCGGGCAATCACGGCATCTGTGCGCAGGGTGTGAACCCCTATCCGCAAGAGGTCACCGCCCAGATGGTGGCGAACTTTCAGGCTGGCGGGGCGGCGATCAACCAGCTGTGCCGCGCCAACGGGGCAGAGCTGTCGGTGGTGCCGTTGAACCTTGCATCGCCCACCGCCGATTTCACCCAGGGCCCCGCGATGACTGAGGCCGAGACGATCGAGGCGATGAATATCGGCGCCGAGTCGGTCGACACCTCGGCCGATGTTCTGATCGTGGGCGAGATGGGCATTGGCAATTCGACGGTTGCCGCCGCGCTGGCCGCTGCCGTGTTCGGGGGTGATGTTGCGGCCTGGGTCGGACCGGGCACCGGATCTGATACGGAGGGGCTGGCGCGCAAGATCGACGCGATCACGCGCGGGTTGGCGCGGCATGCGGACAGCTCGGGCATGACGGTTCTGGCAGCGCTGGGCGGGCGCGAGCAGGCGGCGATCTGTGGTGCCGTTCTTGCCGCGCGCGCGGCGCGTGTGCCGGTGGTGCTGGATGGGTTCATCTGCACCGCCGCGGTGGCGCCGCTCTATGCTGCCGACCCGCGGCTGCTTGATCACTGCATGGTCGGTCATGTCAGCGCCGAGCCGGGCCATCGCCTGTTGCTGGAGGCGATGGGCAAGCAGGCGATCCTGGCGTTCGACATGCGGCTGGGCGAAGGCTCGGGCGCGGCGCTGGCGCTGGGCATTCTGCGTTCGGCGCTGGCCTGCCACAACGGCATGGCGACCTTTGGCGAGGCCGGGGTGTCCGAGGCATGAGCCTGCGCGCCCGTCTGGCCGAGGCCCAGATCGCGGTCATGTTGCTGACGCGATTGCCTGCCGGGCGGATCCCGGGCACCGCGCCGGGCATGGGCGCCTCTGCCTGGGCTTGGCCGCTGGCGGGGTTTCTGGTCGGCGGGCTGTCGGCGATGGGGTTTGCGGGGGCTGCGGTGCTGGGTCTGCCGGTGATGGTGGCGGCGCTGTTGGCGGTTGCCGTGGCGATGTTGGCCACCGGCGGGATGCACGAAGACGGTCTGGCCGATCTGGCCGATGGCTGCGGCGGCCGTGACCGCGCGCGCAAGCTGGAGATCATGCGTGACAGCCGGATTGGCAGCTATGGCGTGCTGGCGTTGTTAATCGTGGTCGGGCTGCGTGTTGCGGCCATGGCCGAACTGGCGACGCCGCATCTGGTGGTGCCTGCGCTGATCGGGTTGGCGATGGTCAGCCGGGCGGGGCTGGCGCTGTGGCTGGCGGTGCTGCCGCCGGCGCGCGACGACGGTTTGGGCCGGTCGGCGGCGCAGGTGCGCCCGGTCGGGATCGCGGTGGCGCTGATCGCGGGCCTGGCGGGAATGGTCGCGCTGTTGGGCGCGGGCGGTTTGGTGCTGGCGCTGGTGGTGCTGGCGGCGGGGGCCTTGGTCGCGCTGTTCGCGATGCGGCAAATCGGCGGCCAGACCGGCGACGTTCTGGGCGCGATCCAGCAACTCTCTGAGGTGGCAGGCTGGCTGGCGCTGCTGGTGTTGGTCTAGGGGTGCCCCGCGCAGGTTCAGATCGCGGATTGATCAGAATCCTGCCCGGATGACTGATATTTGGGCAGTTTGCGCGCCGATGCTGCAACTGCGAATGCGCCCTCTTTACATTCCCCGCCGCGATGCTCTGGCTGGCGTCATGTCTGGAGCCATGTCCATCATAGTTGTCGAACCCGACCGGGATCGGGCGTTGCAGATCGTCGACAGTCTGCGCGAGGCCGGCGACTATGACATTCACGTCATTGCCGAGGCCACCGGGCTGGCGCGGCAAATCCAGCGGCGCAATCCCGATGTGGTGTTGATCGACCTCGAAAACCCGTCGCGCGATATGCTTGAGGAACTGGCCCTGGCCTCGGGGCCGCAAGAGCGCGCGGTGGCGATGTTTGTCGATCGCTCGGCCGAGGGGCTGTCGGCGGCGGCGATCGAGGCGGGCGTGTCGGCCTATGTGGTCGATGGCATGCAGCCGCAGCGGATCAAGCCGATCCTGGATGCGGCCATCGCGCGGTTTCGCATGTTTCAACGGATGCGCACGGAACTGGCCGAAACCAAGCGCGCGCTTGAGGAACGCAAGGTCATTGATCGCGCCAAGGGCATGTTGATGAAGGCGCGCGGCATCGGCGAGGACGAGGCCTATGCCCTGTTGCGGCGCACCGCGATGGATACCGGCAAGCGCGTGCCAGAGGTTGCGGCGGCGCTGGTCACGGCGGCGGGGTTGCTGTCATGAAGGCGGCGACGCTGAACGTGGGTTTCATGCCTCTGGTCGATTCCGCCGCGCTGATCGTGGCGCAGGAAATCGGGTTCGCCGCCGAGGAGGGCATCGCGCTGAACCTGCGGCGGGCGCCGTCCTGGTCGTCGCTGCGCGATCTGCTGTGTTTTGGTCATGTCGAGGCGGCGCATATGCTGTCGCCGGTGCCTGTGGCCGCGGCCATGGGGCTGGGCGGTGTGGGCGTGCCGTTGTCGGTGCTGTCAGTGCTGTCGGTGAATGGCAATGTGATCGGGGTCAGCACCGCGCTGGCGCAACGATTGCGCGCGGCGGGGCACGACTTTGATTTTCTTGACGCGGCCAAGGCCGGGCGGGCGCTGATCGCCGAGGCGGGGCGTGGGTTGCGCATCGGCGTGCCGTTTCCGTTTTCGATGCATTCCGAGCTGTTGTTCTATTGGCTGACGGCCCTGGGTCTGCCGGCGCCGCAGGGTGTCGAGATCCGCACCGTGCCGCCGCCGCTGATGGCCGAGGCGATCAAGGCGGGCGAGATCGACGCCTTTTGCGTGGGCGAGCCGTGGGGGTCGAAGGCGGTTGAAAACGGCGACGGGCATCTGTTGTTGCCGGGCGCTGCGATCTGGGCTTTTGCGCCGGAAAAGGTATTGGCGGTGCGGTCGGACTGGGCCGAGGCCGAGGCAGAGCTGCGCGATCGCCTGATCCGGGCGGTCTGGCGCGCGGGGCGGTGGCTGGCCCAGCCGTCATCGCTGACCCTTGCGGCCGAGTTGCTCAGCCGACCGGCCTATCTGGATCTTGCCCCCGAAATCATCGAGCGCGCGCTGACCGGGCGGCTGGTGATTTCCCCCGAGGGCGAAGAGCGCGAGGTGCCCCGGTTTTTGGAATTTCACGCCGGGGCCGCCAGTTTCCCGTGGCGCAGCCAGGCCGAATGGATCGGGGCGCAACTGGCCGCGCGCACCGGGCTGGACCGGGCCGCCGCCGCGCGGCTGGCGCGCGATACGTTCCGCAGCGATCTGCACCGCGCCGCACTGGCGCCGATCGGGGCCGATCTGCCGGGGGCCTCCAGCAAGGTCGAGGGCGCGCTGGACATGGATCTGGCCGTGCCATCGGAATCAGGGCGGCTGTTTCTGTGCCGTGATGCGTTCTTTGATGGCCGAGTCTTTGAGCCTTGTGCCGGGTGATGCACAAAGAATGTGCAAGCGCAGCAATCGATCCGCTGCAATGCGGCATTTCTTGTTCGGCGCGCCAATAATCCTTTGAAACGCCCGCCCGCCGCGGGGCATGATCAGATCAACGGGCTCGGGGCAATGGCGCCACGGGCCGGACATCTCCCAAAGATTGGGATCAGAGCAAAGCCGCTCGACACCTCGCATCATGCGGGGATTGTCAGCGGCTTTTTTGTTTTTGCCCGGACCCTCCTCACCCTGTCCGGGCCCAGGAAAAAGGGGAACGACCCGTGAGAAAGATCCTGCTTGGCCTTGCCGCCACCACCGCCCTTGTCAGCCCGGGCATCGCCCAGGCGCTGGAGCTTGAGAAAGACGAGCTGACATTCGGTTTCATCAAGCTGACCGACATGGCCCCGCTGGCCGTGGCCTATGAACAGGGCTATTTCCTGGACGAGGGCCTGTTCGTCACGCTGGAAGCCCAGGCCAACTGGAAGGTGCTGCTGGATGGCGTGATCTCGGGGCAGCTGGACGGCGCGCATATGCTGGCCGGTCAGCCGCTGGCCGCGACCATCGGTTTCGGCACCGAAGCCCATATCATCACGCCCTTTTCGATGGATCTGAACGGCAACGGCATCACCGTGTCGAACGAGGTCTGGGACATGATGCGCCCGCATATTCCCTCGATGGAGGATGGCCGCCCGCAGCACCCGATCAGCGCCGCCGCGCTGAAGCCCGTGATCGACGAATTCAGCGCCCAGGGCAAAAGCTTCAACATGGGCATGGTGTTTCCGGTTTCGACCCATAACTACGAACTGCGCTATTGGCTGGCCGCCGGTGGCATCAACCCCGGCTATTACAGCCCCGAGAACATCACCGGCCAGATCGGCGCCGATGTTCTGTTGTCGGTGACGCCGCCGCCGCAGATGCCGGCCACGCTAGAGGCGGGCACGATCAACGGCTATTGCGTGGGCGAGCCGTGGAACCAGGCCGCCGTGTTCAAGGGCATCGGCGTGCCGGTGATCACCGATTACGAGCTGTGGAAGAACAACCCCGAAAAAGTGTTCGGTATCACCGCCGAGTTCGCCGAGGAAAACCCGCAGACCACGCTGGCCGTCACCAAGGCGCTGATCCGTGCCGCCATGTGGCTGGATGAAAACGACAACGCCAACCGTCCGGCGGCGGTCGAGATCCTGTCGCGTCCCGAATATGTGGGGGCCGATTACGAGGTGATCGCCAACTCGATGACCGGCACGTTCGAATATGAAAAGGGCGACAAGCGCGAGGTGCCCGATTTCAACGTGTTCTTCCGCTATAACGCCACCTATCCCTACTATTCGGATGCGGTCTGGTACCTGACCCAGATGCGCCGCTGGGGCCAGATCGCCGAGGCCAAGCCCGACAGCTGGTATGACGAGGTGGCCAAGTCGGTCTACAAGCCCGAGATCTATCTCGAGGCCGCGCGCCTGCTGGTCGAGGAAGGCCTGGCCGATGAGGCGGACTTTCCGTTCGACAGCAATGGCTACAAACCCGCCACCCCGGCCGAAGACGTGATCGACGGCATCCCCTTCGATGGCACCCAACCCAACGCCTATCTCGACAGTCTGCCGATCGGCCTGAAAGGCGCGCAGACCGTGGTTGGAAACGAGGTTCAGGGCTAACCCGCCGGGCCGCCCACGCCCCTGTGGGCGGCCCGTCAGACCCCAGATGGAAGGAACAGGAACATGGCTGCGATCGACTCTGACGCCCTGAATGATGCCGAGGCCCGCGAACAGCGCCGCGCCCGCATGTTTACCCGGATCAACAAGGCGGACCGCTGGTTCACCGTGCTGGGTCTGGCCTGGCTGACCCCGGTTCTGAAAGCCGCCGCCGGCGACAACCCGCGCGCGCAGGCCAAGGAAATCTGGCGCCTGCTGGGCGTGCCGGTTCTGGCGATCTGCCTTTTCCTGCTGGCCTGGGGCGCGCTGGCGCCCAAGGTGCAGACCTCGCTGGGGGCGGTGCCCGGTCCGGCGCAGGTCTGGGAAGAGGTCGTGAACCTGCATGCCGATGCCGAGGCCAAGGCGGATAAGAAGGCCAAGTTCGAAGAGATGGTCGACAAGCGCAACGCCAAGCTGATCGCGGCGGGCCGCGCCGACGAGGCCAAGCAGGTCGCCTTTACCGGCGCGCCCAGCTATTACGAACAGATCTGGACCTCGATCAAGACGGTGTTCTTTGGCTTTCTGATCGCGACGCTGGTGGCGGTGCCGCTGGGCATTCTGGCCGGCCTGTCGCCCAACGCGAATGCCGCGATCAACCCGCTGGTGCAGATCTTCAAGCCGGTCTCGCCACTGGCCTGGCTGCCGATCGTGACGATGGTTGTCTCGGCGCTTTATGCCACCAACGAGGGTCTTTTCGCCAAGTCGTTCCTGATCTCGGCCATCACGGTGACGCTGTGTTCGCTGTGGCCGACGCTGATCAACACGGCGCTGGGCGTGGCCTCGATCGACAAGGATCTGATCAGCGTGTCGAAGGTGTTGAAGATGAACACCCGCACCAAGATCACCAAGCTGGTGCTGCCCTCGGCGCTGCCGCTGATCTTTACCGGGCTGCGCCTGTCGTTGGGCGTGGGCTGGATGGTGCTGATCGCGGCCGAGATGCTGGCGCAGAACCCGGGCCTGGGCAAGTTCGTCTGGGACGAATTCCAGAACGGCTCGTCCAGCTCTCTGGCCAAGATCATGGTGGCGGTGTTCACCATCGGGATCATCGGCTTCCTGCTGGATCGCGTGATGTATGCGCTGCAGTCGCTGTTCACCTTCACGAATAACCGGTGATCGCCATGGCCATGATTTCCTTCAAGAATGTCAGCAAAAGCTATGGTGAGGGTGTCCATACCCACCATGTGCTGAAGAACATCAACCTCGATGTGCAAGAGGGCGAGTTCCTGGTTCTGCTGGGCTTTTCCGGCACCGGCAAGACGACGCTGATCAACCTGATGGCGGGGCTGGATCAGCCCAGCCGGGGCGAGGTCACCTTTCGCGGCAAGCCGATCACCGGCCCCGGCCCCGAGCGCGGTGTGATCTTTCAGAACTACTCGCTGATGCCGTGGCTGACGGTGGCGGGCAATGTAGGGCTGGCGGTCGATACGATCTTTCCGGGCCTGCCCAAGGCGGAACGCGCGGCCAAGGTCGCCCATTACGTCAAGATGGTGGGGCTGAGCCACGCCGCGACGCGTCGCCCGGCCGAGCTGTCGGGCGGGATGCGCCAGCGGGTGAACGTGGCGCGGGCGCTGGCGATGAACCCCGAGGTTCTGTTGCTGGACGAACCGCTTTCGGCGCTGGATGCGCTGACGCGGGCGAACCTGGCCGACGAGATCGAACATATCTGGGAGGCCGACAAGAAGACCTGCGTTCTGATCACCAACGACGTGGATGAGGCGATCATCCTGGCCGACCGGATCATCCCGCTGAACCCCGACGGCACCTTGGGCGAGGCCTTTGCCGTCGATATCCCGCGCCCGCGCGACCGGATCGAGATGAACCACCACGACGGGTTCAAGGCCCTGCGCGCGCAGGTGACGAATTACCTGATGGACGTCGGTATCGATGCCCGCAGCGAGGGCAGCCGCATCCTGCCCGATGTCACGCCCATTCACGGCGTGCCGGCAGCGGTGGTCGAGGCCCAGGCCGGGCTGATCGACGAGCGCTATCTGGATTTCTCGCAGCTGCACAAGATCTATCCCACGCCCAAGGGGCCGCTGACGGTGGTCGAGGATTTCGACCTCAAGGTGAACCGGGGCGAATTCATCAGCCTGATCGGCCATTCGGGCTGTGGCAAATCGACGGTTCTGACCATGGCGGCGGGGCTGAACTCGATCTCGAAAGGGGCGATCAAGCTGGATGGTCGTCACGTGATGGGCGCCGATCCCGAACGCGCGGTGGTATTCCAGTCGCCCAACCTGTTTCCGTGGCTGACCGCCAAGGAAAACGTGTCGATCGGGGTCGACAAGGTCTATCCCCGCGCCAGCCGGGCCGAGCGTCAGGACGTAGTGGAATACTACCTCGAACGCGTCGGTCTGGGCGATGCGATGGATCGCCCGGCGCATTCCATGTCGAATGGCATGAAACAGCGGGTCGGCATCGCGCGGGCCTTTGCTCTGTCGCCCAAGCTGCTGCTGCTGGACGAGCCGTTCGGGATGCTGGACAGCCTCACCCGGTGGGAGCTGCAAGAGGTGCTGATGGAGGTCTGGTCGCGCACCAAGGTCACCGCGATCTGCGTCACCCATGACGTGGACGAGGCGATCTTGCTGGCCGATCGGGTGGTGATGATGACCAACGGGCCGCAGGCCACGATCGGCAAGATCACCGAGGTCGACCTGCCGCGCCCGCGCACCCGCAAGGCACTGCTCGAGCACCCCGATTACTATCGGTATCGCCAGGAGGTTCTGGATTTCCTTGAGGAATACGAACACGGCGCAAAACCCAAGACACAGGCACAGGCCAAGCCGGCCGTAGCTGCGGAGTGATGAGATGACCCAGAAACTTGTGATTATCGGGGCGGGCATGGCTTCGGGCCGGGTGATCGAGCATCTGCTTGATGCCGATCCGGCGGCCTTTGACATCACCCTGTTCAACGCCGAGCCGCGCGGGAACTACAACCGCATCATGCTGTCGCCGGTTCTGTCGGGCGAAAAGACCTATGAGGATATCGTTACCCATTCCGACGACTGGTATGCCGAGAACGGTGTGACCTGCCGCTTTGGCGAGCATGTCGTCAAGATCGACCGCGACCGCAAGGTGGTGGTCGGCCAGCAGGGTGAGGTGGCGTATGACAAGCTGATCATCGCCACCGGCTCGGCCCCGTTTGTCATTCCGGTACAGGGCAGGGATCTGCCCGGCGTCATCACCTATCGTGATCTCGACGATACCAACGCCATGATCGAGGCCTCGGAAAAGGGCGGCAAGGCGGTGGTGATCGGCGGCGGGCTGCTGGGGCTGGAGGCCGCGGCGGGCTTGCAGATGCGCGGGATGGAGGTCACCGTTCTGCATCTGACGGCTCATTTGATGGACCGCCAGCTGGACGAGGCTGCCGGCTATATGCTGCGCCGCGATCTGGAACGCCGCGGCATCACCGTGATGACCCGCGCCTCGACGGCGGCGATCCTGGGGTCTGATCGGGTCGAAGGCGTGATGCTGGAAGACAGCACCGGGTTGCAGGCCGATCTGGTGGTCATGGCCGTGGGCATCCGCCCCGAAACCCGTCTGGCCACCGATGCGGGCATCGAGGTGGCGCGTGGCATCGAGGTCGATGCCCGGATGCGCAGTTCCGACGCCGATATCTATGCCGTGGGCGAATGTGTTGAATTCGACGGCCAGCTCTTTGGCCTTGTGGCGCCGCTTTATGATCAGGCCAAGGTTCTGGCGGCCGATCTGCTGGGCCAGGATGCGGCATTCGTGCCCAAGGAGCTGTCGACCAAGCTCAAGGTCACCGGTTGCGATCTGTTCAGCGCCGGCGATTTTGCCGAGGCCGAGGGCCGCGAGGACATCGTGTTCCGCGACCCCGCGCGCGGGGTCTACAAGCGCCTGGTGCTGGAAGGCGGCCGACTGGTCGGGGCGGTGATGTATGGCGATACGGCCGACTCCAACTGGTTCTTTGGCCTGATCCGCGATGGCGCGGATGTGCAGGACATGCGCGAGACGCTGATCTTTGGCCCCGCCTATCAGGGAGGGGGCGCCTCGGACCCTCTGTCAGCCGTTGCAGCATTGCCGCCTGAGGCAGAGATTTGCGGCTGTAACGGCGTGTGCAAAGGCGCGATTGTCGAGGCGATCAATGGCGGCGCCACCGATTTGGGCGCGATCCGGGCCGTGACCAAGGCCAGCGCGTCTTGCGGCACCTGCACCGGGCTGGTTGAACAAGTGCTGGCGGTGACGCTGGGCGACGATTTTGTCCTGCCGACGGCCACGCCGGTCTGCGGCTGCACCGATCTGACCCATGAGGACGTGCGCCGCCTGATCAAGTCGCAAGAGCTGAAATCGCAGCCTGCCGTCTGGCAGGAACTGGGTTGGAAAACGCCCAATGGCTGTCATGTCTGCCGCCCGGCGATCAACTATTACCTGCTGGCCGAATGGCCGCTGGAATATGCCGATGATCCGCAGTCGCGGTTCATCAACGAACGCAAGCACGCCAACATCCAGAAGGATGGCACCTATAGCGTCGTACCGCGCATGTTCGGCGGCATGACCACCCCGGCCGAGCTGCGCGCCATTGCCGATGCGGCCGAGAAATACAACGTGCCCACCGTGCATGTGACCGGCGGCCAGCGGATCGACCTCTTGGGCGTTCGGGGCGAAGACCTGCCCGCAATCTGGGCCGATCTGAATGCGGCGGGGATGGTGTCGGGCCATGCCTATTCCAAGGGCCTGCGCACGGTGAAAACCTGTGTCGGCAAGGATCACTGCCGCTTCGGCACCCAAGACAGCACCGGGCTGGGCATCAAGCTGGAAAAGGCGCTGTGGGGGTCGTGGACGCCGCACAAGGTCAAGCTGGCCGTGTCGGGCTGCCCGCGCAACTGCGCCGAGGCCACCTGCAAGGATATCGGGGTGGTCTGCGTTGACAGCGGCTATCAGATCGGCGTGGCCGGCGCCGCCGGCATGGATGTGAAGGAAACCGAGCGTCTGGCCGATGTCGCGACCGAGCAGGAGGTGATGGATCTGACCATGGCCTTCATGCAGCTGTATCGTGAAAACGCCAAGTATCTGGACCGTCCCTATAAATGGGTGGCCAAGGTGGGGCTCGACTGGGTCAAGGAACAGGTGGTCGAGGACGAGGCCAACCGCAAGGCGCTGATCGAGCGGTTCCTGATCTCGCAATCGGTCTATCAGAAAGACCCCTGGGCCGAGCTGGCACAGCCCAAAGCCGCCGCTGCCTTTTCCCCCATTGCCAATCTCATGCAGGAGGCCGCCGAATGAGCTGGATCGACATCGGACATATCGACGACGTGCCCCTGCGCGGCGCGCGGATGGTGAAAACGCCGGTGGGCTGTATCGCGGTGTTTCGCACGGCGCCCGAGGAAATCTTTGCCGCCTCGAACAGTTGCCCGCACAAGGGCGGCCCGCTGTCCGAGGGGATCGTGCATGGGCAAAAGGTGACCTGCCCGCTGCATAACTGGGTGTTCGATCTGAATACCGGGCAGGCGCAGGGCGCCGACGAGGGGCAGATCGACGTTTATCCGGTGCGGCTGGACGGGGGGCGGATCCTGCTTGATGGCGCCTCGGTCGGACTGCGGAGAGCCTCGTGATGGATGGGGGCGGTGATGTCGATATCCGATCGACCTGCCCCTATTGCGGGGTCGGGTGCGGGGTGTTGCTGCGCGCGGATGGCCAGGGCGGGCTGACGGTCAAGGGCGACCCCGACCATCCGGCGAACTATGGGCGGCTCTGCTCCAAGGGCTCGGCGCTGGGCGAAACGCTGGGGATGCAGGGGCGTCTGCGGCATCCGGTGATCGACGGCCGGGCGGCCGACTGGGACGTGGCGCTTGACCTGGTCGCCGACCGGTTTCGCCAGACCATCGCCCAGCACGGCCCCGACAGCGTGGCCTTTTACGTTTCGGGCCAGTTGCTGACAGAGGATTACTATGTCGCCAACAAGCTGATGAAAGGGTTCATCGGCTCGGCCAATATCGATACCAATTCGCGGCTGTGCATGGCCTCGTCCGTGGCCGGACATCGCCGCGCCTTTGGCACCGACACGGTGCCGGGCACCTATGAGGATCTGGAAGAGGCCGATCTGGTTGTGCTGACCGGGTCGAACCTGGCGTGGTGCCACCCGGTGCTGTATCAGCGCCTGTTGGCGGCCAAGTCGCGCCGTCCGGGTCTGCAGGTGGTCGTGATTGATCCACGCCGCACCGCCAGCTGCGATATCGCCGATCTGCACCTGGCGCTGGCGCCGGGCAGTGACGCGGCGCTGTTCAATGCGCTGTTGGCGCAGATCGACCGCGCCGGGGCGACTGATACGGATTTCCTGCGCCATGTCGCCGGGTTTGACGACGCGCTTGCCGCCGCGCAGGCCTCTGACCCCGCCATGACGGGGTTAAGCGCGCAAGAGATCGACCAGTTCTGCGACCTGTGGATCGGCGCGGAAAAGGTGGTCACGATCTATAGCCAGGGCGTCAACCAATCCAGCTCGGGCACCGACAAGGTGAATGCGATCCTGAACTGTCATCTGGCCACGGGGCGGATCGGCAAACCCGGCATGGGGCCGTTTTCCGTCACCGGGCAGCCCAACGCGATGGGCGGGCGCGAGGTCGGCGGGCTGGCCAACATGCTGGCCTGTCATCTGGATCTGGAGAACCCGATGCATCGCGCCGCCGTAAAGGCCTATTGGCAAAGCCCCGCGATCCCGACCGGGGCGGGGCTAAAGGCGGTCGACATGTTTCGCGCCGTGGGCGACGGGCGGATCAGGGCGCTGTGGATCATTCACACCAACCCGGCCGTGACGATGCCCGACGCGGGCGCGGTGCGCGCGGCGATCAAGGCCTGCCCGTTCACCGTGGTATCGGACATCACCCTGGCCAGCGATACGGCGCAGCTGGCGGATGTGGTTCTGCCGGCCACGGCCTGGGCCGAAAAGTCGGGCACCGTCACGAATTCCGACCGCACGATCAGCCGCCAGCGCCGCGCCTTGCCCGCGCCCGAGGGCACGCGCGACGACTGGGACATCATCGCCGATGTCGGGCGGCGCATGGGCTGGCGCGCGGCGTTCGACTATCGCCACCCGGCCGAGATCTTTCGCGAATATGCCGCGCTGTCGGGTGTCGCCGGATCATTGGGCCGCGATTTTGACATCTCGGGCCTGAGCGATCTGGACAACACCGCCTATGACGCCATGGCACCGGTGCGCTGGCCCGTGACGACCACCCGGCAGGGCGGTCGCTTTTTTGCTGATGGTGCGTTCTACCACGACGACGGCAAGGCCCGGATGATTGCGGTTGCGCCGCGACTGCCGGTCTCAAACCCCGGGCCGCGGCATGGTTTTCGCCTGAACACCGGGCGCATCCGCGATCAGTGGCACACGATGACACGCACCGCTCTGTCGCCGCGCCTGTCGGCCCATCTGGCCGAGCCTTTCGTCGATCTGCACCCCGAGGATGCCGCGCGTCTGGGTATCGGCCCGGCCGATCTGGTGCGCCTGTCGAATGACCGTGGGCAGGCCTTGCTGCGTGCGCGGATTTCCACCGCGATGCGTCCGGGGCAGGTCTTTGCGCCGATGCACTGGACCGGCGACACCGCGCCCGCCGCACGGATCAACCTGCTGGTGGCACCGGTCACCGATCCGGTATCGGGTCAGCCCGAAAGCAAGGCCAGCGTGGTCGATGTGACCCGGATGCAGGCGGCCTGGTATGGCTTTGCGGTTTCGGCGGGCGAGTTGTGGCCCGTGGGCGACTATTGGTCCCGTGCGCGCACCCGCGCCGGCTATCGCGCCGAGATGGCGGGCTATGAGGCGCCCGAGGATTGGGAAGAAACCGCGCGGCAGATTTTTGGCCTGCCCGATGCCGAGATGCAGGTGCTGACCGATCCGGCGCGCGGCACCGCGCGTCTGGCGCTGCACATGGGCGGGCGGTTGCAGGCGGCGCTGTTTGTGTCGCCCCAGCCGGTGGCGGTCATGCGCGACTATCTGGCGGGGCTGCCGGGCAGTGACGCGCCGCAGGTGCTGACCGGGCGCGCGCCCGCCGATCTGCCCGATCCGGGGCCGGTGCTGTGCGCCTGTTTCGATGTGGGCATCAACACCATTCTGACCGCCATCGAAGAGCGCGGCCTGATCTCTGTCGAACAGGTGGGCGCGGCACTGCGGGCGGGCACCAATTGCGGCTCTTGCCGGTCCGAGATTGCGGCGCTGTTACCGGCGGCCACGCCCCAGGCCGCGCAATAGGAGGCAGGGATGAAAAGCTTTCCGATGTTCATTCGCACCACGGGCCGCAAGGTCGTGGTGGCCGGCGGGGGCGAGCAGGCGGCGCAAAAGCTGCGGCTGATACTCAAGACCGATGCCGAGCTGGTTATCGCCGCGCCAGAGCTTGACCCCGAGCTGGCCGCGTTGGTGCACCAAGGGCGGGCGCGGCATGTGGGCGGGCCAGTCACGCCCGATCTGTTTCGCGATGCGGCCTTTGCCTTTATCGCCACGGGCTGCGCGGGCGCGGATGCCGCGCTGCATGGCCTGGCACAGGCGGCGGGTTGCCCGGTCAATGTGGTTGACCGGCCCGACCTGTGCGACCTGACCACGCCGTCGCTGGTCGATCGCGACCCGGTGGTGGTGGCGATCGGCACCGAGGGAACGGCGCCCGTTCTGGCGCGCCAGATCAAGACCGATATTGAACAGATGCTGGCGCCCAATCTGGGCGGTCTGGCCGCGCTGGCCGGGCGGCTGCGCGACAGCGTTTCGGCGCATGTGCCCCGCGAACGGCGCCGGGCCTTTTGGCGCTGGGTGTTTGGCGATGCGCCGCGCCAAAGCTGGACGCGTGGTGCCGAACGCGATGCCGCGCGCCTGATCAAGGACGCCGTGGCCGCCGGGGCCGCGCCGGGCGACAGGGCCGATGGCCTGATCTCTCTGGTCGGGGCGGGGCCGGGCGCGCGCGATCTGCTGACGCTGCGCGCGGTGCAGCGCCTGCAAGAGGCGGATGTGATCTTTTACGACCGATTGGTCGACCCCGAGGTTCTGGAGTTGGCGCGTCGCGACGCCGAGCGGGTGTTCGTGGG
This sequence comes from Actibacterium sp. XHP0104, assembly GCF_025751515.1. Classification (GTDB taxonomy): domain Bacteria; phylum Pseudomonadota; class Alphaproteobacteria; order Rhodobacterales; family Rhodobacteraceae; genus Actibacterium_D. The sequence continues at coordinate 122,092 of NZ_JAOWLE010000007.1, forward strand.
CAAGGTCGTGGGTGCCTCTGCCTGGCCGCAGGAACGGATCAACGCGCTGATCGTGGCCGAGGCCCGCAAGGGGCGGCGCGTGGTGCGGCTGAAATCAGGTGATCCGGGCATTTTCGGCCGCGCCACCGAAGAGCTGGACGCCGCGCGCGATGCCGGGATCGAGGCCGAGATCGTGCCGGGTGTGACGGCGGCCTTTGCCGCGGCTGCGGCGGCTGGCATGTCGCTGACCGAAAGGGGTGTCTCTGATGCGCTGGTTCTGGCGACGGGGATGGCGCGCGAGGGAGACCCCTTGCCCCAGGCCGCGCGACTGGCCGGGCCCGGGACGACGTTGGCCTATTACATGTCTGTGGCGCAGGCCGGGCGGATTCAGGACGGCCTGATCGCACAGGGGCTGGGGGCCGAGGCTCCGGTAATGATCGCGACCGAGGTTTCAAAGCCGGGGCAGGAAATCCTGCGCTGTGAACTGGGCGCGCTGGCCGACACGATTGCGGCGCGGGGTGTCAGCGGCTGCGCGATGATCCTGGTCACATGGCCCAAGGCGGCGCAGATAAAGCATGACAGTAACTTGGTCGGGCTGGTATAATGTGTGACGCATCGACGAGGTCCGACCGGCATGAATCTGCCCCTTTCCGAAGACTTGCGCCCCGGCGGGGCGATCCGGCAGGTTCTTGAGGCCGACCCGCCGCGCGCGACCCGTTTCATCGTCACGATATACGGCGATGCGGTTGTGCCGCGCGGGGGCACGCTGTGGATGGGCACGTTGATCGAATGCTGTGCCTGGCACGGCCTTAGCGAAAGCCTGGTGCGCACGGCGGTGTCGCGCCTGGTTGGGGCGGGGCGTCTGGTGGGCGACCGGATCGGGCGGAAAAGCTATTACCGGCTGACCGAGGCTGCGCGCGGGGAATTCGCCCACGCGGCACGGTTGCTTTATGCGCCGCCGCAGCAGCCCGAGGGCTGGATGCTGTTGATCGGCGCGCCGGATGACGGATGCGACCGGCCCTGGGCCAGCCTGGGGCAGGGGCAGTGGATCGCGCCCGCGCGCTGTGATCTGACGATGCCGCCCGGTATTGCTATGGCGGGGGATGCGATTGCGGGCGAGGGGGCGTTGCCCGACCTTGCCCACCGTCTGTGGCCGCTGGCCGAGGTGGCGCAGGCCTATCAGGATTTCATCGACGGCTTTACCCCGGTGCTGGACCGGATCGAGGCCGGTCAGACCCCGGGCGGCGCGGGTGCGCTGGCGTTGCGGCTGCGGCTGGTCGACGCCTATCGCCAGGCGGCGCTGGCCGATCCTCGGCTGCCGGCGGGGGCATTGCCGGGCGGCTGGCCTGCCCAATCCGCGCGCCGGCTGTTCGGGCGGATTTACCTGGCCCTGGCCTCGGCGGCCGACGCACATATTGGCGACAGTTTTTTCGATTCGGAGGGCACCTTACCCGCCCGAAGCGCCGAGACCGATCAGAGGTTGGCGTTGCTGCGGGCCGAGGTGTCTGTTTAAGTCTCTAAAAAGCAAAGGTTAATTCTGGCCGCATAAAAACATCACAATGAGATGCAAAAAACTTCTTTGAGCGTGATGTTTTGTTGTTTATAAAGTGACCGAGCGGTCGGTTAATAAAATACCCGACTACTGACCAAAGGGAGGACTACATGTCAGACGCGTTTATCTGCGATGCCGTTCGCACGCCCATCGGCCGTTATGGCGGGGCCTTGTCGTCGGTTCGCGCAGATGATCTTGCCGCGGTGCCGATGCGGGCGCTGAAAGAGCGCAATGCCGGCGTCGACTGGCAAAGCATCGACGATGTTATCCTTGGCTGCGCCAACCAGGCCGGCGAAGACAACCGCAACGTGGCGCGCATGGCGACGCTGCTGGCGGGTCTGCCGATCGAGGTTCCGGGCACCACCGTGAACCGGCTGTGTGGCTCGGGCATGGATGCGATCGGCCTGGCCGCGCGCACCATTCGCGCCGGCGACGGGCAGCTGATGATCGCGGGCGGCGTCGAAAGCATGAGCCGCGCCCCCTTTGTTGTCGCCAAGGCCTCTAGCGCGTTTTCGCGCAACGCCGAGATGTATGACACCACCATTGGCTGGCGTTTCAAGAACCCGCTGATGCACAAGGAATTCGGCACCCATTCGATGCCGGAGACCGCCGATAACGTCGCCGCCGATTTCAACATCAGCCGCGCAGACCAGGACCGGTTCGCGATCAACAGCCAGGCGCGCTGGGACGCGGCGCAAAAGGCCGGGATCTTTGCCGAGGAAATCGTGCCGGTGATCATCCCCCAGCGCAAGGGCGACCCGATCGTCGTCGATACGGACGAGCATCCGCGCCCCAGCACCACGCTGGAAAGCCTGGCCAAGCTGCGCGGCGTTAACGGCCCCGACCTGACCGTGACCGCGGGCAATGCCTCGGGCGTCAATGATGGCGCGGCCGCGGTGCTGGTGGCATCTGAGCAGGCCGCCGCCGCCAACGGGCTGACCCCCAAGGCGCGGGTTGTCGCCATGGCCGCCGCCGGTGTGCCGCCGCGCATCATGGGCATCGGTCCGGTGCCCGCCGCGCGCAAGGCGCTGGCGCTGGCCGGTCTGTCGCTGGATCAGATGGATGTGATCGAGCTGAACGAAGCTTTCGCTGCGCAGGGCCTGGCGGTTCTGCGCGAACTGGGCCTGCCCGACGATGCGCCGCATGTGAATGCCAATGGCGGCGCCATCGCCATGGGCCATCCGCTGGGCATGTCGGGCGCCCGGTTGGTTTTGCACGCAACCTATCAGCTTCACCGCACGGGCGGGCGCTATGCGCTGTGCACCATGTGTGTGGGTGTGGGCCAGGGCATCGCCCTGATCCTTGAACGCGTCTGAGGAGGAGGTCAGACATGTATGCACAAATGATCAAGACGGCACGTTCGGGCGTTAAGTCGCGCGAAGAAATGTCGGAACAGGAACGCGAGTTCCAGGACAAGGTCGACAACAACATCAAGATCGAGCCGCAGGACTGGATGCCCGATGATTATCGCGCGACCCTGATCCGCCAGATGGGCCAGCACGCCCACTCCGAAGTTGTCGGCCAGCTGCCCGAGGGCAACTGGATCACCCGCGCCCCCACGCTGGAACGCAAGGCGATCCTGCTGGCCAAGGTGCAGGACGAGGCCGGTCATGGCCTCTATCTCTACTCGGCCGCCGAGACCCTGGGCGAGACCCGCGACGAGCTGGTCAACCTGCTGCACGAAGGCAAGATGAAATACTCGTCGATCTTCAACTACCCGACGCTGAACTGGGCCGATATCGGTGCGGTCGGCTGGCTGGTCGATGGTGCGGCGATCGTGAACCAGGTGGCGCTGCAGCGCACGTCCTACGGCCCCTACAGCCGCGCGATGATCCGCATCTGTAAGGAAGAAAGCTTTCACGCCCGCCAGGGTTATGATGCGATCCGTGTGCTGGCCCAAGGCTCGCCCGAGCAAAAGAAGATGGCGCAGGACGCGCTGAACCGCCTGTGGTTCCCGGCGCTGATGATGTTCGGCCCGTCCGACAGTGAATCCGTGCACTCGGAACAGTCGATGGCCTGGAAGATCAAGGTCAAGTCGAACGACGAGCTGCGCCAGCAATTCGTCGATCAGACCATCCCGCAGATCGAATATCTGGGGCTGGATCTGCCCGATCCGAACATCAAGTGGAACGAAGAGCGCGGCCATTACGATTTCTCGGAACCGAACTGGCCGGAATTCTTCGACGTCATCAAGGGCAACGGCCCGTGCAACGTCGACCGCATGGAAAAGCGCGTGGCGGCCTGGGAAGACGGCACCTGGGTGCGTGACGGCCTGCTGGCCCATGCCCGCAAAAAAGCAGCCCAAAAGATCGCGGCCGAGTGATCAGGCCCGCATAGGAGGAGAATTGAAATGAAAAACGAATGGCCCCTGTGGGAAGTTTTCATCCGCGGCCAGCATGGCCTGAACCACCGTCACGTCGGCTCGCTGCACGCACCTGACGCCGAAATGGCGATCAAGAACGCGCGCGACGTCTATACCCGCCGCAACGAGGGCGTGTCGATCTGGGTCGTCGAGGCCCGCCACATCGCCGCCTCGGCGCCGGGCGACAAAGGCCCGCTGTTCGACCCGTCGGAAAGCAAGATCTACCGCCACCCGACCTTCTACGACATTCCCGAAGAAGTGGGGCATATGTAATGGCCGAGGTTGATCAGAAAGCTCTGTTCGAGTTCCTGCTGCGGATGGGGGATAACACCCTTGTTCTGGGGCACCGGGTGTCGGAATGGTGCGGTCACTCGCCCATTCTGGAGGAAGACATCGCGCTGGCCAACACCGCGCTTGACCTGATCGGTCAGACCCAGCTGTGGCTGGGCCTGGCGGGCGAGGTCGAGGGCAAGGGCCGCAGCGCCGATGATCTGGCCTTTCTGCGCGACGTCTGGGATTTCCGCAACGTGCTGCTGACCGAGCTGCCCAACGGCGATTTCGGCCGCACCCTGCTGCGCCAGTTCCTGTTCGATGCCTGGGCCTCGATCATGCTGGGCCGCCTGCAGAAAAGCAGCGACCCGCGCATTGCCGCGATTGCCGAGAAGGCGTCGAAAGAGGTGGCCTATCATGTCGAGCGTTCGGCCGACACGGTGGTCGGCCTTGGCGATGGCACCCAGGAAAGCCACGACCGCATGCAGGCGGCGCTGGAGTATCTGTGGCCCTATGTGGGCGAGATGTTCCAAAGCGATGACGTCGATGCCGCCATGGTTGCCGCCGGGATCGCCCCCGATCCGGCCGGCCTGCGCGCCGAGTATGACGCGCTGATCGGTGCCGTTCTGGACGAGGCGACGCTGACCCTTCCCAAGGGCGACTTTGCCCATAAGGGCGGGCGCACGGGCTATATGCATACCGAGCATCTGGGTCACATGCTGTGCCACATGCAGTGGTTGCAGCGCGCCTATCCCGGCTGCGACTGGTAAGCCCCATGGCACGGCCAAGCGTTGAACAGGTTTGGGAATGGCTGGATGCCGTTCCCGACCCCGAGATCCCCGTGATCTCGCTGGTCGATCTGGGCATCATCCGCGATGTCGCCTGGGATGACGACACGCTGGTCGTGACCGTGACGCCAACCTATTCGGGCTGCCCGGCCACGAGCATCATCAATCTGGATATCGACACCGCCCTGCGCGGCCACGGTATCGAGAAGCTGACGCTCAAGCGCCAGATCAGCCCGGCCTGGACGACCGACTGGCTGTCGGAAAAGGGACGCGAAAAGCTGAAAGGCTTTGGCATTGCGCCCCCGATCGACGGCACGGCGGCGGACGGGGTGCTGGCAGGGCGCGTGTCGCGGCTGGCCCATGGGACCAATCTGACCATCGAATGTCCGCGCTGCGGATCCACGAATACCGAACGACTAAGCCAATTCGGCTCGACCCCATGCAAGGCCTCCTACAGATGCAAGGACTGCCTGGAACCGTTCGACTATTTCAAATGCATCTGAGCCAGAGGAGGAGAGGCTCGTCATGTCACGATTTCATCCGCTCGAAGTGACGGATATCCACAAGGAGACCCGCGACGCCGTCGTGGTGACCCTGGCGCCGCGCGCCGAGGATGCCGCTGCATTCGACTTTACTCAGGGTCAGTATCTGACCTTCCGCCGCGAGTTTGACGGCGAAGAGCTGCGCCGGTCGTATTCGATCTGTGCCGGTCTGGACGAGGGTGTTCTCAAGGTCGGTATCAAGCGCGTCGATGGTGGTGCGTTCTCGACCTGGGCCAACGAAGAGCTCAAGGCCGGCGACGTGCTGGACGCGATGCCGCCCATGGGCAAGTTCTACACCCCGATCGACCCCTCTGCGGCCAAGAGCTATCTGGGCTTTGCCGGCGGGTCGGGCATCACGCCGCTGCTGTCGATCATCAAGACGGTGCTGACGCGCGAGCCCAACTCGACCTTCACGCTGGTCTATGCGAACCGCCAGATGGGCTCGATCATGTTCCGCGAGGAACTGGAGGACATCAAGAGCACCTATCTGGGCCGGTTCTCGCTGATCCACATCCTGGAAACCGAAAGCCAGGATATCGACCTTTTCACCGGTCGGATCGACGCCGAAAAGATGGACGCGCTGTTCCGTCTGTGGATCGACGCCGAAAGCGTGGACACCGCCTTTATCTGTGGCCCCGAGCCGATGATGCTGACCATTGCCGAAAGCCTGCGCAAGCACGGCCTCAGCGACGGCCAGATCAAGTTCGAGCTGTTCGCCTCGTCGCAGCCCGGCCGTGCCAAGGCGCGCGCCGTGTCGAAAGAGGCCGCCAGCGCGGGCAATACCTGCGAGGTGTCGGTGACGCTGGATGGCGGCACGCGCACCTTCCAGATGCCCAAGGACGGGTCGTTCATTCTGGATGCCGCGCTCGATAACAAGATGGATGCGCCCTATGCCTGCAAGGCCGGGGTGTGCTCGACCTGCCGTGCCAAGGTTCTGGAAGGCGAAGTCGAGATGGAGGCCAACCACGCGCTTGAGGACTACGAAGTCCGCGCCGGTTACGTGCTTTCGTGCCAGTGTATTCCGCTCTCTGACAAGGTGGTGCTCAGCTATGACGAATGAATCCGATACCATGTCGATCGAGGACTATCTGGCCAAGGGCGGCAAGCTGTCCTCGCCGGAAAACGTGCCGGTGCGCTATCGCGCCGAGCTGATGCGCCTGATGTCGTCTTTCGTCGACAGCGAATTGGCGGGGTCTGCCGGCTTTGCCGATGCGATCAACCAGGCGCCCGGTATCCGCGAGCGGATCGCCGCCAGCCGGATCGTTCTGGAAAAGGCCGCGCATGCCGAAAAGGTGCTGGACCTGATGAGCGATTTCGGGACCGACAAGGCCAAGTACAACCAGTCGCATGACTGGTCGGCCCGCGGCCCGCGCGACACCCATGTCGATACCCGCCGTCAGGGCGGCGACATGCGCCTGTCGGTGTTCCATTACCCGCTGTCGGGCTGGGCCGATGCCTGCGTCATGAACGCGCTGATGGGCATGGCCACTGTGGTGCAGATGGACGAGATGACCGGTGTTTCGTACGCGCCGCTGGCCGATGTGATCCGCGAGATCGCCCCGGTCGAAAAGCGCCACATGGAGCTGGGTCTGGAAGGTCTGGAGCGCCTCGCCGAAGGCGATGAGGGCCGGGCTGCGGTGAAAGAGGCGGTTGCCTACTGGTATCCGCGCGTGGCCGAGACCTTTGGCGCCGCCGGGTCTGACCGCTATGACCGCCTGGCCAAGCTGGGCCTGCGTCATACCACCAACGAAGACCTGCTGGCCCGGTGGAAGGCGGATGCGGATGCGCGTCTGGCCGAGCTGAAGCTGGCCTGATCCGGAAGGAAAGACGATGAAGGACACGGTCGTGAAACCGCGCCGTCTGGAAAGCTATCTTGCCGGTGCCTGGAGAACGGGCGCTGGTGAGGGTTCTCCGATTGCCAATGCCGCCACTGGCGAGGTCCATGCCCTGATCGGCACCGATGGGCTGGATTTCAAGGGGGCGCTGGAATGGGGGCGCAGTGTCGGCGGTGCCGCGCTGCGAAAGATGACCATCCATGACCGTGCCCTGATGCTCAAGGCGCTGGGGCTGAAACTGCTCGACATGCGTGACGAGTTCTATGCCGAGAACTATGCCACCGGCGCGACGCGCAAGGACGGCTGGCCCGATGTCGATGGTGGCATCGGCACCATGCTGACCTTTGCGTCCAAGGCGCGGCGCGAGCTGCCCAACGTGAAGGTGCTGGCCGAAGGTCCGGTCGAGCCGCTGTCGGCGGACGGATCGTTCGTGGGCCAGCATATCCTCAGCCCGATGGAAGGCGTTGCTATCCATATCAACGCCTACAACTTCCCGGTTTGGGGGATGCTGGAAAAGATCGCGCCCTCGCTGATCGCGGGGATGCCCTGCGTGGTGAAACCCGCCTCGCAGACCGCCTATCTGACCGAGCTGGTCGTGCGGCGGATGCTGGAAACCGGCCTGCTGCCCGAAGGCGCGTTGCAGATCGTAACCGGCAGCGCCGGCGACATGCTGGATCACGTGACCGAGCAGGATGTCGTGACCTTTACCGGCTCGGCCACCACCGGGCGGATGCTGCGCACGAAATCGGCGATCGTGAACAACTCGGTCCGCTTCACGATGGAGGCCGACAGTCTGAACGCCTCGATCCTGGGCGCGGATGCCGGGCCCGGAACGCCCGAATTCGACCTGTTCGTCAGGGAAGCCGCGCGCGAGATGACGACCAAGGCCGGGCAGCGATGCACCGCGATCCGTCGGATCGTCGTGCCCAAGGCGCATGAGCAAGCGGTGATCGAGGCGATCTCGGCGCGGCTGCAACAGGTGCCGGTGGGGCTGCCGCAGGACGAGAGCACCCGCATGGGCGCGCTGGTGTCGCTGTCGGACCGCGACGGCGTGCGCGAAAAGATCCGCCAGCTGCAAGAGGATGCCGAGATCGTCTGCGGCTCGCTGGAAGATGTGCGCCTGACCACGGGCGATGCGTCGGCGGGGGCATTCATGAACCCCGTTCTGCTGCACTGCGCCGACCCGATGCGCGCCGAGAACGTGCATTCGATCGAGGCCTTTGGTCCCGTCGCCACGGTGATGGGATACGAGGACGCCGCGCAGGCGGTCGAGATTGCCCGCATGGGACGCGGGTCGCTGGTATCGTCGCTGTTTACCAACGACACCGACATCACCGCCGAGATCGTCGGCGGGCTGGCCACGTTCCACGGCCGGGTTCTGGTGGGCAACCGCGAGACCGCGAAATCTTCGACCGGGCATGGCTCGCCCCTGGCGGCGCTGATCCATGGCGGCCCCGGCCGCGCAGGCGGCGGCGAGGAAATGGGCGGCATTCGCGGCGTCAAGCATTTCATGCAGCGCACCGCCGTTCAGGGCTCACCCCGGATGCTGTCGGCGATCACCGGCCAATGGATCGAGGGCGCCGAGACCCGCGCCGATATCCATCCGTTCCGCAAGTCGCTGGCCGAGCTGCGGATCGGCGACCAGATCGTCACGGCGGCGCGTCAGGTCAGCAAGGACGATGTCGAGCATTTCGCCAACTTCACCGGCGATACGTTCTATGCCCACATGGACAGCGCGGCCGCCAAGGCCAACCCGTTCTTTGATGACCGCGTGGCGCATGGCTATCTGATCGTGTCGTTTGCCGCGGGCCTGTTTGTCGAACCCAATCCCGGCCCGGTGCTGGCGAACTATGGCGTCGACAATCTGCGTTTCATGACGCCGGTCTATTTCGGTGACACGTTGCAGGTGCGGCTGACCTGCAAGGAAATCAACCCGCGTGCGGGTGGCGATTACGGCGAAGTGCGCTGGGATTGCCGGGTGACGAACCAGAATGACGAGGTCGTCGCCCAGTATGACGTGCTGACGATGGTGGCCAAGACCTGGCCGCTGGAGTCTGCCGAATAAAGGGCAGGCCGGGCGGGGAAGCCTGCCCGGCGCTTACCGAACGGCCTTGATGCCTTCGAGTAGCAACGTGGTGGCGATCTGCGCATAGTCTTCGCGGCTAAGCGCGCCGCCATCACGGAACCACATGTAGACCCAGTTCAGCATGCCAAACAGCGACATGGTCACCGGCATCAGCAGCGGGCGTGCGGGGTTGTCGAGCTCGGGGTGGATCTGGCGGATCACATCCGAGAAATGCCGCACGATGCGGCGTTCCAGCGCGGTGATGGTGGCCTTTTGCTCGTCCGACAGGGCCGAGCCCGCGTTCAGCTGCACCTTGTGCTGTTCGTCGGCGCCGCGATAGGCGTTCAGCACGGTCGTGACCAGCTTTTGCAGATGTTCGCGCGGGGGCAGGGTGGGGTCGATGGCCTTGGCCAGGGCTTTCTCAAGGTCTTCGAGATGGGTGTGGATGATCGCAAAGATCAGCGCATCTTTTGACGGGTAGTAATGATACAGCAGCGACTTGGACACGCCGGCCTCTGACGCGATCTGTGACATCGATGCCTTTTCCATCCCGACGGTCGCAAAGATATGCGCCGCGTCCAAGAGCAGGCTGTGTTGTTTTTCCTCGAAATCTCTGGCGCGAGTGCGGGCCATTGTCGGGTGCCTTCCGGTTTTCGTGAAGCGGCAATAGGGGCGTGGCGCCCCTATTACTTCGTGCTTTCAGAATTTACCACCCGGTCGGTGATTATTTGGGCCGGTTGTCAACCACGCGTTTGGCCTTGCCTTCCGAGCGTGCGATCTGGTTGGGATCGTGGACCTCGATCTTGGTCGAAACACCCACCACCGACTTGATATGATGCGCCAATTCGCGCGACGAGGCCGTGCGGGCATCGGCGCTGGCGTGATCTTCCTTGCATTCGACATGCACGACCATCGCATCCATGCGGTCCTTGCGGATCAGCTCGATCTGGAAATGCGGGGCCAGGCCGGCGCATTTGAGGATCTGTTCCTCGATCTGGGTCGGGAAGACGTTGACGCCACGCAGGATGATCATGTCATCGCTGCGGCCGGTGATCTTTTCGATCCGGCGCATCGAGCGCGCGGTGCCGGGCAGCAGGCGGGTCAGGTCGCGGGTGCGATAGCGCACCATCGGCAGGCCCTCTTTGGTGAGGGTGGTAAAGACCAGCTCGCCCATCTCGCCGTCGGGCAGAACCTCGCCGGTATTGGGGTCGATGATTTCAGGGTAGAAATGATCTTCCCACACATGCAGGCCGTCTTTGGTTTCAACGCATTCGTTGGCGACGCCGGGGCCCATGATTTCGGACAGGCCGTAGATATCGACAGCGTGCATGTCAAAGGCCTGCTCGATTTCCTGGCGCATCTGGTTGGTCCAGGGTTCGGCGCCGAAGATACCGACCTTGAGCGAGCTTTCGCGCGGGTCGATGCCCTGGCGGTGGAACTCGTCGAGGATCGACAGCATGTAAGAGGGGGTGACCATGATGATGCCGGGTTTGAAATCCTGCATCAGGGTGACCTGGCGTTCGGTCATGCCGCCCGAGATCGGGACGACGGTACAGCCCAGGCGCTCGGCCCCGTAATGGGCGCCAAGGCCGCCGGTGAACAGGCCATAGCCATAGGCGACGTGGCAGATATCGCCGGGGCGGCCACCCGAGGCGCGGATCGAGCGCGCGACCACATCGGCCCAGACGTCGATGTCACCCTTGGTATAGCCAACGACGGTCGGCTTGCCCGTGGTGCCCGAAGAGCCGTGGATGCGCACCAGTTGATCCTGGGGAACGGCAAACATTCCAAAGGGATAGCTGTCGCGCAGATCCTGCTTGTAGGTAAAGGGGAACTTGGACAGATCGGCCAGGGTTTTCAGGTCGCTGGGGTGCACGCCGTGGTCGTCGAACCGCTTGCGGTAAAACGGCGAGTTCTCATAGGCGTGGTTCAGCGAGCGGCGCATACGGTGGTATTGCAGGGCCGAGATCTCATCACGCGAAGCAATCTCGATCGGGTCCAGCATATTGCGGCTCGGGGTCAGGTCTTTCATGGGCTCTCCTCCCTAGGCATCTTGGACGGGGCTGCCGTCGGCGTTCAAGAATGTTCTGTTGATTGTGCGCGAATGGCCACGGAACTGGACCAGAACGGTGCCGTCCTCGCGGGTCAGCACGATGTCGTAGATCCCCGAGCGGCCGGTGCGCGACACCTGTTTCGCGGTGGCGGTCAGCCGGTCGCCAAGGGCGCCGGGTGCCAGGTATGTGATCGAGCAATGCTGCGCCACCGTCACCTGGTTGTAGGTGTTGCAGGCAAAGGCAAAGGCGCTGTCGGCCAGCGTGAACAGATAGCCGCCATGGGCATTGCCATGGCCGTTGGTCATGTTCTCGTTCAAGGTCATGCGCAGCGTGGCCTCGCCGGGGGCGATGTGGATCAGCTCCATCCCCAGGCGCTGCGAGGCGCTGTCGTCGTTCCACATTTCTCGGGCGCAGGCCTCGGCCAGCTGCTGAGGGGTCATCTCGTCAAGACGGGGCATGGTTATTGTCCCTTGAAGTTCGAGGGGCGCTTTTCCAGAAACGCAGTGACGCCTTCGGCATAGTCGTCGGTCAGCCCGGCCTTGCGCTGGCAGTCACGCTCCATGTCGAGATGGGTATCCAGATCATTGGTCGCCGCGGCCTGGATCAGGCGCTTGGTCAGGCCCAGGCCCACGGTCGGGCCGGCGGCCATGCGCGCGGCCAGTGCGGTGGCTTCGTCCATCAGGGCGTCATCCTCGACAGCCTTCCAGATCAGGCCCCAGTCGGCAGCGGTTTCGGCCGGCAGCGGCTCGGCCGTCAGGGTCAGCGCCTTGGCCCGCGGTTCGCCCAGGATGCGGGCCAGAGACCAGCTGCCACCGGCATCGGGAATCAGGCCGATCTTGGAAAAGGCCTGGATGAACTTGGCCGATTTGGCGGCCAGAACGATGTCGCAGACAAAGGCGATATTGGCGCCCGCACCGGCGGCCACGCCGTTCACGGCGCAGATGATCGGTTTGTCGAGGTCGCGCATCAGCCGCAGGGTCGGATTATAAAGCGTATCCAGCGTTTGCCCCAGGTCGGGCTTGGGCCCGCCCTTGCGCGGATCGCGCTGGCCCAGATCCTGGCCGGCACAGAATCCCCGTCCGGCGCCGGTCAGCAGCACGGCGCGAATCGCGGGTTCGTCATGAGCGCGCTGGATTCCGGCGCGCAAAGCCAAATGCATGTCTTCATTGAAGGAATTAAGCCGGTCCGGCCGGTTCAGCGTCAATTTCAGCACGCCGCCTTCCAGCGACGAAAGAACAGTTTGTTCCGTCAATACAGCCTCCCTGCGCCCTCCTCATGGGCGATTGAGATTAACTCTTGCATAAATCGACCGGTCGGTCAATGATGCGAGTCGAGATGAGGGGGAAAACATGCCAGACTTCTTTGAGAATCACAGGCATCTTCTTGAGCGTGCCGTAGCGGCACTGAAAACGCGTGAGTTCTGGACACCCTTTCCCGAGGTGCCCAGCGGCAAGATTTACGGCGAAACCGCCCGTGTCGATGGTGAGGCTGCGTTCGAGGCGCTGATTGGTCAGCCCTTTGATCTGCCCGGCCATCCCGACGAGTCGCGCGTGGGCGCAGAGACATCACCTTGGGGTCGCGACGTTGCAATCACCTATCCGGCGGCGTCGGTCGATACTCTGGTGTCGGCCTCGCAGGCCGCCGGGGCCGATTGGGCCGCTGCTACGCCCGAGGCGCGTGTGGGTGTTTGCCTGGAGGCGCTTAAGCGTCTGAACGCGCAAAGCTTTCTGATCGGCCATGCCACCATGCACACGACCGGCCAGGCCTTTGCCATGGCCTTTCAGGCCGGTGGTCCGCACGCGCAGGATCGCGGGTTGGAAGCCGTGGCGGCGGCCTGGGACGAGATGACCCGCACCGCGCTGAACGCGGTCTGGGAAAAGCCGCAGGGCAAGATGGACCCGATCGTGATGGAAAAGCGGTGGGAAATCCTGCCGCGCGGCGTGTCGGTCATGATCGGCTGCAACACTTTCCCGACATGGAACGGCTATCCGGGCCTGTTTGCCAGCCTGGCCACCGGCAACACCGTCATCATCAAGCCGCATCCGCGCGCAATTTTGCCGCTGGCGCTGACCGTGCGCGTGCTGCGCGAGGTTCTGGCCGAGGCCGGCCTGCCGCGCGACGCGGTGCTGCTGGCCGCCGATCGGCCCGGCGCCGAGATCACCAAGGATCTGATCGCCCGCCCCGAGGTCGCAATCATCGACTATACCGGCTCGTCCGTGTTTGGCGATTACATCCGCGCCAATGCCGGGCAGGCGCTGGTGTTCACCGAGGAAACCGGCGTCAACTCGATCACCATCACCGGTGCGCCCGATTTCAAGGGCATGTGTTCGAATATTGCCTTTTCGCTGTCGCTTTATTCGGGGCAGATGTGCACCTCGCCGCAGAATATCTATGTGCCCAAGGACGGGATCGACACCGATCAGGGGCACAAGTCCTTTGACGAGGTCGCGCAGGGCATTGCCGGCGCCATCGACAAGCTGCTGGGCGATGACGAGCGCGCCGCAGGGGTCTGTGGCACGATCGTCAACCCCGCCACGCTGGAACGTATCGCCAAGGCGCGCGCCGCGGGCCGGGTGATCCGTGACAGCGCCGAGACCGGCCATGGCCAAAGCGCGACGCCGCTTTTGATCGCCGTTCAGCCGGGCGAGGGTGCGTTGCATCACGACGAATGTTTCGGCCCGATCTCGTTCTTTGTGCCCTGTGACGACGCGCGCAGCGCCATTGACCAGGCCGCCGATATCGCCGCCGCCAAGGGCGCGATCACGGCGGCGCTTTACGCCACCGACGAGGCGCTGGTCGATCACGCGGCGCGGGCCTTTGCGCGGGCAGGGGTCAACCTGTCGGTCAACCTGACCGGCAATATCTACGTCAACCAATCCGCAGCGTTTTCCGATTTCCACGTCACTGGCGCCAACCCTTCGGGCAACGCCAGCCTGACCGACACGGCATTCGTCGCGTCCCGTTTCCGGCGGGTCATGATCCGCCGTCTGAAAGTGGCCTGAGGCCACCTGTTACACCTGGATACCAATGGGAGGATCATCCATGAAGTCTTTCACCACCACCGCCCTGGCCACCCTGATTGCAGTGGGTGCCGTCAGCGCCGCGCAGGCCGAGATTCGCATCGGCGTCAGCGTTGCCGCGACCGGCCCCGCCGCGTTCCTGGGCGACCCCGAGGCCAAGACCATCGAGATGCTGGTCGAAGAGCTGAACGCCAATGGCGGCATCAACGGCGAGCAGGTCGAACTGATCGTCTATGACGACGGCGCCGACCCGAACAAGGCCCGCACCTTTGCCACCCGTCTGGTCGAAGATGACGAGGTTGTCGCGATCATCGGTGGCTCGACCACCGGCACCACCATGTCGATCATGGACGTGGCCCAGGAAGAGGGCATTCCCTTCATTTCGCTGGCCGGTGCCATCGCGATCATCGACCCGGTGCGCGAATATGTCTTCAAGACCCCGCATACCGACCGCATGGCCTGTGAGAAAATCTTTACCGACATGCAGGCCCGCGGCATCAGCAAGGTTGGCATGATCTCGGGCACCGACGGCTTTGGCGCCTCGATGCAGGCCCAGTGCAAGGACGTGGCCGGCAATTTCGGCGTCGAGATCGTGGCCGACGAGACCTATGGCCCGCAAGACGCCGACATGACCCCGCAGCTGACTCGCATCAAGAACACCGACGGTGTGCAGGCGTTGCTGAACCCCGGCTTTGGCCAGGGCCCGGCGATCGTCACCCGCAACGTGCACCAGCTGGGTATCGAACAGCCGCTGTATCAAAGCCACGGCGTGGCCTCTGACGGTTTCATCAAGCTGGCCGGTGCCGAGGCCGCCGAGGGCGTTCGCCTGCCGGGCACCGCGCTGCTGATCGCCGAGCTGCTGCAAGAGGGCGACGCCCAGCGTGAGGTCGTGCAGGGCTACAAGGCCGCTTATGAGGCCAAGTATGGCGAAAGCGTTTCGACCTTTGGCGGTTATGCCCATGACGCGTTCGCGCTGATGGTTGATGCCATTGCGCGCGCCGGTTCGGATGATCCGGCCGAGATCCGCAACGCGCTGGAAGCCACTGCCGGCCTAGTCGGCACCACCGGCACCTACACCTTCAGCGCCCAAGACCACCTGGGCCTGGATCTGAGCGCCTTCCGGATGCTCGAGATCACCAATGGCGGCTGGTCGGCGGTCGAGTAACCGCACCGGCACGCGGCCGGGTTTCTGACCTGGCCGCTCGTCCCGGCGGCCGCATAGCCGCAGGGCTTATCTGAACATCCAATCGCACAGGAGCTGCCGATGGACGGTTTGATGCAGTTCATTTTCTCGGGTCTGACGGTCGGCGCGGTCTACGCGCTGGTCGCGCTGGGATTCACCATCATCTACAACGCGTCGGACGTGGTGAACTTTTCGCAGGGCGAATTCGTCATGCTGGGGGGTATGATCACCGTTTTCACGTTTGAGGCGGGGCTGCCCCTGCCGCTGGCGGCGGTGGTCGCCATCGCGGTGACCGCAGGCGTGGGCGTGGCGCTGAACAAGCTGGCGATCGAGCCAGCGCGGGGCGCGCCCGTGGTGTCGCTGATCATCATCACCATCGGGGCGTCGATCCTGATCCGGGGCGCGTCGCAGCTGATCTTTGACAAGCAGCTGCACCGCTTTCCGGCCTTTTCCGGCGACGAACCCCTGCAGGTGCTGGGCGCGACCATTCTGCCGCAAAGTCTGTGGGTGATCGGCGGCGCGCTGCTGGTTTTCGTGGCACTGTGGCTGTTCTTTACCAAGACCCTGACCGGCAAGGCGGTGCTGGCGACGGCGAACAACCGTCTGGCGGCCCAGCTGGTCGGGATCAACACCAACTATGTGATGACGCTGTCCTTTGCGCTGTCGGCGGCCATCGGCGCGCTGGCCGGTGTGCTGGTCACGCCGATCACGCTGGTGGGCTATGACGTGGGCGTGGGCCTGGCGCTGAAGGGCTTTGCCGCGGCGATGCTGGGCGGCATGGGCAACCCCAAGGGCGCGCTGGTCGGCGGCCTGCTGCTGGGCCTGTGCGAGGCTCTGACCGCGGGTTTCCTCAGCTCGCAATACAAGGAAGCCGTGGCCTTTGTGATCATCCTGGCGGTTCTGTTCGTGATGCCGCAGGGCCTGTTTGGCCGCAAATCCACCGAGAGGGTCTGAGCCATGAACATGCAATCGAAATGGACACAGATTGCCATTCTGGTGGCACTGATCGTGATCCTGCCGGTGTTCTTTCCGTCGGGCTATTACTACCGCGTCGGCGCGCTGATCTTCGTGAACGCGCTGTCGGTTGTCGGGCTGGTCATCCTGATCGGCTTTGCCGGTCAGATCAGCCTGGGCCACGCGGGCTTTGCCGGGATCGGCGCGTTTTCCTGCGCGTTGCTGCCGGTGCATTTCGGCCTGCATCCGGCCATCGCCGTGCTGGTGGGCGCGCTGCTGTCGGCGTTGATCGCCGGGATGATCGGGCGGCCAATCCTGCGGTTGCAGGGCTACTACCTGGCCGTTGCCACGCTGGGTTTCGGCGTGCTGATGTCGATGGTTCTGACCAACGAGCGCGAGCTGACCGGCGGCCCCGACGGGATGCGCGTGGCCGATCTGGGCCTGCGCGAAGTGCTGCGTGACATGGGCCTGAAACTGTCGGGCGGCGAGTTCTGGTATGCCATGTGCGGGCTGGTGCTGGTGATCGGCGTCTGGGTGGCGCTGAACCTTTACAACAGCCCCACCGGCCGGGCGATGCGGGCACTGCACGGCTCCGAAGTCGCCGCGCGCACCGTGGGCATCGACGTGGCCAGCAAGAAACTGCAGGCCTTTGTGATCTCGGCCATCTACGCCTCGGTCGCGGGGTCGCTCTTGGCGCTGCAAAACGGGTTCATCACGCCGGATGTTGCCGGGTTCATGCACTCGATCGAGATGGTGACCATGACCGTTCTGGGCGGGGTCGGCTCGATCCTGGGGGCGATCCTGGGCGCGGCCATCCTGACGCTGTTGCCTCAGGTGCTGACCGTCTTTGCCGAATATGAACAGCTGGTGCTGGGCGCGGTGATGATCCTTGTGATGATCTTCCTGCCGCGCGGCCTGCTGCCGTCGATCGCCGCCAAGCTGCGGGGGAGGGGAGAATGAGCCTTTTACAAGTTCAGGGTCTGGGGATCAGCTTTGGCGGGATCCGGGCCGTTCACGATGTCAGTTTCAACGTCAAGGCGGGCGAGATCGTCTCGGTCATCGGGCCGAATGGCGCCGGCAAGACGACGCTGTTCAACATGATCTCCAGTATCTACCGGCCCGACAGCGGCACGGTGCATCTCGAGGGCAAGGACATCACCGCCACCGAACCGCACCGCCTGGCGCGGCTGGGAATGTCGCGGACCTTTCAGAACCTTCAGATCTTTCAAGAGATGACGGTGCTGGAAAACGCGATCGCCGGCTATCACATGCAGGAAAGCGGTCCGTTGTGGCAGGATCTGTTCGCGCTGCCCGGATCGCGTCGCCGTGCTGCCAAGGCGCGCGAGGGCGCCTATGAGCTGCTGGCGCGGGTGGGGCTGAAGAACGCCGCCGAGCAAGAGGCCGGCAACCTGTCTTACGGCGCGCTGAAACGGCTGGAGATCGCGCGGGCGCTGGCGACCGAACCCAAGGTTCTGTTGCTGGACGAACCGGCGGCGGGCTGTAACGCGGTCGAGACCGAAGAGATCGACGAGCTGATCGCCGAAACCGCGAAAACGGGCATCGCGATCCTGCTGGTCGAACATGACATGAAGATGGTGATGCGGATCTCGAACCACATCGTCGTTCTGGATCATGGCGAAAAGATCGCCGAGGGCGACCCGGCGACCGTCAGCCAGAACCCCGACGTGATCGCCGCCTACCTGGGCACCGGAGAAGAGGAGGCAAGCCATGCTGACGGTTGAGGGCCTTCGGTCGAAATACGGCCGCATCGAGGTGCTGCACGGGATCGACCTTGAGGTGCGATCGGGCGAGATCGTCACCGTGGTCGGCGCCAATGGCGCGGGCAAGACGACGCTGTTGAAATGCCTGTCGGGCACCCAGCCCGTGACCGGCGGCGAGATCACCTTTCGCGGTGAGATGCTGACCTCGGTCGCGGCGTTCAAGCGGCTGAAACGCGGGCTGGCGCAATCGCCCGAGGGGCGGCAGATCTTTACCAACCTGTCGGTCGAGGAAAACCTGCGTCTGGGTGCGTTCCTGTTCTCGGATGACCGGGTCGAGCGCGACATGGAAGACGCCTATCAGACCTTCCCGATCCTGCGCGAGAAACGCAACCTGGCCGCGGGCGGGTTGTCGGGCGGGCAGCAACAGATGCTGGCCATCGCGCGCGCACTGATGGGGCGGCCGTCCTGCCTGCTGCTGGATGAGCCGTCGATGGGCCTTGCGCCGCTGCTGGTCGCGCAGATCTTCGAGGTGGTCTCGGGCCTCAAGGAACGTGGCGTGACCGTTCTGCTGGTGGAACAGAACGCCTTTGGTGCGCTAAAGATTGCAGATCGGGGCTATGTGATGGAAACCGGGCGGATCACCATGACCGCCGATGCGGACGAACTGATCGCCGACCCCCGTATCCGTGAGGCCTATCTGGGAATTTGACATGAGCATCGTGAACATTCGCCGCGAGGGCGAGATCGCCGTCGTCACCGTCGACAATCCGCCGGTCAACGCCATTTCGGCCGAGCTGCGCCAGGGGCTAAGCGATGCCGTCGCCGCGCTGGATGCCGATGCGGCAGTGCGGGCGGTGGTGCTGACCTGCGCGGGCCGCACCTTTATCGCCGGGGCGGATGTTCGTGAATTCGGCAAGCCGCCGATCCCGCCGCATCTGCCCGATGTGGTCAACGCGATCGACAATGCCGCCAAGCCCTGGGTTGCCGCCATTCACGGCGCGGCGCTGGGCGGCGGGTTCGAGATCGCCATGGGCTGTCGGTTCCGCGTGGCGGTGGCCGATGCCATGATCGGCCTGCCCGAGGTGACGCTGGGCATCATTCCCGGCGCGTCGGGCACGGTGCGCACCCCGCGTCTGGCCGGGGTCGAGGCGGCGGTGTCGCTGGTCACGACCGGCAAGCCGATGAAGGCGCCCAAGGCCCTTGAGGCCGGGCTGATCGACGCGGTGATCGAGGGTGATCTGCTGCCCGGTGCCATCGCCTTTGCCCGCGATGCGCTGACCCGCGACCTGCCACAGCCGCTGTCGGCGCGTCCGCTGGCGCCGATGTCTGATGAGTTCTGGCAAGGGGCCCGCAAGGCCGCGTCCAAGGCGGGCCATCAGGCGCCGCTGCGCGCGCTTGACAGCATCCGCAATGCGACCGAGGTGCCGTTTGACGCGGCCATGCAGTATGAGCGCGAAACCTTTCTGGACCTGCGCGCCGGGGACGAGGCGGCCGCGCTGCGCCATGTGTTCTTTGCCGAACGCGCCGCGCCGCGCCCGGCCGTGATCGACGGGATCGACCCGCGCCCGGTCACCCGCGTGGGCGTGATCGGCGGCGGCACGATGGGTGCCGGCATCGCCGCCGCCTGCCGCAATGCCGGCCTGCCGGTGGTGCTGATCGAACGCGATTCCGATGCCGCCGCGCGCGGCCTGGCCAATGTGACCAAGGTGTTCGACGGTGCCCGCGCGCGCGGTATCCTGTCGGACGAGGCCCATGCCGAACGCCTGGCCGGCCTTGGGACCAGCGACGACTATGCCGCGCTGGCCGAATGCGACCTGGTGATCGAGGCGGTGTTCGAAGAGATCAGCGTGAAACGCGACGTGTTTGCCCAGCTGGGCCAGCATTGCCGCACCGATGCCATTCTGGCGACCAACACGTCCTATATCGATCCGCGCCTGATCGCCGAGGGCCTGCCGCATCCCGAACGTTTCATCGGGCTGCACTTCTTCAGCCCGGCGCATATCATGAAGCTGCTGGAAATCGTGCCTGCGCCCGAGACCGCGCCCGAGGTTCTGGCCGCCGCCTTTGCGCTGGCCAAGCGGCTGGGCAAGATGCCGGTGCGCGCCGGGATCTGCGAGGGGTTCATCGGCAACCGCATCCTCAAACGCTATCGCGCCGAGGCCGAGGCCCTGGTCGAAAGCGGTATCGCCATTGCCGATATCGACGCCGCCATGCGCGGATACGGGTTCAAGATGGGTCCGTTCGAGGCGCAGGATCTGGGCGGGCTGGACATTGCCTATCTGCAACGCGAAGGCGCCCGGGCCGAGGGGCAGGACGTGCCGGAAACCCTGGGCGACATCCTGGTGCGCGCGGGCCGCAAGGGGCAAAAGACCGGCGGCGGCTGGTATGACTATGCCGAGGGCGACCGCAAGCCGCGCGTGTCGGATACGGTGGCCGGGCTGTTGGCAGGACGCATTGCCGGGCAGCGGGTGATGGATCTGGCCGATATCGCGGCGCATCTGGTCGGGGCGATGGCGGCCGAGGGCCAGGCCATTCTGGACGAAGGCATAGCCGATCAGGCCTCAGACATCGACCTGGTCGAAATCCACGGCTATGGCTTTCCGCGCTGGAAGGGCGGGCCGATGTTCGCCGCCGGGCGCGCTTAGGCCTGACCCCACAAGATCTTGCGCTTTCCGGCCACCTTCTCGCGCTCTTCGCGCAGGTGGCCGATGCGGAAGGACCGCTCGACGAAATCAATGTGGTCGCGCGCGGCCTTGGCAGCGGCCTCGGCATTGCCGGCAAAGATCGCATCCGCGATGGCGTGGTGCTGGGCCAGCAGCTGGCTGCCCGCAAAATCGATCGAGCGCAGGTAGTTGCGGTTGTAGAACACGCCGCGTTTGGTCAGGTCATAGATCGACGCCATCATGTGGATCAGGGTCGAGTTGTTGCTGGCATCGACAATCGCGGTGTGAAAGTTGATATCGGCGATTTTCGAGGCCTCAAGGTCGTTGGCCTCATGCGCGGCGTCCATCCGGTCAAGAATACCCTGAATGATATCCTTGTCGGTCTGGGTGGCGCGTTCGGCTGCCAGACGCGCGGCAAAGCTTTCCTGCTCGCGCCGGTATTCCAGATAATCATAGAACGCCTCGGGATGGCGGGCGTAAAGATCCATGAAGGCCGGGGTCATCGCGGTGCCGGTCAGCTTGGCGATGAACGATCCCTCGCCATGCTTGACCTGCAACAGGCCGTCGTCCTCGAGCTGTTTCAAGGCCTCGCGCAGCTTGGGGCGCGACACTTCCAACAGCTCTGACATCTCGCGTTCCGAGGGCAGGCGGGTGCCTTCCTTGAGGATGCCGTTCACGATCATGGTCTCGATCTGGTGGATCACCGCATCGGCCACCGAATCATGCGCGATGGGGTCAAAAATCGCTCTGGGCTTGTCCATCTGCGGATCCTTGCGCTGTTTTGCTATGGGCTTACTGGTAATTTATCTTGCCCTCTGAAAAATTCAAGCCATTGCATCTGATCTGGCGGTCCGGGTTGGCCTGCGGGCGGTTAGCCCTCTGAAAATCATGAAAAATGTGCGGATTATGCAGTGTCACTCCGCCATGGCGCTTTGGCGCCCGGGTGTTGCCGAGGCGTAGGGTTGGGCGTCGAGTGTGGCGATAGTGGTAAATAAAATTGTTGACTGAATGCAGTGGATAAATAATTTTACCACGAACGCCGAAACGGGCGTTGGCCGGCTGGAGAGGGCCGGTTTCAATCCTGGAGGAGACATCATGAAGAAACTCACTTCGCTGGCCGTGGCGGTATCGCTGCTGGCCGCCCCCGCCGCTTTTGCCGCCGACAAAATCCTGCTGAAAACCCCGATCGCTTTCTCGACCGCCCTGCCGGGGCTGGGTTCGCCCATTCCGCGCGTCGCCGAGCAGCTGGACCTGATGTCCGCCGGGACGCTGAAGATGAAGGTCTATGAGCCGGGCAAACTGGTTCCGCCCTTCGAGATCCTGGACGCCGTGTCGTCGGGCAAGATCAACTCGGGCTATACCACCGCGGGCTATTGGGCGGGTAAAATCCCTGCTGCGCCGCTGTTCTCGGCCGTTCCCTTTGGCCCCGAGGCGGGCGAATACATGGCCTGGCTGTATTACGGCAATGGCATGAGCCTGTATCAGGAGATGTATGATCAGGCCGGTTACAACGTGAAGGTTCTGCCCTGCGCGATCATCGCGCCCGAGACCTCGGGTTGGTTCGCGAAAGAGATCAACAGCCCCGCCGACCTTGAAGGCCTGAAGATGCGCTTCTTCGGCCTGGGCGGCAAGGTGATGCAGAAACTGGGCGTGGCGACCTCGCTGTTGCCGGGTGGCGAAATCTTCCCGGCGCTGGAAAAGGGCGCCATTGATGCGACCGAATTCTCGATGCCGGCCATCGACGCGCGCCTTGGGTTCCACAAGCTGGTAAAGTTTAATTACTTCCCCGGCTGGCACCAGCAGGCGACCGTGTTCGAACTGCTGATCAACAAGGACACCTGGAACGAGGCAACCGACCAGCACAAGGCCATCATCGAGAACGCCTGCAAGGCCTCGATGGCTGACAGCTTTGCCGAGGGCGAGGCGATCCAGTTCACCGCAATGAAGGACAACGTCGACAACAACGGCGTGACCATCAAGCAGTGGAACGACGAGATGCTGGCCACTTTCCGCACCACCTGGGACGAGGTTGCCGCCGAAGAGGCCGCCAATGACGCGTTCTTTGCCAAGGTTCTGGGCGACATGAACACGTTCCGCGACGGCTATGCCCTGTGGAAAGAAAACGCGTTCCTCCCGCGCAAGTAAGTCCACCGATGCAGGGGCGCCCCGGACGGCGCCCCTGCGCATTTGATTTCCATTCCTGATCGCCGGCGGTGCCTTTCGCCCGCCTTGCGTCGTTCCCGGAGGAAAAGTGATGTCTGACAATCTGCGCAGCGATGATCTTGTCGAGGTTTACGAGAGCATCCTTGAACATCCCGAACGCGACACCCAGCCCGCCGCCGTTTTCATCGACAAGGCGGTCAAGGGCATCGGCAATGTGGTGATGTGGGCCAACCTGCTGCTGGTGGCCGCAATCGTGTCGCAGGTGGCGATGCGCTATCTGCTGAACCAGAACTATCCCAAGCTGGACGAGATCCAGTGGCATTTCTATGGGCTGGTCACGATGATCGGCATTTCCTATGCGCTGGTCACCGACAGCCATGTGCGGGTCGACCTCTTGCATATGCAGCTTAGCCGCCGCGCGCAGCGGATCATCGAGGTGATCGGCATTCTGGCGCTGCTGGCGCCGTTCATCTGGCTGATGGTCGATCAGGGCTATGACTATTTCTATGAAAGCTGGCGGGTGAACGAACGCTCGGACAGCCCGACCGGCCTGCCGGGGCGCTGGGCGCTCAAGGCGGTGATCCCGCTTAGCTTTGCCCTGCTGGGTCTGGCGGCGGTTGCGCGGCTGATCCACGATTTGCGGGCGCTGATCGTCAACTATGCGGACGAACGCGAAGGCAAGGGCCTGCGGCTGATCGTCTGGGCGATCATCGGCTTTGGCGTGGTTGCGCTGGCGCTGAGCCTGCTGGTCGAGACCACCGAAGAAAAGCTGGTCATCGCCATGTTCATCACCTTTATCATGCTGCTCTTCACCGGGTTCCCGGTGGCCTGGACGCTGGCCGGGGTAGGGGTGCTGTATTGCGGTGTCGCCTATCTGTTCGACAACGGCATGATGAACTGGACCGGGCTGGAAGAAACCCTGACCGGGCTGGATTACCTGACGCTGGGCGCGGTGGTGAACCGGGTTTACGCGACCATGTCCAACGCGGTGCTGGTGGCGCTGCCGATGTTCATCTTCATGGGGCTGATGCTGGATGAATCGGGCGTGGCCGAAAAGCTGATGACCTCGATGCAGCGGCTGTTTGGAACGGTGCGCGGCGGCCTGGCGATCACGGTGACGATGATCGGCATCATTCTGGCCGCCTCGACCGGTATCATCGGCGCGTCTGTCGTGCTGCTGGGCGTGCTGTCGCTGCCCTCGATGATGGAGCAGAAATACAGCCCGCAACTGGCGGCTGGCGTGGTGTCGGCCTCGGGGACGCTGGGCATTTTGATCCCGCCGTCGATCATGCTGGTGATCATGGCCGACCAGATGGCCCTGTCGGTGGGCGACCTGTTCATGGCGGCGGTGTTTCCGGGCGTCATCATCGGGGCGCTGTACCTGACCTATATCTTCGTCATCGCGATGATCAAACGCGATGTCGCGCCTGTGCCCGAGGGTGCCAAGGCCCCCGACTGGGCGGCGGTCAAGGACGTGATGATCGCGGTTCTGCCGACGCTGGGCCTGATCCTGGCGGTGCTGGGGTCGATCTTTGCCGGTCTGACCACCCCGACCGAGGCTTCGGGTGTCGGTGCGCTGGGGGCGACGCTGCTGGCGCTGGGCTATCGCAAGCTGACCCTGCGCAAGCTGGTGAACGTGCTGAAGTCGACCTTCAACACCACCGCCTATATCTTTGCGATCTTCCTGGGTGCGACGGTGTTTTCCTATGTGCTGCGTGAACTGGGCGGCGATGCGCTGATCGAAGAGATGATCCTGGGCACCGGGTTCGGCCCGCATGGCACGGTTTTCGTGATCCTGTTCATCGTGTTCCTGCTGGGCTTTGTGCTGGACTGGATCGAGATCACCTTGATCGTTCTGCCCTTGATGCGTCCGATCGTGAATGCGCTGGGTCTGGATATTCCGGGCTTTGATGCGATCGACGAGCCGGCGCTGGTGTGGTTCGTGATCCTGGTGGCGGTGACCTTGCAGACCAGTTTCCTGACACCGCCCGTTGGTTTCGCGCTATTCTACCTCAAAGGCGTGTGCCCGCCCGAGATCCGCCTGACGGATATCTACAAGGGGATCATCCCGTTCGTGCTGTTGCAGCTGACCGGCTTGTTGATCGTCTACATGTGGCCCGCGCTGGCGACCTGGCTGCCGTCTGTCGCCTATTGAGGAGGGGGTCATGGATGATCATGCTCTGATCCAACGGTTGCGCGATATCTGCGGGCGTCGGCACGTGCTGACCGACGAGCGCCGCACGAAACGCTTCCGCTCGGGCTTTCGCTCGGGCGGGGGGGATGCCCTGGCGGTGGTGCAGCCGGCGACGCTGTTGGAGCAATGGCAGGTGTTGCAGGCCTGTGTGGCGGCGGACAAGATCGTCATCATGCAGGCCGCCAATACCGGGCTGACCGAAGGCTCGACGCCCAAGGGCAGCTATGACCGCGATGTGGTGCTGATCAACACCCGCCGGATGGACGGGCTGCGCCTGATCCGGCAGGGGCGACAGGTGCTCAGCTTTCCGGGGGCGACGCTGTTCGCGCTGGAAAAGCTGCTGGCCCCGATCGGGCGGCTGCCGCATTCGGTCATCGGCAGTTCCTGCATCGGGGCGTCGGTCGTGGGCGGGGTGTGCAACAACTCGGGCGGGTCGCTGGTCGAACGCGGGCCGTCCTATACCGAGATGTCGCTGTTCGCCCGCATCACCCATGACGGCCAGCTAGAGCTGGTCAACAACCTGGGCATCGACCTGGGCGACACCCCGGCCGAGATCCTGACCCGGCTGGAAAGCGGCGCATTCGACGAGGCCGACATCCGCGACGACAACCGCAAGGGGTCCGACACCGATTACGCCACCCGCGTGCGCGATATCGACGCCGCCAGCCCGGCCCGGTTCAACTCCGACAAGCGCCGCCTGCATGATGCGGCGGGCTGTGCGGGCAAGCTGGCGGTCTTTGCCGTGCGGCTGGATACCTATCCCCGCAACGAGGCCGAGCAGGTCTTTTATATCGGCACCAACGATCCCGCCCAGCTGACCGAACTGCGCCGGCGCATCCTGACTGATTGTTCCACCCTGCCGGTGTCGGCCGAATACATGCAGCGCGAGATTTTCGATATCTCGGCCAAATACGGCAAGGACACGGTGCTGATGATCGACAAGCTGGGCACCGACCGGCTGCCGCTGTTCTTTGCGATCAAGGGCGCGGTCGATGCGCGATTGAACGGCATTCCGGGGCTGCGCAATGTCACCGACCGGGTGATGCAGGCGCTGGCAACGGTCTGGCCGCGCCTCTTGCCGCGCCGGATGATGGACTATCGCGACCGGTTCGAACATCACCTGATCCTCAAGGCCCGCGACGGCGGTATAGCCGAGGCGCGCGCCCTGTTGCAGGATCTGTTCGCGCAGGGCGACGGCGATTTCTTTGAATGCACCGCGCGCGAAGGCAAGATCGCCGGGCTGCACCGCTTTGCCGCCGCCGGTGCCGCGATCCGCTATCAGGCCGTGCACTACGACCGGGTCGAAGGCATCCTGGCGCTGGATATCGCGCTGCGCCGCAATGACCGCGACTGGCTGGAGCAACTGCCGCCCGAGATCTCGGATCAATTGGTGCACAAGCTCTACTACGGCCATTTCCTGTGCCACGTGCTGCACCAGGATTACATCGTCAAGAAAGGCGCCGACATGGCGGCGCTCAAGGCGCGGATGCTGGCCATTCTCGACCAGCGCGGGGCCGAATACCCGGCCGAGCACAATGTCGGGCATCTTTACCCCGCCAAGCCCGACCTGGCCGCGTTCTATCGCGAGATCGACCCGACCAATTCGTTCAATCCCGGCATCGGCAAGATGTCGCGGCACAAGTTCTACCAAGATGACCCCCGCTAGCCGCGTGAGGTCAGAAAAAACCGGGAATGCCGGCCTGGGGGCGCACAGCGTCCTTGAAACGGCGCGCGGGACGGCTAAAGATGTCCCCGACACGACCTACATCATGCTCCGGCACTCGTTCAGAGGGTCGGGCAAGCCCGAAGAACTAGCAGGCGCGGCCGCATTCGCGGACCATGGTCGTTCGGCTCCTTCCCGGTTGGACCTCGCAGGCCCTCACAGGCTCGCGCTTCAGCTAAGGAGTGAGACATGAGTAGTCTACCATCTGACGACATTGATCCTATTGAGTCTCAGGAGTGGCAGGATGCCATTGCTGATGTGATTGAGCGTGACGGAGCGAACCGCGCGCATTTTCTGTTGGACAAGGCTGTTCAGCAGGCGCGTGCGGCGGGTGCGACCTTGCCGTTTTCGGCGACGACGCCGTATCAGAACACGATCCCCGCGGATGACGAGCTTGAGATCCCCGGCGATCTCGAGATGGAGTGGCGGATCCGGACGATCAACCGCTGGAACGCGATGGCGACGGTTGTGCGGCGCAACAAGGTGTCGTCGGAATATGGCGGCCACATTGCGTCCTTTGCCTCTTCGGCGGTGATGTATGACATCGGTCTGAACCATTTCTGGCGCTCGAAGTCGGCGATTCACGGCGGCGACCTGGTGTTCTTCCAGGGCCATGTGATCCCGGGGATTTACGCGCGCTCTTTCATGGAGGGCCGGATCAGCGAAGAGCAGCTGGAGAACTTCCGTTCCGAGGTCGCGGGCAACGGGCTGTCGTCCTATCCGCACCCCTGGCTGATGCCCGATTACTGGCAGTTCCCGACGGTCAGCATGGGCCTTGGCCCGCTGATGGCGATCTACCAGGCACGGTTCATGAAGTACATGCACAGCCGCGGCCATATTGACATGGCCGACCGGAAGGTGTGGTGCTTCCTGGGCGACGGCGAGATGGACGAGCCCGAAAGCCGCGGCGCGATCGACCTTGCGGCGCGCGAGAACCTCGACAACCTGATCTTCGTGATCAACTGCAACCTGCAGCGCCTGGACGGCCCGGTGCGCGGCAACGGCAAGATCGTGCAAGAGCTCGAGGGCGACTTCCGCGGCGCGGGCTGGAACGTGGTCAAGCTGCTCTGGGGCAAGGGCTGGGACCAGCTGCTTGAGAAGGACACCAGCGGCAAGCTGCGCCAGCTGATGGACGAGACGGTGGATGGCGATTACCAGACCTTCAAGTCGAAGGACGGCGCCTATATCCGCAAGCATTTCTTCGGCAAATACCCCGAGACGGCGGCGCTGGTCGAGGACTGGACCGACGAACAGGTCTGGTCGCTGAGCCGCGGCGGGCATGACCCGCAAAAGGTCTATACCGCGTTCAAGCGCGCGACCGAGACCAAGGGCCAGCCGACCTGCCTCTTGGTCAAGACGGTCAAGGGCTATGGGATGGGCACGGCCGGCGAAGGCCAGAACACCACCCACCAGCAAAAGAAGATGGCCGAGGACCAGCTGCGCGCCTTCCGCGACCGCTTCAAGATCCCGGTCAGCGACGAGGACCTGCCCAAGGCGCCCTTCGTGGCGCTGAACAACGCGCAAAAGGCCTATCTGGCCGAGCGTCGCCAGGCGCTTGGCGGCGATTTCCCCAAGCGCGAGTGGCGCGAGGCGCCCAAGCTCGAGATCCCGCCGCTGGCGACCTTCGAGGGCCAGCTCAAGGGCACGGGCGAGCGCGAGATCTCGACCACGATGGCCTTCGTGCGGATCCTGACCACGCTGTTGCGCGACAAGAAGGTCGGCAAGAACGTGGTGCCGATCGTGCCCGATGAATCGCGCACCTTCGGGATGGAGGGTCTGTTCCGCTCGGTGGGGATCTACAACCCGCTGGGTCAGAACTATACGCCCGAGGATGCCGACCAGATGATGTTCTACAAGGAATCGGTCGATGGCCAGGTTCTGCAGGAAGGCATCAACGAGGCCGGCGCCATGGCCGACTGGATCGCCGCCGCGA
>NZ_JAOWLE010000008.1 GCF_025751515.1 Actibacterium sp. XHP0104
ATTTTCCGTCCCGCTAGCCCTAAGATCCGTTCCCGAACCGCCAGGCTGGCGTCCCAACCGCGCCTCAGCGCCGCCGGTGAAGGGGTATTTACGGATTGAGCCGACAGGCCGCAAGAGCTTTTTGAAGGAATTCCGCAGAAAAATGCGAAAATATCTGCGGACCCCTTATTTTCAGGCGTTTCGCTGCATCGCGGCGCGGGCGGTAACGGCCTTGCCCCGCATCAACACCCCGGCATGCCCCCGGAAAACCCGACTCGCCCCCCGATTCAGGTAATTACATCCGGCGACTCGCGGCCGGTTCGGGCTCGAATCCCGGCCAGTTCACCCGCTGCGGCGATGATTCCGGCCAAGGCCTCTTGCGATTCCATACCCAACCGCGCCGCATCGCTTTCATAGCGTTCCAGATAGACCCGCAGCGTGGCGCCCTGGGTGCCGGTGCCCGACAGGCGGAACACAGCGCGCCCGCCGCCATCGAACCCGATGCGAATGCCCTGCCCGCCCGTGTGCGAGCCATCGACCGGGTCGTCATAGGCAAATTCATCCGCGCCGCTCACCGTCATGCCGGCCACCACCTGCCCCGGCAGATCGGGCAGACGCGCCCGCAGGTCATCCATCAACCTGGTCGCCGCAGTGCTGTCGATACCTTCGTAATCATGGCGGCTATAATAGTTGCGGCCAAAGCGGGCCCAGTGCTCGGCTATCAGACTGGCCACGCTGACCCGGCGGGCGGCCAGAATGTTCAGCCACAGCAGCACCGCCCACAGCCCGTCTTTCTCGCGCACGTGGTCGCTGCCGGTGCCAGCGCTTTCCTCGCCACAGATCGTCGCCCGCCCGGCATCCAGAAGCGTGCCAAAGAACTTCCACCCCGTGGGGGTTTCAAAACAGGGGATGCCCAGCGCCTCGGCCACGCGATCAGCGGCGCCCGAGGTCGGCATCGACCGGGCAATACCTTTCAGCCCGTGCCGATAGCCCGGCGCCATATGGGCATTGGCCGCCAGCACGGCCAGACTGTCAGAGGGCGTGACGTAACAGCCCCGCCCCACGATCATGTTGCGGTCGCCATCGCCATCGGAGGCCGCACCGAAATCGGGCGCCTCGGCGCCCATCATCAGATCCATCAGCGGCTTGGCCCAGATCGGGTTGGGGTCGGGATGACCGCCGCCGAAATCGGGGCTGGGCGTGGCGTTGATCACGCTGCCCGCCGGCGCGCCCAGCTCGCCCTCGATGATCGCGCGCGCATAGGGCCCGGTCACCGCATGCATCGCGTCGAACCGCATCTGGAACCCCGAGGCGAACAGCGCCCGGATGGCATCAAAGTCAAAGAGGCCCTGCATCAGTTCCTTATAGTCGACCACGGGGTCGACCACCTCGACCACCATCCCGGCCAGGGCGGTTTTGCCGGGGCGCGACAGGTCGACATCCTGCGCCTCGACGATGTGGTATTCACTGATCTCTTGCGTCGCGGCAAAGATGCGGTTGGTCACATCCTCGGGCGCCGGCCCGCCGTTCGAGATATTGTATTTGACGCCAAAGTCCTCGTCCGGCCCGCCGGGGTTGTGGCTGGCCGACAGGATGATGCCGCCATCGGCCCGGCGCTGGCGGATCAGGTTCGACGCGGCCGGGGTCGACAACAGCGCGCCCTGCCCCACGATCACGCGGGCCGCACCGCTGGCCGCCGCCATCCGCAAAACCACCTGCGCCGCGCGATCATTGAAATAGCGCCCGTCGCCCCCCAGAACCAAGACCTTGTCATGCACACCACCGATCCCGTTCCAGATGCTCTGGATGAAATTCTCGAGGTAATGCGGCTGCATGAACTGCCGGGTTTTCTTGCGCAGGCCCGACGTGCCCGGTTTCTGCCCGTCGATCGGCTGTGTCTTTACAGTGGTGATCTTCAACCCTGCCTCCTGTCGATCCGGGCAGCGTGCCCGTTGGTGTTTGCGCGCAGCAAGGCGCATCCTTGGGCCTAGGTCAACAGCCCCGCGCGCGTCAGGGGAAAATCAGCGCCATCCACACCGAAAGCGTCACGAAAGACAGCGCCGTCGCCGCTACCAGCGCCGAGGCGGTCATCATCTCGACCCCGGCGCGCTGACCAAAGATCGGGTAGATCGTGAACATCGGCATCGCCGCGAACAGCACGCCCCCCGCCCGCATCTGCGGGTCCAACCCCGGCACCAGCGCCAGCGCGCCCATCGCCAACAGCGGATGCAGCACCAGCTTGCCCAGCAGGATCACCCCCAACCGGTCAGCCAGCCCCTGAAACGGCAGCGCCGCTAGCGTGCCGCCGATCACGAACAACGCCAGCGGCGCCGACACCCCGGCCAGCAGGCCAAGCACCCGGTCCAGCATCGGCGGCACAGTCGCCCCCGAGCCCGAGATCAGCAGAGCCACCGCCAGGGCCGCAAGGATCGGGTTGCGCAAAAGGCTGGCCAGCACCTGCCCCACCACACGCCCGCGCCCGCCGCGCGCCACGTCTGAAATCACCATCGCCAGCGGAATGATCAGCATGATCTCGACGATCATGCATTGCGCCATCAGCTGCGCACCCAGCGCCGGGCCCAGCACCATCGACCCGATCGGATAGCCCATGAAGCCCGTGTTCGATGTGGCCGCGCCCAGCCCGGCCATCGCCGCCTCGGACATTCCGCCCCGCAACACCCGCCGCGTCACGATCAGCGCCAACAGCATCACCGCCAGCGATGCGCCCGCATAGGCCAGCACGAAACCCGGCTGCACCGCCTGGCCGAACGGCAACCCTCCGATCGACCGGATGATCAGCGCCGGCAGCGCGACACGCACGACGAACGCGCCCAGCGGCCTGATCGTATCGGCCCCCACATAGCCCGTTC
This sequence comes from Actibacterium sp. XHP0104, assembly GCF_025751515.1. Taxonomy (GTDB): domain Bacteria; phylum Pseudomonadota; class Alphaproteobacteria; order Rhodobacterales; family Rhodobacteraceae; genus Actibacterium_D. The sequence goes on from NZ_JAOWLE010000008.1 coordinate 2,850, forward strand.
GCACCGCCGCGAACCCGACCGCCACCAGCACAAAGATCGGCGCGATAGTCTGAAACATCATTGTCCCTCATCCGGGCCACCCTTGACCCGACTCGCCCATTGGGAGGACACTGATACGATAACTTCAACTGTTTTATCTGGCCGGCTTAGTGCGGCGTTTGATATGCCTTTCAACTGTGCGGCTGTCGGTTCGACAGATCACCGCGCGCGTCTCTCCGGGTTCGGCCAGGGGAGGGGACAATGGATATTCAGCAATGCGCCGTGGCTTGCGCCTTGACCGTGGCCACCGGCATGGCTCAGGCGCAAGAGCCCGATCAGGCCTTTCTGACCACCGTGATGCAACACTATGAATGCAACGAGATGGCCCGCCTCGCCATCCTGTCACCAGATGACTCGACCCGCTGCGCGGCCAACTTTCTGCGTGTTAAGCTGCATTTCATTCCCGAGATCGACCAACAGGCCTATGCCCGCCTGCCCCCATCCGAACGCACCCGCATCAATCGCCACGCCTATGCGGCCTTTGCGGAATGGCAGGCCACCCACACCCGCACCGTGCGCCGCCTGCGCGAAATGGCCGGGCTCTTTGCCTGCCCACGGATGTGCTGACGGCCGCCGTGATCCGCCGAAATGGACCATGAGCCTGGGCGACCTGCCCGGCGCGGCGCGCACCTGTGTGGCCCAGGCTGAATCCGTGCGCGGCAAGGTGCTGATCTGGATCACGGGCCGCGATCGACGCGTTTTTTGAATGCATCTGAGGGCCAAAACACGACAGGGCAGAATGATGTAGATCCCCACGCCCTGACCTTGCAGAGATCGAATTGGCCTGCGGGTGGCCCGAGACAGCCATGCCTGGCTTGCCCAGCGCGCGCCGCTGACGGGCACGCATTTTATCAGGTGCTGAGAATGGTGCCCCCAGAGAGACTCGAACTCCCGACCCTCTGATTACAAATCAGATGCTCTACCAGCTGAGCTATAGGGGCATAAGGCGCATGTAGCATCGCGGGCATGGCCAGACAAGAGATACGAAAAAGCCGGGCATCTCTGCCCGGCCTTGCATCTCGGATGAGGCGGCGGCCCTACCCCACGAACGCCTTTTCAACGACGAACTCGGCGGGTTCCGAGTTGGCGCCTTCGCGCAGGCCGAAGCCTTCCAGAATCGCCATGATGTCCTTGTTGAAGGCCAGCGATCCGCAGACCATACCGCGGTCGTGCTCGGGGTCCATCGGGGGCAGGCCCAGGTCGGCGAACACCTTGCCCGAGGTCAGGTTGTCGGTGATCCGGCCCATGCGCGGGCTCTGTTCGCGGGTGGTGGTCGGGTAATAGCGCACCTTGTCGCCCACCAGCTCTCCGATCAGCGGGTCCTCGGCCAGGCCCTCGACCAGCTGCCGGCCGTATTCCAGCTCACCGACCTCGCGGCAGGTATGCATGACCACGACCTCGTCGTAGCGCTCATAGGTGTCGGGGTCGCGCAGCAGCGAGGCAAAGGGCGCGATGCCGGTGCCGGTGGCGAACATCCACAGCCGCTTGCCGGGCAAGAGCGCATCCAGCACCAGCGTGCCCACGGGCTTGGGCCGCAGGATGATCTGGTCGCCCACCTCGATATGTTGCAGGCGGCTGGTCAGCGGGCCGTCGGGCACCTTGATCGAGTAGAATTCCAGCTCTTCGTCCCAGCTGGGCGAGGCGATGGAATAGGCGCGCAGAATGGGCTTTTGCTTGCCGGTCTTGGGATCGGGGTCGCCCATCAGGCCGATCATCACGAACTCGCCCGAGCGGAACCGCAGCGACTGCGGCCGCGTCACCCGAAAGGAAAACAGACGGTCCGTCCAGTGCTGAACAGACGTCACGGTTTGCGCGTCGGGAAGGGTGGGAACGGGGCGCGCCTTTTCGGCGGCCACGGCGGTGGTGTCATTCATAGCCATATTCCTGTCAAACGGGCCCGGGCGCCTTAGACGGCGCCGCGCAGGCGGTTCTGATAATCATGCGACTGCCAGGCTGCGCGGGCCTGCCATTGCTCCCACGGCTGGCGCTTGGCCAGTTCGGGGGCGATCTCGACCTCGTCAAAGCCCGAGCGTCGCACCATCGTGTATTGATCGGCGATCACATGGCCACGGGCGCGCAGACGCCCGTTGAACCCCATCAGCCGCAGACGCCGCGCCAGGGTGAACCCGCGCCCGTCCGAGAAGCTGGGGAAATCGACGCGGATCAGATCGACGCCATCGAGGCGCCCGGCCAGGATGGTCGGGTCGGCATCCGAGGCCAGGTCGATCGCGACGGCCGGCGCATCCGCCGCCGAGGTTTCCAGATCGGCCGCGGCGATAAAGCCATGCGCCCAGTCGTCATTCACGAAACCCTGATCGGTGACAATCACGTTCATCGGTTTCTCCTCTTCAATCTCTACCTCGACGGGCAGCGGGCCGCGCACGACCTTGCCGTTGATGAAATGGATGCCGCATTCCTCTTTTTCCTGGTTGCGCCAGCGGCCCGCGCGCGGGTCTTCGCCAGGCTTGACCGGGCTGGTGCAGGGGGCGCAGCCGATCGACGGATAGCCCTTGGCGATCAACGGGTGCCGCGGCAGGCGGTTGTTGATCATGTAATCCTGCACGTCTTCGGGCGTCCAATGGGCCAGCGGATTGACCTTGATGCGGAAATCGCCCTCGTTTTCAAAGAAATCCAGCGCCGCGCGGGTCTGGCCCTGGAACCGCTTGCGGCCGGTGATCCAGGCGTCGAAATTCGACAAGGCGCGTTCCAGCGGCTCGGTCTTGCGCAGGTTGCAGCAGGCATCGGTGTCGGTCTTGTGCAGCAGGCCCTCGGGATCATGGGCGGCCACGGCCTCGGGGCGGGCGCGGATGGTGCGCACGTCGGTCAGGCCCAGCTGCTGCGCCACATCGGCCTGATAGGCCATGGTTTCCTCGAACAGCATCTGCGTGTCGATGAACAGCACCGGCGTCGCGCGGTCATAAAGCGAGATCATGTGCAACAGCACCACCGATTCCGCCCCGAAGGACGACACCAGGGCGATGCGGCCGACGGCCTCGTCGCTCAGCGCGCGTTCCAGCACCGCCTGCGCGGCGTGGTGCTTGTAGCGCTGGTTCAGATAGGCCACCCGGTCATCGACGGTGGCCGTGGTCAGATCAGGCAGCATGTTTCCGGCCTCCGGCCTCGTCGGGGTAAAGCGCGGCCTTGAACGGCTCGGCGCCCAGGCGACGATAGGCGTCAATAAAGGTTTCTTGCGGCCCCTCGCGCAGCTCGAGATAGGCCAGCACTAGGCGTTCGATCGCAGGCACGATCGCATCGGCCGAAAAGCCCGGCCCGGCGCGTTCGCCGATGGCCGCGTTCTCGGTCGCGTCACCGCCCAGGGTGATCTGATAGTTTTCCACCCCGGCGCGATCCAGGCCCAGAATGCCGATATGGCCGACATGGTGATGCCCGCAGGCGTTGATGCAGCCCGAGATCTTCAGCTTCAGCGGCCCGACCTCGTGTTCCAGCTTCAGCTCGTCGAAACGTTCGGCGATCTGCTGGGCAATCGGAATCGACCGCGCCGTGGCCAGCGCGCAGTAATCCATACCGGGGCAGGCGATGATGTCGGACACCAGCCCCACATTAGCCGTGGCCAAGCCGACGGCGGCCAGACGGGCGTGAATGGCGGGCAGATGCGCCTTGTGCACATGCGGCAGCACGATGTTCTGCTCATGGCTGACGCGCAGTTCGTCATGGCCGAATTCCTGCGCCAGATCGGCCATCACGCGCATCTGTTCGCTGGTGGCATCCCCCGGCGTCGCGCCATGCGCCTTGAGCGAGATCGTCACGATCGCATAGCCCGGCTGGCGGTGCTCGGTCAGGTTGGTATCGACCCACGAGCGGAACACCGGGTCGGCCTTGTAGAAATCGTCAAAGCCCTGCGAGTCGGCGGTGATGTAATCGGGCTGGGCAAAGGCCGGCTCGATCTCGGCCAGCAGGGCCTGATCGGCGCCGTTGAACAGCTCGCGGCGCTGAATGAACTCGGCCTCGACCAGATCGCGCACGGTCTCGATCCCGTTCTCATGCACGGTGATCTTGATGCGCGCCTTGTATTTGTTGTCGCGACGGCCCAGCAGGTTATAGACGCTGACGATCGCCTCGAGATAGGGCAGCAGGTCTTCCTTGGGCAGGAAGTCGCGGATGACCTTGCCGACCATCGGCGTGCGGCCCAGACCGCCACCCACGATCACCTCGAACCCGACCTGACCGGCGTCATTACGCACGATGCGCAGACCGATGTCATGGGCCTTGACCACGGCACGGTCATTGGGCGCGCCGGTGATTGCGACCTTGAACTTGCGCGGCAGGAACTGGAATTCCGGGTGGTCGGTCGACCACTGGCGGATCAGCTCGGCATAGGGGCGCGGGTCTTCGATCTCGTCGGCGGCGGCACCGGCGAAATGGTCCGAGGTCACGTTGCGGATGGTGTTGCCGCTGGTCTGGATGGCGTGCATCTCGACATCGGCCAGATCCGACAGAATGGCCGGCACGTCGCGCAGCTTGGGCCAGTTGAACTGGATGTTCTGGCGCGTGGTGAAATGGCCATAGCCCTTGTCATAGGTATCGGCGATATGGGCGAACTGGCGCATCTGGCGGCTGTTCAGCGTGCCATAGGGCACCGCCACGCGCAGCATATAGGCGTGCAGCTGCAGATACAGGCCATTCATCAGGCGCAACGGGCGGAATTCATCCTCGGACAGCGAACCGTCGATGCGGCGCGCCACCTGGCCGGAAAACTGGGCCACGCGCTCGCGCACAAAGGCTTCGTCGAAGTCGTTATATTTATACATTATGCTGCCTCCACCTGTTTGCCGTGGGCATAGTTCGACGGGCCGCGCGTGCGGAACGTTTCGCGAAAATGGGTCGGCTCGGGGCCGTTTTCGCCGGCCTGGGCATCGGCCAGATAGGCGCCGACGACGATATCGCCCTGCCCCTCGGCCAGCTTTAGCCGCGCCTCGGCGCGCTCGGCATCCTCGATCAGCTCGGCCTCGCACATCTGGCGCACCCAGCGATCATCGGCACTCAGCCAAACGGCATCGCCCTCGATCAGGTCATTGGCGGTCACGACTTTGGGGGTGAAACGACGGCTCATAGCGCCAGCTCCCTGGATTGTACGAGTTCATTTGCGGCTTGCAGGGCGGCGCGCGGCGCCAGGCCCAGCAGGATCACGGCGGGGCCATCAACCCCGTCGATATCGGCGGGCAGATCGCTTAGCGTGGTGGCGATGACCCGGCTGTCGGCGCGCGAGGCATTTTCAACCACGGTGATCTGGGTCAGCGGATCGGCGCCATGCATCATCAGGCGACCCTGCAAAAACCGCGCGCTGCGCTTGCCCATGTAAATCGCGGCCACTTCGCCCTCGCGGGCCAGGCTGCGCCAATCCTGTTCGGCAAAGCCCTTGATGTCATGGCCGGTCAGCAGGCGCACCGCGCCGTTGCGGCCGCGCTTGGTCAGCGACTGGCCAATCTGCGCCACGGCGGCCGAGGCGGCGGTGATGCCCGGCACGATGCGCCAGCTGATCCCGGCCTCGGTCAGCGCGTCCAGTTCCTCGTCCAGGCGACCGAACACACCCGGATCGCCGGCTTTCAGCCGCACCACATGCGCGCCGTTGCGGGCATGTTCGATCATCAGGGCGTTGATGTCCTCTTGCGGGGTCGAGGGGCCGAACCCGGTCTTGCCGGCGTCGATGATCAGCGCCTCGCGGCGGGCCAGTTCCAGGATCTCGGGGGCGGCCAGACGGTCGTGGATCACCACATCGGCGCGGTCCAGCGCCTTGCGCGCCTTCAGCGTCAGCAGTTCCGGGTCGCCCGGCCCGGCGCCCACCAGATCGACATGGCCCACGCCCTGCCCCGCCGCGCGATGCTTGGCCAGCAGATCGCTCAGCGCCTCGGGCAAAGCCTCTTCGCCCAGCTCTTCAGCGGCGCGCGGCCCGGCGTTGAAATAGTAGTCGGCCCAGAATTCACGGCGCTTGCGCCCGGCGGGCAGACGTTCGGCCAGCGGGCGAAAGCCTTTGCCGATCCGCGCCAGCAGGCCCAGACGCGGCGACAGGCGCTCTTCGAGGTCGGCCTTGATCGCGCGGGCCAGCACGGGGGCCGCGCCCTCGGTGCCGATGGCGACGGTCACCGGGTCACGATCGACGATCGCGGGGGTGATAAAGGCGCTGTCATCCAGATTGTCGACGATATTCACCAGCACGCCCGCCTCGCGGCCCAGCCAGGCCACATGGGCATCCAGCAGCGCATCCTCTTGCGCGGCATAAAGCAGCGCCGCGCCCACCACGTCGCCGGCTGCAATCTCGCGGCGCAGCAGGGTCAGGCGGCCGGCATCGGCCCAGCCTGCGATCTCGGCGGCGGGGGTTTCGGCGTAGACAAAGATCCGCGCCTCGGTCTTGAGCAGCAGGCGCAGCTTGGCCACGGCGGCGTCACCGCCACCAACAACCACGATACGCTTGTCGCTGACCGACAGGAAAATCGGAAAATGTTTCATCACACGCCTCATTGATGCATGTGCAGAATATAGTCGATTTTCCCGGTTTTACGCTATATTTCGAAACCAATAAGAAGGATTTCGGCCAGCAAATCCGGTTTACCGGAACTTTTTCCCATTCAGGCGCCATTTACCGCCACCCACTCCTTTTGCAGGTGCGAATTCGGCACAGCCGTCTTAATGCGGGTCACGAAACAGCCCCGCCCAACCATCAAACCGCCGTGATCTCAAGCGCTTTTTTCCGTGTTTTCAGGGGAAATCAGCCGCCAGGCCGCGCGACAAGGCCCGGTCAGATTCGCAGGATCGGCTGCAACATCCGCGGCAGCAGGCTGTTGAACTTCAGCGGCGCGTCGGTGGCGGCAAGGCAGATGCAGGGCATGCCCTTGCCCGCGACGGGGGTGTGTTCCAGATCCTGGTCGGCGATCTCGACATCGCCCACGCCGAACGTGCCGCAATCATCGCTAAAGCTGCCTTGCAGCACCAGGGTCATCTCTAGCCCGTTATGGCCATGATCGGGCACCGCCTGCCCTGCGGGAATGTGCAGCAGCCGCACCGTGCCCGCATCGCTGGCATGGATGATGCGCTGACGGGTGCCCAGCCCCAGCGCGCGCCAGCGCGGCGGCTGGCCGCCCAGCGCCTCGATCACCGGCGCCGGATAGGGGCCGATGGCGCGCGGCTCAGCCCGGGCCGGGGCCGGATCGTCGTCCAACAGGGTCAGCACCGACGCCTTCAGCCCGCCCGACAGATCGGCACATTCAAGCGCCTCAAGCACTACGCCACCGGCGGCCTGTTCGGCCTCTAGCCGGGCGCGGCAGTCGTCGCACATCGACACATGCGCCGCGACCACCAGCGCAAAGGGATGCGGCAGCGCCCCCGATGCATAGGCCGCCAGCAATGGCTGCGAGATATGATGACGGATCGTGTTCATCTCAGTTCTTTCAACTCGTGCCGCAGCCGCTCTAACCCCAGGCGGATGCGTGATTTTATCGTTCCCAGCGGCAGGCCGGTCTGGGCCTGAATCTCGGTATGGCTCAGCTCACCCAGATAGGCCTTTTCGACCATCTCGCGCTGATCGGGCGCCAGCGCGCTTAGGGCTTGGCGCAGCTTGTCGGCCTCTTGCGTCAGCGCCAGCATCTGCCCGGCATCACCCTCGTCCTCTTCCGGCAGGGTCAGGGCCTCGGGCACGGGGCGGCGTTCCTTGCGCACCAGGTCTACCTGCCGGTTACGGGCGATCTGGTAGATCCAGCTGGATACCTGCGCGCGGGCCGGATCGAACTGCGCTGCCTTGCGCCAAGCGGTCAGCAAGACCTCTTGCACGATATCTTCGGCCTCGGCCCCGCTCATCCCGGTGCGCAAGGCCATCGCCTTGATCCGCGGCGCGTAGAAATCAAACAGCTGCGCAAAGGCCTGCTTGTCGCGCCGGTCGCGCACGGCCAGCATCCATTCGGTCTGCCGGGTGGGCGTCGTCTGATCGGTCGTCTTGTCCACGCTCAGAGTCCTGCGCTTGAGGGCCATGCCGGCCACCACCCCTGCGGATGTGTCCGCCCCGTCAGGGGCCCGTTCGATGGTGTCGCTCAACTCCAGCATAACGGGGATACGGGCGCAAAAGAAATCCGGATCAAAATTTGATCCGCCGCGCCTCCGCCCGCGTAAGCCTATAAAACGCAAAAGGATTTCGCATGTCGTTCGATGCCCGCCCGATGAAGCCCCAACGCATCGCCATCATCGGCGGCGGCATTTCGGGCATGGCAGCGGCCTATCTGCTTGCTCCGCAGCACAGCGTCACCCTCTATGAGGCCGCGCCGCGTCTGGGCGGCCACGCCCGCACCATCACCGCCGGGCTGCGCGGCGATCAGCCGGTCGATACCGGGTTCATCGTTTTCAACTATGCCAACTACCCGCACCTGACGCGAATGTTCCGCGATCTCGACGTGCCGGTCGAACGCAGCGACATGTCCTTTGGCGCCTCGATCAATGACGGGGCGATCGAATATGGGCTGCGCGATCTGGGCGCGCTGATCGGCCAGCGCCGCAACCTGCTGCGCCCGGCCTTTGCGCGGCTGGTGCGCGATATCCTGCGGTTCAACGCCTCTGCCGAGGCCGCCGCCCGCGACGACAGCCTGACCATAGCCGAGCTCTTGCGCGAGCTGCGGCTGGGGCGATGGTTCGAGGATTACTACCTGCGACCCATCTGCGGCGCCATCTGGTCGACCCCCGCTGACCAGATCGGCGCCTTCCCCGCCCGCAGCCTGGTGCAGTTCTTTCGCAACCACGCGCTGTTGTCGCACAAGGGTCAGCACCAGTGGTGGACGGTTTCGGGCGGCAGCGTCGAATATATGCGCCGACTGGAAACCCAGCTGCGTCTGCGCGGCGTCACCCTGCACAAGGGCACCCCCGTGCGGGCCGTCACGCGCGACGGTATCGAATGCACGGTCCATGCCACCGGTCAGCCGGCCCAGACCCATGACCATGTCATCATGGCCTGCCACAGCGACCAGGCCCTGGCCCTGCTTGACCGCCCCACCCGACAGGAAACCACAGCCCTGTCGGCCATGCGCTATCAAGACAACCACATGACCCTGCACCGCGACATCCGGCAGATGCCGCGCCGGCGCGCCTGCTGGTCGTCCTGGGTCTATAAGGCGCATCACGATCGCCCCAATGCCGGGATCGGCGTCACCTACTGGATGAACCGGCTGCAGAATATCCCCGAGGATGACCCGCTTTTCGTCACGCTGAATGCCGCCGACCCCATCCCCGACGAGATGATCTATGACCGCAAAACCTTTCGCCACCCGGTCTTTGATCACGCCGCGTTGCAGGCCCAGACCCGCCTGCACGAGATCCAGGGCGACAACAACACCTGGTTCGCCGGCGCCTATACCCGCCACGGCTTTCACGAAGACGGTTTCGCCAGCGCCGTGCGCGTGGCGCGTAAAATGGATAGGCTGTTCGCATGACCCGGCCCGAACATATCGCCGGCCACACCGTGCACTCGCGCCTTGGCGCCATCGCCAACAGCTTTCGCTATGGCGTCGATTACGTGCTGATCGACCCCGATGCCCCGACCGGCCCCGCGCTGTTTTCGCGCAACCGTTTCAACCTGACCGCCGTGCATGACCGCCACCACGGCGGCCCGCGCGACAAGGGGCGCGGCGCGGCATGGGCGCACGAGGTTCTGTCGCGCGCCGGGCTAAGCAGCGACTATGACCTGCGCCTGCTGACCCAACCCAGCATCTTGGGCTATATCTTCAACCCGGTCAGTTTCTGGCTGGCCATGCGTGACGACGCCCTGATCGCGGTGATCGCCGAGGTCAACAACACCTTTGGCGACCGGCACAGTTACCTGTGCCACAAACCCGACTTTGCCCCTCTCACCTATGACGACCGGGTCGAGGCCGAAAAGGTCTTTCACGTCTCGCCGTTTCAGCAGGTCTCGGGCACATATGCGTTCAATTTCGGGCTGACGCCTGACCATATCCGCATCCGTATCGCGCATAAGAACGGCCCCCACGGCGTGATCGCCACCCTGTCGGGCCCGCGCCGCCCGCTGACCAATCGCAGCATCCTCTCTGCCCTCGCCCGCCGCCCCGCAGGCGCGGCGCGCACGATTTTCCTTATTTACTGGCAGGCCTTTAGGCTTAGAATAAAAGGAGCGACCTATCGCACAAGACCGGCCCCACCATCCGAGGAGGTATCGTGATGGCCTATCTTAGCGAGCGCGTGAAACGCGATTTCCTGGCGACCTGCGCGGGGATCGAGCAGGGCAGTTTGCGCCTGATCACCCCCGAAGGCGAGGTGCACCATTTCGGCAAAGGACACCCCGAGGCCGAGATGCACCTGCATGACTGGTCCGTCGTTACCGCCCTGGCCGCGCGCGGCGATATCGGGCTGGGCGAAACCTATGTGGCCGGGCTGTGGGACACCGATTCAATCGACAACCTTGTGCAGATCGCCATTCTGAACATGGGCAATTTCCGCGATTACGCCTATGCCAGCTGGTGGAACACGCTCAAATACCGCGTGGTCGATTGCGTGCTGCGGGCCAATTCGCGCCGCGGCGCCGCGCGCAACATCCGCGCCCATTACGATGTCGGGAACGAGTTCTACCAGCTCTGGCTTGACCCCTCGATGACCTATTCCTCGGCCCTGTTCGACACGGGCGACAACGACTTGATGCGCGCCCAGCACCGCAAATATGACCGCATTCTTGACCATCTCGCCCCGGGCGAGCGCATTCTGGAAATCGGCTGCGGCTGGGGCGGGTTCGCCGAGCGCGCTGCCGATCAGGGGCGGTTTGTCACCGGGCTGACGATCTCGGCCAATCAAAAGGGCTATGCCGATGCACGCCTCGATGGCCGCGCCGACATCCGCATGCAGGATTACCGCGCCACCACCGGCACTTTCGACAACATCGTCTCGATCGAGATGATCGAAGCCGTCGGCATGGCCTATCTGCCCGCCTATTTCCGCACCATCCGCGACCGTCTGGCCCAGGGCGGGCGGGCGATGATCCAGGCGATTACCGTGCCCGACCCCTATTTCGAAACCTACCGTCACGGCAGCGATTACATTCGCCAATACACCTTTCCGGGCGGGATGCTGCTAAGCGACGGGCTGATCGCCGATCAGGCACGAAAGGTCGGGCTGGAGGTGCGCGACAGCTTTGCCTTTGGCCGCCACTACGCGCGCACCCTGCGGCACTGGGATCAATCGCTTGTCGCCGAAACGCGTCGCATCCGCGCCCTGGGCTATTCCGACCCGTTCCTGCGCAACTGGCGCTTCTATCTGGGGCTTTGCGCCGCCGCGTTCGAAACCGACCACACCGATGTGGTGCAGGTCGAACTGGCCCACGCCTGACGCCGGGCCATGAAAGTGATGACAGCCCTTGCCCTTATCATAGCCACCGTGATCGTGACCCTGCTGGCCCTGCGCGGGTTGGGCTTTGCCGGGCGTGATGTGGGCCAATATGCCGACACCACGCCGCGTTTCGATGTCACCCGCCACCTGTCCGGGCCGATGCTGTCCGAAGGCGTGATCTTTGGCCCCACCGGCAAGGTCGCCGCCCGGTTCACCGCCCGCATGCAAGGCGACTGGCAGGGCGACAGCGGCACATTGCACGAGGAATTCACCTTTGCCAGCGGAGCCCGCCAGACCCGCACCTGGCAGCTGACCCGCCACTCTGACGGCCGCCTGACCGGCACCGCCCCCGATGTCATCGGCACCGCCACAGGCGAAACCGCGGGCGCGGCGCTGAAACTGCGCTATCGGCTGCGGCTGGAACCCGACGCCGGCGGGCATGTGCTGGATGTCACCGACTGGCTGTTCCTCAACCCCGATGGCAGCATCACCAACCGGTCCGAAATGCGCAAATTCGGGGTAAAGGTGGCCGAGCTGGTCGCCTCGATCCGCCCGGTGCCCGCCAATTAGGCGGGCAGGATCAGCAGCGCGCGGAAATCATTCACATTGGTCAGCGTCGGCCCCGGCACAACCTGATCGCCCAGCGCGGCGAAAAACCCGTGGCTGTCGTTGCGGGCCAGCGCCGCAACCGGGTCCAGCCCCATCTCGGCCGCCCGGCGCATCGTGTCGGGCCCAACCACCGCGCCCGCGACCTCGGCCGAGCCATCGACGCCGTCCGTGTCGCAGGCCAGCGCCCAGATCCCCGGCGCGCCGTTCAGCATCAGGGCCATGGCCAGCGCATATTCGGCATTCGGCCCGCCCACCCCATCGCCGCTGCGCGTCACTGTGCATTCGCCGCCCGACAGCAACAGAACCGGCGCGTCGCCCGGCACCATCGTGGCCGCGATCTCCAGCGCCAGTGCGGCATGGGTCGCGGCCAGCTCGCGCGCCTCGCCCTCCAGGTCATCGCCCAGAATGCGCGTGACACAGCCCAGCTCGCGGGCCTGGTCCTCGGCCGCCACCAATGATTGTGCCGGTGCGGCGATCACCCGGTTCTCGACCCGTGACAGGCGCGGATCGTCGGGCTGCACCGGGTCGCCGCCCTGTTCCAGAAAGGCCCGGATCGCGGGCGGCGGCGTCACGCCCCAGCGATCCAGCACCGCCAGCGCCCGCGCCGCATCGCCGCGATGCCCCACCGTGGGGCCGCTGGCGATATCGGCCGGATCATCGCCCGGAACGTCGGAAACCATCAGCGCCAGCATCCGCGCCGGATAGGCCGCCGCCGCCAGCCGCCCGCCCTTGACCGCCGACAGTTCCTTGCGAATGCCGTTGATGTCGCCGATCGGCGCGCCGCTGACCAACAGATCGGCGGTCAGCGCCTGTTTCTCGGCCAAGGAAATCCCCTCTGCCGGCGCGGTCAGCAGGGCCGACCCCCCGCCCGAAATCAACGCCAGCACAAAATCATCCGGCCCCAGCCCGGCCAGCAGATCCAGCATCCGCCGCGTCGCCCGCGCCCCGGCCTCGTCTGGCACCGGATGCGCGGCCTCGGCGACCTCGATGCCCTGCAAGGGGCGCCCATGGCCATAGCGGGTGATCACCAGCCCGTCGAGCGGACCCCAGTCGGCCTCGACCGCCTCGGCCATCCGGGCCGAGGCCTTGCCCGCCCCGACAACCAGCACCCGCCCCGCGGGCCGCGGCGGCAGGGCCGCCGGCACACAGCGCATCGGGTCGGCCTCGCGCACCGCCGTATCGAACAGCACGCGCAGGAATTCATCGGGTTGAGAGATCGGATCGAACATGGGCCGCCTTTGTTAAGGCGCCCAGCCTAGCAAGCCCGCGCCGCTAGGCAATCCCCGCAGTCGGCAGGGCCAGTGTTTCCTCAAGCTCGGTGTTTCCCTTGACCAGATCGGCCAGCGACACCTTGTCGAGCGCCTTGTAGAACTCGGCCAGCGCACCGCACAGCACATCGCGCAGTTTGCAGAACTCGGCCAGCGGGCAGTTGTTCTTTTCCCCGGCAAAGCATTCGATGAACGGCACCCCGGCCTCAAGCTTGCGGAATACCTGGCCCACCAGAATTTCCTCGGGCGGCAGGTTCAGCATCACGCCGCCATGCCGGCCCCGCGCGGTTTTCAACAGCCCGAAATGGCTCAGCGCGTTGATCACCTGCGCCATGTGGTTTTCCGAGGTATTGCACGCCCCCGCGATGTCCGACTTGCGAACGACGCGGCCCGGATTGGCCGCGCAATACATCAGCGCGCGCATGGCGATGTTGGTTCGGGTTGTCAGACGCATCGGGTCGGCCTCTCATGGATTTGCGCATCCCTGATATAGCAATTGCGCATGGCTGGGTTTGACTTGTGTCAAACACGACCTTTTGCGCGCCCGCCCGCCGAAAACGCTACGATCACGGCAAACAGCACCGCCGCGACGGCCACGATACTGGGCCCGGCGGGCGTGTCGGCCATCAGCGACATGGCCAGCCCGCCCAGCGCCGCCACAGCGCCGATCAGCGCCGCCAGCACGGCCATGGCCTCGGGCGTGCGCGACAGCCCGCGCGCCGCCGCCGCCGGTATGATCAGCATCGCCACGATCAACAGCGCGCCCACGACCTTGATCGCCACCGCCACCACCAGCGCCAGCGCCAGCACCAGCACCAGCCGCTCGCGCGCGGGGTTCAGCCCCGAGGCCTGAGCCAGTTCCTCGTTCAACGTGGCGGTGATCAGCGCCTGCCAACGCGCCGTGATCAGCCCCAGCACCACCAGCGCCCCGCCCCAGATATAGGCCAGGTCGGTCTTGCTGACGGCCAGGATGTCGCCAAAGAGATAGGCGTTCAGGTCAACCCGAACGCCCGACAGGAAACTGACCCCCACCAAACCAAAGGCCAGCGCCGCATGGGCCAGCACGCCCAGCGTCGTATCCATCGCCAGCCCGCGCCCGGTCAGCGCGCTGACCGCCAGTGCCATCACCAGCGCCACCGCCAGCGTGCCGACAAAGATATTGGCCGAAAACGCCAGCGCCAGCGCCACGCCCAGAATGGCGGCATGGCTGGTGGCCTCGCCGAAATAGGCCATCCGCCGCCAGACCACGAAACAGCCCAACGGCCCCGACACCAGCGCCACCGCAAGCCCGGCCATCACCGCGCGGATCAGGAAATCATCCAGCATGGGCGTGGTCCTTGTGGTCGTGCGAATGGTCGTGATCGTGGTCACAGTTTTCATGGTCGTGGTCATGCGCGTGCTGATACAGCGCCAGCGCCCCGCCCGTGCCCAGCCCGAACAGCGCCCGGTATTCGGGTGCGTTGGTGACCACATGCGGCGTGCCCTGGCAGCAGACATGCCCGTTCAGGCACAGCACCCGGTCCGAGGCGCTCATGACCACATGCAGATCGTGGCTGACCATCAACACCGCACAGCCGGTCTCGGCGCGCAGATCCTCGATCAGCTTGTAAAAGGCCGCGGTTCCGGGCTGATCTAGGCCCTGCGTCGGTTCGTCCATGATCAGGATATCGGGCCGCATCAACAGCGCCCGCGCCAGCAGCACGCGCTGGAATTGGCCGCCCGACAGGGTATCCATCTGCTGGCCCGCAATGCCCGACACGCCGACCCGCGCCAGCGCCGCATCGCACTCACCCGCCCCACGGCGCACCGGCAGCGACAGGAACCGCCGCACCGTCATCGGCATCCGCCCGTCCAGCGCCAGCCGTTGCGGCATATAGCCCACCACCAACCCCGGCTTGCGCGTCACCTGCCCGCCCGAGGGCGCCACGACACCCAGCAGCGCGCGCATCAGGGTCGACTTGCCCGACCCGTTCGGCCCGACAACGGTGACGATCTCGCCCGGCTCGATACGGAAATCGACCTTGCTCAGCGCCGTGACCCCGCCATAGCGCACATCCAGATTTTCGGCTTGAATCAGGCTCATGCGGCCTCGCGGCAGGCAGGGCACAGGCCCACGGCCTCGATATTCATGCGTTCGACGGCAAAGCCCACGGTCTCGGCCGCGGTGGCAATTGCCGCGCCGACGCCGGTGCCCGGCGCCTCGGCCACGGTGTCGCAGCCGGTGCAGATGAAAAACACCGGGCGGTGCGGCTGGCCCGGATGCATACAGGCGGCAAAGGCGTTCAGCCGCTGGATACGATGCGCCAGCCCGTTTTCCACCAGGAAATCCAGCGCCCGATAGGCCACGGGCGGCTGGTTTCCGAACCCGTCCGCAGCCAGCCGGTTCAGCACGTCATAAGCGCCCAGCGCATGATGGCTTTCCAGCAAAATCTCAAGCGTCCGCTTGCGCACCGGCGTCAGGCGCAGACCCTTGTCCTGCGCCAGGGCCTCGGCCCGGCGCATCATGTCGCCGCAACAGGCACTATGGTCATGCTCGGCGAATGCGATGGGTTGATTTGTCATTCTGGCCCCTTGACTTGTTATCATATTACATATCAATAAAGCCCCCGAACCTGCAACAGGAAAACACCATGCGTATCGTTACCAGCCTTGCCGCCCTTTTGGCCGCCCTGCCCGCCGCCGCCCGAGATCTGACCATCGTCACCGACATACCGCCGGTGCATTCGCTGACCGCGATGCTGATGCAGGACGTGGGCGAACCGGTGCTGCTGTTGGGCCAGGGCGCCGATCCGCATCACTTTCAGCTGCGCCCCTCGCAGGCGCGCACCCTGGCCGAGGCCGATCTGGTGGTCTGGGTCGGGCCCGAGCTGACCCCGTGGCTGGATCGCGCGCTGGACGGCGCCGGGGCCGACACCCGCCGGCTGACCCTGCAAGGCGATGAGGGCCACGACGAACATGACGAACATACCGATCACGATGACCACGCGGATCATGACGACCATGCGGACCATGACGACCATGCCGGCCACGACCATCACGGCGACGAGCTGCACCAATGGCTTGACCCCGCGATTGCGCTGGAATGGACAACCCTGATCGCGACCGAGCTGGTGCGCATCGACCCCGCCAATGCCGAGATCTATCAGGCCAATCTGGCCGAGGCGCAGCGCCGGGTGATCGAGACCACCGTCGCCACCCGTATCCTGCTGGAACCCGCCCAGGGCGCGCCGCTGATCATGGCGCACAATGCCTATGACAGCTATGCCCATGCCTTTGGCCTGACCATCCTGGGCAACGTCGCCGACAGCGACGCCTCGGCGCCCGGTGCCGGGCATCTGTCCGGGCTGCGCCAGACCGTTCTGGCCACACCCGGCGCCTGCGTGTTCCCCGAGGCCGGCGAAGACCCCGCCTATCTGATCACCCTGACCGAGGGCACCGACGCCCGTCTTGGCGGGCCGCTCGATCCCGCCGGGGTGGCGCTGACGCCCGGCCCCGATCTCTATGACGCGCTGTTGACCGGGCTGGCCGAAACCATCCATGACTGCGCCACGCAAACCGCCAAGGACTAAGCCATGCCCGCCGACCGCTGGATCGCCCTCAACGCCGCCGCCACGCCACATCAGCTGTGGCTGGTCGAAAACGGCCGGATCACCGGGCGCGACAACTGCGCGCCCGAGGGTTTGGCCACGGCCGTGGCGGCGATGGGCGATCTGCCGGTGCGGGCCACGGGGCTCTTCATCGCGCCGCGCCAGGTGCCCTGCCCGGCCGCACCGGGCGGGCTGATCGACCATGACTATCAAGACCTGACCCTGCGCGCCCTGCCTGCCCTGTCACAGGCCAGCCCGGCGCATCACGGCTGGGGCGCTGAGGCCGCCATCGCGGGCTTTGTCGGGCTGAATCCCAAATTCGACGGCGTGCTGTGCCTGCCCGGCGCGGCCACCGTCTGGGCCCATATCAGCGCCCAGGAAATCGTCAGCTTTCAGGCCTTCCTGACACCGCAACTGGCGGGCGGCCTGACCCCTCCCACCCCCAGCACCGATATGGACCAGGCCATCAGCGACGGCATGTCCCGGCCCGAGCGACTGGCCGAACGGCTGGCCTCGGCCCGCGCGACCGGCATGCCCGAGATCATCACCTGGGGTGCGCTCATTGGGGCCGAACTGGCCGCAACGCGCGCCTATTGGCTGGGCCAGCGGGTGGCCGTGGTCGGCAATGGCGCGCTGGCCAACCTTTACGCCGCCGCCATTGGCGCGCAGGGTCTGCCGCCCATCGTTGCCGATGGCGAGGCGATGATGATCAAGGGGCTGGCGGGTTAACCGTCCAAGGCGGCGCGATACCAGCGCACGATGGCCGCACGCTCTTGCGGCTCCATGTAAGACACGTTCGCGGGCGGCATCGCGTGGGTCGCGCCAGCCTGCAGGAAAATCTGCCGGGCATTCCGCGCGATCTGGGCCTCGGTTTCCAGCATCACACCCTTGGGCGGTTGGGCGATGCCCTCCCACCCCGGATAGGCCGAATGGCACATCGAACAACGGCCCAGCACGGTGTCGTAGACATCCGCGAACCCCTCGGCCTGGGCAAAGCGTTGCTCGAACGGGGTCAGGGCGGTTTCCTCGGGGTAATCCTCGTCGGACATGTAGATCGGCAGAACCGACAGGGCCATCACCGCCAGGAACAGCGCCACCGTGGCAACCCAGGTCCATTTCAGGCTGCCCTTGCGGGCGTGCAACGTGTTGAAATAATGCCGGATCGTCACGCCCATCAGGAACACCAGGCTGGCGATGATCCAGTTATACTCCGATGCAAAAGCCAACGGATAGTGGTTGCTGAGCATCAGGAACAGCACCGGCAGCGTCAGATAGTTGTTATGGGTCGACCGCTGCTTGGCGATCTTGCCGTATTTGGCATCGGGCGTGCGCCCGGCCTTTAGATCCGCCACCACGATCTTTTGGTTCGGGATGATCACAAAGAACACGTTGGCCGACATCACCGTCGCCGTCAGCGCCCCCAGATGCAGCAGCGCTGCGCGGCCGGAAAACACCTGCGTAAACACCCAGGACAGCACCACCAGCACCAGATAGAGGAATATCATCAGCCGCGTGTTGTCATCGCCGAACCGCGACTTACAGATCGCGTCATAGGCCAGCCAGCCCACCCCCAGCGACGCCAGCGAGATCACGATCCCCGCCCAGACCGGAATATCCAGCACCTGCGGGTCGATCAGATAGAGGTCGGCGCCCAGGTAATAGACCAGGAACAGCATCCCGAACCCCGACAGCCAGGTGGTGTAGCTTTCCCATTTGAACCAGACCAGATGCTCGGGCAGGTTTGCGGGCGCGACCAGATATTTCTGGATGTGATAGAACCCGCCGCCATGCACCTGCCATTCCTCGCCATTGGCGCCCGAGGCCAGTTCGCGGTCGCGCCGCAGCCCCAGATCCAACGCGATGAAATAGAAAGACGAGCCGATCCAGCAGATCGCGGTAATCACATGCAACCAGCGCATGGCGAACTGCGCCCATTCCTCGATCAACACCAGTTCCAGCATCTTCACCCCATCCGGTTGCCTGCCAACAGGCTATACCGACCCGCACCTTTTTGTTAATTCATCAAATGACGGATCACTTTCAAACATAGCCGAAAAATAGCCATGGCCTATCTGAACAACATCAAGATGTTCCTGCGTGTCTATGATCTGGGCAGCATGAGCGCCGCCGCCCGCGATCAGCGCACCTCGCCTGCGGTGGCGTCGTCGCGCATTGCCGAGCTGGAAAAGCATCTGGGAGTGCGGCTGTTCAACCGCACCACCCGCGCCCTGCAACCCACCGAGAACGGCCGGCTGTTCTATGAAGGCGCGCGCAAGATCGTTGATAGCATCGACGAGGCCGAGGCTCAGGTCATGGATGCCGGACAAACCCCGCGCGGCACCGTGTTCGTCGCCGCGCCTCTGGGCGTGGGCCGGCGGTTCATCGCCCCGCATGTGCCCGCCTTTCGCGCCCTGCATCCGCAAATCAACGTGCGCCTGCGCGTGTCCGACCGGGTGATCGACGTCACCGGCGAAGGGCTGGACGTGGCCTTTCACCTGGGCCCGCTGGCCGACAGCGATCTCAAGATGCGCGCCATTGCCGAATGCCCGCGCGTTCTGTGCGCCGCGCCCGATTACATCGCCCGCAAGGGCATGCCCGAAACCGGGGCCGACCTGCTGCGCGGCCATGACTGCCTGAACCTGCGCTTTCCCGGCGCCAAGGAATTCCGCTGGCCGCTGGTCACGCCCGAGGGCCCGCAGAATTTCGAGATCACCGGCCCGATGGAATCGGATGATGGCGAGGTGCTGACCGACTGGGCGCTGGCCGGGCAAGGCATCATCCTCAAGCCCCTTTTCGAGGTGGCCGAGCATATCGCCTCGGGCGCGCTGGTGCCGGTGGCGACGCAAACCCCGCCGACGCCGACCCAGCTGGCCTGCCTCTATCCGACCCGGCGCTTCAAGGATGCCAAGGTGCGGCTGTTCGTCGATGTCATGGTCGCCCATTGCCGCGCCGAACTGGCAGCGCAGATGGCTCAGCTGCCGCGATAGGTCGAATAGCCGAACGGCGACAGCAGCAGCGGCACATGGTAATGCGCGGCGCGGTCGCTGATGCCGAACCGGATCGGGATCATGTCCAGAAACCGCGGCGCTTCAGACGGAGTGCCGATCGCATCCAGATAGGCGCCCGCGTGAAAGACCAGCTCATACGTGCCGATCTCGAACCCCTCGGCGGGCAGGATCGGGGTATCGGTGCGCCCGTCGGCATTGGTGACCATGCTGTGCAGATGGCTGCGCTGGTCGTGCTCGATGCGATAAAGGTCAATCGCCATCCCCGCCGCCGGCAAGCCGCGCGCCGTATCCAGAACATGGGTCGTCAGGTATCCGCCCGATTGCGTCATGGGGTCATCCTTTGCGTTGGGCCACGTGCCAGTGCCGATCTTAACGCCAAGCCCAGCCTGCGGCGAAGGCGGAACTGTTTCAAGATTTTCTTGAAAAAGACCCCGTTCAGCCTGTCATAATGGTTCTGACACACAAAGGAGTTCCGCGTGCACCGATATCCACGAGATCTGCATGGCCATGGCCCCACCCCGCCCGATGCCCAATGGCCGGGCGGCGCGAAGATCGCCGTGCAATTCGTGCTCAACTACGAGGAAGGCGGCGAGAACTGCATCCTCCATGGCGACGCGGCCTCTGAGGCGTTCCTGTCCGACATCCCCGGCGCCGCACCCTGGCCGGGCCAGCGCCACTGGAACATGGAATCAATCTATGACTATGGCGCGCGGGCCGGGTTCTGGCGGCTGCACCGACTGTTCACCGGCGCGGGCATCCCGGTCACCATCTACGGCGTCGCCACCGCGCTGGCGCGCAGCCCGGCGCAGGTCGAGGCGATGCAGGCCGCAGATTGGGAAATCGCCAGCCACGGGCTGAAATGGGTCGACCACAAGGACATGCCCGAGGCCGAGGAACGCGCCGCGATTGCCGAGGCGATCCGCCTGCATACCGAGGTCACCGGCCAGCGCCCGCGCGGCTGGTATACCGGGCGATGCAGCGTGAACACCCTGCGTCTTGTCGCCGAGGCGGGCGGGATCGATTACATCAGCGACACCTATGACGACGACCTGCCGCATTGGATGCAATTCGGCGACCGCGATCAGCTGATCATCCCCTACACGCTGGAAGCCAACGACATGCGGTTCGCCACCGCGCCGGGATATGTGACGGGCGAGCAATTCTTTCAGTATCTCAAGGATGCCTTCGACGTGCTCTATGCCGAAGGCGAAGGCGGCGCGCCCAAGATGATGAGCATCGGCCTGCATTGTCGCCTGATCGGGCGCCCCGGCAAACTGGCCGGGCTGAAACGGTTCATCGACTATATTCAGGGGTTTGATCACGTCTGGACCCCGCGCCGCATCGACATCGCGCGCCACTGGGCCACCACCCATCCGCCCGCGCGGTTTGACCGCCCCAGCCAGATGAGCCGCGAGGCCTTTGTTGCCCGCTTCGGCAGCATCTTTGAACATTCCCCCTGGATCGCCGAACGCGCCTTTGACCTGGAACTGGGCCCCGCCCATGACACCGCCGTGGGCCTGCATTCGGCGCTGGCGCGGATGTTCCGCAGCGCAACCGAGGCCGAACGCCTGGCCGTGCTGACCGCCCACCCCGACCTAGCCGGCAAACTGGCCGCCGCCAAACGCCTGACCGCCGAAAGCACATCCGAGCAGGCCGGTGCCGGGCTGGACGCGCTGACCGATGACGAACGCGCCACCTTTACCCGCCTGAACGCCGCCTACACCGCGCGCTTCGGCTTTCCCTTCATCATCGCCGTGCGCGACCACGACAAGGCCGCCATCCTGGCCGCCTTTCACGCCCGCCTTGAAAACGACCGCGACACCGAATTCGCCACCGCCTGCGCCCAGGTCGAGCGCATTGCCCGTCACCGCCTGAACGACATCCTGCCCCATTAAGGAACGCGCCACATGCCCTCGCTGTCAGCCCTGAACCCCGACCTGCCGCTGTTCGCGCGAACCGGCATCAACCTGGCCTCGGCCGGGCTGGGTGCCCGCGCCATTGACGCGACCGACGAATTCTTTGCCCCGCTGGCCCGGATGCTGGCCGATACCGACCCGGTATTCATCGAGGGCAAATATGACGACCACGGCAAATGGATGGACGGCTGGGAAACCCGTCGCCGCCGTGATGGCGGGCATGACCATGCCACGATCAAGCTGGCCGCGCCGGGGCGGATCGAGGGCTTTGACATCGACACCGCCCATTTCACCGGCAACTACCCCCCCGCCGCCCGGATCGAGGCCTGCGCCTCGGCCAGCGACGACCTGCAAGACGCCAGCTGGACCACGATCCTGCCCACCAGCCCGCTGGGCCCCGGCGCACACCATTTCCTGCCCTGCAACAGCCCCGAGACCTGGACCCACCTGCGCCTGCACATCTATCCCGACGGCGGCGTCGCGCGCCTGCGCGCCTATGGCCGCCCGGCTTTTGACCCGGCCCGCGCCGGGGATGAGATCGACCTGGTCTCGGCCCTGAACGGCGGCCGCATCCTGGGGTTTTCCGATGCCCATTACGGCAGCTATCACCGCCTGCTGGCGCCGGGCCGCGGCGCCGATATGGGCGATGGCTGGGAAACCCGCCGCCGCCGCGTGCCGGGCCATGACTGGATCGTGCTGGCCCTGGGCACCCGCGGCGTGATCGACCGCATTGCCATCGACACCGCGCATTTCAAGGGCAACTACCCCGATCGCTGTTCGCTTCAGGCCGCCGACCTGTCGGGTTTTGGTGATGATCTGGATGATGCGGTCATCACCGATTCCATGTTCTGGAAAACCCTACTGCCCGAAACCCGCCTTGGCCCCGACGCCATCCACGACCTGCGCGAGGGCATCCATGATCTGGGCCCGGTCACCCATGTGCGGCTGAACATCCACCCCGACGGAGGCGTCAGCCGCCTGCGCCTCTTTGGCCGCCCAGCATGAGCGAAACCATCCGCATACAGCCGATCAGCAAGGGCGCCTTTGCTCCTTTCGGCGACGTGCTGGATACTGCGGGCGATCCCGACAAGCTGATCAATCAGGGCCTATGCGAGCGGTATCACGACCGCGCTGCGCTGGATTTTGGCCCCGAGGGCCGCGCCGGCGTCAGCCTGTTTCTGGCGCAGCGGCGGATGCTGCCCCTGACGCTGGACATGGTCGAACGCCACCCCGAAGGCAGCCAGACCTTCATTCCGATGACCGAGAACCCGTTCCTGGTGATCGTCGCCCCCGATCAGGGCGGCACACCCGGCACGCCGCTGGCCTTTATGACCCGCCCGCGTCAGGGCATCAGCCTGCATCGCGGCACATGGCACGGGGTGCTGACGCCGCTGACAGATCCGGGCCTCTTTGCCGTGATCGACCGGATCGGCCCGGGCGCGAACCTGCAGGAACACTGGTTCGACACGCCCTATACCGTGCGCAGCTAGCCCCAGCCGCCCCCGCCGGGGGTGCGCATCTCGAACTGACCACCGGCGGGCAGGTCGATCTCGTCATTGCCACCCAATTCGGCCCAGCGCCCGCCGGGCAGACAGGCGCTGTTGCACCCCACCGCGCCGGGTTCGCCGCCCTCGACCCCAAAGGGCGGAACCTTGCGGTGCGAACTCAGCGTCGTCACCGTCACGCCCTCGAGGAAGCGCAGCCGCCGCACGACACCGTCGCCGCCGCGCCACTGGCCCGCGCCGCCCGACCCGCGGCGGATCGAGAATTCCTCGAGCCGCACGGGGAACCGTTTCTCCAGCACCTCGGGGTCGGTCATCCGGGTGTTGGTCATGTGGCTTTGCACCGCGTCACAGCCATCGAACCCCGGCCCGGCGCCGGTGCCCCCGGCGATGGTCTCGTAGTTCTGGAAGGTGTCATTGCCCCAGATGAAATTGTTCATCGTGCCCTGGCTGCAGGCGATCACCCCCAGCGCGCCATAAAGCGCGTTGCAGGCGGCCTGGCTGACCTCGGTATTGCCCGCGATCACCGCCGCCGGATAGACCGGGTTCAGCATCGTGCCGGTGGGCGCGATGATCTCCAGCGGTTTCAGACAGCCCTCGTTCAGCGGAATATCGGCCCCCACCATGGTGCGGAACACGTACAGCACCACCGCCCGGCAGATCGAATAGGGCGCGTTGTAATTGCCCACATGCTGCAGGCTGGTGCCGGTGAAATCGATCACGCCCGAGCGCCCGTCGCGATCGACCCGAACCGCCACCCGGATCTGCGCGCCGTGATCCATCGGATAGGTGAACGCCCCGTCCGACAGCCGGTCGATCACCCGGCGCACGCTTTCCTCGGCATTGTCCTGAACATGGCCCATATAGGCGGTGACCACATCCTGCCCATAGGCGGCGACCACCTTCAGCAACTCGCGCCGCCCGGTCTCGTTCGCAGCGACCTGCGCCTTGAGATCGGCCAGGTTCTGCGGAATGTTCCGGCACGGGAACCGGCCCGAGGCCAGAACCGCGCGCACCTCGTCCTCTTGGAACGCGCCCTCGGCCACCAGGCGCATATTGTCGATCAGAACGCCCTCTTGCTCGATATGGGTGCTGTCGGGCGGGCCCGATCCGGGCGTGCGCCCGCCGATGTCGGCATGATGCCCGCGCGAGCCCAGCCAGAACAGCACCGCGTCGCCCACGAATACCGGTGTCACCACCGTGACATCGGGCAGATGCGTGCCACCGTTATAGGGCGAGTTCAGCATGAACGCGTCGCCGGGCCGCACGTCGGGGTTCTGGCGCATCACCGTCTTGATGCTGTCGGACATGCTGCCCAGATGCACGGGCACATGCGGGGCATTCGCCACCAGATCACCATTCACATCAAAGATCGCGCAGGAAAAATCCAGCCGTTCCTTGATGTTGACCGACCAAGACGTGTTGGCCAGCGTCGCGCCCATCTGGTCGGCAATCGACATGAAGAGGTTGTTGAACACCTCCAGCAGCACCGGGTCGGCCTCGGTGCCGGCGGCGCGGGGGCGGGCCTTGTCGGTGACGCGCTCAAGGATCAGGTTGCCCAGATCATCGACCCGCGCGGCCCAGCCCGGTTCGACCATATTGGTGCCGGTGGGCTCGGTGATGATGGCGGGGCCGGTGACACGGACACCCGCGCCCAGGGTTTCGCGCGCATAAAGCGGCACGTCGCCGCGCGCGCCTTCCAGATGCACCGGCACATGATCGGCGGGCACGGCCGCGCCACCTGCAACTGCCAGACCGGGCACATCGGCGGCGGTGCCGATCGCCTCGACCGACAGCATGTCGATGTAAAGCGCGCGCTCGGGCGAGGTAAAGCCGAACCGCGCCTGATGCGCATCCTCGAAATCGGCCTGCATCTGCGCGGGGTCGCCAAAGGGCACCTCCAGCGTCTGGTGCGAGCCGTCATAGCGCAGATGCGCGCGCGCCTCGGTGCGGATGTCGGATGCCGCGACGCCCTGCCCGGCCACCTCGGCCATGGCGGCGTCGGACAGCACCGCCAGAACGGCCGTAACATCGCCACCCAGCGGCAGATCGACCTGACGTTCCTGCATGGCGCGGATCTCGGCCAGCCCCATGCCAAAGGCCGACAGCACCCCGGCGAACGGATGCAAAAACACCCGTTTCATCCCCAGCGCATCGGCCACAAGGCAGGCATGCTGCCCGCCCGCGCCGCCAAAACATTGCAGCGTGTATTGCGTCACATCATGGCCGCGCTGAACGCTGATCTTCTTG
The DNA here is from genome assembly GCF_025751515.1 of Actibacterium sp. XHP0104. Lineage (GTDB taxonomy): Bacteria > Pseudomonadota > Alphaproteobacteria > Rhodobacterales > Rhodobacteraceae > Actibacterium_D. Next base: position 28,354 of record NZ_JAOWLE010000008.1, read on the forward strand.
ATCGCATTGGCCATGTTGTCGACGGCGATGCGCAGGAAACCCTCGGCCACGGCCTCGGGCGTTTCAACCGGCTGGCCGGTGGCCTGGGCGATCTCGGCGGCCAGCGCGGTGAATTTCTCGCGCACCACATCGGCATCCAGCGGCTGATCGCCATCGGGGCCAAAGACGGGCGGGAAATGCGCGGGCGCGAGCTTGCCCAGCATCACGTTGCAATCGGTCACCGTCAGCGGGCCGCCGCGCCGATAGCAGGCCGGGCCGGGATTGGCGCCCGCGCTTTCGGGGCCGACCTGATAGCGCCCGTCGCGGAAAGTGCAGATCGACCCGCCCCCGGCGGCGACGGTGTGAATATCCATCATCGGCGCCCGCATCCGCACGCCCGCGACCTCGGTCTCGAAACTGCGCTCGTATTCGCCGGCGTAATGCGACACGTCGGTCGAGGTGCCGCCCATGTCGAACCCGATCAGCCGGTCGAACCCTGCCGCGCTGGCGGTTTTCACCATGCCGACGATGCCGCCAGCGGGGCCGCTGAGGATCGCATCCTTGCCCTGAAACAGCCGCGCGTCGGTCAGCCCGCCGTTGGATTGCATGAACAAAAGGCTGTCGCAGGCCCGCCCCATATCCAGCGCGCCCGCAACCTGATCGACATAGCGCCGCAGGATCGGAGACAGATAGGCATCAACCACGGTCGTATCGCCCCGGCCCACCAGCTTGATCAGGCGCGAGGTCTGGTGGCTGGTGGAAATCTGGGTGAACCCCACCTCGCGCGCGATCTCGGCGGCGCGCAGCTCGTGCGCGGGGTTCAGATAGGCGTGCAGCCCGGCAATCGCCACCGACCGCAGCCCGGCGTCATGGCCGGCCTGCAAGGCGGCGCGGGTCGCGGCTTCGTCCAGCGGCGTCAGAACATTGCCCTCGGCATCCAGCCGTTCCGGCAGCTCGGCCACCTCTTGATACAGCAGATCGGGGCGCTGGATATGCAGGTCGAAAAGGCGCGGGCGGGTCTGGTACCCGATGCGCAACAGGTCGGCAAAGCCGCGGGTGATCAACAGCAGAACCGGCTCGCCCTTGCGTTCGAGCAGGGCGTTGGTGGCCACTGTCGTGCCCATCTTGACCGCGCGGATCGCAGCATCGGGAATGGTATCATCCGGCGTCAGGCCCAGCGCCTCGCGGATACCCTGAACGGCGGCATCACGATACCGTTCGGGGTTTTCCGACAACAGCTTGCGGGTGCTCAGCCCCCCTTGCGGGTCACAGGCCACCACATCGGTAAAGGTGCCGCCCCGGTCGATCCAGAATTCCCACGCCTTGCCGCTCATGCCCATCCCCATCCGTCGCGTCCGCCGGTTGTGGCAAATCCGGCCCCGCTTGTCACGCGACGATGCGCATTCAGACCTTTGCGTCGCGCCGCAAATACGCGTATCGATCGGCCATGCCCGTGACACTGTCCCATCTCTCGGCCCTGGCTGGCCTGCCCTTCGATCAGGTGATCGACGTTCGATCCCCTGCCGAATTCGCCGAGGATCACATCCCCGGCGCCATCAACCTGCCCGCCCTGTCGAACGAAGAGCGCGCACGGGTCGGCACGATCTATACCCAGGTCAACCCGTTCGAGGCCCGCAAGATCGGCGCCGCGCTGGTGGCGCGAAATGCGGCGCGGGCGCTGGAAACCACGCTGGCCGACCGGCCCAAGGGCTATCGCCCGCTGGTCTATTGCTGGCGCGGGGGTCAGCGGTCGGGGTCATTCAGCATCATCTTGCGCCAGATCGGCTGGCAGTCGGAAACCATCGACGGCGGCTATCGCGCCTTTCGCCGTCTGGTGCAAAAGGCGCTGTATGACGCGCCCTGGCCCGCGCCTGTCGTGGTGCTTGAGGGCAATACCGGGCTGGCCAAGACCGCCCTCTTGCCACGTATCGCCGCCGAGGGCGTGCAGGTCATCGACCTGGAGGGCCTGGCCAATCACCGAGGGTCGATCTTTGGGCCGATGCCGGGCGGGCAGCCCGCGCAAAAGATGTTTGAAACCCGGCTGGCCATGGCGGCGGCGGCGCTGGACCCGGCCCAGCCGGTGCTGGTCGAGGGCGAATCCAGCAAGATCGGCCGCATCAACCTGCCGCCCGCGCTGTGGGACGCGATGAAAGCCGCCCCCCGGATCGAGCTGACCGCCCCGCTGACCGCGCGCGCCGGCTATATCAGCCGCAGCTATGCCGAGATCACCCAAGACCCCGCGCAGCTGCGCGAAACCCTGCTGCGGCTGGCGCCACTGCATCCGCGCGACCGGGTCGAAGACTGGCTGACGATGGGGCAAAGCCGTGATTGGCCCGCGCTGGCCGCCAGCCTGATGCAGCATCATTACGACCCGCGCTATGCCCGTCAGCGCGGGCCCTTTGCCGACCGGATCGCCGCGCGCATCGACCTGCCAGACCTGGCCGGCGCAACGCTGGATCAGACCGCCCGGTGCGTCGCCGCCATGATCGGCCAGATCAGCGCAGCGTGATCTGCGGCGCGCCGGGCGCCAGATGCCCGATCACCGCCGCCTGATCGCCGCCCTGCTGCAAGCGCTCGACAACCCCCTGCGCCTGATCACCCGGCACAGCGGCCAGCAACCCGCCCGCCGTCTGCGGATCGAACAACAGCGCGGTGCGCGGGTCGCCCGGCTCTGCCCCGATCAGATCGCGCCCCAGCGCCGCGTTGGCCTCATAGGCGGTTGAGCGCACGCCCTCTTGCGCCAGTTCCAGCGCGCCGGGCATCAACGGCACCGCGCCCAGCGCCAGATCGGCCCCCAGCCCCGAGGCCCGCAGCACTGTCAACAGATGCCCCGCCAGCCCGTATCCGGTGACATCGGTCATCGCGCGCGCAACCGGCGCCAGAATGCCCGCCGCATCGCCCTGCGCCCGCGCCATCACCCGCAGCGCGGCGGCTACGTCATCACCGTGCGCGCGGCCCTGCATCTCGGCGGCAAAGATCGTGCCGCTGCCAAGGGGTTTGGTCAAAATCAGCGCATCGCCCGCCTGCGCGCCCGCCAGCCCGATGGGCCGCCCCGGATGCAGCCCGGTGACGGTAAAGCCCACGGTCAGCTCATCCCCGACCGATGTATGCCCGCCCACCAGATCGGCCCCCGCCGCGCGAAACACCTGCGTCGCGGCGGCCATGATCTCGCGCAGCATCTCGGCCTGCATCCGGTCGCGCATTCGCGGCAGGATCAGCGTCGCCAGCGCCGCCTGAGGCGCGGCACCCATCGCCCAGATATCGCCCAGCGCATGCACCGCCGCGATCTGGGTCAGCACATAGGGGTCATCGACAAAGGCGCGGAAATGGTCGGCGGTGATCACCTGCGCCCCGTCGCCATGACCCAGCACCGCCGCATCGTCGCCCGCGCCCACCAGCACATCGGCCCGCCCCGGCGCGGGCAGATCGCACAAGCCCCCGCGCAGCACATCCGGCCCCGGCTTGGCCGCGCAGCCACCACAGGGCGGCTGGTGCCCGGCCAGCATCTCGGCCACGCCCTGCGCCGCGACGGGCGGCAACGCGGGTCGCGCTTGCATCGGAGGCATGTCGTGGAACATCGCCATGAACTTGCGGTCGATCCGGTCTTTCCAGCGCCACAGCAGGTCGCCCTCGAGCCGCAGGCCCAGCTTGTCGGCCACGGCCCGCTTGCCGCCGGTCGAGATCAGTTTGAGGTAATCACGCTGCGGGTGATAGGGCCGCCGGCGCCCGCCGATCAGATCGGCGCGCAGGTTGTCGAACAGAACCGGCGCCTCGCGCACGGCAAAGACCCCCGCCTTGGGGCGCGGCGCATGGGTCAGATGGGCGCAATCGCCCACCGCATAGATCGCCGGGTCATTGACCGACGCCAGATCGGGCCCCACGGCGACGAACCCGTCGACCAGATCAAGCCCCGTATCCGCCAGCCAGCCCTGAGGCCGCGCGCCCGCAACGCCGATCACCAGATCACCGGGCATCTCGGCCCCGCCGGCGATCACGCCCGTGGCCGTGACACGGTCAATCGCGACACCGGTGTGCAGCGTGACCCCGTTTTCGCGCAGTTGCGACAACAGCGCCCGGCGCGCGCCCTCGCCAATGTCGCGCAAGGGGCGGTCCGAGGCCTCGAGCAGATGAACCTCGGCCGCGACACCCTGCTGGCGCAGCCGGTGCGCGCTGGCCATCGCCAGCTCGACCCCCGCCACCCCGGCACCGATCACCAACACCCGCGCACCGTCGCGGGCGGCGGCGGCAAAGGCCTCCCACCGGTCGGCAAAGGCGCCCAGCGGCTTGGCCGGCACGGCATGTTCAGTAAAACCGGGCAACGACGGCAGGTCAGAGGTGATGCCGATATCGATCGAGGCAATGTCATAGAACACCGGCGCGCGACCTTTGACCGCGACCAGCCGCGCCTGCCGGTCGATGCCCGTGGCGCAGCCCAGAACCACCCGCGCCCCGGCCGCACGGGCCAGCCGCACCAGGTCGATCTCCAACTGCTCACGCCGGTAATGCCCCGCGATCAGGCCGGGCAGCATCCCCGAATAGGGCGCGCTGGGGCCGGGGTTGATCACCGTCAGCCGCACGCCGGGCAAGGGCCGCATCGCCCATTGCCGCAGCACCAGCGCATGGGAATGGCCGCCTCCGATCAGAACCAGGTCGCGGGTCAGGGGAATGGGCGCGTGCATCGGGCATCCTTGGTTGATTGCCCGCACCCTATCGCGCCCTCTGACCGGCGCAAAGGGGGCGCCCCGCCGCAGGGGATCAATAGCCCGTCATCTCTAGATAACCCATGCCGCCATGGCTGCCCGAGATCCGCACCGGCCCTTCCCAATAGGGCGGCGTCAGGCCCTGCCAGGCATCGGGGTTGACCGCATTGATCCGCAGATCGACGCCCTGTTCGGGCAGTGTCACCTGCCACTCGACCGGCAGCTTGCGCCCCGCCACGCCGTGCTGCGCGATGGGCCGCATCTGCAGCGCGCCGGGCCGCAACGGCATCACCGTTCCATCCGCCGCGATATAGGTGCCCGAGGTGAACACCCCGTCCGATTGCCGCAGTTGAAACCCCATCAGCCGCGCGCCGTCATCCAGATGCAGCGACACCCAGTCCCAGCCGCTTTGATCGCCCGCCAGCGGCTGGCTTGACCATTCGCGATCCAGCCAGCCCTGCCCGGTCACCGCCACGGGGCCGTCGGGCAGGGTCAGCACCCCGCTGACCGCATAGGCTGGCTGCGAGTAATAATAGCTGGCCTGCCCGCCCTGCGATTTCACCGAATAGCCGCCCTGCCCGTGCAGAACCAACGGCCCGTCGCTGCGCAGGCTCAGGTCATAGCCGGTGCCCGCCTCGCCCGCCTGCACCCGCAACTCATGCAACCCCGGCCCGGCCATCTGCCAGTCGTCGATCCAGGCCTCGAACGGGTCGGCCTGCACCCCGGCCTGCCCGACCCCACCCCGCGCAAACCGTTGCGCCGCGAAATGCCGGTCGGGCGTCGTCAGCCCCATATGCGCGAACCAGATCTGCGGATCGGCCCAGCCCGCACCCCGCCCCGGCGCCAGGGCGGATCGGAACAGCGTCCACTGCACGCCGTAATCGCGCCCGTCCTCGCCGCGCAGATTGGCGGTCAGATACCACCACTCGATGCGAAAATCGGGATGCGCGCCGTGATCGGCCGGAAAGGTCAACACATGGCCGCGCTGGGGCACGGCAAAGCCATCCGCCGCGCTGCCCATCCCGGCAAAGCCCTGCGCCTGTGCGCAAATCCCGGCCCAGATCAGGGCCAGCGCGCCTATCACCGCCCTAACGTTCATGCGCGAATACCTTGACCAGATCGGCCGGCGCCATCCGCGCTAGCCGCCAGGCGGGCCATAGCGCCGCCAGCCCCCCGGCCAGCAGCGCCAGCACCGCCAGCCGCAGCCAGTCGGCTGGAAACACCTGCATCGGCAGCTGCCAGCCAAAGGCCGCCACGTTTACCACCGACAGCAGCGCCCAGGCCAGCACCAGCCCGACCGGCACCGCCAGCACCATCACCAGTGCCGCCAGCATCAGCGCGCGCGCCAATTCCAGCCGCGCCAGCCCGGCCCGCGTCAGGCCCAGCGCCCAGACCGGCGCCAGCTGCGGCAGGCGCATCTGCGCCAGCGTCAGCAGGCTCAGCAACAGCGCCAGCCCGGCCACGCCCAGCGTCAGCACATTCAGCGCGGCGGTGACGGTAAAGGTGCGCTCGAACACCCTAAGCGAGAACGCCTTGACCGAGGCCTGATCGGTGACGTTGTCGTCAGGCAGGCCAAATTCGTCGCGCAGCGCCACCGCCAGCGCGGGCGCATCAGTGGGCGCCACGCGCACCACGTGGCGCAGGCGCGGCACGTCGGGGTAAAGCGCCACAAGCAGATCGACCCCGATCATCACCTGCCCCTGCGGATTGCCATAGTCAGAATACACCCCCACAACCGGCATCCCCGCCCGGCCCGGAATATCAACGGCATCGCCGGGCCACAGATCGTTGCGCCGGGCCATCTGTTCGTTGATCAGCGCGCCGCGCCCCTGGGCCACGGCCTGCCACACGTCGGGCTGCGCGGCGATCAGCGGCCAGTTGTCACGATAGGTGGCGTGATCGGCCACGCCGTAAATCCGCGTTGGCGCGCCCATCACCGGGCGATCGACCGACCAGACCGGCAGCACCGCCTCGGACCGCGGCGCCAGCCATTCGCGCAGTTCCGCGGCCTGGGGCTCGGTCTCGGCGGTCACGTACAGCTCGGCCACAAGGCGCTGATCCAGCCAGCCGGTGAAGGTGGCGCGGAAACTGGCCACCATCGTGCCCACGCCGATATTGGCCGCCAGCGCCAGCAACAGCGCCATCAGCGCCAGCGACAGCCCCGGCAGCTGCTGCCGCGTATCGGCCCAGAACCATTGCGCCAGGGGCCGCCGTGCAGACCGCGCCGCCAACCGCAGCACCAGCGCCAGCAACGGCGGCAGCGCCAGCGCCGCGCCCAGCAACAGCGCGCCCAGCAAGGCGAACCCGGCCACCAGCCCCTGCCCCCAGATCCCCAGCCCCAGCGCGACCAGAAACAGCAGGGCAGCCCCGGCAAGCTGCACCCGCCGCGCCTTGTCCGAGGCCCGCGCCCAGGCGCGTGGCTGCGCCGGTGCCAGGATTGGCAGGCGCCACAGCCGCCACAGGCTTTGCCCCGCTGCCACCGCCGCCCCGGCCAGCGCAATCGCGATCCCGCCCAGCCACCAGGCGGGCGACAGGCTGAGACTGCCCGAGACCTCGGCCCCGTAAAGCCCGCGCAGCGTCGCCGCCACATCGGGCAACAGCGCGGCCGCCACGACATAGCCCAGCGCCACCCCGATCAGCCCGGCCAGAACGGCGAGTATCGCCACCTCGGCGGCCAACAGCAGGCACAGGTCGCGCAGCGGCAGGCCCAGCGCCCGCAGGGTGCGGAACATCGCCCGACGCTGTTCAAACCCCAACCCGATCGCGGCATGGACGATGAACAGACCCACCGCGAAAGACAGCAGGCCAAAGGCCGTCAGGTTCAGGTGAAAACTGTCGGTCAGCCGCGCCATGTCGCCACCCGATTGCGGCGGCAACAGCCGCAGCCCCGGCGCCACTTCGCCCGGCACATCGCCCGTCACGATCAGCGCCGAGAGCTGCCCGCCCATCCCCAGCAGCCCCTGCGCGATGCCGATATCGGCCACCACCACGCCGGGCAATATGCCCTCGACGGCGCGCAAGGGCGGCAGGCCCGGCTCGTCCCGCAGCGCTTCGACGGTTTCGGGCGCGGCCAGCAACAGGCCCGGCGGGCGCAGGAAGTCGGCGAAATCAGATGCGGTGGCCTCCAGCCCCTCGGGCGCCACGCCCTGCGGCGCGGTCAAAGGTTCGATCCCGATCAGGCGCACCGATCCGTCGCTCAGCCGCAGCCGCCCCTCGATCAGCGGCGAGACCGGCCAGCCCGCCCGGCGCAGCGCGGCAAAGCGGGCCTGATCCATCGGCCCCTCAGGCGAGACCAGCCGCGCGTAACGCCCCTGCCCCAGCATCTGCGCCGCGCGATCATAGCTGTCGCGCGCCTGGGCGTTGATCGCCTGCACCCCCGACCACAACGCCGTCGCCAATGCCAGCCCCAGCAGCAGGCTGGCCAGCTGCACCTTGTGCCGCCACCAATGCGACAACAGGGCGGAAAGGGCCGCGCGATACATCACCCCAACCGCCCCGAATGCAGGTGCAGCCGCCGGGGCAGCCGTGTTGCCAATCGTTCGGAATGAGTGACCATCAGCAGGGCCGCGCCGGTGTCTGCAACCAGATCCAGCAGCAGGTCCAGCACCGCGTCGCCGGTGGCCTCGTCAAGGTTGCCGGTGGGCTCATCCGCCAGGATCAGCCCCGGCCGCGCCGCCAGCGCCCGCCCGATCGCGACGCGCTGTTGCTGCCCGCCCGACAGCTGTTCGGGATAGCGGCCGCCCAGGCCCGAAAGGCCCAGCCGCGCCATCAGATCGGCGCAATGCGCGGGGTCATGCCGCCCCGCCAGCCGCGCCTGAAAGGCCAGGTTGTCGGCCGCGTTCAGCGACGGCACCAGGTTGAAATGCTGAAACACCAGCCCGATCTGCCCACGCCGCAGCCCGGCCCGCCCGCGTTCGGACAGCGCCGCCAGATCGCGCCCGCCGATCCGCACCTGACCGGCATCGGGCAGATCCAGCCCGGCGCACAGATGCAAGAGGGTGCTTTTGCCGCTGCCCGATTCACCGGTCAGCGCCACGGCCTCGCCCGCGGCCACGTCAAACGACACGCCTTCGAACAACGCCACGCGCGCATCACCCTGCCCATAGGATTTCGCCAGATCGGTCACGCTTAGCATTCGCGATACCTCCTGCGGCCAACCTAAACCGGCGCGCGCGGTTTGACACCCGGCAATCACGCGACCTATTCGCGCGCCCGCAGCACCCGCGCGGGCCGAGCCGACAGGGGTCGCAGGGCAAAGCCCAGACCGGCTAGAACGGTCATCGCAACGCCCCCCGCGACGATGACAAGGGCCGAGCCGGGTTGAAACACAAACGCCTCTTCCATCACGAATGTCATCACCGCCCATCCGGCAATGCCGCCCGCCAGAACGGCAACCCCGCCCGCCGCCGCGCCCAGAATGGCCGAGCGCAGCGTGAAATAGGCCAGCACCTGCCCGCGCACCGCGCCCACGGTTTTCAATATCGCCGCCTCATAGACCCGGGCGCGTTCGCCCGCCGCCGCCGCGCCAATCAGCACGAACAGGCCCGTCACCAGCGTCGCCAGCGCGCCATAGGTGATCGCCGCCGCCAACCCGCGCAGCACCTCGGCCACGCGGTCGATGGCGTCGCGCACCCGGATCGCGGTGATATTGGGATAGCTGGCCGCCAGATCGCGCAGAATGGGCGCCTCGGCGGCATCAGACGCATAGATCGTCGCGATCGAGGTATAGGGCGCCCCGGCCAGCGCGGCGGGGTTCATCGACATCACGAACCCGATCCCGGCGGTCGAGAAATCGACCACCCGAAAGCTGGTGATCGTGGCATTGATATCGCGGCCCAGAATGTTGACCGTCAGCAGATCGCCCAGCTTCAGGCCCATCTCTTGCGCCTCTTCCTGCGCGAAACTGATCTGCGCGGGGCCGTCGTAATCGGCGGGCCACCACTGGCCGTCGGTGATGACCGTGCCAGGCGGTGGCCTGTCCGAACTGGTGACGCCCCGATCAGAACTCAGCACCCAATGATCGCCGGCCACCTCGCGCGCGGGCTGGCCGTTGATGCGGGTGATCACGCCGCGCAGCATCGGCGCGGTCTGCACACGGCTGACGCCGGGGTCGGTATTCACGCGGGTCAGAAAGCCCTGCACCTGGTCGGGCTGGATATCGACGATGAAATAGCTGGGCGCGACATCGGGCAATTCGCCCGCGATAGCGTTGCGCAGGTTGGCGTCGATCTGGCCGACGGCGGCCAGCACCGACAGGCCCAGCCCCAGCGACAACACGACCGAGCGCGCCTCGCCCCCCGGCCCGCCAATCGCGCCCAGCGCCAGCCGCAGCGCGGTGCGCCCGCGCAGGGCCCGTGCCTTGGCGGCCCGGCGCGCCAGCCATTTCAGCGCTCCGGCCACGATGATCAGCAGCACCAGCGCCCCGGCAATGCCGCCCGCCGCCCAATAGGTCAGCCAGGCCACGCCCGACAGCCAGGCCGCCGCGCCCACCAGCGCCGCGATCAGCCCCAGCGTCACCAGCGCCACGCGCCAGCCCGGCAGGGCAAAGCTGTGCTCAATCTCATCGCGAAACAGGGCGGCGGCGCGGATCTGGCCGCTGCGCGACAGGGGCCAAAGGGTAAAGATCAGCGCGGTCAGCACGCCATAAAGCGCCGCCTGCGCCAGCGGCCCCGCCGCCACGCCCAGATCGGCGGGCAGTGGCAGTTGCGCCTCGATCACCGGGGCCAGCGCCAGCGGGATCAGCGCGCCAAGAACCAGCCCGATCGCGATGCCCAGCACCGCCAGCACCCCGATCTGCATCAGATAGGCGGCAAAGATCACCCGACCCTCGGCCCCGATGGTTTTGAGCGTGGCGATGACCTCGGTCTTGCTGTCGAGATAGGCGCGCACGGCAGCCGACACGCCGACACCCCCCACCGCCAGACCGGCCAGCCCGACCAGCACCAGAAAGGCGCCCATGCGTTCGACAAAGCGGGTCACGCCCGGCGCGGCATTGCGCGCATCGCGCCAGCGCAGCCCGGTGTCGCGAAAGAGGCGCTCTGCCTTGGCCTGAAGGGCGGCCAGATCGGCTCCCTCGGGCAGGGCCAGGCGGTAATCGCTGTCAAACAGGCTGCCCGCAGACAACAGGCCCGTGCCCTCTAGCGCCGCGCCGCGCACGATGCTCGGCGGCCCCAGCGCAAAGCCCGCGCCCGCGTCATCGGGCGCGCGCAGCAGGATGGCCGACAGGGTGAACTCCTTGGCGCCCAGACGCACCCTATCGCCCGGTGCCACGCCCAGACGATCGGCCAGCACCCGCGCCATGACCACGCTGTCACCCGCCAGCGCCCGGTCGATCGGCATGGGCGGAGACAGCTCGACCTGCCCATAGAGCGGATAAAGATCATCGACCGCCTTGATCTGCGTCAGCGCCCGCTGATCGCCCACAACGGCCATGGAGCGAAAATCAATCACCTCGGACACGGCGCGGGCATTGGCCTGCATCCAGTCGCGTTCGGCGTCCGACGCACGGCGATAGGTGAACGACATCTGCGCATCGCCCCCCAGGATCACCGCCCCGTTGGCGCGCAGACCGGCCTCGATCCCCTCGCGCACGGTGCCCACGGCGGCGATGGCCGCGACGCCCAGCGCCAGACAGGCCAGAAACACGCGAAAGCCGCGCAACCCGCCGCGCAGCTCGCGCCGGGCGATGCGGGCGGCGATGGGCAGGCTCATGCGGCGGCCCCGTCGATGCGGCCATCGCGCAGGCGCACCACGCGGTCGCAGCGTTCGGCCAGCTCGCGCGCATGGGTCACCAGAACCAGCGTCGCGCCGTGGCGGTCGCGCAGGCCGAACAGCATCTCGATAATCGCCTCGCCATTGGCGCCGTCGAGATTGCCGGTGGGTTCGTCCGCCAGCAGGATATCGGGGCGCGGCGCGGCGGCACGGGCCAGGGCAACGCGCTGTTGCTCGCCGCCCGACATCTGGCTGGGATAGTGATCCATCCGCGCGCCCAGCCCCACGGCGCGCAATTCCTCGGCGGCGCGGTCAAACGCGTCGCGGGCCCCGGCCAGTTCCAGCGGGGTGGCGACGTTTTCCAGCGCGGTCATGGTCGGGATCAGGTGAAACGACTGAAACACCACGCCCATATGGCGCCGCCGAAACCGCGCCAAAGCGTCCTCGCCCAGCGCGCCCAGATCATGGCCCAGCGCCCGCACCTGCCCGCCCGTGGCGCGCTCTAACCCGCCCATCAGCATCAACAGCGACGACTTGCCCGACCCCGAAGGGCCGATCAGGCCGACGCTTTGCCCCTGCGCCACGTCCAATGATATGCCATGCAGGATTTCCACCGGCCCGGCATTGCCTTTCAGCGTCAGGGTTACATCTGATAGGGAAAGGATAGGATCGGACATGGAGGGCCTGTAATGCTGCTTACCCGTCGATATGGGTCAATGGGCGCGCTGCGCAACCTGTTTGCGGGGTTGGGGCTGGCTTTCGTGGCCGCGCTGCCCCTGCGGGCAGAGCCCGTGACCATCGCCGCGCTGGGTGACAGCCTGACTCAGGGCTATGGGCTGATCGAACAGGACGGGTTCGTGCCGCAGCTGTCGCGCTGGCTGGTGGGTCACGGCCACGAGGTGCGGGTGATCAACGCGGGCGTATCGGGTGATACCAGCGCCGGCGGGCTGTCACGCATCGACTGGACGCTGACGCCCGATGTCGATGCGCTGATGATCGAGCTTGGCGCCAATGACATGCTGCGCGGGGTTGATCCCGCCGTGACCCGCGCAAACCTTGAGGCGATCATTCAAAAAGCGCAGGAACACCGCCTGCCCATTCTGCTGATCGGCATCGCCGCGCCCGCCAATTACGGCCCCGACTACCAGCGCGAGTTCGACGCGATCTATCCCGAACTGGCCGCGCAATATGACACGCTGCATTACGTGCATTTCATGTCGGCCATTGCCGATCAGGCGGCCAAAGAGGGCGCAATCACCGATTACCTGCAACCCGACGGGCTGCACCCCACGGCCGAAGGCGTGGCGCTGATCGTCAATGACATCGGCCCCTATGTGGAACAGCTGATCGAGATCACCGGCAATTAAAGGGTAAAGAACCCCTCGCCCGCCTGCGCGCGCAGGCCCAGCGCCATCTGGCGACCGGCCTCGGCCCCGTCGGCAATCGCACAGGTCACGTCATCGCGCAGAACCTCGCTGCCGTCGGGGCGCAGGATCTCGCCGCGCAGGCGCAAGGTGTCGCCATCCAGCTCGGCCAAACCGCCGATCGGCGTCTGGCACGACCCGTCCAGCGCAGCCAGAAAGGCGCGCTCGGCGGCCAGGCGCTGGCCAGTGGGGATGTGGTGAATGGCCTGCAACATCTCAGCCACGCGGGTGTCATCACCGCGGCGTTCGATGCCGATCGCGCCCTGGGCCACGGCGGGCAGCATGTCCTCGGGCTCGATGGCGGCGGTCACCACCTCTGTCCGACCCAGACGGGTCAGGCCGGCCATCGCCAGGAAGGTCGCAACGGCCACGCCATCTTCCAGCTTTTTCAGCCGGGTCTGCACGTTGCCGCGAAATTCCACGACATTCAGATCGGGCCGCCGCGCCAACAGCTGTGCCCGGCGGCGCAGCGACGAGGTGCCCACAACCGCGCCCTGCGGCAGATCGGCCAGCGCACCTACATGCGGCGATACGAACGCATCGCGCACATCTTCGCGCGGCAGATAGCAATCCAGCACCAGCCCGCCCGGCTGTTCGACCGGCATGTCCTTCATCGAATGCACGGCGATGTCGATGTCGCCCGACAGCATCGCCTCTTCGATTTCCTTGGTGAACAGACCCTTGCCGCCGATCTCTTTCAGCGGGCGGTCGGCGTTGATCATCGCCATGTTGTCGCCCGTGGTCTTGATGACCACGATTTCGAACGCCTCTTCGGGCAGGTCAAACGCCGCCATCAGGCGGGCGCGGGTCTCGTAGGCCTGTGCCAGCGCCAGCGGCGAGCCGCGCGTGCCGATTTTCAGCGGAGAAGCGGGTGTAGGAAGCGTATTCGTCATGCCCCGTTCCTTACGCGCGTCAGATTGACCTTGCAATGCCCCCGCTCTTGACATGTTGGCGCAGGCGGGCGACGACGCCCAGCAGCAACAGACGGGGAAAGACATGGCCGAGACCAAGAAACTGATGCGCGCGCTGGCAGGCGAGGTTCAGGATGTGCCGCCGGTATGGATGATGCGTCAGGCGGGCCGCTACCTGCCCGAATACCGCGCCACGCGGGCGCAGGCCGGCGATTTCCTGTCGCTGTGTTATAACCCCGAACTGGCCGCCGAGGTCACGCTGCAACCGATCCGCCGCTACGGGTTCGACGCGGCGATCCTGTTTGCCGATATCCTGCTGCTGCCGCAGGCGCTGGGCGCCGATCTGTGGTTCGTCACCGGCGAAGGCCCGCGCCTGTCGACCGTGACCACCCAGGCCGATTTCGACGCGCTGAAAGGCGTGGGCGATATCGACGAGGTGCTAAGCCCGATCTACGAAACCGTGCGCATCCTGTCGCGCGAATTGCCGGCCGAGACCACGCTGATCGGCTTTGCCGGCGCGCCCTGGACGGTGGCCACCTACATGATCGCCGGGCGCGGCACCAAGGATCAGGGCCCGGCCCACGCGCTGCGCACCGAGAACCAGCCGGTGTTCGACGCGCTGATCGACCTGATCACCAAGGGCACCATCGAATACCTGTCGAAACAGATCGAGGCCGGGGCCGAGGTCGTCAAGATTTTCGACAGCTGGGCCGGCTCGCTGAAAGGCGAGGCCTTTGAGCGCTATGCCCTGCAACCGGCCAAGGAAATCATCACCGCGCTGAACGCCCGCCACCCCGGCGTGCCGGTCATCGCCTTCCCGCGTGAGGCGGGCGACAACTATATCGGTTTCGCCAAGGCCACCGGCGCCGATTGCGTCGCGCTGGACAATTCGGTGTCGGCCGACTGGGCGGCGGCGAATGTGCAGGTCGATGGCTGCGTGCAGGGCAACCTGGCGCCGGGTCACATGGTCACCGGCGGCCAGGCCCTGATCGACGAGACCAAGCGTATCAAACAGGCGTTTTCCAAGGGCCCGCACATTTTCAATCTGGGCCACGGCATCACCCCCGACGCCAACCCCGACAATGTGCAAATCATGATCGACGCGATCCGGGGCTGACGCCCCGGCCAGAAACAGAGTTTTTCCAGCCTTGCCCCTACTCGGGCACCGCGCGCCACTATACGTTGAAATCTTCAGGATATTTAACGCTTCACGTGTCGGGTGGTTTTGGATGGCCTTATTTCTGTTCCTCGCCGCTTCGGCGGTTGTGCTTTATCTGATCGGCCGCACGCCTGACGACAAGACGCCCCCGTCCCGCCCCGCACCCGCGCGCGAGCAGCAGCCCCAGCCATTTGATACCCATTCAGCCCAACCGACGCCTGCCCCTATCGTCCTTAGCGGCCCCGCCTTTGTCGTGGACGGCGACACACTGGTCATCCGAAAAACCCAAATCCGCCTGTTCGGTGTCGACGCGCCCGAGATGAACCACCCGTATGGCGTCCGCGCCAAACGCGGCATGATGAGGCTTTGCAAGGGGCAGACCATCCGGGCCGAGGTGACGGAACAGGATGCCTATGGGCGCACCGTCGCGAAATGCTATCTGCCCGATGGCCGGGATCTGTCCGCCGAAATAGTCAAACTTGGTCTGGCGATCGACTGGGCTAAATTTTCAGGTGGAAAATACCGCAATCTAGAGGTCGCCGATGCCCGCCGCAAAATGTGGCTGGCCGATGCCCGGCAGAAAGGGCGGATGCATGTGTGGGAAAAATTCGAAGCCCAGCAAGCCGCCCGGAAAAAGCAGGCACAAGGGTAATCGGGGAATGCAGGCGCACATCCCAGCGCGCCTGCATCATGATCGTCATCTGGCCTGACGCGGCCAGAGATCACCCCATCTGATAGCCCGGCGTCGATTTCGAGATCGCCACCTCTTCGTCGTCCATGTCCTCGGCAATGCCTTCGAACAGCGGGGTCGACAGATAGCGTTCGCCGGTGTCGGGCAGCATCACCAGGATCACGCTGCCGGGGTCGGCCTTTTCGGCGATCTGCATGGCGATGGCAAAGGTCGAGCCGCCCGAGATGCCGGTAAAGATACCCTCTTTCGCGGCCAGCTTGCGTGCCCATTCGATGCCGACGGGGCCGGGCACCGGGATCAGCTGATCGTAGTATTTCCCGTCGATCGCCTCTTGCAGCACCAGCGGGATGAAATCGGGCGTCCAGCCCTGGATGGGGTGCGGCTCGAACGCGGGGTGGCTGGCCGCGGGTTCGCCCTCGGCATTGCGTTCCTGACCGGTGCCGCTGTTGACCAGCGCGGCATTGGCGGGTTCCGAGAGGATGATCTTGGTCTCGGGCCGTTCCTTGCGTAGCACGCGTCCGACGCCCGACACGGTGCCGCCGGTGCCATAGCCCGTCACCAGGTAATCCAGCCGCTCGCCCGCGAAATCGCTCAGGATTTCCTGCGCGGTGGTGGCGGCGTGAATATCGGCGTTATCGTCGGTTTCGAACTGATGCGCCAGGAACCAGCCATTGGCCTCGGCCAGCTCCTTGGCCTTTTGATACATGCCAAAGCCCTTTTGCGCGCGCGGGGTCAGCACGACCTTGGCGCCCAGCATCCGCATCAGGCGTCGGCGCTCGATCGAGAAACTGTCGGCCATGGTCACGACCAGCGGATAGCCCTTTTGCGCGCAGACCATCGCCAGACCGATCCCGGTGTTGCCGCTGGTGGCCTCGACCACGGTCTGGCCCGGTTTCAGCCGGCCATCACGCTCGGCCGCCTCGATGATGTTCACCGCCAGACGGTCCTTGACCGAGCCGCCGGGATTGAAGGCCTCGAATTTTACATAAACCGTTACCCCGTCCGGCCCCAGGTTGTTGACGCGAATCGTCGGCGTATCGCCGATCGTGTCCAGCACGCTGTCGTAACGGCGCCCGCGCCCTTTTGTGGTTCGGATATCAGCCATGTCGTCCCTCAGATATTGCGAGTGTGTGAGGGCATCAGCCTAGCATGTTTGCTGACCAAGTAGAGACCAAACCTAGGCCGGCCGCCATTTTCCGCTGGCCAGCCCGTCGATCGACCACTCGCCAATGCGATAGCGGATCAGGCGCAGAGTGGGGTGGCCCACGGCGGCGGTCATGCGGCGCACCTGGCGGTTACGGCCCTCGGTGATGGTCAGTTCGATCCAGCAATCGGGCACCGATTTGCGAAACCGCACCGGGGGCGTGCGGGGCCAGAGGCCTGCGGGTTCGTCGATGCGGCGCACCTTGGCCGGGCGGGTCTGGCCGTCGTTCAGCGCGACGCCATCGCGCAGCGCCGCAAGGGCGGCCTCATCGGGAATGCCCTCGACCTGCACCCAATAGGTTTTCGGCATCTTGGCCTTGGGGCTGGCAATGCGGTTTTGCAGCCGCCCGTCATCGGTCAGCAGCAGCAACCCCTCGCTGTCGCGATCCAGCCGCCCGGCGGCATAGACATTCGGCACGTCGATGTAATCGGACAATGTCTGCCGATCCGAGCCCTCGTTGCCCTTGTCGGTGAATTGCGACAGCACGTTGAAGGGCTTGTTGAACAGGATCAGCATCGCGCGCCGGTTACACCCATTTGGCCAGCGGCGGCAGGCTCATCAGCACGGCATTGGCGTCATGGCCGGTTTCCAGGCCGAATTTGGTGCCCCGGTCATAGACTAGGTTGTATTCGGCATAGAGCCCGCGATGCACCAGCTGCGCGTCCTTGTCGGCCTCGGTCCAGGGCGTGTCGCGACGCTTTTCCGTCACCGGCACAAAGGCGGGCAGAAAGGCGCGGCCCACGTCCTGGATAAAGGCGAAATCGGCCTCCCAGTCGCCGGTGTTGTGGTCGTCTAGGAAAATACCGCCCACACCGCGCGCGCGGTTGCGATGCGGCACATAGAAATATTCGTCCGCCCATTCCTTGAAGCGCGGGTAATAGCCCGCATCGTGGCGGTCGCAGTGTTCTTTCTGAACGGCATGGAAATGCGCGGTGTCCTCGGCATATTCGATGCAGGGGTTCAGGTCGGACCCGCCGCCAAACCACCAGGCATGGGGCGTCCAGAACATGCGGGTATTCATGTGAACGGCAGGGGTGTGCGGGTTTTGCATATGCGCCACCAGCGAGATGCCCGAGGCCCAGAACCGCGGGTCATCGGCCATGCCCGGAATGCCACGCGCAGCCATGGCCTGTTGCGCGCGCTCGCCCAGCTGGCCGTAAACTGTGGACACATTCACCCCGATCTTTTCGAACACGCGCCCGCCGCGCATCACGCTCATCAACCCGCCACCGGCGTCCGAGCCGTCGGCCGAGGCGCGCCGGGTTTCCGTCACCTCGAACCGGCCCGGCGTGTTGCCGGCAAAGGGGCCGGTCGCCTGCGTGTCTTCCAGCCCCTCGAAGGCCGCGACGATCTGATCGCGCAGCTCTCGGAACCAGGCCGAAGCGCGGGCTTTGCGGGTGTCGAAATCATCGCTCATGACGGGCCTCCCATTCGTGTCGCGCGATTGACTAACAGCTTTGCCCGCACCGCACCAGCCGCCCCCGCGACGACGTGCGGAATTGTCTCGGCCCCGTGTCGCACCTATATTGGTCTGGTCGTAACGAGGATCTTGTCATGCGATACACCGCCCTTGCCCTTTTGCCGGTGCTGGCCCTGGCCGCCTGCGCCACCCCGCGTCAGCAATGCGACCGCGCCGCCGTTCATGACCGCGACATCGTGGGCGCGCTGATCATCGAAACCGAACAGAACCTGAAACGTGGCTATGCCATCGAGACAGAGCTGCGCACCGAACCGCGGTTCCAGTTCTGCTATGGCCATCATCCGAACCGCAATGTCGGAATGGTGCTGTGCAACAGCTCGGATACGGTCGAGGTCGAACGCCCTGTCGCCATCGACACGGCCAGCGAAAAGGCCAAGCTGAAATCGCTACGCGAACGCTATGCGGTGCTCAGCGAAGAGGCCGACCGAGCGCTGGCGCAATGCGCCCGCACCCACCCGTAAGGATCAGTGCGCCGGGGCCGCAACCGGATCAAGCAGGGTGCGGCCGCCATCGACGGTCAAGATCTGCCCGGTCATGAAACTGGCCGCGTCCGAGGCCAGGAACTGCGCCGCCTCGGCCACCTCTGACGGTTTGGCGATCCGCGCCAGCGGCGTGTGGTCGCGAATATCGGCGCGGTAATCGGTGTGCTCGCGCAGGCTGGTTTTCAGGCTGTCGCTGAGAACAGAGCCGAACGCCACCGCATTCACCCGAATGCGATGCGGCGCCATGGCCACCGCCAGCGAGCGGGTCATCTGGTCCAGCGCCGCGCAGCTGACCGAATAGCCCAACAGCGACGGATGCGTCCGCCGCGCCGCGATCGACGACAGGTTGATGATCGTGCCGATCGTGCCATCCTCGCGCTCTTCGTCCTCGGCCTGCTTGATCATCCGCCGCGCCACGCATTGCGACATGCGCAGGCTGGTCATCAGGTTTTGCTGCAACAGCTGTTCAACCGCGTCGTCATCGGGGTTAAGCGGGTCCGAGGTCAGCAGCTGGCGGCTGGCGTTGACCAGGATATCGACACGCTCGAACGCGTCGATCGTGGCCGA
The DNA here is from genome assembly GCF_025751515.1 of Actibacterium sp. XHP0104. Taxonomy (GTDB): domain Bacteria; phylum Pseudomonadota; class Alphaproteobacteria; order Rhodobacterales; family Rhodobacteraceae; genus Actibacterium_D. Next base: position 47,662 of record NZ_JAOWLE010000008.1, read on the forward strand.
CAGCAGGTTGGCAATGGTCAGCTTTTCGCGCAGATCGCCCGCGAAATAGCGGATATTGCCCTCGGTTTGGGCGGCCTCGCCCACCTGTTCGATCAGCGATTTTTCATCCATGTCGGCGAACACGACATTGGCGTCATGCTCGGCGAAATGACGGGCGATAGCCAGGCCGATGCCATTCGCGGCGCCGGTGACGATGGCGGTTTTGCCAGCGATGGAAAAGCTCATGCCAGGATCTCCTGATTCCCTGTCCAGAGGTTAGAGAGTTTCACCGCCGGGGGCGAGAGACCCCCAGAGGGTGCGCGGCGCGGATGATCTTGAACCCGGTGTCGCCGCCCATTTCGGCCACGTCGCGGAACAGCGTGGCCAGGCTGCGCTCGTAGGGCAGATGGCGGTTGGCGACGATCCACATCTCGCCGCCGGGCGTCAGCATCCGCGCGCCCGCCGCCAGAAAGGCCACACCCAGCGCCGGATCGGCGGCGCGGCTGGTGTGAAAGGGCGGGTTGCAGAGGATGACATCGAATTTCACGCCCGGTTTGAACTTGGTGACATCGGCCCAGTGAAACTGCGTACGCGGGTCGGTCACGTTGCGGCGCGCGCAATCCAGCGCGGCGTGATCGGCCTCGATCAGGTGCAGCTCGGTGATCGCGGCGCGGTCCAGCACCTGCGCCGACAGATAGCCCCAACCCGCGCCCAGATCGGCCACGCGGCCCTTGATCTTGGCCGGCAAGGCCTGCGCCAGCAGGGCCGAGCCCCGGTCGACCGCATCGGCGGAAAACACGCCCGGCTGGGTTTCGAACCCCTCGGGCGCCTGGTGGTCCGGCGCGGCCCAGTCGGCCAGATCGGCGGCGTCGCCGGTCAGGCTGAACAGCTTGCCATGCGATTTCGACAGGGCGGGTGAACAGGCGGCGCGCTTGCGGCAGTCCTTGAACAGGCTGTCGATACCGTCGGTTTTCTGGCCATCGACGATCACCAAACCGCCCTTGGTCGCGGCCAGCGCGCGGGCCAGCCACAGCCGGGCCTGCGCCTTGGCGCGCGGCACGAACACCACCGCCGCCGCATAGTCATCGCCCAGATCGGTCACCACTTGATAGCCGCGCCCGGCCCAGGCGTCGTGATCGGGGCGAAAGCCCTGGATGATCTGCACCCGGTCGCGCGGCAGGGCCGACAGATCGGCCCCCGCATCGGGCCCGATCACCGCGATCAGACCATCATCGGGCAGCACGGCCGCGCCGGTTTCCAGCGCCAGTGTCAAACGGGAATGGGACATGTGATGGCTAGGGGCGCGCCCTATTCCTTTTCAAGCGTGCATTGCAGCGGGTGCTGGTGGCGGCGGACGAAATCCATCACCTGCGCAACCTTGGTCTCGGCGATCTCGTAGGTAAAGACCCCCACGACCGCGACGCCTTTCTTGTGCACGGTCAGCATCAGCTCGAACGCCTGGGCGTGGTTGAGACCAAAGAACCGTTCCAGCACATGCACCACGAATTCCATCGGCGTGTAGTCGTCATTGAGGATCAGCACCTTGTACAGCGGCGGGCGCTGCGTCTTGGGCCGCGTCTGGGTCAGAACGCCGGCTTCGCCTTCGGGGCTGTCGTCTTTATCGGACATGGTGGCGGCAGTGATGCGCACGACGCCGGCTCCGTGGTGGTTGCAATGACAATAGGTTCGGGCCTCATATATAGGGACGGCGACCGGCCTGAAAAGGCTTAAGGGCCACTGTGACCCCATGTAGGAGGCCAAATGGGCGCTCAAATCACGACAATCGGCTTTGATGCGGATGATACCCTTTGGCAGAACGAACAGTTCTTTCGCCTGACCCAGGAACGATTCGCCGAATTGCTGGCCGATTTTACCGATCGCGACCACCTGCATGACCGCCTGCTGGCGGCCGAGCGCCGCAATGTCGGCCACTATGGGTTCGGCATAAAGGGCTTTGTGCTGTCGATGATCGAAACCGCGATCGAGGTCACCGAGGAACGCGTGCCCGCCTCGGTCATCGCCGAGCTGCTGGCCGCCGGTCAGGACATGCTGCGCCACCCCATCCACCTGCTGCCCCATGCCCGCGAAGCGGTCGAGGGCCTGGCCGCCAGCCACCGCATCCTGCTGATCACCAAGGGCGACCTCTTGGATCAGGAACGCAAGCTGGCGCAATCGGGGCTGGGCGATCTGTTCGATGGCGTCGAGATCGTCAGCTACAAAACCCCGCACATCTATACCGACATCTTCACCCGCCATGGCAGCGGGGCCGGGGCGGCGCTGATGGTGGGCAATTCGCTGAAATCCGATGTCATCCCCGCGATCGAGGCCGGGGCCTGGGGGGTCTATGTCCCGCATGACCTGACATGGGAGCTGGAACATGCCGAGCCCCCCCGCACCCATCCGCGCTATCGCGAGTTGCCCGATCTGGGCGAATTGCCGCGTCTGGTAAGCGATCTGGGTTGATCTGGCCCCTGCCCGAGCGCACGCCCCAACATCTAGCCTCGTGCCAGCACCCACGGCAAATCCGTTGAAAATAGGGTGTTTTCCGAATGCATACCCTGTGCTAGGCTTGGCAAAACAAATCAAGATCCGACCCGGAAAACCGGGCGGAATGAGGCAGTAAAGGCAGGTATCGTGCAGGTTTTCCGGCACCTCTCCCCCGTGGGCATTCTTCGCGCGTTTCTGACGCTTGTGTTCCTTTTGGCCGCGCCCGTGGCCATGGCTGCGCCTTATGCCGCCATGGTGATCGACGCGCGATCGGGCGAGGTGCTGCATTCGCGCAATGCCGATACCCGGCTGCACCCGGCCTCTCTGACCAAGATGATGACGCTCTACATCGCCTTCGAGGCGATCGAGCATGGCGAGATCTCGCTGGATACCGAGGTCACGATCTCTCGCAATGCCGCGGCCGAGCCGCCGTCGAAACTGGGCCTGCGGGCCGGGCAAAAGATCAAGCTGCGCTACCTGATCCGCGCGGCAGCGGTGAAATCGGCCAACGATGCCGCCACCGCCATCGGCGAGGCGATCGAAGGGTCCGAGGCCGCATTCGCGCGCCGCATGAACCGCACCGCCAAGTCGATGGGCATGAGCCGCACGACCTTCAAGAACGCCAATGGCCTGACCGAGGCCGGTCACCTGTCGACCGCCCGCGACATGACCACGCTGGGCCGGCACGTGTTCTATGACTATCCCGACTATTACAACCTGTTCTCGCGCCGCACCGCCGATGCCGGCGGCAAGACGGTGGCCAATACCAACCGCCGCTTTCTGGGCAGCTACAAGGGCGCCGACGGCATCAAGACGGGCTATACCCGCGCCGCCGGGTTCAACCTTGTGGCCTCGGCCGAGCGTGGGCAGGAACGCATCATCGCCACCGTTTTCGGCGGGCGCTCGTCTGCGTCGCGCAACGCCCAGGTGGCCGAGTTGCTGGATATCGGCTTTCGCCGTGCCCCGACGCGGGTCGCGGTAAACCGGCCTGGCAAGCCCAGCTATCTGGGCCGCGTCGGCAACAACGCACCGACCCAGATCGCCAGCCTCAAGACCTCGCCCGTGCCGCGCGCCCGCCCGGTGCAGGCCCCGCCCCCAGAGGTGCTGATCGCCATGCAGGACGGCATCGAAAGCGCGCTGCAGGCCGCAATCGAGGCACCGGTGGAAACGCCGACGGCCGAAACCGCCGAGCCGCAACTGGCCGAAGCCGCGCCCGAGGCCCAGAACACGCCGTCTACGGAAACCGCGCTGGCCGCCCGCATCCCCGCCGATGCCACCCCGCGCGCCCGGCCGGAACGCCTGATGCTGGCCTCGCTGGCACCCGAACCGGCCCCTGCGGCCGCCCCCGCGCCCGAAAGCGGGCAGGAAATCGTCACCCGGGTCTCGACCTCGGGCGGGCGCCTGTGGGGCATCAATGTGGGGCTGTATCCGTCACGCTATCAGGCCGAACGCGTGCTGCTGCAAACCGCGCTGGTCGAGATCGAAACGCTGGATGACGCCCTGCGCAAGGTCAACCAGACCAGCCGCGGCTTTAACGCCAACTTCGTCGGCATGACCCGCGAAGACGCCGATCTGGCGTGCCGCCGCCTGTCTGCGCGCGGCACCGAATGCGCGACCATCGGGCCGGCATCGTAATCTGATCAGGGTTTGGGGTGATCGTCCCAGTCAGTGCTGAGAAAGCGCTGACTGTCGCCGTCGGGGTCTTCGAACTGACGCGAGCGCAGCGCCCAGAAGAACGCCACCAGCCCCAGCCCCCCCAGGAACAGCGAGATCGGGATCAGATAGACCAGCGTTTCCATGGGTTACCTCAGGCGCAATGCGTTCAGCGACACCGTAATCGACGACAAGGACATCGCCAAGGCCGCAGCCAGCGGCGTGGCGAACCCGGCCAGCGCAATCGGCACGGCGATGACGTTGTAGCCCAGGGAAATGGCAAAGTTTTCCTTGATCCGGCGGGTCGCCTTGCGGGCGGTAATCAACGAGTCGCCCAGCGGCGACAGATCGGCGCCCAGCAGCACGATATCCGATGCCACCCGCGCCGCATCCAGCGCCGACGAGGGCGAGATCGACACATGCGCCGCCGCCAGCGCCGCCGTATCATTCAGCCCGTCACCCACCATCAGCACGCGCTGCCCGGCCTGGGCCAGCCCCTGCACAAAGGCCGCCTTGTCTTGCGGCAGGGTCGCGGCCTGCCAGTGTTCGATACCCAGACGCGCGGCCAGATCGGCCACCGGCGCAGGCGCGTCGCCCGACACCAGATGCACGGTGATGCCCTGTTGCAGCAGGCCGGTCACGGCCTCTTGGGCGCCGGGGCGCAGGCTGTCGGCAAAGGTAAACTCCACCGGGGCGGCATTGCCCACGCGCAGCCAGGCGGCGGTCTCAGAGCCCGCCGCGGCGCCCAGCCATTCGGCGCGGCCGAACCGCACCTGCTGATCGCCGATCCGGCCTTCGATGCCATGGCCCGGCACTTCGGCGATGCTTGACACATTAGCCGGGTGGATGCCCGCACGCCCGGCCTCGCGGGCCAGCGCGGCGGCCAGCGGATGGGCCGAAGCCGCCGCCAGCGCCAGAGCGATTTCCAGGTCACGACGGGCGTGATCGCCCATGTTAGTCGGCTGCGGCATGCCCAGCGTCAGGGTGCCGGTCTTGTCGAAGACAACGGTATCGACCTCGGCCAGACGTTCCAGAGCGGTGCCATCCTTGATCAGCATCCCGCGCTTGAACAGCCGCCCCGAGGCCGCCGTGGTCACGGCCGGAACGGCCAGACCCAACGCGCAGGGACAGGTGATGATCAGCACGGCCACGGCAATGTTCAGCGCCAGGCGCACATCGCCCCCACTGATCACCAGCCAGCCGATAAAGGCAAAGAGCGCCAGCAAATGAACGCCCGGCGCATAGATCTGCGCGGCCCGGTCGGCCAGCGAGGTATAGCGGTTTTTCGAGCTTTCCGCGATCGCAACCAGATCGGCCATGCGGTGCAGCGAGCTGTCTTCGCCCGCGGCGGTCACGCGCACATCAAGCGGGCCGGTCAGGTTGACCTCGCCGGCACTAAGAACCTGGCCCTCGCCCGCAAAGACGGGCAGGGTTTCGCCGGTCAGCAGCGACCGGTCGATCTCGGACTGACCCGCGATCACCACGCCATCGACCGGCACGCGCGCGCCGGGTTTCACCCGCACGACATCACCAACGGCGATGGCGGAAATGGCCACGGTCTCTTCGCCATCAGCACCGATCCGCAGCGCGCGCGGCACCTCAAGCGCGGCCAGTTCCTCGGCCGCCGAACGCGCCACGGCACGGGTGCGGTGATCGAGATACCGCCCGGCCAGCAGGAAGAAGGTCAGCGACAGCGCCGCGTCGAAATAGGCATGGCGGCCCGACAGCATGGTTTCATAAAGCGACATGCCCCCCGCCAGCAGGATCGCCAGCGAGATCGGCACATCCATGTTCAGATGCCGCGCCGACAGCGCAGCCCAAGCATTGCGAAAGAACGGCTGGCCCGAAAAGGCGATGGTGGGCAGCGCGATCGCCGCCGAGATCCAGTGAAACAGATCGCGCGTCGCGTCGGTTGCGCCCGACCACACCGCGACCGACAACAGCATGACGTTCATCATGGCAAAGCCCGCCACCGCCATGCGCATCAGGATATCGCGGCCCGCCTTGTCGGTGGCCGTGGCCGAGATCACGCCGGGGTCAAGCTCGTGCGCCTCGTAGCCCAGGCCTTCGACCACCTTGACCAGATCCTCGGCGGTAATGTCGGGCTCTGCCTCGACCGCCACGCGTTTCAGCGTCAGGTTCACCCGCGCCGAGCGCACGCCGGGCGCGGCATTGAGGCCGCGTTCGACCGTCGAGATACAGCCCGCGCAATGGATCGTGGGCAGCGACAGCATCAGCCGCGCCTCGGTCGCGGCGCGGGCCTCGGCCAGCTTTTCGGCGGCGGGTGTCACCGCACAAGCCGGACAGGCCGAAGGGCGCGGGCTAAAAGTGGCGGTCATGGATCAACCCCTGACAAACAGTTCCAACCGGCGGCGAAACTCGGTGCCATCCTCGGCCACCGCCTCGATCTGCATCATCCACTTGCCCCGGTCCAGCTGCACCGGCGCCGTGTAGCGACCAGCATAGCCTGTGAACTCGGGGCGAATATCGCTGCGCGATTCGGTGGTGCGACCCAGCAGAACCTGCATGTCCTCGGGGATGACCGAGGCGCCGCCGGGGCCGGTAAAGACCAGCTCCAGCGTGCCGTTTTCGTAGGTGCTTTCGACATCCCAGCCCAGGCGCTGCTGCGCCTCGCGGCGGGCGTCGAATTCTTGGCTGGCGACATAGGTGTTCTTGACCTCAAGCCCGGGGAACGTGTCGATCGCCAGCCAGGCCATCACCACGTTGACGGCAATGATCACGCCAAAGGCCGAGGCCGTGATGATAAAGACCGTTCGCCCGGTTAGCGGTTTGCCTGCCATGATCACTTTCCAGTTCCGTTGAACACCGTGTCAGTCGACGCGCGGTCGCCGTTCGAAGTGTCCTCGATCCAGAAGCGGAACTCGGTGCGCTCGGACTTGGCCGCATCCGATCCCGGAGGCGCCATGACATAGACACGCTGAATCTTCATCGTGTCGGCGGGCACATTGACCACTTCGTAGATCGACCCTTCGAGCTGCACGCGCAGAGTCGGATCGCCCTTTACAGTAATATGAAACGGCCGCTCTTCGCCATGCTTGTTGCGCAGGCGCAGGTCATAGGCGTTGCGGATCGTGCCGTCGGACATGGTGACGTAGACCGGGTTGCGAACCGGCGAAACGGTCATGTCGATATCCGAGCGGATGAACAGCGCCACCAGCAGGATGACACCCACCAGCGACCACAGCGCGGTGTAAAGGATGGTGCGCGGGCGGAAGACGTGCTTCCACACCGATTTGGGCGTGTTGCCTTCGCGTTCGCGCTGTTCGTCGGTAAAGGCCATATAGTCGATCAGACCACGCGGTTTGCCGATCTTGTCCATCACGTCGTCGCAGGCGTCGATACACAGCGCGCAGGTGATACAGGCCAGCTGCTGACCTTCGCGGATGTCGATCCCCACCGGGCAGACGTTCACACAGGCCATACAGTCGATGCAATCGCCCAGCTGATCGGCATTGGCGCCCTTGCGGTGCTTGCCGCGCGGCTCGCCGCGCCAGCTGCGATAACCAACAACCAGCGTGTCTTCGTCCATCATCGCGGCCTGGATGCGCGGCCACGGGCACATGTAGATACAGACCTGTTCGCGCATGAAACCGCCGAACACGAAGGTGAACAGCGCCATGATGCCAATGGTGGTATAGGCGATCGGATGCGCGCTGAAGGTCACCAGGTCGACCAACAGTGTCGGCGCATCGGTAAAGTAGAACACCCACGCGCCCCCGGTCGCGATGGCGATCAGGAACCATAGAATCCATTTGGTCATGCGCAGACGGATCTTGCGCGCATCCCACTTGGCGTTCCACAGCTTGACGCGCTTGTTGCGGTCACCCTCGACCCAGCGTTCGACCAGGATAAAGAGGTCGGTCCAGACCGTCTGTGGGCAGGCATAGCCGCACCAGACTCGGCCCAGCGCCGAGGTGAACAGAAACAGCCCCAGCCCCGCCATGATCAGCAGACCCGCGATGAAATAGAATTCATGCGGCCAGATCTCGATCCAGAACATAAAGAACCGGCGGTTCGCCATGTCGACCAGCACCGCCTGATCGGGCAGGCTGGGCCCGCGATCCCAGCGAATCCAGGGCGTCAGGTAGTAGATGCCCAGGGTGATCGCCATGATCCACCATTTCAGGGTGCGGAACTTGCCGCTGACCCGGCGGGGAAAGACGGGTTCGCGGGCGGCGTAAAGCTTCGGCTCGGGGGTCTGTGTGTCGGACACTTTTGATACATCCAAAATATTTGTTGGCGATTGTCATGTCGCATGACGGCTTTGCATAGGCTTTGACCCAGATCAAAACAGATGACACTGTGACAAAAGGCCCGCCAAGAGGCCAAAAAAATCAAGGGAAGGGCTATGCACGACCACGACACGTCGCATGAAAAACGCAGCATCGACCACGAAGAGGAATTCACCCCCGCCGAAATCGGCGCGCTGGCGCACCTTTATCGTGGCGAGGTCTATCGCAGCACCATCTGGCGCACACGCCTTGATACCACCACGAACTGGGCCGTGGTCACGTTGGGCGTGGCGCTGTCGATTTCCTATGCCTCACCCGACGCCTCTCCGCTGCCCTTGATCCTGGTGGGCGTGCTGATCCTGTTCTTCATGATGCAAGAGGCGCGGCGCTATCGCTATTTCAACGTCTGGCGGGCGCGGTCGCGGTGGATGGAGACCCATTTCTACGCGCCGATGCTGCAAGACGGCGACCTGCATACCGAAGAGAACTGGCAAAAGGTTCTGGCCGACGATTACCTGCGGCCGCAATACCATATCAGCTTTACCACCGCGATGGCGCGGCGGGTGCGGCGCAATTACCTGTGGATTCTGATGATCCAGACCGCCGCCTATATCGGCAAGCTGCTGGTCCACCCAACCCAGGTCGAAAGCCTGGCGCAATTCGCCGAACGGGCGCGGATCGGCCCCATTCCGGGCGAGATCGTCATGGCAATCGGGATGATCTACATCGCAACCTGGATGTCGATGGCATTCTGGATCAGCGGCGCGGATGCGAAAAAAGCCAAAGCCAGGGGTAGCGGCGGCGCGTCAATGGGGTAAAACCCGTTAAAGGACACCGGCCCCCTAGGAAACGCGCGAACAGGATGGGGGCCGGTGCTTTCAACCGGGGGCCTTGCGGCCCCCGGAAGCTTTTCAGGACTTATTCACCGCCACCAAGCGAGTGAACATAGGTCGAAACAGCGCGAATATCGGCTTCGCTCAGACGACCCGTCCAGTTGGGCATCACGCCGTAGCGCGAATTGGTCACCGTCTCGGTCAGCGTGTCGACCTCACCGCCATACAGCCAAACGGCGTCGGTCAGGTTCGGCGCGCCCTGGTAACGGTCGCCGGTGCCATCTTCCATGTGGCACGAGGCACAGTTGTCGAGGAACACGGTTTCACCCGCAGCAGCCAGGGTGGCGTCGGCCTCCTGGTTGGAAATCTGGCGGACATAGTGGACCACCTGATCGATTTCCTCAGCTTCTAGGATCTCGCCGAACTTGGGCATTTCCGAGTAACGGGCATCGGGATCCTGCTCGTTGCGGATGCCGTGCGACACGGTGAGGTGGATATCCTCGATCGTGCCGCCCCACAGCCAGTCGTCGTCCAGCAGGTTGGGATAGCCCGCACCCTGGACACCGGCCGCACCCGACCCGTGGCACTGGGCGCACCAGGTCTGGAACACGGCTTTACCGGCGTTGACCGAGTAGTTCATCAGCTCGGGGTTCGACGGAATCTCGGTCAGCTCGGCCACGATCAGCTTGGCTTCGACCGGGGCATTCATGTCGTCAAAACGCTGAATGTCGGCCGCCACGTTGGCGCGGGTCGAGAAACCCAGAAGCCCCGGAGTAGCCTCTTTCAGAAGCGGCCATGCCGGATAGGCGATCGAGTAACCGATGCCCCAGATGATGGTCAGATAGAAGGTCCACAGCCACCAGCGCGGCAGGGGGTTGTTGAACTCTTCGATGCCGTCCCAGGAATGGCCCGTGGTTTCGGGATCACCCGGGTTCTTGTTCTTGTCGGTGCTCATGTCCGCGCCTCCTTAATATGCGCGCCGTTCGTATCGTCGTCGCAGGCGGGTTTGTTCTCATGCCGGAAAGGGATGTTGGCTGTGTCGCGGTATCCCCGGGTGCTGCCTGGGCGAAACGCCCAGACAATCACACCCAGGAAGAACACGGTCATGGCCAGCAACGCCCAGCTGTCGGCGAATTCTCGCAGCAGGGAGTAAGTGTCCATCACGCCCTCCTAGCGGCTCGCGTCCGGCTCGAAGGTCGAGAAGTCGACCAGCGTGCCCAGCATTTGCAGATAGGCAACCAGAGCGTCCATTTCCGAGATACCCGGCTGGCCGTCAAAGTTGCGAACCTGAGCGCCCGGATAACGTTCCAGCAGACCGTCGGTATCGCCCCAGGGGTCGATTTGAACCGCATAGTCGGCCTGTGCGTTTTCCAGCATCTCTTCGGTGTAGGGCACACCCACAAAGGCGTTCGTGCGCATCGTGTCTTCGATGTATTTGCCATCGATCATACGATTAAGCAGGAAGCCATATTTGGGCATCACCGACTCCGGCACCACCGACTGCGGGTCAACCAGGTGGTCGACGTGCCACTCGTCCGAGTAACGGCCGCCCACGCGGGCCAGGTCAGGCCCGGTCCGCTTGGAGCCCCACTGGAACGGGTGGTCGTACATCGACTCGGCCGCCAGGCTGTAGTGGCCATAGCGTTCGACCTCGTCGCGCATCGGACGGATCATCTGGCTGTGGCAGACATAGCAGCCTTCGCGGATGTAGATGTTCCGGCCTTCCAGTTCGAGCGGCGAGTAGGGCCGCATGCCGTCCACCTCTTCGATGGTGTTCTCGAGGTAGAACAGCGGTGCGATTTCCACGATGCCGCCGATGGTGACAACCAGGAAGCTGAAGATCAGCAGGAGCGTCGCGTTGGTCTCGAGGATCTTATGTTTATCGAGAATAGCCATTTCTGCTTCCTCCCTTATTCAGCGGGAACCGCGTCCGGGGCTTCGGCAGCAGCCGGAACCGAGACGACGGTTTTCCACAGGTTGTAGCACATGATCAGCGCACCAGCGATGAACAGCAGGCCACCCGTACCACGCACCACATACATCGGCAGTTTCGCGGCAACGGTGTCGGCGAACGAGTTCACCAGGAAGCCCTGCGCGTCAACTTCGCGCCACATCAGGCCTTCCATGATACCGGTCACCCACATGGCGGCGGCGTACAGAATGATGCCGATGGTGGCGAGCCAGAAGTGCCAGCTGACCAGGGTCAGGCTATACAGGCGCTCACGGTTCCACAGCTTGGGCACCAGGAAGTACAGCGCGCCAAAGGTGATCATGCCGTTCCAGCCCAGAGCACCCGAGTGCACGTGACCGATCGTCCAGTCCGTGTAGTGCGACAGCGAGTTCACGGCGCGGATCGACATCATCGGACCCTCGAAGGTCGACATGCCGTAGAAGCCGATCGAGATCACCATCATACGGATCACCGGGTCGGTGCGCAGCTTGTCCCAGGCACCCGACAGGGTCATCAGGCCGTTGATCATGCCGCCCCACGAGGGCATCCACAGGATCACCGAGAACACCATGCCCAGCGTACCGGCCCAGTCGGGCAGCGCGGTATAGTGCAGGTGGTGCGGACCAGCCCAGATATACAGGAAGATCAGGGCCCAGAAGTGGATGATCGACAGTTTATACGAATAAACCGGACGTTCGGCCTGCTTCGGCACGAAATAGTACATCATGCCCAGGAAGCCGGCGGTCAGGAAGAAGCCCACGGCGTTGTGGCCGTACCACCACTGGGTCATGGCGTCTTGCACACCGGCAAACACCTGAACCGACTTCGAGCCGAAGATCGACACCGGAACCGACAGGTTGTTGACCACGTGCAGCATGGCAACCGTGACGATGAACGCCAGGTAGAACCAGTTGGCGACGTAGATGTGCTTTTCTTTACGCTTGATGATCGTGCCCAGGAACACGGCCAGGTAAACCACCCAGACGACGGTCAGCCACAGGTCGACATACCATTCCGGCTCAGCATATTCCTTCGACTGGGTCGCGCCCAGCAGATAGCCGGTTGCCGCCAGCACGATGACCAGCTGATAACCCCAGAACACGAACCAGCCGGCATTGCCGCCCCACAGCCGCGTGGCCGAGGTTCGCTGCACCACGTAGAACGAGGTGGCGATCAGCGCGTTGCCGCCAAAGGCGAAAATCACGGCCGAGGTGTGCAGCGGACGCAGGCGGCCAAAGTTGGCATAGCCCTGTGCCCATTCAAAGTTCAGGCTCGGAAACGCCAGCTGGAACGCGATGAACGTCCCTGCGGCAAAGCCGACCACGCCCCAAAGGGCGGTTGCGATCACACCGGCCCGGACGACGCCGTCCATGTAACCGGAAGTATCTACAGTTTTCTCGTTCCCAGCAGTGCGGACCGTATAGATAAACATGCCGGCAGCGGCCAGCATAACGGTCAGAGCATTCACCAGGTAGGCAATGTCACGGGCGTAGTTCGCGGCAATCGCGGCAAGAACCGCAATCACGCCGAACACGACCATCTTTGCATAATCCCACATCGTGCGTCCCTTCGTCATTCCCGACCGCGATTCGTCGCGGCTCGGGCTACTTTTCCACGAATGCGGTATGGCCGCGAGAGGAGTCTCGAACCTTGATCCATATCAAGGCGCGCGCCGATAGGCGGGCGATGCTGCTGAAAGCGCTACGAAAGTCGCACAAGCGACACAAGAACTGCGCAACAGGAGGTAAAGATGGCCTACAAGACCATTCTCACGGTCGTTACGGATGCGGATCTGACCCAATCGGCCCTGGACGCCGCCATCGCGATGGCCAATCGCGAAGACGCGCATCTCGACGTGCTGTGCCTGGGGCTCGACCGCACCCAAACCGGATACTATTTCGCTGGCGCCAATGCGGTGTTGCTGCAGGAAACCCTGCAGCGCGCCCAGCATGACGCCACTCGAATCGAAGAGGCCGTGCGCAAGCGCATGTCGGGCGAGACCATGCGCTGGGCCAGCGAAACCGCCGTGGCCCAGATCACCGCCCTGTCCCCGCTGATCGCCGGCTGGGCACGATTCGCGGATCTGGTGATTCTGCCCAAACCCTATGGCCCCAACCTGGGCATCGAACATGAAACCATCGTCGAGGCCGCCCTGTTCGACGGCCAGGTGCCCGTGATGATCGCCCCGCACGGCGTCGATCTGGCGCGCACCGGCAATCGCATCGCCGTGGCCTGGAACCAAAGCGCCGAGGCCATGACCGCGATCCGCGCCGCCCTGCCCCTGCTGGCGGCGGCCGATCTGGTCGACATCACCGTGATCGACCCGCCCCAGCACGGCCCCGACCGGTCAGACCCCGGCGGGCTGCTGTCACAGATGCTGGGCCGCCACGGCGCCCGCACCGAGATCACGGTGCTGGCCAAGACCATGCCGCGGATCTCGGATGTTCTGTTGCGGCACGTGGCCGACATGAATGCCGATATGGTGGTGATGGGCGCCTATGGTCACTCGCGCTTCCGCGAGGCGATCCTGGGCGGAGCGACCCGCAACATGCTGGAAAGCGCCACCGTTCCGGTGCTGCTGGCGCATTAGGGCCTAGACGAAAACGCCGCCGTCCGTGTCGTCGCCGGTCTCATCAAGAAGGCGCTCCATGTCGGGCACCGTCACGTGGCGCTTGCCTTCCAGCTCGATCACGCCGTCGCGTTTCAGCGCGCTGATCTGGCGGCTGACCGTTTCCAGGGTCAGCCCCAGGTAATCGGCCATGGCCTCGCGCGTCAGCGGCAGATCGAACACGATCTTGCCCGATGCGGCCGACAGTTTCAGCGTCGCATCGCGGCGGGCAATGATGGCCAGCAGGCTGGCAATCTTTTCGCGCGCCGTCTTGCGGCCCAAAAGCAGCATCCACTCGCGCGCGGCATCCAGCTCGTCCAGGGTCATCTCAAGCAGACGCTGGCCGATATGCGGCGTGCGCGACATCAGCTCTTCGAACGGTTTCTTGCGGAAACAGCACATCGTCAGACGCGTCGTCGCAACGACATTGTAGGCGGCAGTGTCGCGCCCCGGACGCCCGGCAAAATCCGACGGCAGCAACAGACCCACCATCTGGGTGCGCCCGTCCTCCATCGTCTGGGTCAGGGTCGCGATGCCCTCAACCACGGAGGCCACGAAATCCATCCGGTCGCCGGCCCAGATCACCGTCTGACCGGCCTCGAAGCTGCGGTAGTATTTCATGCCTTCCAGCGACTGCAGCTCGTCCGCATCACAGCGCGCGCAGACAGCCCTGTGGCGAATGGGGCAATTACTGCACTCGACATGCGAGAAAGCGTGATCTTGAGCAGCCATGGAGGACTCGTTTTTGATTTCGATCAATGTTTGGCCCGTGGCCATAGCTACACCTAGGCGAATGAACACCGAATCGCAACTCACCCGGCTAGGACTGTTCGACGCCCGGGTGCCACGGTATACCAGTTATCCCACGGCACCACATTTTTCCGCGTCGGTCAACGAAGGCCACTTTACCGACTGGATCCAGGCCATCCCCGGTGGGTCGCAGATTTCCCTTTATATTCATGTGCCTTTCTGCCGTCGGCTGTGCTGGTTCTGCGCCTGCCGCACCCAGGGTACACGCACCAATTCGCCCGTTCAGGCCTATGTCGAAACGCTTAAGGCCGAGTTGGCCCTGCTGCGCCGGCACCTGCCGCGGAGCGTCACCTTGTCGCGGCTGCATTGGGGGGGCGGAACCCCCACCCTGCTGACACCCGACATGATGCGCGACCTGACCGATTCCATCTTCGATGTGGTGCAACTGGGCGAAAATGCCGAATTCTCGGTAGAAATCGACCCCAACGAGATCGACGGAGACCGCCTTGACGTGCTGGCGGCGGCGGGCATGAACCGCGCCTCGATCGGGGTGCAGGACTTTGACCCGCAGATCCAGGAAGTCATCGGCCGCATCCAAAGCTACGACCTGACCCGCCAGGCCGCCGACATGATCCGCGAGCGTGGCATCATCAGCCTGAACGCCGACATCCTGTTCGGCCTGCCGCACCAGTCGCGCGAACGCATCACCGAAAGCGTGCAGAAACTGCTGTCTCTGACCCCCGACCGGGTCGCGCTTTACGGCTACGCCCATGTGCCCTGGATGGCCAAGCGCCAGCAGATGCTGCCCTCGGACGCGCTGCCCACCCCCGAGGAACGGCTGCAACTCTTTGAAACCGCCCGCCGGCTGTTCCTGTGGGACGACTACCGCGAGATCGGCATCGACCACTTCGCCCGCCCCGGCGACGGGCTAGAGGTCGCCCAACGCACCGGTCGCCTGCGCCGCAACTTCCAGGGCTATACCGACGATACCGCCGATGTGCTGATCGGTCTGGGCGCCTCGTCGATCTCGCGCTTCCCGCAAGGCTTTGCGCAGAACCTGTCCTCGACCTCGGAATATACCGGCCGCGTGCGCGAAGGCCGCTTTGCCACCGGGCGCGGTCACATCTTTACCCCCGACGACAAGCTGCGCTCGCGCATGATCGAGGCACTGATGTGCGACTTCCGCATCGACGCCGCCGAAATGAAATCCAGCTTCGGCATCACCGATGCTCAGCTCGACGCCTTGTTCCGCCCGATCAAGGACACGTTCGGCGACATGGTCGAACTTAGCCAAGACGGCCTCTTCGTCCCGCAAAAGGGCCGCCCCCTAACGCGGATAATCGCCCGCGGGTTTGACGCCTACGACCTCAGCAAGGCCGGCCACAGCTCGGCCATCTAGGCGCCTTGGGGCTCTGCCCCAAACCCCGGGATATTTATGCGAAAAAGAAGGGCATTCTTCTTTGTTGAAATATCCCCGCCGGAGGCACCCTGAGCGGCGCAGCCGCGAGGCATAACTTGTGCGCCGCCAGGCGCGCACCGCCAGATCACCCTTGCCCGAATGCCGCCTGCATCAGCGTGCGGGTATAGTCGGAACGCGGCGCGTCGAAAATCGTGGCACTGTCGCCCGCCTCGACGATATCGCCCTGCTTCATCACGATCACCTTGTGTGACAAGGCGCGCACAACCTTCAGGTCGTGGCTGATGAACAGATAGGCCAGCCCATAGCGCCGCTGCAAATCGCGCAACAGATCGACGATCTGCACCTGCACGGTCATGTCCAGCGCCGAGGTCGGCTCGTCCAGCACCAGCAGCTTGGGCCGCAGGATCATCGCTCGGGCGATGGCGATGCGCTGGCGTTGCCCGCCGGAAAACTCATGCGGATAGCGGTGCATCATCTCGGGGCGCAGGCCGACCTCGGTCAGGATGTCGGCCACCATCTGGCGGCGGTCCTGCCCCGGTTCCAGCCCATGCACGCCCAGTCCTTCGGCGACGATCTGTTCGATGGTCATACGCGGGCTGAGTGATCCGTAGGGGTCCTGGAACACGATCTGCATGTCGCGCCGCAGCGGCCGCAGCTGTTTCGAGCTGCGCCCTTGGATATCCTCGCCCAGATAGCGAATGCCCCCCTGCGACGAGATCAGCCGCATGATCGCCAGCGCCAGCGTGGTCTTACCCGACCCCGACTCCCCCACGATGCCCAGCGTTTCACCGGCGCGCACGTCGATCGAGGCGTCGTTCACCGCCTTGACGTGCCCCACCGTGCGGCGCATCAGCCCGCGCTGGATCGGGAACCAGACGCGCAGGGCGTTGGTTTCGACGATCACCGGCGCCTCTGCCGGTACCGGGTCGGGGCGGCCGGTGGGCTCGGCCCCCAGCAGTTTGCGGGTATAGGGATGCTGTGGGTTGGCGAAAATCTCGGCCGTGGCGCCGGTTTCGACAATCTCGCCGTCCTTCATCACGCAGACCCGGTCGGCAATGCGGCGCACGATGCCAAGGTCATGGGTGATGAACAGCAGGCTCATATCCTCGGATGTCTTCAGATCCGCCAAGAGGTCCAGGATCTGCGCCTGAATGGTCACGTCCAGCGCGGTGGTCGGCTCGTCCGCGATCAACAGATCCGGCCCGTTGGCCAGCGCCATGGCGATCATCACGCGCTGGCGCTGCCCGCCCGACAGCTGGTGCGGATAGGCGTTCAGCCGGGTTTCGGGGTCGCGGATGCCGACCTTGATCAACAGTTCGATGATCCGCGCGCGCACCGCGTCGCCGGTCAGCCCCTGATGCAACTCGATACTCTCGCGCAGCTGTTTTTCCAGCGTGTGCAGCGGGTTGAGCGAGGTCATCGGCTCCTGAAAGATGAAACTGATGTCATTGCCGCGCACCTTGCGCAGCAGGGCCTTGTCGGCCCCGACCATCTGTTGGCCCTCATAGGTAATCGACCCGGTGATCGTCGCGCTTTCGGGCAGCAGGGATACCGACGACAGCGCCGTCACCGACTTGCCCGACCCGGATTCGCCCACCAGCGCCACTGTCTCGCCACGCGTGACGGTGAATGACACATCCCGCACCGCCGGGTGATCCTTGCCGTCCTGCCGGAAACTGACCGACAGGTTCTTGACCTCCAGCACGCCGCTCATTGGAACGTCTTTCTGGGATCGAACGCGTCGCGCACGCCCTCAAAGATGAACACCAGCAGCGACAGCATCAGCGCAAAGGTGAAAAACGCCGTAAAGGCCAGCCAGGGCGCCTGAAGGTTCTGTTTCGCCTGCAAGGTCAGCTCGCCCAGCGAGGGGGCCGACGACGGCAAGCCAAAGCCCAGGAAATCAAGCGCGGCCAGCGAGCCGATCGTGCCGGTGATGATAAAGGGCAGCATGGTCAGCGTCGCCACCATGGCGTTGGGCAGCATGTGGCGGAACATGATCTTGGCATTGCTGACGCCCAACGCGCGGGCGGCGCGCACATATTCGAAATTGCGCGCGCGCAGGAACTCGGCCCGCACCACGCCCACCAATGACGGCCAGCCAAACAGCGCCATCAGGAACACCAGCAACCAGAAACTGCGCCCCAGGATCGCGAAGAGGATAATGATGATGTAAAGCTGCGGGGTCGAGGACCAGATCTCGATCACGCGCTGAAAGATCAGATCGACCCAGCCGCCGAAATAGCCCTGCACCGCCCCGGCGACAATGCCGATGACCGAGGCGATCGAGGTCACGATCAGCGTGAACAGGATCGACAGGCGAAACCCGTAAATCACCCGCGCCAGAACATCGCGTGCCGTATCGTCGGTGCCCAGCCAGTGATCGGCATCGGGCGCCGAAGGCGCGGTGCCGCCGATATCGTTGACGGTGGAATAGCTATAGGGAATGGGCGGCCAGATCAGGCTGCCCTTTTCAATCGCCTCGCCGGCAATCTCGCCATCGGCGGCATCCTCGATCAGGCCTTCGGGGTCATCCCAGCACTCTTCCAGCCCGCCGGTCACAATCAGGCATTGCACCTCGATATCGCGATAGACGGCCTCGGTTCGCAGATCGCCGCCGAACGCGGTTTCGGGATAGAAATTATAGATCGGCACGAAGGTCTCGCCGCGATAGCGCACCAATATCGGCTTGTCGTTGGCCAGAACCTCGGCAAACAGCGACAGGCCGAACAGCACCGTGAAAATGATCAGCGACCACAGGGCGCGGCGGTTGCGCTTGAAGTTGCGCCAGCGGCGTTGGTTGAGCGGCGAGAGGGTGAACATGGTCACGTCTCCCGGCTTTCAAAGTCGATACGCGGATCGACAAAGACATACATGAGGTCAGACAGGATGCCGACCAGCAGGCCGATTAGGCCAAAGACGTAAAGCGTGCCGAACACGATCGGGTAATCGCGCGCCACGGCGGCCTCGAACCCCAGACGGCCCAAGCCATCCAGCGAAAAGATCGTCTCGATGATGATCGAGGCGCCGAAGAACACGCTGATGAAAAGCCCAGGAAAACCCGCGATCACGATCAGCATGGCGTTGCGGAAGACATGGCCGTAGAGAACGCGGCTTTCGCTCAACCCCTTGGCACGGGCGGTGATGACGTATTGTTTCTTGATCTCGTCGAGGAACGAGTTCTTGGTCAGCAGCGTCAGCGTGGCAAAGCTGCTGATCGTGCTGGCCAGAACCGGCAGGGCGATGTGCCAGAAATAATCGGCGATCTTGCCCAGCGTCGACAGGTCGTCGAACCCGTCAGACGTCAGCCCTCGCAACGGGAACCATTTGAAATACGACCCGCCCGCGAACAGCACCAGCAACAGCACCGCGAACAGAAAGCCCGGTATCGCATAGGCCACGATGATCGCGCCCGAGGTCCAAGTGTCGAAACTTGACCCGTCCTTGACCGCCTTGCGGATGCCCAGCGGGATCGAGATCAGATAGGCGATCAGCGTCGACCACAGGCCCAGCGTGATCGAGACCGGCATCTTCTCCATCACCAGGTCAATGACCGAGATCGACCGGAAATAGCTCTCGCCGAAATCGAACCGCAGATAGTTGCCCATCATGATGCCAAAGCGTTCGACCACGCCGATGGCCTCTTTGGTGCATTCGGGCGCGTCCAGCGTGGCCTCGCCCACATAACCCGCGGCGCAGGTGATCCGGGCAAAGCCCATCTCGATTTCAAGCTTGTCCAGAAACTCGGGCGGCAGGCCGCGCGCGCCGGCATAGCGTTCATCACCGCCGCCGATGCTTTCGCCCACGTCACCGCCCCCGGCGATGCCCTGGAACACGTCGCCCTCACCCTGCACCTGCGCGATGATCTGTTCGATCGGACCACCCGGCACGAATTGGGTCAGAAAGAAGTTGATGACCATGATCCCCACCAACGTGGGGATGATCAGCAATATCCGCCTGAGAATATAGGCGCCCATACCTGTTGCTCTGCCCTGTTATTCAGAAGGCGCCGTCGGCCTTCAGCTTTTCTGCTTTCTCGGCGTTATACCACCAGAAGTCCAGATGACCCAGATCATATGGCGGCAACGGATCGGGATGTTCATACATGTCGTAATAGGCCACCGTATGCGTGGCCTTGTACCATTGCGGCACCCAGAACATCTCGGCCCGCAGCACCCGGTCCAGCGCGCGCACGGCGGTTTTCATCTGCTCCTCAGACTCGGCAGCCATCACCGCGTCGATCAGGCGATCAACCGCCTCGTTCTTGAGCCCCATCTTGTTAAAGGTCGAGCTGTCGGCCGTTTCCGACCCGAAGAACTGGCGCAGCTCGCTGCCGGGAACGTACCCGGTCTGCATAAAGGTCGTCACCACGTCGAAATCATAGGCCGGCGGGCGCTCGCGGTTCTCGGCCTCGGCATTGTCGACGCGCACGTGCACGGCATCGACACCCAGACGGCGCAGGTTTTCGACATAGGGGTTGATGACGCGGTCAAAGGTCTGGCTGTCGTTCAGAAACTCGATCCGCAGGGTTTCGCCGGCCGCATTGCGGCGCATCCCGTCATTGCCGACATTGTCCCAGCCCGCCTCGTCCAGCAGGGTGCTGGCGCGGCGCAGGTTCTTGCGGTCAAGCTGACGTTCGCCCGAGACCGGCGCCAAGGCGGCGGGCTGATCCAGCACGCCCGGCGGCAGCAGATCGGCCAGCGGCTCTAGCAGCGCCAGCTCGTCGGCGCCCGGAAGGCCCTCGGCCGCCATGTCGGTGTTTTCCCAGAACGAGTTAACCCTCTGATAAATACCGTAAAACAGCGTTTCGTTCGACCATTCGAAATTGAACATCAGGCCGATCGCCTCGCGCACGCGGCGATCCTGGAACTGGTCGCGTCGCAGGTTCAGCGCAAAGGCCTGACCCGTGGCCTTTGACCCGTCAGGCAGCGCAACCCGCTTGACGAACCCGCTTTGCACGGCAGGAAACTCGTACCCCGTGGCCCAGATTTTCGACGAGGCCTCGTTACGGAACGTATAGCTGCCGCCTTTGAACCCCTCGAAGGCCGCGTTGTAATCGGCGTAATATTCGATGCGCAGGCTGGCAAAATTGCTGCGGCCCCGGTTGATCGGCAGATCGGCGCCCCAATAATCGGGGTCATAGGTGTAGACCACCGTCTTGCCCACATCCATCCGGCCCAGAACGTAAGCGCCAGACCCCAATAGCGGCTCTAGCGAGTTCGCCTCGAAATCGCGGTTGTTGGCGATGTAATGCGCCTTGGAAAACACCGGAATGCCGCCCACATCCATCGGCAGATCGCGGGTGGGAATGCCGGCGGCAAAGTTGAACTTGATCGTGTGCGGGTCGATCACTTCGACGCTTTCGACCTTTTTCGCCAGTTCGGTCCGAAAGCTGCTCAGCCCCTTCTCCTTGAAGGTCTGATAGGAAAACTCGACATCCTCGGCCGTCAGCGGCGTGCCGTCGGAAAATTTTGCCTCGGGGCGCAGGTGAAAGATCACCCAGCTGCGATCCTCGGGGTATTCCAGGCTTTCGCACAGCAGGCAGTAGCCCGACCCGATCTCGTCAGCGGTGCCGGTCAGCAGAGATTCGAAAAACACGGTCGACAGCCCCGCCGCGCGGCCCTTGATCGTGTAGGGATGCATCGAATCGAACGACCCGAACGCCCAGATCGAAATCTCGCCGCCCTTTGGCGCGTCGGGATTGACGTAATCCAGATGCGGAAAATCGGGGCCGTATTTCAGGTTGCCAAAGGTCGAGATGCCATGCGCGCGGATCACTTCGCCCTCGGCCCATGCCGGGCCGGACAACGCCGCCAGACCTGCTGCCAAAAGGCTGGCCCCCATCATCCGTCTGACCGGGCTGGCCACCTGGGCGGGTCGTGTCATGCGCTATCCTCCTCTGACTGCTTCCCCTGAAACGGGTTTGCCTTTGCCAAAGCTAAGGGGGGGATCGGGGGGCGACAAGTTGAGATTCCGTGATCGCCCCACCCGCGCAAGAAAAAGGGCCGCCCTGAACAAGGCGGCCCCGAATTCGTCAGATCGTTGTGGCGATCAGCCGCCCAGCGATGCCAGATAGGCCACCAGGTTGGCGCGGTCTTCTGCCTTGGGCAGGCCCGAGAACGACATCTTGGTGCCGGGGGCGAAACCCTTGGGGTTTTCCAGGAAACCGTCCAGGTTCTCTGCGGTCCAGACATCGGCCACAGCAACCAGCGCACCCGAATAACCGAACCCGGCAACCGAACCGACAGCGCGGTCAACCACACCGTTCAGGTAGGGGCCAGTGCTGTTCGAACCGTCCACCTTGTGGCAGGCCTTGCATTTCGAAAAGGCCTTCTCGCCTTTCGCCACATCGGCGGCGGCCAGCAGCTCTTCAAAGGAAACTTCTTCTTCGGCTTCGGCGGCATGGCCACCGTCATCTGCGGTTGCGATCACATAGCCGCCATGGGCGCCTTCGCCTTCGCCGTGACCACCACCGGTGTGATACAGGGCCTCAGCCGCCCAGCCACCCAGAAGGAAGATCAGCAGGGCGCCGCAAAATCCGCCCACGATTTTAGTCAGAGTCATTGTGTCGAACATGACGCGCTCCCGTGCACTCCCGTTTCGCCGGGTATCTATCCGCTTCCATCGCCATCATGCAAGGTGTAGTTACCGCCAACAGGTGTGAAACAGTGAAGAAAAGCACATGAGCGACCAAATTCCAGGGCGAATTGCATTCCAGGGCGAGCCCGGCGCCTATTCTCATCAGGCCTGTCGCGAGGCATTCCCGGCGATGGAGGCCCTGCCCTGCCGCACCTTCGAAGACGTCATCGAATCCGTCCGAAAGGGCGAGGCCGACCTGGCGATGCTGCCGGTCGAGAACACCACCTATGGCCGTGTTGCCGACATTCACCGCCTGCTGCCCGACTCGGGGCTGCATATCGTCGACGAGGCCTTTGTGCGGGTGCATATCAACCTGTTGGGGGTCAAGGGATCGCAACTGGGCGATGTCAGGAACGCGCAAAGCCACACCGTGCTGCTGGGCCAATGCCGCGCCTTTCTGCGTGAACACGGCATTCACCCGATCACCGGCGCCGACACGGCGGGCTCGGCCCTGCATGTGGCCGAACTGGGCGACAAGAGCCTGGGCGCGCTGGCCTCTGAACTGGCGGGCGAGATCTATGGCCTGGACGTGCTGGCCCGCCATATCGAGGATCACGACAACAACACCACCCGCTTCCTTGTGATGGCGCGCGAGCCGGATCTCAAACGCCGGGGCAGCTCGGGCATGATGACCAGTTTCGTGTTCCGCGTGCGCAACATCCCCGCCGCGCTTTACAAGGCGATGGGCGGGTTCGCCACGAATGGGGTGAACATGACCAAGCTGGAAAGCTATATGGTCGACGGGTCATTCTCGGCCACGCAGTTCTATGCCGATATCGAGGGTCACCCCGATGATCGCAACGTGCAGCTGGCGATGGAAGAGCTGGATTACTTCACCTCGCATATCAAGCTGCTGGGCGTCTACCCGGCCGATCCGCGCCGCCACTAGGCCGCGCCCAGCCGCGCCTCGAGATCTTCGGAAAACCGCGCGACGCCGCGCTTGAACTTGCGGTTCAGTGACGCCTTGGCCAGTCGCAGCGACTGGATGAACAGCCGCGCCGTCAGCGAGTTCGGCTTCATCTCCAGCGCGATCGACATGCGGGTCTGGCGCGGCGACAGCTGCACCAGTTCGATATCCATCTGCCCGCTCAGCCCCATGATCACCCAGCCCAGCACCAGGTGCTCGGGCGTGTCGAACCGGTCGATCCGGGTAGACAGCTTGCGGGTCTTGCCGCGATAGGGCACCCGGCACTGCCATTCGGTGCCAACACCGCCTGTGCCGGGCCCGTCGCTGCGCATCACCTCGATGCCACGCCGCATGGCGGCGCGTTCGAAGGTCTCGAAATCGGTCAGCGCCATGAACACCTGCTCAATCGGTGCCGCGATATCCTCTTTGGACGAAAATTTCATCTGGTCCGCCGTTCACCTGCCCCACCCGATTTATGCGTCATGCCAGCCGATCCGCAAGCCAGTTCTCTAGCAAAAACCCGGCAATCGCACCCCGGCGCGGGCGGCGGATCAGCGGGTGCTCGTCTGCAAAGACCCGCAGCATCTCTTCGCGGCTGATCCACAGCGCATCATCCAGCTCGTGCGGATCAAGCGTGATCTCGCGGCCCAGCGCCACGCCCGAACAGCCCAGCATCAATGACGCCGGAAACGGCCAGGGCTGCGAGGCCAGATAGCGCACCTCGCCCACCTGCACGCCGGTTTCCTCGGCCACCTCGCGCCGCACCGCGGCCTCGATGGTCTCGCCCGGCTCGACAAAGCCCGCCAACAGCGAATACATCCCCTCTGGCCAGCCGGGCGAGCGCCCGACAAGAACGGAATTTCCGTGCGTTATCAGCATGATCACCACGGGATCAGTGCGCGGAAAGTGATGCGCGCCGCAGGTGGCGCAGGTGCTGTGCCAGCCCGCCATCGACAGGGCCGAGCGCCCGCCGCAGCAGGAACAAAACCCGTGGCTGCGGTGCCAGCCCAAAATGGCCTTGGCCGTGGCGGCCAGCTCGGCATCGCGGGGCGACAGGCGCGCCATCACCCGGCGCAGCTCGGCGAAACATGTGTCATCGGGCAGGTCGGGATGCCGCTGTTCGGACAGATCGACGAAACTGTCATGCCCCTCGGCCAGGTCTTCGGGCTGCCAGTCGGACATGTCGACGGCGAACCACACGGCCCCATCGGCACGCCCCAGCAACACCGCCCGCGCCTGCCGAGCGGCGACCACCGGATGGGACCCCGGCACATGGCCCAAAGCATCCAGATCTTCGCCCCGGATCAGCGGCTTGCCCCGCCACAGCGGAACCACACGGGCCTCGGGCCAGGCCACCGCCAGCGCATCGGCATCGCCGCGCATTTCCGCCGCCCGATCAATGCCCGCGCCCCCGAAAGTCACCGTTTCTGCCAGCCGCATCGCGCCCTCCGTTTCAATCCGCCCAAGCCTCTTTGCGACGTCGCGTGCATAAGCTTGAAAAATACAACTTTGGGCTGTATCTCAGGCGGAAACCCGGTCTAAAAGGTGTCATTGTCACACTGTCGTTGCCCTATCACGGCACCCTTTGCGCGACCAGAACACAAACAGGCGCAAAATGATACGACACCGGGCACTGACCATGAATCGCCGTCAGATGATTGCCGGCACAGTTGCGGGGACGTCGTTGATCGCGTTGCATCCATTCTCGGCCCGGGCCAGCGCCAACCAGGCGCATCTGCGGATCATGGAGACCACCGACCTGCACGTGCATGTCTACCCTTACGACTATTACGCCGACAAACCGGTCGACACGGCCGGGCTGGCCCGCACCGCCACCCATATCGACAGCATCCGCGCCGAATCTCATAACAGCCTGCTGGTCGACAACGGCGATTTCCTGCAAGGCAACCCGATGGGCGATTACGTCGCCTATGAACGCGGCCTGCGCGAGGGCGACATTCACCCCGTCATCGCCGCGATGAACGCCGTGGGGTTTGATGCCGCAACCCTGGGCAATCACGAATTCAACTACGGGCTTGATTTCCTGCTCAAGGCGCTGGCCGGGGCGAATTTCCCGGTGGTTTCGGCCAATGTGCTGCGCCATGCCGGGGCCGACCCGACACGCGACAAGACCCTGGTGCCGCCCTATGTGATCCTCGACCGCCAGATTGCCGACGGCCAGGGCAACAGCCACCCGATCCGCATCGGGCTGATCGGCTTTGCCCCGCCGCAGATCATGACCTGGGATCGCCGCCACCTCGAAGGTCGGGTCGAAACCCGCGACATCCTGCAAACCGCCCGCGCCTGGATTCCGCAGATCCGCGAACAGGGTGCCGACCTGATCATCGCTCTGTCGCATTCGGGCATCGGCGGCGCCCAGCATAGCGACGGCATGGAAAACGCCAGCGTGCCCCTTGCCGCCCTCGACGGCATCGACGCGGTGATGACCGGGCACAGCCACCTGGTTTTTCCCTCGCCCAGCTTTCAGGGCATGGCCGGGGTCGATGCCGAGGCGGGCACGCTGCACGGCAAGCCGGCCACGATGGGCGGGTTCTGGGGCTCTCATCTGGGTGTGATCGACCTGCTGCTGGAACGCGAGGCCGGCGAATGGCGCGTTCTGGGCCACAGCGCCGAGGCCCGCCCGATCTACGAGCGCAACGATACCGGCACCATCACCGCGCTGGTCGACAGCGACACCAAGGTGCTGAACGCCGTCGCGCGCGACCACAGCGAAACCCTGTCCTATATCCGGCGCCCCGTGGGCCGCACCGCCACCCCGCTGCACAGCTATTTCGCCCTGGTCGCCGACGACCCGTCGCTTGCGCTGATCAATGCCGCGCAGCAATGGCATGTGCGCCAGATGATGCCCGACAGCCCGCACCCGATCCTTTCGGCCGCGGCCCCGTTCAAGGCCGGCGGGCGCGGCGGGCCGGATTACTATACCGACATCCCGGCGGGGGACCTGGCCATTCGCAACGTGGCCGATCTCTATCTCTTTCCCAACACGCTGCGCGCCGTGCGCATCACCGGCGCCCAGCTGCGCGGCTGGCTGGAACGCAGCGCCGGGCTGTTTCACCAGGTCACGCCCGGGCAGCCCGACCAGCCGCTGATCCATCCCGATTTTCCCAGCTACAATTTCGACGTGATCAACGGCATCCGCTATGAAATCGACCTGGCCCAGCCCAGCCGGTTCGACCGGATCAGCGGCAAGCTGACCAACCCCGAGGCCTGGCGCATCACCGCGCTGACCCATCTGGGCAAACCCGTGCAAGACGATGATATCTTCCTGGTCGCCACCAACAACTACCGCGCCGGCGGTGGCGGGAACTTCGCCGGCGCCGATGGCACCACCGTCGCGCTGGAAACCACGGTCACCAACCGCGACATCATCGTGCGCTATATCGCCGATCAGGGCACCGTGCGCGCCGCGCCTCAGGCCAACTGGCGCCTCGCCCCGCTGCCCGGCACGTCTGTCCTGTTCGAAACCGGCCCCGGCGCGGTCCGCTTTGCCGATACCATCCCCGGCCTCAGCCCCGCCGGCCCGGCACCGCAGGGCTTTCACAGCTATCGCCTGGCGCTGTAAGCGTCCCTTTCGCTCCGGTTTCTACGGCGCATCACCGGCCAACACCTTGGGCCGAGGCAATCTGTGCCCCCTCTGGCAGAACGTTCTTGAGCATTGCGCCACGCCAAATGTTCCCTTAATGTTCCAATAGGTGGCAAGATGGGAGAGCGGTCATGATCGACGGAAGCTGTTATTGCGGGGCCGTAAAGTTTCGACTGGCGTCAGAGCCCACCACGATGGGAACCTGTCATTGTTCCCGCTGCCGCAAGGCCGGGGCCAGCACCATCGTTTTTGTCAAAAAGGAAGATCTCGTCTGGGTGCAAGGAAAAGAAGAGGTTGCGCTGTACCAGCCGGAACCGCCCTACAAATACGGCAGGTGCTTTTGCAAAATTTGTGGCACCTCTCTCGGGGAAATCCTGTCTCAAGAAAACAGCTTCCCGATCGCCGCAAATGCGCTCGACACCGCAATGGGTCTCAGAAACCAGTTTCACGAATCCGTTTCCGACAAGCCGGGTTGGTATGAGATATGCGACGATGCACCCCAATCCCCAGGCCACCCGTCTTAAGGTCCACCTGCCCAGGCCAAACTACGGCGGCTTGGTCCTGCATCCTTCCAGTGCGCAGCCAACTCGGTGACCGGCGGCAATTTTCATACCGATGCGCCGCCGCGCTCAGATCCCTGCCTTGCCCAAACCCCATGCTTGCGAATCCGCCACGCGCGCCCTATATCACCTCTCGAGAGGTTGGCGCGGGCAGGCACCTCGCCAACCCGGTCAGGTCCGGAAGGAAGCAGCCGTAACGAGCCCCGCTTGGGTCGTTGTCCAGCCTCTCACCCTAATCCCCCTCAACGACCTGCCCCGGATAGGCTGCGGCCCAGTCGGTTAGAAACGCCGCCATGTCGGGCTGCCCGGCCAGCGTGACCGCCTTGCGCGGCAGGGCGACGCCATGTTCCAGAGCCAGACGGGCGCAGGCGACGTGATCGCGCGTGGCCCTTTCGGGGCAGTTCTCCGACCCGTGGATGATCGTGCCCAGCAATGTACCGCCATAGCCGTTCACATGCCCCAGATCGGGGCGCTGCGAGATCAGCCAGCCCAGAACCTCGGGCAACCCGCTCCAGCCCGCGGCCTGAACCGGGGTAACGCCTTGCGCGTCGGGCCGGTCATATTCCAGACCCAGCGCCACCAGCCGTTTCATATGGTCCAGCTTGCCGGGCAGATGCAGGATCTCGCGCAGGATGTTGCGATAGGCGTCGGGCAGGCGCGCGGGGTCGATAAAGCGCCCGCTGGTCTCGCGTCCTTCGGCGGCAGCGGCCAACAGCTCTTCGTCGGGGGTCAGCGCCGGGGGCGTGCCCTGCGCCTCTATCGCGCGGGCCAGATCGGTGTTGCCGAACACCCGCGCATAGCCATAGGCCGACACGCCATCATGCAAGCGCGCCGGGTCGGCCCCGGCCCCCAGCAACATGTCGATCATACGCCGGTCGCTCATCCGGCGGGCAGCCTGGTGCAGCGCCGGAATGACCCACGGCTCTTCTCCGTCCACGCTGTCAGGCACAAATTCGTCCGCATCTGCGCCATGATCCAGCAGCATCTGCACCGCCCGATGATCGTGAAAATCCATCGCCCGCAGCAAGGCGTTGGTGCCGCGCGGTTCGGCGCCTGCCGCCAGCAACATCCGCAGCCCATCATGATGGCCCAGCTCGGTGGCATGATAGAGGCTCTCGCCATCATTCGGGTCGGCGCCGTGATCCAACAGCCATTGCCCCAGCGCCATGTTATTTGCATGCCCGATCGCGCCATATAGCGCCGACAGCGAGTGCTCATCCCCTGCCCCCAAGGGTGCGGAATCGTTCACATCGGCGCCATGGACCAATAGCAGCTCGGCAATGGTCAGCATGTCGGCCTTCAACTCAGGGCGGGCGTGGATATAGCGCGAATAGGCCAGATGCAGCATCGGCGTGCGCGGGCCGCGCTTGCGGGTGGCGGCCTCGGGGTCATCTTCCAAGGCGCGCTGCACCGCCGCCAGATCATACAAGGCAACCTGAAGCCCCAGCAGCCCATCCGCCAGATCGGGGGTTTCCTTCAGCAAGGCCTCCACCACGTGGTTTTGCCCGTGATACAGCGCCACTTTCAGCCGCTGTTGCCGCGCCGCGCGGTCAAGTCCGATGGTTTCGGCGGCGAATTTCAACTCGGGCCAGGTCGCGAACCCGGCTTCGCGCGCCATCACATGCAGAAAATCCGCGTGCTTCAGATCAGCCACGGGCCGCGATACATGGCCCCGCACCCGCGCGATAGCCACGGCATCATGTGCCTCGACCATGCGTTGCAATACCTTCGCCTGACGGCGCAATTTATCCAAAGAGTTTGTCATCGGTTTCCCCTTTACGCGCCCGAGGATCCGCTATCCGGGCCAGAGTAACCGAAAGATATGTCGGTCGTTGATAGGGGCGTGCCGATGCAGCTTTCCGCGGACCAGGTGGCCGCGCCCGGCGGCCTGCCTCCTGATACCACGTGCCGTCGACCAGTGCTAGAGCCGCGCCGCGCTGAACGTGTCGCATTGCGCGATGTCGCCGGTCTTATAACCGCGCGCAAACCAGTCGGCGCGCTGTTTCGACGTGCCATGGGTAAAGGTATGCGGCTGCGGCACCCGGCCCGCCTGGCGTTGCAGGTGATCGTCGCCGATCTTGCGCGCGGCGTTCAGCGCCTCTTCCAGGTCGCCCGGTTCCAGCGTGTTCTCGACCGCGCGGGCCCAGACGCCCGACAGGCAATCGGCCTGCAATTCCAGCCTCACGGTCAGCGCGTTGGCCTCGGTCGTGCTGGCGCGCTGGCGCAGGGAGTTGACCTTGGGCAGGATGCCCAGCTCGTTCTGCACATGGTGGGCCACCTCATGGGCAATCACATAGGCGGCGGCGAAATCGCCCCCCGCGCCCAGTTGCCGGTGCAGCGTGGCAAAGAACGCCGTGTCCAGATAGGCCTTTTCATCCAGCGGGCAGTAAAACGGCCCCGTCGCCCCCGACGCCCCGCCACAGGGGCTAGAGGTCACATTGGCGAACAGCACCAGCGTCGGCGGCTGATAGGTGCGGCCCAGCTGGTTGGTGAATACGTCATCCCAAACGGCCTCGGTCGTGGCCAGAACGCGGGCGGTGAATTCCCCGGCCTGTTGTTCCTCGGCGGTCAGCTCGCGGGTTTCGCCGGTCTGAGGCTGGGCGGCCTGTTCCAGCAGCGGGGTCACATCGACCCCGGCGAAATAACCGATCGCCAGCACCAACAGCAGGCCAACCCCACCAATCCCGCCAACGGCGCGCCCGCCGCTGCGGCGGCGATCCTCGATATTGCGGCTGCCGCGAATGCCTTTCAAACGCATGATCGTTACTCCTGCTGACTTGCGACCAATCTAGCCAAAGCGGCGCCCTGATCCAGCGTTTCGTAGGGGGAATTTTCTGGCCAATCCAGCCTCGCGGCCTAAGATCAGCCCCATGAGCACCGAGAACGACAAAAGCCAACAGCGCACCGAATGGTCCGAAGACCGCACCCTGATGGCGAACGAGCGCACCTATTCCAGCTGGATCGGCACCGGCCTGGGCGCGATCGGCGTGGCGCTGGGGCTTAGGGCCGTGTTCGGCAGCTTCGAGCCCGTCTGGGCGGCAAAACTGGTGGCCTCGGTCTTTCTGGCGGCGGCGCTGGCCATATTCTGGGCCGCGCGCAACAACGCCTGCAAGACGCATCGCCGGCTGAACGATCACGATGCCAATCCGGTGCCGCCCTCAGCCTATACCCGGCTGACCACCATACTGACCGTCGCCACCCTCGCCACAGGCGCCATCCTCTGGAGCCTTTAGGCGGTGGACGTGCCCCGGCGCGGGCTTTACGGTCATTCGGAACACGAATCCAACAGGCCGTCATGAGCGACACCCCCAAACAGGGCTACCAGGTTCTTGCCCGCAAATACCGCCCCGCCACCTTTGCCGATCTGATCGGCCAAGAGGCGATGGTGCGTACCCTCAAGAACGCCTTTGCCGCCGACCGGATCGCGCAGGCATTCATCATGACCGGCATTCGCGGCACCGGCAAAACCACCACCGCGCGGATCATTTCCAAGGGCATGAACTGTATCGGCCCCGACGGCACCGGCGGCCCCACGACCGAACCATGCGGTGTGTGCGAACATTGCGTCGCCATCGCCGAGGGCCGCCATGTCGACGTGATGGAGATGGACGCCGCCAGCCGCACCGGTGTGGGTGACATCCGCGAGATTATCGACAGCGTGCATTACCGGGCGGCATCGGCGCGCTACAAGATCTACATCATCGACGAGGTTCACATGCTGTCGACCAGCGCGTTCAACGCGCTGCTCAAGACGCTGGAGGAACCGCCCGCCCACGTCAAATTCATCTTTGCCACGACCGAGATCCGCAAGGTGCCGGTGACGGTTCTGTCGCGCTGTCAGCGGTTCGACCTGCGCCGGATCGAGCCCGAGGTGATGATCGCCCACCTGCAAGGCATCGCCGCCAAAGAGGGCGCGCAGATCGCCGAGGATGCGCTGGCCCTGATCACCCGCGCCGCCGAAGGATCAGTGCGCGACGCGATGTCCCTGCTTGATCAGGCCATCAGCCACGGCGCCGGTGAAACCACCGCGACGCAGGTGCGCGCCATGCTGGGCCTGGCCGATCGGGGCCGGGTGCTGGATCTCTTTGACATGATCATGCGCGGCGACGCGTCCGGCGCGCTGTCGGAACTGGCCGCGCAATATGCCGACGGGGCCGACCCGATGGCGGTGCTGCGCGACCTGGCCGAGATCACCCATTGGGTCAGCGTCATCCAGATCACCCCGCAAGCCGCCGAAGACCCGACCGTTTCGCCCGATGAACGCGCGCGCGGACAGGCCATGGCGCAGGAACTGCCGATCCGCGTGATGTCGCGCATGTGGCAGATGCTGCTGAAGGCAATCGAAGAGGTCACCCAGGCCCCCAACGCCATGATGGCGGCCGAAATGGCGATCATCCGCCTGACCCATGTGTCGAACCTGCCCACCCCCGAGGATCTGGTGCGCAAGCTGCAAGACACGCCGCCCCCGGTCTCGCCCGGCCCCGGCGCGCCCGCACCAAGTGGCGGCGGCAATGGCCCCAGCGCCTATGCACGCGGCCCCGCGGCCCCCACCGGCAACGGCGGCGGCGGCACCGTAACCGCGCTGGCCCATGCGCCCGAAACCGCTCTGGCGCGCTATGCCACCTTTGCCAGCGCCGTGGCCCTGGTGCGAAATAGCCGCGACATGCAGCTGCTGGTCGAGATCGAGACCTGCCTGCGCCTTGTCAGCTATTCGCCCGGCCGGATCGAATTCGAACCCACGCCCGATGCGCGGCCCGACCTGGCCGCCAAGCTGGGCCAGAAACTGCAAACCCTGACCGGCGCCCGCTGGGCGGTGTCCGTGGTCGGATCGGGCGGCGGCAAAACCATCGCCGAGGAGCGCGACGCCGAGAAACTGGCGCTAGAGGCCGAGGCGCGCGAACACCCGCTGGTGCAGGCGGTTCTGACCGCCTTTCCCAAGGCCCGTATCACCGATATCCGCACCCCCGAGGCTCTGGCCAAGGCCGCCGCGGCCGAGGCCCTGCCCGAAGTCGAGGACGAATGGGACCCCTTCGAAGAAGACTGACCGCCGCGCTGTTCGCCACCCTGCCCGGCCCCGCGTTCGCGCAGGCCTGTGCCACGCAGCGCCCATTCTGGGAGGGCGAACCCGTCTCTGCCTTTGCCGAGGCGATCACGCTGTTCTCGACCCCGGCGGCGCTGATCCTGCTGGCGGCCAGCGCACTGGCCATCCGCTTTCGCCATCAATGGGCCGCGCTGGTCACCTGCCTGCTCTGGAGCTTGCTGACCTCGTCGCTGACGGTGATGGATGTCACCGGCGGCGCGCGGGATGCCGCGATTGCCGAAGGCTGCATCGGCTCTCCGGCCTTGTTTATCGCGGTGGTGGCTGCGATATGTGTCGGGATGATTTTGTATACCGCCCCGCGCCCGTCGCGGGCCCAATAACCGGAGACAGTCTACATGCTGAAAGGTCTGGGTGGTCTTGGCGACATGGCCAAGATGATGAAAGCCGCCAAGGAACTGCAGGAAAAGATGGTCGCCCTGCAAGACGACATGGGCAACATGATCGTCACGGGTGAATCGGGCGCCGGCCTGGTCAAGGCCACCGCCACCGCCAAGGGCGAGCTGACCGGCCTGGAAATCGACCCGTCGATCTTTGTGCCGTCAGAAAAAGAAGTGGCCGAGGACCTGATCCTGGCCGCCATCAAGGACGCCCAGGCCAAGGCCGCCGAGCGCAGCCAGGATGAGATGCGCAAGCTGACCGAAAGCATGGGCCTGCCCGCCGACATGAAACTGCCGTTCTAAGGCATGAACGACAGCACCCGCGACATTCAGGCGCTGATCGACCTGATGGCCCGCCTGCCGGGCCTCGGGCCCCGGTCGGCACGCCGCGCGGTGCTGCACATGATCAAAAAGCGCGGGCTGTTGATGGCCCCGCTTGCCGACACGATGGCCCATGTCGCCGCCACCGCCCGCGAATGCATCACCTGCGGCAATATCGGCACCTCGGATATCTGCGACATCTGCACCGACGACCGCCGCGCCACCGGTGAAATCTGCGTGGTCGAAGACGTGGCCGACCTGTGGGCGATGGAACGCGCGCAGGTGTTCAAGGGCCGCTATCACGTGCTGGGCGGCACGCTTAGCGCGCTGGACGCCGTCGGCCCCGAAGACCTACGCATCCCCCGCCTGATCGACCGCGTCACCGCCGAGGGCGTGACCGAGGTGATCCTGGCGCTGAACGCCACCGTCGACGGCCAGACCACCGCCCACTACATCGCAGAACAGCTGGAAGACCGCGGCGTGTCGATCACCTCGCTGGCCCAGGGCGTGCCGATCGGCGGAGAGCTGGACTATCTCGACGACGGCACCATCAGCGCGGCGCTGAAGGCGCGCAAGAGGTTCTGACCCCAACAAGGACGGCCCGAATGACTTCGAAACGCCAGCTTCTCCAAACCCTGCTCAAGGGGATCGAAACCGGGGAGGCCAAGGCCGCCGCCGTTGTCAACGAAAGCAAATACATCCAGCACAACCCCCAGACGCACGAGGGCAGCGAGGGGCTGGCGACCCTCTTCGCGCGGCTGGCCAAGACCAACCCCAAGGTGACATTCATCCGGGTGTTCGAAGACGGCGATTATGCCTTTGCCCATAACGAATACGACTTTTCCAGCCTCCGCGCCGCGTTCGAGGTGTTCCGGTTCGAAAACGGTCAGGCGGTCGAGCATTGGGACAACATTCAGCCCCTGCGCGGCCCGAACCCGTCGGGGCGCGGCATGCTGGACGGTCAGACCCAGATCCGTGATCTGGACCAGACCGAGGCCAACCGCGCCCTGGCCCGCGACTTTGTGCAAAACGTCCTGATCGCGCGCCAGTTCGACCGGCTGGAGCAATTCCTCAGCCCCGATCTGATACAACACGACCCCGACCTTGCCGATGGCATCGCGCCACTGCACGCGGCGCTGGCGCGGCAAAACGGCGACACGCCGCATATCCGCTACGAACGGCTGCACAAGGTTCTGGCCGAGGGCAATTTCGTGCTCTGCATGTCCGAAGGCCACAAGGATGGCGCGCACACCAGTTTCTACAACCTGTTCCGCATCGACACGGGCAAGATCGTCGAACACTGGAACACGGTCGAAACCATCGCGCCGCGCAGCGAGTGGAAGAACGACAACGGCAAATTCTGACCGCCTAGCCTCGCAGTCCGAAACGCGCAGAAATCACTTGGGTTTGTCCAACCGCCGCGCCATCTGATCGGCCAGCGCCTCGCCCCCTGTCGCGCGCAGGCCGGATATCGCGCCCTCATAATCCTGCGCTTCCCGGTTCTGGCTGAGTTTCGATTTGGCCAGCACCCGGTCGACCTCGATCTTGAAGGCCACGATACCGCCCAGCATCTGCTCCATGTAATCGGCGGGGGCATCGGCCATCCGCCACGCATCCGCGCCGTTCACGCGCCGCTCGTGCAGACGGGTCAGCAACCCGACCACCGCACGCTTGGCCTGTGTGTCATGCTGAAAGCGGATGCGGCCATACACATGCGCCACCTGGTAATTCCATGTCGGCACATGCCGGTGGTGCTGTGCCTTGGTCGGATAGAAATTCGGTGAAACATAGGCGTCGTCGCCGCGAAAGACCGCCAGCACCTCTTGGTCCGGCGTGATCAGGCGGTGCATGTCATTCGCCAGGGCCACATGGCCAATCAGACTGCCATCCGGTGTGGCCAGCAGGGGGATGTGATTGGCGATCAGCCCTTGGTCGGTCTGCGCCACGATACAGGCCAGCGGCGCATGTTCCATGATCGCGGCGATCTGGGTCTTGTCGGTCTCTTGGAAATGGTCCGGAACATACATGCGGGCGCCCTTGGTCAGATGTCCCGGCATTGTCAGGCAGGCCGCACCCCCTGCACAACAAAAAACCCGGCCAGTGGCCGGGTTTTCTGCAAGCGCCTGAGGCAGGGCTTATTCGTCTTCGTCGTCATCCCCGCCCGGCAGGTTGAAAAAGCTGTCAGCGTCGGGCAGCGGGGCCTCTTTCTCGTCATCGTCATTGCCCGACAGCGAGAAGGTCTCCAGCCCGGCGATCGACGAGGGCATGCGCGGCTCGGTTTCCATCTCCAGCGACTGCTCGGTCGACAAGAGCTTGCGGCGCTCGTCGTCGGTCATGGCGGCGCCTTCGGCGGCCTTCTTGGCGGCGGCCTTTTGCACGGCGGCGTCCAGCTCGGACTGTTTGCACAGGCCCAGCGCGACCGGGTCGATCGGCTGCATGTTGGAAATGTTCCAGTGGGTGCGCTCGCGGATCGACTGGATCGTCGGCTTGGTGGTGCCCACCAGCTTGGCGATCTGGCCGTCGGTCAGCTCGGGGTGGAACTTGACCAGCCACAGGATCGAGTTGGGGCGGTCCTGGCGTTTCGACAGCGGGGTGTAACGCGGGCCACGGCGTTTTTCCTCGCCCACGGCGGCGGCGTTGAACTTCAGCTTCAGCTTGTGCAGCGGATCGGCCTCGGCCTTGTCGATCTCTTCCTGGGTCAGCTGGTTGTTGGCAACCGGGTCGAACCCCTTGACGCCTGCGGCCACGTCGCCATCGGCAATGCCCTGAACCTCCAGCTCGTGCAGGCCGCAGAAATCGGCGATCTGCTTGAAGCTGATGGTCGTGTTATCCACCAGCCAGACTGCGGTGGCCTTTGCCATGATCGGTTTGTCCATGGGCCTTACTCCTTCGAACATATCTCTCCCGCGCCGGGAAAACGGCTGGTCCGGCTGGACCTTATCCTCGTTTTCGGGGAGGGTTTGGCCCGTATATAGTCGGCCTTGGAACGAGAGGAAAGAGAAAATGCGTTGGGTGCTGGTGCTGCTGCTGACGGCCGGGCTGGCCCGGGCCGAGGGGGACAAGGCGGGCGATTTCGACTATTACCTGCTGTCGCTCAGCTGGTCGCCGACCTGGTGCGCGCTGGAAGGCGAGGCGCGCAACTCGCCGCAATGTGATGCGGGCGCGGGGTTCGGCTGGGTGCTGCACGGGCTTTGGCCGCAATATGAACAGGGCTGGCCCAGCCACTGCTATTCGACCCATCGCAACCCGTCGCGCAGCCAGACCGCCGCCATGGCCGATATCATGGGCACATCCGGCCTGGCCTGGTATCAGTGGAAAAAACACGGTCGCTGTTCCGGCCTGCCGGCGCAGGACTATTACGACCAGGCCCGCGCCGCCTATAACGCCGTCACCCGGCCCGAGGTATTCCGCCGCCTCAAAGGCCCGATCCGCCTGCCCGCCCGCGTGATCGAAGAGGCGTTCATCGCCGAGAACCCGCAGCTGTGGCCCGATGCGATCACCGTCACCTGCCGCGATAACCGCATCCAGGAGGTGCGCATCTGCCTGACCCGGGACCTGCAACCGCGCGACTGCGGGGCCGACACGGTGCGCGACTGCACCCTGCCCCGCGCGCTGATGGATCCGGTCGACTGACGCGAATTTCCCCGGAATCGGCGCCTTGTGCTATAGTTCCCCCGTCGCGACACGCGACTTTCCTTGGGGGGAACAATTCAATGAAACAGTTACTATTCCTTGGCGCGGCAGCATTCTGCGCGCTCTCGCTGCCGACTCAGGCCGAGCAAACCTACTCGAACACCGGCATGGCCAAGGCCAAGGTCATGTCGACGGTTCATGGTATAGGCGACGGCCACATGGTCATTCAGATCCACAGCGAGTTCACCAATGTCACGACCGAGGACACCTCGAACCCGCTGAACGGCGCCTCGGGCCCCTGTTTCGGGTCGGTCGAAATCATCGTCCCGAATGTCACAGGCGGCGGCCATTGCGTCTATACCGACACGCAGGGCGACATGGCTGTCCTGACCTGGACATCGACCCAATTGACCGAAGGCGGCGGCACCGCCGGGTCTTGGCAACTGACCGGTGGTAGCGGGAAATACGCAGGTGCCACGGGCGGTGGCGGCTACGCAACCACCACCGACAATGATGCTGGCATTCAGACCAACCAGATCAGCGGCGACATCACCCTGCGCTGAGCAGTCGCGTCAGGCGTTGATCCAGCTTTTGACGTCGTCCAGGTCATCGGTTTCAAAAACCTGCACATCCGCCGGGATCAGCGGGGCGAACAGCTTGACCCCCATCGCGATCCAGTCGGCATCGGTGACAATGGCGATGCGTTCAAAATCGCGGATATGCAGCAAACCCAGGCGGGCATCGTCCCAGGCCGCGCCTGCGGTAAAACCTTCGAACCCGTCGCCCAGCATATAGACCAGCCGCACCTTGCCGGTCTTGGCGATCTGTTCCTCGACCATCGGCATCAATTCCTGCTCATACGCATCTGAATCGATCTTGCCGGTGGCGGTGACGGCCAGCACCGTATCGGGAAAACCCGGAAGCCGTCTGAAATGACCTTTCATGGCACCCTCCTGTCTTTGGGCCAGTATGCAGGCCCAAGGTAACGGCGCCATGATGTGGCTCAGATTTTCAGAACGATCTTGCCGATATGCTGACTGCTCTCCATCCGCGCATGGGCTGCGGCGGCGGCCTCGAGGGCGAACGCGCTGTCCATCACAGGCGCGATCCGCCCGGCATCGAGCAGCGGCCAGACCTTTTCGCGCAGCTCATCCGCGATGCGCGCCTTGGCCAGATCCGATTGCGGCCGCAGGGTCGAGCCGGTGATCGTCAGCCGCCGCGCCATGACGACGGCGAAATTGATCTCGGCCTTGGGGCCCGACAGGAACGCGATATGCACCATGCGCCCGTCATCGGCCAGCGCGCGGATGTTGCGGGCGATATAGCTGCCGCCAACCATGTCGAGGATCAGGTTCGCGCCGCCCTCGGCTTTCATCACTTCAACGAAATCCTCGTCGCGGTAATTGATCGCGCGCTCGGCCCCCAAGCCGCGGCAGACCTGGCATTTGTCATCCGACCCCGCCGTGGTGAACACCCGCGCGCCAAAGGCATGGGCCAGCTGGATCGCGGTCGTGCCGATGCCGCTTGAGCCGCCATGCACCAAAAACCGCTCGCCCGCCTGCAATCCGCCGCGCATGAACACGTTCGACCAGACGGTGAAAAAGGTTTCGGGCAGGCAGGCGGCCTGTTTCAGATCCATCCCCTTGGGCACCGGCAGGCAATGGGCGGCAGGCGTCGCCACGTATTCGGCATAGCCGCCACCGGGCAGAAGCGCGCAGACCTGATCGCCAATGGCCAGATCGCTAACGCCCTCGCCCAGCGCGACAACCTCGCCCGCGCCTTCCAGCCCCGGCAGGTCGGATGCCGTGGGCGGCGGTGCGTAAGACCCCGCCCGTTGCAGCGCATCGGGCCGGTTCACCCCGGCATAGGCCAGTTTCAGCACCACCTCGCCGGGCCGGGCCACGGGCACGGGGCGGCTGGTGGGCTGCAATACTTCGGGGCCGCCGGGCTGGGTGATCTCTACGGCGCGCATCATGTCGGGCAATGTCATCGGGTCGTCTTATCCTTTTGAGAAATGTCCGGGCAGGTCGTCGCGTTTCGCCGCCGAGGGCGCACGCACCTTGCCGAAAATCGCGCCCAGCGGCTTGAACAGCGGGTTGTCGCGGGTTTTCGCCTTGAGCTTTTCGAACTGCATCACGTTATCGATGCGCCGGTCGAGAAAGGCCCATGTGTTGGCATGATCGGGGCTGTCATCGCCCAGCCAGAACAGCACGGTCGCACTATAGACACCGGCCAGCGTGCCGCGTTTGGTATACCAGTTCACATCCTCGGATTTGTCGCCCAGCGCGTCCCAGATCGCATCGACCGTGCCCCAGATCGCGCGCGCGCCCTCGCCCGCGTTTTGCGGCAGGGAGAACAGCGTCGTGCCACGGCGCACCAGCTCGCGGTCCTCGACCGCCTCAAGCCGATAGCGCACCGCCGCCGCGATCCGGTCGCGAAAGCGCATGTCGGACAGGTCGGCCTCGGCCAGCCGGGCCAGCATCACCGCATCGCCCTGCCGATGATAGGCCAGCGCCAGATCCACCGCCCCGCGCGGAAAGGCGGCACGCGCCTGTGCCTCGGGGATGCCGGTATCGGCGGCCGCGGCCTTTAGCGTTGCCGCGCTCCAGCCATCGAACGCCACATGCGGCACGGCCGCATCCAGCAGGGTTTTCTGCACCTCGGTCAGATCGGTCATGATGCCCTCCTGTCGGTTTCCCCGGACTGTAGACAAGCTAGCGTCGCTTTGCTATATGGCCACTTCCTGCAATTGACCGAAACTCCAAACTAGAAAGGTGGTGAAAACCACATGCAGGTTAGCGTTCGCGACAACAACGTCGATCAGGCCCTTCGTGCTCTGAAGAAAAAGCTTCAGCGTGAGGGTGTCTTCCGTGAAATGAAGCTCAAGCAGCATTTCGAGAAGCCGTCTGAGAAAAAAGCGCGCGAGAAGGCCGAAGCGATTCGCCGTGCTCGTAAGCTGGCACGCAAAAAAGCCCAGCGTGAAGGTATGCTCTAAGCATCCGATCGACAGGCGAACCGGGGCTCAGGCCCCAGTGCGACGACCCCCGAGCGAAAGCCGGGGGTTTGTTGTTTTGAGGGGCATGAAATGGGCTGGCCGCAATGGCCAGCCATATGATCACCCGATAACGGCGTCATCCTTGCGCTTGACCGCCACGATGCACGAACGCGGCAGGCCCGCGCCGTCGGGGAAGGTGCCGCCGGGGTGCTGGATGCCCACGAACAGGGTGCGGCGGTCGGCGGACCAGGTGATGCCCGTGACCTCGGACCCGTTCGGCCCGGTCAGGAAGCGCGCGATCTCGCCCGTCACCGGGTCGCCAACCAGCATCTGGTTGTTGCCCTGCCCGGCGAAATCGCCCTCGTTGCTGTCATTGCCGTCGGTCTGGATCCACAGCAGGCCCTTTTGGTCGAACATCATCCCGTCGGGCGAGTTGAACATGTTGCCCGGCGTGACATTGGCCGAGCCGCCATAGGCGTCGCCATGCACGGTCGGGTTGCCGGCCATCACGTACAGATCCCAGTCGAAACCGCGGGCCGCATGATCGCCGCCTTCGGGGCGCCAGCGCACGATCTGGCCGTATTTGTTGGCCTCGCGCGGGTTGGGGCCGTTGACCGAGGTGTCGTCGCCGCCGGCATTGGGCTTGATGCCGCGGTTCTTGTTGTTGGTCAGGGCGCAATAGGCCTCGGGCGCGACGGGGTTCACGGCGACCCATTCGGGGCGGTCCATGGTGGTGGCGCCCAGCGCGCTGGCGGCCTGGCGGGTCAGGATGGCGATCTCGGCCTCGGTCATGCCGGTGGCCTCGGGGGTCAGGGCCATCCATTCGCCGGTCTGGTCATCGCTGAACCGGGCGACATACAGCTGGCCCTCATCCAGCAGGGCCGAGGTATCGCCGCCCTCGGCATAGGGGGCGGTCGAGACGAACTTATACAGGAACTCGCCGCGCTCATCGTCGCCCATATAAACGACGACCTGGCCTTCCGAGGCCAAAACGCAAGCCGCGTTCTCATGCTTGAACCGGCCCAGCGCGGTGCGTTTCACCGGGGTCGATTCCGGGTCGGCCGGGTCGATCTCGACGATATAGCCGTGGCGGTTGGGCTCGTTCACATTCTGCGACAGATCGAACCGCGGGTCATGCTGTTCATAGGCATAGCGACCCTCATGCCCGATGCCATAGCGCTTGAACGCCTCGGGCAGTTCCTGCGCCGCATCGGTCGAGCCGAAATAGCCGTTAAAGTTTTCCTCGCAGGTCAGGTAGGTGCCCCAGGGCGTTTTGCCCGCGCCACAGTTGTTGAGCGTGCCCAGAACCTGGGTGCCGGTCGCGTCGGCGGCGGTTTTCAGCAGGTCATGCCCCGCCGCCGGACCAGACAGGCGCATCGGCGTGTTGTGGGTGATGCGGCGGTTGAGCGGTGAATCGACCACCACCTGCCAACCGGCACCGGTTTCGGTGACTTCCATGATGCTGACGCCCTGGGTGTTCTGGATCTTCAGCACATCCTCGGCGCTGGCAGGCATGCCGCCGTCATTGTTGGGCAGGTTGATCTTGAGATTGGCATATTCGTTGTTCACGGCGATCACCTGACGGTTACCGACCACGAACATCTCCATCCCGTCGGTGTTTTCACCGAAAGCCCGTTCCTGCGAGGCAGCGGTGCCGCCGGTCGCCGGATCGAACGCGCCAGCATCAGAAAACAGCGGATCGCCCCAGCGCACCAGAACTTCCCACTCATAGCCCTCGGGCACGTGG
Organism: Actibacterium sp. XHP0104; assembly: GCF_025751515.1. Taxonomy (GTDB): domain Bacteria; phylum Pseudomonadota; class Alphaproteobacteria; order Rhodobacterales; family Rhodobacteraceae; genus Actibacterium_D. Next base: position 89,477 of record NZ_JAOWLE010000008.1, read on the forward strand.
ATCGTGGCATCGGTCGCGATCGGAATCGGATTGAACCCAAAGCGCCCGCCCGGCCCCATCGCCCGCGCCGAGGTCGAGCCCATCAGCCCAGCCCCCATCGCCGCCGCGCCAGAACCAAAGGCCAGCACACCGCCCAGAAAGCCGCGACGCGACAGGGCGCGGTCAACCACATGGTCGAAATCACAGGTCTCAGGGCGCGGATCGCGCAGCTCGTCGAATTCGTCCCAGCTAAGATCCTGGGTGTTCTGATCCTTCATGGGGAGGCCTCCATCCATCGGTGTTCCTTGCTGGCCGTGCGATTAGCAGCGCCGCGTAACCGGGATGTGACGGCGAACGCCCTTAATAGACCTTGGGCACGTAAAGTTCCGGCGGCAAGACGCGGCGTTCGTAATCGGGGTTGAACACGCGCTCGGGCAACTCGACCTTTTCGTGCGGGATCTCGTGATAGGGAATGCGCGACAAGAGGTGCTCGATACAGTTCAGCCGCTCGCGTTTCTTATCGTTGCCCTCGACGATATACCACGGCGCCTCGGGGATGTTGGTGCGGGCGAACATCTCTTCCTTGGCCTTGGTATACTGTTCCCAGCGCACCCGGCTTTGCAGGTCCATGGGCGACAGTTTCCACTGTTTCATCGGGTCATGAACCCGCATGAGGAATCGCAGCTGCTGTTCCTCGTCGGTGATCGAGAACCAGTATTTCATCAAGATGATGCCGGAACGCACCAGCATCCGTTCAAATTCGGGAACGTCTTCGAAGAACTGTTCCACCTGGTCGGGCGTGGCAAAACCCATCACCCGTTCAACCCCGGCGCGGTTGTACCACGACCGGTCGAACAGCACGATTTCACCGCCCGCAGGCAGGTGCGGCACGTAGCGCTGGAAATACCACTGGCTTTGCTCGCGCCGCGACGGCGCGGGCAGCGCGACCACGCGGGCGACGCGCGGGTTCAGCCGCTGGGTGATGCGTTTGATCACCCCGCCCTTACCGGCACTGTCACGGCCTTCCATGATGATCAGAACCTTGGCACCGGTATGCTGTACCCAATCCTGCAACTTGATCAGCTCGCCCTGAAGGCGCAGCAGGTTGCGGAAATAGACCCGTCGATCCAGCATGTCGGGATGCTGTTCACGGTAGATCTTGCGGATCTCCATCGACAGCATCGGCTCGTTGAAATCGACCTCGATATCCTCGTCGAACGTGTCCTGAAGCTCGGCTTCGAGCCATTCCAGGTTGTCGTGTTCTTCGGGCTGGTCCATGGGCGGATTACTCCTCTGACCGGTAATACAAATGCCAAGGGCGCGCCTTAGCATGGGTACATATATTTTTTGTGTCAGAGAATCATACAACCGCGCGACGGTGCAAGGGGGACGACGTCACGTTGGCACGACACAATGCCGCGCCCTGACGGATCACGTCTGTCAAACCGGCAGCGCGGTCGTCTTGAACACCGTTTTCAAAGCAAAAGACGAATGCATCTGCGCCACCCCCGGCAGGCGGGTCAGGTGCCGGCGGTGAATGCGCGAGAAATCCTCGCTGTCGCGGGCCACGATCTTGAGCAGGTAATCGAAACTGCCCGCCATCAGGTGACATTCCAGCACATCCGGAATCATCGCCACCTCGCGTTCAAACCGGTCCAGCAACTCGTCCGACTGGCCCGACAGGGTGATCTCGACGAACACCGTGGTCGGCCGGCCCATCTTGCGCGCGTTCAACAGCGCCACGTAGTCGCGGATATACCCCTCGCGCTCCAGCCGCTGCACCCGCCGGTGACAGGCCGAGGGCGACAGATGCACCTTTTCCGACAGCTCGGCATTGGTCATCCGCCCGGCCCGCTGCAAGGCATTGAGAATCCGCAGATCCGTATCGTCCAGCTCGCCATTCACGCAAAAATCTCCGAACTTTTTGCAATCATGCACAACAATTCTTCATGATGATGCGCAAACCCGGAACAAATATCAAAACAATTCGAACCGGCGACAGGCACAATCAGATCAGCTGAACAGGAGGAACCCATGCTGATCGGATGCCCGAAAGAGATCAAACCCCAGGAATTTCGCGTAGGCCTAACCCCCTATGCCGTGACCGAGGCCGTGGCCCACGGCCATGACGTGATCATCGAGAAAGGCGCCGGGCTGGGCTCGGGCTTTGACGATGCCGCCTATGTGGCCGCCGGGGCCGCCATCGTCGATACCGCGGACGAGGTGTTCGCCCGTGCCGAGATGGTCGTCAAGGTCAAGGAACCCCAGGCCGTCGAACGCAAGAAGCTGCGCGCCGATCAGGTGCTGTTCACCTATCTGCACCTCGCCCCTGACCCGGATCAGACCCACGACCTGCTGGAAAGCGGCGTGACCGCCATCGCCTATGAAACCGTCACCGACCCGGCGGGAGGGCTGCCCCTGCTGGCACCCATGTCCGAGGTCGCGGGCCGCCTGGCCCCGCAGGTCGGCGCCTGGACCCTGCAAAAGGCCAATGGCGGGCGCGGCGTGCTGCTGGGCGGCGTTCCAGGCGTCGGCCCGGGCAAGGTCGTCGTGCTAGGCGGCGGCGTCGTCGGCACCAACGCGGCCCGTATCGCCGCCGGCATGGGCGCCGAGGTCACCGTTCTGGACAGATCTCTGCCCCGCCTGCGCTATCTCGATGACGTGTTCGGCGGCACCTTCCGCAACCGCTATTCCTCGGCCGGCGCGCTGGCCGAACTGCTGCCCGAGGCCGACCTGATCATCGGTGCGGTGCTGATCCCCGGCGCCGCCGCGCCCAAACTGATCCGGCGCGAGCACTTGGCCCTGATGAAACCCGGCTCTGCCATCGTGGACGTGGCGATCGACCAGGGCGGCTGTGTCGAAACCGCCCGTGCAACCACCCACCAGGATCCGATCTATGAGGTCGATGGCATCATGCATTACTGCGTGGCCAACATGCCCGGCGCCGTGGCACGGACCTCGACCATCGCCCTGGGCAACGCCACCATGCCCTTCATGCTGGCGCTGGCCGACAAGGGGTGGCGCCAGGCCTGCGCCGATGACCCGCACCTGCTGGCGGGGCTGAACACCCATGCCGGCCACCTGACCTATGACGCCGTGGGCGAGGCCCTGGGCATCAAGGTCATGCCCGCCGAAACCGCCCTCGCGGCCTAAGAAAAAAAGGGCGCGGCGTTCCTCCCGCCGCGCCCTTGATCTTACTTCTTCAGCAGATCGCGAATTTCCGCCAGCAGCTCTTCCTGCGTCGGGGCCTTGGGCGCCTCGGGCTCGGGGGCAGCAGCTTCCTTGCGGATCGCCGCCTCTTTCACCTTGTTCACATAGCGCACCAGCATGAACACGACGAAGGCGATGATCAGGAAATTCAGCCCCGCCATGATGAACGAGCCATAGGCAAACACCGCCGCCCCGGCCTCGCGCGCCTCAGCCAGCGAGGCATAGCCGCCCTCGCCCTTGAGAACGACGAACATGTTGGAAAAGTCGATCCCGCCAATGATCAAACCAATAATCGGGTTGATCAGGTCATCGACCATCGACTTGACGATCGCGGTAAAGGCCGCGCCCACGATGATACCCACGGCCATGTCCATCACATTGCCCCGGGCGATGAAATCCTTGAACTCTTTCAGCATTCCTGCACCTCTATGATTTGCGACACCACGTCGCGGCCGCCATTGGTCAGCCTGCGGCCTAGCCTCTATCATTTCCTGCGGCGCAGACTATGGTTTTCCTAACGTAATTTTCCCCGTAGCAGACCCGGCACCATGACATCCCTGAACGATTTCCCGATTACCCGCCAATGGCCACCCCGCACCCCCGGCGCCATCCAGTATTACGGCCGCACCACGCCCAACGGCGTCAAGATATCGATCGCGCTCGAGGAGCTGGGCCTGCCCTATGACGCCCACCACATCCGGTTTGAGGAAAACGAGCAGCACTCGGCGCCCTATATGTCACTCAATCCGAACGCCAAGATCCCCGCGATCATCGACCCGAACGGCCCCGACGGCGAACCGCTGGCCCTGTTCGAAAGCGGCGCGATCCTGATCTACCTGGCGGAAAAAACCGGCCGCCTGATCCCCACGGGCCCGCAGGGGCGCTATCAGACGATGCAATGGCTGATGTTCCAGATGGGCGGCATCGGCCCGATGTTCGGCCAGGTCGGGTTCTTCCTGACGGGCGGCGGAAAAACCTGGAACGAACCCCTCGCCCGCGCACGTTACCTGACCGAAACCGCGCGCCTGCTAAAGGTGCTCGACACCCGCCTCGCCGACCGCGACTGGGTCATGGACGACTATTCGATCGCCGATATCGCCATCGGCCCCTGGGTGAAATGGATCGTCCAGAACTACAACGCCGGCGATCTGGTCGGCTGGGCCGATCTGCACCATGTCCCGGCCTATCTCGACCGATTCCTCGCGCGCCCCGCCGTCCAGCGCGGGCTGGCCATCCCGCCCCGCAACTGAAAAGGCCGGCACAAACGCACCGGCCTTCTTCTTCGTGAAAATATCCTCGGGGGTCCGGGGGCAGACAGCCCCCGGCCTTAGCCGCGCAAAACGCCGCCCGTGGCCTTGCCGACCTTCTCGACAATCTTGGCGCCCACGGCCTCGATATCCTTCTCGGTCAGCGTCGCATCAACGGGCTGCAACCGCACGGTGATCGCCAGCGATTTCTTGCCCTCGCCCAGGCTGCCGCCGATGAATTCATCGAACACGCGCACGTCTTCGATCAATGCCTTGTCGGCGCCCGCAGCGGCATTCACCAGCGTCAGCGCCTCGACATCCGCATCGACGACAAAGGCAAAGTCACGCTCGACCGCCTGCAACGTGCTGGGCGTAAAGGCCTGACGCGCGGCCGAGGTATTCCGCGGCAGCGGCGGCTCGGCCAGATAGATCGTGAACCCCACGGCGGGGCCCTTCACATCCATCGCATCCAGCACCTTGGGGTGCAGCTCGCCAAAGACGGCCATCACCTTTTTCGGCCCCAGGCACATCTTGCCCGACCGACCCGGATGCCACCAGTCATCGACCCCGCGCAGGATCTGCACCTTGGCGGGCGCGTTGATGGCCGACAGCACCGCCTCGGCATCGGCCTTGGCGTCAAAGACATCAACCGCCCGACGCGCGCCATGCACGTCCTTGGGGCCGGAATGGCCGACCAGCAGCCCGGTGGCCAGAACCGCCTGTTCGCCCGGCTCGCCACCTGCAAAGGCGGGGCCGACCTCAAACAGCGCCAGATCGGCAAAGCCGCGCGCCTGGTTGCGCGCCGCGGCCTGCAACAGACCGGGCAGCAGATCGGGGCGCATATGGCTCATCTCGGACGAGATCGGGTTTTCCAGCATCGTCGCATCCGACCCGCCGCCAAACAGCTGCGCCGAGGTCTGATCGATGAACGAATAGGTCACGCATTCATTATACCCCAGCGCCGCCATGGTGCGCCGCGCGATCTGTTCGCGCTTTTGCATCGGCGTCAGGATCATGCCGGGCACACCCGCCGTGGCGCGGGCCATGGGCTTGCCTTCCAGCTTGGTCAGACTGGCCACACGGGCCACTTCCTCGACCAGATCGGCCTCGCCCAGCACATCGGGGCGCCAGGACGGCACGCTGGCCATATCGCCATCCAGCACAAAGCCCAGCGCGCTCAGCGTGGCGCGCTGCTGCTCGGGGGCGATCTCCATCCCCACCAGCGATTGCACCCGGTCGGTGTCCAGCCGATAGGCGCGGCTGAAATCGGGCACCTCGCCTGCAACCACCACATCAGACGCCTCGCCGCCGCAGATATCCAGGATCATGCGGGTCGCGTGTTCGATACCGGTGGCGGTCCAGTCCGGGTCGATGCCACGCTCGAACCGGTAACGCGCGTCCGAGTTGATGCGCAGCGCGCGGCCGGTGATCGCGGTGCGGATCGGGTCGAAATAGGCGGCTTCGAGGAACACGTTCACCGTCTCGTCGGTACAGCCGGTGTCCAGCCCGCCCATCACGCCGGCCAGGCTTTCGACCACGCCATTCGACGAGATCACGGTCATGCCCGCCTCAAGCACGTATTCCTTGTCATCCAGCGCCAGGAATTTCTCGCCACCTTTCGCCGCATGAACGCGCAGCCCGCCCGACACCTTGTCGGCGTCAAAGACGTGCAGCGGGCGGTTCATGTCATAGGTGAAAAAGTTGGTAATATCGACCAGCGCCGAGATCGGACGCAGCCCGATGGCCCGCAGGCAGTCCTGCAACCACGCGGGCGACGGGCCGTTCTTCACGCCCTTGATCACACGGCCAAAGAACACCGGGCAGGCTTTTTCCTGCACATCCGCATCAATCGTGACCCCGATCGGGCACGGGAAGGCGCCCGGCACCGGCGCGGCCTCGCGCGATTTCAGCGTGCCCAGACCGCGCGCCGCCAGATCGCGGGCGATGCCATGCACGCCCAGCGCGTCGGGGCGGTTGGGGGTGATGGCGATCTCGATCACCGGGTCAACCTTGGCGGGGTCGTTCTCGGCCAGCCAGTCGGCAAAGCTTTGACCAACCTCGCCCGAGGGCAGTTCGATGATACCGGTATGTTCGTCCGACAGCTCCAGCTCGCGCTCGGAGGCCATCATGCCATGGCTTTCGACGCCGCGGATCTTGCCCACCGAAATGGTGATGTCGAGGCCGGGAATATAGGTGCCCGGTTTCGCCAGAACCACGGTGATGCCGGTGCGCGCATTGGGGGCGCCGCAAACGATCTGGGTCTCGCCCTCGGCGGTCTGCACCTTGCACACCCGCAGCTTGTCGGCATCGGGGTGCTGTTCGGCATGCATCACCTTGGCGATCTGGAAATCCCGCAGCTTTTCGCCGGGGTTTTCCACGCCTTCGACCTCTAGCCCCAGATCGGTGAGGGCATAAAGGATCTCGTCGAGGCTGGCCTCGGTTTCCAGGTGGTCTTTCAGCCAGGAGAGGGTGAATTTCATTTTGCGGTCTCCTGCTTGGTTGGATTTATGGGGTCGATTTCAAGCCATTTATAACGTGTCGCAGTCAACTCTAACCCAAACTCTTTCCTAAGAGCATCGCGAAGCGAATTCATCACAATGCTCGTGTCATATGAATTCGAAGATTGCTCCAACAATTTTTCGAGTTGGCTAGCTAGCTCTTCGTTGCCGAACAAGTTCAAATCGGCAAATGCCTCTGCTCGCTGACGCAACAAATGTTTAGCCTCGTCAAAAGAGACATTTCTGTGATTGAGTCTCTGCGGCTCAGAAGCGTCAAGTTTTCGATATGCACCCAACAAGACATCCCGACGAACCTGGCGCGCAGCAACTTTTTCCTCAAATTCAAGTTGAATACGATGGTTTCGTTTGTCACGCTTTATGCCCAGCCAGTGGGTTATGATCGCAGCAACAAAGCCTGCAAGCAAAGGCGCAACAAACACCCAAGCTTGAGCGGCTGAAAAGCCTAAAATAATTGGCGTGTCAAACCAAGACATCTAGCACCTGTAAAGCTACCGGAACCTGGGGTTCGGCAACCTTCCCCGGATCGCTTGCGATCCGGATCACGCCCGACCCGCCCCCCAGGGCGGGCGTGATACGCCCCCCCTCGGGTCGGGCGTGATCCTCTGTTTCGCACAGAACAGGCATCAGCGGCTAAGCCCCCCATGCAGGGTCGGCATGTCCAGCGCGGCAAAGCCATAGTGGCGCAGCCAGCGCAGGTCGCTGTCGAAAAACGCGCGCAGGTCGGGGATGCCGTATTTCAGCATGGCCAGACGGTCGATGCCGATGCCAAAGGCAAAGCCCTGCCATTCGTCGGGGTCCACCCCGGCCGAGCGCAGGACGTTCGGATGCACCATGCCGCTGCCCAGAACCTCGAGCCAGTCGTTGCCCTCGCCCACCTTGACGGTGCCGTCCTGCCAACTGCACTGGATGTCGACCTCGGCCGAGGGCTCGGTGAACGGGAAATGCGAGGCACGGAACCGGGTTTTGACGCTGGTGCCGAAAAACGCGGTAAAGAATTCCTCGAGCACCCATTTCAGGTTGGCCATGGAAATGTCGCGGTCGATCGCCAGGCCCTCGATCTGATGGAACATCGGCGTGTGGGTCTGGTCATAGTCACAGCGATACACACGGCCCGGCGCGATCACGCGAATGGGCGCGCCCTGATCCTGCATCGCGCGGATCTGCACGGGGCTGGTATGGGTGCGCAGCACATGCGGCGGGCGATTGTCGCCTGCGGCGCGGTGCATGTAGAACGTGTCGTGCTCTTGCCGGGCGGGGTGCTCGGGCGGGATGTTGAGCGCGTCGAAATTGTGCCAGTCATCCTCGACCTGCGGGCCCTCGGCCACGGCAAAGCCCATGTCGGCGAAAATCGCGGTGACCTCTTCGGTGACCTGGCTGACGGGGTGGATGCTGCCCTGACGGCGGGGGCGCGACGGCAGGGTGATGTCCAGCCATTCGGTCTTCAGCCGCTCATTCAGCGCCGCGTCACCCAGCGCCGCCTTTTTCAGTGCCAGCGCATCGTTGATCTGATCTTTCAGCGCGTTCAGCGCCGGGCCCATGACCTGACGCTCTTCGGGAGTCATCTTGCCCAGCTCGCGCATTTTCAGGCTGATCTCGCCCTTTTTGCCGACGGCCTGCACGCGCAATGTTTCCAGCGCCGCCTCATCCGCAGCGCCCGCGATGGCATCCAGATATTTCTGCTTCAGATCATCCATGGCTCTGGCCCCTAGTCCTTGTCCGCAGCGGTGCTACTCAATGCGGCCCCCCTATGCAAGCTCCGTTGGGGAAACGGCCTTTATCCGTTGCCCGCAAGGCGTATAAACGGGGCGCGTATTCCTGTTTGAAAGTTCCCCCATGCCCGTTTTGCGCAATCTCATCACCGCCTGCACCCTTTGGACCCTGGCCGCCGGCATCGCGGCCGCCGACTGTATCGATATCGGCAAAGACTGCATCGCCCCTGACGCGACCGAGCTGACCCTGCGACTGGGCGACGGCGTCGATGACCTGTCGCTGCTGCCGCAGTTCACCGCGCTGGAAACGCTGAACATCCAGACCAGCCTGCGCTTTGACAAACCGGTCGACCTGGCGCCTCTGGCCAGCCAGCCGGGGCTGGCACGGCTGACCATCGGCGATGCGATCGTGCCCGACCTGTCACCGATCGAGACCCTGCCCAAGCTGCGCTCGCTGTCGCTGTTCCGCCCCCAGACCAACGACCTGGCGCCGGTGTCGCGCATGACCGGGCTGACCCAGCTGACGATCGGCGGGATCAAGACACTGGACCATGCGCCGGTCAAGAACCTGGTGAACCTTGAATCGCTGCAACTGATCGACATGCCGCTGGCCGATACCGGGCCGCTGACGGGGCTGACCCAGATCAAGACGCTGATCCTGTTCAACACCGATGTGACCGACCTGTCGCCGGTGGCGAACATGCCGCAGCTGGAATTCCTGTGGATCTCGAACGCGCCAGTGACCGACCTGTCGCCGCTGGCCGGCAACACCACGCTGAAACACCTGCGCATGGATGGCACGCGCGTGACCTCGCTGGCCGGGCTGGAAGATGCCGCCGCGCTGGAAATGCTGATCGCCAAGCGCGCCCCGGTGGCGGATATCGCGGCGCTGGCGCACAAACCCCTGCTGCGAGAGCTGGACCTGACCGCCACCAGCGTCAGCGACCTGACCCCGCTGGCCGATGCCGTGTCGCTGTATGATCTGGTGCTGAACGAAACCCGCATCACCGACATCTCGCCGCTGGCCGGGCTGCCGAAACTGACCAAGCTGAATTTCAAGCTGACCCCGGTTTCGGACACCAGCGCGCTGGCCGGCATGACCCAACTGCGCGAGCTGTCGCTGCCGCAACAGCCGATGGATCTGTCCTACCTGCCCAAGCTGCGCAACCTGACCGTGCTGCGCGCGCCCGACCTGCCCGAGGTCGACCTGTCGCCGGTGCTGAAACTGAAAAACCTGACCCTGTTTTTTCCCGGCACGGCGCTCGCGCCCCTGACCAAGCGCGAAGAGATCGAGGCCTTTGTCAAAGCCCGCAACTGACAACAAAAAAGCCGCCCCAAAGGGCGGCTTTCAAATCTCGATCAGGGCGCTGATCAGGCCAGGGCGGCCTTGGCTTTTTCAACGATCGTGCCGAAAGCGGCGGGTTCGTTGACGGCCAGGTCGGCCAGAACCTTGCGGTCGACCTCGATGCCGGCCAGCGACAGGCCGTTGATGAAACGCGAATAGGTCAGCGCTTCGTCATGGGCGCGCACGGCGGCGTTGATACGCTGGATCCACAGGGCGCGGAAATTGCGTTTACGCTGCTTGCGGTCACGGGTCGCGTACTGGTTGGCCTTGTCGACGGCCTGGGTCGCGGTTTTGAAGGTGCGGCTGCGGGCGCTGTAATAGCCCTTGGCGGCCTTGAGAACCTTCTTGTGACGAGCGTGGGTAACGGTACCGCCTTTAACTCGGGACATCTCAAATCCTCCTTAGCGCGAATACGGCATCATCGACTTGATGATTTTCTCATCAGGAGCCGACAGCGTGGTGGTACCGCGTGCAGTGCGGATGAATTTGGTGGTGCGCTTGATCATGCCGTGGCGTTTGCCGGCCTGACCCGTCTTGATGCGACCGTTGGCCGTCACCTTGAACCGCTTTTTGCAGCTCGATTTCGTCTTCATCTTGGGCATTTCCGTCTCCTCGTAGATGAACGGTTAACGCACGACTCGGCATGCCACTTTGGCCGGTCACGCGGATAGAGAGCGCCGTATAAGCGCGGAAAAACCGCCTGACAAGGGGTTTCGGCCCGGTTTTTGCAGGTTATTCCGGTTCCGAGCGATAGATCTGACGCTCGTCACAGGGGGCGACACGCAGGATGTTCGTGGTGCCCGGCACGTTGAAGGGCACGCCCGCCATGATGACGATCTGGTCGTCCTTGGTGGCAAAGCCCCCGTTCAGCGCCGCGCGCACCGCGTTGACCACCGCCTCTTTGAAGCGGTCGACCTCTTCGGACACCACACAGGTCACGCCCCAGGTCAGGCACAGGCGCCGGGCGATGCGGTCAAAGGGCGTCACCGCCATGATCGGCACGCGCGGGCGTTCGCGCGCGGTCAAAAGGGCCGTGGTGCCGGAATGGGTGAAACAGCAGATCGCCTTGATATCAGCGGTTTCGGCAATCTCGCGCGCGGCGGCGACGATACCGCCCGCGACACCGGGGCTGGATGCACCGCGGCTGGCCTCGATCACCTCGCGATAGGTCGAATCCGCCTCGATTTCCAACGCCACATTGCACATCGTGGTCACGGCCTGAACCGGATAGGCACCAGCGGCGCTTTCGGCCGACAGCATCACCGCATCGGCGCCCTCGTAGATCGCGGTGGCCACGTCCGACACCTCGGCGCGGGTGGGCACCGGGCTTTCGATCATGCTTTCCAGCATCTGCGTGGCGACGATCACCGGCTTGGCGGCAGCGCGGCAGCTGCGCACCAGGCGTTTCTGAATGGCGGGCACGTTCTGCACCGGCAGCTCCACGCCCAGGTCGCCGCGCGCCACCATGATGCCATCCGACACCGCCAGGATGTCATGAAAGGCCGACACGGCGGCGGGTTTCTCGATCTTCGACAAGACGGCGGCGCGGCCATTGACCAGGTGGCGGGCCTCTTCGACATCGGCGGCGCGCTGCACGAACGACAGCGCTACCCAGTCGACGCCCAGCTCGCAGACAAACTCCAGATCGGCCTTGTCCTTTTCCGACAGCGCCGCCAGCGGCAGCACCACGTCGGGCACGTTCACGCCCTTGCGGTTGGAAATCGTGCCGCCGTTGATCACGGTGCAATCGGCGAAATCGGGGCCGCAGGCCTCGACCCGCAGGCGCAGTTTGCCGTCATTGACCAACAGCGTCGCGCCCGGATGCAGGGCCGCGAAAATCTCGGTATGGGGCAGGCAGACGCGGCTGGCATCACCATCGGCCGGATCAAGGTCAAAGCGGAACGCCTGCCCCTCGATCAGCTCTTCGCTGTCGCCCGAAAACACCCCGCAACGCAGCTTCGGCCCCTGAAGATCGGCCAGAATGGCGATCGGCTGATCCAGGTCGGCCTCGATCTGGCGGATGATCTGATGGCGCGCGCGGATCTCGTCATGCGAGCCATGGCTCATGTTCAGGCGAAACACGTCGGCGCCGGCCTCAAACAGGGCGCGGATCATGTCGTAATCGTTGGACGCGGGCCCCAGGGTGGCGACGATCTTGACGTTCTTGTGGGGTTTCATCCGCTGACCTCTCTGTTTTGTGGCGCAACATGCGGCTACGCCCCGTTTTTCCTGATTGATAGGCGCTAACAGTGCCAAGAGCAACTGGCGCTTTGCCCATCGGTGGCATAGATCGGGGTGTGACCCGGAAAGGTGACACCGTGATGACTTATCACCCGTTCGAAATCATCGGCGAAGACCGCCCCGCGCGCTGGCTGATCACCTGCGATCATGCCGCCAATACCGTGCCGCAATGCGTGGCCGGGGGCAGCCTGGGCGTTCACCCCGAAGACATGGCCCGTCACATCGCCTATGACCCCGGCGCCAAGGGCGTGTCTCTGGGCCTGGGCGCGGCGTTGAACGCGCCGGTGGTGATGTCGAATTTCTCGCGCCTGGTGATCGACCCGAACCGGGGCGAAGATGACCCGACGCTGGTGATGAAACTCTATGACGGCACGATCATCCCCGGCAACGCCCGCATCGACGAGGCCGAGATCGAGCGCCGCAAACAGGCCTTTTATCGCCCCTATCATGATGCCGTCGCGCGCATGGCCGCGCGGCGCAAGGACGTGATCATCGTCGCGATCCACAGCTATACGCCCCGCCTGAACGGCCGCCCGCCCCGGCCCTGGCATGTGGGCATCCTGCATGCCGCCGATCAACGGCTGGCGCGCCCGCTGATCTCGCGGCTGCGCTGCGAATCTGATCTTTGCGTGGGAGAGAACGAACCCTATGGCGGCCACCTGCCCGGCGACAGCATCGACCGCCACGCCGAAACCCAGGGCCGCCCCAGCACGTTGATCGAGCTGCGAAATGACCTGATCAAAACCGAGGCCCAGCAAAACGCCTGGGCCGACCGGCTGGCCCGCATCCTGACAGAGGTGCTGCCCCATACCGGCCTGTAAAGGAGACCACCCATGGACGACCGGACCCGTATCGAACTCGAAGCCGCCGCCTTTCGCCGCCTGCGCAAGCACCTGCAAGAGGACCGGACCGACGTGCAAAACATCGACCTGATGAACATGGCCGGATTCTGCCGCAACTGCCTGAGCCGCTGGTATCAAGAGGCCGCCAACGAACGCGGCATCGACATGTCCAAGGACGAGGGCCGCGAGGCGTTCTACGGCATGCCCTATGACGACTGGAAAGCGCAGTTCCAGACCGAATCCACCCCCGAACAACAGGCCGCCTTCGAGGTGGCGTTCCGCGAGAACGTCGAATCTACCAAAGATTGAGTCATTCGCGAAAGCGGCCACAAAGCGCCTTAGGTCGGCGCATTGTTTCCGCATTGGAACGGTTGCGCGCCCCAATTATTGACAATCTATGCGCGACAACACATAGATGTTTCGAAATGTATAAGGGGTTGCAATCGTGTATCTAATTCTCTTGCTGGGCATAGCGGGCACAGCCCTGATGGTAGGTGGTCTGGGCGGCGGCGGCGACGACAGCGACTCTGGCAAGGATATCGACGGCACCGACGGCGACGACAACCTGACCGGCACTCAGGGCGACGACAGCATCCTGGCTGGCGACGGTCACGACATTGTCCGCGGCCTGAACGGCGATGATTTTATCGATCTGGGCCTCGGCGACGACCGGGGCTATGGCGGGGCCGGCGACGACGTCATGCGCGGCGACGACGGCGACGACCAGGTCGTGGGTGGTCAGGGCGACGACACGCTGTTCCTGGGCGATGGCGTTGACACCAACGCCGGCGACGACGTTATCTCGTATCTGTCGGGCAAAAGCTCTTATTACGAAGGGCTTCAGGATCTCGACCTGGTCAATCTGAAAACCTCGACCTTGGGCGGCAATGACACGGTGATCGGCGGGCCCGGCACTGATCTTATCCTTGATTTCCACGGCACCAACACGCTGAACGGCAATTCGGACGATGACTTTATCTCTTCGGTCGATGCCGCCGGCAGCGCCCAATCTTCTGACACCGTCAACGGCGGTTTTGGCGCCGATTACCTGTCAGTAGATGACGGCGATACCGTCACCGGCGACGACGGCATGGATACGTTCGATATCTGGGTCGATGAGTTCGACGACGAACCGGTGGTCATCACCGATTATGTGTCCGGCGAGGAGCTGTTGCTGACGCTTGATCCCGACACGTTCGGCGCGATGGCACTGCCTACCCCCGAGGTCACCGCCATCCCCGGCGAGAACGCGCTGTCGGTGAAACTGGCGGGCCAAGAGATCGTGATCATCCAGGGCATCACCGACCCCAACCTGGTCAGCCCCCACATCACCGTGTGGACGGCGCCCTAACGATTCTGTGAGCGATTGCCCGCGCATTGGCGACAATCGGCACAAATGATCGAAACTGTTCGGTGAAAAAGCGCGATCTGGACGTGAATTTGACTCGATAGAGGCAACACGCCCAGATCAATGCGTTGTAAGGCGAAGTTGTTTCCAAAGAAGTTTTTTCCCTGGTCGGCCTCTCTGGTTCCGCGCATGTCGATTTTTCCTTCTGGCGACTGCGGGATCGGGGGGGCCGACGCCTTAACGGCCCCTCCCCAACAGCCTTAGATCGCGGCCTTGATGCTTTCCTCAAGGTAGATCTCGCGCAGGCGCGACGCGACGCGCCCCGGCGTGCCATCGCCGATCGCGGCGCCGTCGATTTCCACCACCGGCATCACAAAGGCCGAGGCCGAGGTGATGAATGCCTCGTCGGCGGCCTGGGCCTCTTCGACGGTAAAGGCGCGCTCTTCGACGGTCATCTGCGCCTCTTTGGCATAGCGCAGCACAGCGGCACGGGTGATGCCGTGCAGAATGTCATGGCTCAGCTCGCGGGTGATGATCTTGCCGTCCTTGACGATATAGGCGTTGTTGCTGGTGCCCTCGGTGACCTTGCCATCTTCGACCATCCAGGCGTCATCCGCCCCGGCGGCCAGCGCCATCATCTTGCCCATCGACGGATACAGCAGCTGCACCGTCTTGATGTCGCGGCGGCCCCAGCGCAGATCGTCGATAGAGATCACCTTGATGCCCTTTTTCGCCGCCGGGCTGTTGGCCAGGCCGGGCTTGGACTGGGTGAACAGCACCACGGTCTGCGGCGTGTCGGCCGGCGGGAAAGCAAAATCGCGGTCATTGGGCGCGCCACGGGTGATTTGCAGATAGATGCCGCCATCGACCAGGTCGTTGCGCGAGACCAGCTCGCGGTGAATGTCCAACAGCTCATCGCGGGTCATGGGCATTTTCATCCCCAGCTCGCCCAACGAGCGTTCCAGCCGCGCGGCATGGCCGTCGAAATCAGTCAGCTTGCCGCCCAGCACGGCGGTGACCTCGTAAACCGCATCCGCCATCAGGAAACCCCGGTCGAAAATCGAAACCTTGGCCTCTTGCTCAGGCAGGTAGTCCCCGTTCACGTAAACGATGCGGCTCATGTCAATCTCCCGTCAGCCCCAAAGCGCCGCGCGTGGCGGATGCACCCCGGCGGCGTCATAATACAAAGGTGTGTCGCGGTCTTCGGACAGAAGCAGCGGCGCGTCAAGGTCTGTCAGGTCTGCCCCCTGCGCGATCAGGGTCGCGGGCGCCATCGCCAGGCTGCTGCCGACCATGCAGCCGACCATGACGCCAAACCCCATATCGCGCGCCTGATCGCGCGTGGCCAGCGCCTCGGTCAGGCCGCCGGTCTTGTCCAGCTTGATGTTCACCATGTCATACTTGCCCAGCAGCGCGGGTAACGAGGCGCGATCATGACAGGATTCATCCGCCACCACAGGCACAGGGCGCGCGATCTCGGCCAGCATGTCATCGGCGCCTGCGGGCAGCGGCTGTTCAACCGCCACCACGCCCAGCCGCAGCAGATGCGGCGCCAGAGCGGCATAGGTGCCGGCATCCCAGCCCTCGTTGGCATCGACGATGATGCGCGTATCGGGGGCACCGGCACGCACGGCCTCTAGCCGTGGCATGTCGTCGGGCGTGCCCAGCTTGATTTTCAGCACCGGCCTGTGTGCATTCGCCGCCGCCGCCGCCCGCATATTGTCGGCACAGTCCAGCGACAGGGTATAGGCGGTGATCTGCGGCACCGGCGCGGGCAGGCCGGCCAGATCCCACACGCGCGCACCAGCGCGCTTGGCCTCAAGATCCCACAGGGCGCAATCCACCGCATTGCGCGCCGCCCCGGCGGGCAGCGCCGATTGCAGCGCCGCCCGGTTCAGCGGCATCGACAGCGCCCGGATCTGCGCCGTCACACTGTCCAGCGTTTCGCCATAGCGCGCATAGGGCACGCATTCGCCCCGGCCAAGGTGATCGCCATCGCGCAGATGCACGGTCAGCACCTCGGCCCGGGTCTTGGACCCGCGCGAGATGGTAAAGGCCTGCGCCAGCTGAAAGTGTTCGGTCGTGACCGTCAGTTCCATGGTGGTTCCCCCGGCCGCGACCATATCCGCGCCCCAGGCCCTCAGCCAGAGGCAACACCCCCGCCCCGGATCAGAAATGTACGCAATTCTGCGGCTGCAAAAGATGGCTTGAAGGCGCGCACGCAATATTCTATCGAAAGCCCGAACACAAACGTAACTTCCTTACCGAAGGGACCGCCCATGAGCTTTCGCATCCAGCCCGCCGCCCCGGCCCGTCCGAACCGTTGCCAACTGTTCGGCCCCGGCTCGCGCCCTGCCATCTTTGAAAAGATGGCCACCAGCGCCGCCGACGTGATCAACCTTGACCTCGAAGACAGCGTCGCCCCCGACGACAAGCCCGAGGCCCGCAAGAATATCATTCAGGCCATCGGCGACGTGGATTGGGGCAACAAGTACCTGTCGGTGCGGATCAACGGTCTGGACACGCCCTATTGGTATCGCGACGTGGTTGACCTGCTGGAACAGGCCGGCGACCGGCTTGACCAGATCATGATCCCCAAAGTGGGTTGCGCGGCCGACATCTATGCCGTTGACGCGCTGGTCACCGCGATCGAGCGCGCCAAGGGCCGCAAGAAACCGATCTCGTTCGAGGTGATCATCGAATCCGCCGCCGGTGTGGCGCATGTCGAGGAAATCGCCGCCTCCAGCCCCCGCCTGCAAGCCATGAGCCTGGGCGCGGCCGACTTTGCCGCCTCGATGGGGATGCAGACCACCGGCATCGGCGGGACGCAGGAAAACTATTACATGCTGCGCGACGGCGCCAAATACTGGTCGGACCCGTGGCACTGGGCCCAGGCCGCCATCGTCGCCGCCTGCCGCACCCATGGCGTGCTGCCGGTCGATGGCCCGTTCGGCGACTTTAGCGACGACGAAGGCTATCGCGCCCAGGCGCGTCGCTCGGCCACGCTGGGCATGGTCGGCAAATGGGCGATCCACCCCAAGCAGGTGGCCCTGGCCAACGAGGTCTTCACCCCCTCGGCCGAGGCCGTTGCCGAAGCCCGCGAGATCTTGGAAGCCATGGAGGCCGCAAAGGCCCGCGGCGAAGGCGCCACCGTCTACAAGGGCCGCCTGGTCGACATCGCCTCGATCAAACAGGCCGAGGTCATCGTGCGCCAGTCGGAAATGATCGCAAACAGCTGATCACCGGCACGAACCAACACCAAACGGGGCCCTTGCGGCCCCGTTTTTCATTCCACCGGCAGATACAGGCGCGTCACCAGATCCTCGGGGCGGCTGTGGTCGGGGGTGTTGTGATATCGCTCATAGCTGATCACCCCGCGTGGCCGCATCTGGGCCGTGGCGGGCCAGATACCCGCCAGCTGTTTCCAGGCGCCTTCCAGCTGATCATAGGGGCCGCGCACGGTCATCACCCCGGCCCGCCCGGCGGGAATCGCCAGCTCTGTCAGCCCATCGGGCAGCGGCGCGCCCATCGGGCAGCACCACCCCGGCCAGCGCCCATTGATCGCGCGCGCAGTAAACCGCGATCAGACCGTCGCCCGGCGCATCTGCGGCCAGATAGCCGTGCAGCCGGTCAAACGCCTTGCCGATCAGGTGAAACGGCCCCGCATGCACCACCCCCGCAACCCGCAATGCGGGCGCTTGCTGTATCTCGACCAAACTCATTCGTAGGGGCCAAACCTTTGCTGCATCTGCGCGCCATCGGTTGCAAAACCCAAAGCGGCGGGTCATATAATCACCGATCACGAGCAGGAGTAACCTGATGCATTATCTCGAATTTGAAAAGCCGCTTGCCGAAATCGAAAACAAGGCCGAAGAGCTGCGCGCCATGGCGGCAACCAACTCCGAGATGGATGTCAAACAAGAGGCCTCGGCGCTGGATCGCAAGGCCGAGACCCTGCTGAAAGATCTCTATGCCAACCTGACGCCCTGGCGCAAATGCCAGGTGGCGCGTCACCCCGACCGACCGCATTGCCGCGACTATGTCGAGGCGCTGTTCACCGAATTCACCCCGCTGGCCGGCGACCGCAACTTTGCCGAGGATCTGGCCGTGATGGGCGGCCTGGCGCGGTTCAACGACCAGCCCGTGGTCGTGATCGGCCAGGAAAAGGGCTATGACACCCACACCCGGATCGAGCACAATTTCGGCATGGCCCGCCCCGAGGGCTATCGCAAGGCCGTCCGCCTGATGGATCTGGCCGACCGGTTCAACCTGCCGGTGGTCACGCTGGTCGACACGCCCGGCGCCTATCCCGGAAAGGGCGCCGAGGAACGCGGCCAGTCCGAGGCCATCGCCCGCAGCACCCAGAAATGCCTGGAAATCGGCGTGCCGCTGGTGTCGGTCATCATCGGCGAAGGCGGGTCGGGCGGGGCCGTGGCCTTTGCCAGCGCCAACCGCGTCGCGATGCTGGAACATTCGGTCTATTCGGTCATCACCCCCGAGGGCTGTGCCTCGATCCTGTGGAAAGACGCCGAAAAGATGCGCGAGGCCGCCGAGGCCATGCGCCTGACCGCGCAGGATCTGAAAAAGCTGAACGTGATCGACACGATCATCAAGGAACCGCTGGGAGGCGCCCAGCGCGACCGCAAGGCCACCATCCAGGCCGTGGGCAAGGAAATCCAGTCGATGCTGGACGCGCTCAAGGGCATGGATCGCAAGGCGCTGGTCAAGGACCGCCGCCAGAAATTCCTGTCGATCGGCAGCAAGGGCCTGGCCGCCTGACATAATTCGCCGGCATGGCGACAGAACACCGCCCCTGATACGTATCAGGGGCGGTTTTTGTTTTGACGGAGTTGCACCATGCCCCTTTCCCTGCCCCTGATGGGCTTTGCCTCGCTGCTGTTTTCGGGCGCGATTTTCGGGTTCTTCTACGCCTGGGTCTGTTCGACCATGTGGGGGCTGGATGCCGCCGACCCGCGCGTCGCCATTTCGGCGATGCAGGCGATGAACGCCTCGGTGCGCAACGCGGTCTTTGCGCCGGCCTTTTTCGGCACGCCCTTCGTGTTGCTGGCAACCGCGCTGCTGGCCCGCAACGCCGGGCGGCGCGCGGCGGCGGCGGCTTTCGGGCTGGCCGGGCTGATCTATCTGGCGGGCGGGCTGTTCCTGACCATGTCGGTCAACGTGCCGATGAACGAGGCCCTTGCGGCGGTCACCATCCCCGATACACCCGAGGCCGCGGCGCATATCTGGGCCGACTATTCGCCGCGCTGGCAGTTCTGGAACATGGTGCGCACCGTTGTGTCCGGCGTGACGCTGTTGCTGGCGGGGTTGGGTCTGTACCAGATCCGCACCGCCTAGGGCGCCTTGAACCCCGCCTCGGCCATCAGCGCGTCCGAGGCGGTTTCGATCACATGTTCCAGCTCTTCCATGAAGGCATCGACCGGCTGGCCCGACCCGATGCGCGGCAGGAACTCGACCACCGCCAGGCCCGGCTTGCGATAGATGCCGGTGCGCGGCCAGAACACCCCCACATTGGTGGCGGCGGGCACGCAATCCTCTTTCAGCTGCGAATACAGCACCCCGGTGCCGATCTTGTAGGGCCGCTCGACCCCGGGCGCCACGCGCGTGCCCTGCGGATAGATGATCAGCTGCCCCGGTTCCTGCCGGGTGGCATGCACGGCCTTGACCATTTCCTTGATCGCGTGCCCACGCTTGCCCCGATCGACCGGAACACAACCGATCCGCTTGGCATACCAGCCCAGGATCGGCGCGCGCAGCAGTTCCTTTTTCATGATGAACTTGGGCCGCGGCAGGGCCGAAACGATGATGATGATATCAAAGAACGACTGATGCTTTGACGCCACCAGCACCTCGTCGTCGGGCACCTCGCCCCGCACCTCGGACCGCAGGCCGACCATCCAGCCCGCCGTCCAGCGCACCCAGCGGCAATAGGCGTGGATCGCCCGAAACGCCCAGTCGCGCGAGAACAGCGCCGGCACCGTATAGAGCAGCCCGAACACAAGCATCATCAGATACATCTGCCCCACGAACAGCAAAGAGCGCAGCCAGCGCCAAGCATAGGCCATCAGGTCATCTCCGTTAACATTCGGAATGCTGCCGCACGAGTGGCCCAGAATGCAACCATTGCCGCAAGCGGCGGGATGAAAAGCGGCACGATCCACCCCCAGCCCTGAAAGCCCAACCCGGTCAGGAACCCGCCCGCCGGGTCGGCTCCGGGCAACAGAGCCACGGCAATCATGCCCACAAGGGTGCCCGCCGCCGCGCCCTGCAAGGCCCGCCCCGCGAACCGGCGCACAAAGGCGCGGGCGATATAGACATCGCGCGCGCCCACCATCCGCAGCACCCGGATCACCTGCGCATTCGCCGCCAGCGCGGCATTGGCCGACAGGGTGATCATCGCCGCCGTCGCCAACCCGATCAGCCCGATCGACACCAGCCCCAACAGCCGCAGCCGGTCGGCCGCCCGCACCAACGGACGCCGCCAGCGCGCGTGATCGTCCAACACCGCACCCGGCGCCTCGGCCGCCAGCCGCAGCCGCAGCGCCTCGGCATCGAACCCGTCTTCGGTCTCGGTCAATTCAACCAGTTGCGGCAGGGGCAGCCGATCTACCGGCAGGTCGGGCCCGAACCACGGCGCCAGCAGGGCGCGCTGCTCCTCGGCGCTAAGGACGCGCGGGTCGGCCACGCCGGGCGTTGTCCACAAGATCGCCATCACCGCGTCGGTCTGGGCCTGCATCTGCCCCTGCGGCGCCGAGATCCGCACCGTCGCCGTGCGCGCCAGCGCATCGGCCCAGCGATCGGCCAGCCGCCCAGACGCCATCGACAACGCCAGCGCGAACACCGCCAGAAACGCCATCGCCCCGGCCGTGAAAATCGTCAGCCGCGCGGTAAACCCGGTGGGCGGCACCACGCGGTCGGCCTGCCGGTCACCGGCCAGAACCGCCAGCATCTGATCGAGAACGCCGTTCATAGATTTGCCCCCGCCTGCAGCAACCGCCGATCCTTGATCCGCAGCACTCGCGCCGCGACCTGGGCCTTGGCGGCGCGGATCAGGTTCAGATCATGGGTGGCGATCAGGATGGCCTTGCCCATCTTGTTCAGCTCGACCAGCAATTGCAGCAGCCTCAGCGACATCTCCCAATCGACGTTACCGGTGGGCTCATCGGCCAGAATCACGTCGGGCGACATGATCACCGCCCGCGCCAGCGCGGCGCGCTGACGCTCGCCTCCCGACAGTTCCGGCGGCAAGGCATCGGCCTGCCGCGACAGCCCAACCCAGTGCAGCAGCTCGCGCAGGTTGGCGGGGTCGGCCTCGGCCTCGCGGCCCGATACGATCAGCGGCAGGGCGACGTTCTCGGACAGGGGCAGATGGTTAAGAAACTGGCAATCCTGGTGCACCACGCCGATGCGCTGGCGGGTGCGCGCCAGGTCGTCGCGCGACATCTGCCGCACATCCTGACCGAACAGCCGCACATTGCCCGCGCTGGGGATCAGCTCGCCATAGCACAGCCGCAGCAGCGTGGTCTTGCCCGCGCCCGACGGGCCGGTCAGAAAGTGGAACGACCCCGGCGCCAGCGTCAGGCCGACCTCGGTCAGCAGGTCGCCCCCACCATAGCTGTGGGCCACATTTTCCAGCTCGATCACGCCTGTCTCCGCGGTTGGTTGCGGCTGTTTTGCCCCAGTGGACGCGGGGTTTCAATTGCGCGCACGGTAAAGGTTTTGAATTTTCCACGATGGTGATACATCATGAGCCGATAAAACGACACGAGCAGGTGCGACGGGGACAGGTATGAGGCTTATTTGCCCGAATTGCGACGCCCAATACGAAGTTGATGACGCCATGATCCCCGCCGAGGGACGTGATGTGCAATGCTCGGCCTGTGGGCATACCTGGTTTCAGGCGGCTGCCGAACCGGTAGACAACATCCCCGACATGCCGGTCGAGGACGAGTCGGATTTCTATCTTCCCGACGATGACGAATACGATCCGGTCGACCCCGAAGAGCCCGAAGATCTGGCCGCCCTGCATGACGAGGACGACCACGAGCTGATCGACGAACCCATGCTGACCCCGGCCCCGCGCCGCAAGGCCCTGGATGACAGCATCCTCGACGTTCTGCGCGAAGAGGCCGAGCGCGAGGCCGTCGCCCGCCGTACCGAGGCGCAGACCGCCGCGCCGCTGGAAAGCCAGCCCGATCTGGGCCTGGACGAACCGGCCCCCGCCGCGACCGGCGGTGGCATGGCGGCCAACCTGCGCGAGCGTGTCGCGCGCCTGCGCGGCGCCGGCACCGAACCCGCGAAACCCGCCCGCCCGACGGCCCGGCGTGATCTCTTGCCGGATATCGAGGAAATCAATTCCACCCTGCGCGCCACCTCTGACCGCGCGCTGATCGAGGCCGACCCGGACGCGCCGGTTCTGGAAAACGACCCCCTGCCGCGCAAGCGCGGGGGCTTTGGCCGCGGCTTTGGCGCCGCCCTGCTGATCGGCGCGCTGGCCGCGGCGGTCTATGTCGCCGCGCCCAAGCTGGCGCATATCTCGCCCGGCCTGGCCCCGGTGCTCAGCGGCTATGTCGATGGGGTGAACAATCTGCGCGAAGGCGTCAACGGCACGGTTCTGGGCGTGATGCGCCGCGCGACCGGGGCGCTGAACAACGCCTCGGGCGGCTGATCAGAACCAATCCAGCAGACGGCGCAGGTAATCCAGCTCGGCCTCGGGGCGGGTCTGGTCCTGCGAGCGCCGGTGAATTTCATCCATCAGGTCGCGCGCCCGGTTGTCGGCAAGGCCGCCCTGGCGGAACTGACCGTCGCCGCCTTCCTGGCCATTGCTGCCCAGATCGCGGCCCAACGGATCGCGCTGGCCCATCGGCCCCTGCCCGCCCTGCGCCAGCCCCGTTGCGCCCTGCTGCTGTTGCTGGCGCGCCATGGATTCGCTGAGGCTGCGCATGCCCTCGCGCAGCGAATCCATCACCTCGGCCTGATCGTCCAGCGCGCCAGCCAGATCATCCTGACGCAGCTTTTCCTCGGCCCGCTCCATCGCGCGGCCGGCGCGGTCCAGCTGTTGGCGCAGCGCCTCGGCCTCGTCGCCGCCCATGCCGGGCATCTGGCGGCGCTGCTGCTCCAGCTGATCGCGCAGCGCCTGCTGCTGATCGGCCAGACTGCCCTCGCCGCCCTCGCCGGGGCGGTCGCCCTGTTGCTGGTTACCCTCACCGGGCCGGCCATTGGGGTTGAAGCGGTCCTGCAACTGGCCAAAGGCGTCATCCGACAGCTGTTGCTGATCGCGCAGCGTGTTCGACAACCCCTGCATCGCCTGCCCTTCGGGGCCCTGCCCGCCCGGAACCTGGGCAAGCTGCATGTTCTGCATCATCTGCATCAGCTGATCCATCAGCATCTGCGCCTCGGCCATGCGGCCTTCTTCCATCAGCTCCTGGATGCGGTCCATCATCTGTTGCAGCTGATCGGCCGTCATCATCTGCGCATTCGGGTCCATCTCGGACATCTGTTGATCATCCGATTGTTGCTGCTCGGCCAGCTGGCGAATGTAATCTTGCATGGCCTCGCGCAATTCCTGCATCAGGGCGGCGATTTCATCGTCATTGGCGCCGTTGCGCATCGCCTCGGACAGGCGCTCCTGTGCACGCTCCAGCCGTTCGCGCGCATCGTCGAGATCGCCCAGCTCCAGCTCAAGCGCCAGTTCCCACAGCGCCAGCGCCACCTCGTTGCGGGCCTCGTGGCTGAGACCGTCCAGCATCCCGGCCTCAAGCTGGCGGATCGCGGTGCGCAGTTTCAGGTAATCAGCACTGTCGCGAAACAGCCCCTCGGGGCGATGGCTGACCGCGCGCAGGATCTGCCCCGTACGCAGGCCATTGTCGCGCGTCCACAGCAGGTCGCGCCGCTGTTCGACGATCGCGCGCGCCAGCGGGTCAAAGAACCGCCGCCCCGGCAGCACCATCGCATCCAGCCCGGAAACGCCCTGTTGCCCGCGCGCATCCTGCACCGCCAGCGAGATCGTCACCGGCAGCCCGGCCCAGGGATGATCGGACAGGTTGTCGATCAGGTATTCCTCATATCCGGTCGGATCGCCGCGCAGCGGGCGCGGCAGGTCCAGCACCAGCGGCTCGCGCGGTTCGCGCGCTGCGGCCAGCCCGTGCAGGCGCGGCACCTGCGGCAGATCCAGCCGGATCGTCGCCTGCCCGGCCACCACGCCGAAATCGTCGCGCGCCGCAAAGGGCAGCTGCATCCCGCCATCGGCGGCCCATTCGGGCGCGCCCAGAACGGTGACGCCGGGCGGGCCGTCGGGCTGCATCACCACTGCCCATTCACGCCCGCCGGGGCCATCGACAGCCAGCGTGCCGCCGCGCGCCACGTCGAAACTTTGGCCGATCGTATCGGCCTGCGGGGCGGTTGCCGACAGATCCTGGCGGATCGTCAAATCGCCGGGCGTGCCATACAGGCGCAGCGTGATGCGGCTGCCCTGCGGCAAGCTCAGCTCGCCCCCGTCGATGTCATTGAGGTAAATCGTTGGCAGCGCGGTATAGCGCGGCGGTTCGGCCCAGCCCTCCCATGACGGGCCAGCCGCCAAGGCCGAGCCATCGGCCTTGATCACCGACACATCGCGCACCTGCCCGAGCGACCCGAACAGCACCGCCACCGCCAGCGCCGTCGCCGCCACATAGCGCAGCCCCAGAGGATCGCGCGTGGCCAACCGCAGATCGGGCGGCACGGCACGCGCCTGCCGCACCCGCGCCGCCATGCGCGACAGGTGCACCTGCCACACCGCGCGGCTGTGCGCATCGCCGGCGCCGATTGCCTGTTGGTCGGACAGGGCCGACAGCGGGCGGCCGGGCAGGCTGTGATCCAGCCGGGCGCGGGCATCAGACAGGCTGGGCCAGCGAAACGCCGCCACGCCGCGAAACAGCGCCACAACCGCGCCGAACCCGGCCAACCACAAGGCCGCCAGCACCACCCATCCGGGCAGCAGATGTTGCACGCCCAGCGCCAGCAGTGAAAAGGAAAAGAACAGCACCGACCACAGCGGCCAGAAGGCACGCGTGAACCGCTCGGCTGCCATGCCCCAACGCGTCAGGCGCAGGGGGCGGGCCAGCATCTTGTCGGCCTCGGATCGCAGGGCGTTCAGATCACTCATACATCCATCCGGCGGGGCGAAAGGCCCCGCTAACCGGATGCTAGCGCGGAATTGGGGCGGATCAAAGGACTAGCCCCACCCCTGACGCGAGTTTGATCGGCGGCTTACAGCCAGTCGGGCACGATATCGCGCGCGATGATCTGCTCATAGCTGGGGCGTTCGCGGATCACGGCGAACTGATCATCCCGCACCAGCACCTCGGGGATCAGCGGCCGGGTGTTATATTCCGACGCCATCACCGCGCCATAGGCCCCGGCCGAGCGAAAGGCGACCAGATCGCCCTCGGCCAGCGCGGGCAGGTTGCGCTGCTTGGCGAATGTGTCACCGGTTTCGCAAACCGGGCCAACCACGTCATAGGGGGTTTGCTCGGCCCCGGCGGTGGCCTCGATCACCGGCACGATGTCGTGATGGGCCGAATACATCGCCGGGCGCACCAGATCGTTCATCGCCGCATCGACGATCAGGAAATCGCGGCCCTCGCCATGTTTCACATAGACGACCTCGGTCACCAGAATGCCGGCATTGCCCGCGATCAGGCGGCCCGGTTCGATCTCGATCTCGCAGCCCAGATCGCCCAGCTCCTCGCGCACCATGGCGCCGTATTCGACGGGCAGCGGCGGCGCGGTATTGGTGCGCTCATAGGGGATGCCCAGACCGCCGCCCAGATCAAGGCGGATGATCTCATGCCCGTCAGAGCGCAGGGCGCGGGTCAGGTCGGCAACCTTGCGATAGGCCTGTCGGAAAGGTTCCAGATCGGTCAGCTGGCTGCCGATATGCACGTCGATCCCCACCACCCGCAACCCGGGCAGCTTGGCGATCTCGGCGTAAACCTCACGCGCGCGGGCGATCGGGATGCCGAACTTGTTTTCCGATTTGCCGGTGGCGATTTTCTCGTGGGTCTTGGCGTCGACATCGGGGTTCACCCGCACGGTGACGGGGGCCACGACGCCCAGTTCCAGTGCGACCGCGTTCAGGCGGTGCATCTCGGGCTCGGATTCCAGGTTGAACTGGCGGATGCCGCCGCTCAGCGCGGCGCGCATTTCCTCGCGGGTCTTGCCGACGCCGGAAAAGACGATCTTGTCGCCATCGAACCCGGCGGCACGGGCACGGGCATATTCGCCGCCCGAGACCACATCAACGCCCGCACCCAGGCTGGCCATCAGGCGCAGAACCGCCTGGTTGGAATTGGCCTTCATCGCATAGCAAACCAGGTGATCCATGCCATCCAGCGCCTGATCGAACAGGGTGAAATGGCGGGTCAGCGTGGCGGTGGAATAGCAATAGAACGGCGTGCCGACCGACCGCGCGATATCGCGCACCGACACGTCTTCGGCGTAAAGTTCGCCGTCACGATAAAGGAAATGATCCATCGGGGTTTAACCTTCACTCAATTGCGCGCGGGCCACGGGCCGCTCGGGCGGGCCATCGACACCGCAGGCGGCCAGGGCCAGCAGGGCCATCAGGGCAGCGGCGAGCTTCATGCCAGTTTCTCTTGCCAGCGGGCGATCTGGGCCCGCACCTGGGCGGGCGCGGTGCCGCCATAGGACACGCGGCTGGCGACCGAGTTCTGCACGCCCAGCACGCCGAACACCTCGTCCGTGATCGCGCCGTGCACGCCCTGCATGTCGGCCAGCGTCAGGTCGGGCAAATCACAGCCCTTGCTTTCGGCCAGCGCGACCAGCGCGCCGGTGACATGATGCGCATCGCGGAACGGCATGTTCAGCGCCCGCACCAGCCAATCGGCCAGATCGGTCGCGGTGCTGAAACCGGACCCGGCGGCGGCCTCAAGGCTGGGCCGGTTGGCCGACATGTCCTTGACCATGCCTTCCATCGCGGCCAGCGCCAGCATCAGGTTGTCGGCGGCGTCAAAGACCTGTTCCTTGTCTTCCTGCATGTCCTTGGAATAGGCCAGCGGCAGGCCCTTCATCACCATCATCAGCGCCACGTTCGACCCGAAAATCCGCCCCACCTTGGCGCGGATCAGTTCCGCCGCGTCGGGGTTCTTTTTCTGCGGCATGATCGACGAGCCGGTCGAGAACCGGTCGGACAGGGTGACAAAGCGGAACTGGGCCGAGGACCAGATCACCAGTTCCTCGGCAAAGCGCGACAGGTGCATGGCACAGATCGACGAGGCGGCCAGGAATTCCAGCGCGAAATCGCGGTCCGACACGGCATCCAGGCTGTTGGCGGTCGGGCGGTCAAAGCCCAGCGCCTCGGCCGTCATATGCCGGTCGATCGGGAAAGACGTGCCCGCCAGCGCGGCCGATCCCAGCGGCGATTCATTCATCCGCGCGCGGGCGTCAGAAAAGCGCGACATGTCGCGGCCAAACATCTCGACATAGGCCATCATGTGATGGCCCCAGGTCACCGGCTGCGCGGTTTGCAAATGGGTAAAGCCCGGCATCACCCAGTCGGCCCCGGCCTCGGCCTGGGTCAGCAGCGCCCGGATTAGCGCGTTCAGCCCCGAAATGGCGGCGTCGATCTGATCGCGCACCCACAGGCGGAAATCGGTCGCCACCTGGTCGTTGCGCGACCGGGCGGTGTGCAGGCGACCGGCAGGTTCGCCGATGATCTCTTTCAGGCGCGCCTCGACATTCATGTGAATGTCTTCCAGCGCGGTCGAAAATTCGAACGATCCGGCCTCGATCTCTGACAAGACCGTGAGCAGCCCTTCCCGAATGGCCGCTGCATCGGTATCTGTGATGATACCCTGTGCGGCCAGCATCGCCGCATGGGCGCGCGAACCCTGGATATCCTGGGCTGCCATGCGCTTGTCGTATCCGATCGAGGCGTTGATCGCCTCCATGATAGCATCGGGTCCGGCGGCAAAGCGGCCGCCCCACATGGCGTTCGAGCTGGTCTTGGTCATAGTCTGCCCTCGGAGGGAAAATGCGCTGGTTCAGGTTTATCGTCCTCTACACGGCCCTTGCGCTGGGTGCAAATGCTGCGCTGGCCGATATGGCCGCGGTCGAGGCCCTGCGCAGCGGCTCGATGGCCAAGCTGAACCTGCACCGCGCCCCGGTCGAGCTACCCGCCGCCGCGCTGATCGACATGACCGATACCCCGCGCGGCCTTGATGAGTTCAAGGGCAAGGTGGTGCTGGTCAATTTCTGGGCCACCTGGTGCGCACCCTGCCGCAAGGAAATGCCCGGCCTTGGCAACCTGCAAACCGAACTGGGTGGCGATGACTTTCAGGTCGTCACCATTGCCGTCGGGCGAAACCCGGTGCCGAGCATCCAGAAATTCATGGGCGAGATCGGCGTCGACAACCTGACCATGCTGCGTGACCCCAAACAACAATTCGCCCGCGAGATGGCGGTGATGGGCCTGCCGATCACGATCATCCTTGACCGCGAAGGCCAGGAAATCGCGCGGCTGCATGGTGACGCCGAATGGGACAGCGACAGCGCCAAGGCGATCATCACCGCGCTGATCGGCGCGAACGGATAAATCCGTAAAATTAGAACAAAATGCGAATATTAGCCTCTCTTTAAGAGGTAGGCCGCCATTGTGACCCCAAGCCAAACCGGGGACCACGATGAAGAATCGCGACAAAACCGATGAACCCGCCACGCGCGGCGTCGATGACAACCCGCTGGCCGCCGCCGTGTCGGCGCGCGATGCCGATGCCCTGTCGGCGGTGCGGCGGGCGCTGAACAAGGGCGATGTCATGCTGGCCTATCAACCGGTCATGGCCGCACGCGATCCGGGCAAGGTGGCGTTCTACGAAGGTCTCATTCGCATTCTCGACCCCAATGGCCGGGTCATCCCCGCCCGCCTGTTCATCAACGCGGTCGAATCCTCAGAGCTGGGGCGCGAAATCGACTGTGCCGCCCTGCGGCTGGGGCTGCGCGAACTGGCGCGCTCGCCCTCGCTGCGGCTGGCCATCAACATGTCCGCCCGCTCGATCGGCTATCCGCGCTGGAATCGCATCCTCAACAAGGCGCTGTCGGGCGACGCCACGCTGGGCGAACGCCTGATCCTGGAAATCACCGAAAGCTCGGCCATGCTGATGCCAGACTTGGTGACCGTGTTCATGCGCGACTGCCAGAAAAAGGGGATATCCTTCGCACTCGATGACTTTGGCGCCGGGTTCACCTCGTTCAGCTACCTGCGCGAATTCTATTTCGACATCCTCAAGATCGACGGCCAGTTCATCCGCGGTATTGCCGACAACCCCGACAATCAGGTGCTGACCTGCGCCCTGATTTCCATCGGGCGCCATTTCGACATGTTCACCGTCGCCGAAAGCGTCGAGAACGCGACCGACGCGCAATTCCTTCAAGAGGCTGGCATTGATTGCATGCAGGGATATTACTTTGCCGCCCCCACGATCCGCCCACCCTGGCGTGAAGAGGTGCCAAAACGCAAACGCGCTTAGAATAAAACACCGCATTTCGCGCTTGCAGCATAATTTTGTTGCGCGAGCATCCCGAACCTATTATCGGTTTTTCCCGTCCCACGGGGCTACCGGCATCCTCCGCCGAATCCTCCCCCCGTGGCAAACGGAGAGGACAAAAATGACCAACGTAGTGATCGTATCCGCTGCGCGCACACCCGTGGGCAGCTTCAACGGCTCTTTTGCCGCCGTTCCCGCCCATGATCTGGGTGCCGCGGTGCTCGAGGCTGTCGTTGCCCGCGCCGGGATCGACAAGTCGGAAGTATCTGAAACCATCCTGGGCCAGGTGCTGACCGGCGGCCAGGGCCAGAACCCCGCCCGCCAGGCCCATATCAATGCCGGCCTGCCCAAAGAGGCCTCGGCCTGGAGCATCAACCAGGTCTGTGGTTCGGGCCTGCGCTCGGTCGCTCTGGCCGCGCAGCATGTGCAACTGGGCGATTCGTCGATCGTGATCGCCGGCGGCCAGGAAAACATGTCGCTCAGCCCCCATGTCGCGCACCTGCGTGCCGGCCATAAAATGGGCGACGTCAAGTTCATCGACTCGATGATCCGTGACGGCCTGTGGGATGCGTTCAACGGCTACCACATGGGTCAGACCGCCGAAAACGTCGCCGAACAGTGGCAGATCAGCCGCGATCAGCAGGACGAATTCGCCGCCGCCTCGCAGAACAAGGCCGAAGCCGCGCAGAAGGCCGGCAAGTTCGTCGACGAAATCGCCCCCTTCACCGTCAAGACCCGCAAGGGCGAGATCATCGTCGACGCCGATGAATACATCCGCCACGGCGCCACGGTCGAAAGCATGCAGAAACTGCGCCCCGCCTTTACCCGCGACGGCTCGGTCACCGCAGGCAACGCCTCGGGCATCAACGACGGCGCCGCCGCCGTCCTGCTGATGAGCGCCGACGAGGCCGAGAAACGCGGCCTGGAACCGCTGGCCCGCATTGCGTCCTACGCCACCGCTGGCCTTGACCCGTCGATCATGGGCGTCGGCCCGATCTATGCCTCGCGCAAGGCGCTGGACAAGGCCGGCTGGGCCGCGGGTGACCTGGACCTGGTCGAAGCCAACGAAGCCTTTGCCGCCCAGGCCTGCGCCGTGAACAAGGACATGGGCTGGGATCCGTCGATCGTGAACGTGAACGGTGGCGCCATCGCCATCGGCCACCCGATCGGTGCCTCGGGCTGCCGCATCCTCAACACCCTGCTGTTCGAGATGAAGCGTCGCGACGCCAAAAAAGGCCTTGCCACGCTGTGCATCGGCGGCGGCATGGGCGTGGCCATGTGCCTTGAACGGCCCTAAGCCAAAACCGACATCAACAGCAAAAGGGCGCCTCTCGGGGCGCCCTTTTCGCATTCAGGGAAAAAAGTGACCCTGCGTATTAAATAATGTTGCAACAATGTTGCGAATGTTACCGCCGTTGGGTAACAACATTTCTGAATAATACTGCCAGACTGGAGGATACCATGGCAAGAGTTGCACTCGTCACCGGCGGATCGCGTGGCATCGGCGAAGCGATTTCGAAAGCGCTGAAGGCCGCGGGCTATGAGGTTGCCGCGACCTATGCGGGCAATGACGAAAAGGCCGCCGCGTTCACCG
>NZ_JAOWLE010000009.1 GCF_025751515.1 Actibacterium sp. XHP0104
TGCCCCATCAAAACTTCAACCTGCCGCAACTTCGAGACAATCTCTTCGGGCTTCGGTCGCTTGTTCGCCATTCTCAGTCCTCCGTTTCCTAAACATAACGGTGGACCAGTTCAGATGGGGAGGCTCAGGGTCGAAAACGAAGTGCTCTCGACCGAGGGATAGGCCGTCCAGCAGCCGGGGGTCGGAATTTCCACCAGATCCTTGCCGGCCTTCAGGTCGACGATATTGACAGAGGTCGCAGGCGTGGCGTTCTGCAGGACAAGGTAGTTGCCATCCGCCGAAAGATTGATGATGCCCTTCTGGCTAAGCGTTTGCGCCAGCTTGTTCGATACGACAAGTTCGCGCTCGGGGTTCAGGGTCGAGGCATTCCACTGCTGAACCACACCCTCGACTTCGCCATAGGTATAGCGCCGCAGATAGACCGACCCGGTATAAAGCGACGCCATGTCCGGCGACATCATCATCTGTGCAAACGTGCCCGTGCCGATAGTGCCGGCCATGGACAGGTCGTTAGCGTTCAGGATCGAGATCTGGCTGGACCCGTTGATGCCGAAATCCATGACGAAGACATGCTCTCCTTCAGAGATACGCTCTTCGACGGTCAGGATTTCAGGTTCGATGTTCACTTCCTGGGCGAACGCGGGGCTACCTGCACCGGCCGCCACGGAAAGAAGTGCGATAAGTTGATGTTTCATTGACCACCTGTTGAATTGTGTTTTGTGACTGATCGCCATCAGAGGCTGACGCACCCAATGGTTCGCTTTGCTGGCGCCATAAGCGCCAGAACTAGGTTTCACCGACGCCAACGGCGTCTGCCGCGACCCGTCGCCAATGAACGGGTTGGGGCGTGAAAGGGTGATTTTGATCCCTGGTATGTCTCCTCGCCAGCCAATCCTCCTTTGGCTGTCCCTCAGCTAAGCACGATTTTTTTCAGGCGACTTGGCGTACAACGCCAGAAACACTGCACGCTGCGCCAAAACCAAGCCTGTTGATATCTGATAGAGAGCCGGCATCCGCGACACGGCCCGCTTGCCAGTAGGACAAGTCAAATCGGCCGTGAGTGCGAAACCGCGGATCTGATGCCCGTTCCTGGCTAAAAGGCGGGGGGCACAAGCCCCCCTTTAAACCTTGAACAACCGGGGCAGGCGACCTGCCCCCATCGTGATGCAATTACGTCAATAGGCTGGCCTGTCGCCGGGCGATCAGTGCCCTGCCCCCAGCACGCCGGTGCGCACGGCATAGTTGGTCGCGACCTGATAATCGGGGTCGTCGTCTGAATCGATCATCAGCTGCCCGGCCTTGGTCAGCAGTTGGTGGCAGTCGCGGCTGAGATGGCGCAGTTGCACCTGTTTGCCGGCGGCCTCGTACTTCGCGGCGATGGCCTCGATGGCGGTCAGGGCCGATTGGTCGGCGACGCGGCTGTCGGCAAAGTCGATGATCACCTGTTCGGGATCGGCGGCGATATCGAAGATTTCAGAGAACCCCGCGGCCGAGCCAAAGAACAGCGGCCCCTGGATCTGATAAACCTTGGCGCCGTCGGGGGTTTCGCTGGTGCGGGCGTGGATGCGGCTGGCATTCTGCCAGGCATATTCCAGCGCCGATACGATCACGCCCACCACCACGGCGATGGCCAGGTCATAGGCGACGGTGGTGATGGTCACCAGCACGATCACCAGCGCATCGGCCAGCGGGATTTTCCGCATGATGGTCAGCGATTGCCAGGCGAATGTACCGATCACCACCATGAACATCACGCCGACCAGCGCGGCCAGGGGGATCTGCTCGATCAGCGGGCTGGCGGCCACGATGAACAGCAGCAAAAACAGCGCCGCCGAGATGCCCGACAGGCGCATCCGCCCACCCGATTTCACGTTGATCATCGACTGGCCGATCATGGCGCAACCGCCCATGCCGCCAAAGAAACCGGTGACCACATTGGCCGTGCCCTGGGCGATGCATTCCTGGCTGGCGCCGCCGCGCTCGCCGGTGATTTCACCGACCAGGTTCAGCGTCAGCAGGCTTTCGATCAGGCCGATCGCGGCCAGGATCAGCGCATAGGGAAAGATGATTTCCAGCGTGTGCAGATCGAACGGCACCATCGGCAGGTGGAATTGCGGCAACCCGCCCTCGATCGAGGCCATGTCGCCCACGCGCGGCACGTCGATACCAAAGGCGATGACCAGGCCGGCGGTAATCGCGATGCCCGCCAGCGGCGCGGGAATGGCGCGGGTCAGCTTGGGCATGCCCCAGATGATCACCATCGTGGCCACGACCAGCGCCAGCATGGTGATCAGCGGCCAGCCGGTCATCCATTCGCCATCAATCTTGAACTGGGTCATCTGCGCCAGGAAAATCACGATCGCCAGACCGTTCACAAAGCCCAGCATCACCGGGTGCGGCACCAGCCGGATGAATTTCCCCAGCCGGAATATGCCCGCAAGAATTTGCATGATGCCCATCAGAACCACGGTGGCGAACAGGTATTCGACGCCGTGCTCGGCCACCAGCGCCACCATCACCACCGCCAGCGCGCCGGTCGCGCCCGAGATCATGCCGGGCCGCCCGCCGATCAGCGCCGTGATCAGGCCGACCAAAAAGGCCGCGTAAAGGCCCACCAGCGGATGCACCCCCGCGACAAAGGCAAAGGCCACCGCCTCGGGCACCAGCGCCAGCGCCACGGTCAGACCGGCCAAGAGCTCGGTCTTGATGCGGCCGGGGGTCAGCCCGGCGGGCGACATCGACAGGGATGCGGGCGAGTAACGCTCGGCAAAAGCGGCAAGAAGGGATCGGGGCAAGGGATCTGTCCTGATTGGGATCGGTTGTTCGCGCCCGTGCTGGATAGCCGCATTTTGCCTTAAAGGAAACCGCTGCACCGCAGAAAATACCGGGGCTGCGCCGCGCGCATGGCCGCATTTGCCGGGTTTACAGCCGCTTTCGCCGGTCTAAAGTGGGGCGGCACAACCATCGGGGGAACAGGCATGGCGCGCAAGATCGGGGTCATCGGCGGCTCGGGCGTTTACGATATCGACGGGCTGGAAGGCGCCGAATGGCGCAGCGTCGACACCCCCTGGGGCGCGCCCTCTGACCAGATCTTGACCGGGCGGCTGAACGGGGCCGAGATGGCCTTTCTGCCCCGCCACGGACGCGGCCATGTGCATTCGCCCAGCACGGTGCCCTATCGCGCGAATATCGACGCGCTGAAACGGCTGGGCTGCACCGATGTGGTGGCCGTGTCGGCCTGCGGGTCGTTCCGCGAAGAGATGGCACCGGGCGACTTCGTGGTGGTCGATCAGTTCATCGACCGCACATTCGCCCGCGAGAAATCGTTCTTTGGTACCGGCTGCGTGGCGCATGTGTCGGTGGCACACCCCACCTGCCCGCGCCTGTCGGCGGCCTGCCTGACGGCGGGGCGCGCGGCCGGGATCACCATGCATGACGGCGGCACCTATCTGGCGATGGAAGGGCCGCAGTTCTCGACCCTGGCGGAATCGAAACTCTACCGCGAGGTCTGGGGCTGTGACGTGATCGGCATGACCAACATGCCCGAGGCCAAATTGGCCCGCGAGGCAGAGCTGTGCTATGCCAGCATCGCGATGGTCACCGATTACGACAGCTGGCACCCCGACCACGGCGCGGTGGATATCAGCGATATCGTGGCCATCCTGACCGGCAATGCCGACAAGGCGCGCAACCTGATCACCCGCCTGCCCGCCCTGCTGGGCGCGCCCGCTCCCTGCGCCGATGGCTGCGACCGGGCGCTGGATCATGCCATCCTGACCGCGCCGTCCAAGCGCGATCCGGCGGTTGTGGCGCGGCTGGACGCGGTGGCGGGACGGGTGCTGTAGGCCCTACTGTTCGGTGTTTTCCTGAATGAACCGGCGGATGAATCCGCGAATCTCGCGCGCGGCGCTGGTGTCCATATCCTTGCACAGCTGCACGAATTCGTCGCGCTGCGCCTTGTCCAGCCGCAGAACCAACTGACTGTCTTTGTTGTTCTTTTTCTTGTCAGATCTCTTGTTCACGGATTTTTCACGCTGTCACAATTGATTCACACTGATATGCAATGTATATACAAAACATATCAGTTTGCATTACTAGTTACTCAATCGAGCATGTAGGAGGAAACAAAAAATGATGCTGCAAACGGCACAATCGCTTTTGGTTCGCGACCGGATGGACTGGCGCAAGCCGCATCTGAATTGGCTGCCCGGCCGGCTGTATCGCTATTTCAGCGAGGTAAAGAACCGCGCTTGATCCGCGCGCGCGGCTAGGCCACAACATCGGCAGTTCACGCGAAAGGTCTGCCGATGCCCCCCCGCAAAACCGTCAAGGATTACATCCGAACCATCGTGGATTTCCCGCATGAGGGGATCATGTTCCGCGATGTGACCACGCTGTTCGCCGACCCACGCGGGTTTCGCATGGCGATCGACCAGATGCTGCACCCCTATGCCGGCATGCCGATCGACAAGGTTGTCGGGCTCGAGGCGCGCGGCTTCATCCTGGGCGGCGCGATCGCGCATCAGCTGTCGCTGGGCTTTGTTCCGGTTCGCAAAAAGGGCAAGCTGCCCGGCGCGGTGATTTCCGAAGAATACACGCTGGAATATGGCGAGGCCGTGGTCGAGATCCACGATGACGCCATTCAGCCGGGCGAGCGCGTGCTGCTGGTCGATGACCTGTTGGCCACCGGCGGCACGGCCGAGGCCGGGATCAAGCTGATCGAGCGTCTGGGCGGCGAAATCGTCGGCTGCGCCTTTGTCATCGACCTGCCCGATCTGGGCGGGCGGGCGCGGCTGGAAAAGATGGGCATGGATGTGCATGCCCTGTGCGATTTCGACGGGCTTTAATCGGCCAGACGTTCCAGCGCGGGATAGCGCGAGCCCAGCGTGAGGCCGCGCGCCACGAAGGAAATCAAAAAGGCGATCCACAGCCCGTGATTGCCCAGGGGCGGGATCAACAGCGCCGCCGCGATCACGTAGATCACAAAGGACAGGGCCATCATGTTGCGCATGTCTGTGCTGCGTGTCGCGCCGATGAAGATGCCATCCAGCAGCCAGCTGGGCGCGCCCAGCAGGGGCGCCGCGATCATATAGGGCAGATAGGCGCGTGCGGCCTCTCGCACCAGGGGCGCCGTGGTCATCAGGTCGATGATCAGCCCGCCCGCCACCGCAAAGATCAGCGCCAGCACCGCGCTGGTGCTCATCGTCCAGATCAGGCACAGCTTGGCCGCGCGGCGCAACGTTTCCCGCGCATGGGCGCCCAACGCCTGCCCCAC
The DNA here is from genome assembly GCF_025751515.1 of Actibacterium sp. XHP0104. Lineage (GTDB taxonomy): Bacteria > Pseudomonadota > Alphaproteobacteria > Rhodobacterales > Rhodobacteraceae > Actibacterium_D. The sequence goes on from NZ_JAOWLE010000009.1 coordinate 5,276, forward strand.
CAATGCCTCGACCGCGAAGGCGAACCCGTCCAGCGCATAGGCGGTGATATAGAGGAATTGCAGCAGGATCTGGTTCGCGGCCAGCGGCACGTCGCCGAAATCGCTGCCCAGAAACAGGAACGAGATAAAGATCGCCTGCAACAGCATTGACCGGATCATGATGTCGCGATTGACCCGCGCCATGTGGATCAGCCGCGCCCGATCAAAGACGCGCGGCCAGTCGCGCCAGGCGGGGGTGTTAAACCCGTCGCGGCACAGCCACAGGCCCAGCGCGGCGCCGCTGGTTTCGGCGATGACGGTGGCCGTGGCCACGCCGCCCACGCCCCAGTCCAGCCCCAACACGAACAGCAGATCCAGCACGATATTGACGCCGTTCATCCACAGCTGAATGACCAGCACCGCGCGGGTGCGTTCCTGCGCGATCAGCCAGCCGGTCAACCCATAGACCGCGATCGCGGCGGGCGATGACCAGATGCGGATGCTCATGTAGTGACGCGCGAGGCCCTCGACCTCGGGGCTGGCGGGCGAGATGGCAAAGGCCGCGTTGAACAGCCAGATCTGGCCTGCAATCAACAGCACCCCCGCCGCCATGGCCAGCATCATCGCCCGCGACAGCAGGGCCGAGACCTCGGGCGCGTCGCCCGCGCCCAGCGCCTGGCCGGTCAGGCCGGTCGTGCCCATCCGCAGAAAGCCAAAGATCCAGTAAAGCCCGCCGATGATGATCGCACCGATGCCCACGGCGCCGATCGGGGCCGCCTGCCCCAGTTGTCCCACAACGCCGGTATCGACCGCGCCCAGGATGGGCACGGTGGCATTCGACAGGGCAATGGGCCAGGCAATGCGTAGCACGCGCGCATGGGTGACGGGCTTAGCGGTCATCCTGGGGCATGAGGAAATGGCCGGTGGCCTGTGCGAACAGCCGGCTGCGGTTGTCCTGCCAGCCTTCGACATGAACGCTGGCATAGCGCCGCCCCGACCGGTTGACCCGCGCCCGCGCATAGGCGTCGCGCGGCAGGCCCGACCGCAGGTAGTCGATGGTAAAGTCGATGGTCTTGGGCAGGCGCGGCAGATGCGCGGGGTCAAGCGCGGTGGGGTCCAGATCGCCGCGCTCCATCCGATCCCACAGGATCGACCAGCTGAGGCCGATGATCGCGGTCACCTCGAGAAAGGCCGAGGTCACCCCGCCATGCAGCGCGGGCAGAAACGGGTTGCCGATCAGCGTGTCATTGAAGGGCAGGATGGCGGTCAGCTCGTCCCCGCGGCGGTCGAACTCGATACCCAGATAGTTGATATAGGGCACGCCATGCACCAGCGCGTTCAGCGCGGCATCGCGGCGTTGTTTGACCACTTGCATGGGTTCAGGAGGGGTACGCGTCATTTCCGGCCCTCCACGGTAAAGGCGCCCGAGGCCGTGGCGACGGGCCGGTCGCGGTCCTCATCCATGGCCACCGCCTTGACGAAGGCCACCGAGCGGGTGACGTGATAGCATTCGGCGCGGGCGACGATGCGCTGCCCCGGCGTGGCCGGGCGCATATAGTCGATCCGCAGGTCGATGGTGGCGGTGACGGGCGATGAGGTCGGATGCGCCATGACCGAGGCCCCCGCGCAGGTATCCAGCAGCGCCGACACCGCGCCACCATGGATCACCCCGGTCAGCGGATCGCCGACAAGGCGTTCGTCATAGGGCATGGACAGTTCCGCCACACCCTCGCCCAGCTCATCAACTCGGATCGACAGGGCGCGCGCATGGGGAATGCCATTGATGAATTGTTGTGCAAGTTCCTGACGCTCGTCCGACATGACCACCCCTTTTTCTGCACTGCAGTGTATTCGCTCTTGCCAAGGCGACGGCAAGCCCCTAAATGTGCAATTGAGAATTATTCGCATTTAACGTCGCGTGAGCACATGACCCCTGTCGATCTTCATACGCCTGCCCGTGGATCGTCGCTGACGGCCCGCCTGCCCGGGCCTCTGCGCCCCCGGCGGCTGTTGGTGGTGCTGGCCTATCTGGCCCTGGCCCTGGCCCCCGGCGAGCTGGGCGAGATGACGCGCGGGCTGTTCACCGATGCCTTTACGCAGGTGTCGGTGTTTGTCGCGGCGACGCTGATGCTGTTCTACGGGGCCGAGCGGCTGTTCCGCTTTGATCTGGGCACCGCGTTGGAAAACGCGCGGGGCTGGCAGGTGCCGGTTGCCGCGCTGTTGGGCGCCACGCCCGGCTGCGGCGGTGCCGTTGTGGTTGTGGCGGCCTATAGCTCGGGCCATGTGGGCCTTGGCGCGATGGTGGCGACACTGACCGCCACGATGGGCGACGCGGCCTTTTTGCTGATTGCAACGCGGCCCGACGCGGCGATGGTGGTGCTGCCGCTGTCGCTGGCTGTGGGTATCGTGTCGGGCTGGATGGTGGATCGCATCGCCCCCATGCCCGAGGCCAGCCCGGTTGCCAAATGCGACATCGCCCCGCGGATCGGCCGCGTACGCACCCGCGACTGGGCCTATCTGGCCATCGCCCTGCCCGGCCTGGTGGTCGGCGCCGCGCAGCTGGGCCAGATCGAGATCACCCAGATGCTGGGCATTCCCGTGACCGCCATCGCCTGTGCCGGCATCGGCCTGGGCCTTGCGATCTGGGCCATCTCGCCGGTTACGGCAATGACCAACCCCGCCGATGCCCCCGCGACCAGGGCCGCCGAGGAAACCAGTTTCATCACCGTCTGGGTCCTGGCCGCCTACCTGGCCTATGACCTGGCGGCGGTCTATGCCGGGCTTGATCTTGAGGCCTGGTTCAAGACCTTTGCCCCGATGTTGCCGCTGATCGCGATTACCGTCGGTTTCGTGCCGGGCTGTGGGCCGCAGGTTCTGGTCTGCACGCTGTATATCAACGGGGCGATCCCGTTCTCGGCCCTGATCGGCAACGCGATCTCAAACGACGGCGACGCGCTGTTCCCCGCCATCGCGCTCAGCCCGCGGGCGGCGTTCCTGGCAACCGCCTATTCCGCCATCCCGGCGCTTATCGTGGCCTATGGGTTCTATTTTCTTGCCCCCGGTTTCCTGAACTGATTTGCACACTGCCTCTGATGGGTTTACCGTTACGTTAGCAACGATTTTTCGTAACGTCATAAAGACAACAGGGAAGTGCAATGGTTGGCGAGCGTCTGAGCTTTAAAGAGATGTGCGCGCGATTCGATGTGACACCGCGAACTTTGCGGTATTACGAGTATATCGAGCTGCTCAGCCCGGAGAAGGAAGGCCGTAGCCGGTTCTACACCGGACGCGAGATCGCCCGCATGACACTGATCCTGCGCGGTCGGCGCTTTGGATTCAGCCTTGAGGAAATCCGCCAGTGGCTGGAAATGTATGAAAGCGAAGGCACCGAGGCGCAAAACCGCGTCTGGGTCGAACGTGCCGACCGGCAGCTGGAAGTGCTGCAAAAACAGGTGCAGGACCTGCAAGACACCATCACCGACCTGCAAAAGCTGCGCGACGACGTGGCGGTGACGCTGAAGGACTGAGGGCGGCTAACGCCACGTCATATTGACGTTTACGTAAACGTCACTTGCGAGACCCACCCCGCTTGCCCATTCTTCTCTCGAGACGAGACATATGGGCAGAGCCATGGACGACGAATTCTCGACCATCAGTGAAATGTGCAGCGCGTTCGACGTGACGCCCCGCACCCTGCGGTTCTACGAGGCCAAGGAACTGCTGTTCCCCAAGCGCGAGGGGCAAAAGCGCCTCTTTACCCGCAGTGACCGCGCCCGGCTGACCCTGATCCTGCAAGGCAAGCGCTTTGGCTTCAGCCTCGAGGAAATCCGGCAGCTGCTCAATCTCTATGACATCGACGACCAGCAGGAAACCCAGCTGTGCAAGACCATCGACGCCTCGCGCCGCCATCTGGCCGAGCTTGAGCGCAAGCGTGACGAGTTGAACGACGCGATCCGCGATCTCAAGGTTCAGATGGACTGGATGGCCAATCGTCTGACGGAAATTCAGCAAGACTGACCCGCAATCAGGAGGACATGATGCCCACCTACGCCGCCCCCACCCGTGATTTCGCCTTTGTGCTGCACGATGTGCTGAAGGTCGACCAGTCCGACATCCCCGGCTATGCCGAGCTTGAGGCCGATTTCACCAACGCCGTGCTGGAAGAGGCCGGCAAGCTGGCGTCCGAGGTTCTGGCGCCGCTGAACCGGGTCGGCGATCAAGAGGGCTGTGTTCTGGAAAACGGCACTGTGCGCACGCCCGAGGCCTTCAAACCCGCGTTCGAGCAGGTCAAGGCGGGCGGCTGGACCGGGCTGGATTGCGATCCCGATTATGGCGGTCAGGGCATGCCGCTGGTGCTGAACACCGCCGTGGGCGAGATCTTTGTCTCGGCCAACATGGCGTTCAACATGTATTGGGGCCTGACCCACGGCGCCTATTCCACCATCCACGCCCATGGCACCGACCAGCAAAAGGCGACCTATCTGCCCAAGATGGTGTCCTGCGACTGGACCGGCACGATGAACCTGACAGAGCCCCATTGCGGCACCGATCTGGGCCTGATGCGCAGCAAGGCCGAGCCGCAAGATGACGGCAGCTATCGCATCACCGGGCAAAAGATCTTTATCTCGGCGGGCGAGCACGACCTGGCCGAGAACATCATTCACCTGGTGCTGGCCAAGGCGCCGGGAGGTGGCGAGGGCACCAAGGGCGTGTCGCTGTTCATCGTGCCGAAATTCCTGGTCAACGACGATGGCAGCCTGGGCGAGCGCAACGGCGTGTCTTGCGGCGCGCTTGAGGAAAAGATGGGCATCCACGGCAACTCGACCTGCGTGATGAACTATGACGGCGCGACCGGCTATCTGCTGGGCGAGTTGCACAAGGGCATGAGCGCCATGTTCACCATGATGAACGAGGCCCGCCTGGGCGTTGGCCTGCAAGGCATGTCCCAGGCCGAGGCCGCCTATCAGAACGCGGTGATCTATGCCAAGGACCGCCTGCAGGGCCGTGCGGTGACGGGGGCCGAAAACCCCGACGGGCCGGCCGATCCGCTGATCGTGCACCCCGATGTGCGGCGCAGCCTGATGGATCAGAAAAGTTTCATCGAAGGCGCGCGTGCCTTTGGCCTGTGGTCGGCCACGCTGCTGGATCGCGCGCACAAGATGGACGACGCCGATGCCGAAGGGCTGGTCAGCCTGCTGACCCCGGTGATCAAGGGCTTTTGCACCGACAAAGGGTTCGAAAGCGCGGTTCTGGCCCAGCAGGTTTACGGCGGTCACGGCTATATCGAGGAATGGGGCATGTCGCAATTCGTGCGCGATGCCCGGATCGCCATGATCTATGAGGGCGCCAACGGCGTGCAGGCGCTGGATCTGGTCGGGCGCAAGCTGACGTCAGACAGCGGCAAGCACGTGATGGCCTTCTTTGATCTGGTCAAAAGCTTCATCAAGGAAAACGAGGCCGATGCCGCACTGAAAGAGGGCTTTTTGGACCCGCTGAAAAAGGCCAGCAAGGATTTGCAGGCGGCGGGGATGTATTTCATGCAGCACGGTATGAAAAACCCCAATGCGGCGCTGGCGGGGTCGTATGACTTTATGCATCTTTTCGGCCATGTCTGCCTGGGGCTGATGTGGGCGCGGATGGCCAAGGCCGCGCAGGATGCGCTGGCCTCTGGCACCGGCGACGCGGCCTTCTACGAGACCAAGATCGCCACCGGGCGCTATTACATGGCGCGGCACCTGCCCGCGACGGGGATGCACCTTGCGCGCATCGAATCCGGCGCCGATCCGGTAATGGCACTGGACGCGGGGCAATTCTGACCCGAGGATCGGCATGACACGATCCAACCCAAGGAGACCGACCTTGCCCAAGCGCCTGCGCCTGACCCGCCGCTTTCCCGTCGCGATGACCGAGGACGGATACCGCCGCCTGCGCCGCTTTGCCCGCGAGGCCGGTCTGGACGAGGGCGAGGCGCTGTCGTTCCTGTTCGAACATTTCGACAGCATCACCAACCACGAAAACCTGTCGCACCGGTTGCGGCTGTTCAACGCCGAACTGGAGGCCCGAAAGAGATGACCATCAAGCTGTATTGCTTTGGCGAAAGCGGAAATGCCTACAAGGCGGCGCTGACGCTGCAACTGGCCGGGCTGGAGTGGGAGCCGGTCTTTGTCGATTTCTTCAACGGCGAGGCGCGGTCCGAGGCGTTTCTGGACCTGAACCCGATGGGCGAGGTGCCGGTGATGATCGACGGCGATGTGACGCTGACCCAATCGGGCGTGATGCAGGATTACATCTCGTCGAAAACCGGCCAGTTCGGCGGGCGCAGCGCGGCCGAGCGACGCGAGATCCTGCGCTGGCTGTTCTGGGACAATCACAAGATGTCGTCGCAATGCGGCACCACGCGGTTCCTGATGAATTTCATCCCGCCCGAGAAACGCCCCGCCGAGGTGATCACCTTTATGCAGGGCCGCCTGCGCGCCGCCTTCAAGGTGCTGAACCGCGCGCTTGAGGGGCAGGACTGGCTGGTGGGCGATCAGCCCACGATCGCCGACCTGGCCTGCTGCGGTTACCTCTATTACCCCGAGCCGTTCGGCTTTGATCGCGCGGACTGGCCCAATATCGACCGCTGGCTGGACGGCATCGCCGCCCTGCCCGGCTGGAAACATCCCTATGACCTGATGCCCGGAAACCCCGGTGACCGGGCCGCATGAAAGAGGACATGATGACCGACGCCTATATCTATGACGCCGTGCGCAGCCCCCGTGGCAAGGGCCGCCCCGATGGCAGCCTGCACGAGGTGACCTCGCTGCGCCTCAGCGCGCAGATCCTGAATGCAATCCAGGCCCGCAACGGGCTGACCGGCCATGCGGTCGAGGACGTGATCTGGGGCAATGTCACCCAGGTGGGCGAACAGGGCGGATGCCTGGCGCGCTCGGCCGTACTGGCGTCAGACCTTGACGAACGCATCCCCGGCCTGTCGATCAACCGGTTCTGCGCCAGCGGGCTAGAGGCCGTGAACATGGCCGCCAACCAGCTGCGCGGCGGGGCCGGTCAGGCCTATATCGCCGGCGGGGTCGAGATGATGGGCCGCGTCGCCATGGGCAGCGATGGCGCGGCCATTGCCGTCGATCCGTCGCTGGCGATGAAAACCTATTTCGTGCCGCAGGGCATTTCCGCCGACATCATCGCCACCGAATACGGGTTCTCGCGCGAGGATGCCGATGCGCTGGCGGTCGAAAGCCAGCGCCGCGCGGGCGTCGCGATGGCCGAGGGCCGGTTCGACAAGTCGATCATTCCGGTGACCGACCAGAACGGCCTGCCCATTCTGGATCACGACGAATACCCCCGCCCCGGCACCGACATGGCGTCGCTGGGCGCGCTGAAACCGGCCTTCAAGGACATGGGCGAGGTGATGCCGGGGTTCGATCAGGTGGCGCTGATGAAATACCCGCACCTTGAACGCATCAACCACATCCACCATGCCGGCAACAGCTCGGGCATCGTGGATGGCGCGGCCGCCGTGCTGATCGGCACAAAGGAATTCGGCAAGGCCAACGGCCTGAAACCCCGCGCCCGCATCCGCGCAACGGCCAAGATCGGCACCGATCCGACGATCATGCTGACCGGCCCGGTGCCGGTGACCGAAAAAATCCTGGCCGACAGCGGCATGTCGATATCCGACATCGACCTCTTTGAGGTGAACGAGGCGTTTTCGGCCGTCGTGCTGCGCTTCATGCAGGCGTTTCAGGTCGATCCGTCGCTGGTCAACGTCAATGGCGGCGCGATCGCGCTGGGGCACCCCTTGGGCGCCACCGGGGCAATAATTCTGGGTACCCTGCTGGATGAGCTGGAACGCACCGGCAAGGGCGTCGGCCTGGCGACGCTTTGCGTGGCCTCGGGCATGGGCGCGGCCACCATCATCGAACGGGTGTGACCATGGGCGTGATCGACATGGATAGGGTGCCGGTCAAGACCGGCTCGATCTACCCTGCCCCTTACGGCGAACAGATGGCCGGGCGCAGTTCGCTGCGGCTGGGCCAGGCGGGCGGGCTGACGCAGTTCGGCGCCAATCTGGTGATCCTGCAACCCGGCGCGCGCTCGTCGCTGCGCCACTGGCATGAAAACGAGGATGAGTTCGTGATGGTCACCCAGGGCGAATGCACTCTGGTCATGGACGCGGGCGAAACGGTGATGCGCGCGGGCGATTGCGCGGCCTTTCCGGCCGGTGTGGCCGACGGGCATTGTTTCGTGAACAACACCGATGCCGAGGCGCGGTTTCTGGTGGTGGGCAGCAAGGCCCCGCATGAAGTCGCCTGGTATTCCGATATCGACATGAAGGTTGAGGTGGCCGATGGCACGGCCGTCTTCACCCGCAAGGATGGCAGCCCGCTGGATCAGGCCTGATCCGCGCACAGACGAGACCCTGAAAGGGAGAGAGACATGACTGAATTCAGCTATGCCGTGGATGGCGAGGGCGTCGCGCTGATCACCTGGGATCTGGCCGGCAAAAGCATGAACGTGATGACCATGGCCGGGCTGGCCGAGTTCGAGGCGCATCTTGATGCGGCGCTGGCCGATGAGGCGGTCAAGGGCGTGGTGATCACTTCGGCCAAGGACAGCTTTGCCGCCGGGATGGATCTGAACGTGCTGGCGGGCATGGCCCGTGGCAGCGACCCGGCGCGCGGCGTGTTCGAGGGGCTGATGAAGCTGCACGCCCTGCTGCGCAAGGTGGAACGCGCGGGCATGGACTCCAAGACGCTGAAGGGCGGCAAGCCCATCGCCACCGCCCTGCCCGGCACCGCCCTGGGCGTCGGGCTGGAACTGGCGCTGTGCACCCATCGCATCTTTGCCGCCGACAACCCCAAGGCCCGGATCGGCCTGCCCGAAATCATGGTCGGCATCTTTCCCGGCGCGGGCGGCACCACGCGGCTGACGCGCAAGCTGGGCGTGATGGCGGCGGCGCCCTTCCTGCTGGAAGGCAAGACCGTGCCACCGCAAAAGGCGAAGTCGGCGGGCCTGATCGACGAGGTGGTCGATGACCCGGTTGCCTCCGCGCGCGAATGGGTGCTGTCAGCCACGGATGCCGATCTGGTGAAACCCTGGGATCAGCGCGGCTATAAGATGCCCGGCGGCGCGCCCTATCACCCGGCGGGTTTCATGACCTTTGTCGGCGCCAACGCGATGGTGCTGGGCAAGACCAAGGGCGTCTACCCCGCCGCCAAGGCGATGCTGTCGGCGATCTACGAGGGCGCGATGGTGCCCTTTGACACCGCGCTCAAGGTCGAGGCGCGCTGGTTCACCACGGTGATGATGAACCCCTCGGCCAAGGCGATGATGCGGTCGATCTTTATCAACAAGGAAAAGCTGGAAAAAGGCGCCTCGCGCCCGGCGGATGTGCCTGATCAGCGGGTGAAAAAGGTCGGCGTTCTGGGGGCGGGGATGATGGGCGCGGGCATCGCGCTGGTCTCGGCCCAGGCCGGGATCGAGGTGGTGCTGGTCGATCAAAGCATCGAGGCCGCCCAGCGCGGCAAGTCCTATTCCGAAACCTACATGGACAAGGGCATCAGCCGCGGCAAATCCACGCCTGAGCAGAAAGAGGCCCTGCTGGCGCGGATCACCGCCACCGATGATTACAGCGCGCTGCAAGGTGCGGATCTGATCGTCGAGGCGGTGTTCGAAGACCCCGGCATCAAGGCCGAGGTCACGCAAAAGGTCGAGGCCATCGTGGGCGAGGACTGCATCTTTGCCACCAACACCTCGACCCTGCCGATCAGCGGTCTGGCCAAGGCCAGCGTGCGGCCCGAACAGTTCATCGGCATTCATTTCTTCTCGCCTGTGGACAAGATGATGCTGGTGGAAATCATCAAGGGCAAACAGACCGGTGACCGCGCCGTGGCCAAGGCGCTGGATTACGTGCGCCAGATCCGCAAGACGCCGATCGTGGTCAATGACGCGCGCTATTTCTACGCCAACCGCTGTATCCTGCCCTATATCAACGAGGGCATCCGCATGGTGCGCGAGGGCGTGGCACCGGCGCTGGTGGAAAACGCCGCGCGCCTCTTGGGCATGCCGGTGGGGCCGCTGCAGCTGGTCGACGAGATCTCGGTCGAGCTGGGCGTCAAGATCGCCAAGGCCACCAAGGCGGCGATGGGCGATGCCTATCCCGATGATGACGTGGATGAGGTGGTGTTCTGGATGGCCAATCTGGGCCGGATGGGTCGCAAGGCCAATGCCGGTTTCTATGCCTATGACGAAAAGGGCCGGCGCACCGGGCTGTGGGACGGTCTGGCTGCGCAATACCCTGTGGCCGATGAGCAGCCCGAGCTGCACGAGGTGCAGCACCGGCTGATGATGGCGCAGGTGCTTGAGGCCGTGCGCGCGCTGGAGGAAGGCGTGCTGATGGATATCCGCGAGGGCGACGTGGGCGCCATTTTGGGCTGGGGTTTCGCGCCCTGGTCGGGCGGGCCGTTCGGCTGGCTGGATATCCTGGGCGCGGGCCGCGCGGTCGAGATCTGCGAGGACCTGACCGCCCGCTTCGGGCCGCGTTTTGCCACCCCCGCCCTGCTGCGCGAGATGGCCGACAAGGGCGATACGTTCTATGGCCGCTTTGACAAGGCTGCCGCTGCCTGATTGCCAGGGGCGCGGCTGGCCCGCCTGCCGCGCCTAGTCGAACCGATAGCCGAACCGCGCGATATCGGTCGCGCATAGATCCGCCACCAGGGCGGCATCGTCGGGCCGATAGTGGCCGTGATAGTCCCCCTGCCGGGCCGATCGGTTCACATGCGGCAGGTTCAGGCGAAAGCCCAGATGCGCCTCGACCGGGGCCAGGTCGGTTTCCAGATGCTCTAGCCGCACAAAGGCGTCGCACCGTTCATGCCCGTCGGGGGCGGTGACATAGCCCGCCGCCCCGTCAGCCGCCAGCGAGGCGCGGGTATGCGGATGGTTGAGAAACCCGGTAAAATCGAGCGACTGCGCCAGGGTGATTGCCGGGTGGTCGAATCGCTGCGCCCGCGCCCAGTGGTAATAGCTGACCATCCGGTCCCACGGGTTGCGCACCATGGTAAAGACAAAGAACGCGGCCATCTCGTCGGGCTGGATCAGCCCCGCCACATCCGCCAGCCGCGAATGTTTCCACAACCGCCCCGCTGTCTGAGCCTCGCGCAGGCGGTGGCGGCGCTTTTGCGCCTTGGGCGTGTCGCCGATCAGTATGTCATCGGCCGCCGCACGCGATTCCAGCGCCAGCGCCATCGAGGTGCCGCCGGTCTTGGGAATATGCACAAAGATGAAGCTGCGTTTGCGCGAGATGATCATTGGGCTACCCTATGTCGGCGGCGACTTGTCGCAAAGATCACAAAAGCCCTTTTCAAAGGGGGCGGGTCTCGACCATAATGTCAGACAATTAAAAGACCACGCCAGAGGGGAGTACGAAATGGGCTGGCTTGCCGACGAAACTGGGCTGGACAAATGTGCCGCCAACCACGTGCCGATGACACCGCTGTCGCATCTGCGGCGCGCCACCGATGTATTTCCGGATCGGATCGCGCTGATCGACCGGTCGCGCCGCTTTACCTATACGCAGCTGCACGAGCGGGTGTCGCGCCTGGCATCGGCGCTGACGCAACTGGGCGTCAAACCCGGTGACGTGGTGGCGACGCTGCTGCCCAACATCGCCGCCCAGGTCGAGGCCACCTGGGCCGTTCCCGCCTGTGGCGCGGTGCTGAGCACGATCAACACCCGGCTCGAGGCCGAGAACGTGACCTATATCTTTGGTCACTCCGGCGCCAAGGTGGTGCTGGTCGACAGCGCCCTGCTGCCGCTGGTCGAAGCCGCAGTCAGCCGCATGGACGCCAAGGATGTGCCGCTGATCGTCGAGGCGCCCGACCACGAAGCCGGGTTCCAGCCCTCGGGCCGCCACCCCGATTACGAGGATCTGCTGGCAAAGGGCGACCCCGGTTTCGAATGGGTGCTGCCGCAGGACGAATGGGAAAGCCTTGCGCTGAACTATACGTCGGGCACGACCGGCCTGCCCAAGGGCGTGGTCTATCACCACCGCGGCGCCTATCTGATGACCATGGGCACCGTGATTGCCTGGCGCATGGTTCTGCATCCGAAACTGTTGCTGATCGTGCCGCTGTTTCACTGCAATGGCTGGTGCCATACGTGGATGCTGCCGGTTCTGGGCGGCACGGCGGTGTGCTGCCGCGACGTGACGGCGCGCAACATCTATCACGCGATCTCGGCCGACGGGGTCACGCATTTCGGCGGCGCCCCGATCGTTTTGAACGCCATCGTCAATGCCAAGGAAGAAGACCGCGCGCCCTTTGACCACATCGTCGAAGTGTTCACCGCAGGCGCCCCTCCGCCCGCCGCGACCCTGGCCAAGATCGAGCCGCTGGGCTTTAACGTCACCCAGGTTTACGGCCTGACCGAGACCTATGGCCATATCACCGAAACCACCTGGAAGGCCGAGAAATGGGACGACCTGCCCCAGGCCGAGCGTGCCGAGATCAAGGCCCGTACGGGCGTGGCCTTGCCGACGGTCGAAGAGGCCACCGTTCTGGATGACCAGATGGCCCCGGTGCCGCGCGATGGTGCCACGGCCGGCGAAATCATGATCCGCGGCAACACGGTGATGAAGGGCTATTACAAGAACCCCGAGGCCACTGCCGAAAGCTTTGCGGGCGGGTATTTCCACACCGGCGACGTCGCCTTCCGCCATCCCGACGGCTATATCAAGATCACCGACCGGGCCAAGGACATCATCATCTCGGGCGGCGAAAACGTCAGCTCGGTCGAGGTCGAGGGCGCGCTGATGCACCACCCCGCGGTCGAGCTCTGCGCCGTGGTCGCCAAGCCCGACGAGAAATGGGGCGAGGTGCCCTGTGCCTTTGTCGAGCTGCGCGAGGGCATGACCGTCACCGAGGCAGAGCTGATCGCCTTTGCGCGTGAGCATCTGGCCGGGTTCAAGACACCGAAACGCGTGGTGTTCGCCGAGCTGCCGAAAACCTCGACCGGCAAGATCCAGAAGTTCGAGCTGCGCACCGTCGCGAAAACGCTGGACGACTGATCGGCCCGGCCTTGATTTGATTGTCGCCATCCCTTGCCCCCGATAGTATGGGGCAAGGGTATGGTAACGAGCAGGCAAGGCCGCGCATGACGGCGCTGACACAATTTCAACGACTCGAGGCATCGGGGCTGTGGCGGGAATATCCCGGCGCACAGCGTCGGGATGTGATCGTGTCGTTCGGGGATGCCTCGCTGGTGATCGCGGACATGCGCGAGGTGGCGCTGACCCACTGGTCGCTGGCGGCGGTGCGGCGGGTAAACCCGGGCGAAAGCCCTGCGCTTTATGCCCCCGGCCCCGAAGATTCCGAGCTTTTGGAAATCGACGACGATGTGATGATCGACGCCATCGCCAAGGTCATGACCGCGATCGAGCGCCAACGCCCCCGCCCCGGCCGGTTACGGCTGGTGCTGCTGGGGGCCAGCGTGGCGCTGGTGGTGGCAATGCTGCTGTTCTGGCTGCCGGGGGCGCTGCGCCGGCACACGGTGTCGGTGGTGCCGCCCAGCGTGCGCGCCGAAATCGGCCAGTCGCTGCTGCGCCAGATCTCTACCCTGTCGGGTGCGCCCTGTTCGGCCCCGGCGGGCAATCGCGCACTGGCGCGGCTGTCGCAAAAGCTGACCGGGCTGGGCAATGGCGTGGTGGTGCTGCCGGGCGGGATCACGGTGTCGAACCATCTGCCGGGCGGCACGATCCTGCTGAACCGCGCCCTGGTCGAGGATTACGAGGATGCCGATATCGTCGCCGGGTTCATCCTGGCCGAGACCGAGCGCATGGCCGCGCAAGACCCGCTGGACCGGCTGCTGCGTCAGGCCGGCACCATCGCCAGTTTCCGCCTGCTGACCACCGGAACCCTGCCCGACAAGGCGTTGGCGAAACACGCCCACAGCCTGGTTGCGGCCCAGCCTGCGCCGGTCGACGATGCCGCCCTGCTGGCCCGGTTTGCCGAGGCGCAGGTGCCATCAACCCCCTATGCCTATGCGGTCGATATTTCCGGCGAAACCACGCTGAGCCTGATCGAGGCCGATCCGATGCGCGGCCAGTCGCGCCTGCCGGTGATCAGCGACAGCGACTGGGTGCGGGTGCAGGGCATCTGCGGCGGCTGACCCCAAACGAAAAACGCCCCGCGCACTCTCGTGGGGCGCGGAGCGTTTTCTGTGTTCCGGTTATTTTTATCGCGTGAATGCGTCCCGGAACCCTGCCTTACGGACGGCCGAAAGGGCCGAATTCAATTGTGCCGCATCGTCGAACGGCCCTGCCATGACGATCTGGGCGGGCTTGCCAGCGGCGCGGCCCTGCCGGACGGCCACGGGCAGCCCGATGGCGCGCAGACGGGCGACGGTGCCCTTGGCATTGGCCGCAACGCCGAACATGCCGACCTGCACATAGCGCCCGGCGCTGGTGGCGGGCTTGGACGGCTGGGCGCGGGTCGAGACGCGCACCGACACGCTTGCCGGGCTGGCCTTGGCGCGGGTGGCCTGCACGCGTTTCACCTTGACCAGACGCGCGGGCACGTCGCGGGTCCAGACCTGATCCATCTGCGCCTCGCCCTGGGCAGTGCCCTTGGCGCGATGCGGGTTCAGCCGGCCATCCTTCCAGGCAAAGACATAGCCCTTGGGCACGAACACGGTGGTCGGCACAGGGTCACTGACCACCAGCTGCATCGGCGCGGGCCGGGCCGGTTCGGCCACGGGCGGCGGCGCGACCTTGCGGACGGGCTGCGCCACGGCGACAGGTTGTTGCGGTGCCGGGGCGGGAACCGGGGCCGGTTTGGCGACGGCGGCTTCAACCGGCGCAGACGCCGCAGCCTGCGTCGGCTTGAACCCGCACATCACCTCACGCGCGCGGTTCACCCGCGGCACCCAGTCGACCTGACCGCCAAAGCCCGCGCGAATATAGACGCAGCCCCGGCTGTCGACATATTGGGTACCCGTATAGCCCGCTGGCGGCATTTCGGCCGGCCCCTCGTCCTTGCTCAGCGGCTTTGCCTGAACGCCACCTGTGAAGATCGCGGTGGCGGCCGCCAGGGCCACCACCAGTTCACGTGCTCGCATTTTCGCCTCGATTGTTGTTAGGCGAATCATGCAGGAACGGCGCGAATCAGTAAAGGGGTGATCGGGTCTATTTTGTGCCGAACATGCGGTCACCCGCATCCCCTAGGCCCGGAACAATATATCCATGGTCATTCAGACGCTCATCCACAGATGCTGTGACGATCGGCACGTCAGGGTGGGCCTCTTTCATGCGGGCGATGCCCTCGGGCGCAGCCAAGAGGCACAGGAAACGGATATTCGTGGCGCCCGCCTGTTTCAGCAGATCAATCGCCGCGACCGAGGAATTGCCCGTGGCCAGCATCGGATCGACGGCGATGACCAACCGGTCTTCCAGCGCGTCGGGCACCTTGAAATAGTACTGCACGGGCTTCAGTGTTTCCTCGTCGCGGTAGAGCCCCACGAACCCCACGCGTGCCGAGGGCACCAGATCGAGGATACCGTCCAACAGCCCGTTCCCCGCCCGCAGGATCGACACCAGCGCCAGTTTCTTGCCATCCAGAATGGGCGCGTCGATTTCCTTGAGCGGCGTCTCCACACGCCGCGTGGTCATCGGCAGGCCGCGCGTCACCTCATAGGCCAGCAGCAGCGAGATCTCGCGCAAGAGCTGCCGGAAGCCCGCGGTCGAGGTATCCTTGTCGCGCATCAGGGTCAGCTTGTGCTGCACCAGCGGGTGATCGACGACGGTCAGATGTTCGGTCATGTCTGCGGCTCCAGTTTCTTGGCAATCGCCTCGCGGGTGGCATCATCGCAGAATGCGGCCTCCAGCGCGGTGCGGTTGAGGGTGTCGAATACCCCATCGTCCCAGTCGAACGCATCGGCCAGGCGGTCATATTCGCGGGTCATCGTGGTGTGGAAAAACGGCGGGTCATCGGTGGACACGGTGACCTTGACGCCCCGGTCGAACAGCATCCCGATCGGGTGGCGGCGCCAGTCGGGGTAAAGCCCCAGCGCGATGTTCGAGCCGGGGCAGACCTCGAGCACGATGCCGTTTTCGGCCAGCTCATCCACCAGCGCCAGATCCTCAGACGCGCGCACCCCGTGGCCCACGCGCGTCACCCCCAACGCCAGCGCATCGCGCACCGATTGCGGCCCGCCCCATTCGCCGGCATGGGCGGTCAGGTTCAGCCCGGCCTCGCGCGCCATGTCAAACGAATAGGCGAAATCTGCCAGCTTGCCCGCGCTTTCATCCCCTCCGATGCCGAACCCGACGATCCAGTCGCCCGCTGTTTCCTGGGCGCAGGCGGCGGCCTCGCGGGCCTTGTCGGGGCCGAAATGGCGGATGCAGGTGACGATGCCGCGCAAGGTGATGCCCATGCCGCGCTCGGCCTCGTCGGCGGCCTCGCGGATGGCGTGCAGGTATTCGCGCCACGCGCCCAGATCGCGCCCGCCACAAAAGTCGGGGGACAGGAAGGTCTCGCTATAGACCACGCCATGCTCGGCGCTTTGCTCAAGCACGGCCAGGGTCAGGCGGCGATAGTCATCGGGCGATTGCAACACCGAAGTCGCGGCCTCGTAGACGCGCAGGAATTCGGGGAAATCGCGATAGCGATAGCTGCCATCCTCGGCAAATATGCCAGAGATATCGACATGTCGCGCCTTGGCCAGATCGCGGATGAATGCGGGCGGCGCGGCACCTTCGTGATGCAAGTGCAATTCTATTTTATTTCGTAACTTCATAGCTTTGCAGATTGATCTTGAGGTTTTTCAACACCCAGATGCCCCGCGATCAGATCGGCCACGCCGGTAAAGGGAAACAGGCCCAGCTCTTGCAGGCCGACGCCATGGCCCACCACCGGCACTCGCTCGCGCGTGTGGTCAGTGCCGACCCAGGTAGGGTCGTTGCCGTGGTCGGCGGTAAAGACAAACAGGTCGCCCTCGCGCGCCTTGGCGAACAGCGCGGGCAGTTGCGCATCGAACCATTCTAACGCCTTGGCATAGCCCGACACGTCGCGGCGATGGCCATAGAGGCTATCGAACTCGACGAAGTTGGCGAAGGTCAGGCTGCCGTCTTCGGCCTCAGAGATTGAGTCGAGAAGGTACTGCATCAGATTGGCATCATTGCCTTTTTTGACATCGTCTATGCCATGCATCGAAAAGATATCGCCGATCTTGCCGATGGCATGCACCTTGCGCCCGGCGCCTTGCACCCAGTCGCACAGCGTTGGCGCAGGCGGGGCCATGGCAAAGTCGCGGCGGTTGGGCGTGCGGGTAAAGCCCTCTTCGGGCGAGCCGGTAAAGGGGCGCGCGATCACCCGGCCCACGCGCATCTTGTGCAAGGTCGGCGCCAGGGCGCGGCACAGATCCAGCAGCTGATCGAGGCCAAAGGTTTCCTCATGCGCGGCGATCTGGAACACGCTGTCGACCGAGGTATAGCATATCGGCCAGCCGGTCTGCATATGCTCGGCGCCCATCTTGTCGATGATCAGCGTGCCAGAGGCATGGCAGTCGCCCAGGATACCTTCGGTGCCGGCCAGCTGGCACACCTTGATGATAAGATCATCGGGAAAGCTGTTGGTTTTGCTTGTGAAATAATGCCAGTCCCAGGGCACAGGCACGCCTGCCAGCTCCCAGTGGCCGGTGGGGGTATCCTTGCCGGGCGACTGTTCGGTGGCCGCGCCCCAGAGGCCCGCCGGGGTTGCGTCAAGGCCGGGCGTGTCCTCGCCCGAGGCCAGCCGGATCGCCGCGCCCAGCCCCAGCGCATCGAGATTGGGCAGGCGTAGCGGGCCGCTGCGGCCCTCTTCGGCGGCGCCCATGGCACAGGCCTGCGCGATATGGGCCAGCGTGTTGGCCCCGCTGTCGGGCGAGCCGTCATTGTAGAACTGGTCGGCATCGGGCGCGCCGCCACAGCCGACGGAATCCATGACAATCAGAAAGGCACGGGGCATCAGCGAAGCCTCTTGTAGATCAGCGGCGGCACGGCGCAGGCGGTCGGGCCGATGGTATAGGCGGCACGCACGGCGGCCACGGCGGCGTCGGCCTGATCGGGGGTCGCGGCATGGACCACCGCCAGCGGCAGGTCGGGCGACACCTGGTCGCCCAGCATCGCCAGCCCGGTCAGCCCGACCGACGGGTTCACCCGGTCGGTTTCACGTTTGCGCCCGCCGCCCAGATCGACCACCGCCAGACCCAGCGCGTGACAGTCGATCGCGGCAACGCGCCCGGTGGCCAGCGGCATCACTTCGCGCTGCACCGGCGCGGCGGGCAGGCGATCGCGCCAGCGGTCGATGAAATCGGCGGGGCCGCCCAGCTCGGTCACCATGCGGCCGAACCTTTCGGCGGCGGCACCGGTTTGCAGCGCCATGCCGATGCGCCCAGCCCCGTCGGCGGCGTCAGCAGCCAGCCCGCCCAGCGCCAGCAGCTCGCCGCCCAGCGCGCAGGTCAGATCCCACAGTGGCGCCGAGACCTGCGGGCCGGTCAGCGCCTCCATCACCTCGATCACCTCGACGGCGTTCCCGGCCGAGGAAATCAGCGGCTGGTTCATGTCGGTGATCAGCGCCGTTGTCATACAGCCCAGACCCTGCGCGGTTTCGACCAGCGCCTCGGCCAGTTCCTCGGCCTCTTCCATCTCGACCATGAATGCGCCGCTGCCGACCTTGACGTCCAGCACCAGCCCCTCCAGCCCGGCGGCCAGTTTCTTGGACAGGATCGAGGCCGTGATCAGGTCGATGCTTTCGACCGTGCCGGTCACGTCGCGGATGGCGTAAAGGCGCTTGTCCGCGGGGGCGATATCGGATGAGGCGCCGACAATGGCGCAGCCCAGTTCGCGGGTGATCCGGCTCAGGCGTTCGGTATCGACCTCGCCGCGATAGCCGGGAATGGCCTCGAGCTTGTCCAGCGTGCCGCCGGTATGGCCCAGCCCCCGCCCCGAGATCATCGGCACATAGGCCCCGCAGGCCGCCAGCGCCGGGGCCAGCACCAGCGACACGCAATCGCCGATGCCGCCGGTGGAATGCTTGTCCAGCACCGGGCCGGGCATGTCCCAGTGCAGCACCTGGCCGCTGTCGCGCATGGCGCGGGTCAGGGCAACGCGTTCGTCCCGCACCAGCCCGTTCAGCAGCGCGGCCATGGCGAATGCCCCGGCCTGCGCGTCGGTGACGACGCCGCTGGCCAGGCCCTGCGCGAACCAGGCAAGCTCTTCGGCGCTCAGATGCTCTTCGTCGCGCAGCTTGGTGATGATGACGCGGGCGTCCATCAACCACCGTGTTCCATATGCGCGCGGCCAAAGGCGCCGGGCAGCAGTTCTGCCATGGTGGCGGTCTGTTCCTGGCCGTCGAGCGTAGCCATGGTGACGGCCACGTGGCTGGTGGCGAATTCGGCCAGTTTCTGCCGACAGCCGCCGCAGGGCGTGACCGGATGCGGGCTGTCGGCGATCACGGCGACCTCGGTGATCTCATATTCACCCGCCGCGCACATGGCGGCGATGGCGCCGGCTTCGGCGCAGGTGCCTTGCGGGTAGGCCACGTTTTCGACGTTGCAGCCGGTATAGACCGCGCCGCTTTTGCCGCGGATCGCGGCGCCCACCTTAAAGTGGGAATAGGGCGCATAGGCGTTCTCGCGCACCGATCGGGCATGATCTATCAATGACATGGCGCACCTCCTGCCGCAGTCTGATCCGGCCCCGCCCGCGATGCAAGCCCGCCCGACACCTGAACCGCACGTCACCGCCATTGGCTTCACCGGGCGAACCATCCCTGCCCCGGCGCCCCGTGCAACCCGGCCATTCGTGACGTGGGGTCAAATTCACCTTGAGAGAGGCCCCAAAAAAGCGTATCTGAGGGTAAAAATTAGTTTAACACTAAACTAAACGCCCGTCGGAGGGGATAATGGCCGAAATCACCAGCAAAGCAGACCGCACGGCAGCCCTGAATTATCACGCCGAACCGCGGCCAGGAAAGCTGGAGATCCGCGCCACCAAGCCGCTGGCCAACGGGCGCGACCTGTCGCTGGCCTATAGCCCCGGCGTGGCCGAGGCCTGCATCGAGATCAAGAACGACCCCGCAACCGCGATGAACTATACAGCCCGCGGCAACCTTGTGGCGGTGGTCTCGAACGGCACCGCGGTGCTGGGCCTGGGCAATATCGGCGCGCTGGCCTCGAAACCGGTGATGGAAGGCAAGGCGGTTCTGTTCAAGAAATTCGCCAATATCGACTGTTTTGACATCGAGGTGAACGAAAGCGACCCCGAGAAGCTGGCCGATATCGTCTGCGCACTGGAACCCTCGTTCGGGGCGATCAACCTCGAGGACATCAAGGCCCCCGACTGTTTCATCGTCGAAAAGATCTGCCGCGAGCGGATGAATATTCCGGTGTTTCACGACGACCAGCACGGCACGGCCATCGTCGTGGGCGCAGCGGCAACCAACGCGCTGCATGTGGCGGGCAAGAAATTCGAAGACATCAAGATCGTCTCGACCGGCGGCGGCGCGGCGGGCATCGCCTGCCTCAACATGCTGTTGAAACTGGGCGTCAAACGCGAAAACGTCTGGCTGTGCGACATTCACGGGCTGGTCTATGAGGGCCGCACCGAGGACATGACCGCGCAAAAGGCGGAATATGCGCAGAAATCCGATCTGCGCAGCCTGGATGACGTGATCGAGGGCGCCGACATGTTCCTCGGCCTGTCCGGTCCCGGCGTGCTCAAGCCCGAGATGGTCGCCAAGATGACCAAGCGGCCGATCATCTTTGCGCTGGCCAACCCCACCCCCGAAATCATGCCCGACGAGGTGCGCGCGGTCTGCCCCGAGGCGATCATCGCCACCGGCCGGTCGGACTATCCCAACCAGGTCAACAACGTCCTGTGTTTCCCGTTCATCTTCCGCGGTGCGCTGGACGTCGGCGCGACCGAGATCAACGACGCGATGAAAATCGGCTGTGTCGAGGGCATCGCCGCCCTGGCCCGCGCCACCACCAGCGCCGAGGCCGCCGCCGCCTACAAGGGCGAGCAGCTGACATTCGGCGCCGATTACCTGATCCCCAAACCGTTCGACCCGCGCCTGATGGGCGTCGTGGCCAGCGCGGTGGCCAAGGCGGCGATCGAATCCGGCGTGGCGACGCGCACGATCGACGACTTCAAGGCCTATAAGGAAAAGCTCGACGGCTCGGTCTTCCGCTCGGCGCTGATCATGCGCCCGGTCTTTGCCGCGGCCCGCAAGTTCGAACGCTCGATCGCCTTTGCCGAGGGCGAGGACGAGCGCGTGCTGCGCGCCGCCCAGGCGATGATCGAGGAAACCACCGACCGCCCGATCCTGATCGGCCGCCCCGAGGTGATCGAGCGCCGCAGCGAACGCGCCGGCCTGACCATTCGCCCCGGCACCCATTTCGACGTGGTCAACCCCGAGAACGACCCGCGCTATCGCGACTATTGGGGCACCTATCACGAGTTGATGGCCCGGCGCGGCGTGACGCCCGATCTGGCCAAGGCGATCATGCGCACCAACACCACCGCCATCGGCGCCATCATGGTGCATCGCGGCGAGGCCGACAGCATGATCTGCGGCACGTTCGGGCAGTATCTGTGGCACCTCAACTATGTGCGCCAGATCCTGGCGCGTGACGGGCTGCACCCGGTTGGCGCGCTCAGCCTGATGATCCTGGAACAGGGTCCGCTGTTCATCGCCGACACCCATGTGCACCCCGAGCCCACCCCCGAGCAGATCGCCGAAACCGTGGTCAGCGCGGCGCGTCACGTGCGGCGTTTCGGGGTCGAGCCCAAGATCGCGCTTTGCGCCCATTCGCAATTCGGCAGCCTGGACTGCGCGTCGGGCAACACGATGCGCCAGGCGATGGATATCCTCGCCGGGATGGAACCCGACTTTGCCTATGACGGCGAGATGCATGTCGACTCGGCGCTGGACCCGGTGCAGCGCGAGCGGGTGCTGCCCAATTCCGGCTTTAGCGGGCCGGCCAACGTACTGGTCTTTGCCAATGCCGATGCGGCCTCGGGCGTGCGCAACATCCTCAAGCTGCGCGCCGGCGGGCTGGAGGTGGGACCGATCCTGATGGGGATGGGCAACAAGGCCCACATCGTGACCTCGTCGATCACGGCCCGCGGGTTGCTGAACATGTCGGCCCTGGCCGGCACTCCGGTGGCCCAATACGGGTGAACATCATTCACGGGAATCCCCAGCTTTTCACCAGCGCGCCGATCAAGGCCGCGGGAAGTGCAAAACTTTGCAAAGTTGCTGAATTCTTAGCAGGTGAACCCGTGTTATCTAGAAGATTTGCAAAAGTTTGCGACATAATCCCAACGAAAACTGCAAATTTCTTGCAAAAAATACGCGTTGTGACCGGTAACAACGTTGCGTGAATCTATCGGCAAAGCGTATCAATTCCCGAAGAATGTGGAGGAGCACAAAATGACCTATGCTGACGTATATGAAAGCTGGAAATCCGACCCGAACGGGTTCTGGATGAAGGCTGCCGAAGGGATCGACTGGGACCGCAGGCCCAGCAAGGCCCTGTTCGACGAAAACGCCCCGCTCTACGAATGGTTCTCGGACGGCATGGTCAACACCTGCTACAACGCCGTCGACCGTCACGTCGAAAACGGCCGCGGCGAGCAGACCGCGATCATCTATGACAGCCCGATCACCCACACCAAGCGCGAGATCAGCTATGTCGAGCTGCGCAACCGCGTGGCCAACCTGGCCGGCGCGCTGCGTGCCAAGGGTATCGAAAAAGGCGACCGCGTCATCATCTACATGCCGATGATCCCCGAAGCGCTGGAGGCCATGCTGGCCTGTTCGCGCCTGGGCGCGATTCACTCGGTGGTGTTCGGTGGCTTTGCCGCGAACGAGCTGGCCGTTCGTATCGACGACGCCAAGCCCAAGGCGATCATCGCCGCCTCGTGCGGTCTCGAGCCCAACCGCGTGGTGCACTACAAGCCGCTGCTGGATGGCGCCATCGAGCTGGCCAAGCACAAGCCCGATTTCTGCGTCATCTTCCAGCGCGAGCAGGAAGTGGCCGACCTGATCCCCGGCCGCGACTATAACTGGCACGGCTTCCAGTATGGCGTCGAGCCGGCCGAATGCGTGCCGGTCGAAGGCAACCACCCCGCCTATATCCTGTATACCTCGGGCACCACCGGCCAGCCCAAGGGCGTCATCCGCTCGACCGGCGGTCAGCTGGTCGCCCTGAACTGGACCATGAAGAACGTCTATGACGTCAATCCGGGCGACGTGTTCTGGGCGGCCTCGGATGTGGGCTGGGTCGTTGGCCACAGCTACATCACCTACGGCCCGCTGGTGCATGGCAACACCACCATCGTGTTCGAAGGCAAGCCCGTCGGCACCCCCGATCCCGGCACCTTCTGGCGCATCATCCAGGAACACAAGGTCAAGACCTTCTTCACCGCTCCGACCGCGTTCCGCGCCGTGAAACGCGAAGACCCGACCGGCGAGTATATCAAGAAATACGACCTGTCCGGCCTGCGTGCCGTGTTCCTGGCCGGCGAGCGCGCCGACCCCGACACCATCGTCTGGGCGCAGCAGCAGCTGGGCGTGCCGATCGTCGACCACTGGTGGCAGACCGAAACCGGCTGGGGCATCGCTGCCAACCCGCTGGGGATCGAGGAACTGCCGGTCAAGGTGGGCTCGCCCTCGGTGCCGCTGCCGGGTTATGACGTGCAGATCCTTGACGAAGGTGGCCACCCGATGCCGGCCGGCGAGATGGGCGCCATCGCCATCAAGCTGCCGCTGCCCCCGGGCACGCTGCAGAACCTGTGGAACGCCGAGGCCCGCTATAAGAAGAGCTATCTCGAGCACTTCCCCGGCTACTATGAAACCGGCGACGCGGGCTATAAGGATGAAGACGGCTATGTCTACATCATGGCGCGCACCGATGACGTGATCAACGTCGCCGGCCACCGCCTGTCGACCGGCGCCATGGAAGAAGTTCTGGCCAGCCACCCCGATGTTGCCGAATGCGCCGTGATCGGCGTTGCCGACAAGCTGAAGGGTCAGTCGCCGCTGGGCTTTGTTTGCCTGAACGCTGGCGTCGATCGCAGCCATGCGGATGTCACCAAGGAATGTGCCGCCCTGGTTCGCGAAAAGATCGGTCCGGTTGCCGCCTACAAGATGACCCTGGTCGTCGATCGCCTGCCCAAGACGCGTTCGGGCAAGATCCTGCGCGGCACCATGGTCAACATCGCCGATGGCACCGAGTACAAGATGCCCGCCACCATCGACGATCCGGCCATCCTGGACGAGATCGCCGATGCGCTGAAAACGCTGGGCTATCCCAACGCCGGCTGATGTAACCCAGCCACTTGCAATTTTGGGCGCCAGCCTGTCGAATAAGACAGGTTGGCGCTCATCTTTTGGTGGGGTAGCAAATATCCAACGCAACCCTAACGCGCACCACAAAAGGAGTCGTCAGTCAGATATGGAGCAGCTGTCTTGACGCGACCCGCATCCCCCTTTTCCCAGACCGGATCCTCTGCCCAGGACAAGCGTGCGGCGCTTTTGGGCCATGACATCCGCAACGCGGTTTCGGATATTCTGGGCGGGCTGCGCCTGGCCGATCTGTCCGCTCTGGACGAGGCCTCGCGCCTGCAACTGGCCCGCGTACGCAGTGCCGGCGAACAGCTGGCCCGGCTCAGCGACGAGGTTCTGGCGCTGATCTCGGGCGAGACCGCCGCCACGGCCGAACCGGCCCATGCGCTGGCGCTTGAGGAGTTTCTCGAAGACACAAGCGGCCGCTGGACGGCCCATGCGCGCGAGCGCGACCTGGGGTTCTCGGTCGAAACCAGCGAGGACATGCCCTCGTTGATCGGATGCGATCGCGGCGCGCTGGAGCGGATTCTGGCCAACCTGATCGGCAACGCCGTCAAGCATACCGCGCAGGGCGAGATCTCGCTATCGGTCGGTATGCGCGCGCGCGAGACCCTGTGCCTGACGGTGCGCGATACCGGCACCGGCTTCAGCGATGATGCTTTGGCCATGCTGTTCGAGCCGGGTGGCCGCCCCAAGGCCAGCCAGACACCGGGCACCGGGCTGGGGCTGCATATCGTGCATGACCTGGCCGAACAGATCGGCGGCCATGTCGAGGTCGGCAACCACTCGCTGGGCGGGGCGATGGTATCGGTGCTGCTGCCGCGCTCGGCTTGGGCGCCCGGCCCGGCCCAGCGCGGGCAAAGCGACGCCCCCCTGCCCGATCTCAGCGGCCAGCGGGTGCTGGTGGCCGAGGACAACAAGACCAACCAGCTGTTGATTTCGCAGATGCTGGACACGCTGGGCGCCAGCTATCGCATCACCTCGGACGGGCTAGAGGCCGTGCGGGCGCTGGAACAGGGCCGCTATCACCTTGCGCTGGTCGATATCGAGATGCCGCAGCTGTCGGGCCTGGACGTGATCCGCGCCCTTCGTGCGCGCGAGGACCGCGACCATGGCGAGGCCGCGCTGCCGGTTCTGGCGATCACCGCCTATGTGCTCAGTGCGAACCGCGAGGAAATCTATGACGCCGGCGCCGATGGCATCCTGGCGAAACCGATCCTCAGCCTCGAATCCTTCGGGCATGCGATTTCCTCGGTGCTGGCCAAGCGCACCACCCGCGACCAGCAATCGCTGCCGCTGCCGCCGCAACAGACCGTGCTGAATGACCTGCATCTCGACCGGCTGCTGGCGCTGGCGGGCGATGCCAATGGCCCCGAGCTGCTGGAACGTCTGACCCAGGATTTCGAAACCGTTCAGACCGGCATTCAGGACGGGCTGCGCCGGCCCGACTATGCCTTGCTGCGGGCGCGGACGCATGTTCTGATCTCGCTGGCGGGGGCGGTGGGCGCCGACAACCTGCAAGCCATGGCAGAATCCCTGAACGCGGCCGCCCATAACAAGGACAGCGCGCTGGCCGGCGTGATCGGGCCGCGCGCCATCGCCTGCATCACCCGCGTTCTGGCCCGCCTGCGCCAGGAACAAGAGCACCGCTTTGGAGGAGAGACCGTATGAGCGGCACCCCCCTGTTGCTGATCGAGGACACGCCGTCGCTGCAGATGGTCTATGAATCGGTGCTGACCGGGGCCGGGCATTCTGTTGTCGTGGCCGGCACCGCGGCCGAGGGTCTTGACCAATTCACCCGCCACCGCCCCGACGTGGTGCTGCTGGACCTGATGCTGCCCGATCGCTCGGGGCTGGACCTGATGCGCGATCTGTTGACGCTGCGCCCCGATACCAACGTGATCGTGGTGACGGCCAACGGGTCGATCAACCGCGCGGTCGAGGCGATGCGCGGCGGGGCCTATGAGTTCCTGCTCAAGCCCTTTAACGAACAGCGGTTCCTGCATGCGATCGACAACGCCCTGTCGGATGCCAGGCGCCTGCGCGGCGACCGCCCGAAAGCTGCCGCGCCCGGCCCCATGGCCGGTTTCGTCGGCAGCTCGCCCGCGATGCAGCGCGTCTATGAGCGCATTCAATCGGTCAGCCGGTCGATGGCGACGGTGTTCATCACCGGCGAAAGCGGCACCGGCAAGGAAATCTGTGCGCAGGCGGTTCATGCCAGCTCGAACCGGGCGAATGGGCCGTTCGTGCCGCTGAACTGTGGGGCCATCCCGTCGGACCTGCTGGAATCCGAGGTGTTCGGCCATCTCAGGGGATCGTTCACCGGCGCCATCGCCGACAAGCCGGGCGCCGCGCAGGCCGCCGACGGGGGCACGCTGTTCCTCGACGAGATCTGCGAAATGGACCTGAACCTGCAAACCAAGCTGCTGCGGTTCTTGCAGACCTCGATGATTCAGCCCGTGGGCGCGCCGACCCCGCGCAAGGTCAATGTTCGCATCATCTGTGCCACCAACCGCGACCCGCTAGAGGAAGTGCGGCGCGGGCGGTTCCGCGAAGACCTGTATTACCGCCTGCATGTGGTGCCGGTTCACCTGCCGCCGCTGCGCGAACGCGGCGCCGATGTGATCGAGATCTCGCAAGACGCGCTGGAACGGTTTGCCTCGGAGGAGGGCCGCGTCTTTACCGGGCTTGATCCGCGGGTGCGCGACCTGTTTCTGGGGCTGCCCTGGCCCGGCAACGTGCGGCAGTTGCTGAACGTGCTGCGCCATGGCGTGGTGCTGAATGACGGGCCGCTGCTGACGCTGGACATGCTGCCGATCGAGCTGCTGCACGAGCGCGAGCGCCTGACCAACCCGGCCCCCGCCGCGCCCTCGGTCGCCCCTGCCCCGCGCCCGCATGTGACGCTGGACGGGCTGTTGGGCAAGACCCTGGCCGAGATCGAGCAACTGGTCATCGAGGAAACCATCGCCCTGCATGGCGGGTCGGTGCCCAAGGCGGCGCGGGTTCTGGATGTGTCGCCCTCGACGCTTTACCGCAAACGCGAGACCTGGACCAAGGACCAGTCCTAGACGAATTGCTCGCGGATCAGCCGTTCCTCTAGCCCGTGGCCCGGATCGAACAGGATGCGGTGCGCGATGTTCGGCTCGATCTCGATCTCGACCGACACGACCTGCCCGGCGCTGCGGCTGTCGGCATCGGCCATGACCGGGCGCTTTGACGGCTGCAACACGTCGAACCGCACCTGGGCATTGCTGGGCAGCAGCGCCCCGCGCCAGCGCCGCGGCCGAAAGGCCGACATCGCGGTCAGCGCCAGCACATCCGCCCCGATCGGCAGGATCGGCCCGTGCGCCGAATAGTTATAGGCGGTCGAGCCGGCGGGCGTCGACAACAGCGCCCCGTCGCAGACCAGCTCATCCAGCCGCACGCGCCCGTCGACCGAAATGCGCAGCTTGGCCGCCTGCGGGCCCGCGCGCAGCAGCGATACCTCGTTGATCGCCAGCGCCTCGGTCACCTTGCCATCATGCGAGATCGCCCGCATTTTCAAAGGGTTGATCACCTCTTCTTGGGCATTGTCGAGGCGTTCCATCAGCCCCGGCTCGTGGTATTCGTTCATCAGAAATCCCACGGTGCCGCAGTTCATCCCATAGACCGGCGTATCCAGATGCTGGGTGCCATGCAGGGTTTGCAGCATGAACCCGTCCCCGCCCAGCGCGACGATCACGTCGGCCTTTTCGGTCGGCGTGTTGCCATACTGTTCGGCCAGATGCCGCCGGGCGGTTTCGGCGACATGGGTCTCACTGGCCAGAAAGGCGATTTTCTTGTCGGGCATTGCGGCATCTCCCCTTTGCCCCATAGTTCTCAGCGCGGGGCGCGGAACTCAAGCCCAAAGGGCCCGTCAGCCCGCGCGACGGCCCGGCAAATCGCGCAAACCGCGTTCAAAGCGGGATTCCACCCTTTCACGGTTCGGATTTGTCGGCTAAACAGCGCGCAATTCCTCTGCCTTCAGGAGACGCCCATGAACGCCCCGCATCGTGACGCCGGTTTCTTTACCGAATCCCTCGCCTCGCGCGACCCCGAGATCGCAAAGGCCATCGGCCTTGAGCTGGGCCGCCAGCGCGACGAGATCGAGCTGATCGCCAGCGAGAACATCGTGTCTCGCGCCGTGATGGAGGCGCAAGGCTCTGTCATGACCAACAAATATGCCGAGGGCTATCCGGGGCGCCGCTATTACGGTGGCTGCCAGTTCGTCGATATTGCCGAGGATCTGGCCATTGACCGCGCCAAACAGCTGTTCGGCTGCGAATTCGCCAACGTTCAGCCCAACTCTGGCAGCCAGGCCAACCAGGGCGTGTTCAACGCGCTGCTGAAACCGGGCGACACCATTCTGGGCATGTCGCTGGATGCCGGCGGCCACCTGACCCACGGCGCCAAGCCGAACCAGTCGGGCAAGTGGTTCAACGCCATCCAGTATGGCGTGCGCAAAGAGGATTCGCGCCTGGACTATGACCAGGTTGCCGCGCTGGCCAAGGAACATCAGCCCAAGCTGATCGTGGCCGGTGGCTCGGCCATTCCGCGCCAGATCGATTTCGCCAAGATGCGCGAGATCGCCGACAGCGTGGGTGCCTGGCTGATGGTCGACATGGCGCATTTCGCGGGCCTCGTGGCCGGTGGCGCGCATCCCTCGCCCTTCCCCTATGCCGACGTGGCCACCACCACCACGCACAAGACCCTGCGCGGTCCGCGTGGCGGGATGATCCTGACCAACAACGAAGAGATCGCCAAAAAGGTGAACTCGGCCATCTTCCCGGGCATCCAGGGCGGCCCGCTGATGCATGTCATCGCCGGCAAGGCCGTGGCCTTTGGCGAGGCGCTGCGCCCCGAGTTCAAGGGTTACGCCGCGCAGGTCGTCAAGAACGCCCAGGCGCTGGCTGATCAGCTGATGAAGGGCGGTCTGGACATCGTCACCGGCGGCACCGATACCCATGTGCTGCTGGTTGACCTGCGGCCCAAGGGCGTCAAGGGCAACGCGACCGAAAAGGCGCTGGAGCGCGCGCATATCACCTGCAACAAGAACGGCATTCCGTTCGATCCCGAAAAGCCGATGGTCACCTCGGGCGTGCGTCTGGGCACCCCGGCAGGCACCACCCGCGGCTTTGGCGAGGCCGAGTTCCGCCAGATTGCCGACTGGATCGTCGAGGTTGTCGATGGTCTGGCCGCCAATGGCGAGGACGGCAATGCCGCGGTCGAAGCCAAGGTCAAGGCCGAGGTCGAGGCCCTGTGCGCCAAGTTCCCGATCTATCCGGGGCTGTAAGCCGCATCTGATATCACGGATCGGGGGGCCAGCGGCCCCCCTTTTCATGTCCGCCCGCCGGAACCGCCGATCGGCACTGGATCGGCCCCGGCCGACGCGCTATTCAAGGCCCATGCTCAATACCGTTCTCACCGGCTCTGCCACCGAAAAACTGCCGCTTTTGATCGTGCACGGGCTGTTCGGCTCGGCCCGCAACTGGGGCGTGATTGCCAAGCGCATGTCCGACACGCGCCAGGTCATCACCGTCGATATGCGCAATCACGGCGACAGCCACTGGCGCCCGACCCACAGCTACACCGACATGGCCGCCGATCTGGCCGAGGTGATCGAGACCCATGGCGGCCGCGCCGATGTGGTGGGGCATTCGATGGGCGGCAAGGCGTCGATGATGCTGGCACTGACCCGGCCCGAGCTGGTGAACCGGCTGATCGTGGCCGACATCGCGCCGGTGGCCTATGCGCATGACAATACCTCGCTGATCACGGCGATGCGGCAGGTCGATCTGGAGACGGTCGAGAAACGCTCGGACGCCGACCGGCAACTGGCCCAGCATGTCGAGGATCCGGGCGTGCGGGCGTTTTTGTTGCAGTCGCTGGATGTGAAGGAGCGGCGCTGGCGGCTGAATTTCGACGTGCTTGAGGCCGAGATGCCCAAGATCGTCGGCTGGCCCGAGGATGTGCCGGGCCAGTTCGACCCGGTCACGCTGTTCCTGTCGGGGGCTAATTCCGATTACGTGCGGCCCGAGTACCGCCCGGCCGTGCGGGCGCTGTTTCCGCATGCGCGGTTCGCCAAGATTTCCGGCGCGGGGCATTGGCTGCACGCCGAGAAACCGCGCGAGTTCGAGGCCTCGATGCAGGCGTTCTTTGCCTAGCGCTGCAACAGTGCCCGCGCAATGACCCAGGTCGCCGGTATCGCCAGCACAAACCCGACCGCAGCGGCGATCACGATCGGCACAAGCGTGTCATAGCCGGTAACCAGCGCGATAATCACGGCGGTGCCGGCCAGCGTGGTTGAAATCAGGGCGTACAGAATTCTGGCCAGTTGCAGCATGGCGAATACCTCTTAAATTGTGCGTACGGGCCCTGCCTATCGCCATATTGGGGCAACAGCTTTGACCCAGCGCAAGTCGCCTAGTTTTCGGGGTGTTTCATCCGCGACATGATGCCCGTGCGCAGGATCAGCTGGTGATAGAACGCCGCCGCGACATGCACGGCGACCAGCAGCACCATGGCCGAGGTCAGCGCCTCGTGGCCTTCGGCCGCCAATTCGACCCCGCCGAACCACGCCACCGCGCCCGAAACCGGCAGCAGGATCATCAAACCATAAAAGGCCCAATGCGCCACATGGGCGGCCTGTTGCAGCGCGGGGGGTTCCTCGGCGGGCGGCGGCGGCGCGCCGCGCATCAGCCGCAGCACAAGGCGCCACAGCACCAACAGCAGGATCAGCCCGCCGCCGAACACATGCGCGGCCACAAGCGGGCTAAAGGCGACCTGGCCGCCATGTTCGATCTTTTCCCAGGCCTCGCCGATGAAATCGGAAAGCAGGAATTGCAGGGCGATCAGACCGGCCACGATCCAGTGCAGCCGGATCTGGGTGCGGGAATATCCTTTGGGGGTAGGCATCGGTATCTCCTGTGCGATGACATCCCTTATACGCGCCGTCACACCCGTTCCGTCGCGCAAACGGATGCGCTAATGTCGCGGCGAACTCATAGACAAGGACAACAAGATGACCCGCATCCTTATCAGCCTTTCGATGATCGCAATGCTGTCGGCCTGCGCCACGATCGAGGGCGCCGGGCAGGATCTGGAAACCGCCGGTCAGGTGATCTCGGCCGAGGCGCGCGAGGTCAAAGCCAAGATGTAAGCCGCCGGACGCGGCTTAGTCGTCCATCTTGAGGGCGTTGATGAACGCCTGCTGCGGGATCTCGACCTTGCCGAACTGGCGCATCTTCTTCTTGCCGGCCTTCTGCTTTTCCAGCAGCTTTTTCTTACGCGTCACGTCGCCGCCATAACATTTGGCGGTCACGTCCTTGCGCATGGCCGACAGGGTTTCGCGGGCAATCACCTTGCCGCCAATCGCTGCCTGGATCGGGATCTTGAACATGTGGCGGGGGATCAGCTCTTTCAGCTTTTCGCACATGGCCCGGCCACGGGCCTCGGCGCGGTCGCGGTGCACCATCATCGACAGGGCGTCGACGGGTTCATCGTTCACCAGCACCTGCATCTTGACCAGGTTGTCCTCGCGATAGCCGATCATCTGGTAATCGAACGAGGCATAGCCCTTGGTCACCGATTTCAGGCGATCATAGAAATCAAACACGACCTCGTTCAGCGGCAGGTCATAAACCACCATCGCGCGCGAGCCGGCATAGGTCAGGTCCATCTGGATGCCCCGGCGATCCTGGCACAGTTTCAGCACGTCGCCCAGGTATTCGTCGGGCACAAGGATGGTGGCCTTGATGCGCGGTTCCTCGATGTGATCGACATAGGTCAGATCGGGCATGTCGGCGGGGTTGTGCAGCTCGCGCATCGAGCCGTCTTTCATGTGCAGATGATAGACGACCGAGGGCGCGGTGGTGATCAGGTCGATATCGTATTCGCGTTCCAGCCGGTCGCGGATCACCTCGAGGTGCAGCAGCCCCAGGAAGCCACAGCGAAAGCCAAAGCCCAGCGCGGCCGAGGTTTCCATCTCGTAGCTGAAGCTGGCGTCATTGAGCGCCAGTTTCTCGATCGCGTCGCGCAGCGCCTCGAACTCGGCGCTGTCGACCGGGAAGAGGCCGCAGAACACCACGGGCTGCGCCGGTTTAAAGCCGGGCAGCGCGGTGACGCAGGGTTTCTTTTCATGGGTGATCGTGTCGCCCACGCGGGTGTCGCGCACCAGTTTGATGCTGGCGGTGAAAAAGCCGATCTCGCCGGGGCCAAGTTCGGCGATGTCCTGCATCTGGGGGCGGAATACGCCCAGCCGGTCGATGCCATAGGCGCCGCCGGTCTTTATCATCTTGATCTTGTCGCCCTTGCGGACCACCCCGTCGATGACGCGGATGATGACGACAACGCCCAGATAGGCGTCGTAATAGCTGTCGACCAGCATCGCCTTGAGCGGCGCATCACGGTCGCCGCCCGGCGCCGGCAGGCGGGTCACGATCGCCTCTAGCACCTCGGGAATGCCGATGCCGGTCTTGGCGCTGATCTGCACCGCATCCGAGGCATCAATGCCGATCACGTCCTCGATCTGTTCGGCCACGCGCTCGCAATCGGCGGCGGGCAGGTCGATCTTGTTCAGCACCGGCACGATCTCGTGGTCGGCCTCGATCGCCTGATAGACGTTGGCCAGGGTCTGGGCCTCGACGCCCTGGGTGGCATCGACCACCAGCAGCGATCCCTCGACCGCCTGCATCGACCGCGACACCTCATAGCCGAAATCGACGTGGCCGGGCGTGTCGATCAGGTTCAGCACATAGGTCTGCCCGTCCTTGGCCGGATACTCGATCCGCACGGTGTTGGCCTTGATGGTGATGCCGCGCTCGCGCTCGATATCCATGTTGTCCAGCAACTGCGCTTTCATGTCGCGCTCGGCAACCGTGCCGGTCAGCTGAATCAGCCGGTCGGCAAGCGTGGATTTCCCGTGGTCGATATGCGCCACGATCGAGAAATTGCGGATGTTCTTAAGGTCGGTCATGATCCCCGCGATATGCGGCGGAAATGGGCGCTGGTCAATGGGCATTGCGCGCCCCACACCCGGTTTGACGCATGGAGCGGGACATTGCGCCACAGATCTTGTGAATTGAAAAATGCGCCGATTTTTGGCATGGTTCCCGCGAGAGTTCACCACGCCGGGGAAGACTCGCCAACAGATGTCACCCGGCCGGATCGAGGCAGACAGATGAAAAAACTGACCTTTGCAGCAGCAATCGCCGTTCTGGGCGCCACGGGTGCCTATGCGGGCACCATCGAAAGCGCCTGCCTGAAATCTGACCGCAAGGCGTCGCGCCAGCTGTGCGGCTGCATTCAAGAGGCCGCCGACCTGACCTTGACCGGGCGCGATCAAAAGGTTGCGGCCGCGTTTTTCCGCGACCCGCACAAGGCGCAGGAAACCCGCCAGTCGGATCGCCGCAGCGACGAGTCGTTCTGGCAGCGTTACAAGGAATTCGGCACCACCGCCGAAGTGTTCTGTAGCGGCGTCTAACCCTGCCTTGCCAGCGTGGCCAGCAGGCCGCGGCTGGCCTCTTCGATCAGATCCAGCACCAGATCGAACCCGCCGCTGTAATAGGGGTCGGGCACCTCGTCATAGTCTGTCTGCGCATAGCTGAGGAACAGCTCGACCGGGGTTTCGCTGTCGATGGGGCGCATGCGTTCCAGCGCCGCAAGGTTGGAATGATCCATCGCCACGATCAGGTCGAACCGGGCGAAATCGGCGGCCGTCACCTGCTGGGCGCGCAGGTGCGACAGGTCATAGCCGCGCTTGGCGGCCTCGGCCGTGGCGCGGCGGTCGGGCGGGTCGCCCACATGCCAGCCGCCGGTGCCGGCGCTTTCCACCACGACATCCGCCCCGGCCTGCGCGGCCAGGGTTTCGAACACCCCATGCGCCGTGGGCGAGCGGCAGATATTTCCCAGGCAGACGAACAGGATTCTTGTGGTCATCGCGGTCTCCTTGTTGCACCCTTGATAGCGCAAGGAGGAGACCATGACCAAGATCGTCATTCTGACCGGGGCGGGCATTTCCGCCGAAAGCGGGCTGGGCACGTTTCGCGAAAAGGACGGGCTGTGGACGAAATACGATCTGAACGAGGTCGCCACCCCCGAAGGGTTCGCGCGCAACCCGGCACTGGTGCATGAATTCTATAACGCCCGCCGCCAGAACTGTGTCGAGGCCCATCCCAATGCCGCGCATGAGGCGCTGGCCCGGCTGGAACAGTATATCGACGGGCAAATGCTGATCGTCACCCAGAATGTCGACGACCTGCACGAACGCGCGGGGTCGCGGCAGGTGTTGCACATGCACGGGCAGCTACGGCAGGCGCTGTGCGCGGGCTGTGGCCACCGCTGGGAGGCGCCGCTGGTGATGCAGCCGGCCGACCCCTGCCCCGCCTGTCAGGGCGGCCCGACCCGGCCCGATATCGTGTGGTTCGGGGAATATCCCTATTACATGGATGACATCTGGGACCATCTGCGCGGCGCCGACCTGTTCGTGTCGATCGGCACCTCGGGCAATGTCTATCCGGCGGCGGCCTTTGCCCAGGATGCGGGGCGGGCCGGCGCCTATACGCTAGAGCTGAACCTCGAACCATCCATGTGCGGCGATGATTTCGTTGAATCGCGCTATGGCGCCGCCAGCGTGTTGGTGCCGCAATGGGTCGACGAGGTTCTGGGCGCCTGAGCGATCAGCGAAAGGCCGGGCCGTGGGCCCAGATGGTCAGAGAATAGCGCTCTCCCTGCGTCACCGGCGTGACCCGGTGCAGCATGAAAGACGGGAACACCGTCGCCGCGCCGCGGGTGCGCCCGGCGCTGCGCAGGTGGCTGTCAGGCCAGATCTCCAGCACGCCGCCCTCATAGCTGTCAGGCTCGCTGAGCTGCACCACCATGGTCAGCTTGCGCTTGCGCGCGACCGGGCCGTCGCCAATGTCGGAATGCCAGGTGAAATGGCCCTCGCGCTCGGCGCCATAGCGGGCGACCTGGGGGCTTTCGGCGAATTCGCGCAGGTCAAAGTCAAAGACCCGCCGGTTACATTCGGCCACGACCTGGATGATGCGGTCCATGACCCAGCCAGTGCCCTCGCGTTCATCCAGCCAGGCCAGATCGGCGCGGCGATAATTGTGATCGGATTGCCCGCCCACCAGACCGGCATCTTCCATCGGGTCTGCCTTTGACAGGGCGATGATCGCGTCGCATTCCTCGACCGAAAAGGCCTGGTCGAACGTATATGTGGTGAACATGTTAGGGCCCGGAACCTGTGCCAGAGACCTGTGTCTCTTGCAGCCGTTTCCGGGCCCTGTCTGTCACTTCCGCGACCGTGCAGGTCGCTTTCAGCGCATGGCTCAGTTCTGGGTCATGCCCTTCTTTTGCATGCCCTGATGCATACCGTTGCCGTGCTGCATCTGGCCGTGCATGGGCTTGCGTTCCAGATCGACGGGGATCTGAACGGCAACCTCGCCGGCCTGTTCAAAGACCAGCACAACGTCGATCATGTCGCCGTGGTTCAGCGGGCGGTTCAGCCCAAGGAACATCAGGTGATCGCCGCCGCGCGCCAGCATGTGCACGCCGCCGGCGGGAACGGCAAAGCCATCCTCGACCTCGACCATGCGCATCACGCCATTGCCGTCGGACAGGTGGGTATGCAGCTCGACCCGCTCGGCCACATCCGAACGCGCCTCGATCAGGCGGTCATCGGCTTCGGTGCCGTTGTGGATTTCCATGAAGGCGCCGCCCGATTTCGACATCATGGTCGAGGCGCGCGCATAGGCGTCGTTGATGGTGATCTCACCGGCCCAGATCGGGGTGGCGAAAGACAGGGCGGTCGCAGCCGCCAGAAGGGTTTTGGTCAGGGACATGGTGTCCTCCTATGAAATGAAATTGCGTAAGGTGGGGTCAGGCAATTTCAGGAGGACCGCGCGCCGTGGCACGGCTGCGGTGCAGGTCGGCCTGGGCCATTCCGGTCAGGATGGTCAGCCGCTCGCCGGTGGAAAGGCGGCGCAGCGGCATGGTGGGCACCGGCGCATCTGCGGCGATGAAGGACGCAATTCCATCGGGGCAGACATGCGGGGCGCCGACCGGGTTGCCCTCGGCATCAAGATGTAGCACCTGCAGCCCCATGCCCGTGCAGATGACGACCTCGCCCACGACAGGCGCCTGTCCGCGCGCCACCGCAAGGGTCAGCGAGGTCAGCGCCAGCATCAAGGCCAGCGACAGCGCGAATATGGGGCCAAGCCGTTTCATCACCCGGATATAGGCACGCCCGCACGCCGAGGGAAAGCGTCAAAAGGAAGCGGCCCCGCCATTTCTGGCAGGGCCGCAAATTCCGTCATCGCAGGGCGATCAGGCGGCTGCCTGAGCCTTTTCGATGTCTTTCTTGATTTTCAGTGCCTTGCCAGACAGTTCGGCATCCTTGGCTTTCGCCAGGAAAGCGTCCAGCCCACCGCGATGGTCCACGGTGCGCAGAGCAGCAGCCGAAATGCGCAGTTTGAACGAACGGCCCAGAGCATCCGAGATCAGGGTCACGTCGTTCAGGTTGGGCAGGAAGCGGCGCTTGGTCTTGTTATTGGCGTGGCTGACATTGTTGCCAGACATCGGGCCTTTTCCGGTCAGTTCGCAGACGCGCGACATTTGTCTCTTCCTTGTCTCGATAAACACACAGGCGCCGCAAAGCAGCGCCCTAGAATTCAGTTTGGGTGCTTTAAGGGCAAATCGCCGGGGGCGTCAAGGGATTCGTTGCCATTTTCAGCTCAGTTCCCCCAGCATTTCCGCC
Organism: Actibacterium sp. XHP0104; assembly: GCF_025751515.1. GTDB lineage: Bacteria > Pseudomonadota > Alphaproteobacteria > Rhodobacterales > Rhodobacteraceae > Actibacterium_D. The sequence goes on from NZ_JAOWLE010000009.1 coordinate 42,413, forward strand.
GCCGCGCCTGAAACGCTGGCACGGCCGGCGGCCACGGCCTGGCCCAGTTCGGACATCCGCGCGCGGATCGCCGGGTCGGCTTCGAGGCGCCGCAACAGCCCCATGCGGACCTCTTCACCGAACCAGTGCTGCGCCTGTTCCGAGCGGCGGCGGGTGAAATGGCTGTGCTCGCGCCGCCAGTCGGCAAGGGTCTGCATTTCCTCCCAGGCCTTTTGCAGCCCCTGTTCCTCGAGCGCGGAAACGGTCATCGCCTTGGGGAACTGGTCGGGATCGTAGGAGCGTTTGCGCAGCAGGCGCAGCGCGCCGGCATAATCGGCGCAGGTCCGCATGGCAGCCGGCTTCAGATCGCCATCGGCCTTGTTCACCAGAATGATGTCGGCCATTTCCATGATGCCGCGCTTGACGCCCTGCAACTCGTCGCCGCCCGCCGGGGCCAGCAGCAGGATGAACAGATCCGACATGTCAGCGACCATGGTTTCCGACTGGCCGACGCCCACGGTCTCGATCAGGATCACGTCGAACCCCGCCGCCTCGCACAAGGCGACCGCATCGCGGGTGCGGCGCGCGACGCCACCTAGGGCCGATTGGCTGGGCGAGGGGCGGATAAAGGCGTTGGGGTCGCGGCTCAGGCGTTCCATCCGGGTCTTGTCGCCCAGGATCGAACCGCCCGACCGGGCCGAACTGGGATCAACCGCCAGCACCGCCACCCGCAGCCCCTGCGCCGTCAGCATCATGCCGAAGCTTTCGATAAAGGTCGATTTGCCCACCCCCGGCGTGCCCGACAGGCCGATGCGCAGCGCCTGCTTGCCGCCGCCGGCCAGACGATCCAGCAACTCGATCGCCTGCGCCCGGTGATCGTCGCGGCCACTTTCCACCAGCGTGATCGCGCGCGCCAGGGCACGGCGCTCGCCGGCCTCGATTCGGGTGGCAAGGGTTTCGGTATCCATTCGCTCCTCCGGTCTTTTGGCGTTCTGTTTGCCCTTGCAGCCCCCCGCATGTCCAGCCCGCAGCGCAGGTTTTTCAGCGGGCGCTGGCACGGGGCGCGCAAATCGCTGATAAGGGCGGCATGAAAACCGATCTGCCCATAGGCGCGGTGCTGGAACCGCTGGTGGCGGCGCTGCGCGCCGAGGGCCGCGCCGTGCTGCAGGCCCCGCCGGGTGCGGGCAAGACCACCGTTGTGCCGCTGGCGATGTTGCAGGCCGGGCTGACACCGGGCCGTATCGTCATGCTGGAACCGCGCCGCCTGGCCGCCCGCGCCGCGGCCGAGCGCATGGCCGAAACCCTGGGCGAGCCCGTTGGCCGCACCGTGGGTTATCGCATCCGGGGCGAAAGCAAGGTGGGGCCGGACACCCGGATCGAGGTGGTGACCGAGGGCATCCTGACCCGGATGATCCAGTCCGATCCCGAGCTGGCGGGCGTAGGCGCGGTGATCTTTGACGAATTTCACGAACGCTCGCTGAATGCCGATCTGGGACTGGCGCTGATCTGCGAGGTGCGCGAGGCGCTGCGCGATGATCTGATGCTGTTGGTGATGTCGGCGACGCTGGATGCCGCGCCGGTGGCCGCGATGCTGAATGACGCGCCGATGATCACGTCCGAGGGGCGCGCCTTTCCGGTGGAAACACGCTGGCTGGACCGCCCCCTGCCGCGCGAGGCACGCTATGAACAGGCGGTGGCGGGGCTGGTCGAACAGGCGGTTGGGGAAACCAGCGGCGGCGTGCTGGTCTTTCTGCCCGGAGAGGGCGAGATCCGACGGGTCGAGGCCGCGTTGACCGGTCGCCTGCCCGAGGGGTGCGCGATCCATCCGCTGTTCGGCGCGATGGAGTTCAAGGCCCAGCGCGCCGCGATTGCCCCGGCTCAGACCGGGCGCAAGGTGGTGCTGGCGACCTCGATCGCGGAAACCTCGCTGACCATTCAGGACATTCGCGTGGTGGTCGATGGCGGGCGGTCGCGGCGGGCGCGGTTCGACCCCAATTCGGGCATGTCGCGGCTGGTGACCGAGCGCGTCACCCGTGCCGAGGCCGAACAGCGCCGGGGCCGGGCGGGCCGTGTGGCCGAGGGCCTATGTTACCGGATGTGGACCAAGGGCGAAGAGGGCGCGCTGGCCGCCTTTCCCCCCGCCGAGATCGAGGCCGCCGACCTGACCGGGCTGGCGCTGGAACTGGCGCTGTGGGGCGCCGACGGCCTGCCGTTTCTGACACCGCCGCCCGAGGGCGCTCTGACCGAGGCGCGCGCCTTGTTGACCGCGCTGGGAGCGCTGGATCAGGGCCGCATCACCGATCACGGCCGGGCGCTGGCCGCCCTGCCCCTGCATCCGCGGCTGGGGCATATGCTGCTGACGGGCGGCGGGGCCGATCTGGCGGCGCTCTTGGCCGAGCGCGATCCGCTGCGCGGCGCGGGCACCGACCTGGCGCTGCGGCTGCGGGCGATCCGCGATCCGGCCTCGGTGCCCGGCGCCCATCGCGGCGTGATTGATCGTATCCGGCAAGAGGCCCGGCGCCTGCGCAAACTGGTGCCGGGTGGCAAAGACCTCAGCGCGGGCGAGATGGCCGCGCTGGCCTATCCCGACCGCATCGGCCTGCGCCGTGCGGGGGATGCGCCGCGCTATGTGCTGTCGGGCGGCAAGGGCGCGGTGATGCCCGAGGGCGACGCGCTGGCCGGGCAGCGGCTGATCGTGGCGCTGGACCTGGATGGCGATACCCGCGAGGCCCGCGTGCGCCTGGCCGCGCCAATCAGCGAAAGCGAGCTGCGCGGGCTTTACGGCGATCAGATCGCATGGCGCGATATCTGCGAATGGTCACGCCGTGACCGCCGGGTTCTGACCCGCCAGCGCGAGATGTTCGGCGCCCTGCCCCTGGCTGACCGGCAGTGGAAGGATGCCCCGTCCGATGCCATTGCCCGCGCCATGCTGGACGGGGTGCGCGAGCTGGGTCTGCCGTGGTCGAACGCCGCGCGACGCTATCAAGCGCGGGTGGAATTGCTGCGCTCCGAGGGATCAGACCTGCCCGATTTGTCGGATGCGGGGCTGATGGCGCGGCTGGAGGACTGGCTGCTGCCGCATCTGGGCGGGGTGAAATCGGCAGATGACCTGAAACGGTTCGACCTGATGCCCGCGCTGCAATCGGCGCTGGACTGGGATCAGCAGCACCTGCTGGCCCGCCTCGCCCCGGCGCATTTCGAAACGCCGCTGGGCCGCAAGGTGCCGATTGATTACAGCGGCGAGGCCCCCGGCATCGCCCTGCGCCTGCAAGAGATGTTCGGCGTCACCCAGCACCCGACCATCGGGCCCAAACGCCTGCCGCTGCGCATTACCCTGCTGTCCCCGGCGCATCGCCCGGTGCAGACCACGATGGATCTGCCCGGTTTTTGGGCAAATTCCTATGCCGATGTACGCAAGGACATGCGCGGCCAATACCCGAAACACCCCTGGCCCGAAGACCCGACACAGGCCGACCCCACATTACGGGCAAAACCGCGCCGAAATTCATGAAAAACACATATTCTTGCGCGATTTTCGCTTTTGCGGAGCCCGGTTTTCCGTCAAGATTCGACAAACGAGCAGACTGAAAACGCAACAATGATGCAAAAAGCCATCAAACTGACCTGGGGCAGCGTCGTGCAGCCCATGTTTCAACGCCCTCCGGCGTTGCAAGTGGCGGCGCTTTGCTATCGCTTGCGCAAGGGTCAGTTCGAGGTTCTGATGATCACATCGCGTGGCACCGGCCGCTGGATCATTCCCAAAGGCTGGCCGATCGAGGGGCTGGACAGCCCCGGCGCCGCCCTGCGCGAGGCCTGGGAAGAGGCGGGCGTGAAGATCGCGCGCAGCTCGAACGCCCCGGTGGGGCGCTACAGCTATTCCAAACGGCTGGACAATGATGTGCTGTTGCCCTGCGTCGTCGATGTTTACGCGGTGCGCGTCGAGAAGATCGCGAATGAGTATCCCGAGAGCAAACAGCGCAAGCGCCGCTGGGTGTCGCCCAAGCGTGCCGCCAAAATGGTTGACGAGCCCGACCTGCAAGAGTTGCTGCGCCAGTTCACCCCGCCCCTGCATTTGTAACAGCGGTTGATCCTCAAGAGATTCGCAGCTACCAGCGCCTCTGTAACAGATTTGTGACAGACGGCGCCGGGGGCTCTCATGGCAGATAAAATCAACCATCGTCAGTGGAAAACGCTCGACAAGGATCTGGGTCGGATCAGCCAGGTTGAATATGCGCTGCATTATGTCTCGCGGCCGCTGGTCGGGCCGGGCATCTCGCTGGCCTTCATCGTTCTGGCGGCGCTGGGGGCGCTGTTGTTCTTTGGCAAGCAGCCGACATCCTATGTGGTGATCGCCGCCGCCGCATTTGGCGCCTATATGGCGCTGAATATCGGCGCCAATGACGTGGCCAACAATATGGGGCCTGCGGTGGGCGCGAATGCGCTGACCATGGGCGGCGCCATCGCCATTGCCGCGATCTTTGAAAGCGCAGGGGCGCTGTTGGCCGGCGGCGACGTGGTCTCCACGATTTCCAAGGGCATCATCGACCCGGCCAGCGTGGCCGATGCGCGAGTGTTCATCTGGGCGATGATGGCGGCGCTGATCTCATCCGCGCTATGGGTCAACCTGGCTACTTTTGTCGGCGCTCCGGTCTCGACCACCCATTCGGTGGTGGGCGGCGTCATGGGCGCGGGCATCGCGGCCGCGGGCCTTGGCGCGGTCAACTGGCCCACGATGGGCACGATTGCCGCCAGCTGGGTGATCTCGCCCGTGCTGGGAGGCGCCATCGCAGCGCTGTTCCTGGCCTTTATCAAGGCCAAGATCATCTATACCGAAGACAAGATCGCTGCCGCGCGCCGCTGGGTGCCGCTGTTGATCGGTATCATGGGTGGTGCGTTCGGGGCCTATCTGGCGCTGAAGGGGCTGAAAAAGCTGATCAAGATCGACATGGGCCATGCGCTGCTGATCGGTCTGGCGGCGGGCGTGATCATCTGGGCGATCAGCGTGCCGTTGATCCGGCGCCAGTCGGAAGGGCTGGAAAACCGCAACAAGTCGCTGAAAAAGCTGTTCGGCCTGCCGCTGGTGTTCTCGGCCGCGCTTTTGTCCTTTGCCCATGGCGCCAATGACGTGGCCAATGCCGTCGGCCCGCTGGCGGCCATCGTCCATGCCGAGGAATTCGGCGCCGCCGCAGGCAAGGTCGCCATCCCGGTCTGGGTGATGGTGATCGGGGCCTTCGGCATCTCGTTCGGGCTATTCCTGTTCGGGCCAAAGCTGATCCGCATGGTGGGCAGCCAGATCACCAAGCTGAACCCGATGCGCGCCTATTGCGTGGCGCTGTCGGCGGCGATCACGGTGATCGTGGCCAGCTGGCTGGGCCTGCCGGTCAGTTCGACCCATATCGCCGTGGGCGCGGTATTCGGCGTGGGCTTTTTCCGCGAATGGCATGCGGAACGCCGCGTTCGCCGGAACACCAGCAAGCGCCCCGCCGCCAAGCAGATCGCCCCCGAGGAACGCCGTCGCCGCAAGCTGGTGCGCCGGTCGCATTTCATGACGATCGTCGCGGCCTGGGTCATCACCGTGCCCGCCGCAGCCCTGATGTCGGGCGTGATCTTCCTGTTCCTGGAACTGGTCTTCGTCTAAGCGCGCCCTGTCGGGGCCTCATGGGCCTCGACCGCGGCCAGCAGGGCCATGACATCGTCGTCATGAATGCCCAGCGCCTGGAACTGGCTGGCGATATTGGCCAGGTATTCGAGGCTGCTGCCCAGAACGCCCGTGCCGGTAGCGATCAGACGCACCTGTTCGTCCTGCGTCAGATCGGGGCAGATCGTGGGCGCATCGTGATCGGCCACAAAGGTCAGCGCGCGCTGTTGCGCCCCCCCCAGATCGACCTCGACGAAACGGGCGTGATAGGCCGGTTCGATCAGCTCGCGTCGGCAGAGGATCTGGGTCTCGTGCTCGATCACCTCTTCCGCAATGCGAAAGGCCAGACCCTCGCATCCCGGCCCGTGATCGAGCGCCGCCATCAGGCCCGGCGCATCGGGCCGGCCACGGGCGCCGCGGATATCGCGCAGGATGAACCGCCGCGCATAGCCGGGCGCATAGGCGCGGCGCACCTCGGCAAAGCGAAAGCCCGGATCCCACATCAGCGACCCATAGGCAAAGACCCACAGATCGCCGCCGGGATGGTTGCTCAGCGCCCGGCGCCGCAGGGCCTCGCGGTCGGCATCGGAATGCCACCAGCCCACCGGCAGGCCCTGCTCTGCCAGCATGGGCACCAGATCCTCGGCGCGAAAGCCGCGAAAGAACGACCTTTCGGGATCGGTGATCTTGCCGCGCAGGCCGGGGTGGTGGGCAAAGGGGTCTGACATCAGACCCCGAGACACCAGCGCATCACCGCCTTTTGCGCGTGCAGGCGGTTCTCGGCCTCGTCGAAGATCACCGAATGCGGGCCGTCCATGACGGCGCTGGTGGCCTCTTCGTCGCGATGGGCGGGCAGGCAGTGCATGAACAGCGCGTCGGGCTTGGCGTGGGCCATCAGCGCCTGGTTCACCTGATAGGGGCGCAGCTGGTTGTGGCGCCGTTCGCGCGCGGATTGCGGGTCGTGCATGCTGACCCAGGTGTCGGTGACGACCAGATCGGCGCCCTCGACGGCGCGCACGGGGTCGCGCTCGATCTCGACCTTGGCGCCCTTGGCGCGGGCCTCGTCGATGAACACCTGCTCGGGGTCAAGCGGCGGCGGGCCGCTGAAGGTCAGATCGAACCCGAACTGCCCGGCAGCATGGGCAAAGCTGGCAAAGACGTTGTTGCCGTCACCGCACCAGACGACCTTTTTGCCGGCGATCGGGCCGCGATGTTCCTCGTAGGTCTGGATGTCGGCCATGATCTGGCAGGGATGGGTGCGGTTGGTCAGGCCGTTGATCACCGGCACGGTGGCGTGCTCGGCCATCTCCAGCAGGGTGGCCTCTTCAAAAGTGCGGATCATGATCAGATCGACATAGCGCGACAGCACGCGGGCGGTGTCGGCGATGGTTTCGCCGTGGCCCAGCTGCATGTCCTGCCCCGACAGCACCATGGTCTGCCCGCCCAGCTGGCGCACGCCCACGTCGAATGACACCCGAGTCCGAGTGGACGGCTTTTCAAAGATCAGCGCCACCATGTGACCCGCCAGCGGCGTGTCATCATCGCCGGCGCCGCGCGGACGGCCGTTGCGGGCAGCCTTCATCGCCTTGGCGCTGTCGATCATGGCCCGCAGGTCGGCGGGGTCGGTGGCGTTGATATCCAGAAAATGTTTCATCGGTCTGTCCCCGGGGGTGTCCCCGTTTTGCTATTTCTTTTCGACAACCGCCGCAGCGGCGTCCAGCCGCGAAACGGCCTCGGCAATGTCTTCGTCGGTGATGTTCAGCGGCGGCAGCAGGCGCATCACGTTGTCGCCCGCGGGCACGGTCAGGAGGTGCTGGGCATAGCCCGCCTGCACCACGTCGGCGACCGGCGCCACGCATTTCAGCCCCAGCATCAGGCCAGACCCGCGCACGGCCTCAAACACGCTGGGGTGCGCCGCGACAAGACCCTCAAGGCGCTGGCGCAGCAGCGCGGCCTTGCGGTTGACCTCGTCCAGGAAGGCGGGGTCGCTGATGATCTGCATCACGCGCAGGCCCACAGCGCAGGCCAGCGGGTTGCCGCCATAGGTGCTGCCATGGGTGCCGGCGACCATGCCGAGGGCAGCCTCTTCGGTGGCCAGAACAGCGCCCAGCGGAAAGCCCCCGCCGATGCCCTTGGCGACCATCATGATGTCGGGCGCGACGCCCGCCCATTCATGCGCGAACAGCTTGCCGGTGCGGCCCATGCCGCATTGCACCTCGTCAAAGATCAGCAGAACGCCGTGCTGGTCGCACAGGTCACGCAGCCCCTTGAGGCACTGGTCGGGCACCGGGCGGATGCCGCCTTCGCCCTGCACGGGTTCGATCAGCACCGCGCCAACATCCGGCTGGGCGATGGCGGCGTTCAGCGCGTCGTGATCGCCAAATTTCAGATGCACAAAACCGGGCAGCAGCGGGCCAAAGCCCTTGACCATCTTTTCACTGCCCGCCGCCGCGATACCGGCCGAGGACCGGCCATGGAACGAGCCGTCAAAGGTGATGATATTGGTGCGATCGGGCTGGCCTTTTTCATACCAGTATTTGCGCGCCATTTTCACGGCCAGCTCGCAAGCCTCGGTGCCCGAGTTGGTAAAGAACGCCGTGTCGGCGAATGTCTCGGCCACCAGCGCATCCGCCAGAGCCTTTTGCTCGGGGATCTCGTAGAGGTTCGACAGGTGCCACAACTTGCCGGCCTGTTCGGTCAGCGCGGCGACCAGATCGGGGTTGGCATGACCCAGCGCGTTCACCGCGATGCCCGCGCCCATATCCAGGTATCGGCTGCCATCCGTCGCGGTCAGCCAGGGGCCCTGGCCGCTGACAAAGCTAAGCGGAGCACGGTTATAGGTCGGCAGGATGGACGGGATCATGGGCATTGGTCCTTGGAAGCGGAAGCCCGATTGGTGCCAAAGGCGACGGGCCAAGTCAACGATTTCAGGTGGTTTTCGCGTGCAGCCACGCGGGATCGGACGTCAGGCGCGGGTGCGTCGGCGTCGGGGAAGCGGGAAATGGGCGTTCCGTGCGATCATGGCGCGGCAGATATCGCGCTTTGCGGGCGCTGTAAAGCGGGATCAAAGCGCGGCGAATAGGGTGCCGAGGCGCTTGGCCTCGTCCTGGGTGCCCCAGGGGGCGTTCACGATGAACATGCCGCTGCCGATCATGCCGTGGCCTTCGCGCGCGGGCGGGAATGTCACCTCGTGGCGCAGCGTGTCGGGCAGGCCCTGCTGTTCCAGCGCGCGCAGCATCGGCTTGTGCGCGCCGCTGGTCAAAATCGGATACCACAGCGCGATCACGCCCACGTTCCATTTGCGGTGCAGGGCCGCGATCTGGCCGGGCAGCGTGGCGTAATCGGATTTCACCTCATAGCTGGGATCGATCAGCATCAGCCCCCGACGCGGGGTCGGCGGGCAGATGGATTGCGCAAGCTCCAGCCCGTCCTGTTTATGCACCTGGGCGCCATAGGGGCGCATGGCCTGGCGCAGGGCGGTGAATTCCTGCGGGTGCAGCTCGGCCAGGTGGATCGTGTCGCCGGGCCGCAGCGACAGCGCCGCCAGCAGGGGCGAGCCGGGATAGGCATCGACCCCATGCGCCGCCTTTACCTGCGCCATGGCACGGGCATAGGGGTGATCGGGCGCGAACCAGTCACCGGCGCGCGCGACGCCTTGCGCGGCTTCTCCGGTCTTGACCGCCTCGGGCGCGGTCAGATCATAAAGGCCCCTGCCCGCGTGGGTCTCGATATAGGACAGCGGCTTGTCCTTGCGGGTCATGTAATCCAGCATCACGCATAGCAGCGCGTGCTTTTGCACATCGGCCAGGTTTCCGGCGTGATAGATGTGCTGATAGCTCAGCATCAGGGCTTCATCCGGTAGCCGGTGCTGAACCAGCGCCAACAGACCGCGCCCACGGCCAGCGTCACCCCGGCGCAGATCGCAAGGCCCAGAACAGGGCTGCTGTCGGACTGGCCGATCATGCCGTAGCGCGCCCCGTCGATCAGGTAAAAGACCGGGTTGAAATGGGTGATGACCCGCATCACGGGCGGCAGGCTGTCGATCGAATAGAAGGTGCCCGACAGAAAACTGAGCGGCGTGATGATGAAATTGGTGATGGCCGACATCTGGTCGAACCGGTTGGCAAAGATCGCGCCCACTATGCCCAGCACCGCCAGCATCGCCGCGCCCAGCACCACGAACAGCGCCAGCCACAGCGGATGCGCCACCGGCATGCCCATCAGCACCACCACCGCCAGCCCGATCACCACCGCGACCAGCCCGCCGCGCACGACGCCGCCGGCGGTGTAGCCCAGCACCAGCTCCAGCGGCGACAGGGGCGGCATCAGCGTGTCGACGATATTGCCCTGCACCTTGGCGCTGACGATCGAGGACGAGGTATTGGCAAACGCGTTCTGGATGACGGTCATCATCAGGATGCCCGGCGCCAGGAACTGCACGAAAGGCACCCCCATCACCGGCCCGCGCGACGGCCCGATGGCCAGCGCAAAGACGGTCATGAACAGCCCCGCCGTCACCAGCGGCGCCGCGACCGTCTGGTTCCAGACCGCCATGAACCGGCGCACCTCGCGGCGGGCCAGCGTATAAAGGCCCAGCCAGTTCACGCTTCCGAACCGGCGCACGCCCATTGTGGTTGAACTTTCCATCCGTTTCCCCGATATATGCCGACTGCCGTGCCACGTATGTGTTGGGCTTGTATCCCACACCGTGCCACGAATAGAATAGGGCCAAGCCGAAATAAATCCGGGGGTCGCATCCGCCGCCCCCGCAGCCAAGGAAATCACATGTCCTGGACCGAAGAGCGCGTCGAGACGCTGAAGAAAATGTGGGGCGAAGGCCAGTCGGCCAGCCAGATCGCCAAGGAACTGGGTGGCGTCACCCGGAACGCGGTGATTGGCAAGGTGCACCGTCTGGGCCTGTCGAACCGCACCGGCGGTGGCGGCACCGCCAAGGCCGCCGCCAAGGAAAAGGCCGCGCCCAAGGCCGAAGCCGCGCCCAAGGCCGAAGCCGCGCCCAAGGCCAAGCCCGCGCCCAAGGCGGCTGAACCCGCGCCCGCCGCCAAGCCCGAGCCCGCGACCGAATCCGCCGCGCCCGCGCCCTCGATCTCGCCGCGCAAACAGATCATCCCCGCTGGCCAGCCGCTGCCGCCGCAGCCCTCGGCCAACGAGATCAGCCCCGAGGCGCTGGCCTCGGTGCGCGAGGTCGAGAAAAAGGCCAAGCGGCTCAGCCTGATGGAGCTGACCGAGCGCACCTGCAAATGGCCAATCGGCGACCCGGCGACCGAGGACTTCTGGTTCTGCGGCCTGGCGACCCAGCAGGGCAAACCCTATTGCGAGGCCCATGTGGGCGTGGCGTTCCAGCCGATGAGCTCGCGCCGCGACCGCAAGCGCTGATCACAAGCTAGACCGATCGGTTCATTTTTCTGGTCGTTATATGCCCGGGATGCTAAATCCCGGGCATAGTCTTTTTCTGTAAAGGGTGGCCGTCATGGCTCCGGTGATCTCGGTTCAGAATCTTGGCAAATCCTATGACAGCGGCACGGTTGCGCTGCGGGACGTGTCGCTGGATATCGAGCAGGGCGAGATCCTGGCCCTGCTTGGCCCCAATGGCGCGGGCAAGACCACGCTGATTTCCAGCATCTGCGGCCTGGTCACGCCCAGCAGTGGCCGGATCACCGTGGGCGGCCATGACATTGCCATCGAGTTTCGCAAGGCGCGCGCGCTGATCGGGCTGGTGCCGCAGGATATCAGCATCGAACCTTTCGAGAAGGTCATCAACACCGTGCGGTTCTCGCGCGGCCTGTTCGGCAAGCCGCGCAACGACGCCTATATCGAAAAGGTGCTGCGCGCACTTAGCCTGTGGGACAAGCGCAACGCCCAGACGCGCGAGCTGTCGGGCGGGATGAAACGCCGAGTTCTGATCGCCAAGGCGCTGTCGCATGAGCCGCGCGTGCTGTTCCTGGACGAGCCCACCGCCGGCGTCGATGTCACCTTGCGGCGCGATATGTGGCAACTGGTGCGCGAGCTGCGCGATGACGGCGTGACGATCATTCTGACCACCCATTACATCGAAGAGGCCGAGGAAATGGCCGACCGGATCGGGGTGATCGACAACGGCCGGTTACTGCTGATCGAGCGCAAGGACGCGCTGATGAAACAGCTGGGGCGCAAGCATCTGCGGATGCAACTGACCGCGCCGCTGGACGCCCTGCCCGGCACATTGGCGGGCCGCGGCCTCAGCCTGGCCGATGGTGGCCACTCGTTGATCTATGATTACAACACCCAGGCCGAGCGCAGCGGCATCACCAGCCTGATCGCCGATCTGGCCGAGGCCGGCATTTCGGTGCGCGACCTGGACAGCCGGCAAAGCTCGCTGGAAGAGGTCTTTCTGCGCCTTGTCGAGGAGGGCCAAGCATGAACTGGCAAGCCATCAGGGCAATCTATCGCTACGAGATGGCGCGCACCTTTCGCACGCTGGCGCAGTCGGTTCTGTCGCCGGTCCTGTCTACGGTTCTCTATTTCGTGGTCTTCGGCTCTGCCATCGGCAGCCGCATCGACGCGGTCGAGGGCATCAGCTATGGCGCCTTCATCGTGCCGGGGCTGATCATGCTGACATTGTTGCAGCAATCGGTGACGGTGGCCTCGTTCGGGATCTACTTCCCGAAATTCATCGGCACGATCTACGAATTGCTGTCGGCGCCGATCTCGTTCATCGAGATCGTGATCGGCTATGTTGGCGCGGCGGCGACCAAGGCGGTGATGATCGCGCTGATCATCCTGGCCACATCTACGCTGTTCGTCGACCTGCATATCCAGCACCCGATCTGGATGATCGGGTTCCTGCTGCTGACCGGCATTTCCTTTGCGATGCTGGGGTTCATCATCGGCATCTGGGCACGCAATTTCGAACAGCTGCAACTGGTGCCCCTGCTGGTCATTACGCCGATGGTGTTCCTGGGCGGCGCGTTCTATTCGGCCTCGATGCTGCCGCCCTTTTGGGAGACCGTCACCCGGTTCAACCCGGTGCTTTACCTGATTTCGGGCTTTCGCTGGTCGTTCTTCGGCGTGGCCGACGTGCCCGTCGGCGTGTCGCTGGCGGCGGTTCTCGGCTTTCTGATGGCCTGCCTGCTGTTCATCGGCTGGATATTCCGCAGCGGCTGGCGGCTGCGGAACTAGGGGTTACTGAAACAGCTTTTCGAGCTTTTTCTTGGCCTTCTCTTCCAGCTTGCGCTTGGCGGCATCCTCCAGGCTTTCGCCTTCCTGGGTCTGCACGCCCAGCTTTTCGGCGGCTTTCTGGGTCAGCTCTTCCTTGGCCTTGTCCTTGCGGGCGTCGATCACCGCGTCAAGATCCAGCCGCAGGCTGGGTTTCGCCCAGGGGCCAACGATGCGCAGCGGAATTTTCAGCGCCTTGCCGCCCTCGCCGCCCAACAGGGTCTGCGGCACCAGCCGATAATCCATGGTCTGCTTGCCCAGGTTGACCTGCCCCTCGCCCAGGGCGGTAAAGCGGTCCGAGGTCAGGCTCAGGTCATCGTTGCGCAGGATGCCGTTCTTGATGGCAAAGGTCGCCTTGACGTCGTGAAAGATCGTGCGGGCGCCGTCTTGCGCGCCCTCGGCCTTCTGCAGGAAGATCGCCAACAGGTCCAGCCCGCGGAATTCGCCCTCGCCCAGGTCAAGGTTGCCGCTGCCCGACAGGCCCGACATGATCGCCGCCATCGAGGGGCCGCTGCCCAGGAAATTGACGCGCATATCGGCACGGGCCGAAAGCCGGTCGTAATCGGCCAGTTCGTTCAGCGCGGGGCGCATGGCGATGCCGGCCAGGCTCAGATCGCCGCCGACCGACAGGCCGCCGCGCCCGTTGATCACGAAATTGCCGGTGATCTGGCCCTCATACGCGGCCATCTGGTGCAGGTCGAGCACCAGCCGTCGGTCGGTCAGCGTGGCGGTCAGGCGGGTCGGGCCCATGGTGGCGCCATCCAGCAGCAGGCTGTCGGCGCTCAGGCCCAGTTCGGCATCCAGCGCGCCCAGGGCCGACACGTCGATCGGCGCGTTGGACCAGCCCCCGCCGCCCTTGCCACCAGCGCCGCCGCCGCCGTCACCGCTCGAGGAGCCCGTGCGCAGGTCCAGCGTGCCGCTGGCGAACTGACCCACAAGGCGCGGGCGCGGGCCGTCCAGGCTGATCGTGGCATTGCCGGCCAGGGCATTGGGACCAAAGCGGATATTGGCGCCGTTCAGGCCGATGCGGCCATCGGCGCCATAGGCCAGATCGCCCTTGGCCGACAGGCCCTGGGTGAATTTGCTATGCGCGGGCGCGGGTTGGTTCAGCGCCGCCATCAGCGCCGGCAGATCGCCTAGATCGGCCTGGAACGCGCCATTGGCCTGCACGGGCGACAGCCCGGCCTGCCCGTCAAACCGCAGCGACGACCCGCCCAGGTCGACCGACAGCCGGGTTTCGGCTACGGCGCCGTTCAGTTGGTCGGACAGCCGCGCCAGATGCACCGCGCCCTTGACCGGCTGACCGTTGACGCTGCCGTCGAATTCCAGATCCAGCGGGCCATTCGCCGCTGGCAGGCGCATCGTGGCATTCAGACCGGTGATATGCTCGCGGGTTTTCGCGGCGTGGTTTACGAAGGTCAGCGAGGCATCGGTGACCTGCGCGATGTCCAGCGTCACGCCGCCACCCGCACTGCCACCCGCGCCGCCGGCGCCAGTTTCGGTGCCGGTGCTTTCCCCGAATTGCCAGTTCACCCGGTCATCCACGCCCTTTTCCAGCAGGATCTCGGGGCGGGTCAGGGCGATCTTGCGGATGACGATATCGCCGCCCATCAGCGCGCCAAGATCCAGCCCGATTTCCAGCGCCTCGGCGCGCAGCATCGGCGTGTCGCTGGCCCAGTCGGCATTCGAGATCGACACCGCGCCGGTGGTGACGCCAATCTGCGGCCAGATCGAGGGTTTCAGCCGTCCCTCGAGCGTCAGCTCGCGCCCGGTGGCCTTGCGGATCTGATCACCGGCCAGGTCCGCGATCTTGTCGGCGGGCAGCAGGAACACCGCCCCGATCAGCAGCACAACCAACAGCACAACCGCCACGAACGCACGGATCAGCCAACGCATGGGAACCCTCCACCATGAAACATTTATCCCAGCCTAGGGGCCGTCATGGCCGGGCACAAGCGTGCCCGCGCGGTGGCGCGATCAAAACCCCGCTTCCCCCGCGCGCGATCCCCGACTATATGAGGCCGCATGAGCACCAACCCGCCCAATCTGCGCCCCGACCTGGCCCCTGCCCCGCGTTTCGATGACACTCGCCGCGAGGGTCAGCCGACCATTGGCATGGTCAGCCTTGGCTGCCCCAAGGCGCTGGTCGACAGCGAACGCATCCTGACCCGGCTGCGGGCCGAGGGCTATGCGATCAGCCCCGACTATTCGGGCGCGGACGCGGTGATCGTGAACACCTGCGGGTTCTTGGACAGCGCCAAGGCCGAAAGCCTGGAGGCCATCGGCGAGGCCTTGCAGGAAAACGGCAAGGTGATCGTGACCGGATGCCTTGGCGCTGAGCCTGAATACATCACCGGCGTGCACCCTCGGGTTCTGGCCGTCACCGGACCGCATCAATATGAACAGGTGCTGGATGCCGTGCATGGCGCCGTGCCACCCGATCCTGACCCGTTCATCGACCTGCTGCCCGCCACAGGCGTGTCGCTGACCCCGCGCCATTACAGCTATCTCAAGATTTCCGAGGGCTGCAATCACCACTGCAAGTTCTGCATCATCCCCGACATGCGCGGCAAGCTGGCCAGCCGCCCGGCCCATGCCGTGATGCGCGAGGCCGAAAAGCTGGTCGATGCGGGCGTGCGCGAATTGCTGGTGATCAGCCAGGACACCAGCGCCTATGGCGTCGATATCAAACATGCCGAGGCCAAGGGCCACCGCGCCCATATCACCGACCTGGCCCGCGATCTGGGGTCGCTGGGGGCCTGGGTGCGGCTGCATTATGTCTATCCCTACCCGCATGTGCGCCAGCTGATCCCGCTGATGGCCGAGGGGCTGATCCTGCCCTATCTGGACATCCCGTTCCAACACGCGCACCCCGACACGCTGAAACGCATGGCGCGCCCTGCGGCGGCGGCGAAAACGCTGGATGAGATCGCGGCCTGGCGGCGCGACTGCCCCGACATCACCCTGCGCAGCACCTTCATCGTGGGCTATCCGGGCGAGACCGAGGCCGAGTTCCAGACCCTGCTGGATTGGATGGACGAGGCGCAGTTGGATCGCGTCGGGTGTTTCCAGTACGAAAACGTCGCCGGCGCCCGGTCGAATGATCTGCCCGATCACGTGTCTGATGAGGTCAAGCAGGACCGCTGGAACCGGTTCATGGAAAAGGCGCAGGCGATTTCCGAGGCCAAGCTGGCCGCCAAGGTCGGTCAGCGCATGGACGTGATCATCGACGATATCGACGAAGACGGCATTGCCACCTGCCGCACCAAGGCAGACGCGCCCGAGATCGACGGCAACCTCTTTATCGACGAGGGCACCGAGGGCTTGGAAGTCGGCCAGATCGTCACGGTCGAGGTGGACGAGGCCGGTGAATATGACCTCTGGGGCCGCCTGCCTAACGGCTGAGGCGCGGCCGATACGGCCCCCGGCAGGTCACACCAGACCTGTTGTCGCAGGAAAAGATTGCACCCATCGGTGTTGGCCGTCGACTCAGCACAAACGCGCAACGCACGCATTTTTTCCATTTATCGCGCGCATCTCCCGCAATTATTTCCCTAGGACCTCAAAGTTTGCGCACTTTGCGCGCAGGCGAACCGCTATGAGTGCACGGTCCATCCGCGCAACAGACCAATGAGCCTCGACATGTATGTTTACCAATCCATAGCCCAATCACTTTGCGATCATGGTTTTGATACGATGTTCGGATTGATGGGGGACGCCAACCTGTTCATGGTCGATCACTACGTTCGGTCCGGCGGCGGGACCTTCGTGCCCGTAGCCTTCGAGGGCAGCGCCGTGCTGATGGCACTCGCCCATGGCCGCGTGTCGGGTCGGGTCGGCATCGCCACCGTCACCCATGGCCCGGCCCTGACGAACTGTGTGACCGCCCTGACCGAAGGCGCGCGCGGCCGTGTGCCGATGGTGCTGTTGGCGGGCGATACAGCCGTGTCCAATCCGCAGAACCTGCAAAACATCGACCAGCGCGAAACGGTCAAGGTGACTGGAGCCGGGTTCGAACAGATGCGTTCGCCCGAAACGGCCTCTTATGACGTGGCGCACGCGATCTACCGTGCCCAGGTGGAAAAACGACCGATCGTGCTGAACATGCCTGTCGATTTCATGTGGCAAGAGATCGAGCACACCCGGCACGTCTTTCCGGCCTTCAACGCGCCGTCGCATGTGCCCGAGGGCAAGGATCTGGACGAGGCCGTGGGCATGATCGCAAGCGCGCGGCGCCCGATCATCCTGGCCGGCATCGGCGCCAAGGATGCCGTTGCGCAGATCACGAAACTGGCCGACCGCCTCGAGGCCCCGCTGGCCACCACGCTAAAGGCAAAGGGGATGTTCAGGGATCACCCCTATAACATCGACATCTTCGGCACGCTTTCCACACCCGCCGCCTATGATGCCATCGCCAAGGCCGATTGCGTCATCGCCTTTGGCACCTCGCTGCATCATTTCACCACCGACCAGGGCGCGTTGATGAAAAACAAGCGCGTGGTGCAGGTCAACAATACCGTCACCGAAGTGGCCAAGAATTATCACCCCGACGTGGCCCTTGTCGCCGATGCGGGCCTGACGGCGGACAATATCGTCTGGTGGCTGAACGAGGCCGAAATCCCCGCCAGCGGCTTTACCGCCGAGCTGGACATGGACGTGCTGACCGCCCACCCCAAGGGCAACCCCGACAAGGCCAAACCCGGGTTCGTGAATTTCGAATATGCGCTGGACCGGCTTGAGAGCGCCCTACCCAGGGACCGTTTCCTGACCACCGATGGCGGGCGGTTCATGACCGAGGTCTGGTGCCGCATCTCTTGCCCCAACGCCGAAAGCTTTATCGCCTCGACCAATTTCGGCTCTATCGGCCTGGGGCTACAGGTGGCCATCGGCACCGGATTTGCAGTGCCGGACAGGCCCGTGGTGCTTTTTACCGGCGATGGCGGCTTCATGATGGGCGGCATCAACGAATTCAACACGGCCGTTCGCATGAACCAGGATCTGATCGTGATCGTCGCCAATGACTCTGCCTATGGCGCCGAGCACATCCAGTTCCTCGACCGCAACATGGACCCGGGCCTGTCGATGTTCGACTGGCCGTCTTTTGCCCGGATCGCGACCGCGCTGGGGGGGCATGGCGTTGTGGTCAACTCTGTCGAAAGCCTGGAAGACGCGATCAGGGCCATTGATACCCGCGACAAGCCTCTTTTGATCGAACTGCGCCTGGACCCGAACGATGTACCGCGCATGCGGATCTAGGACGCACATCCAAAGGCAAGACCGTGGGCATTTGCCGTCACCAAACTTGATGACAGACTCGAAACCGAAACAGGAAGACTGGACAGATTTCTGTCCGGTAAGACCGTGGTGTATGTTCTAAAATAGTGGTGCCCGGGGGCGGAATCGAACCACCGACACGAGGATTTTCAATCCACTGCTCTACCCCTGAGCTACCCGGGCACGGGGAACGCGGTTGCGTTCGGGTGGCGGTGTTCTAGACGCGGCGTGGGGCGGTGTCCAGAGGGCAAATCAGAAAAAAGCGCGAATTCTCAGTGCGGTTTGGGCGGCTGTTTTTCCAGCTCTTCCGCGGCCTTCTCGATCGACTCGGGGTCGGTGGCGGGTACGGCGTACTTGCCGCCCAGCCAATTGCCCAGATCAACATCGGCGCAGCGCTTGGAGCAGAAAGGCCGGTATTTCTGATCGGTCTCTTTCTGGCAGATCGGGCAGGTCATTCGAACAGCCCCCGCTCGACGGGGCGGCGTTCGCGTTTGCGCTGCAGCTCGAAATTGCCCAGCGCCGTCCAGCCGGCCAGCACGGTATCGACCGGGTCGGCACGAAAGGCGGCCTTTAGCACCTGTTCCAGCTGGCGGCGGTCTTTCTTGGGCATGGGCGCGAAATCGACGACCACCTGCCCGCCCAGCCCCCGGATGCGCAGCAGGCGCGGCAGGTCGCGGGCGGTGGCGATATTGGCCTTGAGGCCCGCGGCGGGCGAGCTATCGCCGCCGGTGTTCACATCGACGGCGACCAGAGCGCGGGTGGGTTCGACCCAGACAGAGCCGCCGCCCGACAGCGCCACTCCGCCCTGCAAGGCCACCATGGCGTCCAGCACGCCATGGGCGTCAAAGCCCTGCACCACCTCGTCGGGGGCGGGTTCGGCCCAGTCGCGCCAGGCCAGCTCGTGCGCGTCGGGGGCGTCGACCAGCAGCTCTGGCGCGCCCTCGGCGTCGGCCTGCACCTGTTCGGCGAGGCTGCGCATGGCAGAGATGTCATCGGCAATCTCGTCGGCATCGGCGCCCGCGCAGGCCGAGCGGAGGATCAGGCCCAGCCCTTCATCGGCGCCCTTCATGCCCTCATGGGCGACCTCAAGCAGGCGGTCGCGTTCGTCCTCATCGCGGATCGCGCGCGAGATGTTCAGCCCCGGCGCGTCAGGGGTGACGATCGCATAGCGGCTTTTGAACAGCAGACGCGGGGTGACCGGCACGGCCTTGCCCGGCTCGGCAAAGCCGGTGACCTGCACCAGCAGCGACTGGCCGGGCGCCAGGCCCTTGGCCTGTTTCAGAAAGGCGCGGCCCTGCGGCAGGGTCAGAAAGACACCGCCCTGCCCTTTCATCTGGCGATCGACCTGAGCACGAAAGATCGCGCCCGGCGCGGGCGTGTCGTCGGCGGGGTCGATCAGGAAATCCTCGAGCCGCCCGTCCACCATCAGCGCGGCGGCCTTGCGGCCCTTGATGTCATCAAGAATGACGGATCTGCCCTTCATGCGTTCCCCCGGTAGATCGGATAGCCCGCCGCCGTCAGCAGCGTGGCGGTTTCGGCCAGTGGCAGACCCACGACGCCAGAGAATGACCCGCTGATCCAGGGCACAAAGGCCTCGGCCAGGCCCTGGATGCCATAGGCACCCGCCTTGCCCTGCCATTCGCCCGAGGCGAGATAGGCGTTCAACTCGTCGTCGCTGAGGCGCTTGAATTTCACCGCCGTGACCGCATCGCGCTGCCACAGCCGGTCGCCCAGCCGCAGCGCCACGGCGGTAATCACCTGGTGACGCCGCCCGCCCATTGCGATCAGGAATTCAGCGGCCTCGCCGGCGTCACGCGGCTTGCCCAGAATGCGGCGGCCCAGCGCCACGGTGGTATCGGCGCACAGCACCAGTTCGTCCGGAGCGGCAGGCACGGCCATGGCCTTTTCACGGGCCATGCGCGCGCAATAGGGGCGCGGCAGTTCGCCTTTCAACGGGTCTTCGTTGATGTCGGGGGCGCGGATATCGTCGGGCACAACGCCGATCTGCGCCAGAAGCTCTTTCCGGCGCGGGCTGCCAGAGCCCAGAACGAGTTTCATCAGATCGCTTACTTGAAGCGATAGTTGATCCGACCCTTGGTCAGATCATACGGGGTCATCTCTACTTGAACCCGGTCGCCAGCCAGAACACGGATGCGGTTCTTGCGCATCTTGCCTGCCGTATGAGCGATGATTTCATGGCCGTTTTCCAGCTCGACCCGAAACGTCGCATTCGGCAGGAGTTCCTTCACGACACCGGGAAATTCGAGCATTTCTTCCTTGGCCATGGTCACTCCATATTGATCCAGCCCGCCAAACTGCGGGCGAGGCCTTAAATGCGCCCGAACGCGCCGGTTTTCAAGGGCGAAAAGGCGGATTGCGCGGGGATGTGACCCGTTTTGACCCTGATCCTGCCGGAAATGACGCAGCGCGGTATTCTGCGCGTGCAGTGTCAGCCGCTGGTGGGGGGGCCGAAACGTTCGATCAGGCGCTGGCGGATCTGGTCGCGGGCCTGGCGAAAGGCGGTCAGCTTGGTCTCACGGTTTTCGCCGATTCCGGTCGGGTCGATGATCGGCCAGTATTCGATATCCAGGTGATAGGCCCCGGTCAGTTCCAGCGCACGGCGCTGGCTGGCGGGCGACAGGGCGATGATCAGGTCGAAACTGGACAGATCCTCGCCCCACTGGTTCATCTCGTCGAAAGACCGCGCGCGGTGACGTTCCAGCGGCACGCCGATCTCGGCGCAGACGGCGATGGCAAAGCCGTCGATCTCCAGGTCATTCTCGACGCCCACCGATTGCAGGTAAAAGCGGTGGCCATAAAGCTGCTTGGCGATACCCTCGGCCATCGGCGAGCGCACCGCGTTGTGATCGCAGCAAAACAGAACCGAATGCGGTGTTCCCCCCTGCCCCACGCTCAGCCCCCGAAATGCAGAACGCAGATGAGGGTGAACAGGCGGCGCGAGGTGTCGTTGTCGATCTCGGCCTTGCCTTCCAGGCGTTCCTGCAACACGCGGGCGCCTTCGTTGTGGATGCCCCGGCGGGCCATGTCGATCGCCTCGATTTTCGAGGGCGGCAGTTTCTTGACCGCGTCGAAATAGCTTTCGCAGATCTGGAAATAGTCTTTCACAACCTGCCGGAACGGGCCCAGCGACATGTGGAATTCGCCCACCAGGTCGCCGGCCTCGGTGCGCACCTCGAAGACCAGCCGCTTTTCGCGGATCGCCAGCAGCAGGTGATAGGGGCCGGGCGGCACCTCGCGATCGTCGCGGGCGGGCAGCGCAAAGGTGTTTTCCTCGATCAGGTCGAAAATGGCGACCTTGCGTTCCTGCTCGATCTCGGGCGTGGGCAGGGGCAGGTTGCTGTCGTCGATCTCGACATGGCTCAGGCGGTTGGTCTGGGTCATGCGTCCCCCCCTTGGTTCAGGCGATCAAGCCGCGCGCGGACCGACAGGCCATGCGCCTCGAGGCTTTCGGATTTGGCCAGGCATTCGGCGGCCGGGCCGATGGCGCGCAGCGCCTCGGGCGTCATCTGCGCCAATGTGGTGCGCTTGACGAAATCCATCACACTCAGCCCCGAGGAAAACCGCGCCGACCGGGCGGTCGGCAGAACATGGTTCGGCCCGCCGATATAATCGCCGATCGCCTCGGGTGTCCACTGGCCCAGGAAGATCGCGCCGGCATGGGTAACCTTGTGCGACAGCGCGACCGGATCGGCCACGCACAGTTCCAGGTGCTCGGGCGCGATGCGGTCAGACAGGGCCGCGGCCTCGTCCAGGTCGCGCACGGTGATGACCGCGCCGAAGTCGCGCCAGCTGGCGCCCGCGATGGCGCGGCGTTCCAGCGTTTCCAGCCGTTTGTCCACGGCGGCGGCAACGGCCCGGCCAAAGGCCGCATCATCAGTGATCAGCAGCGATTGCGCGCTTTCGTCATGTTCGGCCTGGCTGAGCAGATCAACGGCGATCCAGTCAGGGTCGTTGTCCTTGTCGGCGATGACCAAAATCTCGGACGGGCCCGCGATCATGTCGATGCCGACCTTGCCGAACACGCGGCGCTTGGCGGCGGCGACAAAGGCATTGCCGGGGCCGGTGATCTTGTCGACCGGCGCGATGGTGTCGGTGCCATAGGCCAGCGCGGCGATCGCCTGCGCGCCACCGATGCGATAGACGGTTTCCACCCCGGCCAGTCGCGCCGCAAGCAACACCAGCGGGTTGCACACCCCGCCCGGCGTCGGCGCGCAAATCACCAGTCGCTCGACCCCCGCCACCTGGGCCGGGATCGCGTTCATCAGAACCGAGGACGGATATGAGGCCAGCCCGCCGGGCACGTAAAGCCCCGCCGCCGACACCGGCGACCAGCGCCAGCCCAGCGTGGCGCCGGCGGCATCGGTCCAGGTTTCGTCGTGGGGCATCTGGCGTTCGTGATAGGCGCGGATGCGTTCGGCGGCCAGTTCCAGCGCGGCGCGCTCCTCGGCCGGCACCTTGGCGCATTCGGCGTCGATTTCCTCGGGCGAAAAGGCCAGCGTTTCGGGGGTCAGGTCAAGCCGGTCGAATTTCGAGGTCAGCTCGATCACCGCCGCATCGCCGCGCGCCCGCACTTCGGCGATGATCGCGGCCACGGTATCGTCCACATCGGGCGCGTCTTCGCGCTTGGCGCCCAAGAGGGCGGCAAAGGCGGCCTCGAAATCGGCGTCACGGGTATCGAGAAATTGCGGCATGACTAACTCCTTGCGCCCATGCACATAACGGCGCGGCGGGCGCGGCTCAAGGGGTCTGTCTCAGGCGTCGTGTTCAGGCGCCTTGCGCGAGGGCGCGGCATAGGGCCGGGTCACGTCGCGCAGGGTGGCGTTGATGCATTCCACATCCAGCGCAATCGCGCCGTCGCCGGCCAGCGTCAGGGTCAGCGTCCCGGCGCCATCCTGCGAGGGCGCAAAGTCGACCGACAGCAGCGACAGCACCACATCCTTGTCGGTGCGGTCGATGCCCTGGCTGCGTACGGCGGTCACGTCATCGACGGCCAGAACCGACTGCACGCGCTCATAGCTGCGGTTGCGGCGTTCGGCGGCTTGTTTGTCTTCCCAGCGGAACCGGTTCAGCAACAGCGCAAAGCGCCGCGCACGCGGCTGCCATGTCATTTCACCGATGGGAAAGACCGCATCCTGGGTCAGGCTGGCCAGCACCTTCAGGTCCTCGGCATCCTCGGCTGACAGGTACAGCGGGCGGTCGCCGCCATCCTCGAACTTTGCGTCGCCGCTCATGCGCCCTTGACCCGTTCGATGCGTGCGCCACAGGCGCCTAGTTTCTGTTCCAGCCGTTCATAGCCGCGATCAAGGTGATAGACGCGGCTGACCACGGTTTCGCCCTCGGCCGCCAGCGCGGCCAGGATCAGCGACACCGAGGCCCGCAGGTCGGTCGCCATCACCGGCGCGCCCTTCAGGCGTTTGACCCCCGTGACAGTGGCGTGGCCGCCATGCACCTCGATATTGGCGCCCATGCGGGTCAGTTCGGGCGCATGCATAAAGCGGTTCTCGAAAATGGTTTCCTCCAGCACGCTGGTGCCGTCGGCGGTGCACAACAGCGCCATCATCTGGGCCTGAAGGTCGGTTGGGAAACCGGGGAAAGGTTCGGTGGTGACATTCACCGCGTTCACCCGGCCGTTGCGGCGGCTGACCTTCAGCCCGCGCGCGGTTTCCTCGACGTCGATGCCGGCGTCGTGCAGCTTTTCGGCGAACGAAGCCACCAGATCCAGCTTGCCGCCCAGGCATTCGACCGTGCCGCCGGTGATGGCGGGGGCCAGCATGTAGGTGCCCAGCTCGATCCGGTCAGTCACCACGGGATGGGTCGCGCCATGCAGGCTGTCGACGCCCTGGATGGTCAGGGTGCTGGTGCCCTCGCCCTCGATCTGGGCGCCCATCTTGCGCAGGCATTGCGCCAGATCGACGATTTCGGGCTCGCGCGCGGCGTTCTTGATGACGGTGGTGCCCTTGGCCAGCGTGGCGGCCATCAGGATGTTCTCGGTCGCGCCGACCGAGGCAAAGCGCAGCTCCATCTGCGCGCCTTTCAGGCCGCCCGCGGGGGCCTTGGCATGCAGGTAGCCGTCGCGCAGGTCGATCTCGGCGCCCAGGGCCTCGAGCCCGTGAATATGCAGATCCATCGGGCGCGCGCCAATGGCACAGCCGCCCGGCAGCGACACGACCGCGTGGCCCAAGCGCGCCAGCATCGGCCCCAGCACCAGGTTCGACGCACGCATCTTGCGCACGATGTCATAGTCGGCGACGTGATTATCCAGATCGTGGCTGGACATGGCCAGAACCTGCCCGTCCTGCATCTTGGTGACCTCGGCCCCCAGCGATTGCAGCAGTTCGGTCATGGTCTTGATGTCCGACAGGCGCGGCGCGTTGGTCAGCGTCAGCGGCTCGTCCGACAACAGCGTGGCCGGCATCAGCGCCAGACAGGCGTTTTTCGCCCCCGCGATCGGGATTTCGCCGTTCAGCTCTGTCCCGCCGTGAATAACAATAGAATCCATCTGCCTGCCTCACTCTTCCCCGGTCTTGGCCGCCTTGCGCGCGCGGGCCTGCTGCTTGCGCCGGGCCATGTTGGCCTTAAGCGCCTGCTTGAGCCGTTCCTCGCGGCTGTCCGCCGGTTTGGCGGGGCTGGTCTTGCGGGGTTTATCTGTCATGCGCCGTCTTTACCCCAGCATACCGAACCCGTCCAGAAGGGCGGTCACGATCAGCGGGAAAAGGAAGGATGGTGCTGCTGGAGAGAATTGAACTCTCGACCTCTCCCTTACCAAGGGAGTGCTCTACCTCTGAGCTACAGCAGCAGTGGGGCGTCGTTTACCGCCCAGCCCTGCGGCCTGCAAGCCCCTTTTTTGCACGGTTTCGAATTTTCCTGCGGTGCGGCGTCAGGCCCATTCCCAGGGCCGGGTGAATTCGCCCAGCAGATGCGCCACCGCGTCGTCATCCACCGTGCCCGTGCGTTCCAGCCGGGCCACTAGCCCGCGTTTCTTGTCCTCGAACACGCTGCTGACGCGCGCCGCCAGACCGGCATCTGCCAGGGCCTCGTTATAGACGCGGGTGATGGCCAGCTTGCGCAGATCGGGCTTGAACACCTTGCCAACGGCGGTTTTGGGCAGCTCGTCCAGGATCTCGACATGTTTGGGGATGGCGGCGCGTTCATGGATATGCACGCGGGCGTGCTCGCGCAGCTCTTCGGCCGTGACCTGGGCGCCGGCAACCAGTTCGACATAGGCGCAGGGCAGTTCACCCGCGAAACTGTCGGGCTGGCCGATCGCGCCCACGAAGGCCACCGCCGGGTGGCTCATCAGCGCGTCCTCGATCTCGGCCGGGTCGATATTGTGGCCGCCGCGAATGATCAGATCCTTGGCGCGGCCGGTGATGTACAGGTAGCCGTCCGCGTCAAGCCGGCCCAGGTCGCCGGTGCGCAGGAAGATCCCGTCGGCAAAGAGGCCGCGATTCTTGTCGGTCTCGGTATAGGTGCCGCCCGGCACAACACCGGGGTTCGACACGCAGATCTCTCCGATCTCGTCGGTGGCGCAGTCGTGGCTGATATTGCCCGCCTCGTCGAACCGCAGGATGCGCACCTGGGTATAGGGAAACGGAATACCGACCGAGCCAATCTTTTTCTGCCCGCTCGGCGGGTTGACCGACACCAGGCAGGTGGCCTCGGTCAGGCCATAGCCCTCGATGATCTGCACGCCGGTGGCCTGCTCAAAGCGTTTGTACAGTTCCAGCGGCAGCGGCGCCGAGCCCGAGAACGCCCCACCCAGCGAGGAAATATCGGCGTTGACCGGGCGCTGCATCAGGGCCGCAAGGGCCGTGGGCACGGTGATGACAAAGGTGATCTTCCAGCGTTCGATCAGCTTCCAGAAATTGTCGAACACGCCCTCGCCGCGATAGCCCGCCGGGGTGGGAAAGACCACGTGCGCGCCCGATGCGATGCAGGACATGCAGATCGGATAGGCGGCAAAGACGTGGAACAGCGGCAGCGGGCAGATCAGCACGTCGTGCTCGGTGAACAGCAGCTCGCGCCCCAGCCAGCCGTTGTAGATCATGCCCGAAAAGCGATGCTGCGCGACCTTGGGCATGCCGGTGGTACCGCCGGTGTGGAAATAGGCCGCGATACGGTCGGTGCCGGATTCCTCGAAACTGAGGCTTTCGCTACGCTCGCGCGCCAGTTCGGCGTTGAAATCCAGCAGGTCGGCGTGATGCACGTGGTGGGTCTTGGGGCGCAGAAAGGGCACGATCCATTTCTTGGGCGGCGTCAGATAGCGCAGCAGGTCGACCTCTAGCACGGTATCGACATTGGGCGCGTGCTGCACCGCCTCGGCCACCTTTTGCGCGATGTCGGTCTTGGGAAAGGATTTCAGCGTGACCACCACCTTGGCCCCGGTTTCGCGCAGGATGGCGGCGATCTGTTCGGGCTCCAGCAGCGGGTTGATCGGATTGACGATGCCCGCCGTCGCCCCGCCCAGCAGGGCCAGCGCGGTTTCGGTGCAATTGGGCATGATATAGGCCACCACATCGGTTTCGCCGATGCCCAGCCGGCGAAACAGGTTGGCGGCCTGGGTGACCTTGCCGCGCAGCTGTCGCCACGTCAGCGTTTCGGCCGGGTCGCGCGGCCCCGATGTCAGCTGAAAGGTAAAGGCGGGGCGGTCGGGAAAGCGGTCGGCCGTCTGCGAGAAGAACTGATAGAGCGTAACCGGCAGGCCGCGGTCTTCCCATGCGGCCTGGGCCGCAATCGCATCGCGATCCGCCACCGAGGCGAAACTTCCCATGGCATCCTCCCAACATCCGGCCCGTTTTCGGGCTCTGTCAGGTGAATGTGGAAAGAAAACGGGGGCAGGACAAGCCATACCCCCGTAAATCGGCGAAAATTCAGCGCTTACCCTTGGGGAATGCGCAGAACCTGACCGGGATAGATCTTGTCCGGGTCGCTCAGCATCGGGCGATTGGCCTCGAAGATTTCGGTATAGCGCGCGCCGTTGCCCAGGGTCTTTTCGGCGATTTTCCACAGGCTGTCGCCCTTGGCGACGGTGTGAAACACCGGATCGACGCCCGCGACGTCATCCTCGACCGCCGCCACGCCTTCGACATTGCCGACAGCCAGAATGACCTTTTCCTTGGCTTCCTGGCTGACCGCGTTGCCCGACACCTTGACGGTGTCACCTTCGACGGTGATGTCCAGCCCGGTGGCATCCAGACCCAGATCCTGGATCTCCTGTTTCAGCGCATCCTCGGAGGGCGACGCCTCGGCCGAGCCGACCAGTTTCTTGCCCTTGTCCTTGATGAAATTCCACAAACCCATGGGATCACTCCTTTTGCCTGAGGTTCAGGGAAGAGCTATGCAAGAGCGGGTCACATGTTAGGGGGAATTTCAGGCGGTTTCGCCCACCCCGTCGGTGAATTGCAGACGGGCCAGGCGGGCGTAGAGCCCATCCTCGGCCACCAGGGCGTCATGGGTGCCCTCGGCCACGATCCGGCCTTCGTCGAATACCACGATCCGGTCGGCCTTTTTCACGGTCGCCAGACGGTGCGCCACGATCAGCGTGGTGCGGTCTTGCGACATCTCGTCGACGGCGTGCTGCACCAGGCGTTCGCTTTCGGCGTCCAGCGCCGAGGTGGCCTCGTCCAACAACAGAACCGGCGCGTCGCGCAGGATGGCGCGGGCGATGGCGATGCGCTGTTTCTGGCCGCCCGACAGCATCACGCCACGCTCACCGACATAGCTGTCATAGCCATCGGGCAGACGCGACAGGAACTCGTGCGCGGCGGCGGTGCGGGCGGCGGCCTCGACCTCGGCATCCGAGGCATCAGGGCGGCCGAAACGGATGTTTTCGCGGGCGGTGTCGGCAAAGATCACCGGGTCTTGCGGCACCAGCGCCACGGCCTTGCGGAAATCGCCGCGCGACAGGTCGGTCAGCGGCTGGCCATCCAGCAGCACCCGGCCCTCTTGCGGGTCATAGAACCGCTGCACCAGCTGGATGATGGTCGACTTGCCCGCGCCCGACGGGCCGACCAGCGCCACGGTTTCACCCGCGCGCACATGCAGGTTGATGCCTTCCAGCGCCGATTGATCGGGCCGCGTGGGATAGTGGAAGGTCACGTTGTCAAAGACGATCTCGCCCCGCACCGGGCGCGGCAGGGCGGCAGGCTGTGCCGGGTCGGCGACACTGTCCTGGGCGTTCAGCAGTTCGACCAGGCGCTCGGTCGCGCCGGCGGCGCGCTGCAACTCGCCCCAGATCTCCGACAAGGCGCCCACGGCGCCCGCGACCATCACCGAATAGATCACGAACTGCACCAGCTCGCCGCGGGTCATACCCCCGGCATAGACATCGCGCATGCCCATCCACAGCACGCCGACAACGCCGGCAAAGACCAGAAAGATCACGATCACGGTCATCACCGCGCGGGTGGTCACGCGGCGGCGGGCGGCGTCGAAGGATTGTTCGGTCACCTTGGCAAAACGGCTGCGGCTGATGGCCTCGTGGGTAAAGGCCTGCACGGTCTGCACCGACAACAGCGCCTCGGAGGCCGAGCCCGACGAGGCCGCGATCCAGTCCTGGTTTTCGCGGCTGAGCTGGCGCAGGCGGCGGCCCAGAACGATGATCGGCACCACCACGGCGGGCACGATCAGCAGCACCAGCCCGGTCAGCTTGGCCGAGGTCAGCAGCATCAGCACCAGCCCGCCCAGGAAAATCAGCACGTTGCGCAGCGCCACCGAGACAGAGCTGCCGATCACCGACAGGATCAGCGTGGTGTCGGTGGTGATGCGGCTGAGAACCTCACCGGTCATGACGCGTTCGTAAAAGGCGGGGCTCATGCCGATCATGCGGTCGAACACCGCCTTGCGGATATCGGCCACCACCCGTTCACCCAAACGGGTGACAAAGTAATAGCGCGCGCCCGTGCCCACGGCCAACAGCCCGGCAATCATAAGGGCGGCCACGAAATAGCTGTTCAGCAGCTCGACATCGCCGTTCTCGAACCCGTCGATCACCCGGCGCACCGCCAGCGGCAGGATCAGCGACACCGTCGCCGTCAGAACCAGCGCCAGCCCGGCCAGCAGCACCAGCAGGCGATAGGGCGCGATAAACGGCGCCAGCCCGCGCAACGCGCCGATGCGTTTCGATTTTTCCCGCTCTTCCAGGATCTCGCCACCCCGTCGTGCCATGCGCATGCCTTTCCTACTTGCGCCCCTCATAAGAGATGGGGGCGGGATCAACAAGCCGGTGATGCGTCGGGAAGGATGGAGCGGGTAGACGGAATCGAACCGACATAGCCTGCTTGGAAGGCAGGGGCTTTACCATTAAGCTATACCCGCGATGGTGGCGCAGAATTAGGACATGGCCCCGACGCGGTCAAGCACCGATCTGAGCACGGAAATCGGCCCTTGGGGGCGGTTTTTGTTTCGATTCTCCGAAAATTCGAAGGGCTGGCACGGCTCTGTTGCTGAGAATACCGGTTATTCCCAGCCAAACGGTCACATTGATGCCATATTGCCCAAGCCGGAAACCATCATTTCGCCAAACTGATCCGCAAGGTTGGAGACGATCCCGCAAGGGGGACTCGAAGCTTCGATAACGCCAACCAATACGCGGACGCAGGAGATGAATTCGGCAGCGCATCCAGTATCCACACCTCGCAACGACGAGTTCAGCGAGGAACTGCAACCGGGCACCACCCTGTTGCAGGGCCAGTATACGATTGAGCGGTTCCTGGGCGCGGGCGGCTTTGCGCTGACCTATCTGGCCTATGACAGCCTGTCGCGCCCGGTCGTGATCAAGGAATGCTTTCCCTCGTCGCTGTGTATCCGCAGCAACCTGACGGTGCGCGCGCGCTCGCAGGCGCGGATCGACGAGCTGAACAAGATCGTGCGGCTGTTCTTTCGCGAGGCCCAGCGCCTGGCCAATCTGCGCCATCCCAACATTGTCGGCGTGCACCAGGTGTTCCAGGACAATGGCACCGCCTATATGGCGCTGGATTACATCGAGGGGCCCGACCTGCTCGACATGATCGAGGACGGGCACAACCCCGATCCCGACCAGATTCGCGACATGCTGACCAAGCTGTTGCAGGCCATCGCCTATGTGCATGACGAAAATATCCTGCATCGCGACATTTCGCCCGACAACATCCTGCTGCATCGGGATGGCACGCCGGTCATCATCGACTTTGGCGCCGCGCGCGAACAGGCGACGCGGGCCAGCCGGGTGCTGTCGGCGCTGCAGATCGTCAAGGACGGCTATTCGCCCCAGGAATTCTATGTCGCCGGCGCCAAGCAAGGCCCCGAGGGCGATCTGTATGCGCTGGGGGCCACGTTCTATCATCTGGTCACCGGCGCCGCGCCGCCCAACAGCCAGATCCGCCTGGCCGCCATCGCCGCCAAGGACCCCGACCCCTACCAGCCGCTGACCGGCAATATCGACGGCTTTGACCGCGCCTTTCTGACCGCCATCGACACCGCGCTGAACGTGTTTCCGGGTGCGCGGTTCAAATCGGCCCGTGACTGGCTGCAAGTGATCGAGGGCAAGCGCGCCGCTACCGGCTCGATGGCGCCGCCGCAGGTCGACGCCAAGGTTGAAAAGGCGATTTCGCAGCTGGTGGTCGAAACCAACAAGGCCGTGCAAGAGGCCCAAAAGCAGGAAACCGCGAGCAGGACCAAACCCAAGCGCGCCGAGAAGAAAGAGCGCAAACCCTTCTTCAAGTGGCAGCTTGACGAAGACTGGGTGAACCGGAGCGAACCCGAACCCAAGACCAGACTGGCGCGGCACGAGGCACCCGCGCCCGAAGCGTCGCAAGCCATGCAGGACGACCTGGAACTGGCGCAGCGTGTCGGCCGGATGGTCGATCACGACGAGGTCGAAAGCATCGACGAGAACGAAAACAACGAAAACGAGGCAGTGACCAGCAGCGCCGCGCCGAAAGAGCGCGGCCTGCTGACCAAGCTGAACAGGGCATTCAAGATTCAATTCAGGGCACAGCCTGCGAATTCCTACGAAAGGACTATCGAATGAATATCTTCCGAAAACGCACTCCGATCGAGCAGGAACCGGCCCCCAAATCGGCCGAACCCACCGCAGCAGCGCAAGCGTCGGTCGACTGGCAGGATGCCGAGCGCGAGGCCGATCGCCTGATCGCCGAGAAAGCCGCCCGCCGTGCCCGTGGCGAAGATGAAGACGGCATCACCGTGAAACGTTTCATGGGTCTTGACGAATTCGACCTGGACGATGCCACCGACAGCGGCCCCGAGGACCGCATGCCGGCTGGAACGCAGGCCAAGATCGCGACGATCCGCCCGACCGCGACGCGGGTTCGCGCCCGGCCGCAGCGCGGGGTGCAGGGCGAATCCGGCCCGTTGCGCCGCCCGGCCCGCGACGAAGAGGCCGATGCCCGCATCGCCAAGCTGCGTCAGCAGTTCATCGAAGAGGATGACCGCGCCGAAGACGCGCCCGACAACAGCCCGTTTCCGCTGCGCGAGGAACAGCGCGTGCGCCCCGTGGACCAGGCCGATGCCTTTGTCGCCTCGGTGCAGCAGCAGCGTGACCGTGCAACCCGGCCCGCGGCCCCGCAGCCCGCAGCCCCGGTGGTTCCCATAGCCGAGCCCGTGGCCGAGATGGCCCCGCCCCAGCCCGAGCCGGCCGCCGAGATGTTCAAGGTGCCCACGCCTTCGGCCGGGCGGTCGGGGGCCCGCGCGGGCCGCGTTAAAACCCGCCTGCTGGGCTTTGAGCCGGGCGGCGAAACCGCGCCGAACCCGTTTGACAACAATGCCGCCGAAACCGGCGCCAAACCGGCCATGTTCCCGGTCGGCTGGCTGATCGTCACCGACGGCCCGGGTCGCGGTGCATCGTTCACGCTGTTTTCGGGCGTATCGCAGATCGGGCGCGGCGACGACCAGACCGTATCGCTTGATTTCGGCGATACCTCGATCTCGCGCAGCGGCCACGCGATGGTGGCCTATGACCCTGAACTCAAACAGTTTTTCATCGGCCATGGCGGCAAGACCAATATCGTTCGCCTGAACAACAAGCCCGTGCTCAGCACCGAAGAGCTGAGCCATGGCGACCAGGTGCGGCTGGGCGAGACCACGCTGAAATTCGTGGCGCTGTGCGGCAGCGACTTCGCCTGGGCCACCGATCCTCAGGACAAGGGCAAAGACGATGGAGCGCAGTAAGATCAAACTCGACGCCGCGTCCGCCATCAGCATGGGCCAGCGCGAATATCAAGAAGACGCGCTGATCACCGATTTCACGCAGGGTTCGGATCTGGGTATCGCGGTGCTGGCCGACGGGATGGGCGGCCATGCCGCCGGTGACATCGCCAGCAAGATCGCCGTGACCGAGGTGTTTAGCGAGCTCAAGCTGCAATCGGGCGACCTTGATCAGTTCGAGATCGAGGCCCCCGATATCTTGCGCGATGCGGTTCTGGCCGCGAATGAATGCATTGGCGGCCACAGCGCGGTGAATGCCGAAACCCGTGGCATGGGCAGCACCCTGCTGGCGCTGGCCTTCGTGCAGGACCGGATGTTCTGGGCCTCGGTCGGGGATTCGCCGCTCTATTGCTATAGCGAGGGGCAATTGGCGCGCCTGAACGCCGATCATTCGATGGCGCCGCAGATCGACCTGATGGTCTCGTTGGGCCAGATGACCGAGGAGGAGGCCCGAGAGCACCCGGAACGCAATTGCCTGACGTCGGTTCTGTGCGGCGCGCAGGTCGCCCGCATGGATTGCCCCAATGCGCCGATGATCCTGGTTCCGGGCGAGGTTCTGATCGCCGCCAGCGACGGGCTGCAATTCCTGGATGACGAGGAAATCGCCGGCATCCTTCGCCGCAACCATCGCAAAAGCGCGGCCGAGATCGCCGCGGCCCTGATGGC
The DNA here is from genome assembly GCF_025751515.1 of Actibacterium sp. XHP0104. Classification (GTDB taxonomy): domain Bacteria; phylum Pseudomonadota; class Alphaproteobacteria; order Rhodobacterales; family Rhodobacteraceae; genus Actibacterium_D. Next base: position 75,405 of record NZ_JAOWLE010000009.1, read on the forward strand.
GGCGCTCGACGCGCTAGGCGACCCCGACCAGGACAACATCACCCTGACCGTGATCAAGGTCTTGCCCGTCAAAGAAGCCAGGCGTCAGGCCAGCGCGAGCAGCATTCCGTTTCTGCATCAAAAATCACGCGAGGCCGAGTTCACGCCTGAACCCGAGTTGGCCATGGCCGAACCCGAGCCGACGCCGCGGCAACGCCCGCGCTCGTCCCTGCCCTGGCTCTTTCGACGCTGGAAAACCCAATGATTGCCGCCCCCACACCGGATGCCGTTCGTGAAGGGCTGAAGCTTGCCGTGACCGCCCTGGCGTCGCGGCCGGCCCAGCGCGACAAGGCCCGCGCCTTGCTTGACCGGCTGAACACGCCGGTGCGCATCATGGTGATGGGGTTGCCCGGCAGTGGCAAATCGCAGGTCATGAATATTCTGGCGGGACAAAGCCTGTTTGACGAGATGCCCCATCCGACCCTGGTCGATGTGGCCTACGGGCCGCGCGCGCGCATTCTGGTCGATCCCGACAAGCCCGATCCGATCGAGATCGAGGGGCTGGCGCTGGATGATCCGCGCCTGGCCGGGGCGCAAAGCCTGCGGATCGAGGCGCCCATCGCGGTGCTGGAAAAGGTGCGTCTGACCGAGATGCGGATAGAGGGCCCGCGAACGGTGCAGACCCGCAACATGGCCTGGGCCGCCAAGCGCGCCGATATCGCAATCTGGTGCAGCACCCGGTTCGGGCGCGACGAACAGGCGATGTGGCGCCTGATGCCCGATCATCTCAAGGATCATGGCTGCCTGGCCCTGGGCAAGGCCGATATCCTGTATCGCGACGGCATCCTGGGCGACCTGATGGCCGCGCTGGAACTGATCGTGGCCGAAGAGTTTCACAGCCTGTTGCCCTTGGCCGGCAAGCAGGCCAGCGCGGCAATCGGCAAGACCGACCCCGACTCCGAGGATGCGCTCTTTGCCAGCGGTGGCAAGGCGCTTGCCGATACGGTTCTCAAGATGGCGGAACAGGGGCGGCAGGCCGATCTGGATAACGCCTGGGTGTTCCTGCAACGCTTTGCCCATGAGGTGCAGGAGGCCCGAGAGGCGGCAGCAGCCGCGCCAGAGCCCGCATCCCAACCGGCACCAGAACCCGTGCAGTACCAGCCCGAGCCCGAGCCCGAGCCGGAACCCGCGCCTGCGCCGGTGCAAGAACAGCCCGAACCGGTTGCAGAACCCGAACCAGAGCCCGTGCAGCACCGGCCCGACCCGGCGCCCCGCTCCAAACCGGTGACAGAGATCATCGCCGCGCGCCCGCGCAGCCGGCCCCTGCCCCCGCCCGACCCGGCTCGGATCGAGATCCTCGAAGAGATTTCCGAGGAACTGCGCGTTCACGCGATGCAGATCGAGGCCGAACTGGACCAGGGCGGCGACGCCTCGGTGCGCTCGGCACTGGCCAGTTGCTGCGAGGTGACAGAGAACCTGTTGATGCGCGTCAGCGAAGGCGCGCCGGCCTCGGCCGATCTGGATGCGCTGGTGGATGACCTGGCGGATGCCGCTGATATGATGGTGCTTTTCCAGCAGGAAGGCGACGAGAACGCGCTGGCCGATGCGGTGGCACTCTTGCTCCAGTTGCGCCGCGACAGCCAGATTCTCCGCGCTGCCTAAGCTTGCACGCAAGTTACGCGTAACCACCTGATATTGGCCTCAATATTGCCATAAAACCAGAAGGTAATGGGACAATGCCACCGGTACGGGCGCATTGTCACGATTCTGTTTTCCGCACGGGGGTGAGGGGCAGGATCAGCCCCGGCCGCAAAAGAAGTAACGGGTGCCACATGAATGACGAAAGCAGCTTTTTGAAAAAGACGGCCAATCAAAAGGCCGCGCCAAATACCCGGCTGCTGAAACGCGGAACCCGGAAATTGCGCGATTTCGCCGAGCAGCAGGACAAGCTGCGCGAAGCTCTGAACGAGCTGGCCGAGATCCGCGACGATTCCGTGCGCAAGACCGTGCAGCGCCTTCAGGAACAGCTGGCCGCGATCGAGCCGAGCATCACCATGATCGGCCAGGTCAAGGCGGGCAAGACCTCGCTGATCAACGCCATGGTTGGCTGGCCGGGCCTGCTGCCCGCCGACGTCAACCCGTGGACCTCGGTCGTGACCTCGCTGCACGCCACCCCGTGGGAGCCCGCCGGCGATGTGCGTGCTCGGTTCCGGTTCTTTGACAGCAACGAGTGGGCCCGCCTGCTGGACAAGGGCGGCCGCATCGGCGAGTTGGCCGCGCGCGCCGGCGCCGACAGCGAGATCGAAAAGATCCGCGCCCAGGTCGAAGCCATGCGCGAGAAATCCCGCGCCCGTCTGGGCCGCCGGTTCGAGCTGCTGATGGGCACCCAGCACGAGTACAACAGCTTTGATGAGGACGTGGTCGAACGCTATGTCTGCCTGGGCGACGATTTCGCCGACGAGGGCGAGGCGGCATCGACCCAGGGCCGCTTTGCCGATGTCACCAAATCGGCAGACCTGTATTTCCGCCGCCCCGAATTCCCGATGCCGCTGTGCATCCGCGACACGCCGGGCGTGAACGATACCTTCCTGATGCGTGAGCAGATCACCATCCGCTCGATCCGCGACAGCCGCCTGTGCGTGGTCGTCCTGTCGGCCCATCAGGCGCTGACCTCGATCGACATGGCGCTGATCCGCCTGATCGCGAACATCAAGTCGCGTGAGGTGGTGATTTTCGTCAACCGCATCGACGAGCTGTCCGATCCGGCCCGCCAGGTCGAGGAAATCAACGCCAGCATCCGCGAGACCCTGGCCGCGCATGACGGCCCCAAGGATGCCGAGATCCTGTTCGGCAGCGCCTTCTGGGCGACCCATGCGCTGACCGGCGACATGCGCGCGCTGAGCGCCGAAAACCGCGAGGCCCTGCTGAACTGGGCCGAGTCCGGCCTGTCGGCCAATTGCAAGGGCGCCGCGCCGCTGGAAATGATCTGGGAACTGTCGGGCGTGCCCGCGCTTTACGACACCCTGTCCGAGCGCATCGTGAACGGCGTCGGGCGCGAGTCTCTGGAACGTATCGCGCGCAGCACTAACAACCTGACCAAGGGCCTCAAGGCCGCCGGGCACGTCGCCGACGACGCCCTGGGCCAGGGCAAGCTGGCGATCGACCGCGACGACCTGATGGCGCGTTTCGACCGGATCGAGACCGACTGCACCGCCCTGCTGGGCAAGGCCTTTGACGACATGCTGGGCTTTTACCATGGCCGCCTTGACCGCGCGCATCAAAGCTTTGTCGAGCGTGCGACCACCTCGCTGGTCGCGCATCTTGAAAAATACGGGGACAAGCAGGTCTGGACCTATGACCCCACCGGGCTGCGGCTGCTGCTGCGCTCGGCCCATCAGGTGTTCGGCACGCGCCTGAACCGCAGCCTGAACCAGGTTTACCAGGAAACCGCCGCGCAGCTGTCGGTGCTCTACATGAACGCCTTCGGCCTGTCCGAAGAGTTTCGCGTCGATCCGCCCATTCCGCCGCATATGCCGCCCCCGGTGATCATCGGGCAGACCATCGCATTGGATATCAAGGGCAACTGGTGGAGCAGCTGGTGGCGCCGCCGCCGCGGCTATCAGGCCTTCAAGTCCGATTTCTTTGACATGATCGTCGCCGAAACCGACCCGATCGTGAAGGACATGAAGGACACCCAGACCGGCACTGTTCGCGAACAGGTCTTCTCGGTGATGCGCGAGTTTCTGGCCGAGCAGCGCCTGCTGCTGCAAGGCCTGGCCGATCCCGACGGGGACACGGATGCCAGCTTTGGCACCGGTGTCTCGGCCGAACGCTTTGCCGCCATTCAAGCCACCATCGGCACAATGATGGATCAAGCCGCCTGAGAGCGGACACAGGAGAGCAGAGATGGACGATTTCGATACCGATTACAGTGACCGCGCCCCCGAAACCGGTCGCAAGCCGCGCATCGCCTTCATGGGTGAATTCAGCGCCGGCAAAAGCACGCTGACCAACATGCTGATCGGCGCCGCGCCGCTGCCGGTCAAGGTGACCGCGACGCAGCTGCCGCCCGTTTGGGTGTCTTATGGCGATCAGCAGGCTTTTCGCGAGGATCTCGACGGCGAGGCCCACGCGCTTGATCTGAACGATCTCGACAGCATCCGCCCCGACAGCACCCGCGTCATCCGTATCTTTCAGCAGTCCGACATCCTGGAGATGTGCGACCTGATCGACATGCCGGGCATTTCCGACCCGAACATGTCGCCCGATCTGTGGCTGCCGGTAGCCGAAGAGGCCGATCTCGTGGTCTGGTGCACCCACGCCACCCAGGCCTGGCGCCAAAGCGAGGCCGCGATGTGGGGCGAGATGCCGCCCGAGATCCAGCAGCGCAGCCTGCTGCTGGTCACGCGGTTCGACAAGATCCTCAACGACAATGACCGCCGCCGCGTTCTGCGCCGGGTCGAACACGAAACCCAGGGCATGTTCGCCGGGGTCTATCCGATTTCGCTGACCCAGGCGATTGCCGCGGGCGAGGACCGCGAGATGTGGGAAGCCAGCGGTGCCGAGGCCTTTATGGAACGCCTGGTCGAGCTGCTGCACGACATTGACGGCGGCGGAGAGGCCGCCCCTGCCCCGCGCGAACGCCCTGGCCGGCCGGCCCCGGTTGCCGCCGCGCCCGAACGCCTCGCCGCTGCGTCCAGCGAACGGGTTCTACCCCGCCGGGTTGAACTCAACGCGCCGGTACGCATGCGCCGCGCCCGTGGCGCGCAAGACGACAAACCTTCTCGCACGTTCAACTTCTGATCGCGCGCGCAACGGACGGAACTAGGCCATGGGTATTACCGCTGCGACATCCTTTAAATTGCCGCTTTCAAGGCATATCTTGAAGGCTGATGTTGACATGGTACCCGGCAGTTCAGCCATGGCTTTGACGGCCTATCTTGACGAGATAAAGACCGATTTCGCTTCGTGCGAAGTTGTGGCCTATGTCGATCTCGGCTCTCGGCTAGTGCTGCGCGTCAACAGTGAAAACGCCCGCCCACAGGAATGGCTGGACCGGCTGGGGGTGGCCGCCGCGGAAATGCTGAATGGCGAGCTGGCGCAGTCTTTCGGCACGGCCGGCGGGCATTCCGACGAAGCGATGATCGAAACCGGCGGCGTGCGGTTCGTCTTTGTGCGCTCGCCCGCTGACCCGATCGAGGCGCTGTGTTGCACCTGCACGCCGGACACCGATATCGAGGCTCTGACCGCGCGGATGCGTGACACGCTGATCCGACTGGCCGAAACCGGAGGCCCGGCATGACCCCCCAGATCCATATCGAGGCCAGCCTGTCGCTGCTGGCCGGCAAGTCTGACCCGATCGGCACGGCCGGCCGCATCATCGACGGCCGGGACGGGGTAAGCGCCATCGTGCGCGAGATTGACCAGACGGTTCTGAAACGCACGCTGTTCATCGGCAACGGCGAAGGCGGCGAGATCGCGCTGGATGTCGCCGGGCGGCGCTTGCTCTGCCTGCGTAGCATCAACTTTCCTCTTGTCCGCCGCGCCTATCACCGCCTGTGCGACAAACCCCTGAGCGAAGACAGCATCGACGAGTTGATGGACCTGTTCGAGTTGCTCGAGATGTTCGTCGAGCGCGCGCGCGATCTGACCATCCTGACCGAACGCCGCAGTTCGGACGGCTGGGCGGGCGATATCGGCATCTCGGCGGCCCGACTGGCCGAGGGCTGGATGCTGACGCTTTATCCGCAAGCCGTCGACGCCACTGCACAGCCCGCCCCCGCCGAAGAAGAGGACGAACCCGGCCTTGCAGGCTTTCTGCGGCGCTGTGACGGGCTTTACTCTGCGGCACTGGTGCTAGAGGGCGACCAGCCGCTTTCGCAGATCGGTGACGAGAATGCGCTTGTCGCGCTGGCAGAGGCCTCGGCCCGGCGCAAGGCGCCCCTGGCGCTGGTCAGCGGGTTGGTGGATACCGGGGCAGATGCCCCCTATTTCAGCCTGTTGCGCGACATGGACGATGGCGGGCAGATGATGGCCGTGGCCGGTTGCGGGGCCGAAACGGTGCTGTTGATGGCACCTGCCGACAATCTTTCACAGATTTCGACGATGTGGCAGGCGGCGGCCTAAGGCGCCGCCCGCATTTCAGGCCAGCTTGCGTGCAACTTCCACCTGCTCGATGCTGCGGGTGGCCTCGAGCGCCAGACGGTGCAGCAGCTCGACATGGCAGCTGGTGCCGGTTTTCATGAAGACAGAGCGCAGATGCGACCGCACCGTGGCCTCTTGCACGGCCAGCTTGCGGGCAATCTCGCGCACCGTAATGCCCTCGCGCACCAGCGTGCAGACCCGGAACTCCGATCGGGTCAGCCCCAGCGGGTTCGCGGCATCCAGAATCGGCAGGCTGGCCGGATCGGCCATCTCTTGCATCCGGTGCACCCGAACCTGCCCCGCCGCGCGCTCGGCCGTGCCGGGCAGGCGGTCGCTCCAGGTCTTGGCGATGGTCGGCGCCAGGGCCGCAATCATCTCTAGCGCCCGCGATGACGGGGAATGTGCGAGATGCAGCTCCAGCAGGTCGGCCTGGTGTTTGCTGTTGCACAGGCGGATCACGCAGACCTCGCGGATGCCATTGGCCGAGAGCTGTGTGCGCAGGGTGATCATGGCGTCGCGGCTCAGCAGTCCCTCGCGTTCGCATTCAGACAGGGTGACGAGGGCACCGTTGCTGAGATCAGACAGGTGATCGTTCAGCATCTGCTGGGCATACGAGCGTCGCGGGACCGCCGGGAATTTGTGGTCATGGACATCGCAGACGGCGATCTGCCGCAGGGACACGCGATCAGAGCTCTTGCGCAGCAGCAATGCCCCATCGGCATCGAACAGGCGCATAAAGCCCGACAGCCCTTTGCAGAGCGAACCCTTGCCGCGCAAAACCGACACCCAGTCAGCGACTACATCCACGCAAGTCATGTTTACCACTGCACCTGTCGCAGTCGTATGTGCGTGACTACCAACCATGTTACCCTCCAAGAAGAACAAAGGATCATCGCTGATCCAATCATTCCCCCACCACGTATTCAGGATCGGGCTGAACGGCCTTTGTCACAAGGGCCGTCCGACGCGAAACGAACAGGTATTTCTGGGCAAACCTTGCCTCGACAAACCCTCTACACCTAAAAAGTCTACAGGATTACTTAATAAAATCAATGTTCTGTATGGTGTCTTTGCACTACCAAACTTTCACCACAATTTAACCATCTTCTGATTGCCTATATGTTGCTACCAAGCTTGAAACGGACCACAACTGTTAGCGGTTTGGAAACAACGTAGTGTGCGAATCCGCATTGTTGATTTATTGCTCGATTCGCCTCTGACACCCCTCCCTTGCGGGAATCGGGGTGTTTCTCGCCTCAATCAAAAGTTGAACCCCAAAGATTCAACCAAAGGTGGTATTTTCTTCCATCTTGGCAAAGACTCCGCGCATTTCGCGGCCTTACGATGAAGGGGACTTCGGGCAGTCGGCCTGATGTCACGCCAAGTGGCATTTACTCTAGTTATCGTGAGGGGGATCCTATGACCTTCAATAAAATTAAAACCTTCATCAAAGACGAATCCGGCGCCGCCATGGTGGAATACGCTGTTGCTCTGCTGGTTGTGACCGGCATCGGCATCGGCGCCATGGCAACCATCGGCGAAAACGCCGGCGGTCTGGTTGGCACGGCCTGCACCGGCCTGGAAACCGCAGCAAGCGCCGGCGCTGGCACCTGCTGATTCATCGCCCCCGCGCCGAGTGGCTCATTCCCTCGGCGCGGGCGGCAAGCAATGCCGGGGCGCCCGGCACGACCAGGCGCCCCCGCACCCTTTCTATTCTGGAGAGATATTATGCGGATCAAATCGTTCATCATTACACTCGTCGGGGTCGGGATGGCGGCCGGGTCCGTCTTTCTTGCCAAGGACTATATCGGCAAACAGGAAGGGGCCGCCGTGGCCTCGGCCTCTCAGGAAATGGTCGACATTGTCGTCGCCCGTGAAGACATTGATTTCGGCCAGCCCATCGGTCTGCATTCGCTGACCACCCAGGCCTGGCCCGCCAACGCCGTGCCGAACGGCGCCTATACCTCGGTCAACGCCCTGGTTTCGACCGATCCCGATCAGTCGCGCCGCGCGCTGACCCGCCTGTATCAGGGCGAGGTCGTGCTGTCGTCGAAACTGTCGCGTCCCGGCGAGCGCGTGACCATCGTGCAGAAGCTGGGCGAAAACACCCGCGCCATGGCCATCAAGGTTGATGCGACCACGGCCGTCGGTGGCTTTGTCACCCCGGGTGATTTCGTTGATATCGTTCTGACCGAAGGCGGCAGCAGCCAGCTGCGCGCCGGCACGATCCTGCAAAACATCCGCGTCATCGGTGTTGACCAGCAGTCCGAAGAGAATTCCGACCAGCCCGTCGTGGCCCGCACCGTGACCGTCGAGGTCACTGCCGATCAGGGTCAGCGTCTGGCCCTGGCCCAGCGCGCCGGCACTCTTAGCCTGACGCTGCGCACGCTGAACTCGGTCGAAAATGAAGAGCTGGAGCTGATCCAGTTGGACGACCTGTTCCACAACTCGGGGCCCAAAGAAGTGGTGGAGGTCAACGGAAACGCCGAGCCTGCTCCTGCGCCTGCACCGGTGCGCCGCTCTGTCACCGTGCGTCGCGGCGTGACCGAAGAAACCGTCTACGTCAAGTAACCCGGCCTTTGGCCACAGTTGTGAAATGGTGAAATCCAATGCGTATCAAGGCCCAGATTTCCAGATTTGCCGAGCGGGAAGAAGGCACCATCGCCATCCTGTGGGCGATCTCTCTGGTGGCCTTCCTGGGCCTGATCGCAGCCACCTACGAAATCGGCCGGATGGGCACCACGCATAGCGAGCTGCAAAGCTTTGTCGACAGCGTGGCCCTGGCGGCAGCGGGCGAGCTGGATGGTGAATCCACCGCCATCACCCGCGCCACCGCCGCCGCAGCGGCGATGATTTCCGACAACCACACCTTTGCAAATTCCAACAACGTTCTCAGCGGCGCTGGCGACTATACGCTGACCTTCCTGTCGGCCCTGCCCGCCAGCGACAGCACCGCCCCCACCGCCGTCACGACCAACCCGCGTCTGGCCGCCTTTGTGAAGGTCGATGCCACGCCGCAAACCGTTTCGCTGACCGTCATGCGCGCGCTGAACACCATGCGCGGCGTGGCTACCACCGACCCGCAGATCAGCGCCACCGCGACCGCCGGCTTTACCCAGGGCGCCTGTGACATCACCCCGCTGATGTTCTGCCTGCCCGCCAACTGGGAAACCACGCTGGACATTGGCGACATGATCCTGCTGCGCTCGGGCGGCAATGGCACTGCCTGGGGCCCGGGCAACTTTGGGTTCATCGACCTGGCCAATTTCCAGGATGCCAGCGGGCCCTGTGCGTCTAAGGGCGGCAACACGCTGGCCTGTCTGATCGCCGCGCAAAAATCGATCTCGCGCTGTGTCACCACCCGCGGCATCAACACCGAGCCCGGGCAGAAAAACGGCATCACCAACGCGGCCTTCAACGTGCGCTTTGATATCTACCGTTCGACCCTGAACAACGCAAAGAACGACCCCGATTTCGCCCCCGCGCCCAATGTCATCAAGGGCATTGAAAAGAACGGCGGCGGCGGCGGCTGCATCCAGGGCAACGAACAGCCGACCTCTGACACCATGGCCCTGCCCCGCGACACCTGCATGGGGGCTGGCACCTGTGGCGGCAACAACCGCTTTGGTGACGGGGTGTGGGATCGTCAGACCTATCTCAACGTGAACCATGGCGGCAGCGATCTCCACCTGCCCGGCTTGCCTGCAATTCAGGCCGCCTATGCCAATACACGGTTCGGTATGTATCTGCGCGAGATCGCCTATGGCGACACCGAGCCCTTTGCCGCCCCGAACAAAAACGCCATCCTCAACCCCATTCTGTCGGAAACCGGTCGCCCGCAATGTTCGGCCAACATGTCGACCGACCCGTGGCGCCGGGTGATCGTGGCCGCTGGTGTCGATTGCACCTCGAACCCGGTATCCGGCAATACCCCCAACGTGCCCGTGCGCCAGTATGTCGAGATCTTCCTGACCGAGCCGGTCGGCGATGACGGCGCTTCGCCGCCCAGCTTTGACATCCATGGCGAGGTCGTCGGCTTCCCGGACAAGACGGGCGCTGGTGCGGGCACCGCAGGTTTGTTCCGTGACATTGTGCAGCTGTATCGGTGATCCCATGGCCATTCGTCTGCATATCCCCCTTGCCCGTTTCGCCCGCTGCCAGAAAGGCGCCGTGATCGTCGAGTTCGCGCTGACCATGCCGCTGATGATCCTGTTCTTTGCCATCATGATGGAAAGCGCCCGCACCGCCTGGGCCTATCAGATGGTGAACTCGGGGGTGCGCGACGCCTCGCGCTATTTGGCACGCGTGGCGCCCAGCGACATCTGTTCCACCGGTGGCAGCCTGGCCGGTTACACCACCCAGGTCAGCAACATCGTGACCCAAAACCGTGCCGGGCTGGGCGTGATGCCCACCACGGTGGTGGTCAACAGCGTCACCCCCAGCCTGACCTGCGTGGCCGGCACCTATCGCAAAGGCCCGGTCGGCGTGGCGACCGTGTCGGCAAACATCACCATTCAGTACCCGATGGGGTTCATCTTCGACTGGTTCGGCGATGCGGTCGGCCAGGCCACCACCGTGGTGGCCGATGATGCAAGGATCTTTGGCCAATGACCCGCGCCATTGCATATCGCCTGCGCCGGGCCTGGCGCGATGAAACCGGCGCCGCCGCGTTCGAGTTCGCCATCGTCGCCTCGCTGATGCTGTTCCTGTTCTTCGTGCTGCTCGATTTTGGCCGCATGGCCTATTCGCAGGTCATGGCCGAGCAGGCCGCGCATCTGGCAGCACGCACCGCCGTGGTGCGCCCCGCCGCCTGTGCCGGCGTGCCCGAATTCCACGCGCGTGGCGGCATCTCGCCCGCGCCGCGGTTCGGCACCGCGTGCAGCGCGGCCGCCGGCACCTGTGCCAATGTCGGCACCATCTCCTGCGCAGGCAGCGCGGGCAATGCCACCGCCAGCGAGATCTGGACCGCCGTCCAGCCCTGGCTGCCGCCCGGCACCCAGATTTCCGACATCAATTTTACCTATGCCTTCGACCAGAACCTGGGCTTTCTGGGCGGACCCTACACGCCGATGGTCACGGTTGATTTCGACCTGCCCGATTTTCAGTTCATATCACCCATTGGCGCGCTGGCGCTGGCTGCCGGAGCATCCGTCGCTCCGGTCGGCACCAGCAAGACATGGGCCGATTTTTCCGTCTCGCTTCCGGCGGAAGACCTAGCACAAGGAGAGGACGGATGAGCCTAGCAGCTATCAAGAAAACGGCCTCGAGCCCGTATTCGGTGCTCGTCGTGTCCAGCAACCCCGATTTCACCGGGTCCCTTCAGGATCGGTTCTTCGACGGCGACCCCAGCGCCTTTGGCACCGTGGGCAACGGCTTTGTCGGGCTCAAGGATCAGGTGCCCAGCATGGCCTTTGCCAATGACGTGGTCCTGTTCGAGGCGCTGGCCGACAACCCGTCAGAGACCGAGGCCCTGCGCGCCCTGCTGACCCAGCGCAAGGACGGCACCGTGTTCATCGGCCTCAGCGACGACAACATGCCCATGAGCAAGGTGCACGAGCTGCGGGCCCTGGGCGTTGATGACGTGCTGCCGGTGTCGATTTCGGGCGCCGACCTGCATGCCGCGATTGACAAGGCCCTGCCTCGCTCTGCCGCGCCGGTGGCCAAGCGCCCCGGCGGCGCCCCCGGCGGCGGCCGCATCATCGCCGTGGCCCAGGCCCGTGGCGGTATCGGCGCCACCACCGTGGCGGTCAACCTGGCCTGCGCACTGGCCGGCCGCCCGCATTGGTTCCGCAAGGGTGACACCAGCCGCGTCGCGCTGCTGGATCTGGATCTGCAGTTCGGCAATGCGAACGTGCTGATGGATCTTGAGGATAACGGCGCCTTTCGCCGGATGATCGAGGATGGCGAGCGTCCCGATGCCGAGTATGCGCTGGGCATGGTTCAGCGCCATGAAAGCGGCGTCGAGGTGATCTCGGCCCCGGTCTCGGTTCTGCCGCTGAACGCGGTTGAAACTGACGCGATCCGCGCGCTGCTGACCGCGTTGCAATCGCAGTATGATTACGTTGTGGTCGATCTGCCCCGCGCGTTGGTTGACTGGATCGAACCGGTAATCCGCCGCGCCGACGCCGTGCAGGTTGTGACCGATCTGTCGGTGCCCTCGCTGCGTCATGCCAAGCGGCTGATCGACTTTTTCCAAGAGGTGAAAACCGCCCTGCCCGTGCGGGTGGTGCTGAACCACGAAGCCAAGCCGATGGTCAAATCGGGGCCCTGCCGCGATGCCGAAGACCTGCTGGACCAGACCTTCGAGCACTGGCTGCCTGACGCCCCGAAACACGCCCGCAAAGCCGTCGATCTGGGCCGCCCGGTCGTGGCCGAATTCGCCGGGTCGCCGCTGGGCAAAGCATTCATGAAACTGGCCGAGGCCACCCGCACCGATCTGGCTGCGGAAGAAAAAATTCACAAGGGAGCTTAACCAATGTTCAATGATTTCCGCAAACGCACTCCCGCCAAGGAATCCGTGTCGACCAACGTGGTGCCGCTCAAGCCCGAGCCGGTCTCGGCCCTGCACGAGCCCGACGCCGCACTGATGGCGCATCTGGAGCTGAAGAGCCGCCTGCACCGCGAGCTGCTGGACCGCCTGAACCTGTCGATGATCGACAAGGTCGAGAAAGCCGAGCTGCGCCGCCAGATCGCCGCCTTCGTGTCGCAATACCTGGCCCAGCAGGCCACGCCGCTGCGCGCCGATGCCCAGTCGACCCTGATCGACGAGCTGATCTTCGAGGTGATGGGTCTGGGCCCGCTCGAGCCGCTGCTGGCCGACCCCACGATCAACGACATCCTCGTGAACACCCACGAGCAGGTCTATGTCGAGCGCAACGGCAAGCTGGAGAAATCCAACGTCCGGTTCCATGACGAACGCCACCTGCTGCGGATCATCGACAAGATCGTGTCCAGCATCGGCCGCCGCATCGACGAGAGCCAGCCCTGGGTTGACGCCCGTCTGGCCGATGGCAGCCGCGTCAACGCCATCATCCGCCCCTGCGCGGTTGACGGACCGTCGCTGTCGATCCGCAAATTCTCGCGCAACCCGCTGACGATGGAGCGCCTGGTCGCCCATGGCAGCCTGACCGACAGCGCCGCCGCCTTCCTGCGGGCGCTGGTCGAGGCACGGTTGAACGTACTGATCTCGGGCGGCACGGGTTCGGGCAAGACGACCATGCTGAACGCGATGTCGTCCTATATCAGCCCCGATCACCGGATCGTCACCATCGAGGACGCCGCCGAACTGCAAATGCAGCAGGATCACGTCGTGCGCCTGGAAACCCGCCCCGCCAACGTCGAGGGCAAGGCTGCCGTGTCGCAGCGCGACCTGGTGCGCAACGCGCTGCGGATGCGCCCCGACCGCATCATCGTGGGCGAGGTTCGTGGCTCGGAATGTTTCGACATGCTGCAGGCCATGAACACCGGCCATGACGGCTCGATGACCACGGTGCACGCCAACTCGGCCCGTGACGCGCTGAGCCGCGTGGAACAGATGGTCACCATGCTGGGCGCCGACCTGCCGCTGCGCACGATCCGCTCGCAGATCGCCGCCGGTTTCCACGTTGTCGTTCAGCTGTCGCGCATGAGCGACGGCCGCCGCCGCCTGATCTCGATCTCGGAAATCACCGGGATGGAGCAGGACGTGATCACCATGCAGGATCTGTTCAAGTTCCGCCGCGATGGTGTCAACGAGCAGGGCGACGTGCTGGGCGAATTCGTGGCCACTGGCATCCGCCCGCGCTGCACCGATCTGCTGCAGGCCGCCGGCATCCACCTTGATCCCGAAACCTTCCATATCGATCGGGTGAAAGCATGACAGAATTCCTCGCCATCAGCGGCGACTATGTCATCTATGTCGCCATTTTCCTCGGTATCCTTCTGATCTTTGAAGGCCTGCGGCAGATGCTGTCGCGTGACGAGGACGAGAAACGCGCGCTGAACCGCCGGATGCGGTTCCGCCAGAAGGGCGCGACCACCCAGGACCTGCACGAGAAGCTGCTGGAAATGAACGCGTCGCTGGACGACACCAGCATCATGGCCCGGTTCAACCGCCTGCTGCGCCAGTCGGGGCTGGATATCAAGCCGGTGCGGTTCGTCACCGTGCAGGCCGCGGTCGGGTTCATCGTTCTGATCGTGGTGGCCAGCATCCTGCCGCTGACCACGGCGCTAGCGCTGGGAATCCTGGCCTCGGCGGTGCCGCTGCTGATCGTCGTGATGGTGCGCGAACAGCGCATGCAAAAGATGACCGCGCAGCTGCCCGACGCGCTGGACCTGATGGCGCGCGGCCTGGCCGTCGGCCACCCGCTGAGCGTGACCGTCGGCAACGTCGCCACCGACATGCCCGACCCGATCGGCAGCGAATTCGGCCTGATCGAGGACCAGGTGAACTATGGCGACGACATCGCAGATGCCTTTGCCGCCTTTGCCGAACGTGTCGGCACCGAGGACGCCCGCTATGCCTCGGTCAGCGTGGGCATCCAGCACTCGACCGGGGGCAACCTGTCGCATGTGCTGCGCATCCTGTCCAAGGTGATCCGCGACCGCGCCACCATGCGCAAAAAGATCCACGCGATCTCGGCCGAGGGGCGTCTTTCCGCGCTGATCCTGTCGGTGCTGCCTTTCCTGATCTTCGGCATCGTCAACTTCACCTCGCCGTCCTTTTACGGCGATGTCTGGCACGAGCCGCTGTTCAAGTATTTCGCCGGCGCCGCCCTGACCCTGATCGTCCTGCAGACACTTATCCTGTTCCGGATGGTCAATTTCAAATTCTGAGGAGGTGTCCCAATGGAGACCGCATTCCAAGACTTTCTGACCCTGGACAGCCTGTCGCCCGACCGGTTGGCCCTGATCGGACTGGCCATCGGCGTGTTCCTCTTCGTCTACGGCATGTCGACCTCTTTCGCTGGCCCCTCGCCCCGCCAGCGCCGCCTTTACGCGATGGGGTCGACCACCCGTCGCCGCAGCCGTGCGGACGTTCTGCGCCTGCATGACAACGACCCCAAGGGCCTGCTGCGTGCGCTGGTCCCCCAGACCCAGAAAGAGCGCAGCGCGATTGCCAAGCGCCTGCGTCAGGCCGGCATTCACCGCCGCAACGCCATCCAGCTGTATTACATCATCCGCACCGCGCTGGCGTTGCTGTTGCCCGCGCTGTTCCTGGCGCTGCTTTACCTGCCGCAGCAGGTGCCGCTGCCGGGTATCGTGCGCAACGCGCTGACCTCGTTCTCGTGGGGCCAGACGATGGTCATCCTGTCGGTGCTGATGCTGTTCGGGTTCTTCCTGCCGGCGATGTGGCTGCATGACCGGATCAAGGAACGCCGCCTGGCGATCGAGCGGTCGCTGCCCAACGCGCTTGACCTGATCGTGGTCGCGCTTGAGGCCGGGATGGGCTTTGATGCCGCGATGACCCGCGTGGCCCATGAGATCGCCCCGGTGGCCCCGGCCATCGCCGACGAATTCACCATTCTTCAGCTTGAAATCCAGGCCGGTAAGGACCGCCAGCGGGCCTTTCTGGATCTGGCCGCGCGGACCGGGGTCGAAGAGGTATCGTCCTTTGCCAACGTGGTGGTGCAGTCGCTGCAATTCGGCACCAGCGTTGCTGATGCGCTGTCCAACTATGCCAAGGAAATGCGCCTGACCCGCGAGTTGAAGGCCCAGGAAAAGGCCAACAAGCTGCCGGTGAAAATGTCGGCCGTCCTGGCCGGGCTGATGATGCCGGTGCTGATGATCATCTGCCTGACCCCGATCCTGATCCGCTGGCTCAAGGTGTTCGGCAATATGTAAACCGGGCAATCGGCCCACTAACGACAGCGCCCCCGTGTTGCGGGGGCGTTTTTCGTTTTAGACCAACCTATTGGAATCGATGCACAACCGGGATTTTCTCCCTCTCGTCAACACCGAAAGCTCTTACCGACTCGCAATTATGGCCAAAATGTGGCACAATAGACTCACACCAAGAGTGGCGAGCCGGGTTACCGGTCTCGATTGTGTTCTTGATATGGGGGAGCCCAGATATGAAATTTTTCAAACTAAAAGCGGCCGCTATTGGCTGCATTACGGCACTGGCCCTTGCAAGCGGCGCATCCGCTGCCAGCCTCAGCGTCGTCGATGCATCGGTTGATCCGGTGCAGAACACCAAGCAAAACCCGTGCATCATCGCTGGCACCGTCTGCCCGACACAGCCGGCCTCGCTGCCCTACACAAAGTATAACAACGCCGGGAACCTTTCCGCGATCAGCGAATGGAGTCCGGAATACACGGTTGCGAAAATTCGCTCCATCGCTGGCAATGTGATCAGCATCGGCCTGGATGTGAACCAGACCAACGCGAACTCGCCGCAGACGCTGGTGAACTTTGCCATGTATATCAACGGCGCACTGATCGACCAGATGGCCGCGCCGGTTGTCGTGGCTGCCGGTAACAACGGCATCGGCTGGGCCGATTGGCTGATCACCGGGTTCACCTCGCTGGCGGGTTATGGCGACAACGACAAGGTTCAGTTCTTTGCCTCAATGCGCGGCATGAACGATGGCCCCGAAAAGTTCTTCCTGGTCGGGGTTCCTGGCGCGGTCATTCCGCTGCCTGCAACCGGGCTGCTGTTGCTGGGAGGCCTGGGCGGACTTATCGCCTTTGGTCGACGCCGCAAGACCGTTTGACCTGAAGACCCTCATTTCATAACGCGTGGCAGTGGCTGTTCATTCAGCCGCTGCCATATTGCGGCGCGACGCGCCCCTTCCCCCCTCTTGCCGAACAGCTTTGCCCGGTCCATCATCAATGGGCCGGGCTTGGCGTTTCAGCGCCCTATCGTATTGACCGGCAGGTGCTTTTCATGAGGCCACCCCCCGGATGATCAAGAAAGTGACATTGCCCGCGCTATTGCTGGTTCTGGGCCTGGGATTCTGGTTCAGCGGCGATTTTCAGGAAATCGCGGCAGGTGTCGCGATCTTTCTGTTCGGCATGCTGATGCTTGAAGACGGGTTCAAGCAGTTCTCTGGCGGCCTGCTTGAGGCCACGCTGGAAAAGGCCACCGGCTCTGTCGGGCGTTCGCTGGGGTTTGGGGTTCTGACCACGACGATCATGCAATCCAGCTCGCTGGTGTCGGTGATCACCATCTCGTTCCTGTCGGCGGGCCTGATCTCGCTGATCGCGGGGGTGGGCATCATCTTTGGCGCCAATATCGGCACGACAACCGGCGCCTGGCTGGTGGCAGGGTTCGGGCTGAAGGTGAACATCTCGGCCTATGCGCTGCCGATGCTGGCGGTGGCGATCGTGCTGGTCTTTCAAAAGAACAAATACATCCGCGGCGCGGGATATGTGTTGGCCGGGTTGGGCTTTCTGTTCCTGGGCATCCACCACATGAAAGAAGGGTTCGAAGCCTTCAAGGATCAGTTCGACCTGTCGCGCCTTGCGCTGACCGGGCTGTTGGGACTGGTGGTCTACACGCTGGTCGGCACGGCGGCGACTGTGGTGATGCAATCAAGCCATGCCACGATGACGCTGATCATCACCGCGTTGGCAGCCGGACAGATCTCCTATGAAAACGCGCTGGCGCTGGCGATCGGGGCCAATATCGGCACCACGATCACCGCGATCATCGGCGCACTCAGCGCCAATTTTCAGGGCAAGCGCCTGGCCCTGGCGCATTTGATCTTCAATGCGGGCACAGCGGCGATCGCGCTGGTTCTGATCGGCCCGATCCGGATGTCGGTCGATATGATCGCTGCGGGGGTCGGCATTGCCGAGGATGACTTTGCGCTGAAGCTGGCGGTGTTTCACACCATCTTCAACCTGCTGGGCGTGATGATCATGCTGCCGCTGCTGCACCGCCTGATCGCGTTTCTCGAACGCGCCATCCCCCAGCCCGCCGAGGATCGCAGCCAGCCCAAATATCTGACCGAGGCCGTGGACGAGTTTCCCGAGACGGTCAAGGTCGCCATGCGGCACGAGGTCAAGCATCTCTATGACAACGCGGCCGAGCTGATCCTGCACGGGCTGAACCTGCATCAGCACCAGGTGTTTTCCTCGGCCGCCCTGGAAGACACGATCAAGCACAGCCATCATCCGATCGAATTCGACATCGACCAACGCTACGAGGCGCAGATCAAGACGCTCTACGCCGCCATCGTCGAATTCGCCACCCGCGCCGGGTCGAAGAACATGCCCGAGGACGCGATGCACGAGATCTACTCGTTGCGGGACGTGGCCGGTCAGATCGTGCGGGCGGTCAAATCGGTCAAGCATTTGCGGCGCAACGCGACCCGCTATACCGAGCGCCCCAAGGGCGCGATCACCGAGCTGTATGACCATCTGCGCACCGAGATCGCCCGCATCCTGGTCGAGATCCGCAAGCTGGACCTTGAAGACCCGACCGAACGCTCAAGCCTGTGGCTGGACCAAGAGCGGCTACAGGTCGAAAGCGATGCCCAAACCACCAATACGCGGGTCGAAACCCTGATCCGAGATCATCAGCTGACCGCGATTGCGGCGACCTCGTTCCTGAACGACTCGCACTATGCCTACTCGGCCATGCGTGACCTTCTGGGCGCGGCGCGGGCCTTTTACATCGAAACCGGCGACGCCATGGCCGAGGTCGAGCGCATCCTAGCGCTGGATGACGAGGAACTGGCCGACATGACCCACAGCCCGCAAAAGGCAAGGACACAATGACGCAGCCGCATTGTCACATCGTTCTTACATCCGGCCAGGATACTGCCGCATCGGGCAAGGAGAACCGCCATGGGACTTGAGAACACGATCGACAAGCTCGACAAGTATTTCAAACGCCTCGACAAGGGCAAAGCGCAAAAGATCAAGCCCGCCCATGTGGACGAGCTGCTGCGCAAGCTGGAGACCAAAGCCGCCAAGCTGGAGGCCGAGCTTGCCGAAACCACCGACGACGCCAAGCGCCAGCGCCTGGAAAGCAAGCTGACCATGGTACACGAACAGCAAAAGCGCGCCACCTGGCTGGCAGAGCAGATCCGCGACGCCTGAGACGGGCCCCGCAATCCGGGGCGTTGTCTGAAGGCCGCCAGCACGATCAGCACAATCGCCGACCTCAACAAAGTTGCAGACCCTGTCCCGCTCACACGCAACCAACGCGCAGAGCCCCGCAACACCATGCGTCGCTGGCGGCTGGTTTCAGGGGGATTTTCCCGGCTAGATAGGTGGCGGAGACGAAGTCTTACACTCTTATTGCATAATCATTTGATATTTCACGATAATAAGAAATGAAAATGGCGTCATACCACATTTCTTACCACGACAAAGGCAGAGCATCACGCCCGGTGCATCCTCTCGACAAGGTAGTGGAGACCTAAGAGTGTGACGATCAGCAAGCTAGAAATCATCCATGTGTAAACGCCCCACGCAAACAATTGGGCAATCTGCAACGAGGTCTGCACCCAAGGCAGGTCAAGACTACTGAACGAAAGGCGCAAGTAGAAGACCCCGGAGATGTACAGCAAAATTGACAATGTAGCGCAGTAACCGAAAAGCACCGCAAGAAAGCGTCTACGAGTCAGTGTCTCCTTGATCTCCTTACTCTGACGAGTAGCGGTCAATGTCGGGGCGCGCGACTGGGGGTCGATGTAACAACTGTCGAAGGTCGCTTAGCAGCGACAGCCTATGCCCTCGTGCAGGAAGGGATTAGCAGCGGCGGGTATCCGGTCCTGCCCAAGAACCCCGAATTTGCACCAATAGGGGCCGAATATCGTTGCGATGGAGAACCCACATTCTATCGACAACGTATCGATTCCCGAAGACCGCGCACGTCACATTCTGGATGGGGAAGGGCGGAGTGGTGGTCACCGGTTTGGCACAGGGATGCCCGGCAAGACGGAGTTTCCCGAAAGCTGGTCGGATGATGACATTTTGGACGCGATCAGGAAGGTTGCGGGGCCGGACGTGTCGTCGGGCCTGCTCATCGTGAAGGCGATTTGTTGATCACCGGTGAGGTGAACGGCGTTGAAATAGAGGTCGTTGTGCGACCAGACGGTAGAGTGAGAACCGGATACCCAGTATCCGGTAATGGCATTGTAAGGAATCCGAGGTGATCTATGGACGACAAAGAAGCAATCGATCTGCTGGAAAAGCAACTCGCTGCACTTGAAGATGCGAATTTGGACATGTCCATGGACCGAAGGTTTTTCTATGTCGGGGAGTATGACCTCGCATTGGAAGGCGTCTATGTCGCTCATAAACGGCATCCAGGCGTGCTCGATGATTTGGAGATTCAAGCGCTCGTCGATGACTTCGAAATGGATACGGCTGAATTTGACCGGAAGTCGTAGAAGCGACAACGTCATATCGACACCTATCCCGGAGGAGGCGGGGCCGAATATCGTTGATGCTCGACCCGGGGCCACGACGGCACCCGGTGGTAACAGAATTCTGCCCCATGGCAGCAAGGGGAACGGGCAAGACATATTTGTCTCAAAGGCCACGATGTTGGGCAGATCGACGATATCATTGCCAATCCTCGTCCAGATCCGAGCGGTATCGTTGAAGGGCGCGGCTGATACAAAGGTCAGGATATGACCCTGCTGACAGGTCAAGATGGCCATTGGGTTCTTCTTGATCCCGATGGCAACGTCTTCGCTGTAAGCAATCGTAATCTGCCGCTTGGGCACAAAGAGAACCAACCGGACAACATTATCCGTCCACTGGAGTAGCCATGAATACATGGTTTGAAGACCTGATAGAGCAGGCACAAACAGGGGCAGGCACTGAATGGATTTCCAAAGCCGAGCTTTTGGAGTTCAACGAATATCTTGCCACGCGCGGCTTTGGCGTTTCAAGAATGGAGGTCGCACAGGCAGCCGGTGGGACCGTCAAGCGAAATTTCGGCTACGGCATCTTGCCTGCCCCAATCGGCGACGACCCCGAACACTGGCTCAATCATTTCGATCCCCAACGTTCCGCCGCATATGTTCGCGAAACCGTTCAGTTCGCCAAGGAAGACGGCGCCCTGTTCGACTACAAGGTTTGGGCTGAGCAGCCTTAAATCATCGAGAAGCTTGGTCAAAAAACCATACGTTTCTGCCCTGCCAACCCTGAGCCTCTATTGGTGCGGCCGCAGAGAAATGAGGCTTTGTCCGCATTGCTGCCGTCCCGCACTTTTGGCTGGGCTGATCTTTGAAGCGGCACGGCCGCTAACTAAATTGCCACGATGACGATTTGGGGCCAAGCACTGACGCCCGCCGGAAACCCCACAATCGCTCGATCCTTGGCGTCTCGCTCATGTGGATTTTCAGGCTACCGTTGCACATCCCGGCCCCGCCTGACGTCGCCCCCCTGAGCAGCCTCATCTGACTGGTCCAGTTTGATTGTTAGTGCATGATCGTCCTGTGTTCCATCGGGATGATGGATTCCGGGGCCGGTGGGCGATAACCCAATGCACTGTGGGGCCTCTTTGTGTTG